>JAWKUN010000008.1:0-33887 GCA_041398565.1 Planctomycetota bacterium | reverse complement strand
CCGCGCTGAGCCTTCGAGAGGATTCGCTCTCATCCCATCTGAGCCCGCGTCGCAGGGCGGCTGGTCGATCGCGTAGCGCGATCGACAGCCCTACGGGCTCAGAGTTCGCGAGGTCCGGATCCGGCGCGCAGCACCTCGAAGCCCGGCGTGACGGCGAAGCGAGACTCGTAGCGCGCGGCCACGGCCTCGGCGACGTCCTCGGTTCGTCCCGGCACCACCAGCGCGATCGCGCAGCCGCCGAATCCGGCTCCGGTGAGCCGCGCGCCGAACACCCCCGGGCACGCGCAAGCGGCACCGGTGAGTTCGTCGAGCTCGTCGCACGACACGTCGTAGTTCCGTGCCGTGGAAGCATGGCTTGCGGTGAGACAGGCGCCGAAGGCCGCCACGTCGCCTCGGCGCAGCGCTTTCACCGCCGAATCCACCCGTTGCATCTCGCTCACCACGTGGCGGGCACGACGCAACAGCACCTCGTCGAGAACGCTCTCGACTCGCTCGAGCTCCGCCGGCTCGTAGGCGGCAAGGCAAGGCCGATCGATCCCGGCAGCGCGCAAGGCCGCGTGCGCCTGTTGGCATTCGCGCACGCGCTGGTTGAACCCGGTCGCGGCCAAGCGCCGCGGCTTGCGCGAGTCCATCACCAGCACCTCGAACGCGCGGTGGTCGAGCGGCACGTGCTCGAAGGTCTGGGTGTGGCAGTGCAGCAAGAGCGCGTGGTCGGCTCGCCCCATCGCAGACGCGAACTGGTCCATGATGCCGCACTGCAGGCCGACGTAGTCGTTCTCGGCACGGTGCGCGATCTGGGCCAGGGTCAGCGGATCGAGTCGGGTGCCCAGCAGCGCATCGAGCGCGGTCGCGGTCGCCACTTCGAGGGCCGCCGACGACGACAATCCGGAAGCCATGGGCAGGTCGCCGCCGAACACGAGGTCGGCTCCCACGCTCTCACCGGTGTGCTCGGCCAGCACATGCAAGACCCCCAGCGGGTAGTTCGCCCAACCGCGCCCGGGCTGCTGATGCGACCCGATCTCCGGCAGCGTCACTTCGACTGCCAGGGTCTGATCCAAGCTGCACAGGCGCACGCGGTCGTCGCTCCGCAGCCGCGCGGCGACGTAGATGCCCCGGTCGACGGCCAACGGCAGCACGTCCCCACCGCTGTAGTCGAGGTGCGCGCCGATGAGGTTGACACGCCCGGGCGCGAAGAACACGCGAGCCGAATCGCCGCCGTGGCGCTTCGCGAACTCGCCGCGAACGCGCTCGGCCAAGGGGACAGCAGGGGAACCGCTCATCGGTGACGCCAGCGTTGGACGATGCTATTCTCCAGGGTCGGCCACGCGCGCGGCCAATTGACTTCGACGAGACGCGCCGTCGGTGCCGGCGCTTGTCCGATCCGCCGATGCCGCCGCGGGCGGCGATCTCCTGGCATGCCTAGCAACGTCCTTTCGACTCGTGTGCGGTGCGGAGCCACTCGGCGCGCCGCGTGCAAGCTGTTCCTCGTCCATGCCGCCCTGGCGACCTGCGTCGGCGCCCAGGAGCCGCCTGCCAAGGCCGAAAAGACCACGCCCGAGCTCCGCCGCGATCTGAGCGCCCTGACCGGGATCGAGTTGCGCTACCCGCGGGACAAGGACAAAGCGGTGGCCAAGGTCGACGAGCGCGAGATCACGCTGGGCGAGATGGCTCGCTACATGGACGAGCACCTCTCCCCGGGGTTTGCCGGCTTCCTGGCCACACCGGCGGGGAATCTCTACTTCGACAAGCGCCAGCCGGCCGACTGGATCCGGCAGTACGCGGACATCGTCGCCTTGCAGGCCGAGGCCCGCGCCCGCGAGGTTCCGCAGGAGGCCGTCGACGCCAGACTCGAGCAGGCCGCCGAAGGCGGCTTCGAGGCCTGGCTGGCGCACTATCGACAACAGCGCGAGGACCAGGGCGTCAAATCCGACCTGACCGACGAGCGCAAGGCCAACCTGCGTGCGCGCCACCGGCGCGAGTTCGGACTGGCCGACCAGCGCCAGGGCTGGCTCGACGCCCTCACCCCCGACCTCGACCGCATCGGTCTCGACGCGGCGCACTACTTCTATCGCGAGAACCCGCGCTACTTCGGCGGGGTCGTCCACCTCGCGCACATCCTCGTCTACGACCGCCAGCCGGTGAGCGGTCAGCTCCTCGTCGACGCCGATCGGCGCGAGACGACGCGCTTGCTGGCCGAGGTCAAGGCACGTCTGGCGCCCGACGGGTCGAACTTCGAAGACGTCGCCCGGCTGATGTCGGAAGACCGTCGCACCGCCAACCGCGGCGGCATCCTACGCAACGTCTCGCGCTTCGACCCGCGCCTGCCCCCGAGCGTCACGCGCGCGGCCTGGGAGCTGCGAGACGGCGAATGGACTGGTCCCATCGAGTCGCCGTACGGGCAGCACTTCGTCAAACGTCTCTCCTACACGCACTACGCCTTCTTCCTGGTGACCGAGAGCACGCTGCCCAAGGTTCGCGACATCATGCGGCGCAAGATGCAAGAAGACGCGATGCTCGACATCCGTAGACGTCACCGCGTGACGCTCCTCTATTAGGGAACGGGTGAGGCGAGGAGCCGGGTCCGGCGCCCCTTGGAGCAGACGCCCACCGCCGCGGGCGCGGCTGGATGAGGCCAAGCGGAGTCGCGCTGCGTTCCATACGGCGGGGACGGCCGCAAGCCGATGGAGAGCGCCGCAGGGTCACGCTTCCATCTGCATGTGCAGCCATGCGCGCGCCATGGCCCACTCGCGGTTGGCGGTGGCGCGGGACACACCCTCCACCTCGGCCGCCTCCTCGATGCTGAGGCCGCCGAAGAAGCGGAGCTCGACGATGCGCGCCTGCCGCTTGTCGATCTTGGCCAGTTCGTGCAGCGCGTCGTCGAGAGCGACGATGTCGACCTGCTTGTCGCTGAGCAGGCCGCTCAGGTCGTCGAAGTCGACCTTCTTGGCGGAGCCCCCCCGCTTCTGGGCGCGACGGTTGCGCGCGTGGTCGACCAGGATGCGTCGCATGATCTGCGCGCACACGGCGAAGAAGTGGGTGCGGTTCTGCCACTTCACCTTGCTCTGGTCGATCAGCCGCAGATAGGCCTCGTTGACCAACGCCGTCGCCTGCAAGGTGTGGTCCGACCGTTCGCGCTCGAGGTAGCGACGCGCTTGCGCCTTGAGCTGGTCCATCACGAGCGGCATCAGCTCCGCCAGGGCGCGCTGATCCCCCGCGCACCAGTCGACCAAGAGCTTGGTCACGTGCTCGGGACGCGGTTCATCCATCTCCGTCAGAGTAGCGCCGAGCCCGGCAAGCGGCCAAGCGCCGTGTATGGCGCCCTCCTCCCCGGCGAACTCGACCGGAGCCCCCGGTACCAACGACGGCACCGAGAGAACGAGCGGCACGGCGACGCACACGACGTGCGCGCTATGATCCCGTGGCCCGATCCATGCCCCTCTACCACTACCGGTGCTCCGGCTGCGGCCACGTCTTCGAACAGCTGGTGCACACCCAAGACGGTGCCGTCGTCACGGCAGTGCAGTGTCCGAAGTGCGCCGGCGACCGGCACGAACGCCAACCGACCACCTTCGCCATCGGCAAGCAGGACCGCAGCGCCGCCGAGCCGTTCTGCGGCCGCTGCGGCGAGAACCGCCCGCCTTGCGGTGCGTGACGACGGAGGCCTCGGGTCAGCCCGCGGGTGGCGCCGAGCGGCCCGCGGAGCCCCTCTCGACCGCGCCGACGTGTCGTCGAGCATCGGCGCATCGACCGCCGCGTCGGCGCGCCTGGACCGGCCCCGCCCCGAGCCCTTTCGTCGCCGGAGGTCTCAGCCACCGGCGGCGATGCGACCCAGGCGCAGCCGGTAGACGAAGATCGTCTTCAGGATCTTGTAGCCCGCGCGCAGCGACCCGCGCAGGGTGCCCGAGATCTTGCTGTCGCCGATGCGCGCACGGTAGCGCACCGGAACTTCGCGCACGCGCAGACCACGCAGGTGCGCGCGCAGCTGCATCTCGACCGTCCACCCGAAGTCGCGGTCGGTCATGCCCAGACGGTGCAGGTCGGCCTGGCGGATGACGCGAAACGGGCCCAGGTCCGTGCAACGCAGACCGAACAGCAGCCGCATGAGCAGCGCCGCCAGACGGTTGCCGAAGCGGGCCTGCGGCGGCAGCGCGCGGCGCGCCTCGTGGCGCAGCATGCGGCTGCCGATGACCAGATCGGCGGCGCCGCTCCACACCGGCTCCAGGAGTTCACGGAGGTCGTCGGGGTAGTCGGAGTGGTCGCCGTCGAGGAATGCGACGATCTCGTCGTCGACCCGCAGCGCGGCGACTCCAGCGAGGCAGGCAGAACCGTAGCCGCGCCGCGGCTCGGTCACCACGTGGGCACCGTGAGCCCGCGCCACGGCCGCGCTGCCGTCGGTGGAACCGTTGTCGACGACGATGACACGGCGCACGAGGTCACGGGGCAGCTCCGCCAGGACCAGCGGCAGACTCAGGGCCTCGTCCAGCACGGGGATGACCACGGTGGCGATCATGCGCGCAACCCGACCTCGCCTGCCGCCGGCCCGACCGCGGCGGCCGCCCGGTTGCTATCATCGCGCCCTCGTCCCGACGCGCCACGACCTCGCCCCGAGGCTCGCCGCTTCCTGCTCGACACCACATCCATGCGCGAGCGCTCACGATACGCAGTCGGCCGCGCGGTGCCGCTGGCCATTCTCGCGGCCCACCTGGCGGCGCAGCCCCACGGGGCGGCCATGCCTCTCGAGGTGCCGACGGTGCGCTACCGGTTGGACAACGGCATGACCGTGATCCTCGCCCCGGAAGCTGCGTCGGAGATCGTGGCCGTGCGGCTCGTCTACCACGTCGGTTCGCGCGACGAGGTGTCCGGCGCGACCGGCCTGGCGCACCTGTTCGAGCACATGATGTTCAACGGCGCCACCCGCTACGGCCCCAAGCAGTTCGACGCAGTGCTCGAGCGCGCCGGCGGCTACGGCAACGCCTACACGCGCAACGACTACACGACCTACTTCACCGAGGTCCCACCGCAGTCGCTGCCGCGGGTACTCGACCTCGAGTCGGATCGCATGGTGGACCTCAGCCTCGACCAGGACATGCTCGAGCGCGAGCGCCAGGTGGTGCTACAGGAGCGCCGGCAGACGATCGAGAACCAACCGGAGATGCTGCTCGACACCTTGCTGGCAGCGTCGCTCTTCCAGACACACCCCAACCGTTGGCCGGTGCTGGGATGGGTCGCCGACATCGAATCCGCCGACGTCGGTACGTGTCGCGCCTTCTACCGTCGCTTCTACGCGCCGGACAACGCCACCCTCGTCCTGGCCGGGGCCATCGACGTCGAGGCCGTACGCGCCGATGTGGCGGCCGCCTTCGGCGGACTGCCGCGCGGACCAGGTGCGCGCGTGGCTGTGGCCGCGGAGCCCGAGCGCACCCATGCCAGCCGCATCCTGCTCGAGCGCGAAGCCGCGGCGCCGCTGCTCCTGATCGGCTTCGTGGGTCCGAACGCGCGCGCCGCCGAACACGCCGCCCTCGACTTGTTGGCCGAGGTCCTGGTGCGCGGGCAGACGGCGCGCCTGGAGCGGCGCCTCGTGCGCGCCGATCGCACGGTGACCTCGCTCGCCCTGAGGCACGACTGGACCCTCGACCAGGAACCACTGGTGCTGTCGCTCACCCTCGCGCCACGGCAGGATGCCGATGCAGTGATCGAGGCCGTCTTCGCCGAAATCGACCGCCTCGTCGCCGAGGGCGTGGACGACGCCGAGCTCTCGCGCGCCCGAGTCGGGGCGTCGACCTCGATCTTGCGCGGGCTCGCCACGGCCACCGGCCGTGCCGATCTGCTGGCACAGTTCGAGGTCACCGTCGGCGATCACCGTGCCTGCCTCGACCTGCCGCAACGCTATGCAGAGGTCGACAGCGGCAGCCTGCAAGCGGTGGCCAAGCAGATCTTGCGCCGCGACCGTGCCGCCATCGCCGAGCTGCGGCCCCGTTCCGAGGTCGGCCGATGAGAGTCGGTCACGCCGGCGGTCGCCGATCGCGCAGGCTCTGTCGGCTGTTCTCGGCCGTCTTCGCGCTCGGCGGCACGCTCGCGGCGCAGGGCGCTCCCGCCGAGGACACCACGCTCGCGAACGGCGTCCGTGTGATCGTGGTCGAACGACCAGCGCTGCCGCTGGTGACCCTGGCGGTCTACGTGCGCGGTGGCTTGCTGCTGGACACACCCGAGACGTTCCGGCACGCGAGCCTGGCCATGGGCTGCCTTTGGATGGGGCACGCCGACCTCGACGAGGACGCCGTGCGCCGAGCACTCGGCGACATCGGCGCCGACTACGCCAGCTACGTCGATCTGGAGGACGCGCGCGTGCACGTCTCCTGCATGGCCGCGCACGCACCGCGGGCGCTCGAGCTGCTGGCCGGTGCCATACTGCAACCGACCTTCGCGGACGCAGTCGTGGTGCGGGAGCGCGAGCGGGAGCAGCATCTCCTGGAGCAGCGTCGCAAACTTCCCGAACACCTGGCACAGCAGGCGTTCGTGCGCGCAGTCGTCGGCGACCACCCGCTCGCCACGGCGTTCTCGCTCGAGGACACCGCGGGGGCACTGGCGCAGACCGACCACGCCGCCCTGCGTGCAGAGTGGCAGCGTCTGGTCCAGCCGCAGCTGGCGACGGTGTTGGTCGTCGGCCGAGTTGCCCCGGACCTGGTTGCCGCGGTGCGCCAACGCTTCGGCGCGTGGCCGCGCGTCGACGCACCGACCACGACCGAAGTGCGCCCGCCGGCCGCTCGTGCACCGGCGCAGCGCCTCATCAAGGTGTCGCTGCCGGAGATGTCCGAGGTGTACCTGCAGCTCGGCACCCTGGGGCCGCCGCCCGACGCAGCGCTGGCGCCCGCGGTCCAGGTGCTGCGCTTGGCCACCGCCGGTGGCTTCACCAGCAGCCTCGAAGACGAACTGCGGGTGAACCGCGGGCTGGTGTACGGGATCAGCTTCTCCAGCCCATCGCTCACCTTCGCCGCCCCGGCCAGTCTGGTGACGCGAACACGTCCGGACAAGGTGCGCGAGGTCCTCGACGTGACCGCGCGCCTGCTGCGCGACGCCGGGGCCGGCAAGCTCACGCCGGCGCAGCTCGAGGCGGCACGCAACATGTGGCTCGGCTCGCGCGCGCTCGCGCGCGAACCACAGCTCGGACTCGCGGACAGTGTCTACCGCAGCCTGCGCCAGTTCGGCGACCTCGACGGCGGCCGGCGCGAAGCCGACGCCGTGCGCGGCGCCACCCCGGAGCAAGTCGCGAACGCCGGCAAGCTGTTCGATCCGGCCCACTTCGTGGTGGTCATGGTCGGATCCCCCGGCGACCTCGCGCAGCTCGACTGGCAGCCGCCGGACTGAACGAGGACCGCCGGCGCTGTCACCGATGCGAACCACCACTACCATGCGCCCATGCGCGAAGCCGCCCTCGTCCTCGCGGTCCTGCTCGGTCTCCTGGTCTCCACCGTGACCCTGGCGGCGCAGACGCGCCCCGGTGGCCGCTTCTCGTGGTCGACCCGTTCGGAGTGCTTCGGGCGCGCGTGCATGGCCGCCACCAGCCAACCGCTTGCGACGCAGGCGGCGCTGGCCATCCTCGACGCTGGCGGCAACGCCGTCGACGCCGCGATCGCGGCCAACGCCGTCCTGTGCGTCACCGAGCCGACGGGCTGCGGCCTCGGCGGCGACCTGTTCGCCATCGTGTGGGACGGTCCCACCGAGAAGCTGCACGGGCTCGAAGCCGCCGGACGCTCGCCGCGGGCCCTGACGCGCGAGGTGCTCGCTACCGGTGGCCGCACCCACATCCCGCCGCACGGCCCGCTCCCGATCACGGTGCCAGGCTGCGTCGACGGCTGGTTCACCCTGCACGCCCGCTTCGGCCGCCTGCCGATGGCCGACGTGCTGGCACCGGCGATCCGCCACGCCGAGAGTGGCTTCGCGGTGACGCCGGTGATCGCCCACCACTGGCACCTGGGCGCCCGAGTGCTGCAAGACGAGCCGGGCTTCGCCGCCGTCTTCACGCCGGGCGGCAAGCCGCCTGCCGCCGGTGACGTCTTCCGCAACCAGGCCCTGGCGCGCACCCTCGCGACGCTCGCCGAGGCCGGGCGTGACGCGTTCTACGCCGGCAGCATCGGCAAGAGCCTGGTTGCCTTCGTGCGCGAGCACGGCGGCTACCTGAGCGAGGAGGACCTCAGAGAGCATCACTCCGATTGGATCGCACCCGTATCGGTGAACTACCGCGGCTACGAGGTGTGGGAGCTACCACCGCCCGGGCAGGGCATCGCCGCGCTGCAGATACTGAACCTGCTCTCGGGCTTCGATGTGGCCAAGCTGGGCTTCGGTAGCGTGGAGACGCTGCACCTCTTGATCGAAGCCAAGAAGCTCGCCTTCGCCGACCGAGCCCGCTTCTACGCGGATCCCGCCTTCGTGACCGTGCCGGTGAAGGGACTCCTGGCGGCGGACTACGCCGCCGCGCAGCGCCGTCGTATCGATCCGACACACGCCATGGCCAGCGTCGAACCGGGCAACCCGGCCGCCAAGGACGGCGACACCGTCTACCTCACCGTCGCCGACCGGGAGGGAACCATGGTGTCGCTCATCCAGAGCAACTTCCGCGGCTTCGGCTCCGGCATCACCCCACCCGACCTCGGCTTCTGCCTGCAGGACCGCGGCGAGTTGTTCGACCTGGCGCCCGGGAAGGCCAACAGCTTCGCCCCCGGCAAGCGCCCCTTCCACACCATCATCCCCGCCTTCGTCACCAGGGACGGCGTGCCCTTCCTGAGCTTCGGCGTGATGGGCGGCGACATGCAGCCGCAGGGGCACGTACAGATCCTGATGAACATCATCGACTTCGGCATGACCCTGCAGGAGGCCGGCGACGCGCCACGGGTGCGGCACGAGGGTTCGACGGCACCGACCGGCGAGACGATGCGTGATGGCGGCGAGGTGCTGGTCGAGCCCGGCGTCTCCGCCGACGTGCTGGACGCCTTGCGGGCGCGTGGCCACCGCGTCCGCGTCAGTCCCGGGGACGGCGGCTTCGGCGGCTACCAGGCCATCGGCTTCGACGCGGCGCGCGGCCTCTACGTCGGCGCGTCCGAATCGCGCAAGGACGGTTGCGCACTGGGGCGCTGAGCTCCGCGCCGGCTAGCGCAGCCGGCAGCCGACAAGGGGTCGATCTCGTCGAGGAAACGCGAGAGTCGTAGCTCAGCGACACCAACGCGGTGGCCCCCACCAAAGGCGGCTGCTGAAGCGGCCGACGGCAAACCCGGTCCCGAAGCCCCACCAGGGTCCCCATGGGTCGTAGTACCCGTAGGACCCGTAGTAGGTGGGACGGGGTCGGTAGGAGCGCGCAGCGTCGACGCGGAACGGCGTGCTCTGCTTGAACTGCCCCTGCGGCGTCGCCAGCTCCCACTCCACGCGGAACGACGTGAGGTCGCGCGGTCGCGTGCCGCGCGGCAGCACGAACTCGAGATCGATCAGGCCCACCTGCGTGCCGGCAACGTGCAGCACACCGCTCTGCTCGTGTGCACCCAGGTCAGCGAAACGCTCGCCACGCCCCTGCACGTCGACGACACGGCAGCGATCGACGTCGAAGTCGAGCTCGCCGGTGATGCGGTTCTCGACCTCGAAGCCGACGTGCAGCACCGTGCGGTCCTCGCCATCGACGTCCACCCGCATGGTGCCCTCCGACCAGATCTTGGTCTCCCCGACCTCCTGACCGGCGATGGTGACGGCGTACTGCGCTGCCGGCCAGCCGCGCGGCGACTGGGCGCGCACTTCCTCTCGCGGGATGAAGTACTCCCGCGAGGCGGCGCAGCTGGTCAGGGAAAGGAGGCCGACGATGGCCAGCGATCGGAACATGGTCGGTATTCGCGCGCCGTGCGGCGACGCTGTCAAGGTGGAGGAAGGGCCGTGGAAGGAAGGGCCTCTGGCTTGGATCGGCGCTGGCTGGGCGCCGACGGCCCGGCCGCAGATCCGGAGCGGGGGTAGGTCGGCAACCAGGCCACCGCAACCGCGCGGACCTCGTCTGCCCCGCGGCAGGACCACGACCCGACGCCAAGCGCCGGTGGCACCGCCGGCGCATGCGCACCGGGTGGGGAATGCACCCGCGGCCGCTCGCGACCGTTCGGCTAAGCTGCGGCCATGCCACTCGCCGTCCGCATCCACGCTCACGGGGGCCCCGAGCAGCTGCGTTGCGACCGAGTGCCGCTCCCGGAACCGGGGCCGGGCGAGGTGCTTCTGCGCCACGTGGCCATCGGCGCCAACTTCATCGACACCTACCATCGCAGCGGCCTGTACGCGCTGCCGTCCCTGCCACATGCGCTCGGCGTCGAGGCGGTCGGGGTGGTCGAAGCGCTGGGCCGCGGCGTGGACGGCTTTCGCCCCGGCGACCGCGCCGCCTACGCCGGTGGTGCACCCGGCGCCTACGCGGAGTACCGCAGTCTCGCCGCCGAGCGCCTGGTGCCGCTGCCGGATCACCTCGACGACGTCACGGCCGCCGCCGTCCTCCTCCGCGGAATGACTGCGGAGTACCTGGTGCAGCGCTGCGTGAAAATCGAGCCAGCCATGCCGGTGCTGGTGCACGCAGCCGCGGGTGGCGTCGGCCTGATGCTGTGCCAGTGGCTGGCTCGCCTCGGAGCCGAGGTCATCGGCACGATCAGCTCCGACGAGAAGGGACGCCTCGCCCAGCGACACGGCTGCGCCCATCCCATCGTCTACACGCGCGAGGACTTCGTCGCTCGCGTGCGCGAGCTCACCCACGGCCTCGGAGTTCCGATCGTGTTCGACTCGGTGGGCAAGACCACCACGCACGGGTCGCTCGCCTGCCTGACCCGGCGCGGCACCCTGGTGTCGTTCGGCAACGCGTCGGGCAAGCCGGACCCCATCGACCTGCTCGACCTCAGCCACCGCGGCTCGTTGTACGTCACGCGCCCGACGCTGCACGACTACACCGCGTCGCGTGCCGAACGTATGGCCAGCGCGCAGGCGGTGTTCGCCGGCGTCCAAGCCGGCTGGCTGCGCCCGCACATCGGCACCGTCTTGCCGCTGACCGAAGCGGCGGCGGCCCATCGCGCGCTCGAGAGCCGCGAGACCGCTGGTTCCACCGTCCTTCTCGCCTGACCATCCGCGGCCATGATCCGTATCGAACACCTCGGCAAGGACTACGGGCGCATCCGGGCCATCGACGACCTCACCCTGCTGGTGGAGCCTGGCCAGGTCTTCGCGCTGCTCGGCCCCAACGGTGCGGGCAAGAGCACGACGATCAAGTGCATGATGGGCCTGCTGTCGCCCGACCGAGGCACCATCGAACTCGACGGCGTCGACGTGCGCACCGATCCGGCGCGCGCCCGGCGGCGGGTCAGCTACGTTCCGGAGGTGGCCCACGTCTACGACGCGCTCACTCCGTGGGAGTACCTGCACCTGCGCGGTCGCTTGTTCGAGCTCGACGACGCCGCCATCGACGCGCGCACCGAGCGCTTGTTGCGTGGCTTCGGCCTCTACGAACGCCGCGATCAGCCGATGGCCGCCTTCAGCAAGGGGATGACCCAGAAGACCGTCCTGGCGTCGGCGCTGCTGACCGAGCCGCACATCCTGATCCTCGACGAGCCTCTGTCCGGGCTCGACGTCGAGACGACGATGTTGGTGAAGGAGGTCATGCGCCAGTTCGCCGCGCGCGGAGGAACCCTGCTCTACAGCAGCCACATGCTGGACGTGGTCGAGCGCATCGCCGACCGCGTCGCGGTGATCGACCGCGGCGGCCTGCGGGCGGTCGGCAGCGTGCAGGAACTCCGGCAGCAGGCCGGAGCCGACGGCGAACGCCGCCTCGAGCAGTTGTTCGCCGAGCTGACCCATGCTGGCGACCCGGTGGCTCGCGCCAAGGAGCTCCTCGGCGGTTGAGCCGCCCGCCGCTGCGGCGACGGCTCAAGCCGAACGCTGCCGTCGCCCGATGAGACCGGCATGTCGGATCTTCGACGCCTGTGCCAGGCGAGCGTCCTGATCTTGGCCGGCTGCGGCGAACCCGGTGCCCTGACCGAGGCCAAGGACGTCGTACGGA
The DNA here is from genome assembly GCA_041398565.1 of Planctomycetota bacterium. GTDB lineage: Bacteria > Planctomycetota > UBA1135 > UBA1135 > UBA2386 > DATGPD01. The sequence continues at coordinate 21,832 of JAWKUN010000008.1, read as the reverse complement.
CCTTCGAGGCCGCGGTGCGCGCCGGCGACCGAGCGACCGCGCGGCGTATCGTGACCCTCGAGTCCAGGCCGGCGGTGGACGCCATGCCGCTGGTGCCCAGTGGAAAGGCACCGCTGACCGTCATCGACGCGGTGGCGCGGCCCGACGGCGTGCACGTGCAGGTGCGCGACCCCAACCTCGACGACCGTGCGGGTGCGTTCGTGGTCGTGCGCGAGAACGGAGCCCTGCGTGTCGACCTCGTGGCGAGTGCCGGACTCACCGCGCGAGAGATCCCGCTGCCGGGCGCGCGCGAGCGCACCGTGGTGCGGCCCCTCTCGGCCAGCGAACGTGCGCGCGCAGCGCAACGGGCTGCAGGATGGGCCGAAGCGACCGCCGGCCAACGGTAGGCACTCGCGGCGCAGCCTCGATCACTCTGATCCGCGGGCCGGCCTTGCGCCCGTTTCGCACCGCGCGTATCAGGGCTCCCCATGTCCGACGCGCGCAAGACGTTGATTCTCGGGTCCGGTCCAGCCGGCTACACCGCCGCCATCTACACCGCCCGCGCCAACATGGCGCCCTTGCTCCTGGCCGGCCCGCAACCCGGCGGACAGCTCACGATCACCAGCGACGTCGAGAACTTCCCCGGGTTCGCCGAGGCCATCATGGGCCCCGAGCTCATGGACCGCTTCAAGGCACAGGCCGAGCGCTTCGGCACCGAGGTCAAGCACGAGCTGGCCGAGAAGGTCGACTTGAGCAAGCGCCCGTTCAAGGTGTGGACCAACGCCGACCAGGTGTACTCCGCCGAGACGCTCATCATCAGCACCGGCGCCTCGGCGCTCTACCTCGGCTTGCCCAACGAGCAGGCGCTGCAGGGCCGCGGCGTGTCGGCGTGCGCCACCTGCGACGGGTTCTTCTTCAAGAACAAGCACGTGTACGTGGTCGGCGGTGGGGACTCGGCGTGCGAGGAAGCGAGCTTCCTCACCAAGTTCGCGAGCAAGGTGTCGATGGTCGTGCGTCGCGACGTCCTGCGCGCCAGCAAGATCATGCAGGACCGCGTGCTGAAGAGTCCCAAGATCGAGATGCTGTGGCATCAGAACGTCACCGACGTGTTCGACGTGAGCCAGAACAAGGTGACCGGACTCGAGCTCACCCACACGGTGACCGGCGAGAAGAAGCGCGTGCCCGCCGACGGCCTGTTCCTGGCCATCGGCCACCGCCCCAACACGCAGATCTTCGCCGACTGGCTCGAGCTGAACGACGTCGGCTACATCAAGACCGTGCCGGGCAAGGCCGCGACCAAGGTGCCCGGCGTCTTCGCCTGCGGTGACTGCATGGACAGCTACTACCGACAAGCGGTGACCGCGGCCGGTACGGGCTGCATGGCCGCGATCGAAGCCGAGCGCTGGCTCGAGGCCCAGCACGGTTGAGGACACGCGTCGGGAAGCGCCCGCATCAGCGGCGCGGTACCAGGTTCGACCAGAGACCAACCAATGTGTCGGGTTCGGGCGGCAGGAGGGTCACCCACTCGGCACCCACCCCGAGCCCCAGCGCCGCGGCGCGCGCCGCGCCGTCACGGGCCAGCACCAAGTCGGCGTCTTGCAGCGCCGACGCCAACAGGTCCCGCCGATTGCGGAACGCGAGCGCCGAGGGGAAGGGTGACGCATCGCCGAGGCCGCGTGCCACCCACGCGCAGGCGCTGGCGAAGCGCGACAGACCCGGTCGCCCGGTCACGTAGCTGCGCGCGCACACCGCACAGAGCGGCGGCTGGTCGGGGGCCGCGCAGGCCCCACCCCGCGCGTGTACGAGGTCGCCGCGGTGACAGAGCAGGTCTCCGACCTCGACGGTCAGCGTGCACGCCGAGCCCAAGGATCGGGCGATCCAAGCCAGACGGCTCGACGTGCCACCACCACAGCCCAATACGTGCACGACGTCGGGATCGGTCGCACGGACACGCACCGCCAGCTCACGCTCGTGCTCGGCGTCGCCCAGCCACGCCCCGACCCGTCGAAACGACGGCGGCGCGCGTCGCCTGGACGCCAGCACGTGAGCGTCGTGGCCCCGAGTATCGAGAGCGCGGGCGAGCGCCGCGGCCTCCGCAGCGTCAGCCTCTGCCCGTGGCCTCCACGGCGGTCCGACGGCGATCAGGACCCGCATGCGTTGGGCCGGCTACGCCGGCTTCCTCGTTCGGCGTTGCTGGCGGTCGCCCTTGCGACCGCGAGCCCTTCGGGCTCAGAGCTTGCCATGCGAGCCGTCGCACAGCGGCTGGTTGGCGCTGCGCTTGCAGCCGCACCACGCGACGCGGGTCGCTTCGGTCACCTCGTGCAGCACCGGCACGAAACCGGTGCCCCGATGCGAACCGTCGCAGTACGGCTGGTTGGCGCTGCGGCCACACGCGCACCACGCGTAGCGGCCGGGGGAAACCTGCAGAACGTACGGTTGCTTCTGTGGAAGGTCGGGTTGCTCGGCCATCGATCCGATCCTGGTCGAAAGTGTCTCCGCGACAGAGGGGCCGATCAGCCTAGGGGTGGCGCGCGCGCGGGTGAAGAGCCGACGCACTCGAACCGTGACGGCGCGCTCTACGGGCGGTCCCCGCCCAACCGAGCCGCCACGTGCTTCAACCGCCCTTGCGCTTCGGGGGAGAACCACGCGTCGAGGAAGACGCTGTCGTCGGCGTGCTGCGCCGCCAGAGGCACCAGATCGCGCTTCAGGCCGGCCTTCACCGCCGCGAACGCCGCCCCCGATGCGTTGGCGAAGCGATCCGCCGCCGCCTCCGCCGCCTGCACCAGACCTTCCGGCTCCGACACCTCGTGCAGGAGACCACGCTGCAGGGCTCCGGCGGGCTCCAGCATCCGCCCGCTCATCATCAGGTCGCCGGCCAACCCGGGCCCTCCCATTCCGTGTTCGATGATCGCCGCAGCAGCCAAGGGGAAGGGCAGACCGACCGCGACTTCGTTGAACCCGAGCAACGGGACGGTGTTGCTGCCCGGGATGGTCTGCACCCCGATGCGGTAGTCGCACGCGACGGCGAGCACCGCGCCGCCCGCCACCGCGTGCCCGTTGACGACGGCGATCGTCGGCCGAGGCAGGCAAGCCAGACGCAGGAACACCCCGTGGAAATCACGTACGAATGACGCCATCCGCGCGCGGTCGAAACCGATCAGGGTACGTAGGTCCAACCCGGCCGAGAACGCCGAGCCCTGACCGACGAGGAGGACGGGCCGTGCCGGTCCGCCGGCATCGACCGCGCTCAGACGATCGATCTCCTTGTCCAACGCCGCCAAGAACTCGGGGCCGACCGCATTGGCCTTGCCGAGGTGCAGGCGCATCCAATCCCATCGATCGGCCCGCTCGCTTCGAATCTCACCCATAGCTTGGTCTTCATAGAGCTTCACCCGCGCGAAGCATTTGTAAATCGCGCAAAGCAACCCGGCGGATGCGGCCAGGCGGAGTGGACACTCTGGAAGCTTGGGATACGGAAAGCGGCTGACACGACATCGACCAGCACCCATGCGTGCGACGCGCGGTCGGTCACTGGATGCGCATTCTTTCCCGAAGGGGCTCCTGCCCGTCCGCAGCCGGCATTCACTCGGTCGCGTGGCGTCGCAGGAAGTCGGCCTCGATCGGCTTCAGGCGCTTCCACGGCCAACGGTACACGCGCAATCGACGCACCTCGCGCAGCAGCTTCACGATCCACGCGTCGCGTTCGCGTACGAGCTGCGGGTAGGCCGCCTCGTCCCGCCAATGCAGCAGGAGATCGGCCAGGAAGGACGTCTCCCCTGCTGCAGCATGTCGAGCGAGTATGGGCAAGAACGCTGCCAGTTCCTGACGACTCGCTGCCTGCAGCCAGCGCGAACGCGCCGCTTCGCGGGGGGCGTCGGCGGGATAGTGACGCGCGAGCACCATGAGACGGTTGCGCTCGCCGATAGGATCCTTCCCGTCGGGAGTCTTACGGATCGAACCTCCCCCGACGTGGCGAACCCGGGCCGCTGGCTCGAACACGAGTCGATTCCCCGCCGCGCGCAGACGCAGGCTGAAGTCCACATCTTCGTAATACATGTGGAAGTCCTCGTCGAGGCCGCCCACCTGCTGCCATACGGAGCGCCGGTAGAGCGCACAGCAGCCAGACAGGCCAAACACGTCCTCGACCCGGTCGCGCTGTCCGCGGTCGGGTTCTCCTTGGTCGCGGTCCACCCAGTAGAGATCGTCTCGCTGCAGGACACCGGTGGTGTAGAGGCGCCCACCGTCGAGGTAGACGATCTTCGGTGCCACCCCTGCCACGGCGTCATCGCTCGCCAAACGGGTGGACAGCGTCGTCAGGCAGCCGGCCTCCAGCACGGTGTCCGTGTTCAACAGACAAACGAAGGGTGTCGAGGCGCGTGCGACGGCGAGATTGTTGGCACCCGCGTAGTTGTTGACCGGATTGCGTATGACCTCGACCTCGGCAAAATCCCGCGCCAACAGGGCGAGGGAGCCGTCGGTGGAGCCGTTGTCGACCACGGTCACCCGGAGGCCCGGATAGCCCTGCGCAACCACCGAGCGCAGGCACGGCGTCAGGAACTCCTCGCCGTTCCAGTTGACGAGGACCACGGTGATCGCCGGCAGACTCACGGTGCCCCCTCGCTCCCTGCCGCTACGACGTCAGCGTAGATGCCCTGCAGTTCGTCGACGTTCTCGCTCAACGGCCGCGGGCGAGGACCGTCGCGGAAAGTCGCCAGTTGGCGCCGATCGGCGAGCACACTCTCGAGGACGGTGCGCAGCGAGTCGGCGTCACCGGGCGCGAACAGCCGGCCGTTGACACCGTCCTGCACGACCTCGGCGATGCCACCCAGGTCGGAGGCGAGGACGGGGACGCCTGCCCACAGAGCCTCGAGCACCACGAACGGCGTGTTCTCGTACCACAGCGACGGTACCACGAGAGCGTCGAGCCGCGCGAGCACCTGCCCGAGGCGCTCCGAGGCGAAGGCGCCGCGGAAACGGATGCGCCGATCGCGTCCTGCCAGCGCGCGCACCTGGCTGGCATACTCCGGATGTGTCTCGAAGCTGCCGTACACGTCGAAGCGAAAGCTGCCGTGCAAGCCTCGCAACACCGGCAGCACCGTGTGCAGCCCCTTGTGCGGCGTGATCGAACCGATGTAGCCCAGCCGGATCGGGCGAGCGGACTCGCCTTGCGTCTCCTCTGCGCGCGACGCCTCTCCAGTGTCGCCGTCCGCGCTGCCCGCCACCGCGAAGCGCTCGGGATCGACCCCGTAGGGAACGTGGCGCATGCGCGCCCCGGGCAGACCATTGGCCTCGTACATCCGTGCGAGGAAGCGCGACGGCGCCAGGATGGCCGCTGCCGGACGCAGGGCCGCCAGGAGACGCTCCCGCCGCACCAGCAGCGTGTGCACCCGATCCAGCTCGGTCCCGCCGGTGCCCACCATCGACATGCTGCCGCAGCCGGCCAGGGCCAGGGCGTGGTCTTCGATACCGGTGCTCTGCACCAGGTCACCGAGCTGCGGGTCGATGCAGTCGGCGCAGCCCAAGCCGTGCCGGGGCGGACCGTCGCAGAGCGAGCCGTCGCCGCGCAGCAGCGTGTAGTTCGGGCAGATGTAGTAGAAGTCCATCAGGTTGACGACGAACGGCAGCCGCCGCCGGTGCAGCGCCGCCAGTCCGCCGCAGCCGAGGTAGCGCGGATGGAAGACGTGCACCAAGTCGAAGGGTTCGCGATCGAGGTAGCGCTCGAACAACTGCACGGCGAGGGGATTGTCGATGTCGATGAGCACCGGGTTCGGACTGGCGGTCGGGTGCACGCTGATGCGGTGCACAGGGACCCCGTCGACCACTTCGTCCTGCTCGAACCACAGGCGACCAGGGGCCGCGAACTGGATCAGCGGCTCGTACGCGAACACCCGCACGTCGTGCCCCCGCGCGCGCAAAGCGATCGCCAACGAGCGCGCGTACTGCTCCGTGCCGGTGACGTGACGGGGCAGGAACTGGTGCAGGAGGAAGAGGATCCTCATCCGCTCTCGGCGTTGCCGCCCGGTTCGGAGTGCCGAGCGAGGAAGGCACGCTCGGCGTCGTCGAGCCGTGGCCGCAGGCGCACCCGCCGGTGCGCCTTCTCGCGCAGCAGGCTCGCCAGCCAGGCATCGCGCTCGCCCAGGGTGTGCGCGACGTGCGTCACCCGCGACACGATCTGATCGTCCGGCGCGTGGTTCGGCAGGCCGACGATGCCGCTCAGGGCCGAGCGGAGGAGCGAAGCCGCCTGCCGCTGGGCCGCCAACTCGGCCGCGAGCGCGTCCCGTGCGGTCGCCGCCGCCTGACCGAACTCTTCGGCCTCGACGCGCAGCCGGTCGTGCACCGCCAGCGAGTGCTGCAGAGACGCGCACGCCTCGCTCAACTCGCGCTCGCGCCGGTCGGCCGCTTCGACCCGCGCCTGCGCCGCCGCGAGCTGCTCGCGCAGGTCGGCGTTGGCGTCGCTCACTTCGCTGGCGCGCGCCGCTTCGTCGCGCCAACCGACGAGCACACGGCCGCGGGCCACGAGCGCCTCCACCGCGCGGGACGCGGCGCCTCGTTGCTCGCCTTCCGTGCCGACGTCGATGCCGATCTCCATGGCCTCGGCGACCATGTCGAGGTGCTGGCGCCACACTTCCCACGGCACCGTCGCACGCGCCACCGCGAGAATGCCGTGCTCGGCCGCTTCGAGCGCAGCCGGCGATTCCGCGGCGCCGGGGAGGCGGCGCAGGAGCGCACCGATCACCTCGGCCCGCTCGCCATCGTGGGCCAGCCACAGGTCGCGACTCTGGGCCAGGGCCGCGGGCACCTCGCTCGGGCGGTGGCGAGCCAGGATCACCAAGTGATCGCGCTCGAGAGGCTTGGGCCGCCGCCGCGCGTGCGCGCGCAGGAGGTCCCCGCGCAGCGGCGGCACCCCGACGACGCGCAAACCGCCCGCGCGGGAGCGCAGACAGAATTCGGCGAGTGCCAGGTCGCTCGCCAAGTCCTGATCGAAAGGACCGACGTCGACCACCGCCTGTTGCCGCACGGCGAAGAGGGCCGGGTGGGCGAACTCCAGGTCCTCGAGTTCGTCGCCCGACTCGGCGGACAGGCGCCGCGGTTCCAGGCGCAGGCGAGCGTCGCCCTGGCAGCCAAGGATGTGCGGCCCCTCGCGTCCGATGCGCAACGCTGGCTGCACGACCGCGACGTCGGGCACGTCGAACAGGGCGATCTCGCTCGTGCGCACGCTGACCGGCACGGCGCCGGGCCCGATGATCAACACCATCGGTGCCCGCGCCGTGGCCAGAGCCAGGTTCCAGAGCGCCGCGGGCCGCTTTCCCTCGGACTCCAGGACGCGGATGCCCGAGAGAATGGCGAGCACTCCCTCCGACGGGCGCTGCCCCGCGGGCACGATCAAGGTCGCCGGCATGCGCTCGAGACAACGGCGCAGGGCCGACAGCCATCGGTCACGCGCCTGGACGTCGAGACTGTCGTCGACGCACACGAAGGTCTCGCAGCCATCCGGCGCTGGCTCGGGCAGCGCCCCCAACACCAAGTGGGCCGTCGAGGACGCACGCACGCGAGCGCGCAGGTCGGCCAGACGCGCCTCCAAGCGCGAGTGCGCCAGATGCCACTGCCGCCGCTCCGCCTCGGCCGCTTGTGCCTGCCGCCTCGCCGCAGCCAGCTGGTCGAGCAGGCGCAGCGTCTGTTCGGTCAACTCCCGCAGGCGCAGATCGCCGTCCCGCGGCGCGCTCGAACCGAGTTCGTTCACGATCCAACCAAGGTGACGCATGGTGCGCCCGCCGTGAGTTCGCCCGGGCGCGGGGCGTCCCCGTGCGCCTTTCGGCGCGCGCGCCGGGCCGGGGCCTCCCGGTTCGACCGTGCCCAGCCAACAGGGCAGCGGCCAACCCGAGGTTCTAGCCGCCCGCCGATCCCGCGCCAACGCGGGTTTCCACATCCCCCTTCATCACCAAGCGCTCACCGGACTCCGTTCGCACCATGCCAGGGGCGAGAGCGCGGATCCGCCACCGCTGCACCCGGGATTGCGAGTTGTGATCCTCACGGCGCCCGACGTCGGCGGGTGGCGCATTTCGCCTCCGGTGCCGCCGTCCCCGGTCGTCCGGCGTTCCAGCGTTCAGCGGTGGAGCCTGGCTCCATCCGCTGCAACGCGGGCGCGATGGCCGGCGACCCCAGTCGTCCGGCCATCGCGATTTTCGTGGCATCGGGTGCACCCGATCGATGCGACCACGTCGGTATCATCCCCGGCTTTGAGCAGCAGCGCCTCCCATCCCCCGCGGCCCAGCACGGGCCTCTTCGGCCCTGGCCTGACCCCCATTCCGGCCGACCAGTTGTGCCTCTCCGTGGTCATCCCCTGCTACAACGAGGCGTCCACGATCGAAGCTCTCCTGCGCCGGGTCGCCAGCGAGAAGACGCCCAAGGAGATCATCGTCGTCGACGACGGCTCGCAGGACCGGAGCACGGCGATCGTCGAAGGCCTGGTATCGGAACTCGGAGTCCGCTTGCTCCGCCACGACAAGAACCGGGGCAAGGGTGCGGCGCTCAAGACCGGGTTCGCCGCCGCCAGCGGCAATGTCGTCATCATCCAGGACGCCGATCTCGAGTACGACCCGGAGGAGTACTCGCGCCTCCTGCGCCCCGTGGTCGAAGGCAAGGCCGACGTCGTGTTCGGATCGCGCTTCCTGGTGCGCGAGTACGCGCGGGTCCATCTCTACTCGCACTACCTGGGAAACCGCTTCCTTACCGTCGTCAGCAACTTGTTCACCGGTCTCAACCTGACGGACATGGAGACCTGCTACAAGATGTTCCGCACCGAGGTCGTCCAGAAGCTCCATCTCAAGAGCCGGCGCTTCGACGTCGAACCGGAGATCACGGCCAAGGTGGCCAAGCTGCGCTGTCGCGTGTACGAAGTGCCGATCTCGTACTCGGGCCGGGACTTCGCCGAAGGCAAGAAGATCAGCTGGCGCGACGGCTTCGCGGCGCTGTTCGCCATCGTCCGCTTCCGCTTCTTCGACTGATCAAGCCGTCGCCGCCTGTCTGCTCGTCGCCACGCCAAGGGCGAGTCGAGACTGCGCGCCGCCGAGAGACGGCCACGCGCTGCTTTGGACGGGCCAGCCCCTTCTTTCGACCGCGATGCCCGCGCATGCTCTTGGCCGACCCCTGAACGCGTGAAGTCTCCCCGCCTCGCCCTCGTCTCGCCCCTGCCGCCCTCGCCCGTCCCCTGGGCACGGAGGGCAGCCGCCTTGATCGCCGAGCTGCGCTCGCTGGACGCGATCGCCGCCGCCGTGGTCGACCATCCGTTCCAGCTGACCCCCGGCATCGCTGGCGACGTACCGGTGCATCCGCTGGCCGACCTTCCCTGGCTCTTGCAGTCGCAGAAGGTCGACGTGCCGGTGTTCCTGGTCGGCGACCACATCCGTCACTTCGCGCAGCTGCGATTCGTGAGCCTGTGCCCCGGGGTCCTCGCGCTCGACGGCAGCGATCTCTCCGACCTGGCGGCAGCGCTGACCGTCGACCTCGGCGGCAAGGCGCAGGTGTTCTTGCACGAACTCGCCTCCGAGCTGAACCCCGGCGCGTCGGGCAAGGACCTCGTTGCCACACTGAGGGCGCTGAGTCTCACGACCCTGACCGACCTCGACGAGGGCGACTCCGCCGCGAGTGCGCGCCGCCTGCTCGAAGCCTGCGAGCGGGTGCACGCCCCCGCCCGTTCGCGAATCCGCCCGTCCAAGCGCGATCGTTGGCCGGCGGTCGAGGCGGTGGTGATCGGCTACAACAGCAAGGACATCGTCGGCCCCTGCCTGCAGACGCTCCTCGACCAGGACTACCCGAACCTGAAGATCACGGTCGTCGACAACGACAGCAAGGACGGCACGGCGGCCCACATCCGCAGCACCTTTCCGACCATCGACGTCGTCGACTCGGGAGGCAACCTCGGCTTCGCCGGCGGCAACAACCTCGCCTTTCGCCGCAGCAACGCCGACTACTTCGCCCTGCTGAACCAGGACGCGTTCGCGCAGCGCAACTGGGTCACCGAGCTCGTCCGAGTCGCCGAGCTGGATCCGCAGGCCGGCGCCGTGGGCAGCAAGATGCTGTTCGATCGTTGTCCGACCCTGCTCAACTCCACCGGCATCGAGATCAACGAAGCCGGCTGGGCCTGGGACCGCCAGGTCGGCGAGCGCGACGAGAATCCCTCACCGCTGCCCGAAGCGGTCTTCGGCGGGTGCGGCGGAGCGCTCCTGCTGTCCGGGAAAGCGGTGCGCGACCTCGGCGGCTTCGACGAAGCCTTCTTCATGTACTTCGAGGACACCGACCTGGCGTGGCGCATGCTGTGGGCGGGGTACCACAACTACTACGCGCCGCTCGCCGTGGTTCGGCACGACTTCCACGGCGACAGCGGTGCGACGCCGGGGCGCGAGTTCCGCCGCCGCTTCATGAGCGAGCGCAACCGCCTGCAGACTCTGTTGAAGAACGCGGACTGGAAGAGCCTGCGCACCGTCTGGCCGCGCATCCGCCGCCACGAGCGCGGCCGCGTGAAGTGGCTGAAAAAGGCCGCACGCGACGGCGTCAACCCCGAGTTCATGCGCGAGATCGTGCGCGGCATCCAGCGCGCTTGGCGCTGGAACATGGTGCGCCTGCCGAGCCTGCTGCGCCGGCGCCGCGCGGTGCAGCGATCTCGCAAGGTGTCGCCGGAGTCGATCCGCCCGTTCATCGTGCCAGGGATCAACGAAGGCGGGCACCAAGGCGACGTCGAACGCTTCTACGACCGGCACTCGGCGAAACCACGCGCCGCCCTGGCCATGGGGTCGACCGACGACGGCACGATCGGCACCGGCTGGCACGTCGTCGAGTCGCCGCCGGGGTGCCCGCAACCCTACCGATGGTGCAAGAGCCGAGCCTGGTTCTACCTGCGTGCGGAGCCGCAACACACGCAGCTCGTACTGAAGGCCGGTTCGCCCAACGAGCCGCACGAAGCCAAGGTTTTCGTCGAGGATCAGCTGCTGGCAACGGTGCAGGTGCAGCCCGACGTGCGCGATCTCGCCTTCGACCTGCCGCCGGGCCTGCCGCGCGGACACGTGCTCGAGTTCCGCATCGAAACGGAGTTCCTCCGGCCGATCGATCGCGGCATGGGGTCCGACATCCGCGAACTCGGACTGATCGTGTTCGAGGCGCGTCTGACCTGAGCGCCGGTCCGCCGCTACGGCTTGCCGCCGCTACCGTTGGCAGTCTCGGCGTGCGCGGCCCGAGCCTGCGGCGTCGTGCCGCCGGCCGGCGGCGCGCTCGGCGCACTCGGCACGTCTCGGTCGGCCAAGCGTGGCATCGCCGGCGCCGGTTCGTGCTTCTGGGTGAGAGGCGGCAACGTCGGCAGTTGGTACGGCTTCAGCAGCAGGGTCGGGTCGACGCGCACGTACTGCGATGACAGCTTGCCCAAGGCCTCCTTCGCGGCATCTACCTTGCCGCGCAGGGCGGCCAACGGGCCGAGGACGGCGTCGCAACGCTCCTGCAACGCCGACAGCTTGCCGATCTGCACGCGCAGCTGCTCGCGCCGCATGGCGAGCGTGCGCAGCAAGTGCTCGATGACGGCGCTGCAATAGCCGTCGAGGAACCCGGCCCGAATGCGGTTGCTGGTGTCGCGGAAGAAGTTGTGCACGAAACGCTCCAGATGGACGCGCATGCCGCTGCCGACCTCGGGAACGCGCGTGGCCTTGACCTTGGGCGCGATCGGACGCACGGGAGCCTCGGTGGGACCGAGCAGCTTCTCGCGCACGGCCTGCGCCCGCCGGAGCGTGACGCGCTGCAGCACCGTCGGCCGCACGCGCAGGCTGTCGCTGCGCAGCGGATTCGGCACGACGCGGATGAGCGCGTTGCGATCCGACGTCGTGTGCGCCTCGCGCCCCAGCAACGACAGCTCGATGACGGCAGACTCGAGGTCACGCGCGACGTCCGGCGGAACCTGCAAGCCGGCGTCGCCGCGCACCAGACGCTCGGCGAGCTCCTTGCTCGCGGCGGCGGTCAGGTCCTCTTGATACCTGACGAGGACGGCCGACAGCTCGCCCTTGCTGAAGTCGTGCAGGCTGGCGGCGTTCTTGAACCATCCCTTGACCGCGGTGTCGATGCTGCGGCTGGCAGTGTGCGCCGCGGCTTCGGCCTGTTGCTGCAGTACCGGGCCGAGCTCTTCGCGAAGCTTGGCGAAGTCGTCGTCCCAACGCCGCACGGTCAGCCGCTCCACGGCAGCGAGCTGCGCGTGCTTGTCCTGCAACTGGCCGCGCGACTCGGCGAGCTTGCGCCGGAGCAACGCGAGATCCGGGTGGTCGGTCAGCGCCACACCATCGTCGAGCAGCGCGTCCGCGCGCCGGAGGCTGTCGCCGAGGAACGCCACCAGATAGTCCGAACTCTCGAGGTAGGCCGTGAGGTCGTTGAGGAAGCGGTCGAAGCCGTCGGCGTCCGCCGGTGCCTCGGCCTCCGCGCCGCGGATGCGCCGGCTCGCGGCGCGCAACAGGTCGATGGGGTAGATGCGGAGCCGCCCGTCGGCAGACGCCGACTTGAGCGGCGCGCTCATCGCCAACCGCTCGAACGCGGCGACGATCCGCTCGGGATCGCGCTGTTCGAGACTGGGCGCGAGGGTGCCGTCGGGCCGCAGGTCGAGCTTGGTCTTGTCGACGTTGACGATGAGGAAGATGCGGCTGAACAGCTGCAGCAGCCGTTCGAACTCGTCGAACACGTGGTCGAGGAACAGGTTGTCGCTGCGCACGACGAACACCGCGCACGCAGCGGCGTTCTTGAAGTCGCGCGTCATCTGGTCGTAGCCGAAGCGCATGCGGCTGTAGAGCCCGGGCGTGTCGACGAGGACGGCTCCGGACTGCGCCAAGTCGGTGGCCGGCAGCCGCACGTCCACCCGCCGCACGGCTTCCTGGAAGTGCTGCTGGGGATCGAAGATCTTGCCCTGCCCCTCGGTGCGCCGGATCCGCTCGGCCAGGTCCTCGAATCCCTTGGTCAGCGCTTGCTCGAGAGTCGTCGGATCGTCGAACTGCTCCACCGCACCGTCGTAGTGGGTGATCGCGTAGTGGCGTTTGTCGGCCGCCGATACGAAGACCAGGCACGGATACGCCGGCAGCGCGCTCACCTCGCTCACGTAGCTCTTGGCCAGCGCGTTCATCAGCGTCGACTTGCCGCTCTTCAACGGGCCGAAGATGAGCACGTAGGCATGCTGCTCGTCGACCTTGGCCGAGAGCAACGACAGTTGATGCCGCAGCTCGAGGGCCGCTGCCTCGAGATGCTTGCCCGGCGTGCCCGGCGCAGCCGTGCGAAACGCGTGCGCAGACTTGCTGAGCGGCTCCAACAGCGGCCGCAAGCGCCCGACGAATTCCTCACAAAACCGACTCAGCAGAGTGCGCATCCAGATTCCTCGTAACCGCCCGCGGGAGTGCGACGCCGACCACCGACGCCGAGGCCCAGCGTAGCGAAGGCAACCGCTCCCCCACCGCACGACGATCACCACACGACAGATTGTGGAAGGCGATGCGGCCCAAGCGGTCGCTATGCACAACCTCTCCACAACAGAGTGGAGTCTGACTCCTCCTTGTTACTTTTCTCAGGGTTTCCCCGAAGCGGCGACCTTTGCGGCGATCTCTTCGCCGATGGCGAGGCAGGCGGTGGCGGCTGGCGAGGGCGCCGACAGCACGTGCAGAGACCCCGGCCCTTCTCCGAACACGAAGTCGTCGGCCAGCGTTCCGTCCCGTCTCAGCGCCTGCGCGCGCACGCCACTGCCCCCAGGCAGGAGGTCGTCGGCCGCCACCTCGGGCACCAGCTCTTGCAGCGCGCGGGTGAACGCGCCGTGCGACAGCGACCGTCCGACCTCGGCGAAGCCCGTCCGCCAATAGCGCCGCGCCATGCGCCAGAAACCCCCGTTCGCCACATAGCCGCAGAGGTCGCGCACCGACACGTCGCGCCATCGGTAGCCGTGTCGGCTCAGCGCCAGCACGGCGTTCGGCCCCGCCTCCACCGATCCGTCCACACGGCGCGTGAAGTGCACCCCCAGGAAGGGAAAGCGCGGGTCCGGCACCGGGTAGATCAGCCCGCGCACGAGGTCGCGCGCCTGCGGCCGTAGCTCCTTGTACTCGCCACGGAACGGCACGATGCGCGCCGGTGGCTGCACGCCGCACAAGCGCGCCACGCGGTCCGCCTGCAGCCCGGCACAGTTCACCAAGAAGCGCGCCCGGACATCCCGCGGTCCCACCCGCACGACGAACGCGTCGCCATCGCGCCGCACCGCCGTGACCGGCGCACGCAGCGACACGCTGCCCCCCGCTCGCTCGATCTCGCCCTGCAGCGCCGCCGCCACGGCCTTGAAGTCGACGATGCCCGTCGCCGGCACCCACAGCCCCTCGACGCCGCGCACGTGCGGCTCGTGCGAACGCAGCCCGTCCGGGCCCAGCCTCTCGATGCCGCCGAGACCGTTCGCCGCGCCCCGGCGCTGCAGCTCGTCGAGCGCGCTCACCTGCTCGGGCCGCGTCGCCACGACCAGCTTGCCAGTTCGCTGCCAGCGCACGCCGTGCTCGTCGCAGAACGCCACCATCTGCTCGCGCCCGCGCGCGCACAGCCGCGCCTTCTCCGAGCCCGGGCGGTAGTAGAGGCCGGCGTGCAGCACGCCGCTGTTGTTGCCGCTCTGGTGCGCCGCCACCCGATCCTCGGCCTCGACGACGGCGAGCGACCCGCCGCCGCGGAGCAGTGCCCGCGCCGTCCCCAAGCCGACCAGGCCAGCGCCGACCACGAGGACGTCGAAGGTCTCGCTCACGCCGCACCCGTTCTTGACACGTTCGCCATCGGCGTCGACCTTATCGGCAACGATGGCCTACACGCCACCAGGACGCACGCGCGAAAAGGTGTTCCGCTTCGTGCGCGATCGGTTGCTGTCGGGCTCGCCTCCCACGGTGCGAGAAGTGCAGGTCGCGATGGGCTTCGAAGCGGTCGAGTCGGCACGCCGGCATCTCGACGCGCTCGTCGCCGAAGGTCGCCTGCACAAGACTCCCGGGCGCTCGCGCAGCTATCGCCTCGCCGAGACGCGCAGCCGTCAACCCCGGGTGCGCACGGTGCCGCTGCTCGGCCGCGTGCAGGCCGGCACACCGCACGCCGCGATCGAGGCTCCCGACGGCTACGTCTCGGCCGAGATCGACAGCCGCGGCGAGTTCTTCGCCTTGCGGGTGCGCGGTGACAGCATGATCGACCTCGGCATCCTCGAGAACGACCTGGTGATCGTGCACCGCCAGGACAAGGCCGAGCATGGCGACATCGTCGTCGCGATGGTGGGCGACGAGGCGACCGTGAAGACCTTGCTGCGCCGCGGGCGGCGGGCAGAGCTGGCACCCGCCAATCCCCGCTACGCCCCGCTGGCGATCGACCCGGAGACGACCCGCATCCTGGGCAAGGTCGTCGAAGTGCGACGCCGCCTCACGTAGCCCTGGTTTACAGGTCTTCTCAGTAGGTCAGCAACGTCACGACCGCCGTGGTGGTCGGCGTGATGCCGGTCATCGCGCTGGAGCTCGTGGTCGAGTAGGTGCGCTGCACGCCGCTCGGGGCAGCTCCGCCGCGGGTGAGCGGCAGCGGGCTCTGCCGGCCATTGGAGAAGGCGATCGGCGTGGACGCCTGGGTTGCGTCCGGCGAAAGGACCTGGGTGAACAGGTCGAGGCCGGCGTAGCTGTTGTTCCACGGCAGAGTCACCACCTGGCTCGACAGCGAGCCGGTGGCGCCCGACACGCCGAGCGGAAGGGTCAGCAACGCGTCCGTGCGCAGCGCCGTGCACAGCGACGGCAGGCCCAGGTTCGGGTCCGACAAGCCGAGCGCCAGGACCACCGGCGCGTTCGACGCGGCGCGCAGGGTCGAGAAGCTCAGGTTGAGGTCGGTGATCGAGGCAGTGAACGACGTGGTCAGGCTCATCGCGCCGTTGGGCGTGGTGCAACCGGTGCCCAGCGCGGTCGAGGTCGCGCCGGCGGTGTTGATCGCCGCGCTCGACCAGTCCAACGAGTAGGTGCCGGTCACACCGTTGTCGACTCTCATCTCCCACAGCAGCGAGTCGATACCGTCGTAGTTGAAGGGCGCATCGAGGGGAAACGTGACCACGAACGGTCCGGGCGGCGGGACCGACGTACTGATGTCCGGGAGATTGGTCGTCCGCTGCGCGTACACCGTGGTCGGCGTGCTGAGCCAGTTGTTGTCGAAGGTGTTGGTGAACGCGCCGATGTTGCACTTGCCCATCAGCACGGTGACATCGACCGCGCGGGCGGTGCTGGAGGAGCCGGCCAACCGGTCGCGGCGGAAAGCGATCGCGTTGATCGCCGGCATCGGGTTGCCGATGCGGTTGGCGTCGCCTTGTTGCACGCGCGCGCTGAGGTAGCTGAACGGAATGCCGGTAGAGCTGTTGCCCTCGACGCCTTCGTAGCCGACGGGCTGGGCGTAGTAGCTCTGGGCAGCAAGCGCGGGGACGAAGGCGAGGGTGAAGAGAGACGTGAAGCGCATGTGTGGCGTGGGGCTGGTAGAAGCGGAGGCACGAACATACCTGGCGGGCAGGAGGAGAAGAGGCAGGTGCATCCCCGTGGATGGGCAGGACCTTCGGGCGCTGCTCGCACGAGGCCATGGTGCCATCGCCGCCCATGCCCCCACCCGAGGGTGGGCCGCCACCCCTACGCTGCTTGCGGCCGTGTCGGTGAGGCGCATGGAGAACCGGGACAGTCTCCGCCGCCGCCTTGCGTGGCATGCCCGGCTTCTTCCGATGACCCGCGCCGATCGAGTCCAAGACGCACCGAGGTCGCGCTCGTCCCGGTCGCCGAAGCCCGCCTCGCAGCCCGTGAGAGAATCCAGCGTACGGGCTCCGAGCATGTTGCTGGCGATCGCCTTCGCGATCGCGAGCCTTCGGCTCAGCGGATCTGCAGATGCAGCCCGCGCGTCGCCTCCAGGTTGGCGACATTGGCGCCGGCGTGCACGTAGGTGAGCTGCAGGTAGAGGTCACCGTAGATCGGTGGTGCATCCGGCAGCGGCAGGCCGAACACGATCGTTCCGCCAGACGAACTGCTGGCGGCGAGGTTGGCCAGGAACGCCGACGGGTCGTAGTTCATCGTGCAGCCGGTCATGCCCAGGAAGTCGAGCGGGATGCTGCTCGGTGCCGCGGCGAAGGTCAGCGTCGCCGGCACGCTCGCCGGCAGACTGCTGGCGACAACCTGGAAGTTGCCGTTGCCGCTCAACGGCACGCTTCCCGAAAGCGTGGCGCTGCCGCAGCTGCCGCCGTAGGCGGTGCTCGCGGCGGCCGGATACTGGTAGCGCGCACCGTAGAGGGGCAAGGTGGTCTCGTTGCTCCCGTACACGATCGGGAACTCGCCGGGCAGGCCGCGCACGAACGTCGTCGACGGGTTGCCGAACCTGACGCCCGAGGCCGAAGCAACGGTCAGGTTCTCGATGCGGCCGCCGCTGCTGCCGAGGCGGGCGGCGTAGACGGTGGCCGAGGTGGTCGGCAAGAGCACCCGGCGGATGGTGTAGGTGGCGAGCGACGTCCCGCCCACCGAGTGATTGAAGGCCAGGCCGCCGTTCTGGATCGAGGTGAGCGGCGGCGCCGCCGTGGCGATCGAGCGCGCCGGCGTCGTCAGGTAGGGCGACGTGCGCCGCACGTAGCGCGCCAACAGCTCGGAGCCAGCGGTGCTGGTCAGATCGGTGCTGCCGACGAAGGTCACCGTGTACTGGGCGGTACCGCTGCCAGCGACCTGCGGCTGGGTGAAGTTGCGCGCGCCGGAGATGACGATGGTCGACTCCCACTGCACGCCGGCGACGTTGAAGTAAGCGCCGACGATGCTCCACGCCGCGCCGCTCTGCTGCTGCCAGACCGCGAGCCAACCCTCGCCGTTGACCGAGATCTGGTTGATTGCCGGTGCCTCGCGGTCGGCGGTGCCGGTGCCGAGCGTCACCGGCGTGCCGATGGTGCGTGCCGCCGCGTTCACCGACAACCTGCGCAACGAGGTGGTCGTGCCGTTCGCGCTGGTGGGGTCCGAGGTGAAGACGACGTAGCCCGAGGTCGTCTGGCCTTGCGACTGGGTGCCGCCGACGTCAGGGTTGCGCAGGAAGGCCGGCGTCGACTGCGGCACGGGCACGAAGCTGCCGCTGTTCATGACGGTGCTGCTCAGGTCGTGGAAGTAGACCTGGATGGTCGACGACGGCGACCCGTTCAGCGAGTAGCCGTGTTCGTAGGCGACGACCCACCGCGGGCCGCCGTCGACGAACGCGACGCTGGCGACGCGATCGTCGGCACTGGTGCCGAGGTCGCGCAAGACCAGGACGCTGTTGCCGAAGTCGCTGTCGGCGAGCCAACCGTACACGTCGTGGTCGGTCGCGGAGAACGCACGCGTGCACACGAACATCAAGTTGCGGGTGAGGGTCTGACTCTGCGCGACCACGTCGGTCGAGGCGACTTCACCCAGGGTCGAGGTCTGCAGCACCACCGGCGTCAAGATCGGGTCGACGGTGATGGGAAGCGCCGCTTGCGCAAGCCAGGCGGCCGGGACGCGCAGCGTGATCACGCCGGCGTCGAACTCGGTCGAAAGGCGCAGGCGCCCGCCACGCGCGTCGAGGGCGTAGGCCTCACCGTAGGTGACGATCGCCCGACCCTCGGCATCGGTGAAAGTCAGGGCCTGGTGCGCCGACGCCACCCCCACCGGGTGTCGTAGCGGTGTGTCGACGCGCCCGCGCACCACGAGCGGCCCCTCGCCGGCCGGCAGACGATCGATCACGAAAGACTGTTCGAGGCCCTGCGGCAGCACGTCGTAGACCTCGCGCCAGCCTTGGTGCACCAGCTCGAATCGGTAGTCGCCGTGCTGCGGGGCTGCCGACGCCAACGGCAGGGTCTCGCCACCTTCGCGTCCCACTGCGACCGTCCGCCAGCGCAGCGGCAGGTTGGTCGCGTAGGCCGGCCCGAGGCAGGGGTAGAAGGCCATGCCGTCGGCGAAGCTGACCTTGTAGCGCTCACCCGAGGCCCACAGCCCGCCGTCGGGGGTGGGGGCAGATCGGATCGGCGATGTGAACGCCGGTGTGAACGACGGAAGGACGGGGCCGCTGCCTCTGGCTTGGGCGAAGAGCGTTCCTGCGGCGCCGAGGGGCAGGAACACGAGGAGGGACGCGACACGTGGCATGGCTGCTCAAGCCGGGGAAACGGGCAACCGTTGCTCCGGATTGTGGCGAGCGCGCCCTGCCTTCGTCGGCGACCACGCCGGACGCGACGAGACCGGGGTGCCGCTACCCACAGTCGATTCATCCGGTGTCGGCGATCGCGGATGCTCCGGTGCCGCAGGGGAGTCGGAACCGACGACGCGGAGCCCAAGCCGGCTCCGAAAGGCGACGCGGCTCCCCGCCCGCGCGGGCTCAGGCCCCCAGCGTCAGCGGCCAGGCGTTGCTGACCCGTACCGGCCCGGCCGGGGCCAGCTCGACGAAGGCATGGTGCAGCACCACACCGATCAACGCCGGGGACAAGCCTGCCGGCAAGGTCAACGAAGCGGCGGCCTGACCGGCAGCATCGAGGTTGCCCAACGACGCGGTCAGCGGGAACGTGTTGGGGCTGGTGAGCGTGAAGGCGAAGTAGCCGTCGGGCGTCAGCGGCACGTTGAGACCACGGAAGGTGAACCCCGCGGTTCCGCTGGCGCTGCCCAGCAGCAGATAGCCGCGACCGGCCGAGGCACTTCCGGCATCGAGGGTGAACGCCTGCGTCCCGCCCCTCTGCAGCGACAGGCTCCAGCGATCGGCCGAGAGCGTCGCGCCCGCCGTCACCGTGACCAGCGGGCTGCACAGGTTGTAGTTGTTGCCGTGGCACAAGTGCACGGGGTTGCCGACGACGAGGTTGGCGTTGAACGTCGTCCCGGGAAACACGCCGGCGACGTTGCTCGCCCGCGTGCAGAAGACGTTGCTCGAGTGCAGGATCTGCAGACTCGGCGTCAGCAGGTGCGCGCAGGTGTCGAAGTCCTTGGAGTAGACCACCACCACGTCGCCGCGCGGCGCAACGCGCACGACGTGCAGGTCGACGGTCTGCGCCGGTGCAGCGGCGGCGAGCGAGAGAACGACGGCGAGTGCTCGTTGGTTCGGCATGGGTGGCGACCGGGATGGGCACGCGAGCATAGCGCCGCGTCGCCCGAGCGGCGCGCGCCCGTGGCCGGGACGAAGCGAGCTTGAAGACGAGGTGCGCCGCCGCTCGGCCCCGGGCCGTCTCCTCACCCGCGCGCTCGACTTGACGGACCGACGCCGTCTCGCTCTTCTGCGATCTCGCTCGGCCGCGAAGCGCCCTCCTCGGCGGCATGACAACGGCGGCCCCCGTGAAGGCACACAGCCGATGGATATCCCCACAGCCTCCGATTGCGTGCTGCGCGCGATGACCGACGACGGTGCGTTCCGGGTCATGGTCGCCCGCACCACCGACACGGCGCGCAGCGCGGTCGAAGCGCAGCGGGTCGAGGGCTTCGCCGCGCACCAGCTCGGCGAGCTCATCACTGCCTCGGTGCTGGTGCGCGAGACGATGTCGCCGCCCAACCGCGTGCAGGTCGTGCTCGCCGACGACGCCGACAACCTCATCGTCGGCGACGCCTGGCCCGAAGGGCACACGCGCGGGCTCGCCCAGGTGAAGGATCGCGCCCTCGGCGTCGACCTCGACCTCGGCGGCAGCTTGCGGGTCGAGCGCGCCCTGCCGCGCGGGTCCTCGCACCGCGGCGTCGTCCAGGCGCCACGCGAAGGCGGCCTCGACGCCGCGCTCACCTCCTACTTCACGCAGTCGGAGCAGATCGCCACCTTCGTCGCCCTCGCCTGCGTCACCGACCCAGGCAGCGGCGACCTGGCCGCGGCCGGGGGCTACGTCGTGCAACTCCTGCCCGAGCTGACCGAACCGCCGCTGGCCGCCATGCGGTCGCGCCTCCAGGAGTTCGGTGGCCTGCAGACCTGGCTGCGCCGCCACGGCGACGATCCGCAGGTGGTGCTCGACGCGCTGCTGGCCACTTGCACCTACACGCCGCTCGCCCACTCGCCGGTCGCCTACCGCTGCCACTGCACGCGGACGCGGGCCGTGGGCGCCGCCGCCGCCCTGGGCCGCGACGACCTGCGCAACCTCGCCGCCCAGGGCGAGACCCTGCGCATCCACTGCGACTACTGCCGCACTCTGTACGAGCTCGGTCCCGGCGACTTCCTGCGCATCCTGGACGGCGACGACTGAGGTCGGCGGCGGAACGTCGAGCGTCGGCACCCAGGCCCGAAACGCCACGCCGCGACGCGGTCGACTGACGCGTGGGTCGGACTGCTGATCGCCACCTCCCTCGAGGCCCAGGGCGTGCCGGCTCGCGCGCCGTTACGCATCACCGGCATCGTGCAGGAAGTAGACGGCGGCCCGCTCGCCCAGGCGCGAGTGTGGGTCGCGGGACGAACGCACCCCGAGCTGCCTCCGGTCGTCGCCGACGCGCTCTTCGACGCCCGCTACGAGGTGTCGGCCGCTTGCGAAGCGCGCAGCGTGTTCCGCCTCGAGGTGCCGCACGCGGGACCGTTCACGCTGTGGGCGAGGACCGCCGACGGCCGGCGCACCGGTTGGCGCTTCCCGGTGATGGCCGGTGACTTCGTGACGCTCCGCTTGCGGCCGACGCAGGTGTGAGAGGGTGTGGTGTTGGCCCCCGACGGCACGCCCGCCGCTGGCGCCAGCGTGAGCTTCAGCCCCGGGTACCCGCACCGGTCTCTGGGCCGGGTGTCGCAGTTCGGAACCGCTGGCGCCGACGGTACCTTCGCCCTGCGCGTCGATGCCAACGAAGCGTTCGCCCTCTGGGTCTTGTCGTCGCGCGACGGCCAGGGCTACGCCCATTCGGAGATCGTC
>JAWKUN010000007.1:0-134088 GCA_041398565.1 Planctomycetota bacterium | reverse complement strand
TCTCCAGGTACAGGCGGCCGTCGACCTGGGCGGCGATTGCCGAGCGGGACTTCACCGTGAAGCGCGGATCGATCTGCACGCCGTCGAAGCCGTCCGCAAGGCCGGAGACCTCGGCGCCGGCGCTGGCGGGATCGGCGATCAGCTCGAAGCGCTCGACCGCGAACTCGAACGGCTGGGCGGCGTACCAGTTGCGAGCGAATAGCCGGAAGTAGACTGGCTCGGTGGTGCCCTCGGCCCGGAACAGCTCGCGCCAGCCGTCCAACCAGCACCATGCCGCGTATTCGCTGCCCGTCCGGGTCAAGCGAAGAACGCCCGAGCTGCCGTCCGCGGCCGCACAATGTTCCGCGAGCACGTTGCTCGCGGTCGCATCGTTGTAGCAACGGTAGCTGTGCTCCCAACGCACCGGAGGCGTCGGCTCCCGCTCGACCTCGCGGTTGATCGCGGCCTGGACTGCGCCCGTCCTCGCATCGACCGCCTGCAGGCCGGCGACGCGCCCCCCGCGTGGCTCTTCGGGCAGATCGAAGCCGCCGAGCCTGAACGCGACGCGCACGTCGAAGTCGCCGTGCACGAGTTGGACGTGCGGGTCCAGGGAGAGAATGGTCGGCTGCTGTGCTCGTCCCGGGGAGCTCAGCACCAACGCACCGTTGCGCGAGCTGATCTGGCCGCAAAGCCCCTGGCAGGTCCACCGCCGGTGTAAGAGGTGTCCGTCGAACTCGTCGACGAAGCCCTGCGCCGGCGTGCCCGCGAAGCTGAAGCCGGCCAGCGCATTGATGCGCCGCTGGGAATCGAGCTGGGCTGTCTGCACGCGCAGCCGGCGGCGCTCCGACTCGCGGTAGAGCATCGCGAACGTGATGGTCGCGGCGATCACGGTGACCACCAGCATTCCCAGAACCGCCACGACCCCGCGATGGCGCCCGATCCACTTCTTGGCCTCGCTCCACGCACCGGTGCGGTGGGCGCGCACGACGCGACCCTCGAGGAACGCGCGCAGGTCGTCGGCCACCTCGAGCATCGACGGGTAGCGCGCCGCGGGGTCGCGCGCCATGGTACGCTCGGCGATGGCCACCAGCTCGACCGGCGCGTGACGCGCCGCGGACCGCAGCGGCTCGGGCGGCTTCGCCCGCACGTCGGCCAGGATCTCCGACGACGAACGCGTTTGGCCAGCGCGTAGGTACGGTGCGTGGCCGGCCAGCAGCTCGTAGAGCATCGACCCTGCACCGTAGACGTCCGAGCGTGCGTCGATCGCGTCGAGCCTGCCGGCGGCCTGCTCGGGCGACATGTAGCTCGGAGTGCCGAGCACGTCGCCCTCCAAGGTGCGCAGCACCGAGGAGGGCTCGGCGCCCATGTCGCGATCGGTGACGACGACCGACAGGGAGGCTGCGGGGTCGTCGATCGGGCTTCGCGCTTCGGTGGCAGCCCGCTCAGTGGTAGCAGGCTCGCTGGCAGCCGGGTCGGTGGCCGCGGCAAGATCGATCGCATCGGCCCGCTTGCCCGTGCGCGCCAGCCCCCAGTCCATGACGAAGGTCTCGCCGAAGGCGCCGACCATCACGTTCGCGGGCTTCAGGTCGCGGTGCAGCACGCCCTTGTCGTGTGCGTAGGCAACGGCCTCACAGGTGCGTTGCAGCACGCCGACCGTGCGCGCGAGGCTCCACTCGCGGTCACCCGCCCAGTGACGCTGGTAGACCGCACGCAGATCCACGCCGCGCACGCGCTGCATCGCCACGTAGACCTCTTGGCGCTCGTCGCGAACGACGTCGTGCACCGGCACGATGCCGGGGTGGTCGAGCTGGGCCAGCACCTGGGCTTCGTGCACGAGCCGCGCCCGGCGCTGCGCGAGCGTCCGCTCGTCGGCGCCGAGGGGGGCGTGAACCAGCTTCAGCGCGACCTTGCGCCGTAGCTGTCGATCCCAGGCCGCGAGCACCAGCGACATGCCGCCGCGGCCCAGCTGGCCCAGGACTTGGAAGCGCCCGGCGACGAGCGTGCCCGCAGCTTGCGCCGCGGTCGGGGCCGCCGTCTTCAGGGCCTGCAGCGTGTGCTGGACCAAGACGAAGGCGCGGTGCGCCTCGCGCAGCCCTTCTGCCAACTCGGGGCGTGCTGCGCAGAGCCGGCTCAGAACGGTGGAGGGCAGGTCGGGGTCCTCCTCGAGGGCCTCCAGCATGAGCTGCTCCGCCGCGTCGAGCGCCTCTTCACCGCCGCCAGGGCTCGGGGGGAGTTCGGAGAGCATGGTCGAGCCCGCGGCTGCCCACAGCTTGCTCGCAAGGCACGGCGCGAGGTCTGACGATTCAACGGACGCCATGGTCGGGTGTCAATGGACCGCCGCGTGGTCGCGCGTCGGGGAGCCGACGGGGCCACGTGCGAACGGGATACGGGAAGCGCGCCGGAGCGATCGGTGCGGCGGCCGTGTCGCAGGCCGAATTGCTTTCGGCCGTGACATCCACTGAGATCTGTCCATGCCGCCGTCGCATGACCCGACCGATGACGAATTGCCGCTGCTGATCGAACGCTGGCGCGGCGGCGACACGGTGGCCGGCAGCGAGCTGTTCGCACGGGTTCGCGAGCCGTTGCTGCACCGAATCCGCTGGATGATGGGGCGGGAGGCCCGGGAGGTGGCCGAGTCGGACGACTTCCTGCACGCGACCTTCGCGGCCGCGCTGCCGGCCCTGCCGCGCTTCGAGGAGCGCGGCGCCGACTCCTTCCTGCGCTGGCTCACGGCCATCGCCCGCAACCAGATCCGCCAGGAGCTGCGTCGGCCGCGAGAGGCGGCGCTGTCGGCGCTCTCGAGCTGGCTCGTCGAGGGGGCTCAGCCGGACCGCGCGCAGGCCGAGACGCTCTCGGTCGACGCCGCCCTCGCGCTCTACGAGGGTTTCGCCCGGCTCGCCGCGGACGAGCAGCGACTGGTGGAGCTGCGCGACCTCGAAGGTCGGAGCTTCGTCGAGATCGCCGCGCTGCTGGGTTGTGGCGAGCGGCAGGCCCAACGCCTGCACGCACGCGCGCTGCTGCGGCTCGGTCGTCACCTCCGCGGCGCGGAATGAGCAAGTTGCGGGGGGGATACGTGCCCGCGGCGCAGCGCCGCCATCTCCTCGGAGCGATCCGCCTACGCTCCGTCTCTCGGACCCGTGGCGCCCGCATGTTGCGGGCGAACCGGCGCGGCTCGTCGGGGCGGAATCGCGGGCAACAGTACTTGGTGCCTCGCTGCAGAGCTTCGACGCAACGCCGCCGCCAGCCAGGTGGGGCCGCCGTCGGGCGCGCGATCGAGGTCGACGCCTGCACGGCATCGCGATCGTCCTCCCACCGCAGATCGATCGCGTTGCCGTCGAGCGCGAGCTGCGGGCGAAGCGCTCCGATGGCCGAAGACGATGCCGCGAATGATCGCGCGCGACGATCTCGACGGGCGTCGCCCGCCGAGCCGGCGCGAGCATCACTTCTCGGGCTTGGAGCCGCCGATATGGGCCACGCCGTCGATCAGCAGCACGCGCGGGCGGAGGGGGAACACGTTGTGGCGCACCTCCGACCCGTCGTCGGCGCGCAGGATCAGACCCCGTCGCGAAACTCGTACTTGCCGGCGGTCTTGTCGGTGCGGCTGCCCGACGAGAAGCCGCCGTCGTACTGGCCGGCCGTGTTCTCGAAGGTCGCGGAGGCGAAACCAAGACCTGCGCTGGCGAACGTCCCGTCCGGCCGCAAGGTCAGCGCGCGCGTGTAGTCGACGCCACCGGAGACGCTGGTCGCGGGATAGGAAGAGCGAGCTGCGTCTCGGGCTTGTTCCTGGTGGGGCCAGGGTTGGCTTCGGGCGCGGCTTGCACCGTGCTCGGTCCCACGGTTTGAACGGGCGGGTGTTCTACTCGGTGAGAAAGAACCGCCGGCGCTGGCACAGTCCAGGCCCTCGCCCAAAGCCTGCGGGCACGCTCTGCCAGCTCCTGCGCCCGTTCCCCGTGACCCCCACGTTGTCTCCCAAGGGCACCGAGCGACCGGCGGAGTGACTAGTCTAGTCTAGCCCCCCCCCGGCGCGTGACAGCTTGCGGCGACGCGGGCCGTGGGATCGATGGATGGGTTGGGCACGTCGGCAGGCCGCGGCGCGCGGGTAGAGTGACCGTCATGATTCGTGCCACGGCCTGGCCACTGTTCTGTGCCGCTCTCGTCAGTCAGTCGCCGACCCTCGTCAAGGACATCAACACGCGGCCTGGACCCTTTGCTTCGTCGCTCCCGGAGGGCTTTGTCGTGGCGGGCCCCAGGCTGTTCTTCACAGCCCAACTCGGAGCGACCGGTCGCGAGCTTCACCGCATCGACCTGCCTGCCGGCACACCGACGCTGGTCAAGGACCTCTTCCCCGGCTCCGGTTCGGGCCTGGGTTTGGTCGAGGAAGGGTTCGAGCTCGCTGCGCTCGGAACGCAGGTCCTGTTCTCGGGCGATGACGGCAGCGTGGGTCGCGAGCTGTTCATCAGCGACGGCAGCGTAGCGGGCACGCGCCTTTTGAAGGACATCAACCCATCTGGCGAGTCGATCCCGCGCTCGTTCCACCCGCTGGGGACGCGGATGCTGTTCTCGGCAACCGAACTGAGCACCGGTACCGAACTGTACATCACGGACGGGACGACGGCCGGCACGTTTCTGCTGCGCGACATCAACCCGGGAGTTGCGAGCGGCACTCCGTTAGGCTTCGCGACGATCGGCAGCAACGTTGTGTTCCGAGCGACCTCGACGAATGGAACGGAGCTCTGGATCACCGACGGCACGACCGCCGGCACGGTGGAGCTGAAGGACATCAATCCCGGCCCGGGCAGCAGCTATATCGCCGAGATCACCGCCGCCGGCAGCAAAGTGTTCTTCCGGGCCGGCGACCCCGCCGTGGGCCAAGAGCCTTACGTCACCGACGGCACCGCGGCGGGCACCGTGCTGCTCGCCGACATCGTTCCCGGTGCGGTTTCCAGCCTGCCGAGCCACTTCGTGCCGCTGGGAAGCAACGTGCTGTTCCGTGCCTTGGCGCCCATCGTCGGCGACGAGTTGTGGATCACGGACGGCACGCCGGCGGGCACCCGGATGTTCGTGGACATCAATCCCGGCACTTACTCGTCGTGGCCGAGCCAGCTGCTGCCGCATGCGGGCCGCGTGTACTTCACGGCCACCACCTTCGCGGCCGGCCATGAGCTGTGGATGACCGACGGCACGGTCAGTGGCACAGTGATGGTGCGGGACATACGGCCCGGCAGCACCGACACGTTGATCGGCAACCTCAAGGCGCTCGACGCGTCGCGCGTCGTGTTCACGGCCGACGACGGGGTGCATGGCGAAGAGCTTTGGATCTCCGACGGCACCACAAGCGGAACGACCCTGCTTTGCGACACCACGCCGGGCTCGGTCGGCGGCGCTCCCAGCGACCTCGTCGCGACGCCGGGGCAGCTGTTCTTCAACGGCAGCGACGGCGTGCTCGGGCGCGAGCCGTGGGTCAGCGATGGCACCGTTGTCGGCACGCACATCTACTTCGATCTGGCAATTGGCTCGACGGCCGACGCACGCCCGTACTTGTTGGCCGACTTCTACGGCAAGTCGCTCTTCGTGGCGGACGACGGTATTGTCGGCAACGAACTGTGGATCAGCGACGGGACGGCGGCCGGAACCACGCTGGTGAAGGACATCAACCCCGGGGCCGGTAGCAGCTTCGGAGCCGACCCCGGGCCGATCTTGCAGATCGGCGACCTCGTGCTCTTCGCCAGCGACGACGGCAGCCACGGCAACGAGCTGTGGGTCACCGACACGACCCTGGCCGGCACCAGGCTCGTCAAGGACATCAACCCCGGCGCTTCGAGTTCGTTTCTTGACAAGTTCGTCGCGCTCGACGGCAAGTGTTACTTCGTCGCG
Organism: Planctomycetota bacterium; assembly: GCA_041398565.1. Lineage (GTDB taxonomy): Bacteria > Planctomycetota > UBA1135 > UBA1135 > UBA2386 > DATGPD01. The sequence goes on along the minus strand of JAWKUN010000007.1, from coordinate 128,235 downwards.
AACGACGGCAGCCACGGCTACGAGCTTTGGCGGAGCGACGGCACCCCAGCCGGGACGCAGATGGTCATCGACCTGCTCCCCGGCAGCGGCAACGGTCTGTCGCGCGACGGCGAAAGCAGGTTGATCGTGTTCCGGGACAAGCTGTGGTTCGCCGGCGCCGCGGGTACCAGCGACTTCGATCTATGGACGAGCGACGGCACCTCGGCCGGCACCCTGCTGTTCAAGGACCTCGAGCCTGGCGTCCCGGGCTGGGTCCCCTATCGCTTCTTCGTCGCCGGCGACAAGCTGTTCTTCGTGGCGACCACCGCGGCGAGCGGATCCGAGCTGTGGGTTTGCGATGGCACCCCCGCGGGAACGCAGCTCGTGCGCGACATCACGCCGGGCAACGCGCCGTCGTCCGTCCGCCCGTACGGCGCCACCGGCGGCAAGCTCGTGTTCCAGGCGACGGATCCGACGTTTGGTACCTACCCGGGATCCGGTGAGCTGTGGGTGACCGACGGCACCGCCGCACGCACGTTCCTGCTCGCTGACCTCGAGCCAGGACCTGCGAGCGTTCAGGGCGGTGCGCTGGGCATGCACCGCGGCGAGTTCTACTTCCAAGGCCGCACGCATGCGCTCGGGACGGAGCTCTACCGCACCGACGGAACACCGGCCGGCACGGTGTTGGTCCAGGACATCACTCCAGGACCCGGCCATACCTACCCCGGCTACTTCGTCTCTACCGGCTCGCGCTTCGCCTACTTCACGGCGGGTCACGACCTCATCGACGAGGAGGTATGGCGTACCGACGGCACTGCCGCCGGCACCATGCAGGCGTACGACGTCCGCCCCGGGCCGGAGACGAGCCGACCACAATACCTGGCCTTCTCCGGTGGCCAGCTGCGCTTCCGGGCCACCGACGGGGTCACGGGGCTCGAGCTGTGGGCGGTTTGCGTCGGCGCCTCCGGACGCGTCTTCGGCCACGGCTGCAGCACCGACCCGGCGCGGGTCCCGAGCCTCGACCTCTCGGATCCGGTGATCGGTGTGTCGATGACCCTGCAGAGCGACGACGGGTTGCCGACCGCCTACGCGACGCCCTTCCTCGGTGTGCCGATGGTCGGCGCCCAGTTCGACCTGCACACGTTCGGCACCGCCTGCGCCAGTGGCATCAACTGGCTTGCGCCGACGGTGCCACTGGCCAGCTTCGTGGTCCCGCCGAGCGGCAGCGTCACCCAAGTCTACCGGATCCCCCCGGATCCGGCGCTCCAGTGCGTCGTGGTCGCGTGTCAGGTGGCGCACTTGCTGCCCACCTTCCAGCTCGAACTGTCCAACTCTTGGCTGGCGGTGGTGGGCAACTAGGCTAGTGCCCCTTCCCCGTCATCGAGGTCGGCAGAACCCCGTCGACCCACGGGTCGGCATCCGGTGACCTCCCTCACTTGGCGGACGGTCGGATTGGAGGCGACGGCCGTCCTGTCGCCAGGCAAGCGTGTTCCTCGGCCAGGATCCGGGTTCTACCGCCGAACGTCGCGGCGTGCGGCGGCTCTCGAGCGCGGTCCACGCCGCTCCGTCCGAGCACCGAGTCGCCCGCGCCGCCGGTCGATCTCGCTACGAGTCGTTTCCGAGCCGCAAGGGTGCCGCATCCAAGCCGTGGTCGTGGGCCGGACCACCACTTCCGCACCCTGCCTTGAGCGGCTCGTCTTGGCCTCGGCATCGTGCGCCGCGCAGAACGCACCGGAAGCGACCGCGGGCAGCCGGGCTGTTGTCCGGGAACGCTCTGCGCTTGGTGCCCGACAGCGACTTGAACAGGGATCGGATCTGCCGCCTGCCGTCGTCGGCGTGCTGGATTCCCTGCCATGAACACGTCGCAACGCACCGCAGCGGGAGCCGCAACCGAACGCTCGGGTGTGGGTCGCCCGAGGCGCCGACCTTTGGCGACTCGTTCCGGTTCACACCTGCGGCCTCCCCGGCTCGCGCTGTCCTGGTGAGCCCTATGGCAACGGAACGACCGTGTCGATTCCGCGCGCGACGCGGGACGCGATCCGTGCGCGTTGTCCGGGCGTGAGGTGGGCGAACCCGCGGACTTCCCCGAGGCATCCGTCGGCGCCGCATGGGACGGATGTCGCGCTTCTGTTCCTGCTGGTCGCCAACGCCGTGTTCTGGGCCTGCTTCGAGCAGGCGGGCAACTCGCTCAACCTGTTCACCAAGACCAACGTCGACCGCATGGTCTTCGGTTGGGAGATGCCCAACGCCTGGGGGCAGTCGTTCAACGCGATCTTCATCGTCGCGCACGGCGTTCCGTTCGCGAAGCTGTGGTCTGGCTGGAAGAGCGCGGCAGGAACCGGTCGGCGCCGTTCAAGTTCGCCCTGGGGCTCGTGCAGGTCGGGCTCGGCTTCTGGGTGCTCACCCTCGGCAGGAGCTTCGCTGCCAATGGCGTCGTGCCGCTGGTGTTCTTGGTGCTGTGCTACGTGATCCACACCACCGGCGAGCTCTGCCTGTCGCCGGTCGGGTTGTCGACGATGACGAAGCTCGCGCCCGAGGGCAAGGGCGGCCTGGTGATGGGCGGTTGGTTCACCTCGACGGCGTACGGCAGCTACATCGCCGGCGTGATCTCGGCGATCGCCGGCCGCAGCGGCGACGTCTCCACCGAGCAGCTCACGGCGGCGCAGGCGCTGCCGGTGTACATGGACGTGTTCGAGCTGCTGACCAAGATCCGGGTCTACATCGGCCTCGACGCCTTCGTGCTGGCGTTCGGCGTGTCGCGCCTGATGAAGGGCCTCAAGTAGCGGGTCGACCGCGGCCTCGCCTCGGGTCAGAAAGCGATCGGCTCGGGACAGCCGATCTGGCACGGGCCGTTGAGGGGCAGCGCCACCGGTTGCCACAGCAACGGTACGCCGGCGAGTTCGGGTGGCACGGGGAAGTGCGTCAGGCTGTCGCTGGAGAAGAGCCCCGTGGTGCCGAGGGTGACGGGACCGAGCGCGACCACTGGCCCGGTCGTGGGCAAAAACTCGAGTGGAACGCTGCCGCAACCAGGCACCGGGGCACCGACGGTGAGGCCGAGGACTCCCAGCGCCACGACCACCACCTGGTTCGGGGCACCGAACACGTTCCAGCGCGACCAGACCCCGGTTCGGCGCGTGGTCGAGGTGACGTTGAACAAGGGGGCGCCGTTCGCCTCGCGGATCCGTACGTTGTCGTACTCGACGTCACCCACCAGCATCTCCAGCGCGAAGCGGTAGGCGTCGCTGGCCGCGACGGTGAATCGGTTGGCGTAGCGCCAGCGTCCCGTGGACGCGGTGCCCAGGCCGAACAGGCGCTGGTACGCCCCGCTGCTGTCTCTCAGGTAGAGCGCGTGTGTCCCCGACAGGCTCAGGACGCGCATGTCGAGGGAGACCTCGTAGGTTCGCCCGGCCACGAGCGGGAACGAGAGTGTCTGCTCCATGACGACCGAGTTGCCGGTGGTCAACTGCACCGCCGGGCTGAGGCCGTAGCCGGTCACGTTTGCCGCGGCCGGGAACGAGATCGCGCCGAAGGTAGTGGCCTTCGTCCAGGTCGACGGCGTGGCACTGAAGCCGCCGTCGGGTACGAGGTTCGGCTGGCAGGGCGTCTGCGCCGGCGCGAGCGAACTTGCGGCCAGCGCGCTGGCCGTCAGCACGGCACGGAGGTTCTCGAGGTGTCGCATCATGGCTCGCACGCTAAGCCCAAGCCTCGTGACCGCACATCGGCAACACGCCCCCAATTCGGCGGGAGCCATTCGCGCCACGCCTGGATCGAGCGACTCGATGTCGATGAACTTGCGGCGCGCGTGCGCCCAGCACCCGACCTCAACCGCGCCCCCGAGGAAGGTAGAGGCGGTCGTAGCCTGCGTACGCGTCGGCTTGCAGGAAGCCCGGCCCCGAACGGCAAGCGCGACGTGGTCTCGGCGAACCCGGCGGGCAAGTTCTGCTGCGACATCATCCGCGTCGTCGACGGCGGTCACAGCGGCGGACCCGGGGCACCGGTGACCCGGTTGGCCTTCGACAACATCCACCGCCTCGGCGATCGCTTCCCGCTGATCCGCGAGGAGCGCTTCCTCACCCCGACGTTGATCGACCTGCTGGCCTACAAGGGCGTCACCTCGTTCTTCGTCGACCTCGCGCCGCCGGGGGCCGCGAAGGGCCGGGGCGACTTCGACCACGCGTACTACCTGACGACGTTCGACAACGTCTTCCATCTCTATCTGGAGGACGAGGAAGGTCACACCCCGCGCCTGCGCATCCTCAAGTCGACGGCAAACGACTCTTCGCGCAAGCCGGTGGGCGTCGACTACCGCGTGCCGTAGCGCGCGCCTTCGGCAACATTCCCCGCTCGCGTCGCCCGCTGCACACGCACAATGCGGGCCATGCGCGCCGCCGCCGTCGTGCTCGCCCTCGCCGTCGTCGCGGGTCTGCTCTGGTTCCTCGACGCGGGCTCCGCCCCCGTCGGGGTCGCCGTCCCTGCGCCGACGCCGACCGGCACGTCGGACGCGCCGGCATCGGTGTCGCCCCGCACCGGCGCGTCCGACGCGACCGCGGCACAGCGCGACCCGGTGCCGGCCGGCGCGGGTCCCGAGCGCGCTCCCGACACCGACGCCCTGCCCGGGTTGCGGGTGCGGGTGCGCAACGCCGCGGGTCGGCCCGTCGAAGAGGTGCCGGTCAAAGCCGACCTCGGTGCCGGCCGGGTCGAGGTGCGGCCGACCGGCGCCGACGGCATCGCCACCTTCCCGATCGCCGCGCGCGGCGACGCCGTGACCGCGATCCCGATCGCCCTCGAGCTGCCGAGCCTCGAGGCCCTGCGCGCGGACGTGCCCGCGGCGAGCGTCGCGCGCGGCGAGGTCTTCGACCTCACCCTGCCGCCCTGCGGGGTGATCGCCGTCCGTCTGCTCGGCGGCGACGGCCAACCGGTCGGCGGCACCCCGATCCACCTGGAGCTGCGACCGCTGGGACCGGCGGAGACCCTGGCCGACGCCCCGCGCCGCAACGGCGTGGGCGTCACCGCGCAGGGCGGCGCCGCCGAGTTCGCGTTCGTGCCCCTGCACTCCGCTTTCGCGCTCATCCCGCGGGCCAACGGGCTGCACGCCAGCTTCGCCCCGGCGCGCGTCCTCGGGCCGACCGTCGACGGGCAGCGCGTCGAGACCACGCTGCGCGAGGACGCGACCGCAGCCTGCGTCGTCGTGCGCCTCGTCGACGCCGTGCGGGCACCGCTCCGCGACGCGCCGATCACGATCGACCTGAGCGAGACCATCCAGGTCGGCGAGTCGGCGGGGACGAGCTCGACGGGCACGACCGACACCACCGACGCGGACGGCGAGCTGCGCCTGTGGTTCGCCGCCGGCGGCCCGGACGGCCGCGTCCGCCGCGTGACCTTCGCGCAGCGGACCCGGCCCGAGGCCATCGGTACGCTGAAGCTCGAGCATGCGCTGCCCGCGGGGATCACGCACGTCGGCGACGTCGTGCTCGAGGTCGAGCGCACCGTCGCTCTCGCCGGCGTCGTCGTCGACGAGGCGGACGCACCCGTCGCCGGCGCGCGTATCGACGTCAGCCGCATCAACCGCTTCGCCGGCGGTGGGCAGGCCAGGACGGGCGTCGCCCTCGACGCCCGGTCCGACGATGCGGGCGCCTTCGCCATCCACCTCGCCGCCGCCGCCGACGCCGAGTTCGCGGTGAGCGCCCGGAAGGACGGCTACCTCGCCGACGGCGGGGTCGAGACCTCGTACGGCGCGAGCGGCTTGCGCCTGCGGCTGCGGCACGCGGGGTCGATCACCGGATCGCTGGCGGTGGAGCCGGCGGACCGCGAGCTGATCGGCATCCGCGCCGGCGACGCGGACAGCCGGCGCCCGCGCGACGCCCGCCTCGACGGCGAGACCGGGGCGTTCGCCGTCGCGAGCCTCGCCGCGGGCACCTACGTGGTCGAGTTCACCCTGCGCGGGGTCGGCCGGCCCTGGCTGCGCGTGCCCGACGTGATCGTCCGCGCCGGGGAGGCCACCGCCGACCCGCGCCTGCAGGCCGTCGCGCTGCCGGCCGCGCTGCACCGCGTGCGGGTGCTGGTCGAGGACAGCGCCGGACGCGCCCTCGCCGACGCGGTCGTCCGCGCCGACGAGCCCGACGACCAGGCGGACCGGATCCGGCTGCGCGAACACGGCGGCGACGGCGTCACGCTCCTCGCGCGCCCCGGCACGACGTGGATCGCCGGCGCGCCGGGCTTCCGGAGCCAGGCCTTCACCGTCACCGGGGACGAGCAGACCGTGCGCCTGCTGCCCGGCATCCCCCTGCGCGTGCGCATCGTCGGCGACTACGCCGCGGGTCACCCCGACCTGCGCCTCGGGGTGTCCGCCACCCCCACCGGGGCGGCGCCCGTCGCCTATTTCCTCGCCGGCGCGAACCGCTCCACCTCGGGCCAGACCCGCAGCTTGGACGCGCTCTTCGTCCACGCGGACGAGTTCCCCGCGGGCGCCGACGGCGGCGTGCTGACCCTGCCGACGCCGGGGCGCTGGACGATCGGCCTCCAGGCCATCGCCACGGCGAGCGGCATGCGCATCGCGACGCCGATCCGCGGCGAGTCGACGCAGGAGGTCACGATCGGCGAGGCCGGCGACGAGGTGACGTTGCGCCTCACCGAGGCAGCGCTGCGCGCGTCGCAGGCGCGGTAGGCACGGGCCTGGAGCTGCCGACGACCGCTCCCGCGCCTACGCGCGCTCTTCCAGCTCGATCCAGCGCGCGAGCTGCGCCTCGAGCCGCGCCGCCACTTCGGCGCGCTGCGCCGTGATCGCGTGGGGGGCGGACGGAGAGCGAGACGACCAGGGTGTGCTTGCGCGCGCCGGTGAAGCTGAACTGCTCGAGGAAGGTCTCCACCCGCGTCGGCCGACCGTCGATGGTGACGTGGTCGCCGACGCGGCCGAGCTCCTCGATCACGGTCTTGTCGTCGTGCAGGTCGCTACGCGTCTGATCGATCTGCGCGAACCGCACCGTCGGTCCGATCACCGCCGTGCCAGAGTCGGGGGCCAGAGCACCGGCGCAGATGCGCAGCAGGGTGGTCTTGCCGGCGCCGTTGTGACCGACGATGCCCAGGCGGTCGCCCGGCCGCAGCTCGAGGTCGAGGCCGGCGAGCACGACCTTGTCGCCGTAGGCCTTGCGCACCGCGGCGAGCCGCACCGCGCGGTCGCCGAGACGCGTCGAGCACGGGATCACGAATTCGACGACGGCCTCCGGCCCCTCGCGCGCGCTGGCGAGGAGGTGCTCGTAGCTCGCGATCCGCGCCTTGCGGGATAGGAAGAGCAAGCTGCGTCCCTCGGGTTTGGTCCTGGTGGGGCCAGGGTTGTTTACGGGCGCGGCTTGCACCGTGCTCGGTCCCACGGGTTGAACGGGCGGGTGCTCTACGCGGTGAGCATGGTCGTGGCGGCGATGGGTACGTAGAGCCAGGCGACCCGGAGTGGCTGGCGTTTCGGGAGTGGGAGCTACGGGAACGGCAGCGCCAAGGTCGGGGGCGGTCTGGGGGGCGCCACGACCGGCGGCTCGGTCGGTAGGCCGAGGTGGCGAAGGATCCTGACGACGGACTCGCGTTCGGTGATGAAGGCGAGCAGGCGTCGTCGGCCCTTGCAGTCGGCAGGTCAGTGCGTCGACGAGGTAGGTGCGGCGTAGGAGGTCGGCCCACAGGTAGCGGTGTCGGGGCTTGGGCCGAGCCTTGTTCGGTGGGGTGCGGCGCGTCGTGTTCTTCGCTCGGGCAAGCTCGGCTTCCCGCACCAGGCGCTGTTCGCCAGCGCGCTCGGCTGCGACATGATCGGCGTGGCGCGCGAGGCGATGCTGGCGATCGACTGCATCCAGGGGCAGCGCTGCCACACCGGCCACTGCCCGACCGGCATGGCGACGTAGAACAAGTGGCTGGTGCGCGGCCTCGACCCGACACACAAGGCGGCGCGCCTCGCCAACTACCTCTTGACCCTGCAGAGCGAGATGCTGTGGCTGTGCCACGCGGCGGGGCTCGCGCACCCGGCGCAGGCGACCCTCGACCACTTCGAACTGCTCGACGATCGCTTCGGAGCGCGGTCGGCGCGCGCGGTGTTCGGCTACGGCGCCGACGACGGCGTGCCCGGCGCGGCCGAGGTGGCCGAGTTGGAACGGCTGATGTACGGGGCCGGGTGAGCCGGTCGTACGCGCGCTCGAGGCGTCGTGCTCAGAGCGGTACGCGGGCCACGACGTGCACCGGCGCGCGGTCGCGCTGCAACGCCTGGAACTGGCGCGCGTACGCCGAGGGCTCGTCCCTGCGCGCGGCCTGGTCCGCGGTGGCGCACGGGTCGCCCTTCGCGTCGACCCAGCGCCCGTCGCGCAGGTGCAGGCGCAGGGCCGCGAGCAGCTCGGTGTCGCCCGCCATGCACGTGCCCTGGCCGATCCAGCGCCCGTCGCCGACCGGCTGCAGGGCGTTCGCGTTCGGACCGGAGCCGCCGAGCCAGTGCGTCCAGCTCTCGACGAAGTCGACGCTGCCAGCCACGCACGCGGGCTCCCGGAACACGTAGGTGACGACCTCGGTCGCGGTCGGCAGGCCAGGTCGGGGCGGCGCCAGCTCGGGCGCCTGCCGCAGGTCGATGGCGCTGAGCTGCGGCATGGGTCCGAGGCCGCGCGGGTGCTGCACCGTTACCCACGGCAGCTCACCGCGCAGCGTCTTGCGGGTCGGTTCGCCCGCGCCCGGAGTCGCGACCTCGATGCTCCAGAGCAAGGTCGCGCCCGGTCGGCAGGTCGGCGTCGCCAGCCACAGGTCCGGAGCGAGGCGCACGCACGCGGTGGGCAAGGCTTCGCCGCCCTGCGTCGTGCACGCGATCGTCAACTCGGTTGGCGTCGTTGTCCCCGCCGGCAGCAGGATCGGAACGGCCGTGGCGACGCGCGGCGCGTGGGCGACGGGAACGGGGGCGATCGCCGCGAGGGCGACCACGGAGAGCCAGGTGCGCATGTTTCGAAGGGAGCCGGATGCCGGTGCCGGGGGCGCGCGCTTGACGTCGGCGCTCCGATCGAACTCCCCAAGGCACCGCGCGGCGCGGTCGCAGCCGTTCGGGGTTCCGCCGGCTGGGAACGGGGCACCACTCGGCTCTCAGTCGAGGCGCACGGTGCCGAGCCGCCGCTCGGGGTCGAAGTGGTGACGCAGGGCGCCCGTGGCCGCGCGCGCCGCCGCCCGAAAGCCTGGCGTGCGCGGCCTTCGTCGACGGCCCGTTCGCGGGCGGCGGCTGGTTCGCGCGCGGCCACTTCGACGACGAACCGATCGGTCTGCGCACCCTGCTCGGGCCTCGCCAGGCGTGGTTGCACTCGGCGAAGATCGACCAGCGCTTCCGCCGCCTGGGCATCTTCACGCGCTTGCTCGAGCAGGCCGACCTGCACCTCGGCGACGCGGTCGAGCCGCTGGCGATGACCAACCCGTTCAACAAGCGGGTGCGTCGGTGCGGGTGCGGCTGATCGAGCGCGCGCTGGGCTCGGTCTTGGTGCTGCGCCTGTTCGGACTGTCCTACTGCCGCACCAAGGGGCAGGTCATTCGCGACCGCGCGTTCGGTGTCGGCATGCGCCGGCCGGTGTGCTTGCGCATCGCATCGGCGACCGACTGAGCCGTCACTGCGGCTGCGGCCGGCCGTGGGTGTAGACGATGCCGTTGGTGGTCACCACGCCTGCCGGGTTCACGCCGGGATCGACCACCAGCCACTGCAGGAACAGCGAGAAGCCGACGAGGTCGGTGTTGGCCGGCACCTGCAGGCGCCAGCTCAGCCGGCCGCTGTTGTCGGTCGTGCCCCACAGGCGCAGGATCGGCTGCGCGTGGTGCACGCAGCCGATCGCGCCGAGGAAGTCGAGCGGCAGTTCCCAACTCGCCACGCCGACGTCGACCGCCGCGGCGGTGTTGGCGCGCGCCGCGCCCAGCACCCACGCCACCTCGCTGCCGATCTGCGGCAGGCCGAGCATGTCGGCGCGAGGCAGGCGTCCCTGCGAACCCGGACAGCCGCGGCCGAAGCGAGTGATGATGCCGGGATCCGCTCCGGCTGGTGACACGTACGCGCTGACGATGCCGGCCTGGGCGGCGCGGCCGAACGGGGTACCGATCCACAGGTCGGCGCGACGGTCGTGGTCGAGGTGGGCGCCGCCGGCGAGGCTGCTGCCGAACTCGCCAGGCGTGGCGTCGTCGAGGCGCCGCAGCAGCCGACCGGTGTGGCCCGACACGACGCGTACGGTGCCGAAGCCGCCGGCGGCGAAGTCGGCGGTGCCATCGCCATCGACGTCGCCGGCGACACACACGGCGGTGCCGAGCGCTTGGCCGGCGTCGCCGGTCACCACCAACGGCGCGTTCGCCGGCGAACTACGCACCAGCAGCGCGCGCCCCGCGGCGGTCGTGGCATCCGGCCAGCCCGGCTCGCCGGCCAGGAAGTCGTCGATGCCGTCCCCGTCCAGGTCTGGCACCCTGCACAACGCCTGGCCGAGCCGCCCCCGGTCGGTTTGGCCGAACTCGCTGTCGGTCAGCATCCCCGAGTTGCTGTCGTAGATCGTCCACACGCCGCAGTCGACCAGGCCGTTGCGGTCGTATCGGGGGGCGCCGATCAGCACCCTGGAGCGGCCGCCGCGGACCACACCCGCCACCGCGAAACCGAACTCGGCGCCGACCTGATCGTCGGGCAGGCGGAAGGTGCGCAGCACGGCGCCGGTGCGCCCCGAGCGCACCTCCACCATGCCGGTGGGGCCGGTGCCCGGGTCGAAGGTCGGTGCGCCGATCGCCACGTCGCCGCGGCCGTCGTTGTCGGCGTCACCGACCCCGGCAACGCAGATCCCGTAGCCGTGGGCCGCGCTGCCGCGGAAGGTGGTGGCGATGCGGCCGTCGTCGCCGTGAAAGACGCGCACGTAGCCGCCGCTGCGGCTGCCGACCACGAAGTCGAGCGGCGCGCGCCCGCTGACGCCGGGGGCCGCCGCCACCGACCAGCCGAACTCGTCGCCAGGGGCGTCGCCGAAGAAGGTGAAGATGGTGGCCCCGGTCGCACCCGACAGCACTTTGGCGCAGCCGGCGTCCGGGCCACGCTGGTCGTCGAACGGCACGCCCATCAGCAGGTCGTCGATGCCGTCGGCATCGATGTCACCGACGTGGGCGAGCGCGTGGCCGGCACGGTCGTCGGTCGCCGCGCCGGAGAAGGTGCGGTCGCGCTGCAGGCTGCGGAGCGGATCGTAGAGCGGGATGACTCGGCCGATGTCGCGACCCGTGCCGTCGAACAACGGGTCGGCGGCCGCGAGGTCGTCGAAGCCGTCCTGGTTCAGGTCACCGACGCCGACTACGTGGGGATGCTGCGGGAAGCTCGCGAGCTGCCGGCCATCGCGACCGGAGAACACCTCGGTGTGGCTGGTGAAGTCGGGGATACGGTCGCCGTTCACGTCGCCGGCTGCGGTGACGGGGTTGCCGGCGTTCGCCAGGCGCAGCAGCTCGCTGCCATCGGCGCCGGAGAACACCTTGACCAGCCCGTCGCTCGGCGCCGACACCAGCAGGTCGCCCACGCCGTCGCCATTGCTGTCCCCGAGTCCGACCACGGTGTCGCCGAAACCGTCGCCGGCGTTCTCTCCGCGCAACTCGTGCAGCAAGCGCCCGGTGCGAACCGAATAGACGCGGGCGCGGCCGGCGCCGGCGGCGGGAGCGCCGGCGATCACGTCGTCGAAGCCGTCGCCGTCGACGTCGCCGGCACCGTCGACCGAGGTGCCGAACTGCTCGGACGGGCGGAGTCCGTCGATGGTGCGGATCAGATGGCCATCGCGACCGGAGTACACCTGGACGCGACCGGCGTTGTTGGCGCTGACGTCGGCAAGCGGCGAGCCGACGATCACGTCGTCGTAGCCGTCGGCATCGACGTCGCCGGCGAACGCCAGGCTGCGGCCGAAGCCGGCGGCGGGATCGCCGGTCAGTGTCTGCTCGCCGGCCGACGCCAGCGCGATCAGCCGGACGTTGCCGTTGCCCTCGGTGACGACGATGTCGTCGCGTCCGTCCCCATCGATGTCGCCACCACCGGCGATGGCAACCGGGTTGCCGCCGGGGATCGTGAACAGCCGGCTGCGATCGAGGCCGGAGATCACCAGGACCCCGTTGTCGCGGCTGGCCACGATGTCGTCGTAGCCGTCGCCGTTCACGTCGCCGGCCGCGGTCACGATCTCGCCGAGATTCTGGAAGTCCGCGTCGCCGTCGATCGACGGCTCGCTCCGCACGGTGCGCAAGGCGATGTTGTTGGTCTCGTTGGCCTCGTCGACCAGGTCATGGTGATCGGCAACGACGGCTAGCCGTCCTTGCCCCCACGGCAGGTCGGCGGGCACCCGCATGTCGAGTCGGAACGGGGCATCGGCGCCGCTCGCCAGGGGTGGCGTGGTGAACACGGCCAGCAGCGGGTCGTCGGCGGTGATGGTCGCGTCGAGCGAGAAGTAGACGGCGGTGAGCGTGGCCGGGGCGGCGCTGCCACCGGCATTCGACACCCGGCCGATCACCGTCAGCGGGGTCAGGGTGCGGACCGGATCGGACGCAGTGGTGATCGTCACTTGCAGGTCCGGCTGCTGGGCGACGGTGGGCGCCGCGAGGCCGGCGAGGAGAAACGGGAGTCCGATGCGGCGCGGGGTGTGCATAGCGGTCATGTCGGGGCGAGAGGGAATGCGCGATGGCCCGTCGCGCGGGCCGCAGATTTCTCCTGTCGGCGGTCACACCCGCCGTCGGAATCGGCCTTGCAGGCCATGCCATACCCCGTGCGACTCGTTCTTCCAGCGATCGTTCTCGCCTGCGCGGCACCGCTCGGTGTCCAGATCACCCTGCCGGCGACGATCGACGACGCCTCGTTCGGACCGCTACGGACCGGCGTCACCCATGTCGCCAACCAGGACGTGGCCATTGCGGCCAACCGCACCCAGACCATCGAGCCCGGCGCGATCCTCAAGTTCGCGGTGCCCTGACGATGGACTCGCGTTCGGTGATGAAGGCGAGCAGGCGGCGTCGGCCCTTGCAGGTCGGGCAGGTCAGTACGTCGACGAGGTAGGAGCGGCGTAGGAGGTCGGCGCACAGGTAGCGGGGTCGGGGCTTGGGCCGAGCCTTGTTCTGTGGCGGGGGTGCGGCGACCGGGGTCGATGGCGTGATCGAGGTCGAGGTGGGAGCCGGGTGCGCACGCGCGCGGTGCGGGTCGGGATGATCGAGGGGTGCTTGGGCGGCGGCTTCTGCAGTCGGCGGCGGGGGCACGACGGTGTGACGGAGAGGGAGCCGTCCTGGAGTCTGGGCGGCCCGGGCTGCTGACGCGGCGCGGGCCGAAGCGAATCCAGCACCGCGCAGTGGCGTCGCACCAGGGGTGCCGGGTTTGGGTCGTCGTGCTTTGCGGGAGTTGGTGCGGCCGGCGGCGTCGGGGCGGGGAGACTTCGTAGCGGAAGCGACGGGGTCGGGAACGCGTCGGCTGGCTGCACGGTGAGCGCGGGAGTTGCAGAGCGAGTCAGCGAACCGGAGAACCAGCGTCTACTGGGGTGACGGTGGGAGGGTATCGCTCGCGTGGACAGCGCGACGTGCGAAGGGAATCGGGTCGGAGCATCGTCCGATGCGCGAAATCGAGTGACCTCGAGGCAGCACTTCGGCGCCCTCGGGCCAAGGAGTCGGTGATGTCGGTGTCGGTCGAGGAACTGTTCGAGCGTTGGCGGGCGGGCGAGGATCGCGCGGCGCTGGCGGAGGTGTTCGACCGCACGGCGGCGGAGGTGTGGCGCGTGGCGCTGCACCTCGGGGGTGGCCGCGCGGCGGCGGACGACCTGCTGCAGGCGACATTCCTGGCGGCCATGGAGTCGGCGCGCGGGTACCGGCGGGGGGCGCCGCTGGTGCCTTGGCTGCTGGGGATCCTGGCGAACGAGGTGCGCGCGCAGCGCCGGCGGGCGCGGCGTGCGCCGAAGCCCGAGGTGCGTGGGCGCGAGTTGGATCCGGCGGCGGCGGCGGTGGCGGCGGACCTGCGCCAGCGGCTGCGGGCCGCGATCGAATTGGTGCCGCAGAGTTGCCGCCCAGCGCTCGTCCTGCAACTGGAACACGGACTGAGCGCGGCCGAGATCGCGCGCGTGCTCGGTCGACGGCGCGGCACGGTGCGCAGCCAGTTGAGTCGTGGGATCGAGGCGTTGCGGCGCGTTCTGTCGGCCACCGTGCTGGGGGGCTGCTCTGCGGGAGCGCGCCTCGCCGTGCGCGGCGCTGCACCGGCGGTCGTGCTTCGGGCTCGACGCTGGGCCGCGCCTGTTCCTCGAACCGACCAGGGGCCGCCGGCGATGGGATCCCGCGCGGCCGTCGCTTCTGCAACCGGTGTCGCTGGAGTCGTCATGCTCGGAAAGAAGTGGTTGTTCCTCGCGGTGTTGTTGCTGCTCGGCGCGGCATGGTGGGTGGGCGGCCGCGACCGCGCGGTTCCCCGGCCGGCGGTCGCCGGCGCGACGAACTCGCCGCCGCCGGCACTCACCGCTGCGTCGCGGCCGGCCACCGAGCACGGCCTTCGCACCTGCGTCGAACTCGCATCAGCCGACGCCGCGGTCGAAACCGGCAGCCTCGCCGTGCGCGTCGTCCACGACGATGGCTCGGCCGCGGTCGGGGTGCACCTCGCCGTGCGGGCGGACGGCGGCGACGTGCGCGTGGGGACGCGTCCTGGCGTGACCGACGCGGGCGGCCGGGCGGACTTCGAAGCACTTCCGCCCGGCACCGTCTGTGTGCGCACCGACCGCAGCTTGGAGGTCAGCGGCGACCGCGCCGTGATCGTCGCCGGGCAAACCGCGGACCTGCAGTTGACGATCCCTCGAGGCCTGACCGTGAGCGGCATCGTCGTCGACTTCGACGAGCGGCCGGTCGCGGCGGCAGAGGTGCTCCTGGCACCGTGTGCCGCGTTCGGCATGGACGCGCAGGAGGTGACGACGACCGGCGACGACGGACGCTTCGAAGTGCGCACGGGCTATCGGGACGGCGTCGTCGTCGGCGCGCGCGCCGCCGGCTTCGCACCCTCGTCCCTTGCGCTTCTCCTCGGTGCCCAGGGAGCGCGCGCGCCAGTTCGGCTGACGCTCCCGGCTCCTGGTGGGGCGGTGGAAGGGCGTGTCGAGGACGACCTGGGTCGGCCGGTCGCGGGTGCGGTCGTGCGCGTGGGCGTCGGCCGTCTCGACTGCCTCGTCCTCAGCACCCAGAGTGGTCCCGCGCTGCCGGCGCAGGTGCGCGCCGCCGACGATGGCTCGTTCCGGGTCGTCGGCCTCGCGCCCGGGAACCACCGGGTGTTCGCGCGCGCATCGGGGTGGGCGCCCTGGAGCGGTGCGTGCGAGGTGCGTGCGGGCGCGGCGACGCCGTTGCGCGTGACGCTCGCGGCGGGCTGCACCGTGCGGGGGTGCGTGCACGACGAGAAGGGCGCGCCGATCGCCCGGGCGCGCCTGCAGGTGGGTCAGGAAGGCGACCTCTCCTGCGTTCACGGCCGCAGCGGCGACGACGGCAGGTACGTGTTGGCCGGGTTGCCGTCGGGCGAGGTGCGGCTGCGCGTCGCGCACTCCGAACTGGGCGGGGCGACGACGGTCCTCGCCGCCGCTGCGGGGGCGGTGCTGACCTGCGACGTGACGCTCACCCACGGTGTCGTGATGCGTGGCCGCGTCGTCGACGAAGCGGCCCGACCGATCCCGGGCGTGCTCCTGATCGCCCGCGCCGGCGGGTGGGCGGCCAGCGCGAGCAGCGACCGCGACGGCGGCTTCGTGTTCACCAACTGCCCCGTCGGCGAACTCCTCGTGCTGCGCACGCACGGCGGCACGGCCGAGGACGTGGCTGTCGAGGGCATCGACCCGATGGCCGGCGAAGTGGTCGTGCATGCTCGCGGCCGCGTGCTGCCGACAGGCCGCATCGTCGGGTGCGTGCGCACGCCCGACGGCCTACCGGCCGCGAGCGTGGGCGTGATGGTTCGCCATCCGCAGCGTCCCAACGGCGGCATGGTGTGGACCGATCCCGCGTCCGGAGCCTTCGAGGTCGAACACCTCGCACCCGGCAGCTACCAGGTTCTCGTGCTGGGACAGACCTATCCGGACCTGCATTTGGAAGGCGTCGAGGTGCGTGAGGGCGGCACGGCCGACGCCGGCACCCTGCGGTTCGAAGACGGCGGCACGGTTCTCGTACGCCTGGCGGCTCCGATCGAGGACCTCGCCCTGCGGATCGTCGACGCCGCCGGACACCCGGTGACGGTCATCTCGCCGCACGCCTTTCCTCGCCGGACGGCACCGCTCCGGCCGGGGGCCTACCGACTGCTGGTCCGGGGGCGCGGCCGGGTCGAGCAGACGTTCCAGGTCGAGGTGGTTGCGCGTGCGGAGGCGGTCGTCGACGTGCCGCAGTGAGCTGGGCGATGGGGTGCGGCCGGCGCTCGCTGCGCGAATGCTCGCGGGGTCGCTTCAGGCTTGTTCGAATCGCAGGCACTCGTCCCATAGCGACGCGGAGAAGGGCCTGAGCAGAGCGCGGCGGTTCCCTGCCTCGGCCTCGCGGGACGTCAACGGACCGCGGGACGCCCGGTCGGCTCCGCCATCACCGCGCGCGCCAATGCGTGCAGGTAGTCGGTGACGTCGACCCGTCGGTCGGACCTGGAACTCAGGGTGCGGATGTACGCGTGCGCGACGTGCGGGCGCTGCAGGAGCGCGGCGACGTCGGTACGTTCGGCCGCGCGCAGCGGGCGGGTGCGGCACAGGAGCAAGAGCGCGCGCTCGACGACGTGGGCGTCGGTGCTGTTCAGCGCTTCGAGGACCTCGGCCTGGACGGCCCACGGTGGTAGCGCCAAGCGCGCGGCAGCGCGTTGCCGCGCGGTCTCCGCAGCTTCGGCGTCACCTGGGTCCAGGATCAGATGGGTCGCGGCCCAGCGGTCGGCGCGCTCGCCGGGCACGCACGCGAGCACGGGTGGCAGCGCACTCGGCAGCAACACGTCACGGCTGCTCGCGGCACACTGCGACAGGAGGTCGAAGAGGGCCGCCGCGCCGTGAGGCGGTGGGGCGCGCAGGAGTGCGAGCAACACCGCGACCGAGTCGCCGAAATGCTCGCCCAAGGATGGACCCCAGCACTGCAAGACACCGAGGAGCGTCGCGCGGATGTCGGCGTCGCTGGTCGTCGTCAGGGCCTCGAGCGCGATTGGGGGCGACGGTGGGGCCGGCACGCATCAGGTGGGCGCCCGCGAGCTGCCTTTGCTCGGGGACATGCAGCGCGGCCAGCAGAACCTCGGCTCGGCGGCGTGCGTCCTCGGGTACGGCGGGTTCGCCGCGTTCCGGTTCCGCTTCATCGCCCGCGAGCACGGCCCGTGCCCGTTGGGCGAGGCCGCCCGTAGCCTCGATCCGCAGGATTGCGCGCGCCGCCTTGGTCCGCAACGACACACGCTCGTCGCTGCCGAGCACGCGTGGGTCGGGCCGATCGAGCACCGCTTCGAGCAGCGGCAACGCCTTCGCTTCGCGGCGGTGGCCGAGGACCTTGATGGCGAACTCGATCCGGAACACCGCCGTCTCCCGTCCCATCGCGAGCAGCGTCGACAGGTCGGCGTCCGGGTCGAGGCGAAGGCGCTCGCTCAGGCGCCGCGTCTGGAGTTCGGCGCTCGGGTTGTGCTCGGCGAAGATCGGCCCGCCGAGCGCGACACGCAGCCCCCTCGGGCGGTAGGGCGCCAGCTCGGCGAGCGTCGACGTGAACTCGTGCGCGGTGCCGAAGGTCAGCCGCGGTCCGAGTGCCAACAGGTCTGGCACCGCGCTGCCGCCGGCGGGACCGAGCGCCCGGAGCAGGCGCAGCAACTCGCGTTGGTGACTGGCGTCCCCTGCCGCGGCTGCCGTCGTGAGCGCGTCCACGAGCGGCCGAGCGGCAGCGTCGCCGAGTGAGAGGAGTGCGCGCGCGGCGTCCTGTCGCGTCTCGTGGTCCCGCAGACGCCGCACGAGGGCCACGGGGTCGACTTCGATGTGGGGCGTCGGTGCACGGCATGCGCCGAGCACGGCTGCCGTCGCGAGAACTGCCGACCGATGCAGAAGGTCCTTCATGCTCACTCCGAGCGCAAGCCGCCGCGGCAGTGCGACCCTCGGCGATGGTCGTGGCCCGTCCCGGTGCGCGCAAGGCGCTTTCGTCCCGACGATCGCCGGCCGGGTGCGCCTCGCCGGCTCACTTGCTTGCGGTCGCGACCTCGATCCCCAGCTCGCGGGCCACTCGGGCGACGAAGCCCTTGTGCTTCGCGGGCACGTGCTCGTGCCAGGCGCGCAGGTAGGCGGTGAAGTCGCGGCCCGGGACCGGGTCGCCGGCGTTGAGCCAGGTCACGGCCTCCCAGTGCTCCGGCTCCTTCTCGAACAGTGGCAGCAGGGCGGTGGCCACCACCTCGTTCTTGTCGCGCAGGCCGGAGTCGCGGGATAGGAAGAGCAAGCTGCGTCCCTCGGGTTTGTTGGTGGGGGCAGGTTTGATTTCGGGCGCGGCTTGCACCGTGCTCGGTCTCACGGGTTGAACGGGAGGGTGTTCTACGCGGTGCGCATGGTCGTGGCGGCGATGGGTACGTAGAGCCAGGCGACCCGCAGCGGCTGGCGTTGCGGGAGTGGGAGCTACGGGAACGGGAGCGCCAAGGTCGGGGGCGGTCAGGGGGGCGCCACGACCGGCGGCTCGGTCGGTAGGCCGAGGTGGCGAAGGATCCTGACGATGGACTCGCGTTCGGTGATGAAGGCGAGCAGGCAGCGTCGGCCCTTGCAGGTCGGGCAGGTCAGTACGTCGACGAGGTAGGAGCGGCGTAGGAGGTCGGCGCACAGGTAGCGGGGTCGGGGCTTGGGCCGAGCCTTGTTCTGTGGCGGGGGTGCGGCGACCGGAGTCGATGGCGTGATCGAGGTCGAGGTGGGAGCCGGGTGCGCACGCGCGCGGTGCGGGTCGGGATGCTCGAGGGGTGCTTGGGCGGCGGCTTCTGCAGTCGGCGGCGGGGGCACGACGGTGTGACGGAGAGGGAAGGCGGACGCGAAGCCCCGTGGTGGGTGACGAGCTTGCGGCGTGGGGCAGGGACCCAGGCGGCCAGGCGCTCGAGCAGAGTGAGTGGGTCGAGCACCACGTGCGTCGATGGAATCCACCGCCCGGACGAGTGGCCTGATACGGGCTTTCGTTTGCGGAGGCGCACCAGCCCGTCGTTGTGCAGGAGTCGGTGGCGTCCCCTGGCCACGGCAACCTGGCGCGGGCGGGGGCGTGGCGAAGGCGCGCCGGCGGCCGAACCGGCGTCGGTCACTCGACCTCGGCGCTCAATCGACGAAGACCAAGCTCGCCGCGATCTGCTCGAAGGCCGCGGCGTGCAGTTCGTGCAGCTCGGGTGTCGCGATCAGGTTGATCAGCACGCCCGTGCCGTCGTGGACGAACAGCAACTCGCTGATGCGCAGCGGTTGTCCGCCAGCGGGTCGGCCGGTGAAGCAGAGGCGGTGGCCGGCGATGTCGCCGAGCTCGGCGGGCTCGTCGCGCAGGACCTCGACTTGTTCGAGCCCCTTCCGCTGATGCCGAAGCCGTCCATCGAGGATCGTCTTGGGTGCGAGCCCGGCCGGCAGCGCGAAGGCCGTCACGTGGAACATGGCCGCGTCGCCGAGGTCGGGATCCGGCGGCCGCATGCGCACGACGAGCGCTCCGCTCTGGCGGCTCTCCGTCAGGGTCCAATTCGCGTCGGGCAGGTCCACGCGGAAGCCGTGCTCGGCATTCGTGTAGGTCTGGACGCGCAGACCGGTCGTGAGCGCGTCGGCGTCCGTGGCGCGCAGCTTCACGTCGGCGATGCGCACTTCGAGGCTCTTCGTGAGCTTCCAGCGCAGCGGTTGTGTGCCCGCGACCGTGTCGCTGTGCACGAACTTCAGGAGGTCGAGCGAGCCACCGAAGTCGTTCGCGCTCGCATCGACGGGGATCCACTCGCCCACGAAGACCTCGTTCCACATGTGTCCGCCCCAGGTGTCGCCGTCCGCGCCGGCGAAGCGACGCTGGCCCAGGGCGATGCGGGTGGGGATCCCGGCCGCGCGCGCCAGCGACGCGAAGAGCGTGGCGTACTCGGTGCACTTGCCCACCCTGCGTTCGAGCACCTGTGGTCCGGAGAGCGTCTCGGCGATCATCTCGGACCGAACGGCCTCGCTCACCCAACGGCACAAGGTCCTGGCCGCTGCCCGCGCGGAACTCTCGGCACCGACGAGCTCGGCGGCCTGGGCGGCGATGCTGTCGTCCGCAGGCAAGATGAAGCCATCCGACGCCAGCTCGCGCTCGAAGCCCGCGCGCGGCAGCGGCCGCGTGGCGTCGGCCTTGCCCTCGGCCGCCCGCTCGAGCCGCACGATCGCCGTGTAACGCCCTGCCTCGTCGGTGAGCGAGACCACGCGCTGGCGCGCGTCCTCGAGTTCGAACTCCGCCACGGGAATCGCCTGCCACGAGAGTTCGACATCGAGGCTCGCGAGCTGGCGCACCGGCGGCAGATCGCGATCGACCCGGAAGGTGAGCAGCTCGCGCTCCGGAACGACGCGCGTGTGGAAGGCCAGTGCTTCCTCGCGCGGCGCTCGCAGCACGTGCAACGGCGGCAGCGAGACACGCTGCTCGACGAGCTCGCCGTTCGCGTCGAGGCGAAGCGTCGTCTCCTGCCACTCTTCGCCCGTGTCGATCGACCAGCGCGACCCGTTGGCTTCCCGCGCCAAGAGTCTCAGGGTGATCTCGGCCACGTCGCCGCTCTCTTCGCTGAGCAGCCGCACCGTGCGCACGACGTCGCCAGCCGTGCCGCGGGACAGTTCGTGAGCCAGCCATTCCCCCAGCACCGACCCGATGATGAGCGGTGGCCCATCGCGCGGCACGTTGCGCGTCGGAGTCGCGGCAGGCCCTTGCTCCACCGTCCACCCGTCGGCGGTTGCGGTCGCGTGAACGCGCACGACTCCCGACGCATGCGTCGTCTCGGCCTCGAGGCTGCGCAGCGTGAGGTCCGGCTCCACCACTGCCGTAGCGTCGGTGCGCACCTCCTGCCGCGCTCCGAAGAACTCGATCTCGAGCCGCGAATCGAGCTCGTATGTCGAGGCCCCGTCCTCGTGTCCACGCACGCGCAAGTGCGTGTAGCCGTACGCCTGCTGATCGTCGCGGATGGAGTACCAGACTTCGCGTGGCCCGCCGTCGACAGGTGCGGGCGCTGGCGTTCCTCGGCACGCGACCGCCAACACGACACCGGCGGGAACGAACCAGGCGCATCGAGTGACCATGGGGACGTTGTAATTGCTGAATGGCGAGGGTCGCTCCCGAGCCCGGATTCGTGCGGGGCGAAGCCCCACACCGAGTCCCCACACGCAAGCGTGCCTCTGCTCTTCGACGACATCGGTCCACCGATGTGGAGGAACGCCTTCCGGAACATGCTTCCGACCGAGGTTGTGTTCGCCGAGGTTGCCAGACAGTGCTGCCGGTCGGTGCTGCCGGTCGGTGCTGCCAGACAGTGTTGTCGGTCGGTGCTGCCAGTCTCTGGCGGGTGCCGGCTGCCGCGCGGCGGGGCTCGTGCCTTCGGCCTGCCGGCGTGGCCTCCGCCGCCGAACGGCAGGAAATCTCGTGCGTGCGGTCGCGCGCGGCGGTCCCTCGTCGTCAGATGGAGGATTCCCTCCTCGAGGACACAGACCATGACGCAGAACCAAGGCCCTTGGCCCGGCCGCTTCGTGTGGCACGACCTGATGACCACCGACGCGCCGAAGTCGCGCGCCTTCTACACGGCGCTGTTCGACTGGCAGATCCAGGAAGTGGCGATGCAGGGCTTCACCTACCACATGATCCTGTGCGGCCCGGGCCCGATCGGCGGCATCGTCGAGGAGAAGGGCATCCCGATGTCGCACTGGATGCCGTACGTCGGCGTGGACGAAGTCGACGTCACGGCCAAACGGATCGCGGAGCTCGGCGGTTCGGTCTGCGTGCCGCCGACCGACATCCCGATGACCGGGCGCTTTGCCGTCGTCGGCGATCCGACCGGCGCCTACTTCTCGATCTACAAGGGTCTGCCCGAGTCGCAAGGCTTCGACCCCGACCTGCCGGTGCCTGGCCGCGTCTGCTGGAACGAGGTCTACACCACCGACCTCGACAAGGCGCAGGCCTTCTACAGCGCGGTGTTCGGCTGGCAGCCGGAGAAGAAGGACATGGGCGAAGCTGGCACCTACCACGTGCAGAAACTCGGCGGCAAGCAGGCCGGCGGGATGATGAAGGTGCCGGCGCCGGGCATGCCGTCGTGCTGGGCCGTCTACTTCTTCGTCGCTGACCTCGGCGCGTCGGGAGACAAGGCCAGGCAGCTTGGCGCCCAGCCGATGCACGAGAACGTCCCGATCCCCGACGTCGGCAAGTTCTCGATGTACTCCGATCCGGTTGGCGCGATGTTCATGCTGTTCGAGCCAGGCCCGACGCTCGAGGCCTGACTTCGCCCCACCGCGTCAGCTGCCTGATGGTGTCGACCCTCGACGTGGGGCGCATGCCGGGGGCGGCCAGCTCCGATCCGGAGCTGGTGCTCATCGCTACCCCGACCCCGGCCAAGCCGGAGCAGGTGGGAAGGCTGGCAGCACCCGGTGGCCGACGGCGAGAGGGTGCAGGGAGTCGCGCAAGGCCTGGGCTAGGTGCCGATTCGCCAGACCGCGGAGTCGACGGTCCGCCGTCGAACCGCGACCCGGCGCGTGGTCTACTCGCCGCTCGGCGCCCTCCGCGCCGAGGATCCGAACACCATGCGTACCGTCGTCGTTCTCAACCAGGATCACATGGGGCACGGGGATCCCGAGCTCGGCCGCAAGATCCTCGGCACCTTCTTGCGCAAGGCCGTGGCCCTCGAAGGTCTGGACGCCATCGTGCTGTTCAACTCCGGCGTCAAGCTCCTGGCCAAGGATTCGCCGCTCCTGGCCGAGTTCACCCTTCTCTCCGAGCGGGGCATCGATGTCGTGCCGTGCGGGACCTGCGTGCAGCACTTCGACATCGAAGTCGCCGCCGGCAAGGTGTCGGACATGGACACCATCGTGCGCGAGATGTCGGCGGCGCAGAAAGTGATCACGCTGTGACGTAGGGGCTGCGAGTCAGCGCGGCGCCGTGGAGACTGCGACGTCCGAGCGGCACTGGCGGTCGGCGACAGGCTGCGACAGGACGTGGACGGTCGGCGTGCAGCAGAAAATCGGTTCGCCCTGTGACAGGCGGGCGGGCCGCATCCTGGATCAGGGACCGATTCCAGGAACGCATGAAACCGAATCACTGTCCACTGTCGTCTCGAATCCCCCTCGCTGCTGCGTGCTTGGCTCTGTGGAGCCTGGCGCAGCCAGGCGTGGCGCAACAGCTCACGCGCGAGGTTCGCACGCGGGTGTCCGGTCCGCGCAGCGGCGCGCCGGAGCAGATCACCGCGCTCGGCAACCTGGCCATCTTCGTCGCCACCGACATCTACGGTCGCGAGCCGTGGCGCACGGACGGCACGGCCGCCGGCACCTCGATGCTGCGGGACGTCGACCCCGGGCCCGACGGTTCGGATCCCGACGAACTGGTCGCGGTCGGCCCCTACGTCTACTTCACGGCGGTCACGAAGGGCCTCGGCCGCCGGCTGTGGCGGACCGACGGCACGTCCACCGGGACGATCCTGCTGTCGGAACAGCTCGCCGATCCCAGGGGCCTGTGCGCGTTCGGCAGCCGCGTCTTCTTCGCCGCAGTCGACTCGACGCACGGCAACGAGTTGTGCAGCTCCGACGGTTCGCCTGGCGGCACGGGTCTCGTCGCGGACATCGACGGGACGAGCAGCAGCGCGAACCCGACGTCGCTGTGCGTGTTCGGCGGCAGCCTCTACTTCGCGGCGTCGGCGTCCGCGGCTGGCCGCGAGCTCTGGAGCAGCGATGGCACGGCGGCCGGCACGCGCCTGGTGGCCGACCTCGTCGTCGGCAGCGGCAGCTCGAACCCGGAGCAGCTCGCCGCGGCGGGCAGCAACCTCTTCTTCGTCGCGTCCACGGCGGCGACGGGGGCCGAGCTCTACGTCACCGGTGGCAGTGCTGCGACGACGCGCCTCGTGCGCGATGTTCGGTCCGGCGCGAGCGGCGGTGGCATCGCCGAGCTGTGCGCTCTCGGCGACCGGGTCGTGTTCCGTGCCGACGACGGGGTGACGGGGCCGGAACCGTGGGTGTCGGACGCGACGGGTGTCGGGACCTTTCCCCTCGCCGACCTACAGGCAGGCACGCGCGGCAGCGCGCCCACCGAGTTCAGGGCGACCGGCGGCCGTGTCCTGTTCCGAGCCGCCACCGACGTGGTGGGTGCCGAGTTGTTCTCGACCGACGGAACCGCGGCCGGGACCGGTCTGCTGCTCGACCTCTATGCCGGTTCGACCGGCAGCGCACCGCACGATCTGACCTGTGCTTTCGGTGGGTTGGCCTTCGGTGCGCAGCGCCTCGACGTGGGGGAAGAGCTGTTCTTCACCGACGGAACGGCCGCCGGAACGCGCCTCCTCGCCGACCTCAACCCCGGCAACCTCTCGTCGCAACCGGCGGCACTCGTCTGGGTCGGCGGCCGCTTGCTGTTGCGCGCGCAGCTCCCGGGCATCGGCGCCGAGCTGTTCGCGTCCGACGGCAGCGCTGCCGGCAGCGGGCTTCTTGTCGACCTGGCACAGGACCGCGGCGATGCAGCGCCACAGCCGATGGCGGCGCTCGGCAGCAGCGTCGTCTTCGCGGCCACCGACGACAGCAGCCGGACCTTCGCCTGGCGCAGCGACGGGACCGCCGCCGGCACCCTGCCGCTCGACGTGTTCGCACGCGGCTTTGCCGGCGAGGCCGTGCCCTTTCGCGGCGAGGTGTGGTTCGCGGCCTCCAGCAGTAGCGTCTCCAACGAGTTGTTCGTCACCGACGGCTCGCTTGCCGGCACGCGGCTCGGCGTGGACGTGTGGGCCGGCGTCAACGGTTCGTCTCCGCACAACCTGCGTGCCGTCGGCAACCGCCTCTACTTCGGCGCCACCGACAGTCGCGGGCGCGAGCCGTGGGTGAGCGACGGTACCGCTGCGGGCACGACTCTCCTCGCTGACATCGGCAGCGGTGGGTCCGACCCGGCCGAGTTCACCGACGCCGGTAGCCGCGTGTTCTTCAGCGCGTTCGACGGGAGTCATGGGCGTGAACTGTGGTGCACCGATGGTTCGCCCGCCGGCACGCATCTGGTCGCCGACTTGGCCGCTGGCGCGTTCAGCGCGAATCCCTACGGCCTGGTGGCGTTCGGCGGCCGGCTGGTGTTCGCGGCGTCGGCGTCGACCGTCGGCACCGAGCTGTTCGCTGCCGACGCCCTGGGCCAGGGCGTGACCTTGTTCGCCGACGTCAGCCCTGGCAGCGCCAGCTCGTCTCCGCGCGGAATGTGCGTGCTCGGGGACCGCCTCTTGTTCGCCGCTTCCGCACCGGGACTCGGCGTCGAGCTCTGGCGCAGCGACGGCACGCCCGCGGGCACGACGTTGGTCACGGATCTGCGCGCCGGGACCGCCGGTTCGGAGCCGCGCGAGCTGACCGTATCCGGCAACAGCCTGTTCTTCTTCGCCGACGACGGCAGGCACGGCCTCGAGCTGTGCGTGGTGCGTGGTTCGCAGGGCTCCGCATCGCTGGTGACCGACCTGGCTCCCGGCGCGACGAGCGGCGTGGCGGCGGGCAGTCTCACCGCTCTCGGCAGTACGGGCCTGGTGGTGTTCGCGGGCCACAACGGCAGCAACGGTCTGCAGCTCTTCCTGTCCGACGGCACGGCGGCGGGAACGCGGCCGCTCACCGCCTTCGTGGGCCGTCCGGGTGTCGGTGCGGCACGCCTCGACCGCATCGCGTTCGCCGGCGACAAGATCTACTTCCGCGCCGACGACGGTCAGGTCGGCGAAGAGCTGTGGCGCGTCGCGTTGGGCGAGAACACCGTGCCGATCGCCGAGCCCTACGGCGCAGCCTGTGCCGGGACCGGTGGGCGCTCGCCGGCGATCGGCGCGGTCACGCTGCCGCGCGTCGGCACGACCTTCGCCGTGGACGTGCAGCAGGCGCGGGCCGGCTCGATCGCTGTGCTCCACCTCGGGTTCGCCGCGGTCGACGTTCCCCTGGGCAACTGCCACCTGCTGCTGGCACCTCCGCTCCTGCCCCTGCCGCCGATCCCGACCGATGGCCTCGGCCACGCCGTACTGGGCCTACCGCTGGGCGGTCAGCGCAGTCTCGTGGGCGCTGTCTTCAACCTGCAGTGGGCCGTCGCCGACCCCGCCGGCGGCCTCTTCGGACTCGCCACGCTCAGCAACGCCCTCCGCGTCCGCATCGGCGAGTAACAGAGTGGAGTCAGGCTCCTCTCTGTTACTTCGCTACGGGTTTTCCTTACTGGCCGAGTTCGCGCACCGCGGCTTCGTAGCTGGCCGGGTCGTTCACGTTGCGTAGGAAGCGCAGCTCGGGATCGAAGGCGCGTAGGCGGTCTTCGTCGAGGATCCTGGCCCTGGGTTCTTCGGCGACGGTGCGGATGGTGTCGACGCCGTCGCGCACCAACGCCTCGACCCGCGTGCGCAGCCGCGTGCGGTAGATCGCGCACAGAGGCTGCAGACGGCCCAGCGCCTTCGGCACGACGCAGTCGTGGTCGCCGAGTTCGCCGGCAAGCCAGCCGATGGCGCGCTCGTCGAGGAACGGGTAGTCGCAGCCGATGACGAGCACGGCGTCGGCCTGACCCTCGTGGAGGCGCAAGGCGTCGCGCAGCGCCTTCATCGGTCCGGCGCCGGCATCGCTGTCGTAGGCAATCTCGCATTCGATGGGCAGCGGCGGCAGATCCTGCTCGCCGTCGCGCGCCAGCACGATCACCGGATGCGTGGTGAGCAGGAGACGCTCGACGGCCAGCCCGAGCAATGTGCTGCCGCCGATGGGCAGACTCTCCTTCGGCCGTCCCATGCGACGGCTGCGCCCACCGGCCAGGACCACGGACCCGAGTATCATCGGCGGGTGTTTTCCCGACGTGGGCGGGCACTCACAAGAGAATCTTCGACATCGGTCCACCCCTTCACCGAAGATTCCGGGGCGCAGGCTGCTTCATTGCCGGGCCTCCGGTACGGCTCGGGCTCGGCGAGTCCCGCACCGTGGCGCAACACAGGCCTGGCGGATTCCGTCGCGCGCCGCCAGGATTCTCAGCCCTTGCAGCCCAAAGCCATCGATCTCGTCGGCCCCGACCGCTTGCGCATCCGGTGGCAAGACGGCGTGGAGTCCGACTACCGCGCCCGCGACCTCCGCCTCGCGTGCCCGTGTGCGGCATGCGTCGAGGAGTGGACCGGACGTGCCCTGCTCGATCCGCGGCAGGTCGCCGAGGCCCTGACCTTGATGGCAGTCGAACCCGTGGGCCGCTACGCGCTGAACTTCACCTTCTCCGACGGCCACCACACCGGCATCTTCAGCTGGGATCTCCTGCGGCAGCTGTCCGACCGCGCTGCCGGTGAGGCCTGAGGGTGCCTTCGACCTTCCGAGCCCGGATTCCGCTGCCGACCCGTGACCGCGGCCAGCGGAGAGTGTTTCCTACCGGATTCCACTCGAGCGATGCCATTGCGCCCGCTGCACTCCGCTGTGTCTTCTTCGCCTCGTGGCCGGTGGTCGCCGAGGCCACGGTCGGCCCCACGTTCGCCGACGGCCGTGCCGCCAGCACCGACCGGTGCCGCTCGCGCTGAGGCCCGGGCATGAAGGTGTACCAGGGCGAGGCCGTCGCCAGCGGGGTGGCGCTCGGACGCGTCGTGCTGCAAGGCTTCGGAGAACGCACGGCAGCGCCGCGGATCGCTTCGGACCAGGTCGAGACCGAGCTCAACCGGCTACGAGCGTCGCTCGACCGCAGCCGTGGACAGCTGGCCGAGGTCAAGGCCAAGCATCAGGGAGATCTCGGCAGCCACGAGCTCCGTATCTTCGACACGCACATCGCCTACCTGCAGGACCCGATGTTCATCAACGCGATCGAGAAGCTCGTCATGGGCGAGCGCTTGGCGTTGCGTGCGTCGATCAACCGCGTCGTCGGCGACTACGAGCGCATCCTGCAGCTCGCCGAGAGCGAGGCCCTGCGGCAGCGGGCCAGCGACTTCCGTGACGTCGCGACGCGTCTCCTGCGCAACCTCGACGAGAGCGACCCGAAGGTGGAGGCGGCTCCGCGCCCGAGCGGGCGCTATGTCCTCGCCGCCCGTACGTTGTCGACGACCGACATGTTCAACCTCGACAACGAGCGTGTCGAGGGCATCGTCGCCGAGGAGGGCGGCATCACGTCGCACGCCGCCATCCTGGCACGTTCGATGGGCATCCCCACGGTCACCGGCATCCGCGACCTTCCGTCCAAGATCCGGGACGGCGACTTCCTGGTCGTCGATGGCAGCGCCGGCGAGGTGCGGGTGAACCCGGACGAGCGCGTGCGCGTCGAGTACGAGGCGTCGGCGGAGCGCTTCAAGGCGACGCGACGGACGCTGCCCGAGGACGTCGAGCACGCCACGCGCGACGGGCACCGCATCGAGCTGCTGGGATCCTGTGGCAACCTCGGTGAAGTCGAGCTGGCCCACGGCTTCGGCATGCGAGGAGTGGGGCTGTTTCGTACCGAGCTGCTGTTCTTGGCGGAAAAGGCGCTGCCCACCGAGGACATGCTGACGCACCACTACCGACAGGTCGTGCAGCGCCCCGACGACGCAGCGCCGGTGAACTTCCGCCTGCTCGACGTCAGCTCGCGCGTGCAGGTCGGTGGTGAGCCGCCGCGCATCGAGCGCAATCCGGCCCTGGGCATGCGCGGAGTGCGCCGACTCCTGCAGGACGGCGGCATCCTCCGTTTGCAGCTGCGGGCCATCCTGCGTGCTGCCGCGGGCCGCGACAACGTCGGCGTCTTGGTGCCCTTCGTCACCGCGCTCAGCGACCTGCAGCGGGTGAAGGCGGCGATCCTCGAGGAGCGGATCACTCTGCGCAAGCAAGGCGTCGATTGCGCCGAACGCTTGCTCATCGCGCCGATGATCGAGGTGCCCGCGGCCGCCTTCGTGCTCGGCGCCTTCCTCAACGAGGCCGACTTCGTCGTCGCCGCCATCGACGATCTGCAGGCGTACTTGCTGGCAGCCGATCGCGACAGCGCCGAAGTTCGCGAGTACTACCAGTCGCTGCACCCTGCGGTGTTCGAAGTGCTGGCACGCATGGCCAAGGAGACGCGACGGCACCGCAAAGGGCTGTTGCTGTTCGGCGAGGCCGCGGCAGATCCCGTGCGCGTGCCCTTCTACGTCGGGGTCGGCATCAAGCAGTTCTCGATCGCCCCCGCACGGCTGACACCTGTGCTTCGTGCCCTGCGGCGGTTCACCCTGGGTGAGTGCAGCAAGATCGCGCACGCGGTGCTGGAAGCGCCACGGGCGATCGACGTGCAGCGGGTGCTCGTGCAGTTGCAGGGTGGATGAGGATCGCGGCCGAGCGCCGTGAGAAGCGCTTCGCCCGGCCGCGGCATCACATCCAGGCGTGCAGGAGTTGCTCGAGGGTGGCGCGGGCAGCGGCGGGGGTCGGCAGGGCGAACTTGGCGTTGATCGAGCGCTGGTTGCCGATCTGGATCGTCCAAGCCGTATCGCCCACGGCACGGAAGAGGTCGTTGTCGGTGCGGTCGTCGCCCATGGCCAGGACGAAGGTGGCCGGCGAAGCGGTGAGGACCGATGCCGCGTAGTTGCCCTTGTTGACGCCGACGGCGCGCACCTCGATCACGGCGCGCCCGACCAGCACCTCGGCAGGCTCGTTGGCCAGGGTCTCGTCGAGCGTGTTCTGCAGCTCACGCGCGCGCCACGGACCGTAGTCGAGGTCGGCCAAGCGGTAGTGCCAGGCGATCGACGCCGTCTTCTCCTCGACGAAGCTGTGGGGAACGTCCTCGACCACTTGGGCCAGCAACTGACGTACGCGCGTCATCCACGACAGGTTGGCGGCGGCATCGACGTGCCAGCGGCCGCCGGGATGGCGGACCGCGTAGCCATGCTCGGCACACAGATGGATGGGCAGGTCGCCGAGCCACTCGCCGATGGTCTGGCGGTCACGACCGGTGACGACGTGGACGGCGGTGCCCGGTGCGTCGGCGAGCCCGGTCAGGAGTTGGCGCAGTGCGTCGGAGGGCCGCGCCATCGATGGCGAGCTGACGATCTCGCGCAGCGTTCCGTCGTAGTCGAGGAAAAGGTGTCGCGTGCGAGCAACCGTCGATTCGTCGCGCATCCTCACGAACGTGCGTTCGTCGAGCACGCACCGCTGCATCTCGGCACGCCTCTGCGCTGCGGCTGCCTCGACCTCGGCGAGGCAGCGCTCGGCCCACTGGCGACAACCGTTGCCTTCGATGCGCCGCTGCATGGCGCTCATCCGTTCGCGCCGTTCGGTCTCGGGCATGTGCAGCGCTTCGTCGAGCGCCACCGCCGTGCGGTCGAGATCGAAGGGGTTGACCAGGATGGCACCCGACAGCATGTGCGCGGCGCCGGCGAACTCGCTCAGCAGGAGGATCCCTTTGAGGTCGCGTTGGCAGAGCACGTACTCCTGCGCCACCAGGTTCATGCCGTCGCGCAGTGGCGTCACCATGGCCACGTCGGCGAAGCGGTACAAGGCCGCCAGCTCGGCTGGGGTGACGCTGCGGTGCATGTACTCGACGGGCACGACCCCTGGCTCGCCGAAGCGGCCGTTGATCTGCGCCACGCGCTGCTCGATGGTCGTCTTCAGCTGCTGGTAGTCCGGATGCATCAACCGCGACGGCACGATCACCTGGAGCAGCGTGACGGTCTTGGCTCGCGTCGGGTCTTGCGCCAGGTAGCGCTCGAACGTGTCGAGCTTGAGCGGCACGCCCTTGCTGTAGTCGAGCCGTTCGACGCCGAGGACCAGCTTCTTGCCGGCGAATCGGCGCGCCAGTTCGTCGAGGTGCTCGGCGGTCTCCGGCTCGTCGAGGCTGCGCTGGAAGTGTTCGACGTCGGGGCCGATGGGGCGCACGCTGAGGGCGACACGGCGTCCCTCGTATTCGATCTCGTCGCGTGCCGACGGCAAGCCGAGCACGCGCAGGCACGCTCGCCGAAAGTGCAAGGCGTAGTCGCTGGTGTGGAAGGCGATCTGGTCGGCACCGAGGACACCGGCGAGTGCGCTCTCGCGCGTCGGCAAGAGGCGGTAGACTTCCGACGACGGGAAGGGGATGTGCAGGAAGAAGCCGATCGCCAGGTCGGGTCGCGCTGCCCGCAGCATCTGCGGGAGCAGCATGAGGTGGAAGTCGTGCACCCACACCGTGGTGTCGCGACCCGCCTCGCACAGCTCGAGCACGGCGTCGGCGAACATCTGGTTGACGCGCTCGTACTCCGCCCAGGCCTCGGGCTTGAAGTGCACCTTGTCGACGAAGTAGTGCAGCAGCGGCCACAGGACCTCGTTGCAGGAATTGCGGTAGTAGAGGCGCTCCTGATCGGCGTTGAGGAACACCGGAAACAGGCGGTCGGCGCGCAGCGCCTGCTCGAGGCGCGCGCGGTGCGACTTGCGCGCCGGTGCGCCGATCCAACCCACCCAGGCGAAGTTGTCGTCCCGGGGCAGGCCGGCCAGCGCCGAGGCCAAGCCGCCGGAGCTGGCACGTAGCTCGAACCCATCGTCGCCGCCCGGCTCGTAGCTGATGGGCAGGCGGTTGCTGACGACGATCAGCTGGCGCTGCGCGCCGCTCGCGCCATCCTTGACAGTGGTCATCTCCAACTCCTTCGAGGTTCGCCTACGCGTCGGGGTAGGTGAACTCGATCGGCGCGCTCACGTCCGGATGCAGGCTCTTGTGGACGGGACAGGTTCTGGCGGCGGCTTCCAGCTTGCGCCGCTGTTCCGGCGTCACCTTGCCGGGGATCGACACGTGCAACGGCATGTGGCCGATGCGTCGAGTCGGCTGCACCACCATGTGCTTCTCCACCCTGGCGGACATGCCGCGCAGTTCGATGCCCTCGCGCCGGGCGACGATGCCGATCACCGTCATGACGCAGGTTGCGAACGCGGTCGCCACCAGATCGGTCGGCGAGAAGGCCTCGCCCTTGCCGTGGTTGTCGGTCGGGGCGTCCGTGAACAGCACCGAGCTCGACGGTCCGTGCGTGGCCACGCAGCGCAGTTCGCCCTCGTAGGTGGCGGAGACTTCGATCATGTCGACACCATACGCCAAGTGTCGTCCTCGCCCCACCCTGCAGACCGGGCCACGCGGCGCCGGGAAGTGCATCCGGCGTTCAGCGGTGGAGCCAGGCTCCATCCGCTGCAAGGCTGGAGCGATGGGCGACGACATCGGTCGACCGCCCATCGCGCTGCTCGAGACGCGGCGTCTGCGACGGCGCCTTCGCTCTGACTCCACCGCAGCACGCGCGCCGCCGTCTCCGGCTCAGGCGGGCCCTCGCGCTCGGGTCGCGATGCGCCGCGCGGCCAGAGTCTCCGGCGTGGAGCGCCATCGGTTGTGCAGCCACATCCACTGTTCGGGATGCGCGCGGATCACCTCCTCCATGCGATCGCTCCACGCCTGCGTCAGCCGCACGATCTCGGCTTCGCGCGGCGCGCTGCGGTCGGGGTGGATCGGGTCGTCGACCAAGAGTCGGAAGCGGTCGCCTTGCCGCAGCGCGTACACGCAGACGATGGGCTTCCCCGTGGTCAGCGCCAGCCGTGCCGGGCCGGTGGGGGTGTAGGCAGGACGGCCGAACACCGGCACGAAGGTGCCAGGCAGCCTGGCGCTGTCCTGATCGGGGACCAGCCCGATCGAGTGGCCGCGCGCCAGGAGGCGCGCCATCTGCTTGCCGTCGGTGTCGCGGTAGAGCGTGCGCACCCCGAACTTGCCACGCATCGATTCGACCAGGCGATTGAGCCGCGGGTTCGGGATGCGCTTGGCGACGACGCCGCCCACCGGTCGTCGGCTCTCGAGGACCAGGTATTGCACCAGCATCTCCCAGTTGCCGATGTGGCCGGTGATCGCCACCAGCGCACCGGCTTCGGCCTGCAAGCGGTGCCACTTGTCGAGGTCTTCCGACGGCAGGAAGCGGCTGCGGATGAAGTCGGGACCGCGGTGCACCGCCGCCAGTACTTCCGCCGGCAGATCGGCCATGCCGCGAAACATGGCGCGAAGCGTGCGCCGTCGGTCGTCGGGCGACATGGCACCGCCGAACGCCATCATCAGGTGCTGTTCGGCGACACGCCCGTGCAGGCGGCTGGCGACCCCGACGACCAGCACGCGGCACAGCCCGCGCACCCACGTGAAGGGCAAGCGCATGAGGGCCCACACGCTGGCACGCGCCAGGTTCGCGTACGCCCAGCGGCGGGCGTCCCGTACGCGGCGCTTCAGGCGGATGCCGAAGGCGTACTCGGCGCGGGTGCCCCGCGGCGGCGGGCGTTCTCCACGATACGTCGTCGCTGGAAGCGCTGCGTCCGCAGCGCCGGGCGTCGGTGTTCCAGGCACTGGCGCGCACGATAATAGGCGCGCACGAAGGCGCGCAACGCACGCACGCCGCCGGGCGCGCCGGCCGAGGCAAAGGCGGCCAGCAGCCGGCCGAGGTCGGCTGCCTGGGCCCGGCCGTCGCCGGCACCGCGTCGCGAAACGCCATCGAGGTCGACCATGAGGACGCGTCCGGTGCCGTCTTCGAGCACGAGGTTCTCGAACTTGAGGTCGCGGTTGCGCAGGTCGTGGGCGTGCAGGCGTCCGACGGCGGCGCCGAGCGCGCGCGCCGCCGCGGCGGCGACGGCCGCCGTCAGCTTGCCGCCAGCGGCGCTCTTGGCCAGATCGATGCCGGCCACGCGTTCGGCGAACGCGGTGCCGTAGCCGGGGCGCAGCACGAGGGCGACCGGCATCGGGGTGGGCACGCCGGCGTAGGTGAGCCAGTAGCCGGCGCGAAACAGGCGGCGTGCGGCGGCGCGCGGGCGCCGCTTGGCGACCAGATGGTCCAGGAGCCAGACGGCCCCGCGGCGTCCGGACTTGGCCGCCGCGGATTCGGCGAGGGTGGGCTCGCAGGCGACCGCGGCGTCGGCGAGCGCGGCTGCCGGCCGGTGCCGGAAAGTCCGCGCGCCGCGCACCACCGCCACCGACGTGTGCCGGCAAGCGCGGCCGGCGCGCCGCCCGAACGCGGCCAGAGCTTGGCGCCGCAGGCGCCGCCAAGTGGCCGCCGCCGCGTCGCGCAGCTCGGACGAGGCGCCGTAGGCCGACAACAGCGGCGCCATCGCGGCGTGGCGTGGGCCGCCGTCGAGCTCCAGCGCGACGAAGGCGAGCCCGCGCGCCCGTGCCGTCAGATCGAGCGATTCGCCGAAGCGGGCGCTGGTGAGGTCGACGAGCCACAGCCCGCCACCGGTGTCGGCGACGATGTTCTCGGCGTGCAGGTCGAACGCGGCCAGGCCGGCGTCGTGCGTCCGGCGCAGCAGATGGCCGACGGCCTGCGCCGTGGCGAGCGGCCAGGCCCCGCGAGGTAGCGGCGAGCCATCGACAGCGCGCGTGACCAGGAAGCTGTTGCCGACGACAGCGGTGCTCGCACCGTGCGCGATCGGTTCGACGGCGGGCAGGCCGAGGCGCCGCGCCCGACTCAGGTTGTCGTACTCGACGCGGGCGCGGCTGCCGCGCAGGGCATCGCGGGCGTGGTCGGTCCAGCGCACGGCACGGTAGACCTTCACGTACAGATCGAGGTCCCCGGGACCGCGTCCGCGAAGCACCGTGCGCACGGTCGAGCCCTTGATCGCAGCGAAGTCCGGCCACGCGCTCGGTTCGCCGGCCTCCACCAGCGCGCGCACGGCGTCGGCGTGCTCGGCCGACGTCGCGGCCGTGCAGCCGCGACCCGGAACGACCACGAGGTCGGGTTCCGCGGCGGAGTCTCTGGGCGGAGGCGAAGGCATCGTGCGCGCCTGCGGATCCTACCGTCGTCGGCGGTCGCCGCCTCGCCTGTCGCCCGCCGACTTGTGGCGCTCACCCGTGCAACCGACCGGGCCCGTGGCCATGATGGCGCGCCGACGCGTGCGCGAGGCGGCGCCGTGCCGAGCCGACGATGTGGAAGCTGCATCGCTACTACTTCAAGGAGGTGCTGGTCAGTGGCACCATCACCTTCGTCGTGCTCTTCGGAGTGGCGATCATCTCGCTGTTCTACCGCGGGGTCAATCGCGCCCAGGGCGGCAGCATCCTCGACGCGCTGATGATCACCGTGCTCTGGGCGGCCGACGCCTTCCCGCAGCTGCTGGCGATCGCCGTGCTGTTCGGCACCATCGCCACGTTCGCCCGCGCGGCTGCCGACCGCGAAGTGACGGCGATCAAGGCCGCGGGGCTGAGTCTGCGCGTGCCGATGGCGGCGGCCATGCTGGTGGCGCTGCCGGTGTCGGCGGTGAGTGCCGTCGGGTTGCACAGCGTCATCCCCTGGACGCACTACTACAAGTTCCGTGTCGTCGCCGAGGTGACGCGCGAGTTCATCCTCAGCTCGCGCCCCACCAGCGACCAGATCGCCATCAGCGACGTCGTGATGACGTGGGACCACGAGGCCGACGGCCGCTTCAGTGACGTCGTCTTGTTCTTGCGCGACGAGGTCTTCGTGGCCGACCAGGCCTGGTTCGAGGTCGAGAACGACATCGTCAGCCTGAAGATGCTCGGCGCCCGCAGCCCGCTGGCCGGGGTGTCGATCGCCGCGCCGACCTTCCGCCAGGACCTGCGCGAGATCGGCTCCAAGGAGCGATCCGACAACGACAAGGACGTGACCAGTGCGCGCTTGCTGTCGGAGCTCTACCGCGGCGCAGCCGAGAACGCCAACGGCACCCGCTACACCGTCTATCGCCGCACCTGCTTCGCCCTGCTGCCGAGTCTGTTGGTGCCCATCGGCCTTTGCATCGGCGTGCTGGCGCGGGAGCGCGGGCGCGCCACGGCGATGGCGCTCGGACTCATCCCGCTCGTGGCCTTCTACGCCATCGACCTGCTGGGCGCCGAGATGGTGCGTTGGCGCGACCATTGGGCGATGAGCATGTTCGCGGGCTACCTGCCGGCTCTGGCGCTGGTGTTCGGCGGGATCCCGTTCTGCTGGCGGACGCTACGGTCGTGAGCTAGCCATGTTCGGACGCATGGACCGATACGTCGGCAGCGCGGTGCTCGGGGCATACATCGCCACCGCGACGTCGTTCTTCGTCGTGGCGACCCTGTTCGAGGTTCTGGCCAACGGCGGCAAGTACGCACGCAATGCGCGCAACGTGCTCGGCGTAGAGGGATGGGACCTGGTCGCCGTCCTGGCCGAGCACGAGGCGTACAAGATCCCGGTCCTGTTCCTCACCTTCGCCCCGTACGCCACGGTGATCGCCTGCATGTTCGGGGTCACCCGCATGTCGGCGGCGAACGAACTGGTGCCGATGGTGTTCTCGGGGCGCAGCATGTTCCGCATCCTGCGCCCGGCGGTGCTGGTCGCGGTGGCGTCCGGTCTGTCCATGGCCTGCCTCTGGCAATGGGGAGGCTCCCTCGTCAACGACCGCTACTTGCGGCTGCACGCTCTGCTGGACGAGGGCGAAGAGCTCGAAGAGTCCGCCAAACACGTGCTGGTACGCGCGGGTGTGGCGGGCGAGCAGGTGCTGCACTGCGCTCGCTACCTGCCGGGCGAGCGCAAGATGGAGGGCGTCACCCTCTACGACCGCGGGGTCGGCGGTGGGCCACCCGCGATCGTCCGGGCCAAGCAGGCGCAATGGGACGACGGCGCGTCGGCCTGGTCGCTGACCGAGGGCGAGCGCCGCGTCGGCAACCGCGTGCTGCCGCTCGAGAGTCTGGCGCTGAAGGGAATGGAGCCGGACGTCGTGCGCCGGCTCGGGCGGGGGGCCGACCCTGACTACGTGCAGATGCTGTCCTACACCGAGATCGACGAACTGCGTGGCCTGCGCCCGGGTCGGCACGATCTGCTCATGGCCTACCATCTGCACTTCGCCACGCCGCTCAGCTGCGTGATCCTGGTGTTGCTCACCCTGACGCTCGCCGTGCACTTCGAGCGCGGCAGCAAGGTCGGCCGCGTCATCGTCGCCATCTTCGTGTGCGCGGCATTCCTGGTCTTCGATCTGGCGTGCCGCAACCTCGGCCTGCGGCAGTTCGTCCATCCCGTGGTGGCCGCTTGGACGCCGTCGATCGTCTTTGGCGCCTTCGGCGTTCTCTCCTACAGTGGCATCCGCACATGAGTGGCATCCGCACATGACCCGCGGCCGCACGCGCTTGCCGGGCTGGGTCGTCGTCGTGGCGATGTTCGCCTTCATCGCGGCGATGGGTGTGGCGATCTACTTCGGCGTGCGGACCGACCCGACGCTGCCGAAAGCCCCGATCGAGAAGGTGGAACCCAAGTAGCGCGTGGGCAGTGCAGCCGCGCCACGCGGTGGTCTTCCTGGCGACGGCGCGATTTCGACACACTCGCGGCGCACGTTCACGAGTGGTCGGGGCTAGACTCCGCCGTCTCGCATGCTCCGCCTGCCGAAGTTCACCTACCACCGTCCGACCCGCGTGGCCGATGCCGTCGCCCTCAAGGCGCAGCACGGCAAGCAAGCCAGCTTCGTCGCCGGCGGCACGGATCTGTATCCGAACATGAAGCGGCGGCAGCAGCGGCCGGCGCACGTGATCGGGTTGTCGGCGATCGGTGACCTCTACCGGGTCGACGGCGATCCCGTCCGCGGGCTCGACATCGGCGCGATGGTGACCTTGCGCGATCTCGAGCAGAGCCAGGTCGTGCGCGAGCACTACGCGGCCGTGGCGCAGGCGGTGCGCCTTGTCTCCACACCGCTCCTGCGCAACATGGGCACCATCGGCGGCAACCTGTTGCTCGACACGCGCTGCAACTACTACGACCAGACGCACGAGTGGCGCGAAGCGATCGACTTCTGCATGAAGTGCGACGGTTCGATCTGCTGGGTCGCGCCGAGCAGCCCGCGCTGCTGGGCGGTGCAGAGCTCCGACACGGTGCCGCTGCTGGTGGCACTCGGGGCGGAAGCGACGCTCGTCGGCGCGCGCGGCGCGCGGCGCATCGCCCTCGGCGATCTGTATCGAGACGACGGCATCGCCTACCTCAACAAGGAGCCCGACGAGCTGCTCACCCAGGTGCATCTGCCGCCGGCTGACGGCTGGCGCGCCAGCTACCAGAAGCTGCGGCGCCGTGGCACCTTCGACTTCCCGGTGCTGGGCGTCGGTGTCTGGCTGCGGTTGGCCGGCGACGTCGTGCAGGACGTCAGGATCCGCATCGGTGGCGCCGGCTCGCATCCCATCGCGGCGCTCGATGCCGAGCGCGCGCTCGTCGGCCAGAAGCTCACCCACGAGCTGCTCGAGGCAGCGGCGCAGACCGCGTACAAGCCGACCCGAGCCATGGACAACACCGACCACGAGGCGCTGTGGCGCAAGAAGATGGCGCCGATCTTCGTCGCGCGCGCGGTGCGCGAAGCCGTGCAACTCGCGGCGGTCTGACGCTCCGGGCGTGCGCCTCGATCACGGCGCCAGCGTCAGGCGCTGCCACACGCTGATCGACTTGCGGGCGCCGGCGTCGCGCGCAGCTCCGTTCCAGATCGCCAGCGCCAGGTGTAGGCGCGTGCCTGGCACCAGGTCGATGTCGTCGTGGCTGCGGCCACGCAGAGGACGCCGCAGGATCAGGGTCCAGGAACCGTCGCGCCAAGTGGGTTGCGCCGACAACTCGGCCGCGGCATCGCGGAACGGCCGCAGGTCGCCGACGCCGCTGCCGTGTGCGCTCACCGCTTGCTGCTGTGGCATGTCGAACTCGGCCGGGCGCGGCTGCAGCGGCACGTCGGCGCGGCTGCCGTCCGGGCGCGGCGCCAGTGCATCGAGGTCGCCGGCCAGCGCTGTCGGCGGGTACGCCTGCCAGTGCCAGATGTGGACCTGCTGCGTGCGCGTCCCCATGGCGAACGCCGGCGGATCCTGGTCGCCGGAGAGTTGCAGGGCGGCGCCGTCGGGGAAGACGCCGGTCGGCACGTCGTCGCGCGCCGCGTCCGGCCAGCGCAGCAGGAATGCGCACTCCTTGCCGTCGTGCAGCGCCGCGACCTGCGCTCTGGGCACCGCGCCGGCGTGCGCCTGCAGCGCGGCCAGGGTGACGTCGACGAGTTGCCACCGCGCGTCGTTCGGGTCGGTGGGAAGGGCGGCCACGCGCCGGGCCACGATCTCCTGACGTCGCTGCACCTGCTTGTCCTGCGCGTCGGCCGGCAGGAGCGACTGCACGAAGGCTGCCAGCGCCAGGGTGTCGGTCTCGTCCAGGCGCGTGGGGGGCATGCCCACGGCCGGCATGCCGGCGGCGATGCGCCAGCACAGATCGCGGTGCGAGGCACCGCCCTTGAGCACGCCGGCCGTGAGGTCGCGCGCCCAGGCGAACTCGGTGCGGTGCACCCAGCCCGGCTCTTCGCCGAAGCCCTTGCCGTCGCGGCCGTGGCAGGCCGCGCAGCGCTCGACGAACAGGCTGCGGCCGTGGGCCACGACGTCGTCGGTGATCGGCTGCGGCTCCGGGACCGGGATCTCGTCGCCGGCGCGCAGTGCACGCTCGGCGGCGCGTCGCAGGTGCAAGCGGTCGATGGACCTGCCGGCGGCGTGTTCGCTGCGTTCGCGCGCTGCCGCGTATCCCGTGACGGCGAGCTCGCGCACGTGTTGCGCCAGCAAGCGGACGTCGTCGTCGGGGAGCCAGGCGAAGGACGGCATGGTGGAGCCGGGAAGGCCGCGCTCGAGTGTGCGCACCAGGTCGTCGTCGGTGGGCACTCCGTTGCGCGTGCTGACCAGATTGAAGCTGCCCAGCGCGAAGCTGCGCGGCCGCGGCCGCAGGAAGCCGACGAGGCTGCTGTCGGCAGCGCCGGTCGCACCATGGCACGCCGCACAGTGGCGTTCGAACAGGGCGGTCGCGCGGGTGTGGCGCACCGGATTGTCGACCGGAGCCGCCGAGCAACCGAACGCCAGGGCAGCGGCGAGCGGGGACGCGGCCGCCAGGACCCGGCACGGAGAGACGATGATTCCCACGACCGAATCAACGCGGTCGCGGCGGGTGGGTTTTCTCGCCGTCGCGCCAGGACGGAATGCCAGCTCCGGGATGATCCTGGCGTCGGCGGATTCGGCCGCGCGCTATCGTCCGAGGAACGAAGCAGCTTCCGGCGGTCTCTGGTCGGTGCAAAGCGCCGACGGCAACCAAGCCTTTGGTTGCGGCCGCGGCTGCGACGGGAGTCACCCAAACATGCGCAGGTTCGCCACCGTCCTCTCTCTCGTCCTCCTGTTGGCGTTCGGCCTCGCGGTCTCCGCCCGGGCCCAGTGCTCTCCCATCCCCGGCACGGGGTGCGCCGGCCAGACCAACCCCGTGTGCGGCACCCCGCCGATGATCGGCACCAACTTCGTCTTCCGGTGTCCGCCCACGTGCTTCCCGAGCACGTCGCAGTTCGTCGTCATCGGCGTGCCGATCACGCCGGCGCCGCTGCCGGTGCCGCCCATGTGTGCCGCCGGCTGTACGCTCGGCTGCCAGCCGCTCGTCGTGCTCCCGGCTCCGGGTGCCACCGTCGCGATTCCCAACAATCCGGGGTTGGTGGGCGCACAGCTGTGCGTGCAGTGCTTGTGCCAGATCTCCGGCACCGCCTGCTTCACCGCCAGCCAGGCGACGCTCGTCGTCATCCAGTAGCGCGCGCCGGCTCTACATCCGCTTGTAGCGCGGCCCGCTGCCGCCCTCGCGCGGTTGCCAGCGCGGGCCGATCACGTCGGTCGCCTTGCAGTCGATGCAATTGGGCGCGTTGACCACCAGCTTGTCGCCGTCGCGCTCGTACACCCCGGCCGGGCACATCGACACGTAGAGATCCGCCACCTCCGGCGGCACGTCGCTGCCGACCGTGAGGTGGGAGGGGATGTCGTCACGCGTGGCGTTGCCGGACTTGTAGACCGCATCGACCTTGGAGAACGTGATCTTGCCGTCCGGCGAGAACGGCTCGGTCGCCTTGACGTCGCGCGCCTCCTTGGCGTCCTCCTCGACGTGGATCTGGCCGCCGGGAAACGCGCCGCCGGTGAGGGTCATGAGGCCGGCCTTCATGCCGCCGAAGACGAACCCGCTCTTGAACGCCAAGCGCATGTTGCGCCGCTTGCGCATGTCGCTGCCGATGTAGCTCGCGTCGACGGCGGCGTCGTAGC
Source organism: Planctomycetota bacterium (assembly GCA_041398565.1). Lineage (GTDB taxonomy): Bacteria > Planctomycetota > UBA1135 > UBA1135 > UBA2386 > DATGPD01. The sequence continues at coordinate 87,252 of JAWKUN010000007.1, read as the reverse complement.
TCGCGAGCCCCTGGCGCGACGTGTCGCCGCTCTCGATGCCGCGCCAGATGGCGCGCGCCGCCTCGATGCCGCTCTTCATCGCGTAGTGGATGCCCTTCAGCGACGCGACCTCGACGAAGCCGGCGGCGTCCCCGCACACCACCAGGCCGTCACCCACCCGGCGCTGCGGCAGCGCGTAGAAGCCGCCCTCGGGGATGGTCTTGGCGCCCCACTCCACCAGCTCGCCGCCGTCGAACCACGGCTTGAAGAACGGGTGCAGCTTCATCCGCTGCAGCAGCAGGTGCACGTCGGTCGCGTTGTCGGGCCAGTCCATGCCGACCACCAAGCCCACGGCCACCAGGTTGGGCTCGAGCGGGTACATGAAGCTGCCGCCGAACTGCTTCTTGCCGAGCGGCCAGCCCATGGTGTGCACGATGTGTTCGAGCGGCTTCTTCGTCTCCCAGATCTCCTTGACGCCGAGGGCGTAGATCTGCGGGTTGGGGCTGCTGACCTTCTGCCAGCCGTACCACGCCTGGGCGAGTGGACTGCGCGTGCCGTCACACAGTGCGACGACCTGTCCGGCGAGGTCGGTGGGCGGACTGGAGTTGCTGCCGGGCGAGCCGTCGCGTTTGAGGCCGGCAGGGGTGGTGCGCACGCCGACGACGCGCTCGCCCTCGGTGAGCAGCGAGTCGACCGGGTAGCCAGCGAAGAGATTGACGCCGGCCGCCTCGGCTTTCTCGCCGAGCCAGCGCACGATCTCGCAGATCGAAGCCACGTAGTTGCCGCTGTTGTGCATCGGCGGCGGCGTCGGGATGCGGATCGCCCGGTTGGCGGTGAGCACCATCACCTGCTCCTTGTCGACCCGCCGCCGGAAGGGATAGTCGCTCTCGCGGAGGTCGGGAAACAGCTCGCGGAAGGGCGCAGGGTTCACCACCGCGCCCGAGAGGCTGTGCTGGCCGAGCTCCTCCGCCTTCTCCAGCACCGCCACTTCGACGTCCTTGCCTGCCGCTTTGGCCAGCTTCTTCAGCTCGATCGACAACGACAGGCCTGCCGGGCCGCCTCCGACCACGACGACGTCCATCGGCACCGCCTCGTCGCCGGGTTGCTCGCTCTTGACGAGCTGGTCATGCGGAAGAGGGGCCTGGAAGCGAGCGGGAACGAAGCGGGACGGCATCACGCGCCGGTTGTACGCCGTGTCGCCTTCCCGATCCGCAACGGGGCAGCACGATGTTGCCGAACTGCTGCGGTTGGCGGCCTGGTACGGCCGATGAGAACGCCAGGATCATGGTTCTCCGGGCCTTGCGCATGCGCGTGCGGTCGACTCTGCGTTGGCGGCGCGGGGCGCCGGCCCTGCCACACCAGGACAAGGCTGCCCTGTTCGCCCACCTGGGCGGGGCGCGCCGTGATGCGGCGGAAGCGCGCGAGGCCGAGCTGCGTGCGCGCTACGACCTTGCGCCACTCCATGCGCGTTCGACCCGCCTGGTCTACCGCGACAACCTCGCCCTGCTCGACGTGCTGGAGCGGCTCGTCGGCGACCGCGACCTCGGCCTCGGCGCGCGCGTGCGGGCGGTCGACGTCGGCGCCCAGGACTGGCGCTACGTCTTCGCTCTCGAGCGCTTCTGGCGCCTGCACAGGGCGCCGGCGCCGCGCGCCGTCGAGCTGCTGGGTGTCGAGGTCGACGGCCACGTGGTCTACCCGAACCTGCATGCGCGCTGCGACGTGGCGAGTGCCTACGCGCGCCAGCTCGACAATGGAGCGGTGCGCTACCTCGTGGCCGACTTCCGCAGGATCGAGCTCGAAGCCCGAGACGTCGTCACTCTGTTCTTCCCGTTCCTCACGGCGCACGCGCTGCGGAGGTGGGGGCTACCCGACCACTTGTTCGATCCGAACGGACTGATGGCGCGCGCGCGCGCCACCCTGCGTCCGGGTGGGGCGTTGGTCTTGCTGCACCAGACGGCGCGCGAGCGCGACATCGGCTTCGCGCTGCTCGCCGAGCAAGGGGTCTCGGTGGTGGCGTCGATCTCCGCCGCCACCGACCTCGTGCACGACGGGCAGCGCACGGTCGACCGATTCGCTACCCTCGCCATTTCACCATGACCACGCTGCGCTACCACCGCGTCGACGTCTTCACCGACCGCCCGTTCGGCGGCAACCCGCTCGCTGTGTTCGTGGACGCCGACGAACTCGACCGCGACACCATGCAGCAGGTCGCGCGCGAGATGAACCTGTCGGAGACGGTGTTCTGTCTGAAGCCGACGGTGGCCGACGCCGAAGTGCGTCTGCGCATCTTCACCGTCGACCGCGAACTCCCCCTGGCCGGGCATCCGGTGGTGGGCACGCACTTCGTCCTCGCCAGTACCGGTCGCTACACGCTGAACGAGGGCGCGAACGTGGTGCGTGGCCAGCTCGAGGCGGGGGTCCTGCCCGTGGAGGTCGTCGTCGAGAACGGCGACGTGCGCGAGGTGCTGATGACGCAGCGCACCCCGGCGTTCGCGCCGGCGTGCAAGGACGTCGATCTCGTGGCCCGTGCTCTCGGCCTGGATCGCGACTGTCTGTGCCCCGCCGATCTGCCGGTTCGCCTGGTCGACACCGGCGTGCCCTGGCTCATCGTGCCGGTCCGCGACCTGCCGGCGCTCCGGCGCGTGCGGCCCGATTTCGCCGCGTGCGCCGAACTGGCGCAACGTGTCGGTGCCGAGACGTTCTACGCCTTCACCCAAGACACCGAGGACGCCGACTGCGCGGTGCGCGCGCGGCACGTGTGGTTCGGCCGCGTGACGCCGGGCGAGGATCCGGTGACGGGCTCGGCCGCAGGCTGTCTCGCGGCCTATCTGGTACACGAGGGCGTGCTCCTGGCGGCGCCGACGGCGGAGGTGCGGATCGAGCAGGGCGCAGAGGTCCAGCGCCGGGGCATCGTCGACGCGTTCGTCGACGTCGAGGCCGGCAAGATCAAGCGAGTGGGGGTCGGTGGCCGCGCCGTGCACATCGGCGACGGCGAACTGCGCATCTGATCGGCGGCGGCGCCGAGGCTTGCCACCAAGAACGTCGTGGCCGTGGCGGTTCGCGCGGCCGGGCCGTCAGGCCGGATAGATCTCGGCGATCTCCTCGCGCGCGGCGACCAGGTCGTCGGGCGTCTTCACCGGCAGGAACCGATTGTCACGGCCGGTGCGCTTGACCTTGACGAACTGCGACGAGAGGTGCTTGGTCATCTCGCCGATCAGGCGCTCGATCTGGACCGCTGCCGCGCCACCCACGCTCTTCTCGACGTAGTACCAACCGAGTTCGAACTCGCGGTCGAGAGCGCTGGCACTGAAATGGAACGTGTTGGTGTTGAAGACGTCGACCATGTCCGGGTCGAAGTCGCTCGGGTAACGGATCTGCTCGAGCAACTGCAGGCGCCCCTCGTACACGTAGGGCGAGCCACCGACGTCGCCCGGCCACTTCGGGGCCACCTCGACGGTGAGCTCGACCTTGGCGTCGAGGTGCATCCCCAGCATGAGCGGGCTGACGCGAGCGCCCAGGTTGTCGACGTTGGCGACCAAGAGGGTGCGGCCGCCACCTGCCAGGAAGTCGGCCAACGCATCACTGGCGCGCAGGGCCGGCGCAAAGTCGCCGTGCCCGGTGCTGTAGGGGGAGATCTCGCCGGTCGGCGATTTGAACACTTCACCGTCCGGCCGCAGGCGGGCCGCGACGAACTGGTTGAAGTGGTGCACCTGGTCGGCGTCGAGACCGAAGTTGTCGTGCTCGACGAAATGGGCTTTGGTCGCCTCCTCGGTGGCGAAGCTGTTCATCACGAACACCTGGATGCGGCCGCCGCACTCCTCTTGCGCGCGAGCGATGTCGGCGAGGCGCAGCGCCAGGAACGAGCGGCCGGGCAGGACGGGCACCACGCCCTTGACGACGCCGCCGAAGCGTGTCGCCATGCCTCCGTTGAGGATCACGACGCCGAACTCGCCGCGGCGGATGGCGGCGCGGCCGAGCTCGACGACGGAGTGGTGCGCCGAGTCGGACTTCGACGGCAGTTCGCGCACGGCCTCCGAACCGGGGGCGCGGATCTCGCCCTTGGCGACGTTGTGATCGCGTGACAGGCGGCCCTCGCGCAAGCAGCGCCGCCAGTGCTCGAACATCAGCTCGTCGAATCCGTACTTGTGCAGGAACTCGAGCTCGCTCTCGGAGAAGACAGGCACGGCAGTGTTCACTCGGTTCGCCGCGAGGGGAGACGCAGGCAGTGGGTGCGCGCGCGGTTGGCGCGGGCGCCGACGTCTGCGATCGCATCGGGCGTGGCTTGGGAGGGAGGTGCACCCTGCGCACGCCGGATCTCGGTTCGTCGCGCCGGCGCAGCCTCGGGTCGCATGGGGCGCGATTGTGCGCCGAGCGACCCGGTTCGTCGAGATCGTTCCGCCATGGCTTCGGGTGGCCATGCCGCAGCGGCACGCGTGGCCGGCAACACCGCTTCGTCCGCGGCGGCTTCGGATCGCTGCGTATCGCCGAGCCGGCGCAGCAGGTGCCGCTGCGCCCGACGATGGGGACCGCACGCTCGCAAGCCGAAGCGGCCGCGGGTGCCAGTCGGGTCCCGGGGTGGCTGCGGACCATCCGACGGCGAGGCGCGTCCGTTTGCCTTTCACCCGGTCGGCACATGGGCGCAGAATGGCGCTCGGTGCATCCGACCGTTCGGTGGTCGATTCCGTTCCTGATTCCCCCTTGGCGCTGGACGCGCCGCTGCGCGCCCTCAAGGGCGTCGGACCCAAGGTCGCCGACGTGCTGGCCGCCGCCGGCTTGCGCACTCAGCGCGACCTGCTGTTCCACTTCCCCACCCGTCATCACACCGTCGTCACGGTTGCCGGCCCCTGCGACGAAGACGTCGGTCAGGTCGTGCGCTTTGCCTGCGTGGTGCGCGCCGTCTCCTTCCGCTACCTCCCGCGCCGCCGCTCCATCCTGGTCGTGACCGTGGCCGCCGACGACGGGGTGGCGTGCCAGGTCGCCTACTTCAACCAGCCGTACATGCGGCATGCCTTCGCGGTGGATCAGGTGCGCGTCGCGGAGGGCACGCTCGTGCGCCGCGGCGATCGGTTCGCGCTGTCGCCGGGGCGGTTGCTGGTCGAAGCGATCGGCGAGGACAGCCCGGTCCGCTTGCGCTACCCGGCGATCGACGGGGTGTCGGAGGAAAGGCTGCGGTCGCTGCTGCGGCAGGCCCTGGCGCGGGTGGACCTGTCGTGTTCGCCGCTGCCACCCCTGGCGCCGCCGCTGACCGATGGCCGGTCGCCGACCTTCGCGGCGGCGGTGCGGGCGATGCACGCGCCCACCGACGCCGCGGAGCTCGAAGCGGCGAGGCGCTTCTTCGCCCTGCACGAGGCCGTGGCCTTGTTCACTGCCATCGACGAGCAGCGCCGCGCGCGCGAGGCGGCCTCGGCGCCACGCGTCGCCTTCTCGGCGGCGCTCGAGGAGCGACTGCGTGCTCGCATTCCGTTGCAGTGGACCGCCGACCAGCTCGACGCGCTCGCGCGAGTGCGAGCTGCCCTGGGGGGTACGCAGCCGATGGCCTTGCTGCTGCAAGGCGACGTCGGCACGGGCAAGACCGCGGTGGCGGTGTGGGCGGCCCTGGCCGCCGTCGCCTCGGGCCTGCAGGTCGCGTTCCTGGCGCCGACCGAGCTCTTGGCCGAGCAACACTTCGCCAAGGTCGGGCAGTGGCTGCAGGGCAGTCGCGTGCACACCGAGCTGCTCACCGGTTCCTTGCCGCGCAAGGCGAGGCTGCTCGCGGACACCGCGGTGGCGAACGGGACGGCCCGGCTGGTGTTCGGCACGCACGCGCTGCTGTCGGCGGGCACGCGCTTCCACCGGCTCGGGATGGTCGTGATCGACGAGCAGCACCGATTCGGAGTCGAGCAGCGCCAGCTGTTGATGCGCAAAGGCGAGCACCCGCACCTGCTCGTCCTCACGGCGACGCCGATCCCCCGCACGCTGGCCTACGCCCTGTTCGGCGATCTCGCGGTCGCCGAGCTGCGCCAGCGGCCGGGCAAGCGGCGGATCGCCGTCGCCCGGCACGTGCGGACACACGCCTGGGCGCGTGTGCTGCGGGCGATGCGGTGGCGCCTTGCGCGCGGCCAGCGCATCTTCGTCGTGTGCCCGAGCATCGGCGAGGATGGCGAGTCCGGCGGCGCCCTGGCCACGCACGCGCGTCTGGCGCGGCAGTTTCCCTGCGAGCTGGTGCACGGGCGCGTGCCTGCCGGCGAACGCCTCGAGATCGTGCGGCGCTTCCGCGCCGGCGCGTTCGGCGTGCTGGTCGGCACCACGGTGCTCGAGGTCGGTCTCGACGTGCCCGAGGCGACCCTCATGGTGGTGGTCGATGCCCAACGCTTCGGTCTGGCGACCTTGCATCAGCTGCGCGGCCGGGTCGGCCGCGGGGTTCGCCGCGGAGTGTGCTTGCTGCTGGGGACGGAGACGGCGCGCACGCGCGCCTTGTGTCGAACCACTGATGGCTTCGCCCTCGCCGAGCTCGATCTGGCGCTGCGCGGCACCGGCGAGCTCCTCGGGTTGCGACAGAGCGGTCGCGGTGAACTGCGCTCGCTCGATCCCCTCGCCGACCTTGAACTGCTCACCTCGGCGCGGGCGGCGGTGCGGCGAGCCGATGCTCCGTTCTCGGCGGCGAGCGACGGTTCGGGTAGCTCCTAGTCAGGAGATTGCCTCCGTCGGCCTCGGACGCACCGCACCATGGCCCATCGGTGAAGTCGAGAAGCCTCCGCGAGCGAGTTTGACGTATCGTGACGCGCGGTGCCGCGCTCACCAGCGATCGCGCGGCCCACATCCAGTCTTCTCGATGCCGCACCAGATCGACAGCCGTGCAGGCGTGCTTCGAGCGTCGCGCGCGAGCGCGCCGTGTCGGCGCAGCAGGCGCGACGGCAGCAGGCGCCATGGAAGCAGGTGCCATGGAATCAGGTGCGACGATCGGCAGGATCGCTCGTCCGCGCGCGTCGGATGCACCACCAGTGCGCGGCGTTCGCTCGGCGCGGTGCTGGCCTTCGCCGCGTGCACGGTCGCACAGCAGCCACCTACGCGTTTGCCGTGCGACGGCGTCGAGTATCGCATCGAGCACTGGGGGACCGAGGTCGGCCTGCCGCAGAACAGCGTCACGTGCCTCGCCGAAACCAGGGACACGCACCTGTGGGTGGGGACGTTCGGTGGACTGGCGCGGTTCGATGGCGAGGCGTTGCACGAGATCGTGCTGCCCGACGCGTGCGGCCTCGGCAGCATTCGCTTCCTCAGTCTGCACGAGGATCCGGCCACCGGTGACCTGTGGATCGGCACGCTCGGCGGTGGGGTGGTCCGCCGTTCGGGCGAGACGGCGGCGGTGTTCGGCCGCGCCCACGGCCTGCCTGGAGACTCGGTCTACGCGATCGCCAGCGACAGCGACGACCTGGTCTGGGTCGCCACCGAGGCCGGGGTCGCATGGTTCGGCGACGGGCGTTTCCATGCGTTGCCCGAACTCGCGGGCGTCCGGTCGCTCGATCTGGCCCGATGTGCGGACGGCAGGGTGGTGTTGGCGAGCATCGGCGGCGCGTTCCGCCTGCAGGTCGGCTCAGTCGAGCGGCTCCTGGACGCGGCAGTCTCGACCGTGACCGAGGACAGTCTCGGCCGCTTGTGGTGTGCCAGGCAGCGCGACGTTCGGATGTGCGAGGCGGGGGCCTGGCGCCGGCTGGAGGTGGTCGGCGCCGACGAGTTGCGCATCGACACCGTGCGCGCGGATCGCGCCGGCGGTGTCTGGTTCGGGACCAACTGCGGCGCTGTCCGCCTCGACGCCGGCCGGGTGGTCGCCACCCTGGACATGTCGGGCCTGAGGCCTGCCGGCGATCCGGACGCGGCGGTGCAGGCGATCCTCGAGGATCGCGACGGCTCGGTCTGGATCGGCTGGTCGATGCACGGCCTGCAGCGCGCACGAACCGCGCATACCCACGGCTTCCGTATCCGAGCGCGTCCGGAGCTCTCGGAAGCCTACGTGATCGCCAGCGATGGTTGCGGTGGCCTCTGGCTGGGGGGGCGGGGTCTGGCGCAGGTGCGGGACGGCCAGATGTCGACGGTGGAGACGCCTGGCATCGTCTGCGACGACGTGCGCGCGTTGTTGCCCGTCGACGATGGCCTGTGGTTCGCCGACTCCACGGGCGTCTACCATCGCAGCGGCGGTGGGATCGAGGTGTTCGGCGAGGAGCACGGTCTGCCGCCCGTTCCCAAGCGGGCTCTCCTGCGCACGCGCGCCGACGAACTCTGGGTCGGCACCGACCACGGGCTGTTCGCGCGCCGCGGCGAGCGCTTCGTCGAGGTGGCCGGCGGCGCCGTGGAACGATCGCCTGTCCTCGCCATGGCGCACGGCGGTGACGACTCGACGTGGGTGGGTGGGCCGAGCGGCGTGTGGCTGCTGGATCGGACAGGACAGGTCGTGGAGGCCTACCGGGCCAACGAGAGCCTGCCGCCCTGCGAGATTCGCGCGCTGGTCCCTGCCGCCGACGACGGCGTGTGGGTGGTGACCTACGGCTGCGGGCTGTTGCGCCTCTCGCACGGCTCCGTCGATCGGGTCGGCAGCGCCCAGGGGTTGCTGGACGACGCGCTCTGCACCGCCCTACGCGACGGCGACGATCTCTTCCTCAGCAGCAATCTGGGCCTGTTCCGCTGCAACCTGGTGGAGCTGGACACGGTGGCGCGAGGCGGCGGCAGCCGTGTCGCCTGCCAGCGGCTGGTGGGCTCGCCTCGGGTCGCCGACGAGGGAGCGGGTGGCAACCAGCCGTCGGCGTGCCGGGACAGAGACGGCACCTTGTGGTTCCTGACCATCGACGGCGTCGCCGGCGTTCGCCCATCGGAGCTGAGGTCGGAGTCGACGGCGCTGCCCTACTGCGGGATTCGCGGAGTGGTGGTCGGCGACGACGTGGTCGAGCCCAACGCCGACCTCGTCCTCAGCCCCGGCGCGCGCGACATCACCGTTCGGCTGGGAGGAACCGGCTTCGACCCGGCCGTGCAGCCGCGCTTCCAGTGGCGGTTGCTGGAAGCGGACGCGACCTGGCAGACGCTCGCCACCGGCCGCGAGGTGCATCTGCAGAGCTTGCCGCCGGGGGAGCACTCGTTCGAGGCCCGTTCGGCCGACTGGCGGGGGGTGTGGAGTCGACCAGCGTTCCTGCGCGTCGTCGTGCCTCAGATCCTGACCGAGCGCACTTGGTTCCGTGTCACGGCGATCTCGGCGTTCGCGGCGCTCTGCGCGGGACTCATGCTGTTCGGCGTTCGCCGGGGTGCGCGGCGTTCGCGGCGTCTGGCGCTCGAGGTCGAGTCGCGCACCGGCCAGTTGACCGCCGAGATCGAGCGCCATCGGGCCACCACGGGGAAGTTGCGTGCGGTCCGCGACGAACTCGAGCAACGGGTCCGCCAGCGGACCGACGAACTCGTCGAGAGCCTGCAGCGCCAGCGGCAGGACGAGGTCGAGAGGGCGCAGCTCGAGAGTCGCATGCAACACCTGCAGCGCGTCGTCGGTGTCGGTGCGCTGGCGGGTGGCATCGCCCACGACTTCAACGATCTCCTCACCGTGGTGCTCGGTTCGGCGACCCTCCTGCGCGGGGATCTGGGCGACGACCATGCTGCCGCCGGCCTTCTCGACGAGATCCTCGAGGCCGGGCGTCGAGGCAGCGCCCTGGCCCACCAGCTCCTGACACTGTCGGCACGACAGGTCGTGGCCAAGACCTTGCTCGACCTGAACGACGTGGTGCCTCGGTTCGCCTCCACTCTGCGTCGTGTTCTCGGCGACGGGATCCGGCTGGACATCGAACTCGCCACCCAGCCAGCGCGCGTCTTGGCCGCGGTGGTGCAGATCGAACAGGTCTTGCGCAATCTCGCCGACAACGCGCGCGACGCCATGCCGGCCGGCGGTCGCCTGCACGTCGCCGTGCAGGTCGTGGAGGAGCAGGGCGGCCGCAGTTGTGTACGCGTGGCGGTGGCGGACGATGGTGTCGGCATGCCACCGGAGGTGCGTGCCCGCGCCCTCGAGCCGTTCTTCACCACCAAGCCGGAGGCGCGCACCGGTGGACTCGGGCTCTCTGCCGTCGCCGGCATCGTCCGGCAGCTGGGCGGCAACCTGAGCATCGACAGCGCTGTCGGTGTCGGGACGACGGTTGCCATCGTCGTCCCGGCGAGCGACCCGGTGGTCGATGCCGATCGGTCGCGATCGGCGCCCCGCGTCGGCGGCGGCCCGATCCTGCTCGTGGAGGACGATCCCGCCGTGCGCCACGTCGTCCAACTGCTGTTGGAAGAGCTCGGCCACGAGGTCGAGGCCGTGCCGTCCGGCGAGGCGGCGCTGGCGGCCCTCGAGGGGCGCGCCGACCGGTACGGCCTCGTCCTGTCGGACCTCATGATGCCCGGGTTGCACGGGATCGAACTCGCGTGCGCCCTGCGCGCTGCGGCGCCGACGGTGTCGCTGGTGTTCATGAGCGGTTGCTGGGAGCTGCTCGAGACGCACCAGGAACTACTGGGGCCGGTGCTGTCGAAGCCACCGACGATCGATGCCTTGCGCGCAGCCATCGACCGCAGTCTCCTCGGCGGCCGCGCCGCTGGCGCCTGAAGCGTACGGCGTGCTCGACCTTGCCGGGGACGGCCCCGGTGCCAACACTGTGGTGATGCGACCGCTCACCGTCGCGGCAGCGAGACAGCTCGACATCGAAGCCGTGCAGCGCTTCAAGATGCCGTCCATCCTGCTGATGGAGAACGCTGCACACGCCGTGGCCGACGAGGCGAGGTGCCTGGGAGATGCTTGGATCGTGCTGTGCGGGCCGGGCAACAACGGCGGCGATGGTCTGGCCGCCGCCCGCCATCTGGGACGACGGGCGCGCGTGTTCTTGCTGCAGGAGCCCGACTCCGCTCGCTCACCCGACGCCGGCCTGCAACTCGAGATCCTGCGCGCTGCGCGCCATGAGGTCACGATCGGAGCACTGCCCGATCCGGGCGACAGTGCCGGCGCTGTTTGGATCGATGCGTTGTTCGGAACCGGGCTCCAACGTCCACTCGAGGGCGAGGCACGCCGCTGGGTGGAGGCGTTCAATCGTGCTCCCGGCCCGCGGCTGGGTGTGGACATCCCGAGCGGCCTGCACGGCGACAGCGGGCAGGTGCTCGGCGTCGCCGCGCGCTGCCATCGCACGGTGACCTTCGCTGCCGCCAAGGTCGGCATGCTCGTCGCCGCGGCACGGGCCTACGTCGGCGATCTCGTGGTGGCGCCGCTCGGCATCCCCGAGTCTCCCCCGTAGCCATGAGCGGCGGCGCCGCGCCGCGGAACCGCCGGGCGTGGTCTTGCCTCGCCTTGGGCTGCGGACGCATGCATGATCGTGACGATGAACGATGCCGCGAGTCGACCTCCGCGCTTGGCGCTGACCATGGGCGGAGGAGGCGCCTTGGCTGCGTACCAGGTCGGTGCGCTGCTGGCGCTCGCGGAGGCCGTCCCGGACCTGCGGATCTCCGTCCTCAGCGGCGTGTCGGCGGGAGCGATCAACGCGATCGCGCTGGGCTCGAGTCGCGGGACCTTCGGCGAGCGGGCCTCGCGCCTGCGCGATGCGTGGATGGAATTGACGCCCGATCACATCTTCCAGGTGGATGCGAGCCGTGTGGTCTGGCGAGCCTTCCGTTGGGTCGTGCGCCTGGGGAGCGGCGGCTTTCCCGGCCCGCGCCCGCGCAGCCTGCTCGAGACGGCACCGCTGCGCCGGTTCCTCGTCGACCACTTCGCCGACGACAACGGGCGGCTGGTGGGGATCGCCGAGAGCATCGCGCACGGCGACATCGATTCGGTCGCCGTGACCGCGTCGAGCTACACGACCACCAAGTCGACCACGTGGGTCGAGTCCCGAGACGACGTGGCGTGGGATCGGGCCGACCGCATGGGGCGGCGCGCAGGGTTGACCGTCGACCACGTGATGGCGTCGGCCGCGCTGCCGCTGCTGTTCCCGGCGATCCGAGTACAGGGCGAGTGGTGCGGGGACGGCGGCGTTCTGCTGACTGCGCCACTCTCTCCGGCGGTGCATCTCGGTGCGGATCGCATTCTGGCCATCTCGACGCGCAGCCCACTGCCCACGGGCGCAAGTCGTGACGACGAGGGTTACCCGCCGCCAGCGCGCGTGGCAAGCTTGCTGCTCAGCGCCGTCTTCCTCGACCAGTTCGATGCAGACGCCCTGCGCCTGCAGCGAATCAACCAGCTGGTTGCGGCACTGCCGGACGAGAAGCGAGCCGGCCTGCGGCATGTCGAACTCATGGTGCTGCGGCCGTCGGTCGACCTGTCGCGCATGGCCAACGCGCACGAGGTCGAGCTGCCGTGGACGCTGCGCTTCATGACGCGTGGGCTCGGTACGCGCGAGACTCGGCACAACGAGCTGCTGAGCCTGCTGATGTTCCAGCCGCGCTATCTCGCCGAGCTGATCGAGCAGGGGCGTCAGGACGCCAACGCCCGCATCGAGGAGTTGCGGCGATTCGTCACCGGCGGCGTGTGAGCGCCGCGGTTTGCACGACGAGGTTGCCGGTCAGTGTCTCCCGCGGTCAGTCGCCGGATTCGCCCGCCGTCGGATCCTGCGAGCACTCGGCGCCGAGGGTTGCGGCGACGGCAGCGACGAGTGCCGCTGCCGTGTAGGGCTTCTCGAGGAACTGCACCGCGTCGACTTCGCTCGGCGGCAGCATGAGGTCTTCGCGGCCGAACCCCGTCGAGACGATGACACGACATCGGGGCGAGAGACGACGGATCTCGCTGAGGAGGATCGCGCCCGGCAGATCGGGCAGCGTCCAATCGAGCACGACGACGTCGGCGGCGCGCCCGAGACCGGTGAGAAGCGCCAGGGCGGCGCGGCCGTTGTCGGCGGAATGGACCTCGTGCCCGGCACGCGTCAGGATCGCACGCGCCGTCGAACGAACGGTCAGTTCGTCGTCGACGACGATCACGAGTGCGGATGAGGTGGTCGCCATGAAACAGTCGGCAGCGCGCGTCCTTGGCCGTGTCGGCCTTGTCATCGCCGGTTGCGAGAAACAGCTCCGCCGGGCAGCGAGGCGAGGTCACTCCGGTGCGCGGACGGTTCCAGACGTCCCTCAGGTTCTCAGACCGAGTGCCGCCTGGCAACGTGGGTTTTCGTCGCACGGCGTCGATCCCTGATGCGAACTTCCAGAGTCGCCATACGAGCGTAAGGTCTGCGCGCCTTCGTGGCGCGGCGCCGCAGAAAGCCGCTTCAGAATCGCACCTGCATGCCGACCTGGAATCCCTCGAGGCGTAGGTCGGCCCGGTACGCCAGACCGCCTTCTCGGCCCTGGGCGGGCAGCTCCGTGTAGCGGTAGCCGGCGAAGATCGTCGCATCTTGAGCACCGAAGCCGTAGCGCCCGGTGACTTCCACGTCTTGCATGCGGCCGTCGAAGTCGCGACCGAAGCCGATCCCATCGACGTAGGCCCAGTCGAGGTTCAAGCTCGCCGCACCGTAGCTTCCGCGCAGGCGGCCGAACACGTACGGCACGCCGTTGTCCTCGGCCGTGAAGCTCTGGCCGTCCCCGGTGTCTCGCTTGACGGAGAAGTCCAGCCGCCGATGGGCGATCGCCACGCCGCCACCGAACTCGACGCGGACGCGATTGTCGAAGGCGTGCTCGAGCAGCTTGGCGACGTAGCGCAGGCGCCATTCGTCCATCTCGACGTCGGACGTCACCAACTCGTTCGCCTGCAGGACTCCGAAACCCGCGCTCAGCGCGCCTGGCTCGGTGTCCGCCATCGTCAGCTTGAAGTAGTTCAGCTCGGCCCCGGAGAAGCCGTCGCCGAGGGTCAGGTAGCCGCCGACGTCGTCGTCGCGATCGCCGACGCCGAACTCCGACAGGCGCATGGCGGCGTTGTCGGTGGGGCCCTGCGCGCCGGGCGACTGCATGCTGGCGCGGCCGTGCAGGGTGTACAGCGCCAGGTAGGCGCCGGCCTCGGCGTGCGGGCGGTCGAAGCCCGGCCAGGAGCTGCAGCCTGCGCCGATCGGTGCCAGAACGAGCAGGCATAGGTGTGGCCGCATGGCTGCCGGATGATAGCGTGGGCGGCGTTCGCGACCATGCCGACGACCGCCCTGGACCCATTCCTGCAGCGCGACTTCCTCGCCTTCGAGAAGCATCGCCAGAGAGACGACGAGTACAACGCGCTGCGCCTGTCCATCCGGCGCAAGCTGAAGAAGATCGCCGATCGCGTCAAGGCGCTGGCCAAGGAGCAAGGCGTGGAGCTCGCTGGCAAGGAAGGGCTGCACCACCCCTACACCTTCAACAGCTACCGCGTGCGTGACCAGCGCGCCTACCTCTGCCGCTCCGACAAGGAGCGCAAGAAGCTGGCGAGCTTCTTCGGGGAGGCGCTCGGCAAGGACGCCGAGACCCACTACATCCAGACCGTGCTCGAAGTGAGCATCGATCACCAGGTTGTGGAGGCGGCTCTGCGCGTCCACCCACAGGCGTGGTGGGACGGTGAGAACCTGCGCAAGAAGGTGCAAACGCCCGAGGGGCTGCGTGACTTCACCGCGATGCTCAACGCGCTGCCCAAGGGCTTCGGCCTGCGCCTGCACGACTGGCGCAATGTGCTGTGGGCCGGAGCGACCAAGGAAGGCGACGTCAAGGAGATGTTCGCGCACTACACCCCCGGCGAGCACTGGCTGCACATCGTGCGCGAGCTGCCGCAAGAAGACGCCCTGGCGATGGGCCTCGAGGCCCCGGAGTGGATCGTCCAGTCGCTGCTCTCCCTCCTTCCCCCCTACCAATTCACCCTCTGGACCCCCTGATGGTGTCAGACACCGAACTTTGCACGTCGCGACGCTGGCGTAACAACGTACTCCTGTTGGTGTCTGACTCCAGGTTGTTGGATCACCGTGATGGCATGTCGCAGCCGACGGCCTGGGTGCGTTCCACCGCGACCTGTCCGCCGGTGAGGATGGCGGCCAGAGCGTCGCGTAGCTCTCGGTGCGCGGGCTCGGGGCGCCGGTCGCCGAGGTCGGGGAACGAATCGTCGATGCGTCCGCGGTAGGCGAGGCGCGCGGTCGGGCTGCCCGGCTCGCCACCGGTCCAGACGGCAACCTCAGGCGTCACCGAAATGCCGCTGACCGCTACCAGGGTGTGGTCGCCGTCGA
Organism: Planctomycetota bacterium; assembly: GCA_041398565.1. Lineage (GTDB taxonomy): Bacteria > Planctomycetota > UBA1135 > UBA1135 > UBA2386 > DATGPD01. The sequence continues at coordinate 72,154 of JAWKUN010000007.1, read as the reverse complement.
GGATCAACTCGAGCCGCTCGAGGCCGTACTCGGCGGCGTGCTGCCGCGCCTGGTCGAGTGTGAGGTCGGGGTCGACGTGTACCAGGCGAAAGCGCAGCGGGTCGCCCGCGTGCTCGGCGGCGATCGCCGCGATCTCCGGCGCGTAGGCGTTGGCGATCGGGCAGTCGGTGGTGACGAAGAAGAGCACGGTGGCCGCGGCCGCTCCTCTGGCGGGGGCGACCGGTGGTGGCGCCGCGGCGCACGCCGCCAGCAGGACCAGGAGCGCTCGTCTCATCGGCGGCGCTCGAAGGCTTCGGTTGCGGCCTCGATCTCGGCGTCGTCGAGATTGCCGTCGCCGTTGGTGTCGGCTCTGCGCGCGACTGTCTGCAGCCGCGCCGGCAGGTCAGCGATGGCGACGATGCCGTCACCGTCTCGGTCGGCCATGCGGATGCGTGTGAGCACTCCGGCGAGCACTGTGCTGGCGCCGCCTGCGCGCAGGGCCGCGCGCGCGTGTGCCTGGATGGCGCGCCTCAGCGCGGGCGCCTCGGCTTCGTCCTTGGCAACCAGTAGCAGCGAGACGCTGCCCATCTCGTCGGTGGATTGCAGACCCCAGCGGATGCGGCGCGGGGGGTCGAAAGGGTTGTCAGGATTGTCGGCGGAGTTGTCGTAGCGGATCCGCACCTCGACCAGCGTGCCCTTCGGCAGCGCCACCGGCGTTCGGTACTGGTAGCGGTTCTGCCAGTCGAAGTCCCAATCATCGATCCAGAAGATCGAGCGGCGCTCCTCGCCCGGCGGCGTCACGAACACCTGCATCTCGGCGCAGATCATGTGGGCGTGGCCGCCGACGGTGACAGCCTCGGCCGCCACGGGCAGGGTGAAGCTGTCCTCGAGCTCGAAGTCGCGCTTGCCGGCGGGTACATCGAGGCCGGCGGCAACGCCGAAGCGCGGTGGTAGCTGCAGCGTGACCAGCGAGCGCGTCGGCGGTTCCTTGGCGAAGTACAGCCCGAGCGTGGTCTGCTCGGTCTCGGCCTTGCCCGAGGGATGGAAGTGGCTGTTGAGCACGAGGTCCGCGCCCTTCGGGAGCCGCACCGCCAGGCCCTGGGGCAGGTGCTGCGGCATCCCACCGACTGCCCAACCGCCGAAGCCGCTGGCGACGCGACGCATGCCGTCGAAGCCGGGCTTGCCGTCCTCGCCCTCGGCGCGGCGGGCGCTGCCGCTGGTGTCTAGGGCGAAGACGATGTGGTGCAGCACGCTGCGTGCGCTCGGTCGCACCTCGATCGCCGTCACCCAACGGTCGCCATCGAACTGCAACGGGATGGCGAAGCTGCGGTAGATGTCGGCCCCACCCGCCGGCACCGGGAAGCCCTCGGTCATCTTGACCACCAGGTCCGGCTCACCGAGCTGCCAACCCGGGGTGAAGGCAGGCAGCGTCGGCAGCTGGTGGGGATCGCCTTCGGGCATGCCCTGGTCGACCCAACGCGCGATCGTCTCGATCTCGTCGTCGCTCAGCCGCATCGCACCCGCGAAGTCGCCGTGCCCCTCGACCGGGTGCCACGGCGGCATATAACGACGCGCGGTGACGCGCGCGATCATCTTGCCGCGTTTGCGCACGTCGTGGTACGAGGTCAGCGGGAACGGGGCGACCTCGCCCTCGCGGTGGCACTTGACGCAGTTGGCGAACACGATGGGGGCCACGTGCTCGGTGAAGGTTGCCACCGGGTCTTGCGGGGCGGCGAGAATGAGGAGGGCGAGGAGTGGCATGCGGTCCGAGGGCGAACGGGCACCATTGTTCCCGCGCCGCGCGGCGGGGGACACGGAGGGCAGGGCACCTTGCGAAACCCGATGAGAGGACCGACCCGGTGTCGCACAGGCACCGGCACGGCGTGGCGCCGAGTGTTCGCGCCGAGTGCTTGCCGTCGCCACTCGATTCTCGCGCGGCGAGGGCCGATCACCAACCTGCGGTAGCCTCGGTCGCCTACCCTGACGCGGGCCATCCACTGTCGCATCCGCTCGCGGCCTGGCGTATCGCTCTCGCGCTTCTGCCTGCGGTCACGCCCGCCACGGCGGTGTGTTGCCCGTCGTCGATGCCGCGATGTCGGCGCAGCCGTCGCTGGCGGCGCGTGCTCGCTTCGGCGAGCTCTGTTTGCGGCCGGCTGGTTCACGCTCGCCCGGCCTGAGTCGCGGAGGAGTGCGCAAGTTGCTGCGCCGGGGTGCGGCCGCCAGCCGCTGCCGCTAGTCTGCACTCTCTCTCGTCCGGACCGCCCGCCATGAACCCGTCCCTGCTCTCGCTCGCGCTGTCGTTTCCCGCTCTCGCCGCCAGCGTGCACGCCCAATGGAACCCGGCCGTCGGCCAGTGGGGCAAGTCGGCTGCGACCGACCTGCGCGTGATGACCTACAACGTCCTCGACGCGATCTGCTCCAGCAACACCAAGAACTCGACGTCGAACAATTGGACGGCGCTGGCGCGTTTGATCGCGGCGATGCAGCCGGACATCCTGTTGCTGCAGGAGTGCGGCGACAACAGCGGCAACGGCACGGGCAGCGGGGTCGATTCGGTCAGTCAGCTCACGACCGCGATCGGCATGTTCCTGCACGGCGGCAACGACACGTTCCATGCGGGTAACCCGGTGATCACTGCCTACGTGCAGGCCTACGCGCCGGCCTACGATCTGCCCTACGTGTTCGTCAGCGCCAGCAACGACGGCTACAACCGCAACGTCATCCTGAGCCGGTTCCCATTCCGCGACCTCAACGGAGACACCCAGGCGACGCTGAGTGACATTCCGAACGTCACCGCCGACCTGTATGCACCCGGCGGCAACGGAGGCATCCGCGGCTTCATGTTCGCCGAGATCGACCTACCCGACGCCCTCTACGCCGGCGATCTCGTGGTCGGCAACGCCCACCTGAAGGCCGGCGGCGGGACCAGCAATCACAACGTCCGCGTCACCGCGGCGCGGAACGTCGCCTACTTCCTCGACTACTTCTACAACGGCGCCAACGGCACTGTGCCCGATCCGCGTGGCAAGATCGCCGACAGCCCGCCGGCGACCTCCGTGCTCGACGCCAACACCTCGATCCTGGTGGGTGGCGACTGGAACGAGGACGAGTGGGGCAACGGCACCACGGTCGGGCCCGCCGACTGGCTCGCGCGCGCTGCGACTTTCGACTCGGCCAGCGGCACCGACGGTACCGACCGCAACCGCACCGACATGACCTACGACCATGCCCCGGAGTGGTTCAGCGGCAGTCTCAACACCTATCAGAACTCGAGCTACAAGGACGACTACCTCTGCTGGCAGGACAGCATGGTCGCCGTGCGCCGCGCCTTCCAGTTCGATACCGCGCACACCCCGGTTGCGGCCCGGCCGCCGCAGCTCGGCAACTTCGCCAATGCTACGGCTGTCGCCTCCGACCATCGCCCGGTGATCGCCGACTGCATCCTGCCTGCACCGCTCGCTTGCAACAGCGCGGGCGTGGACCTCGGGTTCGCCAAGCTCGGCGGCAACGACAAGTTTCCGCGCCTCGCGGCATGCGGCACGCTGTCGTCGGGTCACTCTGCCACGCTGACGCTGTCCGACTGTCCGCCCTTCGCCACGGTCTTTGCGCTGGTGGGGACGGCGGCGACGATGTGGAACACCTTCGGCGCGACAGTCATCCCCGTTCCCTTGGCGGTGCTGTCGCCGTTCTCTTGTGACGGCGCCGGCACCGTGTCGCTGCCGCTCGCCGGCGGAGGTGGGCCGTTCTCGATCTACGTGCAGTGGGGCATCCTCGACCCCGGCGCCACCGAAGGCCTCGGGGTCTCGAACGCGCTGAGGTTGGACATCTTGCGGTGAGCGTGGCCGCAGTGCGGGATGGCCTCAGGGCAGCTCGCGCAGGCGCAGGTTGCGGAACTCGATGCGCGCGCCCTCGGCCTCGAGCGCCAGGTAGCCGGTGGCCGGTGTGCAGCCCTTGCCACCGCTGACCTCTTCGCCGTTGACCCACAGCCGGATCTCGCCGTTGATCGCGCGCACGTAGTAGTGGTTCCAGGCGCCGGCCGGCTGCGTCAGGCGACGCGTGGGGAAGCAGCGGCTACCGTCGGGCTTGCCGACTTGGAACGACTTGCCGTCGTCGCCTTCGTAGGTGATCTGCGGCGTGAATGGCGTCATCGCCGCTTTGCCGACCGGGAACACGTCGCCGTGGCTGGTGAACCAGTCCGAGTGCGCGCCCTTGCTCCGCAGCCAATTGGTCTCGTAGCCGAGGTCGAGGATCTGCACCTCGATGCCCGAGCGCGGCAGCGTTCCCTTCGGCAGGTCGGTGAATGCCGCCTCGGGGCACCAGACGAACAGGCCGGAGTTGCCGGCGTGCTCGAGGTGCTTCCACTCGAGCACCATCTCGAAGTTGGCGTAGGTCTTGCGCGAGCGCGCCCCTCCGATTGGCTTGCCGGTGCCGACGATGATGCCGTCGTGCTCGGTCCAGGTGTCGGCGTCGCCGTTGACGTTGACGAAGTCGGCGAGAGTCAGTGGGGTCCAGTTGGCGCCGTCGACGAAGGCGCGCGGCAGGGGCGTCGTCGGGGGGGGCGATGCCGGGGGAGGATCCTGCGGTCGGACGCGCGGCAACGTCAGGGCCGCGGTGCACGCGAGCAGCGGCAGCGTGAGTTTCATCACAAGACGGTACGGCCGGGGCCCGCCGATGTCGCGAAGTAGCAGAGTGGAGTCTGACTCCACCTTGTTACTTCGCTGGGGGTTGTTCCGGAGGGCGCGGGTCCGGGTCACTCCGCCTTCAGTTCGACGCACCCGTTGGGCAGGTTGGCGGAATCGCAGAACAGCGACGCCAGCGCGTCGGTGCCGTCCGAGCGGACTCCTTCCTGGGTGCGCAATCGCAGCAAGGTCTGGCCGGGGGGCAACCAGAGCGTCAGCTCGCGTGTGGCGCGCGGCACCCGCGTGCCGACACCGCCGGTGCTGTCGGCCGAGCGCTTGACGATCTGGCCGACCTGGAGCCAGTGCTCGTCGGCGACCCGCACGTCGAGCCACAGCGTGTCGCTCGCCGGCAGGCTGGCGAATCGCACGCATACCTGAACGGGTTGCACTTCAGGCTTGAACGTGATCTCCCGGTCTTCGCCGGGTGCGAGGTTGCCGAGGTCTCGATGGGCGAGCACGACGCCGGTCAAGATGTCGATGAGCGCCAGGGTGCGTCCGCCGGCCGCGCCGCGCAGGGCGAACTCGCCGTCGAGTCCGAGCGGACACGCCGGCCCGTCGTACGACGCGTAGCCCAGGCTGACGAGCTTGTCGTCGTGCGCCGTCGGCAGCAGCACCACGGCGACGCGCTGCGGAGGGAGCGGCGTCTGCACCACCCCGCGCACGGTGGCCGGCACCGCACCGCCGGCGTCGACCTCGATCGGCTTCCCGTCGATCACCACCGAGGCGACCGAGACCTTGTCGGGCATGCCCTGCCGGAACAGCCGTGGCGACAACACCTGCACGTCGTAGCGGCGCGCCAGCAGACGCGCGTCGCCGAAGCGCTGCTGTCCGTCGAGCGCAGCCCGCGGCCGGTACTCCATCGTCTCCGACGACCACCGCGACTCGCGCTGCACCAGGAAGCGCACCTGCGACCCGCGCGGTAGCGGTCCGCGCACCTTGCCAGAGACGGTCACGGTCGGCTGCAGCGTGAGCTCGAGGCCACGGAGCTCGGCGCCGGGGACGAGGTTGATCGTGCGCGGGGACGGCGCCCGTCCCCGATCGTGGGTGAAGGAGCGGCTCCCGTCGGTCGCCACCAGCCAGCGTTCCCCGTCTTCGGCAGGCAGCGCGAAGCGGCCGTCGGCGTCGGTCATCACGCCCGCCAGGTTGCTGGCGACGGCCGTGTTGTCGAGCACGTAGTGGTCTGGCGGACCTGTCATCTCCCCGACGATGGCGATCTTCGCGCCGACGACCGCGCGGCCGGTGTCGGGGTCGACGACCCGACCGAACACTCGCGGCTCGGGAGCCTTGTCGGGGGCAGCGGGCTGTGGGGCATCCTGCGCGACGAGGCGCACCTCGGCCTGCGGCGCGGTCAGGGTGGCGTTCGCGAGCGGCCGGAAGTCCTCGGTCTGCACCCAGAGCGAGGTGGGCGCTGCGAGGAACGTCACCTCAGCATGTCCCTCGGCGTCGGTGGTACCGGTCTGGTAGCCGAGCCACTGGGGCAGGCTCTCGCTCGTCGCCGTCACCGAAGCGCCGGAAACGGGCTTCCCGGCGCCATCGACCACCTGCACCGTGACGACGGGAGCAGGCGCGACCTCGACGTCGAACGAGTCGCCGGCTGCGAGCGGTCCGTATTCCTGGCGCGTGAACCTCTGGCCGCCGGCCACCAGCCAGATCATCGTGTCACAGACGCCTTCGAGCACGAAACGCCCGCTGGCGTCGGTGCGCACCGCGGTGCGCGGCTCGGGACTCGTGCTCAGGTTCGAGGGGTAGCGCCCCAGGAACTTGCAACGTGCCAGGTAGTCGCGGGCCTCCACCCTCACGCCAGCCAGCGCCTTGCCCGTCGCGTCGCGCGCGCGTCCCGCCAAGCGCTTCGCCTTCGGCAGCACGACCGGAGTCATATCGACGCAGGCGATCCCCGCCACCACGTGGACACGGCCGGGGGTCGCGAACAGCACGTTGCCGAGCCACGGCCGGGCGGAACGGTCGAGATCGAGCGCGAATGTGCCATCGCTGGCGGTGTGCGTCGTGGGTGTTCGCAGGAGCTGGTCTGTGACGAAGGGTTCTTCGGCGGCGAACGCCACCACCGCCACGTCTTGGAGCGGCTGCCCCGCCTCGTCCACCACCAAGCCGCGCACCGGCTCGACCTGCGCGGTCGCCACCGCGCAAACCCACGAAACCGCGAGAAGACGAATCACGGCTGGCAACATAGCGCCTGGCCGGGCCGGTGCCGGGCCGCGCAGGTCAGCAGTAACAGGGTGGAGTCTGACTCCACCCTGTTACCCGGCACCCATACTCGTGCGGGCAGCTCGGGCGAGTGCGAGCCCTGGCGCGGCGCGCCTGCTAATCCGCTCCATACGGGACCCGCACCCGATTGCGCGCGGCTGCTATGCTACGACGGTCCCCCAAGAGCTCCTCAAGAGGTCGAGACGCTGTGTCATATCGAAGGACTTCCGCTTTCCTCATGCTGGCGACAACCGTCGGCATGGCAGCTTCCGCTCAGTGGTCCCAATCCCCGGCGCCGCCACCCGACGTGCGCGCAATGACCTACGACGAGGATCGCGGTCGCCTTGTCGCGGTCGCGCTGCATCCGACTCCGGGGCTGCTCCGGACCTGGGAGTTCGACGGCTCGTCTTGGTTGCAGGTCAGCGCGACCACTCCTCAGGCCTACTCCAGCTCTCCGGAGTACTACTCGCTCGTCTACGATACGCTGCGCCGCCGCGTGCTGCTGGTGCTCGCGGCCGACTACAGTGGGGGAGCCGTCGCGGTCAGGTCGTACGATGGGAGTGCTTGGACGGCTCACAGCTCTCCCGGCGTCCCTCGTGGGCGGTCGGAGTGCACCGCTGCATTCGACGAGGCGCGCGGACGACTGATTGTGTACAACGACGACGGCCTGTTCGAATGGGACGGTGCCGTCTGGTATCGGCCGCAACCAATCGTTTCTCCGCCCCTGCGCTATGGTGCGGCGATTGCCTACGACAAGCTGCGTCGCGTGACCGTGGTCGACGGCGGCTTCATCGCTCGCTTCACGTACGATCCGTTCGCCTGGGAGTGGGATGGAGTGCAGTGGCGGAGTGCAGGCACGGGGATCCAGCGTCACCAACACCGCATGGCCTACGACCACGCGCGGCAGTCGGTGGTCGCGTTCGGTGGACTCTGGATCTCGTCCGACGGCAACCTACTGCTGCAGAAGGCTCATCCCGTGGAGTGGCGAGGTGCCGCTTGGCAAGCATTGGTAGGGGGGCCGAGCCACACCCCATTCCCGGTCATGGCGCACGATCTCGGGCGTGCGCGGCTCATCGTGGCGGCGCCCTTCGCGGGTTCGGCGTTCGAACTCGGCTTGCCCAACGCGGCGACCTACGCTCCGCTGGGATCGGGCTGTGCCGGTCCGGCGGCATTGGTGCTGAGTGGTGGCCAACTGGCATGGGTGGGGCGTAGCTTCGATCAGGCTCTGTTGAGTGCGCCCGCTAGCGCCGCGTCGGCCGTCCTTCTGGTCGGCGGCTCGCGCACTCAGTGGGGCGCGCTGCCCCTGCCACTCGACCTGACGAGCCTGGGAATGACCGGGTGTCGCCTGCGAACGTCGGTCGACATGGTCCTCCCGTTCGCGCTTGCCGGCGGCCGCGGCATCGTCTCGATCCCGATTCCCTCGTCCCCGTGGTTGGTCGGCGCACGGATGTACGATCAGTGCTCAGTCCCCGACTCCGCGGCGAATCCGCTCGGCGTCGTCTTGAGCAACGCGCGCGAGTGGGTGATCGGCGGCTGAACCGAGGCGTTCGCCGCGGGCGTCCCTCCGCTCACCCCAGCCACCCACGCAGCTGCCGCCACACCAGCCACCACAGGGGATTCAGCACCGTCAGCAGGATGGCGCGCCACAGGAAACTCGTCTTGCGCGTCTTGTGCCGGAACATGCGCATGCCGCACCAGGCGCCGAGACAACCTAGCCACAGCAGGAGCAGCAGCCGGGCTTCGGGCACGCGGCGGCCGCCGCGGCGGGCGCGCCACTTGTCCCAAGCGAAGGCCACCCAAGCCAGCGCGTTGAAACCGAGCACGACCCACCACACCCAGGGTGGCACCACGGTCAGCCCTTGGCCTGGGCCACGAGTTCGGCCAGCTTGGTCAGCGCCTGCATCGGCGTGAGCGTGTTCGGGTCGAGCTTGGCGAGGTCCTTCAGCATCTTCTCGCGCGGCGACTCGAACAGGACCTGCTGCCGCCGCGCGGGCTTGGCACTGCTGGTGGTCGCCAGCGCCGAAGCCACGTGCTCGTCTTCTTCCTCGAGTTTGGCCAGCACGGTGCGGGCGCGCTCGATCACCGGCTTGGGAATGCCGGCCAGCCGAGCGACGTGCAGGCCGTAGCTGCGGTCGGTGCCGCCCTCCTCGATGCGGTGCAGGAACACGATCTCTTCGCCCCACTCGCGCACCGCCACCCGCTGGGTGACGATGCCCTTGCCCGGCCCCTTGAGGTCGGTGAGCTGGTGGTAGTGGGTGGCGAACAGGGCGCGGCAGCCGATGCGCTCGTACAGGTCCTCGGCGATCGCCCAGGCCAGCGACAGGCCGTCGAAGGTGCTGGTGCCGCGGCCGACCTCGTCGAGGATCACCAGGCTGCGCGGCGTGGCGTGGTTCAGGATGTTGGCGGTCTCGACCATCTCGACCATGAAGGTCGAGGCGCCGCGGCTGATGTCGTCGGCGCTGCCGACCCGGGTGAACACGCGGTCGACGAGACCGACGCGCGCCTCGGCTGCCGGCACGAAGCTGCCGAGCTGCGCCATGATCACGATGAGCGCGTTCTGACGGATGTAGGTCGACTTGCCGGCCATGTTCGGACCGGTGATGAGCGACAGCGCCCGCCGCGGCGGATCGAGGTCGGTGTCGTTGGGCACGAACGTGCCGGCGGCGTGCGTCGCCTCGATCACGGGGTGGCGGCCGTCCTTCACCGCGAGTACCCGACTGTCGTCGACGGTGGGGCGACAGTAGCCGCGCTCCTGCGCCACCTGTGCCAGGCTCAGCAGGCAATCGAGCTCGGCGACGCGCGCGGCGGTGTCCTGCAGGCGTTCCGTCGCCGTCGCCGCGCGCTCGCGCAGGGCCAGGAACAGGTCGTGCTCCAGCGCCTTGCTGCGCTCCTCGGCCTGCAGCACCTTGGTCTCGAAGGTCTTCAGCTCGTCGGTGACGTAGCGCTCGGCGTTCTTGGTGGTCTGCTTGCGGTGGTAGTCGGCGGGGATCTCGCTGCCGCGGGCACCGGCGTGCGTGATCTCGATGTAGTAGCCGAAGACGCGGTTGAAGCCGACCTTGAGGTTCTGGATGCCGGTGCGCTCGACTTCGCGCGCCTGGAAGCGCGCCATCCACTGCATGCTGTCGCGCGCCAGCTCGACCAGCTCGTCGAGGTCGCTGGAGTGGCCCGGGCGGATCAGCCCGCCCTCCTTGATCGGCACCGGTGGCTCGTCCACCAGGCTCGAAGCGATGTCCTCGGCGACGTCGGCGAGCACGTCGAAACCGCGGTGCAGGCGTTCGAGCGCGCCCTGACGGGCGCAGCCGTCGAGGGCGGCGACGACCGCCGGCAAGCGCTGCAGGCTCTTCGCCAGCGCCACCAGGTCGCGGGCGTTGGCGCGCCCGCAGCTGGTGCGCGCGGTGAGACGCTGCAGGTCGTGCACTTCGGCCAGCTCGGCGCGCAGGCGCACCCGCAGGTCGGCGTCGCCCAGGAGTTCGGCGACGGCACTCTGGCGCTCGTGGATCGCGGCTACCTCCAGGAGCGGGGCCAGCAGCCAGTCGCGCAGCAGGCGCGCACCCATCGGCGTGCAGGTCTGGTCGAGGATGGCGAGCAGGGGCGTGCCACGTTCTCCGGCGCCGGCGCCGCGCAGGGTGTCGACGAGTTCGAGGCTGGTGCGGGTGGCGCGGTCGAGCAGCATGGTGCTGCCACCCTGGAACACTTCGATGCGGCGGATGTGCGGCAAGGCCGCGAGCTGGGTCTCTTGCAGGTAGCGCACCAGCGCGCCGGCGGCGCGCACCGCCAGCGGCGCGTCCTCGAGGCCGAAGCCGGCCAGCGAGGCGAGGCTGAAGAACTCGCGCAGGGTGCGCTCGGCGTTGTCGGCCTCGAACTCGAAGGCCGGCCGCGCCGTGGCGCACAGGTGGCCCGCGTGCGCCGCGCGTTCGAGCGGCTCGGCGCCTTCGGGCAGGAGGAGCTCGGCCGGCTCGAGGCGCTCGAGTTCGTCGGCCAGACGGTCGCCGCCGCACTCGTGCACGCGGAACTCGCCGGTCGACAGCTCGACCCAGGCGAGGCCGGCGCGGCCGCGGCCGCCGCTGCCGCCGACCACGGCGGCCAGGAAGTTCTTGCGCTTGGTGTCGAGCAGCGAGTCCTCGGTGAGGGTGCCCGGCGTGACCACACGGATCACCTGCCGCTCGACCACACCCTTGGCCTCGCGTGGGTCCTGCATCTGCTCGCAGATGGCGACCTTGAAGCCGGCCTGCACCAACCGCTTCAGGTAGGTGTCGACCGAGCGCACCGGCACCCCGGCCATCGGGATCGGGTCGTCGCCCTTGCTGCGGCTGGTGAGCGTCAGGCCGATCGCGCGGCTGGCGATCTTGGCATCCTCGTGGAACAGCTCGTAGAAGTCGCCCATCCGGAAGAACAGCAGCGCGTCCGGATGCTGGCGCTTGGCGGCCATGAACTGAGCCATCGCCGGGGTGGTGGCGGTGCCGGTGGCGCTCTTCTTGGTCGGGCTCGGGTCGGGCTTCCGCCGACCACTCGCGTCAGGGCTCGGTTGGGGCTCGCTCACCGCGAACGCTCCTCGGTCGCCGCGCGTTCGGCGCCCGCACGCCGCGGTGCCTGCGCGCGCAGCGCCGCGATCTCCTCGGCGAAGATCGCCGCCGCGCGCTCGACTTCGGCCCGGGTCGTGGTGCGGCTGAAGGACAGGCGGATCACCTCGCGGCTCTCGCGCCGCGACAGGCCGATCGCTTCGTGCACCGGATTCGTGCCGCCGCTCCCGTCGTGGGCGTGGCAGGCGGCGCCGACCGAGAAGGCCACCCCGCGCGCGTTCATGCGTTCCTGCAGGGTGCTGCCGACGATGCCGGGAAGGCGCAGGCTCAGGATGTGCGGCAGGTGGCGGTCGGGGTGACCCAGGCGCTCGGCGTCACCGCCGTTGGCGCGCGCCAGAGCCGCGAACATCGCGCTGGCCACGTCCCCGGTGTGCCGCGCGGTCGATGCCAGGTGGCTGAACGCGGTGTCGGCGGCGTGCGCCAATGCGGCGGCGCCGGCCACGTTCTCGGTGCCGCCACGCAACCCTTCCTCCTGTCCGCCGCCGGCGATCAGCGCGGTCACTTCTGCCTTGTTCGAAAGCGCCAAGAAGCCGACGCCGCGCGGCCCGTGCAGCTTGTGGCCCGACACCGCCGCCGAATCGACGTCGAGTTCGTCGAGGTCGATCGGCACCTTGCCGTAGGCCTGCACGATGTCGAGGTGCACGTGCGCGCTCGGCGCCACGCGCCGTACCAGGCCGACCAGTTCGTCGACGCGCGCCAGCGTGCCCAGCTCGTTGTGCCCGTGCAGGATGGCGACAGCGCGCACGTCGCTGCCCAAGAGATCGAACAGCGCCTCGGGGTCGATGTCGCCGTCGCTGGTCACCGGCACCTTGGTCAGGCGTTGGTTGAGCCGGCGCAGGGGGGCTTCGAGCGCGGTGACGGCCGGGTGGTCGGCGGCGCCCACGAGCACGCGGCCAGGCGGCCGCCGCCATACGCTGCCGACGATGCCGAGCATGTCCGCCTCGGTGCCGCCGGAGGTGAAGACCAGGCGCGCTGCCAGCAGGGTGCCGCGGAGGAACTCGCGCGCGTCGGTGAGCGCCCTGAGCGCATCGGCCCCGAAACGGTGGGTGGAGGACGGGTTGCCGAAGGCGTCGGCGGCCAGCCGCGCGTACTCGGCGAGCGCGCGCGGATCGGGGGGCGTGGTGGCGGCGTGGTCGAGATAGATGGCGTCCGGCATGCTCGGCTCGTGCAGCCGGTCGAGGATACGGAAAGACGTGGCCCGAGGCACGCCGAACGCCGGCGCCGGCGGGGCAGATGATGCGTCGGCCGCGCTCGGTCGGACCACCCCCGCGCAGGCGCGGTCGAGTCGGCGCCGCAGCGCTATCCTGCCGGGATGCTCCCCCTCGCTCTCGCCGCCGCGGTCCAGATTGGCGCGGCGCAAAGTGTATCCACCAGCGACGCCGGCGCCGTGGTCGCTGGACAGACCACGGTCGCGGCTGGTCGCGTCGCCGACGTCGCTGCGCCCGGGCCCCAGGCGGTCACGCTCATGCCCGGCTGGCCGGTGCAGATCGCCACGCATCCGAACTTCCATCCCAACCGCAACGTGACCCTTGCCGACCTCGACGGGGACGGCCGCCTCGAGATCATCCGGCCCAGCACCGACGGGCGCGTCTACGTGTTCCGCTACGACGGGACGGCCCTGCCGGGCTGGCCGCGCACGGTGAGCGGCTGGGGCCAAATCTCGCCGGTGGTGGCGGACCTCGACGGCGACGGCTTTCTCGAGATCCTCGTGGCGACCCGCGGCATCACCAGCGGCGGTAGCCTGCACGCGCTCGACCGCGGCGGCAATCCGCTTCCCGGCTGGCCGTTGACGTTCAGCAACAACAACGTCGAAGCCGTCGTGGCCGAGGACCTCGACGGCGACGGGCGCCTCGAGGTGATCGCGACCGAACGCGCCTACCCGATCGGGCGCGCGCACGTGCTCCGTGCCGACGGCACGCCGCTGCCGGGCTGGCCGCTCACGCTCGACCATGTGCCGGCATTCACGCCGGCGGTGGGCGATCTCGACGGCGACGGGCGCAAGGAACTCGTGTTCGGCTCGTACACGTCCGTCTATGTCACCGACGCGGCTGGCCAGGTGCGCGCCGGTTGGCCGGTGAACGTGGCGAGCACCTTCAACGCCAACGTCTCCTACCAGTCGCCGGCGCTCGCCGATCTCGATGCCGACGGCGTGCTCGAGATCGCGATGTGCCTGCACCAGTCGGGCGGTGGCTGCTACGTGTTCAAGGCCGACGGCACCCAGCTCGCTGGTTGGCCGAAGCTCTTCGGCGGCTGGTCCTACTGCCCGCCGACCGTGGCCGACCTCGACGGTGACGGCAGCCTCGACGTGTTGGCCGGTCGCGCCGGCGGTACCGCCGCGGCGCCGGCGCTGTACGCGTGGGACCGCCAGGGGCAGCTGCTACCCGGATTCCCCTACGTGACCGAGGGTGGCGCCGAGTCGCCGGTCACCGTCGCCAACGTCGACCTCGATCCCGAGCTCGAGATCTTCTTCGGCACGAGCGTGATGGCGAACAACCAGGGGTTCTTGCACTGCATCGACGCGCACGGCCAGATCGAGCCCGGCTTTCCCCTGCGCACCGACGGCTTCACCTACCTGAACGGCGCGACCATCGCCGACGTCGACGGGGACGGGGTGCTCGAGATCGCCGCGCTCGCCAACCGGGACACGACGGGCACGCTCTACCTGTGGAAGCTGACTGGCCCCACCTCGCCCGGCCGCATCCTGTGGTCGTGCTACCACGAGGGCAACCTGCGGACCGGCCTGACGGCGAGCAGCGATCGGCTGGCAGTGCGCGGTCACGCGACCCCGGGCGGTACCCTGCGCCTCGAACTGCAGGGGGCCGTCGGGAACGCGATGGCGGCCTTCCTAGGCGCCCAGCCGGCGGTGGTGCCGTGGCCTCCTGCCGGCATCCTGCGCCTCGACCCGCTGTCGCCGATCGTGTTCTTGTACGGCGGCCCACTGGCCACCGACGGCCGCTTGCTGGGCACCCTGCCCATCCCCGGCGTCGCGGCGCTGCGCGGCCTGCGTCTTCCCATCCAGGGCGTCGAGGCGGGTGCTACGGTGGGCCTGGCGCTGCGACAGATGCAGATGGTCGTCGTTCAGTAATCGAGGCTCGGGCGGGAAGCCGTCCCGTCCGCCGTTCGCGGTCGTACGGGGCGACTACTTCAGGTTGTAGCGCCGCAGCTTCTCGTAGAGCGTCGAGGGCGCGATGCCCAGCACTTCGGCGGCACGCGTCTTGACTCCGCCCACCGCCTCGAGGATGGCCGCGATGTGGTTGCGCTCGACCTCGGCGAGGGAGAGCAGGCCAGCGCTCTGTGACCGTGGCTCGCGCACCTCGGTTGGAAGATCGCGCGGCTGGACCGGGCGATTGCCGGCGCGCGCGGCGGCGACCTCGAGCACTCGACGCAGCTGCCGCACGTTGCCCGGCCACGTGTAGGCGAGAAGTGCCTCCAACGCCTGCTCGGAGACCGTGCGTGGGACGCCGTCGGGAGAGGGTGTCATTTCGCTGAGGATGAGCTCGGTCAGGGTGCTGACGTCGGCGGGCGCGCTGCGCAACGGGGGGACGTCGATGCGGATGGCGGTCAGCAGCTCCGACAGGCCCGGGCGTAGGGCGCGTCCGTCGGCGCGGGGGGCGCTCGGATCCTCCGTGCTCGCGGCCACCACGCGCAGGTCGAGCGGAAGGTGGTCGCCCGCGGCGACCGTGATCTCGCCGGCCGCGAGCACGCGAGCCAAGCGATCCTGCACGTGCTCGGGGAGCAACTCCGGCTCCTCGAGGAAGAGCATGCCGCCCTGAGCGCGCAGCAGAGCTCGGCTGGAGTCGCCCGCCCGCACCACCGTGCTGGCTCGCACGCTCCCGAACAGCTCCTCCTCGGCGCGCGTCGCCGGCACCACCCCAGCGTGGAAGCCCACGAACGCGCGCGCCGTTCGCGGACTGTGGGCATGGGCGAAGCGGGCCAGATCCTCCTTCTCGGTTCCGTCCTCGCCGATCAGGAAGATCGGCAGGCTGTGCTCGGCGGCGCGCAGGAGCTCCCGGCACACGCTGGTCAAGCGCGCCGACGCCGTGAGGGCCGCGTGCGCCGGACTCTGCTGGAACTGGGCTCGGCTCACCTGCTCGCGCAGAGTGCGCAGTGCCCGCAGCTCTCCCAAGCGGGTCCAGATCCCTTGACCGAGGGTGGCGGCGGCCCGCAGGAGTTCGTCGTCGATGGTCAGCCCGGGGATCGGATGCGAGAGGATCAAGGCTCCGGCCACCGGGTCGCCGAGAGGGACGGCGACCACCGCGACGTTGCGCCCCGACGCCGTGCCGGGTTGCAGGAAGGCGCGCCGCCGCACGCGCACCTCGTCGAGGATCGTGCGACTGATCTGCATGGTCGCGCTGCCGTCGCGTGAGCGCGAGGCGACGACTTCGTAGGTGGCGCCGCCGACGAAGGCGACGATCGTCCCTTGGCGGAAGCGCAACCAGCGCATCGCTCCGTCGACCAGGCTCGCTGCTCCACTCCCGGCGGGCGCCCCCTCCTCGTCGACGGCCAGGAACGAGGCGACCAGCTCGGCGGTCGACGGGTTCGGCTGCGTGAGGTTGGCGAGGTCGGGCTGGCCGGCGGCCCCCTCGTCGAGGTAGCGACGCGTCTTCCCGGACAGGGCGTCGCCACCCTGGATCCGCACCTCGGCGGTCTTCGCCATGCGGTCCAAGTAGAGGATGGTGCTGCCGACGACGAGCGGCACGCCCGGTACGAGCGCGCCCCGCGTCACCCGCTGACCGTGCAGCAGAATCGGGTTGGCGCCCCCGAGGTCCTCGAAGTGGAACTCGTCCTGCACGCGCTGCAGGGCCAAGTGCACCCGACTGACGGAGGGGTCGTTGAGCCGGATGTCGCACTCCACGGCGCGGCCGATGCGCCATTCGGTTCCCGACGCGAGCGGGAAGCTCTCGACGGCCGATTCGCGGTAGGCGAGGATCCGGAAGTCACTCATGCGGGTGCCTGGCCCTCACTACCGGATGGGCGAGGGCCATATGTTCGATAATCGAGTACGAGTGATAGCGTACCCTACTGCATCCTACAATCGGTCATCCGGGCCTCACGGGGGTTGACGGATGGTGTTGCATCCGGCTACACCTCTGGGCGTCTTCGGGCAGAGGGTCGGCTTGGATGCGGAGTCAAGTGTCGATCCACGGACAATTCCCCTGCTCGCGGCCGGGGTGCCAGGCCCATCGACGGGCCTGCGAGGTCGTCGCCTCCCGGCTTCGGACCCCGGCCGCCGCGCACTTGCCGCGGCGACGGCCAGTCGGCGCCACCAGCGTTCAGCGGTGGAGCCTGGCTCCATCCGCTCCAAAGCTGGTGCGATGGGCGGCGACACCTGTCGTCCGCCCATCCAAGTCTTGGGCTCACGCTGCGACGGCGTGCTGCCGATGAGAGACCCATGTTGGCCTGGCTTGGCCTCGGCTGGTTGGCGTTGAGCCTCGTCACGGCGGCGGCCTTCCACGTGATCCGGCGGCGCTACCGTCCGGTGACCATCCCCGCGGAGGTCAGGGTGTTCCTCCGGCGGCTCGAGGAGACGCTGCGCGCGCATCACCCCGAAGTGCACGTGCGAGGGATGCTCCCGGGGCGCTTCGTGCTGGTGATGGAGGTCGAGGGGCAGGACGTGCCGGTTCCCTTGCACCAGCTCTTCCGTCACGCCAGCACGTTCCCCGAAGCGTTGCCGCAAATGGTCGACACGCTGCTGCGCGAGATCGCCAACGGTGGCTTGACCCGCATCAGCGAGCATCGTTTCGACGAGGTGGCGACGCGCATCCTGCCCCAGGTCCGGAGCGCGGACTGGGTGGGATCCCGGGGACGCTCCTTCGGTGACGAGGCGCTGGTCACGCGTGCGCTGGCCGCCGACTTGCGCATCTGCTACGTGATCGACGACCCGTGGAGCATGGTGTTCGTGTGCCAGGCGCATCTGCGCCAATGGGGAGTCGACGAGGAGAGCGTGCACCGCCTGTCGACACAGAACCTCCGCCGGCTCGGTGGCGAGCACGTGCCGATGCCCGGTCCGGACGACGACGCCGTCGTCCTCCGCACGGGTGACGGCTACGACGCGGCGCGCGTGCTGCTTCTCGATCCTGAGCGCACCGAAGGGTTGCTGGTGGCGATGCCCGAACGGGACACGTTGTGGTTGGGCAGTGGCGCCCAGGGATCGCTGTCCGGTCTCATGCAGTTGAACCGCGAACAGAGCCAGAACTCGCCCTACCCGGTGTCGCCGACGATCTACCGGGTGCAGGACGGTCAGCTGCAGCCTGTCACCGAAGGCCCGGCAGGCTGATCTCGATCTCGGCAGTGCCGGGCACCTCGAACGAGATCGTCGGGGCGGATTCGCCGACGACGCGGGCTCGGTAGCTGCCGCGACCCAGAGGCCCGAGCCCGACCTGCCCGTCGGCGTCGGTCCATGCTACGCCGTCGTCACCATCGCTCTGGGTGGAGTCCATCCATGCCGGGTCGTCGGCGCGCTCGAGCCGAACGAGGGCCCTTGCGACGGGGGCGCCGGCGCGCAGTACGCGCACACGCAGCGGATGCGTGGTCACGTCGAGCTGCGCCCGTGCGTCGGCGGGCACGTCGATGCGCACGCGGGTCAAGTAGGAGGCGGCGGTCGGCGCGGCCGCCGGAACGAGCGTCAGCCAGTGCGAACCCTTGGCCACGCCGGTGAAGCGCACGCGCCCATCTGCCAGGGCAGGGGCATCGAGTGGGCGTTGCGCCAGCGGTGCGCCCGACCAGCCGCTCACGACGCGCAGGACGAGATCCATCGATGGCGTGCCACCGATCAGCTCGACATCGACCTCGCCACGCGAGCGCGCGGTCGGGCGCGACAGGCTGGCGTCGACCGCCGAGCCGAAAGGCGCGAGGTTGGCGCGTGGGCTCGGCACCGGCGACGGCGACGGCAGCTGTAGGTCGCTCGGCGCTGCCGCCACCGTGGGAGGCTTGACCCCGATCGCGTGCAGGCCCGCCCATCCGACGACGCAGACGGTGAGCGCTGCGACGAGGGCGATGAGGACGCGGATCAGCGTGGTCACGGGCCGGAGTCTACGGCAGGGCCTGCGAAACGGCGCCCTCACTCCGGCCCAAGCTTCGCCCAGGCTCTCGTCGCGCACTCGCTCCGGGCTTCGCCCAAGGACACGTCGCGACCCGCCTCAGGTGGCGGCTGGGAGTCCGTGTCACGGGGAGTCGCCGTGGCCGAGCCGTGCATGTTCGTTCTGGTTGGTGCGGCCGAATCGCCCAGCAGGTCGGGCGAGCTGTGCAGATTCGGACGTGCCAAGCTGGGAACGGGCGCGGCTCCGCCGCGGATGAATCCCGTGACGCGGACTCCCCTAGAGCTTTTCGCCGGCGACGACCATCAGGCTCCGATGTTCGCCGCGCTGCAGGGTCACCTCGGTGCGTACGGGCTTGCGCGCCGTGCCGTCGCTGTGTTCGAGCACGAACGAGCCGGTCGGCACCACCTCGAAGCGGAACCGGCCCTCCCGCACTTGCGCCCGGATCTCGTCGACGCGCGCTGCGTATTCCGCCACGGGGTCCGGCTCGACGCCCGCCGGACGGAGCCGGACGACGCCGTCGACCGGGCCGCCGTCCTCGGGAGTGACGACGCGACCCTCGAGACTTGCGACGCCGATGTCGAGATCGATCTCGGTGGCCGTATCGGCGACGACGTGTGCATCGGCGCGGTACACGACCACGCGTTCCTTGCTCGCGGACGTGACGACCATCTGGTAGGCGCCAGCCTCGAGCTCGTCGAGCGCGAAGCTGCCGTTCGCTTCCACGAACTGCTGCGCCACCGGCGTCAGGCGCCGCGACTTGTTGCGCGGCGACGACGGGAGCGACTCGGCGCGCACGAGGTAGCCGGCCGCGGCGATGCCGTTGACGTGTACCGTGCCAGCGAGCCGGCCGAGCGGCACCAGCCGTAGGTCCAGACTCAGCTCTTGGTCTTGGCCGGCCGAGACCGTGACGTCGGCTTGCGGCGGCGGCTCGACCTGGACGGCGTCCACCAGGTGGCGGATCGCCGACCGCGAGTCGGCGAGATAGGCCCGCACGTGGTAGGGGGCCGGGCGTAGCGGAGCCAGGCGGTAAGTACCGTCGTCGCCGACGCGAGCCGTCTTGACCGTGCGCTGGTCAGCGAAGGCGACCACAGTGACGTCGGCGGATCGGCCGTCGGGTATGCCGCGCACCGTGCCGTGCAGGGCTGCGTGCGGTGCCACCTCGATGCGCAGGTCCGACACATCCCCGGCGACCGAGATGGGGCCTGTCGTGGCGACCTCCAGGCCGGCGGCCGTCGTGCGCAGAGCGTAGGAGCCGGCCCCCACGCTGGTCATCGCGAAGCTGCCATCGCCGTCGCTGATTGCTCTTGCGACGGTCGGTCCCAGTGTGCGCTCGCGGTCGCGGTCGTCGGGTCCGAGCCGTATCGCCTCGAGTCGCGCACCCGCCACGGCTGCACCGTCACCCGCTCGCACGACTCGGCCGCGCACGGTGTGACCGCGTTCGAGGGCCACCTCGATCCGGGGCGGAAGGTGCCCGAGACGCACCTCGACCTCGTGGCTCCGGGCCATCACGTGACCGGGCGCCTTGACGTCGACCGCGTACACGCCCTCGTCCAGCCCGCTGCAGGTGAACATGCCGCCGGGGTGCGCCTCCATCGGGCCCGGGTCCTGCGGCGCGGTCTGCCATGAGCCCGACTGCCGGATCGGGGGAGGTGGGGGCGGTGGCGTCGGCTTGCCGGGGTCGACCGTCGGCAGGCTGCGCACCCGCCGAGCCTGGACCGCGAACGTGTCGATGGCGGCGCCGGTGCTGGCGGCGACCACGCACCCGTCGACGCGCAGGCCGTCGTCGAGTTCGACTCGGACGTGCTTCTCCGCCTCGGTCAGATCCAGGCGCAGCCCGCGTGAGACGAAGCCGATCGCGAACACCTGGATCTCACACCTGGTGCGGCGCAGGTTGTCGAACTCGAAGCTGCCGTCGGCTGCGGTGAGCACGCGCTGCTGTGCGCCGGACGGCGGAGAGAGCTGGGCCAGCGTAACGCGGGCCTTGGCGATGCCTTGGCCGCGGCGGTCGACGACTGCGCCGACCAGCCGGCAGCCGGGGGGCAACACGATCGGTGGCAGGTCCTTGGTGTCGCCATCGAGCACGACGACGGCATCGCTGCTCGCCGCGACTCGACCGGGGGCTCGCGCCACGAATCTGTAGCTACCGGGCGGAAGGTGTTCCAAGCGGAAGTTGCCCTGCGCATCGGTCGGTACGGCCTGCACGCGCACGCGCGCTTCCGGTGACCACAACGCGCTGCCGCCGGTGTCGGGCACGACGTCGATCACCGCGTCGGCGGCGTGGCCGCCTTCGGCCAGCAGGACCGACCCACGCACGCCGGCACCGTCGCCGACGGCGATGTCGCCCAGGTCGAACTCGTCGCCCGTGCCCGTCGCGCGCAGGCGTCGGCTGACCTGGCTCGGTGCGAACTCCCGGTGCAGGACCAGGACGGTCACCGTCGTGCTCGGACGCAACGGACCCCTCACGGCGAAGGTGCCGGCCGATGAGGTCTGCGTCGGCTTCTTCAGGCGTTCGTGGCCCGTGCCGGCGAACGAGAGGTGCACCGTTGCGCCCGCAACCGGCTGTTGGCGGGGCCCGACGACACGTCCCCGCAGGGTGACCAAGGCGATCGCTGCGTCTTCGCCCGCCGACTCGCCGGAGCGCATGGCCTCGAAGTCGTCCGGAACCACCATCGATCGTGTGCCTTCGAGGGCGGAATCGCCGTCCTCGGGCCGGGGCGGCACCGGCTCGAGGTCGGAGCTCGACCAAGTCGTGACGCCGTCGGGCTGCTGCCACATCAGCAGGAACAGGGCCGACCCGCCCAGCAGCGCCATCGCGAGGATCGCGCCGGCGAGGAGCTTCGATGAAGGGCGTCCCGGCATGCGGTCTGGATCCTAAACCACGGCGTGCGAAGGCACGCTGGCAACGGCGGTCCGGACGGCACTGGAAGCCCCGGCAACAAAGTGGCCGGGGCCCCTCTCTGGTCGGCGCGGAGCGCCGACAGCAACCAAGCCCTTGGTTGCTGGCCCCGGCCGCATGGGCTGCAAGTGGCGCGGATGGTCACTCGACGCGTGAACTCGGCTGTGCCGGCGCACTGCCAAGGCCGTGAACTCGCCTGTTTTCGAGCGGCACTGGAAGCCCCGGGAAGGAAGTGGCCGGGGCCCCTCTCTGGTCGGCGCGGAGCGCCGACAGCAACCAAGCCCTTGGTTGCTGGCCCCGGCCGCGATGGGGCCTTGCCGGCGGGCCGCGGCGGTTCGATAAGAGCCGTGATGCCCCCTCCGACGCCGGCCATCTCGCTCCGCTCGCTGAAGGACTGGCTCGATCCCAAGGGGCTGAATCTCATCGGAGCCACGACCGCCGACGACTTCGATCGCTCACAGCCTTGCGGCCGGCGGACGCGCGAGGTCTTGCCGTCGTGCGGTTCGATCGTGGTGGTGGCGAGTGGCGGTCCGGAGTTCTGGCGGCACATGCGCACCGAGATCGGTGCTCAGGCGTCGGTGACCAGCTACGCGCCGATCGCCGATCGCTGTTCGCGCTTGAGCCGAGAGGTGTGCGCCTGGCTGGATGGGCGCGGAGTGCGCGCGCGCGTCGTGTGCCCGGCGCGCAATCCCAACCTCAACTTCGCACAGATGGCGGAGATGGCCGGTCTCGGCGTGGTCTCGCCGGTGGCTGACTGGCTCATGCACCCGCACTTCGGTCCCTGGGTCAGCGTGCGCTTCGCACTCCTGCTGGAGGGGACGCCGCTCGGCGCGTCGTTCCGCCGGTGCATCGCCGGCGAATACCAGCCCTGCGACGGCTGCGATCGTCCGTGCCTCGGCGCGTGTCCGGCGCACGTGTGCGCCAGCGGTTCCTTCGACACGCAGACCTGTCAGTCGCATCGGGAGGGCGGAGGTTGCGCCGCCGGCTGCGGGATGAAGATGGCGTGCCCGCGCGGGTCGCACCACAGCTACCACGAAGACGACGAGCGCCTGCGCCGAGCGATGATCGAGCTGAGTTCGTCGGCGCGTACGTCCGGGTGGTGGAAGCTGGTGCCGCGGGCGATGCGTCGCGACGTCTGACGGCGTTGCCAGCGTTTCGCGGGTGCGGGAGGTAGCGGTCTGCCTCAGGCGGGCGGCGGAAAGCGTTGGCACAGGTCGGCCACCCGCGCGCGGAAGCCTTCCGGCGCGGCGCCTTCGATCAGGCTGACGAGGATGTCGGCGACTTGATCCATCTCCGCGGTGCCGAGGCCGCGCGACGTTGCGGCCGCGGTGCCGATGCGGATGCCGCTGGTGACGCGCGGGCTGCGCGGGTCACCGGGCACCATGTTCTTGTTCAGCGAGATGCCGGCGGCGAGCGACCGTTGCTCCACCTCGGCGCCGGTGACGTCGCGGCCGACCAGGCTCACCACCACCATGTGGCAGTCGGTCCCGCCGGTCACCACCGGCAGGCCGCGCTCCATCAGGCGCTGGGCGAGGCGCTGGGCGTTGGCCAGAACGCGGCGCTGGTACTCGGCGAACGACGGCGCGAGAGCTTCGCCGAACGCGACGGCCTTGCCGGCGATCTGGTGCATGAGCGGGCCGCCCTGGCCACCGGGGAACACTGACTTGTCGATCTTCTCGGCGAGGTCCTTGGAGCGCGAAAGGATCATGCCGCCGCGCGGCCCACGCAGCGTCTTGTGCGTGGTCATCGTGACCACGTCCGCGATGCCGACCGGGGACGGCATGACTCCGGCGGCCATGAGGCCTGCCGGGTGGGCGATGTCGGCGAGAAGGACGGCCCCGACTTCGTCGGCGATCGCGCGCATCTCGGCGTAAGGCAGCGCGCGCGGGTAGCTGGAGGCTCCGGCGATCAGCACCTTGGGGCGGTGCTCGCGCGCCATCTCGCGCACCTGGTCGAGGTCGATCAGGCCGCTGTCGGGCTGCACGCCGTACTGCTTGGCGGCGAAGAACTGCCCGGTGTGGCTCACCTTGAAGCCGTGGCTCAGATGGCCGCCGGCGTTGAGGGCCATGCCCAGGATCGGCTCGCCCGGGCGTGCCAACGCCGCCAGGGTGGTGACGTTGGCGGTGGTGCCGGAGTGCGGCTGCACGTTGGCGAACTCGGCGCCGAACAGCCGGCAGGCGCGTTGCTGGGCCAGCGTCTCGATGCGGTCGGCGACCTCGCAGCCACCGTAGTAGCGCGCACCCGGATAGCCCTCGGCGTACTTGTCGGTGATGACGCTGGCGCAGGCCTCCCGCACGGCCCGGCTGCAGTGGTTCTCCGAGGCGATGAGGCAGAGCGAATCGTTCTGGCGCTGGCGCTCGGCTTGCAGCAGCGCGAAGGTCTCCGCGTCGGTCAGGCGAAGTTGGGAATCCACGGCGCTAGCGGTCGACACCGGGTCGGAACTTACGGAGTGTCCGCGGCGGGTGCCAGAGGCGGGTGTCGCGGCGGTGCGGCACCGGGGGCATGCGGCGCGAAAAATCGTGCCTGTTTCCGCCCGCAGCGCGCCGAACCGTGTTCAATCCGCGCCTTCGTCCTGTTCCCGTCCGTTCCACCGATCTCCGACCGAGGAGTCCGCCGTTGAATCGAGCCGTCCGCGAGATGCGTCCCTGGACCGTGCAAGACAGCGCTGAAATCTACAGCGTGCCACACTGGGGCGCGGACTACTTCGACATCGACAAGAACGGCCACATGATCGTCCTGCCGCGCGGGCCGGGCGGGCCGTCGGTGAGCATGTTCGAGCTGGTGGAGGATCTGCGCCGCCGGGGCTACGAGCTGCCGGTGTTGCTGCGCTTCTCCGACATCCTCAACCATCGCGTCTCCAGGCTGTGCTCGGCGTTCGAAACAGCGATCGCCGAGTTCGGCTACCGCGGGCGCTACCGCGGTGTGTATCCGATCAAGGTCAACCAGCAGCGCGACGTCGTCGAGGAGCTGGTCGACTTCGGCCGCAAGTGGGGCCTCGGGCTCGAGGCGGGCAGCAAGCCGGAGTTACTGGTCGCGTTGGCGCACAACGACAACCCGGACGCGTTGATCGTGTGCAACGGCTACAAGGACAGCAGCTACATCGAGACGGCGATGCTGGCGCAGGAGCTGGGGCGCTATCCGGTTCTGGTCATCGATCGCTTCGAGGAGATCGAGCTGGCCATCCAGGTGAGCCGCCGCCTCGAGCTGCGGCCGCACCTCGGCGCCCGCGTCCGTCTGAACTCGCGCGGCTCCGGCAAGTGGGTGGAGTCCGGCGGCGCGCGGGCCAAGTTCGGCCTCACCGCTGCCGAGCTGATCGACGCCGTGGCGCGTCTGCGTCAGGAAGGCATGCTCGACTGCCTCGAGCTCGTGCACTTCCACATCGGCAGTCAGATCACCAACATTCGCTCGGTCAAGGACGCGCTGCGCGAGGCGAGTCGGGTGTTCGTGGAGCTGTCCCAGCTCGGCGCAGGGCTCAAGTTCGTCGACGTCGGTGGTGGTCTGGCGGTCGACTACGACGGCAGCAAGACCGCCTACCACTCGTCGATGAACTACTCGATGCAGGAGTACGCGAACGACGTCGTGTACGCGATCGGGGAAGCCTGCGACAAGAAGGGGATCGCCCACCCCGACATCGTCAGCGAGTCGGGGCGGGCGTTGGTCGCGCACCACTCGGCGCTCGTGTTCAACGTGCTCGGCGTCGACAAGGTGTCGATCGACACGCCGCCGCCGGCCTGCGAGAGCCACTCCAACACGACGATCCAGGGGCTGTTCGAGGTCTGGAAGAACATCACCAAGCGCAACTACTTCGAGTCGTACCACGACGCGCTGCAGATGAAGGAGGAGGCGTTCAGCCTCTTCGACCTCGGCTACCTCGACCTCGAGGGGCGGGCGGTCGCCGAGCGGCTGTTCTGGGCCATCTGCGACAAGATCCTCGGCATCGTGCGCGAGCTCGACTACGTGCCCGACGATCTGCAAGGCCTCGAGCGGGCCTTGGCCGACACCTACTTCTGCAACTTCTCGGTGTTCCAGTCGGCGCCCGACCACTGGGCGGTGAAGCAGCTGTTTCCGGTGATGCCGATCCACCGCCTGAACGAGCAGCCGACCCGGAAGGGGACGCTGGTCGATCTCACCTGCGACAGCGACGGCAAGATGGACAAGTTCATCTCGCTGCGCGAGGAGAAGGACGTCCTCGAGCTGCACTCGTTCGATGGGGCGCGCCCGTACTACCTGGGCCTGTTCCTCGTCGGCGCCTACCAGGAGATCCTCGGCGATCTGCACAACCTGTTCGGCGACACCACGGCGATCCACGTGAGCCTCGACCAGAACGGCAACTACCAGCTCGAGCGCGTGGTCGAAGGCGACTCGGTCAACGAGGTGCTGGGCTACGTGCAGTACAGCAAGCAGGAGCTGGTCAGCCGGGTGCGCGCGGCGGCCGAGAAGGCGCTGCGCGCGGGCACGCTACGCATCGAGAAGTTCGCACTGCTGCTACGCCGCTACGAAGGGTCGTTGTCCGGCTACACGTACCTGGCTCCCGACGAAGGGGCGGTGGAGATGGGAGGCGGCGTGCCGGCGGATGCGCGCGCCGCGGGTGCCGGAGCGCCGGCTTCGCCGGCGCTCCCCTCGAGCGAGCCGTCGACCCCGAGCAGCAGCCCGGTCTGATTCGGGCCCGTCGCAGCGTTACGGCTGCGACAGCGGCGTGAATCGGATCTGCGCGCCGACCGACGTGGGTCGCTGCGGTCCATGTGGCCAGGGCGCCCAACGCGGCCGCTGCGCGTCGCGGTCGCGCCGCTGTCATGGCCCTTTCGTCTCCGCGCGTCGTCGCGAAAACGCGCGCGACCGACGGCCGTGACCGATGGTATCGTGTCCAGGTGCCGAACGCGCTGGACGTCTCGGCTCGACTCGATCCAATCCAATCTAGTGTTGCCTCGCAGCGATGAATGCAGCTGTCTTCGTCGACTTTGAGAACCTCTTCCTATCGCTGAAGAACAGGACCGACGGACCAGGAGTACGAACCAGAGAGAGCAGTCTGCAGATCCTCGAAGGCCTCCTGTCGCGGTTGCGAGAGGAAGGCAATCCCATGGTGGTCGGCCGCAGCTACGCGGCCTTCGACACCTATCCGGGCGTCGAAGTGGCGCACGATCTGGCACTCATGGGTCTCGACCCGCAGTACGTGCTGATCAGCCACTCCGGCAAGAACTCGGCGGACATCCAGCTCGCCCTCGACACGGCGCGCATCGTGTTCCGGCGCAGTGACATCCCGCTCATCGTCATCGTGTCGGGCGATCGCGACTTCATTCCGCTGGCGCGGCAGGTGCTGGAGGAGGGGCGTGAGCTGGTCGTGGTCGCCATTCCCGACACGACCAGCGGCGACTTGCGCGAGCGGGTCGGACTCGAGCGGTTCTGGAATGCCCTCGACCTGCTGAAGTGGCGGCCCCACAACGGCAAGGGGAGCGCGCCGTCCACCACGCCGTCCAACGCGCCGCGTGCCGAGGCGGGCGCAGCGGCGGTCGACGACACGGTCGGCGAGTCGGTCGGCGCTCACGGCGACGACGACGACGAGGTGCCGAAAGCCAACGGCAGCGCTCGCTCTTCCTCGCCATCGCCGGTCGCCCAGGCTCTGGCCGGAGCGCGCGCCGCCGCGAGCGGTGGCCAGGACCTGGTGAACGCCGCGCTCGGCATGTCGGCGTCGCCGCGCCTGTCCGACGATGCCCCGAACGTGGTGGGCCACATCCCGGTGACCTGGAAGACGCAGCGCTCGGTGCCTCCCGAGGAGCACGAAGAGCGCCTGCGCACGTGCCTCGAGCTGATGGTTCGCGCACAGATTCGGCACGACTCGCCCGACATCTGGTTGTCCCCATTCCTCAAGGGACCGATGAGCCAGCACTTCAGCCACTTGGTCCATCCCGAGCGGCGCGCCCTCATCAACGATCTGCGTAGCCGTGGCGTCATCCGCGTGGAGGAGCGCGACAACATGTACGCCGATCACCCCTACTCGGTGATCGTCATCGACGAGTCGCACCCGATGGCGCAGTCGGCCCGCAACCGGGTGGTGCGGGGCGCCTGACGCGCCGCGTCGCTGGGGGTTTCGGACGGCTCAGACGGCAGCCTGCGGGCGCTCGCTCTGCAGGCGTTGCCAGATCGCGAACATCGCCTCGGCCTGACGGCGCATCCAGGCGCTCACGCCTTCTTGCAGCTTGGCCCGCGTCGCGGCTCGCGTCCGCGTGTTGGCGATCTTGCGCAGGGCGGCGCCGGCGGCGTCGGCAGAGGCGACCTCCAGATCGTCGTACGTGGCACCCTCGACCAAGGCCAGATACATCGTTGCCAGGTCGAACTCGCCGCGGAAGTCGGGGTGATAGATGCCGTTGCGGGCGAGCGCTTGCATCTCGAGGAACGGGCTGTTGAGCAACGCGCGCGCCCGCGCCTTGTCCTCTCCAGTGAGGTCTTCGACCAGCTCGCGCAGGCGGTCTTCCACGTCGTGCGGGAAGAAGAACACCGTGTGGGCACCGATGGTCGCGTCCAGCATGGTGTGCACGAACCGGGCTCGTGGGTCCTCCTTGCCGTCGGCGAAGTACGAGGCGTGCTCGATCTTGTCCTCTGCCTTCAGCACGATGCGATGCCAGGCGAACGGGATCTTCTGCCAGGGACGGCTTCGCTCGAAGCGCGGCAGCACCTCGAGCAGGCTCTCGATCCACACGAAGTGCATCGGGTACTCGCACTCCGCCAGCTCGGCGAAGACCCGCGGTTCGACCACCAACTTGTCGGACTGGACGCTGACCAGCACGCGGCGCTGCAGCGGTGTCAGGCCCTGCTGCTCGACGTCGACTTGGCTCAGGTCCTCGATCGCCCCTTGGTGCAGCGCGTCGACCTGGCTGCGCGTCAGGTTCGGGAGTTCGACCAGAGGATGCCGAGGGCCTTCGCGCATGCAGCGCGGCAGGTACGGACAGGTCAGTGGTGCCCGGCACCAGGTGCCGGTGGGCAGCTCGAGCGAGTTCTTGTCGTCGAGCGCCCGGCCGAACGAGCGCAGCATGCCCTCGATCTTGCCGATGTGCCGCCGCACGCGAGCCGTCGCGTCGACGTTCTTGAACAACTCGTGAACCGGGTGTTTGCCGCCTGCGTGCAGGTAGCGCCGATTCATGTGGATGATGCTCGTCCGCCGCACCTTGTAGCCGAGCTTCTCGAGCACATGTACCTGCAGCGCCAGGTCCATGATGTGACGGGGCTTGATGCTGACCCCCGCCTTCACCTCGAACAGGTCGAGCGTGCCATCGCCCGAGCTGATGAGGATGTCGCAGCCGATCTCCGCGTCTTCGTGGCGGAAGCGCCCGTGGAACACGACCTGCGGCTTCTTGTCGCGGCAGAGCTGTTCGGTCTGAGCGACGGCGCCGGGGTCGGCGGGGTCGATGGCGACTCCCTTGGGGAAGGCGCTGCTCGCCAGTTCGACCAGCTCGGCGCCGACCTCGGCGATCATCGACTGGGTCTCGCCGGGGTCCGGCGTCTTCTTGGCGAAGTGGTAGTCGAGGTACAGACGCTTCGAGCACTGCAGGCCCGAAGTGAACAGGGCATTCGTGATGCGCGGCGAGTCCGACACGATTCTCTGAGCGGTGGATCCGGACTGGAGGCGTGGCGCGCCCCTCCCAAACCGGTGAGACCCGACTATACGCGCCGGCCCCGGGTCGACCCTAGCCTCTGGCGCGTTTCCTCACCGAGTGCAGCACGACGCCGATGCCGAGGCCGAACAAGGCGGCCCACAGGAGCTTCGACCCGAAGTGGACCGGACCGCGTGCCTTCGATGCCATGCCGATGCTGCGGCACATGGCGGTGAACTCGGCTTCGCCCGCGGCTGCGTCTGCCGCCGGCCAGGTCAGCGCGAAGCAGTAGGTCTGACCGCCCGAGGGGACGTAGGCGTCGAAGCGCGTGTGGGCGTCCGTGCCGGCACCGACGCGCAGCCGACCGAGCAGGGCCGGGTGCGCCTCGGTGCCGACGCTGCCCACCTCGAGGCGCTCGACCACGACCGTCGTTCCGCGCTGCGTGACCGACTCCCAGTGCGCCTTGACGTCGGCGATTCCCGAAGGGCCGACGTCGGGCTCGCCGTCCGACTCAGCCAGGGTCAGCGCGCGTCCGTCGAAGGTTCCGGCCAGCCATCGATCGATGGGGCCGAACACCAGGTAGCGCGGCGGCTCGGGCTCGAGGAACTCGGCGGGGACCTGCGTGCGACCGCCGGCACGCAGGCTGCGTCCCTCGTCGGGGGTCATCCTGCGCCAGCCCGCCGGCAGCCTCAGCGCGAACCTCTGGCTGTCGTCGACGAACCGATCCAGCGTCTGCGGCGCGGGTGCAGCATCCTGGCTCGGGCCCCCCGCGTCTCCCGGGTTCTTCCTGCCCGGGTGCTCCGCGTCCTGCTCCCCCGCCGGTTGCCGGGGGCTTCCGGGGTCTTGCGCGCACCTCGGGGATTCGCAGCACTTGCAGCCCAGGGCAAGGGCCGAAACGAGGAGGGTGGCGAGCATGGATGTCCTCGCTACCCGTTGGACCCGTGCGAGTCCAGCAGCCGTCAGCGCGTGGTCTGGCCGTCGCTCAGCTCGAGGTCAGGACGCCCGGTCCGACCGGTGGCGTGACCGACGAGCGCGGCAGCGGCAAGGTGAACCAGAAGACCGACCCGGTGCCACCCTCGCGCTCGTCGAACCCGATCGAGCCGCCCATGTGCTCGACCAGGATCCGGCAGAGGTAGAGGCCGATCCCGGTTCCAGGCACGGTCGAGTCCTTGTCGTGCAGGCGGCTGAACTTGGTGAACAGGTGGCCGCGCGCCGCCACCGGGACGCCGATGCCGTCGTCTTCGACTTCGAACGCCATGCAGTTGCCCGCGCGCTGCGCCCGCAGGACGACGTGGCCGTTCGGGCGCGAGTACTTCACCGCGTTCCCCACCAGGTTGAACACGACCTGCAGCACGCGAGCGCGGTCGGCCGAGGCGGCGACGGGCTCGGCCGGCGCATCGACCCGCAGCTCGATGTCGCGCGACATGGCGATCGGGCGCATGATGCTCTCGGCCTCGGTCAGCAGGTCCTGCACGTCGCAAGGCATGATGTCGATGCGCAGCTTGCCGGCCTCGAAGGCAGCGGTGTCGAGGATGTCGTTGCACAGGAACGTCATGTGCCGCGTCGCGGTCATGGCGTTGTCCAGGAACTGCTGGCGTTCGTCTTCGGTCTCGGCCACGCCGTCGCGCAGGATGCTCAGCGACGCCATGATCGTGGTCAATGGCGTGCGGAGCTCGTGCACGGTGTTGGCCACTTGTTCTTCCTGCATGCGGCTCTGCTGGGTCACCTCCAGGGTGCGCGCTCGCACGCGTTGCTCGAGTTCGGTCTCGCCGAGGCTGGCCTTCTGCGCCAACCGCGCGACGCGCTCGGCCAACGCCGTGGCGTCGGCCGGTGCGTTCGGGTTGCCCGGATCGATCGTCGTGGCTTCGATCGAGGCGATGGCGCGGACGAAGCGGTGGCGCACGATCGACGCGACCGCGGCCGCGACGAACAGCCCGATCACCAGCGGCCACACGGACAGCGGCGTCGAGCCGGTCGGCGCGTAGCCGAGGACCAGCACGGCCAGTGGCACTCCGGAGCTGCTCAGGATTGGCGTGGCGGCGAGCTGGGGGATGGCCCCCGTGCGCGTGCCGCAGGCGGGCTGACGGTCGTGGAGGACCTGGCTGGCGAGCGTCGTCACGTCGTTGGCGAGATCCGGGTCGGCTTCGCCGGCCAGACGTACGGCAGTGAGACCCGTCGATCTGGGCAGGGCGAGGTGCACGCTGCGGGCGAGGCCGACCTTGCCGGCGGTGCGGCGTGCGGCGGCCTCGAGCTTGGCCGCGGCGTCCGGGCGCAGGGCGAGCGCCGCCTCGACGCTGTCGGTCGGCAGCGCGGCCCCGACGGCCCATGCCACGTCGAGTGCGTGCTCGCGCGCCGCCGTCGCAGCCGCCTGCCCGGACGACCATGTGGCCAGGCCGGAGCCGAGCCCTGCGCCGAGAGCGCCGCCGAGGCAGACGTGCAGGAACAGACTTCGCGCGACGCGCACGCTCCCTTTTCGGCTCGGCCACCCACCCGCCTGCTGCGCGTGCTGTCCTAGGTCGGGACGGTGTGCCAAGTGACAGCCGCACGCCTCAGTCGCTCGGGGCGTCGTTGCCGTCGCCAGTGCGATGTGGCGATGGCCCCGTGACCATCCGATCGTGGGGTTCCCGTGCCCGGATCGAGACGTGCGGCCCAGCCGGGCCACACCGTCAGTGGTAGTGGAACTGCGCGGTCAGGATCGCGGGGCCCTCCGCGACCAGCCGCACCCAGTGGGCGCTGAATCCGGTCTCGAACTCGTGGTGCAGGTACTGACCCGCGGCCAACTCGACCACCGCGTACGGCGCGAACGAACCGTCGCCCAAGAAGTCGACCTCGATCCGCACGCGGGTC
The DNA here is from genome assembly GCA_041398565.1 of Planctomycetota bacterium. GTDB lineage: Bacteria > Planctomycetota > UBA1135 > UBA1135 > UBA2386 > DATGPD01. The sequence goes on along the minus strand of JAWKUN010000007.1, from coordinate 40,345 downwards.
GCCGCGCCACCCTCGTTGCGGAGGTGCAGCCCCTTGTGTTCGAAGCCGGTCATGAGGAACGGGTCGCTGGCCTGACCGCCGAGCACGCTTGTCTTGCGCCACACGCCACCCCAACCGGCCGGCTTGCCGAAGCGCCACAGGTCGTCGATGCCGCCCAGCCACAGGCCCGATTGCGGTTGCCCCACGGCGTTGTCGGTCTGATCGCCGGCCAGCACGAGCACGCCGCGGTAGTGGCAGAAGTCGGGCACGATGCGCAGGTGCGACGCGATCGGTCGGATGCCGAAGACGCGTTGTCCGTACACCATGCCGGGTAGGTCGTAGAACAGCCCGAAGGCGTCCATCAGGTAGCGCTCGGTCTGCGCCTCGCGGATGCGCATCCACTCGGTGTTCCACGTGTGGTCCCAGCTCTGACTGCCCTTCGGCAGGCGGTAGCGCGTCCAGCGGCCGTCGTGCAGCACCTCGAGCAGCACGGACTCGCGGTCGAAGCCCATCGCCCAGATCGTGTTGCCGAAGCGCTCGCCGGCCTGCGGGTTCTGCTTGCCGCTCACCTCGACGAACGGGCGGTACTCGATGACGCGCCACTGCTTGCCGTCCCACTCGGCCAGGCGGCCAGCGTGGCGTTCGCCGAGGTACTCCGGCTCCTCGTAGGTGTTGTTGGCGACGACGACGCGCCCTTGCGCCGTGTGCATCCCCTTGAAGTGCGGCTGGCCGGCGTCGATCTGCAGGTCCTTGGTCAGGTCGAACAGCTGCGTCGCCGCCAGGGTCGCGACGTCGACCTCGAACAGCAGGCCCTCCATGGTGAGGAAGTACACGCGTCCCTTCGGGTCGTCGAGATGACGCGCGGTCGCGGTCAGCCGGTGATCCTTCAACGCCTCGATGACGCGGACGTTGCCGTCGGCGTCGATGGCGTAGGGTCCCAGAAAGGCCTGCTTCGACTCCCAGTGCACCATGCGGTTGGCGAAGGTGCCGGTCACCGAGGCCGGGTGCTTGCTCATCCGGAAGGCCGCATCGATCTCGTAGAGCCCGATGCCGGTGCCGCGGGTGTGCGCCACGTAGCCGATGGCCCACAGGCGGTTGGCCCACGGGATGAGTGCGCCGATCCCGGTCTCGGAGTCGCTGCCCACGCCGTCGGCCATGACGGTCAGGCTCGGCAGGACGTGGCCGCCGACCAGCAGCGGTGGATCCTGCGCACGCACGACGGCGGCGAGCGCCAGGAGGAGGAAGAGGTCAGGCGAGCGCGTGCGGCGAGCGTCGGTCATCACGAGGGAGAGGGCGAGACACGCAGTCTAGGCCAGGGAAGGCAGCGCGGGCGCCGCAGTGCCGCATCGTTGCCGTGCGTGCCTGCGCCACCGGGTCGCCGCGGAGGTCGGTGCTCCGACGTGCGCGGCGCACGGCTTCTTCCTGCCGGCGCCGCGCGTTCGTCCGGCCGCGCGTTCAGCGGCAGGGACGCGGCGAGTGGTGGTGGCCGCCGCCACGCCCGCCGTGGTCGTGGTGGTGGAGTGCGTGGTGCAGCAGGATGTGGCAGCCACCCAGGCTCAGGAGGGGTGCGACGAACAGCGCGACGGCGAACAGGCGGAAGAGCTTGCCGAGGGGTCGGACGCGTTTCATGGTGTCCGAAGCGCGAGCAAGGGCTGTGCCGGCTCACGGCCTGGCAGGGACGGGCATCCGGGGTCGAACCGGGGCGCGCCGGCGGGCCCGGGGGGACGCGGTGTCGCCCGCCGAGGACACTCGCCGTCCCGCCAACAAAGCGGCCGGGCGCCCCCTCGAGCCATGCCGCACCAGAGTGCGCCATGTCTCTGTGCGATCCAGCCAGCTGGATCGAAGCTGGTCGGCGGGAAGCGCCGACAGCAACCAAGCCCTTGTTGCGGCCCGGCCGCGACCGGTCACTCTGGGGCCCGGGCTTGGCGGCGACGAGCCCGGCCGATACCAAGGGCGCCCATGCCCGCCCCGCTGGCTGCCCTGGCTTCGCGCCCGCGCCTCGTGCTGGCCGCGGTGATCGTCCTGGTCTCGACCGCGTACGCCCCGTCGCTCGCCAACGGCTACGCGCTCGACGACGCGTTGCTGGCGTCGCCACTCCTGCCCGATGGTCGCCCCAACCTCATGACGTCGCAGCTGCGGCCGCTGCCCGACTACTTCACGCACGGCTACTGGCACGGCAACGCCGGCGAGGCGAGCCCGCTCTATCGCCCGCTGCCCATCCTCGGCTTCGCCATCGGCAACGCGCTCGGTCTCGGCGCCCTGGGCCACCATCTGGGGAACGTCGTGCTGCACGCGGTTGCGGTCGCGTTGGCGTTCCTGCTGGCCCGGGCTGTGGGCATGCGACAGATGGCGGCGATCCTCGCCGCAGCTCTGTTCGGTAGCAGCGCCATCCACTCCGAGGTGGTCGCGGGCATCGTCGGCCGCGCCGAGCTGCTCGCCTTCTGCTTCGGCGCCGTCGCGACGCTGGCCTTCGTGCGCGGCGCGCGCTCGGCTGCAGGCGCTCGCCTCGGCGCCTGGACGTTGGCGAGCGGCAGCTTCGCGCTCGCCTTGTTCAGCAAGGAGAGCGCCCTGGCCTGGTCGGTGCTGGCCCTGGCGGGTGCCGCCATCGCTGCGCCGCGGGCAACGACGAAGGACGCGCTGCGCGCCCATGCGCTGGCCCTCCTCGCTGTGGTGCTGCCACCGCTGGTCGTCTTCGTCGCCTTGCGTCACGCGGCCGTCGGCGATGCCGGGGCGCACGTCGGCGTCAAGTACCTCGCCAATCCGCTGGCCTACCTCGATGCCGGCACGCGCGTGCGCACCGGAATGACCATCTGGGCCTTCGGCTTGTTCAAGTGCCTGTGGCCGTGGCCCCTGTCCGCCGATTACGGCCCCGTCACGTTCACCCCGGTCGCCAGCGCCGGCGATCCGCGCTTCCTTGGCGCGCTGATGTTGTGGCTGGCCGTGTTGGTCGGGGCCGGCCTCTGTCGCCGTCGCCGGCCGGTCTTGTTCGTCGCCGCGGTGTGCTTCGTCGCCTTCAGCCTGCCGGTGACGAACGTCCTGTTCGTCATCGGCACGACCTTCGGTGAGCGTCTCTACTTCACGCCCAGCCTCGGCATCGCTCTGGCGGTGGCCGAGCTGGCATCTCGCAGTCCGCCGCGCTGGCACCGTGCGGTCGGGGCGATGCTCGCGGCGTGGATGGTCGTCAATCTGGCGATCGTCCTGCTGCGCAACGGCGCTTGGGCCAACGACACCGCGTTGACGCTCGCCGATGCCGAGTCCAACCCGAGGTCGGTCCGCGTGCTCGACGAGAAGGCCCGGCATCTGCGCACGCACGGCGATGCTGCCGGCGCCGAGGCGCTGTGGCGACGGGTCCTCGAGCTGGATCCCGACGCGATCGAGGCGCTGACCAACTACGGCACGTTCCTGGCCGAGTGCGGGCGCGTACAGGAGGCCGAGCGCATCTTCTCGCGCGCGCTGGCGGTTCCGGACGAGCGCCGGCCGCTCCGCCACGTCACCTACGCCAATCTCCTGGCGTTGTACGAGCGCGCCGGGCGCCCCGAAGACGCGCGCGCGGCGCTGCGCGCAGCCTGGCGCGAGCCGGAGGCGATGCGGGCCCCGCTCGACAGCCTCGTCCTGCCGACAGCGGTGATGCTGCCGGCAGACGAGGCGCTGGCGATTGCCGAGGCGGGCGAACGGGCCCTGCCAGCGAGTCCGTCGTGGCCCCTTCTGCGCGCCTACGTGGCGCACCGGAACGGCGACTTCGACGCCGCGATCCGGCGGTTCGAGCAGGTTCTCGCCGCGCAGCCGGACCACGCGTTCGTGCGCCTGGCCCTGGCCAGCGCGCACCTCGACGCCGGGCACCACGACGTGGCCTCGGGGATGCTGCGCGGCCTGCGCGAGGACCCGCGCGTGCCGGCGGACATCCGCGCGCGCGCGGCCGGGCTCCTGCAGCGGAAGTGACGGGTGCCGGGCCCCGTCGAGTATCGTCGACGCCGTTGACGCGCCTCCCCGATCCGATCCGTCTCGAGGTCTTCCACCAGCTCCTCGCCGCCATCTGCGACGAGAGCGGCGCCCTGCTGCGGCGCTGTGCCGCCAGTCCCAACATCCGCGAGCGTCTCGACTTCTCGTGCGCGCTCTACGACGGCGCCGGGCGCTTGGTCAGCCAGGCCGAACACATCCCGGTGCACCTCGGTTCGGCGGCCGACTCCGTGGCGGCAGCGCGCGCGGCGTCGAGGTTGCAGCCGGGTGACGTCGTCGTGCTCAACGACCCCTACGCCGGCGGCACCCACTTGCCCGACGTGACCATGGTGCGGCCGATCTTCTTGCGCCGCCGGCGGCTGCCGGAGTTCTTCGCCGTCAACCGCGCGCACCACGCCGACATCGGCGGCGGTACGCCCGGATCGATGGGCGTGGCGCACGACCTCTTCGCCGAGGGGTTGGTGATCCCGCCGGTCAAGCTGCGCGCCGCGGGCAAGCGGGTCGGCGACGTCGTGCGCCTCCTGCTCGCCAACGTGCGCGGCGCCCGGGAGCGGGCCATCGATCTCGAAGCGCAGGAAGCGGCGCTGGCCTGTGCCGAGCGGCGGTTGCGGGCGATGGTCGACGACTTCGGTCTGGCGACGGTCCAGGCCTACAGCGGCCACCTGATGGACTACACCGAGCGCCTGCTGGTGTCGCGCCTGCGCACCATGCCGCGCGGCCGATACCGCGCCGAGGAGTGGCTGGAGAGCGATGGCACCGGTGGCGGACCGTTCCGGCTGACGCTCGACCTCGACCTGCGTGGAGACACCATCGAATTCGACTTCCGCCGGTGCGCGCCGCAGGCACGCGGCGGCATCAACTGCAACCGCAGCGTCGTTCTCGCGGCATGCGCCTACGTGGTGCGTGCGCTCCTGCCCTCGCGCTTGCCGACCAACGATGGGCTCTACCGTCGCTTGCGCGTCCACACCCGGCCGGGCACGCTCCTCGAGCCGCGCGCACCGGCACCGGTCGCCGGCGGCAACGTCGAGACCAGCCAGCGGTTGGTCGACTTGGTCTTGCGCGCGCTGAGCCGTGCGCTGCCGGGCCGGATCCCGGCCGCGTCGGCGGGGACGATGACCAACCTGGCGGTGGGTGGGCGCGACGCAGGAGGCGAGGACTTCTCGTTCTACGAGACGCTGCCCGGCGGTGGCGGGGCGACCGCCACGGCAGGAGGAACGTCGGGCGTGCAGACGCACATGACCAACACGCGCAACACGCCGATCGAGGACTTCGAGGCGCGCTACCCGCTGCGCGTCGAGAGTCTGACCCTGCGTCGCGGCAGTGGCGGCCGCGGCGCGCGGCGTGGTGGCGACGGCGTGGTCAAGCGCCTGCGCGCGCTGACCGACGGTGTGTCGGTGTCGCTGTTCGCCGAGAGGCACGTGCGGCGCCCGTGGGGACTGGCCGGCGGCGGCGACGGTGCCGCTGCCAGCGCCCACGTCGAGCGCCGTGGTGTGCGTGTGCCGCTGCCCGCGAAAGGGAGCGTCGTGCTGGCCGCGGGCGACGCCGTCGAGGTGGAGACACCGGGTGGTGGCGGCTACGGGCGCCACCGATGAGGGCGAGATCGCCGCTGTTGCGCCCCCTGGGCTGGGCCACGGTGTGCGTCGCCGCGTCCGCTTGTGCGGAGTTGCGCTACCAACCCGAAGAGGTGGTGTTGCCGCCTGACCCTGCTGCCTTCGCCGCGCTCGCTGACGCCATCCGTGTCGAGTTCCCGCGCTTCCAGGAGTTCGATCCGAGGGCGCAGCGCCTGCAGTCGGAATGGTCCGAGTACGACGGCGGCGCGGTCCCGGGGCGGCGGCGCGTCACGGTGTTCCCAGTGGCACCGGGGCGGGTCGGTATCGCCGTCGAGCGCATCTGGCTGCGCACGACCCTGGCCGGCGATCCCTACTGGAGCCGGCCGGAGAGCGACCGCGGCAGCGAGCGACAGCTCGGCGATGCCGTGCGCGGTCGCTTGGAGGCCGGCCTGTCCCCGCGCCCTGGGTCGTGACGGGAGCGCGGAGCGATTCCCCCGCGGCGTCGACCGAGGCGTGCCGATATAGTCGGCGTCGCACGATGTGGGCTAGACGCTCGTTCCTGGGTTGGCTGTGCTGCGCGTTGCTGGTGTGCAACGGGCTGGTCTCCGCCAGCCGGGTCGCCGACGCCTGGGGCGTCGCGGCGCCGTGCGGATCGACGGGTCCGAGCGAGGCCTCGTGCTGTGTGCCGAAGGCGTGCCATTGCCATCACGAAGGTGGCAGCGGAACCGAAGCCAGCGAGCCTGCAGCGTGCTGCTGCGGCGAGCCGCGGGCGCCGGAGCCCGGCCCGCAGACGCCGGCGCCGCCGGTGTACGAGGCGTTGCCCCCCGAGGCGCCGCCGCGCCACGGCGAGAGCCCGCAGGTCGCAACGCCCAAGATCCTCGTGGCCTTGTCCAGCGGCCTCGGCATCGGCGCGCTGCCGCGCCGTTCGCGTCAGGAAGCACTGTCGATCTGGCGGTGCTAGCGGGGCACGGCGGGGACAGTCCGTACCCGCTGCTCCGAGCCCGGAGGGCTCGGCGTCGCAGGGGCGACTGCCCGCAACGCTGAGCAGGGAAGCCGGCCAAGCCGGTCTCCTTGTGGGCTCGAGCACGTCCCGCGAGGGATCGACGCTCGTCCTTCTCCTGCCTGCCGTCCCGCTGCCGAGGTCTGTCGATCGTGTTGCCATCGTACGTCTATCTGCTGGTCCTGGCCGCCGGGTCCCTGGCGGTCCTGCTCCTGCTCCCCTTTCCGCGCGGGCGGGCCGTGCTGCGCGCAGGCGTTCCCGCGACCCTGTTCTTCCTGGCTCTGGGGGGCGTGGCCGAGGGGGCCTATCGCCTCGGACGCGCGCACGGCACACGCGACGCCGCGGGCACGCCCGCCGACCGTGCCGAGACCTACACCTGCTCGATGCATCCGCAGGTCCGCCAGTCCCAGCCGGGACAGTGCCCGATCTGCCACATGGAGCTGACCCTCCTCCAAGACGCCGGCGGCGACTTCGTCATCGACCCCGTGGTCGTGCAGAACATGGGCGTGCGCCTGCATCGGGTGACGCGCGGCGTGCTGCAACGGACAGTGCGAGCCTTCGCTGCCTTGCAAGAGGCGCAGAGTCGCCAGCGCGACGTGTCGCTCAAGGTCGGGGGCTTCGTCGAGGAGTTGCAAGCGGACACCGAAGGGATGGCGATCCGCGCCGGCGACCCCTTGTTCTCTCTGTACTCGCCCGATCTGGTGGTCGCTCAGGAGGAGTTGATCGCGGCGCGGAAGAGCGGCGACCCGGATCTGCTGGCGGCGGCGCGCCAGAAGCTGCTGCTGTGGGACGTACCGCCGGCGACCGTCGACGACCTGCAAGCGCGCGAGCACGCACAGCGCCTGCTCACTTGGACCAGCCCGGCGGACGGTGTCCTCACCCAGCGCAACGTGGTCGCGGGAGCACCGGCCGCGCAGGGAAGCGTGCTGCTGCGCATCGTCGACCTCTCGGTGCTGTGGCTCGACGCGCAGGTGCCCGAGGCGGACTTCGTCGCCGTGCGCTTGGGCCAGCCGGTGACCGCCAGCCTGCAAGCGCTGCCCGGGTTCGAGCTGCAGGGGCAGGTGGTGTTCCTGGCACCGCAGCTCGACCCGCGCACGCGCACCGGCACCGTGCGCATCGAGGTGGACAACCGTGACGGCCGCTTGCGACCCGGCATGTACGCGCGCGTCAAGTTCGTGCACACGCTTGCCGAGGACGCGGTGCGGGTGCCGGCGGAGGCGGTGCTCGACACCGGCGTGCGCCAGCTCGCTTGGATCGCGGTCGGACGCGGCAAGTTCGAAGCCCGTACCGTGCAGCTCGGCGCCAGCGGCGACGACGGCCTGGTCGAGGTGCGCACCGGCCTGCAGGTCGACGACCAGGTGGTGGTCAGCGGTCAGTTCCTGATCGACGCCGAGAGTCGCCTGCGCGAGGGGACGCGCAAGATGGGTGGCGAGGGCCTGATGCCCGGGGGCGACATGCTGCCGCCCGAGACCCTCGACGTGTCCGCGGCGACGCAGGGCGAGGTCGACGCGCTGTTCGCCGCCTACCTGGCGGTGGCCGACGCGTTCACCCACGACCGCTACGACGGTGCGAACTGGCAGGCGATGCGAGCGTCGGCGACGACGCTGGCGGCGGCGCCCGAGGCGTCGCTGCAACTGGCGGCCGGCGCGTTGGCTGGTGTGCTGGAGCGTGCACACGGCGACATCAAGCAACAGCGCGTCGAGTTCAAGCAGGTGAGCGCGTCGCTGTTGACCCTGCTCGAGCGCGTGCCCCCTTCCGGCAAGCCCGGCGCCCAGGTCTACGTGCACCACTGCCCGATGGTCGAGGCCGACTGGCTGCAGCTCGACGAGGACACGCGCAATCCCTACGACACCTCGATGCTGTCGTGCGGCACCGTGCGGCGCGCGCTGCCGGTGCACGTGGCGAGCAGCGGAGGCGAGGGCAGATGATCGAGAAGATCGTCGAGCTGTCCGTGCGCCACCGCGCGCTGGTGCTGCTCGCCACGCTCGGCCTGTTGGCGGCGGGGTTGTGGGGCTACCGGCGTATCCGCTTGGACGCGATCCCCGACCTCTCCGACGTGCAGGTGATCGTCACCACCGAGTTCGCCGGCCAGAACCCGCAGGTCGTCGACGATCAAGTGACCTATCCGTTGTCGAGCGCGCTGCTGGCGGTGCCGGGCGCGACCTCGGTGCGCGGTGTGTCGATGTTCGAGCAGTCGTTCGTGTACGTGCTGTTCGAGGACGGCACCGACCTCTACTGGGCGCGCAGCCGCGTGCTCGAGTACCTGTCGACCCTGCGCGACCGCCTGCCACCCGGCGTGCAACCCAAGCTCGGGCCGGATGCCACGGGTGTGGGTTGGGTCTACCAGTACGCGCTGCGAAGCGACCGCCACGACCTGGCGCAGCTGCGCGAGCTGCAGGACTACTACTTGCGCTACCCGTTGAGCGCCGTCGGCGGCGTGTCCGAGGTGGCGAGCTTCGGCGGCTTCGTCAAGGAGTACCAGGTCATCCTCGACCCCGAGCGTCTGCGCGCCTTCGACCTGCGTCTGCGCGACGTGGCGACCGCGATCGAGCGCAGCAACCACGACGTCGGTGGCAGCGTCGTCGAGCGCGCCGAGCAGGAGTACATGGTTCGCAGCCGCGGCTACCTGCGCGGCCTCGACGAGCTGGCGCAGGTGCCGGTCGGCCTCGGTCGCGACGGCACGCCGGTCCTGCTGGGCCAGGTCGCCGACTTGGCCGTGGGCGGCGAGGCGCGGCGAAGCGTCGGCGAACTCGGTGGCCAGGGCGAGGCGGTCGGCGGCATCGTCGTCGCCCGCTTCGGCAGCAACGCCTACCAGGTGATCCAGGCGGTCAAGGCCAAGCTCGACGAACTGCGACCGGGCCTGCCCGAGGGGGTTTCGATCGTGCCGACCTACGACCGCTCGTTGGTCATCGGGCGGGCCGTCGACACCCTGCGCACGGCGGTGTTCGAGGAGCTGCTGGTCACCGCCGGTATCTGTCTGCTGTTCTTGGCGCACGTGCGCAGCGCGCTGGTGGCGATTCTGGTGCTGCCGATCGGGCTGCTGGCGTCGATCCTGACCATGACCCTGCTGGGCATCAACGCCAACATCATGTCGATCGGCGGCCTGGCGCTGGCCATCGGCGTGATGGTCGACTCGGCGGTCGTGCTCGTCGAGAACGCGCACAAACACCTGCAGCGCGCGCGCGAGTTGCACGCCCGCGAGGGTACGCCGTTGCCGCCGCAGCCGGCCCTGGTCCTGGCCGCCGCCAAGGAGGTGGCGCCGAGCCTGTTCTCGGCGCTGCTCGTCATCACCGTCAGCTTCCTGCCGATCTTCGTGCTGGGCGGCGAGTCGGGCCGCATGTTCGGACCGCTGGCATGGACCAAGACCTTCGCCATCTTCGCCGGCGCGATCCTCGGGATCACCGTGGTGCCGGCGTTGATGGTGTACTTCGTGCGCGGGCGCATTCCGCGCGAGGAGAGCAATCCGATCAACCGGCTGAGCGAGGCGTTGTACGAGCCGATGTTCTGGCTGTGCCTGCGCCATCCGGTGGCGACGCTGACGCTGGTGCTGCTGCTCGGAGCGAGCACGCTCTACCCGCTCGGCAAGATCGGGTCGGAGTTCATGCCCAAACTCGACGAGGGCGACCTGCTCTACATGCCGACCACGGATCCGAGCATCAGCGTCGGCAAGGCGCGCGAAGTGCTGCAGCAGACCGACAAGCTCATCGCGCTGGTGCCGGAGGTGCGCACCGTGCACGGCAAGATCGGGCGCGCCGACACCGCCACCGACCCGGCGCCCTTGGCGATGGTGGAGACGGTCGTGCAGCTCGAGCCGGACCGCAGCAAGTGGCGCCAGCGCCGAGTCGAGCGCTTCTACGACGACTGGCCGCGCTGGCTCGGCTGGCTCGACGGCGCGCTGACCTGGCTGTGGCCCAAGCAGCGTCCGATCACCATCGACGAGCTCAAGTACGGCTGGAGCGAGCCCGACGGCAGCGTGCACCCCGGCATCGACGGCATCGTCAAGCTGCCGGGGATGGCCAACGCTTGGCCCTACCCGATCGAGAACCGGCTCAACATGCTGGCCACCGGCATCAAGACGCCGGTGGGCATCAAGCTGTTCGGGCCCGATCTCGCGGTGCTCGATGCACTGGCGCAGCGCACCGCTGCGGCGGTGCAGGCGGTGCCCGGCACCACCAGCGCCTACGCCGAGAACAACACCGGCGGCCTCTACCTCGACGTCGAGGTCGACCGCGCCTCTGCGGCGCGCTACGGCCTGACGGTGGGCGACGTGCAGGAAGTGGTGCAGACCGCGATCGGCGGCATGCCTGTGGCGACGGCGGTCGAGGGGCTCGGCCGCTTCTCCATCGGTCTGCGCTACGCGCGCGAGCTGCGCGACGATCCGGCTGCTCTCGCCGACGTGCTCGTCGATTCACCCGCCGGCGCCAAGATTCCGTTGCGCGATCTGGCGCGCATCGAAGCCGTCTCCGGCCCACCCATGCTGCGCAGCGAGAACGCGCAGCGCACCGCCTGGGTCTACGTCGACCTCGCTGGGCGCGATCTCGGCGGCTACGTCGCCGAGGCTCGGCGGGTGGTGGAGCGCGAGGTGCCGCTGCCCCCGGGCTACTCGCGTTCCTGGTCGGGCACGTTCCAGTACTTGCAGGAGACCGAGCAGCGCCTGCAGATCGTGGTGCCGATCACGCTCGTGCTCATCGTGCTCCTGCTGTACCTCGGCAGCGGCTCGTGGTTTCGCGTGTGCGTCATTCTGCTGGCGGTGCCGTTCTCGCTGATCGGCGCATTCTGGTTCCTGTACGCGCTGGGCTACGACCTGAGCTTGGCGGTCTGGGTCGGGGTGATCGCGCTGCTCGGTGTCGATGCCGAGACCGGCCAAGTGATGCTCCTCTACCTCGACCATGAGTTCGACGACGCGCGGGCCGGTGGCCGCATGCGCACCGTGCCCGACCTGCTCAACGCGATCCACCGCGGCGCGGTGAAGCGCATCCGCCCCAAGACCATGACCGTGACCACGGACTTGATCGGTCTTCTGCCCTTGCTGTGGGCGACCGGCACCGGCGCCGATGTGACGCGGCGTCTGGTGGCGCCGCTCATCGGCGGCATCAGCATCAGCTTCGTGATGGAACTGCTCGTGTATCCGGTGGTGTTCTACCTGTGGAAGCGCGTCGAGCTGCGCGGGCAGCTGGAGGCAACCGCATGAGCCGCAATGCGCTCGTCGGACTGGCGCTGCTCGCTGCCGCGTGCACCGTGCGAGTCGAGGGAGAGGCCGAGGAGCGCGCGCGCCTCGCCGCTGCCGGCCGCGGCTTCGCGCCGGTGTTGGCACAACGTCCTTGGCCGGTGTTGGCCGAGGCGTCGCCGCTCGCCGACTACCTGGCTTTCGCCGAGCTGGGCAGTGGCGAGCTGGAGGCCGCGTGGCAGCGTTGGGCGGCGGCCCTCGAGCAGGTGCCGCAGGCGGCGACGCAGCCGACGACGGCGATGGTCGGGCTCGAGCACCGCCTCGATGGCGGCGCCGCGCTCGACCGCACCGGGCTCGTGTTGATGAGCGACGCGATGAACAACCTGCTGCTGCCGGGCAGGCTCGAAGCGCTCGGGGTGGCGGCGCTGCAAGCAGCACGCGCGCGCGCGGCCGAATTCGACGCCGTGCGCCTGCGCCTGCAGCGGCAGGTGACCGAAGCGTTCCTGGCGCTGGCCGAGCGCGACGCCGAACTTCGCCTGCTGGAGCGCATGCGCAGCGTGCTGGCCACGGTGGTGCCCTCGGCGCGTGCGCGCCTGCAGGCGGGCGGCGCATCGCAGTCCGACCTGCTGCAAGCCGAGGTCGCCCTCGACCGTCTGGATGCCGAGCTGCAGGGGTTGCAGGCCGGCCGTCCGGCGCTGCTGGCCGTGCTCGGTCAGCGCATCGGCACGCGCCTCGCGGCGGCGACACCGGCGCTGCCCGAACTGGCGCCGTTGCGCGAGGCGGAAGAGGCGAGCGTCGGCGCGGCGCTGCAACGCAACCCGATCCTGCGGCAACGGCAGCGCGAGGTGGCCGCCGCGCTCGCCGAGCACGAGGTGGCGGAGTGGGCGCGCCTGCCGGGGTTCTCGCTGCGTTCGTTGCTGATGGGCGACGGCATGGCGACTCTCGGCGCGGCCGTCACCCTGCCGTTCCTGCGCGAGAGTGCCATCGACGCTGCCATCCGGCAGGCGGCGGCGAGCGTGCGCGCGGCCGAGGCGATGCAGCGTCAGGCGGCGAACGACGCCGTGGCTGCCACCGTGTCCGCGTGCGCGGAGATCCGCGCTGCCGGGCGTCAGGGCGAGGTCTTGTCGGTGCGGTTGCTGCCGCACTTGCGGCGTGCGGCGGACGTGGAGCGCGTGCGCTGGGCCGCCGGCGGCGGCGCGTACGCGACGTGGGCCGGAGTCTTGCTGGCCACCCTCGAGACCGAGCGCGAGCTGGTGCGCTTGCGGGCGCGGCAGCACGTGGCACGGGCGCGGTTGCAGGAAGCCCTCGGTGGTTTGGCCGAGCCTTCGCCGTGAAACGGGGTGCGCTGCGGCTGTCAGCCGGTCTTGGGCATCGCCCCGGACAGCCGCTCCAGACACAGGCGCAGGCGGGCGTCCTCGCGCCGGTGGCGTGCGCGCACCAGCAGGGCTGCGGCTGCGCGGCAACGGCCGCGCAGCTCGAGCAGGCGCGCGCGGGCCAGCACGACTGCGACGCGATCGCCGTCGCCGCGGCGAGCCTGCCGCAGAGCCCGCGCCGCGCTCTCGGCGTCGCCACGCACCACGGCCAGCTCGAACGACCAGAGGTGCGCCTGCGGCGCCGCCGGCTCGAGCTCGAGCGCGGCGCGTAACGCCCGTTCGGGTCGAGTAGGCCCGTGGCCTTGCTGCCGTAGCGGCCGAGCACTCGACGCAGGTCGGCCGGCAGCGGCAGGTGGTGCAGCCGGTCGCGGATGCGGCGGATGCGCCGCAGGCGGTCGCGCGGGTCGGGGCGGGTGCGGCCGCGCTCGCCCAGGATCAGCACCTGGGCGTTGTCGCGGAGGACGTCGGCCGCCAGCCCGACGAGCGCCTCCACCAACCGCCGTCGCCAGAACTGGACGTCGCGGTCGGCGTCCAACGAGGCCACCAGGCGCTGCCCTCGGCGCCGCAGCTGCCTCGCGGTCAGGCCGATGCTGCGGGCGGTGATGTACTCGTTCAGACGACCGTTCTTGAGGTGGACGCCCTTCTGCAGGATCGCGTGCACCAGGGCCTTGTCCGCCTCGTCGAGGCGTTGGCCCTCGACCAGCAGATCGAGGGGGTCGACGCGGACGGCGATGTCGTCCAGGTTCTTGGCGCTGTCGACGGTGCGCGCTTGCCGACCGCGCAGGCGGTAGTGCGAACGCCCGACCAGGCGCAGCCAGCGCTCGTGGCGGGCAGCCACCGGCATGGCCTCCAAGGTGGCGCGGTTGGCGATCCAGTCGGCGGCCACATCCTGGACCAGGTCGGCCACGACGTCGCTGTGGCGGGCGGGACTCAAACCTTGCCAAGAACTCAGCTTGCGCATGGCGGCCGGCATGGCGCTCGCCAGGAACTGGTCGAGGCCCCGGAGGTCGGGATCGTCGGCGTGCATGGTGTCGATCTCCTGAACTCGGTCGCGGGCCGGCTTGCGCCTGCGGCGTCGCAGTTCTCTCGCGCCCCGGCACCGTGACTCGTCCATACAGTTTTGCATGGACACGACCAGCAAAATGTGCCGCAAGGCGAAGTTCTTCGACGGCGCCGGAAGGGCTATGCTGCCCGCCTTTTCCGGCTGCGGCCATGTCCACCACCTGTGTCACCGGCATCCTCTGGGGTGACGAAGGCAAGGGCAAGATCATCGACTTGCTGGCCCGAGAGGCCGACTTCGTCGTGCGCTACGGCGGCGGCCACAACGCTGGCCACACGCTGATCTGGCGTGGCGAGCGCCTGGTCCTGCACCTCATTCCCTCCGGCATTCTGCGGCCGGAAACGACCAACGTCATCGGCAACGGGGTGGTCGTCGACCCGCTGCACCTGCGCGGCGAACTGGCTCGACTCCGCGAGCGGGGCGTGCAGGTGGACCTCGGCCGCAACCTCCTGGTCTCGGAGCGCGCGCACGTCATCCTGCCGGTGCACCAGGCGCTCGATCGGGCGATGGAGGCGGTGCGCGGCGCCGGCAAGATCGGCACGACCGGCCGAGGGATCGGGCCGGCCTACGCCGACCGCGCCTACCGTTCGGGTCTCCGGATGGGCGACCTGCTGCGTCCACGTGCGGCCCTTCGTGGCGCGGTCGCCGCCCTGGCGCGTGAGAAGGCGCCGATCCTCGGCGCGTTGGCCGGCAACGACTTGGACGTCGAGCGTCTGGTCGACGAGCTGTCGGCGGCCGGGGAAGAGCTGCGCCCGGCCATCGCCGACACCGGGCACCTCCTACGTCAGGCCGTGCGGCAGGGCCGGCGTCTCCTGTTCGAGGGTGCCCAGGGGGTCCTGCTCGACGTCGACCTCGGCACCTATCCCTACGTCACTTCCTCCAACGCGTCGCCCGCCGGCGTTCCCGCCGGCACCGGCGTGCCGCCGACCGCCATCCAGCGCGTGGTCGGGGTGATGAAGGCCTACGCCACCCGCGTCGGCGAGGGGCCGTTCCCCAGCGAGATCCCCGAGCCGGAGGTCGCCGCCCTGCGGGAAGCAGGCAACGAGTTCGGTTCGACCACCCGGCGGCCGCGGCGCTGCGGGTGGTTCGATGCCGTCGCCGTGCGCTACGGCGTCGACGTCTCGGGGGCGACCGAGCTGTGCATGACCAACCTCGATGTGCTCTCGGGCTTCTCGCCGTTGCGCATCGCGGTCGGCTACGAGCTGCCGGCGGGCCGCGTCGAGCACTTTCCCGCCTTCGACCTCGAGCAAGCACGCCCGGTGTACGAGGAGCTGCCCGGTTTCACCGGCGGTCTCGGCGAGGTGCGCGCGTTCGAGGACCTTCCCGAAGCGGCGCGTCGCTACGTCGAGACGATCGAACGGCACGTCGGTGTGCCGATCCGCCTGGTGTCGGTCGGGCCGGCGCGCGATCAGGTCATCCATCGATGAGCGGCACCGCTCCCTCGGACCTCGTCGCTCCGCGTTCGGTCGCCATCATCATGGACGGGAACGGTCGTTGGGCGCGCTCGCGCGGATTCGAGCGCATCCGCGGCCACGAGAGTGGCACGGAGGCGGTGCGCGAGACGGTCACCGAGTGCGCGCGGCTGGGAGTGCAGTGGCTGACGCTGTACGCGTTCTCGGAGGAGAACTGGCGGCGGCCACAGCGCGAGATCGGCCTCCTCATGGGGCTGCTGCGTCGCTTCCTCGTGCAGGAACGTCCGACGCTCATGGACAACAACGTGCGTCTCGTGCACGCCGGGCGGCGAGAGAAACTACCGAAGGACATCCTGGCGGTGCTCGACGAGTCGCTGGCACTGACCGCCGGCAACGACGGCATGTCCCTGTGCCTGGCGATCTCCTACGGCGGTCGCGCCGAGCTGGTCGACGCCATGCGGGGGCTGGCCGGAGAGGTCGAGCGCGGCGAACTGCGGCCCGAGGAGATCGACGAGGCGTCGATCGCGCGCCACCTCTACCAGCCGGACATGCGCGATCCGGACCTTCTCATCCGCACCGCCGGCGAGCTGCGGGTCAGCAACTTCTTGCTGTGGCAAATCAGCTACGCCGAGTTGTGGGTGACCGACGTGTGCTGGCCGGACTTCCGCAAGCAGCACCTGTGGCAGGCGTTCGACGCCTTCGGCAAGCGAGTCCGTAGGTTTGGCACCGTCGTCCCCTGAACCGACGCTGCCGCCGGCGCCGCGCAAGCGTGCTCCGGAACTGCGCACGCGCGTGGTCTTCTCGACGCTCATGCTGTCGACGATCGGCGTGCTCTACTGGCTCGACGTGACGCGCACCGGTGGCGTCCTGTCGGCCGGGGTGCTCGGCCTGCTCGGCATCCTCGGTGTCCACGAGTTCGTCACGATGCTGCGCAAGGCGGGCTTCGCCGTGGCACGCTCCCTCCTACTGGTGTGCACCGCGGCGCTGATGGTCGCCGCCTTCCGTTTCGGCTGGCGAGAGGTCGACCGCGAGCTGTACCCGTTGGTCATCGCGACGTTCCTGCTGCTCTTTCCCATCGCATTGCGCTCGCTGCTGCGCGAGCGCATGGCGCGCGGGCTGGAAGAACAGGGTGCGACCCTGCTCGCCTTCATCAGCATCGCCTGGCCGATGTACCTGGCTCAGGGTCTGGTGCTGCGCTATCCGCCGGCCGCCCTCTACGTCGTGCTGGTGTGCAAGGGGGGAGACATCGGTGGCTACCTGACCGGCTCGTTCCTGGGTCGGCACAAGCTGATCCCGCACATCAGTCCGGGCAAGACCGTCGAGGGGGCGGTGGGTAGCCTGGTCGCCTCGTGTGTGCTCGCCGTGCTGCTGCGCCCGGTGCTGCTCGAGCCCCACGTCGACCTCGGATTGACCGTGGCCCTGCTGGCCGGGATCATGCTCAACCTGACGACCCAGGTCGGCGACCTGGTCGAATCCCTGCTGAAGCGGCGCTGCGGGGTCAAGGACTCCGCGTCGCTGCTTCCGGCGCACGGTGGCGTGCTCGACCTCATCGACAGCCTGTTGTTCTCGTTTCCGACGTTCCTGCTGATCGTCACCAAGGTCACTTGAAAGAACCTCGACCTGCCAGCGGCAGCGGCGCCGAGTTCGTCGTTCCCGTGCAGTCCTCCGACGAAGCGCGCGTGCTGCTCGGTCCCCTCGACAGCAACGCGCGCCTCATCCGCCAGCTCTACGGCGTCAACGTGCTGGCCCGCGACGGCAGTCTGCGCCTGCTCGGCGAGGCCGAGCGCGTCGATGCCGTGCGCGAGGTGCTGGAGTGGGGCCTCGAAGGCCTGCGCGCCGGACGCCCGATCGCGACCAACGACATCGCCAACCGGCTGCGCGGCTCGCCGGCGGTGGCCGACGGCGCCGCCGAGGTCGCCTCGGTGCGGCCGCCGTCGCGGCGCGGCCATGTGCGGGCGCGCACCGACGGGCAAGAGGTCTATCAGCGCGCCATGCAGGAGCACGAGGTGGTGTTGGCTGTCGGCCCGGCCGGCACCGGCAAGACCTTCCTGGCGGTGGCCGCGGCGGTCGAGGCGCTGAAGGCGGGCACCGTTCGCCGGTTGGTGCTGGCGCGTCCGGCCGTGGAGGCCGGCGAGAAGCTCGGCTTCCTGCCCGGCGACTTCGAGGAGAAGGTGCTGCCGTACCTGCGCCCGCTCTACGACTCGCTGCAAGACCTGCTCGAGCCGCGGGTGTACGAGCGCTATCTGGAGACCGAGGTCATCGAGGTGTGTCCGCTGGCCTACATGCGTGGACGCACCCTCAACGACTCGTTCATCATCCTCGACGAAGCACAGAACACGAGCGTGCCGCAGATGATGATGTTCCTGACCCGAATGGGGGAGGGCTCGCGCGTCGTCGTCACGGGCGACCCCACCCAGGTGGACCTACCGAAGAACGTGCGCTCGGGCCTGGCCGACGCCGTCAAGCGCTTCCGCGGCGTCGAAGGCATCGGCACCGTCGAGCTGACGAGCAAGGACGTGGTGCGGCACCCGCTCGTGCAGCGCATCCTGCACGCCTACGGCGCCAGGGACGCTTGAGCCGGGCGTCGCTCGCGGTGCCGCGGTGGCACTCGATGTGTCCCTCGGAAAACGACTTGTGGACGACGATTCGGCCGGCAAGCGAGGCGCCGTGGCGCTGACCGTCGCCGTCGTGGATCGGTTCGTTGGCGCCCCCGGCGACGCGGCTCTGGCGCAACGGGCGGCCGCGGCGGCCACGGCGTTCGCCGGTTTGGCCGATGCCGAGATCGTCGTGATGCTCACCGACGACGCCGAGATCGCGCACCTGCACGGCGTGCACCTCGGCGATCCGACGCCCACCGACGTGATGTCGTTCGCCATGGGTGACAGCGTGCAGGTGGTGGTGAGCGTCGAGTGTGTCGAGCGGCAGGCATGCGCCCATGGCGCCGTGCGTGAGTGCGAGCTCGCGCTCTACGTGGTTCACGGCGTGCTGCACGCGTGCGGCTTCGACGATCGTGACGTCGAGGCGCGCGCGCGCATGCGCGCGGCGGAGCGCGCGGTGTTGCAGGAGCTCGGCATGCGTGTGCCGCGCTTCGAGTGACGACGTGTTGCGAGACGAGTGCGGAAAGCGGCGGTATTCGCTGCATTGCATGCGGCGCGCCGTTCGATACACTCTGCAAGCGATCGTTCGCCATGCACGCTGAACGATCGTGGTTCGTGCCTCACGACACGGTGCACAGACTCCCGCCCGACACTCTCGGCCACTCTCTCGGTCGCCACGTGCGCGACGAGGCGTGTGCGTCTCCGGCCTCGTCAGCCGATGGGTTGCGCTCGCTGTCGGCTGGCGGCTTCGCTGCGCGCGGCCCGGACGCTACGCCGAGCGCGCCGCAACCACCGAACGATCGCGGTGACGGCTTGCTGGCCCGCTACCGCCGGCGGCCGAGCGTGCGCTTGCGCAACCAACTGATCGAGCGCTACCGCGGCATGGTGGAGGCGATGGCGAGCACGCTGGCGCAGCGCCTTCCTGCCAGCGTCGACCCGCAGGATCTGGTGCACGCCGGAATCTGGGGTCTGATTCGCGCCCTCAACGGCTTCCGACCGGAGCGCGGCGCGTCGTTCGTCGCGTTCATGCGCGTGCGCGTGCGCGGCGCCATGATCGACGAGCTGCGCCACATGGATCGCTTGACCCGGGTCCAGCGCTTGCACGCGCGCCGGCGTGACCAGGCGCTCGACGCGCTGCGCACACGTCTGCAGCGGGAGCCATCGGACGCGGAGCTGGCGCAGGAGCTCGGCTTGTCCGAGCGCCGCTACCGCCTGCGCTTCGCGGCCGAGAGCAGCGTCCCCCAGCGCGTCGACGAGGCCGACGAACTGCCGGATCTCGCCGCCGAATGCCCTTCGGATCCGGCCGACCGTGCCGACCTTCTCCGCCGCATCGAGGCCACCTTGCCGCCGGTCGAGTGGCGCGTCCTGCACCTGCACTACATCGAGGGGCTGACCGGCAAAGAGGTGGCGCGCAAGTTGCGGCTGTCGCCGGCGCGCGTGTGTCAGATCCACGGACGCGTGCTGACGCGTCTCAAGGCACAGCTCGGCGCCACGATGTGACCTGCGCGGCGGGCGCCCCGGTCGACCGCGGGCAGCCCGATCGGCGCCGGCCGTGTTCGAGCCTGGGTATGGGTGGTGGCGGCAAGTGCGTGTCTCGACTCGGCTTCGGTGCGCTGGAATGCGCGCGACGCGCCGCTAGCCTACGCCCGGCTCGATCTGGCGGCGGGCAGGCGGTCGCGGATGCCGATACGAGGGCTCGCTTGCGAGTGCTCCAGGTTCAAGCCGAGGCATCGAGATCGTCGAGGTTCATGCAACTGTGTCCGTGCACGCCCGAAGAGTCGCTCTCCAGTCCGTCGTAGACAAGCAGCCGTTCGTCAACCCGAACGACGACGGCACCCCGCTACCCGAGCTGTTCGGGCAGAACGTGTTCGGTCCCGAGCAGATGCGGGCGCGCCTGCCGGAGGCCGCGTACAAGGCGCTGCGCTCGTGCATGGAGCAAGGTCAGGAACTCGACCTGGCGCTGGCCGACCTCGTCGCCAACGCCATGAAGGAGTGGGCGGTGGAGCGCGGTGCCACGCACTTCACCCACTGGTTCCAGCCGATGACCGGCCAGACCGCCGAGAAGCACGACGCCTTCCTCAACCTCGAGGGCGGGCGCCTGCTCCTCGAGTTCTCCGGCAAGGCGCTCATCAAGGGCGAGCCGGACGCGTCGTCGTTTCCGTCCGGCGGCCTGCGCGCCACCTTCGAGGCGCGCGGCTACACGGCGTGGGATCCGACCTCGCCGGCTTTCATCCGCCAGATGCGCAACAGCGCCACGCTGTGCATCCCGACCGCGTTCTGCTCATGGACCGGTGAGGCGCTCGACAAGAAGACGCCGCTGCTGCGCAGCTGCGAGGCGCTGAACGCCGCGGCGCTCCGGGTGCTGCGCCTGCTCGGCGACGAGCGCGCGAACTTCGTCTACCCGACGGTCGGCTCCGAGCAGGAGTACTTCTTGATCGACCGCGCCTTCTACCTGGCGCGGCCCGACCTCATCACCACCGGCCGCACCCTGTTCGGGGCGCGACCGCCCAAGGGGCAGGAGCTCGAGGACCACTACTTCGGGTCGATCAGCCCGCGCGTGTTGGCGTTCATGCACGACCTCGAGCGCACGCTGTGGCGGCTCGGCGTGCCGTTGAAGACGCGGCACAACGAGGTGGCGCCGTCCCAGTACGAGCTGGCGCCGGTGTTCGAGCGCACGACGTTGGCGAGCGACCACAACATGCTCACCATGGAGTGCCTGCGGCAGGTGGCGGCGCGCCACGGCTTCCAGTGCTTGCTGCACGAGAAGCCGTTCGCCGGCGTCAACGGTTCCGGCAAGCACAACAACTGGTCGATGTCGACCGACGTCGGCGAGAACCTGTTGGAGCCGGGCAACACACCGGAAGAGAACATGCGCTTCGTCGTGTTCTTGACCGCGGTGCTGCGCGCGGTCGACAAGCACGCCGACCTGCTGCGCCTGTCGATCGCGCACGCCGGCAACGACCACCGGCTGGGCGCCAACGAGGCGCCGCCGGCGATCATCTCGGTCTACCTGGGCGAGCAGCTCGCCGACGTGGTCGACGCGCTGATCGGCGGCACCCAGCGCAGCAGCGACAAGGCGTCGGCGCGCACCATGCGCCTGGGCGTCAACACCCTGCCGCCCCTGCCGCGCGACGCCACCGACCGCAACCGCACGTCGCCGTTCGCCTTCACCGGCAACAAGTTCGAGTTCCGCGCGGTCGGCTCGAGCCAGGCGATCGCGCTGCCCAACATGATCCTGAACGCCATCGTCGCCGACTCGCTGCAGGCGGTTGCCGACGAGATCGAGGCGGCGTCGCGCGACAAGGGACGCGAGGCGGCCATCCAGGCCGTGGTGCAGGAGACATTGAAGGCGCACAAGCGCATCATCTTCAACGGCAACGGCTACTCACAGGAGTGGCAGATGGAGGCCGAGAAGCGCGGCCTGCCCAACCTGCGCAACGCCGTCGACGCCATCGCCCGCTACAGCACCGCCGAGAACGTGGCGCTGTTCGAGCGGCAGAGGGTGCTGTCGCAGCGCGAGGTCGACTCGCGCATGCACATCATGCTCGAGGCCTACTGCAAGGCGATCGCCATCGAGGCGCAGACGGCCGTCGGCATCGCCGGCTCGATGATCCTGCCGGCGGCTACCAAGCACCAAGAGCAGGTGGCGCGCAGCGTGGCGGCGGCACGGGCGGCCGGCATCAAGGAGTTGGCGGCCCAGGAGAACCACCTGCGCAATGTGTCGTCGCGCATCGAGAGCCTGCTGGCCGGCATCGAGGAACTGCACAAGATCTTCGATCAGGCCGAGAAGCACGGCAGCGGCGCCAAGGACCACGCCGTCAACTTCCGCGACGAGGTGGTGCCGGCGATCGCCCGCCTGCGCGAGTCGGTCGACGCCCTCGAGACCCTGGTCGATGACGAGCTGTGGCCGCTGCCGAAGTACCGCGAGATGCTCTTCGTGCACTGATGGCAGATCGGCCCTCTCCGGACAATCCCGTAGATAAGTAACAGAGTGGAGTCAGACTCCACTCTGTTACTTCGACTCGTTGCCGGCGCGGTCGATGGTGGTGACGGCGAGGGCGGCCGGTCGCGTGGCCAGATGGAAGGTGGCGCCTGGGGCGCCGGCGACCTCGAGCAGGCGTAGTTTGCCGGGCTCGCCGCCGTAGAGCGCCAGGAAGCGTGCGTCGGCGTCGTCGACCTTCGCGTGTACGGCGACGCCATCGGGCGTCGTCTCCACCTCGAACTTCGGCGCCGCCGGTGGCTGAGCGTCGAGCCACGGGCTGGCCGGCACGAGCGCCGGCTGCGCGTAGGGGCCCTGGCGCAGCGCCGTCGCCACCCCACCGCGGTCGTGCAGGAGCGCCTTCATCGAGAAGTGGATGTTGCCGGTAGTGCCGCGCTCGGCCTGTGTGCACAGCACTTGCGCCACCAACTCGTCCTTCGGCCAATCCTTGCTGCCGACCTTGCTGGTGAAGTTGCCGATCCAGAGGTGGCGGTGCTTGACGTTCACGGTCGGCCACCAGGCCAGCAGCGTGGTGTAGCTCTGTTTCTTCTGCGCGATCGGCCAGTAGAGCTGCGGCGCCATGTAGTCGCACCAGCCCTGGCGCAGCCAGCCCTGCACGTCGGCGGCCAGGGCGTCGTACTGGTCGATGCCGGCCGCGATGCCCTTGGGAAGCCCCGGCCGGGCGATGCCGAACGGGCTGATGCCGAACTTCACCCACGCCTTCTTCGCGTGCACCTCACGGCCGATGCTCTCGACCAGCCCATCGACGTTGTGTCGCCGCCAGGCCTCGCGCGAGCCGCCGAAGCCGCGCCGTCGCGCCGCCGCGAAGCTCGCCTCGTCGGGGAAGGCGCGCCCCTTCACGGGGTACGGGTAGAAGTAGTCGTCGAGGTGTACCCCGTCGACGTCGTAGCGCGTGACGACGTCGAGCACGACGCGCAGCGTCAACTCGCGTGCCTCGTCGCGGCCGGGGTCGAGCCAGAGGTAGCCGCCGTACTCGACGCAGAGGTCGGTACGCTTGCCGACGTGCGTCTCGCTCATGGGCGACGCCTCCTTGGGATGGCGAGCCCGGTACGGGTTGAACCAGGCGTGCAGCTCCATGCCGCGGGCGTGGGCACCGTCGATCGCGAACTGCAGCGGGTCCCACAGCGGTGCGGGCGCCTTCCCCTGCGTGCCGGTGAGCCACTCCGACCAGGGCTCGATCGTCGACGGGTACATCGCGTCGCACGCCGGTCGGACCTGGAAGATCAGCGCGTTCAAGCCGATGGCGCGCGCCCGCTCGAGGATCGCGTTGAGTTCGCGCTGCTGTTCCGCCACCGGCAGGCCCTTCTTGCTCGGCCAGTCGATGTTGTCGACGGTGGCCACCCAGGCGCCACGGAACTCGCGCGGCGCCTGGGCCTGGGCGCTGCCCGCGGCCAGTGCGCACGCCACGGCCCAAGCCAGGGGTCCGTGGACGGCGCGGCCATGCCGGGGCGAGGAACGGCGGGGGGCGGGCACGTCCATGGTCGTCGAACCTAGCGGGTCGTCGGTCGTCGCCAAGCAGTCCTCTGGCTTCCGTCGCGCTTTCCCGCCTCGGCGCGGCGCCCGAACCTGGCGAGCAGCCTTCCGTCACACGCGCGCAAGGCGCAAACTCGCGCTGTCGTGCGCGTGCCTTCCTCCTCCGACGACCGATCCCTCCGGTGAAGCGTTGGCTCTTCCGCCTGGCGCTGCTGGCGCTCGGGATCGTCGTGGCGCTGCTCGCGCTCGAGGTCTTCCTGCGCGTCTTCGACCCCGGCCGCTACCGCGAGCTCGAGGAGCGCGAGGCCTTCTCCGAGCGCGTGCTGCGCCGCGACGCCGATGGGGTCCTTCGCCTGCGTCCGGGGGTCGAGACCACGTTCCTCGGCAAGCGCGTGGCGATCAGCGCCATCGGCCTGCGCAACCCGCCGGTCGTGGTGCCGAAGCCCGCCGACGTGTACCGCATCGTGGTCGTCGGCGACTCGGTGCCGTTCGGCTGGGGTGTCGGCGAGGACGAAGCGTTCCCGCGCCTGCTCGAGCGCGAGCTGCAGCGCGAGCCGCGCACCGATGGCCGGCGGATCGAGGTGGTGAACGCCGGCATCCCCGGCTTCGGGCTCGTCGAGGAGTACGTGTGGCTGCGCGACCACGGCCTGGCCATGGCCCCCGACCTCGTGGTGCACTGCGTCATCGCCAACGACGTCGAACCGCCGCCGGGCATGCCCAAGCTGATCCTCACGCCGGCCCTGCGGCGTGTGCGCACCTTGCGCCTCGTCGAACGAATGGTCGAGAAGGTCGGCGGTTCCAGCGCGGTCGACCCGGCGGCGGGGATCACGCCGCAGCAACTCGTGTTCTCGATCGACCGCTTCGTCGAGCTGTGCCGCTCGGTCGGCGCGACCTACGTGTTCATGGACACCGTCGCCGTGCCCGACGCGGTCCGCCACTGCCAGGAACGGGGGATCGACCGGACCGACTGCTTCATCTCCGTTGCCTGGATCGATGCGCATCGCGTGCGTCCGACCGACTTCCATCCCGACGCCGACGGGCACCGTTGGCTCGCCGCGCGCGTCCTTCCGGTCGTGCGCGACGTCGCCAACCGTTGACCACGCCGGGCCCCCCGGGCTCAACGAAGCACGAACTCGAGCGCGCTGCTCATCGCCAGGACCTGGACAGCGGTCGGGCACGCGATCACCCACTGCGCGCACAGCGTCGCTCCGCACAGACTCGGCGCGAGCGGCACACCGAAGTCGAGCTGGGCTCGGCCGACGCAGCCGATGCCGGGCCCCAGCACCGGCAGCGGCGGCGACAGGTAGGGCAGCGGCTGCAGGCTCGGATGCAGCGGCCCGCACAGGAACGGAAACGTCGCGCCGCTGGTGCACGGACCGGCGCCGAGCACCAGGACGGCGCGCGACCCCACCTCGGCGCCTTCGACGCCCAGGGCGAAGTCGGGGTTGCCGACGATCGGGGCGCCGCCGGCGAGCGTGGCGACCGCCGGACATGGACGGCACTGCGGCGGCGCACACGGCCGGCCGACGTCGTTGGCCGTGACGACCGGCGCAACGGCAAGTCCTTTGTAGTCCCAGTTCGAACCGGTCGGGCAGCACCACGTCCGCTCGAAGTCGCAGTGGAACGGGTCGCGCACCAGCAGGCCTTGCGTGTGCTTACCGTTGGTCGCGTACAGCCGTCGGCCGCACGGGTCGTAGGCCAGGCCGGTGACGACGCCGGAGCGCGGATAGAAGGGCCCGCAGCGCGCCAGCACGACCCGACACAGGGGCGTGCAGCGGTCGCTGTCCCGTGCCACCAGCACCTCGGTGTCCCAGTCGAGGGCCGTGGGTGTCGACACCGAGTACAGGACCAGCGCGCTCGCCGGATCGACGGCAAGGCCGGCGGCCACCGCGCCCGGCGGCAACATCATCGAGCAACCGTCGCGCAGGGGAGTCGGCGGGCAGGCCGTGGTGTCGTACGAGCGCAGGCCCAAGTAGCCGGGGGTCGTCTCCAACTGCAGCAGGCGCCGTCCACCATCCAGCACCGCCAGGCCGCTGACGACGGCGTTGGCGTTCATCAACTGGGCGGTGAATTGGCAGCGCACCGTGCACGTGGCCAACTCGATCTCCTGCACCGTCGCGCCGGTGGTGATCCACACGGCGTCGTGGCGGGGGTCGTACGCGGTGCCGCCAGCGTAGAAGAGCGAGCTGCCCAAGAGCGAGCGGCACAGGATGCTCGCGGGTGGGCAGGTGTCGGCCACGCTCTGGGCCTGCACGCCGTTGAACAGAGCGGGTCCCGACGCTTCCGACCAACCGACGATGCGGTCGGGCGTCGCGGTCTGAGCGGCGGCGGGCACCAGCAAGGAGAGAAGGAGGGAGAGGCGGAGACGTGCTCGTTGCATGGCGCGACCTTCCATCGAGATGGCGGCGCCCTTTCGGGCGCATGGCCAGCAACGCTGCGGCAGGCGTGGCGTTTGCCAACTCGCCGCTCGGCTGCTCCTTGCCGAGATGCGCCTGCGTAGGGTGGCCAGTGCCCCGGCACCGATCTGCGCAGGCGTGCAGCCCGGACGCCGACTCTTCGTGCCGGCGTTCGTCGTCGCGAGCGTGCACTGGGTCGCTCCCTCGACCTGCACGACGTGGGCTGCCGATTCCGGCCGTTCGGTCGGCGGTGTCGTCAGCCGCCGAGCACGGCTTCGGCGACCTGGTCGGCGACCACGTCGACTTCGGTCGTCGGTCCGTCGCCCGCGCGCACGCGCCAGCGACCCGGGGCGAGCACCCCGAAGTCGGCGACCCCGTCGCGAACCAGCACCGTCTGCGCCTGGCCCGCGGCGCCGGCCGGCTCGGCGCTCACCAGAAAGGCGTTGCCGCCGCCGGCGACGCGGACGCGCAGGGTGCCGCCACGCACCAGCACGATGCGCAAACCCTCCACGCTGCTGCCGGCCCGCAGCGTGAACCTGGTGCTGCGGCTCGCGCAGTGCCGCGGTGCCGACGCTTCGATGTGCGCGTCTCCCTGGCCGGCCATGGCTTCGATGCGGAAGCGGCCGTCGGCTCCGACCGCGACGCGTGACGCCGTTCGCGCCTCGCCCCCGCCCCCGATCAGCGTTGCCAGCGCGCCGGCGTCGCCTCCGGCCGTAGCCAGCGAGACGGTCGCACCAGCCACCGGCTGCCCGGCGGCGTCGACCACGACACCCTCGACCACCGCCGCGTCGAGGGCGACGTCGCAGCGCGCCTCGTCTTCGGCGACGACGACCCTCGGCGTGGCCGAGATCACCTCTCGCCCGCGCCGCAGGCGCAGCTCGTATTGGCCGAGCGGCACCGCGTCGAAGCGGTAGGCGCCGGCGGCGTCGGTGGTGGTGTGGCCGGCTTCGGAGGCTGCGCCCAGGAGCTGGCCGAGCAGGGCCTTCGCGACACCGGCGTCGGCGCCGCGCCCGGCCAGCGCCGTGCTGTCCGTCCTCGGCACGAGCCCCACCACGATGCCGGCTGCCGGCCGGCCGCCGATCGTCACCGTGCCAGTCAGGAGCCCGCGTGCGGGTCGGGTCAGAACGACTTCCGCTGCGGCTCCGTCGGCGACCTCCACTTCCTGCGCCGGTGCGTCAGGCGCGTCTTTCAGCCCCACTTGGTACCGGCCCGGCGCGAGGTGCTCTCCGTGTGCCACGCCGTCGGCGTCGCTGACCCACAGCGATGGCGGACCGGCTTGTGTGCCGCGCACCTCGACCCGCGCGCCGGCGACGCCGCGTCCCAACGAGTCGATGACGCGCACGTCGATCCGTCCGCCGACGCCGAGCTCGACCACGTGTTCGCCAGCGCCGGCCTTGGGCAGCGCGAGTTCGACCTCCGCGGGCGCGAAGCCCTGCCGCCGTACGCGCAGGCGGCCGCGCTCGCCCTCGCCCAGCGCCAGCTCGACGTTGCCGTTGGCGCCGGTCGTGCCGGCGGCGATCTCGCGCTCGTCGTGCCTCGTGCCCGTCATCGACCGGCGCGCGCGGCTGCGAAGGCGCGTCCTCTCGGTCGGCACCGACAGCGACACTTCGGCGCCGGCAACGGGCTCGCCGGTCCCGGCGTGCAAGACGCGCACCACGAGCCTGGGCGCGCGGTCCAACGCGAGGACGCCGAGGTCGAGTTGACGCTGCCCGGTGAGCGAGATCGACGGCGTCTCGAGCGCGCCGAAGCCCTGGCCGAAGAAGGTCAGGCGCAGCTCGGTGTCCTTCGGGTGGGGGCGCAGGACGAGGCGCAGTCGCCCGTCGTCCGTCTCTCGCCCGGGGTAGGTGGTCGTGGACGAGCTGTGCGCGGTGGTCCCGAACATCTTCGTCTCGCGCACGAAGTTGGCGCGCACGTCGACCGAGGGCAGCGGTGCGCGCGACTCGGCGTCCAGCACGGTGCAGGTGACCACCAACGGGGCCTCGTAGTCGAGGGTCACGCGCTGCGCGGGGGCCCGTACCGATTTCGCCTGCGAGCAGGCCGGATCGAACGCGCCCGTGCCCTGCAGCATGCTGACGCGGTACCTTCCCTCGACGGCGAGCCCGCGTAGCTCGAAAGTGCCATCGGCGGCCGGCGTGGCCCGCCGCGCCACGCGGGCACCGTCGAGCACGTCGAGCGCGCTGCCGAGCTCCGCCAGGAACGGCACCTTGGCCTTCGTCTCCTCGGCGGCGACGACAGTCACGACCACGTCGGCGGGGACGCCGACCACGCTTCCGGCGATCGACGCGCTCGCCGGCATCGTCACCAGCACCTCGTCCAGGACCTGGCCGGGCTCGACCACCTCGACCTCGAGGGAGGTGCGCGGGTGGTCGTCGTGCGTGACCTGGAGCTGGTGCTTGCCGAGGCCGAGCAGGTGCAGCTCGAAGCGGCCCCTTCCGTCGGTCGTCTTCTTGCCGCTACCGACGAAGGGGATGCGGGCCCGGACGGCATCGACGAGGGCCTGCTCGACAGCGCCGCCGGCGATTTCGGACGTCATCGAGCCGTGTCTGACCTCGGCGCCGGGCAGGTCGTGGCCGTCCGCGTCGACGACGCGCCCGCGCAGGGTGGCGCCCCGTTGCAGGACCAGGCTGCCGAGGTCGACGCCTTGGTCGGCGATGGGGGCCAGATCGCGGCGCAGCGACGCGTGCCCGGCGGCAGACACCAGCAGGGTGAGGGCACCGACCGCTTGCGGCGCAGCCAGCGAGAACTCGCCGCGCGCGTCCACGGGTGTGGCCGGTTCGGTGCGCAGCTTGGCGCTGACGTCGCCGGTGACGGCCTCGATGCCCAGCTCGGCGGCGCGCGCGGCCGGCAGGAGCCAGACACGTGCCTCCGGCACGGGCGCGCCGACATCGTCGACCACACGGCCGCGCGCCATGCTGCTCGCGGCGGGTGGTGCGGTCGGTGGAGCGGCAGGTGCCTCGACGCGGATGGGCGCGTCGGCCGTCTGGGCAGCCGTGGCCGACGTGGGTTCGGCAACGATGCCGGCCGCAGCGGCATCCGGTGCCGTCGGCGAGGTGGCGCTCGACCACCAAAGCCAGACGCCGCCGGCGGCGAGCAAGAGGACGAAGGCGAAGAGCGTGGCGATCGAGGGGCGCATCGGGTCGCGGGGGAGGTGGCACAATAGCGCGATGGGCGGGCGACCGAGGTCGTCCGCCCATCGCCCCAGCCTTGCAGCGGATGGTGCCAGGCTCCACCGCTGAACGCTGGGGCATGCAGGCGCGGATCAGAGCGGGCGGTGACACGGCCGAGGCCGTCTTTGACGGCGCGTGCGCGGCGTGCGAACCTTCGGCGTCCATGGACGTCTTCGCGCAGATCTCGGGCAGCCGGGCCTTCGCCGCCAGGGATGGCGAACTGTGGTGCGAGGCCGTGCGCGTCGCCGACCTGGCCGATCGGTTCGGGACGCCGCTCTACGTCTACAGCCGGGCGACGATGGTCGAGCGCTTCGCGCGCGTGCGTGCGGCCTTCGGTCCCGACGCTCACGTGTGCTACGCGGTCAAGGCCAACGCCAACCTCGGCGTCCTGCGCGTGTTCGCCGAGCAGGGAGCCGGTTTCGATCTGGTGAGCCGCGGCGAGCTGCGCCGCCTGCAGGCTGCCGGCATCGCACCGAGTCGTGCGGTCATGGCGGGCGTGGCCAAGGACGCCGACGACATCGAGGAAGCCGTGCAGGCCGGGATCTTTCTGTTCAACGTCGAGTCGCCGCACGAGCTGCCGCTGCTGGCGGCGGCCGCCGCGCGCGCCGGCCGGCGCGTGCCGGTGGCGCTGCGCGCCAACCCGGACGTCGATGCGCACACGCACGCCCACATCAGCACGGGCAAGAAGGAGAACAAGTTCGGCTTCGACCTGCCCGCGCTCGCCGGCATCGTGGCCGAGGTGCGCCGGTCCCCGCATCTGGACCTCGCCGGCTACCACGTGCACCTGGGCTCGCAACTGCGCTCGAGCGAGCCGTACCTGGCGGCCTTCGCCAAGATCGAGGCCTTCCTCGACGCGGCCCCGGCGCATCGCCAAGGCCTGCGCTACTACGACCTCGGCGGCGGCTTCGGCATCGGCTACGGCGATCCCGGCGCCGTGCTCGACGTCGAGGGGCTGGCGCAGGCCCTGCTGCCGCGCCTGCGCGCCCGCGGTCTCGCCCCGATCGTCGAGCCGGGGCGCTTCTTGGTGGCCGACGCCGGCGTGCTCGTGACGCGGGTGCTCGGCATCAAGGCCGGCACCGAGCGCGACTTCGTGCTGGTCGACGCCGCCATGAACGACTTGCTGCGGCCGGCGCTCTACGCGGCGCACCACCCGATCGCACCGGTACGTGGTGGCGAGTCCGCAGCGAGTCCGCGCCCGGTCGACGTGGTCGGGCCGGTCTGCGAGAGCGGCGACTTCCTGGGGCGTGAGCGGCATTTGCCGCCGCTCGCGGACGGGGACCTGCTGGCGGTGTTCTCCACCGGCGCGTACGGTGTCAGCATGGCGTCGAACTACAACAGCCGGCGGCGGCCCGCCGAAGTCATGGTGGACGGCGACGTCGTCCGCTTGGTGCGCCGGCGCGAGAGCTTCGCGGACCTGTGGGCGGCGGAGGTCGAGTGATGGCCGCGCCGGCACGAAGGGCACGTCGTTGGCGTCTGCTGGCCTGCCTGGCAGTCCTGGCGAGCGGCGGGTGCCAGTTCTTGCAGAACGAGTTCTCCACCCTCGAGCGCTCGCCGCCGAGCGTCCGGGCGCCGCAGCCGCCGCCCGCGTGGTGAACGCGGCGCTGGCGGAGCTCCTGCGCAGCGCGCCGGGGGCCGGCGAGCTCAGCGGTGTCGGCGTTCGCGTGGGGCGCGCCGAGCATCCGGTGTGCGGCGACGAGGTCGAGGTCTACCTGCGGCTGGACGGCGATGTGGTGACCGAGTTCGCTTGGCGTGCGCGCGGGTGTCCGGCCTGCGTGGCGGTGGCCGCCGCGGCGCACGGAGTCGTCGCCGGCGCGACGCTCGCCGACGCCGCGGCGCGCGTCGCCCGCCGTGTGGCCGTGCTGGGAGGCTTGGCGCCGCACGAACGCCATGCGCTGGCGCTTTTCGACGCAGCGCTGGCCAGGGTGGCAGTGGTCTGAGATGCCTCTGCCGCGCCCGTTCGCCGAGCTGTTGAGCCGCCTGCGCAAGGGCGCCCAGGACGAGGATCGCGCGCGCCTGGCGGCGATCCTGGCGCTCAACCGCGCGCTGGCCAAGGCCGACGACGTGCGCACCATGCTGGCGACCCTGGTCGACGAGGCGGTGGCGCTGTTCGGTGCCGAGCGCGGCTTCGTCGTCACTGGTGAACCGGACGAGCAGCGTCTGGCGGTGGAGGTGGCGCGCAGCCTCGACCGCGAGCCGGTGAAGGCACCCGAGCGCAAGATCTCGCGCACCATCGTCGCCAAGTGCCTGCGCGAGCGCACCGGCGTGTTCGTCGCCGACGCGCGCGAGGGCGACTTCGGCGCCGTACAGAGCGTCGCCGACCTCAAGCTGCGTTCGGTGCTGTGCATGCCGCTGTTGGTCGGTGACCACTGTCTGGGCTGCATCTACCTCGACCACCGCTTCCAGAGCGAGGCGTTCGACGCCGACGACGTGCCGTGGCTGCAGGCGTTCGCCGACCAGGCTGCGATCGCCGTGCACCTGCACCGCCTGCTCGACGACGGCCGTGCGGCGGCGGCTGGCCTGGCACGCGCCAAGGTGCAGCTCGAGCGGCAGGTGGTGGCGCAGGCGGAAGAGCTGGCCGATCTGCGCCAACAGGTGCGGCGCGTCGACCTGACGCACGCCTACCCCGAGATCCTCGGCGAGTCGCCGGCGCTGCTGCGCGCTCTGCACTTGCTCGACCGCGTCGCCGTCGGCACGTTTCCGGTCTTGTTGCAAGGCGAGAGCGGCACCGGCAAGGAGCTGTTCGCACGCGCCTTGCACCGCTGCGGTACCGGCAGTGGGGGGCCGCTTCTGGCGGTCAACGTCGCGGCCATCCACGAAGGGTTGCTCGAGAGCGAGCTGTTCGGGCACGTGCGCGGCGCCTTCACCGGTGCCGACCGCGACCGCAAGGGGCTCGTCCAGCAAGCGGCGGGCGGCGTGCTCTTTCTCGACGAAGTCAGCGAGCTGAGCCTGGAGGTCCAGGCCAAGCTCCTTCGCTTCCTCGAGGATGGGCAGGTGCGGCCGGTCGGCAGCGACGCTCCCCAGCGCGTCGACCTGCGCATCGTCGCCGCCTGCAACCGGCCTCTACAGCAGGCGGTGGTCGAGGGGCGCTTCCGCGCCGACCTGATGTACCGGCTGGCGGTGGTGACCATCGACGTGCCGCCGCTGCGGCAGCGTGGCGTCGACATCCCCATCCTGGTCGCGCGCTTCCTCGACGACGCGGCGGCAGCGGCTGGCCGCGGACCACGCCGGCTGACGCCGGCTTGCCTCGAGGCGCTGCGCCGGCGCACCTGGCCGGGCAACGTGCGGCAGTTGCGCAACGAGGTACTGCGTCTCGACGCGCTGGCGACGGAGGAGGAGATCGACGTCGGCTTGCTGCAACCCGAGGTCGTGGCCGTCACCGACGACACGCTCAACCTGGAAGTGCTCGAGAAGCGAGCCGTCGCCCAGGCCTTGCAGCGCACGGGCGGCAACAAGGCCGAGGCCGCGCGCCTGCTCGGCATCAGCCGCCGTTCGCTCTACAACAAGCTGGGCGAGGGCGCCGGGTAGAGCGCGCCGGCGGCCGGTCACCGCCGGCGCGTCACTTCACCTTGCGCCGCCACCGCGGATCGACCAGCTTGGCGAAGCGGTACTCGGCCTGCAGTGCCAAGGTGGCGAACGCGGTGGTGGCGAAACGGCCGCCGATGCTGCCCCATGGCTCGTTCGGGTCCCAAGACCCGACCACTTCGCCGCG
Organism: Planctomycetota bacterium; assembly: GCA_041398565.1. Lineage (GTDB taxonomy): Bacteria > Planctomycetota > UBA1135 > UBA1135 > UBA2386 > DATGPD01. The sequence continues at coordinate 7,505 of JAWKUN010000007.1, read as the reverse complement.
CTTGCACTGCTTGTCGACCAGGACCGCGTGCAACGCTCGCCGCCACTTCACCCACTCGTCGCCGCCGAGCTGGGAGAGGGCGTGGGCCGTGTGCATCCAGGCGTAGGGGTCGAAGTAGGACGGCGCTTCGGTTTGCGGCAGTGCAGCGGCGCAGCGCGCCTGGCTGTTGCGCATGTCGGCGTGCTCGCCGGGATCGTCGCCGAGCGCCAGGCGCACGAACAGCGCGGCGCCGGTCATCGCCTCCGAGCGTTCGGCGGGGAAGGCCTTCTCGTGCTCGCCGGCGAACCGCGACGACAGTCCGCCCCGGTCGAGGTAGCCGGTGCGCCCCGTCTCGGCGTCGGTCATGGCACGCAGGTAGGCCAGGGTGCGCGCCGGCGCACCGGCGGCCATCGCCAGGCCCACGTCGTTGCCGGCGATCTGTGCCAGGGCGCACCACGCCGTGACCGAGGTGTCGCTGGGACCGGAGGCGCGCTCGTAGCGGAAACCGCCGTCGGGATTGCGGCGGTCCTCGAGGTAGGCGAGCGCCTTCTCGAGCGGCTGTCGCAGCGATGAATCACCCGAGAGTGCCAGAGTCTCGGCCAGGGCCAAGGTGGCGAGGGCGTGGTCGTAGATGCCGTGGTGGGCGTCGTCGGGCCCCATGGCCCCGCTCGCCTGCTGTTGTGCGAGGAGCCAAGCGATGCTGTGCTGAACGGTCTCGGAGTAGAAGCCGCCGCCGGGGTGCGATGCCTCCGCCAGGAAGCACAGGCTCGCCAGGGCGGTGAGGCCGACGTCGTGATAGGGCTGCACCGGCGGGTCGTTCACCGTGCCGCCGACGAACGCCGCGGCGTGGAAGGCGCCGTCGTCGTCCTGGTGGTCGGCGAAGAAGCGCAGCGCGGTGTTGATGGCACCGCGTGCGCCGGCCTCGCTCACTGCCGCGCGCGCCAGCGCCCGGCTCGCGTACTTGCCTGCGGCGACCGCGCTCAGCGGCGGCGCGTTGCTCGGCGTGTCGTTGCCGTGCTCGCCATGGTCGTCGGCGGCAGCCGCTCTCCCCCCGAACTGGCCGGCCCCGGCGTTGCGATACAGTCGCACCGGCGCATCCTGGTTGACCGTCACGAAGTCGAGGTCGCCGTCGCCGTCGAAGTCGCGGAGCAGGAGCTCGCGGGTGTCGTCCTCCACGCGCGCCACCGCCGAGCTGGCCTGGAAGTAGCCCTTGCCGTCGTTGAGGTAGAGGGCTTCGGGGCCGTCGTTGCCGAAGACGATGTCGACGTCGCCGTCGCCGTCGACGTCGCCCAGTGCGACCGCCTGCGAGACCGCCGGCTCGCCCGCGTAGCGGCTCGGCGCACTGTTCAGGAAGCGGCCGTTGGCGCCGCGGTGCACACCGCTGCGTGCGCCTTCCTTGGGCTTGAGCCCATGATTGGCGCACACCAGGTCCAGTTGGCCGTCGCCGTCGAGGTCGGCGATCGCCAGCGCTGCCGTCGCCTGCGCCGCGCTCGGCATCCAGGCCTCGGTGGCGTCTTCGAACTTGCCGTGTCCGTCGTTGCGCCCGGCCCGGTTGCGGCCGCCGCGTCCCGTGGCGTCGGGGCTCTGACCGAAGAGCAGATCGAGGTCGCCGTCGTGGTCGAGGTCGACCAGAGCCAGCGCGGTGATCATGCGCAGTTCGCGGGGCAGCGCCGCCTCGGCGTGGGTGAAGCGCGCGCCGTCGTTGCGGAACACCACCGACGGGCCGGCGAAGTTGGCGAGCACGACGTCGGGATCGCCGTCGCCGTCGAGGTCGCCGACGGCGATCGCGGTTGCCCAGAGCTTGGTCTCGGGCAGGCGCGCGCTCGAGTCCACGAAGCGCAGCCCGCCATCGTTGAGCCACAACCGCGTCAGGGCGTCGACTCCACCGACGAGGATGTCGAGATCGCCATCGCCGTCGGCGTCGAGCAGGGCGACCGCGCGCACGCGACCCTCGGCGGCGCCGCACGCGCCGTTGGCAACGGCGAAGGTGGCCTTGCCGTCGTTCACCAGCACGGTGAGAGGCTCGTTCTCCTGGCCGACGACCAGGTCGAGGTCGCCGTCGCCGTCGAGGTCGCCGGCGGCAGCACAGGTGCCCCGCGCCTCGCACAGCGGGGCGGGTTCTTGTGCCGCGGTCTCCCGAGGGACGCCGAGCAGAAGCCCGATCAGGGCGAGGTGACGCATGCCCGAGCACCATAGCTTTGGGGCGAGCCACTTCCGGCGTCGCTTTCTTCCAACGGACTCGACGCTGCGGCCGGCTGGCGAGGAGGTGGCGCGGCGAGCCTCGGAGCGGGGCGGGCCCGACCGTTGTGTGCAGTTCTTGCTCACGTGTGCCGTGGCTGCGCGCGGCCCCGACCGCGACGACAGAGCGTAAGTTGCTTGTCAATAGTGGCTTGAGTCCTTGTTGTGCAGCGGCACCACAGTTGCCTCGGTCTGGAACGTGCGAGTTGCCGCGCTGAGCCTGCTGCTGACCGTCTCCCTCACGGGGCAGACCTGGTCGCTGGCTTCGCGTCTCGTGGCACCGACGCTCTACGTGGCCGTCGATGTCGACTTCGCGCGTCACCTCCGTCGCGTCTTGCCGACCTCGGCCTTGGCCCGGCTCGTCCGAGACGGCGACATCGACCTGCCGCTGGCGGAGCTGGCGCTGCTGGCGCGGGTCACCGACCTGTGCCAAGGCACGATGGAAGTCGCGCTCGCAGGTGACAGTCGAGCCGTGGTCGTGCACTGCGACCTGCCGACCGCGGCGGCCGACAAGGTGCGCGCCTTGATGGCCGACGCCGACCTCGTCGAGCGCGTCGACGAGGTGGACGGCGTCCCGGTGGGGGCGCTTCGCGATGGCGGTGCCGACCACGCCGCGCGGTCGCTGTTTCTGGCCGTGGCCGGGCAGCACCTGCTGGTCGCAGCCGACCCCGAGACGGTGCGCACCCTCTTGCGGGGGCAGACGTCGGCGAAGGCGTTGGCCGACGACAGTGACTTTCGCGAGCTGTCGCGACGCTTCGAAGCCGACCGTCCGAACTTGACCGTCTACGGATCGCTCGCCGATCTGTCGGCGGCCCTGCCACCGTCGCCGCTGCGCGAGCGGCTGTCCGCATGGCTCGAGGCTGCCGGCTGCGTCGACGCGCGGTCGCTCTTGATCGCCGTGCGCGAACACGGCGATGGTCTGCAGTCGACGGTGATCGTGCGCCGAGCCAGCACCGCCCCCTTCGACGGTTGGCTGGCCTGGGTCGAGCGCACGCCGCTGCAGTCGCTCCTGGCCGACCTGCCGCGGGGAGGCCTCGGCAGCGTGACGCTCGCCTTCGCGCCCGATCAGCTGCGGCGACGTACCGCCGGGTCGAAGATGGCGAGCTTCTACGACTCCCTCGCCGGCGGCTGCGCTGCTCTGGGCGTGAACCTCGAGCAGCAGTTGCTCCAGCGTTTGAAGGGCGTCGTCGGCCTGCAGTTCGTTGCCACGACGAAGCAAGTCGGTTCGGCCTACGTGGCCAAGGCCAAGTCGGAGCGCGACGCGCAGCGCGTCGTCTCGGAGTTGCGACGGATCGGCGAGCATCGCGAGGGAGTGCGCCTGGAACCGCACCAGGCGGGGGAGGAACTCGTGCTGCCCTACCATCCCCTCCTCGGCGGACAGCCGCGGGTCGAGGCGTTGCGTGACGCAGTCGTGCTCAGCACCCAGAGCGGCGTCCTCGAGCAGGCGGCGCTGGCCGAAGCCGGCGAAGCGCGCAACCTGCCGCGTTGGGCGCAGCAAGCCTTCAAGAATCTACCCGGGGGTCTGCGCCAGCTCGTCGGCGGCACCGTGCTCGTCGACCTGTCGTCGCAGCTGCCGGAGTCCGTGCGCGAGTCGGCGGCGCTGCGCCAGCACGTCGGCTGCCTGCGCATCCAACCAGATCACCTTCGCCTGGAGCTGTTCTCACAGCTCTGAGCGACGCTCTTCTCCAATTCGAATTCGTGCAAGGACCATCGCCGCGGCCCTCAATGGGGCAGGCGGGGTCGTGGCGATGGTCCCTTGCGTTCTCGTGAGTTTTCCGCCGAGGGCCGACCTCTCAATGGGGCAGGCAGAGGTAGGTCCTCGGCTCCTTTGCTTTCGTAACGCGGCGGTCGGTCATCAATGGGGCAGGCATGACCGGCCGCCGCTCTTTCTCTCGGGCCGAAGCTGCTGAACGCTGGGTCGGTGCGGAATCCGCGGACGGCCCGCAGCACCTGCAGCACATGGCATCGTCGGCCGTGCCGGCTACAAGCACGGCATGGTCGATGCCTACCTCGCCCTCGATCAGGGCACGACGTCGAGCCGGGCCGTGGTCTACGACGCGCACGGCCGCGTGTTGGGGCAGGCGCAGCGCGAGCTGACGCAACACTTTCCGGGGCCCGGCTGCGTCGAGCACGACCCCGACGAGATCTTCGCCTCCTGCGTGCAGGTGCTCGGCGACGCATGGGCGGCGGCCGGACGCCCGCCGGTTCGAGCGCTCGGGATCACCAACCAGCGCGAGACGGTGACCGTGTTCGAGCGCGCCACCGGCAAGCCGATCCACCGCGCCATCGTCTGGCAGGACCGGCGCACGGCTGCCACCCTCGCTGGGCTGCGGGCGCACGCCGAGCTGGTGCGGGCGCGCGCCGGGCTGCCGCTCGACCCCTACTTCTCGGCGGCGAAGATCGCTTGGATCCTCGACCGCGTGGAGGGAGCGCGCGCCCGCGCCGAGAGCGGCGAGCTGGCGGCGGCCACCGTCGACGCTTGGCTGGTGTACCGGCTCACCGGTGGGCGCACCTTCGCCACCGAGCCGAGCAACGCCAGCCGCACGTCGCTCTTCGATCTGCACACCGGCGCGTGGTCGGACGAGCTGTGCGACGTCTTCCGCGTGCCGAGGGCGCTGCTGCCCGAGGTGCGGCCTTCGAACGGCGACTTCGGGCGCTGCGACCCGGCGCTGGTCGGCGGCGACTTTGAGATCCGCGGCATTCTCGGCGACCAGCAGGCGGCGTTGTTCGGGCACGGCGGTGTGCGCGCGGGTGCTTGCAAGTGCACGTACGGCACCGGCGCGTTCATGGTGTGCAACGTCGGCGACGGCGCGCCGCAGCCGCACGGCGGCCTGTTGGCGACGGTGGCCTGGCGCTTGGGCGACCGCACCACCTATGCGCTCGAGGGCAGCATCCTCGTCGCCGGTGCGGTGGTGCAGTGGCTGCGCGACGGACTCGGATTGGTCGCCAAGGCGAGCGACGTCGAGGCACTGGCGCGCAGCGTCGGCGACAGCGGCGGCGTCGTGTTCGTGCCTGCCTTCGCCGGGCTGGGCACACCTGATTGGGATCCGCACGCCCGTGGTCTCATCATCGGGCTCGAGCGCGGCACGACGCGCGCGCACCTGGCACGAGCGGCGCTCGAGGCGATCGCGCTGCAGGTGCGCGACCTGCAGCTGGCGCTCGAGACGTCGCTCGGGCGTCGGTTGACCGCGCTGCGTGTCGACGGCGGCGCCAGTGCCAACGACTTGCTGCTCGAGCTGCAGGCGGGCGTTTCGGATCTGGCCGTCGAGCGGCCCGACGACCTCGAAGCGACCGCGCGCGGCGCCTTCCGCATGGCCATGCTCGCCGCCACCGGCGACGACCTCGACACTCTGCCTGGCGCGACGCGCGTCGTGCGCACCTTCGCTCCGGCCGGCGAGCGAGCGGTCTTCGGCGAGCTCCACGCGCGCTGGCGACGGGCGGTCGAACGCGCACGTGGGTGGGCGGCGACGGACTGAGAAACGAGCGACCGTGGCGACGCCAGCGGCGTCGCGGTCAGAGCGCTGCGAAGTGCAGCGCGCCGGCGTTGCTGAGGACGACGCCGAGGGGATTCGCCGAGGCGTCGAGCACCACGGCCTGCACGAAGAGGTCGCTGCCGGCGAGCTGCGGCACGGTGGGCACTGGCACGCTCAGCGTGGCGGTGCTGCCTTGCACCGAGAGCGCGGGCATCACGTCCACGCTCACCGCCAGGCCGCAGCCGGGCATGCCGAAAGCCGTCATGTCGAACGGCAGGGCGAGACCGTTCCATTGCGCGTCGGAGGCGCCGATCGCCGCCAGGGTTGGCGCGTTCTGGGCGAGAGACGTGACCGTCAGGTCCCAGGTCGTGCCGAGGAACGGGCTGGGATCCCCCTGCACCTGGGGCACGCCGTTGCTACCAGCGCAGCCGTTGCCGAACCGACGGAACGTGGCGGATGCTGCCTGCAACGCAACGGTATCGCCGAAGTACTGCATCGACGTCCGCAGGCGGCCGCCGGAGAACAGGATGGGCCGACCGTTGCGATCCGAGGCCAGGATCGCCCCGTGGCGCGCGGCGGGCGAGCTCGTCGGGTTGCGTTGCGTCCAGTCGTGCCCGTCCCACTCCCAGGTGTCCTGCAAGTAGTTCGGGCGGCCGGAGAACACCACGACGCGGTCGCGCCCGGGGTCATGGCACATCTGGGCGTAGAAGCGCGCCGGCGGAACATGCGCCGGGAGGCGCTGGGTCCAGTTGGTGCCGTCCCACTCCCAGGTGTCGTTGTAGATCGAAGACGAGATGCCGCCGAACAGGACCACCTTGGCGGACTCGCGGTGGAACGCCATGCCGTGTCCGTTGCGAGGTGGGGGTGACTGGCTCGGCGTCATGAGCTGCCAGTTGGTGCCGTCCCACTCCCAGGTCTCTGCGCTCCCACTCGTACCGCCGAACAAGACCGTGCGCCCGCGCAGCGGGTCATAGGCCATGGCATGCTCCGAACGCGCCGACGGACGGACCGAGGGGAGTCGCTGCGTCCAGGTGTTGCCGTTCCACTCCCAGGTGTCGTCGAGCGCCGCACTCGTGGCGCCGACGCCGCCGAACACGACCGCCAACGAACGCGCGCCGTCGTAGGCCATCGCGTGCGCGTAGCGTGGCGGCGGCGACCCCGCCGGGAAGTGCTCGGTCCAGGTCTGTCCGTCGAAGTCCCAGGTATCGCCCAACGCGGACGTGTCGAAGCCGCCGAACACCCAGATCCTGGTTCCGTCCGAGGCGGCGGCGGCGGCGAGCCGGAACTGCCCCGGTGCGGTGGGATTGAGGGCGACCCAGTTCGATTGGGTTCGACCGGTGGCGACGAGGAGTGTCGCAGTCAGCGTCGCAAGGGGCAGGAGGGAGGGCGAACGCGATCGACGAAGGGACAGGTTGGGGCTGGCCATGGGGAGGACGGGAAGGCAGTGAGTTCGCACGGACCTGACTGGTGCGTCGCGCGCGTGATCTCGACGGATCTACGGGGCGAGAGCCCGGGCATGGCCGAGAAAGCCTTGCAATGCCATCTGCAGTGTTTGCACGCGCAGGGCAGTGCCCTTGCCAGCGTCGTCGCCGGCCGCCGCGCGCCTGCTTGCGGCGCTGTCGAGGTCGCCATCCTCTCAGCGCGGCCGGCGGCCGCAACCCAAAGGGTTGATGTCGGCGCAGCGCCGACCAGAGGGGGCCGCCGGCGCCGTTGTTGCTTGGAGCTTCCAGGGCTGCTCGGGCGTGGCCTGGTCAGCTCTGTGGCAACGGAACAACACGGCCGAATTCGCGCCCGCCGCGACGATTCGCAGCCCTT
>JAWKUN010000006.1:0-773442 GCA_041398565.1 Planctomycetota bacterium | reverse complement strand
GTTGCGGCCGACGGCAGCGCTGAGGAACTGCCGAGCCTCCGGAATCCGACCGGTCCAGGCATGCCGCCCGTGGCGCCGCTGTACGCCCGTTGCCATTGCCGACGCTCGCCCGGCCTGCGGACGCCCCCGCCAACAGCCGATGTCCTCGACGGACATGGCCTGGGAATCCGAGCTCGATCGTCTGATCCTGCGGCAGGTGCACGCCGCCGAGAGTGGGGACGCGCGCAAGACCGCGGTGCGCCAGCAGGTTCTCGACCTGTGGACGCTCAACGGCAACCGCCCGGAGAGCGCCTTCCATCTCGGCTACGCCAAGACCCTGCTCGGGATCGACCTGCCCGAGCCGCCGCCCGAGCAGACGCGCAACCGGCGCTGGCACCTGTGGGGGCGGCTGCGCGCCCACGACCGTCGCGGCGAGCGCAACTGGGTGGCCGATCTCCTGGCGGATCCCGGCACTGTCAGCGACCTGCTGGGGGAGCCGAGCATCGCGGCGCAGTGCCTGCCCATCGTCATGCGCAGCCTGTTCTGGGTGGGCGATCTGGCGCTGGCGGTGCGCGCCATCGAGCTCCTGAGCGCGGCGCATGCTGGCAACGACACCGACATGATCGTCGATGCCGCCCTCAACGACTTGCTGAGCCGCCTGGAGAACCGGCCCGAGCGCGAAGACGCCGAGCAGACCCTGAAGGTGCTCGACCAGTGCATCGCGCTGCCGGCGTTCGGGCGCTTGCCCGGCGACGTGCGCGCCCGCTATTGGCGCACGAAGGCGCAGCGCCTGCTGCGCGTGAGCGAGTTCCGCGATGCCGAGCAGGCGCTGCAGCAAGCCCGCACGCTGGCGCAGGGCAACGACCGCCTGCGCAGCCATGTCGCCGCACTGGGAGCCCTGTCGGCCTTGCACGTACAGACCCTCGATCAGCTCGAGCCGCGGGCCGAGCGACCCGAGCGCGAAGCGGCGCTGGCCTGGTTGGACGCGGCGGCGACCGACCCGCAGCGCGGCACGCCCGAGGCGTTGTACGTGCGCGGCGTGCTCGCCTACGAGACCTCGAGCTTCGCCGACGCGCAGCGCTTCTGCGACGCCGCGGTCGAGGCCTCGAGGCGCAGCGACGGCCGCGACGAGGCCCTGCTGCACCGCGCCCGCTTCTTCCTCGCCGCAGCGATCCTCGCCGGCGGCGACCAGAACGAGGCTGCCCGTGCGCTGCACCTCATGGAGCAAGCGCTCGACCACGTGCGGCCCGACCTGGAGAGCTTCTTTCCGGTGCACGAGGCGCTGAAGCGTCTGTCGCGCAAGGTGGCGCTGAGCTTCCTCGACGCGGTCGACATCGGTCGTGGCACGGCGCCGGACCAGCTCCTGTTCGTGGCTCTCGAGTACCAATCGCTCGGTGAGGCAGAGCCGGCCGCCCGCGCCGCCGAACGCGTGCTGCAAGTGGCGGTGAATCTCGATCAGCGTCTCGAGGCGATGCGGGTCCTGCTGACCTGTCAGAACATGGCCGGCCGGCGCGATCAGGCGCGCGAGACCTTCTTCGCCATCCGCGACCTGCTGATGCAGCGCGGCGCCTTCACCGAGTTGGAGACGCTGCTGAAGAACGAAGCCTTCGTCGGCCAGGCGCTCGACCATCACGAGATCAAGTGCGAGCTGGTGGCCCTCTACGAGGAACTCGACGGCCACGACGCCGAGAAGGCGACCCTACAGCTCGGGATCGCCCGCTCGCTGCGCGCGCGCAAGGACGAGGGGGCTCTGCGCGAGGCGTGGGGGATCCTCAAGGAGGTCGAGATCGCCTTCCCCGAACTGGCGGCGGACGAGCTGTCGGCGATCGGCAAGCTGCTCGAGCTGAGCGAGGCCAAGCCCGTCGACGCCGACGAGGGCCAGCGGCGCGCGGCCGCCGCGACCCAGGCGCTGGGACACCCAGCCCGCGTGCTCGTGGTCGGCGGCAACGAGCGACAACGACGCCATCATCCGCGTTTGACGGACCTGGCCAAGAGCTGGGAGTTCGAGGCCGAATGGCTCGAGACCAACTACAGCTCGCCGCAGAAGATCGTCAACGCCATCGCCGACCGCATGCGCGGCGGCCGCGTCGACGTGCTGGTCCTGCTGCACTGGAACCGGCACGAGACCACCGAGCCGGCGCTCGAGCTGGCGCGCAAGAACAACGTCGTGGCACGCACTGTCCATTACGCCGGCTTCACCAGCCTGCAGGTGGGCCTCAGCGACCTCCTGCAGACCCTGGCACCAGCGGCGACCGTCGCCGCCGAAGCGAAGTCCGGCAAAGCCGCCGGCAAGCGTGCGGCGGCCAGGTAGGCGGCGTCAGTTGAACGCGCCGGTGAGCTGCAAGACCGCGCCGCCGTAGATGCCGCTGACGTAGTTGAAGGCACCGGTCGCAGCCAACGGATCCGTGCCGCGCACGACGCGCGTCGGATGGTCGCCGGCCTGGCCGATGGTCAGCTCGACACCGTTGCTGGTGACGATGCCCAGGCTGTTCGCCGGCACGTCGACCACCCAGCACTGGGCGTAGAGATTGGCGCCGGTGAGCGTCGGCAACGCCGGGATGTTGAGGGTGAAGGGCGCCTGGTAGCGGATGAGGCCAGCCATGGTGAACGGCAGCTGCAGATCGGGCATCTGGTACAGCTCGTTGTTCGGCGCACCGAGGAACGTCAGGTCGACAGGTGTCGCCAGTCGGCTCAGCGCGATCATCATCTGCCCGACGAACGGCTGCGTGTCCGACTGCCCGAACAGGGTCACCGAACCACCCGGGACCAGGGCGCTGAAGCGCCCTTGGGTGGCGCCGTTGGCCGAGACCAGGGTCTGCAAGCGGGCGAACGGATCGCTGGTCGGGCCGGACTGGCCGATGAAGCGCACCTGCCCGCCCGGCAAGGCGCTGTCGAGCGTGTAGCCGCTGCTGGCGTTGGCACCGGTCGCGGTGATGTCGATCAGCAGGTTGTTCAGCCCGGCCGTGGTGAAGGAGAACGGCGTGATCGGGATCACCGGTCCCCAGGGCGCGACGCCGCCCTCGGTCGAGTTGTAGGCCGGCAGATTCACCGTGCCGCTGAACACCGTCGTGACCGTGCCCGTGATGTTCTGGGCGTAGGTCGTGGACATGGTGAGCTGGTCGACGGTCGTCGGCGACAGGTCGATCTGCACGTTGGCGATGCTCACCGCCGGCTTGTTCGCCGAGTTGTCGTTGTCGGCGCGGTAGCCGAGGGCGTTGATGGTCGCGTTGTTCGGTGCGATCGCCGAGCCGTGAACCACCTGCTGCGCGCGGAAGGCAGTGCGCCCGAACGGGTAGGACGTCAAGTCGTTGCCCTCGGTGAAGGCGGCGAGGGTCGGAATGGGCAGACCGGACTGCGCTCGCGGCGACACCGCGACGAGACAGCCGACAGCGAACAGGACGGAGAGAGCGGGCTTGGCCATGACGACGGCCAGTATCTTCGCCGTTGGCGGCGGCATCCTCCGAAAGCCGGTTTCAAGGACGTCACCCGGGAGCTCGTACCGTCGACAGGGCTTCGTGCCTGATCGGCCGACGAGCGCGAGACGTCGGTCGCGAGACGTCGGTCGATGTCCCACGGCCAACGACCGGTCGGGAACGCGCCGCAACCAGCACATGGGAAGAAGGTGAGAGGGGCGCGAGGCAGTCCTACGGCCTGACCTCCCGACGGCCTTGCACTACTTCTGATAATGATCGTTATGGCAAGTGGGGACGGTGAGCGGATCGCGCTCCCGTGGGCCCGTGAACGTCCGCCCTACTGGAAGACGAGCTCCTCTGCCTGCGATGCGCCGAAGCCACCGCTGCCGAACAACACCAGGGCTCCGCGCACGCGCAGGTTGCGGATCCGCGCGAGATTGGGATGGCCGACGCTGATGCCGCCGACGCCGAGCAGGTCGCGCAGGCCGTGGCCGCGGCGCACGCTCGTCCAGGTGGCAGCGCCCACGTGGTTCGCCAGAACTCCGCCGACGCCGTTCTGCAGCGACGCCAGCACCAAGTCGTCTGCCACGAACGGGACCAGACTGCCCGCGAACGGTGTCGACCCCGGCTGCAGCGCCAAGACGAACGCGTAGGACATCGCCGGCATCCCCGCCGACGAGAAGTAGACGCCGACGGCCCGCGCTTCGACTCGCGTGGCGCCCGGTCGCAGCACCTTGCCGTCCGGAAAGTCGAGGGCCACGGCAGGCGCCGAAACGCTCTTGAGCAACCCATGCGTGGCCTGGACCGGGATCCCGGTGACCGGATCGGTCCACGCCGCACGCACGACGTAGGCCCCGTCGGCGAGCGCACGGGTGTCGAACGCCACGCGGCGCGCCGAGTACTTGTCCACGGTGAGGCCCGCCAGACTGAGGGTGGCGATCGGCGTCGCGACCCCGGCAGCGAACAGCTGGGCCTGCCCATTGGCGATGGTCCGCGCGACCGCGTCGCTGTTGGCCAGCGACAGGATCGCCTCGTTGCGGATGATCCGGCCCAGGTCGTCACCTGCGATGTAGGTCGGGAACAGGTGCGTGCGTGACACCACGGTGGCGGCACCGACGTCGAGCTGCCCCACGACCTGGCCGCCGGACACATTGTTGCCCAGGTCCGCCAGCAGCAGCAGGCTGCCTTGCGACCCGGCACCGATCGCCGGCGCTGTGAAGGTGAAGGCTATCTGGCGCCCCGGCGGCAAGCTCTCGCCGACCGGGTAGGCATCGACCATCGTCGGCCCGATCAGTTCCCCCGAGCCAGGCCGTAGCAAGAAGAGCGGCGGTCGGCTCAGGATGCCGCCCTGCGGACCGACCTCCACCACCGCCTGAAACGGCACGCCCGCCTGCACCGGACTCGGCACGACGATGCGCTGCGCGACGAGGGGCGCAGCGCCTCCGAAGACGGCCATGACCAACAAACAACACGAACGAACATGGCTGCAGTCGAACATGCTCGTCCGTCATGCACGCAGTGTGCCAGGATGTGGCGCACGTCATCGAGCGCGCGCCGGTCGCACCCGGTTACGGGGCCGGAACAACAGCGTCTCCCGGCGACGTCTGTCCCCCACACGAGCTGCCGGCGCCGGCGGTGCAGCCGAGGCAGTGGTCCCCCGTGACGATGCGCCGCCGCTGCAGCGCCTCGATGTCGAACTCGGCGATGGCCGGTCGACTGGGGTCGTCGGCCATCGCTCCAGCGTTGCAGCGGATGGAGCCAGGCTCCACCGCTGAACGCTGGACGGCCGCACGACTTGGGTGGTCGGCCATCGCTCCAGCCTCGCCGCGGATGGAGCCAGGCTCCACCGCTGAGGGCTGGACGGCCGCACGGCTGGGGTGGAGCGGCAGGCCCAGCATCTGATTGAAGTCGCAGTCGTAGAGCGTTCCGTCGGGCCCGACCGACACGAGGTTGCGGCACATCAGGCCCGCGACCGCCGCCGGATTGAAGGCGTCCACCAGGACCTGCATGTAGCGCTCGTAGTTGCCACTCTGGCGCAGCCACTGGGCGAAGCGCGCGATCGGCATGTTGGTGATGCAGAACAGGTGGTCGAAGTCGACGTCGAAGCGGCGCTTCAGCTCGCGCTTGTAGTCGAGTTCGAGTTCGGCCTGCCGCGCCGGCAGAAAGGCGCCGGCGGCGTTGTGTACCAGGTTCAGGATCAGGCTGCCGCCGCGGCCATAGCCCAGCGCGTTGAGACGTCGCAGGCCTTCGAGGCTGCGATCGAACACGCCCGCACCTCGCTGCCGGTCGGTCGGTCCGGCATCGTAGTGCGGCAGACTGGCCGTCACCTCGACGCGATGCTCGGCGAGGAACGTGGCGAGGTCTTCCTGTCCGGGCTCGAACAGCACCGACAGGTTGCATCGATCCATGACGCGGGCGATGCCGGCAGCGCGCGCCGCGACGACGAGGCGACGGAAGTTCGGATTCAGCTCCGGCGCTCCTCCCGTGATGTCGAGCAGTTGCGGGCGCAGGCGCGGCAGGAGCGCGATCACCTGGTCGGCCACCGCCGTACCCATGTTGACCTCGGACCCGTGCTGGTGCGGTCCGGCGTCGACGTGGCAGTGCCGGCACGCCTGGTTGCACAGCTTGCCGACGTTCACCTGCAGGGTTTCGATCCGGTCGGCGTGCAGCGGCGGCACCCCGTACTCGCGCAGCTTGGCGGCGAAGCGCGCCGCCGGGTCGCTCGTCGTCGGCCCCTCGGCCGCGAGCGGATTCACATCGACACCTCGTCGTGATGGACCTGCATCTGCACCGCGTGCACCAGACAGGAGCCGCCCTTGATCGCTGCGGCGACGTGCACTGCTTCCGTCATCTGCTCGAGGTCGGCACCGGCCTCGAGCGACCCCTTGCTGTAGGCGTCGATGCAGTACGGGCACTGCACGGCGTGCGCCACCGCGAGCGCGATCAGCGCCTTCTCACGTCGCGACAGGGCGCCGTCGCCCATCGCGGCTCCGTACCAGTCGAAGAACTTCTTGGCCAGGTCGGGGCGCGCGCGCCCGATGTCGGGAAAGCGAGCCAGGTGCTCGCGGTCGTAGTAGGGCTCGGTCATGGCTGCAGGAAGGTCGAGAGCGTCTCGGTCGAGCGTGTGCGGGCCCGTACGGCCGGAAGGGACCGAGCGCGGGAATGCTACGGCAGCCTCCGCTCCGCGTTCCCCTGGGTCCCGCCCACCTGTCCGCCGAAGCTGGCCCAGAGCGTGAAGTCGGGCGACACGTAGGCGCCGATGTCCTCACCCAGCGCCAGCTCGAGGAACGTGTGCTCCGAGCAGGCGACGCGGAATCCGGCCCAGAGCAGCCACTGCTCGTTGGCTGCGCGCGCGATGGCGAGGTCTCGCAGCACCGAGGTCTCCCACTGCGTCTGCAGCAACAGGCTCAGCCAGGGCGCGACCTGCAGGATCCCGCCCGCACCGACCGCGGTCACGTCCCGCAGGGCGAGACCCGCCCGCCGCGCCGGCGCCGAGGTGTGCACGAAGGTGTGGTGGCCGTGCGCGAACAGAGACAGGTCGCCCACCCGCACGTCACCCACCAGGCCGACCGCGACGTCGACGCCGCCGTTGCCGAACCCCGCCTCCTCGTCGCCGGTCGGCAGCTCGACCACCGCGCGTACCGCCAGTGCGGCGGTGTCGTCGCCCAGCAGGCGCGCCCGCAAACCCAAGGGTGTGTCCGCGATCTGGAACCGGTGAGGCTCGACCGAGAGCGCCGCCTCGCCCAGTCGATCGGCCTCGACCGCGAACGCGTCGCGCTCGTTGTCCCGCCGCCCCTGATCGGGAAACCCGAAGAGGTCGTGCCAACCGATCACGAACGAATCGAGGAACCCTCCCGAGGCGTAGCCGAATGGCAGCTCTGCCTCCAGCTCGAGCCCCTGGCCGAGCCCGACGCGAAGGTCGAGCGCCGTGCGCCAGGTCTCGCCGTCGAGGAAGAGGCTGTTCCGCGTCGGCCCGTTGTCGGAGATCAGCCACAGACTGGTGTAGGCGTTGTCGAAGCGGAGCAGCGCCACGCCCCCCGGCAGGACCTGGGCCGGAACCGGGTCGGGGTGCGCAGCGAGAAGCTGTGCAGGGTGCTGGTTGCGCACCGGCAGCGGCCCCGCGCCGGGTGGCAAGGTGCCGCAGCCGGCGAGCAGACCGAACAGCGAGACAGCGCGCCGGCCGAGTCGCGAGCGCACGGAAGCACCCGCGCGCTCTGCCGCACCAACTCGTCGCACGCCGCCGCGCCGCATGTGCACCTTGTAGCCACGCCGCCGCGCAGATCACGCGCCATCCTGGCGACGCGCGCGGGAAGCACCGATGCCGCCGCGCATGTGCGCTGGAGAGCCTCCACCCGAAGCCTCACAGCCGCCGATAACCTCCGCGCGGCCTTTCCCCACGCCGAGGCCCCCGTACACTCTCGAACTTGCCGCCCATGCCACTTCCCCGCCGCTCGTCCCCGCTCCTCTTCGTGCTCCCGGTCGCGCTCGCCGCCTGCGCTCAGGGCGGCAAGGAAGACCGCGTGCAGAGCGAAGTCAAGATCTCGGCCGACCACCACATGTTCGGCTTCAAGGGCGAGCAGGCGATCCCGCAGTTCCCGGTGCGCTCGACCGACCTGCAGGTGGAGAGCGGCATCCTCAGCTTCGACGACCAGAGCCAGTGGACGCTCGACGGTCAAACCGGCAGCCGCTACGACCTGGCGAAGACCGGCGCTCTGGTGTTCCGCGTACCCAACGGGCGCAGCGCCGACCTGGTGTTCCAGGGCGGCTACGGCTTGTCGGGCGACACCGGCCTGTTCTTCTTCGCCGACACGGTGAAGCCCAAGGTCGGACTCTTCTTCGGTGCCCGCACCGTGCGCGCCGCCGCCGACGTCACCGGCGACTTCCACGTGTTCTCGCTGCTCGTCCTCACCTCGACCAGCACGGTGGTCGACCCCGACAACGTCGCGCGCGCCTTCGCCGGCAGCATCACCACCGACGCCAGCGGCAACATCACCGCCGGCACCGCCAAGCAATCGAGTCGCGAGGCCGACCTGACCCTCACCGGCGACCTGCGCGCCTTCACCGACGGCAGCGTCGAGGTCGGCCTGAGCCTCGACAGCACCTCGTCGCGCATTCCGCGCTCGTTCACGGCCGCGGCCGCCGTGACGCAGTCGCAACCGGTCACCACCAGCGTCCTCCTCGGCCACGAAACGGCGGACAACGACGCCGCCGGCATGATCGCGCTGGTACGCAAGCGCGACGGGCGCGCCAACCTCGCTGACCTCGCCGGCGAGTACTGGGTGGGCGCTCTCACCGTGTTCGCCAACCCCACCAATGCCGGCACCGAAGGCAGCTACGGCACGCTGACGCTCACCAACACCGGCGGCTGGCGCATCGACGCCAAGGACAGCACCACCACCTACCGCCTCAGCGGTGCGTTCGAGATCGACGCCGACGGCACCATGCGCTTCACCAACAATGCGACGCGCGAGGAGTGGCTCGGTGCCTTCGACCAGGACTACCAGACCGTGGTGTTCGTCGACCACGACCTGACGGGCGCGTCGGCGTCACGCCCGGAGCTCAACCTGTTCTTGTGCCTGCGCAAGGCCAGCGCCAACTGACGCGTCGGCCCGTCAGACGACCTCGGCGACTCCGGCGAGCCAAGCGAAGAAGCCAGGCCAGCTCTTGTCCGGCGCGGAACGTGGCGCCACCGTGACGCCGCCCGGCCGCAGGGTGCCGAGCAGCGCCAGCGCCATGACGACTCGGTGGTCATCGACCGGAGGCAAGGCGACCGGCACGGCAGCATCCGACGGCCCCTCCCGTCCGAGGTCGCGGCCGACGATGGCCAAACCGCCGTCGAGCTCGTGGCACTCGACACCGAGCGGACGCAGACCCGCCGCCATCGCCGCGATTCGATCGCTCTCCTTGTGGCGCAACGACGGCGCCCCGCCCAGCTCGGTGGTTCCCGGCCGTGCGGCGGCAACCGCACACAGGGCCGGGAACGCGTCCGGACGCGCCCCGAGGTCGTCGATGCGCACGAGGTCTCCAGGCGACGCCCGGCGCAGACGCTCGAGGTCGTGCATCGCTCGCCAGTCCGGATGTCCATCATCCGCCGGTCCCCAGGTAGGAGCGGGCCGACGCTGCAGCACCGCCAAGGCGGCGACGAAGGTGGCGGCCGAGGCATCGACGGGCACGGTGTAGGAAGACGCGGTCGAGGCTCGCGCCGCCGCCACCACGGCCTGACCCGAAGGCCCGAGCTCGACGTCGAAGCCGAACGCTCGCACCACCGTGGCGGTGAGCTCGAGGTAGCCGAGCGGCGCTGCGACCGGGTGCACCACTTCGAGCCGGCCGCCGCCCAGGCCGCGTGCGGAGCGGCACGCGAGGGCAAGCAACGCGGCCGAGGCCACCTGAGAGGTGACACGAGCACCGGCGGCGAGCGAGAGCGAACCCGGCGCCGGCGGCGGCGCGGCGAGTTCCAGCGGCCAGCTTTCCGACAACGAGGCGCCGACCGAGGCCACCAGGGCGCGCGCCTCGTCGAGCGGGCGCAGCTGCAGCCGCGGCCGCGCCGACAGGCGGGCGCGGCCACCCAGCACCGCGAGCACCACCGCGAGCATCCGCAGGGCCGTGCCGTTGTCGGCGCACTCGAGCAGGGGCGCTCCGCCCGCCGGCCACGCCCCGGCCGCGCGCACCCGCCAGCGGTTCCCGTCTCGGTGGATGGCGGCGCCGAGCCCCGCGAGGGCCGTCGCAAGGACCCGAACGTCGCCGGCGTCGGGGACGGCGAGGATCTCGCTCTCGCCGACGCCCAGGCCGGCCAGCACGAGCGCTCGCTGCGCGTGGCTCTTGCTGCGCGGCAGGAGTTCGGCGCCGAGGTCGGCACGTGCGCCACCGGGGCGCGGCCGGACCAGCACCCTGGCGTTCTCGTCTCCGGTCTCGACTTCGCTTGCCATCGCCAACGCGTGCTTTCGCCGGCGACGAGTTCTACCATCCGCAACCAAGAGAGTGGCCGTGTCCGAAATCGTCCTCCACACCGATCTCCCCTTCGCCCAACGCCTGTCCCGCGGCAAGGTGCGCGACATCTACCGCCTCGGCGACGACCTCCTCCTCGTCACCACCGACCGCATCTCGGCGTTCGACGTGGTGATGGGCCAGGGCATCCCGAACAAGGGGTGCGTGCTCACGGCGCTGTCGAAGTTCTGGTTCCAGAAGCTGGCGCACATCATCCCCAACCATTTCCTCAGCGACGACGTCGACGCCTGGCACGACGTGCCGCCCGCGCATCGCGCCACGCTCGCGGGGCGCTCGATGCGCTGCCGCCTGGCGAAGCCGCTGCCGGTCGAGTGGGTGGTGCGCGGCTACCTCACCGGCTCCGGTTTCAACGACTACAAGAAGTCGGGGGCGGTGTCGGGGGTCGCTCTGCCGCCGGGGCTCGAGCACGCCAGCAAGATCGACCCGCCCATCCTGACCCCTTCGACCAAGGCCGAGACCGGACACGACCTGCCGATCTCGTTCGAAACGGTGTGCGAGACGGTCGGCGCCGACGTCGCCGGACGCGCGCGCGACGCAGCCCTGCGCCTCTACACGACAGCGCGGGACTACGCCGCGGAACGCGGCATCGTCATCGCCGACACCAAGTTCGAGTTCGGCCTGGTCGGCGACGAACTCATCCTCATCGACGAGTGCCTGACCCCGGACAGCAGCCGGTTCTGGCCCGCCGAAGAGGTGGCCCCCGGCAAGAAGCCGACCAGCTTCGACAAGCAACGGTTGCGCGACTACCTCGCGACCCTCGCCTGGAACAAGGAGCCGCCGCCGCCGCCGCTGCCGGCCGACGTGATCGCCGACACGGCCAAGACCTACCACGACATCTATCAACGCCTGATCGCGCCATGAGCGACAAGACCCGCCCCATCGCCTTCCTGATGGGTTCCGACTCCGACCTCCCCACCCTCGAGGGTGCGCTGACCCTGCTCGACGAACTCGACGTGGGCTATCACGTGCGCGTCCTGTCAGCACACCGCACGCCGGAAGAGGCCGCCACGTTCGCGCGCGATGCCGACAAGAACGGGGTCAAGGTCCTGGTCGGCATCGCTGGCCTGGCGGCGCACTTGGCCGGGGCCCTCGCCGCCCACTCCCTGCTGCCCGTGCTGGGGGTGCCTGCGGAGACAGGACCGCTGCGCGGCCACGACGCATTGCTGTCGACGGTGATGATGCCGCCGGGCATCCCGGTGGGAACGTTGGCGATCGGCAGCGTCGGCGCCAAGAACGCCGCCCTGCTGGCAGTGCGCATCCTGGCTCTGAGCGATCAGGCGTTGGCTGCGCGCTTGCGGACATGGCGCGACGCGGACCGCGACAAGACGTTGGGGAAGGACCGCGCCGTGCGTGACCGCTTCTCGTGCTGACCGGCGCCCTGCCGCCGCCGATCACCTGGGTCGGCGGAGTCGACGGCCACCTCGCCCTGCTCGACCAGACCCGCCTTCCACACGCGCGCGACATCCTGGTGCTTCGCTCCTTGGCTGGCGCCGTCGACGCCATCCGCAGGCTCGCCGTGCGCGGCGCACCGGCGATCGGCGTCGCCGCGGCCTACGCCGTGATCCTCGGGGTGCGTGAGCGGGCGCCCCAGTCCCCGGCGGCGTTCGCCGCTGCGCTGACCGAAGTTGCGCGCGCGCTGATCGCCGCCCGCCCAACCGCCATCAACTTGGCGTGGGCCGTGCATGCCGTGACAGCACGCGGACGCGAGGAGCCGAGCCTGGAGGCCCTGCTGGCAGCAGCGCGGGCCCTGCAGGCCGACGACGCCGAGCGCTGTCTGGCCATGGGTGACGCGGGGCGCGACTTGGTCGAGGACGGCTGCACGGTGCTCACCCACTGCAACGCCGGACGCCTCGCCACCGCCGGCGACGGCACCGCCCTGGCGGTGCTCTACGCAGCGCAACGCGCCGGCCGACGCTTCCGCGTGCTCGCGGACGAAACGCGGCCGCTCCTGCAGGGGGCCCGCCTGACCGCGCTCGAACTCGCGGCCGCCGGGATTCCCGTCGAGGTCGTCGTCGACGGCGCCGCAGCCGGCCTGATCCGAGCTGGCCAGGTGCAGTTGATCCTGACCGGCGCCGACCGCATCGCGGCCAACGGCGATGTCGCCAACAAGGTCGGCACCTACGGGCTGGCGCTGGCCGCCCACGCCAGCCAGGTGCCGATGTGGGTGGTCGCACCCACCAGCACTTTCGATCTGAGCATCGCCAGCGGCGACGACATCCCCATCGAGCACCGCGACCCGCAGGAGGTGCTCTCCTTCGCCGGCATCGCCACCAGCGTGGCCGGGGTCGGGGCGCGCAACCCGGCGTTCGACATCACGCCGCACACCCTGCTGCGCGGGCTCGTCACCGACCGCGGGCGTGTGAGCCCGGTCACCCAGGAAACCATCAAGGCCGTGGTCGACCAAAGCCGATCCTAGGGGCATGTCAGGTGCCCCTGCGACGCGGCAGCGCCGGTCGAAGAAGGTCGTCAAGAAGACTCGGCCCGAGAAGTCGGCGACCGGCAAGGGGGCAGCGACGAAGGCGCCCAAGACGAGCGGCGCACGCGGTGATGTCCGGTCGGCGCGGAAGCCCGTGCCGGCGCCGCCGAAGGGCAAGCAGGTCGACGCCGGGGACTCGGCGGCCAGGCCAAGACCCAAGACGCGTTCGGCGCCACCGCCCGTCGACCTCGAGGTCGACCCCGACGTCCTGGAGTTCATCAAGGCCATCGACGACTACCGCGCCGCACACGACCGTCCGTTCCCCACCTGGAGCGAGGTCTTGTACGTGCTCAAGGGGCTGGGCTACCGGCGCCAGCGCTAGCCGGCGTCACGGGATTCATCGGCGGCGGAGCCGGGCCTGTTCGGCGGGCTCGAAACGTCCGAATCGCCACAGGTCGCCCAGCCTGCGACTCGGCCGCTCCAACCCGAACGGAGACCTCACGGCCCGGCCGCGGCGCCTGCCGCGGAGGCCATCTCCTCCAGGCGGCGACACAACGGGTCGGGAGAAGTGCCGAGTCCGAGGTACTTGCTCGGGTCAGACGAACCGTCTTAGATCTGATCAGACGAGTCGTCTGGCCCCTGGCGCACATGCCCCCACCTTCGCGAAGAGACGTCACCGACGCCGAGCTGTCCGTTCTGCGGCACCTGTGGCAGAACGGCCCCGCCACCATCCGCGAGCTCACTGATCGGCTCTACCCCGGGGGCAGCACGTCGGCCTACGCCACGGTGCAGAAGCTGCTCGACCGGCTCGAGGCAAAGGCGTGTGTGCACCGAACACGCACGCAGGTCCCCCACGTGTTCGCCGCCGCGATCGAACGCGAGGCGCTCATCGCGCAGCGCCTGGAGGCGCTCGCCGACAGCCTGTGCGAAGGCTCGCTGGCGCCGCTCCTCACCAACCTGGTCGGCCGCCAGCGCCTCAGCGAAGAGGAACGACGAGCGTTGCGCTCTCTGGTCGACGACCTCGATCGGCGCAAGGAACCGAAGGCCCGGCGCAAGGACCGCGAGCCATGAGCGACGCCGCATCCACTTTCGCGGTCGGCCTTGCGACCAACGTCGCCCTCGCCACTCTGTTGGCCGCCGTCGCCGCGCTGTGCCTGCGCCGCGGCTGGGCCTCGTTGGCGCACCTGCTGTGCCTGGTCGGCTTGCTCAAGCTGATCGCGCCGCCGCTCTGGCGCCTGCCGGTGTGCAGCGCGCCGCGATGGTACGGACCACCGCCGCTGACGTCGTACGAGGTCGGTTCGGTTCCGCTACGCGGCGCGGGCGTGTCCGCGGACCCTGCACCAGACACGCCAGCACCCAGCGCCGACGCCTTGGAATCCACCAACTCGACGAACCAGGCGGCAATCAGCGTTCCGCGGCGTGGTTCGTCTCCACCCGCTGCAAGCCTGGCGCCATGGCCGGCGACTTCTGTCGTCCGCCCATCGCCGGCACCTGCGACCGTGACGCCCGCCACCCCGACGCCGCACAGCGGGGCACCGCTGACCGTGACGCTCCTTGCCGTGGCGCTGCTCGTCGCGGCTGCGGGCAGCGCCGCGGTGGCCGGCCTGGCCCTGGCCCGGGCGCGCCGCTTCCGCCGCGTGCTCCGCCTGGCTCGACCGGCCTCGCGCCAACTGCAGGCGGACGCACTCGACCTGGCGCGCATCTTCGGTCTCTCCCGCTGTCCGAGGGTGCTGGTCGTACCAGCGCGCCTGTCGCCGATGCTGTGCTTCTTGCACTGGCGCGCCTGCGTCGTGCTGCCCGAGAGCCTCCTGCGCGATGCGCCACCCGCGCAGGTCCGGACGCTCCTCGCTCACGAACTCGCCCACGCCGTCCGGCGCGACCACTGGGTACGCGTGCTCGAGGGCATCGTCACGTGCGCGCTGTGGTGGCTGCCGACGACCTGGTGGCTTCGCCGCAGCCTGCGACGGGCCGAGGAGCGCTGCTGCGACGCCCGGGTCCTCCACGCCCTGCCACAGCAGGCACGAGCCTATGCCGATGCCTTGCTGACCACTTTGGATTTCCTGGCCGGCACACCGCACGCGATGCCTCCCGTCGCTTGCGGCATGTCGGCGTTCCACGACATGAAGACGAGGTTGAAGACCATCATGAGCGAGTCCCGCACAGCCCCTCTGTCCAAGAAAGTGCGCACGGTGTTGATCGCCGGCGCCGCCGCTCTCCTGCCGCTGGCTCCCGGCGTCGCCCAGCAAGACACCGCGGCCGAAGGCAAAGTGCGCGCCGAGCTCCGCGCCGCCCAGAGCGAGTTGCGGCAGTTGCGCGCCGAGATCACCCAGCTGCGCGCCCAGCTGCGGCGCGAACGAGGGCAGCACGAAGAAGCGGCCGCCCGAGTCGCCGACTTGGGCACGGCCTCGTCCGGGGTCGCCGACGCCGGCCAGGCCGCCGACGGACCCGCGCTCCGTGCCGTCGCGTTGGCGGCGGTGCGGCGGGCGATGGCCGAGCTGCACGACGCCGACCTCGGCACGCTCGGAGTCGACCCGCGCCTGGCAGAGCGGATCGCCGTGCTACAGGAGCAAGGCGCCAGCGCCCTCGCCGACGCCAACCAAATGGCCGAGCGCGCGGCCCACGACGCGCACACGGCCCTTCACGACGCGCTGGCGCAAGCGAAGAACGCCACCGACCAAGCGGCGGCGCAGGTCGATGTCGCGCGCGCCACGGCGCGCGACGCCGCCGACGCCGTCCGCATCGCGGCGCGCGACGCCGTCGGTGCGGCCCAAGCCCACCTGCTGCAACTGGCGGAGACAGGTCCGGTGAGCGAGACCGCACCCGAGCGTCCGGACACGGCAACCACCGGCGTGGGCCAGAGCACCCGTCAGCCCGAACACGTCGCCGACCGTGGCTCCACACGCGACGCGGTGATGCTCGAGCTGCGCCAGCAGGTCCAGCGCCTGCAACGCCAGGTCGATGACATGATGCGCAAGATCGAGCGGCAAGAGCGCCGCGGCGGGACCGGCGCCGCCCGAGAGCCCGGCGGCCGCGCGCGCTGAGCCGCTGCGGGTCAGCCCGCGATGGTGCCGCGTCCCAACAGGAGCAGCAAGAGAGCGCCGAAGGCGACGCGGTACACGGCGAACGGCACGAAGGTGTGCCGGCGCAGGAACGCGACGAACGGCACGACCACGGCCAGTGCCGTGACGAACGAGACCGCGCACGCCACCAAGAAGTCGCCGAGCAGCGGCCCGGTCAGACGTTCGCGGTCGTGCACGAGCTTGAGCGCCGACGCACCGTAGAGGATCGGCAGGCCGACCAAGAACGAGAACTCGGCGGCAGCGGTGCGGCCGTAGCCGAGCACCAGCCCACCGGCGATGGTCGCGGCCGAACGGCTGGTGCCGGGGATCAAGGCCAGGCACTGACACAGGCCGATGGCGAAAGCGTGCTTGAGCGTCATCAGCTCGAGTGGGATCGCCGCAGCGTTGGGCCGCTGCGCGTACCAGCGCTCGAGGATCCACAAGGCGATGCCGCCGACCATCAGTGCCCAGGCCACGGTGCGCACGCTGAACAGGTGGACTTCGATCCAGTCATCGCAGAGGATGCCGACCACGGCCGCCGGCAACGCCGCCACGAACAACAGCCACAGCAAGTTGGTGCGGCCCGGTTGCGGCCGACGCAGGGTGGTCAGGGCCCCCAGCAGGCGCCGCCAGTAGAGGACGACGATGGCGGTGATGGCGCCCGCCTGCATCGCCACTTCCATGGCCGGATCCGAGCGTCCCAGCCACGAGTTGGCGACGATGAGATGCCCCGTGCTGCTCACCGGCAGGAACTCGGTCAGCCCCTCCACCAGTCCGAGCACGATCGCATGCAACGTCCCGACCGGCTGCGCCGCCGCCTCCGCGACCTGCAGCATGAGCGGCACGACCTTCAGAGCACCCGCGCGGCCGCGGCGCACTCGAGCCCGAACGCTGCCGCCACGCCTTCGTGCGTGATCTGGCCGGCCAGCACATTGGCGGCCGTGCCCAGGGTCGGGTCGGCGGCGGCCGCCTTGGCGCCGAGCTTGGCCAGCCGGCGCGCGTAGGGAGCGGTGGCGTTGGTCAGCGCGAAGGTAGAGGTTCGCGGCACGGCACCGGGCATGTTGGCGACGCAGTAGTGCACCACACCGTCGATCACGTAGGTCGGGTCGGCGTGGGTCGTCGGCCGGCAGGTCTCGATGCAGCCGCCCTGGTCGACCGCGACGTCGACGACCACGGGACCATCGTCCTTCATGATCCGCAGGTCGTCCCGGCGCACCAGCATGGGTGCCCGCGCCCCCTTGACCAGCACGGCCCCCACCACCAGATCGGCGCGCGGAAGGTACTCGCGGATGGCGAACGGCGTGCTGTACAGCAGCGTCACGTTCTTCGACAGGACGTCGTCGAGGTAGCGCAGCCGATCGAGGTCGATGTCCATGACCACCACGTTGGCGCCCAGACCAGCCGCCATCTTGGCGGCGTTGGTGCCCACGGTGCCTCCACCCAAGACGAGCACGGTGGCCGGCTCGACGCCGGGCACGCCGCCGAGCAGTACGCCGCGGCCGCCGTTGTGCTTCTCGAGGTAGAACGCGCCGACCTGGATCGCCATCCGGCCGGCCACCTCGCTCATCGGATCGAGCAGCGGCAAGCCGCCGTTCACGTCCAGGGTCTCGTAGGCGAAGCAGTGCGCGCCACTCGCCAGCATCGCGTCGGTGAGCTCCTTGCTGGCCGCGAAGTGGAAGTAGGTGAACAGGATCTGCCCCTTCTTGATGAGCCGGTACTCGTCGGGGAGAGGCTCCTTGACCTTGACGATCATCTCGGCGCGCGCGAAGACGTCGGCTCCCGCCGGCAGCAGCTTGGCGCCAGCGGCCTCGTAGTCGGCATCGCTGATGCCGGCGCCGAGTCCGGCACCGCTCTCTACGACGACCTCGTGCTTGTCGAGCACGAGAGAGTGCACCATGGCCGGCGTGGCGCCGACCCGGTTCTCCTGCTGCTTGATCTCCTTGGGAACGCCGATGATCATGCGGCTACGGTCCTTGTTCGGGGTCGGGGTCTGCGAAAGGCGCGGGAGTATACGTCAGGCACTTCGCCGGTCGGCGTGGGATTCGCCGCACCCGCGCGCGCGCACCTCGGCCGCGAGGCTGTTCCGCTCGGCGAGCGACATCCCTGCAGCGACGTAGAAGCGCGCGTGCAGGACGCCGGGACGCACTTCGAAGGTCGGCACCGGCCGCGCCAGCACGCGAGGATCTTGGGCCAACCAGTTCGACAACCGCTGGCTCGCGGCTTCGCCATTCGCCGTGCGCACCTCGACGAGGAGCGAGAGGGGCCCGCACAGGGAGGCCATCGAGTCCGTCAGGTATCCGTCGCGGCCGTCCAGCCCGGCCTCCTTCGAACTCGGCGGCGGCGGCGCGTCGACGAACGCGTCGGGCGCGTCGAGGGGCAACACGCTCGGCCGGCGGCGACGCCGCGACCACGCGAGCAGCCCCACGACGCCGACGACCGCCAGGCCGAGGGGCCACAGGACGCGCGGGTCCCGCACCGACCGCCACAGCGTCGATCCACGTCCTCCCTCGGGCACGGCCCCCTCGGGCAAGGCCGCGCCCTTGCGCACCCTGGCCTGCTGCAAGAACGCCTCCAGCTTGTTGGCAGTCGCCTCGAGTGCCCGCAACAACAGGTCGCGATCCTCGTCCTGCGCCTTGGCGCGCTCGGCAGCCTGGCGCTCGAGCTCACCGATGCGCTGCCGCAGGGCGTCCACCTCGCCGCGACGTCCGGCCTCGACGACGCCCTGCACCAGGGTCGCCAGCTGGTCGATCTCGGCGGCGAGTGCCGTCCAGCGCGTGCGCTCGACCTCGCCGCGCTGCACCAGCACTTCGACCGCGCTGCGCAGCGGCGCCATGGCGTCGGTGACGTCGGCGGGCGCTCCGGCCTGCGCGGCGCGCAGTGCGCGCACTTCTTCCTCCAGCCGCTGCATCCGCGAATCGCCGAAGCCGTCGCAGGCCGCCGCCACGCCGAGCAGGACCACAGCAAGTCCCCCGAGCCTCATCCGAGCACCTCCGCCAGAGTTGCCGGCAGCGGTCGCACCAGCTCGCGCTGGTGCTGCTCGCTGGTGAACACGATGCGCCTCGGTGCCGCCAGGAGTCGCCCGTCCAGGGCCAGCAGGTCGCGCTCTCGCAGGGTGATGGCCAGGTGCGGCGGACGCACCACCACGTCGCTGTCGTTGCGCACCGAGACCGGCACCAGGCTGGCCAACTCGTGGTCGATCCCGCGCCGCTCGACGAAGAACGGGCTCGCTGCCGAATGGGCGTAGCCGCCGCCCTCGCCCTCACCCAACCAGGCGGTCTGCAGGTCGGGTGGCGGCAGGTCGACCAGCGCCTGCGCACTCCCGTCCGGTCGCACCCAGACCAAGCGGTGCAGCACGGGCACAGCGACATAGCCTCGCAACCGGCCGCCAGGCGCCAGGCACAACACTTCCTGCACGTTCACTTGCACACGGTGGTCCGGCGGGCGAACGCGGAGCTCCAGCGTGCCCGACGCCGGCAGCCCGAGCCAGTAGCGGCGGCTGCGCACCCCGTCGTGGGTGACCAGCAGGTAGCCGCCGCGCTTGTGCTCCAGCAAAAGGTGCAGGCGACCGCGTTCGACCCGCGTCGTCTCCCCCGGCCCCGGCAAATCCACGTTCTGGCGCAGGACGTTGAGCGGCTTGAACGACATCGAAAGGGCGGCGGAGTCTAGAGGTGCGGACGCCCGGACGTGAGGGCGAACTGCGGACGAATGCACAGCGTCCGGCACCTCGCTGCCGCCTGCAAGCCGGCGCACATGCTGCGGCGCCGCCGCGCCGCCGCGAGCGAGACTCGGGGCCGAGGGTCTGCGCGGCGGGGCGGTCGGCGAAGGCCGCCGCGCGCCCGTCGGAGCCATGGCACGGGCGGCACGCTGCAGGCAGCGGGAAAACCCGGTGCAAGCGGCGCGGCGCTCTCGCCAGTCTGTCGATCGACGTCCGAGTCGGTCACCCTTCGGCGTCGTGCCCGCTCGCACCTCGCCTCGTACGAGAGTCACGCCGCCGAGCGACGCCGTGCGGCCGCCCGCTTCACCAGTTCGTCGACGATCACGCCCGCCAGGATCACGCCGCCGATCACCGCGAACTCGATCTGCTGCGGGATGTTCTCGATCAGGCGGATCGAGTTGCGCAGCACCTGCATGACGGCTGCGCCCAAGAGGACCCCGACCACGGACACTTCACCGCCGCGGAGCGCGCAGCCACCGAGCACCGCGCCGGCGATCGCGTACAGCTCGTAGAAGTTGCCGAAGTCGGAGGGCTGCGCCGAATTGACGTCGAGGACGAAGAGCACGCCGCCGACACCGGCCAGCACCGCGCACAGAACGTAGGCCAGCACGGTCATGCGCGCCGTGTCCACGCCGCTGAAGCGCGCCGCCTCCTCGTTGCGGCCGAGGGCACGCAGATAGCGCCCGTAGATGGTCCGGTTCAGGAACACCGCCGACAACACGGCCACCACCGCCAGGTACACGCACGGCATCGGGATGCCGAGCTCGGCTTCGCGCGGCAGGCGCCCCGCTCCGAGCGCCTTCAGCTCCTCGTACTCGACACCGAACCCGACCGTCTGATCGGCGGTGATGCCGCGGGCGATGCCGCGGTAGAGCAAGAGTCCACACAGGGTCACCACGAACGGCTGCAGGGACAGACGCGTGATGAGCAGCCCGTGCACCACGCCGATCACGGCACTGAGCGCCAACACCGCCGGCAGTGCCGCCCACACTGGCCAGCCGTGCTCCACCAACAGCCAGGGCAGAAGGCACCCGACCAGACAGATCACCGAGCCGATCGACAAGTCGATGCCGCTGGTGACGATGGCGAACGCCGCGCCGATGCTGATGACCCCGAACAGCGCGCTGCGCCGCACCAGGTTCTCCAGGTTCACCGGCGTGAGGAAACGGTCGGTGCACAGCGCGGTGACCAAGCACACGAAGAGCAACAGACCGGCGATGCCCAGGATCTTCTTCACGACGTCTCCGTGACCGTACCCTCGAGCGTGCCCGCCTGGTCACGCCGCCCCTCGGCCGAGCGTCCGGTCGCCAGGCGCAGGATGGCCTGTTCGCTGCAGGCCGACCGCGGCAGCTCACCGACGATTCGACCCTCGTGCATCACCATCACGCGGTCGCACACCCCCATCACCTCCTCCATCTCGCTGCTGGCCAACAACACGGCCATGCCACGCCCGGCGAGTTGGTGCAGCAACGCGTAGATCTCGGCCTTGGCACCGACGTCGATCCCTCGCGTCGGTTCGTCGAGCAGGAGCACGGCCGGACCGAGAGCCAGCCACTTGCCGAGCACGACTTTCTGCTGGTTGCCGCCCGACAGGTAGCGCACCGGTTGCACCAGGTGCGGCGTCTTCACGCCGAGCTGCTGGACCGTCGACTGCGCCAGCTGACGCTCCGCCGCGGTGGCCACGAACACGCCGCCCCGTGCGCGGCGATGCAGGCTGGCCAGACTGATGTTGGCGTCGACGCCGAGGTCGAGCACGACGCCCTGCTCCTTGCGATCCTCGGGCACGAGCGCCATCCCGGCTTCGAGCGCGGCGCGCGGCGCGCCGAGCGGCACCAGCTGCCCGCCGACCCGCACCTGCCCAGCGCGCGGACGGCGCACGCCGAACAGGCAGCCCAGCAGCTCGCTGCGGCCGGCACCGACCAGGCCCGCAAGGCCCACGATCTCGCCGGCTCGCACCTGCAGGTCGACGTCGTGTTGCGGCCAGGCGTCGGAGCGCAAGCCGCGTACTTCGAGCACCACTGCGCCCGGCGTGTGCGCCGCACGCTGGTAGAAGCGCTCGACATCGCGCCCCACCATCAGGCCGACCATCCGCGCGTGGCAGATGTCGTCGCCGCGCAGCTCGCCCGCGTTCCGGCCGTCGCGCAGGACCACGACGCGGTCGGCCAACCGCTCCACTTCGCTCAGGCGGTGGCTGATGTAGACCACGCTCAACCCCTGGGCGCGCAAGTCTTCGACCACGGCGAACAGACGCTCGGCCTCGGCCTGGGTGAGGCTCGAGGTGGGCTCGTCCATGATCAGGAGCCGCGCGTCCACCGACAGAGCCTTGGCGATCTCGACCCGCTGCTGCTGACCGATCGACAAGTCGGCCAGCGGACGCCGCGGATCGACGGACAGGCCGACCCGATCGAGAGCCACGCGCGCCCGCGCCAGCAGCGCGCGGTCGCGCAGGAAGGGGCCGGTCCGCGGCTCGTGCCCCAGCATGACGTTGGCCCCGACCGACAGGTTGGAACACAGGTTCAGCTCCTGGTGGATGAGCGCGATGCCTTGCCGCTGTGCCGCCGCGACCGAGTCGAAAGCGACCGGCCGGCCGTCGACGAGCACCTCGCCCTGATCGAGACGCTGCACGCCGGCCAAGACCTTCATGAGCGTGCTCTTGCCGGCGCCGTTCTCGCCGACGACGGCCACCACCTCGCCGGCGCCCACGGCGAAGTCGACGTCGTCGAGGGCGCGCACGCCCGGGAAGCTCTTGCCGGCCCCCCGCACCAGCAACCAGGGCTCGGGCGGCGCCGCCGTCGTGCTCACTGCTTGCCGAGCTTCCGCTTGAGGTCAGCCCAGAACGCCTCGACCGTGTCACGCCGGATCTGGCGGGCCGGCACCTCGAGACGCCCGTTCTTGCCGATCAGGCTCTTGTCCCCCCGCTTCAACGCGGCGAGCAGCACGACCGACTTGTAGCCGTAGTCGTAGGGGTTCTGCACGACGGTCCCGTACACCCGGCCGTCGACGATCCCCTGCAGCGTGCCGTCGGCCTCGTCGAAGCCGACCACCTTCACCTTGCCGAGCTTGCCGGCCTGCTTCAGAGCCTCGAGGATCGCCGGTGCGTTGTAGGCGAACAAACCGACCATGCCGTCGAGGTCGGGGTGCGCGGTGAGCGCGTCGGCCGCGTTGGCCTTGGCCACCGACTTGTCGAACTGATCGGTGCGCGTGCCGAGGACCTCGAAACCGGCCCCGGCGAGCACCGACTCCGGGGGGTCGCGCCGCTCGGCGTCGCGCTCGCGCTGCAGGATCGCGTCGAGGAGGCCCTCGCGCCGGAGCCGCGCGTTGTCCTGCTCGAGGCGCCCGACGAAGAGCATGACCTTGCCGCCCTGTGGCAGCGCCTCGCGGACCAGCTCCCCGGCCATCCGCCCCGCGTCGTAGTTGTCCATGCCCACGAACGCGACGCGTTTGCTGTTGGGCGCGTCGCTGTCATGAGTGATGAGCGTCACCTTCCCAGCCAAGGCGTCGAGCTGCTCGGTCTGGTTGAGGTGATCGATGGGGCTGACGGCGATGCCGTCGACGCCGCGGGTCAGCAGGTCTTCGAGGATCTGCTTCTGGTGGGAGATGCCTTGGGCCGGCATCTCCACCAGCACGTTCACCTTCAGATCGTCGCCGGCCTTCTTGGCCCCAACCTCGGCGATGGTCCAGAACGGATCGACGCCGTTGGTGACGTAGGCGAAGCGCTGCGCGCCCGGATACTTGTCGTTGGTCCCGCACGCCGCGAGGATCAGGGTCGCGCCGAACGCGAGGAGAGAAGAGGTCGGTCGCATGCTCAGCCCACCGTCATGCCGCCGTTGATGGCGAAGCTCTGTCCCGTGACGAAGGACGCAGCGTCCGAGGCCAGGAACACGATGGCTCCGGCCACGTCGTCGGGCACGCCCCAACGCTGCATGGGAATCAGGGCACGGTAGCCGTCCTTCAGCGCCTGCGGGTCTTTCTCGTGGCGCTCCACCGGGATCCACCCTGGCGAGACGATGTTGACCGTGATGTTCCAGGGCGCCAGCTCATTGGCCATGCTGCGCGTCCAGCCCTCCTGCGCGCCCTTGGCGGCGACGTAGGCGGAGAAGTTCGGCACCCCACGCCTGAACACCTCGGAGCCGATGTTGATGATTCGACCCCAACGCTTGCTCTTCATGTGCGGCAAGCAAGCGCGCGCCAGCAGGAACGGGCTCTTCACGAAGAAGTCGAGCATCGACTGGTAGAACGGCCAGTCGTAGCTCTCGATGGGCTTCTGCGGCTGGTCGCAGGTGGCGTTGGGCACCACGATGTCGACAGGTCCGAGCGCGTGTGCGATCTCGGCCACCATGTTGTCGACGTCCGCGGCGTCGGTGACGTCGGCGCGCACCAGGCAGCCCTGGTAGCCCTTGCTCTTGAACTCGGCGAAGGTGTCCTCGGCCTTCTCCTTGCCGTGCGCGTAGTTGATGGCGACCTTGGCCCCGGCCTGTCCGAGCGCCATGACCATGGCCTTGCCCAGGCCTTTGCTGCTGCCGGTCACCAGAGCGACGCGGCCGGAGAGGGAGAAGGGGTGCGCGGCGGTCATGACGGGACCGGGCACCATAGCGGCGGACCCGCGCGCGACCAACAGCGGGCGCACAGACGCCGCCTGGTCGCGCCCACTCGCGCCACCGCGCTACCTATCCAGCGTTCAGCGGCGGAGCCTGGCTCCGTCCGCTGCAACGCTGGTGCGATGGGCGGCGACCTCGGTCGCCCGCCGATCGCTAGTTCTGCACCGAGCTGATGTAGCTCGCGAACGTCGGGTGCCGGACGCTGGTGCCGGAGTTGGCGCCACCCGTCGCCGTGCAGCCGCCGTGCGTGTGCACACCATAGGCCACGGTGCCGCGGTAGTACACGCTGCCCGAGTCGCCGCCGGTCGAGTCCAAGGTGTTGAAGTAGATCCGGTAGCTGCTGATCGAGCTGCAGGCACCGGAGTGGTACTTGGCCGCGAAGTTGCGAGTGCCGCTGGCCGAGCCGAAACCGTGCCGCGTGTAGGTGGTCCCGACCGCCGGCGCCCCGGTGGTGAAACGGCTGCCCTGCCGCTGGTAGGGCCACAGCCCCGCGCTCTGGTTGGTGCGGAACACGCCGTAGTCGTTGCCGGCACCGCCGTCGACGTACCGGCGCGAGGAGCTGATCCAGGAGTACTGGCTGCTCGCCGGTGGGTTGACCATGCTGCCCGAAGAGGTCGAGTTCGGCACGTTGAACTGCGCGGTCAGAGCCGAGATCGTGCCGCTCAGGCAGTGCCCGGCGGTGGCGAAGCCGTTCTTGGTCGACACCAGCCAGCCCGAGCAGATGTAGGTCGACGTGCCCTTCTTGATGATGAGGCGGGCACTCGCCGCTCTGGCGCCGAGCACGCGGTTGTCAGCGGTGCCGCAGATCGTCGCCGGCGGCAGCCAGGCGCCGTGGCCGACGGCGAGGTCGGCGATACGCAAGCTGGGGGCCGGGGCCATGGACCCGGCCCACAGACGGAGCCGAACGGCGTTGCCGTTGAAGTAGGCGGACTGCCCTACACCGCCAGCGAAGTCGGCCTCGGTCAGACGTTGCGTGTCGCCGTCGACCAACGAGGTGATCTCGACGAAGCTGCCGCCGACGAGCACGGCGTCCGCGAAGCCCATCTGCAACCAAGCGCCGGTGTCGAACACGATTGTCTCGGCCACAGGCACCGCGATACCCAGCGGATTGCTCGGACCTTGCAGCACGCGATGGAACGGCTTCACGGCTCCCACCACGGGCAACTCCTGGGCGGCCACGCTCTCGGGCGCTGGCGCTGCGGCGGTCCGAGAAGCCGCAACGGTGCCCTGCGCGGCCAGCGAGGGACTCAGCGCCGGCGCGAAGGAAGCGGCCGCAATGGACGCCAGGGTGAGGGAAAGGAACGACGAGGTATGGTGCGCGCTCTGCGACATGGCAGGATCCTCCTGAGCGGAAGGGACAACGCGAACGTGGCCCACGCGCGGAGCCACGGCCGATCCTCCCTCGCGCAGCGGTCGAAGTGACCGCTGCGGCGAGGAGAATGCTGGGGGTAGCCGGCCCGGCGGGTCCTGCTGCGGTTGGCGGACGACCTCGAACGCACCGGGGTAGGCATGGGGAAGCGGTCGGTATTCGACCGGCAAGGCGGACTACGCGACGCGACGATCGAGGAGGATCGACGATCGTCGATGTTCTTACCGAATCCACACGGTCGTCCGTCGCGCGTCGCGACTTGGTCGCCACCGACAACGGGGGCATGCTGTACGTCGTGCTTCCCTCCCTCCACCTCGGCCGGAGCCTCGCCCGGACGATCGCTTTGCTCGCGGCACCCGGGCTCGCCGGACAGGCACCGACGTTCCAGCTCACCTTCCCGGCGACGGTGCGCCGGCCGTTCGTGGCATCGACGGTCTTCACCAACCGCTTCCAGGACTGGCGCATCGCCGCCGGTCAGCTCGAGTGCACCGAGGGCTCGGCGACCCGGCCGATGCGGGTGGCGCACCTGCTCACGATCAGTGCCGGGCCGCGCACCGGCACGCTGACGGCGCGCGCCACGGTCGGCGCGCTCGAGCCCGGACCCTGGCACGCCGACGCCTGCGCCGGATTCCTGCTCGGCATCGGCGGCGACCACGTCGATCCGCGCGCCAGCGCGCTCGTGCATCACCGCCCCGCCCCCGACGGTGGCTTCGTCGTCGGCGTCGACGCCGGCGGCCTGGTGGTGTTCCGCGACTTCGAGACCTGGGCCGGGCGCGCCAACGGGTGGAGCGTCGCCGGTGCCCTCGAGGAGGGCGAAGCCAAGGTGCTGCCCACGGTCGCGCGCCGAGGCGTCGGCTTCGCTGACGGACCGCCACGCCCGGTGACGTTGTCGGTGACCATTGCTCCGCACGGCGACGAGTACGACGTGTCGGCGCGCGCCCACGACGACGCGGGCGTGCTGAGCGAGGCGACTCTGCGCCTGCCGTCTTCGGCGGTGAGCGGCAACGTCGCGCTGTTGTCGCACCGTGGCGCCCGCCAGGCCGACACCGGCTTCTGGTTCCGCGACGTGTCCTTCGGCGGCACCAAGCTCGAACAGCACGCGGAACGTGCCTTCGGACCGATCCTCGGCGTCCTCTACACGCTGAGCCACGACACGCTCAAGCTCACCGCGCAGATGGCGCCGCTCGGTGACGACGACGCCGTGCAGGCCGAGCTGCAGCTCGCCGGTGACGATGGCTACGTCACCGTGGCGACGGCGACGCTGGTACAGCCGGGCAACATCTTCCCGTTCCGGGTCGACGGGGCGCACGAGCACGGCATCGGCAGCCGCGAAGTCGGCTACCGCGTGGTCTACCGCGGCAAGGACACCGGAGACGACGACACCACCGCGATCTACGACGGCGTCGTGCGGCGCGAACCGAGGGACGCCGACACCGTGGTGGTCGCCGCCCTGTCCTGCGTCAAGCACTTCACCGGCAGGCTGCAGTGGAACGGCGACGGCCTGTGGTTCCCGCATGCCGACCTCGCCGCGCACGTCGCGGCCCACGACCCCGACCTGCTGGCATTCCTCGGCGACCAGATCTACGAGGGCGATCTCACCGAGGCGCAGCGGCGCCCGGCTGCCGCCGCCGAGCTCGACTATCAGGACAAGTGGGCGCGCTGGATCTGGTCGTTCCGCGAGCTGACGCGGACCCGCCCCACCGTCTGCCTGACCGACGACCACGACGTCTACCACGGCAACCTGTGGGGCGCCGGCGGTGTCGCCGCCAAGCGGCAGGACGACGGCGGCTACACGATGCCACCGCGCTTCGTGAACATGGTGCAGGCGACCCAGACGAGCCACTTGCCCGATCCGGTCGATCCCGCCCCGGCGGCACAAGGCATCGGCGTCTACTTCACGCGCCTCGACTACGCCGGCGTGTCCTTCGCGCTGCTCGAGGACCGCAAGTTCAAGTCGTCGCCGACGGTGGCAGTGCCGGACGGGCAGTGCAGGAACGGCTGGTTCCAGGCGGACGGCTTCGACCCGCGTACCCAGGCCGACGTACCGGGCGCTGAGCTGCTCGGCGCCCGCCAGCTGGCCTTCCTCGACCGCTGGGCGACGGACTTCCGTGGCGGCACGTGGGCCAAGGTGGCGCTCTCGCAGACTGTGTTCGTGAACGTGGCCACGGCGCCGGCCAAGGCACGCACCGACGCCTCGCTGCCGCAGCTGCCCATCCCGGCTCCTGGCGAGTACCCGTCGGGAGAAGAGCCGGCCGCCGATGCCGACAGCAACGGCTGGCCGCCGTCGGCGCGCAACGCCGCCCTGCGCGCGCTGCGCCGCGGCCTCGCCGTGCACGTTGCCGGCGACCAGCACCTCGCGAGCCTGGTCCGCTACGGCGTCGACGACTTCGACGACGCCGGCTTCGCCTTCTGCACGCCGGCCATGGCCAATGCCTGGCCCCGACGCTGGTTCCCGCCCCAACCCGGAGCCGCCCGTCGCGCCGACGCCCCTCGCTACACCGGTCGCTATCTCGACGGCTTCGGCAACCACATGACGGTGCACGCCGTGGCCAACCCGGTGCGCACCGGGCGCCAGCCGGCTGCTTTGCACGACCGCGTCCCCGGCTACGGGATCGTCCGCTTGCGCCGCACCGCGCGTACGGTCACGTTCGAGTGCTGGCCCCGCGCCGTCGACCCTTCTGCCGCCGGCGCAGCGCAGTACGAGGGCTGGCCGGTGACGGTGCCGCTCACCGACAACGGGCCACACGCCGCCGCCTGGCTGCCGACCCTGCTGGTTGCCGGCACCGCCGAACCGGTCGTCCAGGTGATCGACCCGCAGGACGGAGGGGTCGTCTACACCTTGCGCGCACCCAGCCCGCGCTTCCGGCCTTGGGTCGCACGCGTCGCTCCCCACACCGTGCGCATCGGCGACCCCGACCGCGACCGCTGGCGTGAGCTGCGCGACGTCGCACCCGGCGACGGCGAGATCGCCGTCGACCTGCGCTAAGGAGTCCGCGGCGGTCGGTGCGGTGGTGCCACCCGGTGGTCCAGCGGCGCCGGCGCGTGCCTCGTGCGGCTGTCTTGACCGTCACCCACGCGCCTGCGATACCAGGCAGCATGACTCCCGAGCCCGGCGCCGCCCACCCGACTTCCCGCCTGCACGCCGGCGGGCGGCTGTCGTTCCGGCGCCGTGTGCGCGACATCGACGACGACGGCACGTTGCCCTACGTCGAAGGCGGCGAGAATCCTCCACCGCTCGCGGAGTTGGTGCGCGGGCGGCCGGCGCACGTCGAGGTCGAGGTGGGACCGGGCAAGGGCGCGTTCCTCCTGGCCGCCGCTGCCGCGCGCCCCGACACCTTCTTCCTCGGCATCGAGGCGTCGCCGGCCTACGCCAAGTTCGGCGCTGAACAGGTCGGCAAGGCGGGCCTCGCCAACGCCGTGCTGCTGGTGGACAACGCACGCCTGTACCTCGACGACCGGGTACCCGACGGCGCCCTGCAGGCGGTGCACGTGTACTACCCCGACCCCTGGCCCAAGCGGCGACACCGCAAGCGCCGGTTCTTCGTCGAGGAGACGCCGGCGATCGTCCACCGCTGTCTCGAGGAGAACGGTCGGCTCCTGGTCGCCACCGACAACGCCGCCTACGCCGGCCAGATCGTGGCCCTCCTCGGCGCCTCGCCGCTCTTCGTGCGCGATCGAGACGCCGAGGAGCGCCTGCTGGCGTCGCCGCCCGGCCACGGATTCTCGCCGACCAACTTCGAACGGAAGTACCAACAGGAGGGGCGCATCCTGCGCCGATACGCCTTTCGGAAGGCGCCTCGATGAGCAGCGACGAAGGGACCGGGGAAGTGCAGTGGGTGTCCGTGGGGGCGCCCGACCGCCTGCGCTTCGACCCCGGCGCCGTCGTCCACGTCGAGGGACACGAAGTGGCGGTCTTCCGCGTGCCGACGTCTCCGTGCGGCTACCGCGCCGTAGTCAACAGCTGCCCGCACGCCGGTGCAGCGCTTGCCGAGGGCCACCAGAGTGGCGAGGAAGTCGCCTGTCCTTGGCACGGGTGGCGGTTCGACCTGGCCACCGGCGCGTGCAAGACGCTCCCCGAGGATCGCACGATCGTGTTCCCGACCCGCGTGCGCGGCGGCGAGCTGGAGATCGGGCTACCGGCCTGACCCGGCCTTCCGGCGCCGAGAGCTCTCAGCGCCGCCGGCGGCCGCAACCCGAAGGGTTGATGTCGGCGCAGCGCCGACCAGAGGGGCCGCCGGCGCTGTTGTTGCTTGGAGCTTCCAGGGCTGCTCGGGCGTGGCCTGGTCAGCTCTGTGGCAACGGAACAACACGGCCGAATTCGTGCCCGCCGCGACGATTCGCAGCCCTTGCAGCTCAGAGCACTCCTACCCCTCGCGCCACTTCTCCTGCCGCTCTTCGCGGCGGCGCCGCTTCTCGCCCAGCCCAATCCGAACGCCGGGGTCACCACGCAAATCACGGTTCAAGATCAATCGCCGGTAGGCGAACCCGTCTCGGACGCCGACGGAGTCGATTTGCTGTCCGTGACGTTCCAGCGCTCCGACGGGTCGCTCGTCAACATCCCGATTCTCTGGAGCTGGGAGCGGGGAGTGTCGACGCGCGAGTCGATCGCCCTGCAGATCGCCACGAAGCTCAAACGCGCGCTGCGCTACTACGAGCTCCCCGAAGAGTGGGTGACCACGGCAGGCTCCATTGTCGTTCTCACCAACACACCCAAGGGCGTCGGCAAGAACACGGGGACGCCGGACAAGCCGGTCCTTTCGCCGCCAAACGCCGACCACAACGACCTCCACCTCGAAATCACCACCACGGACAAGGACGGCAAGTAGTCATGTTGCGCGCACTCATCAACGGCGTGGTCGCCCTGGCCCTCGCGGCCGGCGCCGCGGCCCAGCAGCGGATCACGATCAACGTCGCCTGCCCCCAAGGCATCGGCGAGGGGCGGCACACCTTCTCGGTGACGGTCGAGAACACCCATCAACAGCCGCCTAACACCGAGACGGTCACGGTGTCCATGCCCGAGTACTTGGATTCCGCAGCCGTCGCGGCCGCGCTCGCGGCCAAGTTCAACTCGCTGTTCCCGCACCTGTGCGAACGCGTCAAGATCGACGAGGTCGATCGCCCCAGCGGCAACCGACCTGGCAACGGTCCGCCGAGCAAAGACGACAAGCTCAAGCGGCACGACCTCATCCTGCCCTCGTGCCTGAAGTTCGTCAGCTGTGCGCACGCGCGCAACGGCCGGCCCACGGCGACCGGTCAGGTGACGATCGAGCCTGCCAAGGAGCGCAAGACCAGCTCGGCCGCGCCCGTGGAGCTGAGGCTCGATGTCCGGGCCTGTGATCCGGGCACGGTGCTCGCGATCGGCGTCTTCGGCAGCTCGGTCGATCCGGATCAGTCGACGGCGGAGTTCGCCCTCGACTACGGTGCCTCGCATCCGCTCGCGGACGTCGGTGACTGGCTGCGAGACAACTACGGTGCGACAGTGACGTATTCGAGCCACACGGGTCTGGTGGCGATCATTCCGCCGGCCGCAGACGTGTCGTTCTGCTACGCGTCCACCGGCGAGATCTACCAGGACGATCTGCCGGTGACCTACGTGGACACGCTCGAGTTCGATGTGACCTACTCGTCGTAGGCGGCCTTGGCGCGCCGCGCCCGGTTGACGGACCATGACCAGGAACGAACGAATTCTCCTGCTCGGGCTCTTGGTGCCCATCGCGCTCGGCGCGTTGTGCAGCCTACGAGAGCGGACTCCGGATGCCTGCGTCATTGCGCCTGTCAGCTGGCGCGTCGAGAGTCCGGGCGCTCTCGACGCGACCGGGCTTCCAGCGCCGTACGAGGGGACACATGGCCGACGGATGGAGATCCGGTCCGCAGAAGACGTCGACCTCGAACCGACGCCGCGCGCGGAGGTCGTCGTGGTCGACTCGCGCGGGAGGGGCGTGCCCCATGCCAGAGTCGAGGTCTTCTTCGGTCGTCGGACCGCTACCTACTTCTGTGATGACTCGGGCTCGTGTCGCGTGTGCGTGGACGATGCCAGGATCCTGCGAGTGAGCGCCGATGGGTGTGCGACCTGCGACGTAGCGCTGCAGGATGTCGGCAAGAGGGCACACGAGACGCGAGGGACGATCCCGCCGGTCGAGGTGGTCTTGCCCCCGGCCGCAGGACTGGCGGTGGTGGTACGCGACGATGGAGGTGGCGCTGTCGCCCAACAAGAAGTCGAGGTCCAGGTCACAGGGTCCGTCTCTGCCGCGGCGCACGTCGCCCGCCGGCTGTCGCGGTGGACGGACGACCGTGGTCTGGCGCTGTTTCCGGACCTGGCCGCGGTCGAGTATGTGGTGAGGTGCAAGAGGAGGGGGCGTTGGCCAGGAGCGACGATGCCGGCGATTCGACCTATCGCGGGGATCCCCAGCGAGGTCGTGTTGCAGATGCAGGCCGAGGACCGACGGGGCTACCTCGAGGTCGAGATCGACGATCCGTCTCGGCTTCAGCACTGGGACGAGCGGGGGTGCGCCAACTACGTGGTGGTGGTCAATGGAGAAACGCGGACGGTCCGCATTCCGCGGCGCGGACATGCGGTGGTGGCGGGCCGGCCGGGAGATCGGATCGCCATCCGCCTCGCCCATGTGACCGACGGACAACCGCGAACCCTGCAGACGCAGGGCGACTGGCAGAGTTGTGTGGTCGGTCAGGCCAGGCCGGTCGTGCTCACGATCGCTCGCGGCGATCGCTGAGCGCCGCGCGAGCCAGCTTTCAGCGGCTTCCATCCGCGGCAACGCTGGCGCGATGTCCGACGATCCATGTCGTCCGGCCATCCGCGATTCGGCTGTCGCGGCCGGCTCCTGACCGCGGCCGTTGGCGCTCAGCGCGGCTTGGCGGCGGCGGCGTCGACGACCAGCGCGGTGCCGGCGATGTGGACGAGCGGGCGCGATGCGTGCAGCTCGTCGAGCCAGCGCACCACTCCGGGCCACACGGCCGCATAGTCGTGCCACACGAGGACGCCGCCGTCGGCCAAGAACTCGCACAGACGCTCGGTGTCGCTGCGCACGTACTCGTAGCTGTGGGCGCCGTCGATGAAGGCGAGGTCGATGCGCCGGCCCTGCAGCGCGGTGGCGAAGTCGAACGTGGCCGAATCGCCGAGCCACTGCGTCACCTTGCCGGCGACCGCGGTGTCCGCGTACTTGCGCTGCAGCTTGTCGGTGTCCGCGATGTAGGCGGCGTCCCCTGCGGCGAGCGGTCGGCTGGCGACGGCGGCGTCGCTGCCCGGCAGGTCGAGAGTGAAGACACGGGCGTCGGGCGGGCTGTTGAGCGCCAGGTGCAGGGCGGTGGTGCCGTCGAAGGTGCCGATCTCGACGAGCGTGCGCGGCTGCCGGCGTGCGACGAGCGCGCCGAGCACCAGCTGCTCCAGGAGAGACGTGTTTCCGGCGCGCGAGCCGACGCTGCGCACGGCGACTTCCACCTCGTCGCCGAGGAACGTACCGGCGTCGACTTCGGGCAGTGGGCTGCCGGCGAATACCGACTCGCGGTAGATGTCGCGCAGTCCGGTCTTGAGGGTGCGCAGGACGCTGCCCGGGCGCCGCGCGCCGTGTAGCAACGCCTGCAGCACCTTGCCTGGGCCGGTCGAGGGGATGCGGCACCGCGTTGGCATGGCTGCTTCGATCTTCGGCAGTCAGCCCACCCGAGCTGGAGTTCCGCGCGCTGAAAGGTAGACGAAGGTCTCGGGCCGCTGCGCAATCCGACGTGGTCCATTGGGCACTGCAGCCGCGCCGCAGCTACGCCACAAGACGAGCGCGAACCGCTCTTTGCGAGTCGCGCCTCGTCGACGCGAAAGCTCCCGTCACGGGGCAACGTTCGCGAAGCATGATGTACTCACGCTCGCTGTTCCTGTCCCTCGTCGTCGCGGCCGGGTCGCTGGCAGCGCAGACCGAGACCGTCTTCCCCTTCGATCATGTCACCGTCGAGGGCTCCACGTCGATCACCAACAGGCCGCTGTCGGCCGGGATCAGTCGTGTGATGCTGATCTACTCCAAGTGGCGGTTGGGCATCCCCAACGGTGCGCAGATCGATCGCCTCGGCTTCCGGCCGGACATGGCCGGCACCGGCACGGGGCATCAGATCCAAATGGAGATCTGGATGGGTCACACCGACAACCTGGGCTCGGGTGTGTCGACGACGTTCGACAACAACTACTTGGCGCCGGCCGCGCGCGTGTACGACCTCGCGATCTATTCGCTGCCTACCGTGCCGCCGGTGTCCTCGGGCCCGAACCCGGCGACGATCTGGATCCCGCTCGACCGTCCGTTCACCTATGACGCCAGCCACAACTTGGTGGTCGAGTACCGCGTCTTCGCCAACAGCAACGGCAACGCTGCCTTCTCGTACCGGCTGGACGTTGCCACGTACTTGTCCGACACTTCGACCTTCGGGACCGCCTGCCCGACGTCGAGCAGTCGCTTGACGCGGGTGACGACGCAGCCGGTAGCGGCTGGCGGATCGCTGAGTGTCTCGGTCAGCTCCGGACCGGCGAGCAGCCCGGGATCGCTCCTGATCGGCGCCAGCAACACCACTTGGAACGGCGTGCCGCTCCCGTTCTCCCTCGACGGCTTCGGGGCCACCGGCTGCACGGTGCAGGTGAGCATCGACGCCAGTGTTGGTATCAGCACGAACACGTCCGGGGCGTTCTCGGCCAGTCTGCCCGTCCCGAACGTGAACGGACTCTACGGCCAGTCCATCTACTTCCAGGCGGCGATCGCTGACTTGTTCGCCAATCCCGCCGGGTTCGTGACGTCTTCGAGCGGGGCGAGCACGATCGGAGTCAACCCGCAGGCGACGATGCTGGCCGCCACCGGCAACGCCACGGCCACCACCGGCTCGCGCACCAACACGACGGGAATCGTCTCCTTCTTCGAGCACTGAGCTGCAAGGGCTGCGAATCGTCGCGGCGGGCACGAGTTCGGCCGTGTTGTTCCGTTGCCACAGAGCTGACC
Organism: Planctomycetota bacterium; assembly: GCA_041398565.1. Lineage (GTDB taxonomy): Bacteria > Planctomycetota > UBA1135 > UBA1135 > UBA2386 > DATGPD01. The sequence continues at coordinate 738,904 of JAWKUN010000006.1, read as the reverse complement.
AGGCCACGCCCGAGCAGCCCTGGAAGCTCCAAGCAACACAGCGCCGGCGGCCCCCTCTGGTCGGCGCTGCGCCGACATCAACCCTTTGGGTTGCGGCCGCCGGCCGCGCTGAGCTGCAAGGGCTGCGAATCGTCGCGGCGGGCACGAGTTCGGCCGTGTTGTTCCGTTGCCACAGAGCTGACCAGGCCACGCCCGAGCAGCCCTGGAAGCTCCAAGCAACACAGCGCCGGCGGCCCCTCTGGTCGGCGCTGCGCCGACATCAACCCTCTGGTTGCGGCCGCCGGCCGCGCTGAGCTGCAAGGGCTGCGAATCGTCGCGGCGGGCGCGAATTCGGCGGTGTTGTTCCGTTGCCACAGAGCTGACCAGGCCACGCCCGAGCAGCCCTGGAAGCTCCAAGCAACAACAGCGCCGGCGGCCCCCTCTGGTCGGCGCTGCGCCGACATCAACCCTTTGGGTTGCGGCCGCCGGCAGCGCTGAGATGAGATGAGAGGGCCGAAGGCTCGCGATCGCGCAGGCGATCGCCGACAACATCGCTCAGATGGGATGAGAGGGTCGGTCGCTCGCCACGAGACGACGAGTCCCGGTAGCACCAGCGCCGTCGCGGCGATGCCTCGGACCGGGCGTTGCGCAGGTCGCCCCCGAGGGCTCGACCTGAGCCGGTCCATGCGCGGTGGACACGACGGCACTCGACCTGTTGATCGCGCGACCGGCGGTGGTCGACGCCACCGAATCTGCAGCCGGAGCAGTGTGCGGCGCCGCGGCACTGGGTCGCTACCATGCCCGCACCCATGCCGGAACGGACCGGAGTCGCACTGCGCTGCCTGCTGATCCTCCTGATGGTGTGGCTCACGGCGGCTGCGGCTCTGGTCGACGTCGAATACTACGACGGCTTCGACTCGGTCCTGAACGCGCGCTTCTACACCGGGCAGCGGCCGACGTACGTGTACACGCGCGGGCCGTTGCTCGGCCTGCTGCTGGTGCCCGCCGAGTGGGTGCGGCAGGCGCTGCACCTGCACCCGCTGGACACGCGGCCGCATCACGCGGTGATGGCGGTCCTACACGCGGGCTACTTGGTCGGCGCGTGGGTGTTCTTGCGGCGCGCCTATGGGGCGCGGCCGGCCACCGTGTTGGCGTTCGCGGCCGCGGTGCCCTCGTTCGTCTTCTTCAGCTACGCGCCCTTCGTCAGCCACGACATCTGGGGTGGCGTGCTGCTGTTGGCGATGCTGGTCTTGGCGGTGCGTTTCGCGCGCCGGCAGAGCGTGGCGACGTGGGGTGGCTTGGTGGTGCTCGGAGTCTTGGCGGTGACCCTCAAGCACCTCTATGCCGTGTTTTGGCTGGCGGTGCTGGCCGGAGAGGTTGCGCAAGGCGCGCGGGAAGGCAGTGCTGGCGACCGTCGCCGGCGACTCCTGCTCCTGGCTGCCGGGATGGCGGCGACCGGTGTGGTCTCCTACCTGGTGCTCTGCTTCCCGCTGGGTAGCCTCTACCCGGGTGAGCCGTTCCTGCTGCGCGGGTGGAAGCAGGTCGCCTACCTGCTGAACGAGGCCCACGACCACAGCCGGGTCGAGCCGGTGTGGATCTACCTGCGCAACTTGCCGGCCTACGGCATCCTCGCTGGTGCGTTGGTGTTGCCGGGGCTCTGGAGCTGCTGGCGCGGCACGCCGCTGCAGCGCCGTGTGGCCGTGGCCTGGGGTGTGGTTCTCGCCTGCTACCACCTGCTGCCGCTGCGGCAGGTGCGCGAGATCGCCTTCCTCGGCGCCGCCACCGCGTTCCTCTCGGTGCCGCCGCTGCAGTGGTTGCTGCGCTACCGCGGCGGCCTCGCCGTCGCGCTCGCCGGGCTCGCACTCAACCTGGTGCCGCTGCACCCGTACTGCATCCCGACGGAAGCGGCGCGGATCATCTCGCCCTTCTATCGGCGCAGCCCCGTGCGCGCTTTTCTCGACCACCTCGCCGGCCCCGACGGCGGCCTGCGTACGCCGATCATCCTCAATTGGCGCATGCTGAGCTTCGTGCCCGAGCGCGACTCGCCGTTCGTGGCCGACATCTACCACGACATCTTCCACTTCGGTGCGCACCAGCTCGCCGGGCTGTACGGCCTGGGACCAGACCAGATCATCGCGCTCAGCCCGCAGCAGCTCGGTGAGATGCGCGACTGGCCCGAAGGCGCCACCATGATCCTCACGACCGCCGCCCCGATCATCAACCACACTTCGTGGCAGCGTCAGCCGGCCGAGAACAAGTACGAGCTGCGGCAGGTGATCTTCGAGTCGCGCGTGCTGACCCTGCGCCGCGATGCCGGAGGATCCTTGCGGCTGGACCCGGGCGGCGCGGTGGAAGCCAGGGCCGCGATGCTCGAGGGCGTCGCGGGAACCACGCTCGGGGGAGCGGGGCTGCGCCAGCGGCTCGACGACGGCATCCTCGCCAAGATGCGCCTGCCGGGTGTCCCAGAGCCGATCAGTCTCGTGCCACGGGACGACGGCTACTTCGCACCCGGTCTGCACCTGCCACCCGCGTCGGAGGCCATGCCGGCGGTGCGCCTGCAGTACTTCGCGCCGATCCACGTGCAGCAGAACCCGCGCCCGGCGGACTGATCGCGCGTGCACGTGGTCGAGCGTGGTCCCGCATCCGGTCGACGGTGGTGGCTCAGCCTGCGTCCTCCGGAGGCGGCGCGTCAGGCGGCTCGGTCGGTTGCTCGGTGGGTGGTTTGGCATCGCGCGCGCGCTTGCGCGCCAACAGTCGAGCTGTCGTGCCGTCGCCCCCGCTCGGTGCCGGGGTGTTCGGTGGCGGCGGTGGCGGCGGGGACGCCGGCGCCGGCGCCGCGGGGGTGGGGGCGCTGGCGGTTCCGGCCGCGGCCTCGGCGCGCCGCTCGGGCGGTGGGTCACGCCGAGCTCGCTCGGCGTCCGATGCGCGCTTGCGCTCGAGAAGCGTGGTGGCGGCGCTCGGGGTGGCCTGCGCATCGCGGCGGCGCCAGCCGATCTGCACGCGCCGGAAGGCGATCTCGAACAGCAGCAGAACGGCCGCCGCCCACAACAGCGGCACCAGCCACGGCCGTGATGTCTTCGGCAGGGTCGCCGGACGCGCGAAGACCTCGTCGGCACCTTCGTCGCCGCGGAGCGTGCGCCCACCGGTGGCGGCAGTGACCTGTCGAAGTCGCTCGAGGTCGGAGCGGAAGCGCGCGTACTCGGGTCCGTAGGGCACGACGAAGCCGGCGTGGGTGCGTTCGTCGCCGGCGGCCACCGTGAGCTCGTAGCGTCCCACGGTCGGCAGAGGGAAGCGGGCTTCGTAGCGTCGCGGTGCCACTTGGGTCAGCTCCAGCGCCGTCGTGCCCTGCGGGCCGCGCAGCTCGGCGCGCAGGTCGAGGAGCGCGTCGTCGGGCCCGTGGTCTTCGACCTGCAGCAGGCCGGTGCCGAACACCGACAAGGCGCGCGCGAACAGACGCTGCGGTCGCGGCTGGCGCGAGACGTCGCCGACCAGCTGGTGGACGAACGCGCGGTAGTGGTCCCAGCCAACCCAGTCCTTGCCCCACCGCCCGCCGAGATCGCTGGTGAACGCAGCCGCCGCGCCGACCCCGTAGCGCCACTGCACCAGCACCGGATCGTCCATGTCGGGGTCGGGGCCGTCGAGGACGACCAGAGCCCGTGCCTTCGGTTGGGTCAAGACCAAGCCGCGCAGCGGCGGCAGTGCGTCGATGCCCTTGAGTATTGGCGACGGCATGACGATGCCGGGGGTGAACGTCTTCTCGACGATGGCCGGGGTGCGCGCCGTCTTGGCTTCCTTGACGAAGATCGCCGGAAGCTGCTCGGCCTTGCTCGGCACGTAGTGGCGGCCGCCGGTCGCCCGGGCGATCGCCTGCATGGTGCCGGTGTCCTGGTTGCCGTGCGGGAACACCGTCACCGTCGACACCGTGATCCGTGCCGCCTGGTACTTGGCGAGCAGACCGGCAGGAGGTGGCTGCGGGTCGCCGTCGCTGATGATGATCACGTGCTTCATGGCCGCGTCGCTCGCGGTGAGCTCGTCGTGGGCGAGCTTCATCGTCGGCTCGAAGCCCGGCATGTCGCCGATCTGCGCCGCGTTCACCTGTACTGCCAGCTGCTCGTACTCCGCGGCCGGCGTGAGGTGGAACAGCCAGGAGTCACGGCCGGCGAAGTCGTAGGCCAGCACGCCGACCAAGTCGCGCGGGTGCAGGACCTTCATCGCCTGCAGGGTGATGCGCTTGGCCCAGGTGTTGCCCTCCGGGAACTCGCAGGTGTGCAGGACGATGGCGAGTGCGCCCTTGGGCAGCTGCTTCTTGTCGGGCAGGTCGGTGCTCACCGGCATCGCCTCCTCGATCGGCGTATGGCCGAAGCCACCCGGTCCGAAGCTCGCCGGGCTGCCGAGCGCCAGCAGACCACTGCCCTGATGGAAGACCGCGTCGCGGATGGCTTCCATCTGCGGGACGGTGAAGTCTTCGCGCGGGGCGTCGACCAGCACCACGGCGTCGTAGCTCAACAGACGCAGTGCCTCGCTCGGCACCGCAGCCGCGTCGATCACGTCGACCTCACGCTCCTGCGCTCGCAACGCCTGCGCCAGGGTCGCGGCGTCGGCGCCGTCGCTCCTGCAGCCGTGCACCACCAGAACGCGTCCGCGGCCGACGATGTGCACGGCGGCGAGGCCCTCGTTGTTCTTGCTCCAGAAGTCGCTGCCGGCGTCGGCCTCGAGGTGCGCGCGGAACTCGTGGTAGCCGGCGGCGCGCATGGGCAACGCCGCCGAGAGGCGCGTCTTGCCGGCTTGCCAGGCGACGCGCTGGCGCGCCACTTCGACATCGTTGTCGGTGAGGACCAGCTCGCCGCTGCCGTCGGCCGACGCCGCCACGACGATGCCTGGCTCGATCGTCTCGCCGAGCTTGACCAGCATCGGCAGCTCGACCTTCTCGATCCAGACCTCCTTGTCGCCGGCGTAGTCGATCGGCAAGGCGTCGACCGGAACGCCGCGGCTGCGCAGGTCGTCGAGAGCGGCGTCGAGATGTCCCTGATTGTCGGCCCCGTCGGAGACCAGCACGATGCGGCCGGGGCGCCCCGGAGGCAGCAGCGCCGCAGCGGTTGCCAGCGCTTCGCCGATGTCGGTGCCCGACCGGTCGAGGCCGACGTTGATGCTCTCGAACGGCAGAGACGTGCCTGGCGGCAGCTCGACGCCGGCGTTGCGGGCGAAGAACACGAGACCGACCTCGTCCTGCGCCTGCTTGCGCGCCGTCGCGTCCAGGGCGAAGCGGATCGCGGCCTGTGTCGCCGAAGCTTGGACGGAATCGGACGCGTCGACGGCGAACACCACCACGGCGCGGTCGTCGGTGCGGGTGGTGCGCGGTTCGCACAGCGCCAGCACGAGCGCGAAGAGGATCAGGACGCGCGTGGCTCCCACCAGGAGCGCTCGCGGTCGCGACAGGCTGCTGCGGCCGCGCACGTGCACGTGCCAGGCCCACGGCAGGACCGCCATCAACGACAACGGCCACAGCGCCGACAAGGTCAGCGTCCCCTGGGCCAACAACAGGGTCGTCGTCGCGGCGAGCACCGCAGCGATACACACGAACGGCAGCCAGGTACGCGTGTTCGGGGTCATGCGCTGCCGCAGAGTCTAATCGGCGACAGCATCTCCGGCCCGAAAGGGTCGAGAGTCGACGCTGGTCACCTGCGACTTCACCCGCCGCGAGCCATGCGCCGAACCTCGACGGAGTTTCCCTGCGCGCCGCAGCCGCGTCGATGGCTGCAATCCCGATCGACTCGAACCTTGTCGAGCGCCGGTGTCGCTCGTGCTTGCCCCACCCGTCGTGCCCGCGCGAACGGGCACCGCCGTCGAGCCCGCTTCAACGCAGTTGGAACGGGAGCACGATGACGTCGCTGCCCTCGCGCACCACGAACGGGCCACCAGCCTCGGGCCCCCACGGGGCGCGCGCACGGAAGCGGTAGCGACCCGGTCGCAGGTCGATGTCGGCCGTCCACGTGCTGCGATCGGCGGCGATCTGCACCACGAAGTCCCACCCGTCGGCGTCGGACTCCGTGCATACCGTGGCCTGCAACGGTGTGACCTCTGGCCAAGCATCCGTGGCGTGCACCTCGAGCCGGCACGGACGACCGGCACGACGAGCGAGCACCACCTCGGTCTCGGCGCCCGGGCGCACCAGGAACGTCTGGTCGACGCGATTCCCCGTGTCGGACGCGTACGACAGCACGTAGGCGCCGGCCAAGAGCGTGCTGTGGCGTGATTGGCCAGGAGTCAGCCAGATCTGCTCGACGCGCTCGCCGCCGGCCTCGCGCAAGATGGCGAAGATCGGGTGCACTGCAGCGGACTCACGCAGCACGAGGCTGGCGCTGCCGACGCCGGGATCGTGCACGACGCCGAGGTCGTGAAACTGCGCCGGAGCGCCGATGTCGACGTGCGCGAGGGTGCAGAACCAGGAACGGGTGTCCTCGTTGCCGCGGAGGGACAAGCGATAGGTTCCGACCGGAAGGTCCGTGGCCGCGAATCCACCGTCGCCGTCGACCGCCAGCTCGAGCAGACGACCCTCGCGTTCCAGCACGAGACCGTCGCGAACTGCCAGCGGTCGCAAGCTCGTCGGCAACGTGCCACGCAGCTTGCCCGGTTCGCCGACCTCGGGCAGGGTGACCACCGTGCGTTGTTCGGGGCGCACGCCGCGGCGTACGAGGACGGGGAATGCGCCGACGAGACCGTCACGACGGAGGTTGACGAACAGAACTTGCGGTGCCGTGTCCCTCCGCAGGAGGTACGTCATGCCCTCGGTATCGGTGTCGGCTTCCTGCCGATGCTTAGCTCGCACAAGCTGCAAGTCGCTCTGGACAACCACGTGACAACCCACGATGGGCTTTCCCTGGCCGTCCAGCACCTGCACGCGCCAGGGTTCGACGGCCGCGTAGGCGAACGAGACGCGCACGAGGGCACCGTTCTCCGCGACCACGCGTTGCGAGGCCATCGGCGCCTGTGAGGTCAGGTCGAACAGTCCGACGAGATGCACGCCGGGAAGGAGTCCCCTGACCCGGAACGCACCGTCTTCCTCGACGCGGGCAGTCGCAGACTCGAACGGATGGACCGGGAAGACGTTGCTCTCGAGACCCATGGTGACGACTCGCAGATCGGATCGCGGGGAATGGGCTGCTGCCGCCACGTGACCCTCGACCGTCGCGCCGGGAACGAGCCGCAATGTGACCGCGCCGGTGTCGGAGTCCACCGTCAGTGCTGGCGAAGCCGAGTCGCGCGTCGCTGCGGCCAACTGCCACGGACCCTCGGGCAGCCCCTCGATCGCGAACCGGCCGCCGGCGCCGGTGCTCGCGTACAGCACCGGGTGCGGGTCGCTGGGCTTCCAGGCGGCGACCAGCGCACCGACGGCGGGTGCGTGGTCGAGACCCACGACCACGCCGCGCAATCGTCGCGAGCTCCTCGGCATGCGCAACGCCGCGGCCGATTCGGCGACCTCGCCCTGGCTCCGGATCGGGCCGAACACCGGACTGGCCTGGTGGCCCGTTGCCGTGGCCCACAGGAACACCTTGGGCGCGAATGCCGGCACGGTAGTGGCGCCCTGTGCGTCCGTGCGGCCGGCGGGGAACCCGGCTCCGGTCCCGTTCCCGGCGCGGCAACTCAAGTACACAGTGGCGGCCTCGACCGGGCGGTCGTCCTCGTCCAGGCAGGTCACCCGCACTCGCACCAAGGGCTGAATGACGAAGTCGAAGCTCCGACTCTCCCTGGCCATGTCGAAGGTGTGCAGAGGCGCCTGGTCATCGATGCGCAGCGCCATGCGTCCTGGTCGCAAGCCGACGAACGCGACCTCGCCCTCCGCATCGGTTCGTGCCACGCGCCAGCGATGCTGGGCGCGCACCACAGCGAGCCCGGGCTCGAAGGTCGGGTCGAGAACGACTTGCACGCCCGCTGCGGCCATGCCGTTGGGTGTGTGCAGCCGCACGCGCACGGCAGACGACTCCGGTGGGACGTCCTCGCGTGCAACGGCTCCTTCGCGTTCGCGCGGCACCGATTGCGATGTCGGCTCTGGGTCGGCGCGACGCGAGAGGGGAATCGCATCGGGGGCAGCGACCGGTGGCGGCAACGCCCCCCAGGCCACCCATGCGAGCCCGACCCCGACGAGGCACGCGGTCAGCCCGACGACGCGGCGTCGCGCGAGCGTGGTCCAAGCCGACGACGTCGAGGCGCGCGCGGCTTGCACTGCCAGCAGCCCGGCCAAGAGTGGCGCGGGCAACCGCTGGCGCAGGGTGCGGAGCCCGCGTTCCAGCTGCGTGCGGACCGTGCTCGCCGGCCGATCGAGACGCTGGGCGATCTCGATCGGTCGCTGGCCGTCCAGGACATGTCGTGCCACGACTGAGCGATACGGTTCGGCCAGCCCTTCGATCCGGACGCGAACTGCCGCCATCCATTCCTCGCGCCCGAGCACTTCCTCCGGCTCCGTGGCTTCGGGCCTCCCGAGCTCGAGGCGGCCGGAGAGCGCTCGCTTCCACCGGACGATGCGACGAACGTCCCGCCGGGACAGGTTGCGGAGGATACCGAGGAGCCAGTCGAGCAAGGGCGCACGCGCGTCGAACGTTGCGGAACGTCGCAGCGCGGCGACGAACACCTCTTGCACCAGGTCGTCGGCGCCTTGCCCAGAGGCCAACACACGCGCAGCCCGACGAACCGTCGGCGCACAAGCGAGAAAGGCCGCCTCGACGAGCGCCTGTTCGCCCGTCTCGCGATAGCGCAGGAACTGAGCGGTCGCGGTGTCGGTGGCGGGGCCGCCGGAGGTCTGAACGGATCGTTTGGTCACGAACGGAGTCGTGGAACGAACTCTACCTCGCGGCAGCACCACGACGGAGGTCGTCGCGGGGTCGCGCGTGAGGTGAGGGGCGCAACGCACGCCGAGATCGTGAGCCGCGCGGCCGATACCGAGAGTTTCGGGAATCGAGGGAATCGTCGCGCCGACGAACTGAGGCCGAGCCCCCGGCGCGCCGGCTGCTCGGGGCCGCTTCGACGCAACGCCGCAAGCCACGAACTGCATCGCGGCCGGGCAGGACGCGCAGCGAGTCGGGTTGCCTGCCCGTTCGCTGACCCGCCGCCTCTGACGGTCGCACCTGGTGCTCGGATCCGCCGGCCCTCTAGAACAACCCGAACACGAGAGTCAGCCCGTTCGAGCTGGTGAGCAGCGTGATGTTGAGATTCTGATCCAACTCCACCTGCAGCACCTGGTGCCGGATCACGGCGCCGACGAACACCGGGTCCGGAGGGATGGCCAACTCGGTGAGGATGTCGCCGTTGATCGGGGCCAAGGGCAAGGTGACGTCGAGGCTCGCGAGCAGGTCGCAGCCGGGCCCGCCAGCTGGATGAAGGAGTGCCAGAGGCACCCCCGGAGACGTCAGGCCCAGCAGGCTCACCCCGATCGAGTTCGCGGCCATTCCGGAGCATCGGGAGCGGAACGTGGCGCCAACCCAGGGAAGCGCCTCGGCGCTCAGCGCCAGCGTTCCGGCCGACCCGGCGCAGCCTGTCCCGTATGCGCTCGCAGTCGCGGGACACGTCGTCGTGAGGTGCGCCACGTGCGCGTGCCCGGGGCCGTAGATCTCGCCTCCCGCCACGATGTCACCGTTGTCGAGCGCGATCAGGGTTTCGACGGCGGCGCCCACGAGTCCGATGAGCGGTTGGACCACGGCCCAGGAACTGCCGTCCCAGCGCCACAGAGCCTGCGACATGGAACTGAGCAGGCCGCCGGCCAGCAGATCGCCGCTTGGAAGCACGACAAGGGCGCGGATGCTGCCGCCGACTCCCGAACCGAACGGCGACCAGCTCGTGCCATCCCACCGCGCCACGCTGCGGACCGTGACACCGCCGGCCGTGTTGAATGGGCCGCCGGCCACGAGATCGCCGTTCGGTAGCACGGTCAGGGCCAGAACCGATCCGCTCGTGCCCGTGCCGAGGGGTGACCAGGCGGCGCCATCCCACCGCGCGATGTTGGTGGCGGTCACGCCGCCGGCGGTCTGGAAGCTGCCGCCGGCGATGATGTCGCCGTTCGGCATGCGCGCCAGTGCAGTGACCGCAGCGTTGATGCCGTTGTTGAGTCCGGCACCGAGCGGCGACCAAGACGTGCCGTCCCATCGGGCGACGAAGTTGGCGGACATCCCGCCAGCCATGTTGAAGTATCCGCCCGCGATGAGGTCGTCGTTGGGAAGACGCAGGAGCGCCGTGACTCTGGCGTTCACACCGGAGCCGAGCGAAGCCCACGCCGAGCCGGTCCATCGTGCGATGTTCGTGCCTCCGAGACCGCCGGCGACGATGTCGCCGTTGGCCAGGGTGGTGATGGCCAGAACCGATTGGAACCCGGGGTCGCCGAGAGCCACCCAGTCGGTGCCGGTCCAACGCGCGACGAAGCGCGCCGGGCCTGTTCCGGCCGTCGTGAACTCGCCTCCAGCGACGTAGTTGCCGTCAGGGAGCGGCGCCATCGCGGCGACGCGGCCGCTCATACCCGAGCCGAGAGCAGACCAGGAGGAGCCACTCCAACGGGCCATCCGCAACGCGCTGTCAACAGCGGGTGAACCGATCCCCGTGAACGTGCCGCCGGCGACGAAATCGCCGTTCGCGAGCAACGCGACCGAGTAGACCGCGGCATCGAATCCGGGACCCATTGGCGACCAGGTCGTTCCGTTCCATTGCGCAATACCATTGACCGTGAGACCTCCGGCGGTCGTGAAGCTGCCGCAAGCCAGCAGGTCGCCGCTGGGCAGGTTCTGCACCTGGATGACGGTCGAATTGCAGCCGGCCCCGAGCGCCGACCATGACGAACCGTCCCACCGCGCGATGCTGGCGGCGGGCACGCCCCCGGCCGTGGTGAACAGGCCGCCGGCAACCAGGTCGCCGTTGGGCCGCGCTGCCAGGGCGTACACGGAACCGCTCGTCCCGGCGCCATAGGGCGACCAAGTCGAGCCGTCCCAGCGCGCGATGCGGCTCGCGGCGACGCCGCCAGCCGTCGTGAACCTGCCGCCGGCCACGATGTCGCCGTTGGCCAGAGCAGTCAGACTCCACACTTGGTGATCGAAACCCGAGCCGAGCGACGTCCACGTGGAGCCATCCCAACGTTGCACGAATCCCGTCGGCGTCCCAGTGCCTCCACCGGCGATCAGGTCGCCGTTGGGAAGGACGATCATGGCGAGCACACTGTTCGCCGGGCCCGATCCCACGGGCACCCAGCTCGTGCCGGTCCATCGAGCGAGGCGGGCGACGGGACCCCCGTAGTCACCCCCCGCCAGCAGATCGCCGTTGGGCAAGACCGCCAGAGATCGCACCGCCCCGAACTCGACCGAGAACCCCGGCAGGGGCGTCCAGTTGCCTGTCAGCGGATCGAAGGTCGCGATTCCCTGCGCCTCGGTGATGCCGGCGTACTCGAACCTGCCGCCCACCACGACCACCGGCGTCGCGGGGCCGGGACCGTCGGGATCCCATGTCGTCGTGCAGTAGATGTCGCCGTTCGTGCCCGGGATGCCGAAGCCCGGCCGCCAAGCGTTGCCGCACTGACCTGCAAGTCGCGATGGCGGCGCGCAGACAGCCATCGTGAGGACGAGGGGGAGAGACGCGCGTAGGGAAGAGAGGGGGGTCACGGGATGTATCGGTCCGGGAGATCTGCCATGGCCATGGGGGCTTGGGTAGTTCCCGAAGCCGACACTCGCGTCTCACGAAAAAACGGCGGCTGGGGCTGCGTCGTCGCCCTTCACCCACGCACGGACATCGAACGCGTCCGTGCGCGGCTTCGCCCTTCTCACCTGCACACGACTACCGGACACCGCGCGGCCGCTGGCCACCAGGCCCCCCCCGAGATCGCCCCGAACCGCAAGCGAATCGTGCTGTTCTCGCACCCACCCACTCGACGGCTCGCATCAGGAGGTGGCGTGCGCGTACACGTTGGGCCGGTGGATCTCCATGAAGCCCTCGGCGCGGGCCAGCGGCTCGAATCCGAACCTGGTGTACAAGGCATGCGCGTCGCGGGTGACCAGCACGAAGCGGCGGAGTCCTTGCAGCTCTGGGTGAGCGACGACAGTCTGCATCAGCCACGTTCCCAGGCCTCTGCCGCGATAGTGGTCCAAGACGTAGACGTCGCAGAGGTAAGCGAACGTGGCGCGGTCGGTCACCACGCGGGCGAAGCCGATCTGGTGCTCCCGGTGGAACAGTCCGAAGCTCAACGACTGCGCCGCCGCCCGCGCGAGGGTGGTGGCCGGGATGCCGGTCGACCAGTAGGAGCTGGCGAGAAAGGCGTGCACCGCGGCGAGATCGAGGCGCGCCGGATCGGTCGAGATCGTGAACTCGCCGCGATGGACGTCCGGGGCCGCGCACTGCTGCTCGACGCCCGCGCTCGGCGTCACCCGTTCGGTGGAGTCTGCAGCCGCGAGACCACGCCAGCGCCGCACCGCCTCGCACGCCAGCGCCTGCGCAGCATCGACCAGAGTTACGTCGACCGGAGCGTGCGCCAACCGGGCGCTCAGGTCGAGGCATGCGACGAGGATCGTGTCGGCCCCCGCTGCGCGCGCAGCATCTACCAGACTCCGCCAGCGTAGCGTGACTTCGCCCGGGTCGGCGCCAGCCCGAATCGCGGTAAGCAGTTCGTCGATCGCTGTCTGCCACTCGACCTCGACCACGGCGACTCCGTGCCGGCGCAGTCGACATTGGTAGATGTCCGACTCCGTGGTGGCACGCGCCGCCAGCACGGCGATGCGGCGCGAAGTCTGCGGCAGCGTCGCCACCGCCAGTTCGGCGATGTGCAGCACTGGGATACGCACTGAGCGGCACAGTGACTCGTAGTAGATGTGTGCCGTGTTGCAGGCGATGGCGACGAAGGCCGCGCCGGCCTGTTCCAGCTGCTGCAAGCCGGCGCGAATCGCACTCTCGAGAGCCGTGTGATCGACCGGGCGATCGGCACGGAACGGTGCCGGCTGCGAGCAGATCATCATGCGCGGGAAGTCGATGTCGTCGCGCGCACCGTACTGCCGCTGGCACTCGGTGACCACCAGGTCGACGAACGGCGCGGTCGAACGCGGTCCCATGCCGGCGAGGATGCCGAGGATCGGGGAGGGCATCGGGGCAGCATAGGCCTCATGCCGACGGAGACCCGACCTGAGGCGTGTGGCGGAGGTGTGGTCGCAGCAGACGACCCGATCCCTATTCGTCGCTGGTCCGATCCACTTGCTGCCATCGGATGTCCACTCCACAAAGAACGCCCGCAACGGCGAGTCGGCATCGTGGTGTGGGGTTCGCGGCGCGAGGGCTTCGGTCTGACCGTGGCCGAAGCGTGGCGGAAGAAGGGTCGGCCATACGCGGATGTCCCCGGTGGGCCAGGACGCTCGCGCGCGCCGCGTTTTTTCGCCGACGGATCGTCACGGTCTCAGCCGCTGGACTCCCGTCCCCGCCTCGGAGAGACCACATGAGAACGAGCGTCAAGACCCTTCCCTTCCTCCTCTCGATCGCACTCGCGGCTCCGGCGCAGACGCGTGAGTGGATCGTCGACGTCCAGAATCGTCCCGGCACCGACTACACCGACCTGCAACTGGCGTTCGACTCGGTGCCGGAGGCCGACCGGATTCACATCCGAGACGGACGCTATCCCGCAGTCACCCTGCGCCGGCCGTTGGTCGTCCACGCAGAAACGGGAGTCGACTTCGCGCTCAACCTCTTTGCGTACGAGCTGACCGTGCAGGGCATCCCGGCCGGCCGGCGCGTGGTGCTGAGCGGGTTCAACCTGCCGACCGAGTTCTTCAGCGGACTCGGCTCCCGCATCGGCATCGTCGACTGTGCCGGCAACGTCCACCTCGAGTCGCTGACCTGTGCCCTCGGCGTGTACGTGACCCGTTCGCCGGTTGTGACCATGACCCAGGTGAGCGCGCGCCTGACCGCGGTCGACGCCAGCATCGTGGCCACAGGCTGCGACCTGCGCGGCACCGACTCGTTCTCGGGCTTCGGTGGCATGCGTGGCGCCACGGTCGCGGTCGGTGCCACGCGGTCGTCGCTGGGACTGTCCCGCTGCAACATCCGCGGCGGCGGCCGCGCCGGCGGCAGCCTGCCCGGCGAGTCGGCCATGCTGCTCGACGCCAGCTTCGTCGGCGTCACGGGGATGAGTGGCAACGTCCTGAGCACCGGCGACACCAACCTGCCGGCGGTGCGGGGCAGCGGCGGTGCGCTGGTCGTCGACCCCGTGGTCGCCATCACTGGCAGCGTCGAGGCCACCATCCCGTTCACTCGGCGCACCGTGCCGTCGCTGGACGTCGGAGCGCTCACGCACGGAGCGGCGTCGCCGTGCGGGTTGCGCGGCGACGGGGGCCAGGCCTTCGGCGTGCTCCTGTCGTTGCCGGTGGCGCCGGTGTTCGTCGCGTTCTTGAACGGCGGCCTGGCCATCGACCTGAACGGCAGCGTGCCGATCGCGACGGGCGTGCTCGATGGTGCCGGTCTGGCGGCGTGGAGTCTGCCGGTGCCCGGCGATCCGGCCCTGGCCGGGCTGGTGGTCGCGCTGCAGGGGGTCACCGTCGGCTCTGGTGGCGTCACCCTGACCAGTTCGGTGGCGCGCCGCATCCTCTGACTCGCAGAGCCCGCGGCGCTGGGCGGATCAGGGCACGATCGCCAGCGTCATCGCGTTGGACGCGGTCAGCCCCTGGCTGCCGCACGGATCGAGCACGAACGCTTGCAGGGCGACCGAGCCGCCGACGGGTCCGGCCGGAATGGGCAAGCCGAGGCGTAGGGCGCCGAGGCTGGCTGCAGCGGCGGGGATCGCGATCGACCCGGCCGGGTTCACCCACACGTTGACGCCGAGGAACGGGAGCGGCGATGGCAACGTGCTGCCGGTGAGCAGCCACAGCGCCGCTGCCGACGGTGGGGTCTGCGTGCACACTGCCGCGAACTCCGCGTTGCGCACCTGCGCCGCCGTGCTGGGGCTGAGGAGCACGTCGCCGAGGCAACCGGCCGTGCTTTGACCGCTGACGCTCGGCAGCGCGGGCGCGCTGAAGGTCAGCGAGTTCGGTCCGACGGCCACGCTGCCGTTGGCGGCCAGTGCGATGCCGCTGGAGCTGTCGACGAAGCTGTTGTCGAAGTTCCAGGTTTCGACGAGGCCCGGCACCGAGATCAGTTTCTGCATCATGGTCGCGCGGATCTCGGCTTCGGTGCGTGCGAACGGCCAGATGCGCAGCTCGTCGATCTCGCCGTTCCACACCTCGTAGGGCCCGGAGGAGTCGGCACCCTTGCCGACGCGCAGTGGGCCGCCGAGGTCGCGTACCGGCAGGCCGTTGCCGGTCAACGAGCTGACGCGCGTGCCGTTGACGTAGAGCACGGCCTGGCTGCCGTCGTAGGTGGCGGCGACGTGCGTCCAGGTGTTGAGCTGGCCGGGGGTGAAGTTCCAGTCGACCAGGAAGTTGCCGGCCGTAGTGGACACGCGGAAGCGCAGGATGGTCGCCGCCGTCGTGCCGGCGTTGACGCGCAGGAAGTAGGACTCGCTACCGCCGCCGAAGTTCTGGCGCACGATGGTCGGAAACCGATTGAGTCCGGTCGCGATCTGGTCGTCGTAGGTGACCCACGCCTCGACGGTGAGGCCGGCCTGGGGCACGAGCTGCGGCACGTACGGAGTCTCCAGGTACGTGTCGACCCCGTTGGTGAAGGTGAGGCCGACGTCCTGTGCGACCGACGTCGACGCGAGGATGATTCCCGAGGCGAGAGCGGCGAGCTTGTTCATAGCGGTGATGTAACACATCGGAGTCTGACACCGAACTTTGCGTTTCGTTACGCCACCGTAACGATCGGCGAAGTTCGGTGTCAGGCTCCGATGTGTTGCCGGGGTCAGAGCAATGCGAGCACGTTTTCCGGCGGCCGGCCGAGGACGGCGCGTTCGTTGGTGACGACGATGGGTCGTTCGATGAGGATCGGGTGGCGCACCATGGCCTCGAGCCATTGCGCGGCCGACAGATCCTTGCCCTCGTACTCACGAGCGAACACCGCCTCTCCCTTGCGCACGAGCTGCTCCGGCGTGATGCCGAGCATCGCGACGATCCGCTCGAGCTCGGCCGTGGTCGGCGGTGTCTGCAGGTAGTCGACGATCCGCGGTGCGATGCCGTGCTGCTCGAGCAGCGCCAAGGTCGCACGGCTCTTGCTGCAACGCGGGTTGTGGTAGAGGGTGAACGTGGTCATGCGCGGAGGAAGGCCAGTCAGTGTGCCGCCCCGCGGCTCCGAGGTCGATTGCTCGCCGCTGGCCAGGCAACTCGTCGGCTACCGCCGCACCTCGACCAGGCGCCGGTTGCCGGTGTCGGCGATCAGCGCGATTCCGCCACGGACCGCGACCGACCAGGGCGTCGCCAACTCGTCGGCGCCACGACCCGGGCGGCCGTAGTGCGCCCGCAGATGGCCGTCTGTATCCATGAGGGTCAAGCAGCCCCCGCCATACTCGACGACGAACAGCATGCCGTCGTCAGCGAGCGCGACGTCGTATGGGCAAGCCAGATCCTGATCCGGAGGCAGGCTGCGCACGTATCGGCCGTCGCGCGTGAACACCTGGATGCGTCCGTTCATGGCGTCGGCGACGTACACCAGCTCGCCACGGCAGGCCAGACCGGCGGGACGCTGCAGGTCGGCCGTGCCGGTACCGAACGCCCCGAAGGCGAGGACGAACGTGCCGTCGGCGCGCAGGCGCTGCACGCGGTCGTTGCCACCGTACTCGGCGACGAAGAGGTCGCCGTCCGCGTCCTGCACCACGCTCACCGGGTAGCCGAACTGCAGCGGCCCGGTGCCCTCCGTCCCCACCATCGACTGCACGGTCGTGTCTGCGGCGAAGAAGACGAGCCGGTGGTAATGCGTGTCGGCGACGACGATGCGACCGTCGCGGAGCGCGCACACCCCCTCGGGGTTGCCGACGGAGTGATCGGGCATCGACCATTGGCGTCGCAGCGCGCCGTCGGCGGCGTATTCGAGAACACGGCCCGCGTCGTCGAGGACGAGCCAGGTGTCGGCCGCGCCGGGGGCGATGGCGCGCGGCGCCGGCGCCCGCGCGCCTTCGGGCGGCAAGACGAAGGAGCGCTGCGTCGGCGTCGGTGCGGGGTCGAGTGTGCCGTCGCGGCAGGCGCCGACGAACGTGAGAACGAAGCCGCACAGGACGAGCAGCATGCGAGCGGCGGCGTTCGCCCACAGGGTTCCGTCGCGCAGCTCGAGGCGGCGCGTCGCCACGTCGTCCAGTCGATGCCCCGCGTGCGTCGCGACGACGAGAGCCCGGCCTTCGTCGCGCGCGGCCGAGAGCAGCACCGCGCGGGCGCAGGCGGCGGAGTCTTCGTCGAGATGGGCGAAGGGTTCGTCGAGCACCAGCGCCTCGGCGCCGGTGGCGAGGGCGCGCGCCAGCGCCAGGCGGCTCTGTTGCCCGCTCGACAGGCTGCCAGGGTACTGCTTCGCCACGTCGTCGAGCCGGAGCCGGACCAGCAGGTCGTCGACCATGCCGTCGGCGGTGTCCGACGGCCAGGCGTGCACCAAGGCGACGTGGTCACGCACGCGGAGGTGCGGCCACAGACCGAAGTCAGCCGGTGCCCAGGCGCGGCTGCGGCCGCGGAAGGTCACGTGGCCACTGTCGGCGACGGCGAAGTCGACCAGCAGGTCCAACAGCGTCGTCTTGCCCGCCCCCGACGGACCCAGGACCAGCGTGACGCCCCGCTCGATGACGCACGACACGCCGCGCAGACGGGGTCGTCCGGCCCCGGCCACCGTCACGCCTTCGAGCTGCCAGAGCACGTCACCCATGCGACGGTGCCAACGTAGCTGGCCGACCCGTGGTGTCACGGGTTCGATCGCCGTCAACCTGCCGCTGCTGCGAAACGCGAACGCCGAGGCAGCCCGGGTCGACCCGTGCGTGTATCGTCCCCGGCCGAAGTCTCCGAGCTGCTCGGTGGTGCCATCGGATCGACCGCCTCGGGACCGATCCATCGGCGGCCGTCCTGGCGGCGGCGACTGGCGTGTGTGAAAACGTGCCGTTGCCGGCCGCGTTGCGGTCGCGAGGCGCCGTCTCTGCCGAGCAAGAACAGGAACCGAACATGACCCCTTGGGACAACCCGCTTCCCGGCGTCCCCCTCATCGAGTCGCCCTTCTTCGAGGAGTGGCTCGCGCAGGCGAACCTGGACGACGAGACACGGCGCATCGCGCTCGACCTCTGGCGCGACGGTTATGCAGTGTTCGACTTCCCCGACGACCAGTTCGGCAAGCGGGCCGACCGCGCGCGCGCGGACATCGAGACCATGGCCAAGGGCCAGGTCAAGGCCGACGCAGCGACCGGTGTCCGGCCTCTGGTGTTCGACATGGCCTACGGCGTCCGTGTGCAGGACGGCTGGGCGCAGAGCGAGGCGGTTCGTTCGATCGCCGTCAACCCGCGTGTGCTGCAGCTCATCAGTCTGCTGTACGGGCGGCGCGGCTGGCCGTTCCAGACGCTGAACTTCTCGTGTGGCACGCAGCAGCCCTACCACAGCGATGCGGTGCACTTCAGCAGCGTGCCGGAGAGGTACATGTGCGGCGTCTGGGTGGCCTTCGAGGACATCCACGACGACAACGGGCCGCTCATCTACTACCCGGGCAGCCACAAGTGGCCGATCTACGGCAACGAGCACGTCGGCACTTGGGCGGAAGAGCCCGGGACGCGCACGCAGGAGACGCATCGCACCTGGTGGGAGCGCGGCGTGCAGCGGTACGGTCTGGAACGCCGAACCTTTTGCTGCAAGCGCGGCCAGGCGCTGCTGTGGGCGGCCAACCTGCTGCACGGCGGTGACATGCAGCGTGACCCCAAGTGCACCCGCTGGTCGCAGGTGACGCACTACTACTTCGACGACTGCGCCTACTACACGCCCGTGGCCTCCGACCCGATCTTCGGCCGGATCCACTACCGCGAGCCGATCGACGTCTCGACCGGCAAGCGCATGCCGAATCGTTACCTCGGTCACCTCGTCCCTGCGGCGGTGATCGAGCGTTCGATGACGAGCGGATCGCTCGAGGAGAAGCTGGCCCGCTTCGACGCCGCGCTCTACCTGGCGGCCAACCCCGACGTGAAGAGGTCAGGGGTCGATCCGCGCCAGCACTACATGCAGCACGGCTTCCGCGAGGGGCGCCCGCTGCGGCCGGGCCAGATGTAGACCAGCGGAGCGTTTCACCCCGCCGTGTGCTTGCCGGCCGGTATGCGCGCGGCGCCTGCGATCACGGCGGCGGGCAGTACGCCCGTGACCACGAGCAGCAGGAGCTGGGCCGAAACAGTGTGGCTGTGGCCGTAATGGGCCAGATTGTGCAGGCGCACGGTGAGCGGAGCGGCGTGCGGCGGAGCGAGGATGGCGCCGATGACCACGTCTTGGAGGACGAGGGGTACGAGCATCGCGAACGACCAGAGTGCGGGGTGGCCCGCGAGGTCGCTGGCGATGGCGGCAGCGACGCGCCGGCGCCGGGCGTCGAGCGGCGCCAGCAGTCGCGCCGTCTGGGTCGGGCTGTCGTGGCGCGGTCGGGCCAACGCGAGGCGCAGCGCGACGGCGATCGGGAGCGCGGCGAAGGTGAGCGCCGCGAGAGCCGGAAGCGGCGTGTCGGCGGCGGCATCGGGGCAGATGTGGCGCGTGACCAGCGCCAGTGTGAGGCTGCCGGCGCTGCCGGGCACGCATGCGAGTGCCATCGCGAGCCAAGCCCACTTGCGGCCGTGCGCGAGGGTGTGTGCCACCCACGTGGCCAGCGCGGCGGCGGCGGCGGCGTAGCCGATCGACCACGACAACTCGCCGCGTGCGGCTCGGCTGCGCACGGCGTCGTCGAGGTGCGATGCACCGTCGCGCACGAGCAGAGCGAGTGGCAGCACGACGGTGAGAGCGAGCGCGGCGACGAGAGGCAGGTAGGGGGAGATGTGCGATCGCGGCGGCGGCCGGCTGGCCGCGCGCGGTCGTGGGGCGGCGCCGACCCGCAATGCATGTGCTCCGGCGAGCCCGAGAACCGACAGTGCCAGGGCCGCCGGCAAGACGGCCTGCTGCACCAGCGCGCCGACATCGACGCCGCCCGCCTGCGCGTCGAACAGCCATACGGTCCAACTCGCCTGGCCGAAGCGGGCGGTGAGTTCGAAGTCGGCGAAGGCGACCACGAAGCCGACCGCGAAGGCGAAGGCGCAGGTGCCGCTGGCCCCCGCGAGGAAGAGCGCGCGCAAGCGGGTGCGATGCCGGCGGAGAGGGGCGCGAGCCGGCAGCAGGGCGAACACGTGCGCGCCCGAGCCCGAGAGCGGCGGCGGTGGCAGCAGCGCCAGCACCAGGGCGGCGATGGGCAGAGTGCGGCCGACCAGGAGCGCCAGCAGGATCCAGCTCGACACGCTCGGTGCCAAAGCCAGGCGCGGAGCCAGCGCGGTGGCGGCGTAGGCGACCGCGAGTGGCGGCACGGCGGCGGTGAGAGCGACCGCGATGGCGGCCAGCCCAGGACGTGCGGGCGAGGTCCGGCGTCGGCGACTGCACGCGTGTCGGAGCGGCCAGGCCAGCGAGACGGCGACGGCGCTCGTCAACGCCGCGCGGCCGGCGGCTTCGCAGGTCGCCGCGGCCAGGCTCACCGGTCGAGCCACTCCTCTCGCAGCCAGGCGAGCACCCGCGCGTGCGCGCCGCGCACCCGTTCGAGCGGCAACGCGCGCTTGGCCGCTGCGCGCAGCCGTTGCACTGGCTCGGGCATGTCTGCATCGTCGACCTGACCGAGTGGGATTTGCTGGCCGCGGCCGCGGGCGAGCGACAGCTCGGTCTCGCTCGACAGAAGATGGTCGACCAGCGCGCGGGCGGCGGCTTCGTGGCGCGCGCCGCGCACGATCGCCACGGTGTTCGGGATGCACAGGGTGAAGCCGTCGACCTCCACCGGAGTGGCGTGCGCGGCGGTGCCGGCCGCGGCGGCGTCGTCGGTGTCGGTCCAACCCGCATCGGCGGCGCCGGCGGCGACCAGGTCCTTCACGGCGGCGTTGCCGCGCACGAAGCGCGCGCCGCGCAGGCGCAGGTCCCGCAGCCAGGCGCGCAGCCAGGCATCGCCGCGTAGAGCCCAGAGCGCGGTGACGTGGAAGCGCGTGGTGCCGTAGAGCGGCACGGCGATGGCGAAGCGGGCCAGATCGCCGGCCTCCAGCTGTGCCGTCAGCCAAGAGTCGAGCTCGGCTGCGGTGCGCGCCGGCCGGTCCGCCGGCGTGATCCACACGCGCAGGCGCGCGGCGAAGCCGACCCAGTGTGCGCCGGCCTCCTTCCAGGCGTCGGGGATGCGCGCGAAGCCGGCGCCGCGGTAAGGCTGCAGCAGCCCGAGCTCGTGCAACCGCATGACGCCGAGCGGCTCGTTGCACCACAGCACGTCGGCACGCGGCGCGCCCTGTTCGGCCACGACGCGCTCGACCAGCCCGAGCGTCTTCGTCGCCTCGGTGTCGTACACCACCTGCAGCTCGATGCCGGTGCGCGCGGCGAACGCGTCGAGGATCGGCTCCGCGAGCCCGATGTCGTGGGCGCAGTACACCACCAGAGCCTGGGGGCGCCGGGTGGCGAACGCCGCCCAAGCGGCCAGCGCGACTGCGACCGCGACCCACGCGACCGCCGGCCGGAACCGGCCCGACGCGGCGTGGCGTGGCGTGGCTGCGTCAACCCGATGGAGCATGCTTCGATCGGCCACCGCGAGACTGCGGTCCAGCCTACTTCTTGCCGTGCGCGAGGTCGTCGAAGTAGCGCTGGATGCTGTCGTGGTACGCCTGTGGCACGCTCTCGCGCAGCATGGCCTCCGCGGCGCCCTGACGCAGTGCCTGCAGCGCCTCGGTCTGCTCGACCGTGACCGGCCCGGCCTCGGGTGCGCGGCGCTCGGTCTCCATCTCGAGCAGATGCCGGCCGGCGCTGACCATGGCGCGCGAGCGTTCCGGCACGAAGCCGGTGGCCTTGTCGGGAGTCTCCGCGGCGAGACCGCCTGCCCCCTGGCCGGGGCCGCCCATGCCGGCGCCGCGGCGCTGCGAACTGCCGCGCGCCAGCGCTTTCAACTGGGCACGGGTCATGCCCTGAGCCAGTTTGCCACGCCCCTTGCCACCGGACACGCCGGTGCCACCGCAGCCGCTTCAACCCCCGCCTTCGCAGTCCTCGCAGGCGGGCAGGTCCTCGAGCATCTCGTCGAGACGCTCGCCCATCGCCTTCTCGTAGTCTTCGAGCGCCGCGTCGGGGTCGAACTCGCCGACGTCCGCGTCCATGCCGTCGAGCGCCTCGGCGAGCTGCTGCGTGCGCAGCGCCTGTGCCAGCGCCTGCAGGTCCTGGGCCGCCTGCCGCAGCGCGTCGAGTTCGAGTTCGGCGCGCTCGCCGAGCTTCGCCAGGGCCTCGGCCGAAGCGTCCTGGCTACCGAGTGCCTCGAGCATCTCGGACATGGCGGCGTCGAGGTCCTTGGCTCCCTGAGCCCGCGCGAAGGACTTGATCGCGCGCGCCGTGCTGCGGGCGCGCTCGCTGGCCTTGGGGTCGCCCTTCTCGAGGGCAGCCTTGCCCTCCTTGGCGACCTCCTCGAGCTGCTTCTTCAGGCCGTCGACCTTGCCCGCCTTGAGGTCGTCCTGCCACTGCTTGCGCTTGGCTGCGTCATCGCTGCCGAGCCGCGAGTCACCGGAGCCGCGCGCGCCCGGGTCGTTGCGCTTGGCCTGCTGCCACAGGTCGGCGAGCTTCTTCTCGACCGTGCGCAGTTCGGCACGCACCTCGGTCTTGCGCTCGGGCTGCATCTTGGCGACCACCTTGGCCAGCTCCATGCGTGCAGCCTCGACCGGCGGCGAGTGCGGCGCCTGGACCTCGCGCTTGCGCAGCGCCTCGATGCGTGCCTCGGCTCGTGTCGTCGAGGGTGGCCGCGCCGGCGCGAGCGGCGTGCCCTTCGCGAGCGGCGACAGCCACAGGGCCAGCGCGACGAGGCCGGCGGCACCCAGCCAGCCGCGCACGGCAGGCTGCAGGCTCGGGCCCGGGACTTCGCTCGCGGCGACCGTGTGTGCGTGTGCTTGCACGCTGGCGTCGACGACCGGCAGGAGCGCTGCCCGCGAGTCGTGCCCGGCCACGGCCACGTGGGTGAGAAAGAGGTCGTCACAGCCAGCGTGCGCATCGAGTGCGCGCGCCGCCGCCACGCGATCGCCGAAGCCGGCACGGCGCAGGCCGACGAGGATGGCGACGGCTGCGAGCGCCAGCCACACCAGCGGCCGTTCGAGCCAGGTCGGGCCCACCTGCCAGCGCGCGACGGCGACCGCGACGGCGTAGAGCGCCGCCAGACCGAGCGCTGCCGTGCCGCTGCCGTTGAGCAGCGTCCGCCAGGCGCGGCGGCGGGAGATGCGCGTGAGGAGGAGGTCGGCCGCGGGCTCGTTCATGGTCCCGCTCCGACTCTAGCACGCCGCCGCCGCCGTCGTGCGGCCGAACGCTGGCGCGTGCGAGGCCCGGGAAACCCGCCACGAAACGCGAAAGGCCGGCACCCCGAACGGGATGCCGGCCTTCCACAGTCGACGACCGGAGGATCAGTTGAAGAACATGACCGGCGGATAGAGCGTGCTGCTCGAGCCGGTGGTCGTCGTGTTGCTCGACGTGCTGTAGATCATGCGGCGCGGGCGCACCGACGGCGGGGTGATGTCGAACTTGACGCCGTCCGACAGGCTCACGCCCAGCTCGGGCGCGGCGCGCAGCGGGTCGACGATCACGAACTGGGTGTAGAACGTGAACGACGACAGCGCGTCGGGGAACGACACCGGGATCGGGCTGGTCGAGCTGCCGACGTCACCGTTCGCGTCGGTGGTGACGAAGTAGTTGGCGATGTCGGGGTAGGCGCGCAGCGGGGCGCACAGCAGGCCACCGAAGTTGCTGTTCGGGTCCGAGAAGCCGATCGACAGGATGCCGAACGAGTTCATGGGGCCGTCGTCCATGTACTGGCTGCAGGTGGTGATGCCACCCGACGAGGCCGGAGTGCGGCCGAAGATGTCCTGGCGGATGCCGACGCCCTGCGGCTCGCAGCCGACCAGGCCGTTGTAGGAGAACGAGCCGACGGAGACCGTGGTGGTGCCAGACTCGACGTCCAGGCTGTAGCTGCCGGTGCTGGTCGAGTTGATGGTGTCGAAGTCGACGATCAGCTCGTCGGTGCCGTTGTAGGCGAAGCTGTGGTTCAGCGGGATCGGGATGGCGTCGAAGCCGTTCGGGGTCGCCGGAAGGCTGACCTGCAGCGCGTGGCCGCCGGACCCGTCGTCGAGCACCAGGGTCTCGCTGCCGCTGACGTAGTTGGCGGCGAACGTCGTGCTCGGGCTGAGCGCGGTGCCGACGGGGGCGTGCCCCATGGTCAGCAGGATGTCGATGTTGCGCGCCAGCGAGGTGGTCGAGGTGTCCGACTGCAGCGACAGCTGGGAGATGGTCTGCGCGCCGGCGGTGATGTCGCCGACGATGTACTGGAAGCGACGCCCGGCGGTGCCCGCCGCGAACGGCTGGGTGGAGAGCACCGAGGAGTTGCCGGAGTTCGAGCCCTGGGTCGCGCCGGGGGGCGACGTGAACTGAGCGGACACGGGGAGGGTGATCGCGAGGGCGGTCACGCCGGAGAGGAAGCGGAGGTCTGTCAGCATGGAAGGATGTTTTTGGGGAGGACTTCGGTGCCGCCCCTTCGGCGGCACTGCACTCCCCTGTAACCATCCGGATGAGCGACGAAGGGGCAAGCCGCTGCATCGGCCGAAACTTCACACTGAGCTCCAAGCCCTCCATGCGAAGGAACTTAGCGTGGGGGAGTTTTTGTTCCCTAGGCTGCCGCCAGCGAGCCTCGGGGCCCGGTTCGGAGCGGCCGAGACCGTCTTCCCAACGCAGCCTGCGGCCGCACCAAAGGTGCGAGTCGGCGCTGCGCGCCGACCAGAGAGAGCCGCAGGCCGCTCTATTGCCTGGGGCTTCCAGTGCTGCTCGGGCGTTGCGAACCCGGCACCGTCACGAATCGCACGCCCTGGAGATTCCGCGCGCGCCGCGAGGATTCGCAGCACTTGCAGCCCAATGTGTCTCGTCGCCCCGCGATCCAAAGGAGCCGGCTTCCTTGCTCGGCCTTGCCGGTGGTCGCCCTCGGGACCGGAGAACCTCTGGCTCAGGAGTCGCGCCAGGTACCGACCAGGCGGTGGGCGACGAACGACGTGAAGCGCGTCGGCGAGATGAGGTTGATCTCGTAGCCGTGCATGGTCGCCTCCGGGCTGAGGTACGAGCGCGCGTAGTGGCGCACGTCGTCGAGGGTGGCTTCTTCGGCCGCGTCGTAGAGACCCTCCGCCGCCCAAACGGGCTTCCCCGAGTGCAGCGACAGCATCTGCAGGCGCAGGCCCAGGTGTGCTGGCGGGTAGGCGCGGTAGCTGGTGACGGTGCCGAGCACCACGGCGTCGACGTTGTAGCGCTTGCCGAGCGCCACCAGGGCTTCGAGCGGCTGGTGGCCGCGCAGGGCCGCGCGGTAGATCGTCTCGTCTTCGTCCGTGTTGTCGGGCAGCGGCACGATCTCGAAGCGTTGCACCTTGGCGAGCTCGTCGAGTACCGCGGCGCGCATGCGCTCGGTCGGTGCCTTGGTTCCGGGCGCGGCGTCGATGGGCAGGAACATGATCCGGCGCACGCTGGCGACGTCGCGCGGGTCGGCCCAGTACGTGTCGACCGGCTTCTTCTGCGGAGCGCGCACCGTTTGGCAGCCGCCGAGACAAGCGCCGCACACGAGCAACATCGCTGCGCGTGTCATCGCTGACCTCCGAGCGGTCCCGCGTGTGCGTCGAGCGTGCGCGCCGCTTCTCCGGCGACGTCGGTATGGTGCTCGGCGGCCTCGATCTTGAGCGACAGGACGTCCTGGGTGAGCTTGGCCTTCTCCAGGTGCAAGGTGAGGATCTTGGTCTCACGATCCTGCAGCGTGGTGCGCAGGCGGGTGAGTTCGGCCTCGGCGGCGGCGTGGGCGGTGCGTTCGCGGTCGCGCGCCTCCTCGGTGGCGCGCAGGTTGCTCTTCAGCGAGTCGATGGTCGCTTGGGCTTCGGCGAGCTTCGTCTCCAGTGCCAACTTCGCCGCGCGGGTGTCGGAGAACTCGGCGAGGAGAAGGCGCTCGTCCGGCCCCAGTTCGTCGTCCACCGCCTCCTTGTCCTTGGCCAGGTAGCCGTGCTGCTCCGCCACCGGCGTCTCGGCGGGTGGCCGGGTCGCCAGGTCGCGTAGGAACGCGCAGCTCGTCGACCCCAGGGCGGCGGCGATGAGCAGGGGGATCCGCATCTTCATGATGGCTCGTCCTCGTACACGCACTCGATGAGCACCGACTCGCCACACCGGCAGCGCACCTCGATGCCGGCGACACGGCCGTCGGCGACGATGGGCACGACCGTCATGGCGCCAGCCGGGGTGGCACCGCCGTCCGTCAGCCATGCGGCGTGGGGCACATGGCGGATCGCGTCGGCTCGCAGGACGCTGCCCGCAGCCGCCGGACTCTCGAAGGTGCGCTCGCTCATGACCTCGACCGCCCTTGTTATCGGCCGGTGGCGAGGTCGAGCTGAACCGCTGCGGCTACCGCTTGCGAGGCGGCAGGGCCTGCAGCTCGGCCAGGGCGTCTCGAGCCGCCCCCAGGTCGGGCGACACGGTCGCGGTCATGGGCTGCGGCCCGTCCAGGACAGCATCGACGAAGCCGATGGTCTTGGACACGCGTCCACCCGGCCCGTCGATGCGCAGGACGATCTCGTAGCGCCCGTTGAACATGAGCGCGACGCTCACCCGGTCTTCGCCACCCAGCACGGCGCCGCCGGCTTTGCCGAGCGCCGCCCGCTGGTAGCCGCGGTTGCGGCCGTTGCTCTGGTCGATCGCCTGCACGTCCGTGCCGGGCACACCCGTGTCGCCCTGGAACACCAACGAGATCCGCGCTGCCTGGTCGCGGCCCAGCAAGTTGCGCAGCCCAGGCAGCTCCAGCACGAGCGGATGCAGGCGGGTCAGACGCAGCGTGCTCTCGCCCGGCTGCAGCAGCGCCCGTGCCGGTCGGTGACCCGACGCCATGCCGATGACGTTGACGCTCGGCTGGTCGGTGATGAGGTGGACGCGTCCGCCACGCCACGAGAACGGCACGAGGCGCGGTGCCCCGGCGTTGTCGTGCAGCTCGACCAGGAGCGGCGACCCCGGATCGTTCATCGCCTGGCCGGCCTGGTCGACGGCGCGGATCGTGAACGCGAAGAGCCGCCCGCGCAGGTCGAGACCGTCGATGGTCGCCGGGCGCACGGTCTCGCCGGGCGGCACGACCACGCGCTCGGCCAGCGCCAGCGGCCGCGGCAGCCCGCGCACCCGCACGGTCACGTCGTAGACCCCGGGACGGAGGTCGGCGACGCGCAGCTCGAACCCGTGGTTGGGGCGTCCGCGCACCTGGATGTCGCGCGGCCGGCCACCGTCGGCGCTGGCCAGGGTGGCGGCGATCGCTTCGCGTGGCACGAAGTCCGGCAGCACACCCGCCGCGAGGATGCCGCCGTTGCGCTGCAAGACCAGGTCGACCTCGGCGCCGAAGTCGATCGGGCGCACATCGGTGCTGTGGCGGCGCAGGCTCGCCACCAGCCGGAGCCGCTGCGGCCGCGGCTCGCCGTAGAGCACGAACTTGCCTTCCGCGTCGGTGCGGTCGCGCACGAAGGACTCCTCGGTCCAGGTCTCGTTGCGCAACACCTGCACGACCACGTTCGCTCGCGCCAGGGGCTGGCCGAGGTCGTCGCGCACCGTGCCTTGGGCCAGGATCGGCAGCTCGCGCAGCTCGACGTCGCCGATCTCGGTGCGCTTGCCGTGCATCAGCTCGGGCAAGCCGATCAGCCTGCCGAAGCGGCGCTCACCGCGGTTGGCCTGCACTTCCAGCGTGTAGGGCGGGGCCGGCGTGCGCAGGCGCAGCGGCAGCTCGAAGCGGCCGTCGGCCTCGGGCTGCAGGTGTTCGCCCTCGACGCGGCCCTGCATCCCGGCGACGAACAGGTCGGTTTCGAGGCCGGCGCATGGCCGCCCCTGGGTGTCGACCAGCCTGCCTGCCAAGACCGTGAACCAAGCCGGCGTGTGCAGCTCGATCTCGCGCGCCGTAGCGCCCGCCGGCCCGGCGACGCCGCTCTCCTGGAAGTTGAAGTCGTTGTCGGCGAAGCGGACGAACAGGTCGAACGTCAACCCCAGCCCCAGCGGTGCGAACGTCACCCGATCGGCACCGAGCGCCTTGTCGGCCCGCATGGTGCAGAGGTCGGCGAAGTTGGCCGGCGCTGCTCCCGCGGCCAGGCTCTTGGCGTCGAGACGAAGCATCACCGTGCACGGCGTGCGCAACGGTTCACCGTCGGGTCCGAGCACCCGGACCACCAGCGACGAGGTGGTCGGCAGGCGCAGCTCGACCACTTCGCGCGGGATGGATCCGGCGGCGAAGCGCAACAGTGACGGCTGGACCTGAGGCACCTCCGCCAGCACCACGAAGTCGGCGAACGGCCACGTCTGGGTCTCCGGTGCGCGCTGGCGGCGCAGGCGCTCGGTCTGGCTGCGCTCCTGGTTCGCCTGGCGCCGTGCCTCGTCGAGGCGCTGGCGCGACTGCTGGTACTGCATCATCGTCTCGCGCACGAGCGTCCGCACCCGGACCAGCTCGACCTCGGAGACGCCGGTACCGCGGTTGCCGAAGTCGGCCCGCAGCTGGCGCAGCGCCGCTTCGGCTCGCTGCACGTCGAGGTTCGCTACCCGCTGCGCGGCTTCGGGCGCCGGATTTGGCGGCGGCAAGCGCGCCTCGAACAACTGCACGTGCTGCAGCTCGGCGATACCGGCGGCGTCGGTGGTGGCGCGACTGACTCGCTGCAAGCGCTCGCGTAGGTCCGTGCAAAGGGCGACCATCACCTCGGGGAGTGGCGCCCCGTCGCCACCGCGAACCAGCACGCGCAAGGTCCGATCGGGCACGAGCTGGAGAACCGGCTGCGCCTCGTCGGCACGCAAGACGGCGGCCCCGAACAGCCCCGGCGCCCGCCCGGCCACCAGCAGGCGGCGACGGATGGCCGGCAGCGCGACCTCGCCGCGGGCGTCGGTGCGTCGACCCGTCGTGCTTCGCTCGAGGATCTGCGCCCAGTGGTGGACGTCGGGACCGCGCTCGTTGCGCCATCGGCCGTCGGCGTCTCCGGCGAACACCTCGGCGGCGGCCACGGGAGCGCCGTTGGCGTCGACCACGCGGAGGACGGGGCCGTCGGAGTCGGTCGGGTAAGACACGACTTCGGCGCGGACCGGCTCGCCGTCGGCATCGTCGACGAGACGTTCGCCCGGGTCGTCGGACACGTCGACCGACGTCTCGAGGTGCGACGGCGCGAAGGCCGTGTCGGTCTCCGACTCCGACTCGTCGTCGACCGTGGTGATCTCGCTGGCGCTGTCGCCCGACAACGCCAACCACGCGGCACCGCCTGCGAGGGCGACGAGCAAGACGACGATCAGGGGAAGCGTGCGAGGTGCCATACGCGCGGCGACGCCGGAGTGTAACGGTGGAGGTGGCCCGCCGGCTCACCCCGGTTGCGCGCTGCGCTGCGGAAGCCTTCCCCGGGTCGGGCCGATCGGGGCCGAGCCGCGCGCTTCCGACGCCCTTCGTGCGGGCCCGTTCGAGGCCGGGTCAGACCACCACGTCGACGTGCGGCAGGCCGTCGTCGCCCACCTGCACTTCGGCCTCGGTGGTGCCCGCCGCGACGGAAGGAGCGGCCTTGCGCACCCTTGTGGCCGGGGCAGGGCGCTTCTTCAGGGCCTGCTCGAAGGCGTGCTGCCGTGCGGCGGAGCGGTGGTCGCCGGCCCGTTGGACCCCGAGCGGGGCCGTGGGCAGCGGCACGCGTTCGACTCCCATCCCGTCCATCAGTCGCACTCCCTGAGCTTGAGCTGCAGGCGAGCGTGCGCCCGCGCCAGGATCTGGCAGATGCGCGACTCGGTGACCCCGAGCACCTCGCCGATCTCCTTCAGGTAGAGGTTCTCGTAGTGGTAGAGCACCAGGACCTGTCGGTCGGGCTCGGGCAACTCGGCGATCGACTTGGTGAGTCGCTCGATCTCCTCGTTGCGCTCGGCGGCATCGCTGGGCCGCGGCGTCGCCGGGCAGCCGAGCTGGTCGGCGATGCTGGCGTCTGAGTCACCAGGACAGTCTTCCAGCGAGAGCTGGCGGGCGGTGCGCAGGGCGACGAGGTCGTCACCGATCTCGTCGACCGAGGTGGCGAGCCGCTCGGCGATCTCTTCCAGGGACGGGGCCCGGTCGAGTTCGCTGCGCAACTCGTCGGCAGCGCGGTCGATCTGACGCAGGCGCTCGCGCCGGGCGCGCGGCACCGGATCGAGGCGACGGACCTCGTCCAGGATGGCACCCCGGATCGCGGTGTAGGCGAACGTCTTGAAGGTGGCGCCGCGACCCGGGTCGAAGGTCGTCGCCGCGTGCAGCAAGCCCATCACGCCGGCCGAGAAGAAGTCGTCGCTGGTCGTGCCGGAGGGCCAGCGGATGTTCATGCGCGCGACGACGTGCCTCACCAACGGCAGGTATTGCTCGACGAGTTTGTTGCGCTCGGCGTGCGTGCGCCCGGTCGGGATCGACAGCGATCTCACGCGCGTTCCTCCTTGCCCGCCTTGGCGCGGTCGCGCGCCATTGCACCGAGCACGACGTCGACCGTCGTTCCCGCCAGTAGGCGCGCCACCAGCAAGGTCACCCCTGCTGCGGCGACGCCGCGAGACAGGCCCGCCCCGAGGCCTCCCCCCAGCAGGTTCGTCGCCAAGAACGTCACTGCGAAGGCAAGGCAGCCCAGGTAGACACTCAGCATCCGCGCAAGGTGCCGACTCCCTTGTTCCATTCCCGAGGCGTGATCGGCTCGGGCAGCGTTCGAAGTTGAGGCCTGGTGATCCCGCTCAACCGTCCTTCGCGAGGGCGCTTACGTGGGCGACGCCGGTGCGGCTCCCGGCGTCTCCGATCGGGGCAGTGCGGCCGTTCGCGAGCGTGCGGCAACCCGACGCAGTGCTGCGCGGCGCCATGATCGGCGTGCCTCGGATCGAGCCCGCCGGCCGGCACGATTCTTCGTTGCGGATGCCGAGCGGCGTTCGGCTTCGCAGCCGCATTCCATCCGTCGCGAGGCTCGTGTGACAGCGGGTGACCTCCGTCGTCCGCCCATCGTGTGGTGTGTGTCCTACCCGTGCGGCGGGCTGCCCCAGCCGGCACCATGGTCGTAGGTCGAGCGGTTGTCGGAGTGGATCGTGAAGCGGCCGTAGCAGAGGCGGCGCAGGATCGCGGCCGGGCGCAGGTGCCAGCTCGCCCAGCCGAGCGGCGTGTCTCCGTGCGCGTCCTTGGACTCGCGGTCGGCGCCGGCGTTCAGCAGCAGCTCGACGGCGTGTTCGGTGCCGAAGGCGGCGGCACGGTGCAGCGGTGTCTCGCCGCGCGTGCGGCAGTCGCGCATGAAGCTGCCGGTTTCGACACCGGCCTTGCTCTTGCGGTTCGGATCGGCGCCACGCGCCAGCAGTGCCTCGACGACGCGGTCGAACCTCGGCCGGTTGGCCTTGCTGGTGGCCGCGTGCAGAGGCGTCTCGCCGGTTTCCTCGTCGGCGTGGTTCGGGTCGGCACCCTGCTCGAGCAGGAACTCGCACAGCTGCCAGTGGCCGTGGAAGCAGGCCCCGAGCAGGTCGAGGTTCGTTCCCAGCCCTCGTAGCGGCGCGCCTTGCGCCAGCAGGAAGCGCACCGCGGTCACGTCGCCGTGGTACGCGCACCACGCCAGCAGGGACGTGCCGTGCTCGTCCTCCGCGGTGGCCGGATGGCCAGCTTCGATGTAGTCGATCACCAGGTCCGTGCGTCCGTCGCGGATTCGTTGCAGCACCGTTTCGCCTCCTCGGGTTGTGCGAGCACAGTAGCCGTCGTCGGGTGGGTTCCGGTGCTCGGTCGTTCCCGAGGATTCGCGGCACTTGCTCCCTGGGCGTCTACACGCCGAGCGCCACGGGCGGCGACATCGCCGGCGCTCCCAGCCCCAGCACCGCAGCCGCGGCGACCGCCAGCGCCCGAAGGTCGTCGATCGGCGCACCGGTGCCGAAGGCAGCGAAGGGGCGTTGCTCGACCACCGACCGCGCCATGCCGGGATCGTGGCGCAGCGAGCCGAGGTGCGGCAGGGGGACGGACAAGAAGCGCTCGACCGCGCCGCCGAGACGCTCGGCGATGCCGCGAGCCTGCGCCAGGCTCCGAACCTGGTTGACGACCAGATGCGGCACGGGAAGGCCGTGTTGGCGCAGCACCTTGCCGAGCGCGTAGGTGTCGGTGATCGCGGCGGGATCGGGTGTCGTCACGGCCAGCGTCAGGCGGGCTTGTCGGCACACCTCGAGCACGGCCGGGCCGATGCCGGCACCGGTGTCGCACACCACCACGTCGCATCCGCGCGCGGCGGTGGCCACGCCGGCGAGAGCGCGACGCAACACGTCGGCGTCACCACCGGCGAGCCGGGTGCTGCCGCTGCGTCCCAGCACGACGCGCAGCTGGGCGGGCCCATCGACCACCGCTTCCCAGGGCTCGCAGGTGCCGTCGGCGAGGTCCTCGAGGTCGTGGCTCGCCGACAGCCGCAAGTGGACGTCGATGTTGGCGAGGCCGGGGTCGGCGTCGACCAGCAGCGTGCGGTGGCCGAGCTTCTGCAGGCCCAGCGCGAGGTTCACCGCCACCAGTGTCTTGCCGACCCCGCCCTTGCCGCCGGACACCGCGATCCAGGGCGGCGTGCGTTCCGGCCGCGGCGGCCGCGGCAGCAACAGCGCTCGCGCCTGACCGTTCACGACAGCACCGCCTGTGCCTGCGCGTCTTGCAGGCGCAAGGCGCTCGCGGCCAGGGCACCGGCATCGGCGTCGAGGAGGTCGGCCGGGACCTCCTGTCCGACGGTGATGCAGGCGATCGGCAGACCGTCTTCGATGCAGCGCGACAAGACCTCGCCCGGCACGCGTGTCTCGTCCCACTTGGTGAGCGCCACGGCATCGACACCGAGTGGTTCGAACGCGGCGATCGTGGCGTCGGCGTCGACGCGGCGCAGGCCGGCCGGCAGGCACAGCAGCCCGGCGGCGCGCGCGCCTTCGAGAGTGCCGCGCGCCTGCGCCAGGGCCTCCTGGTCGAAGGGACTGCGCCCGCTGGTGTCGAGGAACACACGGTCGACGTGCGCGAAGCGCTGCAGGGCGCGCTTGAGGTCGAGCGGAGTGAAGGCCACCTCGAAGGGCACCTGCAGCATGTCGGCGTAGGCGCGCAGTTGCTCGACTGCGGCGACGCGGTAGGTGTCGGCGGTGAGGATCGCCACCGACTGGCCACGCTCGCGCTGTGCCCGCGCGGCCAGCTTGGCCAGCGTCGTGGTCTTGCCGACGCCGGTCGGACCCAACAGGGCGAGCACGCGGAAGCTGGCGTCGGCGAGGTCGGCGGTCTTCACCAGGGCCTTCAAGATGCGTGCGGCCAGGGCGTCGACCGACGGATCACCCGGGCGTCCGAGCTCCACCCGGGTGCCACCCATGGCGTCCTCGATGGCGGCCAAGGTCGTCTCGCTCAGGCCGAACTCCGCGGCGCGTCGGGCCAACGGCGCGAAGCCGGGGAGCCAGTGCCTGCGGCTGGTCGGGGCGCGCCGTGACCGCGGGCGCGCTTTCGGCGCTTGCGACGCGACCACCAAGTAGCCGCGTGCCGTGCGCTGGGTCTCGATCAGCAGCGCGCCGCGACCACACTGGCGCTCGACCTCGACCAGGGCTTCTTGCAGAGTCGGTGCCTGGATCCTGCGCAGCATCATGGGCGGGACCCCTCCTGCGGGTCAGGGCGGTCGGCGACGGCGGCCGTTCTCCGGAGGGGCTCTTCGTGCGCTTGGTGGTTCATGGTTCAGACGGGGACGGCGATGCGGGCCACGGTCTCGACCTTGTCGGCGGGCGCGGTCTCCTGGTAGCTCAACACGGCGGCGCCGGGAACGACGCCGCTCACGGCCTCGGCCAGGAACGGTCGTAACGAAGCGCGTGTGATGAGCACGGGGTCGCGGCCGCTCTTGCTCAGCTTGCCGAGAGCCTCGGCCGTGCTGTCGACGAAGCGCGCCAGGAAGCCTGGCGGCAGACTGGTCAAGCCGTCGGCGCCGGTGACCGCGTCGGCCAGGCTGCGCTCGAGGTTGGGATCGATGACCGCGGCGTGCAGGGTGCCCTTGGGATCGAGGTGCGGCGCCACGATGGCGCGCGCCAAGCGGATTCGGGCGCGCTCTGCCAGGGCGCGCGCGTCCTTGCTCTCTTGCACGCCGTCTGCCAGCGCCTCGAGAATGGTGGCGAGGTTCTTGATCGGCACCTTCTCGCGCAGCAGCGTGCTGAGCACCTGGTGCAGCAGGCCGAGCCCGAGCTGGTTCGGGATCAGCTCCTCGACGATGGCCGGATTGCTCTTCTTGAGGTTGTCGGTGAGCGCCTTGACGTCGTCGCGCGACAGCAGCTCGTGCGCGATCGACTTGATGACCTCGGCCAGGTGCGTCACCAGCACCGAGGGCGCGTCGATCACCGTGTAGCCGGCGACCTCCGCCCGGTCCTTGTCGGCCTCGACGACCCACTTGGCGGGCAGGCCGAACGCCGGCTCGACGGTGTCGATGCCGGCGATCGGCGGCGCATGGCCGGTGGGATCCATGGCCAGGAACTGGCCGGCGCGCAGCTCGCCCTTGGCCACCGTCTGCCCGTTGAGCTGCACGCGGTATACGTTCGGCTCGAGCTGGATGTTGTCCTTGACGCGGATAGGCGGGATGACGATGCCGACGTCCTGCGCGAACTGACGGCGCACGGCGCGGATGTGGTCGAGCAGGCCGCCGTGCTTGCCGTTCTCCACCAGACTGATCAGGCGGTAGCCGATCTCGATGCCGAGTCGATCGACACCCAGCAGGTCCTCGACCGCGGGCTCGGCGCCGTCGGCGGCGGAGGCGTCGGCCTCGATCGCGGCGGGCGCCTTGGCCTTGGTGTCGCGGCGCTGCGCCGCCAGCCAGACCAGCGCGGTGATCAGCCAGAACGCCAAGGTCGGCATGCCGGGCAGCAGGCCGAGGGCGAACAGGACGAGGGCCGCGGTGCGCATCGCCGCGGGACGCCCCAAGAGCTGGCCGCCGACCTCGCCGCCGAGGCCGTGCTCGCTGGCACTCTTCGTCACCAGGATGCCCGCCGAGGTCGAGATGAGCAGGCCCGGGATCTGCGACACCAGCCCGTCGCCGACGGTCAGCATGGCGTAGCGGTCGAAGGCGGCGGCCGCGTCCAGACCCTTGCCGAGCACGCCGATGAGCAGGCCGCCCACCAGGTTGATGGCGGTGATGATGACGCCGGCGATGGCGTCGCCGCGCACGAACTTGCCGGCGCCGTCCATGGCGCCGTAGAACTCGGCCTCGCGCGTCAACTCGGCGCGGCGATCCTTGGCTTCTTCGTTGGTGATGATGCCGGCGTTGAGGTCGGCGTCGATCGCCATTTGCTTGCCGGGCATCGCGTCCAGAGTGAAGCGCGCCGCGACCTCACTGATGCGCCCCTGGCCGCGCGTGATCACCACGAACTGGATCACGATCAGGATCAGGAAGACGATGATGCCGACCAGGTAGTTGCCGCCGACGACGAAGTCGCCGAACGCACGGATGATGTTGCCGGCGTCGCCGTCGAGCAGGATGAGTCGTGTCGAGGCGACGTTGAGTGCCAGGCGGAACAGCGCCGTGAACAGCAGGACGGTCGGGAAGGTCGAGAACTCGATCGGCCGCGGCGTGTTGAGCACGGTCATCACGATCAGCAAGCTGATGGTGAGGTTCAGCGCCAGGCTCAGGTCGAGCAGCGCCGTCGGCATCGGCACCAGCATCACGCCGAGGATGCCGACGACGAGCAACGCCAGCGCGTTGTTGTGGCGGGAGGCGGTCGGTGGGGCGATGGAGGTCATCGGGCGGTGCTACGCGGTCTTGCCCTTCAGGCGGTACACGTGGCCGAGGATGGTCGCCACCGCCTGGTAGAAGCGTTCGGGGATCTCGGTGCCCACGTCGCAGGCTCGGAACAGCGCCCGCGCCAGAGGTGGATCGGCCATGAGCGGCACGTCGTTCTCCTTGGCCAGCTCGCGGATCTTGAGCGCGAGTGCGTCGGTGCCCTTGGCTACCACGCGCGGTGCAGAGTGCACCAGCCGGTCGTAGGCCAGCGCCACCGAGAAGTGCGTCGGGTTGGTGACGACGACGTCGGCTTTCGGCACGGCTTCGAGCATGCGCTGCCGCGCCAGCTTGAGTGCCGCCGTGCGGATCCGGCGTTTGATGAGTGGGTCGCCTTCGGCGCGCTTGCGTTCGTCCTCGACCTCCTGCTTGGTCATCATCAGATTCTGGATGTGCTCGCGGCGCTGCCACAGCACGTCGAGCAGCGACAGCACGAGCACGGGCACCGCGATCCAGAACATGGTGCGCAGAGCCAGCTGAGCGGCGAAGGCCACCATGGCGAGGGTGTCGTCGGCGGCGAACATGGCGACCAGCGTCGGCAGTTCGGACCACAGAATCAGGGCCGGCACCGCGCCGAGCACCAGGAGCTTGGCCGCCGACAGTCCGGTGCGGGTCAGCGCCGCCGGGTTGAACAGGCGCGCCAGGCCCTGCGCCGGGTTGAGGCGCTCGGGGCGAAAGCCGATGGCTTCGCGCGAGATGTGAACGCCGATCTGGCCGTAGCCGAACAGCGCCGCGCCGACCACGCCGATGAGCAGCAGGATGGCGAACGGCGGCGCGACGACCAACACCGGCTCGACGAGCGCGCCGATGGCGGCGGGCACGTCGCCACGCCCGAGACGGACACGCGCGTCCTGCACGCTGAGCCCGGCGACCAGCGCGCTCTGCAGGGAGGCGATCAGCCATGGACCGAGGTACTCGAGGGCCAGCACGCCGACCACCAGTGCGCCACCCATGATGAGTTCACGCGACAGCGCGACCTGCCCCTTCTGTCGCGCTTCGTTGAGGCGCGTCGGGGTCGGCTTCTCGGTGCGGCCTTGGTCGTCGCGGAACAGTGGCATCGATCACATCCCGGTGAACAGGCGGTTGGCGCCGCCGATGACCGTGCGGAAGCTCTCGATGAGCGGTGCCATGCCTTCGGTGAGCAGCAGCAACGCCATCGCCATCGCCAGGAGGATGCGGATGCCGAAGCTGAACTCCATGAGGTTGATGTTGGGCACCGCGCGCGACAGCACGCTGAGCGTCGCCGTGACCACGAGCATCACCGCCAACACCGGCATCGCGTAGCGCACGCCGGCTTCCAGGGCGAAGGCGACGAGGGTCGAAGTGCGCCGGAACAGGAGAGCCGGATCGAAGCCGTGGCCGACCGGGATCGCGGTGAATGCGCGCGCCAGGGCCCGCAGGAAGTCGTGGTGCAGGTCGAGCGCGAACACCATCAGCATCGCGAAGAGCTGCAGGAACTGGCTGACCACCTGCGTCGACGCGCCGGACAGCGGATCCAGCACCTGCGCCATGGTGAAGCCCATCTCCTGGGCGATGATCTCGCCGGCCACGGCCAGGATGGCGCTGACCAGCTGCACGACGTAGCCGATGGCGGCACCGATCAGCAACTCGACGACCGCCAGGCCGATGAGCTGGGGCAGACCACCGGTCAGCACCATCGTGCGCGTGCCGAGCCACCAGAAGATGGCGCCGAGGCAGAGACCGAGGATCAGACGCAGCCAGCGGGTGTCGGCACCCTGTCCGAGGCCCGGCAGGAAGTACACGAGCGCGCCTGCCCGCATCACGTGCAGCATGAAGCAGGGCACGTAGGCCAGGAGAGACTGCGTCGCCCAGTTCATGGCGAGACGCCGGCCATGCCGTACACGGCCAGGCTCTCGTACAGGCCGCGTGCGAACTCGCGCAGGGTGGTGAGGATCCACGGCAGCAGGAGCAGCAGCGTGGCGACCACGGCCAGCATCTTCGGCACGATCGCCAGCGTCTGTTCCTGTACCGACGTGATGGTTTGGAAGAGGCTGACGAGGAGGCCGATGGTCATGCCGACGATGAGTGCCGGCGTAACCAGAGCCAACGCCGTGAGCAGCGTCGACTTGGCCAGGTCGGTGAGCATGGCTTCGTCCACGTCAGACCTCCACGAAGCTCTGCGCCAGCGAGCTGACCACCAGGTTCCAGCCGTCCACCAGGATGAACAGCAGCAGCTTGAGTGGCGTGGACACGACGACCGGTGGCAACGTGAACATGCCCATCGACACCAACAGCGACGAGATCACCAGGTCGATCACGACGAAGGGCAGGAACAGGACGAAGCCCATCTGGAACGCGGTCTTCATCTCGCTCAGGATGAAAGCGGGCACGGCGACGTGGAACGGCACGTCGGCTGGCGTCGCCGGGCGTTGGCCGCCGCTCATCTCGAGGATGAGGGCGATGTCCTCGGGGCGGGTCTGCTTGAGCATGAACCGGTTGAGGCGCGCGCCGGCGCGGTTGCCGGCCTCCTCGAGCGAGATCTGCTGCTCCACGTACGGCCTGAAGGCCAGCGTGTGGATGTCGCTGGCCACCGGCTTCATGATGAACAGGGTCAGGAAGATGGCGAAGCCGGTGACCACCGGCGCCGGCGGCAGCTCCTGCATCGCCATCGCGCGTTTGAGGAAGGACAGCACGATGATGATGCGCGTGAAGCAGGTCATCGTCAGCACGATGGCCGGCGCCAGCGACAGCAGCGTCATCATCAGGACGATCTCGACGGCGCCACCGACGTTGTCGGGCGTGCCGGAAGCTCCGGTGAGCTGCAAGCTGACCGACGGTGCTCGTGACGGAGCCTGGGCGCTCGTCGA
The DNA here is from genome assembly GCA_041398565.1 of Planctomycetota bacterium. Taxonomy (GTDB): domain Bacteria; phylum Planctomycetota; class UBA1135; order UBA1135; family UBA2386; genus DATGPD01. The sequence continues at coordinate 700,222 of JAWKUN010000006.1, read as the reverse complement.
AGCGAGAGAGGGGTCGGCGGACGGCGAATTCACGGGCGCCTGCGCCGCGAGCGGCGTGCAGGCGAACACCAGCGCCAGCAGGAGGCGGATCACGCCTGCACCTGCGTCTTGCCGAGCAGGGTGCGGAAGTCGGCGAGCCCGCGGTTGTTGGTCTTGGCGGCGTGCGCTGCGGCCCCGGGTCGGGGTGGACGCGGGATCACCATGTCCTTCAGCATCACTCCATCGTCTTCGTCGTCGGGTGCGTCGAAGGCCGGCGCCGGGCGCACAGCTGCGGACTCGCGTTCCTCGCCGGAGTGCAGTACGCGCAAGGAGCCATCGCACTCGCCCAGCAGCAGCAGCCGGTCGTCGAACTCGATGGCGTGGACCGTGTGTCGGCTCGACAAGCGCACGCTCTGGCGCACGGCGATGGCCGAGCCTTGGCTGGGTGCCCGCGCCCGTGCCTTTGCCAGACCGAGCACCACTGCCGTGCCGAGCAGGCACACGCCGAGCACGGTGGACACCGTCTGGGTCATGTCCGGCGTCGCCAGCGACGGTGGGCGCGTCGGCTCGTTCTTCGCCGGGGCGGACGATGGACCGTCGGCCTCGAGTGGCTTCGGCGATGCCGTGCGCCAGGGACCGAACATGAGCAACAACGCCAGCGCAGGCGGTACTGCCAACCACCGAAGCTTGTCTCGCATCTGACCTCTCCTGCGCTTTCTCTAGCAAGGTCCGTGCCGAGCGCTCGTTGCGCAATCTGTAGTGGGCGCGCCCGCCGCGACCACAACTCGCGCGTCGTGGTGCGCGTCAGTGGCGTGGTCGATCGCAGCGCTGCGAGCGCGTTACCACCAGTTGGTGTCTGACTCCACCCTGTTACTTCGCGCGGCCGGAGCGAAGGCGTCAGGTCGTGGGGGCGCCGGAGTCGTCCACGGGCGCTGGCTCGAGCAGCTGACCGAGCTTCGCCACCAGGAGCTCCTTGCCGATCGGATGGCCCAGCACGACGTCGGCACCGGCACGGGCGGCCCGCAGCACCTGATGCCGCGACGGCAGGCCCAGGAGGAGGGCGACCTTCGTGCCGGGGCTGAAGGTCTTGATGCGCCGGCACCAGTCGAAGCGCCTGTCGTCGGACGGAGGCACCTCGATGAAGATCACCGCGTCGCGGTTGGCCGCCGGATTGGGCACTTCGCCGCGCGGGCGCTTGTCGAGCTCGAGGCCGATGCTGCGGCACGCGCGCCGCAGCATGGGCGTGGTGTGGCCGTCGACGAGGAAGGCGGCGAGACGGCCGCGGATCGGGGCGGCGGGCTCGTCGTCCTCCTCGACGCCGCCGCTCGGGTCGCTGGCACACTCGGCGCCGTTGCCGCCGGCCGCGCTGGCGGATGCGGCAGCGGAGAACTCCACCGGACCGCCGTTCCAACGGTCGCCCGTTGCCCGATCGACGAAGATCGACGCCTTCGTCGGTGCGTAGTCCTCGACTTGGATGGTGAGCGACAGTTCGTAGAGCGGATCCTCGCCGAGCATCGAGGTGTCGACCGCCGCCGGCGCCAGGGTGGCGTGGTCCTGCAAGCGCAGGCCGGCCTCACCGTGCAGGCGCTCACGCAGCACCGAGTCGATGCCGGAGCACAGGACGTTGGCCACCTCGGAGAAGGCCTCCAGCTCCTCGCCCTCCAACAGCCCGGTCTTGCGTCTCTCGGCCAGCACTTCGTCGGCCGTCATCATCATCGCGCCGGCGAGGGTGGTCGCCTCGCGCGCCTCGCACATGAAGCGAACGGTCTTGCCGGCGAACATCTTGTCGAGCTTGCCACGCACGACGGCCATCGACGCTCGCAGGCGGGAGGCGACTTCGTCCGGGCTGGTGGCGGAGAAGCCCTTCGGCTCGATCTCGATCCTCTTGCCGACGAGAGACCCGAGCGTCTCACGGATCGACCAGCAGCAAGCCTCCAGCAGAGGCTTCAGGGTTTGCTTGCGTGGTGCTTCCGCCATCGTTGCGCCGCGACGCCTGGTGTAGGTCTCCCGGCTCGTCCTATCGTCCGCGATCGGCCGCGGCCTTGCGCCGGCGTCGAGTCCCGATTCGAGAGACCAGGGCGCCGCCTTGGCAGCGGTCGCAAGGTGGCGCTCAGTTCTGCGTGAGCTGCACCTGATCGAGCTGTGCCTTCAGGCGCGACATCACGTTGCTGTGGATCTGGCACACACGCGACTCGGTGAGCTCCATGATCTCGCCGATCTCGCGCATGGTCAGGCCTTCGTAGTAGTACATGATGATGATCAGCCGTTCCTTCTTGGTGAGGTTGCGGGTGATCGACTCGAGGATGTCCCTCTGGTGGATGGTCTGGACCGGGTCCTGGCCCTTCTTGTCCGCCAGGATCTCGACCTTCTCCATCTCCTTCTCGTCGTCGGAGTCGTCCCACTTGTCCGACAGCGAGAAGATGGTCTTGGCGTTGGCTTCCGCCTCGGTCGCCTGCAGCTCGCCGAGCGTCAGGTTCATCGCTTCGGCGAGTTCGTAGGTGTTGGGGTCGCGGCCGAGCTGGCCCTCGAGCTGCCGCAGGGCGCGCTCGAGACGGTGCGCCTTGAGGCGCACGAGGCGCGGCACCCAGTCCTGCGAGCGCAGCTCGTCGAGGATCGAACCCCGGATGCGCGTCGTGCAGTAGGTCTTGAACTTGATGCCGCGCGACACGTCGAAGCCGTCGATCGCGTCCATCAGACCGAAGGTGCCGGCCGAGGTCAGATCGTCGAGCTCGATCGACTTCGGCAGCGTCTGCAGCAGGCGTTCGGCGATCACGCGCACCAGCGGCATGTGGCGCTCGATGAGCGTGTTGCGAAGGTTCTGGTCCCTGGTCTTGCGGTAGGTGAGCCAGATCTGTTCGCCGACGTCTTCCACGATGCGCGAGGATGCCGGACGGACTGGCGGCGCGCCAGCGCGGCGTGCATTGCGCACCTGCAACTGTGGTTCGGCGGCCGGACGCTCGGCGATGGCGACGGACGAGGTGCGGGACGTGCGGGCAGCAGCGGAACGAGCCATGAGCGGTTACCTGAAGGAACGGAGAGGGACGGGCGCGGCAGACCACCGATGCCGGGCTCGCGCGCCAGCGCGGGCGGATGTCAGGCGTCGGCGGTGGTCGCTGGCTGCAGAGGCGACGCGGCTGCGATCGCTCGGATCGCGGTCAGGGCAATGGGTGGCCCCGGATTCCCAGGCTCGTTCGAGTTCACGGGCAGTGCAGGTCGATAGAGACTGCGTGGGCTGCCCTCGCTTCAGTTCGGGAACCGGCTGCCAGGAGGGTGGGGAACCGTCCAGGCCCATGGCTTTGCGTCCCCACCTTGCGATGGGTTTGCCTTTGTCGAGAAGCGACACGGATAAAAGAGCGGCCGGCTCGAGCCGGCGCAGGGTTATCGGTCGGCGGCCCCGCCGACTTGAGCCACCGACTGGATTTTTTCGGTGGCGGCGCTGCCTTCCCCTCGGACGGCGGACAACGGCGGCACCGGATCCCCGGCGGCGAGCCCCCGGCCGCGATCCTCAGTCGACGCGGATCAGGGCTTCGACGCGCTGGCCGGTCAGCTTCTTGCGACCGGGGAGGAAGGCGAGTTCCACCACGAAGGCGCAGCCGACGATGCGCGCTCCCAGACGCTCGAGCAGCTCGCACGACGCGCGCGCCGTGCCGCCGGTCGCCAAGAGATCGTCCACCACGATCACGCGCTCGCCCTTGGTCACCGCGTCCTCGTGGATCTCGAGGGTGCCGGAGCCGTACTCCAGGATGTAGTTCACACTCTGCGTTCGCCACGGCAGCTTGCCGGGCTTGCGTACGGGGATGAAGCCGACGCCGAGACGGGCGGCCACCAGCGCTCCGAAGATGAAGCCGCGCGACTCGATGGCCGCGACCTTGTCCACCTTGTCGCTCGCGAAGCGCTCGACGATCTGCGACGTCGTCTCGTCCATGGCAGCCGGGCTCTGCAGCAGCGGCGTGATGTCCTTGAAGACGATGCCCGGCTTGGGGAAGTCCTGGACGTCGCGGAGGTAAGAGGCGAGGTTCATCGGATCGCGGGGCTCGTGGACGGCAAGAACATGCCAGCCGGGGTCGCCGAAAGCACCGGGATTCCGCAGGTGTGGCCCGGGCAGGGAACGGCGCGGCGACATCGCTGCCTGGAGGCAGGGCTGTGCTCGGTGGCCGGGGCGTGCCGATTCCCCAACGACCGGCTGCGCATCGACCGTGCGCTCGGGCCGGCCGCGTAAGACGCCAACAACGGGAGAGTCACACCATGGTCATGTCAACGGTCCGGGCCGGCGCTCTGTTCGCTGCCTGCCTCTGTCTGTCGAACCTCGCCGCGCAGACCACCGCCGAAGAGGCGTTGGGAGCCCTGCGCGCCGGCAACGCACGCTTCGTGCAGGACAAGTCGCTGTCGCAGACCACCGACGACGCCACGCGTCGCCGTCTGGCCCAGGGACAGCACCCCTTCGCGATGGTGATCACGTGCGCCGATTCTCGGGTGCCGCCCGAGCACGTGTTCGACACCGCGATGGGCGAGCTCTTCGTCATCCGCGTCGCGGGCAACGTGTGCGACCGGGAAGTGCTGGCCAGCATGGAGTACGCGGTCGAGCACCTCGACGTGAGTCTCGGTGTCGTCCTCGGTCACGAGGGCTGCGGCGCGGTCAAGGCCTGCGCCGAGCACAGCGGGTCTTCGGACGAACACGACGCTCCCAGCCCGGCGATCACCGGCCTGCTGCGCCGCATCGAGCCCGCGCTGCAGCGCGCCAAGCTGGCCAAGTCCGGCAGCCTGATGGCCTGCGCCGAGGAAGAGAACGTGTACGAGACCATCAGCGAGTGCGTGCGCAACAGCGACAAGCTGCGGCGTCGCATGCAGGAGGGCAAGTTCAAGCTGGCGCCGGCGCGCTACCGCCTCCTGACCGGTGCCGTGGAGTGGTTGTCGGAGCGTCCCTTGGCGGGGGCGGCGAGCATGGACGCGAGCCGGCTCGGGCGCGCGCCGCACGACGCCTTGCAACGCCTGCAAGATGGGCACCGGCGGTTCTTGTCGGCCGCGACGCCGCTCGGCGACATCAGCCTCGCACGACGCCGCCAGCTCCGTTCCGGCCAGAAGCCCTCGGCCGTCGTGCTCACCTGTGCCGATTCGCGCGTGGCGCCCGAGTTGTTGTTCGACGCTGGCCTGGGCGAGCTGTTCGTCGTCCGTGTGGCCGGCAACGTGCTCAACGAGGACGTGGTGGCGAGCATCGAGTATGCCGTCGCGCACACAGGTGCTTCGCTGGTGCTGGTGCTCGGCCACACGCACTGCGGTGCCGTCACCGCGGCGACCACCGCCGGCGACCACGGCCACGGCGACCTCGGGCCCAACCTCGACCAGCTGGTGGCCGACATCGCGCCGGCCGTGCAGCTGGCGCGCGAAGGAGGCGTCGAGGGCGAGATGCTGATCGACCGAGCGATCGAGTTCAACGTCCAGATGGTGCTCTCCGGTTTGCGCCAGCAGAGCAAGGTCGTGCAGGATCTGGAGCGAACCGGCCGCTTGGCCGAGATCGGTGCCGTCTATCAGCTGGACACGGGCGGCCTGAAGTGGCTCGACACGAATGAGCGCGCCACCGCCGCGCCGCAAGCCGCTCCGCCGGCGGCGCCGCCCGCCGGCCACGGCCACGGTCGCTGACGAGCGGCGCGTCAGCGCTTGCGCAGCTCGACGATGCGTGTGCGCAAGCGTCGGCGGAAGTCGTCGGTGATCTCGCGCGTGCTGTCCAGGACTTCGAGCGCAGTCTCCAGCATGAGTGGGTCGTCGACGGCGTCGCCGGTGGCGGCGAACTCGAGCCAGAAGCGCACGCGCACCTTGCCCGCCGGCAGACGGCTCGAGCGCAGCAGGCGCCAGAAGTGTGCGCTCTTCTGCTTGGGCGTCAGGTCCCGCTGCTGCAGCAGCCATGCGCACTCCAACTCGATGTGCACCGGCTTCAGCTTCTCGCGCTGCTCCGGCGTCAGGCGTTCGCCGAGCGCCTGCATGCGCTTGTCGAGCTGATCGAAGTCGTACTTGCCGACCAGCGCCTCGGCCACCAGCAGGTCGCCGGAGTGCACCGCAGCCTCTTCGGCTGGCAAGGAGCGCAACATGGCGGCCAGGTCGACGTTGCTCTGCACCGCCACGAGCGTGCGCTGCACGTCGGCCACCGTGGTGGCGGAGGTCACGTCGAGGCGCGCATGCACGACCTTCTGGCTGTCGAGCACGGCGATCGCGGGTAGCTCGTCGAGCCCGAGGGCGGCGATGAGGTCCGGATCGCGCCGCTCGTCCTCGTCGTGGGCGAACCACTCGACTCCGCCGGACTCCTGGCGGAACTCGGCCGACGACAGGACACGCGCCTCGAAGGACGGACCGACGCCGAGCTCGTCCTGCTTGCGCACGTAGGCGAGCACCAAGCGTCCTTCCGGACGCGCAGCCGCGCACGCTGCATCGAGACGACCGTGCCACCGCTCGGTGCGCCAGGTCGGCGCACGCGGCGTGGGTTCCTGTGCTGCGAGCCCGGCGGCCAGCGCGACCGCCACGCCGATCCGATGTCGATGCGCGGCGGGTCTTGGAAAGGTGCGCCTACGCGCGGGAAGCCACATGCCAGGAGTGTAGGCCGTGATGCTGCGCCGCGCTGCCGTGGCGAGCCGCGGCCGTCGGTACGCGGGTGCAGGTCGATGCGTCAGGGTGTGGCCGCGCCGCCCCAACGGCGGCACCATGCGCACCGATGCGACCGATCGTGGCGTACGTCCTGCTCGTCTCCGCCTGCCGAGCCCAGGCCACGGCCGTTGCGCCACCGGTGCCGCGCGCGTTGCTCGAGATCGGCACTGGCTACGCGGCCAAGGTGATCGGGTCGGCGGTGTTCGTGTCCGGGCGGGCGGCCGAGGACGTTCTCGCCGCCGAGTTCGCCGGCGAAACGCCGCTCGAGCAGGCCCTTCGCCCGCTGTTGCACGTCGACGAGGACGCCGCGGCACGCACCCTCACCGTGCGCGCCGGTGACGTCGCGCGCACGGTCGTGTTTCGGCCCGGGTTGGGCTGCACGTTGGCGATCGGGTGCGAGCCCCGGGATCTGGCGGCGAGGGTGGTGGAGATGCCGGCCTGGCCGCTCGACTTGGCGTCGCGGCCCTGGCCGATCGGCGACTCCGTCGCCGACGAGCCGTGGCCGGAGGGCGCCGACGAAGAAGCCTTGCGCGCCGCGGTCGACGCGCAGTTCGTCGAGCGCGCCGAGCATCCGATCCGCACGCGCGCCGTGGTGGTCGCCTTTCGCGACCGGCTGATGTACGAGCGCTACGCGCCAGGCTTCGACCGCGACATGGCCCTGGCGGGTTGGTCGATGAGCAAGGCGGTGACCGGCGCTCTGGTCGGCATCGCGCTGCGCCAGGAGCGCCTGCGCCTCGACGACCCTCTGCCGATCGCGGCCTGGCGCGACGCCGACGACCCGCGTCGACACCTGACCTGGCGGATGTTGTTGCGCATGAGCTCGGGCCTCACTTGGGACGAGAGCTACACCGACCCCGCTGGCAGCGTGCCGCGCATGCTCTTCGGCGAGCCGTGTGCGGGAGACTTCGCCGCGCAGAAGCCGCCAGCGCAGGCGCCGAACCAGCGCTGGCAGTACTCCAGCGGCACGACCAACATCCTGTGCCGCGCGTTGCGCGCGACGTTCGCGTCCGACGACGAGTATCTGTCGTTTCCACGGCGCGAGCTGTTCGCCAAGCTGGGCATGCGCAGCGCCGTGCTCGAGCCCGATCCGCGCGGGATCTTCGTCGGCTCCTCGTTCGTCATGGCGAGTGCGCGCGATTGGGTGCGGTTCGGCCTCTTGTACCTGCACGATGGCGTCTGGAACGAGGAGCGCATCCTGCCCGAGGGCTACGTTGCCGCCTGCACCACGGCGGTGCCGTGGGCGCCCAAGGGGCGCTACGGCATGCATTGGTCGCTCAACGTCGGCGAACCCGAAGACCCGCAGCGTCGCCCCTACCCGAACCTGCCGCGCGACGCATTCATGGCCAATGGCTACCAGGGGCAGAAGCTGGTGATCGTGCCGTCGCGGCAGTTCGTGATGGTGCGCCTGGGCTGCACCAAGGTCGAGCGCGACTTCCGCGACGAGGAGCTCGTGGTGGCGCTGCTCGCCGCCCTGCCGTAGCGAAGAGACGGATCGCGGCCGAGGGCACGGGACCCTGGCCGTTCCACACGACCGCGACCGCCATCCTGCTCGTGTCGGGCTGGTGGTCGGACGCCTCGGGAAATGCGGCTCGGATCGGCGAGCCGTGTTCCGGAGCCTTGCGCCGGTGGCAAAGCGCGCGAGCATGGCAGGGACCATGCTCGCGTTCTTGTCCTCGGCGGCCCTCTCGTGCTCGGCGGCGCTGAACCTCGCGCCGCAGGCTCCTCTTCGCCTCGATCTCGCCGCCGACACGGACCGACAAGTCGTCGTCGACCGCGAGGCGGGCCAATACCTCGGGCACGTCAGCACCATCCTGCTCGCCGACGGAGCGTCGATCCTCGCCGCCTACCCCAAGGGTCACGGGCGCGGCGCGATCGTCATGAAGCGCAGCCCCGACGGCGGCAAGACGTGGAGCGACCGACTCCCGACCCCATCTTCGTGGGCGACCAGTCGCGAAGTCCCGACCCTGCATCGGGTCGTCGATGCCGACGGCAACGAGAGGCTGCTGCTGTGGTCGGGTCTGTATCCCGCCCGATTCGCGCTCGCTGACGAGGACGGTCGGCACTGGAGCGAACTGCGTCCTGCTGGCGACTGGGGCGGCATCGTCGTCATGGGCGATGTCGTGGCCATGCACGCGCCGGGGCGCTACCTCGCCTTCTTCCACGACGACGGCCGCTTCCTGGCAGCGGACGGCAAGGCCAGCGGCACGATGACGCTGTTGCAGACGGAGTCGACCGACGGTGGGCAGTCGTGGGGCAAGCCGCGCGCGCTGTGGTCGGGCAGCGACATCCACCTGTGCGAGCCCGGCGCCGTGCGCTCGCCCGACGGCAGCGAGCTGACTCTCCTGCTGCGCGAGAATCGGCGCCGGCAACCGTCGCACTTCATGGTGACACGCGACGAGGGCGCCACGTGGACCGAACCGCGTCCGCTGCACGCCTCGCTGACGGGCGATCGCCACACCGTGCGCTACGCCCCCGACGGGCGGGTGGTCGCGGTCTTCCGCGACGTGGCGCTTGCGCCCGACCATCCCAGTAAGGGGGACTTCGTCGCATGGGTGGGGCGCTACGACGACTTGGCCGCCGGGAGGCCCGGCCAGTACGTCGTGCGCCTCCTAGACAACAAGAACGCTTGGGACTGCGGATATCCGGGGCTCGAGGTGCTCGCCGACGGGACCTTCGTGGCGACCACCTACGGCCACTGGACGGCGGGCGAGCCGCCCTACATCGTCAGCGTGCGCTTCACCCTGGCGGAGTTGGACGCCATGGCGGCGCAGCGCGAGCCGCAGACGCGGCGCCCCGGGCGTGGCCGCGCGCGCGGCCGTGCCGGTGTCACGGGGGGTGACCTCGAGGCGGCGCTGGCGGCGCTCGAGGGCTACCGGCCGACGCGCGCGGCGCCCACCGAGCCGGCCGTCGTCGAGGCAGTGCGTGCCCTGACGCGCGCGATGCCGCGGCTGGTGGCGACGGACAGCGCGGTGGCGCGACGGCTGGCGACTCTGTGGCAGGAGCGCAGCGGCGAGTTGCGGCCGGCGCCTGCCCACAAGATCCACGTGCGCGATCCGCTGGCGCGGGTGCTCGTGCGTTTCGACGACGAGCGCACCTTGCGCGCCGCCATCGCTGGCGTGCGGCCGCACCCGGCGGCGTCGACGTTCCCGGGCAGCGTGCCCGAGGGGGCGACCCCGATCGCCCGCACTGCTCGCGTCGACCTGGCCGTGCCGGGCCGTCACTCGCTCGGCGTGTACGCGGCACCTGGCGCGCGCGTCACCTTGCGCTTCGCTGCGGACGGCGGCGGCACCGCGGCTTTGCCCGCCGGGCTTCGCGTCCGCATCGGCGCACACAGCGACGACATCCAGCGCCGCGACGCCTGGCCGCGCATGCCGCGGGTGAGCCGCGTGTTCGCCGTCGAAGGGGCGCAGGTCGAAGTCGCCCACGCCTTCGGCGGACTGGTGTACGTCGAGGTCGCCGAGGCGTCCTCGGGGGTGCTGGCGGTGACGGTCGACGGTGCCGTGGCGGCGCCCTACTTCCTCCTCGGTGAGACCGACCCGGCCGCCTGGCGCGACGCCATCCGCGCCGCGCCGGCGCCGTGGGCCGAACTCGCCACCGATCGCGTGGTGCTGACCGTACCGAGCTCGGCCGTCCGCGCTCTCGACGACCCGACCGCGGTGCTCGAGTTCTGGAATCGTGTCGCCGACGCTGCTGCCGACTTGGCCTCACGGCCGCGAACCCGCACGCGGCCCGAGCGCTACGTCGCCGACGTCGAGATCAGCGCCGGCTCGATGCACGCCGGCTACCCGATCATGACGCACCTCGGTGCCGCTGCGACGATGGTGGACCTCGAGAAGATGCAGGCCGCGCCCTGGGGACTCTTCCACGAGCTGGGTCACAACCACCAGAGCAAGCACTGGACCTTCGCCGGCACCGGTGAGGTCACCGTCAACCTGTTCTCGCTCTACCTGTGCGAGACCATGTGCGGCAGGTCGTGGCGCGAGGCCTGGGGCGGCAACCTGGTGAAGGCCTCAGCGCGTCTCGAGTCGGCGCTCGCGGCGGGTACGGCGCCGTGGGGTGGCGCCGAGGGCAAGGCCGACCTCGCCCTGCGCCTCCTGATGTACGTGCAGATCCAGCAGGCGTTCGGCTGGGACGCGCTGCAGCGCGTGTTCGCCGACTACCGCGACGCACCTGCCGCGGCGCTGCCGGCAGACGACCAGAGCAAGCGCGATCAGTGGCTGGTGCGGCTGTCGCGCACGGTCGGCAAGGACCTGGGCCCGTTCTTCGCCGCGTGGGGTGTACCGGTCAGCGAAGCAGCGCGCGCCGCGGTCGCCGAGCTGCCGGACTGGATGCCGCCCGACTGGCCGCGGCGCTAGGCGACTCTGGGCCGCCGGCGCGTGCGCCGGCCGGGGCGTTGGTGCGCGTCGCCGGCGCGAAGCAGCGGCCGCGTCTGTCTCGCGTGCCGCGCCACCCTTGGCGTGCGGATCCGCAGGCTGCGATCTGAAACCGACGCGACGCCGCGGACAGAACCAGGGCAAGCCGCGCGGCGCTCGCACCGTCGAGAGCCCGCTCGCGGCCCCCTTCGACAGGCACACCATGAAGACCATCAGCCATTCTCTCGCGGCACATGTCGCCGCCGCCGCCGTGTTCGCGTCCATCGCCACGGCACAGACCATCCTCACGGTCCCGCAGACGTTCCCGACGATCGGAGCCGCGATCGCCGCGGCTCCTTCCCAGCCGCAACCGGTCGTCATCGAAGTGATGCCCGGCGACTACCTGGAGAGCCTCAGCATCACCCTCGACGGCCTCGTCGTGCGCCGCGCGCCGGGCGCGACGCAAGACGTGAGGATCCTGCCGCCCCTCGGTTCGTTCGGCGTCGAGTTCACGGGCGTGTCGCGCGCCACCAGGGTCGAGGACCTCGTGTTCAAGGGTCAGAGTGGCAACATCGTCAGCCTGGTGCAGGTCTCCGGTGCTTCACCGACGATCCTGCGTTGCCGCATCGCCGACAACGAGGCCCCGTTCGGCGCCGGCATCACCGTGAATCCCACCTTCCCGATCAGCAACATCGTGGGACCGCTCTTCGTCGACTGCGACGTGGAGAACAACACCGCCGACATCGACGGCGGCGGCGCCGAGGTCGCGTGGACGACGCGTTTCGAGAACTGTCGCTTCACCGGCAACACGGCCGTGGCTCACGGCGCGGGCATGTTCGTGTCCTTCTTCTCCCAGTCGCCGACCTTCTACGTCGATGTCGTCGACAGCGTGTTCGCGGACAACGGGCTCGGACTCACGCCGCAAGAGGGTGGCGCCTTCTACGTGCAGGACGCGATCCCGGCGACCCGTTGGTTCGACTGCCGTCTGCAGAACAACCGCGCCGAGTTCGGCGGCGGTGGTGTGTCCCGCGGGCGCGGCTTGCAAATGGACTACTGCGTCGTCATCGCCAACACCGCCACGCAGACGCTGGGGGGCGGCCTGGTGATCGAGACCGGCTTCGACCAGAACGGGGTCGAGCAACACACGACCGGGGTGTTGACCTCGACCAAGCTGATCGAGAACGTGGCGCAGACCGGCGCGGGCGGGCTCCTGATCCGGCGTGGGGGGACCGACCCCGTGGGCCAGGCGCTTGCCGAGCTCTACATGGTCGACGACCTGGTCGCCAACAACGCGGTCCTGTCCGGCCAGGGTGGCGGCATGCTCGTCGACGCCGCCAACGTGGTCGCCGTCAAGACGACCGTCACGGCGAACTCGGCGACTGGTGCCAGCGGCCGTGGGGTTTGGGTGGCGGCCTCCACCTCGTTCGTCGGCTTCGACACCAGCATCCTGTGGAGCAACGCCGGCAGCGTGCAACGCAACCAGATCGCCGGTGTGGCCGGTGCGGGCATCGTCGTGCAGTACAGCGACCTGCAAGGTCTCATCGCCGGCGCCTTCCCCGGCGCGAGCAACATCAACCTCGTCCCGCAGTTCATCAACATCTTCGGCGTGCCGGAGAACAGCTACTTCCTGCAGGCCTCCAGCCCCTGCGTCAACACCGGCAATCCGGCGGTGGCGTTGGACGGCAGCGAGTCGACGCAGTCGAGCCTGACGCCGGACTCGGGGGTGGCGGACATGGGCTTCCACCGCAACGCCCTGCCGGTCGCACCGATCAACCTGTAGTCCGCGCTGTGGATGCCGCGAGTAGGTGGATTCGCAGCTGCTGCACGAAGATCGATCCGGGCCTGCAGTCGGCGCTTCGCGCCGACCAGAAGGGCCCCCGGCCACCTTGTTGCTGGGGCTTCCAGTGCCGCTGGAAACAAGCGAGTTGGGCGCGATGGCAAGCGGAACGGCATCGCCGAATTCGCGCGTGGCGCGAGGATCCGCGGCACTTGCAGCTCAGTGGTTGCCGAACCGGCGCGGCTGGAACAGGAACAGCAGCGCCGCCAGCGCCATCGCCGACGCGAACAGGACGACACCCGCCACGATCGCGTCTGCGTCCAAGGCGCCGATACCACCCGTCGCCAGGCCGCCGAGCACCATGCCGGCCATCGATTGGCCGAGCATGCGCGGGGGGCGCTGGCGGGCGCGCTCCTCGGCTGTGAGCACCGGCGTGGTGCACGTCGTGAGCCAGCCCATGGCGAGGCTGAGCGCCGTCGCGCCGAGCGCGGTGAGGGCCGCGAGCAAGGGGCCGGCACGCCAGGCTAGGAAAGCGCTGACGGCCAGTCCGAGCAGGATCGTCGGGGAGGCGGCGGCAGCGGCGCGCGCCAGCGCCATGCTCCGCCGCGACATCGGGCTCGCCGCTACGAACTCGTGCGCGTCGTCGTTGGCGTTCATCAGCGCGGCCAGGGTCACGGCCACCATCGACGGCGCCAGGAACGCGAGTCCGGCGATGCCGGCCGTCTGCCGCACCATGAGCGTGCCGATGAGCATGGGTAGCAGCGCGACGATCTGCATGGAGCACCGCGCTATGAGCAGCGGGTCGCGCCAGAGCACGCGCACCTCCTTGCGCAGGATGCGTGACGCGCGGCCGGCTGTGAAGGCGCGGCGCCAGGCGCGGCGCGTGTCGCCGGTAGCGCGGCGCATGCCGTTGCCGACGTCGCCAGCCGCGCTCTGTGCGCCGAGCACGAACGCGCGCGCCAGGGCCAGGCGCGCCAGGGCCAGGGCGGCGGCGGCGACCAACACCAGCGTGGCCAGACCGCGCACGTCGCCGCGGGCCGCGGCCGCGAGGTGGGTCAACGGAGCCACTTCGAAGTGAACCGCGAACGACACGCGAGCCGCCACGCGAGCCGCCGGGCTGCTGCCGGCCGCCCACTGCGGGGCCTGCATGAGCAGCATGACGCCGATGCCGAACAACAGGCCGAGCACCTGGATCGCGGTGCGGGCGCGTCGAGCGCCGAGCCAGCGCACGGTCACCAGGGTGATCATCAAGGTGAGTGGTGCGATCGTGCCGACGCACGCGACCCACGCCACGAAGCCCCACGCCCAGCGCGGGTCGACGAGGATCCAGCCGGCATCGACCAGCGCCACCACGATCGGGCCCGACCCCAGCAGGGTCGTCGCCGTGATGGTCAGCAGCCGCGTCAGCAGGACGACCCGGACCGGCACCGGGCTCGCCAGCAGGAACGGCAGGTCGCCGCGGTTGTAGAGGACTTCGAGACTGCGCTGCAGTCCGAGGATGAACAAGAACAGGAGCACGAACAGGGCCGCCGACTCCGGTCCACCGCGTCCGTCGCCTCGCTGGGTGAACGACATCACCAGGAAGAAGGTCGGTGCGTGCATGAAGGCGAGCGCCAGCACGAAACCGAGGCCGCCGAGCGCGCGGCGCGCCGCGCCGCGCCGGCCCATGCGCCAGAACATGCGCAGCTCGTTCCTGAGGATCGCCGCCGTCTGCGTTCGCGCCCGGCTCATGTCCCGCTCATGCGCCACCCATGCCCTCGGTCGATCCGACCAGGCGCAGGAACACGTCCTCGAGGGTGCCGCTCGGCATGTCCGCGCTCCGGCGCAGCTCGTCGAAGGTCCCCTCCGCCAGCAGCTTGCCCTTGGCGATGATGCCGATGCGCTGCGCCAAGCGCTCGGCGACCTCGAGGATGTGGGTGGTGAGCAACACCGTGCCGCCGTTGGCCACGTAGCGCAGCAGCATGTCCTTGATGCCGCGCGCCGCGGCCGCGTCGAGTCCGGTGAGAGGCTCGTCCAGCATGAGCAGGCGCGGCGCGTGCAGCATGGCGGCGGCCAGCGCCACCTTCTGCTTCATGCCGCGCGACAGTGTCTCGATGCGGTCGCCGGCCCGGTCGGCGAGCGCGAGCTGTTCCAGCAGCGTCGTCGCCCGCGCCTTGGCGACCTCGTTCGGCACCGACCAGAGCGCCGCCACGAAGTCGAGGAACTCGACCGGAGTCAGCTTGCCGTAGAGCGAGGGTTCGTCGGGCACGTAGGCGAGGAGCTGCTTGGCGCGCTCCGGCTCGAGGTGCACGTCGATGCCCTCGATCAGGGCGTGGCCGCTGTCCGGGCGCAGCAACCCGGCCAGCATCCGCAACGACGTCGTCTTGCCCGCGCCGTTGGGGCCGAGGAACGCGTAGAGCGTGCCGCGCGGCACCCGGAGCGACAGGCCATCGACGGCGGTCTTCGTGCCGAAGCTCTTGCGCAAGGCGGCGAACTCGCACGCTGGCCCGTCGTGACCCGCGGGCGTCGAGGCCGTCAGCTCGGGAGACGTCATGGAGCGCGGCGATTCTGCGCCGGACGTCGCGATTCGTCGAGGTCGTTCCCGCGTGTTGGCGTCGTTGAGCCTCCTCGGGTCGACTTCTCGCCTACGGTCGGTCCCCCGCGTGCCGGGTCCGCCGCCGGACCCACGCGACCGGCGTCGCCCACTCGGACACGAGCGCCGGCGTCTGGCTCGCGTAGCATGGGCCCTCGTTCCGCATGAAGAAGTTCCTCCTCCTCCTGCTCGGCGCCGTGCTGGGCACGCTCGCCGTATCGGCCTACCGCGATCGTCCCGACGGGATCTTCGCGCGCTTCAAGCAATGGGCGCAGCCCTGGGTTGCGGACGTGCAGCGCAAGGTCTCGGACAAGCTGAGCGGTGCCGCCAGCGAGATGACCGCCATGGTGCAGGGGCTGCTCGACTCCTCGCACTTCTCGTTCACCTGCAACTACAGCTCCGGCACCGCCGCTCTGGAGCGCACGATCGCCACCTCGGCGCCCGACAGCCATGGCCTGCGCGCCGTCGGCGAGATCATGTCGGAAGCCGGCTTGAAGCCGAACTTCAAGGTGCTGGCTGGCGAGGTCGCCAACGCCTCGGCGTTCGTCCACGACGGCGAACGCGTGATCGTCTACAACAAGGCCTGGGTCGCCGAGCTGTCGCGCACGGTGGCGTCGCGGTGGGTGTTGTACGCGGTGCTCGCCCACGAGATCGCTCATCATCTGAACGGCGACACCATGCCGCGTGCCGGCAGCTACGAGGCGCGTGACGCGAACAAGAACCACGAGCAGGAGTTGGCCGCCGACTTCTTCGCCGGCTTCGTGCTCAGCAAGCTCGGGGCCAGCAAGGACGAGGCGACGCTGGCGGTGCGCAAGTACGCTGGCGACGAGTCGCATTCGCATCCGAGCAAGGCGCGCCGGATCTCCGCGCACGAGCAAGGTTGGCAGAAGGGCTACGTGCCCCCGGCGGCAGCGGGACCGCGCGAGCCGGACGTGTCCGCGGAACTGGTCAAGCTGCAGCAGGAGATCGGTCGCCACGCCGAGCACTACGGCCCGGGCCATGTCGTCGTCGACGGCGAGCGTGTGCCGTGCCTCGTGCAGTACAAGCTGCTGTTCGTCGGCCGCACCATGAAGGTGAAAGGCATCCGCTACGACGCGCGTACGCGCGACATCACCATCCTCGAGTGGCAGCTCGATCCCAAGGACGGCCGGCCGCACCCGGTGTCGGTGCAACCCACCGGCGTTCTCGACGACGCCGAGTGCCACAACGTGGTGATCGCCAACGCCGGCGAGTTCTGCTACGCGGTCACGCCTGCCGAGCGGCGCGAGCGCGACCCCGAGGCGTTCCGCAAGGCTTTGCAGCGCTACGTCGAGCTGGCGGCGCGCTGAGCCGGGGCGGTGTGGCTCCGGCGCGCGCGACGCACCGCCTGCCCCGCTTGCCCGCACCCGCCGTCGGCGAGGCGCCGCGGGACGGGACGGAAGCGGGCCGCCCTGCCGAGCGAGGTCGCTTCGGGACAGACGTGTTCTACCGATGGTGGCTCGGTGTGGTCGCACCTATGCTCATTGCCTCGGATGGCGCAAGCAGGTGAAGACCTCGGCGACGGCGCTCCCTTCGGGGAGATGCAGGAGCGGATCCGGCGCCTCCTCTTCGACAGCACCGCCGATGCTGGCGTGGTGCCTGCGTCGTCGGTCCCGACGCAGATCGGCCCCTACGTGGTCGTGCGCACCATCGGCGAGGGGGGCATGGGTACCGTGTTCGAGGCGTTGCGCTCCGAACCGGTGCGGCAGCGCGTTGCCATCAAGTTGATCCAGGGCGGCCTGGCGACACGGCAGACTCTCGCGCGTTTCGAGCTCGAGCGGCGCGCGTTGGCCGCGATGGAGCACGAGGCCATCGCCAAGGTCCTCGACGCCGGGTCCACCGAGGGCGGCCAGCCCTACTTCGTGATGGAGCTCGTGGCGGGAGTCCCGCTCAACGAGTACAGCGACGGCGCCTGTCTCGACCTACGGGGGCGCCTCGAGCTGATGCGGCAGGTGTGCCGCGGCGTGCAGCACGCGCACCAGAAGGGCGTGATCCACCGCGATCTCAAGCCAGGCAACGTGCTCGCCTACGAGCAGGACGGCCGGCACGTGGTGAAGATCCTCGACTTCGGTCTGGCGAAGGCGACCAACCGCGACTTCCTCGAGGTGTCGATGCTCACCGAGGGCAGTCCGGTGATGGGCACGCCGCTCTACATGTCGCCGGAGCAGGCGGCCGGCGCCGCCGAAGTGATCGACACGCGCACGGACGTCTACTCGCTGGGCGTGATGCTCTACGAGCTGGTCACCGGCGCGCTGCCCTTCTCGGCCGAGGAGATGCGGCAAGCCGGGCAGCTGCAGGCGTTGCAGATGGTGGCCACTCGCGAGCCGCCACGCCCGAGCACGCGCATCTCCAGCGCCGGACCGCGTGCGGCCGACGTGGCCGCGGCGCGCAACACGAGCGTCGTCGCCCTGCGCCGCTCGGTGCGCGGCGAACTCGACTGGATCATCATGCGCGCGATGGCCAAGGAGCCGGAGCGGCGCTACGACTCGGCGGCCGACCTCGCTGCCGACCTGGGCCGCTACCTGGCCGACGAGCCGGTGCTCGCTGGACCGCCCGGCGCCGGCTACCGCCTTCGCAAGTTCCTGCGTCGCAACCGGCTCGAGGTCTTCGCTGCATCGCTGGTCTTGCTGGCGCTGGTCGCGGGCATCGTCGGCACGTCGCTCGGCTGGGCCGAGGCGCGCCGCCAGGAAACCGTGGCTCGGGACGGCGCCGCTGAGATCGCCCGGCAGAAGTCGACGATCGAGAACACCGCCGAACGACTGCGGCAACGCACCGGCGAGTTCGAATTGCTGAAGGGCGTCGTCCGTCTCGAGCGCGCGCGCGAGGCCGTGGTCGACTTCGACCCCGCCTGGCCCGAGAAGATCCCGGCCATCGAGGCGTGGCGGCGCGACCACGTCGAGCCCCTGCAGCGGCTCCTGCCGGAGGTCCAGGCGGCGCTGGCGACGCTGCGCCAGCGTGCGCGGCCGTGGACGCGAGAAGAGCGTGAGCGCGACCGAGCCACGCACCCGCGGCTGGATGAACTCGAACGGCTGCAGGCCGAGGTCGCCGCGATCGAGGCCGCGGTGGCGGTGCGCGACGGTGCGCCCTACGTCGCCGTCGATCTGCCCGGCGCGCTGGCCAAGGTCGATACCCACAAGCTGGTGAACTTCGCCTACCCACGCATCACCTTCGAGCGCGAGCGCCGAGCGGTGTGGGGCGACGAGCGCGCCGCTCTGGCGGCAGCCGCGGCCGCGCTCGAGCGCCACGATCCGGCCAGCTTCGTGCCGCGTCAGGCGGTGGTCATGACGCTGGCTCTGGCGCTGGTGGCGACCGGGCAGGAGACGCGGGCCCGCGAGCTGGTTGGCACCGAGGCGACCGCGGCCGGCGCGGAGCTCGCTGGCTACTACGTCCAACTCGAGCGTGACCTCGACCGTGCCGCCGCCGTGCTGGCGAGCCTGCCCGAACGTCGGGCGGCGTTGGTGTCGCTGACGGCGGACGTCGCCGACCGGCGGACGTGGACCTTCGAACAAGACGCCGACCGGTTCCTGTACGACACCCTGTCCCGCTTGCAGTCGGAGGTCGACTCGTTCTTCGCCGAGGCCGGCACCGCGGTGGACCAGCACCTGTCGTGGGCGCGTTTCCTGGAGCACGCGCACCAGTTGCCCGAGTCGCGTGCTCGCTGGGCGGCGGCGCGCGCCGCGATCACCAAGGCTGACGGCGTGGTGGCGAGCACCGCCTACCGCGGACGCGACGGGTCGCCGCTGCAGCTCGCCGACCAAGTCGGACTGCTGCCGATCGGCATGAACCCGGTCACCAAGCTGTGGGAGTTCTACCACCTGCGGTCGGCGTGGGACCCGAGCGCCGCCGGACCCATCGACATCGAGGTGCCCCGGGTCGATGCCTTCGACGAGCGAGGTCGGCTGCCACCGGGCCCGGACTGGGGCATGGTCTTCGTGCTGGTCCCCGGCGGCCGCTTCCTCATGGGGTCGCAGGAAGACGACGCCAACGACCGCAACTACGACCCCGACGCACGGACGCAGGAGGGCCCGCCGCAGTGGCTCGACCTGGCCCCGTTCTTCTTGTCGAAGTACGAGATGACGCAAGGCCAGTGGCTGCGCCTGTCGGGAGGCGAGCGACCGAGTGGTTTCAAGGTCGGGCTCAACCATCGCGCCACGGGGAGGATCGATTGGACGCACCCGGTCGAGCAGGTCACCTGGCGCATGTGCGATGCGTTGGTGCGCCGCGTCGGACTCCTGTTGCCGACGGAGGCGCAGTGGGAGTACGCGTGCCGCGCCGGCGGCGACACGCCGTGGTCCACCGGCCGTCGCGCCGAAGATCTCGCGGGGTTCGCCAACGTCCTCGACCACACGGCAGCATCCAACTTCGATTGGGGCGAGCCGGACGTCGGGTTCGACGACGGCTTCGGCGGCCCGGCCCCGGTCGGCACCTTCGCTGCGAACGCCTGGGGGTTGTTCGACATGCACGGCAACGTGTCCGAGTGGTGTCGAGACGGTTCGGACGACGAGACCTACATCGGCCCTTGGGCACCGCAAGACGGCGGGCGCCCCACGGACGATGCCAGGCGCTGTGCGCGCGGTGGCTCCTTCCAGGACATCGCGCGGGTGGTGCGCTCGGCGGCACGCAACGTGTCTGCGGTCGACTCGCGCGACAACACGCTCGGGCTGCGACCGATCCGCGTGCTGCTCTGAGCTGCAAGGGCTGCGAATCGTCGCGGCGGGGACGAATTCGGCCGTGTTGTTCCGTTGCCACAGAGCTGACCAGGCCACGCCCGAGCAGCCCTGGAAGCTCCAAGCAACAACAGCGCCGGCGGCCCCCTCTGGTCGGCGCTGCGCCGACATCAACCCTTTGGGTTGCGGCCGCCGGCAGCGCTGAGCGCTCGTGCTACCATTCCCGGCGATGTCGGATCTGGACCCAGACGCACGAGTCCTGTTCGACGCCATCACGCAGGTCTTCGGCCAGCGCCACCGCGACGGCCTGCCCGCCGTCTACGACGAGCTGCGCCGCGTGGCCGAGCGGCAGATCCGGGCGCGGCAGCGTGGCGCCGACATCGGGGCCACGTCGTTGGTCAACGAGGCGTGGCTGCGGGTGGAGGGCATCGAGGGTCTCCAGTGTGAGTCGCGCGCACACTTCTTCCGCCTGGTCGCCCAGGTCATGCGGCGCTTGCTCATCGACCGCGTGCGACACCGCGGGCGCCTGCGCCGGGGCGGCGGCACCACGCCCGCCGGCGGCGACACCGTGGTGCAGCAGGTGCCAGGACACCAGAGCGGCATCGATCTGATGGCGCTCGACGAGGCACTGCAGCGCCTTGCGGCGACCGAACCGGCTCGGGCGCAGCTCGTCGAACTGCGCTTCTTCGCGGGCCTCACCATGGGCGAGACCGCCGAAGCGCTGGGCGTCTCGCTGAGCACCGCCGAACGCGAATGGCGGGCGGCGCGCGACTTCCTACGCGAAGTCCTGCGGCCCTAGAGCCGGCGAGCCCGAGCGATGGCCGATCCGGGCGAGCCCGGGGCGGACTGGGCGTCGCGACCCGGCATCCCTGACTCCGGTCCCACGACTCCGGTACCACCGGCGATGCCGATCCGCAACCCGGTCGATCCGGCTGCTCGCCTGCCGTCGAGTCCAGAAAACCTGCGGGTGCCCGCACAAAAACGCGAGGTTGCTGAAGGGCCCCCTCGGGCCGCTGTCGGAGTTCGACGCGAGCGCTGGTTCGCCAGCGATGACCGACACAAGACCAATCAAATCAGAGAATTAGGACTCGTCCCATGAACGCTCCTCGCCACGGAACCCCGGCCCTCGCTGCCCTCTGGCTGACCCTTGGCCTGACGGCGTCCGCCCCCGTGCCCGGTGGCCGCACCGCCGCGCGCCCCTCTTCGGCGGACGCCGATCTGGTGGCCGCGGTCCAGGCCTGCCTCGCCTCGGTGCTGCAGGAGTCCGACTATCAGGTCGGGGAGCTCAACGTCGCCAGCGCCGGCAAGGGCGCGGTCAAGGTCACCGGCCCGACCCTGCTGTTCGGCAAGAACGGCACCCTCGGCGCGACCTTCACCGCCGCCCGCAAGCTGAACACGCTCGAGCTGACTCTGACCGACGGCACGGTCAGCCTGGCCAGCATCGACCGGATCGGCGGCGGCGGCCTCGCGGCCCTGGTCCAGTCGACTCCGGTGGCGTCGTCGGTTTCGCTGCGCCGCGTCGCCATCGATGTCGACGACGCCAGTGGCAAGGTCGCCGAGCTGCGGGTCGCCGTGGGCACCGGAGCCGCCTGGGATCTGCTGCCCGGTGGCGCCGCGCGCATGCAGGACGTCGACTTCGAGCTCGCGGCCGTGCAGCCGGCGAGCAGCAGCCGCAGCCTGCGCGGCACCGTGTCGGGCTCGCTGTCCCTGGGATCGGCGGCGCTCGAGCTGAGCGGCACCCTCGGCAAGAGCCGCGACGACCTCGAACTCGTCGCCAGCCTCGCCGACAACCCGGTGAGTCTGCAGGACGCGGTGAGCCGCCTGCTCGGTCAGGCGGCCGCAGCGACTCTCGACCCCATGCCCAACGCGTTGCGCGGCGCCACGCTGCGCAACCTGTCGCTGCACGTCCAGCCGGGCAAGAAGAGCGCGAGCCTGCAGACCGACTCGACCCTCGGCCGCTTCGTGCTGAGCGCCGCGCCGGTCGATGGCAAGATCGCGTTCTGTGCCGCCTTCGCCCCGCCCAAGGGCTTCAGGCTCGGCCAGCTCGATGGCGCGCTGTCGTCCCTCGACGCTGCCCAGATCGACATGTCGAACATGGCCCTGGTGCTGTCGTCGGCGCACGGCAAGACCCAGGTCGCGCTCGGCGACGTCGTGCCCGCCGGTTCGCCGGTGGCCAAGGGCGTCAACCTGTTCGCGCGCCTCGACCTGCGCCCGCTCAAGATGGAGAAGGTGCTGAAGGTCGACCATCTCGAACTGCGTGCGCTCATCCCCTTCCCGAACCCGATCGACCTCAAGCTGCAGGCCAGCATCCAGACCAGCATCGACCTCGGCAGCAACGCTCGGTTCAAGGAAGTGACCTTCGAGCTGGCGCCCAACCCCAAGCGCTTCCGCTTGGCGCTCTTGGGCAAGGTCGACCTGCAAGTCGATCGGCAGACGCTGGAGCTGATGGGCGAGATGGCGATCGAGCCGCTCACCCAGACCGCGGCCGTGACCCTGGCGCTCGATCCGGCCAAGGGCGAGTGGCGCGAGCCGTTCGGCCTCAAGGCCGTCGGCGTCAACAAGCTGGCGGCGTCACTCGGCGTCACCCTCGGCGCCGGGATCCCGCTGCCGACCATCGGTCTGCAGGGTGGCCTGCGCCTGGGAGACGGCAGTGACCCGGTGCGTGGCAACGGTGTCGTCGTGCTCAACCCGCGCGACCCGATGCACAGCATGGTGGCCTTCGACCTGGAGCAGATCGCCCTGCTGAGGATGATCGGCCTGGCGGCGCCGCAGGCCGCGACCAAGATCGGCAAGACGCCGCTCGGCAAGGCGCTCGACGCGCTGCAGATCAACAATGTCGCCGTGCGCATCGTGCCCGACGACGTCGACTTCGCCGGCGTGCGCTTCGAGAAGGGCTTCCGCTTCGCGGGCGACTTCCAGGTGCTGGGGGCGCGTGCGCGTGGTCTGTTCGACCTCGACTTCGCCAAGGGCCTCAGCGCCATGGCGACCGTCAGCCCCATCCGGCTCGGCAAGGTCTTCGAACTGAGCGGCGCGCGCGGCCGCCCCGAGCCGATCGTCAAGCTCGACCTGCGCACCGACCATCAGGAGTTCCTGGTCAACGGCAAGCTGGTGCTGTTGAAGGACATGTTCGGCAACGGCAAGCACTTCTTCTCCAGCGAGACCGACCTGCAGGTGTTGCCGACCGGATTCAGCCTCTACTCGAAGGGGCAGGTGCTCGGGTTCCTCGACACCGAGCTCGAGTGCACTGCTTCGGCCTCGATCGCCAACAAGACCGCTGACTTCTACCTGCGGGCGCGCATGGAACAGCGCATCCTCGACGAGATCGCGCGGCTGGCGCGCGACGAGATCGACCGCGCCACCCGCAAGCACGTCGCCGAGATCAACGCGGCCAAGGCCAAGGCGGCGAAGTTCGAGGCCGATGTCCGTCGCTTGGACGGGCTCATCGCCGCCGAGCGCGAGAAGGCCGAGGCGCGGCGCGACCGCGACATCGCCAACATGCGCAAGGCGTCGAACGCCAGCAAGGTGGTGGCGCGGGCCGAGTTCGACCGCATCGGCGGCATCATCGCGCAGAGGCACCGTGAGATCGCCGCGGCCAAGCGCTGGAAGTTCCCCAAGTCGCTGGGGATGCCGGCCAAGGTGGCGGCGCTGGGCGCCGAGATCGGTTGGCTCGAGACCCGCCGCAACGCGCAGAAGTTGATCCTCGACACCATCGGCAGCAACCTGGTGAAGGGCCTGGCCGACATCGGCAAGAAGTTCCCCATCGAGCTGGCGTCGGTGGTCGGTCCCCTCGAGGCGGCCAAGCACACTGCCATCGCCGAGGCGAAGGTCGCCCAGGTCGTGCTGGATGGCTACAAGGGAGTGGTCGTCGGCACCATGGGCGCGGCCAAGTGGATCGCCGAGAACGGCATCGCCGGCGTCATCAACGTGCGCCTGATGCAGTTCGAGACCCGACTGTCGACCCAGAAGGACCGCTTCGTCAGCATGCAGGTGGCCGGCAAGTTCCTCGGCAACGAGGTGCGCAGCCAACTGCGCCTCGACCTCCAGAGCCCGGCGACCGTGGCGCGCGACTTGGCCAGTGCCCTGCTCGGCGGCAAGGCGCCGAAGAGCAGCTTCAAGGACATGCAGATCGCCAAGCGTTCGGTGTCCAACCTGGCCGCACCCAAGGCGATGCCGAGCCTGACCACCGCCGAGCTGATTGCCCGAGCGCGCTGAGCCAACCAGCAGGTTGGTGTCTGACACCGACGTGTTGGTTTCCTACCAGCGGATCAGCGAGCCGCCCCAACTGAGGCCGCCGCCGAAGGCGACGGTGCACACGAGGTCGCCGCGGCGGATGCGGCCGGAGCGCGCGGATTCGTCGAGCGCCAGCGGGATCGAGCCCGCCGCGGTGTTGCCGTGGCGATCGACGTTGACGACGACGCGGTCCATGGGCAGGCCGAGGCGCTTGGCGCCAGCCTCGAGGATGCGCAGGTTGGCCTGATGCGGCACCAGCAGCGCGAGATCGCCGACGCTCAGTCCGTTGCGCGTCAACAGGTCCTCGACGACCTCGGGCATCTTGTGCACGGCGAACTTGAAGACCTCGCGCCCCTGCATGCGCAGGTAGTGCTCCCGCTGCGCCACGGTGGCCGCCGACGCCGGCCGGCGCGATCCGCCCGCCTTGGTCATGATGAGGTCGGCACCGCGGCCATCGAGACCGACGATGTGGTCGAGGATCTCGCCGCCTTCTCGCGGCTCGCCCAGGAACACCGCGCCAGCCGCATCACCGAAGAGCACGCAGGTCTCGCGGTCCTCGTAGTCGGTCATCGACGACATCACGTCGGCGCCGATCACCAGACAATTGGCAAAGGCCCCCGACGCGACCAGGCGGTGCCCGGTCATGAAGGCGTTGACGAAGCCCGAGCAGGCAGCCGACAGATCGAAGCCCGCCGCGCGCGTCGCGCCGATCGCAGCCTGCACGCGGCAGACGGCGGGCGGGCAGACCTCGTCCGGGGTGACTGTGGCGACCACGATCAGCTCGACCTGGTCGGGGGCGACGCCAGCCACCTCGAGCGCGCGGTGTGCCGCCAGCGCGGCGAGGTCGGAGGTCGCCTGCTGATCGGCGATGCGGCGCTCGCGGATGCCGGTGCGGCTGACGATCCATTCGTCGCTGGTGTCGACGCTACGCTCCAGCTCGCCGTTGGTGAGCACACGCGCCGGAACCGCCGAGCCGGTCGCCAGTACCGCGACCGGGCGAAGGCGAGGGTGCACCGACGCCCAGTTGGTGGACTGTGGCGCGGGCCGGGTCGTGTCGGCTGGCATGTCGTCGCCCATTCTCTGCTGGAACACCGGCGCGCGCTGCGCCCAAGTGGTCGATCTGACTGCGAAAAACGCGCGACCCTTTGCCCTGGTTTTCAGGTCCGGGGTGGCGGAGCAGAGTCGGGGTCCCGCTGCCGCCGTGACGGTCGCGGCGCGCGAAGGCGTCAGGAACCGACGGTCGTGCAACGCGATGCGGGGACGACCGGCGTCCGGAGACCATCGCGCAAGCCGGCGAGGTAGGGGCGGAGGAACCTGAGGTTGCGCGCCATGACGAGCCCGGCGAGGGGTTTGAACCCGAACGCGATCGCGTAGAACCAGGCGCGCTGCCAGGGCGTGAGCCACTTGCGAGCGAAGCGCACCTTGCCGCTGGTGGCCCAGTAGAGCTGGCTCGCGCGCATGGTGCCGAGCACGGGCGGCTCCTTCTGCGTGCCGCCGTCGGCGTGGCGCACGACGGCGGCGCGGTTGACCCACAGGCCGCGCCCGCGGGCGGCGATGGCGCGACTCAGGTCCATGTCCTCGACGTAGAGGAAGTAGCCCTCGTCGAAGCGCAGGCCTTGGCGCAACAAGCCGGCGTCCAGCAGCATGCAGGCGCCGGTGACGAACTCGCTGCGGCTCTCGCTCTCGCCACGCGGCGCGCGCCCGTGGCAGCGGGTCAGCGTGTAGCGCCGAATGCGCCCGTGCTCGAAGAGCACCCTCCGGCCGTCCAGGCTGGTGAGGCGGGCGCCGACGGCGCCCGCGTCGGGGTGGCGGGCGAACGTGGCGAGCAGGTGTCGGACGGCCCCGGGCTCGGGCACCGTGTCGGGGTTGAGCAGCAGGACGTGGGTCAGCCCCTCGACCGAGGCGAGCGCCGCGTCGATACCGACGTTGCAGGCCGCGCCGAAGCCTCGGTTCGGCATGCGCAACAACGTCACGGCCGGGTCGAGCGCTGCTGCCAGGCGTGACTCCTCGCCGTCGTCGTCGCTGTTGTCGACCACGAATGCGCGCACGGCGGGTGCGTCTCGGCGCAGCGCTGCCAACGCCTGCCGGGTGGCGTCGGCGCTGCCATGGTTCACGACGACGACGGCGATCGCGACCGTCGGGGCGAGGGTAGGAGCGGGGGACGATGACACGGTGCGCCGAAGTTTCCAGCGAGCCTGGTCTCGTTTCGGAACGCTCCGGGTGGCGGCTGGAGGAAATCGCCACAACATGCGAACCCGCGGCGGCATGCCTGGGCGACGGGTCTGCCACTGCGGCTGCGCGGCCGCCGCCCCCGCTCCCGGCGGACGCAGGTCGGCACACGCCGACGTCGCCTTGCTGTCGGGCGCTCGGCCGGAGGCGGGGCGCTCACCTGCAGACGGCATTGCAGGTCGCGCGACAGCGGCGAAGATGCTCCCCACCATGGTCTTGCTCGCCGCGTTGCTGTCCGTCCTCTCCCCGCCGCAAGATCCGGCTCCCGCGGCCCGCTTCGCGCTCGACGGCAAGGACTTGACCGAAGCCGCGGCGGTGGTGAGCCCTCTCGGTTGGCTCGAGGTGAAGGGTGAGCCCGAAGCCGGCGAGACCCGGTTGGTCAAGCTGCGTTTCCCGATGCTGGCGTGGCCCACGCCTGGAGAGCACGACGTCTCGGGCGACGCGGTCTCCGCCTACGTCGGAACCGTCGGGCGCGAGGGCGATGCCGTCTCCGGCAAGCTCGAGGTCGGAGAGATCGGGCCGGCGCGCGTGCGCTTCCATCTTCGCTTCGAGCGCGATGGAGCCGAGCACGACGCCGACATCGACCTGCCGGCCGCGCTCTACGTGCCCAAGATGCAGCCCAAGGTCACCGACTTCACGCCTCCCCGAGAGGAGCCTGACCTCGAGGACGTGGTGGTCTGCGTGCTCGGCAACGGCGGCACCGGCCTGCCGGGCCAGAAGATGGTGGCCGAATCGATGGCGAAGCTCGCGCCGCAGGGCCCCCTCGACGCGGTGATCCTGCTGGGCAACAACATCCTGCCGCGTGGCGTCCGTTCGGAGCGCGACCCGCTGTTCCAGGAGCGTTTCGAGCAGGTCTACGACGTTCGCCGGCTCAACGTGCCGTTCTACGTCCTGCAGGGCCCCGCCGACCACGAGGGCGACGTCGGCGCCGCCGAGAAGTACGGCTTCCTGAACGCCCGCTGGACTTCCCCGGCGCACGGCATCAAGGTCGAGCTGCCGTGCCACGGCAAGACGGTGGGGCTGTACGGCTGCGACTCGACGTTCCAGGCCGGCGAAGTGGCCGACCTGCGCGTGCGCTCGGCGCTCCGCATGGTCGCGTACTACGCCATGAACTCGAAGGCCGATTGGAAGATCATGTTCAGCTACCACCAGCCGATCTGGCTGGGCGGCAAGCGCGACGGCGATTCAGCCAAGCTGGAGCGGCTCACCGATCGGGTGCAGAAGCACCTCGTGGACGGCAAGTTCGACCTGCTGGTCAGCGCCGAGGGGCGCGGCCTGCGCTTCGTGCAGCCGAAGGACGGCATCCCGCAGGTCATGGCTGGCGGCGGCGGCGGACCGGAGATGGCCGCGGTCGTGGCGCAGGTGCCTGGCACCGAGTTCGCTTACGGTGGCGGCGGCACCGTGTGGCTGCGCTTCTCGGGCGACAAGCTGACGATCTCGTTCCGTGACGCGGCCGGCGAGCTGCTGTACGCGCGCGAGCTGACCAAGCCATGAGCGTTTCCCGCGACGAGTCTTGCCGACGCCAGCGCCCACGGCCACGGTCGACGGGGGTGGAGGGTCCGGCCGCACGCCGGTGCGGTTCCGGCGACGAGTCGTGGCCACTCGGCCGTGGACAGCGGCGATGAGCATCCGCCCCTGGCCACTCGTGCGCGACGAGGAGCTCCTGCGCTACAAGGTGTTCTCGGTCTTCAAGACGCACCGGCGCTCGCCGCGCACCGGGCAGGACATCGGGTTCTTTCGTCTCGACACACTCAACTGGGTGAACGTCGTCGCCCTGACCGACGCTGACGAGATCGTGCTCGTGCGCCAGTACCGCGCGGGCCCCGACGTCGTGACGCTGGAGATCCCGGGTGGCTGTGTCGATCCTGGCGAGGACGACGAGGTGGCCGCGCGCCGCGAGTTGCGCGAAGAGACGGGCTACGTCGCGCGCGAGCTGCACTACGCCGGCGCCGTCAACCCCAATCCGGCCCTCTTCACCAACAGGATCGCTACCTACGTGGCACTCGGCTGCGAACGCCGAGGCGAGATCCAGCCCGATCCCGGCGAAGACCTGGAAGTGGTGGTGCTGCCGCTGAGCGATGCCGAGGCGCGTGCTGCCCGCGGGGAGCTCGACCACGCCCTGGTGCTGGCGGGGCTGTACTTCCACCGCCTGTGGCGCGAACGACGCGGCGGGTAGGAGAGCGCGTTCGGCCGGCACACGAAGGCCGCGAGCGGATGCTCAGCGGTCCTTCTTCGCCTCGACTTTCTTCTCGTTTCCTTGCCCGTCGGTCTCGTTCTTCGGGAAGGACTCGACCAAGTCGACGCGGCGATGCATGTCGCCGAAGTTGGCGAACACGCTGAACGAGGCGCCGCCCTTGGGCTCGGCGCTGCCGCGCTGCGCTGCCTCGTAGCCGCGCGTCATGGCCGCGAACTCGAGGTGCTCGGCATCGCCCTCGCTGAAGGTCGTGGCCGGCAGGTCGATCGCCTCGGGGATGCCGCGCGCCGCCAGGTCCTTCTTGACCTCGGCGATCTTCTGCTGGTCGGGCTGCTGGCCGCGTCGCGTGCGCGTCACCCGCAACAGTTCGGCCGGCACCAATCGGAACGTCGAGAACTCGCCCTTCTCGTCGCGCTGCACGTCGAGCTTGTAGTTGCCGACGGGGACCTTCACGTCGCCGCAGGCGAGTGGCATGCCCACCTGCAACATCGCGAAACCGAGGTGCCAGCCCTGGCCGTTGGGCAACGTCTTCACCTGCTCCGGGTTGAACGGCACCGTGAACCAGGTGAGCGTCGCCTGGCCGCCGGCGCCGTGCATGACGATCGCCTTCGGCACGTGCGGATGCGGCAGCGACAGGTGGAGGAGCAGGGGCAGGATGAGCTGTGGGAGCATCGGGTCGGTCCTTGTCGGAGGAGAACGAGAGACGGGAAGTAGAGACGACGGTCGCCGGGACGGCGGGCGGTTTCCGCCACCCGTGCGGGATTCCCGAGTCCGACTGCGTGCCGCGGATTCGTCGGCCCTGACGATTTCGTCGCGGACGTGCCGACCCTCGGCGTGATGGTCGGCCTGTCGCAGGTCGGCGAGCCGGACGAACCTGCGGCTCGGATGCGATGCCTCCCATGATGCGGACACCGGCGAGGCTTGCCGGCGGCCGCCCCGGCGACGGCGAGCCCGTGAAAGAACCGAGCGTACGGGCTACGAGCATGTTGCTGGCCATCGCCTTCGCGATCGCGAGCCTTCGGCTCGTAGCCCGTGAAAGAAGCGAGCGTACGGGCTCCGAGCCATGTTGCCGGCGATCGCCTTCGCGATCGCGAGCCTTCGGCTCGTAGCCCGTGAAACAACCGAGCGTACGGGCTCCGAGCCATGTTGCTGGCGATCGCCTTCGCGATCGCGAGCCTTCGGCTCAGGCCTGCAACTCCGCCCTCACCTTGGCGATCGCCGCCGCCATGGCGGCTTCCAAGGCGGGGTTGGCGCCGCGGCACGCCGCCAGCGTCTTCTCGCTCCCGTCCACGTACTCTTCCTTGCGCGCCTGCGAGAAGCCGCTCATGTCCAGCAGGTTGTCGAGCCGGTCGGCGAGGCGGATCGCCTGTGCCTCTCGAGGCGCGGTGCGTGCGCGCTCGATCACCTCGGTGCGACGCTCCGGCTTGGGCATGCGCATGTCGCCCGACAGCGTGGCAACCAGGTCGGCGACGCGGCGGCCGAAGCGCTTGTCGAGGTCGTCCCACTCGCAGTCGGTGTCCTCGATCGAATCGTGCAGGAGCGCGGCGATGATCACGTCGGGGTCGTCGACGCCGCCGATGCGACGCAGGCACTCGGCGACGCGGATCGGATGCGCGATATAGGGCGTGCCGTCGCGGCGGCGCTGGTGCCAG
The DNA here is from genome assembly GCA_041398565.1 of Planctomycetota bacterium. GTDB lineage: Bacteria > Planctomycetota > UBA1135 > UBA1135 > UBA2386 > DATGPD01. Next base: position 669,919 of record JAWKUN010000006.1, on the reverse strand, counting down.
TGCTTCTCGATCGCGTACATCATGGCCGCGGCGATGCGTCTGTGTGCGGCCTGCGGCCCGTCGTGCTCGATCATCGGCGCCATTGTGGCGTCCGGCGACGCACGGGCGAGCGCCAGACCGAGAATGTCGGGCGGCTCGGCGGTCGGTTCACGAATCCTGCAACCGCGCGCATCGTTCTGGAGTCGTTCGCCGGCGGCGCCAAGATTGCGGCATGACGCTGCCCGCGGTCTACGTGCTGGCCTTGGCGGTCCTGGCGGTGGTGCTGCTCGCCACCGAGAAGGCGCACCTGAGCGTGATCGGCGTGGGCATGGTGCTGGCCGTGGCGCTGCCCGGCTTGATCGGCGTCGAGGACGCGCTCGCCGGCCTGGCCAACCCGGCGGTGGTCACGGTGGCGGCGCTGTACGTCGTGGGCGAGGGCTTCCTGCGCACAGGTGCCGCGACGATGGTCGCCAACCGCATCCTCGAACGCACCGGCGCGCGCGAGTGGACGGTGGTCTGCCTGGTGATGCTGATGTCGGCGGGGCTGTCGGCGTTCGTCAACAACACGCTGGTGGTAGTGACCCTGATGCCGGTGATCACCAGCATCTGTACGCGCACGGGCCTGTTCCCGTCGCGCATGCTCATCCCGCTCAGCTTCGCCTCGATCCTGGGCGGCATGTGCACGCTCGTCGGGACGTCGACGACGCTGCTGGTGCACGGCGTTCTGCTGGATCTCGGCAGGCCGGGTCTCGGCATGTTCGAGATCACACCGGCCGGTGTCGTGCTGGCGGCGGTCGGCCTCGCGTACCTCGGCTTTGCCGGCCGCCGCATGCTGCCGCGGGTGCCATCGCTGGCGGTGCTCGCCGGTGCCCAGAACATCAAGGAGTACGTCACCGAGATCACCGTCGGCCGTGGGAGCTCGCTCATCGGCAAGCCAGTGGCGTCGGTGGGCGAGACCGCGACGCCGGGGGTGACGCGGCCGGTGATGTTGATCCGCAAGGAGACGATGCGCCGGCCACCCTTCCGCGACGAGGTGATCCTCGAGGGCGACAGCCTCGTCGTCTCGGGAAGCAGCCAGGATCTCGCCGTCCTGCAGCGCGGCGCGGCCGCGGGGGCGGCCAGCCCGGACCGCTACGACCCGGCGACCATGAGCTTCTTCGAGCTGGCGCCGACGCCGGGCTCCGGCCTGGTGGGCCGGCGAATCCGCGACCTCGGCCTCAAGAGTCTGCACGACGTCGTGGTGGTGGCGCTCATGCGCCGCGGCGCGCACCTGCGCGACCGGCTCGGCAACCTCCGCCTTCAATCGGGGGACGTACTGCTGGCGTTCGGCAGCGAGCGGGCCAAGGCACGCCTGCGCCGCAGCCACGACGTGCACCTGATCGAAGGCGTGCACGAAGAGATCTTCCACGTCGAGAAGGCGGCGATCGCCTTCCTCGGCGTGGCTCTGGTGCTCACTCTGTTCGTCACCGGCCTCGTCGACACCAGCCTGGCCGCCCTCGCCGGGGCGTTGTTCATGGTGGTCACGCGCTGCCTGTCGGTACGCGAGGCGCACAACGCCGTGAACTGGCCGATCATCCTGTTCGTCGCCGGCACGCTGGCGCTCAGCAAAGCTCTGGTGGCGACGGGCGGCGCCGCTGCCATCGCCGCCGGGCTCGCCGACTCGCTCGGCAGACTCGGCCCGCGGGCGCTCGTCGCCGGCACGTTCCTCGTGTGCATCGTGCTCACCGAGATGCTGTCGAACAACGCCGTGGCGATCATGATGACGCCGATCGCCGTGGCGATGGCGAACAGCGCGGGCGTGTCCGATCGACCGTTGGTGCTGGCCGTTGCGCTCGGCGCGAGCTGCAGCTTCGCCAATCCGATGGGCTACAAGACCAACCTGCTGGTGTTCGGAGCCGGTGGCTATCGCTTCCGCAACTTCGTCGCCGTGGGGCTGCCCCTCGACTTGCTGCTGGCGGTCACCGGCGCGCTGCTGATCCCGGCTCTCTGGCCGCTCTGAGCCCGAAGGGCTGGCGGTCGCAACGACCGCCAGCGACGCCGAGCAAGGAAGCCGGCGCAGCCGGTTTCCTCGTGGGATGGGAGAAGGGCCGGTCGCCCGACAGTCGCCCATGATGGGTGCTGCCAAGAACGGGCGCAGCCGGCTTTGTTGGGGGCAGGAGCCTGCCGATCCGCAACCTGCGCCGCTGCAACGGCGAATTCTCGCTGCGCCGGCACGAACATGCCGGCGTCTCCGTCCCACGCTACGCTGCATTCGATCATGGAAAAGCACGGCAAGCTCGTCGTCTTGCTCCTCGTCCTCGTCGGCCTCGGTGTCGGCGGCTGGTTCGCCTTCGGCGGCGCCGGCGCGGTCCCGACCTCCGAGGTGCCGGCAGAGCGTGAGACGGACGACCCCTCGAGCCTGACCGCGGCGCCGAGCCTGTCCGCCGGAACGGAGGTCGACCGGGGTCCTGCGCCGGCGCGCGCCGAGGTCGCGGTGCCCGGTGCTGGACCGCTGGACGACCCCGAAATCCGCGCAGCCCTGGCCAAGTTCGTCGGCCGGGTCGTGTCCTTCGACGGCAAGCCGGCAGCCGACGTGGCCGTTCGCTTCTACCGCATCGATCCCCTGATCGCGCTCCTGCCCGAGCGCGATGCGCTGTCGGAGCCGATCACCGACTTCGACGGTGGCGTGGCCGGACAGGCGACGACCGCCGCCGACGGCCGGTTCGAGGTCGCCGGCATGTGGCCGCGCTCGATGTACATGGTGAAGGCGGACGCAGACGGTCCGAATGCGGCGCTGAAGCTGGCCGACTGCACGCCGGGCCCGGCCGAGACCGTCGACCTCGGCGACATCGTTCTCAAGAACGGCGGCACCCTCACCGGCAAGGTGGTCGACGAGAGCGGCGACCCCATCGCCGGCGCCATGGTGCGCGCCGCCGACTTGCCACCCATGATGACGCAGTTCCTGCCGTTCGAGCAGTTCGACCCTGAGGGGTTCGTGATCGGCGGCGACAAGGACGAGAGCATGGTGGTGGAGATGCCGGGGTGGGTCCGCAAGTACTGGAAGGAGCTGCCGGTGCCGACCACGCTCAGCGGCGAGGACGGCAGCTTCCGGCTCGAAGGCGTCGAGCCAGGCGTCAACCTGGTGGTGGCCAGCAAGGCCGGCTTCGTCGATGCGTCGCAGAAGAACGTCAAGCTCGATCCTGGTCAGGAGCGTGCACTCGGCAAGCTGGTGCTGCGCGAGGGAGAAGTGGCGTCGGGTCGGGTGATCGACGCGGCCGGCAAGCCGCTGTCCGGCGTGCAGGTGGTGGTGGGCTCACGGCTGTCGGTGGCGTCGGTCGCGTTCGGGCGCTCGGCCGGCGTCAGCGACGAGCGCGGTCAGTTCGAGTGCTCGGGTTTCAAGGCCGGCGACGTCGTCGCGGCTGCGCGCCGGGCGTCCGGCGAGCCGTGGACGATCACGCCGCCGCAGTCGATCCAGAGGTCGCTGGTGATCACCCTGCCGGCGCGGTGCGCGCTGACCGTGCGCTTGGCGAGCGAGGTCGGGCGTCCCATCGACACGCCGCGGCTCCAGGTCTACTCCTTCGGCGGCAACCGGACGAATGGCCCGGCGGCGCCCTTCACGGCGCTCGGCTTCGTGCGGCCGCTGCCGCTCGAGGGTCGCCAACACGTGCTCGAGGACGGGCGCATCCAGATCGGCGACCTCGACCTCGGGCGCTACCTGGTGATGGCAAAGGCCGCCGGCCACAGTGCCAAGCTGGAGTGGATCGACCTGGCCGCCGACATGGAGACGGAGCTGCGCCTGCCGGCCGGGCACGACATCCCGGTGCTCGTGCGGGATGGCGACGGCAAACCCATCGCCAGAGCCACGGTGCTGGTCGAGCTGAAGAACTCGGGACCGGACCCTTTCCCGCTCAACGCCGGATCCACCGACCGTGACGGCAAGCTGACGGTGCGCGACGTCGGTGGCGAGTCGGCGGTGCTCGAGGCGACGCACCCGCGCTATGGTCACGCCAGCGTGAGGGTCCAGCTGCCGGCCTCGGCGCCGGCCGAGATCGTCCTCCTCGAACCTGGCACGATCGAGGGCGAGGTGACCGCCGGAGACCAACCGCCGGAGCCGGGCAAGTATATGGTGGTCGCCAACCGGGGCTGGGACGACAACCGCGGCCCCCTGGGCGGCATGCCGAGTCTCACCGTCCCCGACCTGGAGGGCAAGTTCGCGCTGCGTGGCCTGCAGCCGGGCAAGTGGAACGTCCAGGTCGTACCGGCGGTCCGGCTGCGAGGATTCAGCTCCCTCACCGAGATGTTCATGGCGGCGCGCATGAGCGGCGACTTGCCGGAGCAGGAAGTCGACCTGGTGGCGGGTCGAACGATGCACGTGCGCCTCGACACCAATGCCTCCCAAGTCGTCGAGGGGCCGAGCGCCAACGTGTCCGGCAGCGCCTTCGTGGATGGGCGGCCCGCGGATGGGATGATGGTGCGGCTGGGCGGGCGCCGGAGCCGATCGACCACCGTCGACGCCACTGGACAGTTCGACCTGGGGCCGGTCGCCGTAGGACACGTGAGCGTGACGTTGAGCGACGACGAAGGTCCTCTGATGGGGGGCGGGCTGTGGAGCAAACGTGTCGAGGTGAAGGCCGGCGAGCCGGTGCACCTGACGATCGAAGTGACCACCGGCAGCCTCACCGGCGAGGTGGTCGACGCGGGCGGCGGGCGCCCCGCCGCCGGGGTCCAGATCATTCTGCGCGGAGAGGAAGAGGGCGGCGGCAACCGCTTCGCACGGGCGATCGCCGACAGTGAGGGGCGCTTCGAGTTCAAGCGCCTCGCCGCAGGGATCTACGACGTCACCGCCGAAGGCAGTGCCAGCGGCCGGGGTATGGCACGCGTGGAGGTTTTCGGTGGCACGCGCGCGACGGTGCGGGTGCAGCTCGAGCAGACATTCACCGTGCGGGGACGCGTCGATCTGTCCGACCTCGACGACAAGAACGACGCCGAGGAGCGGCGCTGGGTGTGGTTGAACTTCGAGCCCGTCGACGAGACGCGGCGAGACTCGAACTCGTGGGGTAGGGTCGATCTCGAGGATGGCACCTTCGTCGCCAAGGACCTGCTTCCGGGGCGCTACCGCGTGCGGCTCAACTGGTCCCGTTCAGGGGAGTGGGAGCACAGCGAGATCCTCGAGGTCGGCAACCGCGACCTCGAAGGGGTCGTCATCAAGCCGCGCCAGAAGGAACCGCCGCCCAAGGTGCAGGGGCGTCAGAACGGTTGAGTCGCGCCGGCGGTCGCTCTCACGCGTCGAGGCGACCAGCGATCTTCGCCGACAGGCAGCAGACGAGGTGGCCGCTGGCTGAGGCCGGGCCGTCCAGCTCGACGCCGACCAGCATGCCCTTCTTCAGCGGGATCGAGCCGTGCCCGACGAGCAGGCGTCCGAGCACGTCGCCGAGGTGAGGCTGGTGACCGACGAATGCGATGCTGTCGCGACCGGCGGCAGCCTCGGCGAGGGCATGCCGCACGGCGAGGTCGGGGTCTGCCTCCGGCGTCAGCCAATCGGCGATCTCGATGGTGCCGGCGTAGTCGAGAGCGCGTGCGAACTCGGTGCTCGTCTGTTTGGCCCGCACCAGCGTGCTCGCGTACACCCGGTCGACGCTGCCGACGCAGCGACGCCAGGCGTGCTTCGCCTGCTGCAGGCGTTGGCGCCCCTCGCTCGTGAGCTGGCGGTCGGCGTCCGTGCGGGCTGCCGTGCTGCCGATGCCCTCGGCCTCGCCGTGGCGGAGAAGGTAAACGATCACTCGATCAGCGTAGCTCGTCCGACGGTGGTGTCGTGAAGCCATCTGCCATGACAGACCACGCCTCCACCGTTGCCCCGCGCGTGTCGGGGTTGCGGCGATGGCAGACAACACGACGCTCCAGGCGGCCAGGTGTGAAGCCAGGGGGGAGAAGCACAGGAGAAAGGCCAACCGCCGAGAGCGCCGCAGCGACCGCTACGCCGAGGCGGCGCGCAGAGGCTCGGGTTTCCGTCGGTGGACCGACCACCTCGCGCCGCGCGGATCACGGCGCGCCGCCGGCCCGACGCCGAGACACGTGCGATGCGCTGGTGTAGGCACCTTCGCGACTGCGCGCACAGGGCTCTCCAGGGTGCCCGCTTCGCCGGCGCCCTCGCTCTGTGTTGCCGGCTCGCGCCGTCGCGATCGCGAGCAGGCTCAGGGGCGGACGTAGAAGCTGCCGTCGCGGTCGCCGACCAGCACGCGCCCCGCCATTCCCACGAACAGGCCCGACTCCACCACGCCGGGGATCGCGTCCAGTGCGCCTTCCAGCCGGCCCGGGTCTTCGATCACGCCGAAGTCACAGTCGAGGATCCAGTTGCCCTCGTCGGTGACGAACGGCTTGCCGTCGCGCTGGCGCAGCTGCGCCTGGCCGCTCAGGCGGCCGATGGCGGCGATCACCTGTCGGCAACCGAACGCCAGTACTTCGATGGGCACTCGGAACGCACCGAGGTGCGGCACGCACTTGTTGTCGCCGACGACGACGATCATCTCGTCGGACGCGGCGGCGACCACCTTCTCGCGCAGCAGCGCCCCCCCGCCCCCCTTGATCATGTTGCCGCGCGGATCGATCTCGTCGGCGCCGTCGATGGTGAGGTGCAGGCGGTCGACGTCGGCGAGCGACGCCAGTGGCAGCCCCAGAGCGCGCGCTCGCTGTGCAGTCGCTTCGCTGGTGGGCACGCCGTGGATGCGCAGACCGGTGGCGGCGCGCTCGGCGAGTCGCTCCAACACGAAGGCCACCGTCGAGCCCGTGCCCAGCCCGAGCACGCAGTCGCTGGGAACGAGGTCGGCCGCGGCGCGTCCGGCGGCGCGCTTGGCCGCGGCGTAGGGGTCTTGCATGCGGCGAGTATGCCGGCCGACGAGACCGCGGGCGATTCCGACACGAGCCCGGTTCCGCACACCGGGAGCCCACACTGAACCGCAGGTTGCCTCGCGTCGTTCCCGGGGTGCCGTGCACGCGATCCCCGGCCGGATACTCTTGCGCCGAGAATGACGTCGTCCGCCGACTCCCCGCGCCCGATTGCCCTCGACGTCCGATCGAGCCGGCGGCCCCGCGTCGAGCGCCGGCGCCCGACGCCCGGCCGCTTCGCCTCCGTGCCGATCACGGTGCGCGTCGGCGTGCCCCTGCTCCTGCTCGTCTGGCTGGCGGTGCGCTTCTGGCCGAGATCGGTGGCGATCGAGGCGGTCGGGTTCCTCGGGGCGAGCGCCCAGGTCGACGGTCTGAGCTTCGAGGTCTTCCCCTTCGACGACTCCGGCGGCGGCGACTACCCGCCGCGCGCCGTCGCGGCCCGCACGCTGGGCGGTGGTGCTGCGAGCCTGTCGCGTGACGAGTTGGGGCCGGCTGGTGTGTACCTGCGCGCCGACTCGCCGGTGCACGGCGTCGCCTGCACCTTCGTCGCGCCCGACCGCGAGCGGATCGAGTTCGAGTTCGGGGCCCCACGCTCCTTGGTGGGTCAAGTCATCGACGCCGACGGCAAGGGCGTCGAGGGTGCGCGCGTCGTCGTCCTACCCCACCGTTACGGGCCGGAGCTCGGCGAGGGACGGACTGCCGCCGACGGCACCTTCGCCGTTCCGTCGCTGTCGTCCTCAGCCTCCTGCTACGTCGCCCGTGTGCTCCGAACGGGCTTCGCCGCGGTGGATGCCGACGTGCAACTCGTCGAGGGTTCGCCCGTGACCCTCACCCTCACCCGCTCGCCGCCGGTGCGTGGACGCGTGGTGCTGCCGGCCTCGGTGCCGACGAAGGAGCTGACCGTGCGCGCCTTTCGGTGTCCTGGCGTCGCTGCTACGGTCGAATCGGACGGCCGCTTCGTGCTGGACAGCCTGCCGCCGCCATCCGTGCGTGTCCGACTCATGGTGCACGGGGCCCCCGCCGAGCTGACCCACGCCGTCACCTACGCCAGCGCCGGCGACGAAGGCGTCGAGTTGACCTTGGTGCCCGGGGCGACGTTGCGCGGTTTCGTCGTCACCGCCGACCACGACCAGGCCGTGCCCGGCGCCTTCGTCCACCACGTACACGGACCGGCCGGGGGCGCGGGCACCTACGCCGACAGCAGCGGTCGCTTCGAGCTGGGTGGACTGCCGCCGGGCCGCATTCGCTTGGACGCGTTCGGTGCAGCCCGTCGCGTGGTGGCAGCCCCCGGTGAGCCGGCGAGCACGCAGGTGCCTTTCGGTTTCGTGGAGGTCGACGTGGTCGAGGGGCAGGCGCAGGACGGCGTGGTGCTGCGCATCCACTGACACCGGATCATCTGCCGAACCGGTACGTTCGCACGTACGCGGCCCGCGCCGCATGGTTTTCTTCGCTGCTCGTGTTGCGAAATCCCAGATTCGGCGCCTCTACGGACAGCATGCGTCGTTGACCCTCCTAGCCGAGGTGCTCCTGGCGCGTTCGGTCACCCACAACCCCCCGGTTTCTTCGGGAGCGACTGTGCGAGGTCGCTTCGGGGAAGAAGGAGAGTCCTCTTTTCCGGTGCGAGCCGATCGCACCGGTTGTCCTTTCTGGGGCTTCGGCCGCTCGGCTGGCAAGAGCCTCGGTCGCCCGGGGTCTCGATTGGCAGGGTCGTCGTCGGCAGGGCCCTGGCCGGCAGGGCCTCCGTGCGCGATCCGAGCGAGGAACTGCCCGGCCGGAGGCTCGAAGCTGGACTGCGCGCCGGCAGACCCTCCAATCGCTCGGAAGATGACGACGCGCGCCTACCAGACCCTCGAGCTGCAACGCCAGGGGTCGGTCCTCCACATCCGTCTCGATCGTCCCGAGGTTCGCAATGCGTTCAACGGAACGGTCGTGGCCGAGCTCTCCGACGCATTCGCGTCGGCGCACGGCGACGACTCGGTGCGGGTCGTGGTGCTCTCGGGCAATGGGCCGAGCTTCAGCGCCGGCGCGGACCTGGCCTGGATGCGAGAGCAAGCGAGCTTGGCGGCGGCGGAGAACGAGGGCAGTGCCGCGACCATGGCGCGCATGTTCCTGACCATCGCCCGTTGTTCGAAGCCGGTCGTGGCTCGCGTGCACGGCCACGCCCTCGGGGGTGGCACCGGCCTCACGGCTGCGGTCGACGTCGCGGTCAGCACCGAAGACACCGTGTTCGGCCTCACCGAAGTCAAGCTGGGGATCGTGCCGGCGGTGATCTCGCCGTTCGTGATGCAGAAGATCGGCGCCGGACGGGCTCGGGCCCTGTTCTTGACCGGCCAGCGTTTCGACGGACGTGAAGCGGAGCGCGTCGGTCTGGTGCACCGCGCGGTGCCTGTCGATCAGCTCGACGCCACGGTCGATGGCGTGGTGCGCGAACTGATGTCGTCGGGTCCGGCGGCGGTGGCCGACGCCAAGCGGCTCATCGCCGAGGTGGCCGGCCTCTCCCTCGAGGAGGCGATCCCGGTCACCTCGCGGCGGATCGCCGCGTTGCGTGCCACGCCGGAGGCCAAGGAGGGGATGAGCGCGTTCTTGGAGAAGCGCAAACCGAGCTGGATCGCCTGACCTGCTGCTCGGCGGTGCGACGAGACGGTGCGTCTTTGTCGTGCCGTTCTCGGCTTCGTACCGGCGATCGACTCCGTAGACTCGCCGCGCTGCCCGGGCCTGCGGATGCAGCGCACTCGTCATCCGAGACCAGACAAGAGGTCGTCGCATTGCTCTGGGGTGTCCTCGTCTACGTCGCCGTGCAGATCGCCATCGGTGCCGTGGTCTCGCGGCGCATCCGTTCGGAGGACGACTACCTCGTCGCTGGCCGTCGAGTCGGGTTCGGCCTCTGCCTGGCCTCGGTCTTCGCGACCTGGTTCGGCGCCGAGACCTGCCTGAGCGCGGCCGGCGGCGCCTACGCCGACGGCCTCGGGCGCCTGACCGTCGAGCCCTTCGCCTACGGCCTGTGCCTGCTGGGAACCGGGCTGCTGTTCGCCGTGCCGCTGTGGCGCCTGCGCTTGACCACCCTCGCCGACTTCCTGCGCGAGCGCTACTCGCCCTTCGTCGAGCGCCTCACCGCCATCCTGATCGTGCCGACGTCGGTGTTCTGGGCGGCGGCGCAGATCCGTGCCTTCGGCTTGGTGCTGCACTCGGTCTCCGATGTCGGCTTGGCGTTCGGCATCGGCATGGCGGCGGTGATCTCCGTCGTCTACACCATGCTCGGCGGTGTGCTCGCCGACATCGTCACCGATCTCGTCCAGGGGGTCGTCCTGGTGATCGGCCTGCTGTGGTTGTTCGTCGTCGTCGCCCAGCACGAGGGCGGCTTCGACAGCATGCTGGCGCGGCTCGACCAGGCGCGCGTCCACTTCGTCGGCGGCGAGCAGCCGCACTGGAGCACCGTGCTCGAGACCTGGGCGATTCCCGTGGTCGGATCGATGTTGGCGCCCGAGCTGCTGTCGCGCGCCATGGCCGCGAAGAGCGCGGCGACCGCTCGCTGGTCGATGCTCGGTGGGGGCGCGCTGTACGTCGTGGTCGGCCTCGTGCCGATCACGCTCGGCTTGCTCGGGCCGAGCTTGATCCCGTCGCTCGCCGACCCCGACCGCATCCTGCCTGAGCTGGCACAGTCGCACCTCTCGCGGTTCGGTGTCGTCGTCCTCGTCGGTGCCCTGGTCTCGGCGATCCTGTCGACGATCGACAGCGCGATGCTGGTGGCGGCGTCGCTGCTGTCGCGCAACGTCCTGTTGGCCGGGCGAGTCGTGAGCGAGCGCGCCCGCTTGCGCACGGCGCGCGGCTGCGTGCTGGCGCTCGGTGCGGTGGCCTGGGCGCTCGCCTCGTCCGCCGACAGCGTCTTCGACCTCATCGAAGACTCCTCGGGCTTCGGCAGCGCCGGCATCTTCGTCTGCGTCAGCGCTGGCCTGTTCACGCGAGTGGGCGACGCGCGGGCGGCGACGGGGGCGCTGCTGGCCGGCGCGGTCGTGTGGGGGGCGAAGTACGTGCCCGCTACCCGCACGTGGCCCGGCGTCGCGACGCATCCCTACCTCTGCGCGCTCGGTGCGGCGACAGTCACGTTCGTGGTGCTGGCGGCAGTGGCGGGTCGCCGGGTCGGCATCCGGGAACGCGGGCGCGCGTGAGTGGTCGGTGGCCGGCGCGTCCGCCGGCGTAGCGCCGACGTCAGGTCGTCGGTCGCTGGCTCACTCGTCGGCGACCCACTCCGACAGGGTCTTCACTCCGATGGGGCCGACTGCTTCGCCGGCGCACCCATGCTGCCGCCGACGGCTTTCCACAGCGCCACCAGCTGCGCCATCACCGATGCCTCGCTGCTCACCAGGTCATCCTCGATGCTGGCGACCGTGCGCTGCGAGTCGATCACGGTCTGGAAGTCCGACAAACCGGCGCGGTACTGGGTCTGCGCCAACTCGACCGCCCGCGCAGCCTGCGCGGCGGCCCGTTGCAGGGCGTCGCGGCGGGCCTGCTCGCGCACGAAGTGCAACATGGCGCCTTCGGCCTCCTCGAGCGCGCGCAGTACCGTCTGCTCGTAGGCGACTTGCGCCGCTTCGGCCTCGGCGTCGAGCGAGGCGATGCGGCAGCGCAGGCGACCGCCGTCGAACAGGTTCCAGCGCAGGGACGGGCCGAACGCGGTGACGTCGCTGCCCTGGGTGAACACGTCCTTGGCGGCGTTGGCGGACAGGCCGAGCGTGCCGCCGAGCGACAGGCGCGGGTAGCGGTCGGCCTCGGCCACGCCGATGCGTGCCACCGCTGCGGCGAAGCGCCGCTCCGCGGCGTGCACATCGGGGCGTCGGCGCAACAGGTCGGCCGGCGCCCCTACCGCCACGCGCGACGGCAGCACCGGCAGCGTCGGCGTCGCTGTGGTGAGGTCCAAGTCGAGCTCGCCCGGCGCCTTGCCCAAGAGCACGCACAGCCGGTTCCGTGCCGTGAGCGCCGCGGCATCGAGTGTCGGCAGGCGCGAGCGCGTCGACTCGACGTTGGTCTTGGCCTGCGCGACGTCGCGCTCGACGACAAGGCCCGCCCGCGAGCGCGCCTCCACCAGGCCGAGGGTCTGCTCTTGCAGCGTCAGGTTGTTCTGCGCGATCTGTAGGCGGCGCTGCGCGGCGCGCAGGTCGACGTAGGTGGCCAGAACCTCGGTGGCGACGCTCAGGCGCACGCCGGCGACGTCGGCGGCGCTGGCCTCCAGTTCGCGGTCGGCGGCTTCCACGGCGCGACGCACACGACCCCAGAGGTCGAGCTCCCAGGCCGCGTCGAGCGCCAGCGTGTGGATGTTGGTGCTCGGGATGAACGCTCCGAACGGCGTGTTGCGGCTGTCGCGGCGGTCTTCGTAGCTGCCGCGCAAGTCGAGCGCCGGCCAGCGGTCGGCGGCGGCCACGCCGCGCAGGGCGCTGGCCGCGGTGAGCCGCGCGAACGCCACGCGCAGGTCGAGGTTCTGGGCCAGCGCACCCTCGATCAACCGATCGAGGAGGGGGTCGGCGAAGGCGTGCCAGAACGGGCCGTCGGCGGGCGGCGCGTCGACCAACCCGTCGGTGCGCTCTTGGTGCCACTGTGCCGGCACCGGCGGTTGCCGCTCCTCGTAGTCGGGGCCGACTGCCGCGCAGCCGACCAGCGCGGCGAGACCCGAGCCGAAGATCCAACGAGACCAGCGAGGGTGAAGAGTCATCGCGCGAACTCCACGTGCGCCGGCACGGCCGCGGCCTCGAAGTCGAGGTCCTGGGCTGTCTGCGCCCTGGCCCCATGCTCGGCCGCGATCAGCTGATAGAAGACCGGCACGACGTACAGCGTGAACAGGGTGCCGAGCGCCATGCCGGCTACCAGCACGATGCCGATGCTGTTGCGCGCCTGTGCTCCCGGTCCGGTCACCAGCACCAGCGGGAAGTGGCCGAAGACGGTGGCGGCGGTGGTCATGAGGACCGGCCGTAGCCGAGTGGCCGCGGCCTCGCGCACCGCGTCGAACTTGCTGCGACCTGCCCGCTGCAACGTGTTGGCGAACTCCACGATCAGGATGCCGTTCTTGGCGATCAGGCCCACGAGAGTGATCAGGCCGACCTGCGAGTAGACGTTGATGGTGGTCCAGTCGACGAACGGGAAGAGCAGCGCGCCACTGATCGCGAGCGGCACCGAACCGAGCAACACGATCAACGGGTCGCGAAAGCTGCGGAACTGTGCGGCGAGCACCAAGTACACCAGCGCGATGGCGAAGCCGAGCGTGGTGACCAGGGACGAACCCTCCCGGCGGATCTGCCGTGACTCGCCGGCGTAGTCGATGGCCACCGACGTGCCCGCCACACGCTTGGCCGCCTCCTCGAGCACGGTGAGGCCTTCCGCCTTGGTGACGCCCGGCTGCACGCCGCCGAAGATCTTCACGGCGTTGCGCTGCTGGAAGCGGTTCAGGGTGCGGGGCGACGCGATCGCTTCGACCGTCACGAACGACGACACCGGCACCATGTCGCCGCGTGGCGTCTTGATCTTCAGGTCGAGCAGCGGACCGACCGTGGCTCGGTCGCGCTGGCCGATCTGCGGGATGACCTTGTAGCTGCGGTCGTAGTAGTTGAAGCGGTTGACGTAGCCACCACCGAGCAGAGCACCAAGCTCGCGGCCGACGCTCGCGAGATCCATGCCGAGGTCGGCGACACGCTCGCGGTCGACCATCACGCGCGCCTCCGGGCGGTCGATCTTGAGGTCGGTGTCGACGTAGAGGAACTTGCCGCTCTGCCAGCCGGCGCCGACCACCGCCATCGCCGTGCCCATGAGATCCTCCAGCGGCGCGGCACTCTGCAGCACCAGCTCGACGTCGTACTGGCCGGATGTCGGCAGGGGCGGGTCGAGGCGCGGGAACACGCGCAGGCCGGGGATCTGCGACACCTTGTAGAACAGCTCGCCGTAGAGGTCGGTGGTCGAGCGTTTGCGCTCTTTCCAGTTCTTGTTGACCATCCCGCCGAACCCGCCCCAGCTGGCGACCAGCGACCACGCGAAGCGGGTCTCCTCCAGCGTCTTCACCTGGTCGATCACCTCGCGCGACGCGCGGTCGACGGCCTCCAGGGTGGCGTCGGGTGCCGCGTCGAAGAACATGCTGACGTGGCTCTGGTCCTCGATCGGTGCGAGCTCACGGTGCGACCCGGCATACAGCGGCCAGATCGCCGCGGTGACCAGCGCCGCGGCGACGACGATGGCCCAGCGGATGGCGAGCGCACCGTCCAGTGTCCAGGCGTAGAGGCGGCGCGCCATGGCGAAGCCGCGGTCGACCTGGCGGGTGAGCCACGCCTCCTTGCCGTGCTCGCGCACCGCGTAGGCGCTCATCACCGGTGACAGCGTGACCGCCACCAGGCCCGACACCAACACGGCCGCCGCCAGGGTGATGGCGAACTCCAGGAACAGCGCGCCGGTCATGCCACCCTGGAAGCCGATCGGCGTGTAGACCGCGGCCAACGTGATGGTCATGGCGATGATCGGGCCCAGCAGTTCGCGCGCGGCGACGACCGCCGCCTGCAGACGCGTCTTGCCCATGCGCACGTGGCGCTCGACGTTCTCGACCACGACGATCGCGTCGTCGACCACCAGGCCGACCGACAGCACGATCGCCAGGATGGTCAGCAGGTTCAGCGAGAAGCCGAACGCCGCCATGACGATCGCCGCCCCGATCAGCGACACCGGCATGGCCACCAGCGGCACCATCGCGGTGCGCACCGAGCCGAGGAACAGGAACACCACCACGCCGACGATCAGGATGGTCTCGACCAGCGTCTTGCTGATCTCGGTCAGCGCGTCGCGCATGAACACCGTGCCGTCGTAGGCGAGGTGCATCTCGATGTCCTTGGGCAGCGTCGGCCCGAGGTCGTCCATCGCCGCCACCAGCGCGTCGCCGACCTGGATCTCATTGGCGCCGACCAGCGGCCACACGCCGAGGTACACGCCCGGCTTGTCGTCGTACTTGGCTTGCAGGTCGGCCTCTTCGGCACCGAGTTCGACCGTGGCGACGTCGGCGAGTCGCACCACCGCGCCGCCGCGGTCGGTGACGATCAGGTCTTCGAACTCCCTGGCCGAGCGCAGATCGGTGTCCGCCAGCAGATTGATCTGCACCTCGTTGCCCTTGGTCTGGCCGACCGCGGCGAGGTAGTGGTTGCGCTGGATCGCCGCGTAGACGTCGCCCGGCGCCAAGTTGACGGCGGCCAGCCGGTCCGGATCGATCCACACCCGCATCGCCAGCGGTCGGCCACCTTCGACGGTGACGCGCTGCACGCCCTGGACGGTGCTGAGCTGCGGCTGGGCGTTGCGTGTGAGCCAGTCCGTGAGTTCGGCGAGGTTGCGCTTGTCGCTGGTGAAGCTCAGGTAGAAGGTGGCGTACGGGCGGTCGGCGCGCTGCACGTCGACCATGGGCGGCTCGGCTTCCTCGGGCAGCTCGCTACGCACCTGCTGTAGGCGGGCCGTGACCTCGGCGAGCGCTCGCGTGGTGTCGTAGCCGAGCTCGAGGCGGATGGTCACCGTGCTCACCGCGGCGCGGCTCTGCGACTCGACGTGGTCGATGCCGCCGATCGACGAGACGGCGCGCTCGATCGGCGTGGTGAGGAAGCCACGCACGGTCTCGGCGGACGCGCCGGTGTAGACCGTGGTGACGATGATCGAGGCGCTGTCGAGGCTCGGGTACTGCTGCACCGGCAGGCCCACCGCGCTGCGCCAGCCGACCAGGATCAGTACCAGGTTGACGACCAGCGCCAACACCGGGTGCTTGACGAAGATGTCGGTGAAGGAACGCATGGCGACCTCAGTTCGGCTTGGACTCGTTCGCGGCCACCTGGACGAGGGCGCCCTCGCGCAGCTTGAAAGAGCCATCGGTGGCGACCAGCTCGCCGGCTTCGAGGCCCTCGCGGATCACGACCTCGTCGCCGAGCGTCGCGCCGGCGACCACGCGCCGTGCCGACGCGCGCGGCTTGCCGTCGGGACCGGTGCCGATCACGAACACCAGATCGCCCGACGGTCCACGGCGCAGCGCGGTGACGTCGGTGACCACGACGTCGCGGGGTGCCTCGACCGGCACGCTCACCCGCACCGAGGCGCCGGGCGGCGGGGTCGGTGGGCCGGCGAGCAGGGCGCGGAGCCACGTGTTGCGCGTGGTGCTGTCGACGCGCGCGTCGATCGCCACGATCTTGGCCTGACTCTGCCGTCCGGCGAAGCTCACGTCGATCTCGCGGCCGAGCGCCAGGACGGCGGCGGTCTCTTGCGTCACCGCGAAGTCGATGTGCACCGCGTCGTCGATGCCCTGCAGGGTGGTGATGGCGGTTCCGGGGTTCAGGTACTGGCCAGGGTGCAGATCGACCATGCCGACCCTGGCGGGGAACGGCGCGCGCAAGCGCTTGCGCTCGATCAGCGCCTGCACCCGTGCGACGTTGGCCGCGGCCATGTCGCGCTCGGCGCGGGCCCGGTCGACGTCCGCGGCGGAGGCCCCTTGGCTCTCCAGCGCTTGTTCCATGCGCGCCAGCATCGAGTCGGCGAGGCGCGCGTCCGCCTCGAGAGCGGCCAGCTCGGCCTGCTCGACGCTGACGTCCAGCTCGACGAGGAGCGCGCCTTCGGTCACGACCTCCCCGGTTCGCAGGGCGACGTCGCGTACCGTGCCCGCGAGTTCGTTGCTGAGGGTGATCGAGCGGAGCGCGCGCACGGTCCCGACCGCCGTGGTGGTGCGCGCATACTGCCGTTGGGCGGCGGGACGGGCCTTGATGACCTCGGCGGGTTCGTGCTGTTGGGCCGCAGCGGTCGCAGCGACGGCGATCTGCCGGTGTTTCCAGGCGTAGAGTCCGTATCCGGCGGCGCCGACGGCGCCCAGCAAGACGAGGGATCCGATGGCACGGGCGACGGGCGAGGCAGAGGTAGGGGCGGGCATTGTCGTAGACCGGTCGTCTAGTGGTCGGTGTCGTGGTGTTCGGTGGCGCAGGGGCGGTTGGGACTCACCGTGGGCCTCGGCTCAGGCGCTTGGGCGCCCGAACAGGGTGTCGAACACGAAGGCCAGGAAATCGTCGAGGGGAGCGATGTCGCGGTCGATCTGCATGCGCATGGTGGCGCCCTCCCAGAGCATCACCAGCACGTTGCCGAGGCGGTCCGGGTCGTGGCGACCGTCGATCTCGCCGATGGCTTGGCCTTCGCGGATGACCTGCGCGAGCAGGGCGCTCCACTGCTGGAAGGCGCAGCGCACGGCCGCGTGCACCAGCGGGCTCGGCTGCGCGGTCTCGAGCGCCAGTTTGGAGATCAGGCACTGTCGCTCGGGCCCGCAGTCCAGGCACTCCGCGCGGCCCACCTCGAACATCCGTCGCAGACGCGTGAGCGGTGTCAGCTTGCGGTCGCCGAGGATCGGCTTGAGGTCCGCGAGGTAGCCGTCACGGGTGCGCTCGATGAGGGCCACGCCGAACTCCTCCTTGGAGCCGAAGTAGTGGTAGAAGGACCCTTTGGGCACGTTGGCGCGCTGCAGCACCTCGTTCAGGCCGCAACCGTGGAAGCCCTTCTGGGCGAACAGCTCGGCACCGGCGGCGAGGATGCGTTCGCGGGTGTCTTGGTCGCGGGTCGTTTCGGCGGACATCGGCGGATTGGACCGACCGGTCTATGCCAGATTCGAGACGGTGGGACAAGTGGGCAGGCAAAAGAACCCTACGACCGGTTCCGAGTCGCGCGTTGGCCAGCCCGGCTCTCCGGTTCGGCGTCGTCAGTGCGCCGGGCTGACGGCGCCGGCGCCCCGCGACGGAGGCGGCGAGCGGTAGCGCTGGCGCTCGTGGCGGTCGGTGGCAGCACGCAGGCGATCCAGCGCGGACGCCGGCAAGCCGTCGTTTCGGGCGCGCGCCAGGAGTTGCCGCGGGGTCTCCCCCGGCGCCAGCCGGAGGCGCAGCCGCCGCAAGGTCGAGCGGTACTCGGCGACCGCGGTGTTCGCCCGCCGGCGCCACCGACGCCACAGCCAGGCCCCGGCGAGGAGCAGGGCGAGGGCCACCGAAGGATGCGCAGCGATGAAGGCGCTGGCGCGCGCGGGCAGGTCCGCGAGCCAGGCGATGGCCTCCTTGCGGCGACGTTCGTCGAAGCCGGTGACGGCGGTCCACACCGCCTCGGCCTCGGCAAACAGGGCGCCGAGCCACGAATCGGGCGCCGCGGCCGCTTCCTGCGCCGGAGTCGGGTCGAGCGCGAACCAGCCGCGCTGCGCGTCGAATGCCTCGACCCAGGCGTGCGCGTGGCGTGCCCGCACGACGACCGTGCCGTCGGCCTCGCGCTCGCTGGCCAGGAAGCCGCCGACCAGACGGCAAGGGATGCGCTGGGTGCGCAGCATGATCGCCAACGCCGAGGCGAAGAACTCGCAGTGACCGCGGCGCAGGCGGAAGAACTCGTGCAGGTTGGTGGCACTCTGCGCCTGGCCCGGCAGGCCGTAGGCAAAGCTCGAACGCAGGCGCTGGCACAGGGTCTCGGCGACCGTCGCCGCGTCGGCGCGTGCCGGCAGGTCTCGACGGTAGCGCAGTGCCAGGTCGAGGGCCTCGGGGGGCACTGCCTGTGGGTCGAGACCGAGCCACGCCTGCATGCGCGCCGGCGTCCAGGAAGATGGGCGGTGGACCGTCTCGCTGCACTCGACGTCATAGGCGAGCCGCTGCCACGACTCGCCGGTCTCGGCGGCGAAGACGGCGAAGGTCGCGTCGGCGAGCGGGATGTGCGGGATCTCGATGGCGTCGTCGCGCAGAGTCAAGCGCACGGCGTCGTCCGGCAGGTAGAGCCGCCCGCGTTCGACGTCGAAGAGCTCGATCTGCAACGACGCGCCGCTGGCGGCACCGGCGCGTCGCCACGACCCGCGCGCCTCCTCGTGCCAGGGGGCATCGAGCGAGCGGATGCGCGTCGACTGGTCGAAGCGCACGATCTCCTGTGTCATCGTCGTCGCGTGCCAGGCGCCGGCCTCGAGCAGAGCGAAGGTGGAGCCGCGCCAGTGGGTGGGGATCTCGCCCTGGCCGCGGATGCGCATCACCACCCGGTCGCTCTGCAACGGCGAGAGCTTGTTGGCCAGACGGATCTCGTCGCTCGGCCCGACGCTCTGCACCTTCTGCAGGAAGCGCTCGCCGACGAAGCCCTCGCGCTCGAAGTCGCGCGGCCACAGCAGGAACGCCGCGACGGTCAGTGCGAGCACGATCGACGCGTGGCGGGCGCCCTCGGCCAACACGGTGCCGAACGGTGTCGAGCCCCCGCTCTCACGGTGGCTGAGCATCCGCCAGACGGTGAGCAGCGTGAAGGCGTACGCCACGAACACCACCGAGTAGACGAACTCTTGGCAGAAGAACGCGGTGATGAGCGCGATGAGGAACGAGTTGAACAGCAACAGATCCGGTCGCTGACGCGCGCCGATGTTGTTGACCAAGTGCACCTGGCAGAACACCGCGAGGATGAGTCCGCCCTCCAGCATGCGGCCCACGCCTTGGACGAGGGTTCGGTTCACCAGCGCCACGAACAGAGCGAGGACCGCGGTGCTCCACAGCACGCGGTAGGCGACGCAGTCGGTGAAGCGTCGCATCAGCGGCGCCAGGAGCGCCAGCGCCGCGAAGGCCAGCACCCATGCGACGCCGACGACCCCGGTGACGTGCACGAACAGCAGATTGACGACGACGAGCAGACACAGACCTAGGTGGACGATCATCGACGACCTCGCTTCGGCAGGCGCAACGCACTCGTCGCGGCCGGCGGTGGCGCCACGTCGTCGTGGTCGAGCGGTTGCAGGGTGGCGAGCAGGCGCAGCAGGGCGTGCGTCGACGCGGCACTGGTGCCGTAGGCCGCGCTGCTACCTTGCGTGTGCAGGGTCAGGCCTTCCTTGCGCTCGGCCGCGGCCAAAGCGAGGGTGGCCACGAGCGACAGTGCCGCCTCGAGCTCTTCGGCGGAACAGCGCCGGTCGAGAACGATCTCGCTGCCGCTGCCGTCGTCGTCGTCGAACTCGCGGACCACCAGCTCGCCACGGCGTGCCGTCGCCTTCCAGTGCACCCGGCGCAGGTCGTCGCCGGTACGCCAGTCACGCACGTAGGCGACGCCGACGTCGCCTTCGCGGCGTGCCTCGGGCAGCAGGGCGGCGACCAGCGCACGCCGGCTGCTGCGGCGCTCGGCGGCGAGCGACACCGGCGCCGGGTACACGACCAGTTCGGCCGCCACGGTCGCGTCGCACCTGGCGCGTATGAGCCCGTAGGGGTAGGTCGACTCGATCGACGCCCGCACGATGCGGTGGATGCCGCGCGTCAGGGGCGGCAGGTCGACCCCGAGCGTCGTCTCGGCGTCGGTGCTGTCGACGCCGTGCGTGCGGCCGCGCGCCGCTTCGAGCTCGACGAGGCCGATCAGAGCGGAGCGCCGTCGTCCACTCCGGCCGCGGACGACGATCGGTACCTGGATCGCGCTGCCGGCGGCGCACGGCTTCAGCTCGCCCACCGACGCGTAGAGGCCGCGCAGGTTGGCGTGTGCCCAGGCCAGATTGCACAGGGCGACGACCGACAGGAACGCGATCCCCAGGAAGAACAGGTTCGAGTACGGGATGGCGAAGAACGTGGTCAGCAGGACCAGGTAGAAGAGGAGCGCCTTCACCCCCAGACGGGTGGGGCCGAGACGGACGCGTGGCGCTCGGGTCGATGCTCGCGACCGCGGGTCGGATGCCGAGCTCACAGCTCGACGGGCGTGCTGGCGACGAGCTGACGCAGCGCCTCCGAAGCGTCGCCGCCGCCCACCAGCACCGTTCGGTGCGAGAGCACCGGCAGCAGCAGCGCCTGCAGATCGTCCGGTACGACGTAGCTGCGCCCGTGCAGGTGGGCGCGGGCCCGCGCGGCGCGCAGCCACAGCAGCGCCGCACGTGGGCTGGCGCCCAGCGCGAAAGCCTTGGACTCGCGTGTCGCCTGCACGAGGCGGTGGCAGTACTTCGCCAGCGGTGGCCGCAGCTCGACCCGACGCACCGCGTCCATGGTCTCGGCCAACGCATCGAGGGACAGCAAGGGCTCGAGGCGGCGCAGTTGGTCTTCCGGATCGTCGCCGAGGTAGAGCGCGATCTCCTGGTCGGCGTCGGGGTAGCCGAGCTCGATGCGCAGCATGAAGCGGTCGAGGGCCGCCTCCGGCATCGGGTAGGTGCCGTGGAACTCGATGCCGTTGCGCGTCGCCAGCACGAAGAACGGATCGGCCAGGGCGATGGTCTCGTTCTCCACCGAGACGCGACCGTGTTCCATCGCTTCGAGCATGCACGACAGCGTGCGCGGGCTCGTGCGGTTGATCTCGTCGGCGAGCACGATGTTGGCGAACAGTGGCCCGCGCACGAACTCGAACTCCTCGTGCTTGGGTCTCCACACCATCGAGCCCACCACGTCCGAGGGCAGGAGGTCGTTGGTGAACTGGATCCGGTGGAACGTGGCACCCAAGCAGCGCGCGATCGTGCGGGCCAGGAGGGTCTTGCCGACGCCTGGAATGCCTTCGATCAGCACGTGGCCCCGCGCCAGCAGCGCGATGGCGATGTGTTCCACCGTCGCCGGCGGCAACGCCAGGACGCTGCAAGTGCGCTCGACCAGGGCGGCGCGCAACGTCTGACCTTCGAGGATGGTCGAGGTGGTCATGGTGCGGTTGCGCCCGGCGTCGTCGGTGCCGTGACAGCCCGGGCCCCTCGACTGTCGGCCGATCCGAGCGCGCGACTGAGCCTCCCCTGCGACGAATCGTCTCCGTACGCGAAAGCTCCTCGGAGTGTCGCCGATGTCGACGGATGTGGAGGCTCCAGAAACACTTCAGCGCGGGCGGCGCGGCTCGGGCGCAGGGAGGTGCAGGGGGTGGAGTGGTCGGCCGGTCCGTACAAACGTGAGAACCTCGCCGTTGCGGCGGAAGCTCCGGGGCCGACTTGGCCGATGACGGGACAGCACATGGAGCGGCGACCGGGGAACAAGGCGACGGAGGCCTCGCGGGGGGCAGCGACGGCCCGCGCGGGGGCGGCGCCGGGCCACGGCTCGGCCAAGGACATGCAGGCGACCATGCTCATCGAGCGGCTCGCCTCCTTCCTCAAGGCCTGCTTCATCTACCCGGACAACAACCAGCGGGTACAGGCCACCGGTGAGATGGTCTTGGAAGCGTTGCGTGAGTACTTCGCGCATCGTCCCATCGTCGAGATCGTCGTCGGCAGCCACGATCTCGTCGTGTGCACGTCGCGCCTTCCCCTGCGCTCGCACGCCCAGACCTGGCTGCGTGACCTGTTCGTCAAGAGCTTGATCGGCGGCGTCGAGTTCACGCCCGCAGTCGACATGATGTCCTTGACCGCGGCCGCCCGGCGGCTGCAGCGCTCGCAGATCGGCAAGGAGCGCGGGCTGGCGGTGTGGGCCGACCCCATCGCGGGCGTGCGGGCGCGCGACCTGGTGATGACCGGCAGCCATTGCGACGGTGACGGCGAGGCCGAGGGGGCCCCCGACACCCTCAGCGGCTCGCGTAGTGCGCGCAGTCGCGCGCTCGAAGCGACGCTGGCCGACAGTGCGCGCGTGCGCGCCAAGCTCGAAGAGTTGCGCGCGGCCCTGCCGCAGCAGTCCGAGGCGGGCGAGAACGTGGCCGTCATCGACGTCATCGCCGAACTGGTGCAGTGTCTGCCGGCCGAGGCGAGCCACGATCATGCCTACGCCGAGGCGCTGGCCGAGAAGATCCTCGCCGCGGCGCACGCCGAACTGACCGCCGTCGCGGGCGGCGCCGCGCTCGACCGCGACGCCCTCGCCGGCACCTTCCTGTCCGTCGGTCGCAAGATGTTCGCCGCCACCCTCGGCGGTGAGCAGCTGCCGCCGACCGGCGGCAGGGGCCACGGCGACGAGGCGGTCGTCGACAGCCTCGAGGACTTGCTGGCCGACCTCAATCGGCTCGAGGAAGAAGAGCGGAACGCCCGCGGGCACGAGGACTGGATCCGCGACATCCAGTCGTTGCAGGCCACCACGTCGTCGTCGACGACACGCGGACTGGCCGAGCTCGACGCCACCGAACTCATCGGCATCGTCTTGCACGCCCTGACTCAAGACGGTGCGCTGCACGAGGCGACCGTACGCAGCTATCTGGTGCGGGCCCTGCAGACCGGCGGCGAGGTGGTGCGCACCTTGTTCAGCGACTACTTCGCCAGCGCCCTGGCCGGCGACGACGTCGACCAGCGGCCCGCTTGGCGGCTGGTGCAGATCGCCGGCGATCCGGTGGTGACCGCGGCGCTGCAGGATGCCAAGCTGCTCGAACCGGAGCAGGTGGCGCAGCAGTTTCCCAAGACGTTCGGCCTGTTCCTCGACACGCTGCACGGGCCGGACGCGGCGCAGCGCCTCGCGCGCCTGTGCCGCGCGGTCGACCCGGCGACGATCCTCGCGTCGACGAGCTGGTTCGAGAAGAACCCCGACACGCTCAACGAGGCGCGTGTCGATCGCCTGTTCTCGTGCCTGTCACCGCGCGCCCTGGCGCTGGCGACCCTGGCGTTGCGCCACGCCAAGAGCGACTGCAAGGCCGCTGCCACCAAGTTCCTGCGCCAGGCCGGCCTGACCGGCCCAGCGAGCGTCGCGCTGCGAGTCGTCGACCCGGCCAGCCGCTTGCCGCGCGAGTATCTGGAGAAGCTGTGCGAGCAGGTGGCCAGCGAGCGGCCGGCGAGCGAGGAGCTGGTGGCGCTCTCGGGGAGCGTCACGCGGGCCTTCATTCAAGACGTCGCCGGCAACGCCGAGCAGGAGGCTCGGCGCATCTTCGCCATCCAGTCCCTGCGCGAACTGCCGAGCATCGAGACGCGGGTGCTGCTCACCGACCTGGTGACGTCCGGCGGCCTGCTGTTCAAGCGCGAGAGTCGAGCGGTTCGCCGCGTGGCGCGCGCCACCCTGGAGACCATGGGGCGAAAGCGAGGCTAGGGCGTGACCGAGACCGACCACGATCCGCAGAAAGCGGTGCAGGAGCTGATCGACGAGCTGGTCAGCGCCATGATGAACGCCCGCGTCTACTTTGCCGCGCACCCGCGCGTGCAGCTCTCGATCGAACAGTTGGCGTCGGCGATCACCAACCTCACGGCCGCCACGCGCGAGCCGACGCTGCGTCTGGCAGTCGCCGGCGGCTATATCCTGTTCGACAACCGGCCGGTGGTGGGCGCCAGTCTGGCGGCGGGCCGCTTGATCGAAACGCTGCAGCACCTCGGTTCGGGTGGGCTGGAACTCTCCGCGCAGTGTGGTGTCGACGAGATCCGCACTCTGGTCGAGGCGCTGAGCGCCCGCCACCAGGAGCGGGGTAGCTACGCCAGGCTCAACACGGCGCTCGCCGCGCAGATCGGCGACCGCGTGCGCTTCCTGCCGCCGTTCCGCGCCGGCGAGGGCGGGGCAGGCGCCGGCGGAAGCGCCGAGAGCAGCACACTGACGTTCGAGGACCGTGATCAGCTCGGCGTCGACAGTCTCAGCCAGCGGGCCATCGAGCTGCCGACTCGCCTGTACCAAAACGTGCTCGGTCTGCTGCAGGACATCACGGTCACGGCCTGCCAGGGCGGCAGCATCCCGATCGGCTCGGTGTTCGGCGAGGCCGAGCGGCTGCTGAAGGAGCTGGACAGCGCGTCCGGGCCGCTGCTGGGCCTGGCCGCCCAGCACGAGTACGACGCGTTCACGCTCGGCCACTCGATGCGCGTCACGGTGCTGGCGATGGACTTCGCCCGTGGGCTCGGGGCCAGCCCGCAGGCTTGCATGGCGGTCGGCGTCGCCGGCCTGCTGCACGACGTCGGCAAAGCGCACGTGCCCTTCGAGATCCTGCACTCGCGCCGGCCGTTGACCGCGGAGGAGCGCGATCTCGTCAACACGCATCCCGAGCACGGTGCGCGCATGCTGCTCGACCAGAGCGAGAGCGAGCCGTTGGCCATCGCGGCAGCGTTCGGTCACCACCGGCGCTTCGACGGTGAGGGCTACCCGCGCACGATGCACGCGCACCGGCTGTCGGTCACCACACGCATCGTCAAGATCTGCGACGTGTACGAAGCGCTGACCGCAGCACGACCGTACAAGCCACCGATGTCGGCGGTGCGGGCCTACCGCATCATGATCTCCATGGCGGGGCACTTCGACCCGTGGCTGCTGCGGCGCTTCATCCGACGCAATGGCGTGTACCCGACCGGGTCGAACGTTCGCCTCGACACGGGCGAGAAGGCGTTCGTGCTGGAGCAGCGGCGCGATCTGCTACGGCCGCGCGTGCTCGTCACCACCGATCGCGACGGCAACGAACTGCCGTGGCAGGAGCGGCAGACCCTCGACCTCAGCGAACCCGATGCAGGTGTGGGTATCCAGCGTGCCGAGGTGGCCGGGACGCCGGCCGACCTGGCGACCTCGGTGCGGCAGCGTGCAGCGACCGAGTCGACCCCCGCGCATGCCCACGGAAGCGGCGAGATCGTTGCTGGTTGCTGTGGGCCGATCATCACCGACAAGCCGGCCGAGTAGCCACGTCGAGCAGTCGGCACGCGCTGGGCGCGATGGCGCCGGCGGCTATGCTGACGACGTGCGCTGGCCACGGTCGAACCCACGGATGAACGCGTCTTGAGGGTTCTGCACGTCGTTCACGGCTATTCGCCGGAGAGCGCCGGAGGCGTCGAGACCTACCTGGCAGACCTCGTGCGTGCGCAGCGCGCGCTCGGGCTCGAGGTGCACCTGCTCGCTGGCAGCATGCGGCCGTGGCCGCGATGCGGCATCGAGCACGAACTCGTCGACGGCGTGGAGGTGACGCGCCTGCACCGCGACGACCTCTTCTTCGACTGGCACGCCAAGGCTTGGCACCCGGGGGTGGAGGCGCTGTTCCTGCAGGTGCTGGCGCGCGTGCGGCCCGACGTCGTGCACGTGCACCACTGGATCCGGCTCACCGCCAACCTCGTCGAGCTGGCGCAGGGGGCGGGCTACCCGACCCTCGTGACCCTGCACGACGTGTACACCTCGTGCCCGCGCGCGTTCCGCGTCGATCGAGCCGGCGACCCCTGCGCGCGCGCCCTGTCGCCGGCGAACTGCCTGGACTGCGTGCCGCGCTACGGCCACGAGTCCGCCGAGGAGCTGCTGGAGGGTATCGCGCTCTTCGCCGAGCACACGCGCAGCGAGATCCTGCGCGCGGCGGCGGTGCTGACGCCCAACGAGGCGCCCGCCGGTTTCCTGGCGCAGGCGCTCGGCTTGCCCGTGACCGCGTTCCGAGTGCTGCCGTTGCCCTTCACGCCGCGCCTGCCGGCGCGTCTGCCCGGTGGCCGCATGCCGCGTGCAGACGAGCCGCTGCGTCTCGCCTACTTCGGCCGCCTCGCTCGACACAAGGGTGTCGGCGTCCTGGTCGACGCCTTCGTGGCGCTGAGCCAGGAAGGGACGCCGCGTGCCGTCGAGCTGCACCTCTTCGGCGAACCCGACCGGGACTACGACAAGGAGCTGCGCGTGCGTGCGGGAGCCGCGCCGGTGATCTTCCACGGCGCGTACGAGCCGGCCGACCTCGCCAGCGCGCAGCTGCACTGCGCCGTGTTCCCGACCCTGGCTGTCGAGACGCACGGCTACGTCCTCGACGAGGCGTTCGAGCTGGGACTTCCGGTGGTGGTATCCGACCTCGGCGCCGTGGCGCGGCGTGCCGGTGGCGCCGCCGTGCGCGTGCCGCCCGGCGACGTCGAAGCTTGGCAGAGTGCGTTGCACCGGCTGGTCGCCGACCCCGAAGTACTGCGCGCCCTGGCCGCGCACATCCCGCCGCCGCCGCCGACGGTCGCCGCGCACACCGAGAGCCTGCGCGCGATCTACGAGGACGTGCGCGCGCGGCCGGGTCCGCGCGACGCGGCCGGGGTCGATCCGAAGCGGCGCGCCGCTTTCCTGCTGATGCAGCGCGAGAGCGCGCTGCGCCAGATCACACCGCCCGGCGGCCCGCACTGAGCCGGGACCGACGGCTGGACGAGTTCGCGCCGCCGGGGCGTGGGGGTGGAGTGTCCGTGGCTTGGCGTTCACTGTCCTACTGGCCGGGGAGGCGCTCTCAGGCCGCCCAGGCCCAGTCTTCTTCCTTGCCGCTGGGCCGAGGTCAGATCCCCACGCCGTTCGTCCGCATAGGTCGCGAACTCCCGGCGACGGTCGCTTCGCCTCCCGCGCGGCCATTGTGCGTGAACGCCCGCGTGGACCGATCCGACGCGTCGAGACCCAGCGCATGCCCATGTGTGGGAAGTCGCCCGCACGGTTTGAAAAGGGGGTCTCAGGTCGGAGGCGCCGAGTTGCTAATTTCTGCCACGTCACCTGAGAATCGCCACAGCGTCGCAACCCATGGTCCCCCGCGTTCCCTCGGACCTTCAATCGTTCATCGCGTACGCGTTGACCCTCGACGACGCCGCATGCGAAGCCGCGATCGCTCGATTCTGTCAGATGCATCCGAGCGAGGATCCGATAGCGCTGCGCGCTGCGATCGCCGCCGACTCGGTCCAAGAGCAGGTGCGCTGCCGCGAGCCGAACCAAGACCTCGAGAGGCTGAGGTCGCTCTCGGCGCCGCCCGGCCGCTACGAGTTCCACGGCGAAGTCGCTCGCGGCGGCATGGGCGCGATCCTGCGCGTGCACGACCAGACCTTGGGCAGACATCTGGCCATGAAGGTGATCCTCGGTCAGATGCCGGAGGGCCGCGGCTCCACCCCACGAGTCGACCCCGGGATTCTTGCGCGCTTCGTGGACGAAGCCCAGGTCACGAGCCAGCTCGATCACCCAGGCGTCGTGCCAGTGCATGAAATCGGACTCGATGCCCACGGGCGCGTCTACTTCACCATGCGCCTGGTCAAGGGTCGTACGGCCGACCAGGTGTTCGGTCTTGCACGCGAGTGCGAAGACGGCTGGACGCTCACGCGTGCGCTCGAGGTGATCCTGAAGGTCTGCGATACCCTCGCGTATGCGCATCAGAAAGGTGTGATCCACCGCGACCTCAAGCCGACCAACGTGATGGTCGGCAGGTTCGGCGAAGTGTACGTGATGGACTGGGGGCTCGCGCGCGTGCTCGGGCAACCAGACCGACGCGACCTGCGATTGCGTCCGGCAACTGCCTCCCTCAGTCAGGTCGAGACTGAGCGATCGCGCCGAGCCGCGTCGGATCCCGACTCGCCACTGTTGACCATGGACGGCGCTGTGGTCGGCACTCCCAGTTTCATGGCACCCGAGCAGGCGGCGGGCAAACTCGATGAGCTCGGTCTGCGCTCGGACGTGTATTCCGTTGGCGCCATGCTGTACGCGCTGCTCACCGGCCGGATGCCGTACGTGGTGCCGGGTGTTGCGATGTCCCCGCACACGATCCTGGGGCTCGTGCTGCAAGGTCCGCCGACTCCGATCCATCAGCTCGACAAGGGTGCCCCGCCCCAGCTGGTTGCGGTATGCGAGAAGGCCATGGCGCGCGAATCGGAGCAGCGCTACGCCGACACGCGTGAACTGGCCGAGGAGCTGCGTGCCTTCTTGGATCAGCGCGTGGTGAAGGCGTTCCGCACGGGACCGATTGCAGAAGCACGCGCCTGGATGCGGCGCAACAAGCTGCAAACAGTGTTGTCGGCTCTGATGATGACGGCGGCGCTCGTAGGAGTCGGCCGTATCGTGTCTTCCTGGATCAAGGCCGACGACGCGGCGAGGCTTGCGCACGAGAGCCTCGATCGCTTCTATCTGGTTCGCGACCGCGTGCGCTTGGACGAGGCGTTGGCGCAGGAGACGAGGCTATGGCCGGCGTTTCCGGAAGTCGCCCCGGCGATGCGCGCATGGCTCGCTCAGCAGGCTGAACCGCTGCGGGACCGGCTCCCCGAGCTGCGAGCGGCACGGGAGGCGATGCAGAAGCGGGCGTTGTCGTGGAGCGAACAAGAGCAGGCGCGCGACCGCGAAGCGCATCCGATGGCGGCGCGCCTGCGGGAGGTGGAGAGCGAACTCGTGCCGAGTGCGCTCCCGGGCACCGGCCGGCCTCCGCTTTCCGACACCCATCGCGCAGCACTGCAGCGTGAGTACGAAGAGCTGAGGGCGAAGGTGAGCGAGCGGCTCACCTATTCGTTCGACGACGATGCTGACCGGTTCTTGTTCGACACGGTGAGCAAGCTGATCACGGACTTGGAAGCCTTCAACGGTCAAGGCGGAGTCGTCGCCGCGGTGCGTGCGCGGTTGCTAGAAACGCAAGCCCTGACGCAGGAGACAGTCGATGACCACAGGGCTGATTGGGAGAAGGCGGTCCAGGCTGTCGCCGTGCATGCGACGTACGGTGGTCTGAAGATCTCGCCGCAGGTAGGGCTCATACCGCTGGGCCCGGATCCGGACTCCACGCTGTGGGAGTTCGGGCACCTTCGATCAGGCAAGCTGCCGAAGCGCGGTGCCGACGGCAAGCTCGAATTGACCGACGACTTCGGCATCGTGTTCGTCTTGGTGCCGCCGGGCGAGTTCCTGATGGGTGCGCAGAGCCTCGATCCGGGCGCCGAAGGCTACGACCCGCTAGCCGACGATGATCGCGAGGTGCCGCCGCACCGCGTGCCGCTCGCACCGTTCTTTTTGGGCAAGTACGAACTCACGCAAGGACAGTGGCGAAGGATCACCGGCGGTGAGCAGCCCAGCACCTACCTGGCGGGGGAACGGTTTCGTGGCATCACGGACGAGAAGGGCTATCCGCGAGTCACCGAACGGGCGCCGGTCGAGTCGGTGGACTGGTTGAGCTGCACCAAATGGCTCGGCCAGCAGGGGCTCCGGCTCCCGACCGATGCGGAGTGGGAGTACGCGTGTCGCTCCGGCACCTCCACACCATGGTCGACCGGGCGCGATCCCAACTCGCTGGAGGGGTCAGCCAACGTGCTGGATCAGTTCGCGATCGCGCTCTTCCCGCAATGGGGAGCGACCGATGTGGAGTTCCGGGACGGGTTTGCCGGTCCGGCACCGGTGGGGAGTTACAGGCCGAATGCTTGGGGACTGCACGATCTCCATGGCAACGTGTGGGAGTGGTGCCAGAGCGAGTATCGGGAGGGGGCGAGTCTGGCGCATCGGGTCGTACGCGGAGCCGGCTATTCGCGTGGCGCCGCCTACGCGCGGAGCTCCAGACGGTCCGGTTATCCGCCCTCGTTCCGTGACCGAGACCTGGGCGCCCGGGCGGCCCGCACCATCCGAGACTGAGTCCCGCGAGTGGCTCGCCGGCGTCATTCCGCCGATCATCGAACGGGTCGCTCACCTGCGGGAGTCAGCACGTCCTTGCTGCCGTTGGCGGCGACTGACCGTCCCCCCACTGACTCGCCCTCCGGTGCGTCCCCTGGCGCGGGCGACCGCACAGGGTGGAGCCTGACACCGAACCGTGCCCCCGAACGGTGCCCCGTCTTCGACACCGGCGCGGCGGTTCGCTAACCTACCGGGCTCGATCCGCCCAAGCAGAACCTCCCGCACGACATGGCCGACAAGATCACGATGAGCCCTGGCGGGCTCAAGGTCCCCGACGAACCCATCATCCCGTTCATCGACGGCGACGGCACGGGTCCGGACATCTGGCGCGCCTCGGTGCGTGTGTTCGACGCGGCCGTGGGCAAGGCCTACAAGGGCGGGCGCAAGATCGCATGGCGGAAGGTGCTGGCTGGCGAGGCTGCCTTCCATCAGACGGGCAACTGGCTGCCGGACGAGACGGTGGCCGCGTTCAAGGACCTGCTGGTCGGCATCAAGGGGCCGCTCACGACGCCGGTGGGTGGTGGCATCCGCAGCCTCAACGTGGCGCTGCGGCAGCTGCTCGACCTCTACGTTTGCTTGCGGCCGGTGCGCTGGTTCACCGGCGTGCCGAGTCCGGTGAAGAGCCCGGAGAAGACCAACATGGTCATCTTCCGTGAGAACACCGAGGACATCTACGCCGGCATCGAGTTCGAGGCGGGCAGCGACGACGCGAACCGGTTCAAGACGATCCTCAGCGAGGCGTTCCCCAAGCAGTTCGCCAAGATCCGCTTCCCCAAGACCGTGGGCATCGGCATCAAGCCGGTGTCGCAGGAGGGCACCGAGCGCCTGGTGCGCGCCGCCCTCGACTACACGGTCAAGAACGGCTGCCCGAGCCTCACGCTGGTGCACAAGGGCAACATCATGAAGTTCACCGAGGGGGCGTTCGCCGCCTGGGGCTATCAGACGGCGAAGAAGGAGTTCGGCGCCAAGGACCTCGACGGCGGTCCGTGGCAGGTCATCGAACACCAGGGGCGCAAGATCGTGGTCAAGGACGTGATCGCCGACGCCTTCCTGCAGCAGATCCTGCTGCGGCCGGACGAGTACAGCGTCATCGCCACGATGAATCTGAACGGCGACTACATCTCGGATGCGTTGGCAGCCCAGGTGGGCGGCATCGGCATCGCGCCAGGCGGCAACATCAACTACGCCACCGGCCATGCCATCTTCGAGGCCACGCACGGCACGGCGCCGAAGTATGCCGGCCAGGACAAGGTCAATCCGGGCTCGGTGATCCTGTCGGGCGAGATGATGTTCCGCTACCTCGGATGGACCGAGGCGGCCGACCTCATCGTCAAGGGCATGAACGGGGCGATCGGCGCCAAGACCGTGACCTACGACTTCCACCGACTGATGGAGGGTGCCAAGCTCGTGAAGTGCTCCGAGTTCGGCGACGCGGTCGTCGACCACATGGGCTGAACGCGCCGGCCGGCGTGGCACGACGAACCCGGGAAGGGCCTGCTGGGAGGTGGCGCGTGTCTGTTCGAGTCGCCGGTCCCATCGCTCCGCGCCCGTGGCCGGGGCCCGAAGTCCCGACGTCGCGGGGCCGGCCGAGGGCCGCCGGCGCGGCGCCTCCCGGGCGATCGTCGTCAGGGTAGATTCTGGTGTTCCCGCCGGCATGGACGAACCCACCCGCTTCCTCGTCCAGCGTGCCCAGCGCGACGACCGCGACGCGTTGGCGACGCTGTTGTCGCGCTACCGCGCGCGGGTGCGCGCCGCGCTCGAGCGGATGCTCGGCGAGGCCATGCGCCAGGGCGGGATGGACGGCGACGACGCCGCGCAGGACGCGATCGTGGCGGCGATGGCGGGCATCCATGCCTTCGAGCACCGCGGCGAAGGGTCGTTCCTGGCCTGGCTGCTGCAGACGGCTCGCAACGAGGTGCGGCAGCGGCTGCGTCGCCAGCACACGCTCAAGCGCGGCAGCAACAGCGCCGTCGATCTCGACGCCGTGTCGGAACCGCGATCGGCAGAGCCGTCACCGTCGCAGGTGGCGCGTGCGCGGGAACTCGAAGAGAGAATCGAGGCGGCGCTCGTGCGCTTGCCGGCCGCCGAGCGCGAGGTGATCGTGCTGCGCCGCTACCTCGACGCGAGCTTCGACGAGATCGCAGCCGAACTCGAGCTGCCGACCGCCGGTGCGGCGCGGGCACTGTTGTCGCGGGCGCAGGTGCGCCTGGCGCGTGAACTCGAGGGAACCCCTGGCTGAGGCGGATGTGAATCCCGACGAGCGAACCGAAGCCGCGCCCGAGTCTGGCGACGACGACGCCAGCGCCCGCTTCGCCCGGTTCCTCGAGCGTCATCACGACGGTGGTGGCGATCTCGAGGCGCTGTGCGCCGAGCACCCCGAGCAGGCGTCGCGGTTCCGCGCCTGGTGGCGCCTGCTCGAGTCCGCGGGCGAAGTGCGCCCGGCGCCGCCGGACGGGCAGGCCTTCGGACCGCACTACACCCTGCTGCGCGAACTCGGCCGCGGCGCGCAGGGCACGGTGTGGCTCGCCGAAGACCGGCGGCTGCGCCGCCGTGTCGCGCTCAAGCTCCTGCCCCACGGTGCGACCGCAGCCCCGGATGCCTTGCGGCGCTTCCTGCGCGAGGCCGAAGTGGCATCGCGTCTCGAGCACCCCGGCATCTGCACCGTTTTCGACTCGGGTGCATGTGACGGGCAGGCGTTCATCGCCATGCGGTTCGTCCAGGGGGAGACCCTGGCCGCGCGCATCGCGAGGGCTCGCCAGGCCGGGTCGCCGCTCGACGTCGGCACCTTGCTACCGTTCTTCGAGCAGGCGGCGTTGGCGCTGCACGCTGCGCACGAGGCTGGTCTCGTGCACCGCGACGTCAAGCCCGGCAACCTGATGGTGGCGACCAACGGAGCGCCCGTGATCCTGGATTTCGGGCTGGCCCGCTACGTCGAGGGCGAGGTCGAGCTGACGCGCAGCCACGAGATCATCGGCACGCCGGTGTACATGGCGCCCGAGCAGGTCGCCGGCGGCAAGGCCCTCGACCGTCGTTGCGACGTGTACGCCCTCGGTGCGGTTCTGTTCGAGTGCCTCACTCTGCGTCGGCCGTTCGAGGGTCCGACCCAGGAAGCGCTGTTCCGCCAGATCCTCACCGCGTCGCTGCCGGACCCGCGACAGTGGGGCGTGCGCCTGCCGCGCGACCTCGTCGTCGTGTTGCATACGGCGCTGGCGCGCGAGCGCAGCGAGCGCTACGCGACGGCGGCAGCCCTGGCGGAGGATCTGCGCTGTGTGCGCGTGCACGCTCCGATCAGCGCTCGACCGGTGCCGCGCTTGCGCCGGCTGTGGAAGTGGGCGCGTCGTCATCCGGCCACCGCGACGAGCGTGCTGCTGACGCTCGCTTCGCTCGCCGGCGGCACCACCGTCAGCACCTGGGCCTGGTTGCGGGAACGTGCGGCGCAGGACGCGTACCGGCAGCTTGCGGATGCTCGCCTCCTGCGCGAGCAACTCGACGCGGAGGCCTCGCTCTATCCGGGTCGACCCGACCGGGTGCCGGCCATGGAGGCCTGGTTGCAGAAGGCCTACCCGCTGCGCGACCGTTTGCCGCTGCACCGAGCACGTCTGGCGGCGCTGCGGGGAGAGGCGTTGCCGTACACCGAGGAGGAGGCCGCCCGCGACCGTGCCCAGAACCGCGCCGCTGCGCGCCTTGGCGAGCTCGAGCAGCGCCTGGCGCAGCAGCAGCGCTTGGCGCGGGTGGCGCGGCAGCGCGGGACGCGGCAGGTGATGGAGTACGAGGCGGCCGCCACTGGGCGTCAGATCGCCACGCTGCGCGACAGGGGTGACCAGCGTTTGACCTTCCACTTCGAGTCGCTCGAGCAACGCTTCTTGCACGACGAACTGACGCGCCTGGTGGCCGACCTCGAGGCGTTCGCCACCACCGTGGCGCGCGTCGAGGAGAGGCTGGCGCTGGTGGAGGAGACCGGCACCCCGCAAGACCTCGAAGCCCGGTGGGCGGCCGCGGTCGCGGCCGTGCAAGGCAATGCTCGCTACGACGGCCACCGTCTCTCGCGCCAAGTGGACCTGGTGCCGCTCGGCGACGATCCCCGCTCCGGATTGGCGGAGTTCGCCCTGCTGGGAACCGGGCTCGTGCCGCAGCGCGGCGAAGGTGGCGACCTTGCCTGCGGTCCCGACACGGCAGTCGTGCTCGTGCTGCTGCCGGGGGGGCGCTGCATCTGCGGTGCGCAGGCCGACAATCCGCAGGCACCCAACTACGATCCCGCCGCCGAACCGATGGAAGGGCCGCCGCACGAGTTCTTCCTCGAAGGTTTTCTCATGGGCAAGTTCGAGCTGTCGCGTGCGCAGTGGATGCACCTCGGCGGCAGCGCCCGGGTCAGCCGCGCGGTGGTGGCGGCCAGCCACGGTGTCGACGAGTCGCATCCGATGACCGACGTGAGCTGGGTGACGGCGAACGAGGTGCTGCAGCGCTGTGGCCTGCAGTTGCCGACCGAGGCGCAGTGGGAGTACGCGGCGCGTGGCGGCAGCAGCACCGCGTACTTCACCGGCGACAACGCTCGTGGCCTGGAGGGACACGTGAACTGCCGGGTGCGTGCGCCGTACGCGAGCGCCGATCACTACCTCTTCACGGCACCGGTCGCGTCGATGCGCCCCAACCCTTTCGGCCTGCACCACGTCTTCGGCAACGCGGCGGAATGGTGCCGTGACGGCGTGCTGCTCGAGTCGAGCGACCGGTTCGAGTACCGTGCGGGCGACGGCGAGCGCGTCACGCCGGGCGAGATCGAGACCTACGCCGTGCGCGGCGGCTCCTTCCTGTCGTTGGCACGGCAGCTGCGCAGCGCCGCCCGCGGTATGCGCGAGGGCACCAACCGCTTCGTCGACGTCGGCATCCGCGTGGTGCGACCCCTCGACTGGCCGAAGGCTCGCGATCGCTGAAGACGATCGCCAGGGCTCGGAACCCGTACGCTCGATTCTCTCACAGGCTCTTCCATGAGCGGGTCGGGTCTCACTTCGCCTCGACCCGTCGGTAGGCAGCGACTCGCTCGTTGCGCGCATCGCCGCCCAGGCGCAGGCCGCGAACGCCACCCCGCACTCGGTCGAACTCGAGGCGGACCCGTCGGCGACCGTCGATCGACTTGGCGACGAAACCGCCGTCCTCGGGTTCGAAGTCGAGCTGCGCCGGCGACGGGTCGCCGGCGATCTCGACGTCGGCCCACAGGAAACCCTGCCATGCGACGCGCAAGGTGATCGGCGTCTTGCCGAACGGCACCCGGACCCACGTGGCGTTCACCCCCAGCGTGCGCGAGCCCAGGATTTCGGGACGACCCGGTCGGCCGTGTTGGTCGACCAGATCCGCGATCAGCCGCAGCGCGCCGGCGACCTTCTCGGTCGATGTGCCCTGGGCGAAGGCACGGGTGAGACTGGCGGAGTCGCGCGCCAGCAACGGCCGCAGGTGCAGGCGCGCGTGGCTGGCCAAGTCGCGCAGCATCGTCGGCCATTCCGGGTGTGCCGGCTTGCCGTACAACAGCCACGCGCTCGACTGCTGGCCGAAGGCGCGCACTTGCAGGCGACTGCCGGCGTCGCTCACCACGAGCGACTCGTGTCCGCCATGTTCGAAGGTGCCGACGAAGTCGCCCAGGGCGACTTGGGGCACATGCGGCCACAGCGCGTTGCTGGCGTTGGCCAGCGCCCGTGCCATGTCGACGTCGCCGGCCGCGTACAGCATCAGGCCGTGGTCGCTGTCGGCGAGGCGGAGGAGCGCCAGTCGGGTGGTCACCTGTCTGAAGCCGAACACGCCGCCGCCGGCGACGCGCAGCACTTCGCCGGCCGGCGCCATGTCGCTGTCGTCGGGCGCGAAGAAGGCGGCGCGCGCTTCGGCGTGGAACAGCCCCTTGCCCTGCGTGGCAACCAACCAGTTGCCGAGATCGCGTAGCGAGCAACGGACGCCGGCAATGCCACGGTCGCGCCACGTGCCCGTTCGGCAGGTGGCATCGACCATCGATGCCGGATCGAAGACACGCTCGCGCAACATGTCGTCGAACTCTCGTGCGCTGGCCGCTTCGGTGAGCGCCGCGAGCAGCCGGGTATCGGCGGCGCAGGCTTGGCCACTGGTCGAGCCCGGAGCGAAGCGCGGCGCGCTGGCCAGCAGCATGCGCACCAGGTCGTCGCGTCGCGCCAGCGCGGCGTCGTCGCGCTGTATGTCGATCGGCAGGTCGACCGGCAGGCCCGATGCGTGCTGCAGTAGGTGCCGGACGCGCAGCGGACGCCACACCGCGGGTATGCCGCCGAGATGGGCATCCAACGGATCCTCGAGGCGCAGCGTGCCGGTCATCGACAGGCGCAGGACGAGAGCGGCAGTGAACTCGCACGCGAGCCCTTCGACGTCGACCGTCGTGGTCGGGTCGAGCGGCCGCCCGGCGATGCCACCGCGCACCACCGCGGCGAGCACCCGCCCCTCGCCGATCAGGCTCGCACCCACCGCGCGCGGCGGACTGGGCCAGGCGGCGTCGAGGGCGGCGTTCAAGGCCGCTGCCGGGTCGGCGCCGATGCGACTGTCCTGGGCCGGCGCGGTTGCGGTGAAGACGACGAGTGCGAGGCAGGTCGAGCGCATTGGGCGCATCCCCGTGAAGGTGCCTCGAGGGGCAGCAGACACCTTTGGGCCGACGGCTTGTAGTCGGACAACGCGCCTGAGTTTCGCCGGCGAGCCGCATCCGCGTCGTGCGGTGGACGTCGACTCACGCGCTGCCGGCACAGGCGGCCCACGTCTTCGCCGGGAGCGCAAGGTCGACGCGCAGGCGTCGCCGAAGGCGCTGCCCGCGCCGAGCGTGCCGGGACCGGCGGCGGCTCGGGTCAGCCCTTGCGCCGCGGGGCGGTGGCGTCGCTGGCGGTGGGTTGCGCCAGCGCCTCGGTCACCCACTTCACCACCTTCTCGTGGTTCTCGGGGCCCGCGCCGACGATGTTGCCGATCACCTTGCCGTCCCGGCCGATGACGTAGAGCGTCGGGATTCCCGTGACACCGTACTCGCTGCCCGCCACGTTGGGCTCGGTGAACACGATGGGGTAGTTCACTCCGAAGGCGGTGATGAAGTGCTCGTTCACCGCGATCTCGTCCTTCTCGCTCAGCTTGTCCGGGCGACCGACCGACTTGCCTCCGTGCGGCAACTTGGAGTCCGCCGCGAAGTCCATCCCGTACGTGTAGTACCTGGTGGCGCCGACGACGACGAGACCGTCCTTGCCGTGTTCCTCCTGCAGCTTGACCAGCTCGGGGATGACGGCGCGGCAGGGCGGGCACCACGTCGCCCAGAAGTCGACGACGACCACGTTGCCCTTGAGCTTGGCCAGCGAGAAATCGGCGGCGTTCGCGAAGGTCGTGCCGCCGTTGAGGAGCTCGACTGCCTTGAACGCCGGCGGCTCGTGGCCGGTCAGCGTGGCGCGCTTGTCCTCGGCGGCGAAGTTCTTCTGGATGCTCTCCAGCATCCTCTGGCTCTGCGGGTTGAGCATGTCGGCCTTCACCGTCGCCACCATCTTGCGGGCGCCGGCCTTGTCATCGGCCTGATTCGACAGGACCTGCGCGCAGGCCAGCTTGGCCTCTTGCGCCAGCTCGGTGTCCGGCGCCGCCGTCACGTAGGCCTGGTACGACGCCAGGACCGTCTTCCACTCCTCGCCGGCGACCTGCTGCAGGCGCGCGCGGTAGTAGAGGCCCTCGCCTTCGGCCAGCAGCTTCTCGTTCTGGGTGAGGACCTCCTTGGCCTTCTCCCTGACCTTGGTCATGCCCGCCGCGCGGTCCTGGCGCGAGGCGGTGAGGATCTCGCGTTGCGCGGCCGCGAACTGATCGTAGACGGCCTTGGCCGACTCCTGAGCCGCCAGGCCCGAGAGGAGGAGAGCGAGGGGGAGAACGTGGGATAGACGCATGTTCGGGCTCCGAGAGGGGCAGGCTCGACTCGACCATGAGTCGAAGTCGGTAGCTTACGTCGACGTGACGCCGACGGACGGAGGCCGGGCAGACCGCCTGACCCGAGACCGGGGCGCGTCGCGGCCGTCCGCCAGCCGTCAGGTCGTGGCGGCTTCGGGTGCGTCGGAGTCGGCCGCGGCGGATCGCGGCACGGTGAGCATCGCCATCGCGTAGAGCGCCGCTGCGGTGATGAACACCGCCGTGAAGCCGAGTTCCATCGCCAGGACGATGCTCAGCACCGAGCTCAACACGGAGGCAGCGCCGTTGACGCCGAACGCCCAGGGTAGGAACGACGGGGCATTCTGGCCGACGATCTGCAAGCCGGTGGGGAACGGGATACCCATGCAGAACGCGAGCGGGGCGATGGTCGCGCAGGTGTAGAGCACGCGCTGCCACTCCGGTGCGGCCAGCGTCTGCCGCAGCAGGTCGGGCAGCCACACGGCGTGCGCCGCCAGCATGGCCACCACCAACCCGGCGGCCACCGCCGCGGCGCGACGGCCGGCGCCGAACTTGCCGGCGGTCGCCGAGCCGAGGCCGGAGAACACCAGGAAGATCGCGAGGTTGGCCGTCAGCGAATAGGTCGGGTGGCCCAGGTACAGCACGAAGCGCTGGATCGTGGTGATCTCCACCAGGAGATAGGCGACCCCGAGACAGGCGAAGTAGATCAGCGCGCGCAGCCGGCTGGTGGGCATGCCGCTCGGCACGCGGAACAGCGGCAGTACGACCAAGAGCAGGGTGATGATCGCGGTCTGCAGCAGCAGGGCGGCCAGGATGTAGAGCCCGATCGGCTCGCTGCCGGTGAGCGCGGCGTAGCCGGCGTCGGTGCTCGAGCGCACCTTGGTCACGTCCTTCCAGTCGTAGAAGTTGAAGAAGAACGGGCGGTCGTCGGTGGCGGGTGCGACGCGGTAGGGGTAGCTCCGCAAGAAGTCGTCGACCGTGTCGTCGGCCATCGCCCCCAGCAGGCTCGCGTACGGCGTCCGGTCGCTGCCGTCCGCCAGACCGGTGCCGGCGTCGTAGACCAGTTCGTGCTGCACTTCCTGGTTCTGATTGAGGGCCGGCAGCGCGTCCTTGATCTTCTGCACCTCGTCGGCGGTGAACGGGCGCCGGCGCATCAGCGTGATCCCGTAGCGCATCGGCTGCTTGGCGAACTCGGTGAGGCTGTCGATGACCGGCTGCATCGACGCGTTGCCCACCTTGATCAGGTCTTCGCGGAACCGCTGTGCCTGGCGATCGACCTGGTTGACGACGACGAAGTGCGCGCGCGGGTCGCGGATGCCCAGGCGCTGCAGGGCGCCGGCCGCCGTCGCCACCAGCTTCAGCGTCTCGCGCGGCGGCTCGAAGCGGAAGCGCAGGACCTGGACGACCCCGTCGTCGGCAACGTGAGCGAAGAAGTCGTCGAACGCCTCGGCGGTGTAGAGGTAGCTCTCGCTGAAGATGTAGCTGCCAGAGCTGAGCGCCGCGTAGGTGTCGGTTCCCGACATCACGATCAGGTCGAAGCGCTTGTCGCCCTGACGGCGCAGGTAGCTGCGCCCCTCCGAGTGCACGACGTCGACGTCTTCGCGACCGTAGATGTCGCCGGTGTACTGGGCGAACGGACCCTTCACCAAGTCGAGCGTCGCGCCGTTGATGTCGACGGCGGTGACATGGCGGGCGCCCTGGTGCAGCGCGGTCTCGACGTCGTTGCCGCCGCCAGGGCCGATGATGAGCACGTCGGGGTGCTCGACCAGGTGGTAGCCGAGGCCGTACCAGTGCGCGGCGTAGTCACGGTCTTCGGCGGTGCCGCGCGACCAGATCACGGTCGGCGCGTCGCCGTCCTGGAACACGTGGACCTGCGAGCGTGGTGCCAGGGACGGGTCGGCGAAGTCCTTGGCCACTTGCGCCGGATCCCGCGGCATCGGCACCGTGTCGATGCGGCACAGCGCGTTCCACACCGTCAGGCGTTGCGAGGGGTCGCGGTGCGGGTAGGTGGGGAAGCGCTTGCTGCTCTCGTTCTCCTGCTCGAAGTAGGTTTGGATCGAGTCGTAGAAGGTCTCGAACGCCGTCAGCGCCTTGCTGCGCGCCGGCTTGATCGGCAGCCAGGGCTCGGCGAGCCGCGGCTGGACCATGCCGACGACGGCGGCGGCGGTCACCGCGGCGGCGAGCAGGCGCGCCGGCCACAGGAGCCAGCCGCGCGCGCCCATGGCTGCCGTGAGCGCGGCGACGCCGCCGACGGCCGCGAAGAACAGCAGGCTGCCGACGCCGCCGAAAGGCTGGATCACCAGGATGAAGAGGAAGCTGCCGACGCCGGAGCCGATCAGGTTCCAGAAGTACGTGCGGTGGACGCTGCGCTTGAACTCGCTGAGTGCGATGGCGATCGCCAGGCCGGCGAACAGGAACGGCACCAGCAGGTACGCGTAGCGCACGAACAGCCAGAAGTACTTCGTGCGATCCTGCTCGATGTCGAGGGTGTCGAGCGGGTGCTGTGCCAGGATCGAGAACGCCACCACCAGAGTGACGGCGAACAGC
This sequence comes from Planctomycetota bacterium, assembly GCA_041398565.1. Taxonomy (GTDB): domain Bacteria; phylum Planctomycetota; class UBA1135; order UBA1135; family UBA2386; genus DATGPD01. Next base: position 629,477 of record JAWKUN010000006.1, on the reverse strand, counting down.
GATGCGCACACCGATACGGCGACCTGTGGGCTGCCGCCGAGCCGGCCGAGGCCGGGCAGCAACGCCAGCAGCGAACCGCTGGCGGCGAAGCCGAGCAGCGTGATGGTCACCACCATGTAGGTGAGGTGGTGCCAGAGCATGACGCTGAACAGCCGCGTCTCGAGAACCTGCACCCCGAGGGTGGCGGCGGACACCAGGGCGACGCCGACGACGAGGCCGCGACTGGCGTGCGGCGAGGAGGGCTCGGTCATGGAGGCGGTGCGGACAACGATCGGGGGGCGCCGTCCGGTGGCCGGGGACTCCAGCGCGTGGCAGCGGCGGGGCGGAGAAGCTTAGCCCGAGCCCGGGGAGGGTCTGCGTCGAAGGCCGGTTCCTGTCGCGGATCGAGAGCGGGGAGCCGCGGTGCGGCGGGCGACGCGCGCGTTCCGGCCGCTTCGGCGGCCGGGCACGGGCGGACGGACGCCGAGACTTCGTCGGCGCCAGGCTCGGGCCGGCGCCGCCGGCCCGAGCCCATCAGGTGAGTCGTCCTGCGCGCACGGCGCGGAACGTCGTGACGGCGAGGGTCAGTCCGGTCAAGGGCAGCACGTACCACGCCATGACATGGCTGAACGACTCGAGCCCGTCGTGCTTCGTGGCGGCCAAGACGAGATAGGTGGTGTAGGCGACGTAGTAGCCGAGGAACACGATTCCTTCCCAGCGCGCGATTTCGTGGCCGGTGAAGAAGATCGGCAGGCAGGCGAAGGCGACCGCGATCATCACCGGCAGGTCGAAGCTGAGCGCTGCCTGGGGCACGGCCACGCCGGAAGCACTGGTGAAGGCCGTGATGCCGAGGACACCGAGGATGTTGAAGACGTTGCTGCCGACGACGTTGCCCACGGCGATGTCGCGCTCGCCCTTGAGGCTGGCCACCACCGACGTCGCCACCTCGGGCAGTGACGTGCCGAAGGCGACGATGGTGAGGCCGATGATCAGCTCGCTGAGGCCGAAGCTCGTGGCGATGGCCACCGCGGCACCCACGAACCAGTCGGCGCCGAGCACGAGCGCAGCCAGGCCGGATCCGACGAGCAGCAGGTCGAGCAGGGGCTTGCGCGGCGCGGTCGAGGCCTCGCCGTACTCGCGCTCGAAGTCGGCGGCCTCCTTGCGCTTGGCCTCGCGTCGGCCGACGTGGACGGTGAACAGCACGTAGGCGACCAGGCCGAGGGCGAGACAGGCACCTTCGGTACGCGAGATGCGTCCATCCCAGGCGAACCACAGCAGCGAGCAGGAGATCGCCACCATCAACGGTGCGTCGAGGCGCACGAGCTGCACCGAGACCACGAGCGGGGTGATCGTGGCCGCGAGGCCGAGGATGAGCAGGACGTTCAGGATGTTGCTGCCCACCACGTTGCCCAGGGCGATGTCGGCCTGGCCGTTCAGTGCCGAACGTATGCTCACCGCCAGTTCCGGCGCCGACGTGCCGAGAGACACGACGGTGAGCCCGATGACGAGCGGTGAGATCCTGGCAGCGGCGGCGAGGCGCGACGCGCCGCGGACGAGGGCCTCGGCACCGATCGTCAAGACGATCAGACCCAGGACGAGCCAGCTGATGTTGGCGAGCGACATGCGAGTCGGTCGACGCTAGCGGCCGGCTGCGGCGCCGCAACCAAGTTCGGCGATGGCGGGCGACGGAGGTGGCCGCCATCGCGCCGGCCTCGAAGCGGATGGGGCCAGGCTCGAGCGCTGAACGCTGGAAGGGCGGGCGACAGGGGTAGCCGCGACTGCACCGCAGAACGCTGGATCCGCCGGTCGTCTCGCCCGTCGCCGAGCGTGGTCGCGTTCGCCGGACGCCGGGGCAGAATGTGCGCGATCCCTGCAATCCGCCAGGCTGCCGCCGGACGAAGAACCCGCTGCCGAGCCAGGGGCTGTCGTGGCGGACGCCGACCTTCGCCCATGACCTCGTCTCGTCGCGATCGCTGGCCCGCGGGCCTCGGCACTTGCCCGCTGGCCGTGGCTCTCGCGACAGCGGACTGGATCGTGTTCCGACCCGGCATCCTGTCGTCGGACTCGATCGACCAGTACTCGCAGGCGCTGCACGGTCGATTCAACAACTGGCATCCACCTCTCATGGGGCTCGTGTTGGCGGGCTTCCTGCGCCTGGGCCTCGGCCTGGGCTGGCTGGTGTGGATGCAGGCGTTCGCCCTGATCGGCGGAGTCCTGACGCTTTCGCGGCGGGTGCTCGACGTGCGGCGCTCCGGGCAGCCGAGGCGTGGCGACGGTCGGATTGCCGCGCTCGCGGGGCTTGCGGTCCTCTCGCCTCTCCTGTCGCCGAGTCTGTTCTACGCCGTGACCTTCTGGAAGGACGTGTGGACCGCGATCGCCATGCTCTGGCTGGCAGCGCTCTTCTTGCAGTGCGTGCGTCGACGGCGCGACCACGGGACGTCGCGGCCGAGCACGTTCGTCGCCTTCGCCTTCGTGGTGGTCGTCACACCGTGCGTGCGCCACAACGCGGCGGTCTTGCTGGTGCCGTTGGCGCCGATGCTCTGGTGGAGCGCGCCTTGGTGGGGTCGGGGGGCAGGCAGAAGTTGGCGTGGGCTGGTCGCAGCCTCTGTCGTCGGGCTCGCGGGCCTGGCGCCAGCGGCGGTCGAGCGCGCCGCCGGCGCCACCGAGGGCGACCCAGCGGCGCAGGTGCTGGCGCTCGATCTCGTCGGCCTGTGGCACGCGTACCCGCAGTACCGCGCGCAGCTGACCCACACCTCGGCGCACGTGCACCCCGATCTGGTGGACACGCGCTACGAGTGGGGTTCGGTCGGGCCGCTGCTGTTCACCCAGCCGACCATCATCGAGCGCGGGTTGCTCGAACGTGACCCGCTGCGGCGGGAGTGGTGGCGCGCGTGGCGCTGCTTTCCATGGGCCATGGCCGTGGTGAAGTGGCGGACCTTCTGGCCGCAGCTCGGCTTCACGGCGAGGCGGACCTACTACTGGTTCGAACCGGGTCTGTGGTCGGAGGAACTCGGCCTACGGCCCGAGGGCTGGCTCGCGGCGCGGAAGATGCTCGTCGACTTCGGCGAGTACCTCGTGGCGCACAAGAAGACGACGCGGTGGCTGGGGCGCGTCCACGGTGTCTGGGTGCTGATCGCGCTCGGCTTGTGGGTTGCTGCCCGGTGCCGGCGCCGCCGCGCCACGTGGCGTGGTCTCGGAGCGGTGGCGGCCCTGGCGGTGGCCTACCACGCCGGCTTCCTCCTGGCGACGACCATGCCGGACTACCGTTTCATGTACCCGGCGACCCTGCTGGTGCAGACGGTGGTGGTGGCGATGGGGGCCGCAGCCCTCGTGCGCAGCGGGCCGGTGGTGCCGCGCGGTGAAGGGTCGGAGGCCGGCGCGCCGGCCGCTTCCGCATGACCCAGCGCGCGACGGCTCGTGCCTGCCTTGGGTGGTCCGCTGGCAGCTGCCCGGCTCGGCCTGGCGCGGTCCGAAGGAGATGGTGGGGCCAGACGGTGGCGATGCGGCGGGACGCGGCTACGGTTCTCGGGCGCGGCGCCCACGCTGACCTGGCACGACTGTCCCATCGCGGCCCCGCGAAGATCGCAGCACTTGTAGCCCATGTCGCCTCCGCCCTTCCGCCGTGTGCTCGTGGCCAACCGCGGCGAGATCGCCGTCCGCATCGCGCGCGGCTTGCGCGAGCTCGGCATCGAGCCGGTCGGCATCTGCTCCGATCCCGACCGCACGGCGACGCACACGCTGGCCTTTCCGCGCATGATCGCCATCGGCGGACAGACCGCGCTCGAGTCCTACCTGGACATCGACAAGGTGATCGACGCGGCCAAGCGTGCGTCGGCCGATGCGATCCACCCGGGCTACGGCTTCTTGTCGGAGAACCCGGCCTTCGCGCGCGCCGTGCGCGACGCCGGCCTGACCTTCATCGGGCCGACCCCCGAGGCGATGGAGATCCTCGGCAGCAAGGGCACGGCCAAGGACGCCGCGGTCGCTGCCGGTGTTCCGGTCGTGCCCGGCTCCAACCGCGACCAGGGCGATGACGCCATGCTCGCGCGGGAGGCCGATGCGGTCGGCTTCCCGCTCCTGATCAAGGCGGTGGCCGGCGGCGGCGGCAAGGGCATGCGGTCGGTCCGCAGCAAGGAGGACTTCGCCGGCGCCCTGGCCACGGCGCGGCGCGAGGCCAAGGCTGCTTTCGGCGACGACCGGGTTCTGCTCGAGCGGTTCGTGCATCCGGCCCGGCACGTCGAGATCCAGGTGATCGCCGACGACCACGGCGACGTCGTGTCGTTGCACGAGCGCGAGTGCTCGGTGCAGCGGCGCCACCAGAAGGTGATCGAGGAAGCGCCTTCGCCGGTGGTCGACGCGAGCCTGCGGCAGCGCATGGGAGAGGCCGCGACGGCGCTGGCCAGACGGGTCGGCTACCGCAACGCCGGCACGGTCGAGTTCCTGGTCGACGACAACCTGGACTTCTACTTCCTCGAGGTCAACACCCGCCTGCAGGTCGAGCACCCGGTCACCGAGCTGGTCACCGGGGTCGACCTCGTGCACCTGCAAGTGCACTGCGCCGCGGGCGGTCGCCTGCGCGACCTGCTGGGAGGACGCGATCTCGAGCCTCGCGGGCACGCGATCGAGGTCCGCATCTACGCCGAAGCACCGGCCAACGGCTACCTCCCGGCCGCCGGCCGCCTGCAGCTGGTGCGCGAGGCGAGCGGCCCGGGTGTGCGCGTCGATTCCGGCGTGCGCACCGGCGACGAGGTGACCGTGTTCTACGACCCGATGCTCGCCAAGCTCATCGTGCACGCGCCGACCCGGGCGGAGGCTTGCGCGCGCATGGCGCAGGCGCTGCGCGACAGCGTCTATCTGGGCATCGAGACCAACGTCGACTTCTTGCGCCGGGTCGTCGACGACGAGGGCTTCCGCGCCGGCGACCTGCGCATCGACTTCCTCGACCGCAAGCCGGAGCTGGCTGCCGGGCCGGCGGATGCGCCGCCCGATCTGGCGCTGGTGGCGGCGCTGCTGGCACCGCTCGGTGTCGCCGCCGCGCCAGGCGCCGGCGGGTCACGGCCGGCGAGTACGACGGCGTTGTGGCAGAGCGTCGAAGGGCTGCGCCTGTGGGAGGCTGCTCGATGACGCTGAAGAAGACGTTCGTGCGCGATGGTGAGCCGGTCGACGTGAGCGTCAGCCTCGACGCCGAACGCCGTGCCCGCGCGCGTGTCGGAACGCAGGCGTACGACGTCGAATACCAGGCGCTGCCTGGCGGCGGTGTGCGCTTGGTGGTCGACGGCGTCGCGTGCGACGCTTTCTTGGCGACGCGTGGCCAGCGGCTGCAGGTGCGTCTTGCCGGTACCACCTACGAGCTGGAGATCGCGCGCGGCCGGGGTGCGGCCGCGGCCGCCGGCAGCGGCGTCGTCGAAGCGCCGATGACCGGGACCGTGCTCGACGTGATGGTGGCGGTCGGAGACGCGGTCGCCGCCGAGCAGCACGTTGCCGTGCTGAGCGCCATGAAGATGGAGCACAAGCTGGTGGCCGGGGTGGCCGGGGTCGTGCGCGAGGTGCGCTGCCAGGCTGGAGACCTCGTCGACCAGGGGCAGGTCCTGGTGCGCGTCGAGCCGACGCCGCGGGAGTGAGAGGGCCCGACCATGATGCCGACGATCCCGTTCCCGAGCCTCGATGGCCTGGCACCCGGCAAGGCGCTGATCGCGCGCCGGCTGCTGCTCGGGGGCGAGCCGATCGATGCTGCCCGCTTCGCCGCCCGCGGGCTGGCGTTGTCGAAGGCCGACCTGGCGGTGCTGGCCGCCTTCGAAGCCGAGGGGCTGCACACCGGGATCGCGGAACGGGTGGTGTCCGCCGACGGGTCGGTGCGACTGGTACTGTCGGCCGGCAAGGGCGACCTGATCGAGACGGTGGCGATGCCGGTCGGTGCGGCGTGCATCTCGACGCAGGTCGGCTGCGCCGTGCGCTGCGCGTTCTGCGCCAGCGGTCGCGACGGCCTCGTGCGCAACCTCGACGTGGTCGAGATCGTCGAGCAGCTGGTTCACGCGCGCCGGCAGATGCGCATCGACCGCGTGGTGTTCATGGGCATGGGTGAGCCCACCCACAACCTCGACAACGTGCTGGCTGCGGCGGCCCGCTTCCGCCACGACGGTCTCATCGGCTACCGGCGACAGACCCTGTCGACGGTCGGCTCGCGGCGCGCGTTCGCCCGCATGTTGGAGGCCGAGGTCAAGCCGGCGCTGGCCTTGTCCCTGCACTCGGCCGACGCGGTCACGCGACGACGCCTGATGCCGCACGCCTACGACGAGCCACTTGCCGAACTGATCGCCGGTGCTGACGACTACGCCCGGCGCATCGGCAACCCGGTCCAGATCGAGTGGACCCTCCTCGCTGGCGTCAACGACCGGGACGCGGACGTGGACGCGCTCGCGGCCCTGGTGCGCGGGGTGTACGGCTACGTCAATTTCATCGTGTGGAACCAGGTCGACGGCTCGGGCTTCGCGGCACCGGAGCGCGAGCGCGTGGTCGAGATCGTGCGCCGCACCAAGCGGCACGGCCTGCTGGCGACCATGCGCATCTCGGCCGGGGCGGACGTCGATGCCGCCTGCGGCCAGCTTCGCCGACGCGTCGCCGCCGACGTTTGACTCTCGTCCTCACCGGTCCGCGCGGCACCTCGCGTCAGCCGCACATCGCGCTGCGGATGCCGCGTCCCGCTGCCAAGTCCCGCTGGCAAGGCGGCTGCGCGCCGAGGGACACACCCTCCCCGGATCGACATGATCGAGTCTGAATGGCATATTGGGCGGCTCACTGCTCCTCGTCTCGCGTGGCCAAGAAAGCGTCCCGGAATCGTCGTCCGCCCGAGTTGCTGCAGGGCCGCGTTGCGGAGTGCGCCCGCCGCCTGCAGACGATCCGTCTGGAGCGTGGCCTGACCCAGGGCGAGGTTGCCGACATCATCGGCGTCACCCAGGCCGCGGTGTCGCGGTGGGAAGACCCGGAGAACACGACCATCCCATCCGCCGCCGAGATCGCCGAACTCGCCGAGCACTTCAGTGTGGGGGCCGACTGGCTGTGCGGGCTCAGCTCCTACCGCCAGGCATTGCCCGTCGGCCAGGCGTTGGTCGACCTGCGGTTGCTCGAGGACTTCGAGAAGGCCAAGAGCGCGACCGAGCTCGACGACCTGGTCGACCGGGACCTCGCCTTCGGCGCGGTGTGGACCTCGATTCCCGAAGGCGCCTGCATCATGGACCACGACGAGGTGCTGCGGCGGGTCAAGACCGTCGACAAGCACGTGCGCCGGCTCAATCCCAACCTGTGGGAGCGCTGGATGCGCGGCGTGCTCGGGTCGAGCGAGTGAAGGTCGCGGCGCCCGGGCGGCGCGTCAGGGCCCCTGCAGCAACGCGGCGTGGCTGCCCACGAAACGGCCTGGCGTGCCGCAGCCGGCCGTCTCCGTCCAGACGAACTGGGTGACGACCTGCGTCCGCGGCCGCAAGCCGGTCAAGGACAGCGGCACCTGGCACGAACCGTTGGCGCCCGACCACACCGGCAGCACGGCGGCCGGGTCGGGCTGCAGCCACATGGTGGCCCCGTTCAGCAACCACGGCGTGGCGACCGGAGTCAGCCCGATCACCAGCGCGCCGAACGCGCTCGGCGGCGCGCCGAGCGAGCTGATGACGAAGCCGGAGCGCGAACTCGCCGGCGAGCTGCCCTGGTTCGCCTCGACGCGGATGGCACCGTTGCAGGTGCGCTGCGGCACACCGAAGGGTGAGACGCCGTCGAGCGCCCGCTCCGCCGCCAACGCGCGCAGTTCGGCGACCGACGCGGCCCTTGCCAGGAGACGGACATCGTCGATGCGCCCGGCGAACGGGCGGCTCCCCGGCTGCGTCGGGCTGTCGCCGAACCAGACGGGCACCGTGGGGTCGGTGTCGATGGGACCGGACTTGGCCACGGCGCCGACCTCTTCGCCGTTTTGCCACAGGCGCATCGTGCTGCCGTCGTAGGTCGCGGCGACGTGGACCCAGGTCTGCGCCGGCAGCACCGCGCGGTCGGCCACCAGCGTCGTGGTGTTGCCCCACGTGCGCAGGCGGAACCGCAGGCGAGGCTGGCCGTCGGAGTAGGAGCTCAGCATCCAGTAGTGATCCTGGTCCCAGGTGCTGCGGGCCTTGGACACGAAGCGCGCGTCCTGCAGCGGCAAGTGGTCGAAGCGGTCGACGTACACCCAGCAGGCGATGGTCAACGCCGATCCTTGGACGTCGAAGCTGCCGACCTCGACGCGCTGGTTCTGGCCGTCGAACTGCAGGCTGAAACCGTCGGCGCCGGCGGCCCAACTGGCGCCGACGATCCGGCCGTCGTGGCCTTGGACGCTGTCGTCGACGACCGTGCTGCCGACGCCGCCGTCGAGACGCCAGCGACCCAGGTGATCGGCGATCTGTGCGAAGTCGGCGGTGGCGACCGGGCTCGCCTGCAGGCTGGCCTGGAAGGCTCTCGCGCGCAGTTGCGCCGTCCAACTGAGGTCGAGGGGGCCGTTGTACTGCGGCGAGGACTGCGTCGGATCGTTGCCGTCGAGCGTGTAATGGATCGTCGCCGACGGGTGTGTGGGGACGGACAGGGTGACCCGCCGGTTCAGCTCGAACGCGCCGCCGGGGGGCGAGATCGACACCGGCCCGACCGCGCCCGTGCCGCCGCTGCCGCCGACGGCCTCGTACACCCAGATCTTCGGCACCAGCCAGCCCGTCGAGTAGATGTCGAGGTCGCCGTCGTTGTCCATGTCGAGCAGCTGCGTGCCGTCGTGATGGTCGGCCTGCGCTGCGGGCTGGCTGTCGATCACCTGCTGCGGCCAGTTGCCCGTCGTCCCGTTGTTCTCCAGGATGATGACTCGGTTCTCGCTGCTGCCGCGGTGCTCGCCGAGCACGATGTCGGCGTCGCCGTCGCGGTCGATGTCGCCCGTGTCCAGACTGAAGCCCTGACCTTCGATCACCGCCAGGATGTGGCGCGGCCAGCTCGAGGTAGCGCTCTGCTGGGGGCGAGGGTTCTCGAACCACAGGATCTCGCGGCCGTTCTCCAGACCCACCACGGCGTCGAGATCGCCATCGCGGTCGATGTCGACCAGCTCGTTGCGGTCGGGCTCGGGCGTTCCCACCGAGGTGAGGTCGCCGACGTAGCCGAGCACGTGCGTCTGCCAGCTCGGGCACTCGAGCCAGTGCGTGCCGAGCAGCAGGTCGAGGTCGCCGTCGCCGTCGATGTCGCCGGCGTCGAGGTCCTCCTTCAGGTCGGTGCTGCTGATCGTCTGCCAAGACCACTGCTGGTTGCGCGGGTCCTGGGGCAGCGTCAGCATCTGCACGCCGTTGCCCTGGTAGTGCCAGGACAGCGCGATCTGCAGTGGGCTGCCGGAGCCGCCGAAGCGCGCCACGGCCACTCCCTGCAGGAAGTCACCGACGCCGGTCGGGATGTTGGTGCGCACCGTGAAGTGGCCGGCGCCATCGTTCTCGGCCCAGGCCATGCGCGGATCGGCGTTGGCGCCCTGACCCTGCGTCCCGAAGAGGTCCAGGTCGCCGTCGCCGTCGAAGTCGTGGATGGCGGCGACGTTGTTGAGCGGCCAGCCGATGGTCGAACGCGTCCACGCACCGCCGAGCGAGCCGGGATTGCGGTACCACGCGTCGCCGCCCGCGATGTCGGCGAGACCGTCACCGTCCAGATCGCCGGCCACGACGAAGACCGCCACCTGCGGCAGCGAGCCGTCGACCTGGTGTCGTCGCCACGAGCGCGTCGATCCCTGCGCCGGGTTGAGCCAGAGCTCGATGCGGGGCACGCGGTCGTCCATCGGCTTGTGCACGATGTCGAGGTCGCCGTCGCCATCGACGTCGGCCAAGTGGCCTTCGTGGATGTCGTTGCCGGTCGACAACAGCTGCTCGCTGAGGTTGCCGTTGCCGTCGCCGTAGTGCACGCGCAGGCGGCACGACGCTCCACCCAGCTTCATCTCACCGGTGAGGATGTCCTGGTGGCCGTCGCCGTCCAGATCGGCGACCGCCACGGTGTGGCCGAAGGTGAAGTAACCGAGCGAGTTGCGTGCCCAGAACGAGCCCGTCCACCAGTACCAGGCGCCCTCGCCGCTCGAGTGGCCCGGCAGCAGGACGACCTCGGGCCGGCCGCCCGGTACGATCTGGCCGACGGCGACGCGACCGAGCTGCAGGGCCGAGTCGATCACGTTCTCGGCGAACACGCCGCCACCCTGGCTCTTGAACCAGCGACCGGCGGCGACGATGTCGAGCACGCCGTCACCGTCGATGTCGGCCACGGCGGCGCCCTCTGCCTGGCCTCGCGACCTGAAGATCACGGTCGACGACCAAGGACCGCTGTTGCGCGGATCGCTGGGGATCTCGAACACGGTGAGGTCGGTGAAGTTGGTCCAGCTCACCAGCTCGGGACGACCGTCGCCGTCGACGTCGCCGAATGCTTGGTCGTGGTGATCCACGGCGCCACCGGACTTGACCACGCGTCGCGTCCATGGCGAGCCGAAGTTCGGGCGCGGGTTCTCCCACCAGTAGATCTCGTTGCCCACCCAGTCCTGGCCGATGACCAGGTCGAGGTCGCCGTCGCCGTCGATGTCGGCCGTGGCGCCGCCCGCCTCCGGGCTGACGTCGCTGGGCTCGATGGTGTCCTTGCGCCACGCGGAGCCGTCGAAGCGGAACAGCTCGACACGCCCGCCGCTGTAGCGGCTGCCGACCACGAAGTCGTCACGGCCGTCGCCGTCGAAGTCGGCGACGACGCACACGCTCTGGTTGTTGCTTCCAGCCGGCACCGGGAGTTCTCCCCGGTCCGAGGAGCGGTGTTGCCAGGCGACCTGTCCAGACGCGCCGGCCGCGACCAGCAAGAGAGAGAGCGATCGCAGAAGGAGGTCGGAACGCATAGATGGGCCGCTACGAAACGCGGCAAGCCATAGGGTTCGGGATTTGCCTATGCCAATGGAAAAGACCTGGCCAAGAACACAGTGTGGAACGCCTTACGCTTTGGCGTGACCGAAGTTGGGTCGTGCGCAACGATCCTCCCGAGTCAGGGCTGCGCGCTGCCCCGGTTTCGCCGCCACGGTCGTGCGCCCTTCAAATGCGGGGTGCGGGCTCTCCGCGTTCGCAAGCCTGTGCGCGCCGGCGGAGGAACTCGCGTTCGGGGATCGAGCACGGGCAGGCGAGGGCGGCCGCGAATGCCGCGCGCGCTTCGTCGCGGCGGCCGGCCGACCAAAGGAACTGGGCGTGCGTCGCCGGTAGCAGGTAGTAGCCGGCGAGGGTGCCATGAGCCCGCAGGTCGTCCAGCTCGGCGAGGGCGGCGACGAGCCCCTCGACCTTGGCGATGGCGACGGCGCGGTTCAGGCGGACCACTGGGGAGTCGATCAGGTCGAGGAGCTGATCGTAGCGGTGCCGGATCGTCGGCCAGTCGGTGGCCTCGTAGGTGGGTGCCGCCGCATGGCACGAGGCGATCGCAGCCTCCAGGTGGAACGCGGAGATCTCGTCGCCAGCCATGGATCGCGCGAAGTGCTCGAACCCCGACGCCAGCAGTTGGCGGTCCCAGAGCGAGCGGTCTTGTTGCGGCAGGGTCAGCGGTTCGCCGACGGCGTCCGTGCGCGCCGGCAGTCGCGCTGCCAGGAACGACAGCAGGGCGAGGAGCGCGTGCACCTTGGGCAGTGCCGTCTGAGGCGTGGACAGCACGAGCCTGCCGAGACGGATGGCCTCGTGCACCAGCTCGGCGCGTACCAGGTTCTCGCCCTGGGCGGCGGAGTAGCCTTCGTTGAACAACAGGTAGACGACCTCGAGCACGGAGTCGAGACGCCGCGGCAGTCGGTCGGCCGCCGGCAGCGCCAGCGTCGCACCCTCGCGTTGCAAATGGGCCTTGGCGCGCGTCAGTCGCTGCGCGACGGTGGCCTCCTTGGCCAGCAAGGCGCGCGCGATCTCGGCCACGCCGAAGCCGGCGAGCGTCTTCAGCGTGAGTGCCACGCGCGCCTCCGGACTCAGGCTCGGGTGGCAGCACATGAACATCATGGCAAGGGTGTCGTCGCCGACCTCGGCGAGCACCGGCGCGCTGGTCCCATGGCTGCTCAGACTGTCGGCCCATCCCTCCAGCTCGCGCAACTTGCGCTCCGTCATCGAGCGGCGACGCAGGACGTCGAGCGCCAGGTTGCGCGCGACTTGCACCAGCCACGCTTCCGGTTCGCGTGGCACGCCCTCGAATGGCCACACTCGCAACGCACGCACCAGCGCCTCTTGCACGACGTCCTCGGCGAGATCGAGCAGGTCGCTGCCGAATACGCGCGCCAGCCCGGCGACCATGCGGCCGTACTGGCGCCGGAAGAGATGGTCGACGAGCGGAGCGACGCTCGCGCCTCTCGTCCTGGGCTGTTCGCTCGCCGCCACGGTCGACCTCCCGCGTCAGCCGTCGGGCGGCTCCTGCCCCATCCAGTCCAGCTCGCGGATTTCGATCGAGCCACCCGGGAACTCGAGGTTGGGCTGGTCGCGGCACAGCTCGACCGCGTGGTCGTAGCTGTCGGCCGTGATGAAGTAGACGCCGCCGACCACCTCCTTGGTTTCACCGAAGGGTCCGTCCTTCACGACGAGACGGCCGCCCTGGTTGTGCAGGACGCGCCCGCCCTCGTCGGCGAGCTTCTTGCCGTCACGGATGTGGCCTCGAGCCGCCATCTTGGAGCTCCAGGCTTCGAACTTCTGGATCAGGCCCTGGATCTCCTCGGGGCTGATCGTGGCGTAGGTGGAGGGCTCCGACCTCAGAATGAGCATGTAGTGGGTCATGGTGTCTGCGACTCCGGGTTGCGGGTTGGTGTTGGGGTTGCAGGCGCTGCGAGCCCGCAGCGCGCGCGAGACCGGCGGCGACGCCCATCGTCGAGGTTCCGGGTTCGCCGCAGGTTCGACGTGGACGACCCGAGCCTCGCGTTTTCGACAGCCGCTGGCAAAAAGTGGCGTCGTCCTCGCCGGCAGCCGCCTCGCCACCAGGCTCAGCCGGGCGGTGGCGTCGATGGCGCGGGGGCGGTGCGGTCCGCCGCCAGGGTCGCCTCGAGTTCGCGGATCTCGAGCGTGCCGCCGAGGAGGGTGACGTTGGGGTGTTCCCGGCACAGTGAGGTGACGTGGTCGAGGTCGTCGGCGCGCAGCAAGTGGTAACCGCCGATCATCTCCTTGGTCTCGCCGAACGGGCCGTCCTTCACTCGAACCCCGTCGCTGGCGTGGCGCACGGTACGGCCGCTGTCGGTCGTCAGCTTCTGGCCGGCGAGGAAGCGTCCCTGCGCCAGGAGCGGAGTCGCCCACGCCTCGAAGCGTCCGGCGAGTTCGGCGAACGCAGCGGGCGACAGGGCGTCGAACGTGTTCGGGTCCGCGCGCAGGAGGATGAGGTAATCGGGCATCGCGACCACAGGATGGTTGCAGGCGGCCGCGCTGTCCAGGGCGCTCGCCGTCACGCGATCACGCGCCGGCCGGTCCCCTCGCCGTCGATGACGGCGCCTCGCGCCTCAGCCATTCCTCGGCGGTGTCGCGCATCTTGAACTTCTGGATCTTGCCGGTCACGGTCATCGGGAACTCCTGCACGATCCATAGGTGTCGCGGCACCTTGAAGTGCGCCATCCGCGCGCGTGCGAACTCGCGCAGCTCCTCGCGGTCGGCGTGCTCGCCCTCGTGCAGGCGCACCCACGCTGCCACGTCTTCGCCGAGGCGAGGATCGGCCACGCCGAAGACCGCGACGTCGGCCACCTTGGGGTGGGTGTGGAAGACAGCCTCGATCTCGGCCGGATACACGTTCTCGCCGCCGCGGATGATCATGTCCTTGAGGCGGCCGGTGATCGTCAGGTAGCCGGCGTCGTCCATGACGCCGAGGTCGCCCGTGTGCAGCCAACCGGCCACGTCGATCGTGCGTGCCGTCGCGTCTTGCTGCTCGAAGTAGCCGCGCATCACGTGGTAGCCCCGCACGCACACCTCGCCCTGTTCGCCACACGGTACGGTCGCGCCGGTGTGCACGTCGACGACCTTGGCCTCGGTGTGGGGGAGGTTGGTGCCGACGCTGGTCGTTCGCCTTGCCGGCGTGTCGTCTGCGCGGGTCTGGTGGGTGATGGGCGACGCCTCGGTTTGGCCGTAGCCGATCAGCAGGTCGGGGCAGTGCATGTCGGTGGTGATGCGCCGGATCAGCTCCGGTGGGCACGGGGCGCCGGCGATGATTCCGGTGCGTAGGCTGCCGAGGTCGTAGCGCGCGAAGTTCGGGTGTTCGAGCTGCGCGATGAACATGGTTGGCACGCCGTGCACGGCGGTGCAGCGCTCGCTGGCGATGGCGGCGAGGGTGGCCTCGGGATCGAAGTGCGGCGCCGGGATGACGATGGTGGCGCCGTGGGCCAGGCACGTGAGCGTCGACACCACCATCCCGAAGCAGTGGTAGAACGGGACCGGGACGCACAGGCGGTCGCCGGGGGCGAAGTGCATGAGGCGGCCGGCCCAGACGGCGTTGTTGAGGATGTTGTGGTGCGTGAGCAGCACCGCTTTGGGGGCACCCGTCGTGCCGGACGTGAACTGGATGTTGATGGGGTCGTCGGGGTCGAGGGTCGCGGCCCGCTCGACGAGCGCCGATTGCGGCACGTCGGCGCCGCGGGCCAGCAGGTCGGACCAGGTGAGGGCGCCGGTCAGCCCGATGTGGGCCAGCGCCGCTCGGTCGGGGTCGAAGACCACCAGCGTGCGCAGCTCGGCGAGCTCGGTGCAGCGCCACTCGCCCGGAGCGCGTACGGTGAGATCCGGACAGAACTCGCCCAGCATCTCGAGGTAGTGCGAGCTGCGGAACGAGGGGATGGCGAACAGCGTCTGCACACGCGCGAGCTTCAGCGCGTGAACCAGCTCGGCCGTGCGGTAGGCGGGATTGACGTTCACCAGGATCGCGCCGATGCGCGCCGTCGCCATCTGCACCAGAACCCACTCGGCGTTGTCGGTCGACCACATGCCGACACGGTCGCCTCTGTCGATGCCGAGGGCGAGCAGACCGCGCGCAATGGCGTCGACGCGCGCGGCGAGATCCTGGTAGGTCAAGCGGAGCTGCTGTGGGACCGACACCAGCGCCTCGCGCGGCGCGTGGGTCGCGACGACGCCGGCCAGGTGGTCGCCGATGGTCGAACCGAGCAACGGCTCATGGCTGCCGCGGTGGCAATAGGAGGGGTGGCGCATGACGGGAACTCACCCCTGCAAAACGGTGCCGACACCGACCTGTTTTCTCGGGCGCGGCCGGGGCCGCAACCAAAAGGCTTGGTTGCGGTCGGCGCTTCGGACCACTTTGTTGCCGGGCTGCCGGAACTCGGCTGAAGAGCCGCCGAGGGCGTCACTTCGCCGCGCGCCGCGTCCGCCCGAGCCAGTGGTGGGCGCGTCCGATGCAGAGGGGTACGGCGCTCGCCCCCAGCACCAAGACCCACGAGCCTGCGTCGAGCGGCACCGTGGCGAGGACGGATGCCAGGGGCGGCCACCACATCGCGGCCAGCATCAGGCCGGTGCAGATCGCCAGAGCTCCCCACACCCAGGGATTGGCCGTCACTTCGTTGGCGAAGGTCGGGGCCTCGCGATCGCTCATGTTGAAGATGTGGAAAAGTTGCGCCGCCGCCAGGGTGAGGAAGGCGACGGTGACCGCGGCTGCCGGATCCTCTGCGCGCCAGGCGCGCACGATCCAAAAGACGGCCAGCACGGGTGCCGAGATCGTCAGGCTGCCGGCGACGATGCCGAGCCAGTGCCGGCGGCCGAGGAAGGCGTCGTGCCGCCGCCTCGGCGGCCGCGTCATGCCGCTCCGGCTGCCCTCGCCGAAGCCGAGCGCCAGTGCCGGAAAGACGTCGGTCACCAGGTTGAGGAACAGGATCTGCAGCGGGTGGATCGGCAGAGGCACGTCGACCAGGCTCGCACTGCCGATCACCAAGACCTCGCTCAGGTTGCACGACAGCAGGTAGACGACGAACTTGCGCAGGTTGGCGTAGATCGCGCGCCCCTGCTCGATGGCGACGGGAACGGTGGCCAGCTCGTCGTCGCCCAGCACCATGTCGGCGGCCTGCCGCGCCACCTGGGTGCCGCGTAGGCCCATGGCGACGCCGATGTCGGCGCGCCGCAGGGCCGGCGCGTCGTTGACGCCGTCGCCGAGCATGGCCACCACGTCGCCGGCTTCCTGGAACAGCTCGATGACGCGGAGCTTCTGCTCCGGCGACGCGCGCGCGACGATCGTGGCGTGCAGCAGGGCTCGCCGCGTCGCTGTCGACCACGGGGTCGGACCCGGTGTGACGGCGCGCTCGCCGCGGGCGAGCAGGCCGACCGCGCGGCCGACAGCGCTCGCCGTCGCCGCATGGTCGCCGGTCAGCATCACCACGCGAATGCCGGCACGGCGGCACACTTCGATGGCGGCGCGCGCCGGACCGCGGGGCGGGTCGATCAAACCCACCAAGGCCACCAGGGTCAGGTCGCGGTACGGATCGGCGAGCGGCGGCGGCGTCACCTTGGTCGCCACCGCGATCACCCGCAGCCCGTTGCCGGCCAGCTCTTCTTGACGCCGGGTCCAGGCGGCGCGGGCGGCAGCGTCGAGCACGAGGTCGCCGGTCGCCGCGCGGGCGTGCACGCAGTGCGCCATCACCGCCTCCGGCGCACCCTTCACCGCGAAGTGCAGGCGACCTTCGGCGTCTTCGTGCACCGTCGCCATCATCTGCAGGTCCGGGTCGAAGGCGAACTCGTGCACAACGTGGCGTGCGGCGACGAGGGTGCGCCGCGGCGTGGCGTGCTCGCTCGCCGCGCGTAGGAGAGCCGTCTCCATGGGATCTCCGGACGCAGTGGACCGGCCGTCTCCCCGATCGGCTGCGTTGCACAGCGCGCCGAGTTCGAGCGCTTCCCGGGCGAAGTCGGGCAAGGCTCCCGCCGTGTCGTCCTCCGCTGCGTCCTCGGGTGGCTGCGTCCACACCGCGTCGGCCTGTGCCAGCGTCGTCACCGTCATGCGGTTCTCGGTCAGGGTGCCGGTCTTGTCGGTGAGGATGACGTTGGTCGAGCCCAGGGTCTCGACGGCGGGCAGGTGTTCGACCAGGGCATGGCGCTGTGCCATCCGCCACATGCCGCGTGCCAGCGCCAGGGTGCTGACGATTGGGAGGCCTTCGGGCACGGTGGCGACGGCGAGGGCGATGGCGGTCTCGACCACGAGGAACAGATCCTTGCCGGTCGCGAGCCCGGCGAGCGCGATCGCCGCCGCCAGGGCGCAGGATGCCCAGGCGAGCTGCCGGCCGAGCCGTTCGAGCCGGCGCTCGAGGGGAGTGTCGCCGCTGTCCGCGGCTTCGACCAACTCGGCGATGCGTCCCACCTCCGTGCGAGTTCCGGTGGCGAGGACGACGCCTTCGGCCGTTCCTCGCGTGACCGCTGTGCCCTGGAACATCATGCACCCGCGCTCGGCGAGGCCGGTCTCGGCCGGTACGGGCGTCAGCGTCTTGGTGACTGGCACGGACTCGCCGGTCAACGCCGACTCGTCGACTTGCACGCCGCTCGCCTGCACCAAGCGCACGTCGGCGCCCACGATGTCGCCGGCGGTGCACAGCAGGATGTCGCCAGGAACGACTTCGGCGGCCGGCAGTTCGCGCACGATGCCGTCGCGTCGCACCCGCGCCGTGGTTCGACCCAGACGCCGCAGGGCCTCCATCGAGTACACGGCGCGGATCTCGGTGCAGAATCCGATCAGGGTGTTGAGGGCGATCACCGCCGCGATGGCAACCGCGTCCAGCCGCTCACCGAAGACGAACGCCAGCGCGGCTGCGGCCAGGAGCAGCAGGGTGATGAGGCTGCGCAGCTGGTCGATCAGCACCCGCCAAGTGCTACGGCGCCGGCGCCGAGCCAGGGCGTTCGGGCCCACCTGCCGTCGCCGTTGCGTCGCTTCCGTTTCGCTCAGCCCGCGGTTCGCGTCGACGCCTTGGTCGGCCAGGCTGTCGGCTGCCGTGCGTGTCCACGGCGCGCTCGCCGTGCCGGCCGGTAGCGACGTGGGCGCCACCGAACTTCGCCCTGTGGGATGTCGGGACGGTGCCGGCATGCGCGCGATCCTCCGTCCTCAGTCGTTGCCGGCGATCGCGGGTCGAACTCGTTCTCGCCACCATGCGCGCAGCTCGTCGTGCACCCGCGCCGACAGCGGCGGCAACGAGCTGGCGCTGGCGTTGGCAGGCGCGTGCTCGCGGCGGCTGCACCCGGTGATGACGGTGGTGACCGCAGCGTGGTCGAGGATCCAGCGCTGCGCGAAGTCGGCCATGCTCCATCCGGCGGGGACGTGACCGCGCAGCTCGGCCACCAGCGCGAGGCCCTGCTCGTACGGGAGCCCGGCGAAGGTCTCGCCGGCGTGGAAGACCTTACCGCCGCGGTTGAAGGCGCGGTGGTCGTCGGGCCCGAACACGGTGTCCACGGTGAACTTGTCGGCGAGCAGGCCGCTCGCCAGGGGCAGACGGACGATGACCGCCACGCCGCGGCGCTCGGCCTCGGCGAGCAGCGCCTCCGCCGGCGTCTGGCGCAGGACGTTGAAGATCACCTGCAGCGACGCGAGTCCCTCCTGGAGGAGGCATGTGCGTGCCTCGGCGACGCTCTCGACGCTGGCTCCGAAGGCGCGGATCTTGCCTTCGTCTTGCAGTTGCCGCAGGTGCGCGAACACCTCGCCGCGCACGAGCTCGGCTGGCGGTACGCAGTGCAGCTGCAGGAGGTCGAGCGCGTCGACACCGAGTCGGCGCAGGGAGTCTTCGACGTGCGCGCGCATCACCGGCAGGGTGAAGTTCTGAGGCCAGCCAGGATCGGCGCGACGCCCCAGCTTGGTGGCGACGACGGGTCGCGGCGTCGCTCGGCGCAGGAACGCACCGACGAGGCTCTCGCTGCGACCGGCGCCGTAGATGTCAGCGGTGTCGAAGAAGTCGATGCCGGCCGCGTGCGCGGCGTCGAGGATGGCCAGAGCCTCGCCGTCTTCGACGTGGGCCCATTCGCTGCCGAGCTGCCAGGTGCCCACCCCGATCTCGGATACGGAACGATCGAGGGCACGGAAGGGGCGGTGTTGCATGTGTCGTCGGCGCGGGTCGGGCTGGGTCAACGGTACCGCCCGCGCATGGGACCGGATACCCCGACCGGGCGGACGTCTCCAGTGCGTTCTCACCGAGGGACGCGGCCTCGATCGCCCATCGTGGCGACGGGACAGCGCGCGACGTCTCCGGGCGGGACGGCAGCCGAGACCCGCCGTCATCCACCGCCGACGGATGCGACGACACCGTTGCAAAGGCCAACGACGGCAGCCGGTCGTCAGGGCCATCGCCAAGGGAATGCGACGATGCAATCAGCGATTCGATCGGGAACGACGACCGTGACCCGAGCGCCGGCGCGCAGCGCGGCAGCCACGCCTTGTTCCGCCCATGCCGACTCCGGCGGTGAAGCGGCCGGCGTCTCTCTCTGGTCGGCGCCCAGCGACGACCACAACCTCTCGCCCCGTGCGGGTGGCAAGACACGCTGGCTCGCGGCCGCGGTTCTCGTCGGTCTCACGGCCTGCGGCTCGGGTGGCGGCACGTCCGCCGGCGGCGGCGGTGGCGGGGGCGGCGGCGGCGGAGGTGGCGGTGGAGGTGGAGGCGGTGGCCGCGGCGGCGGCGGTGGTGGTGGTGGCTACACGGGGCCGGCCACCGACCTGGGCACGGCTACGCTCGCCAACTACGACAGCCGCACGCGCCGCATCATGGCCGTGGTGTGTCTGCCGCTGAACGAGTCCGACGGCATCCAGGCCGACGATCCTGTCACCGTGCTCGACCCTGGTACCGGTCAGGACGAGCGTTGCCAGGTCGAGCCGAACTGGCTGATGCCCTACGAGAACGGCGTGCAGCGCTGCTTGCGCCTCACGTTCCCGGCGGTGGTCGGGAGCGACATGCACAACCAGTTCCAGTTCAGGCGCTCCGACGCAGGTGTCCTGCCCGATCTGGAGATCCGCCAGAACGTCACCGATGGTCTCGTCGCCGCGGGCTTCAAGTTCTTCGGGGGTCCGGCGGATCACTACGTCGAGTTCAAGGCCCCGGGGGCGCCGCTGCCCGATCCGATCTATCGCGGCACCCGCTCGGTGATCTACCGTTGGTTCGCGCGCATCTACGAGCCGCGGCACGCGCCGTCGCTGCGCACGCAGCTCTGGTGCGAGTTGGACGTGGAGGTGTTCCACGACCAGGACTACGCGGCGTTCTCGACGCGCTGGGGTTGTTGCGATCCGCGCATCGACGATCCGGACGGTTTCGATCGGCGGTCGCTCTCGGACAACGACACGCAGGTGGGATTCGAGGTCGCCATCCGCAATCAGTACCAGTGCCAACCGGTGCCGTTCTTCCCCGAGCAGTGCGTGGTGTCGTTGAGCCACGACGGCTCGGCGTGGCGCTGGGTGCAAGACCAGCGCAACCGCTACCAGGGTCAGGTCCTCAACGACGTGCTGCCGTGGGGCATCTGTGCCCAGGCGCGCGGCGTGCTGTTGTTCCGTGGGACGAGCGGATCGATCGGCGAGCAGCTGCGCGACGACACTCTGCAGGCCTATCTCGACATGCCGGAGCCGGTCTTCGCCATCGCCGACACCTGGGCGCAGCGCGAGGAGGCCTACGGCTACGTCGGCGTGCTGCCGCGTCCGTTCAAGCGTCACGAGCACTACGACCGCACCCGCGACCGCGAATGGGTGCGCTCGCGTCTCGAGACCGATGCGCGGGTGCTCGTCCAGGGGCAATCGCCGTCGGACCTGCCCTACATCTGGTTCAAGGACAGCGCCGTCGCCATGTCGATCCATCAGCAGTACGCGTCGGGTGCCACCGGCACGCACGGCTCGTGGCAGAAGCTGCCGCACTATCCGGCCTGCGCCTACGCGGTCCCCGGACTCGGGCTCTACGTCGAGAAGTACATGCAGGCGTTCGCGGCACCCTACGCGTTCCGTGAAGCCGACGGCAGCATCGTCAGCGCCTTCGACCATCCTGACCTCGACATCGACCGCCTGAGCCCGGGGATCATCAGCGGCAATGGCGACATGCTGGGCAAGAACCGGTTGCAGACCTGGCGCACCTCGCAGACCTCGCAGCTGATCCGGGCGCCGGTGACGATCGCCGGCAACGTGGCGCCACCCAACGAAGGCACCGACGAGGCCCACTTCGACCAGCCGTTCCCGTACATGCAGGCCGCCGTCTTCGGCTCGCGCAACATGCGGCGCATGGCCGAGGCACTCACCTACACGGCGACGCTCGGCAGCTGGCTGCCGCACTCGTGGAGCGTCGGCCGCACCGGTCAGCCGCGCGGACTGCAGCGCGGCGGCATCGCCTACGCGTGGTCGATGTGGATGTTCGGGGCCGACACTCGCATCGCCGACCACGCCTACGACTCGCTCTACCGCCACTACTTCGCCGAGGCGGTGGCGGGCGTGGAGCGGGAGTTCGGGCTCTCGGCAAACCGCGTGCTGCGCACGCCGAACATCATCTCGCCCAACGGCAGCGCCGGTCCGGACCGCGTCGAGCTGCGCAACCAGCGCTACTTCCGGCCGTGGGAGGACGCGCTCGGCGTCGGCGCCTGGTACGGGCTGGCGCGCATGGGCACCTACCAGCGCCCCGACCTGGCGATCTGGAAGACGGTGGCCAAGGACTTCGCGGTCGACTGCTTCCGCTACGGCACGCCCACCGTCGTGGACGAGCACGGACGCATCGTGTTCCGCTACTACCGGCCGGCCACCAACGGCGGCAACGGCGTGATCTTCGAGCCGGGTGCCGCGGTGGCGATCGGTGGCAACACGGGTGACCGGGCACTCACCGAGGCCGAGATGATGCAGAACAACTGGGAGCTCTGTTCGCGGCAGAGTGGCAACTGCTCGGCCAGCAACGACGGCTACATGCGCTTGGGCGTGCCGGGCTCGGGTACCAGCGCGTTCACGACGGCCGCCGCCTCGTACATCCTCGAGCTCGAGGGCGCGACCGAAGACGTCCTGCTGACTCGCTACGTGCAGGAGATGTTCACCACGCGCTCCGGCATCCCCGGTGGCTCCACGCCGACCTTCACCTGGCTCAGCGAGCAGACCAGGTGGCCGATCGCGCTCGAGACGATCATCTTCGGTCGGGACCCGAGCGCCACCGGGCCGATGCCGATCGCCAACCCCAACGGCATCTCGGTGTCGCGGGTCGAGGGCCAGACCGATACCGCCTGGATCGTCGGCAACGACGACGCTGACGTCTACCGCGTCGGTATCCACAGCGGCAATGTGGTGCAGAGCGTGACGCCGACCTTCGCGCCGGTGGGCAACCGCTGGACGTCGGTGCAGTGCGCGCGCGTCGGCACGTTCGATCTCGTCGTGCTGCTGGACGGCGCCGACGATCGACTCAACCGCAGCACCTACCAGTTGGTGTACGCGACGGAGCAGAATGCGCAGACCGACTGGCAGTCGGTGACCTTCGCCTTCGCCGACCGCCTGTCGCGCGAGTGCACCAGCTTCGCCTACGACCCCAACATCGACGAGTGGCTCATCCTGGCCCGCCGTCCTGCCGCGGGCAACGAGGGCGAATACAGCATCTGGCACCTGGCGCTCGGCGGAGGCGAGGCTTTCCGCGAGAACGACCGCACCGTGATCGACGTCGACCAGGCGCGCAAGATCGACATCCTCGAGGACGGCCGCCTGATGATGATCACGCGCAGCGATGGCAAGATCGAACCGTACGCGTACGCGCGTGGCGGCTACTGGGGATCGCCGCGCCTGCAGTACGAGCCGCCGGCGGGTACCCGCATGACCTGCTTCACTCGCCATGGCCGCCAGGACGACGACCTGCGTATGGTCATGATCGGCGACAACGGCACGTTCTACCAAGTCGAGATCTGACCGAGCACGGCGCGCGGCCGTCGCCCGGCACGAGGTCTTCGACCGGTTCCGGTGTCGCGGGTGGCGGATCGCAGCTGGTCTCGGCGCCGGCCCGAGAGGGCCCAGGCACTCGGTGGACCGGCGATCTCCTTGGGAAGGGCGTCCGACCCGGCTACTGTGCGCAGGGGTCGATTCCTGCGGCCCGGTTTCCGACATGCTCACGAACGATCCGATCGTCCCCGGCCGCGCGACCGCGCGCCGGCGTCGCTCCATGGCGGCGACGGCGTCGTGCGTCGTGGGCGCGGTGCTCCTTGCGCACGCTTGCACCGGAGTGCGCACCACCTCTGAGGGTGGGGCGACGTTCACACCGGAGACCTTCGCGACGTACGCCTTCGCGGTGACCCCCGGCACGGTGGTCGCGCCGGCCGAGCTCGATGGCAGTATCCGCAGGGCGATCGAGGCGGAGCTCGGACGCCTGGGTCTGCGCGCCGCCGACGAGAAGGAAGCGAAACTCCTGGTCTCCTACCGCACGGAGATCGCCGTGCGGCAGCGCTTCCCCGACCCGTACTTCTCCTACTACGCGGCCGAGGAGTACGAGGACGGGACGCTGACCGTCGAGCTGCGTGACGCCGTGTCCGGCGAGGTGGCGTGGCGCGGCTCGGGGCAGAGCGAGCTGCGGCGATCGGGCGTGCTCGTCGGCTCGCTGGCGGGACGCCTGACGGCGACCGACGATCCGCGCGAGTGGCGCGTCGAGGAGAAGATGGCGGCGATGTTCGCGCCCCTGCGCAAGTCGCGCTGAAGCCTTCTTCGCGGCCGCGCCAGCGCCGCGAGCTGAGTTCCTGTTGCTCGAGCGGTGGTGAGCCCGACGTCCGTGTCGTGGCCCGGTGTCGTCGGTGCTCGTCCTACTTCAGCAACGCCTGCACCTGGGGCTCGAGCGACTTGAGGCCGGCAGCCTTGCCCAAGGCGAGTGCTTCGGGCGCCGGCATCTTCTCGTCGTGGAAGGCATGCAGCGCCAGCAGGGCGCCGACGCGGTTGCTGCTGGCACAGCAGACCATCGTGGTGGCACCGTGCGCGGCAGCGATCTCCTCGCCGAGCCGGTGGGCGTTGGCCACGCTGACGGCGGGCGCGCCGGGCACCGGGAGCCGCACGAAGTCGATGCCCAGCGCCTCCGCCTTCGCCTCTTCCCACCCCGTGTCCGGCTCGTCCTCGGGTCGCAGGCAGATGACGCGCTTGACCCCGAGTCGTGCCAGCTGCTCGAGCTGCGCCTCCGTCGGTTGGCCGGCCGTCAGCAGGCCGGGCCGAGGCATCGCCAGGTTCTTGACGCCGGTCGCTTGCAGGTCGACGCTGAGCTGGGCCGGCTCGGGCGACGCGTCACAGGCGCCGAGGGAGAGACAAGTGGCTACGAGGGCCGCGGAGACGAAGCGCATGCGCCGGTTCTACGCGCCGACCGCCAGCAGGTGAAGGCGTCGTGTGGCGGGGATGGCCGCGTCAGCGTCCGGGACAGCTGGCCTGGTTGGGGCGCGCCTGCGGCTGGCCGGCGCGCCAGACCAGCACGTGGTTGTTGGCGGGCAGCGCCACGGTCGCGACCCGAGCCAGCCCTTGCCGGGCTGCGGCGACGTCGAGGTCGTCGACGTCGCGCACGCCCCAGCGCGGGTCGCGGCTGCGCAGATCCTGGTCGAACGTGGCGTTGGACTCGGCGGCGAAGCTGCCGCCGAAGCGGTACGGCCCGTAGGTGACGAGGGGCGCGTCTGCCGCCAGGACGCGAGCGGCGCCGGCGAACAGTGCCTCGGCCGCCGCCCACGGCGCGATGTGCAGCATGTTGATGCAGACGATGGCGTCGGCCGCATGGACCGGCCACGGCGCGGTCACGTCGAGCTGCAGCGGCGGCCGCAGATTGGGCAGCGACGCTTCGGCGCGCCACTCGGCGATGCTGGCGATGGCGTCGGGATCGGGATCGGTGGGCTGCCAGGTGACGCCGGACAGGGAACCGGCGAAGAAGACGGCGTGCTCGCCGCTCCCGCTGGCGATCTCGAGCACCGTGCCGCGGCTCGGGAGCACCTGCCGCAGAACTTCGAGGATCGGCGCGCGGTTGCGCTCGGTGGCCGGAGCGTAGCGCTTCACCGGGCCACCCTCCTGGTGCAGGGGGTGCTCACCGTCGGCGTCGCGCGGTACGGACTCTCGGCGCGAGCGCGATCCAACGGTGGCGGTGTCATCGAGGCAACGCGTACGTCATCCGGGCCGTCGTGTCCATCGGCCGCCGTCGCAGGCTCGCGCGACCGTCGCGACTCTCGACGTCGGCGCCGCCGTACTACGGCGCGCGGTGCTGGCGACCCCGGCGTCCGCCCACCCAGCGTCCAGCGGTGGAGCCTGGTTGCATGCGCTGCAACGCCGGGCCGGCGGTCGGCTACGATCGCCGCGTCAGCCATGACGGATCGCACGTTCTCCCCGAAGTCGGCCGCGGCCTCGCCCGCGCCCCGTCCCAGCTCGCCCCACCCCGCGGCGGCTCCCCACCCGGTGCGCGCCCCGCGTGGCACGTCGCTCGCCTGCCGCAACTGGCTGATCGAGGCGGCCTACCGCATGATCCAGAACAACCTCGACCCGGAGGTGGCCGAGAACCCCGACGCGTTGGTGGTGTACGGCGGCATCGGCAAGGCGGCGCGCAGTTGGGAGTGCTTCGAGGCGATCCTGCGCGCACTGCGCGCGCTGCAGCCCGACGAGTCCTTGCTGGTGCAGTCGGGCAAGCCGGTGGGCGTGCTGCGCACACACGAGGATGCGCCGCGCGTGCTCATCGCCAACTCCAACCTGGTGCCGAGGTGGGCGACTTGGGAGCACTTCCACGAGCTCGACCGCAAGGGACTGATGATGTACGGGCAGATGACCGCGGGCTCGTGGATCTACATCGGCAGCCAGGGCATCGTCCAGGGGACCTACGAGACTTTCGTCGAGGCCGGGCGTCAGCACTACGGTGGCGATCTGCGCGGGCGCTGGATCCTCACCGCCGGGCTGGGCGGCATGGGCGGCGCGCAGCCGCTCGCGGCGACCTTCGCCGGCGCTTGTTCGCTGGTGATCGAGTGTCAGGCGAGCCGCATCGACTTCCGCTTGCGCACGGGCTACCTGGACGAGCGCGCCACTGACCTCGACGACGCACTCGCTCGCCTCGGGCGCCACACCAAGGCTGGCAAGGCGGTGTCCGTGGGACTGCTGGGCAACGCCGCCGAGATCTTGCCGGAGCTGGTGCGACGCGCCCGGCAGGGCGGGCTCAAGCCCGACATGGTCACCGACCAGACCTCGGCGCACGATCTGGTGAACGGCTACCTGCCGTCGGGCTGGAGCGTCGAGCGGTGGCAGGCGGCGCAGGCCGACCCGAGCGCGCACGCGTCGCTGCGTGCGGCGGCGGCCAAGAGCTGCGCCACGCACGTGCAGGCGATGCTCGAGTTCCGGGCGATGGGGGTTCCGACCTTCGACTACGGCAACAACATCCGCCAGGTGGCGCTCGACGAGGGCGTGCGCGATGCGTTCACGTTCCCGGGCTTCGTGCCGGCCTACATCCGGCCGCTGTTCTGCCGCGGCAAGGGGCCGTTCCGCTGGGTGGCGCTGTCGGGCGACCCGGACGACATTCGCAAGACCGACGCCAAGATGAAGGAGCTGTTCCCGGAGGACCGGCACCTGCACCAGTGGCTCGACATGGCCGGCGAGCGCATCGCGTTCCAGGGCTTGCCGGCGCGCATCTGCTGGATCGGTCTCGGGGAGCGCCATCGCGCCGGACTGGCCTTCAACGCCATGGTGCGCTCGGGCGAGTTGAAGGCGCCGATCGTCATCGGCCGCGACCACCTCGACAGCGGCTCGGTGGCGTCGCCCAACCGCGAGACCGAGGCGATGAAAGACGGCTCGGACGCGGTGTCGGACTGGCCTCTGCTCAACGCCATGCTGAGCACGGCCGGTGGCGCGACCTGGGTGTCGTTCCACCACGGCGGGGGCGTCGGCATGGGTTTCTCGCAGCACGCCGGCGTCGTCATCGTCTGCGACGGCAGCGAGGCCGCAGACCGCCGCCTGGCGCGGGTTCTCTGGAACGATCCAGCGCTCGGCGTGTTGCGCCACGCCGACGCCGGCTACGAGGACGCCGCCGCGTGCGCACGCGAGCAGGGGTTGCAGCGGCCGATGCTGGACGCGTGATGGCCGCCCTCGTTCTGCGTCCCGGTCGGTTCACGTTCGCCGAGCTGCGCCGCATCCACGCCGGCGACGTGCGGCTCGAGCTCGCCGCCGAGGCGCGCGCCTGCGTGCAGCGCAGCGCGCTCGTGGTGCAGCGGGCTGCCGCGGGCGATGCCGCGACGTACGGCGTCAACACCGGATTCGGCAAGCTGGCCAGCAAGCGCATCGACACCGCGTCTCTGGCGCAGCTCCAAGTCAACCTGGTGCGCTCCCACAGTGTCGGGGTCGGCGAGCCGCTGCCGCCGCCGGTGGTGCGCCTGATGCTGGCGCTCAAGGCCGCTTCCCTGGCGCGCGGCGCGTCGGGCGTGCGCCAAGAGGTGGTGGACGCGCTGCTCGCCGTGCACGAGAAGGGGCTCGTGCCCTACGTGCCGTCGCAGGGCTCGGTGGGCGCTTCGGGCGACCTGGCGCCGCTCGCGCACATGAGTCTGGCATTGCTGGGCGAAGGCGAGTTCCTCGTCGACGGGGCGCGGCGGCCGGCCGGCGAGGTGTTGGCGCGAGCCGGCATCGCGCCCTTGCGCCTCGCCGCCAAGGAGGGGTTGGCGCTCATCAACGGGACGCAGACTTCGACGGCGCTGGCGCTGCACGCGTTTCTGTCGTTCGAGCCGGTGTTGGAGGCAGCGCTGCTGATCGGCGCGCTCACGGTGGACGCGGCGCGCGGCAGCGACACGCCGTTCGACCCGCGCATCCACGAGTTGCGCGGACAGCCCGGACAGATCGACGTCGCTCGCTGCTACCGGGCACTGCTGCAAGGCTCGGAGATCCGGCGCTCGCACCTGTTGGGCGACGACCGCGTCCAGGACCCCTATTGCCTGCGCTGCCAGCCGCAGGTGACCGGCGCCTGCCTCGACCAGCTGCGCTACGTCGGTGCCGTGCTGTTGCGCGAGGCAAACGCCGTCACCGACAACCCTCTGGTGATCGCCGAGGGAGACGATGGCGAGCTGCTGTCGGGAGGCAACTTCCACGCCGAGCCCGTGGCCTTGGCGGCGGACGCATGTGCGGTGGCGATCGCCGAGGTCGGCGCCATCTCCGAGCGGCGCATCGCCATGCTCATCGATCCCGGCAACTCGCGCCTGCCGCCGTTCCTGTGCGAGGACCCCGGGCTCAACTCCGGCTTCATGATCGCGCACGTCACCGCGGCGGCGCTCGCCAGCGAGAACAAATCGCTCGCCCATCCGGCCAGCGTCGACTCGCTGCCGACCTCGGCCAACCAGGAGGACCACGTGTCCATGGCGACCTTCGCGGCTCGGCGCCTGCAGGCCATGGTGCACAACACCTCGCACATCTTGGGCATCGAGGGGCTGGCGGCGGCGCAGGGCATCGACTTCCTGCGGCCGTTGCGGACCTCCGCGATCCTGGAGCGTGCGCATGCGCTCCTGCGGCAGGTCTCGCCCAAGGTCACGACCGACCGCTATTTCGCGCCCGACATCGAGGCGGCCACGGGGCTGGTGACCGGCGGCGGCCTGGCCGGCCTCCTTGGCGATCTCGCCGACGTGCCCGCGCTCTGGTCCTAGAGGGACGCGCGCCGCTCCGCGATTCCGTGTGCGGTGCGGGATCGGCCTGGCGTTCGCCCGGCGCAGCCATGTCACGAACCCACATCCTCCCCTTCTTCCTGCTCGCCGCCTTGGCGGCGGCGCAGTCCGACGCCGTCGTGTGTCGGCCGCCGGTGATCTCGCGTCTCGCCCCCGAGCGTGCCGAGCAACCGGCGCCCGGCCAGCTACCGGCCATCCCACAGCCGCCCAACGTGGTCCAGGGCAGCTACAACCACGTGTCCCACGTGGTGCCGGTCGGCGCCGACCGCGGCCGGCCGCAACCGAGCACGCCCGAGGCGCGTCTCGTGGAAGAGGGCCGGGCCGCGCCGCTGGCGGGCCAGTTCCGCTACTTCCGCAACACCGCCTGCCGGCCGGCGAACACGTCGGTCCGGGCGGCGATCGAGCCCTCGGCGGCGGTCAACCGAGACACCGTGCTGGTGACCGGCAACTGGTTCGCGGGTCTGTCGCAGGACGGCGGTCAGACGTTCACCGACCTGAATCCGTTCACGATGTTCCCGACGCTCGACGGCGGCTTCTGTTGCGATCAGCGCACCGAGCACATCGCGTCGCACGACATGACCGTGTGGTATCAGCAGTACGCCTACAGCGCCACCACCGGGCGAGGCTCGATCCGCGTCGCCGTGGCGCGCGGCCGCGATCGGCTGCGCAGCGGAGTGGCCTCGGACTGGGTTCGCTACGTGTTCGACCCGCAGACGCTCGGCTACCCGACGAACTGCCAGTTCGACTTCCCCGACGTCTCCTACACCGACGACTACTTCTACTGGACGTCGAACGTGGCCCAGGTCGACGCCTTCGGCAACCTGACCATCTTCGCCGCCGTCTGCGTGCGCATGGACCTGAACGACATGCAGGCCGGCGGTACCGTCACCTACAGCAGCTTCCGCAGCGACCTGGCCGGCAATGGCGGCGGCTTCTCGTGGCGCTTGGCCAACGGTGGCAACGGCGCGCCGATGTTCTGGGCCGACACCACCAGCACCACCAACATCCGCATCTGGCGCTGGCAGGTGGGGGGGTCGGTCGACTACGTCGACCGCGCCGTCGCCTCGTTCAGCTCGGCCACGGCCACGGCCACCGGCGCCGACGGCCGCGCTTGGATGGGCAACGCCACCGGCCGCATCCGCGGCGCCTGGGGCCAGGCCGGTGAGATCGGCTTCCTGTGGACGAGCGCCACGCAGGCGAATCGACCCAACCCCTACGTGCGCGTCGCCCGCTTCACCACGCCGGCTCGCGACCTGATCGACGAGCACGACATCTGGAGCAACACGCTCGCCATCGGCTACGGTGCTGCCGAGGCCAACAGCCTCGGCGACGTCGGCATCGTCGTGGCGCTCTGCTCGACCTCGACGTTTCCGCGCAGTGGCGCCACCATCGTCGACAGCTACCAGCCCTGGGGCACCGGATTGACGTTCACCATCATGGCGACCGGCTCGGCCGGCCCGACCACCAACCGATGGGGAGACTACTTCGACGTGCAGCGCCACTGGCTCGACCAGCGCACCTTCCTCGGCACCGGCCAGCTCATGACCGGGTCCAACGCATCGACGTCGCGCGTCGCCTGGTTCGGGCGCGACGACTACGAGCCGGCATGGGTGACGCTCGACGTCAGCTCTACCGGCGCCACGGCCGTGCCGATCACGCTCGACGTCACCGACCGCAACGGCCTCGCGGACGGCACGACGCCGTTCACGCGCTCGTTCGCTCCGCGCCAGGGCTACGAGCTGACCGCGCCGCTGACCCACCTCTCCGGTGGGCGCCTGTGGTCCTTCGAGCGCTGGGCCTACACGCTGTCGTCGGGCGCCATCGTGCGCCTGCACGACCTCGGCGACCCTGTCCTCGCGATCGACGACATGGGTACGAGCAGCGACACGGCCGAAGCGCGCTACCTGGCGGTGCGCGACATCGCGATCGAGTCGTTCAACCCGGCCTCGGGGGTGGCGATCACCATCGACGTCGCCGACGTCAACGGCGCCCGCAACGGCACGACCCCCTTCGTGCGCAGCTATCCCGACGGGACGGTGGTGCAACTCACCGCGCCCGACCTCGGACCGAGCCAGCCCTTCCGCCGCTGGCAGAGGGGCAACACGTTCAACACCAACCGCTCGGTCAACATCGTGGTCGGCGCCGACGAGACGCTGGTGGCCCAGTACTGGACCTACACCCGCGGCAGCAGTGTGGTGCGGGGCACCGGCTGTCCCGGCCGCGACAACGTCGTGCCCGGCCACCGTGTGCTCGGCACGCCCGAGATCGGGCAGACGCTCAGCTACGAGGTCCGCCACGGACCGAGCGCCAACCTGGTGACCGTGCTGCACCTGGGCTCGCTCTCCAACCCGCCGATTCCGCTGGCGGCGATCGGCATGGGAACGTGCGTCCTCATGGTCAACCCGATCGCTCTCAACCTGGCGGCCGCGCTCGACGGCAGCGGCCAGCTGTCGCTTCCCATCAACGTGCCCGACGACATCGGTCTGATCGGCGCTTCGCTCACCTCGCAGGCTGCGGTCTTCGATCCGGGTACGGCGACTCCGGTCAAGTGGGTCGAGTCCAACGGGGTCGACGTGACGCTCGGCGGGTTGGGCTACTAGGGAAGGGGGGTGGTGACAGGGGGGGTGGTGGGCGCCTGATGGAGCTGACGCCGCTACGCGGCGCAGCTCATCGAGCGTACGGGGTGGTTCCTCGTTCGAACTCGCTGCCATCCGTCGGTGCGCTGGCGCTAGCGCCGCTTGCGCGGCGCAGCTCATCGAGCGCACGGGGGTGGTTCACTCGATCCGAACTCGCTGCCATCCGCCCCGAGCGGGCGCGGCTCCGGGGTTGGTCACTTCCGGGTAGACCCAGTTGTCGCGCGCGGGCTTGAAGCTGTTGAAAGGGGCAGGCAGGTTCGGGTAGCCGAGGACGGCGCCGGGCAGCTCGAGCTCCGCGTCGAACGCAGCGGTGCCGACCATCATCGAGTACACGAACTCCGGCGGCATCTCGACGGCGGTTTCCCAGATCGGCTGGTTGCTCGCCGTTCGCTCGGCGCTCGGATAGATCGGCATCTCGAAGCTCTGGTGGGTCGTCGTCGTCGGCTCGCTGCTCGGTGGAACGCCGGGCACCGAGAAGAACGTCTCGCCGAGGTTGGGCAGGTAGATGCGCAGCCGCGCGCCGTGCTGGAAGCCTTGTCCCGCGATGCGAAACCGTCGCGGCGGTTCGTGCCCCGCCGGGTTCTTGGCCCCGAACAAGAGGGCCGAGTTGCCGCCGGCTTCGAAGATGACGGCCGACTGCAGCAGCGCCGTGGCCAGGTGCGGGCTCTGCGACTCGGGCTTCCTGCCGGCGACGCCCGGGAAGACCCCGGGTCCGGTTCCTCCGCCCACGCTCTCGACGACGCTCGTCCAGTTCGTGGTCATCTGTGCGACTGGCCGGTTGGCGGTGTTGGCGCGCATCGTCTGCAGAGAGTCGTTGGCCAACGTCGGTGTCTGGGGGCTCGGCGGGACGGGCTCGACGCCCAGCCCGTGGCTCCAGCCTGCGCGCCGTTCGCTACCCAGGGGTACGCACTCCACCACGATGTGATGCACGCCCTGGACTCCGAGCAAGGGCAACGCGAGGCCTTGCACCAGCGCAGAACGCGGCATGTTGCCGAGCGGAGTCTGCAACGACGAGGGCGGCGTGATCTCGATGTAGAGGGGGTCTGCGGCGGAGTCCGTCGCGTCGTAGTAGTACGAGTGGCGCGTGCTCACCTGAGGGTTCGGGAACGGTTCGTACGCCCGGACCACCAACCCGCAGTTCGCTTCCCTGGCATAGGTCTCGAACTGCTGCAGCGTGGAGTCGAGAACCGGCATGCTCGACGTCGAGTTCAAGAACGTGGCGACACGTCCGATCGACGGCGCCATGCCCGTGTCGAACTCGCGCAGGTAGAGCGTGACCGCGTCGGCGTCGGCGGATTGGTATGCACCGCCGAAGCCTCCCACGAATCCACGGATGGAATTGCCGCTATTGGGAATCTGCGGCGGCTGGTCTCCGACGTGGTTGAGCCCGACGTTCCCCGTCACCAACATCTTGTCCAGCAGGTTGCCGGCAGTGTCGCGTTCGAAGAGTCGCTTCTCCTTCTCGATCAGTCCCCTCGTCGCGGCGGTCTCGAGGTTCTGAACGTACTCGGGCAGGAGCGCCAGGTTCGGGTGGGACAGGGGCTCCGTGAGGCGGTTGTCGCTTCCCTCCGGCAGCGTGTGGCAGGAGATGCACGATGCGAAGCCTTCCTGGTTGCGGTAGTTGAGCATGTGGAAGGCCTTCTGACCCCTCTGGGCCAGAGTGCCATCCTGAGGGTCGTTCACGCTGCCGGGGTCGCCGCTGTACCTCCGATTCTTCGGTTGCTCCGGGTTCGGCGGGTAGTGGATCGAGTTGAGGAAGATGCGGAACGACTGCATGTCCGCCGCCGAGAGGGTCGCTCCTCCCATGAGGTTCGCGAACGTGCCGTTGAACTGGTCGATCGAGGCTCGGTCGCCGCGCCAGTGGTAGGGCGCGTTGTCGATGCGCTTCTGGAACTTCTGGTCCTCGAGCTCGAAGTCGACGAGTCCGCGCAGGCTCTGCGTGACCATGGTGTTCTTCTCGCCGGGATTCGGGTAGAGCGCGCCCGGGAACAGAGGAGAGCCGGGGGACTGGCTCGAATTCGACTGGAAGACGACGCCGTCGCTCAGGTTCCAGTCGAGCTGATCGGTGTGGCCGTCCGGGTGGCACGTCGCGCACGACGCGTTGTTCCTCGACGACAGTTTGGACGAGTACAGGAACTTGCGCGCCGAGCGAATGTAGTCCGGGACCGGGTCGTGCAGGAGGATCGCCGAACTCGGAGCGCCGAGTGGCTTGATGGGAATGGTCAGGACCGAGTGTTCGACCGAGCTGTACACGAGCAAGGCGTCGTTGGCAGGGTCGAGGTCTTGCCGCACGGCGAGCCCACGCGGACCGCGCATGATCCCGGTCGTGTTCTGCTGCGAGAACGCGTTGGTCGGATGGGCGACGCTGATGCTGCTCCTGATCCAAGCCGCCAGCGGCCCGCCCCCGTTGGGTTCGGTGAGCACGCCGATCGTGTCGCTGGCGAACCCGGCGATGAAGACGCGAGTGGGCTCCCCAGATCGCTCGTAGACCAGCACGTCGGTGGGTTGGGTGATGGCGTCGGAGCCGATCGGGTTGACCGAGCCGGCGTTGAGGTCGAGTGCCTCCGGCGCTTGGCCCTGACGGACCCGCCAGATCAGGCTCGGCGCGAAGCCGGTCGAGACGTCGACTTGGGAGCGGTGGATCGACTCACCCATCGAGTGGGAGTCGAGCGGCACTTCGAGGTTGCGCGCTCGCTGACCGACGACGAAGAGATCGCCGTTCTGCGCGAAGGCCATGTTGAAGTTGGTCGTTCCCAGGCCGGCGATCTTGTTTGCGGCACCGTCTGCGGCGGCCGCGGCGAAGGGGTCCTCGGTCTGCCAGAGGTCGAAGTCGTAGGTGTTCCCTACTGCCGCTGGAGGGCGCACGTCGGTAGGCGGGGTAGCGACGTGGCCGCCACGTTGATTGAGAAGAAAGAGCGCGCGCGCCGGATTGGACACCGAGGTCGGCGGCGAGAATGCCAGGGTTCGGCCGGCTTGGACGGCCTCCGTCGGATCGGGATTCGGGGCCGACGCCGGTATCGAGGCGTCGGCCTGGTTGATGGCGGCGAGGGAGAAGGGATGGAACATGCCCCAGGTGCCATTGGCACCGAAGGCGACCACAAGGTGCTCGGAGTAGAGCCCGCTCGGCCCCGTCTGTGGCTTGCCCGGCAGCTCCGGCATGAAGGCGACCTGCATGGGTTCGTCGCCGACGTTCTGCGTGAAGAGGTGCTGGACAGAGAGTCCCCCGCCCGCGGTCGGAATCAGCGTGCCGACCGAAACGGAGTCGCCGAGCCAGTTGGCCGTGTACACGAAGACCGTGCCGTTGCTCGTCGGCGACGGCTTGACTGCGACCGAGACCGGCTCCAAGCCCGTCTTGAACAACCCCACTGCGGTGAGGGTCGGCTGGTTCCACGGCCCGATCTCGTAGACCTCGAGAGCGTTGTCCGGCGTGTTGCAGACCAAGGCGTAGTGCTTGCCGCCCACGACGACGGTGTCGATGGGGTGGACCTGTGGCGACTCGAAGTTGGGATAGTCGGCGCGCGATTGAGCCAGGATCGACACCGAGAGAAGGATGCAAGAGGCGGCGCGTCGTCTCACGGAAGGACCTCCATCGAGGGAAGAGGGAGCACGCGAGATGGGGCGTGAGCGCGCAGAGTGGTGCGGCTGACTGCTGGCCCCGGCTCGCAAAGAGGCTTGCGCGCATCGACACAGCGGACACGCGCACTCGGCTAGTGTTCGCTTGGCGGCGTGGGGTCTCAGAACTCGCCTACCCGTGGTCGCTGAGGACGTCGCTGGGGACGACGAGCAGCGGGCCGATCAGGAGGCTGGGTGCACCGAGGCTCCCGGCGTCTGCAGGCCGGTCACGCAACTTCGGTGACGCACTCGGGCGTAGCCGCGCGCCTGGCAGCCGGGCTCTCGGCAGACCACTCGGTCCTCGAGACGCCGGCCGCGTCGATCCCTGGCTGGGTCGCCTGGCTGGATCACTGGCTGGGCGGGGGAGATGCCTCCCCCGCCCGCTGCCCGACTCAGAAGTCGCCGCCGACCAGCGTGTCGAGGCCGTTGCTGTAGACCAGCTTGCGCGTCGACGGCGCACCCGGGTCGAGGACGACGCCCTGGGTGTAGAAGTGGCCCTGGATCAGGTTGACCAGGTTGGGCAGCGGCAGGGGCACGCTGCCGGTGCCGCTCCCCGACGTCGCCAGCGGCAGCGACACGTCGATGCTGACACAGAGCTGGCAGGTCGGTCCGACGCCGAGGAACGCCAGGTTCAGCGGCAGCGGCAGACCGTTCCAGGTCGTGCGCGACACGCCGATGTAGAGCACCCCCGCCGCGTTGCCGACGGCGTTGCTGATGTTCCACTGCAGCGTGTTGTTGATCTCCGGGGTTCCGCCGCCCGAGTGCACGGGCACGAGGTTGCCGGTGCCGGGACAGCCGGCGCAGAACTGGGTGTAGCTGCCGTTCACGTGCGTGTAGTACTCCGCCTCGGCGGCGATCGCCGTCGAACCGGCGGTCACGGCGACGGCCAGCGCGCGGGTGCCGAGCGTCTGGCTGGCGCCGTTGAGCCACCAGCGCTTGAAACCGGCGCCGGCCTGGGTGGCGGGTGCGGTCAGGGTCACGTTGGACCCGGCCACGTAGTAGCGCGTGAAGTTGGTGGTACCGTTGCCGTTGCCCTGGGCGTCGGAGGGGCTGACGCTGATCGCGACGCCGGTGGCGTTGCGCGCGCCGATGTTGATCGGCCGCGTCTCGTCGTAGATCGCCTGGGCGATGTGGTCGCGGGAGTTGCCGGCGGCGAGGAACAGGGTGCTCCGGGACGACGAGTAGTAGGCTGGCGTGCCGTAGGGTGCAGCGCGGAAGCGCCACTCCTTCCACCGGTAGACCTTGCCGCCTGCCGTGTGGGTCAACGGCGCCGTCAGCACGTAGTTGCTGTTGGGGGTGTAGCTCAGGTAGCCGATCGTGGTCACACCCGTGCGGCCCTGGAGGTCGGGCTGGCAGGTGAGGGCGACGCCTTGCGGCTCGCTCCACACCGTCGTCGTCGCCCAAGCCGTGTTGTCGCGCTCGCGCCCGAACCAGGCGTAACGCGGCGTCTGGTTGGCGTTGCCGGTGCCGCCGACCATGCCCATGCCCGACGCCACGAAGGACAGCGAGCGCACCGGGTGCGGCTGCACCGAGAAGTAGTCGCCCCACAGCGGGTTGCCCGGGCTGTTGTTGGTGCCGGCGAACTGGATGAGCGTCTGGCCCGCGAAGTTGGGATGGCAGTCGTCGACGATGGCGCAGAACGACGAGGGGTTGGACCCCGCGGTCGCGGCGCCGCCGGCGGCGACCGTGAAGCCGATGTGCCCGGCCTGGTTGCCCGAGGCGGACGGATACATGATGCCGAAAGAGGCCCAGGCGTCTTCGTCGGCGATGAGCGTGTCGTCGGCGACGCGGAAGCGGGAGATGCGGCTGTACGGCTGCGGGCGCCCGGTGCCCGAACTCGCCGTCCACAAGAAGCCGTACTCCGTGGGCGTCTGGTAGGCTCCGGTCAGGCGGTCGCCGATGCGGCCGGCCCAGTTGACGCCGTTGGCCGCCAACGACGTGTAGGGCCCGGCGTTGTAGGCGGCGTGATTGCGCTCGATCGTCGTCAGGCTGCCCGACACGATCTTGAAGATGCGCATGCGCGAGTTGCTGGCGTGCGTGCCGCCGTAGATGGTGTCGTCGGCGCCGCGCGTGAGCTTCACCGAGCCGCCGCCGCCGATGTTGGTCGTGAACCACCAGCCCACGCTGCCGCTGCCGGCGACGAACTCGCTGAGGCGCATCGTCCAGATCACCGCGTTCTGGTACTGGCCCGCGGCGTTGAAGATGTTGCTCGTGAAGAAGATGCGGTCGCTGCTGACCGCCATGTCCGGGTAGTCGAGCCACTCGCCGGCAGGCCGGCCGAAGCCCTGCGGCGTGAACACGTAGGACGACCAGGAGTTGGCGGCGATGTTGCCGCCGACGGCGAAGGCCACGCGCGCCGAGCCGCGCTGCGTCGTGGCGCTGTACCCGTACTGAAGGTACCACACCATCACGTCGTGGCTGCGCGCGTACAACGAGGTCTGGTCGCAGCAGAAGCCACCGTCGATGGCGCTGAACTTGGTGTACGGGTTGACGTAGCTCCAGCTCGAGCCGCTGTTGGTCGACAGGGCGGCGAACCAGTTGCCGGTGTAGAAGCCGACCGTGCTGCTCGGGTTGTCGACACCGCGGAAGGCCACCGTCGGCTCGCACACGATGCCGCGGCCGGCGCCGCTCGGCGTGACCGTGGCGCTCGAGTACTGGGTCACGTCGCATGGCGCGGCGATGCCGACGCCGCTGAGCCGCATCGGCGGGCTCTGCGGCTGCGGCAGGCCCGACTCCTCGATCGGGGTCGGCGGCAGCGTGTGCGGCGGCAGCGGCGCCACGACGCCGCGCGGCGGCGGCGGCACGTCGACGTCGTCGGTATTCGTGGCCGGTTCGGCAACGATCCACGCGGTCTGCGGTGGGAACGGCCCGCGCACGTCCTGCGCGGTGGCCCAGCTCTGGCTCACTGCCAGAGCGACGAGCGCAGTCAACACGTGACGCGCTCCGAGGCCGGAGGTGAGATGGAGAGACGAAAATGGCATGTGCTCGAGGTGTTGGGTGAGGTGACGAGAGGGTGGCAGCGAAGCGCTGCCCGCCGGCATGGGTGCGCCGGACGTTTGGATGGGCGTCATACGGTCTCTCCGCAGCCAGGAGTTTCCAGCTAGGCAACCCGAGAGGGGTGGCGAGTGCGGCGCGGCGCGCATCGGCCAGACCTGCCGATGGGGCGGTCGTCTTCGGCCGCGTTCCGTCCTTCCTATCGCGCCTGCGGCTGCACCCACCGAGGGCTGTCGGCGCGACGCGCCGGCCAGGAACGGCCGCTGGGGCTTTTTGCCGGGGCTTCCGGTGCCTGCGGCGCTTCGCCGGCTCGCACTCGCGGACTTCTCCGCCGGCCGGATCCGCGGTGGGTCGGCGACGCTCGAACGGCGTGCTGGATCACGGCAAGCGGTCGCCAGCGTCGAGGTCCAGCTCGAGGATGCCGCCGGCGGGGATGTCGGCTCGCGCCGACGTCGGCTTGCG
The DNA here is from genome assembly GCA_041398565.1 of Planctomycetota bacterium. Taxonomy (GTDB): domain Bacteria; phylum Planctomycetota; class UBA1135; order UBA1135; family UBA2386; genus DATGPD01. The sequence goes on along the minus strand of JAWKUN010000006.1, from coordinate 591,241 downwards.
CCCGCGCAGGTCGAGGACGAGGACCGCCTCGCCGGGGGTCAGGGCGTCGTCGGCGAACGCGCCACCGCGCACGCTGAGCCGGTGCACACGGTGCTCGCGCCGGTAGGCGTACAAATCGTCGGGGGGCGACGTGGCTCCCGGAAGGACCCACAGAGCACCCAGGAGTTCGTCGCGGTTCGCGACGCCTTGGGCCCGCACGCGACCACGCAGGCCACCGGCGGTCAGATCGAGCTGCACCTCCACCGTCTCGCCGTCGTGCACCGTCACGGGTTGGCTGGCGAGCTCCTGGCGCGAGCGTGTCGTCACCGACAGCGTGTAGGTACCGACCGGCACGTCCGGGATGGCGAAACGACCGTGCTGGTCGTGGTCGCCACGCACGCTCTGGCCCCCCGCACCCGGCGCCTCGCCCTCGACGGGTCGCAACCACGTACGGCATCCGGCGGCGGGCTGGCCCTGGATCGCGATCGTTCCCTGCACGCGCCCGGTGGCCGGCCGGTCGAGGGTGAGGTCGTGGGTGCGCACTTCGCCTTCGGCCAACGTGACGTCGCGCGGCGGGATGCGGTCTTTGGACGCGGCCCCCGCGTGCAGCGGGAAGATCGCGCCGAGCATGCGGCTGACGTAGCGCGTGGCCTTGGCCGGATAGGCCCGCACCAGGTACTCGCCCGGCGGCAGGTCGTCGATCCGGTAGGTGCCGTCGGCCGCCACCGTCGTCTTGCGCATGGTGCCGTGACCACCCAACGCCAGCACCTCGATCGTGTCCTGCCGATCGGCGATGCCGTGCACGCGGCCCTGCAGGCGCGCGCGCGGCCCCATGTCGACCTGCACTTGGCGACGACCCTGGACGTCGAACACGTCGCTGTCGCGGTCGGCGAACCGCGGGTGGTGCAGGCTCACCGCGTAGCGTCCCGGAGCCAGACCCGCGAAGGCGAACTGGCCGCCCGCGTCGGTTCGGGTGCGCGCGATCCCGAGACCCGCCGGCCCCGGACGCGCGAACAGCCAGGGGTACAGTGCCTCGGCTTCGTTGACGACCGCCGGGGCGTGTTCGCGCACGGCAATCAGCTCGACTTCGGCCCCCGCGACCGGGCCGGCGTCGACCCTGCTTCGCACCGCGCCGACCACTTCGTGGCCGGGCAGCAAGGAGAAGACCAGCTCGGGCGTGGCCTCGCCGCGGCGCAGCTCGATCGGCTGCGAGCGCGTCGACTGCCGTCCAGGTGCGGCGATGACGACGACGTAGGTGCCTTCCTGCAGACCCTCGCAAGCGAAGCGGCCTTCGGCGTGGGCGACGGGCGCATCTTGGGTGCCCGCGAGCGACACCGGCTGCAGCGGTGCTTCGCGACGGATCCGCGCCAAGCGGTCGTCGAGGTCGGCAGCCAGGTGCAGGCTTCGGTCCCGCGCCGGTGCATCCGTCGTCCTTGCGGCGCTGTCGCGCAGGCTGGCGATGCGCTGCGCCAGCTGTTGTTCGGCGGTTCCGGACCGTGCGGTCCGGCTGCCGGCGACGCGCTGGACACCGACCGCGAACACTTCGATCGGGCTTCCGGTGCCTGCATCGCGCACCGCGCCCGCGATGCGCAAGCCGGCCTCGAGGTGCAGCACGAGGACCTCTTGGCGCTCGGGGGCGACGTCGTCACGCGTGCAGCCCAGGAATCCTTCGCGTTCGACCTCGATGCGCAGAGGCCCTGGTGGCAGGGCCTCGACCGTGAACGTGCCGTCCGCCGCCGACTCCGCACGCGCCTCGATGCGCGGGCCGTTGGGCAGCTTCCGCAGGCGAACCCGCGCGCCATCGATCGGTCGGTCGTCCGGACCGAGCACGCGTCCGCAGAGCGCAAAGCCCGTGGCCAGGACGATGGGTGGCGTGGTCGTGTCGTCGGCGTCGCGCACGGTGCGCGGGCCCACGTGCGCCGTCTGACGGCCCGGAGCCGAGGCGACGAGCTGGTACTGTCCTGCGGGTAGGCGGGCGAGGGCGAAGTTGCCACCGGCGTCGGTCTGTGTCGGTGCGAACAGCGTGGCGAGGTCGACGGCCGCCGGCCAGGCGCTGCGGGCGAGCGGCCGCACCTCCACCCGCGCGCCGGCGATGGCGCCCCCGTCCGCATCGACGACGGTCCCGAGCAGGCGGCCACCGTGGGCGAGCTGCAGGTCGCCGAGGTCGAGGTCTTGGCCCTCACCCGGATCGGTCGTGGTGACGAGCGGTGGGAAGCCCTGGGCCAGCACCAGCACCTCGAGCGCGGCGCTCGGCCGATCGGCGATCAACTCGAAGCGACCGTCGGCGGCCGTCGACGACGGCCCGCGCGCGGACAGGTCGCCCACCAGCGCGCGCTCCACCGGCTCGCCGTAGGCGTCGACCACGCGCCCGCGCACGCGGAGCTGGGTGGCATCGGCGACCAGTCTTGCGAGGGTGCGCTCGGCCGGCGCCGCGTCCCGCGGCGGCTGCGGAGCCTGAGCTTGCTCCGCCGTCGGTCGTTGGCTGGCCGGCGTCGCCGGAGTCTCCGACGCCAGGAGCCAAGCGAGCGCAGCAGCGGCTGCCAGGAGCGAAACGGCCAAGAGGGTGGGGGCGAGCGACCTGCGCATTGACGACTTCCGTGGCGATCTTCGACGAGCGGGCAGCGCGACTCGTCGCAGACTCTGTCGGTCGACCGCGCGGGCGATCGACGGACCTTCCGGGTGCGGCAGGCGCATGCTATCGCTTCGGTTTGCGAACGCCGCCTACGCCGGCCTGCTCGACATCTACTTGCGTCTCGCCGGGGCGTTGCGTTCCGCCAAGTCGGGTTGCGGACGGCCGAGACCGTTCGGGCATGCCGTGCTGGCGCTCCTCGTCGGGAGCGCGGTGGCGGCGGTCACGGTCCGTCGTCTTGCTCCGCTCCACCGGCCCTGCGACGATCGCGCCGATGGCGTCCTCGACTCCGGCCCTGCGCATCGAGGGTCTACGGAAGACCTACAAGAGCGGCTTGATCGCCCTGCACGGCATCGACTTGACCGTGCAGGCCGGCGAGTTCTTCGGCCTGCTCGGACCCAACGGCGCCGGCAAGTCGACTGCCATCGGCATCGTCGCGGGCCTCGTCAACCGTACGGCTGGCAACGTCGAGATCTTCGGCGTCGACATCGCGCACGACCCGGCGCAGGCGCGGTGCCTGATCGGGCTCGTGCCGCAGGAGTTCAACTTCAACCAATTCGAACGGCTCGACCAGATCGTCGCGCAGCAGGCCGGCTTCTTCGGCGTGTCGTGGCGGGTGGCGCGCGAGCGCGCCGAGGAGTGTCTGCAGGCGATGGGCCTGTGGGAGAAGCGCAAGCGCCCGGCGCGCGAGCTGTCGGGGGGCATGAAGCGACGCCTGATGATCGCGCGCGCGCTCGTGCACAAACCGCGCTTGCTCATCCTCGACGAGCCGACCGCCGGCGTCGACATCGAGTTGCGCCGCACGACATGGGAGCTCATGGAGCAGATCAACCGCAACGGCACGACGGTGATCCTCACCACCCACTACCTCGAAGAGGCGGAGAGCCTGTGCCGGCGCATCGCCATCATCGACCATGGCCGCATCGTCGAAGACTCCGACACCCAGGTGCTGTTGGCAAAGCTCAACGTCGAGACGTTCGTCGTCGATCCGGAGTCGCCGCTGCAGGCGGCCCCCGAACTCGATGGCTTCGTCGCGCGGCGTCGCGAAGACGGTCGCCTCGAGGTCGATGTCGAGCGCGGACGCAACCTCAACGAACTGTTCGCGCAGCTGCAAGCCCGCGGCATCGTGACGCGCAGCTTGCGCAACAAGGCCAACCGGCTGGAGGAGCTGTTCGTGCGTCTGGTGGGCAAGCACGAGGCGCGCGAGACGGAGGCGACGCGATGAGCCAGGCATCGATGTCGGGCCGCGCCCCGGCCACGGGGGAGACCTTGGTGCCCGAGAGCGCCGCGACGCGCGCGTGGATCGGCTTCACCACCACCGTGCGCAAGGAGGTGGTACGCATCGTCCGCATCTGGTCGCAGACCTTGTTGCCGCCGGTCATCACCACCACCCTCTACTTCATCATCTTCGGGCCGGTGCTCGGGGCCCGCATCGGCAACATGGGTGGCTACTCGTACCTGCAGTACGTGACACCGGGGCTGATCATGATGGCGGTTCTGACCAACGCCTACACCAACGTGGTGTCCTCGTTCTTCGGCGCCAAGTTCCAGCGCCACGTCGAGGAGATGCTGGTCTCACCCATGCCGAACTGGGCGATCTTGCTCGGCTACTCGATGGGCGGAGTGTTCCGCGGCCTGGTCATCGGGGTGCTGGTCGCGGTGGTCAGCCTCCTGTTCGCACACCTGCCGGTCGTGCACCCGCTGGTGACCCTGACGATGGCGGCGCTCACTGCCACCGCGTTTTCCCTCGCCGGCTTCATCAACGGGTTGGCAGCCAAGACCTTCGACGACGTCGCCATCTTCCCCACTTTCGTGCTCACCCCCCTCACGATGCTGGGCGGCGTGTTCTATTCCGTGCACCTGCTGCCGGACGTCTGGCGCACTGTCTCGCTCGTGAACCCCATCCTCTACATGGTCAACGGCTTCCGCTACGGCATCCTCGGCGTGTCGGACATTCCGATCGGCGTGGCGTATTCCGTGCTCGGCGCCTTCGTCGTCGGCTTCTGGTGGATCGCTCTCGTCATGTTGCGCCGCGGCGCCGGGCTGCGCCCGTGAGCGTCGCCGACGACTGTCCTTGCGGTGCGACCGCCGATGCGCCCGACGCCGGCGCTCGGACGTCGCCGTTCCTGCTCACCAAGGGCCTCGAAGAAGAGGTCTACACCGGCACGCGCGAAGGCGACATCGAGCCGCTGTCGCAGCTCATCGCCGCGGACTTGGCGAGTTTCACCACCGAGCCCGACGGGCGCAACGTCGAGTTCACGACGACACCGCACCGCACCTACCGCGGTCTGCTCGACGACCTCATGGGCAAGCGCTGCCGGCTGCGTCGTTGGTTGGGAGCGCGCGGGCGCACGTTGGTGCCGGGTGGAACCCTGTCGTTGGCGCCGGACGACACCTTCTACTTCTCCGATCCCGACAAGCCCTACTACCGGTTCATCGCCGAGCACTACGGCACGCGGGTCGTCACGGCGAGCACGCACATCAACGTCGGGATCGACGACCCGGTGGCCCGGCTGCGCGCCTACCGGGTGTTGCGGTGCGACGCGGCGTTGTTCTTGGCGCTGGCGGCGTGCTCGCCGTTCCTGCGAGGCGAGGTCACCGGCCAACATTCGACGCGCTGGCACGTGTTCCCGAAGACGCCGGCGCGGGTGCCCCTGTTCCGCTCGCCGGCCGAGCACGTGGCGTGGGTCGAGGCGCAGCTGGCGCAGGGGTCGATGGTGAACCACCGCCACCTGTGGGTGGCGGTGCGACCCAACGGGCAAGCGTCGCCGTACGACTTGAACCGCCTCGAGCTGCGCATCTGCGATCGCCTCAGTCGGCCGATCACCATCGCCGGCGTCACCGCGCTCTACGAGGCGCGCGTGGCCCAGGTGCTCGCCGATCCCGAGCTCGACCCGCTGCGCTGGTTGGACGAGGAGCGCGTGCTGACGTTGATCGACGACAACGAGCGCGCCGCGGCGCATGCGAGCCTCGACGCCGAGCTGATCGATTGGCGCACCGGCCGCACGGCCAGGGCGCACGATCTCGTTGCGGCGCTCGCCGAGGAAGTGCGCCCCTTCGCTGCGCGCGGCGGCTACGCCGACCAGCTCCTCGGGGTCGAGCGGCAGCTCGCCGAAGGCAATCTCGCCATGCAGTGGCTGGAGCAGGTTCGCCGCGGACGTACCCCGCGCCAGGTCATCCAGGACGCGATCGTCCACCTCGCGGCCATCGACCGTGAGTACGACCCGGGTTGCCCGGCGCCCTGATTTCGGGGCGGCGAACGAGGTCCGGCGGGAAGAAACTCGAAGGCCCGTCGGTCGCGGACTCCTAGACTCGACTCGCTGCCGGGCCGGAAAGGGTGCGGCTGAAACTCGGACAAGGAGATCGCTCAGTTGGTCGCTTCACTTCCTCGTGTTCCTCTCTGCTTCGTGGGTGCCGCGGCGCTCGCGGCGGCGCCGCTGTGGGCGCAGCCCGAGTGGCCGATGTACCAGGCCGACGCTGCCCATCGAGGTGCCTCGCAAGTCGATCCGCGTCCGGCGTCGATGGCGCTGCGATGGCGAGTGCAGCTCGCGACGAGCCGCCTCAACCCGATCTCGGTGGCGGCTGGCAGGGTGTTCGCTTCGAACGCGGTGTACTTCCAGTCGGCGTCGCTGTGGGCGGTCGACACCAGCGACGGGACCGTCGCCTGGGAAGCCGGAGTGGGAGCGCCCTTCTCGGTGAACCCGGCGAGCTACGCCGGCGGCCGCGTCTACATGCAGACGTGCAACCACTCGAGCGACACCTACCTCCACTGTCGCGATGCCGCGACCGGGCAGCGGCTCTTCTCGGCGCCGTTCCAGGCGCAGTGGGAACGGTACCAGGCACCGACCGTCGTCGACGGCGTCGCCTACTTCAACGGCGGCTACTACGGTGGGATGTATGCGGTCGACGCGGTGACGGGACAGCAGCTCTGGTTCACGTCGCTGCCCCAGTACGACGAATGGACTCCGGCAGTGGACGCCGACCACGCCTATGCCTTCGTGGGCGGCGACCTCTACGCGTTGCGCAGGAACGACGGCCAACAGGCCTTTCGTATCCACGACCCCGGCTGGAGCTGGTCGGGATGGTCGAGCCCTGGCGCGGTCGTGCTCGGTGACCAGCAGGACGCGTTCGTCACCAGCTCCGGGCGACTCGTGCGCTTCGACCTCGTCTCTCGCACCGTGTCCTACGAAGTTCCGGGTGGCTTCGCGGGACAGCCTGCGTTCGCCCATGACGCGGCCTACGGCCTCCGCAACGGCGAGCTGACCGCAGTGGAGCAGGCGAGCGGCCAAGTGCTCTGGAGCTGGCGGCCGACCTCGTCGACGTTGACGGGCGAAGTCCTGCTGAGCGCGAGCCACGCCTTCGTGCGCGACAACAGCAGCACCTACATGGTCGATCTGTCCACGCAGACTGCGGCCTGGACGTGGAACGAGAGCGGCTACCTGGCGATCGACGGCGGCGCGCTCTACATCGCCCGGGCCGATGGCTCGCTCACCTGCGTCGGCTTCGCCGCGTTGCCGGCGCCGCAGAGCGTGTCGCCGGCGCGCTCGCCCTACGGTGACCCTTCGCCCACGGTGACGCTGCGTGGGTCGGGCTTCGCACAGGGCACGACCGCGACCGTCATGTTCGGGCAGACTGCTGCGACCCAGGTCGTGGTGGTCAACGACCAGACCATCACCTGCGTGCCCCCGGCCTCCGGCCCAGGCGTGGTCGACGTCGTCGTCGAGACCGTGATCGGGCGGGGCGTCCTGCCGTCGGGCTACGCGTTCACGCCGGCGATGACCGCGCCCACGATGGTCCGCCGCGGCGGCACCGTCGATCTCGAGTACCACGTGCACGCTGGAGACACCGTGCTGGCGGCGCTGAGCGCACCTCCGGGGGGCAGCATCGCGATGCCGCCGCTGCGCGGGGCGCTGTGCCTCGACCCCGGCTCGCTGTTCGTGATCCTCGCCGTTCCCTCGTGGCCGTTCGAACGGTTCCGAGCCGTGATCGACATACCCGACGACCCGGCCCTGGTCGGCGCCAGCGTCCTCGCCCAAGCCGTCGCCGGCAGCAGCCTCGCCGCTCCCCCCTTCGCCGGCGCGTGGACCAACTGCATCCAGTTCACGATCCAGTAGCCCCCGTTACGCCCCCGTAACAAAACCCACAGTTTGGTGTCAGGCTCCACTCTGTTGGTTCACGTTCCGAGAACGAGGCGCATGGCGTTGGTCATCGTCAGGCCGGAGCCGCCCCAGATCGCGGCCTGCAGGTCGAGCGCGAGGCAGGTCCAGCTCGGGTCGTTCGGCAGCGGGAAGGCAGCCGACCAGGAGCCGGAGCCGTCCATGACCAGCGGTAGGAAGACGCTGAGCTGCGACAACGACAGGCGAAGGTCGCAGCCTTCGATCGGCAGTGGTGAGGCGATGGTGCCGGCGAACATCTGACCGACACCGTTCGGCTCGGCGTTGCCGATCGACCACGACAACACGCGCCCCAGCACGGGACGTGTGCTCTGGAAGACCGGTGCCGGCGTGCCGCATGCGGTCCCCAGGCTCTGCGCCACGGCTGCGCCCGGCGTGCACGCCGCCACTGCGACCCCCTGGCTGCTGTTCCAGTAGGTGCCGCTCGGCGACAGCTCGAGGCGCACGGCCTTCACCAGGTACGCATTGCTGCCGGCGAGCGGATTCGCGTCGGTGAAGGTCGTGCCGGTGGCTGGTGTCGCCGTGATGCGCGTGAACGGGCCCTCGGGGAACGCGGCGCGGTAGACGTGGTAGCCGGCCACCGGGTCGGCGCTCGCCGTCCACCCGAGCTGGATCGCGCCCGACGTAGCGCCCGCGGTGACGCTGCTCGGCGGTGCGATCACGTGCTGTCGGAGAGTCGGGTCGCCCATCAGGGCCAGGTGCACGTAGCGCAGCCCGTAGCCACCGGCGTACACGTCGTTCTGCGAGTAGCGCGCGCAGGACCCGATCGGCGCGCCCATCGCCATCTGGTGGAACGACCAGTGCGGGCGGCCGGCCCAGCAGTCGGTGAGCGTCCAGCCCGAGCACAGCGGCGCGCGCAAGAAGCTGTTGGTCGCGTCGAAGTCGCCGAAGTAGCTGCCGAACAGCATGGTGAACACGTTGCGGTTGGTCGCCGTCACGAAGTCGTTCGTGGTGCCGATGCCGCTGGCGCTCTGGTAGGAGCCGCCGCCGCAGCCGTACGACCACGAGTAACCGCCCCCCGTCGTCGTGTTCTGCAGAGTGAAGTAGTCGCCGGCAGCGATGTTCATCGACCCGACCAGCACGCTGAAGTTGCGCCACCCCGATGCGGCGAAGGCCTCCCCACCGAACCAGCCGAAGTTGTCGTCGATCACTGCGCGCTGGTCGACCGCGAACTCCCGGTGCCGGTAGGCGTGGTCCTTGTCGAGGTAGGCGCGCAGGAGTTCGACTTCATTGCTGCCGAACGCCGGCATGTCGTGCAGGTCGACGCGGCCGACCATCAGCTCGACGTCGCTCGGCAAGCCGGTCTGGTCGAACTTGCCATCGCCTGGAACGTTGCGGTTCTGGACGCGACTCGCCGCGGTCGTGTTGACGGTCGAGTCGGTCCAGGCGCCGTTCATCTCGCCGTAGTAGACGTCGGCCGGCCAGGCGCCGTAGTGGTCGGCGTGGCCGTCGGGGTTCAGCGCCCCCGAGTACGGCACCGGCACGTGTCCGAGCAGGAACACCGCCTGCACGTCGTTGGGGGCGGCGCTCCAATCGGCTTGGATGCGCGCGCGCACGCTGGGCACCGGCTCGCTCGGCAACACGTTGTGGCGCAGCACCGTCCAGCCGTCGCCGCGCAGGTCGGCCACGAGGCGTTCGATCTCCGTGGCCAGCGGCAGGGCGACGCTGGTGTCGACGACCAAGACCAAGCCGCCGCGTGCGTCGACGATCGGCAGGTCGAGTCCCGAGCTGACGAAGGTGCGTCCTTGCCCGGTGGGGGCGTTGCGGGTGAACCAGTATTCGTACGCGACTCCGGCGCTGACGTTGCTGTCGACCCAACCGGTGGCGGCGCCGCCACCGGGGATCGAAGTGGAGGTACCCCAGCTCACCGTGCCAGCCACGCGCCGCAGCACCGAGTAGCCGGTGGCGGTCGCGTCGAGTGGCCACGCGAAGGTGATCGCCGGCGGCGCCACCTGGGTTTGCACGCTCACGAGGATGGCCTGCTGCTGCGCGGTCTGTGCCAGGAGAGGGGCGGCGGACAGCGACGCCACGGCGAGGCAGAGGCGTGGGAAGGACATCGCGAGGCACCTGGGCATGTTCGTGTGAGTTGGCGCGTGATGCGGACGGGAGGGAACGCGCACCATAGCGGACCACGGTGCCGGCTGAGTTCGGCGTCACGCCCGTTGCGGCCTCGCGCACGGAACCATCGACCCCATCGGCTACGCTGCCGGCGACATGCGCCATCTCTTCGTGGTCGACCCCCTCGAGCGCCTCCTTCCCAGCGCCGACTCGACGATCGCGTTCATGCGCGAAGCAGCGAGACGCGGCCATGAGGTGTGGGCGGGCACGGTCGACGGTCTGTCGTTGCGACCCGGGTCACAGCCGCGTGCGGTCGCGCGTGCCCTGGAGCTGCACGAAGGGGATCGGTGGTACACGCTCGATCGCAGCGAGGAGGCCGACGTCGACGCCTTCGATGTGGCTTGGATGCGCAAGGATCCGCCGATCGACCTCGAGTATCTGTACGCGACGCACGTGCTCGCCTTCGCCGAGCCGAGGACGCTGGTGGTGAACGCTGCGCACGCGCTGCGCGAAGCGAACGAGAAGCTGTTCGTGCTACGTTTCCCGCAACTCGCTCCGCTGACACTCGTGTCGCGCAGCGTCGTCGAGTTGGCGGCATTCCGGCGCGAGCTGGGTGGCGAGATGGTGGTGAAGCCCTTGGGCGGTGCGGGTGGCGAGAGTGTGTTCCACATCCGCAAGGACGATCCGAACGCCTCGACCATTCTCGAGGTCATGACCGAGCACGGCCGCCGCTTCGTCATGGCGCAGCGCTACCTCGAGGCGATCCGGCACGGCGACAAGCGCATCGTCCTGGTGGAGGGCGAACCGCACGGCGCGGTCCTGCGAGTGCCGAAGGCCGGTGAAGCGCGCGCCAACTTCCACGCCGGCGGCAGGGCGGTCGCGACCACGCTCACCGAGCGCGAGCGCGAGATCTGTGCGACGCTGGCGCCGAGCCTGCGGGAGATGGGCATCGTGTTCGCGGGCATCGACGTGATCGGCGACTACCTGACCGAGGTGAACGTCACCAGTCCGACCGGTATCCGCGAGATCGCCGCGCTCGACGGCGTGCACATCGAGCGCGCCGTGCTCGACGCCGTCGAGGCCCGCCGGAACCAACAGAGTGGAGTCTGACACCAAACTGTGGGTTTGTCAGAGGCGTAGGACGTTGAGCTTGCCGAGGACGAGGGTCACTGCGACGCGTCGTACCTCGATGCCGTTCCTCTTGAGCACCAGTTCCACCAGGTCGTCGGGGGCCATGAAGGTCTGGGTGCTGCCGCTGGTGAACGCGACTTCGCGCTGACCCCATGCCGCGTTGCCGTGGGTGACGACGACAGGCACGTCGCGACCCTTGCTGTCGACGAAGGCGACGCTGTCGGCGCCAGCGCCGTCGGCGAGCACGACTTGTGCCTGGCAGCCGACGGGAACGACGACTCGGAAGCGACCGACGTCTTCCAGACTCGACAGGAGTACGCGCTCCCAGTCTGCCATGCCGGGCCCTTTGACCAAGAGCGTGTCGATGGCGCGCGAGAGGGCGGCGCGTTCGATGCGTCCCTGCTCGTCGGCGTGGCCGAACGGGCCCGACACGCGCGCTTCGCCGTAGCCGTCGGGTGCCGGGCCATCGAAGCTCCAGTCGGCACCGGCGACCGGCCGCCCCTGCCGATCGACGACGACGCCAGCGAGCGCCGGCCACGTGCCAGTGTCGGGCAGGCGAAGTTCGACGTCCTTGCTCCCGGCCGCGATGGGCTCGCTCACCATCACCAGATGCGTGGCCGGATCGAGGACGCGCAGGCGGTAGGTGCCCGGGTCCAGCCCGCGCACCTCGAACTCGCCGAGATTCGTGTCGGCGCTGCCACTCGCCAGCCCCATGCACAGACCGCTCTCTTCGAACTCGATGGTGTCGGGAATCGGCTGGTAGCCCGCCTGCAACGAGACCTGCACCTGCGCGGCTGGCCTGCCATCGAAGCGAACGACCCTGCCCGCGATCGACAACGGCGGCTCGCCGGTGCGCAGCACCAGCGGCGACGGCCACGCCGCACGCGTGCGCGAGTCCTGTCCCGAGTGGCTTCGCGCGCGGCCGGACTGGCGACCGGCCTGCAGCGCCCGCAGCTCCGCCACCGCGCCGTCCAGGCCCGCTGCCGCCAACCCGAGGCGGAACGTGCCGTCCGGCCTGGTGCGCGCCCACGTGCCGCCCAGCGTCACCAACGCGTCCTCGACCGGCGCATCGTCGTTGTCGACCACGCGGCCTTCGAGCAGCTCGCCATTCGGCTCGAGCACAACCTGCAGGCTCCTGGTCGACGCGGTCGGCGCCGGACCCCCGTATTGCCGGAAGCCTTCCGCCAGCGCGTTCAAGCGCCCAGGGTCGAAGCGCGGTGCGCGGTCGAAGACGAAGCGTCCCTCGGCGTCGGTGCGCGTCGAACGGTTGGCGTCGACGCAGCGGTCGAGCTGCCGGCCGGGCAGGGCGCGGAGATCGCGTTCGGGATCGAGCGACACCAGAGCATTGGGGATGCGGCCACCTCGGAGATCGACGACCACGCCTTCGATGTGCAGGGCCGGGACGGCGACGACCGTCAGCTCCGGTTGGTCGTCGGCCGTGAAGAGGTTCGGCTCGAGCACGCCGACCCAATTCGGGTCGACGATGCGCACGACCAACGGGGTTTGTCCGCGGCTGGCAAAGCGACCGCTGCCGTCGGTGTGCAATGAGGCAGCGAGCAACGGACGCTCGTCGAACATGGACAGGAACTGCAACGCGACATTCGGCAGCGGCGCGCCCTGATCGTCGACGACGATGCCGGCGATGGCGGTGTCGGCCTGCCGATCGCCTGCCGGTGTTGCCGGCTCGGGAGCCACGTCTACTTCCTGCCGTTGCGACGGCGCCGGGTTCGACGCCGCCTGCTCACCGGTGGCTGGGAGCGCAGCCGCGTGGGCGCTCGCCCCGCGCGACGCTTCGCCAGCCGGTGCTCGTTCGTCGAGCGCTACCTTGAGACTCAGGGTGGCGAGAAGCAGGATGCCGACGGCGACGGTGAGTTTGCCCTTCATGAGCAGGCTCGACAGGAGGAAGGCGCGCGGAGGATGCGCGAAGGAAGTCAACGGCAGGAGCCAGGCACGACGCTCGTCGCCGTGCTCGCGGTCGAGATGCGCCCGCAAACGTGCCAGCGCCCGGTTGAGGCGCGTGTGCACCGTGCGCACCGGCACGCCGAGGTCGGCGGCGATCGCCCGAGGTGTTCGTCCCTCGAGGTAGCGCAGCACGATGACCGTCCGCTGCGCCTCATCGAGAGCGCGCACCGCGGCGAGCAACTTCGTCTGCAAGTCCAATCGCTGGGCGGCCACCGCCGTCGGGTCCGCGACCGTCTCCTGGTGCAGCCTGCGTGCCGCGTCTTCGTGTCGCTGCCGGCGTCGCTCGCCGCGCGCCCGCATGCGGGCGGCGTTGCGCACGATCGACGCCATCCAAGCGCGCACGCCGCGCGCGTCGGTCTCGGTGCGCATCGCCGACAGCCAGGCGTCCTGCGCCACGTCGTCGGCCGTGTGCGGGTCTCGGACCAACGAGCGCGCCAAGCGTGCGACCCAGGCACTCTCGCGGCTCCATTCGTCGGCGGTCAAGGTGGGCGGCATCGGAGGAGAAGATGCCGCTCGACGTGAGTTTGCGTCAGGTCCGGCGCAGATTCTGAATCGAACGCGACGCGCGAGGAGCCGTCTGCCTACCTGCGCCACGCACCGTCGTCCCACCGACGGCGGCCACGGCCACCCGACGGCACCGCGCCCTGCGATTCACGGGTAGCGCCCGGCTGACCGCACCGAGGCGTCGTGGGTCCCGGATTTGCTTGCCCCGACGAAGCCCTCTCTCGGCACGATTCCGTCGTCTCCGAATCGAGAACCCACATGCCCGTCTCCTCTTCGCTGACGCTGCCTGCGGCGAGCCTCCTGCTCCTCGTGGCCGCGGGCACCGCCCAGTCGCCGACCCTCGTCCGTGACATCTACCCTGGTCTCGCGTCGCCGAACCCCGGGTCCGACCCACGTCACGGCGCGCAGTTCGGGAGCGTCGCCGTCTTCACCGCCGAACGCGGCTCCCGCTGGCTGTGGCGCACCGACGGCACCGCCGCTGGCACGACGTTCATCGCCACCGGCGAAGCCGAGGTGCTGGGACCGCTGGTCAACGCCGGCGGCACCCTCTTCTTCGTCGCCTCGGATCGAGAGAACGGTGCCGAGCTGTGGGCCTTCGATCTGCGCGGGGCGGTGCTGGTCAAGGACATCGCGCTCGGCAGTGCCGACTCGGGCGTGCGCTCGATGGTCGCCGTGGGTAGCCGCCTCTTCTTCACCGCCGACGACGGCGTCCATGGTCGCGAGCTGTGGGTGTCTGACGGGACCAGCGCCGGCACCATGCTGGTGCGCGACATCCATCCGTCGTCCGCCGACCCGGCCGCGCTGACCGCAGTGAACGGCGCGCTGTACTTCACGGCTGACGACGGCATCGCCGGACGTGAGCTCTGGCGCTCGGATGGAACCGCCGCAGGCACATGGCGCGTCGCTGACATCCTGCCGGGTGTGGCCGGATCGAATCCCCAGGATCTGTCGGCGCTCGGCTCACTGGTGGTCTTCTCGGCCGACGAGGGTGCGCAGCGCGAGCTGTGGCGCAGCGACGGGACAGCCGCGGGCACCTCGCGCGTCGTCGACCTCGATGGCGCCGGCAGTGGTAACCCGGTGCAGCTCGTCGCGTCCGGCGGCCACGTGTGGTTCCTCGCCACCACCCAGCAATTCGGCACCGAGCTGTGGCGGAGCGATGCCACCGCCGCCGGCACACACCTGGTCGACGATGGCCTCCCGGGGCCGGCCAGTACGCCGATCGAGAATCTCGCCGCTTTCCGCGGCGGCGTGCTCTTCGCGGGATGGCGCGCGGCGACGGGGCACGAGCTGTACTTCAGCGACGGCACCAACACGCAGTTGATCGCCGACCTCGAGCCGGGCTCGTTCGGCTCGCTCCCGTCCGGCTTCTTCGTCGTCGGTACGAACGCCTACTTCACCTACCTCAGCCCGACCACGCAGTGGCAGGTCGCGCGCACCGCTGGAGTGCCCGGCGACGTGGTGAACCTGATGCCGCCGAACTCCTCGGGCTGGAACCCCACCATCCTCGCCGCCGTGGGCAGTGGCGTCCTCTTCACCACCGATCAGGACATTGGTGTCGGTCGCGAGCCCTGGATCACCGACGGCACAGCGCAGCAAGCGCACGTGCTCGCCGATCTCAACACCACGCCGCGCTCGTCGGGGCCGCACGGATTCGTCGAACTCGACGGCCGCCTACTCTTCTTCGCCAACGACGGCGCTCACGGTAGCGAGCTGTGGCGAAGCGACGGGACGACGGCCGGCACCAACCTGGCCGCTGACCTGGTGCCCGGCCCCATCTCGTCCGTCCCCGGTGGCGCCGACCGGCGCGGACACGTCGTCCACTTCACCGCACGCGGGCCCGAGAACGCGCCGCCCTTCCGCCTGTGGCAGACCGATGGCACCGCTGCCGGTACACGGGCGCTGGGGGCGCTGCCGAACGCCGTGTTCGGGGCCAACGTCATCGCCACCGAGGCCGGCTTGTTCATGCCGGTGATCGGTCTGCAGACCATCGAGCTGATGTTCAGCGACGGTGCTTCGGCGCCGCAGTCGCTCGCCTCCGGGTTCACTGGCTTGGGAGGCAGCATCGCCTTCGGCGGCACGTTCTGGTTCGTCGTCGACGACGGCGTGCACGGTTGGGAACTCTGGCACAGCGACGGCACGACCGCAGGCACGTCGATCTTCGTCGACCTCGCGCCCGGCGCCGCCTCGGCGGTCGTCACCTCCCTCACAGTGGCCGGCGATCGCCTCTTCTTCGTCGCCGACGACGGGACGCACGGCTTCGAGCTGTGGAGCACGGACGGAACCAGCGCCGGCACGCGCATGCACGAGATCGTGCCGGGCCCGACCAACGCGTCTCCGGACGGACTGGCGGCTGTGGGGGGGCAGGTCTACTTCGCGGCCGCGGACGCCAGCGGCGACCGAGAACTGTGGCGCGCCGACGGCACGCCCGGCGGCACGGTGCGCGTCGCCGACATCGACCCGATCGGCTCGTCGTACCCGACCGGCATGGTGGCGGCAGGTGACCGGGTGTTCTTCTCGGCGGCCACCGCGGCGCTGGGTCGCGAGCTGTGGGTCAGCGATGGCACGACTGGCGGTACGCACCTCGTCGCCGACGTCCGGCCGGGGCCTGGTTCGGGCTTGGCGGCAGGCAGGGTGATCGCTCCGCTCGGCTCGGGTGCGCGCGTCTTGTTCGCCGGCGACGACGGCCGCCATGGCGTCGAGCCGTGGATGAGCGACGGCACCCAGGCGGGGACGCGCATGTTCGCCGACGTCAATCCGGGCGTGGCCTCGAGCGCGCCGGCCGGGTTCGTGACGGCGGGAACGCACGTCTTCTTCCAAGCTGCCAGCTTCGGCGAGGGCGCGGAGCTGCACGCCATCGACCTGACTCTGGTCGATGCGCCGCTGGCGGTCGCGTACGGCGCCGGCTGCGCCGGCAGCAACGGCGTCCCGGGCCTGGGAGCGCAAGGCTTGCCGGCTCTGGGCACCGACTTCGCCTGGGAAGTGGTGCGCGGCCGGGCCAACGCCTTCGCCGGCCTCATGCTCTCCTCGCAGCGACTGTACGTGCCGCTGCCAGGCGGCTGCGAGTTGCTGGTCGCCACCGACGGCTTGACCCTGCCGCTGCTCACCGACGCGGGCGGCGCCACCGCGCTGGCTCTGCGGGTGCCCTTGGATCCGGTCCTGCTCGGCGTGCAGCTCTTCGCGCAGGCCTGGGTGGCTGACTCGCAGGGCGCGTTTGCCGGCACGTTGAGCACCAGCAACGGCCTGCACGTGTCGATCGGGCGGTGATCGGCGGCGCGCTGCGGCCGCTAACGCGGCCGCCGTGCGCGCCTCAGCGCGTGATGACGACGCGCGCGAAGTCCGATGTCACCACGCCCAGTGCGTTGGCGGCGGTGTCCACCGCCAGCGCCTGGGCGAACAACGAGCGTCCGATCAGCAGCGGTGCGTTCGGCACCGGGATCGGCAGCATCGCGCCCGACGTGAACGGTGGCGTGCTGGCGTCGGACGAGGTGTAGACGAGGCAGCCCGGGGCGCCGAGGACCGCCAGATCGAAAGGCAGCGGGATGCCGCCCAGCGTGCGGTTGCTGGCGCCGAACAGCAGCACACTCGGCAGCGTGAGGCCGGCCTGCACGCCCAGCTGCAAGGTGGTCGAGCCGACGTTGCTGCTGCCGCTCACCAGCATGGAAATCCGGGCCGAGCTGCTGTCGGCGCAGCCCTGGCCGCCACGAACGACGCCGCGGTGGGCGATGGCGAATCCCTTGACGAAGTCGACCCCGGCACCGTGCGCGCCGATCAGGGTGGCAGCGCCGGTGCTCAGGTCCAGCCGGTAGAGCGAGTCGGTCGTCGAGTTGGCAGCGTAGAAGGTGCCGTCCGTGTCGACGGCGATGTCGCCGAGGTTGGAATCCGTCGTGGCCACTTGGCTCGCGACGCCGGTGGTCTTGTCGACGCGCACCAGGGCGCCGCCCGAGAAGACCGTGCCCCACAGCGTGCCGGCCGCGTCGACTTCCATCCCCGACAGGTGTCCGAAGCCGGAGGACCCCAGCGCCGTCGTCGTGCCGGTCACCGGATCGATGGCGTAGGTCGTGCCGCCGGTCTGGTTGGAAGCGAAGAACAGGCGCAGCTCGGGGTCCCAGGCCAGACCCTGCCAGCCGCTGATGCCGGTGAGCACCACGGGCGTGAACAGGCCCGACGTGAGGTCGATGGTGCCGAGCTCGCCGCCCGACAGGTCGATCGTCCACATCTCCTGGGTGTCGGCGCGCCAGGCCAGGTCGGCGGGCGTGGCGAGGCCGTTGTTCGCGGTGCTGGCGATCTGGGTCGCAGCGCCGGTCTGCAGGTCGACCTGGAAGAGGAGGTCGAGGTTGCTGTCCACCAGGTAGCCCTGCGCGGGCAACGCGGCGGCGAAGAGGGGGAGGAGGGCGCTACGAGCGTGGCGTGAGGTCATGGTCGAGATGTCCGGACCGCGCCACGCTAGCTGCGGTGGGGGAGTGGTCAAGCTGCGTCGAGCCCGGACCGGCGGGTGGCCACGCTGCGCAGTACGGACGCTGCAGACCTCCACGCTGCGATCCGTGGCGCCGTTGGTCGCGGCGCGGGCGGCAGGTCGATCGTGGCGTGCAGGTGCGTCCCATCGCCTTCACATCACCTTGTGCCACAGCCGCCCCAGCGGACGCAGCAGCCTGCCGATGTCGTCGAGGATGATGTAGAGCGACGGCACCATGATCAGGCTGGTCACCGTGGAGAAGATCACGCCGAAGCCGAGCGACACCGCCATCGGAATGAGGAACTTGGCCTGGAAGCTCTTCTCCAGGATCAGCGGTGTCAGGCCGGCGGCGGTGGTCAGCGACGTCAGGAGGATCGGCCGGAAGCGCTGCACGCCGCTCTCCAGCACGGCGGTCGCCAGCGCCACGCCGCGCGCGCGCGCGTTGTTGACGAAGTCGACGAGCACGATGCTGTCGTTCACCACCACGCCGGTGAGCGCCACCAGGCCGAACATCGACATGATCGACAGGTCCATGCCGAGGATCATGTGTCCCCACACCGCGCCGACGAGGCCGAACGGGATGGCGAACATGATGATGAGCGGCTGGAAGTACGAGCGCAGCGGGATCGCCATCAGCGCGAAGATGCCGAGCAACGCCACCAAGTAGCCGCGGCCCAGGCTGCCGAGCGTCTTGGTGCGTTCCTCCGCCTGGCCCTCGTAGGCCCACGTGAGGCCGGGGTGCTTGGCGGCCAACCTCGGCAGCACGTCGGTGTTGAGCGCGGCGATGACGTCGCCCGGCGTCGTCTCCTTGGCGTCGACCTTGGCGGTCACGTTGACCTTGCGCGCACGGTCGGTGCGTTGGATGGTCGAGAAGCCGCGGCCCTCGTCGACGACGACGGCGCCGGCGAACGGAATCTCGTCGCCGCCCGGCGTGCGCAGGCGCATGTCCTCGAGGTCGCCGAGCGAGCGCCGGCCCTCCTCGGGGTAGCGCACCATCACCTTGACCTCCTCGCGCCCGCGCTGGATGCGCTGCGCCTCGTCGCCGTAGAAGGCGTGGCGCACCTGCTGCGCCACCCCCGCCAGCGACAGGCCGAGGTTTTCGGCTTCGGGGCGCAGGCGCAGCTTGGCCTCGCGCTTGCCGATGCGGAACGAGTCGGTGATCTCGCTCACTCCGGCGAACTGCGCCAGCTCGGACTCGACTTCGTCGGCGGCAGCTTGCAGGGCGGCGAAGTCGGGGCAAGACAGGCGCAGGTTGATGTCCTCGCCGGCGCTGATGAGTGCACTCGAGAAGGTCAGCTCGACCGCATCGGTGATGACGCCGACGCGTTCCCGCCACTGGACCACGATTTCCTCGGCGGTGATGTCGCGCTCCTCGGACGGCGACAGCTGGATGTTGACCTCGCCGAGGTGTGCGCCACCGGCGGCCTGGTCGATCGAGCCCTGGTTGCGGCGTTGCTCGAGTGCGTAGGGCTGATCGCCGACGGTGGTGAGCACGTGCCGCACTAGGTCGGACTCTCCACGCGCGGCCAGGTCGTCGCGCAGCGACAGCGCCGCGGCCTCGATGCGCGCGATCGCACCGCGGGTCACTTCGAGCGGCGTCCCCTGCGGCATGCGTAGCAACGCGATCGCATTGTCGCCCTCGAGGTTGGGCAGGAATCGGAACGGCAAGCGCCCGCCGGCCACCCAACCCACCGTCACGATCAGGGTCGCGATACCCAGCGCGATGGTGACGTAGCGGAAGTGCAGCGCCGCGCGCAGAACCGGACGATAGACCCAGCCGACGAACGCCCGCAGGCCGAGCTGGAACGGTGACTGGACCAGGCTCCACACGCGCGCGAAGACGTGCTGGCTGCGCTTGTCGACCTTGCGCATGTGCGCCAAGTGCGAAGGCAGGACCAGCTTCGACTCGACCAGCGAGAAGACCAGCGTACCGACGACGACGAAGGGGATGGTCTGCCAGACCTTCCGGAAGTTGCCTTCGACGAAGAACATCGGCAGGAAGGCGACGACGGTGGTCAGCACCGAGAAGACGACGGGGACGGTGACCTGCTGCGTGCCCAGGGTCGCCGCCTGCAGGCCTGGCATGCCGTCCTCGATGTAGTGGTCGACGTTCTCGCTGACCACGATGGCATCGTCGACGACGATGCCGAGCACGACGATGAAGGCGAACAAGGAGATCATGTTCACCGACACGTCGCCCCAGCCCATGAGCGCGAAGGTGCCGAGGAACGACACCGGGATGCCGAGCGTGACCCAGAACGCCAGCTTGAAGCGGATGAACAGGGCCAGCGACAGGAAGACGAGGATCAGGCCCTGCAGGCCGTTGCGGATCAACAGGTCGAGGCGGCTCTTGAGGATGGCGGTGTCGTCGCGCCACGGCGTGAGCGTCACTCCGGGCGGCAGCAGAGCCGGGCTGCGCTCGACGTAGTCGTACACGGTCTGCGCCACCTCGAAGGCGCTCTGGTCGCCGACGCGGTAGACCTGGACCAACACGCCCGGTTTGCCGTCGAAGCGCGAGATCAGGTCGGTGTCGGCGAAGCCGTCGCGCACGGTGGCGACGTCAGCGACGCGCAGACGCGTGCCGTCGGGTCGAGTGAGCACGACGATGTCCTCGAACTCCGGTCCGTGGTACGCCTGCCCCTTGGTGCGCAGCAGGATCTCGCCGCCGGTGGTCTTCACTGCGCCGCCGGGCAGGTCCATCGACGAGCGCCGGACTGCGTCGGCGACGTCGGCGAAGGTGATGCCGAAGCGGCGCAGGGCGTGCTCTGCCACCTCGATCGAGATCTCGTACGGGCGCACGCTCACCAGTTCGGTCTTGGTGATGTGGCCCGACGCCAGCAGGTCGTCGCGCACGCGCTCGCCGGCTCGCTTGAGCACGTTCTCCTCGACGTCGCCGCAGATGGCGACGTTGATGACCTGCCGCACCAGGCTCGGCTCGCTCACCACCGGCTTCTCGGCCTCGACCGGGAACGAGGTGATGGCGTTGACGCGGTTCTTCACCTCGTCGCGCACTTTGGTCAGGTCCTCGCCGGCGATCACCTCGATGGTCACCGTGCCGACCCCTTCGGCGGCGACCGACTGCACGCGCTCGATGCCGGCGATGCCTTGCACCTCCTCTTCGATGCGCATGCAGATGCCCTCCTCGACCTCTTCCGGGGCGGCGCCGGGGTAGAGCACGGTGACGCTCACCAGGTTGAGGTCGGCGGCCGGGAACACCTCCTTCTTGATCGTGGCGACGCTGATCAGGCCGGCGGCCAGGACCAGCACCATGAGCAGGTTGGCGGCGACACCGTTGCGCGCGAACCAGGCGATGACACCCTTGCTGGCGAACGTGGAGGCAGGCGCGTTCATCGCGTCTCCTCGGCCGTGGGTTCGGCGACCTGCACGCGCATGCCCGGGCTGAAGACCTCGAGCGGCGTCAGGCAGAGCCGTTCGCCGGCCTGCAGGCCGCCGTGCACCAGCACCGTCGTGCGCGTCTGCCGCAGCACGTCGATGCGGCGCGGCTGCAGGCGATCTTGCGCGTCGACCACCAGCACCTCCTCGCCGCCAGGCCGCAAGGCGCTGCGCGGCACCGTGAACACGCCTTCGTACTCGCGGCCGGCGATGGTCGCCTGCACGAACATCCCCACCGCCAGGGGCGGGCGCGCCGCGTCGCCGTTGTCGCCGCGCGCGTAAGGCTTCTCGACCCGAGCCACCGCGTGCACCATGCGCGACTTGGGATCGATCTCGCCCTCCGTACGCACCACCCGCGCCGGCCACGCGTAGGTGCGACCGGCGAAGTCGGTGGACAGGGTCACCGACGGACCCTCGCCGGCGCGCACGCCATCCTGGTAGTCGAGCGGCAAGTCGAGGAACTGCAGCTCGTCGTCGGCGAGCGGCAGCCGCACCTCGGCGTAGTCGACGGCGTACACGCGCGCCAGCGGCGTGCCCGGACTGACGTACTGGCCCACGTCGGCCCGCTTGTCCCACACGCGTCCGGCGTAGGGCGCCTTCACGTGGCAACGTTCGAGGTCGAGTTGCGCCTGCTGCAGCCCGGCTTCCGCCGCGGCCAGCGCGGCGTCGGCCTGCGCGATCTGCGGCTCGCGCCGCGCCAGCGGAGGTGCCTCGCCGCGGCCGAGCTCGTTCCACTGCGCGATGGCCACCTCGGCCTCGGCGCGTTCGACCGCCAGGGCGGTACGCCGCTGCGCGACCTCTGCCTGTGCTGCGACCACCGCCAGCTCGAACTCGCGGGCGTCGATCGTGAGCAGTTCCTCGCCGGCGGCGAAGAAGCCGCCCGCCACCATGGATGGGGCGACGCGGGCGATCTTGCCGCGCACCTCGGCAACCAGCGTGGTCTCGGTGCGCGGCGCGACCGTGCCCTGGGTGGTGACGTCGACGCGCACGGCCTCGGGGTGTACTGCGAGCGCGCGCACGATCGGTACGACGGGCGTCACCTCGTGCTTGGGAGCGGGTGGCCGCGAGTCGATCAGCATCTTGGCGACGAAGCCGGCACCGCCGAGGATCAGGGCTGCCAGGAGGAGTTGCAGGAGGTAACGCATCATGGCGTGGAGCTGGTGGCCGCTCGGGGCGGTGCGGTCAGGTCGCGGGGCTCGCGGATCGGGCCGAAGCCTCCGCCGAGCGCCAAGAGCAGGTCGATGCGCAGGTCGAGTCGCCGCCGGTCCACGGCGATCAGTTCGGCGCGCGAGCCGAGCACCCGGCGCTGGGCCTCGAGCACTTCGAGGAAGGACGTCAGGCCGCGGCCGTAGCGCTCTTGCGCCAGCGTTTCGGCGGCCACCGCTTCGTCGACCGCCCGCGTCAGCGCCGCGCGCTGGGCTGCGGCGAAGCGCTCGCTCGCCAGGGTCTGCTCGACTTCGCGGTAGGCGCGCAGCACCAGGCTCGACCACTGGGCGCCGAGTTCGCGCGCGCGCGCGGCATCGAGTTCGACCTGTGCGCGCAGCTTGCCGCCGGCGAACAGCGGCTGCAGCAGGTTGGCACCGAGCGCCCAGACGAAGTAGTCGCCGTCGAGCAGCTTGTCGAAGGCGTCGGTGCTGGTGCCGAGCGAGCCGGTGAGGGCGATGCGCGGATACAGGGCGGCACGCGCTTGGTCGGTGCGCAGGTTCGCCGCGGCGACGCGGCGCTCGACGGCGACGAGGTCGGGTCGGCGCGCCACCAGGTCGGCGGGCAGACCGGCGGGCGCCGGCGGTGGCGGCGGCGGCAGGCTCAGGCCCGTCGGCGCGTCGGCGGCCGGGTAGTCGCCGGCCAGCTCGTCGAGCTGCCGGCGGGCCGCCTGCAAGCCGTCTCGCTGGCGTTCGAGATTGCTCTCGGCGCTGGCGAGATTGCTCTCGGCCAAGCGCACCTCCACGGCGTCGCCGATGCCGCGTGCGAAGCGATCGTGGGCGCGTGCCGCCGTGGTGGAGTAGCTCTGCAGCGTCGCGCGCGCCAACTCCACCTGCTGCTGCGCTTCGACCGCGGCGAACCACGCCTTGCAGCTCTGTCCGGCCAGCGACAGCGCCGCGCCGGCGAAGTCGGCCGCCGCGGCGTCGGCTTCGGCATGGGCAGCGCTGGCGCCGGCACGCACCCGGCCCCAGAGATCGAGTTCCCAAGACGTGGCGAGCGACACGCCGAACAGGTTGTAGGTGAGGCTGGGGACGCCACCGGTACCGAACGGGAAGCCGACGAAGACGCGTCTCTGCCGGTCGCCCGTCAAGCCCGCGTCCAGGGTAGGCCACAGGTCCGCTCCGCCGATGCGGCCCTGGACGATCGCCGCCTCGAGACGCGCCGATGCCGCGGCCAGGTCGTGGTTGCGCGACAGCACGCGTTCGACGAAGACGTCGAGCTCGGCTTCACCGAAGCTGCGCCACCACTGCGGGGTGATCTCACCCTCGGCTGCGCCGCTGCCTTCGATCCAGTGCGCCGGTGCCGCGACGGGAAGCGGCGGCGGAGCGACATCGGGCGATGACGCGCACCCGCCGAGCACACCGCCGAGCACACCGCCGAGCACGACGACGCTTCGCGTTCGCCGCCTCGACCGCGTCCCAGGACCTCGGATCATCGCTTGGCCTCCGCCGCCGCGCCCACCTCGGCGAGGATGCCGGCGGTGCCGAAGCGCACCAGTTCGTCCTCGACCTCCTCGAGCACGAAAGGGTGGCGCCCGTGCGCGGCGAGCAACGCCAGGTGGTGGCTGGCGCCCATGCTGTGCGCCATCGCGCCGACCACGAAGAACAGGCGCAGGAACGCCTGCTCGTCGGACAGGTCGGGCACGCTGCGGCGCAGCGCCGAGAGGAAGCGCGTGCGCACTTCGGCGAAGTGGTCTCGCACCAGCTCGACCACGAACTCGGCCGGCTCGCTGTGCACGCGACCCATGAGGCGCATGCAGGCTTGTCCTTGCTCGGCGCCGAGGTGCAGCGCCGGCGCCACCAGCGCGCGCACGATGGCGGGCACCGACGGCGCCGCCGGCGTGGCCTCCGCCTCCGCGCGCGCCAGGCGGGCCAGGCGCTCGTCGTTGAGCGCACCGAAGCGGCGCCGGAACACCTCGCGCACCAGCTCGGCCTTCGCCCCGAAGTGGTAGTTGACCGCGGCGAGGTTGACCGCCGCCGCGGCGGTGATGTCGCGGGTCGAGGTGGCGGCGAAGCCGCGCTGGGAGAACAACTGCTCCGCCGCGTCGAGAATGCGCGCCTTGGTGTCGGTGGGGGTCATGGGGGCAGCCTCAAACGAACGTTTGAAGGGGATCGGCCGGCCGGCGCCAGGGCCTGCACCAAAAAGCCTGCGGCAAGGACAAGGGGAAGCGGGGACGGCCGGGTCACGCGTGCGGCGCCCGCGGGGCCTCGGGCGTAGGTCCGCGGCGGCGCCCCCGCCGATCAGGGATCCTGGCCCGCGGCCGGGGCGCCGACGATCCACGTCACGCGCGTCCCTGTGCGGACCTCCGGGTGCCCGCGCTCCGACGCCCTTCCCGTCGTCCCTTCTCCCCGTTCGCGTCGCTCGCCACCCCCGTCGGCCTCCCGGTGCGGCCCCGCCAGGCCCCGTCGGTCGAACTCTCTGGCAGATCTCTCCTGCGCAAGCACGTGAGCAGCGACGAGATCCACATCGGTGTCCCCTTGGCCTTGCCAGCACCGACTTCCCGGGATGGGCCAGTCCGGCTGAACGATCCGTGGCTCAGCTTCGGCCCTTGCTGTAGGCCACGGCGAACTTCTTCAGCTCCTCCACGGACCACTCGACCGAGTGGATTGCGCTGAGGAAGCTCGGCATCTCTTCGCTGGTGACTCCTTTGCGAAAGACATAGACGTCTCTGCCCAGGACCTGGGCGCCGGCGCACTCCATCAAGACCTCGCGGGAGTCGATGCTGTCCTTGGTCGCGATCAGCACCATGCACGCAGAGCGGTGGATGGCCGCGATCGTCTCCTTGCGCCATGGGAGGCCCGGTCGCATCTCGACGTCCACGAAGACGGACAATCCCGATGATGTGAGCGCGTCCTTGGTGAACCCCATCAGGTCGGAATTGACCCGTGCATAGGATAGGAACACGTCGTGCTCTCTGCCCAGCTCGCGATGACTGAGGAGTGCTACCAGTGACGCGGACGCGTCGGTCATGCTCGCCTCGAAAGTCGCACCATTCCAGGTCTGCCAGTCCAACTCGAGCCAAGTCATGTCGACATTGCCGAGTCTGGTGCGAGACTCGTCGACGCGGTCGCGCATTTGGTCGTACGCCGAGCTCGCGCGTACGATGGCGGCTGCGCCCTGCAGGGCGCCCCGCAAGAGGCCGCGAGCCATGGCTCTGCGGGCACTCGCACCGGTCCGGAGCACCACGAACATCCCCAACACGAGACTCATCGGGCGAGACAGCCGCAGTGCGAGGCCGGTCGACATCCTGACTTCGCCCGATCGAGACTCCAGAACCTGAATCGATTGGCCGGACCAAGCGTGGAAATCCTGGCCCGCGTGGCTGATGACCGGCATCTCCTGCCGCTGGGGAAGCCAAGGCGGGGGCTCGAGGCTGGTGGCTCGCTCACCCTCGCTCAGGATGTACACATCCCCGTAGTAGTACTGTCGTGGTGCAGCCCACCGCGGATCGCCGAACAGGCAGCTCGGCACGCCGAAATCCAGGCGAGCGCCGAAGTCCAGCTCGTGCTGAGGCGGCTCGCCCGGGCTCGCCGGCTGCAGAGTCCGCGACAGAGTCGTCCGCAGGAGACTCAGCGTCGCTTGTACGAACGGAAACAGTTCGTCGACGGCGTTGCAGACGAGGGCCGATTGGCCGTCGAGGTCCATGTCGTCGCCATACGGCACCGAGAAGACCAGCGTCTCGGTGACCGTCCCGGTCGCGTGGAAGACGAGGTAGGCATCCAGGAGTGGAGGCAGTCCGCGAAAGGCGGTCAAGCCACCCAGAGATCTCACCATCTCTTGGGACATGTGAAACCGCGCCTGGCGGGTGATCGAGCTGTCGTCGACATTGTCGGTATCTCCGCGCACGTAGATGTCTTCGTCGTCGAAGCCGATTTCGAGACGGCCGATGTCGGAGATGGCGGCAATCGCGTGAACGAGCTCGGCACCTGTTCTCTGTATTCTGCGCTGCAACGCCTGGTTCCACCAAGAGTCGGGGCTGGCCGAGCTCTCCAGAGCAGCGCGCAACAAACCCGGTGGTGTGGCCTCGCTCTTCGGATTCCATTGTGCGTCATCCAGATCGGCGAAGTTCAACCCGGTGATCATGGAGCGCACGTGAATCAGATACATGACGTCGTTATGGCGTGGAAACGCGCATCCTGCAGAGGCGGGCGCGGACTGTGGAGATGATCACGAGCATATTGGGCGGTCCAACCCGGGGACATGGGTGACACTCGGGCGTGACCGAGGGATCGCCCTGGGGCGAGGACGTCACCGCGAATGGGATGCTGAGGTTCGACGTGCGCGATGACGTCGTCGTCGGACTCGGGCGGAACGTCCGGGTGCGAGCGGCGGTCGCAGCGGTGCGCCGAACGACTACGCTGGGGCGCCATGTCGTCTCGTCTCGCTGTCGCGGTGTGTGCCACCGCGCTCGTCGCCGCCGCAGCCACAACCCAACAGCGCGTCCAGCAGCGCCTCCAGCAGGCCGCCCCGCGGCGCGAAATGCACGTGGTCGAGCTGTCGGGCACCCCGTACGAGCGCGGCCTGCAGCACGGCGAGACCCTGCGGGCGGCGATCGCCGAGATGCTCGCACACTGGCGCAGAGACGTACGGAAGGCGACCGGCCGTGAGGCCGATGACTTCGTTGCGCGCTTCCTGGCCGCGACGCACTTCGACGACGCCGCGCGCCGGCATACGCCCGAGCTGCTCGACGAGGTGCGCGGCATCGCCGCGGGCGCGGGCCAGCCGTTCGCGACGATGTTCTGTTACCAGCTGATCGACGAGCTGTGGGCGCTGGGCCACACCGTCGCCACCGACAAGTGTTCTACGGTCGGCGTGGATCGCACCGGCGATGCCCCGGCGTTCGTGGCGCAGAACCTCGACCTGCCGCAGTGGATGCACGCGCACCCGACGCTGCTGCGCATCCGCGACGCGTCGCGGCGCGGGGCCGCCGGTGCGCTCGAGAGTCTCGTCGTCACGTTGCCCGGGCTCGTCGGCGGGAATGGCGTCAACAACCACCGCGTTGCCGTCGGCGTCAACACGATCCTGTCGCTCCGCCCGTCGTCCGACGGCCTGCCGGTGGCGTTCGTCGTGCGCGGGCTGCTGGCGTGCACGAGCTACGCGGATGCGCTGCAGTTCCTGCGCGACGTGCCGCACGCGTCGGGCCAGGCCTACACGGTCGGTGGCTCGGACACCGCGCCGTGCTTCGAAGCCTCGGCTGGCGGCGTCGTGCCGTGGCAGCCGGCGGGTCGCAACGGCTGGCGGTGGCACACCAACAGTGCCGAAGTCAGCCGCGACTGGGCGCCGCACCGGGTCGCGCTCGCGGCCGCGCGCGGCTCGGCGTCGGAGCGGGCGCCGACGTGCCCGCGGTTCGCGGCCCTCGACAGGGCACTGCCGGAGGGGCGGTGGCCCGACGTCGAGCAGGTCGTGACCGCGCTGTGCGAGAGCGCGGCCGCGCCGGTGTGCAACGACATGACGTACTGCTGCACGGTGATGGTGCTCGGCGAGCGGCCGGAGCTGCGGGTTGCGTGCGGACGGCCGGATCAGAACGCATTCGTGACGTTCGACTTCGCGAAGTAGGGGGACCGAGCCACCAGCTGAGCACCACCGCGGGCCCCTGCACCCGCCTCGCGATCCTCATCGATGAGCGACCCGACGGCAGCCAGCGGATCGTGCATGTGTTGCCGCCGGCCCACGACCACCCGAGGCGGCCGGCGCAATACGAGCTGAGCCTGGAGCGACCCTCGGTCGACGCGCTGCAGCCGATGGCGCTGGCGCCGGGTGGCACCGTGCGGGCTCGAGCCGGCGCCGGCACCCGGGCCTCCACCAAGAAGGACGAGGCCCCGACAAGGTCGAGGTCGGGCCAGAGGTCTTCTTTGCGCTTTGGCGCAGGTCTGCCGCCGCGCCTGGTCGATCCATCCGGGAGCCGGGCCGCCCGCGGTGGGTGGCGCCGCCGGTCGAAGTCACGCCGTCCTGTGCGGATCGCAGGGCGACCGCGTTCCGCAACCCGTCATGCACCGTCTCCTCTCGTCGTTCGCGTCGTTCGCCGCCCCGGTCGTCCTCTCGGTGGCCGCCCCGGCCCAGGCCCCTGCGGTCGAACTCGGCTCCGTCCTCGATGGCATCCAGCTCCGGCCCGAGTCCGGCGAGCTCGACCTGGTGAGCGCCAGCTTCCTGCTCGCTTTCCTGCCGCCGCCCGAGATCTGGGACCCGCGTGACGTGGCCAAGAGCGGCGGGCATGCGCTGACCGCGCGCGTGCGCCGGGGCGACACGGTGGTCGGCAAGATCGGGCTCTACGTCGAGCCGGTCGAGGGCAAGTTCTCGAGCGCGCGCACGATCGGCGGCTCGAACGCTTTGGCGGCCGCGGGCTTCTCCGACCGCATCAAGTTGATGCAGGCCGGCGCCTACGAGTTCGAGGTGACCGTGGACGACGAGGTGGCGTTGCGTCTGCCGATGCAGGTGCGCATCGACAGCGTCGGCGACGAGTTCTCCAGCCAGAAGCGCGTCGTCGCCGACGGCCCCTGGGCGGAGCTCGGCTACCTGGCGTTGCGGGTCCAGCACGAGAACTCGCCGGTCTCGCAGCACCTGTGGCTGCGCCGCCGTCCCGACAGCAACGAGAGCCAGCGTTACGACCTGCGCGTGTGGAAGGACGGTGACATCGTGGCGGAGGGTGCGCCGGTCTACGCCAGCGCCCTCGAGTGGCAGCACATCGAGATCCCGCTCTCGGCTCCGCGCGGCAAGGCCAAGGGCGTGTTCGGCGTCAAGGAGCTGTTCGCGAGCGACGGTCGCTACGTGTTCGAGCTCGCCAGCGGCGACAAGACCGACAGCGTGTTCGTGTACGAGGTGTCCGGGGGCAAGCCCGCACCGCATCCGCGTAGCGCCAGCTCCTACTCACCGCGCAGCGAGTACCTGCTGCCGCGCAAGTGGGCGCGCGACAGCCGGGCGCGCGCCGAGACGTTCTGGTGCGACCGGGTGTCGGGTGACGCCGCCGCGCAGATGGTGGCGGCGTCGCGGCCGCGGGCCGCGGGGCCCGCTTCGGCCGAGGCACGCGCCGGCTGGACCGTGCCGCCCAGTGCCATCAACGCGGCGACGCCGCTCACCTTGACCATGGTGGCGGTACGGCACGACACCGCGCTGGCCGTGGGCGATGGCATCGTCGTCGGCGGCACCGGCGCCAACACGGGCGTCACGTGGATGCGAGTCGGCGACAAAGAGGCGCAGCCGTTGCCGAAGGGGCAGGAGTACAGCAGCCAGGTTTTCGCGGCTTGCGGCAAGAAGATCGTGCTGGTCGATCGGCAGAAGCACGTCGTCGTGTTCGACACCGCAAGTGGGCAGAGCAAGGAGATCCCCGGCGGCCAGATCACGCTGGTGCGGCCGGTCGGTGGGCTCTATCGCGCCTCGCCGCTGGCGGCCGACGGCTACCTTGCCGCCACCATCAACAACGAAGGCGACGTGACCGACAAGCGCGCGATCAAGGTGCTCGACGTCAGCGGCGCCGAGCCGTCGGTGATCGCGCTGCGCCTGCCCGACGGGGTGCTCGCGCGCAACCTGACGGCGATCGCGGTCGACGCGGTGGCCGGGAAGGTGGCCGTGGCGTGTCCGCGCGAGCACGCACTCTTCGTCGGCGACATCGCCGACGGCAACGTGCTGGCGCGGTGCGATCTGAGCGGGCATGACGGCATCGCCGACGCGCCGATCCGCATGCAGGATGGTCTCGTTCTCTACCGCGACGGCTCGGGCAGCGGCTCGAAGGCGCGCCTGTGGAACGTCGCGAACGGCAGCGTCGTCTCTCCGGCGTGGCAAGGCATGCCGAGTCCGCCGTGCAGCTTCGCGCTCGGTGGCGGCGTCGTCGCCGCGCCGGTGACCCCTGGGCGGGGCAACGCCTTCCCGGTGGCTTGCGCCAAGACCGCCGGCGGCGAGGCGGCTTTGCCCGGCGAAGACGGCCCGGGCCGCGGCAAGAGCGTGGCCGTCACGGCCGACGGCGTGGTGGTGGTGGCGAGCGTCGGCTCGCTCGGCTCCGACGCCGCGCTGCACGTGCGCGGGCTGGACGGCAAGTGGCGCGCCCTCACCGGCCCCGACGGCAAGGAGCTGTCGGCGGGCGACGTGGTGCACGGCCACGGTCTGGTGGCGTTCAAGGTGGGCAAGGGCACCAGCGTGATGCTGGGCTTCGTGGGCGCACCGGCGCTCCAGGCAGCGAACTGAGCCACCGATTCGAGGCGCGCGACCTCGTCGCCGCGGGCGGCTCGTCTACTCCCCGTCTCGTGCTAGGCTGGCCGACCCGCGATCCCGGAGTCGCCTGCCATGCCCCCACGAAGCTTCGTTCTCTCGTCTCTCTGTCTCACGGCGCTCGCCTCTGCTCAGGTGCAGGAAGGCAAGCTGGAACCCTCCGGCGCGCCGACCTTCGCCAACTTCGGCTCGTCGATCTCGTCCGACGCGGACGTCGTGGTCGTCGGCGCGCCGTGGACCCGGATCAACGGGCTCAACTACGCTGGCGCTGCGCACATCTACCGCAAGAGCGGCACGACCTGGAGCGAAGAGGTGCGCCTCACGCGGCCGTCGCCGGAGATCCACGACAACTTCGGTGCCGGCGTCGCCATCCATGGCGACGTCGCGGTGGTGGGTGCGCCCGACCTGCCGGTTTCGTCGTTCACCGGCCGCGGCGCCGTGTACGTCTATCGGCGCGTGACCGGCACTTGGACCGAAGAAGCCCACCTGATCGGCTCGGACGCCGGCGTCGACTCCGCGTTCGGACGCGCGGTCGCCTTCGATGGACAGACGATCCTGGTGTCCTCGTACCGCCTCGGCAACGAGAAGGTCTACGTCTTCGAGAGGGTCGGTACGACGTGGACCCAGGTGGCGTCGTTCGCCGCGCCGCAGCCGTTCGTCCGTTTCGGTTTCGACATGCAGGTGCGGGGCGACACGGCGCTGGTGGGCGCCGAGTGGCAGACCGTGAACGGCAAGACCCACGCCGGCGCCGTGCACGTGCTGCGGCGCACCGGCGGTGTGTGGGGTGTGGAAGCAGTGCTGACCGACCCGGCGCCCGAGGACCAGACCCGGTTGGGGAGCAGCGTCGGCTTCGACGGCACGCGCGCCGTCCTCGGTGCGCCGGGCGACGTGGTGCGCGGCGTCGACACGGGAAGCGTCTCGCTCTTCGTGCGCAGCGGCACGACGTGGACGTTCGAGCGTCGGCTGGACTCGCCGGTGCCGCAGCGCGGTGCCGCCTTCGGCACCGGTGTGGGGATCGCGGGCGATCTCGTCGTGGTGTCGGCGCCGCGGCAGGACTTCCCCGATGCCGGCATCGGCGTCGTGTTCCCGTTCCGATGGAACGGCTCGACCTGGGTCAGCGAGGCGCCCTTCCTGCCCGCCGATGCGAGCGTCGACTCCGCCTTCGGCGAGACGACGGCGCTCGACGGCTTGCGTGGCATCTTCAGCGCCTGGGACCCCACCGCGGAGGGAGTGGCCTACGTCTACGACATGGCGGACACCACGGGCGGGTTCTCCCTGGCGCCGGCACCGGTACCGGTCGAGGTCGAGCAGGACCTCACGCTCACCCTGCGCGGGGGGCAACCCAACGCCGTCACCGGCCTGCTCTACAGCCTGGTCGGTCGCGGCTCGCTGCCGTTCCCGCCGCTGCAGGTCATCATCGGCCTCGACAGCCCGGACGTGCTGGTGGCGCTCGCCACCGACGGCGCCGGCGGCGCGACGCTGGACTTCCCGGTCCCGGCATCGGTCGCCGGCGCATCGCTGTGGCTGCAAGCGCTGCAGTTCGGCGCGGTCTCGAACGTCACCATGCTGCACTTCATCCTGCCCAACTGACTCGCGGCGCCAATGGTTGTCGATGCTGGCGAACTGTCAGCCGCACCATCGCGCCGGCTCACTCCGCGGTGAACACCAGCCACGTGAAGCCGTCCGCGGGCAGGGTCACCTCGATCTCCGCGCGGGCGCGCTCGTCGAGCAGGACGGTGTGTGGAGCGCCGTCGCGCAGGCGCACGCTGCAGCGCTGGCGCAGGCCGGAGTAGTACAGCGGGAACACCAGGCGTCGCGTGCGCTCGGCCGGCAGCGGGTTGAACACCATGGCCAGGCCGCGTTCGGCGGCAACCGGGTTGACGTGCAGCCAGGCGTCCAGGTCGCGGCCGTCGGCGCGGCGCACGTGCACCATGTCGCTCTCCAGGATCTCACGGTGCTGCTTGAACCAGCGAACCCACTTCGTCACCAGCGCGCGCGTCGCATCGCTGTCGTACAGGCGCGGTCCGCGCCAGCAGGCCTGCACGCCGGCGCCGAGATCGAGAGCGAGGTGCTGCTCGTAGTCGTCGAGGTGCTGTGCCAGCGGCTCCAACGTCGCCGCCGCGCCACCGCCGTGGTACTCGGTGAGCGGCACGAACATCCAGCCCATCGACGGCGTCTTGGTGAAGGTGCCGTCGTGGATGTTCTGGCGCGCGTGCAGGAGCTGCTCGCGGCGAGGAAGCGACCAGTTGGACTCGCGGTAGCCCATGCCGGTCTTCGAGCTGCCGGACAGGAAGTACCAGTCGGGCACGTTGAGGTAGATGCCCTCACCGCGGCACCACGCGTACAGGGCGCGGATCTGCTGCCACTGTTTCCACTGCGAATCGGCCAGGCCGCGGTGGCCGGGGTGCGTGGTCGAGGCGCAGGTGTCGCCGGGGTAGGAGCCGTCGTGCTCGAGCACCGCGAAACCCGATGCGGCGAAGAACCGCCCGAGGTGCTCGAAGTAGGCCCGTCCCCACTCGCTCTGCAGGCACGGCGAGTTGCCGAAGTAGGCGTGGCCGGTCGTGCCGGTCGCGGCGTCGACGACGTCGTTCGCCTTGTCGATCGAGCGGCTGGCGAGCAGCGAGTATGTGCCGAGCTCGACGCCCTTGTTGCGGGCGTAGGCGACCAGCTCCTTGGCCCGGGCCAGGTTCTCGGGCCGCCGGTCCTCGACGTCGAAGCCGCTGCCGAAGGACAGGATCGCCATTTCGAAGCCGACGTCGGCGCACTGGTCGATGGCCAGCTTCACGGCCTCGGGGCGCGCGTCGCGGATGTGCATCATCAGTGGGTTCTCGGTCACCCACGGCGCCACGGTGCGGTACATGCGTCGCTGCGCCAGACCGGCGCGCTCCCGGTCGAGGCTGTCCAGGAGCAGCTCGTACACCCGGTAGCTGACGAACGGCTGCGCCGCCGACACGATGCACCCCGGCCCGATCGGCGGGCGCGACACCAGCAGACAAGGCGTGTGCAGGCCGTAGCTCACTTGTGTGCCGTAGGCTCGGTCCTCGAGCCAATGGGTGGTCACGTCGGCGGACGTGCTCGACATGCCGTGGAAGGCGTAGTCGCTCTCGACGTGCAGAGGCGGCGTACGCCAGGTCGGCTGCGGCTCGACGGTCGCCTCGCCTTCCACCAGTGCCAGGCGCTCGACGTCGAGGGCGTCGAGGGTGAGGGTCTTGGAAGAGCTGGCGTCGATCGTCATCTCCAGCCACTTCACGAGCAGGGGGATGCCGGTGTACAGCTCGTAGTGCACGTCCACCGTGACGCCCGCGCACGGCGAGCCGTCGCGGCCGCGGAAGGAGAACACCAGACCGGCGCCTGCCGGCGGCCACACGGCGGCGGGACTGGCGTGACGCACTCGGCGCCAGGTGATGGGGACTGTCACCGGCACCGCCCGCACCGCCACGCAGGCGAACGGACTCGGCGTCGGCGTCATCTGCTCCAGCCACTGTGGCCGCAGGTAGGCGCGGTCGGGCTGGCCATCGAGGCCGCCGACGGCAAAGGCCTCGCCGTCGAGCACCAGGCGCGCCTCGGGTTCGACCGCCCGTAGCAGCGACGTGCCCGTGCTGGCGTCGTCGAATGTGACGCAGGCGACCGCAGGCTGCATGCGCCAGGTGCGCGTCAGCAGGCCGTTGGCCAGCGTGACCGTGTGCTCACCGGTGCGATGCACGGTGGCCGGGACGTCGACAGCGTCGACCAGCCAGTCGCCGTGGACCGCGGGTGGCCAGCCGCCGCTCGCGCCCCGCGGGGCATCGTCGAGCCCCTCCAGCGCTTGTGCGCGGACGGCAGCGGGGATGGCGAGTGCGAGCATCACGAGGCGGAGGCGGAGCATCGCCTTCATGGTGCCGCCATGTCGTCGAGCAGACGATGGGCAGGGACACCGCCTCCAGGGGCGAACGCGACCGAGCGCATGGATCCGAGGGACCTGTGCCTGGCGGCACGACGAGCCTCGGATCGACGGCGCGGGTCGCCCATCGTGTTTTGGTGGTCGACGCTGGTGTGGATCGTGCGCGCGGAGGAGAGTCCTGGGTGATGTCGACGCCGCCGCAGTCCTCTTGGCCCCCCTCCCCACCGCTCGGTGGGACGAGCCAGGATGGGGCGAGCGTCCGCCGCGCACGACGATGGAAGCGCGTTCTGGTCCTCCTCGTCTCGAGCCTCCTGGCGGTCCTTTGCTCCGAGTTCGCCGCTCGGCTGTGGATCGAAGGCGACATGGGTTCGGCGCTGGAGTCGATCTGGGCGCCCAACGCACGGGTAGAGGCGCAGGACGACCGCGGGCTCGTGCTCGACGAGGATCTCGGCTTCAAGCTCAGCCACCGTACTCCTGGTGTGAATGCGTTGGGGGTGCGCCATCGCGACTTGCCTAGCCCCAAGCCGGACGGCGAGCTGCGCGTGCTCTTGATCGGGGACTCGGTCGGATTCCCACTCGACGGCTTCTTCGCGGACGTGGCGGCGGCCCACGGCGCTTCCGGCTCGCGGGAGTTCATCAACGCCTGCGTACACGGCTACACCACCTACCAAGAGCGCGTCTTCCTGCAGCGCGACTTGATGGTGCTCGAGCCGGACCTCGTGATCCTGCAGTACTGCGTCAACGACAACTACCGCTTCCTGCACCGCTTGACGAGCAAGGGGCGGCGTCTGATGACGCTCGAGGCCAAGAACTACCTCTTCCCGTCCGCAGATGGGCCATGGCCTTGGATCGCGCGTCACAGCTACCTCGTCTACGTGGTGCGCAAGCTGCTCCTCGACCGTGCGACCGGTAGGCAGCTCGCCTGGGAGGGGATGGGGCGGGCCGCGTGGGACGATGCCTCTTGGCCGCGCCAGCGGGGCGAGATCGAGACGCTCGCGGCGCCCTTGAAGGAAGCGGGCATCGACTTGATGGTGCTCGCCGTGCCTCACGAAGACCAACTCGGCCGAGCGGCACCGGAGGCCGACGAGGAGCTGGTCTTGCGGCCCCAACGTCACCTGAAACGGATTTGCGCAGACCTGGGCCTGCCCTTCCTCGACGTGCAGCCGATCCTGCGCGCGCACGTGGACGAAGCGCTCTACGAGGACAAGTTGCACTTGACGCCGGCCGGCCACCGGCTGGTGGGAGCAGCCCTCGTGGCCTTCCTGGCCGATCGTTACCCCGATCGCTTCGGGACGACGCGCAGCGGTGGTTCGAGAGTCGAAGGAACACCACGCTGATCGACGTCGGTGCAGTTCGTCGTCGCGGTCGGTCGTGGCGCGGCGTCCGCGCCCGGGAGTTGCCAGGTCGGCTTCGAACGCGAGCAGCCTGATCAGACCGCGGCGTTCGCGGCGGGTCGGGCCTCGCGGTTCGCCGGGGCCGCGAAAGGAGAGGTGGAGGTGCGTGTGCTGCGGTCAGCGCCCGGCGCGTCGGCGCGCCCATCGCCAGGGGAAGAAGCCGAGCACGAGTCCCGCGATGAGCGTGATGGCCACCCACAGAGTCGCGTGCGGCACCAGCGTCGTCCACGTCCAGGTACGCACGGCGTCGTCGCCGAGTTGCACGCCGCCGAACAAGCCACGCATCTCGGTCACGAGGTGAGTGTCGAGATGGGTGCCGAGGTGGCGGGTCGTGGCCAGGTAGCCGAAGGCGATCAGCGGCAGGCGCTGCAGCACGGCGAGGCCGAGCAGCGCGCCGGCGAAGGCGGCGAAAGACCAATGGCGCCTGCCAGCGTACCAGCCGAGGAACGGCAGCATCAGAAGCAGGGCCGGGGCCGAGCCGACCGCCCACACGAGGCTCCGCCACGCGGCGGTCTTCTCCAGCGCCAAGCGGACGGCCAGGTAGATCCAGAACAGCGCGGCACCGTGCAGAACAGGATGCGGCGCGGCCGGCGGGCGACGGCGCCGGAGCAGCAGCGTGAGGCCGTGCACGCCGAACCACACGATGACGACGACGTGCCATGCCCAAGCCGGTGCCGACTCGTGGGCGACGATCCACTCCCGGGGAGTTCCGGTCTCGACGCTGAAGAACACGTTCGGAACGTCGAGCGTCGCCGTGTGCGAGTGGTCGATCAGCAGGATGTCGCCCGTCAGGAAGGCCGCGGCCAGCAAGAAGGCGGTCGCGAAGGCCGTTCGCGCCCGGCTGCCGCAGAGCGGCGCGAGCAGAATGGCGAAGGCCGGCGCGAGCGCCGGCAGCAGCATCGGCAAGGCTTCGTCGAAGATCGTCGGCACTCGTCCCCGAGGGTGGCGGATTGCCCGCGGGCTTGCAACCCGGGGATCCGCGCAGGCCGCTGGCGACCGGAGGCTTGGGCCGTTCACCGAGAATGATGGTCACTTCGTCGCAGTCCTCCGGGTCTTGTGGTGTCTCTCACCGTCCAAGCTCCGAGTCATGCGCGCTGCCTCGATTCTCTCGCTCGTCTTCCTGGTCGTTCCCAACCTGTGCATCGGCGCCGCCGCGCAGACCGTGTACTACGATCAGACCCTGGGGTTCCACCTGGGCCGATACGCCACACTCAAGCCGCAGGGCTACCGGCTGGTGTCGCTCGACGTCGCTGGCGACCTTTCCGCCAACCGCTGGGCGGCTGTGTGGGAGCAGGGCGGTGGCCCCGAGTGGACCGCCGCCTTCGGCTTGAGCGGCCTCGACTATGCCGTGTGGCGCGCAGATCGCCTCCACGAGGGCTACCGCGACGATTGGATCACCTCGGCGGGATCCGGTCTGCAGTGCGTGTACGGCGGGATCATGATCCGAGACAGTCTCGGCGCGAACGCCGTCCTGGACGCGTCGGAGCAGCTCCTCGAGACCATCGTCGGCTTCTGGGAGGACGTCGGCTACCTCCTGAAGTCGATCAGCGTTCATGGCACGGCTGCCGAGCCCCGCTATGCCGTGGTGTTCCTCGAGAACCCTGGCAAGATCCGTTGGGGCTACAGCAAGGGTGACACCGCCTCCGGCTACCAAGGCAAGTTCGACGCTTTCGTGACGACCTGCCGCGCGCGCCCAGCGATCGTCACCGCGTCGGCCAGCCAGCGCTACGCCAGCGTGTTCTACGACGACCACGTCGGCGAGTGGGCCGCCCACCACGACATGACCAAGGCTGCCTACGGCAGCACGGCCGCCACACTGGCTCTGCAGGGGTTCGCGCCCTTGCAGATCATGGTCGCCGGCACGGGCACGGCAGCTCGCTACGCGGCCCTGTTCAGGCGCGGCACTCCCGCCTCTTCGCAGATCACCAAGACCGGCGGCGACGTTCCGGCCTTCGCGGCCATCGACGACCTGATGGTCGGCGTTGCCAGTTCGCGCACCACCGGTTTCATGCAACAGAACAACGCCCGCGCCGCCGGCGTCGCCATCACCAAGAACGGACGGCTGGTGTTCGCACGGGGCTACACGTGGGGACCCCCCGGCACCCAGATCACCCAACCGACCGACGGTTTCCGCCTCGCCAGCCTGAGCAAATCGATCGCGGCTCTGACGACCTACCACCGCATCCAGCGCAGCCGTGACCTCACCGCCAACTCGCGCTTGGTCGACCTCGTGGACCTGGGTACTCCGGCGGATCCGCGGGTGAACGACATCCGCGTCCATCACTTGATCGACCACAGGTCGGGCTACAACGGCACTTGGCCGACGGACGTGCTGGCGAAGCTCGCCCACGCCCGCGCCACCATCCAGACCCAGATGCTCGCCTTCGCGCCGGGGTCGGACGAGGATTACTCCAACGCTGCCTATCAGCTCCTCACCGTGGCGCTCGAAGCGGAGACGAACCGCTCTTACTTCGGCTACGTGCGCGACGAGCTGATGGCGCCGCTCGGCATCACACGTGCGCATCTGATCACCAGCGCCCATGCGCCGGGTGACGCGTTCTGCGTCGAAGCTCGCTGGCGCGTCTCGCGGCAGCTCGCCGTGTCGAACAACTTCGCCCTGGCCGGTAGCCCGCTGACGAACGAGGCCTACGCGGTGATTCCGTACTCGATGGACGGATCGGGCGGCTTGGTGATGTCGCCCGTGGACTACGTGCGGCTGATGTCGGGCGTGCTCGACCCGACGGTCGATACGGACGTGCTCAGCGACGCGACCCGCCAGGCCCTGGAACAGAGCATCCAGGGCCCGGGGCGGACCGGGGGGTGGGACGAGGCCGAGTCTCGCACCGTGAACGGCCAGACCATCCGAGCCTACGTCAAGGGCGGCTTGTGGCGCAGCTCGCACACCTACGGTGTGTACCGCACGGACGGCGTGGCGATCGCCGCGTTCTGCACCAGCCCGGAAGCGCCGGACATCGATGCGATCCAGAACATCGTCGACGCGGTGGCCGAGACCGGCACCTGGCCGCAGCACGACCTGTTTCCGACCTACGGCCTGGCGTCGTACCCGCGGCGCAACCCGGGGACCGCCACCCCGTTCGGCACCGCCTGCGGCGCCGCGCCGCACGTCCCGGCGCACTCCTCCAGCGGTTTCCCTGAGGTAGGCCGCTCGCAGAACTTCGAGCTGCGGCGTGGCCTGCCGCAGTCCCTGGCCCTGCTCAACGTCGGCTTGTCGCGGCGCATCTTCAACGGCCTGCCCCTTCCGCTCGACCTGGCCGTCCTGGGTGCCCCCGGCTGCAGCCTCCTCGTCGGTCCGGTCCTGACCATCCCGACGCGCATCGGCGCCTCGGGCGTCGCGGGTGCATCCGTGCAGTATCCGCCCGATCCGGGGCTCGTCGGCGCCCACCTGTACTCGCAGTTCGCGATGGCCGACGCCAACGCCAATCCTCTCGGTCTCGCCTACTCGAACGGGATCGAGACCCGCGTCGGGCAGTAGTGGGAATCGGCGCCATCGACGCCGATCGCGACATGGCGGCGACGAGGCGCCACTCTTCCGACTGCCCGGCTGGCGGTTGCCGCCGCGATCGTGCAACCTCGACGGTGCGCCATGTGGCCGAGCCCCTCCCAGGTCGAGTCTTTGCTGGACGCTGCCGCAGCAGGAGCGCCCCAGGCCGTCGACGCCCTGCTGGCCGAGCACCGCGCGGGCCTGCGCCGCGTGGTCGCCGCCCGCTTCGACGCCCGACTGGCCGGCCGCCTCGATGTCAGCGACATCGTGCAGGACGTGCTGCTGGACGCCCACCGCCAGCTCGGTGAGTTCCTGCGCCAGCGCCCGATGCCGTTCCACCTGTGGCTGCGCTGTCTGGCCCGCGACCGTGCCGTCGCGGTGCAGCGTGCGCACCGAGCCGCGCTCCGCGACGTCGGCCGC
Source organism: Planctomycetota bacterium (assembly GCA_041398565.1). Classification (GTDB taxonomy): domain Bacteria; phylum Planctomycetota; class UBA1135; order UBA1135; family UBA2386; genus DATGPD01. Next base: position 551,360 of record JAWKUN010000006.1, on the reverse strand, counting down.
GAGGTGCATGCGCTCGTCGCCCCGGCTGTCGATCAGCGCACCACTCAGGCGCTGGCCGCATTGCTGCGAGCCGACGGACCCTCGCCGCTGTCGCTCGCTGCACGCCGCGAACTCGCCGCGCGCCTCGACCAGGCGATGCAAGGGCTCGACGAGATCGACCGTGAAGTGCTGCTGATGCGCCACCACGAGCAGCTCACCAACCAGGAGGTCGCCCGCGTGCTCGGTCTGAGCGAGCCCGCCGCAGCCATGCGCTACATGCGCGCACTGCAGCGTCTCAAAGCCCGGATCGCCGCCGACGACTCGGCGCGTGAAGGCCGATGAGCGACACGCCCGACGGTCGAGACGCCACCCTGGCACGCCTCCTCGAGGAGCTACTGGCGGCGCGTCGGTGCGGCCAGCCGGCCGACGTCGAAGGCGTCGCGCGCGAGAGGCCCGACTTGGTGGCCGAGCTACGCGAGCTGTGGACCCTGGCCGAGCTGGTCGACGATGCCGCGACCGCCGCGGATCCGCACGACCCCGCATCGCGTGCGGGCGAGCACCTGCCGCGCGCCTTCGGCGGCTACCGGTTGGTTCGCGAGGTCGGTCGGGGCGGCATGGGAGTGGTGTACGAAGCGGAGCAGCGCAGCTTGGGGCGACGCGTCGCCCTGAAGACGATCCTGCGCGGCGAGCACGCTTCGGCGCAGGATCTGGCGCGCTTCCGCGCCGAGGCCGAGTCGGCGGCGCGGTTGGAGCATCCCGCCATCCTGCCGGTGCACGAGATCGGCGAGCACGAGGGCTTGCTCTACTTCACGATGCGCCTGATCGAGGGCGAGAGCCTGGCACAGCGGCTGTGGCGCGGCCCGCTGCCGCCGCGGCACGCGGCGCGCCTGGTCGGCGAGGTGGCGCGCGCCATCCAGCACTCGCACGAGCGCGGGGTCCTGCACCGCGACATCAAGCCCTCGAACATCCTGCTCGACCGCGATGGCCGCCCGTACGTCGCCGACTTCGGCCTGGCACGGCGCCTGCGCAGCGACGCGGGGCTGACCGCCAGCCAGGCGTTGGTCGGCACTCCGGGCTACATGGCGCCCGAGCAGGCAGCCGGCTCGCGTGGGCAGCTCACCGCCGCCACCGACGTGTGGGGTCTCGGCGCCGTGCTGTACCACGCGCTCTGCGGCCGCGCCCCGTTCGTCGGCCGCACGCCGGTCGACACCCTGTTGCAGGTCCTCGAACAGGATCCGCCGCCGCCGAGCCTGATCGCCCCGCAGCTCGACCGTGAGCTGGAGATGATCACCCTCAAGTGCCTGCAGAAGCCCGCGGACCTGCGCTACCACAGCGCCGCCGCTCTGGCCGAGGACCTCGACGCGTGGCTCGCGCACGAACCGGTCGCGGCCCGCCGCGGCCGGCTGCGCGACGTGGTCGCGCGCGCCCTGCGCGAGACGCACCACGCCACCGTGCTCGAACATTGGGGCGCGCTGTGGATGCTGCACGGCGGCGTCCTGCTGGCGCTGTGCTCGCTGACCTGGTTGCTGCAGCTGCGCGGCATCGACCAGCGCTGGCCGTACCTGTCGATCTGGGGCGTCGGCATCGGCGTGTGGGCGGCGGTGTTCTGGCTGCTCCGCCGCCGCGCCGGCCCGGTGACGTTCATCGAGCGTCAGCTCGCCAACGTTTGGGGCAGCAGCGTCCTGTCCTGCTTCCTGCTGCTGTGCCTGGAGTGGCAGCTCGGCCTGCCGGCGCTGCGGCTGGCACCGGTGATCGCCCTGTTCAGCGGCGGCGTCTTCTTCGTCAAGGCGGCGATGCTGTCCGGCCGCTTCTACCTGCACGCGGCAGCGCTGTACGCAGTGGCGTTGCCGATGGCGCTCTGGCCGCGGACCGCGCTCCTGCTGTTCGGTGTCGTCGCCGGCCTGACGTTCTTCCTGCCCGGCCTGCGCGCTCGGCGGCAGCGCCGCGATCGTTGACCGCGGCGGTGCGCTACCCGGCCGGTTCGGCGTCCACGAGCCCCGTGCTCGGGCTTCAGGCAGGTCGCGCGGGAAGCTGCCAGCCGCTCGCTTCCGACAGTCCTTCGACCGCCGCGGCGATTTGCGCCACCAGTTCCCCGGCGCGCGACGCCGGCGCGCCCGTGAAGCGCGCCAGGTGGATCATCGACACGAGCTCGCGCACCCATGCCAGCGATCCCAGCAGATCGTCGTGCGCCTGGCGGCGAACCGTCCGCAAGCGCTGCATGTTCTGCTGGCGGGCGGCGGCGCTCTTGTGAGAGCGGCTGTCGGACTCGAGTTCGTCCGAACCGGGCGCCGCCGGCGCATCGTCGGCGGCGAGCACCCGGTCCATGGTGCGGATGCGCTCTGCCTGCGCCTTCCACGCGGTGCTCAGCTCGTTCGCTCGCAGACACGGACCGGCCAGGACGGATTCTGCCCAGCCGTCCAGACCGGCGATCGCCGCCGCCAGCTCGCGCTCGACCTGACCGATCGCTGCAGCCATCGCGTCGTGGGGAACGGACGCGGCTGGCGGCTCGGTGCCGCGCGCGGCGAGCAACCACGGGAGGTGCATCGGCCAGAACAGGAAACCCATCGCCACGCGGAACACCCGCGCGTGACGCGGCGCACCCTCGCTGGCAAGCAGGGTCGCGACCGCGATGCCGGCACCCACCGACCCGTACAGCAGCAGCGTGTCGAACAGCCCCATCACTCACCTCGACGCCGCTTCGGCGCGCAGACGATCCAGCTCGGCGTCCACCGCCCGGCGGCGCTGTTCGTGCGCGGACACCAAGGCGGCGGGTTCGAGTTCGGGGCCGGCGACCTCGCACCAGGCCTCGGTCTCGGCGCTGGCCACGGCGAGCCGATGCTCGAAGGCCGCACCTCGCCGCGGTTCGCCCGCTCTGGCGGACGCGCCGGCCACGCCGCCGCTCCGACGGGCGACCTCGACACCACGCCGCAGCACCGAGAGCGTGCGCAGCTCGTGGCGGGCGCGGGCGATGCGGGCGTGCAGCGCCGCGACCTGCTGCCGGGCGCGCGCCGCCGCGCCGGCACACGCGGCCACCTGCGTCGTCAGGGCCGCTGCCACCGTGTCCGCATCCACGGCGTGGCCGAGGGCGTCGCGCGCCACGGCCTCGTCGCCCGTGCGTAGCGCCGCTCCGGCGTGCTGACGCTGCGCCGCCGCTTCGGCGCGTGACGCCGCGAGTTCCCGGGCCAGCAGCTTCTCGCTCGCCAAGGCTTGCACCGCTGCCTGCAGTGCGCCCTCGGCGTCGCGCTCCATGCCACGCACCGCGTGCTTCAGCATCTTCTCCGGGTCTTCGCAGCGATCGACCAGATCGTGCAGGTTGGCGGCGACCAGATCGCGCATGCGTTGCAGGAAGCCCATCTCTCACCTGCCTCCCAGCAGTAGCGCCGCACCGGGATGACCGGCGAGCCTGGTCCAGAGCGTGTAGATCATCACCGGCGTGACCGCGGTCCACACCGCTGCCCAGGCGCCCATCAAGCGCCCCAGGAACTGCGCGCGCACGACGACGCCGTCGTCGTGCTGGCGCTGCCGTTCCGCGACCACCGCGAAGCCCCGGCGCAAGGACAGCACGCCGGCCAGACCGGCGAAGAACGGCAGCAGCAGGCCGCAGGCCTGTCCGGCTCTCAGGTCGGACACGTGCGCGCCGAACACCAACTCGCCGAACACCAGCGCCACCCACAGCGGCAGGATGCCGACCAGCACGAGGGCGCTGCGCGCGAGACACTTGGCGGCGTGCGCCACGACGTCGGTCATGGCGATGCGGACGCCGGCGAGCACGTTGTAGAAGTAGAAGCTCGGTAGGCACAGGCCGCAGGCGGCGATCACCGACACGTCGTAGGCGAGGATCGGCCACAGCGCCGAACCGTCCGCCCAGCGCACCGGTGGTAGCCAGGCGAGCGGCGCGTCGGCGATGCTCATCAGCGTCGTCAGCGCCAGGCCGAACACGGTGAAGCCGACGAGCGTGATCGCGAGCAAGCGCGACACGAGCTCCAGGGTTGCGCCGCCGCCGGCGAGCAACTGGTCGACCTGCCCGGGCTGCTTCAGCAACGCCTCGACCAGGTCGAGCGTCCGTACGCTGGCCGCGATCGGCACCGCCGTATCGCGGTCAGCCAGAGACGAGGCGGCCGGGGCCGCTTCGCCCACCGGCAGTGCACCGGTCACGCATGAGGTGACTTCGTTCATGGCGATCTCACCCTTGCCCGAAACGGAACAGCCCGAAGGCATGGAAGAACTCGACGCCGAGGACGACGACCGGGAGCAGCAGGAGGGTCGGCGCGCGTCCCCGTGCCGGTTCCAGGGCCCGCATGACTCGGCCGAACACGTCGACCATGGTGGTGCCGACGCCGGCGAACACCACCAGGTTCACCGCCAGCACGAACCAGGGGACCGGCACGGTGACCGTGAAGAACCAGTTGATCGGGATCGACGCCAGCAGCGCCAGCCCGCCGAAGCTCACCGTGACCGCCGCCGCCAGCAGGGTCGAGCGCAGCGGCAGGCGCGAGCCGAACACGCAGTTGAGGACGTAGAGCCCGGGCAGCGGGATCAGCCAGGCGAGACCGGCGGCCAGCGTGCAGAGGAAGCCCAGTTCGAGGATGCGGCCGGCACCGCCGAGAATGCCCATCGTCATCCCGTAGCTGGTGGTGCCGAATGCGGCGGCCCCGAGCAAGGCGGCGACGACGCGCGGGTCGAGGCGCCCGCCCGCTCGGTGGAAGGAGAGGGCGAACCGGTCGGGCTCACGCAGCGCCGCGCCCACCTGGGCGACCGCGGCGCGGATCGAGACAGCAGACATGTGATCTCCTCGCGGCCGGGTGCCGCGTCGTGGACGAGATCGGGTCCGCGCGAGGCGCCGAGGAGTTCACCGGGATTCGCCGAGTCTTCCGGCCGGGCGGTCGCACCGGTTCGCGACTGACGTCGAGGCCGCCCGGCGTCCACGCAAGGCGCCCGGCTCCCGGCGCCTCTAATAGGCGCCGACCGTCAGGCTGAGCGCGTTGGTCATGCCGAGGCCGGACAGGCACGGGAACGCCGGGTTCAGGACCACGGCCTGAGCGTGCATGGTGGCGTTGCGCAGGATCGGACGGCAGGGGATCGGCAGCGCCAGGTTGCCGCTGCCGGCGATCACCGGGAACGGCACCGATGCGAGACCGACCACGCGCAGCGTGCAGGCTGGGCACTGCGGCAGGTTGAGCGTGATCAGCGACGCGTCGATCAGCATCACGGCCGAGACCGTGCCCGCGAGCGGCAGGCCGCTGACGCGCAGGGTCATGGTGTTGCCGAGGTAGGGCAAGCCGACGTTGGTGAGCGCCGGGGGCGTGCCTTGGGCGACACCGCAGCCCACACCGAGCGCCTGCGCCATGGCGGTGGCGTGGCCGGGGATGGTCCAGGTGCGGTCGTTGGGCGCGCCGGAGTTGCCACCGAAGACGACGATCTGGCCGCCGGGGCCGACCGCGGCACCGGGCAGGTAGAGGCCCGGGGGCGCCTCGGGCTGCGCCGGGAACATGTTCCACGTCGAGGCGGTGGGATCCCAAGCCCACACCGGATCGGTCGCGCGATAGCCGCCGATCAGCAGGACGAACCCACGCGCCGGATCCACCACCATGCGCTGGCCGCGGCGCGCCAATGGCGCCGTCGGCAGGTTGAGCTGGGTCCAGGTCTGGTTGGTCAGGTCGAGGCGCCAGGTGTCGCCGAGGTCACCCTGAGCGTCGCCGCCGCCGAACAGCAGGATCGAGTCGAGCCCGGGTTCCTGGGCCATGGCGGCGTAGCGTCGAGCCGGCGGCTTGGGCGACGCGGTGGCCGCGAACGGGGTCCACCTGGTGCCGTCCCACAACCAGGCGTCGTTGTCGAACGACGCGCCCTGCGTGCGCCCGCCGAAGACCAGCACGCCGGTGTGGTTGGTGCTGTTCACCGCGCACGCCGCATGGTGTTCGCGCGCCGGTGGCGACACGGTCGGATTGAGCTGGGTCCAGACCGCACCGCTCCAGGCAAACGTCGTGGCGGTGATCTGACCGCCGTCCCAACCGCCGAACATGAGCGGCTGCTGCGTGGCCGGATCGAAGACCAGGCTGTGGCCGCCACGCGTCGGCGGCGTGGCCGGCTGTAGGCGTTGCCACCCGGTTCCGTCCCAGCGCCAGGTCTCGTTGCCGCCGCTGAACCCGCCGTGCAGGAGCACGCCGGTGCGCTGCGCGTCGGCCTCGCACATCGCCAGACCGTCCCGGGCCGACGGAGCCAGCTGCTGCTCGGCCCAGGCCATGCCGTCCCAGGTCCAGGTGTCGTCGCGCCCGCCACCCCCGTTCATGACGAGCTTGCTGTGCACGAAGTCGTAGGCGGCCGCGTGCCCGGTGCGTGCCGGCGGCAGGCTCACCGACTGGCGCGTCCACGTCCCGGCGGCGCCGTCCCACTCCCAGCACTCGTTGCCGCCGTAGAGGAGCGTCTTGCTCGAGGCGGCTTCGTAGGTGAGCGTGCACCCCGACACGGCCGGCGGCGATGTCGCCGGCGTCACCTGCTGCCAACCGTGGTTGCGGTAGCGCCAGGTGTCGTTGGTCTGACCACCACCGCTGAACAGCACCAGGCCGGCGCCGTCGGCCTCCATGGCCGTGTTCGCGCGCGCGCTCGGACCGGGGCCGGCGATCTGGACCCAATTGGTACCGTCCCATTCCCAGGTGTCGTTGAGCAAACCGCTGTTGCCCTGACCGCCGAACAGCACGATCCGGTTGCTGGCGTAGTCGTAGGCCAACACGTGTCCGCGCCGGGCCGGCGGCACGGTGGCCGGCTGGCGCAGATGCCAGACGCCGTCCCACTCCCAGGTGTCGGCGTAGTAGGTCGGCGACGAGAAGCCGCCGAACAGGACGACACGGTTGTGCAGCGCGTCGAACGCCATGGCGTGCTGGGCGCGCGCCGGTGGGGTGGCTCCTCCGAACGTACCCCAGGCGCGCCCGTCCCAACCCCAGGTGTCGGCGAAGTTGACCTGGCCGTCGGTGCCCCCGAAGAGCAGGACGACCTGGCGGTTGGCGTCGAAGGCCATGGCGTGCTCGTAGCGGTAGTCGGGCCAGCCGCGCCGCTGCCAGCAGAGGTTGGGCAACTGCGCCGAGGCGGCGGCGGTAGCCAGGCCGAAGAAGGTGAGTGCGAGGGAACGAACGATCATGGGTCGGCGAGTCGGGTTGTGGTTGGAACAGGCCCGTGCGCCACGAGGCCTGCGATCGCCGAGCGCCACCGCGAGGGGCGGCGTTGCAACGCGGACGGCCCTTTTTCCACCTGGGTCCGCCCCCCGGCGCGGGACGGCTACGAGCGTGAGCGCCGAGCACCTGCTGGCGCCGCACCTTGCGTCATCTGCGACGCCTCGCTCGCTGCTCGCCTCGCTCGGGGACTCGACGATCGCGCATCGAATGCGGACGACGTCCGTCGCGCGCCGTCAGATGCTCGGCACGCCCCGGCGCGCGAAGAATGCAGCGCAGGCTCGGGCGACATCGCGCACCCGGGCATCGTTCATGTCGGTCTCGTGCGTGAACAGGACCACGAAGCCGTGCTGCGCGAGGGCAGCCTCGAGGGAGCGGTCGATGGCGCCCGGGCTTGGCGAGCGTGCAAGGCTCTCCAGGCGCAGGTGCGACCGGACGAATTCGAGGCCGAAGTGCGTGTGGCCACGGCGGCGCACCTCGTCGCGAGCTGCCGGCGGCAGGCGGTGCGCTTGGACTTCCTTGTCGGTGAGCAACAGGGCCTCGACCCCGTGTCGCTGCAGGAAGTCGGCGCACTCGAAGCACTCGGAGAACTGGTGCAGGCGCAGCCAACGGCTGCGGGGCGTGGTGCCGGCGAAGCGCGCGATCTGGGCGTAGATGTGGGCGAAGGTCGCGCGGGCCTCGCTCGGGGTCTGCGCGTGGGGTGGGGTGAGCGCATCCCAGGCGTGCGGACCGAGGCGGAGCCAGGCCAAGGCCTCGTACTCGCTGCACTGGCGCTCGGAGATCTCGGCCAGGCTCCGGCGGCGGCCGCCGACCTGTTGCTCGGCGAACAGATAGAGATCGGTGTGGGTCCCGTAGCAGGCGTGCAGCTCGGCCAGCGACGCGAACAGCGGCTCGCGAGTCACGGCGCCGCCGCGGTCGGACACGTTGACGAGCGTGGCCAGCACGTCGTCGACGGAGAAGTGATAGAAGGGCCTCGACGTCGGGATCACAGGTTGGCGAAGTCGGGCCGGTCTTCGATGCGCAGGCGGTTGTCGCGCAGGAGATCGGACACCTCCTGCTGGTCGAGAAGGGCGTCGGCCGAGCTGTACTCTCCGGTCGGCCGACAGGACGCGCTGCTGCCCGCGTCCAGTTCCGGCAGCGCCGGACGGATGACGTAGTAGGCGGCGCTCTGCTCGGTTCGCGGCACCTCGTCCTCGGCGACGAGGATCTCGTGTTCCTTCTCGACGGGGCGGATGCCGGTCTCCACCACCGCGATGCCGCGCCCGCCGATCAGGCTCTCGGCGACGGTGGCGACGCGTGCCGACCGCACGCGCGGCACGAAGACTTCGCCGCGATTGCCGATCCGGTAGACGTCGATCAGGGCGTCGATGGCTCGTTCCTGCGTGAGCAGGAAGCGGGTCATCTTGGCGGTGGTCAGCGTCACCGGCCCGCCGGCGGCGATCTGCGCATGGAAGACCGGGATGACCGAGCCGCGCGAAGCGAGCACGTTGCCGTAGCGTGCGCAGACGAACCGCGTGTCCGGGCAGAGTAGGTTGGCGCCGACCAGGATGCGTTCCTGCAGGGCCTTGGTCATCCCCATCACGTTGACGGGTTTGCACGCCTTGTCGGTCGACACGCCGATCATGGCCCGCACCGGCAGGCGCAAGCGCTCGATGGCGCGGACGACGTTCTGTGTGCCGAGCACGTTGGTGGCCACCGCCTCGCCGGGGAAGTACTCGCAGGTCGGCACCTGCTTGAGGGCGGCGGTGTGGAACACGATGTCGCTGTTCTGCAACGCGCTCGACACCGCGTCGAAGTCACGCACGTCACCGACCACGAAGCGCAGCGCCTGGGCATGGTCGCGGTAGGTCGTGTCCTCGGAAGCCGTTGCCAGCCTGCGGAACGCCAGGCGCATGTCGTGCTGCTTGCCCTCGTCGCGGCTGAACACGGTCACCCGCGCCGGCCGGCCGACAGCGCCGCCGAGCAGCCGTCGCACCAGGGCGCGGCCGAGCGAGCCGGTACCGCCGGTAACCAGGACGCGTGCGTCGTCGAAGAGGTGCTCAGCCTCGGGTGTGCCATGCATCATAGGTGCTCGCGTCCAGGACGAGTTCGGACAGCATCTGCTGCCATGTAGGCGCGCGCCAGCCGGCGTCGCGCAGCAAGCGGGACGCATCGAGGCTGCGATCACATTGCACGCGGTCGTCGGCCGCCAGGGTCACGTCGAGCTCCAGGGCACGGCCGAGGCGGTCGAGCAGCTCGAACTTGCTGATCGGCGCAGACGCCACGTGGTAGAGACCGGTCAGGCGTGGATGCTCTTCGACCAGGGTCGCAACCGCGCCGCAGAAGGCGGCTGTGGTCAGGCCCGAGAACATCGCCCCGACGTAGCCGGTTACGCACGAGCCGCGCTGGCGCAGGAACCACTCCACGAGTCCCTCGTGGCCCACGAGTTGGCGGCCGATGAGCGACGTGCGCAAGGTCAAGTGCGGCGGCACCGTGACCTCACCGAGCAGCTTGCTCCGGCCGTAGAGATCGACCGGATCCGGCGCGTCCGTCTCGCGGTAGCCGCCGCGCTGGCCGGAGAACACGCAGTCGGTGCTGACGGCGATCAGCTTGGCGCCGAATTCGTCGCAGGCCGCGGCCAACCGGTGTGGCAGCAGAGCGTTGGTCGGGATCGCCGTCAGAGGATCGCGACCCGCCGGCTTCTGCCTGATCGCCCCGACGCAGTTCAGGACGACCTGCGGCCGGACTGCCTCGAGAAGCGCGCCGAGCGGCGCGGCACGCGTGGGATCGAGGTGCTCGCTGCACCGCGTGCGCTCGATCACCTGTGCCAGCGCCGGGACGTCGTCATAGCCGCCGCGGCAGGTGGCGTGCACCTCGTGTCTACGCGCCAACACGCGGCACGCCATGTGTCCCAGCATCCCGGTGGCACCGATGATCAGAACGCGCATTCGCCGCCGTTCTGCAACGACCGGCCATCCGCTACTCTGTGCGCCGCGTCCAGGAGTGCGCCGGCGATGTCGAGCCCGGATGTGTCTGTCATCGTGACCAACTACAATACCGGCCCCTTGCTCGGGCCGTGCCTCGAGTCACTCTTCGCCCAGCAGCTCGACGGCCTGCGGTTGGAAGTGATCGTGGTCGACAATGCCTCGTTCCTCGACCAGAGCCGCTATCTCGCCGAGGCGGAACGCCGGGGTGCCCGGGTGCTGCGCGAGACCGTCAATCACGGCCACGGCGGCGGCTGCAACCGTGGCTTCGCGACCTCGCGCGGCAGGTTCGTGTTCTTGATCAACTCCGACGTCGTCGCCTGTCGTGGCTCCCTCTTGCCGCTGGTGCGCCACCTCGCCGACCATCCGCACACCGCGTTCGTCGAGCCGCGCACGTTCATCGACGACGACCGCTGCTTCATGATCCCCGAGCCGCCGTTGGCGACGCCCCGGGAGTACACCCTGGCGGCGGCAGCCAGCGTGTCCGGCCGCGCCGCGCATCGCTTCGGCCTGCGCCAGCTACGCCACTCGCTGGCCGGATGGCGGGCGCGGGCGCCGTACGCCCAGCGCCAACTGACCGGCGCGTTCCTGGGCGCGCGACGCGAGGTGTTCGCGGACCTACGCGGCTACGACGAAGGCTACGCGCTCTACTTCGAGGACACCGACCTGTTCGCGCGGGTGCGGCGCCGAGGCATGGCGCTGGTGTTGGTGCCGCAGGCGCAGGTCATCCACTACGGTCACCGCAGTGTCGCCTTGATCTGGGACGAGGCCATGCGCAAGAGTCGAGTGGGCCGCGCGCGCTACCTGCGCCTGCACCACGGTGTGGTGGGCCGCGGATGGGACGCTTGCTTGGACCTGATGGTGCGTGCCGCGCGGCGCCTGCACTCGCCGCAGCCGTCTCGCTGCGCGATCGACCTCGGGGAAGTGGCGAGTCCACCGCGGCTGGAGCTGGCCGACCCGGGTGGCGAGTACCTGCTGGAGCTGGCGTTCGAGCCGTTCTTCTTGCTCAGCTGTGGGTGGCTGTGCACCGGCGCCGGGCCGCGGCTGTCTGCTGCCACTTGGCGGTCTCTCTACCCGACGATCTATCACTTGCGAGCGCTCGACCCCGTGACATGTCGAACTCTGGCGACCTGGCGCTTCGCCAAGGTCGGTTCGCCGACGTCGTCGACCGAGTGCGCAGGCTTGGCGTAGGATCGCGCCCACGCTCAGCAAAGATGCTCCGCCGACGACTCGATCCCGATGGCCGCGTGGTGATCCTCGGTGCCGGCCCCACTGGCCTGGGGGCAGCCCATCGTTTGCGCGAGCTCGGACACGACCGGTTCGCGATCTTCGACCGGGCCACGCAAGTGGGGGGGCTGGCGGCGTCGTTCGTCGACCCGCGTGGATTCACCTGGGACATCGGCGGCCACATCCAGGTCTCGCACTATCCGTATTTCGACGAACTGCTGCGCGTGGCCCTGCCGGGCCAGTGGCTGCAGCATCAGCGCGACGGGCAGGTGTTCTTCGACGGCGAGCTGATGCCCTACCCGTTCCAGGTCAACATCGACCGGTTGGCGCCGGAGACGCGTTGGCGCTGCATCAGCGGCCTGCTGGCACGTGGTGCTGCCGACCGCGCTCCGACCGACTTCGCCGATTGGATGCACCAGCGCTTCGGGGAAGGCATCTGCGACGCGTTCATGCGGCCGTTCAACGAGAAGGCGTGGGCGTGGCCGTTGGAGCAGATGGACTACCGCTGGATCCGTACCTGGGCCTCGGCGAAGGACGGTTCGCTGGCGGCCGTGCCGGACCTGGAAACGACGTTGGCGGCGGTCCTCCGCCCGGGCGGCTCCGGCGCGGTGCTCCGGGGCAACGCCAACGAAGGCACGTTCCCCTTCCCCGTGCGTGGTGGTACCGGCGCGATCTGGAACGCGATCGCCGACCGGATCGGCCGCGATCGCGTCCACCTCGGCCGCCAAGCGACGCGTGTGGACGCGCGAGCGCGCGTCGTGGAGTTCGCCGATGGCTCCAGCGAGCCCTACGACGTGCTCGTGTCGACCATCCCTTTGGACCAGCTGGTGGCGCTGGCAGAGCAGAGTCACCTCGTGCCGCACGCGGAGCGGCTGTGCCACGCGGCGGTCTACGTCGTCGGTGTCGGCATCGTCGGACCGACTCCGGAGCGCTTGCGTGGCCGGTGCTGGATCTACTTTCCCGATCGCGACGTGCCGTTCCACCGTGCCACGGTCTTCTCCAACTACGCACCGGCCAACGTGCCGGTTGGCGGTGAGTTCTGGTCGGTGATGACCGAGACCTCGGCGTCGCCGCACAAGCCGGTCGACGGCAAGGCGCTGATCGAGGCCACGTGTCAGGCGCTGCGCCGCGTCGGGTTCGTCGACGGCGGCCACGAGATCGCGTCGCGCTGGCTGCACTTCAGCGACTACGGCTACCCGATTCCGACGCTCGGCCGTGACGAGGCGCTGGCCCGGATCCACCCCGAGCTGGCACGGCTCGGCATCTACTCCCGCGGTCGGTTCGGTGGCTGGAAGTACGAGGTCAGCAATCAAGACCAGGGCGTGATGCAAGGCGTCGAACTGATCGATCGGCTGCTGCTCGGCGCGCACGAGGTGACCTACTGGTTTCCGCACGTCGCCAACGATCCGGCCTACTACGCGACCGGTGAGTGAGGCCGTGGCATGACGACTGCGGTGTCGACCCGGAACACGCTGGCCGCACTCGTGCTGCTGTTGTTGGCCCCGTTGTTCCTGCTGGGCGACAGTGTGTTCGGGCCGCGCACCTTCGTGCCTTACGATCTGGCGCAGTACCCTCCCGTCAGCCTGGGTCTCTCCGACGAGCAGCTGCGCGCCACCACTGCCGGCCAGAACGCGGACGTCACGGAGATCCCGGTCACGTTCCTGCCGGAGTTGGGTTTCGCGGCGCAGGAAGTGCGTGCTGGTCGCCTGCCGGAGTGGAATCCGTTCGCGCGCAGCGGGACCCCGCTGCTCGCGACCTCGGTGGTCGGGCTGCTGTACCCGCCCAACTGGCAGCTGCTGCTGCGCGACGATCCGGCGGCCGGCCTGGGTGTGGCGGCCTACGGTTCCTTGGTGCTGGGGGAGCTGCTGATGTTCGGCCTCCTACGGGCGCTGGGTCTGCGCCGTTCGGCGGCGGTGTTCGGTGCGTTGGCCTTCGTGTTCAGCGGCACCGCCTACGTGAATGCGTACTACTTCATGCGCCTGCCGGCGCTGATGTGGCTACCGGGCATGCTGTGGGCGGCGCTCGCCGCGTCGGGTCGCCAGGGTCGTGAGCGCATTCCGGCGCTGGCCGGACTGAGCGTGAGCGTGGCGATGGCGTGGCTCGCCGGGTTCCCGTCGTACGCGGCGGGTTCGACCCTGGCGCTGGGAGTCGCGGGCGCGGCGCTGGTCTGCCGAAGCGCGGCGGCGCGCGGCTGGCGCCAGGCGGCTTCGTTGGCTGCCGGCCTGAGTGGAGCGGCGGTGCTGGGGTTCGCCCTCGCGGCGGTGCAGCTCTTGCCCATGTTCGCGTTCTTCCCCGAGTCGAACCGCACCGTCGCGCCGACCCTGGCGTCGCGCGCGGTGGAGGCCTTCGATCCGGCGTCGCTGCTGGGCTACTTGCTGCCCGACGCGTTCGGTCATCCCGGTGCGCGCGACCTGCCGTACGACCACTCGCCGCTGATGCTGTGGCTCTCGCGCAAGTCCACGTGGGACGGCGTGCCGTTCTTGCCGCCGAACTACAACTTCACCGAGGCGACCGTCTTCCCCGGTGCACCTGTGCTGTTCCTGGCGCTCGCAGGTCTCCTCGGCGGCCGCCGTTTTCGGGTCGTGGCCGCGGGCACCTGGATCCTGCTCGCGACCCTCGCCGTCGCGCCACGGCCTCTGGCCGCCCTCTACGAGCTGCCCGGTTTCCGCAACGTCCCGCCGATGCGCTTCATCGGGCCGGCCTGCGCGATGGTCGCGATCCTGGCGGCGCTCGGTGTGCAGCGCGCCTTGGACGCCGACATGCGCAAGCGCTGGTGGGGGGTGGGAGTCGTGGCTTGCACCGTCGCGCTGGCGGCGCTCGTGGCGCGCGTGTACGTGGCGAGCCACTCCGCTGCCGACTGGCTGGCGATCATGCGCGGGCCGCTGCACGAGCACTACCGTCGAGCCGATCCTGGTCTCGGTATCGGCGCCGTCGACGCCTGGATCGGCCCGTTCATGGCGGCCGGACGCGCGCGGCTGATCGACAACCTCGACTACGCAGCGGTCGGCGCAGGGCTCGTTGCAGTGTGGCTGTTGCTCCTGCCGCTGCTACCGCGGGCGCGTGGCACGATGGTGGCGATCGCCATCGCCGGTACCGTGCTCGGCCAGGTGAGCCTGGCGCGCGGCGTGTGTGGTGGGCGCGAGCTGCGAGTTCCGATCGACAGCGTCGTGCACGAGTTCCTGCGGGAGGAACGCGACGCGGCACGGGTCACTGGCGGGTTCACGATCGCACGCGGCTGCGCTGCCGATGGTCCGGCGCTGGCCGTGCAGCTTCCGGCCGGCACCCTCATGCCGGATCGGATTCGCGACCTCAATGTCTACACGTTCGTCGACAAGCGCTCGCACCTGCCCTTCCTGCACGGCTACGGCCCTCAGCAGCTGGTCCGCAACTTCTGGGTGAACGCGCTGCCCGACGGCCCCGGTCTGCGCTCGCGCTACCTCGACTTGCTGGGTGTGCGCTACGTTCTCGCCGCTGGCCCGATGGAGTTCGCGGGGGTCCAGGTCGGTCCGGCGATCGACGCCCGCGGCGGCGTGTTCCGGGTCTATCGCCGCGACAGCGCCATGCCGCGCGCGTTCACCGTCGCGAGGGTGCGCGTCGTCGCCGAGCCGGGTGGCGTTCCCGGCGCCGACGGGCAGGATCTCGTCGATCACGCGCTCGCCGCGGCGCTGGTCGGCAGTGCCTTCGAGCCGCACCGCGAGGTGCTGGTGACGGCGGCGACCGCGGCGCGTCTGGGACCGGCGGACGACTCCGGCGCCGGCCGTGCGGTGGTGTTCGAGCGCGACGACCCCGAGGACGTGGTGGTGCGGATCGCGCCGGGCGGGCGTGGCTACCTGGTGTTGAACGACACCTTCATGTCGGGGTGGTCGGCGACCATCGACGGCGTCCCGGCCGAGCTGCTGCGCGGCAACCTGTTCATGCGAGTCATCGAAGTGCCGCCGGACGAGGTCGTGGTGCGCATGCGCTACCGCACCCCGCGCCTCGCGCTGGGTGCCACGGTGACCGCCGGCGCGCTCGTGGTGCTGATGGCGGGGCTGGTCGCCTGGGGCGTGCGCCGCGGCGGCGCGGCTCAGCGGGCCGCACCCGGCCGCGCGACCACTCCGACCGCGTAGAGGACGGCCGCGAGCGCCAGCACCGCGCGAAAGCCGAACGCCATCGCCAGCAGCACGGCGAGCACCGAGGCCAACACCGAGGTTGCGCCGTTGATCGCGATCGCCCACGGCACGTGTGTGGGTGCATCGCGCCCGAGCAGCGCCAGGCCGGTGGGGAACGGGATACCCATCGCCAGCGCCAGCGGTGCGGTCCAGAGCACGGAGTACAGCACGCGCGCCGCAGTCTCGGCCGCGAGCGTGGCCTGCATGAAGCCGGGCAGCCAGAGCGCGTGCGCGGCCAGCAACACGACCACGGCGGCGGCCGCGACTCCGGCGCCGCGCCGGCCGACCCCGAAGCGCCCGGCTGCCGCCGAGCCCAGCCCGGAGAACACCAAGAAGCAGGTCAGGTTGACGGTGAGCGAGTACGTCGGATGGCCGAGGTACAACACGAAGCGCTGCACGGTGGCGATCTCGACCAGCAAGTATCCCGCACCCAGGCACCCGAAGTACGCCACGGACTTCGATCGGCGTGTCGCCCCACCGCGGCGCAACCAGAACAGCGGTGCCAGCACCAACAGGCCCGTCGCCGCCGCGGTTTGCAGCAGCAGGGCGAGCAGCACGTACCTGCCGACCGGCTCGCTGCCGGTCAGTGCCTCGTAGCCCACTGCGGCGCTCGAGCGTGCTCGGGGCACGTCGGCGAGCGAATAGAAGTCGAAGAAGAACGGCCGGTCGTCGCTCACCGGCGCCACTCGGTACGGATAGGAGGCGAAGAACTGCTCCGCTCGGCCGTCGGCCAGCGCAGCGAGCGCGCGCCCGTAGGCGTTGTCGGTGTCGTGCGGGACGACGCCTGCGTCCGCGTCGTACGCCAGGCGGTGTTCCACCGCCGGGTCGACATCGAGAACCGGCACGGCGGCGGCGATCTTTTCCACTTCGCCCGACGTGAACGGTCGCTTGCGAGCCAGCACGAGGCCGTAGCGGCGCGGCTGCCGCGCGAACGCATCGAGCTTCTCGGCAAGGCGGGCCGCCCGGGCGTCGGCGTGTGCCTGCGGCGCGAGGGCGCGCTGCAACGCCAGCAGTTGGCGGTCGTCCTGGTGGACGATCAGGAAGTGCCGTCGTGGGTCGCGCACGCCGAGGCGCTGCAGCGCCTGCGCGGCGGTCACCACCACGCGCAAGGTCTCGCGCGGCGGCTCGAAGCGAAAGCGCAGCACTTGCAGGATGCCCGCATCGGTCAGGTGGGCGAAGAAGTCGTCGAAGGCCTCGGACGTGTAGAGGTAGCTCTCGCTGAACAAGTAGCTGCCCGACGCCAGGGCGGCGTAGGTGTCGGTGCCCGACATGGACAACAGATCGAACTGGCGCAGGCGTCCGTCGGCATCGCGCTGCCGCCGCACGTAGCTGCGGCCTTCGGCGTGCACCGCGTGGACCTCGGGTCGGGTGTAGAGATGACCGGTGAAGGCTGCGAACGGCCCCTGCAGCAGCGCGAGGGTGTCGCCGTTGACGTCGACCGCGGTCACCGAGGTAGCACCCGCGGCCAGCGCCGTCGCCACTTCGTTGCCGCCCCCAGGGCCGATGACGAGGGTGTCTGGCTTCGCGAGCAGCAGGTGGGCGAGGTGGAACAAGTTGTGTCGCGGTTCGACCTCGGCGGCGTAGCCGTGCGACCAGATCACCGTCGGCGCATCGCCATCCTGGAACACGTGCACCTGCGCCCGCGGTGCAAGAGACGGGTCGGCGGTGTCCCTTGCGACCTGCCACGGGCTGCGTGGCACCGGCACCGTGTCGATCCGGCAGATCGGGCCCCACACCGTGCGACGCTGCGTGGGATCGCGGGGCGGGTAGCTGGGGTCGCGGCCGTACCAGGCTTCTTGCGCATCGAACAGAGCCTGCAACACCGACAGCGCTTTGCTGCGAGCGGGCGCCAGCGGCAGCCACGGCTCGACCAGCGCTGGCGCCAGCGCGCCGACGGCGCCGCCGAGCGCGGTGAGCAGCGCCAGCGCACGGGCGGCACCGCCGAGGGCGCCGCGCATGCCCCACACGGCGGCAGCACCGCCGAGGCCGGCCAACGCCACCAGTGCCAATAGGCAGGCCTGCCCGTTCAGCGGTCCGAGCAGAGCCACCGCCAGCCCGCTCCCGGCGCCCGAGCCGAGCAGGTTCCAGAAGTAGACGCCGTGCACACGGTCGCGGTGTTCGGCGAGTGCCGCTGCGATGGCCAGGCCCGCGCACGCGAACGGCAGCACGAGGTAGGCGTAGCGGGCGAACAGCCAGAAGTAGCGCGTGCGGTCGCCTTCCAGATCGAGCGTGTCGGTCGCTTGGTGCGTCAGCAGCACGAAGCTCGCGAGCAGACCGAGGCCGAAGAGCGATGCACCCAGCGACACCGCGATTCGCGGATCGCCACCGATGCGACCGAGCCGCGGGGCGAGGGACAACAGCGAGGCGCCAGCGGCGAAGCCGAGCAACGTGACCGTGACCACCATGTAGGTCAGGTGGTGCCAGAGCATGACGCTGAACAGCCTGGTCTCGAGGATCTGTGCGCCGAGAACGGCCGCCGACAGCGCTGCCACGCCTGCCATCAAGCCGACCGTGCAGCGCTGGTCTCGGGAGTTCGGCATCCGGTCGTGCCCCGCGCGAAGCTTAGCGGGCGAGACGAGAACCCGACAGGCGTTGCGACCGGCGGCCACGCGGTCGGCCGCACGTGGCGGACGACCTTGGTCGCGCGGATAGCGCCGGTCGAGAGGGAGTCCGTCGCGATCGACACGAGGCACGATCTCGTAGCGACGAAGTGTCGCCGATGTGCAGCGTGGGCGTGTAGTCCGCCACGGTGCCGAAGTCGCCATGCCTGAGCAGCACTGCAAGCCCCCGGCGACAAAGCGGCCTGCGGCTCTTCTGGTCGGCGCGCACCGACGACTCGCACCTCTGGTGCAGCCGCAGGCTGCGATCGGGAACCTTGAATGATGCTCCGTCCCGGATCGACGCAGTCAGCCGAATCCGCGAGGACGGCCCAGGCACACCGACAGCCGCTCGGTCTGGTTCGTGCCGGGTCAGCCGGACGACTCGAACTGCAGCTCGTAGTGCGCCTCGTCGAAGACCTGGCCGTCGAAGCGCACGATCTCGGCCGTGCCGATGCGCACGAGCTGGAAGCCGAGGCGTTCGTAGAGCCGGCGGGCGGCGACGTTGTCGGTGACCACCGACAGGTGCAGCAGGGGACCGAGGGCACGCGCGTGCTCGATCACTGCGCGCATCAGCGCTTCGCCGATACGCTGGCGGCGCAAGGCCGGGCGGACGTAGACGCTCCAGACCCGGCCGCCCGGCCCGCCTCGCGGACTCTGACCGGGTGAGTAGCCGGCCATGCCGACCAGCTCCCCGGTGGGTTCGAATGCGCCGAAGACGGGGTCGTGTGCCAGGCGATCGCAGAACCACTCGATCGGCTTCGCGGCTTCCTGCGCCAGGGTGCCAGCGAAGGCGTCTGGATCGTTGGTCCGCGCCTCGAGGCGCAGGGCGCGAAACCGCGGGGCTTCGTCTCGCTCGAGTCTTCGGATCGCCACCACGCTGGCACGGTAGCCGATCGCCGTCGACTTCGGACCATAGCCGGCTGACGTTCGTGCGGAGCGGGCATCTCTGGGCGCAGGCACGGCTCCGCGCGGGAGACGCGTTGGCTGAGCCGTCATGGCATCGGCCATGTTGCAGCCGGGAAAGGGGCCTGGCGTTCGCCAGTTCGCCGTCGATACGAGGCAACGAAAGGACGCTACCATGCAGCGTCGTCCCGCTGCGCGGATGTGGGCAAGCGTCACGGCAACCCCGCCTGGGAAGGGGATCGGCAAGCGCGACTCTTGGCCGCATGGCGAGGGCCCGCGCGGTGTCAACCCGAAGAAGCGGCTCGAATGGGGGGGGCAAGTGGTCGGGCGTCGATTTGCATTCTCCTTCCTCATCACCTGAGATCTACCGATGCTCGCGTCCTTGCTGGCCATGCCGGTTCTGCTCGCTCAGGTCCAGCCCTCGTCCCGTGCTGAGCCTCCGTTCGCGTTCGAGTCGGCGTGGGCTGCCGTCGAAGAGCAGTTCCACGCCGGCTGCCGCACGCAGGGCGTGGTCGGCGCGGCGCTCATGTTCGTGCGTGGCGCAGAGGTCCTCGGATTCGCTGCCCACGGGCTCGCCGACCGCGCGAGCGGCCGCGCTGTCGATCGCGATACCAACTTCCATTGGGCGAGCTGCACCAAGACGCTGACCGGGATCGCTCTGATGCAGCTGCGCGACCGCGGCAGGCTGCGCCTCGACCAGCCGATCGTCGACTTCGTGCCCGAACTGCGCGGCGTGCGCGATCCGTTCGGCCCGATCTCCGACGTCACGCTGCGCCATCTGCTCACGCACTCGGGCGGCTTCCGCGGAGCGACATGGCCGTGGGGCGGCGACAAGCCGTGGCACCCGCACGAGCCCACGCAATGGAGCCAACTGGTGGCGATGCTGCCTTACACCGAGATCGAGTTCGCGCCGGGAACCAAGTTCTCGTACAGCAATCCCGGCATCGTCTTCTTGGGTCGCACCATCGAGGCGCTCAGCGGCGACGACTACGAGGTGTACATGGAGAAGAACGTGCTGCGGCCGCTCGGGATGGCGCGCAGCTACTTCGACGGCACGCCCTACCACTTGCACCGCTTCCGCGCGCACAGCTACGAAGGGGTGGGCGACGCCGCCAAGGACCTCGGCCCCGACTTCGACACCGGCATCACGGTGAGCAACGGCGGCCTCAATGCGCCGCTGGCCGACATGGCGAACTACCTGGCCTTCCTGCTGGGGGCGGTGCCGCCGGAGGGTGACGCGGCGGGGGTGCTTCGGCGCACGTCGTTGACCGAGATGTGGGAACCGGCGCTGCCCACCGGCGGGGGTGCCGACGAGCACATCGGTCTGGCCTTCTTCGTGCAGACGCGCGGCGGATCGCGCTTCGCCACGCACACCGGCGGCCAGCGGGCGTTCGTGTCGTTCTTCTACGTGCACCCGGCTTCGCGCACCGGCGCGCTCGCGGCCTTCAACACCAGCACGGCGGGGCCGGTGATGGCCAAGGTCCGGACGCTGTGCATGGAGACGTTGTCGTTGCCGATGGCGGAGAAGCGCTGAGGCGCCGCCCTCCGAGCGCCCGGAGGAGTGCGGCTACGATGCGCCGTCGTCGCCGGTCCTCGACCTCGGCGAGTCGGGCTCTTCCGTACGGGCTGGTCACGTTCTCACCGTAGTCAAGGCGCACAGGGAACTCACGACGTCGGCGAACGACTCGCGGACATGGCGGCCACCCTTGCCGCTGCAGACCGGCCCGCCGAGAGGGGCTGCGCGCAGGTGCGACCAACGCCAAGGGTCGTTGGCATCGCGCCCACGTCGCATCGCGACCGGATCTAGAGGTCGAACCTCTCGGCGGCATGGCCTGGCACGATCCGCAGGCTGGTATGACGGACGGTGATCTCCAGTCGTCCGCCCATCGGTCGTTGGGTCGTCCCGAGGCGCGCGCGCTGCATGGGTGCCCTCGGCCCAGCTCTGCGCCAAGCTCCCCACGCTCGAAGCATCCGCGGCAGGGCCGGTTCGCCAGTTGGCAGTCGCCACGCTTCGCCGGTCGGTACGAGCTCGTCCTACGTTCCCTCGGCCCTCGGTCGAAGTTGCGAGGAACCCACGGCGGCGGTGCCCTCGTCACACCAAGGCCGTCTCCCGTCGTGTCGCGTCGTACGCTCCTCCGGGCGATCCCGGCGGAGGCGACACCGCGGGGGGACCTCGCGGCTACGGGAATCCCCTCCGTCGCCGTGGCTCCCTGGCCCGGACCCGACCATGCTTCACCTCGTCTCCCTCCCGTCCAGCCTCTTCTCCGCGTGCGTCGTCGGCGCGTTCCTCCTCGGCGCAGGCACGGCTCAAACGAACCGCGTCCTCTACACCATGTCCGGCGACGCGGCTGGCGACGCTCTCGGCGAAGCCGTCTCCGGCTGCGGTGACCTCGATGGCGACGGCCTTGCCGACGTCGTGGTCGGCGGCCCCTGGTCGGATGCGGGGGGAACCGACAGCGGCAAGGTCAGCCTCGTCGGGCGAGGTGGGCGGGTGATTGCCACGCTCGTGGGTGCCAACCCGGGCGATCTGTTCGGCTTCGCGGTGGCCGGCCTCGGGGAC
The DNA here is from genome assembly GCA_041398565.1 of Planctomycetota bacterium. Lineage (GTDB taxonomy): Bacteria > Planctomycetota > UBA1135 > UBA1135 > UBA2386 > DATGPD01. Next base: position 529,814 of record JAWKUN010000006.1, on the reverse strand, counting down.
GTCGATGGCGACGGCGTCGAAGACCTGATCGTCGGCGCACCGGGGGCCAATCCCCGCGGTGTGCACTCGGGCCGCACACAGGTCCTCTCCGGCCGGACGCGGAGCGTGCTCTACACGATCGACGGCGACGCGGCCGGCGACGAGTGCGGCTACGCGGTCGGCTCGGCTGCCGACATCGACCGTGACGGCCGCGCCGACTTCATCGTGGGCTTCCACCTCGCCGATGCACCGCGGCCCGACACGGGCATCGCCCGCGTCTACTCTGGCCGCGACGGCAGCGTGCTGCGCGACCTGCGCGGGGTCGCCGAGGGCGACCACTTCGGCGCGTGGGTCGGCGAGGTCGGTGACGTGAATGCCGACGGTTTCCCCGACTTCATCGTGACAGCGCCGTGGGCCGACGTCGGCTTCCTCAAGTCCGGCAGCGCGACCGTCTACTCGGGCGCCGACGGCAGCGTGCTCCACTTGCTGCACGGCCAGGGCGCCGGGCACGAGTTCGGCACCGCGTTCGCCAAGATCGGCGATGTCGACGGCGACGGCCATGCCGACCTCTTCATCGCCGAGCCCGAGCACAAGCTCAACGGCGACGATGCCGGCGCAGTGCGGCTGTTCTCCGGCCGTACCGGCGCCCAGCTCCTCATCCTGCATGGCTCGCATCCGTACGAGTACTTCGGTTTGACCATCGGCGGCGGCGACTTCGACGCGGACGGCGTGCCAGACTTGGTGGTTGGTGCGTTCCTCGAGGACACCGGCGCCCCGAACGGTGGGACTGTCTACGTCTACTCGGGCGCGACGTTCGCGCGCATCTTCGCCGCGCATGGTTCGGCCCACAGCGACCAGCTCGGTCGTGGCGTTGCCTTCGCGGGCGACCTCGATGGCGACGGCATCGGCGACATCATCGCTGGTGTGCCGGGCCTCGATACCGGCGCGGGCATCGACTCGGGTGGGCTGCGCGCCTACTGCGGCATGCCGTCGGCCCCGGCCACCTACACGTTCGGCACGGGCTGCCCGGCGTCACGTCCGTTCTCTCTGTCGTTCTCGGGCTCGTCGCAGGTCGGACAGGTGCTCCACTTCGATCTGGCGCAGGGGCCGACGGCGGTCCCGCTGGCGTGGATCGTGCTCGCGTTGCGCGACCAGCCGCCGCTCGATCTCTCGGCGGCCGGCATGCCCGGCTGCACGCTCTACCAGCCGCTCGAGATCCTGATCCCCATCGCCCTCGCCAGCGGCGCCGGGTCGCTGCCGCTGCCCATCCCGCCTCTCAGCGGCGCGTGCGGACTGCAGTTGTTCTCGCAAGGCCTGGGCTGGGAGCCGGGGATCAACCCGCTCGGCGTCATTACCAGCAACGGCGGCCGGGTCGTCGTCTCCCCCTGAAGAGCGGGCGTCGGCCGCGGCGATCAGGTACCCGCGACCGCGCGCATACCCAGCTCGAACTTCGAGCAGGCCGAGGCGACGAGCGCGAGTTCGCCGAGCTGGCGCACGACCCGTGCTCGCTGCGCACGCGCGAACTTCAGCTCGAGCACGAGGATGTCCGGCATCGGCGCAGCTCCGTGCAGGCGCGGGAACGCCCCGAGCCGCTGATCGAACGCCTCGAGGTCGCGGTCGACGGTGGCGCGCACCGCCCCGTCCGCGCTGACGTAGTACGAGCGCCGGTAGCGGGTGATCAGCGTCGGTTCGGCGAGGTCGTCGAGCCAGGGCCTCGCCTCAGCCGGCACCGCACGGCGGATCGCGCCGACGAACGCGGCGCGCCCTCGCGCTGGCGGCTCCTCCGTGAACGCGAATGTCTCTTTCCAGCCGACGCCGTTGTGACGGTGCTTGATCTCGAGGCGGCCCGGGGCGATCTCGAGCGGCTCGCCGTACCACCGGTAGCGAACCTTCGCCCGCCGTGACACGCCGGCCAGCTTCTCCGCCAGCGCCGTGCCCTCGACGGAGTCGAAGTAGAGGTTGTTGACGACGCGGTCGGGGAACGCAGTCACGAAGCCCAGCGCGCAGGTTCGCAGCCAGGTCTCGAGGTGGCCGGCCGACTGCGCCCGAACCACGAACTTGAGCTCGTGCCGCGGGTCCGCGCTGTCGTCCGTCTTCATTTGCGCATGATCGACGCGTACATGGCGTCGACGTCCATGGCTTCCCCGGGGACCTCTTTGCCGTCGAGCAGCAACCGGCAGCCCAGTTGCACACGAGCCGTGGGCACCGCGTTCGAGACCGTCACGCCGCGCAGCACGGCCCGGGCGGCCCCGAACTCCGGCTTCTTCACGTAGCACATCACGCCTGCGTGCAGCGGTCGCTCGAACCGGCTGTCTTCGAGTGTCAGCTCGGAGCCGTCCTTGCAGGCTGCGCCCACGCCCATCGACCCGCCGTGCAGTCCGATGGCCGCGACGCGCGACCCCTCGCCGACCGAGAGGGCCTTGTCGCGCACCTCGTCCATGCGACACGACGCCACGTGCAGGTCGGCTCCGCTCACGTCGACGGCGTCGCCACCGATGTCGCGGAACCAGGAGTCGGCGACCGTGCCGCGCACGAAGTCGCCGTCGAGCGCGTCCGAACGGGTCCCTTCGATCCCGAGACGGCGTATCTCGAGCTCGGCGCGGACCACGTTCAGTGCGTCCTCTGCTGACGTGCCGCGCAGGACGACGTCCTCGCAGACGACCTTGCCGCCCTGGAAGACGACACCTCCGCTCGTCACGACCGCACCCGCCGCCACTCCGGTCGTGGAGCGGACGACCGCGTGCCGGAACACGGAAACGTCGCTGCGCCGAGCCAGCACCAGCATCCCCGGCCAGCCTTCACCACGAGGAAGAAGCTCTACCGGCGATGCTTCGCTGCCTTCGCACAGCAGCGGCCCTTGCACCACGAGCGCGGCGCTCGCTTCGAACACGAGACGTGTACCCGGCCCGAGCGCCAGGCGATGCCCGGCCGGCAGGATCAGCGAGTCGCGGATGGCATGGGTTCCCGACGCGGCGCGCCATGTCACCCCGTCCTCGTCGAGCTCGAGCCAGGGATGGCTCGCCTGCAGCTCGGCCGGCGTAGCTGCAGGCAACGACGGGGAACGCGGCGTCACCGGCTGCGGTACCGCGCTCACGAAGTGCCGCGCGCCGACGTCGACCACCTGGGCGTCGACCTGCAGCGTCGCACCAGCCGTCGCCGTGGTCGGCCGGATCACGAAGGCCAGCGCCGGCAGCGGACCCTCCTCGGGCCGCGCCGCCAGAGTCCGAGGCAAGTCCAGGCCAGCCGGCTCCTCCACGGCCAGCGCAGTGCCATCGCCGCGCAGCCAGCGCAGACCGTGCAGCACCACGGGCCACGGCGCGATGTTGCGCACCTCGTAGTTGCCCGATCCGTGTTCGGTCAACATCACGGGCAGCAGACCGGGATCACCTTCTGCGTTGCGGAAGGCGACGTCCGGCACGCCTTCGAGGTGCCGCGCGCGGGCCCGCAGCTCGTCGAGGTCGAACGGCTGCAGCAGCAGGTACTCGCAGTGCAGGATCGGGAGCCCGCGTCCTTGTGTCTCGGCCAGCGCGGCGGGAAGGCGCCCATCCGACGTCGCGGCGCAGATCCCGGCGAGGCTGGACCGGAACGCAGCGAACACGGCGGGGTCCGCGAGCATCGCCGCGATCATCGGTTCCTGCGGCGTCACGAGTCGGCCGATCGGCCGCCGCGTCTGCACGTTGCCGTCGAAGCCGATCGGCGCCAGCTTTCCGCTGATCGGATCGAAGTAGAAACGCAGGTTGTGCCAGCGCAGGGGATGCCAGAGGCCCCAGAGTTCGCAGACGGCGAGGTAGGCCCCGAGCGCTTCGACGTCGAACACGTCGGCCGGGGCGAGCGAACCCGAGACGAACGCACGCAGCAGGCCGGTCGCCTGCGCCTGCACGGGGGCCGGCTGTTTCCGGGCCGACCCTCCACCCATCACTTCGACGGGCGCCGCACGGTAGTCGTCGGCCGGGACGCGCAGCGGATCGATCGACCCGAGGCGCAGCTGCTCGGCGAACATGTGGTCCTCGGCGAGGCGGACGACGACGCTGTCCCGGCGTCCCTCCCGTTCCAGCATCTCCTTGGTGCAGTGCTCCTCGAGCGCCATCACGCCGAGGTCGTCGCCGTTGCACGCGACGCGCACGAACTCGTAGCGCGGCGACAGCAGTCCGGCCCAGCGCACGGTCGCGTGGAACAGCGCTTCGAGGTGGTAACCCTTCGACTCCGGCGCTTGCAGCGAGAACACGCGCATGCCCAGGACGGGGTGGTCATCGGTCACGGAGACCCGGAACGAGACCTTGCTCCCGCTCACGTGGTCGAGTCTGTCGCCTTTGAGGCGCAGCTTCACCTTGCTCCTCTGGCCCTCGTGCGTGACGTGGCCGGCAACGGTCGACTTGGCCGACTCGTCGATGCGACCCAGCCGCAGAGCCTCGCGCTGCATCGCACGCAGCTTCTGGACGTTCTTGAACGCGATGTCGAGCTCGAGCCGCGGAGCGGGCGCATCGGCGAGCCAGCGTGTAGCGAGCTGTCCCACGGCCTGCCACAGCGTGGTGTCGTGCTCGATCGTGTGGTGGCCGCGCGCGCGGAACCAATGGTCGGCGGCTTCGCGTCCATCGCACCACAGCCATACGCCCGGCCCGACGACCAGCGCGGTCACCACCGCCGCGACGACGGCCGGCCGCAGGGAGGCGCGCGTCGGTGGAGCCGCTCGGCACGGAACACGCATCGCTCAGACTGCCGGCAGTCGGGTCTGGTCGAGGAAGGTGATTCCGATCGACGGGAACGCAGAGCGCAGAGCGCTGGCGAGCTTGTCGACGTCGGAGACGTTCGACAAGTCGATCGCATACGTCGCTTCCACGCCCTGCGTCCGCGCGTCGTAGCGACGCAGGTCGCAGCTCCGCGCGTGGCGGCCGATGATGTCGTGCAGTTGGCCGAGGGTCGTGCCCGGCGCCGTGCTCCCATCGAGATCGACCGACAGGAACACCTGCTTGCGCGGGTCCGTGTCTTGATGGAGTTTCACGACCGCGAGGAACACCAGGATGATGGCGGTCGCGACGACGGTCAGCAGAAGCTGCGCCGCCCCGAGCCCGAGCCCTATCGCCAAGGCCAAGAACACGTAGGCGAGCTCCTCGGGCTCCTTGAGCGGCGTGCGGAAGCGAACGATCGACAGCGCGCCGACGAGGCCGAGAGACAGCGCGAGGGAGGACTTCACGACGCTGATCACCAGAATGGTGGTCAACAACACGAAGGGAATCGCTGCCCGCAGCTCGGCGCGGCTCGTCACGACGGAGGCGAAGCGCCGGTGGTGCCAGACGAGCACCAGCGCCAGCGCGATGCCGACGGCCATGGCTTGCGCGACTTGACCGAGTGTCGCTTCGGCGAAATGGCCGGCGGAGACCATCGACTGCGCCAGCTCCTGCTTGCTCTGCACCGTCGTGGCAGCGTGGATGGACGGAGAGAAAGTTCGCACGGATTTGGCCGGATCTTAGCAATGCGGCCGGTCGCGCAGACACCGCGGGTTCGGCCGATTCCGGCTGTATCGGCAGCCGGACGCGTCGCTCCGAAGTCATTGGCCCGTTGGAGGCGGGCTGGTGATTCCGGGCGCTTGCCGCGACGAGGGCCCGACACCCGCCGCCATGCCGGTTGGGCGCGAGTCCCTTCGTGTCCGCGCGCGTGGACGAAATCGCCGTAGTCTGTGGGGCGCCGGCCGACGTTCTGTCCTCGTCCGCCATGAAGCGCTCCGAAGCCCTCGACGAAGTCGTCCGCAACGCCAGCGCGCTGCGCGCGTTGGCGCGCGCCCTGGCCGGCGATCCGGCGGCGGCCGACGACGCGGTCCAACAGGCAGGTCTGGTCGCGCTGCTGCGGCCGCCGATGCGGGGCAGCGCGGTCGCCGGCTGGATGCGCGCGGTCGTCCAGTCCTGCGTCCTCGACCGGCGCCGGGCCGAGCACCGGCGGGCCCGCCGCGAGCGGCGCGCTGCCCGGCCCGAGGCCTCCGACCAGGACGACCCGGCGCGGGTGGGCGAGCACCTGGAGCTGCAACAGGAGGTGCTGGCCGCGGTCGGAGCACTGGCCGAGCCTTACCGCACCACGATTTGGCTGCGCTACTTCGAGGAACTCCGCCCACAGCAGATCGCGGCGCGCACCGGCGTGCCGCCGGCGACGGTCAAGATGCGCCTGTGGCGCGCGCTCCATCTCCTGCGCCAACGACTGGACCGCCGCTGCGGCCGGGCCCGTTGGCTCGCCGCGCTGCTCCCCTTGCGGGCGCGGTCGGCGGCCGGGCTCGGCACCGTCGTCGCCACCGGGGCTCTGCTCATGCCGAAGAAGATCGCTCTCACCGTTCTCGTGGTCGCGCTGCTGCTGGTCGGCATTCGTCTGGCCTGGACCGAATCCGGCCCCCCGGCGACCAGCGCGACGCCGACCCCGGCCGCGACGTCGATCGGGACCGCGTCGAGCGAGCCCGCGCCACCGACGCGCGCACGCGTCGCCGCGGCGGAGCCCGTCGCCACCGAAACCACAGCGGCTCCCGGTGGCGACCACGGCGCGTTGTCGGTGCACGTGCGTTGGCACGACGGCACAGCCGCCGTCGGCATCACCGTGTTGATCCACGCCGTCGACGAGCCGCAGTCGGACCGTGCCGACGTGCGCGTGGTCACCGACGCCGAGGGGCGGGCCGCCGCCGCCGTACTGCACGCCGGTACCGTCGAGCTCACCAGCGATCGCGGAGGCGAGACCGACGCCGAGGTCGTCCCTGGCCGCGAGACCGAGGTCGAGTTCGTGCTGCCGCGGGGGCTCGACGTGTGCGGCGTCGTGGTCGACGGCCGGCAGCAGCCCATCGGCGGCGCGCAGATCGTGGTGGTTTCCGATCGACTCGGCTGGCTCGGCGGCAACACGGTGGCGCACAGCAGCGCCGACGGCACCTTCTTCGTGCGCTCCGTGGACCCGGCATGGTCGATCGGCGCCCGCGCCGACGGACACGCCCCGTCCGACCTGGTCGACCTCGAAACCCTGGCGCTCCCGGCGGACGCCGCGACAGCCGACGTGCGGCTGCAGATCACCTCGCCCGGCGCAACGATCGCCGGTCGGGTCACCGACGACCGTGGTGAACCGGTGGCCGGGGCCAGCGTCGCCATCGGCCGATGCCGGCCGCCCACCACCGTGCACTACGGCGTGCGCGAGCATTGGAGCCCGGAGCTTGTCGTAACCGACGCCAACGGGGCCTTCCGCTGTAGCAGCGTCGCGCCGGGCCGGCAGCGGATGGCGGTGCGGGCGTCGGGCCACGGCACCTGGACCGACGAGGTCGAGTGCGTGACGGACACGACTCGAACCGTCAACGTGACCCTGCCGCGCGGTGTCCGCGTGCAGGGCTGCGTTCGCCTGGGAAACGGAACGCCGGTTGCCGGCGCGGTGATGGCCGCTCTCGCCCACCCCGGAGACTGGCGTCTGAGCGACAGCCAACGAGCGCAGTTGGCCTTCCCCTTCCCCGAGGTCCGCAGCGACGAGGAGGGCAGGTTCGAGCTGCACGGCGTGACGCCCGGTGAGCTGCTCCTGTTCGCGCGCAAGCGAACCCGCGCCAAACGCGTCGCCGACCTGGGAACGTGTCGCGCCACGTTGTTCGCGGAGCCCGGTACCACCGTGCGCTGGGACCCGGTGCTCCAGCCCGGACGGCGCATCCACGTGCGCGTTGTGGACACCGATGGCCAACCGATCTCGTGTCGCGTCGAGGCCACGGCCGAGGCGCCTGCGCCCGGCGCCGAACTGTTGCTGGCGCGTCCGGACGCCGCCGACCCTGGCCTGATGGTGGTGACCGAGTGCGCGGACGTCGCCTACACCATCGCCGCGGCCGAGATGCGGCCGGGCCGGCCACCGATGGTGTGGCGGACCGGGGTGCGTCCGGATGGCCCGGAGCTGGAGCTGCGCTTGCCACCGACGCCGCCCTTGGGCTCCGCCGTCGTGCGCGGCCACGGCGTCGACAGCGGCGGACGCGTGCCGGCGGGCAAGTCGCTCGTCGCCGTGCTTTGGTGCGAGGGCTCGATGCGCTCGCAGGCCTGCTCCGGGCCGTTCGAGTTCGAGGCCGTCGACGCCGGCCACTACGTCGTGTGGCTGCAGGTCGACGATGAAGTCTTGGCGGCGACCACGCTCTTCGATGTGCGCCAGGGACAAACGGTCGAGCTCGGCGCTGTCGAAACGGCGCCTGCCGCCGCCATCACCGTCCGCCTGCGGGCGCCCGCCGGCCTCGAACTCGGCCGGGTGCAGGCGCAGCTCGTGCAGGGCAATCAGCACCGTGCGTTGGCCTGGAACGGAAGCTCTCTGCACGCCGACAACGTCAGCGCCGGCCGCCATCACCTGACCCTGCGCGGCAAGGGCTGGCTTGTGCGGCCGCGCGACGTCGAGCTGATCGCCGGGCAGGACAACCGGGTCGAGGTCGAGGTGGAGGCCGGGAACCCGCTGAGGCTCGAGGTGCGCATGCCCTTCCCCGATCGCTGGCGCAGTGCCGACCTGCGCGTACGCGACCGCACCGGCGCCGTGGTTGCGGAGTACGTCGGCGCCTTGGCGAGCGTGTTCGGCCTGCGCCCCGTGGCGTGGACCCCGAGTCTGCCACCGGGCGAGTACGTGTTCGAGGCCATCGCGAGCGGCGCGACCGTGAACACCGGCGATACCCGACGCTGGCCGCTCACCGTTCCCCGAGTGCCGGTACCCGACCAGACCCGGCGCTTCTCGATGCGTTGAGCCGAAGGCTCGCGATCGCGAAGGCGATCGCCGGCAACATGGCTCGGAGCGTGTACGCTCGGTTCTCTCACGCGCTCTGAGTCCCGAAGTCGCGAGCAGCGGGATGCGAGCAGATCGAAGTGTGGCGATGCCGATGCGAACGTGCGGTCGACGCCGATCTCCGATCGTCGCTGCGGCAGGGCCGATCTCAGCAGCATGAGCGTCCGCACTGCGGTTGTGGGGGCGATCTCGATCGCCACCGTCCTCGTTGCGCTCACCACGATCGCCGTGCTGAGCGAACTCGGCGACGGCGACATCGCGGTCGAGCCTCTGATGGTGGGCGACCTGCGTCAGCTGCTGGGTTCGAACACGTTCTGGCGTGCATTCCCGACGGTGTGTCGACCGGAGTCTCTGCTCGAGATCGGTCCGTTGGTGGTGGTGGTCGGGCTCGGGACGGTGCTGTACGCACTGCAGTGCCGCCAGCGCCCGCTGACACGCACCGTCAGCGGCGCGATGGCGATCACGCTGGCGCTCGGGTTGGTGCCGTACGCGATCGGCGCCCTGGCGCTGCGCGGCAACACCAGGCCCGAGCTGGTCGGCCGGTGGTTGGCTTGGATGTCGAACGGACCGTTGTATTCGGCGCTGCTGGCGCTGGCCGTGCTCGTGCTCCGGCCCGGACTCAGCAGCCTCGTCCACTCCAGCACGGCTTCTGATCGGCGAGATCAGACGGGTACTACATCGCGGCCGGAGCCGCAGCCAAAGGCTTGGTTGCCGTCGGCGCTTCGCGCCGACCAGAGAAGGGCTCCGGCGCCTTGATTGCCTGGGGCTTCCAGTGCCGCTGAAAACGGGTGAGTTCAACGCCTTCGCATCGGAGCGGCATCGCCGAGATTCACGCGGGGCGCGAGGGTTCGCGGCACTTGCAGCCCACTCAGGTATCCGTGACCTCGCCGCCGACGGTCAGCTGCCGCTGATCGCCCAGGTCAGGCAGTTGCTCACGTAGTTGTTGGTGAGCGCACCGGCGACGCCGAACCAGCGTGTGGACAGTTGCACGCCGCACAGGGTCGGACTCGGCGGCAGCGGCACCGGCCAGAACGCCGAGCCGCCGCAGCCGGTGCCGCCGGTGCTCGGCGTCCAGCCGAAGGCGAACCAGAACGATGGTACGCCGGTGCACAGGACACCGTAGGTGGTGGACGGGGCGCAGCCACCCACGTTGAGGTTGACGATGGCGAGCGTGCCGGCCGGCGCGTTGTCCAGCGCCAGGCCGAAGCCCAGGTTGCCGATCGTCGGATCACCCACCAAGGTGTGTGCCATCGCCGAGCACGGCGTCACCGATCCGGTGAAGCACACGTTGCCGCTCGACACCTCGGTAGAGGGCAAGAAGCACAGGCCGATCTGCGGCCCCGACAGGCTGGCGTAGCAGCAGTTGAGGAAGGTCTGGGTGCAACCGACCACCCGGATGCGGAACAGCGCGGCCCCGTCGGTGACGTGGAGGACGCTGCGACAAGGGTCGAAGCCGAGGCCGGTCACGAACTGTACCGGTCCGTTGCACGCCGGCACGTTGAAGGGCGGACAGGTCGGCGAGCACGGCGATGCCTGCAGCGCGGTCGTCACTTCGGGGGGCAGCCCCGGCCCCAGCCACGGCGAGGTCGCGTAGAACAGCAGGCCGTTGACGTCGTCAGTTGCCAGGCCGCTGACGATGTGGTTGGCCGGCACGGACAGCGAGCACGTGGACACCAGAGTGAGCGCACAGCTGACGGCGTCGTAGGTGAGGATGCGGTTGTCGGAGTGCGACACGAACAGGCGGCCGGTCTGCTCGTTGCACGCGAGGCCGGTCACCACCTCGCCGGGGACGAGGTCCGGGGCCGGAAACGGCGCGCAGGTCACTGCGCAGCTCGTCGAGCGCGGGTCGATCTTTGCCAGCAGAGTGCCATTGCTGATCCATGTCTGCCGGTCGCGCGGATCGTGCGCCGTGCCGCCGGCGTAACGCAGCGTCGACGGCGGCAGCGGGCTCGGGCACGCCGTACCGCCGCAGGCGTTGTCGAAGCGGTGGAACTCGGTCGGGCTGAGGCCGATCACCTGCGGCGCACTCTGCGCGCTTGCCGCGGCAACGGGCAGGCCGAGAAGGAAGAGAGTCCGGAGCGGCGTGTGGTTCATGGTCTGGGTCTCGATTCGGATGGCAGGGCGCGTGCCCCCATCCTTCATGACCTCGACGGACCGCCGCATGACGAGAACCCGGCGAACAGTTCGAGAAACCGAACATGTGCAACGGACTCGACGCTTGGCGAGTCCGTTGTCGGCAGCTTCAGGCGGCCATGGCGCGACGGCGGGCCGGCCCGGGGAGTCGAGAGATCGTGAGCGCGCGCGAAGGTAGGCGCACGCCCCCGTGCGGTGCTCACTCGGACGAACGCATGTGTGCGGCCATCCGTTCGATCAGGGCTTCCAGCGGCACCGGCAGGAGCGTGCCGGGGATGTTGATCGGTGCAGCGCCGAGCCACATGTTGGCGGCCAGCGCCCAGCGCTTCCAACGCGGAAGGCGTTGGAGCAGCGCGTCGAGGTCGTGTACCTCGATGCCGAGCATCGGTCGCCGGCCGAAGTGGTAGACGAAGGCGTCGGCGATCTCGGGCCACCGGATCAGGCCGACGCCGATCGCCGAGGCGCGGTCGACCAAGCCCTCGGCGCGGATCTCGACCATGGCTCGCGGGTGGCGCAGGCGACGGAGCGACCACAGGCCGCAGGCGCCGAAGAACGTGATCGCTGCCCAGCCAGCGAACTGGGCGCCCACCTCGTCGCGGCGCACGACGAGCCACACGCCGGCGCCGACGAAGGCGAGCGCGCCGAGCAGCACCACGAGCAGGCGAGCGCGCGCCATCGGCACGATGAGTTCAGCGGGCGATTGGTCCATGTCGATCGAGCGTCGGGAGCGGAGGAGGGCGAACCGACGTCCGTCGGGCCAGAAGGGCGAGAACCGGCGACGAGCGTGCGGGTCGCCGACGGTACTGGCCCGTTCGGATCGGTGGGGTCGGACTGCAGGAAAGCACGGCCCTCACGACGTAGCGGATCGGCCCGGTCGGCACCACCCGGCCGTGCCCGGGGAACGGCCGTCCTTGCTGCATGCGGAACCGGCCCGTCGTGTCGAGCGGTGGAGCGTGGCTCATCCGCTGCATGGCTGGCGCGATGGCCGACGACCCTGGCGGCCGGCCCTCGCCGATGTTGCCGCGTTTCCGGAAACCGGAGTTCGGTTCGGGCGCCGGACGACGCCCTTCCTTCGACGCGTATCCTCCCCTCGACAGGGTGCCCCCCATGACCGACCCGTCGACCGACGACCACATCGACCGCCTGACGGACGCCCTCGGCGCGTTCCTCGATCGGCGTGGCGACGCGTCGGGCGAGTCCGACGATGCCTTCCTCGCTCGCCACGGCCACCTGCGCGACTTGCTCGAGCCGATGTTGGACCCGCCGGAGGACATCGCCCGCGCGCCCGGCGAGCGCCCGCGCTTCCTCGGCGACTACCGCGTCGTGCGCGAGATCGGGCGCGGCGGCATGGGCGTCGTGTACGAGGCGCAGCAGCTCTCGATCCCGCGCCGGGTGGCGCTCAAGGTTCTGCCGCCGCACTTCACTCTGTCGGCCCGGCGCATCGAGCGCTTCCGGCGCGAGGCGGCCGCGGCGGGCCGGCTGCGGCACCCAGGTCTGGTGCAGATCTACGAGGTGGGCGAATCGGCCGGGACCCACTTCTTTGCCATGGAGTTCGTCGAGGGCAAGAGCCTTGCGCACGTGTTGTGCGAAGTGGTCGAGCGCGGCGGTGGGCCGGCGGATGTCGACTTGGGAGTGGCCGGGGGCGGCGCCTACCTGACGCAAGTCGCGGAGGTGGTAGCCCAGATTGCCGAGACGTTGGCCTTCGCACACGAGAACGGCATCGTCCATCGCGACGTCAAGCCGCAGAACGTGCTGATCGCCAGCGACCGCCGCGTGCGCGTCGTCGATTTCGGTCTGGCCAAGGACGTCGACCTGGGCAGCCTGTCGCGCTCGGGCGAGTTCGCGGGGACGCCACACTATGTCAGCCCGGAGCAGGCGTCCGGCCGCGCGTCCGTCGACCACCGCAGCGACGTGTTCTCGCTGGGAGTGGTGATGTATCAGCTCCTCACCCTCGATCTGCCCTTCGATGGCGAGTCGACCCAGCAGGTGCTGTTGGCGGTCGGGACCGAGGAGCCGCGGGCGCCGCGCCAGGTCAATCGCGCGGTGCCAGTCGACCTGGAGACCGTCTGCCTGAAGGCGATCGCCAAGGACCCGGGACGGCGCTACCAGACCGCGGCGGAGATGGCCGCCGACCTGCGCCGGTTCCTGCGTGGCGAAGCGATCCTGGCGCGGCCGGTCGGGTTCGTCGAGCGGTCGGTGCGCTTCGCCCGCCGGCACCGGGCGGCGAGCGCTGCTGCCGGCCTGGCTCTGATCCTCCTGCTGGCCGCGCCCCTGGCCGCCATCTACTACAAGCGCCTCAGCGATGCGTTGATCGCACAGCAGCAGGCTACCGCACGCCAGCGCGATCTGGCCAAGCGGCATCTCGATCGCGCGCGTCGCACCGTCGACTTGTGGTTCTCGCGCTTCGCCGAGGCCGAGCTGCGCGAGGTGCCCGGCATGGAGCAGTTGCGCCGCGCTTTCTGCGAGGATGCACTGCAGCTCTACGAGGAGTTGGTGGCCGGCGCCGGTGACGACCGTAGCTTGGAGCGAGACCTCGCCCGCGCCTTCGTTCGTTTGGGTTGCATTCGGGCCGAGCTCGGCAACGACGACCGCGCCGTGCTGGACTTCGACGATGGCGTCACTCGCCTTCGCGTGCTGACGGTTGCCCACCCCGACGACGTCGGGCTGCGCTTCGACCTGGCCGACGCCCACCGGCAACGGAGCATGGCATTGCGCCGCCGCGGGCGCGACGACGAGAGTGCCGCCGACCACGCGGCCGCGGTCGCAATCCTGCAACGCCTCGCCGAGCCCGACAGTCCCCACTGGCAGCGCGCTGCGGCCGAGCTGGCCAAGACCGAGCAGCGCCGAGCCGAAATCGATGCGCGGGTATTCGGCGGCATCGAGCGCGCGCTGCAGGCGATGGACCATGCCGTCGATGCCTGGCTGCGGTTGGGAGCCGATCGTGTCGGCGACCCGCAGGAGTCCGACCTGGCGTTCGCCTACCTCACCCGCGGTCGTCTCGCGGTGAAGACGGCTCGTTGGGCCGCCGCGGAGCGCGATCTGTCGGCGGCGTGTGCCATCCTGCGCCGGCTGATGAGTGGCCCCAGGTCGAGCACCATCCACGGCGAGCACCTCTGCCACTCGCTTGCCGGTCTGGCCGAGGTGTACGGCCGCACTGGCCGCGGTACCGAACTGGGAGCGGTCCTGGCGGAGATGGTCGACGGCTGGCGCCGGTTGGCGAACGACTTCCCGCACATCGTGCGCCACCGCGCCTCGCTGGCGTGGGCTCTCATGAAGGTGGGCACGCGCGAGACCTTCTCCCGTCCAGAGCTGGCGCGCCCCCTGCTGGAGGAGGGATTGCAGCTCGCCGAGACCCTGGTGCGCGAGTACCCCGACAACCGCGAGTTTCGGCTGACTCTGGGGCGCACCCTCAACGCGTGGGGGCTCTGCCTGCGCCACAGCGGCGGGACCGCCGACGAGATCGACACGGCGTTCGAACGCGCGTGCGCGACGTTGCGTCAGGTGCTCGCCGCCGACGCTCGCGAGCTCGAGTGCCACGCGCAGCTAGGTGCGGCGCTGAGCAACCTCGCCGAGTGGCGCTTGTTCGGCCCCCATCGAGATCTCGAGGAGTGCCGCCGTCTGATCGAGGACGCGATCCCGCACCAGCGCTTCGCGCACGAGGGAAACCCACGCAACGTCGGCTACCAGGGCTACCTTCTCGTGCACTACCGGCTCCTCGGCGAGGTCCAGGCACGCAAGGGTGAACACGAGGGCCTGGCAGCGACGGCCGCTTGCCACCGCGCGGTGGCTGCCGGCCGGCCGGTCGACCTGGTGGTGAGCGCGCGTCTGCTGGCGCGCGCGGCGTCACTCGCCCGCGACGCGGGCGTCGAGGCCGCCGCCTGGCATCGACATGTCCAGCAGGCGATCGCCGCACTCGACGAAGCCACCGCAGCCGGCCTCGGCGACCCCGGTGCTCTGACCGCGGCGGAGTTCGACGTTCTCCGCGACGACCCCGCCTTCGACGAGCTGCGCCGGCGCGTCGACGGCGCCGCCAACCGTTGACCGCACCGATGCACGATTCCACCCTTTGTCTGCCCGAGGCTTCGCCCGCGCGCGGCCTCTCCGGCCCACCCCGACGCCAGAGCCGAGCTACCATGGCCCGAATGCCGCCGCCCCAAGGCAACACCATCGCGCTGTTGCGTCGCTGGCACGGTGGCGATCGCGAGGCGCTCGACGAACTGGTCCGCCGCAACATCGACTGGATCAGCCGGCGCGTGCAGCAGAGTCTGGGGCCGGAGCTGCGCGCGCGCTTCGAGACCCAGGATCTGGTGCAGGACGTGATGCTCGAGGTGCTCGAGTGCGGACCGCGCTTCGACGTCGACAGCGAGCAGCTGTTCCGGGCGTTGCTGGCACGCATCGTCACCAACGACATCTGCGACCGCCATCGCTGGGTGCATCGGCAGCGGCGCGCGCGGGCGCGCGAGCGGGCCCGCCTGTCGGACACAGTGCTGAAGCTCGACCCGCCGGTCGACTCGGTCACGCGCCCGAGCCAGGTGCTGCACCGCGACGAGCGCCGGGCCTGGGTGCGTCTCGCACTCGACTTCCTCGAGCCCGAGGATCGCGAAGTTCTGCGCCTTCGCATCTGGGAGTCGCACTCGTACCCCGAGATCGGGGAGATGCTCGGGCTCACCGCCGACGCGGTTCGCATGCGCACCAAGCGAGCGCTCGCTCGCCTGGCGGTGACCTTCGAGAAGTTGCTCGATCGGTCGGCCTTGCGCGCGCTCGAGTCGCACTGAGCAGCACTGGAAGCTCCCGGCCACGAAGCGGCCGGCGGCCCTTCTGGTCGGCGCAACGCGCGCGTCCGCTGCAATCGTCGTTCGCATTGCGCGAGGTCCGGCGCCCTGGAGCGTGAGGTCGGTGCGTTTGCGCCGGCGACTTCACGAAAGCAAAGGATCAATCGATGTACGGCAATGCTTCTTGTTCGCGCCTGCTCTTCGGCGCGTGTGCTCTCCTCGGCGCGGCCGCCACGGCGCAGCAGGCGGATACCTTCACGCCGATTCCTCGCAGCGATGGCAAGGCACACGCCGACGCGGTCGCTGGCGCCACTCGGCTTGCGGTCGAAGGCGCCGGTCTGCGCGGCGGGGGTGCCCACTACGCGGTATCGCTCGACGCGACAGGGATGACCTTCACTCCTGCTCTCGGCCGAGCGGCGCCACGGGACATGCCACTGCGCCTGCGCTTCGATTCCATCCGGCGCGGCGGCAAGACCGTGCGCACGGCGCAGGCCGCGCCACAGCACGCTCCCACCCGCCGCGATCTGATGGCGACCTACGACCGCGGCGACGGGGTCAGTGAGCGCTACCAGGTGCGTGCCGACGGCATCGAACTGAGCTTTCGCTTCGAGCACCCGCTGCCGGGCAGCGGTGACCTCGTGGTGCGCATGTCGGTGGACACCGAGCTGACGGCTCGGCCCGGCGACGGCGCGCACGGGTTGCGCTTCGCGGCCGAGGGTCTCGGCTGGGTGGGCGTGGGCGACGTCACCGGCATCGATGCCAACGGCGCGCGCACGCCGGGCAGCCTGCGCCTGGTCGGTTCCTGGCTGGAGCTGGCCTTGCCGGCGGCCTTCGTCGATTCGGCCGCGTACCCGCTGGTGCTGGACCCGCTGGTCGGCACCGGCCGCGACCTCGGTGATCCCATCCACCACGACGCCGACTGCGACGTTGCGTACGACAACAGCTTCGGCGTGTTCTTGGCGGTGTGGGAGCGCACCTTCTCGTCGACCAACGTCGAGATCCGCGCGCAGCGGATGAACTACGACGGCAACCTGGTCGGCAGCTTCATCGCGGTGACCTCCGGCACTCCGTTGAAGATCAACCCGACCGTGGCCTGCGTCGCCGAGAGCGACCGCTTTCTCGTAGCTTGGCAGGAGGGTGCCAGCAGCGCCGGCCCCTGGACCTTGCGGGCGGCGGCGGTGGATGCGGCCGACGGAGCCGTGTCCAACTCGATCGCCGTCTCCAGTGGCACCGTCAGCAGCGTCTTCCCCGACGCCGCCGGCGATACTGCGTTCGGCGACGACGAAGCCTTGCTGGTCTGGCAAGAGGTCGGTGGCGGTATCCGCGCGGCGAACGTCACCGTGCCGATCGGTCACGGTGATCCGACCGTACTCGGCAGCGTCAAGACGGTCACGACCAACCCCACCGACCGCTTCCCGTCGATCACCAAGTCGGGTGGCAGCGATCGCCGCTACGTGGTGGTCTGGGATCGGCAGGTCGGTTCCGGGCGCGACGTGTTCGCCCGCATGCTCTCTTCGACGGCGACGCCGCTCGGCAGCGAGCTGGCCGTGGGCAACAGCCTCAGCGATGAGAGTCACCCGAACGTCGATGGCGACGGCAACCAGTTCGTGGTCGTGTGGCAACGCGCCGAGAGTTTGGGCGCGAGCAGCCACGACATCTACTGTCGCAAGGTGCTGCGCAACGGTAGCAACCTCACCATGCCGCGCCTGGCGCAGAAGGTCGAGGCCGATCCGGATGACGACGAGACCGATCCGGCCATCGTCTTCATCGGATCCAAGTACTTGGTCGCGTGGGTGGACAACAACACCTACCCCAACTTCGCCATCGGCCTGCGGACGCTGGACCCGGATACGTGCACCTTCTGTGGCCGCAGGTACTCGGTGACCGGTACCCAGCCCTTCAACAGCCTGCCGGAGCTCGCGGCGCAACGCTCGTACGGGGAGACTCTGGATCGAGCCTTGGTGGTGTTCACCTCCGCGGACGCGGCGGTGTCCACGATCAGCTCGGTGCGTGGACAGGTGTTCGAGGCGATCGGCGCCGGCGGCGCGGAGGTCGATCTGGCGGGTGGTTGCGGCTTCGGTGGCGCGCTCTCGACCAACGGCCCGCCCGCGATCGGCAATCCGTTCTTCGGCCTGACCTTGGTCGGCGCCTCGCCCGCGGTCGTCACCGGCGTGCTGAGTTTCAACGTGCCGGCACCGCCGCTGGTGGTTTGCGGCACGTGTACGATCCTCGATCCGGCAATCACTGTGGAGATGCCGGTGATCAACGGTCAGGGAACGATCTATCTGCCGGTCCCGTGCCTGCCGTTCCTCTTGGATCGCTCGCTGGAGTTCCAGGTGGCGACCTTCGGCGGCGGCGTGTCGCCGTGCTTGTTCACGCCGAGCTTCTCGTTCTCCAACCGGCTGCGCGTCACCTTCGGCAGCTGATTCGCCACAAGCCGTACGCCGTCAACAGGGCGCTCGATCGCGTTCGGTTGTCGGCGCGCACGACGCCCTCGCAGTGGCGTCGTGCGACGCCTGTTCGCAGCGGCGGCGATCTGACGCACGGCGACAGTCCTTCCGAACCTCTACCACTGACGAGATCCGACCATGAATCTGCTCTTCCCCTTCTTGACGATCGTCGGCGGCCTCATCGCCGCCTCCTCGCTGATCATCGTTCGCAAGCCGAATGCCAGGCAGGTGTTCGCCAGGATCGCTCCCTACCAGGGCATCCTCGGGTTGCTGATGCTCGGTGCTGGGATCTGGTGGGCGCTGCGGGTGATGCCGCACGCTGCTGGCCTGCTGCGCGCGGCGCCCTTGGCGGGTGCGGTGACCATCGGCGCCGTGACCACGACCCTCCTCATCGGCTTCTTCCTCGGCTTCGGCCTGCTCGAGAGCAGGCTGCGCGGCAAGAGCGAAGCCGCGGCTGCCAAAGCACAGAACGCACACGCCAAGCTCGCCCGCGTCCAGGCGCCCTTGGGAATGGCCGGGGTCGTGCTCGGCATCTTGGTGCTGGTCGCGTGAGGATCGGGGGCCGCGGGGGCTCGAGTCTGGCTGGTGGACTCGGCCGACGAGAGAACGTGATCGGCGCGAACGGGCGTCCCTGACGCGGCGCTGTGCCCGCGGCCTCCTATCCATTGCCATGAACACGACCTCTCGCCCCTTCACGTCCCGGACTCTCCGTTCGATCCTGCTCGCCGCCGGCTGCGGCGTCGCCGTCTGCTCGGCCACGACACGCCTCGTACCGGCCCAGGGTCGCACCTTCGTCGTCGACGCGGCCAATGGCCCCGGCACGACCTTCACCGACCTGCCGCCGGCGGTCGCCGCGGCCACGGATGGCGACCAGATCGTCGTGCGTCCCGGCGCCTACGGTTCGGTGTCGACGGGCAAGGCGCTCACCATCCTCGCCGAAGGCAGCAGCTGGTCGGCCCCCGCGATCGAGATCTCCGGCCTGGCCGCCGGCCGCGACTTCGTGCTGAGCGGATTCCACAGCAGCGGTGCGGCGCCGCGCCTACGAGTGCATGCCTGTGCTGGTCGGGTCCTGCTCCACCGCGTGCAGCTCACGCAGTCGTTCCTCGACTTCACGCAAGCGCCGGGGCTCGAGATCGACGCTTGCGCGCTGGTGCGTGTCGCCGACTCGAGGTGCGATGGTCGACCCGCTCTGGCGGCCAGCGACAGCACGGTGCAGGTGCTCGGTTCGCGCCTCGCCGGTGGGGCAGCGGTCTCGAACTCGGCGCTGGTGGTGGCGTCGACGCCGGCGCTCGCGCTCACGGGTGGGAGACTCGAACTCACCGACAGCGGCCTTACCGGCGGCGCCGGCGCCACCGGCGCGCAGACTCGAGCGCCGAGTCCCGCCCTCGTCGCCGTTGGCGGCACCCTGCGCGTCGCCGGCCCGTCGGCCACCGCGTTCCTGGCCGCCGGCACCGGCACCACCATCGCCACGCCCGCCCTCCTCGGCACGCTCGGATCCCTGCGCATCGACCCGAGTGTGCAGCTCGGCGCGCACGGCGGCGCCCCTGGCATCGGCGGCAGCATCGCGGTGCAGGTGCTGCGCTTACCCGCGCTCGACGCCCGTGGCGCGGCCCCGGGTGGCACGGTGGCGATCGACCTGTTCGCCCCAGTGAACGACTTCGCGGCCTTGTTCGTCGGCCAGCCCGCCGACCTCACGTCGCTGCCAGGCTTCGGCGGCGACCTCGGTCTCGACCCGGCGCGCATGCTGCACATCGTCACCGGCACCACCGACGCGACCGGCCACCTCGCGTTCACGCTGCCAGTGCCATCCAATCCGACCCTGCGCGGCGCAAACTGGGTCTGGCAGAGCCTGTCCGGCACTCCGGGCCGCGGGTTCCTCCTGAGCAACAGTGCGTTCTACATCAACAACTGAGGCGCGCTGTCGACGAGTAGGCTTCACCGCCGACGCTCCAGCCCCGCGATCATTCGCTCACTGCAGGCCGCGACCGCGCGCGAGTGTCGCTCCGACCCCACCCGGCGATCGCGTCGCTGAGCCGCTGCAGCGCCGGCGGATGTTGCTGCAGGAACAGCGATGGCTCGAGCAGCTCGAGCTCGGAGACCAACAGTTCGCCGTTGTCGTCGGAGATCACGTCGAGGCGGGCGTAGAGCAAGCCGTCGCCGACCGTGGCCAGGGCTCGCGCGCCGAGCGCGCACTCGCGGTCGTCGAGCGGCACTGCCGGCGACACCTGCTCGTCGTCGCCTTGGAACCGCGGCCGCTTGTGCACGCCGTGCGTCCACTCGCCGTCGATCCAGACCAGCGCCTTCTCACCGGCCTGCTCGACTGACGGCACGTAGCGTTGCACCATGGCGTCGCGGTCGAGCAACAACTCGGCGAGGAACGCCTGCGCGGGTTCGGCTTCGTCGCGCGCGAACACGCGCGTGCGGAACGAGGCTGCCGACACGCTGGGCTTGATCACCGCCCGCGACCAACCGTGCTCGTCGAGGATTGCGGCGAACGAAGGTGTGGCCGAGCGACAGGAGTCGTCGGTCGTCGCGCTGGCCTTGCAGCGGACGGTGCCAGGCTGCTCCGCTGAACGCCGGGCGGCGCCACGTTCGACGAACACGGTGGGCACCACGGGCAGGCCGCGTGATCCGAGCTCCTGCAGGTAGCGCTTGTGCAGGTTCCAGCGCAAGACGGGCGTCGGGTTGAGGAGACGTGTCGACCGGTCGGCGGCGTCGAGCCACGCGAGGAAGCGCTCGGGTTCGAGGTGGTAGTTCCAGCACGATCGCAGGATGCCCAGGTCGAACCCGTCGAGGGTGCCGTCGCCGTCCCAGGCGTGCATGACCGCGTCGACGCCGCGCTGCCGCAGCGCCACGAGCAACGGTTCCTGGTCGGGGTCGGGCTCCGGCAGCTGCCGGCAGGTGATGAGAGCGACGCGCATGGCAGGCGGAGGATGCCACGTGCCGTGGCCGACGCCAGGGCCTGGGGCGATCGTGCGGTCGCGGCGCGGCCGCCCTGGTGTGCCTCCTGCGCCGCCCGCGCCAAAGCGGCCCGAGCACTGTGCGGCTCGGCCACGCGCCTTCCGGTTCGCGGCCCTCTGGGCGAGGCTATTGGCGAAACCGTGAATCCCCCTGCAGCCTCCGCGACGAGACCGGTGATGTCCGACCCCGAGCACGCCTTCGCCGAGTACCGGCGCAGCGGCAGTCCTGCCGCGATGGCGCGCGTGTTCGACGCGTTGGCGCCGGAGTTGGTGTTGTTGGCCGCGCACTTGGCGCGCCCGGGCGTGGACGCCGAAGACCTGGTGCAGGCGACGTTCCTCGACGCCATGCGCGGGGCCGCGCGCTGGGATTCCGACCGCCGGCTCATGCCTTGGCTGGTGGGCATCCTGATGCGCAACGCCCAGGCCGAGGCACGGCGCGCCGCACGCATCCCCGATCCGAGCCGGCTGCAACCGCGAACCGAGGGTCACGTTGGCGACGATCCGGCGCGCGCCGGTGAGACCGAGGAGACCGCCGCCGAGGTGGCGCGGGCGTTGGCGGAGCTGCCGCTGGGGTACCGCCAGGTGCTGGTGCTGCGATCGGTGCACGGGCTGACGCCGACGCAGATCGCGCACGCCCTGGCGTGCCCGGTGGCGACCGTGAAGACCCGGCTGCGTCGCGGCACCGAGCGTCTGCGCGCGCTGCTGCCGGCGGGGCTGGCAGCATCGCTGGCGGTGTTGGTCGGTAGCGGGCGCGGGCTCGCGGCCGTACGTGGTGCGGTGCTCGCGGAGGCGGGCGCGGCGGCCGGCGTCACCGGCGCGGCGGCCACCGTGGGCACGCTCGCAGGAGCTGGAGTGGCGATGAAGAAGGCGATCCTGATCGGTGTCCTGGCCGCGGGTGCGGCCGTCTCTTGGCTCGTGTGGGCGCGCGCCGACGCGCCAGAGGCAGCTGCGCCGGGGGCGGTCGACGCCGCGGCGGCGACGCTCACGGCGGCGCCGTCGTCGGAGACACCCGCGCGCGCGACCACCGGCGAGGTCGTGCGCACCGCGGTCGCACAGCCGTCGTCCGAACGAGCCGCGACCGGTGCGGCGACGCTGACCTTCACCTGGCAGGGCGACGACACGCCGGCGGCGCGCCTGCGGGTGACCTGCCAGGCCGATGCCGGTGACGTCGAGCAGCGCGGGCGCACCGACGCCGACGGTCGCTTGCACCTCGAGGGGCTGGCGCCTGGCGTGCATCGGATCGTCGGACTCGTCGGCGTGCGCGATCCGCGCTTCGAGGTGGTCGCCGGCGAGACCGCCGAAGTCACCTTCTCGGTGCCGCCCAGCCTGCGCGTGCGCGGCGTCGTGCTCGACGCTGCCGACCGTCCGGTCGGGGGCGCCGCGGTGTACGCCCAGTACTTCAACGACCCCACCGACGACGAACCGCAGCGCCTGGCGGTGTCCGACGCACAGGGTCGCTTCGCCTTCGCCTTCGACCGCGCCGTGTTCGTGTGGGCGCGCTGCCGCGGCCACGCCGCCAGCCGCACCGAGTACCTCGCCGAACGCAGCGACCCATGGCAGCTCACGCTGCATCTGGGTCGGGCCGGTTGCCGGGTACAGGGCACCGTGCGCACGCCCAGCGGCGCGCCGGCGGCAGGAGCATGGGTCGCGGTGGTCCGCGCCGAAGCGCACGGAACGGCGACGCCGCTCGGCGAGCGCACCGATGGCGAGGGGCGCTACGCCCTCGACGAGCTTGCCGCGGGCGAGCACCACCTTGTGGTGTTGGCCGACGGCCTCGCGCCGGCACACCGGACGTTCACGCTCGCTCCCCTCGGCGTCGAGGTGGTCGACGTCCAGTTGGCGGACGGCGCCACGCTGTTCGGCACCGTGCGCGATGCCCGCGGGACACCGGTGCGTGCCCGCTTCCTGCTGCACCCGGACTGGGTCACCGACCACCTGCCGATCCGGCACCGGTGCACGCTGCGGGTGCTCACCCGGGAGGACGGCACCTTCACCCTGCGCCATCTGCCGGTGGGGCTGGTGCACCTGCGGGTCGACGCGCCGGGGGCGCAGCCGTACGAGCGCGACCTCGACCTGCTCGACGGGCAGGAGCTGCCGTTCGACGTGGCGCTCGCGGCCGGCGGCGAAGTGCGCGGCCGGCTGGTCGACGCGCACGGCGCTCCGCTCGCCGGCTGGCAGGTCTTTGCCAACCCGCACGCCGGTGGCCTGGTGGCCGCCACCCGCACCGACGGCGACGGGCGCTTCCTGCTGGCGCCGTTGCGTGACGGGCCGCACCTGGTCACGGCCCGACCGCCCGACCGCGGCGCGATTTCGCCGCCGCTGGCGCAGCGCGACGGCGTTCGGCCGGGCGACGCCGACCTCGAGCTGCGCGCCCTCGACATGACGCGCGCCGGTCGCCTCGTCGGCAAGGTGCTCGACGCCACGGGCAACGGTGCCCGGCTGGCGAAGGTGCTGGTGACCGGACGGGGCGCCGCGCAGGGCATCGACGTCGTGACGATCGTCGAGGGCGCCGACGGTAGCTTCGCGACCGAGCCGCTGCCGCCGGGCGAGTACCGCGTACGCCTCGACATGGCCGGGGTCGGCTTCTTCGACGGCGGCAAGCACGAGCTGCGGCCCGAGCAGCGCCTCGACCTCGGCGAGCTGCGGGCACCGGCGCTGGGCACCCTGGCAGTGCGTCTGCTGCACCCCGACGGCCGCGCCGTGGCTGCGCGCGAGGTGATGATGTTCGATCACCATGGCAACGCACGCCGCTTCACCGCCGGGGAGGATGGCGTCTGGCGCTGTGCGCCGGCGCCGGCAGGGCGCTTCGTCCTGCACCTGCGCGGCGGCGCCGTCGCCCCGACCAAGCGTGAGGTCGGCCTCGCTGGCGGCACCGAGACGGAACTGACGTTGACCTTGCCGGCGGCGACAGTGGTGCGCTTCGTCTTCGCCGCCGAGCCGCCCGAAGGCACCTCCGTGCTCGTGCGCGCCGCCGACAAGACGCCGATCGATCACCTGCTCTCCCCGTGGCGTGGGGCCCTCGTACCCGGCTCGTACACCTACGAGGTGTCGTCGGGGGATGTGCCCGCGGGGAAAGGGAGCTTCGAGGTGTCCGACGACACCACCGAGGTGGAAGTGCCGGTGGCGTTCGAGCCCGCGCGCGGCGAACGGCGCTGAGCGCACTGCCGAGGCGAGGTGGGTGGGGAGGCCACGGCGTACACGAGTTCCTTGGGTTGGCACCGTGGCGCTCTCGAGCCGTGTATGCCCCCCGGGCCATCGACTCGCGAGCCGTGGCGAGTCGCCTTCGATGCGGCGGGCGCGAAGCGCCTCGATGTGGTGCCGGCCTCCGGCGAGTCAGGCCTTCAGTCGCCGGCGCGATCGTGCGCCCGGTGCTTCTCGAACCAGCCGCGCACGTACAGGATGCGGCGCAGGCGGTTGCTCACGTGGCGGCCGGCGGCGCCGTGGTACTCGTCGGGGATGCGCACCATGACGGTGTCGACCTTGCGCAGCTTGAGAGCCTGGTAGTACTCCTCGGTCTGCGCCATCGGCGTGCGGAGGTCCAGTTCGCCGGTGATCAACATCGTCGGTGTCACGACGTTGCCGACCAGTCGCAGCGGCGAGCGCTGCCAGTGCTCGCTGATGTCTTCCCAGGGCAGCTTGTCGAAGTTGCCGTACCAGTACGGGCCGTCGGTGGTGCCGACGAAGCTGATCCAATTGGTCACCGGGAACATCGACACCGCGGCGCGGAAGCGGTCGGTCGTGCCGACGATCCAGCAGGTGAGCACGCCGCCGCCGCTGCCGCCGTACACGAACATGTTCTGTTCATCGACGCAGCCCTGTGCCACCACCGCGTCGACGCACGCCATGAGGTCGTCGTAGTCGTGGCCCGGATAGGCGTTGTCGATGGCGTTGCCGAAGGCCTTGCCGTAGCCGGTGCTGCCGCGCGGGTTGGCGAACAACACCAGGTAGCCCTCGGCGGCGTGGTTCTGACGCTCGAAGTCGAAGCCGACCCCGTACATCGCGTGCGGGCCGCCGTGGATCTGCAGGACGAGCGGGTACTTCTTGCCCGGCTCGAAACCCGGCGGTTTGACCAACCAGGCCTGCACGTCGAGGCCGTCGACCGACTTGGCGCGCACCTCGTCGACCGATCCCAGCCGCAAGCGTCCGAGCACGTCCTCGTGCACGTTGGTGAGCCGCCGTCCGACACCGCTCGGTCCGAACGACCACACGTCGCCGGGATCGCGCGGCGTGCTCACCGTCGCCACGAAGCTGCCGTCGCGGCCGACGCTGCCGAGGTCGACCTGCTGCACGCCGTGGGTGATCTCCTGGCGCGTGCCGTCGAGCAGGACCCGCCACACCTGCGTCGTGCCCTCGCTCGGTACCGTGCAGTAGATCGCTTGGCCGTCGGGAGCCCACTGCACGTCCTGCGCGTCGCGGTCGAGGTCGGCGGTGAGGCAGCGTGCACCGCTGCCGTCGATGTTCATCACGTGCAGCGCCGTGACGCTGTAGGTGTCGTCGCTGCGGTCGAAGCCGACGTAGGCGACTTTGGTTCCGTCGGGCGACACCTTGGGTCCTCCGTCGGGCCCGGGCCGCGTGGTGAGCTGGCGCACGTCGCCGGTCGCGATCGCGACCGCGTACACCTCCGATTCGCGCACCTGCCAGTCGGCGTCGTCGGCGCGCAGCCCTGAGAACAGCAGCTCCTTGCCGTCCGGGGTCCAGTCGGGCGCACCGTGGTCGAAGTCGCCGCTCGTGATCTGGCGCGGTGTGCCGCCGTCGACCGCCGACACCACGAAGAGGTGGCGGTAGCCCGCCGGCCGGTAGCCCTGGCGGTCGCGCCGGTAGGCCAGGCGGGTGATGACGGTGGCGTCCGGCGCCCACTTGGCACCCTCGGGCCGCGGCGGCAGCTTGATGTCGAAGCCGTCCTTCTCCGGCACCTGCATGGTGAACGCCAGCGCCTTGCCGTCAGGGGACCATTCCAGGTTCGCGGGAGCCTCGGTCACGTGGGTGAGCTGGGTGGCCTCGCGCGTGTCGACCCACATCACCCAGACCTGCGGCCCGCGCGGCGCGCCCGCGGCCACGTAGGCGATGCGGGTGCCGTCCGGCGACCACCGCGGGTCGCTGCCCTCGACGAGCTGCCGCAGCCGCGTGCCGTCGCGTTGGACGAGCCACAGCGCGCTGCGCATCCGGTCCTCGAGCTTGTCGGTCCAGCTCCGGGTGAAGACGACCTGCTGGCCGTCCGGCGACAGCCTGGGGTTGCCCACCGCTTCCCACTCCAGGAGGAGGGCCAGATCGAGCTTGGTGGGGTCGAGTTTGGTGGGCTTCTCGGCCTGGGCGAGGACCGGGAGGGCAAGAAGGAGCAGGGGGGCGAGCGCGCGCATCGAGCCGTGCATACGTCGTCACCGGCCCGAACGTTGGCCGGATCGCCGTCCGCTCCCGGACGACGGCGCCGCGCCCGGCGATCCGGCCGGCGAACTCCTCATGCCGCGGCCCGTCGCTTCGTAGCATGCGGCGCGATGGCACGCCTCACGCTCGTCCTCCTGGCCCTTTGGTTCGCGACTCATGGCCTGCCGGCGCAGGCGCCACCGATGCCCGCGGCCCTGCTCGAGACCCTGCAGTGGCGCTGCGTCGGCCCTTCCCGCGGCGGCCGTGTCGACAGCGTGTGCGGCGTGGTCGGCGACCGCAACACCTACTACATGGGGGCGTGCGGCGGCGGCGTGTGGAAGACCACCGACGCCGGACGCACCTGGAAGAACGTGAGCGACGGTTTCTTCGGCGGCTCGATCGGCGCCGTCGCCGTCGCCGAGTCCGACCCCAACGTGGTCTACGCCGGTACCGGCGAGGAGACGCTGCGCGGCAACGTGTCGAGCGGCGACGGGGTGTGGCGCTCGACCGACGCCGGCAAGACCTGGAAGTGCGTCGGCCTCGCCGACACTCGGCACGTCGGTCGCATCCGCGTGCACCCGAGGAACGCGGACGTGGTGTTCGTCGCCGCGATCGGCCATGTGTCGGGGCCGAACGCCGAGCGCGGGGTGTTCCGCAGCAAGGACGGCGGCGGCACGTGGGAGAAGGTGCTCTTCGTCAGCGACCGGGCGGGTGCCGTCGACCTGTGCTTCGATCCGCGCAATCCGCGTATCCTGTTCGCTTCGACCTGGCGCGTGCTGCGCACGCCGCACGGCTTCGACAGCGGCGGCGAGGGCTCGGGTCTGTGGCGCAGCAGCGACGGCGGCGACTCCTGGCAGAACATCAGCGGCGGGTCCGGGCTGCCCGAAGGCACGCTCGGGATCATCGGCGTGTGCGTGTCGCCGGTGGACTCCGAGCGGGTGTGGGCGATGGTCGAAGCCGAGGCCGGGGGTCTGTTCCGCAGCGACGACGGCGGCGGCACGTGGACCAAGGTGAACGACGAGCGCAGCCTGCGCCAGCGTGCGTGGTACTACACGCGCGTGTACGCCGACCCCCAGGATCGCGACGGTGTCTACGTGCTCAACGTCGGCTTCCACAAGAGCACCGACGGCGGCCGGCGCTTCGCTGCCATCCGCCCGCCGCACGGCGACAACCACGACCTCTGGATCGACCCCGCCGATCCTTCGCGCATGATCGAAGGCAACGACGGCGGCGCGTGCGTGTCGTTCGACGGCGGTGCTTCGTGGTCGACGCTCGACAACCAGCCGACGGCGCAGTTCTACCGCGTCACCACCGACAACGCCGTGCCCTACCGGATCTACGGCGCGCAGCAGGACAACTCGACCCTGCGCATCCGCTCGCGCTCCGACCGCGGCCGCATCGGCGAGCGCGATTGGGAGCCCACCGCCGGCAGCGAGAGCGGTCACATCGCCGTGCACCCGCAGCATCCCGACGTCGTGTTCGGCGGCAACTACGGCGGCATGCTGCAGCGCATCGACCATGCGACGTCCGAGCGCCGGCAGGTCAACGTGTGGCCCGACAACCCGATGGGCTGGGGCGCCGCCGACCTGCGCTACCGCTTCCAGTGGAACTTCCCGATCTTCTTCTCGCCGCACCCGCCGCACGCCCTCTACTGCGCCGGCAACGTGCTGTTCCGCAGCTCCGACCAGGGGCACAGCTGGCAGGCGATCAGCGGCGACCTGACTCGCGACGACAAGAGCAAGCAGGTCGCGAGCGGCGGGCCGATCACCAAGGACAACACCGGCGTCGAGTACTACTGCACGATCTTCGCCGCGTGCGAGTCGCCGCTCGAGCCGGGGCTCCTGTGGTGCGGCTCCGACGACGGTCTGGTGCACGTGTCGCGGGACGGCGGTGGGCGCTGGCAGAACGTCACGCCGAGCTGGCCCGAGTGGATGATGGTCAACTGCATCGAGCCGCATCCGAGCAAGCCCGGCACTGCCTACGTGGCGGGTACGCGCTACAAGCTCGACGACTTCGCGCCCTACTTGTTCAAGACCGACGACTACGGGCAGACGTGGACGCGCATCAACGAAGGCATCGCGCCGACGCACTTCACGCGCGCCGTGCGCTGCGATCCCGCGCGCGCGGGCTTGCTGTACGCGGGGACCGAGCGCGGCGTGTACGTGACCTTCGACGACGGGGCGCGCTGGCAACCGCTGCAGCTCAACTTGCCGGTCACGCCGATCACCGACCTGGCGGTGAAGGAGGGCGACCTCGTCGCCGCGACCCAAGGGCGGGCGTTGTGGGTGCTCGACGACCTGGCGCACCTGCGTCAGCTCGACGCGCGCCAGGCTCGAGCTCGCGTGCACCTGTTCGCGCCCGAAGCCGTGGATCGGATGCCAGGGGGAGGTGGCCGGGGCGCCGGTGGCGACCAGGTCGGCGCCAACCCGCCGGCCGGTGCGGTCGTGCGCGTCCTCCTGGCCGAAGTGCCGAAGGGCCGCGCTCGCCTCGAGTGGATCGGTCCCGGCGGCGAAGTGATCGCCGAGATGACGTCGGCCGGCAGCAAGAGCGACGCCGATCCGAGCGACGCGGCGGCGTCGGAGCCCGATGCCGACGAAGACGAAGACGGCGGCCGACGCGGTTCCCGCTCGCGCAAGTTGGTCTTGAAGGCCGGCATGAACCGCATCGAGTGGGATCTGCGCTACGACGGTGCCAAGCAGGTGCCGGGCATGATCCTGTGGAACGGAGGCGCGCGCAGCGGCCCGCGCGCCGTGCCCGGGCGCTACACGGTGCGGCTCAGTCTGGGCGACGGCGACGAGCCCTCGGTGCACGGCGCCGAGTTCGACCTGCGTGCGGACCCACGCAGCGGCGCCACGGTGGCCGACCTGCGGGCGCAGCTGACCTTCCTGCTCGAGGCGCGCGACAAGCTCACCGAAACGCACGAGGCGATCGTCAGGCTGCGCGGCTTGCGGCAGCAGGTCGGCGCCGTGGCTGGCAGAGCGGAAGGCGATGCCTTCGCCGACCTGCGCACGCTCGGCGCTGCGATCGAGAAGGAGGCGACCTCCATCGAGGCGGCTCTCTACCAGACCAAGAACAGGAGCAACCAGGACCCGCTCAACTTCCCCATCCGGCTCAACGACAAGCTGGCCGGCGTCATGGGCACCGTCGCTGCCGGCGATTGTGCGCCGACGCAGCAGGCGCTCGCGGTGAAGGCCGAGCTGGTCGCTGCCATCGACAAGGAGCTCGGCCGCCTGCAGACCCTGCAGTCGGAACAGGTCGCTCGGTTCAACCGCGAAGCGGCCGCCGCCGGGCTGCCGCACGTCCTGGTGAAGTGATGAGAGGTCGGGCCGAGCGAGCCCGTGCGAGTGTCGATGCGCGCGAGTTGGCCTCCTACCAAGGAGTCCGCGTTACGGGATTCATCCGCCGCGGTGCCGCGCCTGTTCGTCCAGCTTGGCAGTCCGAACCTCCACACGTGGCCCAACCTGCCGGGCGATTCGGCCGCACCGACCTGAACGAACATTCACGGCTCCGCCGCGGCGCCTCCCGTGACACGGACTGCTCTAGCGCTCGACCTGCACGCGGACGGCGTTGGTGACGGTGAACCCCGCAGGCGCCGCAGCGTCTTGCACCACCGCTTGGACGTAGAGGTCGAGCGGTCCGCCGCCGCCGCGCAGGCCAGGCAGGACGACGTCGCCGCCGGCGTCGGCGCGCAGCGGCAGCACGAGGTCGACCGGCAGCGGCACCCACGCGCCGCCGAAGATCGGCACCGGGTTGCTGCTGCGGCCGACGCCGACCCAGACGGCCGCGCCAGCCGGAGCCCCGGAGATCTCGAGGTCGGCGGTTCCACCCGCGCGCAGCCACTGGCCGCAGACCGTCAGTCGGGCACCACCCGGCGTCGCGTGTCCCAGATCGGGTTGGCACGGCCGCGCCAGGAACGCGTGCTGCCCCGACACGCCGAGGTGGGTGCCCTGCCACGAGCCGGCCATCTCGCCGAAGGCGTTGATCCCTTGCAGGTCGGTCCAGCCGGTGGCACCGGGTACGACGAAGTCGTGGAACGCCGAGCCGTCGTAGTAGATGGCGCTGCGCAGTGCGCCGCTGGTGTCGACCCGCTGTCCGACGAGCCAGCCGGAGCTGTTCATCCCCATGAGGTAGGTCCAGTGCGCACCCGGCATGTCGAGCGTGGTGAAGGCGCTGCGGTCGTACGCGAAGCCGCGCCAGCGGCCTGACCCGAACACCCAGTAGTTGCCGATCATGCGCCCGGCGTCGTCGACGTCCACCAGGACCGAGTGCTGCGCGCCGGGGTAGTCGAGCGTGGTGGCGCCGCCCGACCCTGGCCAGAAGAAGCCGTGGTCGCGCGCCTGCGAGTCCGTGTAGCCGCCGACCATCAGACCAGCGTCGTTGAGACCCGAGCCCGCCGCGGTGCTGAGACCCGGTATCGAGTACAGGGTGGTGGTACCGTTCTGATAGCGGAAGCCGGCGGGCGTGCCCGGCCGTCGGCTGCCGAGCACCACGCCAACCTGGTTGATGCCGTGCAGGATCGAGTTCGTGCTGCTCGGCTCGTCCACGGTGACGACCGTGCCCGCCGCATCACGAGTGAAGCCGTGGTAGTGCGCGGCCGTGTCGCGGAAGGTACCGACGATCACGCCGGCGTCGGAGATGTCGTGGGGGACGACGACGGACGTACCTGGGATGGTGAACGTCTCGATCCGCCATTCCTGCGCGAGGGCAGGCGCGGTGATGAGCGAGACGAGGGCAAGGCAGGGGGGCTTCATGGGGGCCGATTGTGATGGTGGTCGGGTGCCGCACCAGTCCCACCGTCTGCCCGCGCGGTGGGTGTGCACGGTCGACTGCTCCGTCCGGTCCCGGCGCTTGCGTCCGGCCGTGTCGGCGCCGGGTGGCACGCTGCCGGCGGGTCACCGCAGTAGGAGCGGCGCCGCGTTGGTGGCTGCCGTCAGGCTGCCGAAGCCAGGGGCGAGCACCAGCGCCGCGTGGTGCAGCCGGGTGCCGGGCGCGACCTCGAGCGCGGGTGGCCACACGAGGCTGCAGGTCGCGCGGCCCGACCCGTCGAGCAGGCCCGCCGGCGGCGCGAACAGCAGGCCCAGGTTGCCCGCGGTGAGCATCGTGTAGGCGTCGGGGTTCAGCGGCAGGTGGACCGGACCCAGCGCGAGGCCGGGCTCGAAGCCGCTCGCCGATCCCAAGCAGACGAACGGCTCGCCGGCGTGGCTGGTGCCGAGGTCGAGCCGCAGCGTCTGCGTGCCGCCGCTCGCGATCGACAACGCGTGCGCGTCGGTGGTGAGCGTCAGGGCTCGCCCCGACAGCACGTGGGCGCTGCCCCTGTGCAACGGGCCGCCGGTGTAATCGCCGACCAACACGTCGTCGAAGCCATCGCGGTCGACGTCGCCGACGCCGTCGATCGACAAGCCGAAGATGCCGCTGGGGCTCTTGAGGTAGTTGACCAGCTCGGCGCCGGTGCGGCCCGACAAGATCGACACGCTGCCCCAATGGTGGGTCAAGATCACGTCACCGTGCCCGTCGCCGTCGACGTCGCCCCCGCGCCGGCAGGCGAAGGCGGCGGCCGTGCCGTGGCCGGAGACCTGACGGATCAGGGAGCCGTCGCGGCCGGAATGCAGGTAGAACGCCCCCGAGCCGAAGCTGTCGCCGATCACGACATCGCTGCGGCCGTCGGCGTCGACGTCGCCAGCCGGCGCGACGTAGCGCCCGAAGGTCGTGGTGCCGGCCGGGGCCGGGATCGTCTGCAGCAGGCTGCCATCGCTGCCCGAGAGCAGCAGCACGCGCCCGGTGCCGGCGAACGCGTACTCCCCGAGCACGATGTCGACGACGCCGTCGCCGTTGCAGTCCCCGGCGACGTCGGCCGTGATCTGGCCGGTGCGGCGGGAGAGGACGCTGCCGTCGCGCCCCGACAGCACCACGGTCTCGACCGAGGCGCTCACCAGGAGGTCGGCGTGTCCGTCCTGGTCGACGTCGCCGAGGCTGCCGAGCTGGGCGTCGGTCGCGACGCTCAGGCTGGCGCGCCAGATCTCGCTGCCGGTGCGGCCCGACACCGCGACGATGTCGGTGCGCGTCGCCGCCACAAGATCGACGGTACCGTCGGCGTCCACGTCGCCTGCGTCGCGCACCGGCCAGCCGAAGAACACGTCGCGCGCGGGGTCGCCTGTCACCTCGCGCAGCAAGCTCCCGTCGGCGCCCGAGTAGACGTAGACCTTGCCCACCTGCAGGCGGCCGCCCACGTTCGACAACGGCGAGCCGATCAGCACGTCGGTGTGGCCGTCGCCATCGACGTCGCCGGCCCGGCTGATCCGGAAGCCGTAGTGGCTGTCGTCCGGGCCGCCCTCGTGCGAGAAGAGATGGGCCGAGGTCGGCGTGATCTGGGCGTTGCACGCCGCCATCAGGGCGATACCGGAGACGAAGCGGGCGATTGGGCGGCCACTCGGGCGCGCGGCGTCGGGGGATCGGGTTCGCATGGGAGTCGTCCTGGTGCAGACCATGACATCGTCATGGTCGAAGCGTCGGTCAGCCGACCCAACAACCGCAGAAAGGTGCGACCGCTACACGGTGGTTCGCCAGGACGCGAGGAATCGGGCGTCCGGCGCAAGACGAGAAGGAGGGCACGCTGCGAGCGCCCACGCAGGGCCGGGATTCGAAGGCTGCGGCCGCCGAGCGGCACTCGGAACCGGCGTTGCGACCGGGTCGGCCTGCCCCGGCCGGGGCGCCGGCGCGGCCGCCCCCCTGACGCTCTCGCGCGCCTCCGGCTAGCCTACGGCGCTCGCTCGGAGTCCCGCATGCACAGAGCCCTCGTCGCGTTCTCGTTCGCTCTCCTCCTTCCCGCTCAGGCCGCTCAGGTAGCAGGGCGGCCGGCCCCGGCGGCCGAAGCTGCCGACAAGGCGCCGGCGCCGGCGTGGCAGGAGCAGTTCACCTGGCGCTGCCTGGGGCCGGCGAACATGGGCGGACGCATCACCGATTTCGCGGTGTGCCCGAGC
Source organism: Planctomycetota bacterium (assembly GCA_041398565.1). GTDB lineage: Bacteria > Planctomycetota > UBA1135 > UBA1135 > UBA2386 > DATGPD01. Next base: position 496,437 of record JAWKUN010000006.1, on the reverse strand, counting down.
GACCCGAGCACGTTCTGGGTGGCCACCGCCACGGCCGGTCTGCTGAAGACCACCAACAACGGCGCCACGTTCGAGCATCAGTTCGACCACGAGGCCTGCTCGTCGGTGGGCGCGGTGGCGGTCGCAGCGTCGGATCCGAACGTGGTCTGGGTCGGCACCGGCGAGAACAACCCGCGCAACTCGGTCTCGTACGGGAACGGCGTCTACAAGTCGACCGACGGCGGCAAGACCTGGAAGCACATGGGTCTGCCCGAGTCGTTCCAGATCGGCGACATCCTCGTCCACCCCAAGGACCCGAACATCGTCTACGTCGGCGCGCTCGGGCGTCTGTACGGATCGAACGGCGAGCGCGGCCTGTACAAGAGCACCGACGGCGGCGGCTCGTGGGAGCGCATTCTCTTCGTCGACGACGACTCCGGCGTCATCGACATGGCGATGCACCCGACCGATCCCGACGTGCTGCTGGTGGCGACCTACGAGCGCGCGCGCGACATCTACGACACCAACGACCCGGTGAAGAAGTGGGGGCCGGGCAGCGGCCTCTACCGCACCGAGGATGGCGGCCGCAGCTTCACCAAGGTGCAGGACGGCCTGCCGTCGGGCACTCTCGGTCGCATCGGTCTCGACTGGTACGGCAAGGATCCGAACGTGGTCTACGCGATCGTCGAGTCGGAGATGATCGGCAAGCCGGGAGCCAAGGTGGGCTGGGCCGGCGTCGCTGGCGAGAACGCCGAGACCGGCGCCCGCCTCACCCAGGTGACCAAGGACGGGCCGGCCGAGAAGGCCGGTCTGGCGGCGGGCGACGTCGTCCTGGCCGTCGACGACGCCACGGTCCTGTCCTACCGCGACCTCGAGGAGCGTCTGGCCCAGTACGAGGTCGGTGACACCGTCAAGGTCGAGATCGCCCGCGAGGGCAAGAGCCACGTCAAGTCGGTGGTCATGGCCGAGCGCCCGGCGCCGCGGCAGGGTCGCCGGCGCGGCGGTGCGGCCGCGGGCGGCGAGGCGGAGACGCAGGAGAACAGCGAGGCCGAGGCCTCACCGGAGACGGCGCGCTTTGCCTTCGGCGCGCGCGGCGGCATGGGCGGCGACCCGGAGCGCACGTTCGGCATCAGCCTCGGTGGTCAGCGCAGCAATGCCCAGGGCATGCAGGGCAAGGCCGGGCACGAGCACGGTGGCATCTACCGCTCGGCCGACGCGGGCCGCACCTGGACGCGCGTCAACAGCATCAATCCGCGCCCCATGTACTTCAGCCAGGTGCGCGTCGACCCGTCCGACGAGACCTACCAGTGGGTGCTCGGTGTCAGCCTCGCGCGCTCGAAGGACAAGGGTGCGACCTTCACCGACGACGGTGGCCGCGGCGTGCACGCCGACCAGCACGCCATGTGGATCGATCCGCGCGACGGTCGCCACGTCCTGCTGGGTTGCGACGGCGGCGTGTACGTGACCTACGATCGCGGCGAGAACTGGGACCACCTCAACCACGCCGCGCTCGGCCAGTTCTACCACGTCGACGTGAGCTCGCGCCGCGACTACTGGGTGTTCGGTGGCCTGCAGGACAACGGCTCGTGGGGCGCGCCGCACCGCAGCGCCAGTGCCCGGGGCACGGTCAACGAGGACTGGGTGCGCGTGGGAGGCGGCGACGGCTTCGTCGTGCGGCTCGACCCCGACGATCCGGACCAGGTCTACTACGAGAGTCAGAACGGCGGCACCGGCCGCACCAACCTGCGCACGATGGAGTCGGGAGGCATCCGCCCGCGCGCCGAGCGCGGCATGCGCTACCGCTTCAACTGGAAGACGCCGTTCATCCTGTCGGCGCACAACTCGCGCGTCTACTACAGCGCAGCGCAGTTCGTGTTCCGCTCGTGGAACAAGGGCGACGACCTCAAGGTGATCTCGCCGGAGATCACGCGCGGCAAGCTCGGCAGCGCCACCGCGCTGGCGGAGTCGCCACGGGATCCCGACGTGCTCTACGTCGGCAGCGACGACGGCGCGCTGTGGATGACCCGCGACGGCGGCAAAGAGTGGAAGGACCTCTGGGTGCTGGAGCCCGATCCGGGCATCGGCGGCGCCGTGGCGGACACCGAGTCGCGCGGTGGGCCGCGGGTGGCCTCGGCACAGCCGGTCGAAGAACCGGCGCCGCTGGCGGCTCTGGTGCCCGGCCCGCGCTACGTGGCGGCGATCGAGCCGTCGCGCTTCAAGACCGAGCGCGTGTACCTCACCCTCGACGCGCACCGTTCCGACGACGACGACCCCTACGTGTTCGTGAGCGAGGACCATGGCCAGACTTGGCGTGCGCTGCGTGCCAACCTGCCCCGCGGCTCGACGCACGCGTTGCGCGAGGACCGCGTCAACGAGAACCTGCTGTACCTGGGCACCGAGTTCGGCTTCTGGGTGTCGTTCGACCGCGGCGCCTCCTGGGAGCGCTTCCACAACAACCTGCCGACCGTCCCGGTGCACGACATCGCCCAGCACCGCTCGTGTGGCGACATCGTCCTCGCTACTCACGGGCGCAGCCTGTGGGCGCTCGACGTCACGCCGCTGCGGCAGATGACCAAGGAGACGCGTGCGGCCGCCGCGCACCTGTACGACCCCGCGGACGTGGTGGTGTGGCGGCGCCGGCACTCGCGCGGCACCACCGGCGGGAGCCCCTTCTTCGGCGACAATCCCGACGGGCAGGCGTCGATCTTCTTCTCGCTCGGTGCCGACGCCGGCAACGTGGTGCTGCGCGTGGAGAGTGCGGGTGGCGAGACGCTCGCCACGCTCGAGGCGCCAAAGACTGCCGGTCTGCACCGCGTGGTCTGGGACCTGCGACGCCCGGCACCGCCTCAGCCCCAGGGCGGCGCGGCGCAGGGTCGGCGCGGCGGTCGTGGCGGCGGCGCCGCCGCTGCGGGCGGCGGCGGTCGTGGCCGGGGCCGCGGCTTCGGCCGCTTCCGTCCCGAGGTGGCGCCCGGCTCGTACCGCGTCGTCCTCGAGGTCGATGGCGAGCAGATGAACCAGACCTTCGAGGTGCAGGCCGACCCCAACTTCGTCGGCATCGGCGGCACGACCGAGACCGGCACCGACATCCGCGTGGACGAGGGGGCGGCCGACGCGGCCGGCATCAGGTGAAGCGCGCGGCCGACATGGGTCAGCGAACCGGCACCACGACGGGCGGGCCGGGTTCGCCGCCGACGGAGAAGCGCGCGCTGCCGCTCAGGCCGTAGGAATCCACGACGACCTCGTAGTCGCCCGGGGCGAGCCAACACTCGACCGCGAAGGCTTGCGAGGACGACGCGGCGTTCGTCAGCAGGACCGTGTCGTCTCGCCGCACCTTGAAGGGGAACCAAGCCGGGGCTGCGTCTGTGGGCGGCACCCGAAACACCAAGCGCTGGCTGATGCCGGTCGCCACAACGACCTTCAGCAGGGTCCTCTCGCCGTCGCGTATCGTGAATGGCACGCTCTGGGCGGCGAAGCCCTTCCCGTGCACGCGCAACGCGTAGCTGCCCGGGTTCAGCGGTAGCGAGCGCAGGGGTACGTTGGTCGAGACCATGCCGAAGACCAGGTCGTCGCGGGCGTCGCAGATCGTCAGCCCGAGGTGCTCGGGTGCGGCCCCCGCGACCTCGACCTCGAGGTCGCCACCGCGGTGCAGCCGGATCGTGCCGATGTCCAACGCCGCGTGGTCGACCAGCGTCAGCGTCGGCGACTGGTAGATTGCGCATCCCTCCTCGACGATCCGTAGGCGCCAGACACCCGTGCGCAGGGGGCCGAGTTCGAAGCGGCCATCGGCTGCCGTGGTCGCGACCATGCCGCCGCTCGTCTCCTGCCAGTTGGCGTCGACGTCGATGCCGGCCACCGGCCCGCCATCGACGCCGTGGACCACGCCGCGGACGTAGGCGCTGCGCGGCGGGTTCTGCACGCGCAGCAGGAGTTCGCCGGCTGCCGGATCGACGTCGCTCCGGCGCGCTTCGTCGAAGGTCTGGCCGGCGACCCGGACGTTGACGCGGCAGCCCTCGGGCAGACGCGGCACGCAGAAGCGGCCGTCCCCGCCCGTGGTGGTCGTCTCGATGCGGCCGACGGTCCCGGTGGGTGTGACCCACACGTCGAGGCCCGCCACCGGTTGTTCGGCCTCGTCGACGACGCGGCCGCGCAGTTCCAGCCCCTTGCTCAGGCGCAGCTCGCAGTGCGCGGTGGCGCCTGCCGCCGTGGCGATCTCGATCTTGGCGTCGCCGTGCTCGGGGTCGGCCGCCGCGAGCTCGACCGTGCCGACCGGCAGGTCACGCAGGATGAAGGCACCATCGGCAGCCGTCCGCGCGAACAGTTGCACGAAGTCGCCCCTGCTGCCGACACGAACGTCGACGTTCGCAACCGGGGCGCCGTCGGCGGTGACGACCGCGCCCTCACAGGACGCGCCCGCCGCCAGCGTCACGCGCAACGCCACCGTCGCGTTGGCGATCACGTCACAGCTGCCGGCGAACGGCGCGAAGCCGACGGCGCGCGCTTGCACCGGCTGCGTGCCCGCTGCCACCCCGATCGCGCGGAACCTCCCCTGCCGGTCGGTGCGCACCTGCGCCGGCAACGGCGGCGCGCTGCCGGCGAACGGCGTCAGGGCGTCGGTCTTGCCCTTGCCGACTCGGACCACCGCGTCGGCCACTGGCGTCCCGTCCTCGGCGACCACCAGACCGTCGACGGTGCCGCCGGGCTCGACCAGCTCCAGGCGTACGTCTACCGGCGTGCCGTCGAAGCTGTGGACGGTCTGCAGCGAAGACGAAGCGTGCCCTTCGGCACGGGCGCCGACCATGCTGACGCTCGGGCAACCACGCAGCGCGAACGTGCCGTCGGCCCCCGTCGTCGCCATCACTTCAGGGTCGCGATGGCGCGGCTCGCCCACTTCGACCAGGGCGCCTGCCACCGGAGTGCCGGTGGCGTCGACCACGATGCCGGACAGGGTCATGCCGAGCTGCAGGTCGAGGTCGCACTCGGTCTGCTCACCGGCGCGGATCTCGAGGATCTTCGGGCCGAGGGCACGGCCGGTGGTAGCCTCCCAGCTTCCCGGCGTCAGCGCGTCGAATCGCGCCACGCCCGACCCGTCGGTCCGAGCGCGCGCGGTGTCGACGCGGAAGTCGCCGCCGGGCCGACCGAGGATCACGGGCACGCCAGCAGCCGGCCGCGGTTCGTCGGCGTAGCGCACTCGAACCAGCAGGCTGCCGGTCGCCACGGCGCGTGGCGGCGTCGCGGCGACCGGTTCGCGCCGCGTCGCGGCGGGCGTCTCGTCGGTCGCGACAACGGCCGGGCCTGTCGCCGTGGCAACTGCGGGCGCCGCGGGGAGCGCCGGCCTCTTCGAATCGGCGCTGCCGCCGCCCAGCCGCATCGCCCACACGCCAGCGAGCACCAGCACCGCTGCGAGACTCGTCACGATCTTGGTCTTGGTCGTCATCACCAGGGTTCCTGTCGTCATGGCCGCCGATGTCGTCGGCGGACCGAGCAGTGGCACGAGCCACACGCGGCGGTCACCGTGCTCGCGGTCGAGTCGCCTCCTGAGGGCGGACAGTCCGCTCCGCAGTCGGGCATGGACGGTGCGCACCGGGAGCCCGAGTTCGGCGGCGATTGCGCGCGGCGGCAAGTCCTGGAAGTAGCGCATCAACACGACGCCTCGCTCCGGCTCGGGCAGTTCGTCGACCGCGAGCACGAGCCGGCGGCGTCGCTCCTCTCGTTCCATCAGCTCGGCCGAGGAGGGAACCGAGTCCTGGCGCGCCACGGCGCGCTCGTGCTCGTCACGTCTCGCCCGTGCGCGGCGCACATTGCTGGCGATGCCCTGCACGACCCGGGCCAGCCACGGCCTCGGCTTGCGGATCGCCCCCGTCCGCATGGCCATGGCCTGCTGCCACGTGCCCTGCACGACGTCGTCGGCGTCGCGTCCAGCGAGTGCGCGAGCCAGCGAGCGCACGAAGGCCTCCTCTTCCAGAAGACGCTGCAGTTCGTGGGAACCAGGAAGAGGCATGCGAGCCAAGTCACCGCACGCTGCGGTTTTTGCATCGGAATTCGGACCGCGGGGTGTTCGAGCAGCTCGGTGACATGGTCTCGGGGTCGTGTTTCGAGCCCTCCGGCCGTGGAGTCCTGCCCGTGGCGCGTCGGACTGTCGGACGGAATCTCACGGGAGCTCGCCTCGACGTCAACCGCGCCCGAGCGCCGTGGGGCCGCTCAAGGGCAGGGGTGGCCGCGGTCCTCGGGACGGGGCCTCGTGGGCAGGGGCTCCGGGTCAGGCGAGGCGACGGCCGCCGCCGCGAGCCGCTCGCTCGACCCTGGCCTATGATCCGAGGCGTGCGGCTCGCTCGGTGCGCGCGCGGGCGTGGGCGCGGCAGCTCGCTTGTCCCGGTTCGAGTCGCGCCATCGCGCCACGTCACACATCCGGACGACGAATGCGTTCGCGCTGCACGTCAACCACTGACGCCAACCGCGCCCCTCGGCGCGCTGCTCCACATCGGCCGGCACGTAGCTCGGTGCGTCGCCACCCGCACGGTGCTGCGTGGGTCGCCGGCTTCGTGCTGGTCCCGTGGGTGTGTGCACAGCGCGGCCTGGCCGACCTGCCGCGTCCGCGCCACGAGGAGGTGACCGTCTTCTCGTCGCACGACCCGTCGGGCGGCAACGAGGACTGGGGTCACTTCTCGGCGACGCGGGCCGATGGCAGCGTCGTGCTGGCGCGCAGCGAGGGACCGGGCTGGATCCGCCGGATATGGTCGGCGCAGCCGGAGGGCGACATCGAGATCCGCCTGGACGGCGAAGTGGCCTACACCGGTCCCTTTGCGGGCTTGTTCGACGGCGCGACGCCGCCGTTCGCGCCGCCGCTCGCCGGTCGGTCCGGTGGCGGCTGCTCGAGCTGGGTGCCACTCGCGTTCCGGCGCGAGTGCCTGGTGACGACGCCGCATCCGGCGCCGATCTACTACCAGATCGACGTCGCCCGCGGCGCGGGCGCGCCGACGACGGCAGACCTGCTGCGTCTCGCGTTGGCGGAAGCGCCCGCGACCGAGCCGGGTTGGCACGACGTGGAGCCGGAGCGGGACGGTCGACGCCTGCGCGTCGCCTTGCCCGGCGCCGGCGAGGTGGGCAACTTGCGCGTCCGGTGGGCCCCGCCCGCCGACGTCGACGCGCGCATGGCCTGGCTGCGTGTCTTCTGCGACGGCGAAGCGCAGCCGTGCATCTCGGCGCCCGCGGCGCTGGTGTTCGGTTGCGACCCCCAGCGCGAGTCGACGCGCACCCTCGACACCGTGGTCACTGGTGGCACCTCCGGGTGGCGCGAGCTGCGCCTGCCGATGCCTTTCCGGCGCGGCATCCGCATCGAGGCGGAAGGCGTCGACGACCTGGGCGTGCGCGCGCGCAGCCTCCCCGACGACCACGACCGGCGCTACCTGCACGCGGATTTCGCCTCCGGCGCGACGCGGCGTGGTGCGCCTTTCGTGCCGCTCGAGGTACGCGGCGCCGGGCACTTCGTCGGTCTGGTGCTCGCCGCCACCGGCGACAGTGGTCAGGGCTTTTCGTACCTCGAAGGCGACGAGCGCATCGTCGTCGACCGACGCGAGGCGGTGCTGGGCACGGGCACCGAGGACTTCTTCGGCGGCGGCTGGTACTTCCGTGGCGGCCCGTTCGCGCACCCTTTCCACGCCGTTGCGGTGCTCGACGGCGACGGGGCGCGAGCCTTGATGTCGCGCTGGTTGCTGGCGGAGCCGGTGCCGTTCGCGCGGGAGCTACGCTTCGAACTGGAGCACGGCGGCGGCAACGATGCGCCCGGCGCACGCTACGCGACCGTCGCGTTCACCTACCGAGACACGGCCGCCGGTCACGCGGACTCACCTTCGGCTTGGGGCGCGTTCGAGGCGGTTCCGCAACCCCGGACGCTGACCGCCACCGCGCTGTGGCCGGCATGCACGACCGGCGCCGGCCAGGTGGTCGACCTGCGTGCCGGCGACGTCGCTGCCTGGCCTCTGCGCTGGCGCGCGCCCGCCGTCGTCACGTTGGTCGACCCCGGACGCAGGCGCCTGGCCAGATGGCTCGCGCCCTCGGCCCGCGACGTGCGCGCACCGGACGCCGTCGCCGGCGTGGCTTCTGTGCGCATCGAGCCGTACCTGCCGGCGATCCGTAGCGTCCGGGTTGCGGGGCCGTTCCGCGTGCAGCAGCCTCGGCAAGGGATCGACGAGGTCTTCGCGCCCGAAGCGGACTCGAAGCCGACCGCTGTCTACGACGTGGCCGGCGATGGCCCGCGTGGTTGGCGCCGATTGGTGACCGGAGATTGGACCGGCTACTTCGATCTCGATGCCATCCTGCAGCCCAACGACGGCGTCGTCGCCTACGCAGCTCTGACCCTGCACTGCGCGAGAGCGTGTCGAGTGCGCCTTCTGCTCGGCAGCGACGACAGCGTGCGGGTGTTCTGCGCTGGCCGAGCCGTGCATACGCACGTCGGCCGACGCGGCTCCGTGCGCGATCAGGACGAGGTCGTACTCGAGCTGGCGGCAGGGGCGACGACGCTGCTCCTGAAGGTCGAAGACTGGGACGGCGGCTTCGGCTTCCACGCGCGCTTGGCCGACGGCGAAGGCGTGCGCGTCGACGACGGCCTCGACCGCTGAGTCGCGCCCCAACGACCGATCCCGAGGTCGTCTTTCGTGTTCGCCACCGAAAGTCTGCGAGCGTGTCGCGCACGTGCCACCGCGTTCCTGCCGAGGAACGCGAACGTGCGTCCCGCGCAACGCACGCGCAGCCGGTCGCTCCACGATTGCCGTCGCAGGAGTGCGGCAGCGCGCGATCCGGTCGGCGTCGACGCGTCGTGCACCTGAGGTCGGCATGCTGATTGCCTCGAGGCGCGCATGTCGTGCACCGCTCTTCGTGCCGTCTCCGCCTGCGCGCTGCTCCTGACCCTCGCATCCGCCCAAGTGCGCGACGACGACGTCGCGGCCTGGCCGGACTCCGCCGTGCTCGAGCGCGCCCTCGGCAAGAAGGCGCTGCGCATCGAGGGGGAGCAGGTGCTGCACTTCTACGGTTGGCGCCGCACCGTCCCGGTCGTCTGGCAGCAGCGGCCGGTGGAGGTCTTCGAGGGCATCTCGCTGCGCACTTCGTTCCAGAGAGCGGGCGACGAGTGTCTGGTCAGTGGTGAGTGGCTGCTGTTCGTCGACGAGACGATCCCGGTGGTGGCGGCGCTGTCCGAAGGTGGTCTGCGCGTGACCTCGTTGCTGCCGCGTTTCCCCGGCGCCGAGCCGCAGCCGTTCTTGCTGCGCTTCATGGGCGAGGGTAGCGAGAACGAACTCGGGCCGGCGGTGGCGACCGGCATGCGTCTGGTCAACGACCGTCGCCAAGAGGTGATGCAGCCGCCGGCGGGCTTGCCGACGTCGGCCGAGGCGGGCGCCAGCGCCATCCACGAACGGCCGCTCGAGGATCTGTTCGGCTGCAAGGCGGAGGTGAAGGACGGCGTGGCGCTGTTCCGCTTCCCGGGCCCGAAGGGCCTCTTCGGCCACCCACCTGGCGCGCGCATGGGCATCGCCCGCAAGACCGCCTTCGCCGGCAGCGATGCGCGGGCCCGGGCGCGGCTCGACTGGAGCGTCGAACGCCGTGACCTGGCCAAGGTCCTGCGCGAGCTGGCATCGGCAGGCTTCGCGCTGGAGTCGCTCGCGGCGGCCGCGACCTCCTTCGACGACGAACTGGTGCAGGTCAATCTCGTCGGCAGCGGCACCGCGTTCGAGCTGGCGCACGCGGTGCAGGCGACGCTGCAGCTACAGCGCAGTGGCGAGGGCTTGGCAGCCGAGGCTTCGTTCACGCCACCGGCACTGCCGGAAGTGCTCGGCATCGCGCAGGGCAAGCTCGCCGACGGCTGGCGCAGCGATGCCACGCATCCCGGCGGCGACACACATGCATCTTGGGCAGTGACGAGTGGCTCCGACGCGCGCGCCCGGATGATCGACCCGGGCACCTGGAGCGACCGCACCTTCAACCTGATGTGGACCGACCGGGTGCGTGTGAAAGACGGTCGCCTGGTGCTGCGCATGCGCGCCGACCGCGGTCGTGTCGACCAAGGCGGCGGCCTGATCTGGCGCGCCCGTGACGCCGACAACTACTACGTCACGCGCTTCAACCCGCTCGAACAGGACTTCCGCGTCTACCGCGTGGTGAAGGGCGTGCGCGAACAGCTGCAGGCGCTCGGCGAGCTGCCCTACCGCAGCCAGGACTGGTTCACCATCGAAGTCGTGCAGAGGGGCGACCGCATCACCTGCACGCTGAACGGCCGCGAGGTGCTCGAGGTGCGCGACGCGACTTTCCCCGACGCCGGTGGCATCGGCGTTTGGAGCAAGGCGGACTCGCAGTGCTCGGTGGCCGGCCTCTACCTCGAGACGTTCGACGCGGGCACCGCCCGCTGACTTCACAGACCCACGCAACACCCGATTCCCTTGGAGACATCGTCATGCTTCGCACACTCACCACTCCGGCCGGCTCGCGCGTGGGGATCGTGATCGCAGCCGTGCTGCTGTCCGGCACCGCCGTCGCCCAATTGCCCGACTGGGTCGACTACCCGGTGACGAATCCGCTGCGCTCCTTCGAAGAAGCGCACATCCTGGTCGTGCAAGACGCCGCGGCCGTGCACGTGTTCTCGACCTACACGCGGCGCTGGGCGGCGATCGCGACGACGTCGCCGAGCGCGCAGTTCACCGGCTACGACGATCATGCGATCGTCGAAGACGGCGCGACGTTCTACGGCTTCGCCGTTCGCTACGGGACGTTCGAGCCGCTGCATACGACGTCGCCGGCACCCTATCTGGCGTCGTTGGCGGCTTCTTCGTACCTGAGCGTCGTCGTCGACGGCAACGACTTCCACGCCTTCTCGCCCTTCACCGGCGCGTGGACGACGCTGCGCACGACAGCACCGGGGCCGATCTCGGCGGCGAAGATGGCGGCCGTGTTCTCCGATGGCGCCACGGTGTACGGCTACAGCCCGGTGTTCGGGCAGTTCGTGCCACTGCAAGCGTCGATGCCGATCACCGCGGCGTCGGCGGGAGGTTACAGCTGCTACGCGACCGACGGCTCGGCGCACTACTGCTTCAGCGGTGTGCGCAACCGTTGGACGACGATGCCGTCGGCGGCGAACGCCCAGGTGACGGTGGGTGCGGGCCGGCACGGGTACGTGATCCTCGGCGAGGGGGTGAACGTCGATCTGTTCAGCGGCATCACCGGCGAGTCGATGCGCGTCGTGTGCAGCCAGGCGCCGTCGATCACGCGTGCCGAGCAGACCGTCGTGCTGCAGGACGGCAACGACACGCATGTCTGGTCGACCATCACCAATACGGTGGGCACGCTCACCACGGCGCAGCCGCCTTCGGTGACCGTGATGCACTACTTCGCCGCGATCGTCGACGGTGTCGACCTGCACGTGTTCAGCGCGCCGAAGGGCGCGTTCGCGCCGGTGCTGCGCGGGAACTGGACACCGAGCTACAGCGACAGCGTGGCGCTGGCCATCGACCCGACCGGCGTCAACATGGCCTACTCGGCCCTGTCGAACCGATGGGTCGCGGGTCCGACCGGCTTCTTCGGGCCGCTTCTCACCCAGAACGGCGTGATCCTGGAAGACATGGCCGGAGCGTTGCACGGCTTCTCCGCGCGCACCAGTGCCTGGGCCAGCGCCACGGCCGCCGGCGCCATCGACACCCACGTCTCGCACGGCAGCTCGTTCTGCGCCCGCGCGGGCAACGATCTCTACGCCTACAACGTGCGCTACGGCCGCTGGGCACACACCCGGACCACGACGCCGGCACGCTTGACGACCAAGCGGGAGACGGTTCTGGCCGACTACGGCGCCGAAGCTCAGGCCTACTGCACCTGGACGGACCGTTGGGCTCGCGTCCAGCTCAGCAGTCCGGCAGCGAACGTGCTGGTGTCGGACGACAGTGCCCTGGTGCAGGACAGCGGCGGCTTGCACGGCTTCGGTGGCTCGTGCCAGGTGTCGACGTTGGGGCTCTACCCCGAGTGGTGGCGTTTCATGTCGCGGGGCACCCGCTGCCCGCTCTACGTGGCAGGCGAACCCGGCGCCGGCGCGGTCGTCGTGCTCGGCTTCGATACGACGTCGGTCACCATCCCGGGCATCTCGGGCAGGCTGGGTGTCGACCCGAGCACGGCCTTGCTGGTGACGGGCGTGGTGCCGGCGCAGGGGATGTGGGTGCTGCCGACGAACATCCCCAACGTGCGTGCGCTCGCCGGCCTGACCCTGCAGACGCAGGCCTTGATCGTGCCGCCGGGCGGCGCGTACTTCTCGGCCGTGTTCCCGACGACCCTGCTGTAGGCGAGGTGCGCATGTGCCCTCGGCGTCGAGTTCTGTGCACGGTGGCCCTCGTGGCGCTGGCTTGCTCGCCGGCGTGCCGGAGAGCGCTCGGCGACGAGCGTCGCCTCGGCGGCGGTCCACCGCGCCGGGTCGTGGCGCTCACCTGCAACGCCACTGACATCTTCGCGTGCCTGGGTGAGCTCGATCGCGTCGTCGCCGTCGAGGAGGACTGTCCCGCGCCGGGGACCGAGGGCAAGGTCAGGATCCGCAACGACGACCATGTCGGCAAGGCGAAGGCGCTGAACGTCGAGGCGATCCTGGCACTGCATCCGGACTTGGTGATCGCCAAGCCTGCCTTGCGCGAGGTGCTCGGACCGCTCGGCGTGCCCGTGCTGTGGCCGCCGGTGCGCATGGACATGCGGACGATGCCACAGTTCGTGCGGCAGATCGCCGCCACCTTGGGCGTCGGAGCACGCGGCGAAGACGTCTTGCGGGCGATGGCCGCGAAGCAGGAGCGCCTTCGCCGGCGGACGGCCGGCCTGCCTCGCGTGCGCGTCTACTACGAGAGCACCGGCCTCGGCCGTTCGATCGGCCGGCGCAGCATCCTGCACGAGATGATCGAACTCGCCGGCGGCGCCAACCTCGGTGCCGCCGCCGACAAGCCCGGCATCGTGCTCACCAACGAGGCGATCCTGGCAGCCGATCCCGAAGTGATCGTGCTGTCGCCGTTCGCCGACCCGACCGACGAGGTCGTGGCTCGACCTGGCTGGCGGCGTTCGAGCGCGGTGCGGCACGGGCGTGTGCACCGCATCCCGCTCGACCGACGCTACGTGCTCCTGGCGACGCCGCGCTGCGTCGACGGCTGTGAAGAGTTCCTCCTGCCGTGGCTGCACCCGGAGCTGTTCCCTGCGGAGACGGGACGCTGAAGCGATGCACGGACCGCCACCTTCGCGCGCGCTGCGCCCACCCCGCACCTGGCCCGTCGCCGTCACCGGCGGCGCGCTGTTGGCACTCGTCGCCCTGGCGTCCGTCGGCTTCGGCATCATCGCCGTCCCTTGGTCGACCGTCGCCGGCGACCTGCTGGCCGCGGTCGGGCTCGGCGGCGCCGCTTCCGACGATCACATCGTCATCGTCAACCTGCGCCTGCCACGCGCGCTCGGCGCCAGCTGCGTCGGCGGCGCCCTGGGTACCGCCGGCTGCATGCTGCAGGCGCTGCTTCGCAACCCTCTCGCCAGCCCGACGGTGATCGGCACGGCGCAGGGGGCGATGTTCGGCGCCGTGCTGGCGATCGCGCTCGGCCTGTCGCGCGCAGGCACGCTGGCGACGTCGTTCACGATGTCGGTCGGCGCCGTGACCCTCGTGCTCGGGATGGCGCGGACCCGACGCGCGCTGCCCGTCGAGTCGGTGGTCGTCACGGGCATGGCGGTGGCGCTCATGTTCATGGCGCTGGCGCGGCTCCTGCTGGCTGTCACGCGCGACGAGTACGCGTTGGGTCGGATGACGCAGTGGCTCGCCGGCGGGCTGTGGCACGCCAACTGGGACGAGCTGCGCATGCTGGCGCCGCTCACGGTGATCGGCGTGGTGGTGGCGTGCGCGTGCGCTCGCTCGCTGGACCTGCTGGCGCTCGGCGAGGCCGACGCGCATCGCCTCGGGCTACGTGTGCGGCGGGTCGGCACAGTCGTGCTGGTGGGGAGCTGCGTGCTCACCAGCCTCGCCATCTGCATCGGTGGCATGGTCGCCTTCGTCGGCCTGATCGTGCCACACGCTTGCCGGCGGTTGGTCGGCCCGACGCACGCGGTGCTGCTTCCAGCCAGCGCCAGCCTGGGGGCCATGCTGGTGGTGGTCACCGACACCGTGGCGCGCACCGCCGTGCCGCCGCAAGAGCTGCCGCTCACCGTGGTCACGTCCCTGGTGGGGGTGCCGTCCTTCCTGGTGATCCTGCGCGCGCTGCGTGGCCGGAGGCAGGGATGAACGGGACACCCGACGGCATCGAGCGGGCCGGCGCAGAGAACATCGATGGCTCTGTGCCGTCGTCCACCGGCCAGGCGACGTTCGGCCGTGGAGCCCGTCTCCAGCCGCAGCAAGGCTGTCGTGAGGTGCGGTCTCCCATGTCGTCCGCCCATCTCCGCGTCCGGCTCGATGTAGAGGACGTCGGCTTCGCCTACGGCAGCAGCCGCATCCTCGATGGCGTGTCGGCGAGCCTGACGGAGGGTCGGTTGCTGGGACTGGTCGGCCCGAACGGCGCCGGCAAGTCGACTCTGCTGCGTTGCCTGCACGGTGCCTTGCGTCCACGCCGCGGCCGAGTCCTCCTCGACGGCGCCGACGTGGCGACGCTGTCACCTCGCGAGCTGGCGCGTCGCATCGCGGTCGTGCCGCAGGCGAGTTCGCCGGCCTTCGCCGTCCGCGTCGACCACTTCGTGGGCATGGGACGCTTCGCGCACGAGCGCTTCTTCGGCGGCCCGACGCCGCACGATCTCCAGATCGTCGATCGAGCCCTCGACGACCTCGGCCTGTCGTCGCTGCGGCACCGTCCGGTCGACGAGCTGAGCGGCGGTGAGTTTCGTCGTGTGCTGATCGCCCAGGCTTTGACCCAAGAGGCGACTGTGGTCCTGTTCGACGAGCCGATCCAGCAGCTCGATCTCCTGCACCAGCTCGAGGTGATGGAGTTCGCGCGGGCGTTCAGCCGCCGCCCCGGCTGCGCCGGCATCGTCGTCCTGCACGACCTCGGCCTCGCCGCCCGTTTCTGCGACGAGCTGGTGCTCTTGCACGGCGGTCGCGTGCTCGCGTCCGGTGTCCCCGAGGACGTGCTGACGCGGGAGCACATCGCCCACGCCTACGGCGTGGAGGCAGTGGTCGAGCGCAGTGCGGCGACCGGGGCCATCGAGGTCGTGCCGCTGCGTGCCGCACCTGCGTAGTCGACCGGCGGCGCGGCACGGCGAATTCGATCCTGGCCGAATTGCGCCACCGTAGACTGCGCGCAGGCTGCGAGGACTCGCAGCGCCTCGGCACATGGACTCCAGCGACACCCTCATCACCGCGGCACGGCAGCGCGACCGGCGGGCGATCGAGGAGCTGCTCGTGCGGCATCTGCCGCCGCTCGAGGCCTTCGTTCGCCTGCGCATGGGACCTGCGCTGCGGGCCCGCCTGACCGCCCCGGATCTCGTGCAGTCGGTGTGTCGCGAGGTGCTCGAGGACCTCGGCGACTTCCAGTTCCGCGGTGAAGCGGCTTTCCGGCACTGGCTCTACACGCGGGCGCAGAACAAGCTCCTGGAGAAGCGTCGCTACGTGGACGCCGACAAGCGCAGCCCGGCACGCGAGGAGTCGCCTGGCGAAGGATCGGCGTTCCTTTCGTGCTACCACACCCTGGTGACGCCCAGTCGGGTCATGGCAGCGCGCGAGGACATCGCCCGCATCGAGGCGGCGTTCGACGCGCTGCCCGACGACTACCGCGAGGCGATCACCTTGCACCGGATCTGTGGCCTCGGACATGCCGAGATCGCCGAGCGCATGGGTCGCTCGGAGGGCGCGGTGCGCAACCTGGTCTACAGAGGCATGTCGAGGTTGGCGCTGCAGGTGGAGGAGATGGAGACCCGGGACCCGCCGCCGTCTCTTGCGGATTAGCCCGCGGACCATGCCCAGACGGCGACCTTCGATGGTGCATCGGCTATGAGGAACGTCATGGATCGTGACCGTTGGATGCAGCTGGCGATCGACCAGGCACGCCGCGGCATCGCCGCCGGCCAGAGCCCGTTCGGAGCCGTGGTGGTACGTGCAGGCACGCTGGTCGCTGCCGGCCACAACGAGGTGTGGCACCGCACGGACATCACCGCCCACGCCGAGGTCGTCACCATTCAGCGCGCCTGCCAGACGCTCGCGTCGATCGACCTGTCCGGATGCTCGATCTACACCACCACCGAACCCTGCCCGATGTGTGCGAGCGCCATCCACTGGGCGCGGCTCGACGAGTGCGTGAGCGGAGCCGCCATCGCCGATGCGGCTGCCGCTGGCTTCAACGAGCTGCACGTGCCGGCGCGCGACCTCTACCGCCAGGGCGGCAGCCGTGTGCGCCTGGTCGAAGGCGTCCTGCGCGCCGAGTGCGCGGCGTTGTTCGCGGACTGGAAGCGTGCCGGCGGCCGCGAGTACTGACGGCGCTCAGCGCGCGACCGGCGGCGCACGCTGACGGAGACGCTCGACGAGTCCTTGCCACTCGGGGCGCGCGTGCAGGGGCGCGAACACTTCGTCCTCGAGGTCGCGGCTGGAGTTCAGGCCGCGCTGCTCGGCGAGCAGCAGCTGCTGCATCCCCGCTGTCGCTGACGTCTCGTCCTGCCGCACGCCGAAGGCGCGCAAGTACAAGCGTGCCGACTCGACGGCTGTGCGCGCGTCGTCGCCGACCCTGGTCATCGCTGCGGCCGTGGCGACGACCTCGTCGCCACGGCCGAGCTGCGCCTGGCAGCGTCCGAGCATGGTGAGGTGATTCGCGAGGTACAGACGGCTCTGCTGATGGTGTGGAACCCGCGCCAGCGCCGTCTCCTGGCAGGCGCGCGCCTTCTCGAACCAGCCGAGCGCCGCGACGACGTCACCGCTGCGGTAGGCGCACGTCCCGACGTTGTGCAACGTGCCACCCAGCTCGACTCGGAAGCCGAGGTTGTTGGGGAACTGCGCCAGCACACGCTCGCGTGTGGCCAGCGCGGCGTGCAAGTGGTCCTCGGCGGCGGCCGGATCGGACCTCCCGAGCAGATTTCCCAGTCCCTCCTGGATCTCCGCTACGGTCACATCGGGTGGAGGCCAGGCGGAGGAGTCGCGGACGAGCGACTGCGCCGCGGCGAGCGCTTCTTCGTACTCGGTGCGCGCCTCCTCGTCGCGCTCGCGGCGCGCCAGGAACTTGGCCAGGTTGGTCAGGTGGGTGACTGCCAGAGCCGGGTCCTTGGCCAGGGCCTTGCCGGCGGCGACCGCCTTGCGCTGGAGTTCGACAGCTTCGCGTAGGGTCGACTCGGCGAGGTCGGCTTGCTTGTCTTCGTCGAGCAGGGTCGAGCGCGTGGCGCGCAGCATCGCCCGCCCGCGCAGCGACTCGGCCAGGTAGGCCGGCGTCGCCCCGGCCAGCAAGAAGTCGCGTTCGGCGGCGTCGAGGGCGGCGAGTGCCTCGGCGGTGGCCTGGATGTCGGCAAGACCGGACCCGAGACTCATGTTGGCGTGCGCGCGGACGTCGATCTGTTCCGGGGGGCAGTCGCGGCTGTCGCCACCGAGAACCGAGACCGCCTCGCGGGCGGTGTCCACCGCTTCGCGCATCTTGCCCTGGCGCTCGAACGACATGGCGAGGGCATGGAGTGCGCGGCCGCCCTGTACCCGCGCGCGGGTGTTCGTGGGGTGCAGCTGCAGCACCTGGCGGTAGAGGCCGGCAGCGTCGACGAGCGCGCCGTGCGCGGCCTCCTCGGCCAGAGGCACGCGCCGGAGCTTCTCGTTGCCCAAACGCACGAGCACCGAGTGCAGGGCGTCCAGGCTCGTGTCGAGGCTCTGCTGCGTGCGCACCTGCTCGGCGCGCAGGATGGTGTTGGCGCGCTGCTGCTGCCAAGCGATCACTGCTGGGAACGCCGCGGCGCCGACGCCGAGCGCCGCCAGCGCGGTGGCGGCGACACGATGACGCTGGCACCAACGCAACAGGCGCAGGCCGGTGCCGAGCGGGCGCGCTGCGATCGGCCGCCGTTGCAGCACAGCTTGCAGATCGCCAGCGAAGGCACCGATGTCGCCGTAGCGACGCTCGCGGTCGCGGTCCATGGCGGTGCGCAGCACCAGCTCGAGCTCGCGGGGTACGCTCCGGTTCGACCCGCGCAGCGCTGGCAGGTGGCCCTGCTGGATCGACTCGTGCAGGTGCCGTTCGGGGAACGGCCGACTCAGGCTCAACAGCTGCCAAAGGGTCGCTCCGAGCGAGTAGACGTCGGTGCGCTCGTCGGTGGCGTCGCCGCGGATCTGCTCCGGTGACATGAAGGCCGGCGATCCCGGCGCCGAGCCGGATCGGGTCAGATCGCGCGCCTGGCCTACCTGCGCCACGCCGAAGTCGAGCACGACCGCTTGCCCGTGCGGTGTGATCATCACGTTGGAAGGCTTGACGTCGCGGTGCACGATGCCCCGCAGGTGGGCATGACGCAGCCCGAGCGCGATCTGCAGGGCCATGCGTGTGCACGCCTGCCACCACGCGCCGGCGAACGCTTCGTCGGTCGCGTCGTGGCCGAGGCTGCTGACTGCGGCGCGGAGGTCGTGTCCGCTCAGCTCGCCCGGATCGCGCCCGCGCATCGCCGCGCACACCTCCTCGGCGGTGGCGCCGGGAAGCAGCTCCATGGCGAAGTAGGGCACGGCGTCGTGCTCGCCGAAGGCCAGCACCGGCACGATCGCCGGATGCGACAGCTTGGCGATGGCGTCGACCTCGCGCCGGAAACGCTCGCGTGCACCCTCGAAGTAGAGGAACTCGGGTCGGATGACCTTGAGCGCGACCCGTCGCCCGAGCTGGACCTGCTCTGCTTCGTACACGACGCCCATGCCACCACCGCCGAGCCGGCGCAGCAGCCGGAAGTCACCGAGCCGATCGGGGAAGCCGCGGTCCCCGTCGGGACGGCCGAGCAGGCCCATGTCGCGGCAGCGTCGCACGCCGCGTCTGAGAACGTCGGCGTGGTTCGGATGGGCGGTGACGAACGCGTCCAGAGCCTCGTCGCCGCCCGCGTCCCAGAGGGCGAGCGCCTCGGCGAGGAGTTCTTCGACCTGCGAGGCGTGCGTGTCGCTCATCGCCGGCGGGATTGTAGGGGCGTCGAACCGCAACGCGGCGGCAACCGAGCCGGATCGAGTCGGCGTCCGCCCGCACGGCGCGGTTGCATCACCGGGCAGGCGCCTCCGGCTTGCCCAGCGAGCGGAGGTAGGCGACGACGTCGAGGGCGTCGCGCTGGTCGAGCCGGTAGTCCGGCATGGGCGGGCGCGGCCGGCGGTGCCCCGGCAGTTCGCCGCTGGTGAGGAACGTCACGGCCTGCTGGTCGGTGAGCGTCGGCAAGCCGGCGATGTAGGCGGACGCGGGTGCCCACGGCATGGGCGCGGTGGGTTGGAAGGGAATCGCCGCGCCCTGCAGCCAGCGCGAGCGGTCGAACTGTCCCTCGTCGTCGCGTGGTGTGTGGCAGTCCTGGCACATGCCCACCTGCTCCACCAGGTAGTGGCCGCGCGCAGGATCTCCCGCCAAGGGCAGGGGTACACCGGTCCGGGAACATGCGAGGACCGCCGCCAAGGCGCAGGCCAGGCCGGGCAGGGCGAGGAGTCGAAATCGGGTTGCAGTGGTCTTCATCGTGCTCCTTCCAGGATGGGGGACCGCCGGGCGTCACACTGGTTTCTGCCCTCGGGCGCGGGCGTGGTGGAGGCTGTCGGCTGCGGCCCGGGTCGTGTGCGCGTCAGAGCCAGTAGCGGCGGTACAGCGTCTCGGCGGCCCGTCGCAGCGGGGTGGGCAGCAAGCCTGCGGCGCGCGCGTACCAAGAGTCCTTGGCGTGCGGGTCGAAGCGACTGTGCCATTCGGCTCGGACGCGCGCGCGGCCGGTGGTCGAGTAGAGCTCGGGGTGCAGTTCCGCGATCTGCGCGCGGATGAGGTCGAGCTTCCGGGCGGTCTGTGTCCACATCGACGGGCCCTGCCGGCGGTACTCGAACACCAGTTCGTCGACGCGCACTCCGTGCCAGCCGCACTCGGCGCAGCTGATCCAGAACTCCCAGTCCTCGGCGCCGTGTACCATCGCCGCCTTGTAGCCGCCGACCGCCCGCCAAGCCGCCGTGCGCACCACGGCGCTGACCGTCACCTGGTTCTCGTCGAGCAGGCGGTGCATGTTGTAGGGGGGGTAGCGCACCACCCGTTCGGCTTCGCCGAACGTCTGCATGTGGCCGTAGGCGAAGCCGAGCCCCGGTTGCCGGAGCAGCGGCGCGACGCACGCCTCGAGCATGCGCGGCCGCAGGCGGTCGTCGGCGTCGAGGGGGACGAAGAACTCGCCGCTGCCGGCGGCGATACCGGCGTTGCGCGCGCTGGGCAGACCTCGATTGTCCTGGCGCAGGAGGCGAGCGCGGGGATCGCCCAGCTCGCGCAGGAGGGCCTCGATGCGTGCGGCCGAGTCGTCCGTGGATCCGTCATCGATGACCACGACTTCCCATGCCGGCCACGTCTGATCGCGTACCGACGCCAGGGCCTCGGCGACGAATCGACCGTGGTTGAAGCACGGAATCACGACGGTGATCAGCGGCTCGTTCACGTCCCCGGTAGCGAACGGTAGCGGTCGTAGAGGTAGCACAGCCCCGGAACGTGGCTGCGCCGCAGAGCGGCGCCCGGCCACTCCTGCTGGGCGAAGGCGGCGACCGCGCGCGCGGCGATGTGCCAGGGTGCGCCACCGAACAGGATGTGTCGCCACGACCCGGCGAACTCGTAGCGAGTACTCGGCGAGCCGCCAAAGCTCTCGCCGTGACCGTACTGCAGGATGGCGCGCGCCTCGGCCAACGTCGGGTAGTGCACGTAGCGGTGGATGCGATCGAGCAGCCAGGCGCGCAGGTCGTCGGCGCGCGGCCGCAACCACGCGAGCGCGGGCAGGCAGTCGTCGACAGCTTCGCGCATACCATGACGCACCGCGTGCCACAGGCCGCGGTCGACGTGGGTCTCCGGGCACAGCCGGGGACGGATGCGCCCGCGCGCCTCCTCGTAACCCACGACCGCACCGTGCGGTGCGCTGGCGAACATCTCGAAGACCTGGCTGTTCTGCAACAGGGCCTTGGCGCCCCCGTCGCCGCGCTGGTGGTCGATCAGATAGCCGCGCTTGCGGTTGCCGGGCGCTTCCTCGGCGTCGTCGACGAACGCCAGATACAGCCCGTCGAGCGTCAGGTCGCCGATCGGCAGCCCGTCCGTCGCGGCTGTCAGCACCCCCCACAGGTTGTTCTGGATGCTGCCGTGCCAGCCGACGTCGACGACCCCGAAGGCGCCCCGCGCGGCCCCGCCGCGTTCCGACCAGTAGCGTCGCAGGCCTGCCCGCGCCCGCGCCCGCGCCTCGACGAACGCCTCCTGGATCCGCGGGTCGGCCAGGAAGGCGGCGACGCGCGGATCGGAGGCGGGTGCCGACAGGGAGGCCGACGGATCGCCGAGTCCGTGGGCCAGTGCCACCTCGCCCAGCTCGGACGGCAACGACAGGTCGGTGAGGATCTGCAGGGGTGACTGGTGTGGATGGCGCGTCCACAGGCGCGCCGCCAGTGTCTCGACGTCGAGGCGTGCGAGGCTCGGCAGGAAGGTGGAGCGCCGACTCGCGCAGAAGTACGCCGCTGGCGGCGACGGCTCCGCGAGGACGCGACCGACGCGACGATAGAGATGGAGAAGCGTCGCGCCTTCGCGCGACAGGAAGAACACGCGGTCCAGGCCGAGGTCGCGCGCCTGTTCGTGCACGAAGAGGGCGAAGGCGCTGAAGGTCGTGCCGAGCATTCTGCCCAGCTCTCGATGTGCCGATCCCGGCGCGCTCGAGCTCCGGCGCCGTCGCACGCCGAAGCTCGCGGCCGTGGCCCAGCGATGGCCGGCGAAGAAGCGGTGGCGTCTGACCAGCGCGTGCGCAGCGTGCAGGCGTGCGCGCCGGGCCAGAGCGGCAACGTCACGGATCCAGATGGTGTGCGCACCGACCCGGTGTGCGGCGTCGCGGTCGGCATGACGGTCGTCGCCTACGACCAGCAGCCGGCCCGGCTCGATGCACTCGGTCTGCAAGAGGTCGATGAACAAGCGCCCGCTGCGTTTGGTGTGCAGGTCGGTAGAAGACGCATAGCCGCCCTGCAGCCATGCGCGCAGGCCATGGACCGCGAGCAGCCCGTCGATGGCGGCCGCCGGCAGGTAGTTGTCGCTGATCCACACCGCGCGAGCACCGGCGGCGCGCGCCGCCGCGATGGCGGCGGCCGCCGAGGGCGTGGGCGCCGTCACCAGGCGCTCGCAGGCGAGTTCGTGCGCGGCGAGTTCCGCGCCGAGGGTGTCTTCCAGCGGCGAGGCTGCGTGCGCCCACCGTCGCATCAGTTCGTCGTGTCGGAACTCGTAGTCGAGCCCGGCGCGAGTGGCCTCTTGGCACATGCCCGCCTCCAGCTTGCGCCGCAGCTCGTACAGGCGGGCGCTGGCGTCGGGGTTGCCGATGCGCGTCGCAAGCTCGCGGGCACAGGTCTCCTTGACGTCGTCGGGTGCAACGTGGCGGCACAGCAGAGTGTCGAACACGTCGAAGGCGACGACGTCGCAATGCCGAGCCACGTCGGCGAGGACGTCCGGAAGACGAGCGAAGTCGCAGGAGCGTCGGAACCTCACGGCGTCGGCTGCCGGTTGCGGGCGGTGCCTCGGCTGCGCGCGCGGCCCAGGATCGGCACCAGAGCGCCGACCACACGCAGAGGCAAGAGCAAGACCAGCGTGGCGGCGGTCAATGCCCGGGCGAGGAGCATCAGGTGGCGTGTCGGCAGGCGAGCCACGCTTCCGTCGGACAGGTACGACGCACAATGAGCAGTGACTCGATCGGTCAAGGCCGGACGATCGGTGAGTCTGTCGCTCTCGATGCAGGATGTGTGCCGCATCGCCAGTCGACCGAGGCTGTCGCGAGAGTCGAGAACGGTCACGGCGAGCGGCGGTTGGCGAGCATCCGTCCCGGGATCGAGCGTTCGCGCGTGCTGATGGAAGCGATCAGCCGCTGCAAGCGCGTGCTGGCTGCGTGACGCGTGGCCAGGCCTCTCCCGTTCATGCGAACGACTTCGAGGTCGGGGTGATCGAGTTCGCTGCGCAGTCGATCGGGTGGCTCGGGTGCGATGAAGTGCTCGCCGCTCAACGCCCCGTATTGGAGCGCCAACCGCGGGCTGGCGACGAGGCAGCCGCTCGCCATCGCCAGGAGTGCGCGCGCGGCGGCTAGGCGCGGGCGGGCGGTCTGCCGCGGCAGCATGACTGCGCGGACGTCTGCGAGCGCGGCGCGGAGCGTGTCGATGCCGGAGTTCAGAGGCAGCGATCGCTCGCGACCGGGACGCGCCGCCGGGTCGTCGACGAGCCAGAGGATGTCATGAGGGCGGCGCTGCCAGGCTTTTGAACAGCTGTCGGCGAGAAAGAAGTCGTCGCGGACGGGGGGAATCCACGTCGCGAGTACGGCGACCCCACGCTGGCGAAGGTCGAGCGCGTCCAGCAGGTCGGCGACCACCACACCGTGCGCGGCCGTGGCGTACGCGCCGCGCGGCGACTCCAGCGCCATGAGGATGGTGAAGGGCCCGTCACCGATGGCTGCGACGCGGTCGGCGACGGTGCCGGAGAAGGTGAGGACGATGTCGGCGGCGGCGAGCGGCGCCGCCGGCGCCTGTCGCACGATCTGGAGATCCGCCGAGCTGTGCGGCAGGTGGTCGGCCAGCGGTTCGCTGTCGTCGATCACGACCAGGCGCAGCGGACGGCGCGGCCGAACGAAGCGCGGCAGATCGACGTGCGGCAGGGGGGCGACGGCGTGCCGCGACCGAGGCGAGCGCTCGTCGCGATCGAACTGCGCTGCCAGCGCTGGGAGCCGCGTGCGGGTGAACGCGCGAAAGTGCCGGCGCAGGAGCGGCCAGAAGCCGCGCCCGGACCGCGGCTCGACTCGCGCGGCGCGCGCGATCTCGGCGCGGACCTGCTCGGTGCTGGGGGTCGACCGGTCCTCAGCGAGTCGTTCGAGCTGCGCAACCATGGCTCGCGACGACTCGCCCCAAGTCGGCCAGTCGCGCGCGGTGGACGTCGCACCGGCGCGCAGGCTGCGCAAGTGCTCGCGGTCGCGGCTCAGCCGTCGCAGCAGGTCCACGGCCTCGAGCTCTTCGCCGCACGGCACGACGAGCCCGTTCTCGCCGTGACGCATGAACTCCTCGTGGCCGCTGACGTCGGAGGTGATGGCCGTGCCCCCGCAGTGCATCATCTCGAGCGGTGGCCCGAACATGCCCTCGACCGTGCTCAGCTTCAGGATCAGGTCGCAGGAGCGCATGACGTCACCGACCGAAGTGGGGGGGACACGCGACAGGACCCGGTCGACGCCCGGGTAGGCGCCGCAGTCGCTCGACGTCATCAGCCACACCTCCTCGACACCGGCGCGTTGACACAGGCGGATCGCCAACTCGACGCGCTTGTAGGCGACCCCCAGCGGTCCCTCGACCAGGACACGCAAGCCGCGGGTGAGCCGCGGCGACAGAGCTTGGCCGTCGGTCCGGAACGCGGCCTTGTCGATGCCATTGCGCACGACGGCCGCGTCACGGCCGTAGAGGCTGCGCAGGTGGCTGGCGATCCACGAGGCCTCGGTGATCACCGGAATGTGCAACGAGTAGCTGGCCCGCGCCAGAGCCTGGCGCCGCGGGTGCTCGTCGGCGAAGAAGCGAGACTCGATCGATTGGACGAAGTAGGCGCAGGCGCTGGCGTCCAGCTCGGCCAGATCGTAGGCCGACCGCCACCACGTGGCCAACGCCAGGTCGAAGCGTTCGCCGCGCAGAGCGGCCGTCGTTCCCCGCGGCAGACCAGCAGCCTGTGCCTTCCATGCCAGGTCGCTGTCGGCGACCGGTCGCGGCGTCACCAGGACGACGCGATGCCCGGCCTCACGCAGGCCGAGTGCGTGCTCCAAGATGACGTTGGTGCCGCCGGAGATACGCGCGTCTCCCAGCAAGAACGCGAAGGAGCGAGGCGGGCGTCCTCCGGGCTGGGCGGGCTCCGTCATGGCGCGCCAAGACTAGAAGACCGCGTCACGGGTTTCATCCGCTGCGGAGCCGCGCCTGTTCGCGCGGGTCGGCACGTTCGAATCTCCGAAGGTGGGCCCACCTGCTGGGCGATTCGGCCGCACCAACCGAGCGAACGTTCACGGCTCGGCTGCGGCGGTCAGCGCACCTCGGATCGCACCACGTTCGAGGTGGCCAAGGGGAGGGTGATGCTGGTCGGGTCGAAGGCCAGCAGTTGGGTGAACACGATCAGGCCGGGAGGCGTCTCGAGGGGCATCGACAGGCCGTAGGACGCGGCGCCGTTGCTTCCGGCCACGAGGAAGCCGAGCTGGATCAGATCGGTGAAGTTGTTGCCGATGCCGAGATCGATGACGCCGGGGGCGACGCTCGGCGTGTTCGAGAACGACAGGAACGGTAGGCCGACCCAGCCGGGGTTGGAGTGCAGGCCGAGCGGCAGGGGGAAGTTGCGGAGCAGGATCGGACTGAGCTCGAGGACCGGCGGATCGTTGCCGATCACCGTCAGGTTGAGCGGGGCCGAGCTGCCGGAGGAGTTGCTCACCACCACGGGATGGGTGGCGATGGCGAACGGCGTGCGCGGGGTGAAGACCAGCGTGGTGGGCGAACTGGCCACGAAGTTCACCGGCACGCCAGCGACGGTCACTGTGGTGACGGTCTCCATCAGGGTGCCCGTCAGGGTGACTTGCTGCGGCGCCCACGACGTGACGGTGTTCGGCGACACCGCGGTGAGGGTCGGCGCCGTCGGCGAGCCGAGGCACGTGCGCGAGTTCTTGTGGGCGACGATGATGTTGGCCGAGTAGGCCTCGAAGCTGGTGATGTTGTTGCTGCAGCCACCGAGGCCCGAGCACATGATGTTGCAGGTGCCCTGCGCGTCGCAGTGCGGTGCGTTCCAGTTGTGCCCGACCTCGTGGCTGACGAGGCCGACGTTGGTGACCAGGCCGCTGTAGGCCTTCGACGCGCCGTAGCCGGAGTTGCCGCACACGACGCCGACGTAGGCGCAGCCGACCACGCCGGAGAACGTGCCCTCGCCAGTGAACAGGTGGGCGAGGTCACGCGTGACATTGCGGTGGTTGTTGTTCCAGCGGGTTCGGAATTGGCCCAGCAGGTTGCAGAGGTCGCCGTTCCACGAGTAGACGTTGGTCGTCCGCACGATGATCGTGGGAATGACGAACTCGATCTCGCAGTCGCGCCGGTAGATGACGTTGCAGCTGTTGATGACCGACGTCACCGCGCGTTCCACCGCGACGGGATCGTTGTTGTAATAACGGTAGAAGGCGAGGTCGGCGTCGATGGCGAGTTCGGCCACGCGCAACGCGCTGGGGCCCGGCTGCGCCGGAGGCGCCTTGTCGACGTCGTGCGTGTCCACGCCGCAGTGAACGTCGAGACCGGCACGGTCGCTGCTTCTGTAGACGACGTGGCACTCGCGCGGCATGTTGCGGTCCCGAGACGTCAGTGGCTCGACGCCCCAGGTCTCGTCAACGGTGTGGATCGTGGCCCAAAGCTGACCGTCGACGACGGTGGCCGCGACTTCGGCGCCGGCGAGGCCGCCGACGGTGCCGCGGAAGGTCGCCGGTGCGGGCGTCGGCACGCGTCGTAGGGTCGTGCCGTCGTCCAGGAGGAGTCGGTAGTTCGGTGAGCGGATGTCGTGCGGAGCGAGCCACAGGGTCCGGTCGACGCCGCCGAGGGACAGACGCACCGAGATCGGCGACGAGCTGTGCAGCGGCAGGGCGAGGGACTGCACCGTGCCGCCGACCAGGTCGAAGCGAGCCAGCACATCGCCGGGGGCCGGAACGCTGGGCACGTGGATCTGGGCTGGGACAGCCCATTCGAGGCAGAGGAGGAGGGCGAGGCAGGGGAGGGTGGAGGGAGACGGCATGCGAGAGCCCGAGGAAAGCGATTCCGGCCGAGAGCCGACAACGACGAGGCAGGCGAGAGGTCCTCAGGATGAACCCCGTGGGCACGTCCGGTCAAGCGGAGTCGCCGCGCCCTCCCCCGCGCCGTGCGGCGCGTTCGGCCGGACCTGCCGAGGGTGTCTTCCAGGCCGCCATCGCCACCGGCGGCATGCGCATTTGCGCCGCAGCGTTCGCACGTCCGTGATCGGCGACCCGAGGCGGCGCCGCCCGCGGCGTCGGCTCGCCGCGCCCGCGCCCGTCGGGAGCGGCGTTGTCTTCTTCCGGGTGGAGGGCTAAGCCGCCTCCATGGTCGCCGAGGTGTTGGTTGCGATGGGCACGCGTCCAGAGGCGATCAAACTGGCGCCCGTGGTCCTGGCGCTGGCGGACCACGCGTCGATGCGCGTACGGGTGATGGCGACCGGCCAGCACCGCGAACTGGTGGCCGACGTCCTGCGCGTCTTCGGGATCGAACCCGACATCACGCTCGACGTGGTGACCGCCGGCCAGACGTTGAGCGCCCTGTCGGCGAGGATCCTGGCCGCGGTCGAGTCCGAGCTCCGGCGTTGCCCGCCGGCTTGGGTGGTGGTGCAAGGCGACACGACGTCGGCAGTCATGACCGCGTTGGCCGCCTTCCACAACGGCGTCTCCGTCGCACACGTGGAGGCGGGTCTGCGCACGGGCCGCGTCGATGCGCCGTTTCCCGAAGAGATGAACCGCCGGCTTCTCGCGGACCTGTGCTGCCTGCATTTCGCTCCGCACACCCGAGCGCAGCGCAACCTCGAACGAGAAGGGGTCGACACCGGGCGAATCGAAGTCGTCGGCAACACCGTGGTCGACGCCGTGCACTGGATCCTCCCGCGCGTCGATTCCGGCAAGTTCGCGCCACCAGCAGGCAAGCGACTCCTGCTGGTCACGGTGCATCGGCGCGAGAATCTCGGACCTCCGCTCGAGCGCGTGTGCCTGGCCCTTCGTTCGTTGGCACGACGCGACGACCTGCACGTTCTGTTGCCTATGCACCCCAACCCTGCGGTGGCGAGCGTCGTGCGCGATCGTTTGGTCGGCGTGGCCTCGGTGCAGTTGATCGAGGCGCTGCCGTATCCCGACTTCGTGGCGGCGATGGCGGCATCGAGCCTGATCGCCACCGACTCGGGTGGCGTCCAGGAAGAGGCGTTGTCGGTCGGTCGGCCAGTTCTGGTCCTGCGGGATGTCACCGAGCGCCTCGAAGGCGTCGAGGTGGGCGCCGCCGAGATCGTCGGGACCGATGCAGGCGCAATCGAGGCGGCGGTCGTGGCGCGCCTTGCGGCCCCGGGCCTGCCTCGATTGCCTCTGCCCGAGGTCAGTCCCTACGGCGACGGTCAAGCTGCCGGGCGTATCGTGGCACGCTTGCGCGCCGAAGTGGGGGGCGGTTGAGTTCCAGCCGAGCCTCGCCGCCTTCGCGACCTTACCGCTGCCCATGCCGAATCTCGACCCGTCCGAGTTCCGGGAAGCCGCCCGGGCCGTGCTCGAGCGCCTCGCCGCGCACCTCCAAACCAGCGCCGATGGCGTCGAGGCCGTGGTGGCGACGCCACCGGTCAGCGAGTGTGCCGGCGCGCTGAACCTCGAGCACTGGCTGCGCGACGGCGGCATGTCCGCAGATGAGCTGGCGGACTTCGTCGGCGAGTACCTGCGCCGCAGCACGCACCTGCACTCACCGGGTTTCATGGCTCATCAAGTGGCGGTTCCGCACTTCGCCTCGGCGCTCGCGGACCTGGTGTGCGGCATGACCAACAACGGCATGGCGGTGTACGAAATGGGACCGCCGGCCGTGGCCGTCGAGCGCGCCGTCCTCGCATGGATGCGCCGGCACGCCGGCTTCGTCTCCGGTAGCGGCGTGCTCGTTCATGGCGGGTCGCTCGCCAACCTCACGGCCCTCCTGGCTGCCCGCGCTGCTGCGGCGCCCTCGGCTTGGCAGCGGGGCGTCGGGCGGGAACTCGTGGTGCTGGCACCCGCGTCGTCGCACTACTCGGTTGGACGCGCCGTCGCCATTGCCGGTCTCGGAGAACGCGCTGTGTGGCCGCTGCCCACCGACGACCTGGGAGTGTTGCGTCCCGAGGCCTTCGCCCCCACCCTCGCGGCAGTGCGCGCCGCCGGAAAGGTACCCATCGCTCTCGTCGCCAACGCGTGCGCGACCGCGACCGGCCTCTACGACCCGGTGGCGGCGGCGGCCGACTTCTGCGATGAGCACGGCCTCTGGTTGCACGTCGATGGCTGTCACGGCGCCAGCGCGCTGCTGTCGCCCGCGCATCGGCACCTGCTCGCTGGTGTCGAGCGGGCCAGTTCGCTGGTGTGGGACGCGCACAAGATGCTGCGCACGTCGGTGCTCTGCGCCGGCGTCTTGTTCCGTGATGCGGGCGCGGCGGGCAAGACGTTCCAGCAGGATGCCAAGTACTTCCGCGCCGACGTCGACGCCGAGCGTCCGAACCTCTTCCCGCTCGCCGTCGAGTGCACCAAGACGGCGCTCGGACTGAAGCTCCTCCTGACTCTGGCCTTCGTTGGAGAGGCCGGCATGGCCGCCCACGTGGCGTCTGCCTACGACCGCACTCGACGCTTCCACGACTTGATCGCGGATGCAAGCGGGTTCACCTGTGCTTACTCGCCGCAAGCCAACATCCTCTGCTTCCGCTACGGCGACGACGATCAGGAGGGAATACGCCGCCGTCTCCTCGGCCAGGGTCGGTTCCACCTGAGCGCGACGGTGCTCGGCGAGCGGCGCTGGCTACGGATGGTCGTCATGAATGACGACACGGACGAGCACACGGTCGAGGCCATGCTCGACGCCATCCGCGGGCTCTGACTCGGACGCGAACCGACGGGTTGGGCGAGCCGGGGCGCATTCGGTAGCTGGGCTGCCGCTCGCTGCTGGGGGAGGGCAGCCAGTCTGCCGATTCAGTTCCTTGTGCCGCCTGCCGACAACTGCTGAGATGCCGGACATGCAGGCACGCAGCCCCGCCGCGGAGGCCCTGGCGCGCAAGATCGCCGATCGCAGCGCCGTGGTCGGCGTGGTCGGACTGGGGTATGTCGGGCTGCCCTTGACCCGCGCCTTCTTCGATGCCGGCTTCCGCGTCATCGGCTACGACCGCGACGGCAGCAAGATCGAGAAGCTGCGCGCGGGCCAGTCCTATCTCAAGCACCTGAGCAACGACCTGGCCTCGGTCTTGCGCAGCAGCGACCGGTTCACGCCGACCGAAGACCCGGACACGCTGGCACAAGCGGATGCCTTCATCCTCTGCGTGCCCTCCCCACTGGGCAGGCACGGCGAGCCGGACATGAGCTACATCCACGACTCTACGCGGATGGTCATGCAGCGCATGCGTCCCGGAGTCCTCGTCAGTCTCGAGTCGACGACGTATCCCGGCACGACGCGAGACGAGTGCCTGCCGATCCTGGAAGAGAGTGGCTTGCGCTGTGGCCACGACTTCTTCTTGGCATTCAGTCCCGAGCGGGAGGATCCCGGCCGTCGAGATCACGACACGCGGACGATTCCGAAGCTGGTGGGTGGCGTGGATTCGGTGAGCGGAGATCTGGCCCTGCAGCTCTATGCAGCGGCGGTTGCCGAGGCGATCCGCTGCGACAGCGCAGAAGTTGCCGAGGCCGCCAAGATCCTGGAGAACGTGTACCGCGCGGTGAACATCGCGCTGGTGAACGAGCTCAAGCCGGTGCTCATGTCCATGGGCATCGACGTGTGGAAGGTCATCGACGCCGCTGCGACCAAGCCCTTCGGGTTCCAGGCCTTCTATCCAGGGCCTGGCTGGGGTGGCCACTGCATACCGATCGACCCCTTCTATCTGACTTGGAAGGCGCGCGAGTTCGGTCACCACACGCGATTCATCGAGCTCGCGGGCGAGATCAACCATGCGATGCCGCGTTTCGTGGTGCAGCGCCTCGTGGAGGGTCTGAACCAGTTCGGGCGGGCTGCGCGGGGGGCTCGGGTGTTGGTCCTCGGGATCGCCTACAAGCCCGACGTGGACGACGTGCGGGAGACCCCGGCGGCGGAGATCGTCGCGCAGCTCCG
Organism: Planctomycetota bacterium; assembly: GCA_041398565.1. GTDB lineage: Bacteria > Planctomycetota > UBA1135 > UBA1135 > UBA2386 > DATGPD01. Next base: position 465,506 of record JAWKUN010000006.1, on the reverse strand, counting down.
TGATCTCGGGGCGGACGTCTCCTACCACGACCCGCACGTGCCCGAGTTTCCGCAGATGCGTCGCTATCCGTCCGACTTCGATCTACGGTCGGTGCCGCTGACGGAGGCTGTGGTCAGAGCGGCGGATGCGGTGCTGGTGGTGACTCACCACGCTGCCATCGACTGGGAGCTGGTGGCCCAGCACGCGCGACTCGTCGTCGACACGCGCAACGTGATGGCGGGGCGCCGAGTCGCGGGACGGTTGGTCCAGGCCTGAATTGCGCCGCGCCGCCGAGCCAGCCGCGCCGCCAAGGTGACCGCGCGCCGGCTTTCGCGCGGCTCTCCGCACCGATCTCGGCGCGGGTGCTCGCGAGGGACGGCGCGGCGAAGAGTGAGGCTCACCGCCCGCTCTAAGCGGCGCGGCAGAACCCACTTACGGCAGAAGATGAATTTTCCGCGCCCGCACCTTGACCGGTGCTTCGAGGTCGCTAACTTCTCCCACCCCTCACGGCGGGCCGCGCGAGCGCGCCGAGCCGGCGAGGGATGATCTTTGGCATTTGGGTGACCTGGATGGATTGAGGTGTGAGCGCAGGGGGTCTGCGAGGCGCGAGCCTTGTGGGCTTCCACAGATTGCCTTTCATAACGAACAAGAAGTGAAGGGTTTGATCCTGGCTCAGAACGAACGTTGGCGGCGTGGATGAGGCATGCAAGTCGCGCGTGAAAGCTCCTTCGGGGGCGAGTAAAGCGGCGGACGGGTGAGAATTACGTAGTCAAGCTGCCCTCGAGACGGGGATAACCGCGGGAAACTGCGGCTAATACCCGATGTTCCAAGACTTCTGCATGGTGGACTTGGCAAACGGTGGGGACCCTTCGGGGCCTGCTGCTCGGGGATGCGATTACGGCCTATCAGCTAGTTGGTGAGGTAACGGCTCACCAAGGCGACGACGGGTAGCCGGCCTGAGAGGGTGGTCGGCCACACTGGGACTGAGACACTGCCCAGACTCCTACGGGAGGCTGCAGTCGAGAATCTTCCGCAATGGGCGAAAGCCTGACGGAGCGACGCCGCGTGGAGGATGAAGGCCTTCGGGTTGTAAACTCCTGTCACGGGTTATGAATGTGCGTGGGTTAACAGCCGACGTATTGACGTAAGCCCGGAAGGAAGCACCGGCTAACTCTGTGCCAGCAGCCGCGGTAATACAGAGGGTGCGAACGTTGTTCGGAATTACTGGGCATAAAGCGCGCGTAGGCGGCGACGTCAGTGTAGGGTGAAATCCCACGGCCCACCCGTGTGAATTGCCCCGCATACTGCGTTGCTAGAGTGTGGTAGGGGAGAGCGGAACTCCTGGTGGAGCGGTGAAATGCGTAGATATCAGGAGGAACACCGGTGGCGAAGGCGGCTCTCTGGTCCACAACTGACGCTGAAGCGCGAAAGCTAGGGTAGCGAACGGGATTAGATACCCCGGTAGTCCTAGCCGTAAACGATGGGCACTAACTTGAGGTCTCCCTGTGGGGTCTCAGGTGTAGCAAATGTGATAAGTGCCCCGCCTGGGGAGTATGGTCGCAAGGCTAAAACTCAAAGGAATTGACGGGGGCTCACACAAGCGGTGGAGCATGTGGTTTAATTCGATGCAACGCGAAGAACCTTACCCAGGCTTGACATGCTGGGATTACTTTGGTGAAAGCCAAGGGATTGCCTTCGGGTGTAACCAGCACAGGTGTTGCATGGCTGTCGTCAGCTCGTGTCGTGAGATGTCGGGTTAAGTCCCTTAACGAGCGAAACCCCTACCATTAGTTGCTACCTGGTAAAGCAGAGGACTCTAGTGGGACCGCCGTTGTTAAGACGGAGGAAGGCGGGGACGACGTCAAGTCATCATGGCCCTTACGCCTGGGGCTACACACGTGCTACAATGGTCGGGACAAAGGGAAGCGAAGTCGCGAGGCGAAGCAAATCCCAAAAACTCGGCCCCAGTTCGGATTGCAGGCTGAAACTCGTCTGCATGAAGTCGGAATCGCTAGTAATCGCGGATCAGCTATGCCGCGGTGAATATGTTCCTGAGCCTTGTACACACCGCCCGTCAAGTCATGAAAGCTGAGAGTGCCCGAAGTCGTTTGCCTAACCGCAAGGAGGGCGACGCCGAAGGCAAGCTCGGTGATTGGGACTAAGTCGTAACAAGGTAGCCGTAGGGGAACCTGCGGCTGGATCACCTCCTTTCTAAGGAAAAGTGAGGTTCGTGCGCGCCACGAGTGGCATCACGCGCGGGCCTAACACAGGCACACTTCCCTCCTCCAGGTCACCCGATTTTTCTTTCGCACCGGACCCCTAAGCCGGGTCAGGCATCCGAGCGATGCCGTTCCCCGGCGTAGGATGGCTCGGCGATGTCCGCTCAGGCGGGCAACAGCGATCTTTGACAAAACGGAGTGAGAGAGAAGCCGAGATGAAGATCTCGAGTGAGAAAATGGTCAAGCTAAATAAGGTGCACGTGAGGATGCCTAGGCACCAAGAGCCGACGAAGGACGTGGCTTAGCTGCGAAAAGCCTCGGGTAGCCGCAAGCAGGCATTGAACCGGGGATGTCCTAGATTCGGAAACGACGCGGAGTAGACCTCTGCGAGCCGTACGTGAATGCATAGCGTGCGGTAGGGAACGCGGCGAACTGACCCATCTCAGTAACCGCAGGAAGAGAAAGAAACCTCGACTCCCTTAGTAGCGGCGAGCGAAAAGGGACGAGCCTAAACCTTCGACGTGTCAAGCCCGTTGGCGTTGCGTCGAGGGGGTCGTGGGAGCCCAGCACGGAGTGACGGATTCGTGACGGAGTGATCAATCGCGAGCATAGCCGAGTGAGCTGGAAAGCTCAGCCGTAGAGAGTGAAAGCCTCGTAGGCGAAATGCGAGCGACTCCGAGGGATTTCCCGAGTAGCGCCCGACCCGTGGAACCGGGCGTGAATCAGCGGGGCCCACCCCGCAAGGCTAAGTACTCCTTGGTGACCGATAGTGAAGCAGTAGCGCGAGCGAAAGGTGAAAAGAACCCCTGTTAGGGGAGTGAAATAGTACCTGAAACCGTGCACTTACGAGCGGTCGGAGCCCTATGGCGGCAACGCAATGGGTGACGGCGTGCCTTTTGCATAATGACCCGGCGAGTTAGTCTACGTAGCGAGGTTAAGGGTTTGAGGCCCGCAGCCGAAGCGAAAGCGAGTGCGAAATGTGCGATATGAGTTACGTGGACTAGACCCGAAAACAGGTGATCTAACCATGGGCAGGATGAAGCGGCTTTAACCAGCCGTGGAGGTCCGAACCGGTGAATGTTGAAAAATTCTCGGATGACTTGTGGTTAGGGGTAAAAGGCCAATCAAACCTGTAGATAGCTGGTTCTTCCCGAAATAACTTTAGGGTTAGCCCTGTGAGCTAGCCCACGGGGGTAGAGCACTGTTCTGGTCGGGGGGGTATCACAACCTACCCCACCTAGACAAACTCCGAATACCGTGGGTGTTGTCACGGGAGTTAGACTGCGGGGGATAAGCTCCGTAGTCGAGAGGGGAACAGCCCAGATCAGCAGCTAAGGTCCCGAATCCGAGCTAAGTGTCGATAAGGAAGTGAAGTTGCTAAGACAGCTAGGATGTTGGCTTAGAAGCAGCCACCATTTAAAAAGTGCGTAATAGCTTACTAGTCGAGCGACTTTGCGCCGAAAATGAACGGGACTAAGCTCGGAACCGAAGCTCTGGGATCCGCGCGGTGGACGTGCGGATCGGTAGGGAAGCGTTGATCGTTGATTGAAGGTCGAAGGTAACTACGACTGGACGACGATCAAGAGATTATGCCGGGATGAGTAGCGATAAAGGAAGTGAGAATCTTCCTCGCCGTAAGCCTAAGGTTTCCTGGGGAAGGTCAATCCGCCCAGGGTTAGTCGGACCCTAAGGTGAGGCTGAAAGGCGTAATCGATGGGAAGCAGGTCAACATTCCTGCACCACTGCGCGACGTTTGCACCGTGGGGTGACGGCGTATGGACGGAGATCCGGTTATTAGATTCCGGTTCCTGCGGAGGGGAGGCTGGTAGGCAAATCCGCCAGCATGATCCCAGAAGCGGGAGGTGCCCTAGTGGTGAACTCTTCTGAAGTGCGTCCGAGAAAAACCTCGTTCGGAAGTCAAAGCAGTGTCCGTACCTAAACTGACACAGGAAGGCAGGGCGAGTATCCCAAGGCGCTCGAGAGAACCCTCGTTAAGGAATTCGGCAACATGACCCCGTAAGTTCGCGACAAGGGGTGCCATCGCAAGGTGGCCACAGCAAAGGGGCGGGAGCGACTGTTTACTAAAAACACAGGTCTCTGCAAAGTCACAACGACGCCGTATAGAGACTGACGCTTGCCCGCTGCTGGAACGTTAAGGTGACTGGTTAGCGCAAGCGACGCTGGAAGCCGAAGCGCCAGTGAAGGGCGGCCGTAACTATGACGGTCCTAAGGTAGCGAAATTCCTTGTCGGGTAATTTCCGACCCGCACGAATAGCGTAACGACTCCCGTACTGTCTCGACGAGGGACTCGGCGAAATTGTAATTGTGGTGAAGATGCCACATACCTGCACCAAGACGGAAAGACCCCGTGAACCTTCACTACAACCTAATACTGGCTCTAGGCATGCCATGTGTAGCATAGGTGGGAGACGTCGATCTGGAGGCGCTAGCTTCCAGGGAGTCATCAGTGAAATACCACTCTTGGTATGTTTGGAGTCTAACCTGCGACCGTAATCCGGCGTGGGGACAGTGTTAGGCGGGTAGTTTGACTGGGGCGGTCTCCTCCCAAAAGGTAACGGAGGAGCGCAAAGGTACCCTCAGTGCGTTTGGCAATCGCACACAGAGCGTAAAGGTAGAAGGGTGCTTAACTGCGAGACCTATAAGTCGAGCAGATACGAAAGTAGGCCTTAGTGATCCGGTGGTTCCGTGTGGAAGGGCCATCGCTTATCAGATAAAAGGTACTCCGGGGATAACAGGCTGATCTCCCCCAAGAGTCCATATCGACGGGGAGGTTTGGCACCTCGATGTCGGCTCATCGCATCCTGGGGCTGAAGGCGGTCCCAAGGGTTGGTCTGTTCGCCCATTAAAGCGGTACGTGAGCTGGGTTTAGACCGTCGCGAGACAGGTCGGTCCCTATCTGGTGTGGGTGCAGGACAGTTGCGAAGACTCTTTCCTAGTACGAGAGGATTGGAAAGAACACTACCTCTGGTGTTCCTGTTATCGCGCTAGCGGTAGTTGCAGGGTAGCCATGTATGGAACGGATAACCGCTGAAAGCATCTAAGCGGGAAGCCAACTTCAAGACGAACTGTCCCATGAGATGCGTGGAAGACTACCACGTTGATAGGCCGGCGGTGTAAGTGCAGCAATGCACTCAGCTTACCGGTACTAATTCATCGATCGGCTTGACCTCAATTCTCACCCCTGATCTCCATCAGGCTTTCTCTCTCACTCCAACTCTCTTTCTCTCCGGTGCCCATACCGACCTGGTCACACCTGTTCCCATCCCGAACACAGAAGTTAAGCAGGTCGGGCCGATGATAGTCGAAAGGCGAAAGTAGGTCAGCGCCGGGGTTATCTCACTCCGCAGCCTCCAGGGGCTTCCCCTGGAGGCTGCTCTCGTTTCCGGCCCCAACACCAAGGCCCCCAACGCCAAGGCCTCAACACCAAGGCGGGCGCGCAGAGGCCGACGGCCCGCGGTGCCCTCGCTGGCCGTGTCTCCCAACTGGGCTCGGTTTCTCGTCCCGGCCTGCCTGGGCGCGGTGTGTGCAAGGTGAGGACGCGGGTGCCGTCGCGAGGGCGGCACCCTCCGTCCGGACCCTCGCCGCCACGGCGCAAGCGGAGCAAGTGGCGCCGCCTCGAGTTCTCCTTCGGGTGTGTCCAGACCTTTGCCGTGCGTTCCACGTGCGCGGCAGGTTGGATCGGGCCGACGAGCGACTCGGACTCAACGCCCGTTCGAAGGGTTGACAGAGCCCCGCGGTCTGGCCAAGGAGGGCGCCACCGCTGGATTGGCGTGCGGGTCTTCGGCGTGAGGCCGGTCCGGGCATCGGGGGAGGTGCTCCCAGTCGGACTCATGAGCAAGTTGAGCCTCCGGTCGGGGCCGCCGAGTGCTGGACGAGAGGGTGCGACGCGACCTCCGTCGCCTCAAGTTCCCCCTGCGACGGGCCCGATACGCGTAGGAGGTCGGATCGAGGAACGTCATGCTGGAACTGGGCAGGGGTGTGGAAGCCGTGGTGCGAGTGCTCGACGCGATGGCGTTGCGCGCCAACGTCATCGCCCACAACGTTGCGAATCAGAACACGCCGGGCTTCAAGCGGTTCGAGGTCGTCTTCGAGGAAGGCCTTAGGGAGGCGTTTCGTCGCGGTGACGACCCATCCTCGGTCGTCCCCACTGTCCGTCATGACATGTCCGGTCCGCCCGGGGTGAACAACGTGTCCACGACCCAGGAACTGGCGGAGTTGGACAAGGTTCGCCTGCTCTACGACCTGTTCAGCCGGCGCGCTGCGGTTGCCATGTCACAGCTCAACCGTGCCATCCAGAGCAAGTAGGCCACCAACCAGAGCGGACGCAAAAGGAGGCGCGGTGGACTCAGCGGAATGGAGGTCAGACACATGAAGGGAATGCAGGGTGTCTTCACGGGCTTCGACATTGCGGCTTCGGGCATGCGAACGGAGATGCAGCGGGCGGAGGTCGTGGCTGCGAACGTCGCCAACATGCACGTTACGAAGGGGCCAGACGGGCTTCCCTACCGCCGACGCACAGTGGTGGTCGAGGAAACGGCTCCGTCGGGCTTCGCCGCGGTGCTCGGAAGCGTAGGAGCCGCTCCGGGGGGCACCCGCGTCGTGCGGGTCGCGACCGACACTTCGACCCCCTTCGTGCCGCGTTTCGATCCCGGACATCCGCATGCGGATGCCAACGGCTTCGTACTGATGTCCAACGTCGACATCTTCAAGGAGATGGTCGACATGGCGGTCATCCAGCGCAGCTTCGAAGCCAATATCGCATCCATGCAGGCCTATCGCGGCATGTTGCAGACGGCCTTGCAGAACATCAGGGTGTAGGAGCCATGACCGGTTTCGATTTGCCAGGAATGGGTCTCGTGGGTCTGCAAGGACCCGGACGGGATGCCCGAGGCTCCGGCGAGTTGGAGGGCGCCGGTGGACCCGAACCGACCTTCGCGGAAACCCTGCACCGAGCTCTGCGGCAAGTCTCCGATCTGCAACAGGACGCCGACGACAAAGCGCTGGCCCTGGCGCGCGGCGAGCCGGTCCAGGTTCACGAAGTCCTGATCGCGATGGGCAAGAGCGAGATCGCCTTCAATTTGGCGCTCGAGGTCCGCAACCGTCTCCTCCAAGCGTGGGAGACACTGGCGCGGACGGCCGTCTGACCGAGAACACCCATGCCGCGCTTCCTCGTCGACCTCCTGGCGCAGTTTCGAGGCGTATGGACGCGCCTCGACGGCGGTCAGCGTTGGCTGATGGTGTCCGTGCTCGCCCTCACGCTCGTGGGTCTCGGAGGCATGATGTGGGTGGCAGGCCAGCCCGACTACCAGCTGGTCGTCGAGGCGGTCGATCCACGCGAGGTGTCGTCGGCTGTTCGAGCGCTGTCTCAAGCCGGCATCCCATTCTCGCGCGACGGTCGCGGTATCGCGGTGCCGCGCTCGCTCGTCCCCGAAGCGCGGAGCGTCTTGTTCGAGTCTGGGGTCACTGCCAGCGCCGGGGGGGGGAGCGAGAGTGACGACCTGATGACGCGCTTCACCCTCGATCGGGACGCCCGCAAGGACCTGCTCGACGCGAAGAATCGATCACGCGCCGAGCGCGCCGTGCTGCAGATCGAGGGGGTGCTCTCGGCGACCGTCACCAGCTCGATGCCCAAGCGAAGCATCTACCAGAGCCTGGACAGCGAGACCGAGCCTCGGGCCAGCGTGCTCGTGCGTGTGCGCGCGGGAGCATCGTTCCGTCGCATCGCAGCAGCGGCTGTCGAGACGGCGTGTGCAGCACTCGGCGTGGCACCCGAGCACGTGGTCGTCGTCAACACTTCGACCCAGGAGCGCTACTCGATCGACAGTCGCACGGGATCCACTGTCGACACCACGGAGTTCCTGTCGCTGCAACGGGCGCGATCGGACGAGTTGACCGACCGCGCGCAGGCGGTCCTGGACCGTCTCTACCCGGATCAGGCGCGCGTGCAGGTCGTCGTCGAATTGGACCCGAACTGGGAGACCCGGCAGGAGAAGATCGTCCCGGACGCTCCGATCTTGGTCTCGGACAAGACCACCAAGACCGACTCGACCGAATCGTCATCCTCGGTCGGTGGCGACCCCAGCGCCTCGACCCAGGCAGCGGAGGCCAGTGGTCCACGCAACAACAAGAAGGACAGCACGAGCGAGAAGAGCTACGAGCCATTCCGAGGCACCAGCAACAAGGGGAAGCTCGCGCCCGATGTGCGTCGGCTGTCCGTTGCCTTGGTGCTCGACGAGAAGCTGCAATTGGCGGCCGAGAAGCTGTCGAACGTCGAGAACCTCATCAAGCAGTGCGTCGGCTTCACGGCCGATCGTGACGGGTTCGCGATCCACGTCGAGAAGTTGCCCGAGTTGAAGGTGGAACCGCCGCCGTCAGGGCCGGGCACGCTCGAAGCCCTCAAGGACTACGTCCCGACCATTGCGCAGGTCGTCGGGGTGGTGATCGTGCTGCTCTTCCTGCGGGGGATGCTGCGTCGGGCCGTGGAGAAGCCGTCGGCCGCAGTGGCGTCCGTGGAAGAGGAGGTCCCGGAAGAGAGTCTGTCGCCCGAGGAGAGCATTCGCCGGATGCGTCGCGACATCGAAAAGGCCATCACCGAGGACCCAGCTGCCGTCTCTCGCATGCTCGAAGGTTGGCTGACGGAGGTGAAGTCGTGAGCGCCGGTGGTGCGAGCGCCAAGCAGGGTGAGCTCAGCAACGAGCGCGCCGTCGCGATCACTCTCCTCTCGATCGACCGTGAGCTGTCGGCACAAGTCATGCGGCTCCTCGGGGAGGACGTCGTCAACACCGTGACGCGAGCCATGCGCGAACTCGAAGAGGTGGCCATCAGCCCCTCCACGATCGGGGTCGCCTATCGTCAGGCCGTTCGCCGGCTACGCTCGGGTACGATGGCGCTCGGCGATGTGGGCCAGCACATGAAGGCGGTGCTGGTCAAGGCCTTCGGTCCTGAGCGCGGTCAGGAGATGAGTCGCCAGGTCGATGGTGAGATCCTGGCCAAGAAACCGTTCGCTGTCTTCGAGGCTCTCTCGCCCGAGGATCTCGCCAACCTTCTGACCGAGGAGCATCCGCAGATCGCCGCGGTCTTCCTGGCGCACCTCGATCGAGGCAAGGCCGGAAAGGTGCTGCGCTACCTGCCCGAACAACGGCGCCCCGAGATGGTGCACCGAGTCGCGACCCTCGACCGTACGCCGCCAGACGTCGTGCAGCGTGTGCTGGACGTGATGCGGACGAAGGTGAAGAACCTCGGTCTGACACCGTTGCGCTCCGAGCCGAAGGCGTGGATCAAGGCAGCCGCCGAGATCCTCAACGGAATGGGCGGCGGCGAGAAGGAGATCCTGGACGTGGTGGGCACACGCGACGGGGACATCGCCAGCGCGATCCGCAACGAGATGTTCACCTTCGACGACCTCGGCAAGCTGGACAAGAAGTCGATCCAGCGCGTCCTGGGATCCATCGAGACCAAGGACTTGGCGTACGCGATGAAAGCGACCACGGCCGAAGTCGAAGCCAACATCTTCGGCAATCTCAGCAAGCGGGCCGCGGACATGGTGCGCGAAGAACGAGACAATCTGGGGCCGACTCCTCTGGCCGAGGTCCTCGAAGCGCAGGCCAGCATCATCAACGTCGTGCGCGAGGCGATGGATCGCGGCGAGATCAAGGCGTCCGCGGGCGCGGAGCAGATGGTATGAGCCACGACATTGTGCAGATGTCGATGTCCAGGCCCCTGATGTCGGTTCGCGCGCACGCATCGTCGGAAATGGCCAGGCAGGTTCCCGCCGTTCGCCGACTGTTGCGCCTGCGCGACATGGCGCACGAGCAAGAATTGGCTCGGCAGGCGACGGAGGCCTGTGCCGCGGGCCTGCAGGACTGCCTGCGGGATGTGCGAGCCGCGGTCGATGCGCGCCTCGACGAAGTGGCCACGCTGGCCACGGAACTCGGACTCGCCGTCGCGCGCGAGATCGTCGGCGATGCTGTCGGGCGTGCCGGCGTCGACCCATTGCCGGCGATTCGTCGGAGCCTCGGCGAGTGCGTCGCCCACGGCAGCGACGTCGCTCTGACGGTTCACGTGGCTGCTGCCGATCACGAGCGCGTCGCCGCCCTCGCCGAGTTGCAGGGTGTCCGGCTCGCTGTCGACGCGAACCTGGCCAATGGCAGCGTGCGCATCGAGACCCGAGCGGGCAGCATCGCCTACGATCCGCAGGAAGTCCTGCAGCGGGTCAGCGACGAATTGCGACGGGAGCTTGCCGCGTGTCCCTGAGCCCCAGCGTGCTAGCCGCCCTCGAACGCTCGCGGTGCGCCAACCGACCGGTCGCGACCGGCCGCATCGTCGCGGTCGAGGGCTTGGCGCTCGAGGTTGTCGGGCTTCGCGCTGCGGTCGGAGAGACCTGTACGGTCGAAACTTCGGCTGGTATCCGAGTTCCGGCCGAAGTCATCGGGTTCCGCGGTGACAGCACCATGCTGATGCCGCTCGGCGCTCGTGAAGGCATGGCCTGCCACGACCGCGTCGAGCACGTGGGTCGCGTCTGGCGTGTTCCGACAGGGCCTTCCCTTCTCGGCCGCGTGATCGACGCCCTGGGGCGTCCCCTCGATGGCAAGCCGACCCCGGTCGGGGTCGAGCGCCCACTGTTCGCGAGCCCCCCTCCGGCGCTCTCTCGTCCGCCCATCGACCAACGCCTTCACACCGGGGTCTCTGCGATCGACGGTTTCCTCACCTGCGGTCGGGGCCAGCGCATGGGAATCTTCGCCGGCTCGGGCGTGGGCAAGAGCACGTTGCTCGCCAGCATTGCTCGCGGTTCGTCGGCAGACGTGAACGTCATCGCCTTGATCGGCGAGCGTGGACGCGAGGTGAACGAGTTCCTGCACGATGTGCTGGGCGTCGAAGGAATGGCGCGGTCGGTCGTCGTCGTATCGACGTCGGACACATCGCCGATGTTGCGCCTCAAGGGCGCGTTCACCGCGATGACGATGGCCGAGTCGTTCCGCGATGCGGGCAAACACGTGCTGTTGGTCATGGATTCGGTGACGCGCTTCGCGCTGGCCGCGCGCGAGGTGGGGCTTGCGGCCGGCGAGCCGCCGACACTGCGCGGCTATCCGCCCTCGTTGTTCGCAATGATGCCGGGCATTGTCGAACGCATGGGCACCGCCGCGCGGGGTTCGATCACGGGTCTTCTCACGGTTCTCGTGGAAGGCGACGACATGAACGAACCGGTGGCAGACGCGCTGCGCGGCTACCTGGACGGGCATATCGTGCTGAGCCGCGACATCGCGGCACGTGGGCGTTTCCCCTCCATCGACGTCCTTGCGTCGATCAGCCGCGTCATGGATCGGGTGACGACGCCCCAGCACCGGTCATCGGCGCGATCCGTACGCCGGCTGCTCGCCCACTGGTACGAGAACCGTGACTTGGTGAGCGTGGGCGCCTACCGCAAGGGCACGGACGCGCTGCTGGACGAGGCCCTCGCCAAGATCGATCGGATCGACCAGCTCCTCTACCACGGGCGCGAGAGTCGGTCGGAGGAACAGACTTTGGCCCTCCTCGTCGAACTCGCCGGTGTGGCCAACGTGCCGTGGGGCGGTGCGTCTTGAAGAAGTTCGCGTTCCGACTGCGGAAGATCAGGGCACTTCGACACCAGCAAGAGGATTCGGCGCGGCTTGCTCTTGCTGGGGCGGTCACGCGCTTGTCGCAAGCGGAGACCCGCTTGGCAGGGATGGCGGCCGTCGCCGAGGAGTGTCGCGGGCAGGCCAACGCCGCACCGGCGGTCGCGGTGTTGGCGACAGCACTCCTTCGGGGCCTGGAGCGGGCAGCGGTCAGAGCGCGCACGGATCGCGACGCTGCAGCGATCGGCGTGGCCGAAGCTCGCGAGACGTGGCGGCAACGACGCACCGCCGCGGCGGCGATGGACAAGATGTACGAAGCGCGTCGCCGGACGTGGCAGCTCGAGGTCTCCAGAGCCGAGCAGGGTGAGCTTGAGGAATCGGCGCGGATCGCGCGCCTGCTGGCACGTCGACGAGGCACTGCTGGAGCAACGACGGACGACACTGCCGATGGTGACAGCGGCGCAGGAGGAGAGGCGAGATGAGGAAGATCCTGTTCCTGACAGTTCTGGGGGTCGTGCTCTTCGCCGGGACGGTCGTAGGTCTGCTGGCGGCTCAAGGGCGTCTCAACCACGCTGGCACGCGCGGCATCCCCGTCCTGTCGTCGTTCTTCCCGCCACCACCAGAACCGCCGGTCGACGCCGAAGGGGCCGAGCACGGTGGACCTACTCCGGCGAACGCGCCGCCCGCCGCGCCGCTCGGTGAGACGGCTGCCGCCGGCGCCGCACACGGTGACGACCCGCACGCCCAGCGCAGCGACGGGCTGGGTCGGGAAGACCAGGTTCCGTACCGTCAGGGCAAGTCGCTGTTCAAGAGCGAGGCTCCCGCCGCGGGCGGCGGTCACGGCGCACCGGCCGAGGGGGACGGCGGCGGCAAGGCGGAGGAACACGGTGGTGGTGAGGCCGCCGCCGAGCACGGCGCCGAGAAAGCGGGTGGCCATGAGGCTGCCGCCGCGGGGGCGCACGACGGCCAGCACGCTTCGTCGGACTCGCATGGAGCCACGCGCGACGCGGGCCACCCCGAGGCCAGCACCGAGTGGAAAGCGAAAGTCGATTCGGTGCTCGGGCAGGGGCAGTACCGGCCCGGGCGTCTGTGGAACTTCCCGCAGATCGAGACCGGCATCGGTGTCGACGAGCTGAACCAGATCCTGCTACGGGCGCGCCAGCAGCAACTCGAACTCGAGCGTGATCGGGCGGCGTTACAGAAGCAGCAAGCCGAGCTGGAAGCTCGCGAGCGCGACGTCGCCGATCGTCAGGACGCGGTGTTGGAGAAACTGCGAGACGTAGAACAGATGCGAGCCAAGCTGCAATCCGACATCGACGAATTCCACAACACGGTCTTGCTCATCCGCCAGGACGAGGTGGCCGGCCTCCAGTCGGTCGCGAAGACCTTGGCCGCAGTCGAGCCGAAGAGCGCGGCGGCGGTCATCAAGAAGTGGTGGGAGACGGAGGAAGGGCAGACCCGAGCGCTGAAGATCTGGACAGTGATGGATCCCGACCCTGCGAACGCCATCTTGGCGGAGTTGGACGTCGAGATGATCCGGCAAGTCCTGGAGAAGCGTCTCAAAGTGGCGCGCGAGCAAGCCAAGGGCAAGAAGTAGGCGGCGCTCGGCTCAACAGGGCCCGCGCCATCGGTCGATAGCAACCTGAACAATAACGAGAGCGAGCAGAGGTCTTGGCCGACGAGAAGGAAGCCAAGCCGGCACCGGAAGGTGAGGGCAAAAAGAAAGGCGGGATGAAGCCCGTACTGTTCCTGGTAGCAGGGGCGGTAGTGGGTGGCGCCGGCGTTGTCTTCATGGTTCCGCCGAAGGAAGTCGTGAAGGTCGTCGGGCCGCCACAGCCCGAGATCGAGCAGGTCGAGCTGCCCGACCTGTGGGAGTTCACCTTCAACCCTCGTGTCGAACGCGGCTACAAGGTCGCGCAGGTGAGCTTCTACATCGTCTACAAGCAGGACAAGCACAAGGAGGAGGAGGTCACCAAGACCCTCAAGACCAATTGGAACCGCGCCTACTCGCGATGCATGGAGGTCTTGAAGAACACTCCGCCGGCGACCCTCGGCTCCATGGACGGAATGCAGAAGCTGCGTGCCAAGCTGCGCGACGAGCTGTCGGCGTCCCTGTTCCCCGACGGCGTAGCCACCGTCGATGACATTCTCTGGAAGAAGTTCAGCGTCCAGTGAACGAGATCCTCACCAACGAAGAGATCGATACGCTGCTCGACCTCTTTCGGGCCGAGGGCGGCGAACTGGACACGGACGTGGCATCCACGCCCTTCGCGGCCGCGGCGACGCCCGAAGGTGATGTCGCCAGTGCTGTCGACCTGCTGAAGCCGAATCGAGTCTCGCGCGAGCACATGCGCGCCCTGGAACGGGCGTTCGAGTCCGCTTCCAAGGCGATGACGGCGGCGATCGGCGACCGTCTGCGCATGGACATCATCTGCGACTGTGTGGCGACCGAGCAGATGCGCTTCCAGAGCTGGATCGCCCTGCTCACCGGTCCGGTGGCGATCTACTCGCTGGCGATGCCCCCCCTCGAGGGTCCGATTCTGCTGGCGGCCAACACCAGCCTGCTCTACGGGGCTGTCGACCGCATCCTCGGCGGCTCCGGCCGCATCGAGCGCGTGCCGAGCGACTTCACGGCTGCCGAGTACACGGTGGCGGATGCTTTCATCACACCCTGCGTCGAGCGCATCTGCGACAACTTGCGCGAGGTCGTCGAACTGACGTGGAGTATCGAAGGGCGGGTCACCAACCCGTCGATGGCGCAGGTTCTGCCCGGCCACGACGTCGTGGTGTGCGCGCACTTCCAGATCTCGGGCGAGGCTCTCATCGGTGATCTGCGGCTGGCGATACCGTTCCTCACTCTGGAGCGTTATCTCGGCAATCTCAATGATCCAGGCAAGATGCGCGTCGAGCCCGGCGCCATGCGTGAACCCATCGAGGACAATGTGCGCCACTCTTCGGTTCCCCTGCAGGTCAATCTCGGCGAGACGACCCTGCAGCTGCGGCAGTTGCTCGGCCTGAGCGTCGGTGACGTGATTCCGCTGCGCACGAGGTTCGGCGAGCCATTGGCGGCCCCTGTGCAGGGTCGCGTCAAGTTCCGCGGCCAGATCGGGACCCTCGGCCGAAGACTCGGATTCCGAATCACGGAGGTCGTGGCATGAGCAACGACGAGACGGAACCCAACGCCGCACTCGAGGACGCCATGAATGCTGCCACGGTGCAGCCCGTGGCCTTCGGACCGTTGAGTGCGGGCGGACCGACCGAGAGCTCGGCGCGCAACCTCGACCTCCTGATGGATCTCGAGGTTCCCGTGGCCGTCGAGATCGGCCGGGCGATGGTCACGCTCGAGCGAGTCGTCAAGCTCGTGCCGGGATCGATCGTGCCGCTCGACAAGAAGGCCGAGGAACCGGTGGACCTGCGCGTCAACGGCAAGCTGGTGGCCAGAGGCGAGGTCGTCCTCGTCGACGACGTCTACGGTCTGCGCATCACGCAGATCATCGACGCAGCCGGGCGCATCGCGACACTCAAGTAGACGCGCAGCCGGCGAGCGTGGCGTCGATACCGGGACGTGGATTCGACGTCGGGCGGCTCAATCCTCGTCGCCTCCGTAGCCTGCCGCCGCCTTCACATCGTCGGCGTCGACTTTGCCCACGTCGAAACGACCGGCGGCGCGCAGCATCTTGTCCAGCAGGTCCTCCACTCCGAACGTCACGTCCTTCTTGAACCGGACGGGATTGATGCGTGCGGTCACGAAGGAGCGCAAGTAGGGCGACTCGATGCCGCGCTTCTTGAGGGCAGCGATGATCTCGCTCACCTTCGCGTCCACCTCGTGCAGCAACGCGCCCCGACGGTCGCGGGTGGCGAGCGCGTCGGCGAGCGGTGCGTCGAGGAAGCTCTCGACGACGCGGAGAGCGGGTCTGTACGCCCCTCCCGAGAAGCGACCGTCGCGCTCGTAGCACGTTCCCAGGGTCAGGAGCACCGGATCTTCGAACTCGAGCGCGAAGTCGCACTCGCGCTTGTCCGTGTCCGCCGCGACCGCACGCGCCATGCGGATCACCTCGAGGGACTTCTCCTTGAGGTTGTGCGACTTCTCGGTGTTGAGTGCGAGGATCTGCAGGGCGATCTCGGTTTCGGGCACGACCAGAGCCACGATGCACTTGGCGCCGAGCTTCTTCATCGCCGAGAGGCGATGACTGCCGTTGGGCGTCCAGTAGGTCTTGTCCCCTTCGCGGGTGGCGATGATCGGGTCGAGGAACGCCCCGATCCGGTCGATCACGTCGACCAGCCGCTTGAGATGCGTGGGCGAGTTGTCACGCTGGTACGGCGTCGGCTGGACGATTTCGATCGGCAGCGCCGCCAGCAGCAGCCAACGTCCGGCCAACGGGTCGCGGTAGGTCGCGAGGACTTCGGCTCCATCGCCCCGTACCGCGTCGACGAGGTCGACGATGGCGCCGGATGGCGTCACGGCGAGCTCCGTGGCTGCCAGCCCGCGCGAGGACGGGGTCGCCGTCTTGCGTGCAGGCTTGCGCGTCTTCTTGGTGGCCATCGTGTCGAGCGTATCCGGCGTCGCGCGGCGATCGTCTCTCACTCCGCGCTCCGTGGCGGCATGCCGGACGCCGAGCGGACGGAGCCGTGCGGCGCAAGCGGTGCATCTGCGTCGAGGCCGCCGGCGAATCATCACTCGGCAGCAGCTTCGGATGACTCGGAACCTCTCACGAGCCGCGCCTGTGGCGGTCACGGGCGCCAGTGGCTACATCGGCGGCCGCCTGGTGCCCCGCTTGCTGGCCGCTGGATATCGGGTGCGATGTCTGGTTCGCGAACCCCGCAAGGTGGCGTCTCGGAGCTGGGCGGCGCATCCCGACGTCGAGATCGTCGCGTGCGACCTGAATGATCCCGACGGCACCGTGGCCGCGCTGCGTGGGTGCGGCCCAGCGTTCTACCTGGTGCATTCGATGCTCTCGGCCGGAGCTCGGTACGCCGAGGCCGACCGCTGTCTCGCGGCGAACTTCGCCCGCGCGGCTCTGCTCGCCGGGGTGCCGCGCATTCTCTACCTCGGTGGGCTCGGCGAGACCGGACCGGGGCTCTCACGCCACCTGACCTCGCGGCGGGAGGTGGAAACGGCGCTCTCTGGCCTCGTGCCGGTCACCACCCTCCGCGCGGCCATGATCATCGGAGCCGGGTCGGCGTCGTTCGAGATCCTCCGCTACCTGGTCGAGCGCCTGCCGGTGATGATCACGCCACGCTGGGTCAAGACGGAGTGTCAGCCGATCGCGGTCGGCGACGTTCTCACCTACCTGCTCGCCTGCCTCGAGCGTCCCGAGACGATCGGCCGGACCTTCGACATCGGCGGCCCGGACGTCGTGACCTACCTGGACCTGATCCAGCTCATGGCGCGTGCTCGCGGACTGCCGAAGCGCGTGGTGCTACCGGTTCCGGTCCTGACGCCGAGACTGAGTTCGCTGTGGCTGCACTTGGTGACACCCGTGCCGCTGCGCATCGCCCGCCCGCTCGCGGAGGGTCTGCGCAACCGCGTGGTCTGCCGCGATCGACTCGCTCAGGAAGTGATGCCGCAGCCGCTTCTACCCGTTGCGGAGGCGGTCGCCGTGGCCCTGGGCTCGCAGCAGGCAGGGCGGGTCGAGACGCGTTGGTCCGACGCGGGCGTCGTGCCGGGCGACCCGGACTGGGCGGGTGGTACCACGTTCGAAGACGTGCGCGAAGTCGAGGTGGCGGCACCGATCGGGGCCGTGTACCGCGCCGTCTGCCGCGTCGGTGGTGGTCACGGTTGGTATGCCGCCGATTGGCTCTGGCGCCTGCGCGGTGCGATCGACAAGTTCGTCGGAGGTCCGGGTCTGCGCCGCGGGCGGCGGGATCCCGAGAGCGTGTCCTACGGCGAAGCCCTGGACTTCTGGCGCGCCACCGCGGTCGACCCTCCGCATCGTCTGAGTCTGCAGGCGGAGATGCGTCTGCCGGGTTCGGCCTCGCTGACTTTCGAACTCCAGGCGAGTGGGGCGCGTACCACCTGTCTCCGTCAGTGTGCGCGCTTCCAACCTCGTGGTCTGCTGGGCCTTCTCTACTGGTATTCGGTGTTGCCACTGCACGCGATCGTCTTCGCGGGCATGCTCGGTGGCATCCGGCGTGCCGCCGAGGAGGAGTCACGCCAGGCGTCGACTGCCGCCGACGACTCCGCGAGCGCGCATCGAGCGTCGCGTCCGCGCGGCATGACTCCGGCTCGCGGTGGACCTCGCCCGTGAGGTCGGTGACGCACCGAGTCGGCAGGCGTGACGTCCCATTGCGGCGTCGGCAGCCACCGCGGGCACGGAGCCGCGGAGGTCCGGCCCTGTCGGCGCCGGGGATTCGCTGCTACCGTGCTGAGCCCCCACGCCTCCACGAGATCCCCTTGTCGCCGCCTCCTCCTGCCCTGCTACCCGACACGCCTGCCGATCGGTCGTTGCTGCGGGCGGTCGCTCGGGGTGAACCGGATGCCGTGAACGCTTGCGTGCGGACCTTCACGCCGCACCTGTGGCATCTCGCGCGAGGGATCCTGCGCAATCCACACGACATCGAGGACGCCGTGCAGGACGTCTTCATGGAGGTCTGGCGAGTTGCCAGCCGCTACGACCCTGCTGTCGGTTCCGACCTGACCTTCGTCTTGACCATCGCCCGGCGGCGCTTCATCGACCGGGCCCGCCGCCTGCGCCGCGCACCGCCCCTCGAGGGCGATGCCCGGCTGGTGTCGGCCGAGAGCGTCGTGCGCGCTGACCGGGTCGAAGTGCGCGACGAAGTCGCGCGGGTCACGGCTGCCCTGACCCAGCTGCGTCCGGAGCAGCAATCGGTGCTCGAGCAGGCCTTCCTCGAGGGCCGGACGCACGTGCAAATCGCCGAGCGCACCGGCCTACCCGTCGGCACGGTCAAGAGTCATGCGCGGCGAGGGCTGATGAAGCTGCGCGAGGTTCTCGGTCTCGCGTCGGGAGAAGCGCCAACTACGGCGGAGAGCGACTCGCAGCGATGAATCCAAAGGGCTTGTTCGCTGCCGAGGTTCTCGACCAATGCCGGCGCTCGATGGCCGCCGACGTGCTTGCCCGACACGTCGAGAGCGAGCCTGGCGCGCTGGCGACCCTGGCAACCCTCGGTCTCGGGGAAGCGACGGCGATCGTGGAGTCGAGTCTCGCCTGCCTTGCCGAGGCCGTGGCGACCGAGCGCGAGGCACTCTTCGTGCACGACGTGTCTTGGCGGCACGCCGTCGTCCGCGCGCGCAAGGTGCCCTCCGAGCACGTGACCAACGGACTCGAGGCGATGCTGGGGGCGGTTGTGGAATCGCTGCCTCCGGCGGTGGTTCCGCGCGTGCGTGCGGTCGTGCAGACGGCACTCGACGATCTGTCGTCGATGCCGGCCACCTTGCCGAGCTGCTTGCCCGCCGGCTCGTTGCGTGCGACGGCACAGAACTATCTGTTGGCGGTTCTCGAGAACCGACCCGATCGCGCCTGGGGAGTGCTCGAGGCTGCCCTGCGGCAAGGGGTGCCCGGGGACGATCTCGTCCGCGATGTCCTCATGGCGACCCAGGCGGAGGTCGGGAGGATGTGGCAGTTGGACGAGCTGTCGATCGTCGAGGAACACATGGCCTCGGAGATCGCCGAGTCTTGTCTGGCGCGGGTCTACCAGTCGCGCCCGACGCCGAAGCCCCTCGGTCGTCGCGTGCTCGCTGCTTCGGTCGCCGGCGACCTGCATCGCGTCGGGCCTCGCTGGTTGTCGCTGGCGTTCGCGACCGCTGGCTGGGAGGTTGTCGCTCTGGGTGCCGATCTGCCGCACGACGAGTTGGCGCACGCGGTCGTCGAGTTCGACGTCGACGCGGTGTGTCTCGCGGCCACGATGGTGACCAACGTGCGTCGCGTCGCCCACGCGGTTGCGTCGGTGCGATCGGCTTCTGTCCGCCGGCGGCCGGTCGTGCTGGTCGGCGGCCTCCCGTTTCGGCTGGTGGACGACCTGTGGCAAGTGGTCGGAGCCGACGTGACGGCTGCGGATCCGATCGCGGCCGTCGGCGCGGCGGCATCGGCCCTTGCCTGACCGGCGAGGGGTGACCGCGGATGGAGCGACCGCCGCCGATGGTGCGGACGGATCTCCGACATCGGCAGGGCGTTGCGATGTCGATATTCCGGCGCGATCGAAGGTGGGAGTGGTCACTCCGAGAGCGATCGACGAGAATCCGACGAATGGGTGTCCAACTGGAGCTGACCGACCGCCAGGGGCGTCGAGAAGTCGGCATCGACAAGGAGCAGTTCTGGATCGGCACGTTGCGGTCCGGTTGCGACGTCGAACTCGACGTGCCGGGTTGCTTCGGTCGCCTGCTCGAGGTGCACCGCCAGTCGGACGGGCGGCTGCAGTTGCGTGCAGAGCCAGGGCTCCCGTTTCCGGTGCGGTCGGTTTCCGGCAACGTCGGTGCGCGCTTCGAGACGTTCTTGGACGGCGACGTCCTGAACGTCGGTCCGGCGCTCGTGCGGATGCGGGCGCTCGCCAGCCACGACGAGGTGCGCGGCGAAGAGATCGACCCGGCAAGCCTGTCGTCGGTGGAGCCGGGGTCGCCCGTCGGCAGCTGGTACGACACGTTCATGGGGGTCGCGGACACCCTCGAGGGTCTGACCTCGCCGGAGCGGATGATCCAAACGGCGCTCGACGGGGTGTTGGCCGCGACGGCAGCCGAGAGGGTGTTCCTCGAACTCGATCCGGAGTTCCAACTCGCTGACGGGACGCGGAAGTTCTACGCGACCAAGGAGGGCGAGCGTGCGCCGTTCCGGGTCAGTCGGTCTCTGGTCGAGCAGGTGCAGCAGACGCGACGCGTCGTGCACGTGCCGCTCGCGGCGGCCGACCCGATCGCTTCCCGATTCCAATCGGTGCGCGCACAGGGCATTTCGGCGAGCATCGCCCTGCCTCTGCGCGCGCTCGGCAAGGAGCTCGGCGTCCTCTACGCCGACTGCGTACGCGAGGGGGCCGTGCTGTCGCCGACCGACCTGCAGCGCGTCGCCTTCGTCACGCGACTGCTCGCGTCGGCGTTGGGCAACCGAGATCTCGTGTCGACTCTCGTGCGCACGACGCCGCCACCCGAAGCTGCCGTGCACCCGGCGTTGCAGACGCGCAGCGCCGCATGTGCGGAGATGGTGCAACGCGTGCTTCTCTATGCGCCGACCGACTACACCGTGCTGATCCGCGGCGAAACGGGTGTCGGCAAGGAGGTGATCGCCGCCGCGCTGCACGATCTGAGCAAGCGCAAGAAGGGCCCCTTCGTCCCCGTCAACTGTGCCGCCATTCCCGAGCAGCTCATGGAAAGCATGCTGTTCGGTCACGAGCGCGGATCGTTCACCGGCGCCGCGCACGCCCGCCGGGGTCACTTCGAGGAGGCGCACGGCGGCACCATCTTCCTCGACGAGATCGGCGACATGTCCTTCGAGCTGCAGGCCAAGATCCTGCGGGTTCTGCAGGACCGCGTCGTCAGCCCGCTCGGTTCGCAGAAGCAGATCAAGGTCGACGTGCGGATCCTCGCGGCCACGCACCAGGACCTCGAGCGGATGGTGCGCGAGGCGCGGTTTCGCGAAGACCTCTACTTCCGGTTGCGCGAACTCGAGATCCGGATCCCTTCGTTGCGGGAACGGCGCGAGGACATCCTCATGCTCGCCGACCGCTTCCTGCGCGAGGCGGCGCGCGAGCTGGGCTACGAGCGCCCGCCGGAGCTGCGGCAGGAGACGGTCGACTGGCTCATGCACGACTCATGGCGCGGCAACATCCGTGAGCTGCGCCACGCCGTCCGCGGCGCGGCGCTGCGCTCGGGAGGGGCAGCCATCGCGGTGCACCATCTCGATCTCGCGGCAGTCTCCCGCACGGCGCCGACCGACGCCGCCGCCCTCTCGTCCGAGGTGGAGGCGGGTGGCAACGGAACGTGGAAGGAGCGCCTCGAGGCCACGGAGCGGGCGGCGCTGGAGGAGACGTTGCGCTTGGCCAACGGCAACCTGACCAAGGCCGCCGAGCTGTTCGGAGTGCCGCGCACGACGTACCGCGAAAAGCTCGTCAAGTGCGGCCTCCTCAAGGCCTGAGCAGCACGAGCGAGGATCGCACATGCGGTCACCGATCGGCGGCGGCGCAACCCTGGTTGTCAGGCTGCCGGTCGGGAACGTGACGCTATGCTGCGATCGATGACCGCTTCGCGCCGCGGCGCCACTCTTCTCGTCGTCGGCGACGTGCACAACCACTGGCGGCCAGCCGACCGGGCTTTCGTCGAGGGTAGTGGCGCCGATCTGGCCCTCTTCGTCGGTGACCTGGGCGACGAGGACGCGGCGATTGCCAGCG
The DNA here is from genome assembly GCA_041398565.1 of Planctomycetota bacterium. GTDB lineage: Bacteria > Planctomycetota > UBA1135 > UBA1135 > UBA2386 > DATGPD01. The sequence goes on along the minus strand of JAWKUN010000006.1, from coordinate 443,364 downwards.
CGATTGCGTCGATTCGCCTGCAGAAGGCCGTGATACTGGGCAATCACGATGCTTGGCAGAGCTTCTCGCTGAAGCGCGCCACAGGGCGCCTGCGCCGGGTCATCGCGGCGCTGAAGGACGATCTGCTCGGCTACGCGGTGCGCGAGTGCTACGCCGGTGCCTGCTCGTTGATCGGCGCGCGCCCGTTTTCCTGGGGTGGGCAGAGCCTGCGCAGCGTCGAACTCTACCGTGAGCTGCACGGAGTGGGGTCGATGGAGCAGTCGGCGCAGCGCATCGTCGAGATGTCGCGCCGATGCGAGCACCGCGACATCATCTTGGTGGCACACAACGGCCCGAAGGGGCTGTCGTCTGAGCCCGCCGACATCTGGGGCAAGGACTTCGGAAATCCGGGCGGCGATTGGGGGGACGAGGATCTGCGGCTGGCGATCGAGCGCATCGAGGCGGACGGGCTGCGCGTCCGCGCCGTCGTGGCCGGACACATGCACGACCGTCTGATGCATCCGCGTGGCGCCTTGCGCACGCGCTTCGTCCGCCGCCAGGGGACCCTGTTCGTCAACGCCGCCGTGGTGCCGCGCCTGCGCTCGGTCGGCGATGGGCCCGAACTCGGCCACTTCGTCCGCCTGCAAGTGTGTGGTGGCGAGGTCACGGAGCTGGCCGAGATCTGGGTCGATGGCGAGGGCCAGATTCGACACGTCTCCCACCCCGAGGTTCGCGAGCTGCCGCACGTGCCGTGAAGCGCCGCCGTCTCGTTTCCTGCGTCCTCGGCGCCGTTATGGCGCTGGTTGCCCTGGAGCTGGCGCTGCAACTCGGAGCGTGGATCGTCTGGTCGCGGCGGACCAGCGATGCGGTCGGCGAGGATCGCTGCATTCTGTGCGTCGGTGATTCGTTCACCTACGGCCTCGGCGCTACCGGTCGCGCGGGTTCCTACCCGCGCCAGCTCGAGGCGCTGCTGCGTGCCCGCGGCGACCGGTCTGCTGTCGTGAACGGGGGGTGGCCGGGACAGTCCTCGCGCGAGGTGCTGTTGCGGCTGCCGCAGCAGCTGTTGCGCCACGATCCCAAGCTCGTGTGCATCCTCGTCGGGATCAACGACCCGGTGGTGCGGCCAGCTCGGGTGCTCGACAAAGAGCTCGTCGCCGCGCCGACCGACGGCTTTCGCTGGCGCCTACGTCTACCCCAGGTGTTCGGCATGATGGCCAACTGGGTGCGCGGCGGCTCGGCGGCGCCGGCGTTCGTCGGCACATGGCACGTTGGCGAGTTGCAGGTGACTTTCGAGCCGGACGGTCGCGTGGTCCTGGGCAAGGACGAGCTGCGCTGGCTGCTCGACGATGCCGGCGCCAGTCTGATCATGCCGACCGGCGCGGTGGAGCCGATGCGCTGGCGGGTCGAAGGTGAGAGCCTGACCCTCGAGACCGCGGCGTTCTCGCACACGCTGACCGCGGGGCCAGCTCCGGCGCCCGGGCCGCTCGCGCGCGCGGAGCCGTTCCTGGCAAGTGGCGAGTGGGGCGCTGCCGAGCCGTTGCTGCTCGAGGCCGCGCAGACTCCCGAGCTGGCGCCGGCGGCATGGGCGCGCTTGGTGCGCGTCGCCGTGGCGAAGGGTGATGCCGTCCGGCGTGGCCAGCTGCTCGACCAGCTGCGGGCCGCCTACTCGTCGGTGCCCGACCCGAAGGTCGGTGCCGAGCTGGCGCAGGCTCTGGCGGCCGCGGGCGAGTCGGATGCCGCGATCGGAGTGGCGGAGAAGGTGTTGGCCGCGGCCCCGGACGACGTGCGCACCTGGGAGGTCTTGTTGGTGCAGACCGCAGCGACCAGCCAGCCGGCGCGCGCGCTGGCGTGCATGCGAGCGGTGCTCGAGTCTGCCCGCGGTGACGAGCCGTGGCGACCGGCCTTGCTGCAGATGCGCGCGAACCTCACACGCCGCGAGCAGCCGGCCGCCGCCTTGCATGACCTCTTCGCCGCGTTTCTGCAGAACGGCGACCGCGCCTTCCTGGTGCGTCAGGTCGAGCTGGGCGCGGCCGACTACTCCGCGGAGGCGCGTGCCGAGGTCCTGTCTGGTCTGTCCGACGAAGCGCGCACGCGTGTGTGTGCTGCTCTGGCGGACGACGCCGGGCCGGACGGCGTCCTCTCCACGCTGCGCTTTCACCTGCAGCGCATGATCGCACTGTGCCGGGCGCGAAAGACCGAAGTGTGGCTGCTGTCCTACCCGGAACCGGATCCGGTGCGAGACCCTCTGGTGGCCGGGATCGCGGCCGCGGCCGGGGTGCCCTTCGTGTCGCTGCAGCCGCCGTTCGCCGAGCTGCTGCGCACGACGCCACGGGCCGAGCTCTTCATTGCCGACGGTCATTGCACCGACCGGGGATACGGCGTGATGGCCGCCGCCGTCGCATCGGCGATACGCTGACCCCGTGTCAGCCTGGCCGCAGGGCGCGCCCCGCGGCGAGGAATGCCTGCAGCGAGGCTCGCAGGACCGGGCGCAGGCGTTCAGCGAGTTCGATGTCCAGCGGGGCGCCCGCGGCTTCGCGCATGTAGATCCGCTGGCTCATTTCGAGCTGCAGAGCGTGTACTGCCTCGGCCGGCCGGCCGTATGCCCGCGTGATGTGTCCGCCCTTGAAGCGAAAGTTGCGCGTCGCGCGGTATCCGCTGCGTTGCTGAACGGCCAGAACCGCGTCGCTCAGTGCGGCATCGCACGAGGTGCCGTCGACGTCCCCGAGCATGAGGTCGGGCAGCGGGTCGGGGTGCAGCCGTGGCACGAAGCCGGCGATGCTGTGCGCGTCGAACAGCAGGGCGTAGCCGAACTCGCGCTGCAGCGAGCGCAGCTCTTCGGCCAAGCGGTCGTGGTAGGGTTGCCAGTAGCGTCGCACGCGGTCTTCGATCTCGGCCGCCATCGGTTCGTCGCCAGCTCGATAGATCGCCTCGCCGGCGAAGGTTTCGGTCGGCACCAGCCCGGTCTCGGTCTGGCCGGGATAGAGGCTTTGCCGCGAGCGCGGCCGGTTGAGGTCGACGGCGTAGCGCGTGTAGCGGCTGAAGACCGTCGTCGCTCCGAGCTCCGGAGCGAAGTCGTACAGCTCGTGCAGGTGCCAGTCTGTGTCGGGGAGAGCAGCGACAGTGCCGCTGGCCAGCCGCGGCCCGAGCCCGGCCGGGACCTCGGTGCCGGTGTGCGGGATGCTCAACAGGAGCGGCGTGCGCTGGCCGCGCGCCGGCCGCACGTGGTAGGGGGCATTGCTCATGCGCGCTGGTACAGGCGGTGCATGGTTCGGCGGAACGAGGCGCAGATCTCTTCCTCGGCGTGGTGGTGGCGGTCGTGCACCAGGTGGCGTCCGCCCACCCAGACGTCGCGCACGGCCCCGGCCCCGGCCGCGAACACGAACGCGTCGAGTACGGTGTCGGGAGAGTGACCGAGCAAGCGGGGATGTTGCGGGTCGAGCCCGACGATGTCGGCGCGCCGCCCGGGTCGCAGTTCGCCGACGGCCTGGCCCAAGGCCTGCGCGCCACCGGCACAGGCGCTCTGCCAGAGGTGGCGGCCGACGTGGCCGGTGCCTTCGCCGACCAGCACGTTGCGCTCCTCGCGGCGTAGGCGTTGGCCGTACTCGAGCAAGCGCAGCTCGGCGCACGGGTCGATCTCGATCTGGCTGTCGCTCCCCACGCCGACGCGCCCGGCAGTGCCCATGAAGGTGTCGGCCGGGAAGATGCCGTCTCCGAGGTTGGCTTCGGTGGTCGGACACAGGCCCGCGACCGCGTCGCTGCGCGCCAGCGCCAGACGCTCGCCATCGTCGACGTGGGTGGCGTGCACCAGGCACCAGCGTGGTCCGAGGTTGAACCGACTCAGCAGGTAGGCCACGGGGCGGGCGTCGAGATTGGCCAGGCAATCGTCCACCTCGCGCTGCTGCTCGGCGACGTGGATGTGGATCGGCGCGCTCGGATCGTGGTGGTCCAAGGCCGCCACCACGTCGTGCAAGGCCCGTTCCTCGACCGCTCGCAGGCTGTGCGCGGCGGCGCCGAAGCGCCAGATGCGCTCGCCACGCATGCGCGCAAGCACCCGACCACAGGTGGCGAAGAACTCGTCCACGGTTCGGTGCGCGAAGCGCCGTTGCCGCGCTTGGAGCGGCTGGTCGAAGCCACCGCGCTGGTAGAACACGGGCAACAACGTCAGGCCGAGACCGACCCTGGTCGCTGCGGACAGGATGCGCCAGCTCGCCTCGGCGCGGTCGGAAAAAGGCAGGCCCGTCTTGTCGTGGTGCAGGTAGTGGAACTCGGCCACCGATGTGTAGCCGGCGCGGAGCATCTCGAGGAAGGCCATTGCCGTGATGTCCTCGAGTGCGTCCGGATCGATCGCGTCGGCGCAAGCGTACATCGCTTCGCGCCAGGTCCAGAACGTGTCGGTGGCATGGCTACGGTGCTCGGCGAAGCCGGCGAACGCGCGCTGGAAGGCGTGGCTGTGCAGGTTGGGTAGGCCGGGGATCGCGTAGCCCGCGACCCTGCGCGCCGAGTTCGGCCAGTGGAGCGGCCGCGCCGCCGCGACCTCGGCGATGTCACCGTGCGCGTCGATCTCGAGGTAGCCTGGGCTCAGCCAACCGCTCGGTTGATGCAGGTGCTCGAACTCGAGGTGAGTGTGCGCCACCATCGGCGACGACTATAGCCGGCTCCGTGCACGCCGTGCCCTTCCCTGACGGTTCGAAGTCGAGCCGTGCTCGACACGCGCGGCAGTGCCCGAGGCGCGGGCTCGCCGGACCGTGCTGGCAAGCGGACCGAACGCGCGTCCTCCCGCTTGGTGTCGTCGGCCGCGTCGACGCCCGCGGTTCAGGCTGGATGCACCCGCTGCAGCCACGACACGACCGCTTCGGCCATCGCTCGCTCGTGACCGGTGAAGCGGTGGTCGGCTCCCTCGATCTCGATCGAGGTCGGGTCGCTGGCGGCCCGGCGAGCGTCGTGCGCGTCCTGAAGCGGCACCAGCTCGTCGTCGGTCCCGTGCACCAACAACCACGGGACGGACACCTGGGCGGCGGCGCCGAGGGTGTCGCGGTGCGCGAACGCGTCCTCGAGGAACGCGGTGGTCAGAGGGCATTGCGGCTTGCCCAGCATGCAATCGATGTCGGGGCGCAGGTGGCCGAACACGCGCTGCATGAAGGCGCCGATGTGAACCATGCCGGCCAGCGATACCAGGGCGCGGATGCGCGGATCTCTCGCCGCGCGCAGGGTACCGACTGCGGCTCCCATGCTGTGTCCGGCGTAGACCACGACGCGGTCCCCGAGCGCGTCCACCACGGCGCCGAGGTCTTCGATCTCCTTGGAGATGGTCGCGTCGCCGTAGCGCCCCTGCGAGCTGCCGTTGCCGGCGAAGGAGAAGCGCACCGAGGCGATGCCGGCAGCGGTCAACGACTCGCTCAGCGCGATCAACCACGGGCGGTCCTTGTGCGACGTGACACCGTGTCCGATCGCAACCACGCGTCGATCCCCTGGCTGGCCGGGGTGGAACGTGGCGTCGAGCAGCTCGCCGGCTCGGTTGCGCAAGGTCGTCATCGCGTCATCATGCCACCCGCGCTCTGCGGTCGCGGACCGGATCGTCGCGCCCGCGACGACGTGCGGCTCGGCGCACCAGGCTCGCTGGCCCTCGGTCGGGCAGGAAACAACGGTGTCGTTGACTGCTTTCGCGCTGAGCACGGCCTACGCTGCCCGGTCCCCTTCCGTCTCAGGAGATCACCATGACCGAATCGCGACCTCTGGGCACCTTCTGCTGGAGCGAACTCGGCACCACCGACGTGGCCGGCGCGCGCAGCTTCTACTCGGCACTCTTCGGCTGGAGCTACGAGGATCGTCCGATGGGTGATTCCTTCACCTACCACCTGGTGAAGAACGGCAGCGACGAACTCGGCGGTGTCTACCACCTCGCCGGTCCGATGTTCGAGGGCGTGCCGCCGCACTGGATGTTCTACGTGTCGGTCGCAGACGTCGACGCCACGGTGGCGCGCGTGCCGGCGCTGGGCGGCAAGGTCGTGATGCCGCCGATGGACATCCCCGACACCGGCCGCATGGCGATGCTCGAGGACCCGACCGGTGCCAAGATCTCCGTCTACCAGGCCAAGGGCCGAGGCGGCGCCACCGGATCGCCGATGACGCCCGGCAACTTCGGCTGGGCCGAGCTCAACACGCGCGACACCAGTGCGGCAAAGAAGTTCTACACCACGCTGTTCGGCTGGGAGGCGAAGGAGAGCACCGGGCCGATGGCCTACACCGAGTGGACGCTGCCGGGATGCAAGCAGTTCGGTGGCATGCTCGAGATGAACGAGGGCTGGGGCGACGCGCCACCGTGCTGGCTCGGCTACGTCATGGTCGACGACTGCGACGCGACCTTCGCCAAGGCGGCATCGCTCGGCGCCACGCCCATCGTCCCGCCGATGGACATCGACAACGTCGGCCGCTTCTCGGTGATCGCCGACCCGCAGGGCGCCGTGTTCGCGTTCATCAAGCTGCTGCCCCACCCGTAGCGGCGCCGGCATCGCCAGGGCACGGCTTCACAGCGTGCGCAAGTGTGCCTCAGGGCTGCAAGCTGCGCGCTGCGCGCATGCCCACGTCGTAGCCGCGGAACTTCGACGAGTAGTCGTAGCGGATCGCCGAGCGTGCGAACTGGGCCGGGTCGCCGAAGCACCCGCCGCGAGCGACGCGGTGCGTGAAGGCACCGCGGTCGTCGGCCGCGCCGCCGCGCCGCGCATACAGGTCCTCGCACCACTCCCACACGTTGCCGTGGACGTCGTAGAGGCCGAACGGATTGGCGCGGAAGCTGCCGACCGGTGCCACGCGCGTGAAGCCGTCGTCGAAGTCGCCGATCTGGCGTCCCCAGTTCGGACAGTGGCGCTCGCCGCGGAGGTCGAGGACGTTGGCGACCCCGGCCAGCGAGGAGGGCTCGTCGCCGCTCCACCAGATCGACTCTCTGCCGCCGCGGCACCCGTACTCCCACTCGGCCTCGCTCGGCAGGCGCAGTCCGTGCCGGCGCAGCCAGAGGTCGGCCGTCTCCCAGTCGACGTGCTCGAGTGGGTAGCGCCGGTCGATGGCGGCTTCGTCGCCGTCGGGACGCTGGCCCAGAGCGTGCAGAGCCGGAAGGGTACCGGTCAGCCGTTGCCACTGGCCTTGCGTGACCTCGTGTCGCGCCAGGAAGAAGGGAGCGAGCTCGACCGTGGTCGGAGTCTCGTCATCGCGGGCGAAGCGATCGAAACGCGGCGCTGCCGGGTCGCGTGCTTGTGCGCCGAGCGTGCAGCTGCCGCCCGGCAGCAGGACGAAGACGATGCCGCCGTCGTCGACACCCTCGAGGCTGCCATCGGGCCGGTGGCGCGGTAGTGGCAGCCGTTGTGGCGCATCCGACGGCAGCGTCGCCGCCGAGCGCAGGTCGTAGAACTCCCACAGCTTGGTCACCGGGTTCATGCCGATGGGCAGCAGGCCGGTCTGTGGGGTCAGCTCGATACCGCACCCGCGGTAGGCCCGGCTCGCGACCACGTCGTCGGCTCGGGCGATCGCCATCCGCGCAGCGTGCCACGCCGCGCGCGCCTGCGCCCCGCTGGTCGTCGCCTCGGCAAGGCCCTCGGCCCAGCGCAGGCGCGTCTCGACGCTCGGCACCACCTCCTGGCGCAGTACCTCCACGCCGGCGTGCAGGGCATCGAGTGTGTCGTGCAGGAACGTGTCCGCAGCGTCGGCAGTGGCGCGGGGCGCCAGCGCGGCGACGGTGGCGGCGATCCTGGATTGCATGGCGAACAAGCGGGCGACGTCCTCGCGTATCCAGCGGCGCATCGGCTCGACCTGCTCTGGCCATGGCGGCCACAGGGTGGCTTCGTCTGCCCGCACCGACTCGAGGTGCACGACACCGGCCAACAGGTCGAACTCGGCCGCCCGGCGTTGCGCCTGCAGCGCGAACCACAGCGTCCCGAACAGCCCCAGCAGGCACGCGACGGCGACGGCGGCCATGGCCATCACGCGCCCGCGGTGCCGCTGCACGAACTTGCGCAGGACGTACGGGAGTCCGGGCGGGGCGGCCTGCACCGGCACGCCGTCGAGGTGCCGTTGCAGGTCCTGTGCCAGTTCGTTCGGCGAGCGATAACGCCGCTCCGGTTCGGGAGACAGCGCGCGCTCCACGATCCAACGCAGGTCGCCGCGCAGGCGCCGGCGCAGCTCGACCAGGCTCTGACCACGGTGCGCAGCGGCGTCCTCGTCGGGCTCGAGCGAGGGTGGCAGCCGACCCGCGAGCAGCTCGTGCAAGACGACGCCGAGCGAGAACACGTCGCTGCGCGTGTCCACTGCGCTCGAGTCTCCGGCCGCCTGCTCCGGCGACATGTAGGTCGGTGTTCCCAGGCGTAGTCCGACTTCGGTGACGTGCGACGCGTTCCAGGCGTTTGCATCGAGGGCCAGCGCGACGCCGAAGTCGATCACCTTCACCTTGGTGCCATCGTCGCTCACCAGCAGGTTGCTGGGCTTGAGGTCGCGGTGGATGACGCCCTTCTGGTGGGCGTGCTGGACGGCGTCGCACACGCGTTGGAAGAGGCGGACGCGCGTGGTGAGGGCGGCGCGCCTGGCATCGCAGTGGTGGGTGATCGGCGCACCCTCGACCAGCTCCATGGCGAACCATGGCTGCCCGTGGTCGGTGACGCCGGCGTCGAACACCTTGGCGATCCCGTCGTGGTTCATGGCGCCGAGCGTGCGCTGCTCGAGTGCGAAGCGCTGCAGCACCTGCGCGGTGTCCATTCCCAGCTTGATGACCTTCAGGGCGACTCGGCGTTCGACCGGGAGCCGCTGCACGGCCAGGTACACGGTCCCCATGCCGCCTGACCCCAGCACGCACTCGATGGCAAAGGGACCCAGGCGCGTCGGCGCCTCCGGGAGGTCGAGACTCTCGCTCGGGCTCGGTTCGCCGCCCGCCGCAGGCACGTCGTCTTCCACCAGCCCGCGCAGCAGGTCGGCATCGTCCGGGAACTGCGCCAACCAGCGCTCGAGTGGCTCGGCGTCGCCGGCCGTGCGGGACGCGCGGTAGCGGCGGGCAGTCTCCAGCGCCCAGAGGTAGCGGTCTTCTGCAGCGCGGTGGTGGGGGTCCATGTCCTCGGGCGACGCCCGGCCGCGAGCGCCCACCCGATGCGGACGCACGTGGCCTCGAAGCGAGCGGCTATCGTGTCGCCCGTGCCCGCGGACGCAAGCAGCCAGCACGGCCAGGAACCCGGCGCCGGGCACCCGGGGGACACGGCAGCGTTGCTGCTCGCCGCCCGCGGTGGCGACCGCCAGGCGATCAGCACGCTGCTGGTTCGCGACCTGGCTTGGGTACAGCGAACGGTGCACCGTCGGCTCGGCGGCGTCGTGCGCGAGATCGCCGACACGAACGACGTGGTGCAGGAGCTGTTCTTGCGGGTGCTCCGGTCGGGTCCGCGCCTGCAGGTCGACGACGGTCTGCAGTTCCGACGTCTGATGGCGCGCATCGTTCAGTGCACGTTGGTGTCGATGGCGCGTCGGGCGCAGGCGTCGCGCCGACATGCCGGTGCCGAGATCGAGTGGGACACGCGCCTCGGCGGGACGCCGCTGCTCTCGGACGCGGTGGCGCCCGCACCCGAGTCGGCTGCGGCCCAGAGCGAGGAGCGCGAGCACCTGCGTCTGGCGCTCGAGCTGATCGATCCTGCGGACCGCGAAGTGCTGCAGATGCGCGACTACGAGGGCCTGACCTTCGTCGAGATCGCCGCACGGGTGGAGTCGACCGAAGACGCCGTTCGCATGCGGTACAGACGTGCCGTGGGGCGGCTGCGCGGCGCGGTGGAGCGCCTGCGCGTCGGCCAGGTCGACGCCCTTCTCGGCGAACTCGATCCCGACTGACGTGGTCAAGCCCGACCGTCGCGGGCAGTGCGCACCCAGCTGTCTGCCGGCCGCCGTGCCACCCGCAGGAGCTTCCACGCGATGTATCCGGGCGCCCGCAGCAGCGCGTGCACTCCAGCGAGGCCGAGGCCGCTCAGCGCGAGGCCGCGGCCGACGTACGCCAGCAGTGCCGCGGAGCTCCCTGTCCAGAGCGGCCATGCCGCCGTCGGGCCGACTCCGCAGGCCCAGGCGACGACCTCGGCGAGCAGGCCCATCGACGCGTACGCGACCAGGGTGGCGAGCGGCGGTGTCAGCAGATCGGCGGCGAGCTCCGCCGCCACCGGGTCGCGGGCACGCACCGCGCGCGCCAGGAGAGGCCGCAGCTTGGAGCGTCGGACCTGAGCGCGGCCGCTCTCCCAGCGTTGCCGTTGCGTCGCTGCGGCCGCCGTGCCGGCGGGCATCTCGCCGTGCACCTCGGCGCCGTGGGCATAGTGCACGCGTACGCCCCGCAGGGCGAGTTCGACCGCGTACTCGACGTCTTCCACCAGGCCGTGCACCCGATGCGGGAGCTGGCGCAGGGTCGCGGCCGCGAAGCACATCCCGTTCCCGCGCAGGCCACACGAGACGCGCAGGCGCTCGCGGGCCAGGGAGCGCAGGTCGTGGTACATGGCGAGGGCGATGGTCATGAGTTCGGTGCGCCAGGACGCCCGCACGTTGCGCACTCGGTAGCGCGCCTGGACCACCGACGCACCGCGCGCCAGGCGCTCGGCGAAGGCGAGCAGGAGGTTCGGCGACACGGTCGTGTCGGCGTCGACCACCACGAAGGCGTCGGTCTCGCCTTCGGCCAGCAGGCAATCGAAAGCCATCTCGAGGGCGTAGCCCTTGCCCCGCCGCTCCCGGTCGCTCCGCTCGATGACTTCTGCCCCGGCTGCGCGCGCCACCTCGGCCGTGCCATCGCTGCAGTTGTCGGCCACCACCACGATGCGGCGGCGGTGTGGAGGGTAGATCACCGCGCCCAGGCTGTGCAGCGTCGCCGCGATGCTGGCAGCCTCGTCGTGGGCGGGTACCACGACCGTGAAGCGCGGGCAGCTGGCCTCCGGGGCGGCTGGTCGCCCACGGGCCGAGAAGAGCGTGAGCACCAGGAGGTAGGTAGCGCACAGGGCGAGGGGGAGCGCCAGGAGGATGGCGACGACGTGCAGCATGGGGAGGGACGACGGAGCCGGCGCCTGGGTGGGCCTCGGGAAGTTCCGCCTGGCAGACGCCAGACCGGGGTGGAGGCGAACGCGCCGACCTCTCGACCGGTCGCAAAAACACGCGATCGCGTGTTCGCCTGCCGCGCGGTTCCGCGTCCCCACCTTCGGAACCGCACGATCCGATGCGACGCATTTCCGCTCACGAAGTCTGCTGGGACGCTCGTGGCAGCATCCATGTGCTGCACGCTGGCGCCGAATGGCGCGAACTCGTGTACGTGACGAGCCGGGCCGGCAGCCGGCGCGGCGACCACTACCACGCGCAGTGCCGGGAGCTGATCGTGTTGCTGTCCGGTCGTGCGAGCCTGCAGGTCCGGACGGTGGACGGCGGCCAGGTGCACCGCAGCGAGCTGGGCGCGATGGAGGGCGTCGTCTTCGAGCCTGGCGAAGCGCACGCGCTCACGGCGATCGAGGACACGTGCTGGATCGCCGCCCGCAGTCTCGCTTGCGACCCCGGCGCCGACGACATGGTGCGGTGCGTTGTCGAGGAGGCCGAGTGACTCGGCGCCGTGCGTTGGTCACCGGCATTGCCGGCCAGGACGGCAGCTATCTGGCCGAGCTCCTGCTCGAGCGCGGCTACGACGTCCATGGCCTCGTGCGCCGCAACAGCGTGCCGGAGCACGAGTCGTCGCGCTTCGACCATCTGCTGGACAGGGTGCGCTGGGAATACGGCGACCTGCTGGATCAATCCTCCCTCGAACGCGCGCTACGGACGGCGCGGCCGCACGAGATCTACAACCTGGCAGCGCAGAGCCATGTTCGCGTCAGCTTCGACATTCCGCAGTTCACCGCGCAGGCCAACGGCCTCGGCGTGCTCAACCTGCTGGAGGCCTGCCGGCGCGTGGCGCCCGACGCCAGGATCTACCAGGCGAGCTCGTCCGAGATGTTCGGCAACAGCATCGATGCCGATGGCTACCAGCGCGAGACCACGCCGATGCGGCCGGTGAGCCCGTACGGTTGCGCCAAGCTGTTCGCCTACAGCATTGCCCGCAACTACCGCCAGGCCTACGGCCTGCGCGTCAGCAACGGCATCTTGTTCAACCACGAGAGCCCGCGGCGCGGATCGAACTTCGTGACCAGCAAGGTGGTGCGAGCGGCCGTGCAGATCCGCGCCGGGAAGGCGCGGCAGCTCGTGCTCGGCAATCTCGACTCGGCTCGGGACTGGGGGCATGCGGCCGACTACGTGCGCGCGATGCACCTGATCCTGGGCCACGACGAGCCCGACGACTTCGTCGTCGCCACCGGTGTCGCCCATTCGGTGCGCGACCTGTGCGAGGTGGTGTTCGGCCGGCTCGGCCTCGACTATCGCGAGCACGTCGTCCAGGACGACGCGTTCCGGCGTCCGGACGAGCTGCACTTCCTGCGCGGCGACGCGGGGCGTGCGCGCGCGATCCTCGGCTGGGAACCGACCCATACCTTCGCCACGCTGATCGACGACATGTTGGCGCACTGGCAGCGTGTTGCATTGCGGGCCGCGTCCTGACGCGGGCGCGGGCCGTGTACGGCGGAGTGCCAGCGACGCCTCGCACCGGCAAGATGCTTCACAGGCCGAGGAAGCGTCGGATGCGGCTCACCAGCTCCGCCGCGCCCGAGCGCACCGCCTCGCGCTTTTCGGGTGGCACGCTCTTCATGTCGCGGATGGCGCGTAGGCCCTGCCGACGGGCCTCGACGATCTCGGCCATTTCCTGGGCCAGGCCAGGACGGCGGGCCAGGATGCCGTGCAGCGCGTCCTTGTGGATGACGATGACCTCGATGTCGTCGAGCGCGGTGACATTGGCTGTGCGCGTCTCGCCGGTGAGCAGAGCCATCTCGCCGAAGAACTCGCCGCGGCCGAGCCGCGCCACTTCACGCTCGGCGCCTTGTTCGTCGGAGATGGTGACGATCGCCGAGCCGTCGCGGATGACGAAGAGGGAGTCGCCGGCGTCGCCTTGGTGGACGACGCGCTCCCCCCGCCCGAAGTTGACCACCGTCGCGTCGTTGGCCAGGGCTTCGAGCTCCTCGGCGCTCATCGGCACCAGGAACGGCACGCGCGACAGCGCGTCACGCGCCGATGGTCGCACTGCCGGTTTCGGCGGGCCGAGGTGGTACTCGAACGACGTCTGGATCGGGAACGGGATGGTCAGGCCGTTGCGACGCGCGGCGTACCAGACCTGGGTCATGAACTCGTCGAGGATGTCCAGCATGCGCTCGAGCTCGTCGACGAACAGTCGGACCTGGTAGTCGATCGTGTAGGCGTTGAACGCCTTGGTGCGCACGCGCGGTGCCGGGTCGGCGAGGACACCACGCGTCGCCAGCGCCGCCTTCAGCAGCACGCGCTTGACTTTGTTCGGCGGGTCGTCGTAGGAGAAGCCGAGCAGCAGGTCCTCGCCGTGCACGCGTGTCGGCGTCGAGTAGTTGACCAGGATCTCCTTGCCGAGGACCGAGTTGGGGATCACCAGGATGTCGTTGGTGCGGGTGCGCACGCGTACGCTGCGCCAGTTGACGTCGACGACCTGGCCGACCTTGCCGCCGACCACGATCCAGTCGCCGGTTTCGAACGGGCGCTCGAACAACAGCGCGATCCCCGCCATCACGTTGTCGAGCGTGTTCTGCAGTGCCAGACCGAGCACGATCGAGGTCACACCCAGCGCCGTGAACATGCTGCCCAGGTCGACGCCCCAGACGCTGGCGAGGACGACGCAGGTGCCGACCAGGACGAGGAAGCCGCGGACGATGTCGAGAAACAGCTTGGGGATGCCGCGGCGGTGGCCGTCGGCGGTGTGGCGCGCGAAGAAGGTCTGGTTGAACAGCGACAGCGCCACGTGGATCAGGGCGACCCACAGCAACGTCTCCAGGACACGGCGGGTGCGGTTGTCGCTGGCGAGCTCGAATGCGTAGCGCGCCATCAGCACCGCGGCGAGCAGCGGCAACACCAGGTTGCGCAGGGCCCGTATCGGCCTGGCCAGGCGGTGGCGCTGCCTCTCGAGCCCCCGCATCGCCAGGTGCGCGAGCGTGAACAGGGCGGCCGCGACGCCGGCGATGGTCAGGGCCGCGATCCAGTTCATCGGTGGCTCGTCGGGTGGTTCATCGAGTCATCGCCGCCGCGAAACGCTGCGCCCTCACTGCCTCGCCTTCGGCATCGGCGGTGAACGGCAGTGCCTCGCCGAGGGTGGCCTGACGTTCGCTCGGCGCCGGGTGCGTGGCGAACATGCCGCCTTGGCCACCGGCGTGGCTCATCTTGGCCAACACGCGGCTCAACCCCTGTGGGTCGTAACCGGCGCCCGCCAGCAGGGTGCGGCCGAGCCGGTCCGCCTCGCGCTCGGCGTCGCGCGAGTAGCCGTTGGTCACGAGCGCACCCACCACGTCCTTCACCGAGTCGTCGAACACCGTCGCCAGTTTCTGCAGGTCCTGGTTGTCGGTGCCGGCCGCCTGCAAGGCACCGGAACCGAGGTACTGGAAGGCCTGGGTGAGGTTGGCGGCCTTGATCGCCGACAGCCCGTGCCGCAGCGTCACGTGCGCGATCTCGTGCGCCAGGATCGCGGCCAGTTCGCCCTCGGTGGAGGCATCCTTCAGCAGGCCGCGGGTGACGAAGATGGTGCCGCCCGGGCACGCCAGCGCGTTCACCTCGTCGGTGTCGAGCACGGCGAAGTGGTAGCCGGCGAACGTGTGGCGTACGGCGTCGTTGCTGAGCGCCACGCCGAGACCGACACGCGTCACGTAGCCGGTCATGGCCGTGTCGGTCGACAGGGAGTACCGGGGCATCGACAGGATCTGCGCCGCCACGGTTCGACCGATGTAGTGCTCCTCGGACGGGTCCAGATCCTGCGCCGACTTGCGCAGCCGGTTGGCTCCCCGCACCAGCTTGCCGCCGACGCTGTTCGGGTCGGTCGCGTCCTCGAGCACGCCCAGGGCCTGCGCGCAGGCGACCAGGCCCAGAGGCAGCGCGACCATCGCTGACAGCCACAACCACGTGCGCCGAGTGCTCATCGGCCGTCCTCCTTCAGCAGGCGTCCCTCGCGCAGGAATCGCTCGATCTCGGCGTCGGGGACCGACGTCGCTTGGATCTGGTCGACCAGGGCGAAGGCCGCCTCGAGCCCCGGATTCTCGTCGCGGTAGGCCTTCTCGACCTGCGGATTGAAGCCCTTGCGCGCGGCTTCCGCCTCGCTCACCGTGTACTTCTCGCGGATGCCCTGTCCCGACAGGCGGACGTCTTTCTTGGCGGTGACGTCGCTCTCGTGCAGCCAACCGGTCTTGGCGCTGCCGTTCGCCGACCACGTCACGTTCAGCCAGGCGCCGTCCTTGCTGTTGAACGCCAGACGATCGCCCTCGCGCAGGTCGGCCACGGCCGCCGACAGCAGGCGCTTCTGGCTGCGAAGCTTGGTCTCGCGCTTGGTGACGGTGAGCGTGTCACCTTGGCTCTGTGGCAAGAAGCCGGCGGCCATGCAGGCGAGGGCCGTTCCGACCAGGACAGGGAGGCGGGGGTTTCGCATGAGCGATGCACACTCGAAGTCGAGCGCGCTGCCCGGTCGGCCGCGCGCACTGGCGCGGTTTATAGCTGGCTGGCGTGGCGCCACCAAAGGTCACGGCGCGGACCGCGACGCCTACTTCTCGTCGAGGCCGAACACGCCGTCCCAGTCCGGGGCACGCATGGCCTGGCAGTAGCGGCGGACGACCCCGTCGTCTGGACGTCTGGCGGCGAGCATCGTGAAGCTGGTGACCGCTTCGCTGACCTCACCTCGGCGTAGGGCCACGAGCGCCGCCGAGTAGTCGCGCAGGTCGTCGGCCATCGCTCGCGTGGCGTCGGCGGGCCACGGCTCGAATACCCGGATCGGTTGCGCGCGGCCCTTCACCCGCACCAGTCCGACTTCGCGTCCGGGTTGGTCGGGAACCGCGCTCCAGGTGGTCTCACTCACCAGGCAGAACGTGCCGAAGGCCTTGTTGGCACCCTCCAGGCGCGACGCCAGGTTCACCGTGTCGCCGATGGCCGTGTAGTCGAAGCGCTTGTCGGAGCCCATGTTGCCGACCACCGCTTCGCCGGTGTGCAGGCCGATGCGGGTCTGCACCGGCGGCTTGCCCGCTGCGACCAACTCGGCGTTGATGCGCTGCATCTCGGCCAGCATCGCGACCGCGGCGCGCAGCGCGCGGCTCGGGTGGTCCGGCTGCGGCATCGGCGCGCCGAACATGGCCATGATGGCGTCACCGATGAACTTGTCGATGATGCCGTGTTGGTCGAGCACGCGGTCGCACATGCGCGTGAAGTAGTCGTTGAGGAAGGCGACGAGTTCGTCGGGGCGCAGGTGCTCGGCGAGGCCGGTGAAGCCGGCCAGGTCGGTGAACAGCAAGGTCACCGGGCGTGTCTCGCCGCCGAGCTGGATCCGCTCCGGGTCTCGCATCACCTCGGCGACGATCTCGGGAGCCATGTACGAGGTGAAGGCGCGCTTGAGCTCGCGCCGCTTGCGGCCCTCGAAGGTGAGCCGCCACACGAACGACAGGGCGCCGGCGAGGAGAGCGGCGAGGAGCGGCGCCGCCGTCGGCACGAGCAGGCCCGAGGCGAAGGCGAGGGTGGAAGTGGCGAGGACCAGCAGCGCGACCAGGCCGAGCACCAATGCCGGTACGACGCTGCCCGGCGTCGCGAACACTGCCAGCGTCCCGAGCACCCCGGCAGCGACCGTCGACGGCGCGGTCGGCCCGGCGCGGCGCAACGCGTCTCCGTGCAGCAGGTTGTCGAGGGCGGTGGCGTGCAGCTCGACGCCGGGGAAGTCGTTGGACATCGGCGTCGGCAAGACGTCGGCGTATCCCTCGGCGTTGATCCCGACCAGGACGATGCAGTCCTTGAAGCGCTCGGCCGGGTAGATCGGTGCCTTGCCTTCCTCGATGCGCGTGATCGACTCGAAGATGTTGACGAACTGCACGTGCTCGAAGGTGAGCGGCCCGCCGCGGAATGCGAGCTGCAGCCGTCCCTCCGCGTCGACCGGCACGGCGTGGTCGCCGAAGCGCAGGGACCGACCGTCGGTGTCGGCCGCCTCCGCCCCGGTGGCCGCCATGGCCGTGGCCAGTGCGAGTGACGGGTAGGCCTTGCCTTCCCAGGTGCGCAGGAGGTCGTAGCGACGGAAGGTCTTGTCCGCGTCGTCGCGCACGTTGACGAAGCCCAGGCGGGCGGACGCGTGCTCGATCTCGGGAATGGGCAGGGCAAAGCCACGCTCGGCAGGCAGGTGCAGGGACGGCGGCGCCGGCAACCCGCGCGCGCGCATGCGCTCGTTCTCGGCGTCCTCGAACCCCCCGTCGCGGTAGCGCACGAACTTGAACGCGGTGACGCCGCTTCCCTCGAGCGCGGCGGCGAAGGCGCGATCGTCTTCGGCGCTGACGCCGGGCTCGGTGAAGAGGATGTCGAAGGCGACGGCGCGCGCGCCGCCTCGGCGCAAGTAGCCGAGCACCTGCTCGTACATCGACCGTGGCCACGGGAACGGCACGCCGCCGCGCCGCGCGTAGTCGATCGCCTCCTGGTCGACCCAGGCGATGACGATGTGCGGGTCGGGCGGCCGGCGACCGAGGCCGCTGGCGAGCCGCGCGTCCTGGGTGAGGAGTTCGAGACGTTCCAGGCCACCGGTCGCGTGGGCGAGCAGGGTCGCGCCGCAGGCGGCGACGACGATGCCGGCAGCTGCGAAGAGGCGCGACATGTCAGGAGATCGTGACGCCCCGGAGCGATGCACTGCAAGAGCCGCGGCGTTTTCGTGGATTCGACCTGGCCGCGACCTGCGCTTGTGCCGGCGCGCGCGGTGCGCTCTGATCCGCCAAACCCATGCGCAAGCCCTTCCTCGCGTTTCTCCTCCTTCCTCTGGCGCTTACCGCGTGCGGCGGCGGCGCCAACCCGGTCGGCACCTGGCGCCTCGACGCCGAAGCGGCTGGCAAGATGGTCGAGTCGATGATGCAAGAGCAGATGGCCAGCGTGCCGGCGGCGCAGCAGGCCATGATGAAGCAGATGACGGCGCAGATGGTCGAGGGCCTGAAGAAGTCCAGCGGCTCCATCGTTCTCGCCGCCGACGGCACGGCGACGGTGGGCGAGGGCGAGGCCGGGGGTTCCCGCCGCGAGACCAAGGGCACGTGGAAGCTCGACGGCGACAAGCTCTCGATCACGGCGGTTCCGCTCGGCAAGAGCGCGCCGGAGACCAAGACCGGGACCTTGGCCGGCGACGAGATCCGCATCGAGGAAGAGGCGGGCGGCAAGAAGATCGCCTTGGTCTTCCGGCGCAGTTGAAGCGCCGTCCACGTCGGCGCGGCCGCAAGGCCGAGTCACGCGATGGGGGAACGACCGAGGCCGTAGCCCATCGCTCCAGCCTCGCAGCGGAAGGAGCCGAGCTCCACCGCTGAACGCTGGCTGGGTCGTGCCGCGCCCACCTCTCGCACCTCCGCGGTTACGGTCGCGGGTTCGCCGTTGCGCACCCGGGCGGTTGGGCCTCCCGCGGCGTCGCGATAATGTGGCGTCGAGGTTGCCATGCGCTCGGTCCCTTCGCTCCTCTTCGTTCTCGCCGCGGCGGGCTTGCCGGCTCAAGCGCCGGCACCGGCGCTCGACTACGGGCGCGACGTGCGCCCGATCCTCGCCAATGCCTGCTTCACCTGCCACGGCCCCGACGCCAACAAGCGCAAGGCCGGTCTGCGTCTCGACGTCGAGAACGGTGACGCCGCGACGAAGTCGGGGCAGCGGGCGATCGTGCCCACCGATCCGGAAGCGAGCGAGTTGCTGCGCCGCGTCCTGGCCAGCGGCAAGGACAAGATGCCGCCGGCGTCGACCGGCAAGGTCCTGAGCGCCGAGCAGGTCGACACATTGCGCCGTTGGATCGTCGCGGGTGCGGTGCGCACGCCGCACTGGGCCTTCGTGCCGCCGCAGCGGCCGCCGATCGCAGCCGCTGCCACCGACGATCCGATCGCGCACTTGGTCGGCACGCGTCTGCGATCGGAGGGTTTGTCGCTGTCGCCTCCCGCCGACAAGGCGACGCTCTTGCGCCGCGTCACCCTCGATCTCACCGGTCTGCCGCCGACCCCGGAAGAGGTCGCGGTCTTCCTGAGCGACGCGCGTGCCGATGCCTACGAGCGCCAGATCGATCGCCTGTTCGCTTCGCCACGCTACGCCGAGCACATGGCCCGGCAGTGGCTCGACGCGGCCCGTTATGGCGACACGCACGGGTTCCACCTCGACAACGTGCGCACGATGTGGCCCTACCGCGACTGGGTCGTGCGCGCCTTCGCGGCCAACATGCCGTTCGACCAGTTCACCGTCGAGCAGCTCGCCGGCGATCGGCTGCCGCAGCCCTCGCGCGACCAGGTGATCGCCACCGGCTTCAACCGCTGCAATCCGACGACCGCCGAGGGCGGACTCATCGACGCCGAGTACCTCGCCAAGTATGCGACCGATCGGGTGGCGACGACGGCGACGGTGTGGATGGGGTTGACCATGCAGTGTGCGTCGTGCCACGACCACAAGTTCGATCCGATCACGCAGCGCGACTTCTACCGGATGTTCGCGTTCTTCGATTCGATCGACGAGAACGCGAGCGACGGCAACGCCGCGTACGCCCCACCCGACGTCGAAGTTCCGAGCGCTGAGCAGGAGGCGCGGCGTGCCGATCTCGGCGCGCAGCTCGCCGCTGCGCGCGCCGCCCTCGATGCGCCGGACGCCGAACTCGACGCGGCGCAGCGTGCGTTCGAGGCCAGCGAGCGGCCGCGTCTGGCGCGCATGTGGCAGCCGTTGCGAGCGCTGATGGCGACGTCGCGCCACGGCGCCACGATGCTGCGGGAGGCCGACGGGTCGACGGTTCGCGCCACCGGCCTCAATCCCGACACCGACGTGCACGAGATCACGCTGCGTAGCGACCTCGAGCAGATCGCGGCGCTGCGCCTCGAGGCGCTGGTCGACCCGGAGAACGGCAAGGTGGGACGTGGCGACAACGGCAACTTCGTGCTCAGCCGGGTCGAGGTCGAGGCCGCCCCGCTCTCGGCGCCCGACCGCGCTCGTCGCGTCGAGCTGGCGTCGGCGACCGCCGACCACGCCCAGCCCGGGTTCGCAGCGGCCGGCGTCCTCGACGCTGCCGATGCCTCCGGCTGGGCCACGGTTGATGCGATGACCGTGCCGCACGAGTTGATCGTGGCGCCGCAGCGACCGTTCGGCTTCGCGGGCGGCACCTGGGTGCGTGTGCGTCTCGTCTACGCCAGTGTGCATCAGCGGCACGCGCTGGCGCGCGTGCGCGTGAGCGCCAGCGAGAGTGCCGCCTTGCAGCCGGCGACGTTCGGCGTGTGGCGGGCGACGCCAGCGCTGTCGGCGCCGCCGGGAACTGCCGTCTTCGCTCATGTCTTCGGCCCGGAGCCGGGCGCCTCGGTGCCTGCCGGCGCCGCTGATCGCGGTACGGCTGTCCCCGCATGGAGCGAGCGTGCCGACCTCGTCGACGGTCGCGTGCACATGTTCGCCGACGCACCGGACCACGCGGCGACCTTCTTGCGCCGGGAGATCACCTGCGGCAGCGAGCGCACGGCCGTTCTGTCGTTCGGTAGCGACGACGACTTGCGCGTCTGGCTGAACGGCGAGGAGGTCTTGTCGCGCGAGGTGCCGCGCGCCGTCGCCGCCGACCAGGACCGCGTGCGCGTCCGGTTGCGCCCTGGTGCGAACGACCTGCTGCTCGAGGTCGTCAACCGCGGCGGTGTGCACGGCTTCTTCTTCCGCTCGGTCGGCGAGGAGCTCTCCGGTATGCCACCGGCGGTGGCGCAAGAAGTCTTGCGCGAGCCCGCTTCGCGCAGCGCGAGCGGCGCGGCCGCCTTGCGCAGCTACTACCGGCGGACCTTCGCCGCCGGGTTCGGGGCCTTGGAAGCCAAGGTCAGCGGGTTCCAGGGCGAACTCGATCGCCTGGCGGCCGAGATCCCGCACACGATGGTCATGCGCGAGCGCGAGCAGCGGCGCGATACCCGCATCCTCGAGCGCGGCCAGTACGACCACCCCGGCGAGCACGTCGACCCTGGCGTGCCCGGCATGTTCGCCCAGCTCGGGCCGATGCCGTCGCGCCTCGACCTGGCGCGGTGGCTGGTCTCCGGCGAGCATCCGCTCGTGGCGCGCGTCGTCGTCAACCGTCTGTGGGCGCAGCTGTTCGGTTACGGCATCGTGCGCACGCCGGAGGACTTCGGCTACCAGGGCGAGTGGCCGACGCATCCGCGCCTCCTCGACTGGCTGGCTTGCGAGTTCGTCGACTCGGGTTGGGACGTGCAGCACGTGCTGCGCACCATCCTCACGTCGGCGGTGTACCGGCAGGCTTCGGGTGCCGATGCCGAGGCGTGGCAGCGCGACCTCGACAATCGCCTCCTCGCGCGCGGCCCGCGGGTGCGTCTCGACGCCGAGGTGATCCGCGATTCCGCGTTGTTCGCCAGTGGCCTGCTGGTGGAGCAGGTCGGCGGGCCGCCGGTCAATCCCTACCAGCCCGCCGGACTGTGGGAAGCCGTCGGCTACGTGACGAGCAACACGGCCAACTTCCAGCAAGACCACGGGGCGAAGCTCTACCGCCGCAGTCTCTACACCTTTTGGAAGCGCACCTCGCCGCCGGCCAGCATGGCGTTGTTCGACGCCCCGACGCGCGAGGCCTGCGTGGTGCGTCGCTCGCGCACCAACACGCCTACCCAGGCGCTGGCGCTGCTCAACGACACGCAGCACGTCGAGGCGGCGCGCAAGCTCGCTGAGCGGGTGCTGGCGGTGCCGGTCGAGGCGGCGGCGGCGACCGCCACGGACGCCAGCGGTGCGACAGCGGACGCTGGCGGTGCGGCTACGGTGGTCCAGGCGGCATCCGATCGCGCGGCGGACGCCTGCGCCGGCGAAGCGGTCGTTCTCGGCCGCATGTTCCGGCTGGTGCTGGGCCGCGAGCCGGATCGTGGCGAACTGGACATCCTCGTGCCTCTCGCGCGCGACATGCAGGCGCACTACCGAGCCGACCCTGCGGCTGCCCGTGTGCTCCTCGAGGTCGGCGAGAGCCCGCCGGCCGCGGGCGTCGAGCCGGGTTTGCTGGCGGCTTGGACGATGGTGGCACAGACCCTGCTCAACCTCGACGAGGCGGTGACCAAGCGATGAAGCACCCTCTCACCCGACGTGGTTTCCTTGCGGGTGCCGCCGTGCCGCTGGCGGCGGGCCCCTTCGCCGGCGTGCGCCTGGGTGGCTTCGAGGGCTGGAGCGCCGCACGACCCGGCGGCGACGAGTCGCCAGGCCCGCACTTCGCTCCGCGCGCCAAGCGCGTGATCTACCTGGTCATGGCCGAGGGGCCGTCACAGATCGAGACGTTCGACCACAAGCCGAAGCTCGAGGCGCTGTTCGACAAGGACCTTCCCGACTCGGTGCGCGGCGGCCAGCGCATCACCACGATGACCTCGGGGCAGAAGCGCCTGCCGATCGCGCCGTCGATCTTTCCCTTCGCCCAGCACGGCGAATGCGGCACCTGGGTGAGCGATCGCTTGCCGATGATCTCGCGCATCGTCGACGACATCACGGTGATCCGGTCGACGCACACCGACGCGATCAATCACGATCCCGCGATCACCTTCCTCATGACCGGTTCCGAGCTCCCGGGACGGCCGTCGATCGGAGCCTGGATCGCCAGGGGGCTCGGCAGCGAGAACCGGGACCTGCCGGCGTTCGTCGTGCTGCACTCGAAGTGGACCGGGCGCAAGGAGGCACAGGCTCTGTACTCGCGGTTGTGGGGCTCGGGCTTCCTGTCGAGTCGCTATCAGGGCGTCCTGTTCCGCTCGCAGGGCGACACCGTGCTCTACCTGCAGAATCCGCCCGGCGTCGCCGATGGCACGCGGCGCGGCATGCTCGACGCCCTGGCGGCCATGAACGCGATCGAGCACCAGCGTGACGGCGATCCGGAGACGCTCACGCGCATGGCACAGTACGAAATGGCCTACCGCATGCAGCACTCGGTTCCGGAGTTGAACGACCTGGCCAGTGAACCCGAACACGTGCTGCGGCTGTACGGCCCCGACGTGGCGACCCCGGGCACGTTCGCGCGCAACTGCCTGGTCGCACGCCGGCTCGCCGAGCGGGGCGTGCGCTTCGTGCAGATCTACATCCGAGGCTGGGACCAGCACTTCAACCTGCCCAAGGACCTCACCAACCAGTGCCGCGACGTCGACCACGGCTGCTTCGGCCTCATCGAGGATCTCAAGCAGCGCGGCATGCTCGACGACACGCTGGTGGTGTGGACGACCGAGTTCGGACGCACGGTCTACTGTCAGGGGGCGCTCTCGCGCAGCGACTACGGGCGCGACCATCACCCGCGGTGCTTCTCGATCTGGATGGCTGGCGGCGGCGTCAAGCGCGGCCACGTGCACGGTGCGACTGACGATTTCTCCTACAACATCGTCGCCGACCCCGTGCACCTGCACGACGTCAACGCGACCATCCTGCACTGCCTCGGCCTCGACCACGAGAGGTTGACCTACCGCTTCCAAGGTCGTGACTTCCGGCTCACCGACGTGGCCGGCCGCGTGGTCCGCGGCGTGTTGGCCTAGCCTCGAGCCACGAGAAGGGCGCGGGTCGCCGGCGCTGGCGCGATCGCGGACCGGCTGATGGGGCGGTGAGCCGTGGCCGGCCCATGCCAAGGCCAGTCCGTGGCCGGCACGCCGGCGGGGCCGTCGGCGAGGTGGGTTTCCTGGCACTAAGACGTCGTGACCGGCAGCCAAGGCAAGCAGCCCCTTCGGTCCTGGTCGACCGGACGGGTGCACAGATGCCGACCATGGTCCTTCCCGCCCTTCTCCTCGCCGCCGCGGTGGCGCAGTCGCCTCTCGTCCACGACGTCAACCCCGGCCTTCGCACCATCGAGACGGCGGAGCGGCAGCACGTGACGGTCGGAGGTTCGATGTTCTGGATCCACAACAACATCCTCTTGGTGACGGACGGTACCTCGGCCGGGTCGCGCATGGTGCGCGCGTTCCACGGCAGCCTGGGGTCCCTGCGCGGCACTGCCACGCTGGCGTTCTTCTTCGAGCGAGTTTTCACGCCGAGTCTCGACAGCCGTGCGCTGTGGGTCAGCGACGGAACCCTGGCTGGCACGACCATGCTCCATCCCGACGTGCGCCCGGTGTTGGCGAACCTCTCGGCCGTCGACGCCGTGTGTGCGGCGACCCTTCAGAATCGTCTGTTCTTCATCGGTCAGGACGCCACGTTCGGCAAAGAGCTGTGGGTGAGCGACGGGACGGTCGCGGGGACCCACCTGTTCGCCGACATCCGACCTGGCGCGGCGAGTGCATTCGGACGGCTTCCGTCCGGGGCCTTCACCCAGTTTCTCTACGAGGCTGCAGGCTACCTGTGGTTCTCGGCCGAAGACGGCGTGCACGGCCACGAGCTGTGGCGCACCGACGGCACGGTGGCGGGCACGCAGATGGTCGACGACCTTGCCGCCGGGGCTGCCGACGCGTACCCGTCAGAGATCACGCCGTTCGGTGGCGGCGTGCTGTTTGCGGCGATCGCGGGGTCGGTGGGCATCGAACCTTGCATCTCGACCGGGCCCGGTACCACCCGCCTCGTGCACGATGTCTATCCTGGCGGAAGCTCGTCGCCGCAAGGGTTCGTGGACGTGGGAGGCACGGTGATGTTCTCGGCAGTGAGCGCCGCCGGCCGAGAGCTTTGGCGCACGGATGGGACCTCGGCCGGGACGCAAATGGTCGCGGACATTGCCCCCGGAACGGCGTCGTCCTTCCCGGCCGGGCTGGTGGCGCTCGGCAGCCAGGCGATCTTCTTGGCGAACGACGGAACGCATGGCGTGGAACTGTGGGCCAGCGACGGCACGGCGGCCGGTACCCAACTGCTTTTCGATGCCATCCCCGGCGCGGAGTCCGGGGCGGGCAACGCGATCACGACTTGGCAAGGTCGAGCTTGGCTGATGGGCTACCATCGGTCAGCGGCGAACGTACGCGAGGTCGGTTTGATCAGCACCGACGGCACGGTCGCAGGATCGACGTTGTTTCCCGTCGCCGGGTTCGAGGCGTTCTCCGTCGTCACAGCGCGCCCGATGGTCACCGCGAACGGTCTGGTGTTCCTGCCGTTCAAGAACGGGATCGGTGACCAGCCATGGGTCACCGGCGGCACGGCGGTGACGACGCGTCAACTCGCCACTCTGGTTCCTGAGCCGAACCACGACGGTCTGCGCGTCTTCATCAGCTTCGGACGCGTGGGGATGGGGACCTACCGCGACGAGCTGTACTTCCACGGCGACAACGAGGCCGAGGGGACCGAGCTGTGGGCGACCGACGGGACGTCGTCGGGTACTCGCATGGTGCGTTCCCATGCCAGTGGTCCGACGGATGCGAGGTTGACGCCCGGACAGACGCTCGCCGACCGGGCCTACGTCTACACCGCCCAGAACGTCGGCCGCGGACAGACGGACCCGATGGCCGCACCGGAAGACCTTCCGTGGACGTTCGTGCGCTGGGGCGAGGTGGTCGGCGACCGGCTGGTGCTCATGGTCGACGAGGGTGTCGGTCAGCCGTGCCGGTTGGTGTCGACCGATGGCACGGCGGCCGGAACGTCGACGATCCGCAGCGGCTTCCCGGCGTTCTCCAGCTCGGAGCATGCGTTCCTCCCGGACGGGCGCATCCTGTTCGAGACTTCGGGCGAGCTCTGGACGACCGACGGAACGCCGGCGGGGACGCAGCTGGCGGTCGCCAACGCTGCTGACGGCTTCGCCTTCCGGGCCGCGGCGGGCGGGGTGTTCTTTGCCACCGGCACCGGCCAACTCTGGTTCTCCGACGGATCGAGCGCAACGCAGGTCGGTTCGTTCAGCGGCCTGGTCTCCGAGCTCGTGGCACTGAACGGCCTGCTCTACTTCAGTGCCGACGACGGCAGCTCGGGGGTGGAGCTGTGGATCTCGGACGGCTCCGCGGCGGGCACGCATCTGCTGGTCGACCTCGAGGCCGGTCCCGCCGGCAGCTCTCCGGCGAGCTTCGCAGTCGCGGACGATCGCCTGTTCTTCGCGGCGACCCGGTCGGGGGAGGGGCGGGAGCTGTGGTCGAGCGATGGAACGGCGGCGGGTACGTCGCTGGTCGTCGATCTCAACCCGGGGACCGAGTCCAGCCAGCCCACCGGGCTCTTCGCCATCGGTTCGCGCGTCGTGTTCAGCGCCCTCACGCCGGCGGAGGGGTCCGAGACGTGGGTTTCCGACGGCACCGCGGCGGGAACCCGGCCGCTGGTCGTGCTCTCGCCCGGGCCCTGGGGCGCGCGGACGCGCATGCTGGCGGTGGTCGGCGACAACCTGTTGTTCGACGGGATCAACCCGGTCGCTGGACACGAGGTCCACAAGGTGGCGTTGGCCGTGATCGGTGCCGCCTACGCCGACACCTTCGGCATGGGCGGCGACGGCTCGGCGGGGCGGCCGGCGATGTTCTGGCCGAGCCTGCCCCGGCTCGGAGCCACCACCGGCGCCGGCGTACGCCGCGCACCTGCATCGACCGCCGCCGGCCTGCTTCTCTCGGCGCAACGCGGGCGCATCCCCATGGGAGGTGAGTGCTTCCTCTACCTCGGCAGCATCGACCTGGTCCTGCCGACGAGCACCGATGCGACCGGCTCGGCTCTGGTGTCGCTGCCGGTCCCCAACCTGGCGGAACTGGCTGGCCAACAGTTGTTCGCCCAGTACCTGGTCGCCGACTCGGGTGCCTGTTTCGCCGGGCTGGTCAACTTCAGCGATCGCCTGCGCCTGCATCTCGGCCGGTAGGAGTCGAATCGACGGGTCGCGTCGATTCGCAACCCCGGCCCGCCTCCGCGCTGCCCAATCGAGCCAGACGTCGAGCCAGACCTCTCGACGGCTCTCGTCGAGGTCGCCACTCGTGGCCGGCAGCGCACCTCGGGCCGGGCGCCCGATCGTTGCTTGTCACCGACGCTTCAGCGCCTGCGGCGACCTCCCGCGGAAGCGTGCCGGTCGCCGTCGTCGCGGCACGCGGAGATCCGGCCCTCGCCGAGGGCGACACCGAGCTCGGCCAATCCTGGGAGCCCGCCCGAGCGTCGCGTATCCTCCTTCGGGTCTCTCAGGGATCCTGACGCCTCTTTGCCTTGCACGTCATGCAACCGACCGTTGGCCGACCTCCCCTCGACTTCGAACGCTCGACTCTGCCCTGGCTCGACCGCATCCGCCTGGAGATCGACGACTACGTGCGGCAGCAACCGCTGCCGCCGGCGGAGCAGTTCAAGCTGCGAGGTCAGCTCTTCCAGTGGATGCTGTACGGTTACGCGACGCTCGAGCAGGCCGTCGAGCACGAGCTGATCGATGCGCTGCTCGCCGACGTCGAGGAGTTGCTCGCGCACAACGACCGCTACTCCGTGAAGGTGCTGAGCAACGAGCACAACTACGTACCGATCAACCAGGTCCAGACGGACGACCTCTGGGGCAAGCACGCGCGGCTGGTCTGCCTGCACAACGCATCGATCGCGGCGAAGAAGATCTCGCTGCATCGCAACATCGTCCAGTTCCTCCAGCACCTGTTCCGCGAGGAGGTCGCCCTGATGGCCACGCTGACGTTCTTCGAGGGCAGCGAACAGCTCATCCATCAGGACCACAGCTACGTGGTGGCGGCGCAGCCCAGCCACCTGGCCGCGACGTGGGTGGCGCTCGAGGACATCAGTCCGGACGCGGGGCCTCTGGCCTACTACCCGGGATCGCACGCGACGCCGAAGTTCGATTGGGGCGACGGCCTCTTCCGCACTCCGAACTCGACCGGTACCGACCAGGCGTTCGGCGATCACATCCATGCCACGGCGAAGGAGTACGGCTTGACGCTCGCGACGTTCGCGCCGCGCAAGGGCGACGTGTTCGTCTGGCACGGTGCCCTCGCGCACGGAGGTTCCCCGGTGCGCGACCGCTCGCTCACGCGCAAGTCGCACGTGACCCACTACTCGACGTCGCGGACCCTGACCTACGACTTCCGCGACCCGGGCGTCAAGGTGCAGGCCCTGCGCGTCAACGGCGGCGTCGTGTACCGGCATCCGACCGACCCGGCGCAGGAGGACGTGTTGCGCGCCGGCGCGCACTTCTAGTCGAGGCCTGGCCGCGTGCAGCGCGACGACGTCAGGTCGATCGGCGGCCGAGGCAATGGTCCAGGCTCAGCGACCTGCGCGCAGTGACTTCTGGATCGCGTTGCCGCCGAGTAGCAGCATCAGGGGGCCCAGCAGGCAACCGGTCACCCACAGGAACGGCGGTGCGCCGCGCTGCAGCGCGAGGCACGCGAAAGCCGTGACCAGCAGGCCGGTGACCGCGAACAGGGCGCCGAGGCCCAGGTCGCGGCGAGACCACGTCTCGGAGTCGCGGCGCGGGGGCTCGCGGAGGGCACTGATCCCGTGCGCGCCTGCGAGTGGGTTGCCGGTGCGCACGCCTTCCCAGAAGCGGCGGCCCTGGTCGCAGACCTCGTCGACCGGCACGGCGCGACCGGCCGCGTCGCGGAACTCGCAATCGCCGAACCAGATCCGCAAGTCGAGGTGCCGGTCGGGTCCCTCCTGGAACAGCGTCAGCGTGTGGGCACGGCCGTCGGGTCCCTCGGCTCGCCAATCGAGGCTGAGCCGATCGCTCCAGGTCGCGAAGTCGTCGTCGCGCGCATCGAAGAACTCCCAGCCGTACACCGGCTGGCCGCCGAAGCTCTCGACGATGGCGAGCAGTTGTTCGGGCGCGAACGGCTCGACCCGAGCGGTGGGGTCGTTCCAGGCGCCGTGGCGCAGGGACGCAGCGACGCGGCTCACCGACTCGAGCACGAGCTGCAGCCGTCGCTTGTCCGGCTGGTCGAGCGTCAGGGTCGCGAACGTCACGGCCGCGCGCCGCCCGACGGTGTCCAACTCGACGCCGAGCAGGTGCGCCTCGTTGAGGGCGGTGCCGAGCCGCGCCTTGGTTTCGTCGTCCGACTGCATCGCGGGTTGGGCTGCAAGTGCTGCGAATCCTCGCGGCGCACGCGCCGACTCGCACCTCCGGTGCGGCCGCAGGCTGCGATGGACCGGCGAGCAGAACCTCGCCGAATCGCCGACACCGATCGCGCGAATCAGTCGCTGCTCTTCTTCTTGCCGGCAATCAGCAGCACCAGACCCAGCAGGATCAGACCGCCGCGGATGCCCCAGGCGACGTTGTCGCCCCAGTTGTCGATCCACGCCAGCACGCGGAACTCGCGGTCCATGAAGTGGAGGACGATCGAACCGATCCCGAACAGCAGGAGCAGGGTGCCGAGGCCTTTCATGCGAGAGAAGCTAACGTCCGAGGCCGGTGGCCCGGAATCACGGAGGTCACTTTCCGATCGTCCTCGTCGCCTCAGCCTCCCCGATAGCGGTGGGCGAACAGGCGCAGGGCCACGACCCCACCGACGATCGCCAGCACCCACTGCACGCCGATTGCCAGCAGCATGGGCCGTTCGAGGAACGAGCGCTGGCTCCAGAACATGCCCTGGAAGCCGGTCATCGCCCAGTAGGTCGGCATCGCTCGGGTGACCAGTTCGGCCACTCGGGGCAGCTCGGCGATCTGCACCGGGAACCAGCAGCCACCGAGGGCGGCCATCACCAGGATGAGCAGGGTCGACAGGCCCTCGGCCTGTTTCTGCGTCTTGGCCCAGGCAGCGACGAGCATGCCGAAGCTGGTGGCACACGCGGTCCAGGACAAGGCCAGCACCGCGAGGGTCGGCAGGTCGCGGAAGGTGTCGACGTGGAACGCGAGCTCGGCCACCGTGAACACGATGACCAGCTGCACCAGGCCCACGACCACGCAGAGCAGGTACTTGCCGATCAGGATCGCGCGCCGGTCGATGGCCGCGACGAACAGGCGGCGCAGGGTGCCCGCGTCGCGCTCGGCCAGCAGCGTCGAGCTGCAGGCCATCAGGCCGAACATGAGCATCATCACCGCCATCCCGGCGACCGACTGCGCGATCTGGTACGAGAGGTTCTTGGCGCGGGCCGGCGGCGTGACGTCTTCGTGCGCGATCGGTGCGCACTGCGCGAGCACCTGGGCGAGATCGACGCCGGCGGGCTTCGAGTCGGGCGCCGGAGCGGTCGCGGCATCGCCGATGCCGGGCCGTGCACCGAGCACGTTCTCGATGGTGGCCTGTGTCGTCTGCGCCGCCGAGAGCACGCGCCCGAGGTCGCCTTCGGCCACGCCGTTGCCGCGGAGCATGCGTTCGACCAGCGTCGGCCAAGTACGTCCGCCGTTGGCGGTGAGGTACGCCTGTAGCAGCCCGATGTCGACGATGCGAGCCTCCATGGTGCGGCCGGGATCGCGGACGACGGTGAGCCTCGGCGCTCCGCCGGCATCGATCTCGGCACCGAAGCCGCGACCGACGAGAAGGGCGTGGTGCACTTCGCCGTCAGCCACCTTCTGCCGCAGCGCGCCGGCATCGAGGGGCGCTTCGTCGGCGCGCGGATGCAGGCTCAGCATGTCGACTCCGCCGAGCGCCTCGACCAGCCGCCGGCTGGCCTGGCTGTGGTCGTCGTCGACCAACCACAGCGCCACCTTCGGCATCGACCCGCCGCCGCCGAACGCGAACTGCATCACGTAGCCGAACACAAGGACCAGCGCAACCGGGAGCAGCAGGCCGAGCAGCATGCCGTTCTTGTCGCGAAAGTGGATGCGCAGGTCCTTGCGCAGCAAGCACAGCGCGGCGGCGAGCGGCTTCATGCGTCGTCCCGCAGCCTGCGACCGGTGAGTTCGAGGAACACGGTCTCGAGGTTCTTGCCGGGCACACCGGCAGTCTGGGCGAGTTGCGCGGCGGTGCCGACGGCCAGCACCTTGCCCTCGTTCATGATCGCCACTCGGTCGCACAGGCGCTCGGCTTCTTCCATGTAGTGCGTGGTGTAGACGAGGGTGCGCCCGCGCGCCTTGAGGGCGAGCAGGCACTCGAACAGGTGGTTGCGCGACTGCGGGTCGACGCCGACAGTCGGCTCGTCGAGCAGCAGGAGCTGTGGGTGGTGCAGTTCGCCGACGGCGAGGTTGAGACGGCGCTTCATGCCGCCGGAAAAGGTCTTGACGCGGTCGCCGGCCCGATCGGCGAGGCCGGCGAGCGCCAGGCCATCGGCGACGGCGGCGGCTACTTCGGCATGCGCGACGCCCTGCACGCGCGCGAAGAAGCCCAGATTCTCGGCCGCGGTGAGCTCGTCGTAGATGGCGAGCTCCTGTGGCACGAGGCCGAGATGTCGCCGCTGGGCGACGCGAGTGCGGGGCGTGAACGTCTCGCCCGAGAAGCGCATGCTGCCGCGGTGGTCGCCGCGCAGGCCGGCGATGCACGAAAGCAGCGTGGTCTTGCCGGCGCCGTTGGGTCCGAGCAGTCCGAAGCACTCGCCGCGGGCGATCGTGAGCGAGACGCCGTCGACGGCGACGCGGCCGCCGTAGGCGTAGGAGAGTGAGTCGACCGCGAGGAGGTCGGGCATGGGCGAGGCGGCGGGATTGCGCGCCGGAGGCGCCGTTATTGCGGCGCTGCGACTGCGAAGCGTAGCTCCTGCCGCAACCCGTCCCACTGTCCCCGCGCAACCCTGAGCTGCAAGGGCTGCGAATCGTCGCGGCGGGCGCGAATTCGGCCGTGTTGTTCCGTTGCCACAGAGCTGACCAGGCCACGCCCGAGCAGCCCTGGAAGCTCCAAGCAACAACGGCGCCGGCGGCCCCCTCTGGTCGGCGCTGCGCCGACATCAACCCTTTGGGTTGCGGCCGCCGGCCGCGCTGTGCAACCGGGAACATGGGTAACACCTTTGACCGGGCACATGGGTGACACTGGAGCGTGACCGCTGGTGGCGCCGTGGGTCTCGTGGCCGGATGCCATGGCCACACGTATCCGCGCGCGTGTGTCCGGTGCTACCGACGGTGTGGCCGAGGCCGGGCGGCTCACGGGTGACTCGTGCTCGCTTGCGGCGGGTTGCCCTCGCGGTTTCCCCTCCCCGGGGGCCGCCACGATTTCCGGAATCGGCGGCACACTCCGGCCCGCACGCCGGCTCAGCCTGGCGCATGTCGCACCTTCGCGCCCTCACCACCCTTCCTCTCCTCTTGGCAGCCGCCCTGCCGGCCCAGATCGTCGCCTACCACGACCAGACCCTGGCCCAGCACAGCAGCCAGATCTCCAGCCTGCGTCCCCAGGGCTACCGCCTGGTTGCGCTGACCTCGTACGACAGCGCGTCGAGCCCGCTGTTCGGGGCCGTTTGGGTCCGCCGCTCGGGGCCCACCCAGGTGCCGTTCAGCAGCGTCACCGCGGCGAACTACCAGAGTCTGTTCACCACCTACACCGGGCAGGGCTACACCGTGCGCCTGCTGTCGGTGCACGGCTCGGGCAGCAGCTCGCGCTTCTCGGGCGTGTTCGAGGTGGACGCGACGCCGTTCTGGGCCGCACACGACCTGACGGCCTCTCAGTTCGACGACCAGTGCAGCACGGCGCGGGCGCAGGGCTACATCCCGACGTCGGCGGCGGTGTACGGCACGTCATCGGCCCCGCTCTTCGCGGGCGTGTGGACTCGCAACGACGCGCACGTCGACTGGTCCTGGACGCACAGCTCGACGCCTGGGGACTACCAGCTCCACTTCGATGCGGCGACGTCGTCGTGGCTGCGACCGGCCATCGCCACCGTCTCCAGCTGGGGTCGCTATCTGGCGATCTGGCGCGACAACCAGGTGCAGGGCGGTTGGTCGGCGGCACACGACATGACGTCGAGCAGCTACCAGACCACGTTCAACGCCCAGTGGAACGCGGGCAACTACCCGATCGATCTGCACGCCGCGGGCACCGGTGCGGCGACGCGCTTCGTCGCCGCGTTCGCCCCGAGCGAGAGCGTCGTCGCGCGCCAGTGGACCACGACCGGGACGGCAGTCCTCGGCCTGTCGGCGTTCGACACCTGGGTGCAGAACCTGATGCAGTCGACCAACACGCGCGCCGCCCAGTTGGCGGTGGTGAAGGGCGGCCGCCTGATGCTCGGCCGCGGCTACACCTGGGCCGAACCCGGCTATCCGACGACGCAGCCGACCAGCCTGTTCCGCATCGCCAGCATGAGCAAGCCGCTCACCAGCATCGCGCTGCACAAGGCCATGTCGCGCAGCCCGATCATCGTCAACGCCGGCCGCACGGTGCTGAGCTTCTTCCCGCCGATCACGCCCCTGGATTCGAACACCAGCAACGTCACCTTGCTCAACTGCTTGACCCACTCGGGTGGCTGGGACATCAACGCACTGCACTTCGATCCGATGTTCCGCGACGAGAACGTCGCGGCCTGGTCGGGCTCGCCGGTGCCGGTGACACGCGACGAGATCTACCGCTACATGACGCTGAACTACATGTTGAACTTCACCCCGGGTTCGACGACGCGCTACTCCAACTACGGCTTCATGTTGCTCGGCCGCGTGCTCGAGAGCCTCAATGCCGGCATGACCTACACCCAGATCGTGCAGCGCGACGTGTTCACACCGCTCGGCGTCACACGGGCGCGCCTGGGCGGCTCGTCGCTGGGGGCGGCTGCGCCCGGCGAGGTCCGTTACCACCCCGCGGGGCCCTACGTCGGGCTCAGCGTGGTCAGTGTGGCGCGGCCCTGGGTGGCCGGTCAGTACGGCGCCTGGAACCTGGGCAACATGGACTCGCACGGCGGCTGGATCATGGCGGCTGCCGACTACGCCGCCGTCCTCGCCTCGTTCGACCTCGGCGACAACAGCCCGGTGCTGAACTCGAGCTGGACGACGACGATGTGGTCGCCGGTGAGTGGCCTGCCCAGCAACACCCTGCGCGGTTGGTTCCGCACCAACGCGGCGCAGGGCCGCGTGCTGCGCCACCACAACGGTGGCCTGCCCGGCACCTCGACTTGCGGCGTGCTGCGCAGCGACGGCGTCGGCTTCGTCCTGTTCTTGAACCGCGACGACGGCCTCGGCGAAGTCGAGTACCTGCAGCTCGACGCGATCGCCAACGGTGTGACGAGCTGGCCCGACCACGACCTGTTCCCCTCGGTCGGCATCCCGAGCCTGCGCACGCACGTGACCGGCACGTTCGCGGCCTACGGCACCGCCTGCGCCGGCACCAGCGGCTCGCCCGCCCACTCCGGCAGCGGCACGCCGGAGATCGACAACACCATGACCCTGCGAACGACCGGCGCGCCGCCGAACAGCGTCGCCGCCCTCTTCCTCGGCGGCTCGCGCACGACCTGGAACCACCTGCCGCTACCCTTGTCGCTGGCCGCGGCGGGGGCCCCGGGCTGCGACTTGCTCGCAGCTCCCGACGTGGTGCTCACCCAGAGCATCAGCTTCCTCGGCGTCGGCAGCACCGGCATCGCACTGCCGGCCGACGTCTCGCTGATCGGTGCACACGTCTACACGCAGACGGCGCCGGTCGATGTCCGCGCCAACCGGCTCGGCGTGGTCTTCAGTAACGGCCTCGATACGCGCGTCGGCGGCTGGCGCTGAGCTGGTGAGAACCCAGCCTTCGCGTCAGTTCAGGCCGAGAGGCGGACCTCGAACACCTCGATCGCCGACGGCGTGATCGCCGGGTCGAGGCGCACCTTGAGGAGGAGCGCGTCCGGGTCGACGTCCGTCGGCAGGGTGAAGGTCACCTGGCGCCGCTGGCCGTCGGCCGGGACGACCTTCCGGTCGCTGCGTTCCACCTTGAAGTAGCCGTCGCCGTCGACCCACCAGAAGAACTCCACGAGCGTCTCGTGGACCGCGGGATCGGTCGGCCGCACGGCCAGGCTCACCTCGGCGCGGCGGCCCTTGCCGACATCGAGCCCCAGCCACGGCGACAGCAGCTGCGGGTCGTCGGCGGCCGAGCGGTACACACCCTGCCGACCACCGGGCGCCAGGTCGCCTTCGGCGCTCCAGGACTCGAACGTCTCGCTGCCGTCACGCTGCCAGTGCGAGGTGGGTACGAAGTCCATCGCCAGTTTGCCGGCGAGCGCCAGCAGGTCGCGGCCCTGGCCGGAGTAGGCCTCGCCGCCCCTCTCCTCGAGCATGGCCGCCAATCGCGCTTGGAACGGCGGCAGGCCCCGCACGAAGGACGCGACGCCGCGCTCCAGCGGGTAGGCCTGATCGCAACCGCCGCAGCGCCACCCGGCGGCGCTGCCGTCGAGCTGGCGCTGGCACACGACGCAGCGCATGTGGCACCAGGCCGGCCAAGCCAACGAGGGCGTCGGCGCCGGCAGCTTGTGCACGGGCACCGCGCGCGACAACAGGTGATCGACGATCTCCTCGTCGGTCGGCGTGCGCGGCGGTTCGATGCGCTGGGTCTGCTTGCGGATGAAGGCGACGATGCCCTCGTGTCCTTCGCCCTTGCCCAGCTTGTCCTGTGGGCGGAGCAAGGCGCGCCGCAGTGCGCCCACATCGATGGCGCGGTCGTCGCCGAAGCTGGCGACGCTTGGCACGACCTGGCGCTCGAACTGCACCTTGTACGGAGAGAACAAACAACGCATGTCGGCGTCGGCGAACAAGCTGCGCTCGCCGTGCGGACGCGAGCTCCGCTCCGCCAGCTCGTGGTCGCGCGCCTCCTCGGTGGGGAACCACTCCTCGGTGGCGAGCACGAGCGTGGCCTTCGCGACGCGCTGCAGCTCGAGGATGGACTCGACCGGGGCGGCGAGATGCTCGACCACCTCGGCGCAGGTGACGAGGTCGAAGCTGCCGGTCGCGAAGGGCATCTGCGCCGCGTCGACGGCGCAGCCGGGCACGGCGAAGATCTCGGCGGCGCGGCGGCAGGCTTCGGCCGAGATGTCGACCGACACCACCTCCATGCCGAACAGCTCCTCGCACAGCTTGGCGAAGTAGCCCTCGGCCCCGCCGACGTCGAGGAGTGTCCGACCGCCCGCTTCGCGCACGCGTCGCAGCAGCTGGAACAAGCGCATGACCCGCCGCGCGTGGTGCGGCTCGCACTGCGGCGCGCCCAGCCCGTAGATCGGCTCGTGCGCGTAATACACCCCGGCACCATGGCCGTGCGGGTCTTGGTAGCGGATGTCGAGCCAGGCCTGCGTCAGCCGCGTGTATCGGTCGACGGGAAAGGGCTTGGCGGCCGGGGGTCTCGAGTCGGTCATCGCGTGCGCCGCATCCTAGCCTGGGGCGCAGGGGTTTCCACGGCGGCAGGGCGGCGCGCGCTCGCCGACCGGAGTCTTCGCGACCGGTCGAACGCGGGCCTGCGCTGGTAGGGGAACCATGAGTGACTTCCGCCCGCTGGATCTCGTCCTTCTCCTCTTGGCTGCTGCTTCGGTCGCGGCCCAGCGCTCCACGTCTCGGGTCAGCGTCTCGTCGACCGGCGCGCAGTCGGCCGGCACCACGACGATCGCCACCGTCTCCGACGACGGTCGCTGGGTCGTCTTCGTGTCCGACGCCGGCGATCTGGTTCTCGGCGACGGCAACGGGCGGCGCGACGTGTTCCTTCGCGACCGCGCCAGCGGCACCACCGAGCTGATCAGCGTCGGGCTGGGGGGCACGCCGGGCAACGGCCACGCCGGCTCGTTCGCACCGGCCATCTCGGCGGACGGACGTTACGTCGCCTTCGAGAGCGCGGCGAGCAACCTGGTGGCCGGCGACACCAACGGTGTCGGCGATGTGTTCGTGCGCGACCGCGTCGCCGCGACGACCGAGCGGATCAGCGTCGCCACCGGCGGCGACCAGGGCAACGGCTCGGCCTACTCGCTCGCCATGTCTGCAGACGGCGGAGTCGTGGTCTTCCAGAGTGCGGCGACGAACATGGTCGGCGGCGACGCCAACGGCAAGTACGACATCTTCGTGCGCGACCGGGTGAGCGGCACCACGTCGCGCGTCAGCCGTGCCGACGGCGGCGGCGACTCCGACAACCACAGCACGAACCCCGCGATCTCCGCCGACGGTCGCTTCGTCGCGTTCGACAGCCGCGCCACCAACCTGGTCGCGGGCGACGACAACTTCAGGAGCGACGTGTTCGTGTACGAGATCGCCACCGACACCATGCGCTTGGTCAGCGTCGACGGCAGCGGCTCGGCCGCGGGGGGCGACTCGTACAACCCGAGCGTTTCCGGCGACGGCCGCTTGGTCGCGTTCGAGAGCGGCGCCGCGAACTTGATCGGGGGAGGCGACACCAACGACGCGATCGACGTGTTCGTCACGGACTGGCGAGCGCGGACGACTGCCCGCTACAGCGTCGGCGCGGCGGGCGAGGGCAACGGCACGTCGTACGAAGCCAGGATCAGCCAAGACGGTCGTTGGCTGGCGTTCACGACCGCGGCCACCAACCTGGTGCCGGGCGACAGCAACGGCGTCGAAGACGTGCTGGTGGCGGAGATCAGCTCCTTCGGTCTTCGCCGGGTGAGCGTGTCGAGCAGTGGTGCCCAGGGTGATGCGCGCAGCATGAACGCGACGGTCGGCGCCGGCGGCCGGGTGATCGCCTTGCGCAGCGAAGCGACCAATCTGGTGGCCGGGGACAGCAACGGCCGCACCGACGCGTTCGTGCACGTGGTCGACCCGCCGGCGAGCTACACACCTTTCGGTCATGGCTGCGCCGGCACTGTCGGCGTGCCGATCTTGGAGCCGACGATCGGGCGTGTGCCGTACGTCGGCGCGCCGTTCGAGGTCGCCCTGCGCAACGTGCTGCCGGGCAGCACCGTGTTGTGGCTCACCGGTTTCGACCGCTTGCCGCCGTTCGACCTCGGCTGGTTCGGTATGCCCGGCTGCGTGATGTTCGTGTCGCCGCAGCTGGTGCAACAATGGACGGTGCCGGGGCCGATCCTGTTGGTGCCGTTCCCGATCCCGAACGACGTCAACCTCGCCGGACTCACGTTCTATCACCAGGCTGCCGTGCTCGACCGTGGTGCCAACAGCGCGGGGATCGTCCTGTCGAACGCCGGCGAAGGCGTCGTCGGCTGGTGAGGCCCGCGGCTGCCGGTCGGTGCTGGCGAAGCCGCTGACACCAGCAGCGACTGGGCCGATCGACGACAGCTAGCGCGCCGGCAGGACGACGCGCACTTCGCCGCGCACCGACGCAGGCACGGTGGCGAGGCACGAGGCCGAGCGGTGGCCGCGGGCGGTGATCACCAGCGGCAGCTCGCCGGGCGGGAGCTGGCGCAGCACGACGCGGCCAGTGAAGGACACCGAGCGGTCGGCGACGAAGACGTGCGCGTCGAGGCCTTCGCCTTCGTCGTTCGCGGCCTCGACCAGGAGCTCGCCGCGCGGCAAGGTCACGGTCCAAGGCCCGTCGCCTTGCAAGACCGTGCGGAAGGGCACGACGACGCTCGGGATGCGGTCGCCGCGGGCCTGGGCCTCGAGGTCGTACTCGGCCGCCGGTACCACCACGGCGTCGCCGGCTCGCGGCATCGGACCGAGCCAGCCACCCTCGGAGTCGAGCGCGAACGTCGGAGGCGGCTGGCGCACGTCGTGCCAGCCCAGGCGCAGGAAGCCGACGCGGCCGTCGTGCGGACGGGCGTCGGCCTGCACCACGCGCAGGGCCGGATCGCTGCGCAGGCGGATCTCGCCGAGGTCGAGGGTCGCACCGGCTTCGGTGCGGTGCGGCAGGGCGATCGGCAGCAAGAGCGGCCGGAGGTCGGCCCGCTCGGGTCGCACGGCCAGGGCGTGCAGGCCGGTCGTCGAACCGGTCAGCTCGACCTCGCCCTGGGTCGACGCACCGAGAAAGGTGCGCAACTCGATCGGATCGTCGCCTCCCAGCAGCTGCGCGCGCGCGAAGAGCGCGACCGTCCCGGCGACGGGTCGGCCGGCGTCGTCGCGCAGGCGGGCGCGCACGGTCACGGGCGGCAGGAAGCGCAGCTGCAGCGGCTGCTGCTGGCGGGCGACAACGTCGGCGGTGAACAAGAACGTCCGCTCGTCGTGGTCGTTCGACAGGTGGAAGGCGAAGGTGAGCTCGGTCGGAATCGGCACCGGCTCGCCGTCGGCGACGAGGTCCGACACGCCGATCGCGTGGCCCGAGTAACGGAGCCACACCTCGCAACCACGGGGGACGTCGAGGCGTACCGTCGGTCGCTCGGCGAGGGGATAGGCCCCGTCGGTCGGAGCGCCGACGCGCAGCGCCAGGTCGGTGCGTTCCCCCGAGGTGATCCTCACCTTGCCGAGGCTGCGGGCGTAGCGGCGATCGTCGCAGCGCACCTCGTAGTCGCCGGGAGGCAGGTCGGTCGTGAACTCGCCCCGCGCGTCGGTCCGTTCACCGTCCACGTCGAGGATCGGGTGCGGACCGACGAAGAGCAGTTCGAGGTTGGCGATGGCCTTGCCATCGCGGTCGGTGACGTGCGCCACCACGATGCCGGACTCGGCGTGCGGCCGCGGCGACTCGATCACTTGCGTCGGCCGGTCGTCCGGTCGAGGCAGCCGCAGGACCCGCGGCGGCGGGGTTGCCTCGAACAGGAACTCGTGGTCCGGCCGGTCGGGCGCGACCACGAAGAGGTCCATGTTCTCCGACACCCCGTCGAGCTCGAACGTGCCGTCAGCGCGCGTCCGGGTCCAAGGGCCCCGATGCACCTCCTTGACGCCGACGAACGCGCCGGCGAGCGGCTTGCCGTCGGTGGCCAGCACCTGGCCGCGCAGCGGCGCGCCGTAGGAAGCGCGGATGACGACCGGCGGGTCGCCGGGCGACCAGTCGACGCCGCAATACCCGTCGAGCCCGAGGTCTCGATGCTGCGGGTAGAGGTCGGCGATGCCGTTGTACGGATCGATGCTTCGCAGCAGGGCGATGCCGCGCTCGTCAGCCGTGGCGTTGCGCACGTCGGGCGTGTGGCCGCAGCCGAGACACAGGCCAACGCCAGCGCCGGGCACCGGACGGTCGAGCCAGTCGCGGATCTCCACCGGCACGTCGATCCCGCGCGCGAGCGGCCAGACGAGACCGGGCACTCCGTTGCTGCAGCTCGCGGGACCGTAGCCTTCGGCCTGCAGGACGAGCAGCCCGCCTCTGTCGTCGTCGAGCGGCATGGCCACGAAGCCGTCGGCATCGCTCTGCACCTTGCGCAGGAAGCGGAACTCGCCGCCGATCGGCGTGTTGTTCTCGCCGACCAGGAACAGCTCGGCCCCCGCCACCGGTGCGCCGGTCATCGCGTCGACGACGCGGCAGGCCAGCCAGTGACCGTCCTGGTAGGGCACCGGTGCGACCGACGTCGGCAGCACTTCATGGCGCAGGAGGGGTGTCGTCGCTTGCGCGGGAAGGAGGGCACACCCCGCCAGCGACAGGGCGGCGAGGACAGGCGCAGTGGGAAAGGACAAGGTGCGTTCGGTGTGCCGGAGAGAAGGAGTCGAGACGACGACGGGGAATCCCAGCCTGGTCGAGAGCGCTGGCCTCCGAGCAGATCACTCGTTCCGCGGCCATCTTCCCCGCGCCAGGGCGGCGGGGGATCTCGAGCGTCTCGGGCCACGGAGCCCGGCGCAAGGCTGCGCTCGCCGACCGTGGAGTCGTTTGGCGATGGGCAAGTCGGCTGATCTCGCCCCTGATCTCGATGACCGGGCCGAGCTCGACGCGCACGA
Source organism: Planctomycetota bacterium (assembly GCA_041398565.1). Classification (GTDB taxonomy): domain Bacteria; phylum Planctomycetota; class UBA1135; order UBA1135; family UBA2386; genus DATGPD01. The sequence continues at coordinate 402,923 of JAWKUN010000006.1, read as the reverse complement.
TGCCTCGCTCGAGGTGAGCAACGACTATCGGCCACCGAGCGTCACGTCGAGCGCGTTGCTCATCGTCGCACCGAACGGGTTGGCGCCCGGGTCTACGCAGAAGACCTGCGTGAACAGGCGAGCGCCGTGCAGCGATGCGGCTGCTGGTACCGGCATCGCCTGCGTCACCGCTCCACCCTGGGTGCCGAACGGCACCGTCACGTCGGTACTGACGTACTTCCAGCAACCGAGCATGCCGATGCTCGAGAGGTCCAGGGGCAGCGTGAAGCCGTGCCAGATCTGGCGAGAGGCCCCGAGCTCCAGCACTGCGACGCTCTGCGCGGGCAGGCTGGAGGCGAGTTGCCGGAAGCTGTCGCCGAGCCACGGTAGAGTCTGCGCCGTCAAGGTCGGGCGACCCGCAGTGCCGTTGCAGCCGGTGCCGAAGGGCGTGGCGAGGGCTGCGACCTCGGGGCCGTAGGTCCAAGTGCGGTAGGTGACCCCGCCGAACACGACCGACTCCCGCCTTTCGTGGTCGAAGACCATCGCCAGATCGCTCGTCGGCCCGGGATTCGTCGTGGGTGTCCGCTGGGTCCAGGTGGTGAGGTCCCATTCCCACGTGTCGGTGCGGACGTCGCGCGTGTCGCGACCGCCGTGCACGACGAGGCGGTCACGCGCGAAGTCGTACACCATCGCGTGCCGTGTGCGCTCGCCGGGCGGAATGCTCGTCGACATTCGCGTCCAATCCGTGCCGTCCCACGCCCAGATGTCGGCGAAGAGCGAGGTCGTGGTCTGGCCTTCGCCGCCGCCGTACAGGAGCACACGCTGCATGAGAGGGTGCCATGCCATCCCCGCGAAGCGACGACCCCACGGCGAGTGCGCCGGCGTGTGCGGGGTCCACGTCGCGCCATCCCACTCCCAGGTCACCCCAGGGGCGTTGGTGCTCGTGGCGCCGAACAGCACCACGCGGTCACGGAGCGGATCGAACGCCATCGAGTGGCCATAGAGCGCCGGCGGTCGTGGCGAGGGCGTGCGCTGCGTCCACACGGCACCGTCGTACTCCCAGGTCTGGTCGCCCCCGTACGGCGATAGTCCGCCGAAGAGCACGGTTCGCGCCCGCGTCGAGTCGTACGCCATCGCCTGCCCGATGGAGATCGACGGTCCACCGACGCCGACGCGTCGGGTCCAGCCGTTGCCCTGCCTCTCCCAGGTCTCGACTTGGGCGGCGGATGTGGAGTTCCCCACGAGGACCGTGACGCCCCGCGCCGTGTCGAACACCATCGAGGGCACGGATTGATACCGGAAGGCAGGCGCGGCACTGGGCGCAGCACGCACCCACAGTGCGCCATCGAACTCCCAGGTCTCCCCCCCGGCGGCGCCGTACGAGACGGTGCGAGCCCGTCCGGCGTCATGCGCCATCACGACGAAGTTGCCCGCGTCGGTGGGGCCGCCCGTCACGAGAGTCCACGCCGCGCCGTCATAGCGCCACGTCTCCATGTGCGGGAACTGCAGGGATGGGTTCGTTTGTCCCAGTAGGACGATGCCACCCGCCGTCGCTGAGAAGACCGCCGCGGCGCCGCGGTCGAGACGCGGCCCCGTGGCGGACGTGCGGTCGGTCCAGGTCGTGCCGTCCCATTCCCAAGCGTCGACGAGGCCGACCGAGCTGCCGCCCCAACCTCCGTACATCACGAGGCGGCCGCGCGCGGGATCGAAGGCCAGGGCTGCCTCCGAGCGGGGGGATGGGCGGAATCCGGGGTTGAGGGCGGTCCAGTTGGTTCCGTCCCACTCCCAGAGGTCGTCGTAGAACGTGCCTTGCCCGTTGGTGATGTGGATGCCACCGAAGAGGATGACGCGACCACGTACCGAGTCGTAGGCTGCGCGCGCGCCGGAGCGCAGCGACGGGTGCCGCTGCGGCGTCATCTGGGTCCAGTTGGTGCCGTCCCATTCCCACGTGTCGTCCAAATCGCCGAGGGACGCGCCGTACGAGCTCTGGCCGCCGAAGACCACGAGCCGACCACGGACGGGGTCGAATGCCATCGCGTGCCCGTAGCGGCCGATCGGCCCGACGAAGGCGCTGCGCAGGACCCAACCGGCGCCGTCCCATTCCCAGAGATCGTCTCGGGATTGGCCGCCGCCGAATAGGCAGACACGCTGGCGCACCGTGTCGTACGCCATTGCGTGATTGGCACGGGCCGCAAGATCGAGGTGCGGCTCGAAGCGCACCTGCGCGTTCACGGAAGCGAGGACGACGACAGCGACGAGCGAACGATGCATGTGAGACCTACCTCGGGGAGTGGCGATTGGGACGGCCAGTCAGCAAGCGGTGTGCCAGGGGGGCACCGCGTAGCAGTCGCGGCCGACGACACGAAGGCACCTGCGTTGTCCGAGCGAGATGCGCAGCGCGTCGGAGAGGCCGAAGCCGACGCTCCCCTTGGCGTCGTACAGTACTTCTGGCCGAACAGGATCGAACGACCCTGGTTCCCCGGCTAGAACTGCGCCGCGGCGCGGTTGGTGAAGGTGCCCGGCAGCCGCAGCGTGGCCGACAGCGTCATGGCCTGGAGGTCGAGCCGCGACCCGCGCAACCGCGGCGGGATGGTTGCCGGCGGCACGAGCACGGCTTCGCCACCACCGCTCGCGTCGAGCGAGCCGACGGCCACCTGCACCATGTTGGACGGCAGCAAGTAGAGGGCACCGCTGGCGATCGCCGGCCAGATCGTGCCGGGGCAAGTACGGGCGTTCGGCGCGGCCATCACGACGAAGGCGCCGTTCGGGCTCGCCGCGTCGCGCACACGGCAGTCGAGACCGTCCCGGCGGGAGCCGATGTCCGGCCACAAGCCGCCCGCGCCGAAGCTGCGCGGATTGCCCTGCGAGTTGAGCAGGTAGGAGACACAGTTCGAAGTCACCCCGATCAGCCACGGGTCGGTGTTCCCCAGGTTGAGGACCGGCGCCGACACGATGACTTCGTAGCGGATGCAGCGACCACCCGCGGGCTGTGCGGGCACGCCGTTGATGCAGTTCCAGCCCAGGTTGGGGCTGCGTCGCGCCGGGTTGTCGGCCTCTGTCCCGTTTGTCGGGTAGGTGGAGTACGTGCCGATGTGGGTCGAGAGGCCATCGTCGGACCAGGCCGGCGCCGCGGCGAAATCGAGCCCGAAGTAGAAGCTCGCGCACTGCGGCAGGACCGTGCTGGGCGTGCTGAAGGTCGCCGTCAGATCCCAGGCCATGATCCGCGTGCCGGGCGGGCTGCTGACCGGAGCGGTGCGCAGGAGCTGGCCGCCCGCACCGCAGGCCGGTGCCCCCGAGCCGTCGTCACTCCGCACGACGAAGGCGTAGGGCTCGACGGTGGCCGCATTCTGGTCCTGCAGCATGTGGCGGTAGCCGAGCAGGATGGTGCCCGTGCCCGAAGGCGCATGACCGACCCCGCTGAAGTGCCAGCCGGAGACCTCGAGCAGGTTCTCGCCGGCGCCGGTGCCGAGGCCACCGCGCGAGGTGTAGTTGGTGCACCCGGAGTAGATGCCGAAGCCGTTTTGCGCGGCCGTGCCGGCCGCGAGCAGGGAGCAGACGATGAGCACTCGCATGGATGAAGGGTCGGTTGGGCGGCGAGGCGGGGGCGCGGCGATCTCCTCGACGCCTGATGCGACGCCGGTGAGACGACTCGACACGAGTCACTGGTTCCGCGAAAACGCGCCGGACCCGCGCATGGTCCCCGGGCCGAGGCCGTGCGGCATGCGTCGATTCGGTGTAACGCGCCGGCCGGGAAGGCGCCCTCCGATCGGCCCCGCACTCGCTGCGCCTGTCGCTCCGACGACGCGCGTGGAGACAACCGTATGCGAACCTCGATGCCCCCGGACGCCGTGCGACCTGGCGGGCGACCATCCGGGCCGTGCCGCGAACAACGCGCTGCCGGCGAGCGGGCGATCGCCGCCCGGGGCGCGACGTATCGACGCCATCAAACGGTCACCGACATCGACGACCCCGGGCAGTATCCTGCGTGCCCCTGCCCGCGATCGGCCTGCCGCCGGTGCCCGCAGATCGCGCACGACCATGAAAGAACGCTTCGAACGTCATCGCCAACCCTGGACGCCGACCGAGATCGCGAAGCTGCACCAACTGGCTGCGAAGTCATGGAGCCTGCGCGACATCGCCACCGCGCTCAAGCGCAGTGAGGAGTCCGTCAAGATCCGCGCCAAGCTCGACAAGCTGGTGATCGCGAGCAAGCGCTGAGCGATCGCCGGTGAAGCAAATCACGTCGCTCGCGCGCCCGTCCTCGACGAGCGAGTCGAGGTTCGTCGTGCATGACCGAGTGCCTCCCGAGCGGTATCGCCTGGTCGCCGGGCACCCCGCCGACACGCCGGTGCTCCACTCCGAACGAGTCATCAATCAAGTCATCGATCAAGTCATCGAGATCAGGGCAATGGATCGCGTGCGGCGCATCGACCTGACTGCCGCCGCAACGCGATCAAGCCGCAGACGCGAGGTCGGTGGCGACCTGCGAGCCCTGGCCGAGGCGCGGATCGATCCGGCCGGCGCGCGTGCCGAGCGTCGCCTTGTCTTGGATTGCGGCAGCGCGAGGGTGTTGAACAGCGAGACCGAGCACTCGCAAGCCGCGCCCGAAACCAACCCTGGCCCGACACGGACCGACCCCGTGGGACGCAGCTTGTTCGCCTTATCCCGCACGGGGGTCCTGATCCGCGAGACCCAGCCCGTGGACTGGCCGACCGCCTGGGCCTGGAGGGCGCGACCTCCTGATCGCGCTGGCCAGCGCACCGATCGGCGATCTGCACGACCTCCAGATCGTGCTGGCGATCCTGGCCGCCAATCCCGCCGGGCCCGGTGACGCCGAGCGGATCCGCTGCTCCCAGCTCATTTGCTCGAACTAGGGTGCCGGGTGTGGGACGAGGCCACCACCGGGTCAGGGGCGAGGTGGTCTCGGTGGTCTGCCGAAGGCGAGGCAGCAGTGCCACAGCTTCTTGTACTGCTGCCGGGATGAGCCCTCGGCGTCGCCCCCAACCGCGGGTGGTGTGAACACCAGGTCGACCAGTGCTCGGCCGATCGCCGCGGCATCGACGAGGCCATCGTCGCGGGCGGTGCGATGTGCGAGCGCCGCCACCTCGGGCCCCCGGAAGCCGGGCTCGATGTCCGCCGGGTTGACCTCCGATCCCTCACTCCAGAGCAGGCCGAAGTGTTACCGCTCGGCCGCGGCCAGGAGATCGCGATGGACCTGTGTCCCGCGGAAGCTGGGATCGAGATGGACCGCCGAGACATCGCCGGCCAGGTCGACCGGGCCATGGATCTGCGCCTCGATGTAGCGATCGAGCTCCCGAGCCGACGGCAAGCCACGACCACGGACGGTCGCCAGGGACCCATTGACGGAGAGGCCGCGGCCGAATCCGTGACCGTCCGCACATGCCTCGACCGCGCCGGCGAGCACGGGCAGCATGCGGACGATGGTCCCGACGTCGGTCGGACCCAGGTGGCTGTCGCCCAGGCAGAAGGTCGCCCGCTCGAGACAGGCCGGTTCCAGCACGATGTAGGAGGAGCCGAACCGGGGTGAACCTCCGTACGGGTCGCCGAAGAGGTCGAGGGCGCCGTAGACCGGGCGTGGAGAGGCATCGCCGTCGTAGGCCCCGTCGAACAGGAGCGCCTCCCAGCGGGTCCGATCGCCTCCGGGCACGGCGAACCGGCCGCCGTTCGAGATCCCCGTCTCGAACTGGGAGCGATAGCGACCGTCCTCGAGCAGGCCGGCTGCAACGGTGCGACCCCCGCGAATCGAGCCGATCGGGATGGAAGTTCAACGTGAGGCGGCCGTGGGCCCGGACATGTTCGATGACCCGATGGGCGGCCGACACGTCGACCCCGAGCGCAGCGAGTCGGTCCGCTGCGTCACGTCCGCGACGCTCGGCGGGTCCTGGCGACGTGCCGGATTGCGGTGCCCCAGCCCGAACCTTTTCCCCCGGTCATCGGTCCATCCTCGCATCCGGGTGGGCGGTGACCGGCGGGATCTCGCCCGCTCGGTACCCGACAGGAAGCGGAACTCGCCGCCGATCGGCGTATTGCTCTCGCCGACCAGGAACAGCTCGGCCCCCGCCGCGGGTGCGCCGGTCATCGCGTCGACGACGCGGCAGGCGAGCCAGTGACCGTCCTGGTAGCGCACCGGTTCGACCGACGTCGGCAGCACTTCGTCGCGCAGGAGGGGTGTCGTCGCTTGCGCGGGAAGGAGGGCGCACCCCCGCCAGCGACAGGGCGGCGAGGAAGGCAGGCGCGGTGGGGAAGGACAAGGTGCGTTCGGTGTGCCGAAGAGAAGGAAGTCGAGACGACGACGGGAAATCCCAGCCTAGCCGAGAGCGCTGGCCTCCGAGCAGATCACTCGTTCCGCGGCCATCCTCCCCGCGCCAGGGCGGCGGGGGATCTCGAGCGTCTCGGGCCACGGAGCCCGGCGCAGGGCTGTGCTCGCCGACCGTGGAGTCGTTTGGCGATGGGCAAATCGAAAAGGCGAGACGTTCGGCGGCTCGGGGACATGACGGGAGTGTGTGCGACCGTTCGGGGCCCATCGGTCCTGGTCGGGATCCCTGCGGCGACCGTGCCTCTCCTCGGCAGCAACCATGCGTTGCGATGCACGGAGGGCAGGCGACGACCGAGTGCGTGACTCGGGCGAGCTGGCCACGCGGCCCGGAGCTGCTGTCGTCTTCGACTCGTGCGCACGCAGGCGGCAAGTCCCGTTGTGTCCGAGGTGCAAACATGAAGTCACCGATGCCAGTCCATTCGTCGTTCGTCCTGCTCGGCCTACTGCTGTCCAGTGCCCTGGCCAAGGCCCAGGTCTACACAGTTGCTTCGGGCCCGGCGGGCAACCAGACGACCCTCCAATTCCAAACCGACAGCAACTGGGGTGTCGTACCGACGGCGATATCTCGTGGCGCCGAGTCGATCACCTTCCGGCCGACACGGCTGTGGTCGGTCCTTCTCGAATCGCGCGCGCCAGGATCGACCTCGATCACAGAGCCACCCTGCACTGGCACCGTGTTTCCTCAGGTCGTCGCGTCCGAAACCCTGACTCCGGCGGTCTCCAACCCCTTCCAACAGGTGACGGTGACGTCGCCGAATCCGAACCAGGTGGTGTTCACGTGGACCTCGCCGGCGACCGGGGGGCAGCACGTCCTCGACAAGGTCGAAGTCACGGTGACCGGGGACGCGAGCGGTGACTTCCTGTGGTCGATGAGGGTCGAACAGACGGTCGGCGCCGGCGACTTCGGCGTCAGCGAGATCGAGCTGCCCTACTTGCTGGTCGACAGCGTCAACGCCGGGTCCTACCTCTACGCGGCCGGAGTCGCCGGAGGGCGTCAGATCGTCGACCCCGAGGTGAACGCCTTCTCGCTGAAGGACGGCTTGCAGCAGACCATCGAGATTCTGCATCCGGCCCCGCAGGGCAATCTGCCTCTCCAGGGTCTGTCGGATGACAGCGGCCACGTCCTGATCTCCATGTGCGCGAGCGACACGGACCTGGCGCACTTCTCGTTCAAGCGCATGACGGCGCGCGGCCAGGGGCAGGGGAACGGCGTGGCCATGGCGTGCGCACGCCTCATGCCGGATCCGTTCACCGCGGTGCCCGTGGTGGAGAGCCTGCCCGTGCGGATCGCGCTGCTCGCCATCACGACGCGGGGCAAGGGCTGGTGGGACCTCGCCGCGTGGTACCGAGAGCTGCGTGAGGCGAGCGGCTGGCTGCAGCGGGGCAAGATCTCGGAGTTGATCGGCCTCGAGCGTGCTCGGTTCGACTTCGACTTCGCCTTCTTCATGGGGCACCCCGATGCCAACCAAGAAGGGAGCAGTGGCACGCCCTCCGATCCCCCGTCCCCCGACTTCGCCAGCTGGATCGGCTATGCCAACGACCGGACGAGCGAGTGGGGTATCGCCCACAGTCGCGCCCTGATGGTCTGGTACGACTGGTTCGACGCCCTCATGTCCGAGGTCACGCCGATCCCTGACGAGCCCCGCGACAGCCAGGCGTTCTGGGCTGCTCTGACCTCGGCATCGGCCGAAGGGTATCGAGTCCTGCCCTACACGCGCAGCCACGGCTACAAGGGGCCGGCGCCTGGCGGCTCGCTCTATCCCTGCTACCACTTGGTCCAGGGCAATCTCGTCTACGAGAAGGACGGGACCAAGGCCTTCGGCGGCAATGACGGCGTGCCTGGCAGCCAGGACCCTGACTTCGTCGCCAACAACCTGGCGGTCACCAGTGCGGTCGACTACATGGACAGTATTCTGTACTCGAGCCTGATCGCGGGCTACCCGATCAGCGGCGTGTACATGGACGCGATGCCCTACCTGGTTCCGTCGTTCAACGTGATGCCGGGGCATGCCGTGGGTGGTGGACCCGACACGGCCGACGGTGCCCGCGACCTCATGAATCGGATCGCCATGCGTCTCGCCAACAAGGTGCCGCAGTCCGACGGTGTGCTGCTGAGCGAGATTCCCAGCGAGGCGACGCTTAACGTCATGACCGCGGGCGACAGCTACCCACAGTTCAACTTCGGCGACCTGTCGGTCTCCGGTGGCAAGCCGCAAGGGGTCGGCGTCGTCCCGATCCTGCGTGCCGTGTATGGCGAGTACCAGAACTACTACGGCTACGTCGGCAGCGACGTGGTGTCGAGCGTCTTCTTCGACGCGGTTCTCGCCAATCCCGAGGCCTACGGTTCGTACCTCAGCCCCGCCGACATACAGAACATCCAGACCGCGTGGGTCGACATGTGGGCGATGCGCGCGGTCGACGCCTTCACTTCGGGCGTCAAGCCCGTGTGGACCTGGCGCGGATCACCCGACCCCGACTTGATCCTCTTGGGTTCGGAGGTGACGCCCGCGAACACCGTCGTCACTGCCGGCAATCCGGCCGCCGAGGCCTCCGCGGTGTTCGGGCGATTCCTGCGGCCTTACGGCAACGCCGCGACGCGCGCCGCCACACTCGAGGGCCGGATGATGCCCCCGATGTCGCTCGCGGTCGGCGTCATCGATCCTGCAGCCACCCTCCAGAACGAGGCCGGTACGTGGTACATGGTCTCGGAGTACGACACGCTCCTCCATCCGATCAGGACTGGAGCCGTGCCAAAGGTGCTCTCGAACGTCTTCCGGAGCGCCGACGGTACCATCGTCGTCGTGCTGGGTAACTGGACCGCGTCCGACACGTTTGTCGACTACGTCATGAATCCAGCCAACTACGGGATCGACCCGTCGACGTGGACGGCTGAGGCCATCTACTACCATCCGAACGGCCAGGTCCAGTACACGCTGGCGACCAGCGCGCAGCAGTGGTTGCAGAAGAACCACTTCCTCGTTCCCGCCCGGACGCCGATGGTGATCCAGTTCCATCCCTGACGGCCCTGTCGCCGCACGGCCGCGTCATCCCATCTGCTTGCGGAAGCGCAAGGAGGCGATCGCGAGGATGGCCAGCGTGCAGGCGGCGAACAGGGTGACGAGCTGGAGGATGATCCCCACCAGGCCCGGCACCAGGAAGTGCGAGCTGACCAGGTCGGGGTTGTAGAGCAAGCGTCGCCGCACCTCGATCGGCAAGGCCGGCGCGCCGGTGGCGTCGCGGGCGGCGACGCGTTCCCGGCCCGCGGCGAACGGCAGGGCGGTCTGCAGCGAGCGTTGGATGCCGAGCAGGCTGGCGGTGTTGAGCGCCGTCATCGCCACCTGCGAGGGAAACCCCAGCGAACCGCGCTCCGCCCAGCGCGCTACCATCGCTCACCTTCTTCCTTCGGTTCTCGGATCACTCGATGTCGCGACCGCTGCTTTTTCCCGTCGCCGTGGCACTCGCCGCGGCCGTCTCCGGTCTCTGCGCCCAACGCACGTGGGTGGTCGCCGCGAACGGTGGCCCAGGTGTCGACTTCACCGACGTTCCCCCGGCCATCGCCGCGGCGAACGACGGCGACGTGATCGTCGTGCGCAGCGGCGCCTATTCCGCAGCCATGATGGATGGCAAGGGCGTGACCTTGGTCGGCGAGACCGACGTGGTTCTCGCCAACCTCCTCGTGACCAATCTCACGGCCGGCCAGGCGGTGGTGGTGGGGGATGTCGCGGTGTACGGACCGTTCACCCTGGTGCGGCCGGGTGCGGCGGACTGCCTCGGCCGTGTGCTGTTCGAGCGCGTGCAGTTCGGGCCGGCCAACGCCAGCGGCGGCATCCGCGCGCGCTTCGATCGCGTCGCCGACCTACGCCTGAGTTCGTGCGCGATCCACGCCGGCGCCGACTTCGCCGACACCCAGGTGACGCTCACCGACAGCACCGCCGAGCCGCCGCCCTTCGTCTCCGCGGGGCCGACGCTGACCTTCGGCGGCGGGGCTGGCGTGATGTCGCGTTGTTCGGTGTCGGGCCCCTCCGAGTTCCTGCGCGTGGTGCCGGCGGAGGCGATCCGGATGAACGGTGCCGCGCTCACCATCACCGACGACGGCAGCCACCTGATCGCCGCCGGACAGGCGACCACGGTCGCGCAGCCGTCAGCGATCACCGGGAGCGGCGCCTTGCTGCGCGATCCGCGCGTGCGCCTGATCGCCGACACGGCGCCGCCGGTGTCAGGGCCGACCGACACCGTTCGGCCGATCGCCTCGTTGCAGGTGCTCGGTCCGCACCTCGGCCGCGCCATCGAGGTCGACCTGGCGGGCCCGACCGGCGAGGTGTTCGCGCTGGTGTTGGGGTTGCCCGGTCCGCTCCTGCCGCTGCCGCACCTGGGCGGCAGCGTCGGCCTCGGCACGCTGTCGGTCGTAGCTCAGGGTGTGTTCACGGCCAGTCCGTTCCACTTGTCGATCCCGGCCCGGGCGCCGTTGCCGCGCGGCTTCACCATCGCCTGGCAAGCCGTCGCTGGCGACACGATGGGTGGCGCCCAGCTGTCGAACTTCGCCACCTACGCTCGCACCGACTGAGCCCGCGATCGATGTCGCACCGCCGTGGGGCTGGGATGGTGACGAAGTCGACGGTGACCGGTGCCTCCACCCTCCAAGTCAGTCCCAGAGCAACACCGTCGTCTCGAGACCTGAGACGGTCCTCTGCGTGACGGCGATCAAGGCCCGGTTGCTGTCGTCGAGGGCGAAGCGGGCGCGATCCGGCGTGCCCCCCGTGATCTCGTAGATCGAGGTCGTGCGCACACTTCCTCGGGGTCGCGAACGGCTCAGCTCGACCTGCGTCCGATTGTAGGGATCCAGCCTGGCCAGGACGGCCCACTGTTCGGCGCGCGCGGGCGAGCGTCGAGTCTGCCCCGAGAAGCGGACGGCCTCGGAGAACTGACCGTCGGGTTCGGCCCGCAGGACGTCGGCGTACCTGTAGGTACCCTGGCCGGCGGTGTAGCGGTGGGCCACGGTCAGACACGCCGAGCCCCACGCGCCGACCTGCAGATCCTCCAGGCTGTCCGTCACGGGGTACTTCCCACCGACCAGGGTCCACACCCAACGCAGTGCTTCCTGTGGCCCGAGCAACCCTTGGTCAGGCTCGAAACGTGCGACACACACGATGCGGATGACCGGACCCGTGCGTTGCGCCCAGTCGAGGAAGGCCAGCACCCCGCGCCCGTCTGCAGCAGCGTCGTACTGCATCTCGGACGTGCCCCCGGTTCGTGGCAGGGCGTAGCGTTGGCCGACGGTGTCACCGACGGCGAAGCGTGCCAGGCGGATTGCGTCCGCCTCGGACCAGGCGATCGTCACCGTCGCGTCGGCTTCGATCGAGGGCGGATCCGAGGTCGTGGCGATGGCCAAGGCGCCGGCCAACGTGAACTCCAGGTCCGCCCGCCCCAGGCGCCACAGGCCCGCGGGCGACGGACCCCGCGACGCGCTCGGGACGAACACCACGACGTCGCCGCTGGCGTTGTGCGCGCCGACCGAGACGCCGTTCGGCGTCGGAACCCGATCGACGCTTCCGTCCAGGTTGCTGCGCACGCAGAAGCGCACCTGATCGACGACTTGCTCGTCGATGAAGTCGCCGTCGCCGTAGGCGCTGGCGGCGGCCGTCAGTGGGACGAAGCGCTCGACCAGGCCGGCCGGCGTCGCCTCGAAGACGCGTCCGCTGGCGGTGAGGAGGGCGCGGCGGCCGTTCGGCCAGCAGAACGCGGCTTCGACCGTCTCGCCGGGCAACTGGAACTCGGCGGCCAGCGCGATGTCGCGCACCGAGAACGACACCACCACACCTTGCTGGTCGGTGGCGACGGTGAGGGTGCAGCCGCGGGGCAGTTCTTGGTCCGGCGTCCAGGTCCAGGAGGCCGTGTCGCCCACCCGTTCCAAGGTGCCAGGAAGAGCGTTGCCCCCGTCGCTCACGATCACGTCGCCCGGGGCGAAGGTGCTGGCGGCGGAGGCGAGTTCGAGCGACACCGTTGCATTCGGCTCGACGATGTCGCCCTCGCCCGGCACGGTCCGCAACACGAGCGGCGGCGGGGCCGGCTGGATCGGCGGCGACGAGCGGCCGTGGCCACAAGAAGCGAGAACGGTGCCGATCAGGACGATCGGACACCAGACGCAGATGCGAGCGGGGTTCATAGGGACACGCTCTCCAACCGATGCGCGACGACCCGCTCACCCTACCGGGCGACTCGTGCTCTTGGCAAGGGGGGACGGTGTGCGAGCCCCTGGCGCGGGGAGCGCGCCAGGGGCACCACGAGGCGGCGCGTGACCAGGCGCCTCTCCTCACGACGCGACGGCGACTTCCTGCCGCCGTCGTCACAGAGCGTGTGAAAGAACCGAGCGTACACGCTCGGAGCCATGTTGCTGGTGATCGCCTTCGCGATCGCGAACCTTCGTCTCAGCGTCGCCAGTGCGGCTCGACGTTGTGCTCGTTCCAGGTGGCGTAGAGCGCTTCCAGCCGCTTGACGTCGTCTTCGCGTGCGGCCGCCAGGTCGTGCTGCTCGCCGAGGTCTTGCGCCAGGTCGAACATCTGCACCTTGCCGTCAGCGGCTTGCACCAGCTTGAGGTCGCCGGCGCGCACGGCGCGCTGGGCGCCGAAGCGCCAGAAGAGCGCCTCGTGCACCGGCTCGTCGCGCTCGCCGCGCAGCCACGGCAGCAGGTCGTTGCCCTCGAGCTCGGCCCGACCCGCGACGCCGGCCGCGGCGAGAGCGGTCTTGTGCAGGTCGAGCGAATTGCACGGAAGCGCGAAGGTGCTGCCGGCGGGGATGCGGCCGGGCCAGCGCAGCATGAACGCGACCCGGATGCCGCCTTCCCACACCTGCCCCTTGTGGCCGCGCAGCGGTCCGTTGCTGGCGGTCGTCGTCGGCGTCGGTCCGCCGTTGTCGCTGACGAACATCACCAGCGTGCGCTCGTCGAGCTTCGCCTCGTGCAGCGCGTCGAGCACCTGGCCTACCGCCTGGTCGAGGGCCACCAGCATGCCGGCGTAGGTGCGGCGCTTGGGTTCGGTGATGGCGTCGAGCTGGGCGCGCACCGCCTGCGGTGCCTGCAGCGGCGCGTGCACGGCGTTGAACGCCAGGTACAGGAAGAACGGCTGCTCGCGTTGCTTGCGCACGAACGCCACCGCCTCGTCCGCGAACTGCGCCGTCAGGTACTTGGTCGGCTTGCTGGGCTCGAGCCCACGCAGGATCGGGTTGGCCGGGTTGTCGCCGGCGATGCGGTAGGGGTGCGCTCCCGACAGGAAGCCGTAGAAGCTGGCGAAGCCGCGCTCGGGCGGACGCAGGCCGTCGCCGTAGCCGAGGTGCCACTTGCCGACCATGCCGGTGTCGTAGCCGGCGCCGCCCAACGTCTCGGCCAGGGTCGGCTCGGTGCGCGGCAGGCCGTAGCCCTCGGCGGCGGCCTTCGGCGGCCCGGGGTTCAGCTCGAGCCCGAAGCGCTGCTGGTAGCGCCCGCTCAACAGGCCGGCGCGCGTCGGCGCACACACCGGACAGGTCACGTAGCCGTCGGTGCAGCGGGCGCCGCTCGCGGCCAGCGCGTCGATGCGCGGCGTCGGGATGTCCTTGCCGCCGTAGCAGCCGAGGTCGCCGTACCCCAGGTCGTCGGCGACGATGATCACGACGTTGGGGTGTGCGGGTTCGGTCCCATGTGGCGTCGGAGTTTCCTGGGCGCGGGCGGCGAGGCCGAGGACGGAGACGGCGAGGGGCGCGAAGCGACGCATGGACGCACAGCATGCCAGGGCCGGCGGTCGGGCACCGGCACCTCGGGGTGCGAACGTGACGATTGTGCACCGCGGACGGCGGCGTCGCGCCACCCGTGGCTGGTCACGGATGCGGCAATCACCGACGCGGGGGGGGACTGCCCGTGGTTTCCTCCGCAGGTGTCCTCCGCAGGTGTTCCCCGCGGTGTCGCTTCCGCGGTGCCGCGCTCTTGCCCGCGGCCGGATCGTCCTCATTGCTGTCTGGGGATCGCGATCTCGGTCGCGGCGTCGACGTCGGCGACGGCCTCGAGAGCGCCGCGGAAGGCCAGCCCCCGGTCGTCCCGCGCCTCCACCTCGTAGCGCCCCAAGGGCAGCGTGACGTGCAGCATCCAGGAGCCGCCGCCGCGCGGGTTGCGCCGGCGCGCCGGCTGCCGCAACACGGCCTCGCCGTTCGCCGCGCGCACGGTCACTTCGAGCGGTGCGTCGGCGCGCGCCTTGTCGGTGGCGCCGGCATCGAAGGTGAGCGTGCAGGTCCGGCCGAGGGTCAGCGGCACCCGCACGGTCGTCGTCTCTCCTGCTACCAGTCGGACCGCAAGGGTCGGTGCGACCAGGTCGGTGGCGAACACCACGAGTCGGTAGGAGCCGGGGGCCGCCGTGACGTCGAGTCCGCCGGCGACCGGAGCCTGCACGACCTCGGCGTCGCTGCCGTCGTCGCGGCGCAGGCCGATGCCGGGCATGTCGGCCTGCCAGGGTCGACCGTCGTCGTGCACGAGCACCGCGTGCAGCTTCGCGGTCGCGGGCAGCACCACGTCGCCGAACGCCAGGTCCTGGCTGGGGGCGAGTTCGACGTCGCGCAGGTCGATCCAGTAGCCGCCGCGGGAGTGCGCCAGGCGCCAGGTCCCGGCGACGAGCCGCTCGAACGCGAACGTGCCGTCGGCCGCCGTCGACTGGCGGTGCGTGCCGTCTCCGCCGCCGAGGGCGAGGCGCACGAATCGACCGGCCACGGGCATCCCGTCGGCGTCGAGAAGGCGGCCGCGCAAGGCGGCGCTCGGCAGGAGTTCCTCGGGCACGCGTAGCTCGAGCGGCTCGGTGCCGTTGCCGGTGACGGTCACCGCCGGCGTCGGGGCACCGTCGGGCGGCGCCGCGGTGCAGGTCCACGTCGAACTCGGTGCAGCCAGGATCGCGAAGCTGCCGTCGCTGCCGCTGCGCTCGGGGTGCGCGGTGCCCTCCGCGTCGGTCGCCGTCACCCGCCAGCCGGCGAGCGCCGCGCCCGCGGCGCTGACGACGCGGCCGCGCAGGGTGCGGTGGCCCTCGGTCACGAGGTCGCAGCGCACGACTCCCGGCGGCGGGTCGACGATCTCGCGCTGGGCCACGACCGAGCCGCGCGCGAGCGCGACGACGAACAGCGACCGGCGCGGCTGGTACGGCAGCTCGAAGCTGCCGTCGGCGCCCGTATCGCACTGGCTCCAGTGGCTGCGAGCGTCCGGAGTGGCCCGCGAGCAGACGCGCGCGCGCACCGGCGCGCCGGCGGCGTCGCGCACCGAGCCCGTGACGGTGATGCCGTCGCCGAGCACCAGCGCGACCTCGGCGCGTGCGAACGGTGCCAGCGTCACCGTCTGCGCCGTCGGGGCGTGCGGCCAGGCGACGGCGCGCAGATGGTGCAGCACCGGCGCCAGGCCCTCGAAGACGCAGACGCCGGCGGCGTCGGTGCGCGCCAGCCGGGCCACGCGCGGCAGCACCAGTGCGCCGTCGACGGTGCGGCGCGTGTCGTGGTGGGTCGCGCCGAGCCGGACCACGGCGCCGGCGAGCGTCGCGCCTTCGGCGTCACGCACGGTCACGGTCAGCGTGGCGGGCGCGCGCCCGAGCACGAGGCGCGGCTCGGCGCGGCCGTTGCCCACGAATCGGCTCCTCGACGCCGCGTGCTGCGGATGGGTCGCGGCGATCACCTGTTCGCGGGCCACGAAGGGCACGACGAAGCGGCCGTTGCGGTCGCTGACGCCGGCGTGCCGCACCTCGAGTTCGTCGATGTCGAACGCCTCGGCGCGGCCGGCGCCGTTGCCGGTCTGGACCCAAAGATCGGCGCCGCCGACCGGTGCACCGTCGGCGTCGACCACCCGACCGTGCGCGATCCAGCTCGCGGTCAGGACGAGTTCGAGCCCAGTCTCCGCGCTGGCGGCGACCTCGGCCGCGGTGCTCGGCCCGTCGGTCATGCCCGCGACGCGGGCGTTCCAGGTGCCGACCGCGAGCTCGGGCAGCGTCACCTCGCCGCGCGCGTCGCTGCGCCGCTGCACGCGGTCGTCAGCGGGCGACGCCGGGTCTCCCTTCGCCGGCCAGACCTCGATCGGCACGCCGTCCAGCGGTAGGCGTTGATCGCCCGAAACGGCGAACACGCTCACCCGCAGCGCGCCGGTCGTGACGTGGGTGCCGAGGGCGCGGCGGTCGACCAGCGTCGCCACAGCTTCAGGCGCAGCCGGCGCCGTTGCCGGCGGGCCTGGAGCAACCGTCGGCGCGGCCGCCGACGATCCTGGCTCCGTCGGCGCTGCTGCCGTCGCCAGCGTCGGTCGCAGGCTGGCGAGGAGCCACGCGAGCAGGCCGCATGCGAGCGCGGCACCACCGGCGACGAGGACCTTCTTGGACACTGCGGGTCGGACCAACGCCTACGGACGGAAGACGTAGAGCAGCGGGTTGGACAACCGCGTGCCGGCGAGTGCCGAGCCGCTGAGGGCCTGGAAGGCGAGGGCGGCGCCCTCGAGCTCGGGGTTGGGCGGGATCGGCAGCCACACGGTCGTCAGCCCACCGGTCTGCACACCCGTCGCAAGGAACACGGAGGTGGGGACATCGAGCCACACCTCGCCCCACAGCATGGAGAACGGCGGCGCCGGCAGCGCCGCGAAGATCGCGTAGAGATCGTTCACCGGCGAGGCCAGGCTGAGCGGCAGCGTCGACCCGATGGGAACGCGCGGCGCCGTCAGGGCCGGCAGCGGCGTGACGACCAGCGCCACCAGGTGTTGGGGCGCCGGAGTGAGGACGACGCTGGGATCGACCGTGACGTCGCTGGTGAAGGTGCCGTCGATGCTCGGCAGGGGACCCGAGAACAGCGGCGTGCCCGCGATCATCTGCGTCCCGCTGCGCGCCGTCAGCCGGCTGCGCACCAGCGTCGCCGCGGCCGAGCCCACGAACTCGGGGGTGCCGTCGAGACCGCGCACGCTGCACAGGGTGAGGTCGACTTCGGTGTCGGTCGTCATCAGGGTCGACGGCGCCGTGATCACCGCGTTGGGGCCGTTGAGCGTGCAACCCGAAGCCGTCACGCGGCTGCGCAGGGCGCCGAGACCGCCCTCCAGCGTGCAGGCGTGGAACGAGACCCCGGCGCAATCGGAGACGTAGCTGAAATGCGCCGGGCTCAACGCGGGAAACGTCGCCGGGAGCACGACGACGCTCTGCACGGCGACGATGCCGGCGCAGTTCTCGAAGCGCAGGTGGTTCTGCGAGAAGGGGACGTCGGTGAGCGTGAAGCCCTCGATCGAGCAGGTCCTGCCGGCGGGGATTCCCCGCACCAGGAAGGGACTGGCGTTGCGGAATGACATCGCGGCGCCGGGTTGGCCGACGAGCTGGATGGCGTGCGTCAGCGTTCCCGGCGTGTAGGTCCCGCGCCGGACGACGACGCGGTCGCCGTCGGCCACCGCCGCGAACGCGGGTGGTAGGTCGGTGAAGTCGACGCCGGCGCCGCCGGCCGCGTCGACGACCCAGGTGCGCTGGGCGCGACACGCGAGCGAAGACGAGACGGCCGCGACGACGAGGAGCGTGCGGAGCAGCGGCATGGTCGTGCGTGGTTCGGGGGACGATGCGCGGCGCGGTCGAGGGCGTGCCTCCGAGTGTTCGCGCCGCGATCGACATTGTCCCCTGGCTGTGGCCATGCGGCCAGTCGGGGTTGGGCTCGTCGCCGACGGGCACTGCGGGCAGCTGCTGGCGCTGAGCCTCGGCGTAGTAGGCAACGGCGACGGCAGAGTGCTGAAGTGCGCGCCCCGTCTCGGAGTGTGAGAGAGAACCGAGCGTACACGCTCCGAGCCATGTTGCTGGCGATCGCCTTCGCGATCGCGAGCCTTCGGCTCAGATCAGCCAAGAGGTCCTGCAGCGCCGCCTGAAAAAAACGCCTGGCCGCAGTAGGGAAAGTGAGACAGGAGGACGTTTGGTCTGGTGACAGAGACCCCCTTTTCCCGAGGCTCCCTTGCTCCGCCCGTCCTCCTTCACCGTCTCGTTCCCCATCTTCTACCTGGCCGGTTTGCTCCTCGCCGCACCAGCGATGGCCCAGACCCTGGTCAAGGATCTCAACCCTGGTCTGGACACCGTCGACCCCGGCGGCTCGGGGCCCCAGCAGTTCGCCGTCGGGCCCGGGTTCGCGTTGTTCTCAGCGGCGGATGCGTATGGTGGCGAGCTGTGGCGCACGGACGGGACGACTGCAGGCACGCAACGCGTGGGTGATCTGGCAATCGGCTCCGCTAGTTCTTCTCCGACAGCGACCACGTACATCGACGGCACCTGGTTCTTCGCCGCGTCGAGCCCCGGGCTCGGCCAGGAGCTCTGGGTCAGCGACGGCACGCTGGCTGGTTCGCACATGGTGGCCGACCTTCGCCCCGGTCAGTTCAGTTCTTCGCCGCGCAATTTCGTGGCTGCCGGCGCCGTGGTCTTCTTCACGGCAGACGACGGCACGTCGGGCAATGAGCTCTGGCGCACCGACGGCACGGCACTCGGCACCTTCATGATCGCGGATATCGTGCCGGGTCCCACCGGCTCGAGTCTGAAGGAACTGACGGCGTTCGGCAGCCGCATCCTGTTCACCGCTCAGACCTCGACCTCCGGCATCGAACTGTGGGTGTCCGACGGAACCGCCGCCGGCACGATGCTCTTGGTCGATCTGAATCCTGCCAGCTCGAGCCCGACGGAGCTCGTGGCCTTCGACGGGAAAGTGTACTTCAGCGCCATCGGAGCCAGTGGCCGCGAACTGTGGCGGACGGACGGGACGGCTGCCGGCACGGTGCAGGTAGCCGACATCGAGCCCGGCCCGGGCTCGTCGTCGCCGACCGGACTGACCGTGGTCGGCAGTCAGCTGTTCTTCGCCGCGACCACGGCCGCCGATGGTCAAGAGCTGTGGAAGACCGACGGTGTCTCCACCGTGCAGGTCACGTCCCTGGTGGTCGGCGCCGGGTCATCTTCGCCACGAAACCTGACTGCGATGGGCGGTCTGCTGCTTTTCTCGGCCCAGGTCGCCGGGACCGGACGCGAGCCGTACGTGAGCGACGGCACGTCGAGCGGCACGATCCTGCTCGCCGACAGCGCGCCTGGGTCCGCGTCCGGCTTCTCCGCGGGCATGACCGCGGTCGGCGCCCGGGCCTTCTTCTCCGCCAACGACGGCGTCGACGGCATCGAGCTGTGGGTGACCGACGGCACGCCGTCGGGAACCGCCATGGTCATCGACCTGGCGGTGGGCGTGGCCTCCTCGAGCCCCGTCAACCTGACCGCATTCCAGGGCGAGGTGATGTTCGGAGCCAACGACCGCGTGACCGGCCAGGAGCTGTGGATCAGCGACGGCACCGCGGCCGGGACCCGACTGGTCAAGGACATCACGGTCTCGTACGCCGGCAGCTCGCCGCAAAACCTGCTCGAGATCAACGGCAAGCTGTTCTTCACCGCCTCGTCCCCCGGCTTGTTCGCCGAGCCTTGGGTCAGCGACGGCACCGCGGCCGGAACGATGCTCCTGGCCGACATCAATCCGGGTGAGCCGGGTTCGTCGGTGTTCAGTCCTGTGCAGGTGGGCACACAGATCATCTTCCGCGCCAACAACGGCAGCACCGGTCACGACCTCTGGCGCACCGATGGCACCCCGGCGGGAACACGGATGGTGATCGACCTGCCGTTCACTCCTTCCGGGTTCCACGCCTACGGAGACTCGGTGCTGTTCTCCAACTCGACCACGCGCGAACTCTGGATCACGGACGGCACCGCTGCCGGCACCGTGCCCCTCGTGGTCCTGCCCGGCATCCCGGTGTACCTCGGTCACCTGAACGGCACCGTGATCTTCAGCATCAACGTGGGCGGCGCGCAGATCTGGAAGACCGACGGTACGGTTGGCGGCACGGTGCATGTGACCGACCTGCCCTTCTCGGCCAGAGGAGGAGGCGGCGTGGTCGGCAACGAATTGATTTTCGGGACCGGGTTCGACATCCGCGCCACCGATGGCACCGCTGCGGGAACTCGGCTCGTGCTGCCGTCCGACCCTTACCGGCTCACGGCCGCGTCGGACGTAGCGGTCCTCGACGGCATCCTCTACTTCCCCGGGTCGGACCAGCAGGATCTCGAACTGTGGCGCACCGACGGTACCGAGACCGGGACATGGCGGGTCGCGGACATCAATCCCGGCACCGCAATCGGCACCGGGAACCCACTGTCCTCGAGTCCGGCCGACCTGAGGGTCGCGAACGGACGCCTCTTCTTCACTGCCGACGACGGGATCCACGGTCGCGAATTGTGGTCCAGCGACGGCACCACTGCCGGCACCCTGTTGCTCGGGGACCTGTTCCCCGCCGGCAGCGCGGCGCCCATGTTGTTCGATGAAGTCAGCACAGCCGGCGAACTCCTGTTCGCCGGCTACGACGAGGCGGGTGGGCTCGAGCCGTGGGTCAGTGATGGCACCGTAGCCGGCACCCGTCGCCTCGCCGACATCACGCCAGGTCCGTTGGACTCCCGGCCCGGCGAGATTCGCCGGGCGGGTGGAGTCACATTTGTCTCCGCAACCGACCCGCTGTCGTACGGGCGAGAGCTGTTCCGAATCGACTCCGCGGCCGTCGACCAAACCGCGCCGATCGCCGACGCTGGGCCCGATCAGGCGATCCACGCCGGCGCTATCGTGAGCTTGAACGGTAGCGGCTCCAGTGACGACACCACGACTCTCGCCAACCTCACGTTCGCGTGGACCCTGGTCGGAGCGCCCGTCGGTAGCGCTGCGACGATCGCCGGGGCAACGACGCCGACTCCCGTTTTCAACGCCGACCTGCCCGGTACGTACACCGCGCGGCTGGTGGTCACCGACGAGGCCCGCAACGCCAGCACGCCCGACGATGTCGTCGTGTCGTCGCTCAACCTGGCGCCGACCGCCAACGCTGGCAGTGACGGAACGACCGTGGTCGGTCGCGCATCCGCCTTCGACGGGAGCGCGAGTTACGACGCCGACCTCGACCCGCTGACCTACGCCTGGACGCTCGTTGCGGCGCCGTCGGGCAGTTCGTCCATGCTGATCGGGGCGACGACGGTGATGCCAGTCCTCACCCCCGACGTCGCCGGCACCTACGTCCTGGACTTGGTGGTCGACGATGGTTTCGTGGCGTCGGTGGCCGACCAGGTCGAATTGGTGGCCGTGTCGGCATCGGACTTCGCGCTGGGCGCGCTCGACCGCGTGCGCGCCACGATCGACGCGCGGCCGGAATCGGCCTTCGATGCACCTGGCCATCGGCATTCGCTGCTCAATCAGATCGCGCGGATCGCCAAGTTCATCCAGCGCGGCGACCTCGACCAGGCCCGTGCGCAGCTGGACGACCTGATCAGCCGCATCGACGGTGTGTCGCTGCGCAGCGAAGTCGATCCCAAGGGAGGCGGCCAGCCGTTCGCCGCCGACTTCGTGGTCGATCCTGTGGCGCAGGTGGCTGCCTACTCCGACGCCGTGCTGGTCCGCGGCGCAATCGCGCCGTGAACGGCGGCGCGAACCATTTCGGCGCGCGCGAGCAGCGGCTGGCGCTGCTCGTTTTCCTCGGGGTCATGGTCGCGTTGGGCGGATGGACGGCGATGTGCGCCCTTCCCTCGACGGCAACGCCAATCGCACCGCAGGGGCTGGAAGATGCGACGAGAGTCGCTCACCCGATGCTGCAGGGCGCCCTCCCAACACACGAGACGGTGTCGGGCGTCGAGGATCGTCAGGTCATCGCCGCGTCGCCGACCGAACCAGGATGCCGGGGCCTCCCGGCGCTCTTCGGCTGCATCGAGGCGGCCGACACCGGCGCCCCGATCGCCATCGAGCGCGTCGTGTTGCTGGTCGAACCCGCACAGCGGCGGACACCGGCGACGACTTGGCCGATTTGTGCCGAGCGCACGACGGCCGATGCGGGCACGACCCTCGCGGAGTTTCGCATTCCCGCGGCCAGCCGACGTCCTGTGTGGGTGTTGGCGTTCGCAGCGGGATATGCGCCGGTCTTCGCGGGCCCCTTCCACCTCGTCTACGGTCGCGACATAGGGCCGCTTCGCCTGATCGCGCGCCGCGGTGTCCCAGCGCGCGGCGTGGTGCGTGACGAGCACGGCGAACCGATCGTCGGAGCGACGATCGCGTTTCGATCTCAACCCGTCGAAGGCGAGGTCGCCGACCCGACCCCAGAGAATTGTGGGGCTTGCGTGGTCGATCGTGTTCGCAGCGGTGCCACCGGCGCCTTCGTGTCGCGGCCGCTCGTCACGGGACGGTACCTTGTGACGGTCGAACGGCCGGGTTGCTCACGGACAGAGGTATGCGCGGCGCTCGGCGCCGACCAGCCTCCGCTCGCGATCGTTCTGAGCCGGGGCGGTGGCGTCGAGGGCTGTCTGGTGGGCGCCCCCCCCGGTGCCCTACCCCGCCTTCGCATCATGGCCCGCTGCGCCACGCGCCAGTGCTCGACGGTGGTGGTCCCGGTGTCCGCCGGCGCATTCTCGATCCCCTGTCTCCCGCCCGGATCTTGGCGGCTGCTTCTCGCGGAGGCCGAGCTGGCGCAGGCAAGCTGGGCACAGGCCGCGGAGATCGTGACCCGACCGGGTGCCGTGGAGCGGGTCGCCCTCGATCTTCGCGGGCTGGGTTGGTCGGAGTTGCGCGGACATGTGGTCTTGGACGGCAGGCCTGTGGCCGACGCCACGGTCACAGTGAGCCGTTCACCGCTCGGGTCCGGCCCCTCCGTGCGTAGCGATACCGATGGTCGGTTCGGCTTTCCTTCGCTCGCCGCCGGACGATGGTTCGTGACCATAGGCGGCAGTACCGATCGAGCGGCGGTGCGCCGGGTCGTCGACCTCGGCAGCCCGACCGCGGGAACGCTCGAACTCGACCTGGCGACGGGGACCCTGCACGGTCATGTCGAGGACGCCGATCGCGGTGCCGCGGCGGCGAGTCGCATCGAGGTCTCCGACGCTTGGGGCGCGCCGGTGGCTACCGCGACCACCGACGCGCGCGGTGACTTCGCGCTGCGCCTCGCCGCCTCACAGGCTTACTCGCTTCGCGCCGTGCGCGGCGATCGCGCTTCGACCCAACGGCAGGTCGCCGTGGCCAGTAGCCACACGACGTACGCTGGCGACGTGAGCCTGCGGCGGGGCGGTCGCCTGCGGTTGCAAGTGTGCCGAGTCGACGGGTCCGACCTGATCGGTACCATCTACGTCGAAGTGCGCGCTCCATCGGGCGACTCCCTCCTATCGATCAGCCTCGCTGCGGCGCGCGAGGTGGAGTTGGAAGGGTTGCCTCCGGGTCCGGTCGCTATCACTGCTCGCGAACACGGCGACACTGCAGTCGGCACCGCGGCGCCAAGGGTCGCCTTGGATCGCGTCCAAGTGGCGCGAATCCAACTCGGTCGCACCGCTTCGGCTCCGACGCTGCGCCGGTAGTGTCAGGCGGGCGCCGGATTCGCGTCGGTCGCCCGAGCCCGCCGGGAAACCGTCGTCGCACAGTGCGCGCTCCATCCGCGCATGGATGAGGCGCCATTCGCGCTCGATCGTCGTGAGCCATCACCTCAGCGCTCTCTTGGCAGTCAAACGGGCGAAGTAGAACAGGTTGACCATCTCGCGCGTGCGCGGGTCGGCCGCCTCGAGGGCGGCGAGTGCTTCGTGCACCGGGGCCGGCTTCGCGGTCTCGGAACTCGAGAGCGTGCGTCCGGTGAAGAGCACCAGGCCGCCGGCGCGCACCATCTGCCGTGGCCTCGCCTTGGCCTCACGGTCCGGTCGGGTCGCGGGGTCGCGTTGACGTCGGCGAGTAGCTCGGGGTTTGGCCGGCGACGCCGATCGCCAGCAGCAGCGGGGGGAAGAACGAACCGAGTGCGTGCGGCGCCATGCCCTCTCCAAGGCAGGCCGCGCCGGGATGCGACAAAAGGTGTCGCGTTCGCAACCGGACCGCCTTGTAGCCGGCACGATGAACATCTTTCTTCCGACCTTCTTGCTCACGGCGAGCGCAGTCCTGGCGCAGGCGCCGACCACGTTTCACGGCTACGGCGGCGACCGCTTCGGTCATGCCATCCGCACCGGCGATTTCAACGGCGATGGCTACCGGGATCTCGCGATCGGTGCGCCGCACGAGACCGGCGGCAACCGGGTCGATGTCTACTTCGGCCCCACCCCGCTGCCGACTGGCGGCTCGGTGCACCACTGGGCGGTCGACGTCGTGATCCGCGGTCCGGCCGGGTCCGAGTGTGGCTGGTCGCTGGCGGTGGGCGATGTGCTCGGCGGTCACGGCGACGACCTGATCGTCGGCGAGCCCTCGACGGGCGGCCGTCAGGGCGCGGTGCACGTTTTCGCCGGGCCGCTGCGGCGGGGCACCTACGACACCACCACCGACGCGACGCTGACCATCCACGGCCACGCCAATGGCCACGCCGGTTGGTCGGTGGCGGCTGGTGATTTCGACGGCGACGGCGATGAGGAGCTGGCGATCGGCGCCTGCGCGGTCGGAACCGGCGCGCGCACCGGCTTCGGCGAGGCCTACCTGCTCGACCTGCGCCGGCCGATGCTGAGGCCGGTCACCACCCAGGACGGCGTGCTGTTCGAGGGCGTGGGGCTGACCGGCTGCGCCGTCGCCGCGCTCGGTGATGTCAACGGCGATGGCTACGAGGATCTCGGCATCGGCTCCTATGGGGCCCGCATCACCAGCGGCTATGGCTACGGCGGCACAGCGCACGTTGTCTACGGCCGGCCTTCGTTCAAGAGCCGCTACGTGTTGACTGCGCCAGAGCTGACCGGCATCGCCAACCTCAATGCCAGCGCCGAATGGCAGAACGTCGGCTTCGCCATAGAGCCGGTCGGCGACGTCAACCAGGACGGCTACGCCGACTTCATGGTCGGCGCCCCGGCGTACTCGCTGCAGACCGGCGCCAGCAGCGCCTACCTCGTGCTCGGCTCGCGCGACGACGCGAGCGGTCGCCCGCACCTGTTCGGCGCGCAGCGCATCGACAAGGTCGCTGACGTGATCTTCCACGAGCGCAACTCGGGCGATCGCATCGGCATCGCCGTGGCCGGCGGCATGCTGGTGCCGCGTCTGCCGGTGCTGCTGGTCGGCAGCGCCGCCGGCAGCGCGTGGGCGTTCGATTACCAACCGCCGCCGCCGTCCGGCGGAGTGACGATCGGCCGTCGCCTGCAGGTGTCCCTTGCCGGTCATCCGCGGTTGGTCGAGGTGCCGGGACCGGCCGGCGCGGCACTGGGCCGGTCGCTGGCCGCGTTCGCCGACCTCGACGGCGATGGCCGCAACGACACCATCCTGGGCGCGCCGCACCAGATCGACTTCACCGACCCGGCTGGCGATGGCGAGGTGTGGGTGTACCGCGGGCGCTGACGTCGCGCGGCCGGCGCTACTCGCCGGCGATGGTCGCCAAGCGCGCCAGGGCGCGCGACAGCAGCACGCGGCTGTGTGACTCGGTGGTGTCCAGCTCGGCGGCAATCTCGCGGTGGCTGCGCCCTTCGAAGCGGGCCAGCACCACCACTCGCTGCATCAACGCCGGCAGGCGCGCGAAGGCCAATTCGAGCCGGTGCAGGTCCTCGCGCGCACCGGCGTCGCGGCTCGGCGTGCACAGAGTCTTGAACAGTTCCTGCAGCATCGCTGGCGCGTGTTCGCTGCCCACTTCACGCCCGACATCGCGGCGCTCGGCGGCATAGAAGCGCGCTCGGCTCTGCACCTTCAACGAGGCTGCCTGGTACAGCCACTTCTTGAACTCGTGCTCGCCGCGGTACTCGAACTTGCCACGGGCGATGTCTTGCAGCACCTCGCGACACACCGACTGCGACAAGTCGGTGCCCGACTCCTTGCCCAGGGTGCGGCGACCGGCGTGGCGTCGGATCCAGGCCTCGACCCGCGGCAGGTATCGCAGCAGCACCTCGTCGATCGCGGTCTGACGGTCGATGCGTTCATCCATCGCTCATGGCCTCGCGTAGTGCTTGGGCGTCGGCGGTGCGGCCGCGCGTCTCGTAGAACTCGAGAAGCGCGCGCGCCGACCGCTGCGTCTCCGGAGCTGCGGCGGTGGACACGCGTTGCATGCCGGCGTAGCTCTGCAGCAGTAGCTGCTCGGCAGTCCGGTCGTCGTTGCGGCGCAGATGGCACTCGGCCAGGTCGAGTTCCGCGGAATGGACGGTCCACGCGTCGGCGCCGGTGTCGGCCAGCCGCTTCTTGGCGGCTTCGAGGGTGGTGACCGCGTCGTCGATTCGACCGCGCGCCAGCTCGATGCGCCCGCGCACCACCAGGATCATGCCCTGCGGCGGACACGGGTCGCGCGTGGCGAACGCCGCGTCGGCACGCTCGATCCGTTGGCTGGCCGCATCGACGTCGCCGGCTGCCAGGCGGCATTGCGCCAGATAGAGGCACGCTGACCCAGCGCCGGACACGTGCGGACTGGGGCGATTCTCGAAGCCTGTCAGGGATGCCTGGAGGACCGGCTCGGCCTGTTGGAAGCGGTCGGCTTCGCACAGCGCCGCGCCGTAGGTGAGTCCGACCAACACGGTGCTGTCGGCGTCGGCGCCCGCCGTAGCGGTGAAGCACTGCAGGCTCTTGGCGTACAGCGGCAGCGCTTCCGCAAGCCGGCGCTGGACGTGCAGCAGTTGCGCATGGTTGTGCCACAGTTCGGCGAGCACGCCGTGTGGTCCGGTCACTGTCCGCGCCGCCGCCGCTTCGGCCGTGGCGAACATCGCCTCGGCCTCGACGTAGTGCCGCTGCCGCGCGAGCAGAGTGGCCAGACGCCCGCGGATGCGGACCTGCTGCAGCGTGTGCGTCGCGTCCGCGTCGGCGGTCGGGAACAGCTCGACGGCGCGTTGCAGCGCGATGGCCGCCTGGTCGAGGGCGCCGCGATCCATCTGGATCGTGCCGAGCTGGATCCAGGCGGTGGCCAGCGACCGCGAGCTGGCGCCGGCTGCCAGCAGCGGCGACACGGCCGCCGTCGCCACCTCCTCGGCGGCCTCCTTGCGGCCGAGGTGGAACAGCGCGTCGGCCTGCCATACGCGCAGCATCGCCGCCCACTCGCGGTCGCGCGGGTCGGCCGATGTCGCCGCCCAGCCGTGCTCGTCGACCTTCGCCAACAGCTCGTCGATCATCTGCGCGGCGGCCTGGTGCTCGCCCAGTCGGATCAGAGTCACCACCAGCTCGCTGCGCACGCGCGCCGTCTCCAGGTCGTCGACGCCCCGGTGGCGCGCCCACAATCGCACCGACTCGTCGAGCAGCGCGCGCGCGTCCTGCAGTCGGTCGGTCTGCCGGCACAGGCGGCCGACGCCGGCCAACACGCGGGCGCGCACCAGCGGCTCGTCGAGGAACTCGTCGGCCAGCCGCGGCACCAGGGTGTGCAGCACGTCGGCCACCCGCAGGTCGCGATCCGGGTTGACGAACGGGTCGGCGCCGGCCAAGGCCTCGACCATGAAGTCGGCGGTGGCGAGTGCCGCGCGAGACTCGGCGCGGGCGCGCAGCATCTGTGCGCGCACCACGAAGAAGCCGACCGACGGACCGACAACCAGCAGCAGGAAGCCGAGGATCGAGGCGACTGCCGCGGTCGGGTGGCGCTGCAGCAAGCGCTGCGTGCGCAGGGTCAGACTGGCCCGGCGTGCCGCCACCGGCCGCGCGTGCAGCACGTTGTCGAGGTCGGCGGCGAGGTCGGCGGCCGAGGCGTGGCGCCGCGTCGCGTCGCGGTCCATTGCCGTGAGCGTCACCGTCTCCACATCCCACGACGCCGCACGGTTGCGTTCGCGGATCGATGGTGGCGCACCGCTGAAGATGAGCTTCCGCGTGGGCTCGTAGCCGTCGGCGAGGTACGGCAGGTCGAGGGTGAGCAGCTCGTAGAGCGTGACGCCCAGCGAGTAGACGTCGGCGCGCGGGTCGACCGCTTGTTCGCGACCGTCGACCTGCTCGGGCGACATGTACGGCAGCGAGCCGACCGGCGTGCCCGTGCGGGTCAAGCGGGCCACGTCGCTGGTGCTGGCCACTCCGAAGTCGAGCAGCATCGCCCGGCCGTCTTCGGTGATAAGGATGTTCGACGGCTTCACGTCGCGGTGGGTGACACCGCGGCCGTGCGCGTAGTGCAGGGCGGCAGCCACCTCGGCCGCGATGCGTAGCGCGCACTGGATCCAGGTGCCGGTGAACAACGGGCTCGACGGCGCTGCGACCGGACGATCCACGCTGCGCGACGCGCAGCGTCCGACCGCGGCCGCCAGGTCTTCGCCGCGCAACGCGTCGATCCGCGGGTTGCCCTTGGCGATGTCGGCCAGTGCCTCGGCCAGAGTGCAACCCGGCAGCCACTCCATGGCGAAGAACGGCACGCCGCGCTCTTCGCCGGCGGCATGGACCGGGACGATGCCGCGGTGCTGCAGGCGCGAGATCGCCGCCACCTCGCGCGCGAAGCGCTGGCGCGCGCCTGGAAACAGCACCAGGTCCGGGCGCACCAGCTTCAGCGCCACGTCGCGGTCGAGCGACAGCTGCCGCGCCAGGTACACGACCCCCATGCCGCCGGCACCGAGCCGGCGTAGCAACCGGAAGTCGCCGAGCTGCTCGGGCACCGGCAGCTCTTCGTTGGCTTCACCCGGCACCGGCACGCCCAGGCCGCGCAAGTGGCGTAGGCGGCGGCGCAGTTCGTCGGCGTGCTGCGGCTGGGCGGCGCACACGGACTCGATCTTCTCGGCCCAGCCGGCTTCGGGCCCGGCGAAGCAACTCACCAGCATGCGCTCGACCGGATCCGTGCCACTGTCGAGTAAGCCATCGGTGTCGGGAATGGGTGCGGTCATGCCGGGTCCGGCCTGGCCAGGGACGGAGAGCAACATAGCAGCTCCTGGGAAAGCGGAGCCGGCCGTGGCGCGACAGGGATTCCCGGCCTTTTCGCAGCGAGTTCGTCCGGTCGGCAGCGGCGCGGGGCGGTGGGGGTGACGGGCATGGCGCCGCGGCCGGCACGGCCGTGGGCGGCTCGTCACGAACCGGGCACCGCCGACGGTGTGATGCGCGCTCGGGCTCGACGGCCCGCCGCGCGGCCGCGTCATCCCATCTGCTTGCGGAAGCGAAACGATGCGATCGCGAGGATGACCAGCGTGCAGGCGGCGAGGCCCAGAGTCTGCGGCGCCAGGTCGTGGGCGTCGGCGCCGCGCAGGACGAGGCCGCGCAGGATGTCGACGAAGTAGGTGGCAGGGATCGCGTACGTGATCGCCTGGATCGGCAGCGGCATGGCGTCGCGCGGGAACATGAAGCCCGACAGCAACACCGACGGCAGCATGATGAGGAAGGCGAGCTGCATGGCGGCGAGCTGCGTGCGGGCCACCGTCGACACCAGGAGGCCGAGTCCGAGCGAGCACACCACGAACAGGCCCGACAGAGCGCACAGCAGGGCCAGGCTGCCGTGGATCGGCACACCGAACACGAACACCATGACGTTGAGCACCAGCAGCGTCTCGAGTGCGCCGACCAGTGCGTACGGGACGAGCTTGCCGAGCAGCAGGCCGAGGCGGCCGACGGGAGTGACGAACAGCTGCTCGAGCGTGCCCAGCTCGCGCTCGCGCACGATGGCGAAGGCCGTGAGGAACAGGGTGACGAGCTGGAGGATGATCCCCACCAGGCCCGGCACCAGGAAGTGCGAGCTGACCAGGTCGGGGTTGTAGAGCAAGCGTGGCCGCATCTCGATCGGCAGCGCCGGCGCGCCCGTGGCGTCGCGGGCGACGACGCGTTCCAAGCCCTCGGCGAACGGCAGGGCGGTCTGCAGCGAGCGTTGGATGCCGAGCAGGCTGACGGTGTTGAGCGCGGTCATCGCCACCTGCGAGTCGCTGCCGTCGATCAGCACCTGCACGCCGGCGCTCTCGCCGCGCAGCAGGCGGGTCGAGTAGTCCGGCGGCACGACGACTCCGACCTTGGCGCGGCCGGACGTGATCGCCCGAGTCAAGGCATCCCGGTCCACGACCCGGTCGACCAGATCGAACGTGTTGGTGGAGGCGAACGACTCGACCAGGGTCTCGCTGGCCGGCCGCCGGTCGAGGTCGAGAACGGCCGTGGGGATGTGGTCGATGTCGGTGCGGATCGCGAAGCCGAAGATCAGCGTCTGCAGCACCGGGATGACGAACATGAAGAAGAGGGTCGCCGGCTCGCGGCGCACGTGCGCGAACTCCTTGAGCAGGATCGCGAGCAGGCCCGCGGTGGGGCGTGGCTGTTCGTGACGGTGGCTGGCAGACGCCCCTGCTGCGGGCTCCCCGGCGGGCGTGCGGGGCTCGGCGGGTAGGGCCTCGACGCGCGCCTCGGGCGACCGAGTCAGCGTCACGAACACGTCCTCGAGCGACGGCGTGACCGCGCGTACCCGCGTCGTCTCGTCGAGGTGCGCGCTCGCCACCAACTCGGCGTCGAGCACGCGTTCTTCCACCAAGAGGTGCAGCCGCTCGCCGAACAGGGTCACCTCGCGCACGCCGGGCACCTGGCGCAGGCGTTGCATAGCCGCCGTCGGGTCCGGCGTCTCCACCTCGAGGCGGCGCGTGCCTGCCGGCGTCACCGACGGCATGGCCTTGAGCACGTTCGGCTTGCCGGCCAGGATCAGACGTCCGTCGTGGATGTAGGCGACGTCGGTGCAGCGCTCGGCCTCGTCCATGTAGTGCGTGGTGACGAACAAGGTCACTCCGCTGGCCGCGAGCTCGAACAACAGGTCCCACAGCTCGCGCCGGGCCACGGGGTCGATGCCGGCGGTGGGTTCGTCGAGGAACAGGACCTCCGGCTCGTGGATCAGCGCACACGCCAGCGCCAGACGCTGCTTCCAGCCACCCGACAGGGTCGACGCGAGCTGGTCGAGACGATCGTCGAGCCCGGTCAGCGCCACCACCGTCTGGCGGCGCACGCGCGTGCGCTCGTGGTCGAGACCGTAGATGCGCGCCTGGAAGTCGAGGTTCTCGCGCACGCTGAGATCGCCGTACAAGCTGAAGCGCTGCGACATGTAGCCGATGCGACGCTTGATCGACTCGGCCTCGTGCACGGTGTCGAAGCCCAACACCCGAGCGCGGCCTTCGCTGGGCTGGAGCACGCCGCACAGCATGCGGATGAGGGTCGACTTGCCGGCCCCGTTGGGGCCGAGCAGGCCGAAGATCGCGCCGCGCCGGACGCGCAGATGCACGTGATCGACGGCGACGCGTTTGCCGAAGCGCCGCGTCAGGTCGTCGATACGGATCACCGGGTCGATGGGCGCGTTACTGCTCATTGTTCCAATGCCGGATCCAGCCAGACGTCTGCCGCCATGCCGGCACGCAGCTGGTCGAGGCCCTCGTCGAGCGTCGCCTTGATGCGGAGCACCTGCTTGCTGCGTTCCTGCGGCGTCTGCGCGTTGCGCGGCGTGAACTCGGCTTCGCCGGCGACGAAGGTGATGGTCGCGGCGAACCGCCGGCCAGGGAAGGCATCGACGGTCACGGCGACACGGGCCCCCACGCGGAACCGGGCCAGGGCCTCGGGCACGTAGGCCCGCACCCACAGCGGGGCGGGCTCGCGCAGCGACAGGACGGGGGCGTTGGGTGCGACGAGGTCGCCGGCGCGCAGGTCGAGCGCTTCGACCACGGCGGCGCACGGCGCTTCGATGCGGGTCTCCTCGAGCTGGCGATCGATGGCGGCCAGCGCGGCACCGGCAGCGTCGACGGTGGCGGCCGCCGCCGCCCGCTCTTCTCGCGTGTATCCCGCTTGGCGCAACGCCAGCGCCGCTTCTGCCTCGGCGAGCTGTGCCTTGGCCGCGGCGACGTCCTCGCTGCGCGACCCTTCGGTGAGGAGGGCCAGCTCCTCTTGGCGCGCCACCACGATCGCCTGTGCCGCCTTGAGCTCGTTGTCCGCTTGATCCATCGCGTCCTGCGCCGCGACGCGCTCGTCGAACAGCTCGCGCTGCCGCTTCCAGCGCTGCTGCACCAGCACGAGCTCGGCCTGCGCCTGGTCGACGCGGGCGCGGGCGGCGGCCACCTCCTGTGCTCTGGCACCGTGTTCCATGCGGTCGAGGTAGGCCTTGGCCTGGTCGCGTCGCGCCCGGGCCTGGGCGACTTCCTCGGGGCGGTAGCCGAGTTCCAGACGGTCGCGCTCGGCGGTGCGCTCGGCGACGAGAGCCGCGGCCTGCGCCCGTCGCTCGCGCAGGTCGAACGTCTCGAGTTCCACCAGCGCCTGGCCGGTTGCCACCGTGTCGCCCTCCGCCACGTGGACCCGTGCGACGCGACCGCCGATGCGCGAGCCCAGGCGGATCTCGTGTGCTTCGAGCAGCCCGGAGACCTTGAGCGGTTCGACCCGCTGCTGGCTGCGCCAGAGTGCGAACGCCAGGCCAGCTCCGGCCAGGACGAGGATCAGAGTGACGAGCCGGCTCATGGCGCGATTGAAGCGCGCTCCGCGACTCGCGTCACGACGTCCGCGCTGCAAGGCGCGACCATTCTTGGCCGCAGCGTGGCTGCCCGGCTAGAGTCCGTGCCATCATGAACGTCTCCGCCGCGACGGCGTGCCTGCTGCGCGTGTCCTGTCTCGTGCTCTTCGCCTGGGTCGGACTCGGTTGCGAACGGGCTGATGCCACGCGCGAACACGCCGTGCAGGTGTGGCAGAAGGCGATCGCTGCCGCCGACGCCGACCCCGAGGTGCAAAGGCTGGCGGCGGCGGCCAAGGACGCCGAGATCGACGTGCAGGATGCCCGCGCGCGCCTCGGCCGTCGCGAGCAGGATGTGCTGGATGCCCCCACGGCGCAGGCGCAGCAGGAAGCTCTGACGCGCGCGGTCGAGCGGCAGGGTCGTGCGCGCGCGGCGCACGACGCGGCGCGCAAGCGGTCGGCGCGAGCATCGCTCTCGGCCGAGGATCTGGCCATGGTGGATGCTGCGCTCGGGGGCGAGACCGGTGCGGCGGCAGCCGCCGGCGGGGCTTCGGCCAGGAAGCGCATCGCCGTCATTCCCAAGGGGACGACCCAGGTGTTCTGGAAGTCGGTCGAGGCGGGCGCGCGCGAGGCTGCTGCTGCCGAGGGGCTCGAGGTGGTGTGGAAGGGGCCGATCACCGAGGACGACCGTGCCCAGCAGGTGCAGCTCGTGCAGCAGTTCGCCACCGAAGGTGTCGCCGGCATCGTCTTGGCGCCGCTCGACGCGAAGGCGCTCCTCGCACCGGTGCGCGCTGCGCGCGCCAAGGGGATTCCGGTGGTGGTCTTCGACTCGGCCCTCGACGGCGAGGTCGGCAAGGACTTCGCCAGCTTCGTCGCGACCGACAACGAAGCGGCCGGTCACATGGCCGGTGCCGCGATGGCCGAGCTGACGGGCGGCAAGGGCAACATCGTGATGCTGCGCAACCAGGTCGGCTCGGCCAGCACCGAGGCGCGCGAGAGGGGCTTCGTGGACGAACTGGCCAAGCACGCCGACATGAAGCTCACCGTCGACAATCGCTACGGCGGCGCGTCGATCGGCGAGGCCAAGACCGAGGCGCTCAATCTCGTCGATCGCCTGCGCGAGGCGCAGGGGGTGTTCTGCTGCAACGAGCTCACGACGCACGGCATGCTGCTGGCGCTCCAGCAAGAGGGGCTCGCCGGCAAGCTGCAGTTCGTCGGCTTCGACGCGTCACCGGTGCTGGTGAAGGGTGTCGAGACCGGCGCGATCCGAGCGCTGGTTGTGCAGAACCCGAAGCGCATGGGGCGCGAGGCCGTGCAGCAGATGGCGATGCTCCTGCGTGGCGAGACGGTGGCGCCGCGTATCGACACCGGCGTGGCGTTGGTCGACAAGGACGGGTTGGGCAAGCCCGAGATCCAGGCGTTGCTGCGGTGAGCAGCGCGGCGGCTCCCGCTCTCGAAGTGTGCGGCGTCGCCGTGCGCTACCCAGGGGCGTCGAGCGACGCGCTGTCCGGAGTGGACCTCGCCGTGCAGGCCGGCGAGATCCACGCGCTCATCGGTCAGAACGGCGCCGGCAAGAGTACGTTGCTGCACGTGCTCGGCGGCGTGTTCCCTCCCACGCGCGGCGCGGTCCGATTGCGCGGCCTCGCGTTTGCGCCGCGCGGGCCGGCCGACGCGCGCCGGCGCGGCATCGCTCTCATCCACCAGGAGCTGGCGTTGGTGCCGCACCTGAGCGTGGAGGCCAACGTGCTGCTCGGACTCGAGCCGATGCGCGGCCTGTTCCTCGACCGTCGCCGTGCCCGGCAGCGGGTGCGGGAGGCGCTGGGCGCACTGGGCCGCGTCGACGTGCCCGTCGCCGCGCGCGTGCGCGACCTGCCGCCCGCGGCGCGGCAGTTGGTGGAGATCGCCAGGGCGCTGGCGCTCGGTGCCGACGTCCTGCTGCTCGACGAGCCGACCAGCAGTCTCGGGCGCGCCGAGATCGAGCCGCTGTTCGCGCTGTTGCATCGCCTGCGCGCCCAGGGCAAGGCGCTCGTCTACATCAGCCACGCGATCGACGAGGTGCGGGCGGTGGCGTCGAGCTGCACCGTGCTGCGCGACGGCGCCGTGGTGTTGCGGGGTTCGCTCGCGGACACCAGCGACGGGCAGATCATCACCGCCATGGTGGGGCGCGACGTGTCCACCCTGTTCCCGCGCGGCGATCGTCGGCCCGGCGAGGTCGTGCTACGAGTGCGGCCGCCGGCCGGCGAGACCTTGGAGGTGCGACGCGGCGAGATCCTCGGCCTGGCAGGACTGGTGGGAGCCGGACGCACGGAGCTGCTGCGCGGTCTCGTCGGGCTCGACGAACTGGACTTGTCCGTCGAGTTCGGCGGCGTCCGCTGTGCACCGAGACCACCTGCCATGTGGCGGCGTGGGGTCGGCATCGTCAGTGAGGATCGCAAGAGCGAGGGGCTGGCGCTGCGTGCCACCATTGCCGACAACGTGACCTTGCCGCGCCTCGACCTCGTGGCGCGGGGGCCGCTTCTGTCACTGCGGCAGCGCGACAAGGCGACGCGCGCGCTGATCGACCGGCTCGGCATCCGCTGCTTGGGGCCGCGGCAGGCGGTGCGAGCGCTGTCGGGGGGCAACCAGCAGAAGGTCGCCCTGGCGCGCCTGCTGTTCTCGGGCAGCCACGTCCTGCTGCTCGACGAGCCGACGCGCGGTATCGATGTGGGCGCCAAGGCGGAGGTGTACCGCCTGCTCGACGACTTGGTGACCGGCCAAGCCGATCCGTCTCGGCCGCGGGCGGCGGTGCTGTTGGTCAGCAGCTACCTGCCGGAGCTGCTCGGTCTGTGCGATCGCATCGCGGTGATCCGGCGTGGTCGTCTCGAGCCGGCGCGCGACGTGGCGGACCTCGACGAAGCGAGCCTGTTGGCGTCGGCGATCGGCGCGCACGCCTAGGCGGGGGCGTCGACGATCGAGTGGCGAGGCAAACCTCGACGCGTTCTTCCTTCACTCGTGTCTCGCCGCTACGAGAGGCTCATGCCCGCGCCCACGTCGGTCTTGCGCCGAGCGCTCTTCGCGCTCGGTCCGTGGCTCGGTCTCCTGTGTGCCTGGGGACTGTTCGCCGTGGCGGCGGGGGCGACCTTCGTGGCGCCGGAGAATCAGCGCCTGATGCTGCTGCAGACCGCGGTAGTCGGGACCGCGGCGGTCGGGGCGACACTCGTCATCGCGAGTGGTGGCATCGATCTCTCGGTGGGTTCTGCGATCGCGCTCACCACCGTCGTGCTCGGCGTACTGCTGCGCGCGGGAGCGCATCCGTGGCTGGCGGCGTCGGGCGCGGTGTTGGCCGCGGTGGCGTGTGGAGTGTTGGTGGGAGCGCTGGTCACGGGGCGCTTGCCGCTGGCGTTGGCTTTGGCGGCAGCGGCCGTCGCTGCGGCTCTGCTCGGCGCCAAGCTCGGCGTCGTCGGCACGGTCGTGTCGGTGGTGATCGTCGTCGGCGTCGGCTGGTTCAGCGCGGTGCGCGTCCGCGCCCGCTTGCCACTGTCGCCCTTCATCGTCACGCTGGGGCTGTGGGGTGCGCTGCGTGGTGCCGCCAAGGGCCTCGCCGACAACCAGCCCGTCTACGCCGACGCCATGGGGAGCCTGCCGCGGTTGATGGCGCCTGCCGAGTCGGGCATCTTCGCGGCGCTGCCGGCCGGCGTCTGGCTTCTGCTGGCGGTCGCGGCGTCGATGGTCTTGGTGCTGCGCGCCACGCCGTTCGGGCGGCACGCGCTGGCGATCGGCTCCAACGAAGCGACAGCGCGCCTGTGCGGGGTCGACGTGGAGGGGCGCAAGATCCTGATCTACGCTGCTGCCGGGGTGTGCACCGGTCTCGCCGGGGTCCTGCAGTTCTCCTACTTGAGCATGGGCGACCCGACGACTGCACAGGGACTCGAACTCGACGTCATCGCCGCAGTGGTGATCGGCGGGGCGAGCCTGTCCGGAGGCGAAGGCTCGATCGTCGGCACCCTGGCCGGGGCGCTACTGATGACCGTGATCGACAACGGCTGCGCCAAGCTGGGGGTCGACAACTGGGTGCAGGAGATCGTCACCGGCGCAATCATCGTCGGCGCCGTCGCCCTGGACCGCGCCCGCGCGTAGGGAATACCCCGAGAAAAGTAACAAGGTGGAGTCAGACTCCACTCGGTCAGATTCCCGTCTCCTGGCCGAGCATGTCGGGGGTGACGAGGACGACGCCTTGCTTCGTGATGAAGAAGCGCTGCTCGTCTTGCGCGCGATCTTCGCCGATGACGGTGTCGTCGGCGATGACGCAGCGCTCGTCGATGACCGCGTTCTTGATGCGGCAACGCTCGCCGATGCGCACGCCCGGCAGGACGACGCAGCGTTGCAGATGGCTGCATGCCTCGATGCGCACGTCGTAGAACAGCAGGGAGTGCTCGACCGCGGCACCCGACACGATGCAGCCGCCGGACACCAGCGAGTTCACGGCGTGGCCGCGGCGGCCCTCCTCGTCGAGCACGAACTTCGCCGGCGGCAGCTGCTGCTGGAAAGTCCAGATCGGCCAGTTCTCGTCGTAGAGGTTGAGCTCGGGGTTGACGTGCACGAGCTCCATGTTGGCCTCGAAGAACGCATCGACGTTGCCGACGTCGCGCCAGTAGTGCTGCGCGCGCGTGTGTACGTCGAGAAAGGGGTAGGCCACGGTCTTGCCCTTGGCGACGTTGGCCGGCACCACGTCCTTGCCGAAGTCGTGTGCCGAGTTCGGGTCGGCGGCGTCGCGCGCCAGCTCGTCGCACAGGAACTGCGTGCTGAACACGTAGATGCCCATCGACGCCAGAGCGACGTCTTCGCGCCCGGGCATCGGCTCGGGGTTCTCCGGCTTCTCGAGGAACTTGCGCACGCGCAGGTTCTCGTCGACCGCCATCACGCCGAACTCGCGCGCTCGCTCGCGCGGCACCTCGATGCAACCCACCGTGATGTCCGCGCCCGTCTCGACGTGGTGCGCGATCATCGGTCCGTAGTCCATCTTGTAGATGTGGTCGCCCGCCAGTACGAGCACGAACTCGGGCTTGTGACCACGGATGATGTCGAGGTTCTGGTACACCGCGTCGGCCGTGCCCAGGTACCACGCCCCGCCGATGCGCTGCTGCGCCGGCAGCAGTTCGACGAACTCGTT
This sequence comes from Planctomycetota bacterium, assembly GCA_041398565.1. GTDB lineage: Bacteria > Planctomycetota > UBA1135 > UBA1135 > UBA2386 > DATGPD01. The sequence continues at coordinate 365,174 of JAWKUN010000006.1, read as the reverse complement.
GAAGCGGCCGGCGAGGAAGCTCCAGCCGCGCTGGATGTGCAAGATGAGCTGATGCGCCTTGTACTGCGTCAGCACGGCGATCCGCCGGATGCCCGAGTTGACGCAGTTGGACAGCGGGAAGTCGATGATGCGGAACTTGCCGCCGAACGGCGCCGCCGGCTTGGCCCGCTGTAGCGTGAGATGCTTCAGGCGGCTGCCGCGGCCACCGGCGAGCACCAGGGCGAGGGTCGCCTGTGTCAGGCGGCTGACATAGCGTTGGGTGTCGTCGAGGTTCTTCACGAGCCTTCGGATCCTTGCTCGACCGGCTCGTAGAGGCCGGGGGTCGGTTCCCGCAACTTGCCTTTGCGTACCAGCTCCTGCCAGACTTCGGCCGGATACTGCTCCGGCCCGCGCACCGCGAAGATGCCGGAGTGGCCGCCCTTGGTCATCGGGTTGCGTCCGACACGCGACTCGTCGTCGAGCCTGGCCAGCTTGAGACGCTTGCGCAGAGCCTTCATCGCGCGCTGCAGCGTCTCCTTGGTGAACGTGCCGTCCGGGTTGCGCTGGACGAGGTCGGGGCGGGGTTCGGTCATGGTGCGAATCGCGGAGCCGTGCGACTCCGGTGCGAGCTGCGCTTTCTGTGTAGCGAACGTGGGCGCGTGTGGCAACCGCGTCCGCACCCACTCCAGGTTTCGCCGCAAGAGGAAGGAGGGGAGGCGCCGTTACACTGCCTCTATGCGTCTCGCTCTCCGCCTCTCCTTCCTTCCAACCCTCTGCCTGACCGCGGGCGTGGCTGCGCAAGGTGCCGTGGTCGGCACCCGCTCCAATGCTCACGTCACCGCCGACGGAGTCTTCATGCAGACGACGTCCGGGCCCGCCGTTCCGCAGCCGAGTGGCGTCAGCCCGTCACCGACTGGCTTGCGCTGGACCTACTCGCAAGCCACGACCCGTTCGATCGTGAACTCGGCGACCGTCGGCAACCACGGCACGCTCGGCTGGCTCGGCTGCAACCTGAACAATCAGCGCACGTCGCTGTTCCAGATGACGGAGGACAACAGTCCGCCCGTGCCCGTGTACGAGGTGCTCCAGCCCGGCACGCAGTCGATCACCGTCAAGGCCGCCGACAAGGCGCCGGTGTGCGTCGTGGCGACGGTGACCACGGCCCCGTCGGGCATGGTCGAGTACTACCGCGGGTCGTCCGCGGCGCCGGCTTGGTTCGTCGGCTACGGCGGCTACATCGAGGCGGTGGTCTCCGACGACGGGCGCTACGTTGCCGTCGGCTTCACCTCGGCGACCAACACCTCCCAGGTCGACGTGTACGACGCGCAGTCCAGTTCGCCGACCACGCCGATCCGCACCTTCACCAACACGTCGCACGGCTTCCGCCACATCGACATCTCCGGCGACGGCTCGACCGTGCTGCTCGCCACCAACACGATGGACCACGTCTACGACGTGGCGAGCAACTCGCTGGTGTTCAGCGCCACGACGGTGTCGCACGATGCGCATACCATCAACGGCGACGGCACCGTGTTCGGCCGCGCTGGCTTCAACCCGATGCGCGCTTGGGTCAAGACCGGCGGCACCTACCAGGAGGTCCTCACCTACAACGACACCTCGCTCGGCTTCGCCGTCTACACCGCCGCCGACGTGTCGCGCGACGGCTCGACCTTCGTCGCTGCCGGCTACGACGCCCAATCGAACGAGCGGATGCGCGTCCAGTGCTTCCAGTTGACCCCCACCGGTTCGACTTTGCTGTGGACCTACGCCAGCGACGCCTTCGGCCAGTTCCAGGACACGCCGCAGGCCGTCTCGATCTCCGACGACGGCAAGTACATCGCCGTGGGTTCCTGGGGTACCGCGGCGAACGACCACCCCGAGACGCTCATCTTCGACCGCGACGTCGGTGCCACGCCGATCGCGTCGGTCGACTCTCCGGGGTCGTGCTTCGACGCCGACATCTCCGGCGACGGCCAGTTCGTGACCGTCGGCACCAAGAGCGTGCACGCCAACACGTTCGGTAACGGCGGCGAAGGTTACGGCTTCGACCTCGGCGGCCAGGCCCACTGGTTGGTGGGTAGCCCGTCGGTGGGTCGCTCGATCGAGCTGCGCACCGGCGGCGCCGTGGGCGAGCTGGTCTACGTCGGTTTCGCCTCCGGCCTCGGTGGGCCGCTGACGGTGCCCGGCATCAGCGGCACGTTCGATCTCGACCTCGGCAGCTTCTCGGGCTTCCTCTTCGTCGGCTCCGTACCGGCGGGCGGCGTGCACTCGCTGCCACTCAACATCCCGAACCTGTCGTTCTTCGTCGGGCAGTCGCTGTTCACCCAGGCGTTCACGAGCACGCCGTTCGCCTTCAGCAACACCCTGCGCCTCTACCTGACGCCGTAGTCGGCGGGACGCTCGAACGAGGCCGCGCGACCGCCGTCGCGATCACGAGCTCTCGGGCATCAGTGGTCGCGACCTTCGATGACGGCGTCGAACTCGGCCTTGCGCGTCTTCGATGCTGCCTGCACCTGGCGCATCTGCTGGAGGTCGCGCACCATGAGTTCCCGGGCCGGCATCACGACGGGCACCACGGGCGTGGTCCCCGCCTGGGACGGCGACGCGGACTTCGACTGCCGGGTGCAGCCAGCGGCCAGCACGAGCGACGCGGCGAGGGCCTGGATGGTGCGCATGGACGGTGTATCGGCCGGCGCTGGGCCTGCGCACCGCGTGCGCCATGCTACGGCCGACACCGGGTGCCGGCTCGGTGTCGGCGAAGAAGGGCGGTGAAGGTGCGTGCAGTGCGGCGCTGGCGATGCGGCGAGTAGACTCGGCGTCATGCTGCAGCCCCTCTCGCCGTCGTCGAGCCGCTGGCATCCCGCCGCCCTCGGTCTCGCCGCCCTCGCCTTCAGCACCGGCGTCGAGGCGCAGAGCGACCCCGCCCCCAATACCACGCTCACCGCGGGGGGCGACGGCGCGGTCGTGGACGTCGACGGCGACACCTTCTTCGCTCTTGCCGAGCATCGTTGGAGTAGGCCGGTGATCTGGCCGTTGCACGCACCGTCCGGCGTGCCGGTCACGCGGAGCTGGCCGATGCAGGACGAGGTCGAGGCCGAGCGCGACCATCCCCACCAACGCTCGCTCTGGTTCGCGCACGGCGATGTCGACGGGGTCGACTTCTGGACCGAGGGCCGCGGCAGCGGTCGCGTCGAGCTCGATGGGCGTTCGCGCTCGACCCTCGACGAGCACGGCCGCGTGGTCAGCACCGCGCAGCATCGCTGGGTCGATTCGACCGGCAAGCTCGTGTGCCGCGATGCACGCACGTGGACCGCCCATGTCGACGGTGCTGGACGGCATCTGCGCCTCGACGTGACCCTGCGAGCGCTGCCGGAGCGACCCTTGCACCTCGGCGACACCAAGGAGGGGACCTTCGGCCTGCGCCTCCACCCGGCCTTGCGCCTCGAGGGCAAGGTGGCGACCGGGCACTACCTCGACGCCGAGGGGCGCACCGATCGTGCGGTGTGGGGGAAGCGGGCGCGTTGGGTGGCCGCGAGCGGCACCGTCGACGGCCATGCCGTGGGGCTCGTGGTGATGGATCATCCGCGCAATCTGCGGCACCCCACCTGGTGGCACGCTCGGCCCTACGGACTCTTGGCGGCGAATCCCTTCGGCGCCCACGACTTCGAGGGAGCCCCCGAAGGGAGCGGCGACCACGAGGTGCCGGCCGGGCAGGAGCTGGCCCTGACCTACGGAGTGTTCTTGTTCGAGGGCGTCCCCGACCCTGAACACATCGAGAAGGTGTGGCGCGCGTTCGCCGATGCAGCCGCGGAGTCGCCGGATGCCGACGGGCGGACGGACGCCCCGCGTCGGCGCGGCGGGCCGTAGTCTCGACGCCCGTGGGTCGAGGTGGCGACCCTCGTCGGCGTCTCGGTCGCGAGCTACAGTCGTCCGCCGTTGGCCTCGAATCCCGACCCCTTGCAGTCGTTGCTCGCGGCTTGCGTCGACCGGTGGGAGACGCACGGGCCTGCCGCGCTCGAGGACCTTTGCGCCCGGCACCCCGATCACGCCGATGCGCTGCGGCAGCGCATCGCCGCGCTGCGCGAACTCGGTCTGCTGACGATCGGCGAACACGACGCGCTGCCGGAGCGCATCGGCAGCTACCGAGTGGTGCGCCTCCTCGGCCGCGGCGGCATGGGAGTGGTGTTCGAGGCGGTCCAGGAGCAGCCGCGGCGTCAGGTGGCGGTGAAGGTCCTGCGGGGCGGGCTCGGCAACGCGGCGCTGCGCGCACGCTTCACGCACGAGGCCCTGTTGCTGGCGCGTCTGCAACACCCCGGGATCGCCCAGATCTACGAGGCGGGGTCCACCACCATGGGCGGCGAGACGTTGCCGTTCTTCGCCATGGAGCTCGTGCGCGGGCAGCCGATCACCGACTTCGCGCGCGCGCGCGGTCTCGACGTCCGCGCTCGCCTGGAGTTGATGGCGGGCGTCTGCGACTCGGTGCAGCACGCGCACCAGAAGGGCGTGATCCACCGCGACCTCAAGCCGACGAACATCCTGGTCGACGACGACGGGCGACCGAAGCTGCTCGACTTCGGCGTCGCGCGTGCCATGGAAGACGACCTCCGCGCGACGCTGCAAACGTCTCGGGGTCAGATCGTCGGCACTCTCGCCTACATGAGCCCGGAGCAGGCGGCCGCCGAGCCCGACGCGGTCGATACGCGCTCCGACGTGTACTCGCTCGGGGTGGTCGCCCACGAACTGCTTTCGGGGGGTCTGCCGTACGATCTGGGCGATCGCCGGTTGGCGGACGCACTCCGCGTCGTCCTCGAGCAGCCACCGGTGCGCCTGGGCCGGGTCGACGCGAAGTTGGCAGGCGACATCGAGACGATCGTGCTGATGGCGTTGGCGAAGGACAAGGACCGGCGCTACCCGTCGGCCGAAGCGATGGCCAGCGACCTGCGCCGGTGGTTGCGCGACGAGCCGATCGGGGCGCGAGCGCCGACCGCGTGGTACACCTTGCGCAAGTTCGCGCGGCGCAACCGGGCACTCATGGTCAGTGCCGTCCTGCTGGCGCTCGCACTCGCTCTCGGCCTCGCAGGCACGCTCTACGGCATGCTGCGCGCTCAGGGTGCGCAGGCAGAATCGGAACGGCGCTGGCGACACGCCGAGGCGGCGGCCGACTTCCAGCGGCGAATGCTGGCCGCCGGGCAACCGTTTGCGGACGGCCGCGACGCGCGCGTCGTCGACGTCATCGCGCGTGCCGCGCGTGAGCTCGACGGCGCCTACCCCGAGCAGCCGGAAGTCGAAGCCACCCTGCGGCTCACCATCGGCGACGCCTTCGGCACCCTCGGGCTCGACCGCGAGGCCAGGACGCAGCTCGTGCGTGCCGTCGAACTGTTGCGCCGGGAGCTGGGAGAAGCGGCGCCCGAGACGCAGACCGCCACGGCGCACCTGGCCATGGCGATGCTCGGCGGTGGCGACACTGAAGCGGTGCGGGCCGAGCTGGCGCGGTACGCGCAGCGTCCGCGGCCTCCTGCCGGCCGGGCGGCGATCGATGCCGACCGCGAGCTGCGCACGGCGGAAGCGAGACTGTTGCGCGTCCAGGGCAAGCTCGCCGAGGCGCTCGCGGTGGAGAGGGCGTTGTTCGACGAGGTCCGGCGCGAGCAGGGCGCGAGCTCAGACCTCGCCGTCGACGCCGGCAAGGCGCTGGCGTCGTCGCTGCGTCTGAGTGGTCGCTCCGACGAGGCCTTGGACCTCCTGCACGACCTGCTCGCGGCGACTGTCGAGCGCTACGGGGAGCGACACGGACGCACCGTTTCGATGCAGGTCAACCTCGCCGTCACGTTGCAGGCCAGCGGCCGGATCGCCGAGAGCCGTGAACTCGCCGAGCGCTTGTCGCCGATCGCCTGCGACGTGCTCGGTCCGGAACAACCCGAGACCCTGGCGGCTCTGTCGACGGCGGCGACCGCGGCCATGGCGCTCGGCGAGCCTGCCGCCGCCGAGACCGCCTACCGGCAGATGCTGCCCGTGGTCGTCGCCAAGTACGGCGCGACCAGCCAGCTCGCAGTCGTGGTGAAGAACAACCTGTCGAGTGCGCTGCGCGACCAGAACAAGCTCGCCGAAGCCGAGGCGATCCTGCGTCCGCTGCACGCCCTCCTGGTCGATGCGCGCGGCCCGGAGCACTACGAGACACTGACTGTGCTGCACGGCCTCGCCACGGTCTTGAAGAGCGCCAAGCGTTACGAGGAAGCACTGCCCCTCATGCAAGAGGTCCTGGCGGCGCGCACGAAGACGCTGGGCCCGACGCACCAGTCGACGTTGACCTCGATGCGCAACCTGGCACTCCTCGACGCCGAGACCGATCGCTTGGCCGAGGCCGAGGCGCTCCTGCGCGAGGCTGCGACGAGAGCCGCGCCGGCGCTCGGTCCGGACCACTTTCTGGTGGGTGACCTGAAGTCGTGTTGGGGGAGTGTGCTGGTCAAGCTCGGTCGTTTCGTCGAGGCCGAGCGGCCCTTGCTCGAGGGGTACGCGTGGCTCGAGCGCACCATGGGTGCGGGCAAGGTGCCGACGCGCCGAGCTGCCGGCGAACTCGTCCGGCTCTATCGGCAGTGGGGCAAGCCGGACGAGGCGACGAAGTGGGAGTCGATGGCGACCGACCGTTGATCGTCGTTCGTGTTGCCGGCGAGCGTGTCGACGCCGGGGCCGGCAAGGCCGACGCTGGCGCCGTCCGCCACCACACACGGCCGTGACACGGCGCCGACGGCTGCCACGACACCCGAGGCCGAGCCTCGCCGGCGGTGTCGCGGTGGGCGGCCTGCTACATTGGCTCGACGAATGGCGGATCCGCCCGATCTCCCGCGGCAGCGACAGCCGGTCGAAACCGGCGCGACAGCCGACCTTCTGCGTCGCGTCCGCGACGGCGACGACCCTGCGGTCCAGACGCTGCTCGAACGCTACTTGCCGGGCCTGCGTGCCTTCGTTCGGCTCAACGCGGGCAAGGTCCTGCGCAGCAAGGAGTCCTGCTCCGACCTGGTGCAGTCGGCGTGCCGCGAAGTTCTGCAGAACGCTGGCGACTTCGCGTTCGGCGGCGAGGCCGGCTTCAAGAAGTGGCTGTACCAGACCGCGCTCCGCAAGATCATGCACCGCCACGAGCATTGGCGCGCCGACAAGCGCGATGTCCGGCGTGAACTCGGCCAGGTGCCGGCGGCGGCTGACGACTCGGAAGGCGCAGCGGTGCTGTCCTGCTACCAGGGCTTCTACTCGCCCAGCCAGCAGGCGGCGGCGCGCGAGGAGCTCGAACGCGTCGAGGCTGCGTTCGACCGCTTGCCGGAGACACACCGCCAGGTGATCGTCATGGCCAAGATCCTCGGGATGACGCGCACCGAGATCGGGGCAGAGATCGGCCGCACCGAGGTGGCCGTACGCACGCTGCTGTCGCGGGCGCTGGCCCAGCTCGCGGACGAGCTGGTGCGACCGGCCTGAGCGACGCCGGGGCGGGCGCGGTGGTCCGGGTGGGGCCTCGCGACGGGATTCCGTGCAACGTCTCCCGCCACCGCGGGCTGACCACGGTAGCGCCCGACGCCGCCGCAGACCGCGCCGGCTCGCATGGTGCGCGCACTGGCCTCCGACCCGTATTCCGATGACCACTTCCTTCCTCCTCCCGCGGCCGCGGTCCACGTCTCGTCGCCGCACCTCGTTCCTGGCACCTTGGTGTGCCCTCGCCATCTCGTCCATGGCCGCGGTGTCCGGCCAGATCGCGGCCTACCACGACCAGACCCTCGCCCAGCAACAGAGCCAGTACCTGAGCCTCAAACACCAGGGCTACCGGCCGATCACCCTGGCGATGTACGACAGTCCATCGGCGCCGCGCTTCGCGGCGGTCTGGGTGCGCAGGAGCGGGCCCGACTTCGTCGGCTTCCACGCCGTCACCTCGTCCGGCTACCAGAGCTTGTTCGACGCCTGGACGGCCCAAGGCTACGTGCCGTCGCTCCTGAGCGCCGTGGGCTCGGGCAGCTCCATCCGCCTCTCGGGGATCTTCGTGCAGAGCACGTCCTCGTTGTGGGCCGTGCACGACGTGACACAGTCACGTTTCGATCAGGTGTGCAGCGACGCGCAGAGCCAGGGGTTCATCTTGACCTCGGCCACCGTGTACGGAACCAGCTCGAGTCCGCTGTTCGCCGGTGTCTGGTTGCCCAATGTGGGCAACGTCCAGTGGGGGTACGGCCATTCGGCGGACGGCACCGAGTTCCAGGCGCACTTCGCCGCCTGGGGGCAGCAATGGATGCGACCGACCCACGTCACCTTGTCGAGCTACGGCCGCTATCTGTCGATCTGGCACGACACGCAGCTGCAGGGCGGCTGGGTCGCCGCGCACGGCATGACCTCGTCCGGCTACCAGTCGACCTTCGACACCCAATGGACCGCGGGGAACTATCCGATCTGCGTGCAGGCCGGAGGCAGCGGCACGGCCGCCCGCTTCGCAGCGATCTTCGCACCGAACGAGACCGTGGTGGCCCGCACCTTCACGGCCACGGGAACGGCGGTCGCCGGTCTGAGCGCGTTCGACGACTACGTGCGCAACTTGATGCAGGCCGCCAACGTGCGTGGCGGCTCGCTGGCGGTGATCAAGGACGGGCGCCTGATGCTGGCGCGCGGCTACACCTGGGCCGAGCCGGGCTACCCGACCACCCAGCCGACCAGCCTGTTCCGCATCGCCAGCTCGAGCAAGGCGCTCACCAGCCTCGGCGTCCACCGCGCCATGGAGAACAGTCAGGGCTTGATCAACGACTCCACGCGGATGCTCGGCGTGCTGCCACCCATCACCCCGCTCGATGCGCGCACGGGCAACATCACGCTGCTGCACCTGCTCACGCATCGGGGTGGGTGGGACACGAACATGCTCGGCTTCGACCCGGTGTTCCGCGACCTCGACGTCGCCAGCTACCACGGCCATTCCGTGCCGGTCAACAAGTACGAGATCTACCGCTACATGACGCTGTCCCAGGGCTTGCAGTTCACGCCGGACAGCCGCGGCGCCTACTCGAACTACGGCTTCATGATGGCCGGCCGCGCGCTGGAGGCACTCAACGGCGGCCTGGCCTACGAGGCGGTGATCCGGCGCGACGTGTTCGCGCCCCTGGGGGTGGTGCGGGCCAAGGTCGGTGACTCGAGACCGCTCGACAGCAACGAGGTCCGCTATCACCTGCGCTACCCGTACCTCGACCGCAGCGTGGTGGTGGGCACGCGTCCTTGGATCGCGCCGCAGTACGGCGCCTGGAACCAGGCCAACTTGGACGCGAACGGGGGTTGGGTCCTGGCGACCTGCGACTACGCCAAGGTGCTGGCGGCGCTCTCGCTCGGCGATCGGTGTCCCATCCTCGGCGGCGCGTACATCGACCGCATGTGGACGCCGCACCCGGCCGGCTCGACGACGCTGCGCGGCTGGTTCACCACGAACGTGGTGAGCAACGGACGCACGCGCGTGCTCAGGCACCACAACGGTGGCCTGCCGGGAACGGCGGCGCACTGCGTCCTGCGCGACGACGGCTTCGGCTTCTGCCTGTTCCTCAATCAGGATCGCGGGTTGGGCGACGCCGAAGCGATCGCACTCAGCCACATCGCCGACCAGGTCGCGCAGTGGCCGAACCACGATCTGTTCCCGAGCGTCAGCATCCCCAGCCTGCGGGCGCACGTCACCGGCACGTTCGGCACCTTCGGCAGCGGCTGCCGGGGCACGGCCGGCATCCCGGCGCACAGCGGCCGAGGCACCCCGGAGGTCGATCAGACGTTCACTCTGGAAGTGGGCGGCGCGCCGGCATCGACGCCGATCGTGTGGATGCTCGGCTTCTCGCGCACGTCCTGGAACGGCGTGCCGCTGCCGCTGTCGCTCGGTCCCTGGGGTGCGCCCGGTTGCAGCCTGTGGGCCGCCCCCAACCTCACGGTGGGCGACGCCAGCGGGCGCACCGGTGCCGGCTCGGTCTCATTGCGCTTGCCGGCCAATCCGAGTCTGATCGGCGGCCACCTCTACACCCAAGTGTCTTGCGTCGACCCGCGTGCCAACTCCCTCGGCCTGGCCTACAGCAACGGCCTCGACGTGCGCATCGGCGGCTGGCAGTGAGGCGCGCGACGGCGCCCGCGGGTCGGCCTACGCCACGACCGGCGTCGTCTGCAGCGTGCAGCGCGGCTTGATCAGCACCATCTGCGCCACGCCGAGGAAGCGCTCGGCGAAGCCGCCCTCGCAGTAGGCCAAGTAGAACTCCCACAGGCGGAGGAAGCGGTCGTCGTAGCCGCGCGCTTCCAGGCGCGGGCGCTGCTCGAGGAAGCGCAGGCGCCAGCGGCGCAACGTCTCGGCGTAGTGCGCGCCGAGATCTTCGAGCCACAGCAGACGCAGGTCGGTGGCCTTGGCCATGGCGCCGAGGATGGCAGCGACCGACGGGATGAAGCTGCCCGGGAAGATCCAGCGCTTGATGAAGTCGACCTCGCGCACGGCGCGCGCGTAGTGGGCGTCGGCGATGGTGATGGCCTGCAGGGCCATGGCGCCGTCCTCGTGCAGCAGGTCGCTGCACTTGCGCAGGAACCCCTCGAGGTGGTCGTGCCCCACGGCCTCGATCATCTCCACCGAGACGAGGCGGTCGTAGCGACCGTGCAGGTCGCGGTAGTCGAGTTCGAGCACTCGCGTCCGATCACCGAGCCCGGCAGCTGCCACGCGCTGTCGAGCGCGGGCGGCCTGGTTGCGCGAGATCGTGGTGCTGTCGACCCGGCAGCCGAAGCGCTCGGCGAAACGGCACATCAGCGTGCCCCAGCCCGTGCCGATCTCGAGCACGCGGTGTTCCGGACGCAGCGCCAAACGCTGGCCGAGCCGGTCGATCTTGTGTTCCTGCGCCGCCTGCAGCGTCATGCCGGGAGCCGCGAAGCAGGCCGACGAGTAGGTCAGCGTCGGGTCGAGGAAGTGTTCGAAGAGGTCGTCGCCCAGGTCATAGTGCGCGGCGACGTTGCGGCGGCTGCCACGCCGCGAGTTGCGGTTGCGGGCGTGGAAGAGGCGCTGCAGAGGAACCAGCAACCGCGCGGTTCCCGACTCGAGCGCGTCGAGCACCTCGCGGTTCCGAACCAGGAGGCGGACCAGGCTCGCGAGGTCATCGCAGTCCCAACGACGTGCCATGAACGACTCGGCAGCGCCGATCGTGCCTCGCAGCGCCAGGTCACGGTAGAAGGCCGGATCGTTCACCACGAGACGCGCGCGCAGGTCGGCGTTGGTCGTGCCGAAGACGTGGGCGTCGCGGCCGCCCTCGACGAGCTCGAGCCGGCCGTCCCGCAGCGCCGACAGGCGGCGCAGCAGGCCGCTGCGTGCGGCACCTCGGAGCCACCGGCCTGCGCGCCCGGGCGTCGCGCCCACGTGCGTCGATCGGCGCGACGCCGCGTCCGGCGGGGTTCGTGCCGAACCGTCGGCCGCCGTCCGCGGCAACGGCCGAAGCGAGCTTCCCTCGCCATTCCGAGTCGTCGCTGACGGGCGGCTGTCGAGTCGCGGTCGGTTGCAGTCGAGGCTCATGTTCGTCGCGCGGAGTCGAGGCCGCGGCTCGGGTGGGGGTGGAAGGGGGCACGTTTGAGCCGCAGGCGAAGGGCCTGCCAGTAGATGCCGAGAAGGACCTGCACGCTCATCCAGGGCCAGCGCAGCAGAGCCAGCGCCAGGTGACGCGCGTCGAGCGGCCGGCGCCGCAGGACCAGGCTGGCGCCGAAGACCTCGATGCCGTCCTCCTCGTTGCGCATGTGCACGCGCAGCCGATCGCCGGGCAACGACAGGGACCAGCGATAGCGTTGCGCCATGCCGAAGAACGGCGACACGTGGAACGCCTTGGCGAAGTCGCCGCACACCGAGCCGGCGTCCCGCGTCGCGAGCGCGTAGGCGTGGCGTTCGCCCCACGGCGTGTTGGTGATCTCGGCGACGACGGCGCGCAGGCGCCCGTCGTGCCCGAAGCAGTAGTAGAAGGTCACCGGGTTGAAGGCGACGCCGGCGTAGCGAAGGTGGGTCAGCATCCGGATCGGACCCTCGGGACGGAACCCGAGTAGCCGGGCGACGCACTGGCGTACGGCTTCGTCCAGCGGCAGCGACGCCGGACCCAGGTAGTCGCGACGCCGGAAGCTGGCCAGGTTGGCGCGCTCGAGGCTCCACAGCCATCGACCCTCGAACAAGCGCGGCAGCTCGTCGAGGTCCAGGTAGAGGAGGAACAACGTCTGGCGGAAGACGTGTCGGGGCTGACGGCGAACGTGGGTGACGCGGCCGACGTAGATGCAGCTCGCGCGGGCGGCTGCCTGGCCCCGTGTCGCCTGGGCGGCCTGCGCCGTCAGGGTCGCTGCGGTGGCTGCGCCCAACGTCAGCTCACCTCCGCCAGCGAGATGCCCGCCTGCCGACGTGCCCGCAGGTCCTCGACGACGCGCAAGCCGCTCACCACTCCGTCCTCGTGGAAGCCGTAGCGCCAGTAGGCGCCACAGAACCAAGTCCGCCGGTGGCCGGCGAGTTCGTGCCACCGAGCCTGTGCGGCGATGCCGGCGGCGTCGAAGACCGGGTGGTGGTAGGGGATGCGGGCGAACACCTTGTCCGGGTCGATACGGTCGTCCTGGTTGAGGGTGACGCACAGGGGGATGCCAGCGTCGAGGCCCTGCAGGATGTTCATTTCGTAGGTCACGGCCACGCGGGTGCGCTCGTGGCGGGGCACGACGTAGTTCCAAGCCGCCCAAGCTCGCCGCGCCCGTGGCAGTACGCTGGCGTCACGGTGCAGGACCGCGTCGTTGGCTTGGTAGGGGATGGCCGCGAGCACCGCGCGTTCGGCCGCAGAAGGGTCGGCGAGCACGCGCAGTGCCTGGTCGGAGTGTGTGGCGATGATGGCACCATCGAAGCGCTCGGGAGCGCTGCCGGCGGTCCGCACCCACACGCCGTCGTGGTCGCGTCGGATCTCGGCCACCGGAGCGTTGCGGCGGATCTTGTGCGCGAACGGGGCGACCATGCGCTCGACGTAGGTCTGCGAGCCACCGGCGACCGTCCGCCAGGTGGGTCGTTCGTCGATCGACAGCATGCCATGGTTGGCCAGGAAGCGCAGGAACGTCGCCGCCGGGAAGTCGAGGATGCGCTCAGGTCGCGCCGACCAGATCGCTGCCCCCATCGGCACCACGTAGTGTTGCACGAGTTCGCGCCCGAACTCCCGACGATCGAGGAACGCCCCGAGCGACAGGTCTGTCGGCAAGGCCGGCAGCTCGGCGAGGGAGATGCGATGGAAGCGCGCGATGTCGCGCAGCATGCGCAGGAAGCGGGGTCGCAGCAGGTTGCGTCGCTGCGCGAAGATGCCGTTCCAGTTGGTGCCGTTGTACTCCAGTCCGGTGCGGTCGCAGCGCACGCTGAAGCTCATGGTCGTCGGCCGCGTCGTCACGCCCAGATCGTCGAGCAGCGCGCTGAAGTGCGGATAGGTCTGGCGGTTGAAGACGATGAAGCCGGTGTCGACGGCGTGGCGCCTACCGTGCCACTCGACGTCGATCGTGTGCGTGTGTCCCCCCAGGCGCTGCGCAGCTTCGAACAGCACGAGGTCGTGCTGGTGGTGCAGATGGTGAGCCGCGGTCAGGCCCGAGATGCCGGAGCCGACGATGGCGAGGCGTGAGCCCGCCTGCCAGGGGGGAAGGACGCGCGGCGTCATCGGCGGCGTCGGCGACCCTCTTCGACGACTTCGGCCGGCACGGGCCGCAGGTCGTGGATGACGCCCAGCGCTGCCAACGCCCACAGCCCGTAGTAGCTGAGGTCCCACTGCCACCAGCGAAAGCCCTGACGCGCCGCGACGGGGTAGCGGTGGTGGTTGTTGTGCCAGCCCTCACCGAAGGTCAGCAGGGCCAGCCACGCCGAGTTGCGGCTGTCGTCCCCCGTGTCGTAGGGCCTCGATCCGACCAGATGCCCAGCGCTGTTGACCAGGCTCGTGCAGTGGAACAGCAGGACCGTCGACAGACAGAAGCCCCAGCACAGCATCTGCGCGCCGCTCGTCGCCACCCCCCGCTGCTCGAGCCAGACGCCGCCAGCGTACGTGGCGAAGGCGAGCACCAGGGCGCCCAGGGTGTCGAAGCGGTCCAAGAAGCGCAGCTCGCGGAACCGTGCGAGGTCGCGCACTTGTTCCAAGTCGGTGGCCAGGTTGTCGCGCCTCATGAACCACGTCACGTGGCTGTGCCAGAGGCCGTGCCGCGGCGAGTGCGCGTCGCGTTCCCGGTCCGACCACTTGTGGTGCTTGCGGTGGTGCGCCGCCCACCACAGAGGACCGCGCTGTGCCGAGGTCGTGCCGAGCAGCGCCATGCCGAACTGCCGCTTGCGCCCGGTGCGGAACGTCCGGTGGGCGAAGTAGCGGTGGTAGAAGGCGGTCACGAAGAACATGCGGGCGACGTAGAGGCCGATACAGGTCCACACTGCGACCGACGAGATTCCGGTGAACGGCGCGGCGACAGCACCTACGTGCAGCACGACGAAGGGCAGAAACCGAGCCCAATCGACGCGGTGGTCGTCGCCGCGGGCTTCGGAGCGTGCCTGGGTCGAGTTCGCATCGAACCAGGAGGCGAGGATCGACCGCATCGGCTGGCAGTGTTCGGTTGGCGTGTCCGAACGGTTGCAGGATGGCAACCGTTCCTGTCGGCGCCGTCCCTTGTCGCCGGAAGTCGTCGCATCCGACGCGGGACGCGCGCGCGAATCTGCCAGACTGTGTCGATGGCATCCATCCTCGGCTCCCTTGCCTTGGCCTGGTTGGGGGCGGCTCTGGTCATGGGCGCGCTTTGGTGGGTCCAGCTGCGGACGCGCAATGCCGGCATCGTCGACCTCGGTTGGGTCGCCTGCCTCGGCGGGATGGCCGTCGCCTACGGGCTGGCCGGATCCGGCCACCCAGCACAGCGTCTGATGGTCGCGGCGGTTGGCGCAGCATGGAGCCTGCGCCTCGGCGTCCACTTGCTCGTCGATCGGGTGGTCGGCCAGCCGGAGGACGGGCGCTACGTCGCTCTGCGCAGGCACTTCGGTTCCCGCGCGGACCTGCACTTCGCCTGGTTCTTCCAGGCGCAGGCCTTGCTCGCCGCGGCCTTGTCGCTGCCATTCCTGTTGGCGTGCGCGATTCCGTCGCCGCCGCTGCACGTGGCGCAGGCTGCTGGCATCCTCCTCGTCGGTGGCGGCGTGGTCGGCGAGACGATCGCCGACCGCCAGCTGGCGGCATTCCGCGCCGACCCGGCGAACCGCGGGCGCACCTGCCGCCGTGGACTATGGAGCTGGAGCCGGCACCCGAACTACTTCGGCGAGTGGCTGGTGTGGTGCGGGTTCGCGGCGCTGGCCTTGCCGGCGCCGATGGGCTGGATGGCGGTGTCGGCGCCGCTGCTGATGCTGTGGCTCATCACCAGAGTCACGGGCATCCCCTACACGGAGGCACAAGCGCTGCGCAGCCGCGGCGACGACTACCGCGCCTACCAGGCGACGACGAGCGCCTTCTTCCCTTGGCCGCCGCGGCGAGCGCCCGACTTGGCTCGGGCCGACGCCACCGAAACGCGCGTTCCGACGCCGCCGCGGCGCTTCGTGCATCGTCTACTCGACCGAGGGGTGCTCCCGGACTGGCTGGTGCGCGCGGGGATTCGCCGCGAGCTGCGGGTGCGCCTGCGCCAGAGCGTCTCGCCGCACACCGAAGAGCGCCAGCGTCGGCTCATGGCGTGGGTGGAAGAGCTGCGTGCGAGTCCCATCGCCGTCGCCACCGACGCCGCCAACGACCAGCACTACGCCCTGCCCCCGGAGTTCTTCGTGCGTTGGTTGGGGCCGAACCTCAAGTACAGCTCAGCGCTTTGGCGCGACGGCGTCGTCGATCTCGCTGCCGCCGAGGCGGCCATGCTGGACCTGTACCTCGAGCGCGCCGAGATCGCCGACGGGATGACGGTCCTCGACCTCGGCTGCGGTTGGGGCTCGCTCAGCCTGTGGATCGCGCGGCGCCGGCCGAGGTGTCGCGTCCTCGCCGTGTCGAACTCGGCGTCGCAGCGAGTCTTCCTGGAGGCGCGGATCCACGAGATGGGCGTGACCAACGTCAGGGTGGTGACGGCCGACGCCAACGACTTCGATCCTGGGGAGCAGTTCGACCGCGTGGTTTCGGTGGAGATGCTCGAACACGTCCGCAACTACGAGCGCATGTTCGAGCGCATCGCGCGTTGGCTGCGGCCCGGAGGCAAGCTCTTCGTCCACATCTTCACTCATCGCGATGCGGCGTATCCGTTCACGGTCGAAGACGAGGGCGACTGGATGGCGCGCTTCTTCTTCACCGGCGGTCAGATGCCCGCGGATGCCCTTCTCTTGTATTTCCAACAGCACCTTCGGGTCGAGACGCACTGGCGAGTGAACGGCAGCCACTACCGCAAGACCGCGGACGCCTGGCTCGCGGGCTTCGACCGCGAGCGAACCTCGGTGTTGGCGATCCTGCGGCAACGCTTCGGCGACGAGGCGCAGCTCTGGTACCAGCGCTGGCGCGTGTTCCTGATGGCGTGCTCGGAACTGTGGGGCTACCGCAAGGGCGAGGAGTGGCTGGTCTCGCACTACCGCTTGGTGCGTGCCCTCGACACCGGCTCGTCCGCGGGCTCCTGAGGGCGTCGCGTTCGAGCGGATGCTGGCTTCGGGCTGCGTTCCGATCGGCGGGCCGCATGGCGCCCGCGCAAGAGCGTGTGGCATGACGCTCGTAGTCGCTCCTCGCCCTAGGGGATCACCGGAGGGTGGCACGAACGGCGATGGAGACGAGGTCGGTAGGATGCTCCCACCATGCACTTCGCCTCATGCTGGATCGTCGTGTTGCTCGCGTGGTCGCCCGCTGCACAGCAGTCCCAGGCCGCGTCGGTCTCGTTGACGGTCGAGACCCGCCGCTTCGACCAATCCGAGCGGTCGGCTCGCGGCGCCAAGTCCGTGGACACACGGCGCGCGCGCACGGTCGAGCTGCAACCGACGGCGGCGGTGGAGCTCGAGTCTCCGCTCTCCCCCGGGTTTCGCGGTGCGCTGCGCACGCAGGGGCGGTCGATCAGGGTCGCGATCGGCTGGGATGGCTCCGCTCCGCGGGCGCGTTTCGGGCTCGATGCGGACGCCGACGGCTCCATCGGTGACGGCGAGGTGGCCGAGGTGGCGGTCCGCGCGAGCAAGGTCGCCAAGGACGGCGAGGTCCCGCGCGTGCAGTTCGACGTGCCGGTGGCGGTGACCGTCGGTGGCCGTCGCTACGGCCTGCAGATCCGCCGCTACGAGGACTCCGTCGTCCGCGCCGAGTTCATGGTCGACGTCGACTACTGCGTGGGCGAGGCCGAACTGGATGGCGTCGCCCACACGCTGCTGGTCGTCGACTGGGACGACGACGGCCGATTCGGTACCGACGGCGACTTCTACACCTTCCTGCCCAGCGAGCAGTACGCGCGCCAGCCGTCGTTCGGCGCGGAACACGGCTTTACGTTCCCCCTGAGCGATCAGGTGCTGCTCGGTGGCCGACGTGCGCGCCTGGCCGACGTGGTCGCGGCGGACGGCACCACGCGCGTCGACATCGTCGACGCCAGCGAGCCCGTGGCCCTCTATCTCCAACGTCGGAGAGCCCGCGCCGTCGCGCGTTGTGCGCGTGCTCTCGCTGATCGGGCGGCGGAGTTCGAGGCCGAGAACGGCGTCGCGCGCCGAGACGATGTGTCCCAGCCGCGGATCGCGTGGCTCTGGGTGCTCGACGCCGGCGCAGCGCTCGCCGCGGCGCGCGAGGCCGGCAAACCGTTGTTCCTGCTGTTCGAGAACGAGCCCGACGAGCGCTGCGCGCAGATGGACCTCTACACCTGGGATGCGCCCGAGGTGGTCGAGGCGGCGTCCGCCTTCGTGTGTGCGCGAGTCACCCAGGAGCTGGACCTCGAGCGCTCGGGTGCGGCGTTCGACGTGCGCCTCGGCCCCGCCTACGTGTTCTGCGACAGCAAGGGGCGGCCGCTCCACTACCGCGACCGCAAGACCGGGCGGGCGATCGCGATGACCAAGGGGTTCAAGACGCCGAAGGACATGGCGGCGCTGCTCCGTGCCAGTGCCGAGCGCATCGCCGGTGGCGAATTCGATCCGAAGTGACGCCGCGCGGGCCCTCGGGATGCACGAGGGGCCGACGCTCGTCGCGCCGGCCCCCGCACCTTCGTCCCGGCGGCCCGATCAGGGCGCCGGGCCGGAATCAGGCCCCGATCTGACGATCAGGGGACCAGCTGGAACGCGCAACGGATGTTGCCGCCCAGGATCGACGGCTCGGTGAGCCGCAGCACCAGACCCGTGCCCTGCCCGTAGGAGTTGCCGAGCCCGCCGCCGAGCGTGATCCTCATGCCGTTCGACACCTTCACCGGATCGTTCGGGAAGACGAAGTCGTTGAACATCACGACCTGAGCGTAGACGTCGATGCCCTGCAGCTGCTGCCAGTTGGGGATCGGCACCACCGGCACCGAGGCTTCGACCACGGGCGCGATGTAGAACAACAGGCTCGGATCGAGCAGGAGGTAGTCGCGGTTGCCGAGCTCGAACTGGCCCTGACCGGCGCTGAACAGCAGGAGGCACTCGGAACGGACGATGATGCGCACCGGGCAGTCGCGCTCGAGACCGCCGCGGTCGCGCACGCGGAACACGATGTCGTGCGTGCCGATCTGGGCGAAGGTCGGCGTCCAGTCGAACTGCGAGGACACCGGGTTGCCCGTCTGCGGCAGCGGCGGCGTCATCGTCGCGCCGGCCGGCAGGCTGCCGACCACCGACAGGGTGACGATGTCGCCGACGTTGACGTCGGTGCCGGTCACGGTGAACTGGATCGGCACGTTGTTGAGGCCGTTGACGATGGTCGGGGCCGAGCAGTCGGGCGGCGTGTTACCGCCGGTGATCTCGCCGCGCACGACGATGCCGGCGAGCTGCTGACCGCTGGTCGTCGACTGGACGGGACCGACCTCGACCGCGCCGGTGTCGATGTTGAAGCGATAGAAGCGACCGCTGGTGAGGTCGCCGGCCCAGAACGACGTGCCGTTCGGGTCGAGGTTGATCGAGAACCAGTTGTTCTCGTTGGCGACGTCGTAGGTCTGCGCCACCGCGCCGAGACCGTCGAGACGCTTGATGTTGCTGGTGTCTGCCACCAACACGCCGTTGCTCAGATCGAACGGCGGCAGCGTGCGCAGGGCGTAGGCGAAGCCGGAGCCAGGCAGGGTCGCGAAGTTGGCCAGCTGCGTCCGCGTCGACAGGTCGTAGCGGTAGACGATGCGGGACTCCGACGTGTAGACGACCGTGCTCTGGTCGGCCAGCAGGTCGACCCAGTCGGTGCCACGCGGATTGCCCACGGTGACGTTGTAGGTGTCGAGGAGCGTGCCGGCCGCGTCGTACTTGCGGATGGCCCGGTCACCGTCGGCGTTGCCGACGTAGAAGTTGCCCGAGGCGTCGAAGCTGACCGACTCAGGGTGGCTGTTGGCCGACGGCGACGGGATCGTCTGCAGCAGCGCGTGCGGGTGGTCTTCGTCGAACTTCTTGACGCTGTTCTCGGAGAAGTAGGTGAGATACAGGTCGCCGTTCGAGTCGAAGGCGCCGCCGGTGGTGAAGCCGGTGCCGTCGGTCACCTCCTCCTTGAACACGCCGGCGTTCGTCCACACTTTGAACGTGCCGCCGGTGGTGCTGCCGCCGGTGGCGGTGAACACGTCGCCGTTCTCCCACGTGGACGTGGGGTTCTGGGCGTTGGCCATCGAGACGAAAAGGGCGAGGGACGTGAAGGCGGCAAGGCCGCCTCGGTGCTTACACATGGGTCTCTCCGGGGAGAAGCAGAGCGTCGGTCGCGGGCCGCGCACGCCTCTGTGTGCGGCTTCCTCTGCCACGGCCGACGAGTGAATGGTGCCCGCGCGCGCGACTCGCACAACTAGGGGATGACCCCTGTTCGGGACACGTCATCGACAGCTGCATGTCGGTCGAAGTCTTGGATGCGCCTCCGCACATGTGCGTGCTCACTGCTCGATGGACATCACTTGCGGGTGTCCGTGCGGGTCAACGAATGCGCGGCTACGCCGCAGCGGTTTCGCGACACGCTGCCGCGTACGCTCCTCTGCGTCGCGCGTTGATCCGGCCCTCGAACAGTCAGCGGCCGGGTCGTGCGCGGGGACGCGCTTCACCCAAGCGCGCGCGCAACTGCGCAGAGATGCTGCGCAGCGTCGCTTCGCTGGCGTTCTCCTCGGGGACGTCCATGTCGAGGACTGCAGCGGCGGTGGCCACGGCCTCGCGCACGCCGTCGAGCCGCCCACGCTCCAGCATCCGCTCGGCCCAGATCGCCGGCGCCTGCGCGACGACGTGCCGTTCGTCCACCGACTGCGCTTTGGCACGCGCGCGCGCGGCTGCGGCCATGCTCTCGCGAAGGTAGCGATCGCCCTCCTCGGTCGGCAGGCCCATGGGCATGGTGATCTTGTTGCCGCCGGCGTCGACGGTTTCCTTGTCCACCCGCTGCGGGTTGCGCCCGTCGGCGCGCAGAGCCTCGCGCAGACAACTGTCGGATACAGCGAGCGCCCAGAACGCCGTGTCGGGGTCGGCGCCTTGCAGGCCGTCGAGGAGCGCCGCGGGGTCGACCGGGCTCGGGCCGGGAGCTCGCCACTCGAGCGCCTTGTCGACCAAGTCGAGCACGTCGTAGCCGAGGCCGTCGCGCGCGTCCCGCACCGACGCGCCCGTTCGGACGGCCGACAGCAGACAATCGGCCGCTTGCTGCTGGCGGCCGGCGCGGGCGTGCGCGAAGCCGCGGCCCAGCCAGGTGTGGGCGATCTGCTGGGTGCAGCTGGCTGCGTAGTCGGGACGCAGAGCGCGCGCTCGTTCCAGCTTCGCGGCGGCCGCAGCGTAGATCGACAACGCCAGCTCGGGTTGCTCGCAGCGGCGCTGGTCCTCGGCGGCGAGGATGCGCGCGTAGCCGGCGAACCAAGCGCTGTCGGCCTGGGGTCGCCGCTGTGCGCCGATCGTGTCGGCCCACACGGGCGCCAGGTCGATGCGCCCCAGGTTCCACAGCGAGCCGTGGATGGCCTGGCGGAGGTCGCCGTCCGCAGGCAGGCGCATTGCACCCGCGATCAGCACGGTGAGTTCTTCGTGCCACAACCCGAGCGCCCCGCACGCGGAGCCGAGGCTGAGCCAGTCCTTCCCGTCGGCGAACGGGCTGGCCGCCACGGTGCCCAGTGCGCGCAGGCAGTCGAGGATCCCCGCGAACTCGGCGGTCGGGTCCTGTCCGGCCCGTTCGGCCAGCAAGCGGGCGTGCCCGTCTCCCACCCATCGCAGCGCCTCGATGGCGAGCGGGTCGTCGAGAACCGCGTCGGCGAGCAGGTCGCGCTGCGGCGCCGACGCGAACGCCGCAGACCGAGCCGCTGCGAACGCACGCTCCCCGTACTCGACCTGTTCGCGGAACCGCGTCAGGAAGTAGGCGGTCCGCGCGCGCTCGATCCACCAGGTCGCCTGCTGGCCATCGGCCTCCAGCGCCTGGCGCAGGTGGCGCTCGGCGTCCTGGAACAGCAGCGGCGCGTCCTTCTGCTGGGCGTCGAGGCGGCGGCGGCCGAGGTCGAGCGACGCCTTGCCGAAGCGCGCGTGCAGGGTGGCGTCGTCAGGCGCGGCCCGCAACGCGCGCTCCAGTTCGTCGAGTTGCCGTTCGAGCACGTCCGCCTCGGGCATCTGGTCGCCGGTGGGTTGGGCGCGTGGCAGGGTCGCACCGCCTGCCTGCGCCGTGACCGCGCGCGCTACCTGCAGGGTGTCTTCGAGCGTGTGGTCACCGCCGTGCTCGGACAGGCAGGCTTCGACCTTGGTCTGTGCCCCGGTCCCGAGCGACCGCGCCAGAGCCTCGTTCGTCGCCGGGTCGGCCGACGCGACGCCGAGGCAGGCCAGGAGGAACGTACGCGTCGTCGCCGAGCTTCCGTCGAGCTCGGCGAGCATCGGCAGCCAGGAAGACGCGTGGCCGGCGAGGTCGCCTCGTGCGCCGTACTGAACGCGCTGCCGCACCGCCGCCGCCAGCGGGCCGGCGAGCTCCAGGTGGCGCGCGGTGGCGAGCGTCTGTTGCCGCAACCCGGGATCGAGGCTCGGGCCGCGCATCGCCAGCACGCGCAAGGCATCGAGGGCGCCAACGTCGCCGGCAGCCGCGACCGCCGCCAGCGCCTCGTGCATCGCGGCCGGCGCCATCGCCGCGGTCAGTGCGTCTTCGAGCTGCGCGCGACCGCGATGATCGCGGCGGGCGGCGAGCTGCGGCCAGCTCGTCGCCCTCGGGGCCGCCAGGGTGGCAACGCCGGCTTCGTCCACGACCCGCTGCAGGGCACGGTCGATGTCGCGCAGGTCGAAGCACAGCGACAGGTCGAACGCCTTGGTGCCGTCCGGTCGGATCACGGCATGCCGCGGAGCGACGCGCTCGCCGTCGGTCAGGTAGCGATCGAACAGGATCGGCTCGAGGGCGATGTGCTCGCCGCAGGTCACTTCCCCCAGGCGGGGGCAGGGGATCCGGCGGCCGTATTCGTCGTGGTCGCGCGGCGAGTGGCGGAACACGCTGGCGACCAGGCAGACGCAAGCGCGCGACGCCGAGACGAAGGCCGGGTCGCGGTAGTTCTCGTGCACGATGCGATCGCTCGCACTCTCGCCGTCCATGTTGAGAGCGATCAGCAGCGGTCGACCTTCGGCGCGCGCCAGCGCGAGAGCGTCGTCGAGCGACCGCTGCCAGAGGATCTGGTGGCGGCCGACTTCGGGCGTCGCCGCCGTCGCCGCCGGGCCCTCGGCGGCCGGGGCCTCCTGTGCGCACGCGCCGGGCGAGCCACCGAGCAACCATGTGATGGTCAGGAACAGAGCGCGTCGGTGGGCCATGCGGCGTGGATCGTAGCGGCCCGTGCCGGCCGCGTCGTCGGCCGCGCACTCTGGTTCGCCCTGGCACTTCGGTGCAAGCTCTCGACATGAGCTTCCGCTTGCTGCACCTGGCGTTGCCCGACCAGCGTTTCGCCGAGGTGGCCGACGTCGTCAGCGTCTTCCAACGCGAGCACGAACGCGTCGACCGCTTGCAGGTGCATCGTGACGGCGACCGTGCGTCGATGCTGGTGCTGGTGCCTGCCGAGGTCAGCGAAGCGCTGCTCGACAAGATCGAGGACGCGGTGGGCCGGGCCGAGGGCTTCCGCGTCGTGGTGCAGCAGGTGGAGGCGACGCTGCCAGCGCCGGCGGACCACGGCGAGAGCGATGCGAAGGAGCAACCGGGCGAGGCCAAGCCGACGGTCGGTCGCGTGAGCCGGGCCGAGATCGTCGACGACGTCGCCCGCATGGTGCAGCTCACGCCGGTGTTCTTCGCCTACGTCGTGTTGTCCGCCGTGGTGTCCGCCATCGGTCTCTACCGCGACAATGTCGCCGTGCTGGTCGGCGCCATGGTGATCGCGCCGCTGCTCGGACCGAACATGGCCCTCGCCGTCGCCACCGCGCTCGGCGACCCTAAACTCGGCGAGCGGGCCCTACGCATCAACGCGCTCGGCGTCGTCATCGCCGCGGCGCTGGCGGTGGCTCTCGGCTTCCTCTTCCCTTGCGATCCGAACTCGGCCGAGATCCGCGCCCGCATCGGCGTGGCGTCGTCCGATGTCGTGCTGGCGCTGGCGGCGGGCGGAGCCGGCGCCATCGCCGTCACCTCCGGCGCGCCCACGTCGCTGGTCGGAGTCATGGTGGCCGTGGCGCTCATGCCGCCCCTCGTCGCTGCCGGCGTGCTGGTCGGCAGCGGCTACGTCTCCCTCGGGATGCACGCCCTGCACCTGGTGGCGGTCAACGTCATCAGCGTCAATCTCGCAGCGGTGGTCACCTTCCAGTTGCAAGGCATCCGCCCGCGCCAGTGGTGGGAGAAGGAGCGGGCCCGCCGCGCTGCCCGTTGGGCCCTGCTCATCTGGGGCGCTCTCCTCGTCGTGTTGTTGGTGTTGATGCAGGTCTAGTCCGCGTCACTCCGTCAGCCGCGGCGGAAGGCGGCCATCGCCGCTTCGGCCCGGGCCGCCTCGCGCCGCGCATCCTCGCGCTCGCCCTCCGGGACGAGCTCCTCCACGATCGGCATCAGGCGCGCCATGTCGGCGAGATCGCCGGCCATCCACGCCAGCGCCCATGCATCGAACTCCGCGGCCGCACGCCGCGCCGGGCTCAGCGCCAGGTCGCCGGCGTCGTCGCGACGCAGGACGGCGTGCACCGCTTGCCGGGCCTGCGCGAGGTAGAGGCGACGAGGGATCTCGTCGAGGTTGCGGCCGAGCAAGCTCACCATGCCGGCGAACTCGAGTGCGGGCGTCGCCTGCTCCGGGACCTCGCGCCAGATCCGCGCCAGGAGTTCGAGTCCGGCCGCCAGGTCGGCCTGCCGCTCGGTGCCGCACAGCGCGCGTCCGACCCACATCTCGGCGACCGCGCGGGCCGGAGGGTAGGTGAGCCCGGCGGCCCGCGCTCGCCAGGTCTCGACGAACGCCTGCCGGCGCGCAGCCAGCGACTCCGAGCCGTTGCCGCCGAGTTCAGGTGCGTCGAGGTGCCAGGCCGCGATCTCGACCATCGCCGCCACCGTCCAGTCGTGGCCGACGAGGTCGTTGCTCTGCCGCGGCAGCAGCGCCTCGAGGCGCGCGATCGCGTCGTCCACGGCGTCGCTGTCCGACTTGCCGTCGAGCTCGGCCAGGAAGCGCTCGACCTCCGGCGGGCGATCGCGGTTGGCGCGCGCCTGCTCGATCCGCGCGCCGGCATGCGGATCGTCCGGCGACGAGAAGGCCAGCACCAGCCGCAGGTACTCGGCAGCGGGCGAGTGGTCGGCGTCGGCGCGTGCCATCGCTGCGCGCGCCGCTTGCAGCTGTCCGAACTGCAGGTGCGCGTTGGCGAGCGTGCGCCAGACGTGCGCCGGCGCGTGCTGACTGGCGAGCCCTTGCAGGATGCGCAGCGCTTCCCGCAAGCGGCTGGCGTCGCGCAGGGTGAGGGCTTCGAGGTAGAGCAGGCGCGGCGCCGTGTGCTCGGGGGCGCGCTGCAACTCGTCGAGCACCGCGCGCGGCGCCGCGGCAGCGAGCCGCATGGCCAGCGCGCTCAGGATCACCTCGTCGCTGTCGGTCGCGGGATGGTCGGGCAACGACCAGGGCAGTGGCCTCCCGGCGAGACAGGCCGAGATCGCCGCTCCAGCGCGCCGCGCTGCGACGTCCGGCGGCAGCTGAGCGAGCTGTCGAGCCGCCGCTTCGACGCCTTCGGTCTGCCGCGTTGCCACCACCAGCGCCAGGTGCAGGACCGCGCTGCGCTGGGGGCTCGGGTCGGCGCCGCCGAGCACACGGCGCAGGTCTTCGATCGCGCTGCGGTCGACGTTGACCGCACGGTCGGTGACGGCCAGCAGGAGCCGGTCGAGTGCGTGCTCGCGCCGCGCGCGCGAGAGAGCCGCCTCGACGTCCGCATGGCCGGCATGGCTGCGTGCCAAGGACACCGCCTCGGCGAGCGCGCGGTCGTGGTCGTGCGCCGCCAGGGCAGTGCGCACGTCGCCCAAGCGCAGCTCGCGGTCGACGCGCGCGCGATCGCGCTGGACGGCGAGCGCGGTCCATGAACCCGCCGCCGCCAGCAGGGCGACGCCGATCGCTGCGCTGGCTCTGGGATGGCGGCGGACAGTGCGCGCCATGCGACCGAACACGGACGTGCGCCGCGAGTTGACGGGCCGGCCCTCGAGGTAGCGCTCGAGGTCGTCCGCCATGGCCGCAGCGGTGGGAAAGCGGCGCGCGGGCTCCTTGCCGAGAGCGCGGAGGATGATCGTCTCGAGGTCGCGGTGGCGCCCGCGCAAGTGCAGCGGTGGCGGTTCGCGGCTCATGATCGCCCGCACCAGGGCGGTCGGGTTGTCCTCGGCGAACATCGGCCGGTCGCTGCACAGCTCGTACAGCGACGCACCGAGGCCGTACACGTCGACGCGCGGGTCGAGCACCGGTGTTCCTGCGTCGAGCCGCTCCGGAGCCATGTAGCGCAGCGTGCCGGCGACCTTGCCCTCCTGGGTCAGCGTCGCGTCGGACTGGGCGCGTGCCAGCCCGAAGTCGACGAACACCGGGTTGTCGCCGTCGAGCAGGATGTTCGCCGGCTTGACGTCGCGGTGCACGATGCCCTGCACGTGCGCCGCGTCGAGCGCGCGCGCCAACGCCAGCCCGATCCGGCCGACGCGTTCCGGATCCAACGGGCGCGGCACTTCGGCCAGGCTCGGGCCCGCCAGGTACTTCATGGCGATGAACGGCACCGAATCGACCTCGCCCACCGCGTACACCGGCACGATGTTCGGGTGGTCCAGCAAGGCGGTGAGCTCGGCCTCGCGGCGGACCCGCGCTCGTGCGGTCGGGATGCTGAGCGCTTCGTGGTCGATGACCTTGAGCGCCACCTGCCGGCGGAGCGACTTCTGGATCGCCAGATAGACGGTGCCCATGCCGCCACGGCCGATGCGGGTGAGGATCTCGAAGTCGCCGAAGCGACGCAGGCGCGCCGCCGGTGCGGCCGCCGGCAGCGGCTCGTCGAGCAGGCCGGCGGGTGCATCGTGCAGCAGGCGATCGACGGCCTCGGCCAGGGAAGCGTCGCCGTCGCACAACTCCAGCAGGTCGACGGTCTCGCCGGTGTCCTTGCGCAGGAAGTAGCGCTCCAGCGCGTCCTGCACCCGGCTCCAGCTCGCCTCGTCGTCAGGCGTCATCGACGTCGTCCCGCGCCATCTCGATCAGGAGGCTGGCGCGGGCTCGCGCCAGCAGCACCCGGCACGCCCCCTCGCTGCGCGCCATCAGTGCGGCAGCGTCGGCGTGGCTGCTGCCGCGCAGAGCGGTGAGCTGCAGGATGCGGCGCTGGTCGCGCGGCAAGCGGCGGATGGCGCGCGCCATGCGCACCAGCTGCTCGCGCTCGATGGCGAGCTGGCTCGGCGACGGCTCGTCGTGCGGGGCCGTCTCGAGGCTGCATTGGTCGCCGGCGCGCTCGCGCTCGATGTCGCGCTTGCCGGTGCGCAGCCTCCGGCGGCGGTCGCGCGCATTGTGTTCGAGGATACGGACGGTCCAGTTGAGCAGCTCGGCTTCGGTACCGCCGCGGAACGACTTCATGGACTCGACCGCCTCGAGCAGGGCCGACTGCACGAGGTCCGAGGTGCGGCACGAGCGCCGCAGGTCCGGCCCCATGTACGTCGGCGCGGCACGCTCGACCTTGGGCATCAACTTGGTGAGCAGGCGCTGCAGCGCCGCGCCGTCGCCTGCCAGCGCGTCCTCGAGCGTGGGGTTGTCGCCGTGGCCGTTCACTGGAGCACGAAGCGCGGCCGATGGCCGATGGTGACCGGGATCCATGCCGTGAAGCCGAATGCCAGCCCGACCGGGTAGCGGTACGCGTACTTCTGCACCTCGAGGGTCGTGCCCGGTGGGATTCCGAACGGGATCGGGATGGAGATCTCGCCGAAGTCCGCGAACGTCGGCGTGACGTCGTAGAACTCCTGCGAGTTGTGCACGTTGCGCAGGCGGAGCTTCATTCCGGGTCGCGCTCCCGAGGCCTCGCGCCGCACCGACTGTCCGGCCTGCACCGCTTGCACCGAGTTGAGCGGCGCGCCCCACTCGGCGTGGAACTGCAAGCGTGGCCTCTCCGGGTTGGTGGTGCCGACGAAGGTGACCGTGGCGCGGACGCTGGTGGTCAGCTTCACCGGCCGTGTGGGGTAGCCCTCGAGGAGCGGGGGAGTGCCGCCGTTCTCGTCGAACGGTACGTTCTCCGTCACCACGTCGGCGCCGCGCATCACCAGGCTGTGCAGGCCCAAGGTGATGTTGAGCGTCGTCATCTTCTCCCACTCGCTCGACGCGAAGAAGCTCTGGTAGTCGCCGCCCCACGCGTTCCGCACGCGACGCCACACGGCGCGTTGGGTCAGTGCGTCGACGTTGAAGCCCTCGAGCCCTTCGGTGGACGGGACCCAGTCGTCCTGGATGTCCTCGACCCACTGCCCGCGGTGGAGGCCGAAGATCTGGACGATCCCGTTGGGATTGCGGAACAGCGGATCGGCCATCTGCAGCGGCGAGACGGGGTCGCGAGCCCCGTTGGTGTAGAGCCCGAGATTCAGCACGCGCAGGATCTCCTCGGGGCGGGCGTGGATGTCGGGATGCGTCTCGTAGCCGCTGTTCTCGGCGTAGTGGTTGGCGATCAGTTGGAACGGAATGGGGGTCGGCGGCTCCATCTGCGGGCCGAAGTCTCCGAACACCAGGTAGTTCGAGTCCTCCGTCCAGGCATCGAACAGGGTTCCGTGCCACCCCCCGGCCACCGCGGGGTCAGCGGTGCATCGGAGCGTGACGAAGCTCGTGGGAACCTCCAGGTCCTGGAAGAAGGTGCCTCCTTCACCGTCGGCCGACAGCTCGAGGGTGACCGGGGGCAACTGGTTGATCGTCTGGCTGGCGGCCGTGCCGACCAGGCCGCAGAGGATCGTGGCCGACGTCAACGTCGACAGGGCGTGGGACAGATGGTTGCTCAGGGTGTCGCGCATGACTGGACTCTGCGCTCCGGGCGCCGGGGGGCGGGCGATGTTACAGAAAAGCCCGAGGTGCGGTCCCAGTCCCCAGGAGTCCGCGTCATGGAGGCGCCGCGGCCGGGTCGTGAATGTTCGTTGAGGTTGGTGCGTCCGAATCGCCCCGCAGGTTGGGCCACCTGTGGAGATTCGGACGTGCCAAGCCGGGCGAACAGACGCGGCTCCGCCGCGGATGAATCCGGTGACGCGGACTCCTCCGAGCCCAGCGTCCGGACTCCCGCTGGCGCCTTGCGTTGCGCGGCGCTCCCGCGACCGGTGTCACGGCCCGAGCAGGTTCACCAGCAGCCGCAGGGCACCCGTGTGTCCGACGCGCCATTGGCGGTACAGCGCCAGTGAGCAGTACACGAACGTCCCCTTGCCGTACGGTGCGACGAGCAGCGACCCGTCCTGCGCCTTCTCGCCCGTGTCGGCCATGCGCAGGAGCGGCTGCCACTCCGGCCCCCACCGTTGGGGGAAGTTCAGGCCACGCTCCTGCTGCCAACCGGCGAACTCGGCCGCGCCGATCGCGTGCGGTTGCGTCAGCAGCGGGTGTTGCGGTGCGAGGATCTCGACCGGAACGTCTTCCTCGCACACGCGTTCGCCGCCGACAACCAGTTCGTACGGCGCCAGCGACGGCCTCCCGTCGCGTGCGTTCCACTCGCGCGGCTTGTGGTAGAAGGCGAGCACACGGCCGCCGTTGGCGCAGAACTCGAGGAGACGGTCGCGGTGATCGTGCAAGTCGGCGCGGCTGCCGGCCGTGCGCATGTCGAGGACGATGCTGCCGAACTCGCTCAGATCGACGACCGCGAGCGCGGGCTCGTCGAGCTCGGCGTGTGCGATGCCGAGGTCTTCGAGGGTGCGCAGCAGGGTGTCGTCGGGACCACGCACGACCCCGACGCGGGCATGCGCGGGCACGGTGACGTCGACCGCGCGTAGCGGGAGCCGGGCTTCGGCGGTGCCGTAGTGCGCGACCAGGGCCGCGTCGGGCGCGAGCTGCGCAGCATCGGCGACCGCCATGCGCACCAGCACCCGCGCGTCGCGTCGCTCGTGCGAGACCTGGATCCGGTGCGGCCGCAGTTCGCACTCGACGCCGGCGGGGGCGTCGATGCGGAGGCCACCTGCGGGTGCGTCGTCGCCGTGGTAGTCGAGCGAAAGCGACAGCACGCGGCGGGCGTCGCGGGCCGTGCGCGGCAGCACGCACACATCGCGGTCGAACACCATCTCCAGCTCCGCCAGCGGCAACACGCGCACGCGGGGATGCACGGTCTGTGTCGTGCCGGCGAGTTGGAAAGTGACGGTCGGTTGCAGCCAGCGAGCGCCCGTCACCGGGTCGTGCTGGCGTTCGCCGCCCACACCTGGGGGCAAGAGGTAGAAGTCGATCTCGCGCACCAGGCTGCTGGCGGGAGCCTCGGCCACGGGCTCGCCGGCCTTGCCCTGGAACGTGACGCGCAGATCGGTCACCGCCGCCGGATCGTCGGCGTGCACGGCGACGCGCAGCTTGGTGCGTCCGAACAGCGGCAGCCTTTGGCGCAACGCGAAGGCCTCCACAGCGATGCCTCGGCCGTACAGCCCGACGCGATCGAGGGCGTCGAGACGACGCTGCAAGCGCGCGCGCAGCGAGCGCGGCGAGGGATCGTCGGGCGCCGCCGCGACAAGAGCGGCGAGCCGCGGACGCACGGCTTCGACGGTCTCGAGGTGTGCGGCGGTCGGTCGGTCGGAGCGCAGCGACGCCAGCTGGGCTTGCACCCGACTCAAGGTGCCGACGTCGACTCCGAGGAGGTTCGCCGCGGCCGCCGGGTCGGCGAAGGCGGACGGTAGGCGGGCGAACGGGTCGCCTGCCGGCGCCTCGCTCTCGCCCCCGACCCGCTGCCAGCGATCCGGCCTCACCCGCGCCGGATCGTGCGGTCCCCACGGTCCCTGCGAGGCGTGCTCGACGAGGCCGTCGTACGCCTGCCGCGCGAAGGTCACGCCCGCCACCGCGTCGAGACGACCGACCTCGAGTTCGAACGTCGACGGCTGCTCGGCTTCGGGGGGACGCTGGTACAGCGGGACGTCGTGCCCGATCTCGCGCGCGTAGGTGGCGAGGGCCCGCTGGATGGCCCAGGCCGACGCGCGGTGGTGGCCGTGGCCGTGCTCGGTGTCGTGGTTGGTCAGCACGACATCGGGGCCGATGTCGCGCAGCGCGTCCAGCATCGCGGCTTCGAGAGCGTCGGCGCCCCAGACCTTCAGAGTCTCGGCCAGAGTCTTGCTGAAGCCGAAGTCGGCGAAGCCCAGCCAGCGCACCTCGAGCCCGGTGTGTTCGGCCGCGGCCATGGTCTCCAGCACGCGTCGCTTCGCCAGCGCCTGGCCGATGTCGCGGCCCACGGCGTTCTGGCCACCTTCGCCGCAAGTGGTGAACAGAGCCACCGTCCGCACCCCCAGAGTGCGGCGCAGGTAGACCAGCGTGCGCGCCGCTTCGTCGTCTGGGTGGGCGGCCACGTTGAGCACGATGGCGTCGGTACCGGCATCGGCGCGAGCCTGGCGGAACGCGACCGCTCCCGAGGGGGGTTGCGCGAGACACGAGCACGACAGCAGGAGGGCGAGCACGCAGGCATCTTCGCACGGCGGCGGCTCCGGACGCCGGGCAGGGCGGCGCGTTGGCAACGTTCCAGGGTCGGTCCGGGGAGCACGGCCGGCGGCCGGCTTCAGGATCCACTCGCGGCGTGCCCCCGCTCCAGCAGCTCCTTGACTTCGGGATCCGACAGCAGCGGCGCGAACACGTCGTCCTTCTCGATGCGCACGACCGCCTTCGGCATGTGCTCGCCGGCGCGGAGCACGGCCCTCCGCGCCTGCTCCCGGCAGCGGGTGCGGCGGAGGTCGGCGGCGGGCAGCAGGCCTTCACAGCGCAGGTAGGTTCGGGCCAGAGTGAGCTGGGACAACCACTTGTATGGGTTGGCGGCGCCGTAGGTGTCGGCCGTCGCGAGCGCCGCTTCGACGTCGCCGGCGTCGAGATGCAGCGCGACCAGATGGTCGAAGGCGCGGAAGGCCGTGCCGCGCAGCTGCGGGTCGTCGGGATGGTCGCGCAGGAAGCCGAGGCCGAGCTCGAACGCGCGGCGCGCGCTCGCCACCACGCCGTCGGCGTCGGTGAGCTTCCAGGTGCTTCGCGCCAGGATCAGCTCGGCGTGCTGCTGCTTCACGTCGGTGTCGTCGGGCGATTCGGCGAGCAGCGTGTCCGCCAGACGGTCGGCCTGGTCGAGAGTGGCGCGTGCTTCGTCGGAGCGTCCGTGCTGGTGGAGGTGCTCGGCCAGGGAGTACAGCGCGAAGCCCAACGGCGCCCGCCACGTGTTCTCGAGCGGCAGCTCCGCGCGCACGTGCTCGAGGTTGGCGATGGCGTCGCGGAAGTCGCGTTCGGCGTCCTGATCGCGATCCAGCGCTTGACGCTGCCGCGCCGACAGCAGGCGCGCGCGGCAGTAGCCGACCCGGTAGGCGCACTGGCGGGGAAAGTCGCGCACGAGGTCGGCAAGCAGCCCGGCCGCTTCGTCGAGGTAGGCGAGCGCCTGCTCGCCGCTGGCCGGGCGCCAAGCTTGCAGCACCAGCCCCAGCCGCTCGAGCGTGGTGGCGAGCTCGCGGCGGAACCGGGCCGAGCTCGGTGCGCGCGCCGCGATCTCCCGACGCAGGGCGAGCGCCGCCTCGTACTGCTCGCGGGCCGGGTCCACCTCGCTGTTGTTGATGCGGAGCTGCGCCAAACCGAGGTGCGCGTCGGCCCGGATGCGCAGCACTTCGATGCGCGGCTCCATCTGTGCGCCGACGGCGATCGCCTCGTCGTACAGGGCAGCGGCCTCGTCCGGCCGGTTCTGGTTCCGGCGCAGGCCTGCCAGGTTCAACGCGTTGCGCAGCAGCATCGGCTTGATGCTCGCGCCGGCGTCGCTTTCCTCGGCCGCCGCCGTCGGCTGCGCGGCGAGTGCGCGCAGGCTCACCGCAGCCTCGGCCAGAGGTGCCTCGGCCTCGTCCGGCCGGTCGAGGCTGACGAGCGCGGCGCCCAGGGCGGACTTGGCTGCGGCCAGGAGTCGCGCGGCTTCGCCATCGGCGGCCGCGTGCGGCAGGCCGTTCAGGGCGTCGATCGTGCGCCGCAGCACCGGCTCGGCTTCGCGGTGGCGGTCGAGCTCGCGCAGGACCTGCGCCAGGCTCAGCAGCGTGCGCGCTTCGTCGACGCGCAGCTCGGGATCGGCGGCGCCGTCGCGGTCCTGCTGCAGTTGCTCGTACAGGGTCGCGGCCTGGCGCAGGGTGTCCCGGCGCAGCTCTTCGAGGAGCGGAATGTCGACCGCCCGGAACTGACCGATGTCGGCCAGGAAGTGGTCGACGGCTTCGCGCGCCTTGCCGAGGCTCCAGCGCGCCCGCTTCTGCTCGGCACGGGCTTGCTCGAGGGCCTTCTGCGCCTCGAACAAGGCGTCCTCGGTGCGCTTCTTCTCGCGGCTCAGCTGGCGGCTGGCGGCGCGCTGTTGCAGGTAGAGGGTCGGGAAGACGCCGAGCAGGAGCACCGCGGCGAACACCACGCTCAGGGCGCGCGCGGGGTGCCGCTGCACCGCGCGGCGCAGACGCAGCGCCGCGCCGAGTGGCCGTGCCGCGATCGGGCGCAGGCCGAGCACGTTGCCGAGGTCGCGGGCGAGGGCCTCGGCGCTGGCGTAGCGACGCGCGGGGTCGGGGTCGATCGCGGTCTGGCACACCAGCGCCGCGTCGGACGCCAGCGCGCGGTTGCGCGCGCGCAGAGCCGCGGGCCGGCCGGCCAGCACCGCTTGGCGCGTCGCTTCGGCGGTGGCGCGGGCGAACGGCTGGGCGAGGGTCAGCAACTCGTACAGCAGCACACCGGCGCCGTACACGTCGGTCGTGGCAGCGATCGCCGCGGCGTCGCCGCGCACCTGCTCGGGAGCCATGTAGGCCAGCGAACCGAGTTCGGCGCCGGAGCGCGTGATGCGCGGGTCGGTGGTGGTGCTGGCGAGACCGAAGTCGAGCAGCAGGATCCGGCCGCCCGGCGTCAGCATGACGTTCGACGGCTTGACGTCGCGGTGCAGGACGCCGCGCCCGTGCGCATGCTCGAGTGCTTCGGCGACCTGCAACACCAGGCGCAAGCACGTCTCCACCCACGAAGCCGCGAAGCCGGTGCCTTGCTTGGTCGCGTCGGGGTCCTCGCGGTGGGCCGGCGTCAGCTGTGCGACGGCCAGCGCGAGATCGCGGCCGGTGAGCGAGGCCGGATCGCGCTGTCCCAGATGCGCGAGGACTTGCGCCAGCGTGCAGCCTGGCACCAGGTCCATCGCGTAGAAGAGGACGCCGCGGTCCTCGCCGACGACGTGCACCGGCACGATCCCCGGGTGCTGGAGGCGGGCCACCGCGTTGACCTCGCGCAGGAAGCGCTGGCGCGAGTCGTCGAAGAACGAGTGGTCGGGGCGGATCACCTTGAGCGCGACCTCGCGCTGCAGGGACGGCTGCAGGGCGCGGTAGACCACCCCCATGCCGCCGCTCCCGATCTGGCCGCGCAGGACGAACTCTCCCAGGTGTCGCGGAACCTCCGCCGAGCGGTCTTGCAGGAGTCCGGTCTTCTCGAGCAGGTCCAGGCGCCGTCGCAGGCGCGTGGCGTGCTCGGGGTGCTGCGCGCACAGGCGCTCGACCACGGCCGAGCCTTCGGCCTGCCAGCGGTCGGCACACTCCTGCACCAGGGCATTCAGCACGTCGGCGTCGGCGCGGGGCGAGTCGGACACGGTAGCTCGGGATCATCGCGCGAGGTTGGCGCCGTGGGCAGTCCGCGATGACCGCGTCTTGCCGGCCGAGCCCCTTTGCCGGAGCGGTATCGCCGCCGTCGCGGCCCTGGCAAGGCGCCGGCGGTGACTCAGGCGCGCCCAGGCACCTCGTCGTCGGGAGGGGCGGCTCGGGAGACAGCGGGGCTCCCACCGGGTCGCGGCGGCCGGAAGTCGGTCTTGCGCAGGCCCAGCCGGCGCAGCTTGGCGAACAGTGTGCGCGGGCTGAGGCCGCTGCGGGCCGCGGCGAGACCGACACGCCCCTGGCAGTCCTGCAGCAGGCGCTGGAAGTACGTGCGGTCGAAGTCGGCCAGCACGCGCGCGCGCGCCAGTTCGTAGGACGGCTCACGCGCGTCGCCCGCGGCCGGTGTCCCGGCGGCGGCGGGGGGGCGGTCGGCGACGGCGGCCGGCAGATCGCGCAGCTCGAGGCGCGGGCCGTCGCCGAGCAGTACCGCACGCTCGAGCACGTTCACGAGTTCGCGCACGTTGCCGGGCCAGTCGTAGGCGGTGAGCGCTGCCATCGCCGTATCGGACACGTCGATCGCTCGGCGGTTGAGACGCGCGCACAGCGCCGCGAGATGGTTCTGCACCAGGTCGGGCACGTCGGCGCGCCGCTCGCGCAGGGGCGGGATGTTCAGAGCGACGACCCCCAAGCGATAGAACAGGTCGGGCCGGAAGCTGCCACTGCGCATGGCGCTCGGCAGGTCGCGGTTGGTGGCTGCGATCACGCGCACGTCGACCTCGAGGTCGGCTTCTGCGCCGAGCGGACGGATGCGCCTGTCCTGGAGCGCGCGCAGCAGCTTCACCTGCACGGCGGGCGGCGTGTCGCCGATCTCGTCGAGGAACAAGGTGCCGCCGTGTGCCAGCTCGAACAGGCCGCGGTGGCCGCGCACTGCACCGGTGAACGCACCTTCCTCGTGGCCGAACAGCTCGCTCTCGAGTAGCGCCTCCGGCACGGCACCGGTGTTGATCGCCACGAACGGCGCGTCGCGGCGGGGGCCTTCGTCGTGGATGGCGCGCGCCAGGCGCTCCTTGCCGACGCCGGTCTCGCCGAGGATCAGCACGTTGGCTTCGCTGTCGACCATGCGCCGTGCGACCACGAGCAGGCGTTGCATCTCCGGGCTCTGGCTGACGAAGTCGGACAGCGCCGACGGTGGGCCCCCGCGCTGCGCACGCAGCCGCTGCACCGCCGCCTCGCGCCGGCGGGCCAGGAGGGCGCGCATCGCTTCGGCGAGGGCGCGGTCTTCGAGCGAGGTGTTGAGCACTGCGACGGCGCCGCTGGCCAGGAGGCCCGCGCGCGCGGCCGGGTCCTCGAGGTCCCACAGCACGATGATCTCGGGCGCGCCCTCGGCGGCACGCAAGCGAGCGAGTGCGTGGTCGGGGTTGGACCCGAGGCGTGAGCGGTCGACGAGGAGCACGTCGGCGTCGTCACGGGCGAGCACGGGCGCCAGGGCGCCGCGCACGGTTCGCAAACGGATGGGCTCGCCCTCGAGAAGGCGCCCGACGCGTCGGCCGACCGGCGCGGGCACCGAGGCCAGGACTCGCAGCAGCATGGAATCGGAATATTGCAGCCGAAAAAATCGGCATACAAGTTCCGATCATGGGGCGACGATCGTTGGCGCTTCGGCGATCCTTGATCGCAACCTCCTATCTTGAAAGGCTCAGCGACGATTTTGTCGAGCGTAACGAAGGCGGCACGGCCCTTGCCCTCTCGTGGCCAGCAACGCGAGGTTGCTGCAACCATCAGGAGATCAGAACACGTGAACCAACCGTCCAAGCCCGGTCAGCCCAATCCCAAGCCCGCCGCGACCCCGTCGACGACCAAGCCGACTGCTCCGGCCCAGCCGAGCAAGCCGGCTCAGACGCCGCCGGCGACCCCGGGCAACCGCCCGAAGCCGAAGGCCTGATCGCGCGCGACACGGTGCCTCGACCCAGCGATCGAGCGGGTCGGGGCATCGTCGTTTCGATCGGTCTCGTTGCGTCAGCTTGCCGTTGCGTCAGCTCGGCGGTGCGGCGGCGTTTGCTTCCTCGGCGAAGCGCTCGAAGCCGATCTCACGGCAAAGGTCCCCGAGCGCACCGGGATCGACGCCGCGCCAGCGCAGCTGGTCGACATCGGCCTGGATCGACACATCGGTGCGCAGCGTCGCCAGCCGCCGGTACAGCTCGGCGGCCTGCCGGCCGTCCGCCAGGCTCGCCGCCAGCGCGGCAGCGCCGCGCACCTGCACGCGCCATTGCCGCGCGTCGTCGGGGATCGCCTCGAGGTGCTCGTAGTGCGCGAGCACAGCCGCCGCCGACTTGGCACCCCAGCGCGGGATCCCCGGGATGCCGTCCGCGTCGTCGCCCACCAGGGCCAGCCAATCCGGGATGGACTCCGCACGGACCCCGAACTTGGCGACGACGCCTTCGGCATCGAGGACCCGCTGCTTGCGGCGGTCGAGGCAGACGACCCGCGTGCCGCGCACGCACTGCGCCAGGTCCTTGTCGGGCGAGCAGAGGGTCACTCGCTCGACGCGAGGGTCGGCGGCGTAGCGCCAGGCGCCGCTGGCCAGCGCGTCGTCCGCTTCGAACTCGACCATCGGCCACACCACGATCCCCAGCGCCGCCACGGCCCGCTCGGCGAGAGGGAACTGACCGAACAGGTCCGGGTCGAGTCCGTCGCCGGTCTTGTAGCCGGCGAACATCTCGTTGCGGAAGGACTCGATGACCGTGTCGAAAGCACAGGCGACGTGGCTGACCCCGGGCTGGCGCAGCAGCGACCACAGGCTGCGCAGCAGACCGCGCGTGGCGCCGACCTCGCGGCCGTCGGGTGCGCGCGCCGGCGGCGCGCCGTAGTGGGCGCGAAACAGCTCGTACGTGCCGTCGATCAGGTGGACCTGCATGCGGCAGCCTGCATACGGCGGGCAGCGACTGCGGCAAGGTGGTCGCTGCACCGCGACGTCAGTTCAGGCCGATGCCCAACCCGTACTGCACTTCGACGGAGCCCTGGGTCGCGCCGACCGAGCCGGGAATGCGTGTGACGTCGAAGTTGTTGCCGAGCACGTTGGTCGAGCCCGGGGTGAAGAACAGGCCGAGGCTGTTGGCGCTGGGCTGGTAGAAGGCGATCTGCGTCTGGAAGGTGAAGCCGACGAAGCTCCGAGCCCGCGGGATCGGCAGCACGAACGACACGCTGCCCTCGGTGTCGTTGCGCGTGGTGCCGGTGAGCGTCCCTGCCACGTCGTTGGTCAGCACGCAGCCGGGCGCGCCGAACGGGGTGAGGTCGATGGCCTGCGGCGCCGTGCCGATCATCAGGATCGCCGGCAGGCCGCCGCTCGCCACGTAGCTGTAGCCGTCGAAGGTGCTGGTCGCTCCTGGACCGCGGATGCGCACGAGGTGTTCCGGCGGCTGCGTCGACGAGGGCGAGCTGCAGCCCTGGAAGGTCCCGCTCTGCGTCCAGTTGCCGAAGTTGCTGAAGGCGTCGCAGGAGTAGTAGGTCGGCGAGCCACCGTTGTAGGTGTCGTAGTTCACCAGGCGCCACGACAGGTGGCTTCCGCTCCAGGCGAACGAGTTGTCGAACGGCAGGCGCAGCAGCCAGTCGACGTTGGTGGTCGCCGGCAGCGACACCCGGCGCCGGAGCAAGACGTTGACCTCGGTCCCCGCCACGACGTTGTCCGCGAAGCGGTCGTGGGCATCGAAGGCGTTGTACGGGCAGTCGGCCATGAACAGCTCCATGTCGATCGCCGCCGCCGTGTTCGAGCGTGGGCGCAGGCTGAGACCGGTCACCGTGAGCGGCCCCCCGGACGAGAACGACGTCGCCGAGTGCACCTGCTGGTACTGCATGGAGGCTGCGCCGAACGGGTACCAGTTGGAGCTGTTGCCCCGGCCCGCGAGTGCGGCCGCGGGCGACGCGGACGTCGGGACCTGGGCGGCGAGGGAGGCAGTTGCGAAGGAAGCTGCCAGGAGACACGGGAGCAAACAGTGGCTGCGCATGGTGGGTAAGAATCAGGGCCCGGCCGAACGTGACAGTCGTTCTCGCCAAGACGCGAGAAAGAGCCAGCTTCCAGCGGTGGAGTCCGACTCCATTCGCTGCAACGCTGGCGCGATGGGCGGCGACCTCGGTCGCCCGCCCATCATGGTATTGGGCGGCCTCGACACGTGTGCGCGCGGGCGATGTGCCGACTTCGGTATGGAGGAAGCAGGGGTGCTCGGCGCCGTTGTCATCGGCGGATCGGTTGGCGCGGCGCGCCGCTCTCGCAGACCCGCGACTGGACTCTCGGTGCAACTCGGCGATGCGCGCCGGCTCGAGGTAGCGCAGGTCGCTTGCCGCCGGGGGCTTCGGCCTCCCCGCCGGCGCCGGCTGTGTGCAGTTTGCCGACCGTCCTGGTCGCGCGCCGCGCGTAGACTCCTCGCGTCCGCGGATCACCGCGTCCAGCGGCCTCTTCTTCACTCGCGATGGCTTCCCCCTTCTTCATCGTCGGCTCGGGTCGGTGTGGTTCGACCTGGCTGTACTACGTGCTTCGGGACCACCCGCACATCGCGATGACCGACGAAGCGCGGGTGCTCGAGTTCCTCTACCACTGCACGGTGCTGGCGGGGACGCCCCACAATCAGAAGGTGGAGCTGGCGACTCGGGACGCCGCGACCATGCAGGGCGTGGTGCACGCCGACCACGTCGGGTTGTTCGCACCGCTGTTCACCCGCCACGTCAAGGCGATCTGCGAGGACTTCTACCGCGAGCGCTTTCCGGGCAAGGCCTACCGCTACTGGGGCGACAAGCTGCCGGAGCCACGGGCAGCGCTGAGCGCGCGCTACGTGTGGCCGGACGCACGCTACCTCGTGCTCGTGCGCGACCCGCGCGACGTCCTGTGTTCGTGGCGCGCACACGCACGCAAGCCGCACGTTGCGCGCGACTTCCCCGAGCTGCAGGACCTGCCGGTGGCGCCCTTCGCGCGCAGCTGGGACGTGATCTACCGAGGACTCCAGCAAGAGCTCGACGACCCCCTGCTCCTGCGCTACGAGGACCTCTGTGCCGAGCCTCGCCGTCACATCCAGGCGATCCTCGACTACCTGGGGCTGGCGTGGGCGCCCGAACTCGACCGTGCGCTGGACGCCAACGAGTCGTTCGCCAACCACGGCACCTCCAACGACCTCGCCGCCACCAACGGGCGGTGGCGTCGCGACCTCGGCGACAGCGACCTGAGCGAACTGCTGGCCGTGTGCGCCGACACGATGCGTCGCTTCGGCTACGACCCCGCCGAATCTCGCGGCTGAGAGCCCGAGAAGAAATCATGATACGGGCTCTCAGATTGCCCCCGGTGGCCGCATCCGCGGCCACGCAGAGAGTGAGAAACCGATTGTTTCTCACTCTCTGAGCGTTCGGCTTCGCCGGGCCCGGCGGGTAGGGTGCGCTGCCCGCGCGGTCGGGCGCGTCCCCGCTGGACGATCCCGCCAGCCGATTCCCGACCGAGTCCCCGACCCTCGAGGTCAGGTCCTCCTTCTTCGGCGGTGCCACCGGTGGTCGCCCTCGCGTCCGCTGCGCATCCGCTCAGTTCTGCCCCACCCGCGTTCCGATCCCACCCTCGATGTCCACCGACAAGTCCACCCCGGCGCGCCACGGCGTCCCCCCCGTCCCTTCCTTGCTCGTGCCCGAAGCCGAGCGGGCCGCGCTCCGCACCGCTGCGCGCGAGTGGCCCTCGGTTGACCTCACTGCGCGCCAGATGTGCGACCTCGAGCTGCTGATGAATGGTGGCTTCGCGCCGCTGGGCGGCTTCATGGGCGAGGCCGACCATGCCTCCGTCTGTCGCGACATGCGTCTCGCCGACGGGACCTTGTGGCCGATCCCGATCACCCTCGACGTGCCCCCGGACATCGCCAACGGGCTGGGAAAGGGTGGGCGGCTGGTGCTGCGGGACGCCGAGGGCGTGGCGCTGGCGGTGCTCGAGGTCGACAGCGTCTTCACGCCCGACCTCGCTGCCGAGTGCCGTGCCGTGTACGGCACCGACGACGCGGCACACCCCGGGGTGGGGATGCGCATGCGCGAGGCCGGCAAGGTGTGCGTGGGTGGTCGCGTCCTCGGTCTCGAGATGCATCACCACTACGACTTTGCCGAGCTGCGACGCACGCCGGCGGAGCTGCGCG
The DNA here is from genome assembly GCA_041398565.1 of Planctomycetota bacterium. Classification (GTDB taxonomy): domain Bacteria; phylum Planctomycetota; class UBA1135; order UBA1135; family UBA2386; genus DATGPD01. Next base: position 324,847 of record JAWKUN010000006.1, on the reverse strand, counting down.
CCGAGTTCGCGGCACGGGGGTTCACCCGCGTGGTCGGCTTCCAGACTCGCAATCCCATGCATCGCGCCCACGTCGAGCTGGTGCGGCGCGCTGCGCAGAGCACCGGGGCGGCGGTGCTCATCCACCCGGCCGTCGGTCAGACCAAGCCAGGCGACATCGACCACTTCACGCGCGTGCGCGGCTACCGCGCGCTGCTGCCGCGCTTCGGTGGCAACGCCACGCTCTCGCTCCTGCCGCTGGCGATGCGCATGGCAGGCCCGCGCGAGGCCGTGTGGCACGCGATCCTGCGCCGCAATCACGGTTGCACCCACTTCTTGGTGGGGCGCGACCACGCTGGTCCGGGCTCGGCGCCGGACGGCAAGCCGTGGTACGAGCCGTTCGCGGCGCAGGAGCTGGCGCAGAAGTGTGCCGCCGAGATCGGCATCGAGATCGTGCCGTCGCCAGAGCTCGTGTACGTTGCCGAGCGCGACGCCTATGTCGGTGCCGACGAGGTGCGGTCGGGCGAGACGGTGCGCAGGCTGTCGGGCACCGAGCTACGCGACCGCCTCCTGCGCGGGGACGAGATCCCCGAGTGGTTCAGCTACGAGGAGACGGCGCGCGAGCTGCGGCGCGCACACCCGCCGCGGCGGCAGCAGGGCGTGGCGGTGTTCTTCACCGGCCTCTCCGGGGCGGGCAAGTCGACGGTCGCCAACGTGCTGCGCACGCGCATGCTCGAGCGTGGCGACCGGCGTGTGACGTTCCTCGACGGCGACCTGGTGCGCAAGCACCTGTCGTCGGAGCTGGGCTTCTCGCGCGAGCATCGCGACCTCAACATCCACCGCATCGGATTCGTCGCGGCCGAGGTGGTGCGGCACGGTGGCTTCGCCATCTGCGCTGCCATCGCACCGTTCGCCAACGCGCGCGCCGAGGCGCGCCGTCTGGTCGAGGAGACCGGGGGCTTCGTGCTGGTGCACGTGGCCACGCCGCTCGCCACCTGCGAAGAGCGCGACCGCAAGGGCCTCTACGCCAAGGCTCGAGCCGGCATCGTCAAGCAGTTCACCGGGATCTCCGATCCGTACGAAGTGCCTGCCGACGCCGAGCTGGTGATCGACACGCGCGACCTCGATCCCGGCGTCGGCGCCGACCGCATCCTGCGCTTCCTGATCGAGCAGGGCTACCTGCCCGAGGAACCCGCGACCACCCGGTGACGCGGTTGCCCGAGTGCAAGGACACACCATGTACGCCCTCACCATCGTCGACTACCTGAAGTGCTCGCACTCGCTGCGCGGCAACTTCGGCCCGGCGCGCGAACTGCACATCAGCACGTTCGATGTCGAGCTCACGTTCTCCAGCCCGTCTCTGAACGACGACGGCGTCGTCCTCGACTTCGATCTGGCGCAGAAGGGTCTGTGGCGTGCTCTGGAGCCGCTGCGCTTCCAGAATCTCGACGTCGTGCCCGAGGTCGAGGGCCTCAACACGACCACCGAGAACCTGTGCAAGTACCTGCACGACTGTATGCGCCGCAGCCTCGCCGGCTCGTTCACCGGCCGTCTGTGCGTGCGGCTGCACGAGGGCCGCACCGCGTCGGCGAGCTACGAAGCCGAGATGTGAGCCCGGCGTCGGGGTCTTCGAGCGGGGCGGTCCGGCCGACCGGGGTCAGCGCGGCTTCTCGCCGTAGGCGCGCAAGAACTCGAAGATGAAGCGAGAGGCGCTCGCGCTGGCACCTTCGGCGTCCGGGACGATGCCGGCCGTGAAGCCGCGCCCCAGCCACGGCTGCAGCAGTTCGGGGCGATTGCTGACGATGTGCACCGGCACGTCGTGGTGGCGGGCGGTCACGTCGGGGCAGTGGATCGGCGGCTGGTGGTCGCCCATCACGAAGACGAGCGAGGGTGATTGCAGGCGCAGGGTGAAGCCGAAGGCGACCTTCAAGCTGTACTCGAGACAGGCGAGATAGGCGTCCGCCACGCCGGGATGGCTGGTGTAGTTGGCCCAGGTGATGTCGAAGATCGCGGCCGGCGGGTCGAAGGCGTGCGCGTCGCCGGCACGCGTCCAGTCGTCGTGGTAGGGCGGCAGCAGCCGGAACGGCGCGTGGCTGCTCACCGACACGTACTGCAGGAACAAGGGCTTGGTGTGGTTCGGCACGACCTCGGTCAGCACGTGTTCGAGCGCGAATTGGTCCGGCATCCGACCCCAGTGGTAGATGTAGCCGTCGTAGGCGAAGGCCGGCTGGAACAGGTGGCGCTCGAAACCGAGGATCTTGGCTTCGGGCCAGGGCCGAGGCATCGCCGGCTGCACGAACACCGTGTCGTATCCGGCCGCGCGCGCGATCGCCGGCAACGGCGTCACGGTGCTGCCCAACACTTCGTCGAAGGCTCGGCGATCTTCGACCTTGATCCCGCTCAAGAACTCGAGGTGGGCCCAGCTCGAGCCCCCGCCGTGCACCGAGGGTGCCATCCAGCCCGAGATCGCCTGCCAGCCGGCGGCGTTCAGATCCGATTCGTGCTCGCGCAACCATCCCTGCCACGCGGCACCCGCTTCGGCGTTCGTGCTCACGACGCTGCGGCCGTACGACTCGACGAAGAGCAGATAGACGTCGGCGCCGCGCAGCTTCCCCAGATCCTTGGGGGTGTACGCGAGCTCGTAGTCGGCTGCGCGCAGGCGTTCCGCCACTTCGCCGTGCCAGCGCTTGTTCTGCAGCGTCGCGCCGACGTCGTCGACCGCGGCCCGCAGCATGCACGGGCGCAGGATGTCGACGCGGCCGCCGGTGCCCTCGGCAACCACCCAGGCGGCGGCGAACGCGGCCTGCGTCACCAGCAGCGTCACCAGGGCGAACCGGCGACCGGCGCAGGCCCGCAGCACGACGCGCCACAGCACGGCCGTCAGCCACACGACCAGCGTCACCGCGGCAAGAGCGCCGACGGCCATCCCGCTCTGGACCAGTGGGCCGCGGTCGTGGCTCACCAGATGGATCAGACCCGGCACCTCGAGCAGGTCGACCCACGGCTCGAAGGACTTGCTGTAGAAGACCGGCATCAGCGTCTCGCCGAAGCGGTACAGCGGCACCAGGAGGGTGAGGGCGGTCAGGGCTGCCAAGGCGAGGCGTCTCGGCGCGGCGCTGTGAGCCATCGCGCACGACAAGAGCATCAGCACGCCGAGGTCGGTGCTCGCCTGCAGCCAGGCCCAAGGCCGCGCGACCGGTTCCCATGGCAAGGGTGCCGCCGTGAGCAGCTGCAGCCCGGCCAGGGCGAGGAGCAGGCGCAGCGTCATCGCTCGTCCTCCCGGACGAAGCCCTGACCGCGCCAGACGAACCTGCCGCTCATCGGCGAGGTGGCACGCGCTCGGAGGTCGAAGGCGAGTGCGAACATGAGGTCGTCGTCGCGGGCCGGTTCGAGCCGGCTGAGGTCACATCCCCACTGCGGCGCGGTGGCGTTTTCGAGCACGTTCGGAGCGCCGACGCACAGCAGGTGCGGGGGGCCGTCGCCGTGCTGACGCATGAGCAACACCAGATCGGTGCGGGCCGGGTCGGTGACCGTGCCGTGCACGAACGTCGGGTTGGCGCCGTCGATCCGGCCGGCCGGGGCGCTCTCGTCGCGCGCCTCGATGCCGTGCAGGAGATCGTCGGCGAGAGGCGCGGCCCGCTGCAGGCGCCCACGTGCACGCAGCAGGACGCGATCGGCGTGCTTGGGAACGCTCGGCCACGGGAAGCTGGGCAGCTGTTCCTGGCGGAGGTCCGCGAACACGAGGAGCGCCTCGCACTGGCGCATGAGTGCGGCGTGCGAGCGCAGGAAGCCCAGGCCCGCGTGCCAGTCCTGCAGCAGCAGCAGCGCCATCGCCCCCAACGCGTACGGGGCGAGGCGCCGGCCGAGGTTCGGGAAGGTGTGGACGAACGTCCCGGCCAGCCCCACCGGCAACAGCCAGGCACCCCAGGTCGTCTGGCGCAGGAGGCTGTCGGAGATCGATTGCGGTACGAGCACGTGCGCGGCCGCCACAGCCTGGGCGGCCCCGGCGAGCGCCAGGGCGTACCAGGGCCGCGCGGCGCGCCAGCGGTCCGCGTCGAGCCAGGGCGAGGCCACGCCGTACACGATCGTCGCAACGCCCATGGCAGTGCCGAGGATGCGACCGTCCCGCGGCGTGCCGGCGAGCACGTCGGGCAGGGCCGTTCCCAGAGCGCTGGCCAGGAACTCCAGGGTCGGGCCGGGCTGCGCGACCAACGCGCCGACCAGACCGGGGCTGGTGCGCGCTGTTTCGTCGTAGCACAGAGCGAGCGCGCCGCTGCCGCAGAGCACCCAGAACGCCAGCGACCCGATGCCGCCCTGGTCGCGGGTCGGCGGCACGAGGAGGGGCAGCATGGCCAGCCACAGCAGGCTGCCGCCCTCGTGGGTGAAGACGGCGGCAAGCGCCAGGATCAGGGCCAAGGACACGCGCAGGCGCGAAGGGCGCTGCAGCAACACGACCATGACGCAAGCAGCCAACGCCGGCAGGAACAGCCGCAAGCGTTCGAGCAGCAGCCAATCGGTGGCGAACGCGGGCGACAAGGCCAGGGCGGCGACGATCACTCCGGTGAGCGCTCGGCCGCGCGCCAGCCACCAGACCACGCACACGCTGGCCAGAGGCGCGAGCCAGGCGAGCCGAGTGAGCCCGGAAAAGTCGAGCCCAGTGGCGAAGATGCCGCGGTAGGCAGCGCGCCAGGCCAGGTGGTTGGGGACTCCGGCGCACTGCAGCCAAGCCTTGGGGTCGTGCACGATCGGCGGCTCGTGCAGGTACGCGCGCAGGTTGGCGGGCTCGGGCGCATCGAGAACGAGCGGCCAAGCCAGTGCGAACGCGATCGCTGCCGTCGACAGCAACAGTAGGACGGACACGACGCGGTTTCGGATCATGCGTCGTCCCGCCGTTCCAGCACCGCGCACCGGTAGGCGAGCATGCCGTCCCGATACAGCCTCTCCATGGCGATGCCGCCGAGGAAGGCGTCGAGAGCGCTGCGGGCATGGCGGCCTGGCAGGAGCCGGCGCAGCCGCCGCAGGCGCCGCTCGCTACGCGCCAGGGTCGCCTCGGGGCGCACGATGACCTGGTCGGTGAGGTCGATCGAGCGCACGACGCGCAGCCCGGCCGCGCGCGCGGCTCGGTCCCAGTCGTCGGTGCTCCACAGTGAACCCAGCGCCCACGCGGCCGCCAGTTGACGAGCGTGCGGCGAGGAGCCGACGTCGGCGTCGCGGGCCACGTCCTCCATCGACACGAAGCGGCCGCCGGGCGCCATGCACGCCGCCACGGCGACCAGCGCGCCGGTCAGGTCGGTGGCGTGCACCAGGGTCTCCACCGCGACGACGCCGTCGAAGCTGCCCTCGATCGTGGTGCCGTGCGCGTTCGGTCGGAACGAGCAGCGCGCCGACAGGCCCAGGCGCTCGGCCTCGCCGCGCGCCCGCGCCAGCTGGTAGGAGCTGTTGCCCAGACCGACGAACGTACCCCGGTGCGCTCGCGCCCAGCGCAGGACGCTCGCCCCGAAGCCGCAGCCGAGGTCGACGACGCGTGGGGCCTCGCCGAGTTCGAGCTGACGCCACACCCAGTCGTGCCAGGCGTCGCCCGGCAGCGGCCCCGGCTGGCCCGGCGCCGGTGCGGCCAGGCGCTTGTGCATCTCCAGATCGACACCGGGCGGGGCGCGGCGCAGGCGACGCAGCAGCCATTGGTAGCGGGCGAGGCCCTCGTAGAGCCGTTCGTCGCCTGCGGGTGCCATGGGCCGTGTGGACAGGGTCGTCATCGGCTCGCGGTCGCCGCCGGCCGTTGCAGCAAGAAGATGAACTCCAGGGCCAGGCGGAGGGGCAGCACGGGGCGCGCCACCGGCTCGTCGCGTGTGGGGTCCGGCCGGCCGCGCCAGAGCCGACGCAAGCGTTGGCGCCACCACTGGTCGATGTGCACGGTGTCGACGAGGAAGCCGGTGGCCTCGAAGGCTTCACGCCATTGCGCCAGCGAAGCAGCGTCCTGATGGCTGTGGTGGTCCTGGCGGCGGAGCCCCCGCCTGATGCGCCAGCTCAGACTGTTGGCGTTGCGGACCATGCAGCACAGTCTGCCCCCTGGTCGCAGGACGCGCGCCATCTCCGCCAGAGCGCGCGGTCGATCGCTCAGGCGCTCCAGCACGCCGATGCAGGTCACGTGGTCGAACGAGCCGTCGGCGTATGGGAGCTCGGTTGCCGAAGCCAGGACCACCGAGGCGGACGGAACGCGCTGCGACGCCATCTTCAGGGCTGTCGGCGCGATGTCGATCCCGTGGGCGGCGACCTCGCGGGCACGTGCCGCGCCCAGCAACAAGCCTGGCCCACAGCCGACGTCGAGGAGGCGCTGGCCGGCTCGCGCGCCCAGGAGCTGGAGGTAGATGGGATAGGCCGCCGGCGGCCGTAGGTAGCGCAGGCCGCGCTCGCGGTAGGTGCGCTCGAACCAGGCGTGCACCGTGGAACGCCCGCGTTCGACCGGCGGGGCGGCTGTGTCGGTGTCGGCGCGGTTTCGTGGCATGCCCTCGCCTTCGAGTCTAGCCTGGCCGGCCGGACCATGTCGCGAAGGAGATGCGGTCGCGACGGCCGATGGCGCGGCCATCTCCAATGACTTCGTTCGGTGCCAAGGCGCTGGTGGCGACACGGCTGTGACGCGTTCACGGCGACGCCCAGTGCCTGCTAACATTCCCCGTGCCCATGCTCTCCCGCGGTGACGACCTGCCTTTCCGCCAGGCGGTCGACGAAGGCGTCGACAGGGCGAGGGGTCCGGCGGCGCGACCGCATGCGGGCGCCGGTTCTCGCGTGGAGGATTCTGAGCTTCGGCTCCGGCGACCCTGGCGGTGCCCGCGTTGATCTGCGCGTTGGACGACCCTGGGGAGCTGTGGGCCACGCTCCTGGCGTTGCGCGCTCTCCTGCAGCGCGACGACAGTGGCGACGTCGCCTATCTGACCCGTGGACCGCACGCATGGCGTCTCGAGGCGGAACCGCCGGACCGCGCCGAGACAATCGTCTCCGTTTCCGCGTCCGCCGCGAGCGACTCGTACGACGAGGCGAGTCTGCCCGCCTTCCTGCGTCTCTACCTACCGGTGATCCTCGCGTCCGCGCGGGCGCGCCGGCAACGTAGCGTGCACGTCACCGGCCATCTGGCGCAGACCCTCGACGGTCGCATCGCCTGCACCACGGGGGATTCGCAGTGGATCGGCAATCCCGGCAACCTGCGGCATGCGCATCGTCTGCGCGCGTTGCACGACGCGGTCCTCGTCGGCAGCGGCACGGTCGAGCGCGACGATCCGGCGCTCACCGTGCGACACGTGCTCGGTCCGAATCCGCGCCGCGTCGTGCTCAACGGCAGCGCCAGTTCGCTGGCGCGGCAGCATGAACTGAAGGTCTACGCCGACGCCGGCTGCATCCTCGCGTGTGCCGCCGAGCAAGGCCCGACTGCGCGCGCGGCCGGTGTCGAAGTGGTGGCGCTCGAGACCGACGCCGAGGGCAACGTTCCGATCGACACTCTGCTCGGCGCGCTTGCCGCGCGTGGCTTGCACTCGGTGTTCGTCGAGGGCGGCGGTCGCACGCTGTCGAGCTTCTTTGCCGCTGGCCGGCTCGATCTGCTGCACCTGCACGTGGCGCCGATCATCCTCGGCTCGGGCGTGCCGAGCTTCGAGCTGCCGACCGTGCGTCGTCTGGCTGACGCTCCGCGTCTGCGCGCCCACCACTTCGATGTCGACGGCGAACTGTTGTTCGTCTGCGCGTGCCCGCGGAGCGAATGAACCGATGCCGGCGGCGCAGGCGTATTGGGTGACGCGGCCAGGCGCCGGTGAGCTGCGCACCGAGCAGCTCCCGGTGGCGCCGCCGCCGCGTACCACCCGCATCCGCACCGAGTTCTCGGCGGTCAGCTCCGGAACGGAACGCTTGGTCGGGCTCGGGCGCGTGCCGGCGGCATTGGAGTCGAGCATGGCCTGCGTCGGCATGGCGGGCTCGTTCTCGCTGCCGGTCAAGTACGGCTACAGCTTGGTGGGAGTCGCCGAGAACGGCGCCTGCGCCGGCCGGCGCGTCTTCGCCATGCACCCGCATCAGGACCTGGCCGACGTCGGCGAGGAATGGGTGACGCCCTTGACGGACGGCGTCCCGTCCGCCCGCGCTGCACTCATTCCCAACCTGGAGACCGCGCTCAACGCGACCTGGGACGCCGAGCCCATGCCGGCGGGCGAGGTCGCGGTCTTCGGCGCCGGCGCCGTCGGAATGCTGATCGCCTTCGCTCTGGCGCGCGAGCACGGAGTCCGGCCGACGGTGGTCGAGCCGATGGCAGAGCGACGCGCGCTGGCGGCACGCCTGTTGGACGTCACCGCCGCCGTCGCGCCGGACGCAGTCAGGCCCGAGTCGTTCGCGCTCGCATTCCACACCACCGGACAGCCGCGTGTGCTACAGGCGGCGCTCGATGCGGTCGGCTTCGAGGGCAGGGTCATCGAGCTGTCGTGGTACGGTGACCAGCGCGTCGAGCTCGATCTCGGCGGTGCGTTCCACGCGCGGCGCAAGCAGATCTGGGCCTCGCAGGTCGGCGCCGTGGCGCCGCGCCGGCGCGCCACCCACGATCGTCACGCTCGCCTGCGCCAAGTGCAGCGCCTGCTCGCCGACCCTGCGTCGGCGGTGCTCGACGGCTTGCTCGGCCAGCCGGCGCCCTTTGACTCTCTGCCCGTGTTGATGTCCGAGGTGTACCGCGGCACCGCTGCCGCCGTCGTGCCCTTGATCTGCTACGCCGCCTCGAGCGTCTCGTGATGTTGAGATTCCTGGTTCCTGCTCCACCCTCCCCGTCGTCGCCGGCAGGGTTCGATTCGATCTCCGCCCTCGTCGATGCGGGCGACGCGGTCGTCGAGACCTGCGCTGCCGAGGTCCTCGACGAGCGTCTCCGGGCCACGCCGACCGACGACGTCATGGTGCTGAGCGGCGACTACGTGAAGTCGTTGGCGATGCCGCGGTGGTTGGCGGAGCTGCCGGCCTGGTGCGAAACGCGTCTGCTGTTGCCGGGGGCGTCCGACTTCGACGCGCCCGTGTTGCGCGCCTGGGCGGCGGCGGTCGACGCCGTGGTCGTGATCGGCACCGGGGCCGATTGGCCGGAGACGGTGCGCGGTGTGCGCGTTGCAGACTCGGGCGCCGCCGGCGCGGCGGCCCTGCGCGCTGCGTGCGCTGGCAGTGCCCTCGGGCCCGTTCCGACGGTGCAGGAGGTCTCCCGGTGCGAGCTGCCGACGCACTACGGCAGCTTCGAGGTCACCGTGTACAGCGTGGACGGTCGAGAGAGCGCCCTGGCAGTAGGCATGGGTGATGTCGCCTGCGGCGAGATCGTGCCCGTGCGTGTGCACTCGGAGTGCTTCACCGGCGAGGTCCTCGCGTCGCTGAAATGCGATTGCGATGCGCAACTCCGCAGTGCGCTTCGGACCATCGCCGACCGCGGCCGGGGCATGTTGGTGTACCTGCGACAAGAAGGTCGAGGTATCGGGCTGGGCAACAAGATCGCCGCCTACTCCGAGCAGGAACGCGGCGCGGACACGATCGAAGCCAACCGCAGGATCGGGTTCCCGGCCGACCTGCGCGACTTCGGCGCGGCGGCGCACATCCTGCGGGCGCACGGCGTGCAGCGCGTCGAGTTGCTCACCAACAACCCGTCGAAGGTGCGGACGCTGCGCCAGCACGGGATCGCAGTGAGCAGGGTGGCGCCGACGTTGGTCGAGCCGAACCCACACAACATGCGCTACCTGCAGGTGAAGTACGAGGCGCTCGGCCACGTCGGACTGCAGCCGGTGGTCCAGCCCGGCAACGGCGACCTGTCGCCCGGGGTCGATCTCGTGGTGTTCGATCTCGACGGCGTCGTCCAGTTCGGCCGCGAGGTGCCTGCGGCAGCCATCGAGCTGGTCGAGCGCGTGCGCGCAGCCGGTCACTGCGTGCGGTTCCTCACCAATGACGGCTGCAACAGTCGCGACAGTCGCCTGGAACAGCTGCGGCGCGCTGGGCTCGAGGTGAGTCGCGACGAGATCTACACGGCGTCCTACCTGGCAGCCCGCTTCATCCCGGCCGGCACGCCGACCCTGGCGCTGGCGGGCGAGCCCGGCCGCGACGAGCTCGCGCACCTGCCCGCGGCGTCCGACGACGCCCGTGTCGTCGTCGTCGGCGATTGGTTCGACCATTACGACCGCAGCCTGTTGCAGAAGGCGTTCGTGGCCGTGCAGCGCGGCGCCGAGCTGATCGCCATGCACCGCAAGCCGCACTGGTTCCACCGCCAGGACCAGCGCATCGACGTCGGTTTCTGGGTGGCGGGGCTGGAATACTGCACTCGGCGGCCGGCCACCATCGTCGGCAAGCCGGCGGCGTTCGCCTACGAAACCGTGCGCGCTGACGCCGGCTTCGCCCCGCACAGAGTGGTGATGGTGAGCGACGAACTCGATCCCGACCTGCACGGAGCGCGCCGGCGCGGCTGGCGGACCATCTTGTTCGGCGACCAACCACCGGCGACGGGCAGTCATGCGGCGCCGACGTACGCCGAGCTCGAACGACTGTTGCTGCGAGGTGAGGGTTGCGCTTCGTCCTGACCGAGCCGCCGGCCCGCAACACGCTCACCGGCGGCTATCTGTACAACGCCCAGGTCGTCGCAGCGGCGCCGCCCGGGGCTTGCGAGCTGCGCGTGTGCAGCGTCGCCGACCTGCAAGACACTCTGGATCGGCCGCCGCGCGCCGGCGAGGTGTTGGTCCTCGACAGCCTCTACCTCAGCCAGATCGACCCGCGGTGCTGGAGCGCGCATTGCGTCGTGCACCTCGTGCACTCGCTGCCGGCGCAGGCGTCGGCGCGGGTCGATCAGGCGTTGGCGCAGGCGCGTGGCTGCATCGCCACGAGCGCCTTCATGGCCGACAGGGTGAAGGCGCGTGCCGCCGCCGCCCGCACGCGCGTGTGCCATCCGGGTGTGGTCGCGCGCCCGCAGCTTTCGGAAACGCCGGGTCCCGTTCCGACCGTCCTCACCGTCGCCAACTTCGAGCGGCGCAAGGGACACCTGGCGCTGCTGCAGGCGCTGGCGCGGGTGAGCGACCTGCCGTTCGCGTGGGACGTCATCGGCGACCCCGATGCCGATCCTGCGTGTGCCGCGGAGTTCAGCGTCGCGTTGGCCAGGGCGGGCCTGGCCGAGCGCGTGCGTGTGCGCGGCGTGTGCTCGCCGCGCGACGTGCAGCGTGCCATGTCGGCGGCCAGCTTGTTCGCTCTGCTCAGCGTCGACGAGCCGTACGGCATGGTCTACGCCGAGAGCATCGCGCACGGCACGCCGGTCGTTGCGTGGCGCCAGGGCGGTGTCCTCGAGATCGTTGCCGACGGCGCGACCGGCCTCCTGGCCGACGCCGGCGACGTCGACGCAGCCGCCGAGCAGCTGCGGCGCTTGCTGGCGTCTTCCGACGCGCGTGCGCGCATGCGTCGCCATTGCGCGCGTGCCGCGGCGACCATGCCGACTTGGGAGACCTGCGCGCGCGGCTTCGTGACGGCCTGCCGCGACCTCCTTGGAGTGCGCACATGAACGACTTCGCCAGCTGCTGGCGGGTGGCGGCCACGGTCAACGGCTGGTTGACGCGACGCGAGGCCGAGTTCTTGTTCACTGCCGCGCGAAGCGTGCCTGGAGGCGGCACCATCGTCGAGATCGGGTCGTTCTTCGGCCGCTCGACCATCTGCCTGGCTCGTGGCAGCCGTGCCGGTGGCGGAGCGCACGTGCACGCCATCGATCCACAGCTCGGTTCACCCAAGCACACCGAACGGCTCGGTTGCCGCGATCCCTATCCGTGGTTCCTCGCCAATCTCGAGCGAGCCGGCATCGCCGATCTGGTGACGCCGCACAAGACCACCTCCCTGGCTGCCGCCGCCGCCTTCGAGGGTGCCGTCGACCTTCTCTTCCTCGACGGCTCGCACGAGGAGGATGACGTCGCCGCTGACTACGCGGCCTGGTTCCCGAGGCTGCGCGTCGGTGGCCTGGTCGCCTTCCACGACTCCTGGCACATGCGCGGCGTGCGGCGCGTCACCGAAGAGCTCCTCCGGGCCGGGGCCCCGCTGACGCGGCCGCGCCTGGTCGACACGATCACCGTGTGCACCAAGTCGGCAGCGGCACAGCGACACGCCGGGTTCGTGCGCATGCGCGCGTGGCGTGGCTTGGGCGGCTTCTTGCGCCTCACCTGTGCAGGCACGCGCTTGGCGTCGGTCGAGGAGCTGACGGACAGGCACTGCGGCGGCGCCGGCGACCGAGACCGATCGACGTGATGACTGTCGGTGCGATGATCGTCGGCGACCACCCGTGGGATCGGGTCAGGCGACGCGATCGGTTGCTGCTCGAGCCACCCTGCTCACGCGATGCCAGCTCGCTCACCACGGTGTGCCGGGCAGGTAGCGCGGGACGTGTGCGCGGTAGCGGGCGTAGGCGTCCCCGAGCGTCTCGCCGAGGTGCTGTTCTTCGGTGCGCACGCGCCGGTGCATGTGTGCGACGAACACGGCCAAGGCCAGCAAGCTGGGCCACGCCGGGAAGAGGGTGACGCCGCCGAGCAGGAAGACATGCAGGCCCATCAGCGCCGGATTGCGCGAGAAGGCGTACGGGCCCCAGGTGATGCACGTTCCCGGCGGCCGGGGCCGGCGTAGCGCTGCCACCGCCCACAGCGTCGCGGCGCGCCCGAGTACGACGAGAGTCGCTCCCACGGCGGCGAGCGTCGGGCCCGCGGGGGCCGCCGGGCAGGTCGCCGGCGACAGCGCGTGCCATACGACCAGCACCGCGGGCCACGCGAAGGCCGCGACGGCGACCACGGCCGGCAGCAGGTGGCGGACGGCCCAGCGCGTGTTCGGTCGGGCGGGGCCCAGCTGGCCGACGGCCGAGGCGACGCTGGGCACGGGCGCCAAGACCAACTCGACCGGCAACGAGGCGTAGCCGAGCACGAGGATCCACAGCGCGATGTTCACGGCGACGTTTGCGCCCGTCGCCGGCGCAGCAGGTACACGAAGTCGTCGGCGAACGAGTAGGCGAGCGCGATCGCGGCGATGGCGACGCACGCCACCCGCGCGCTGCCGGGTAGGGGTGGCGCCAGCGCCGCCAGGATGAGGGTCATCGATCCGGCACAGATGGCGCGCGCGCGACGGTTGTCGCCGGCCTTGGGCTTGGGGTCATGGGCGGGCAGTCCGCGGATCCAACCGAGCAGGACGTAGGCGAAACGGAACCCCGGGAGCAGCAGGGCCAGCGGTCCGACGTCCCAGGCAACCATCGCCAGGACCGCGAGCTGCAAGGTGGCGAGCTGGTCCGCTTCCATGTCGAGAACGGCGCCGTGGGCGGTGGGGCCGCGCGCGCGCGCCACGGCACCGTCGAGCAGATCGGCGAGCACCGCGACCACGCAGGCGCCCCAGATGGGCCAGGTGACGCCGCCCGCGTGGCTGGCCCACCACAAGGCGGCCGAGAGCATCCCCACCCGCGCGGCCGTGCACAGGTCGGCCAGACGGTGTGCCCGCAGCAGGAGGACGAGGCTCACGTGCGAGGTCAGGGCCAGGGCGGCGGTCGTGGCCAGGGTGGTCGCCGGGCTCGGGTGGTAGAGAAGCGCTGCCCCGCCAACCGCAGGCCAGGCCAGGGCTTGCAGGCGCTGCCAGGCGGCCAGGGCGGCGGGGTGCACCCCGTCATCGTAGCCGCAAACATCTGCCAGGCGGTCTCTTCGGTCCGGTTCGGGACTCCGGGACCGGCGCGTTCTCCGGTGAGCCGTGCGTGCGACGCCTCGGGTCAGGCCAAGCGCCGTCAACTTTTATCCGTCCATCCCGATGGATGAATGTAGACTCCGGCGGTGGCGACCGACCTGCTGCTCAAGGTCTTCAAGACCCTGACCGATCCGACCCGCATGCGTCTGCTCGCGCTACTGGAGCGGGAAGAGCTGGCGGTGCAGGAGTTGACGGAGATCCTCGGCACGCCCCAGTCGACGGTTTCGCGGCACCTCGGCATCTTGCGCGAGGCCGGGCTCTTGCGCGACCGACGCGAGGGGACGCACGCCTACTACTCCTTCCTGCTTCCCGCCGACCCGGTCTGGCACGACGCGTGGGAGATGACGCGGGCTGCTCTGGCCGATGACCCCGACGCGCGCGCCGACGCGGCGGCGCTGGCCGCTGTGTTCCGCGCCCGCGCGGCACGGACACGGGCATGGTTCGACTCCGTCGGGCCGGAGTGGGACGTGCTCCGGCGCGTGTTCAACGACGATGCCCAGCGCGCGCGCGCCATCACCAAGCTCGTGCCGAGCGGCCTGCGGGTCGCCGACATCGGCACCGGCACCGGCGTGCTGGCGATCGAACTCGCGCGCGCCGGCCTCGACGTCGTGGCGGTCGACCACGCCGACAAGATGCTGGCGGCGGCGCACAAGAACGCGGCGGCGGCCGGTCTGGCCACGCGCATCCAGTTCCGCGCCGGCGCGGCGACGGCGTTGCCGCTGGCCGACGCGGAGGTCGATGCGGTCTTTGCCCACATGGTGCTGCAGTACCTACCGCGCCCGCAAGACGCCGTGGCCGAGATGGCCCGCGTCCTGCGGCCCGGCGGTCGCGTCGTACTGGTCGACTTCGTTGCCCACGACCGCACCTGGATGCAGCACAAGCTGAATGCGCACTGGCTCGGGTTCGCGCCCGAGATGGTGCACGAATGGCTCACACAAGCCGGCTTCGACCATATCGCGGTCGAGGTGCAAGAACCCGAGGACCGTGACGGTGACCTGCCGGCGACGTTCATCGCGTCGGCAGTGGCTCCGCAAGCGAGACCCTGAATGTCAGACTCAAAGCAGAATCGTTCGCAAGACGTCCGTGCCCGCCTGCAACGGGCGGCCGAGGCACGCATCCTCATCGTCGACGGCGCCATGGGCACCATGCTGCAACGCTGCAAGCTCGACGAGGCGGCGTTCCGCGGCGCGCGCTTCCACGGCCACGACCACGACCTCAAGGGCGACAACGACCTGCTGGTGCTCACGCAGCCGGAGGTGGTCGAGGGGGTGCACGACGCCTACTTCGCCGCGGGCGCCGACATCGTCGAGACGAACACTTTCAACGGCACCGCCATCGCCCAGGCCGACTACCGGATGGAAAGCGTCGTCTACGAGCTGAACGTCGAGGCGACGCGGCTGGCCAAACGAGCTGCCAAGCGTTGGAGCGAGAAGACTCCGGACCGGCCGCGCTTCGTCGCCGGCGCCATCGGGCCGACCAACCGGGCGCTGTCCCTGTCGCCCGACGTGAACGACCCGGGCTTCCGCGCCGTGACGTACCAGCAGGTCTACGACGCCTACCGTGAGCAGGCGCGGGGTCTCGTCGACGGCGGCTGCGATGCGCTGCTGGTGGAGACGATCTTCGACACCCTCAACGCCAAGGCGGCGATCGCCGCCATCCAGGACGAGCTGGAGAGCAAGGGCGTCGACCTGCCGCTGATGATCTCGGTGACGATGACCGACCGCAGCGGCCGCACCCTGTCGGGGCAGACGCTGGAGGCGTTCTGGACCTCGATCCGCCACGCCAGACCCTTCTCGGTCGGCATCAACTGCGCGCTCGGAGCGCGCGAGATGCGCCCCTACGTCGAGGAGCTGGCGCACCTGGCCGACACTCTGGTGACCTGCTACCCCAACGCCGGCCTGCCGAACGCGTTCGGCGAGTACGACGAGCAGCCGGAAGAGACGAGCCGCCTGCTGGGCGAGTTCGCCCGCGCCGGGTTCGTCAACCTGGTGGGCGGCTGCTGTGGCACGACGCCGGAGCACATCGCCGCCATCGCGCGCGCCGTCGAGCGCATCCCCCCGCGCAAGGTGCCCCAGCGCAACCGGGCCTTCGCCCAGTTCGCCGGCCTCGAGACGTTGACCATCCGACCCGACACCAACTTCATCATGGTCGGCGAGCGAACCAACGTCACCGGTAGCCGTCGCTTCGCCAAGCTGATCCTGGCCGGCGACTACGACGCGGCGCTGCAGGTGGCGCTCGACCAGGTGCGCAGCGGCGCCAACATCCTCGACGTCAACATGGACGAGGGTCTGCTCGACAGCGAGGCGGCGATGGTGCGCTTCCTCAACCTGGTGGCCAGCGAGCCGGAGATCGCGCGCGTGCCGATCATGATCGACAGCAGCAAGTGGTCGGTCCTGCAGGCCGGGCTGCGCTGCGTGCAGGGGAAGCCGATCGTCAACTCGATCAGCCTCAAGGAGGGTGAGGCCGACTTCTTGGCCAAGGCCAAAGTGATCCAGAGCGCCGGTGCGGGCGTGGTGGTCATGGCGTTCGACGAGAAGGGGCAGGCCGAGACCGTGCAGCGCAAGGTCGAGATCTGCGAGCGTGCCTACCGACTGCTCACCGACAAGCTCGGCTTCGACCCGCGCGACATCGTCTTCGATCCCAACATCCTCGCCGTCGCCACCGGCATCGAGGAGCACGACGACTTCGCCAAGAACTTCGTCGAGGCCGCCCGCATCATCAAGGAACGCTGTCCCGGCGCGATGATCAGCGGCGGCGTCAGCAACCTGTCGTTCTCGTTCCGCGGCAACGACCGCGTGCGCGAGGCCATGCACTCGGCGTTCCTGTTCCATGCCATCAAGGCCGGCATGGACATGGGCATCGTCAACGCCGGTCAGCTGGTGGTGTACGAGGACATCGACCGGGAGCTGCTGCAGCACGTCGAGGATGTGTTGTTCAACCGCCGTCCCGACGCCACCGAGCGCCTGGTGGCCTTTGCCGACCAGGTGAAGGGCGACGGCAAGAAGAAGGAGCTGGACCTGGCGTGGCGGAACACGACCGTGCACGACCGCCTGGTGCACGCGCTCGTGCACGGAGTCGTCGACTTCATCGAGCAGGACGCCGAGGAGGCGCGGCAGCAGTTGGGGCGGCCACTCGACGTCATCGAGGGGCCGTTGATGGACGGCATGAAGGTGGTCGGCGACCTGTTCGGCGTCGGCAAGATGTTCCTGCCGCAGGTGGTGAAGAGCGCCCGGGCGATGAAGAAGGCGGTCGCCTACCTACAGCCGTTCATGGAGGCCGACGCGCACGCCGAGGGCGGCGTGCGTGCGCAGGGCAAGGTCGTGATCGCCACGGTGAAGGGCGACGTGCACGACATCGGCAAGAACATCGTGGCGGTCGTGCTGCGCTGCAACAACTACGACGTCGTCGACCTCGGAGTCATGGTGGCTTGCGACAAGATCTTGCAGACGGCGCAGGCCGAGGGCGCCGACGTGGTCGGTTTGTCGGGCCTGATCACGCCGTCGCTCGACGAGATGGTGCACGTGGCGCGGGAGATGCAGCGGCTCGGCATGCGGCAGCCGTTGTTGATCGGCGGCGCCACGACGAGCAGGCAGCACACGGCGGTGAAGATCGCGCCGAGCTACGGGCAGACGGTCGCTCATGTCGTCGACGCGTCGCGCGTCGTGGGCGTGGTGTCGAATCTGCTGGACGCCGGCCGCCGCGCCACCTTCGACGAGGCCAACCGCAAGGAGCAAGACGGGCTGCGCGACCTGCATCGGCAGAAGATCGACCAGCCGCTGATGCCGTACCGCAGCGCGGTGGAGCGCCGGCGCAAGGTCGAGTGGCGGGCCGAGGACATCGCCCGGCCGAGCTTCCTCGGGCGCAGGGTGCTGAGCGACCACCCGATCGCCGACCTGGTCCCGTTCATCGACTGGACGTTCTTCTTCGCCGCGTGGGAGGTGAAGGGCAAATACCCCAAGGTGTTCGAGCACCCCGAGTACGGCGCGGCAGCGCGCGAGCTGTACGACAATGCCCAGGCCTTGTTGAAGCGTGCGATCGCCGAGAAATGGTTGACGGCGCGGGCGGTGTACGGGTTCTGGCCGGCGGGCAGCGACGGCGACGACATCGTGCTGTTCAGCGACGAGACGCGCGCGCGCGAGTTGCTGCGGTTCCCGATGCTGCGCCAGCAGCGCACCGTCGAGGAGGGGCGACCGACGCTGTCGCTGGCCGACTTCGTCGCGCCGGTGGACAGCGGCCAACTGGACTACCTCGGCGCCTTCGCGGTCACTGCCGGCGTCGGCTGCGACGAGACCGTCAAGCGCTTCGAGGAGGATCTCGACGACTACAACGCGATCATGATCAAGGCGCTGGCGGATCGATTGGCGGAGGCTTTCGCCGAACGCCTGCACCAGCGCGCGCGCGCCGAGTGGGGGTTCGCCGACGACCGCGACGTCACCAGCGACGAACTGATCCGCGAGGACTACCGCGGCATTCGCCCCGCGTTCGGCTACCCGGCGTGTCCCGACCACTCCGAGAAGCCGAAGCTGTTCGATCTGCTACGCGCCGGCGACATCGGTATGGCGCTCACCGAGACCTTCGCGATGACTCCGGCTGCGAGCGTGTCGGGCATCTACTTCGCGCACCCGGAGGCGCGCTACTTCACCGTCGGCCGCGTCGACCGCGACCAGGTCGAAGACTACGCCCGCCGCAAGCGCACGGAGGTGCGCGAGGTCGAGAAGTGGCTGCGCGCCAACCTCGCCTACGACCCGAACTAACAGGGTGGAGTCTGACACCAAAGTGTGGGTTCGGTGGAGCCGACTCATGCTGCCAGCTCGGCCGGGCGCACGAGCAGGCGCTCGAGGTTCCCGGCGCGCAGCACGTAGACCTCCATGTCTTTGTCGATGGCGGTCCCGTCGAGCACGCGGTGCAGGTCGGCGATCGAGCACAACGGTTGCTGGTTCACGCGCACCAGTACGTCGCCGACGCGCAAGCCGGCTCGCGAAGCCGGCGAGCCGGGTTCGACGCTGCGCACGGCGATGCCGCGGTTGTGCGGCAGATCGAGGCGTTGCGCGAGGACTTGTGCCAGCCACACTTCCTCGGCGGCGACGCCGAGGCGGGCTCGCCGGACGCGTCCGTGCCGCAGGATCTCGCCGAGCACGAACTGCGCCGTGTTGGCGGGCACCGCGAAGCAGAGTCCTTGCCCAGGGGCGATGGCGGTGTTGATGCCGACGACGAAGCCGTCGGCGTTCACCAATGGGCCGCCGGAGTTGCCGGGATTCAGCGGGGCGTCGGTCTGGATGACTCCGTCGATGAGGCGTCCCGACGGACTCGGCAGGGTGCGCCCCAAGGCACTGACGACACCGAGCGTCACGGTGTGCGCCAGACCCAGCGGTGAACCCACGGCGACGACGGTCTCGCCCACACGCAGTGCGTTGGAGTCGCCGAGCGGCGCGCTGTGGGTGCTCCGTGGCACGCGCAGGACGGCGACGTCGGTGATCGGATCGCTCCCGACGACGTCGACGACGGCCGTCGTTCCGTCGTGCAGGGTGACCTCGACGCCGTCGGCGCCGTGCACGACGTGGCTGTTGGTGAGGGCGAAGCCGTCGGGCGTGACCAGTACCGCCGAGCCGCCACCGAGACCGCGGCGTCCAGCGCGCATGGTGCGAACGTGGAGGACCGCCGGCCGCACCAGTTCGACCAGGCGCGCCACTTCGTCGGAGAATGCACGCAGCACACTCATGCCGCGCCTGTAGGTCGCGGTGTCGGTGTCGGCAAACTCGCCGCTCCAGGTGCCGATCGGCGAAGGAGCGCGCATACTCACGGCATGCACTCCCTGCAGCCCTTGGCGCTCGTCACCGACGCCGCGGCGGTCGAGATGTTCGCGCACGGTGGTCACGTCGCGCGCTGGCAGCCGCGAGGGCAGGCGCCGGTTCTGTTCGTATCGCGAGCCAGCCGCTATCAGCCGGGCGAGCCGATCCGCGGCGGCATTCCCGTGATCTTCCCCTGGTTCGGCGACGATCCCGAGGGACGCGGTAGGTCGGCGCACGGTTTTGCCAGGCGGCGGCTCTGGCAGCGCGTCGCGACCGGGCCGAACGAGGTGATGTACGAACTCCAGGACGACGACGCGACCCTGGCCCTGTGGCCGCACCGCTTCGCACTGCGCTTGATCGTGCGCTTCGGTGCCATCCTCGAAGTCGCCTTGCAGGTGAGCAACCGCGACGACCGCGCGTGGCGCTACGAGTCGGCGCTCCACACCTACCTGGCCGTGCACGACGTGCGGCGGGTGGAGCTGCAAGGTCTGGAGGGGGCCCGATTCGTCGACAAGGCCGCCGGCGGCGTGCAGGCGATGCAGCCGGCCGAACCGCTGCGGTTCACGGGTGAGACCGACCGCGTCTTCTCGCGGGCGCCCGACACGTGCGTGATCGACGATCCCGGGCTCGCCCGGCGGTTGGTACTCACCAAGAGCGGGGCGGCGTCGACCATCGTCTGGAACCCGTGGGTGGAGAAGGCCAGTCGCATGGCCGATTTGCGCGACGACGAGTGGCCGTCGATGCTGTGCGTCGAGTCCGGCAACGTCGGTAGCGACGCGCTCGACCTGCCTCCCGGCGGGACGCACGAGATGTCGGTGCGGATCGAGGTGACGAGTCGGCCGCGTTGAGCGGGGGCCGCGGGCTTCTCCTGCCGATCGCGCGGCGCGGCGATTTCGGGCTCGCCGTGGGTTCGCAGCATCCTCGACCCATAAGCTCCTCGTTCCAATGCCTCCCCTCGCTCGCGTACGCGGCTCGACCAAGGTCGTGCTCCTGGTTCTCCTGGCGGTCGTCGCTCTCTTGGCCCTGGTCGGGATCGGCCAGTACAACGGCCTGGTCGGAGCGCAGGAGCAGGTGAAGGGCGCCTGGAGCCAGATCGACAACCAGTACAAGCGGCGTGCCGATCTGATCCCCAACCTGGTGGAGACGGTCAAGGGTGCGGCCGACTTCGAGAAGTCGACGCTGCAAGCGGTGACCGAAGCGCGTGCCGCCGTGGCCAAGGTGCAGCTGCCGGCCGAGCTGCCCACCGACCCCGACAAGCTCGCCGCCTACCTGCAGGCGCAGCAGCAGCTCGGCGGCGCTCTGTCGCGGCTGTTCGCCGTGGCAGAGAACTACCCGCAGTTGCGCGCCACCGAGAGTTTCAAGTCGCTGCAGGATCAGCTCGAGGGCACCGAGAACCGCGTTGCCGTGGCGCGCAAGGACTACATCGACGCGGCACGCACGTTCAACACCAAGGTGCGCAGCTTCCCGGCCAACCTGTTCGCCTCGATGTTCGGCTTCGCGCCGGTTGCGCAGTTCGAGGCCGAGGCGGCTGACCGGACGCCGCCCAAGGTGGAGTTCGGGCAGAGAAAGTGAGAGCAGCCGGCGCGATCGCGGCGGCGCTGGCCATCGCCACGCTGCTGCCGGGACAGCGTGAAGTGCCGAAGAACGACGGCTGGATCACCGACCGGGCGGGCCTGCTGACGAGCGCGCAGGAATCGGCACTGGAGGAGCTCATGCAGTCCTACCAGCGCGGCAGCGGTCACGACGTCGCGCTGCTCACGGTGCCGGACCTGGATGGTTGGGGGCTGGAGGATCTCGCGCTCGCCACGGCGGGCGCCTGGCGTCTCGGCCAGCGCGGACTGCACGACGGGGCGTTGCTGCTCGTCGCCAAGGAAGAGCGCAAGATCCGCATCGAGGTCGGGCGTGGCCTCGAGGGCGTGCTCACCGACTCGATCTGCGGTCGCATCATCCGCAACGTCATCGCGCCGGAGTTCCGCAAGGAGGCCTGGGCGAAGGGACTGAAGGCGGGCCTCGTGGCGATCCACGCGGCCGCCGGCGGCGCCTACGCCGACCCCGAGCCGAGCGCAGAGGTCGGGCTGGTGCCGTTGGTCGTGCCGTTGGTGCTGTTCTTCGTCCTGGCGCTGTCGATGCGGCGGGCGCGGCGGCGCCGCGGCGCGTGGTGGGGCATACCCACCTACCGCGGTAGCTGGGGCGGCGGCTACGGTGGCTTCTCCGGCGGCGGTGGCGGCAGCTTCTCCGGCGGCGGGTTCGGCGGGTTCGGCGGCGGCGGCGGCTTCTCGGGCGGCGGCGCCTCGGGAGGATGGTGATGGCGATGGCAATGTGGTTGCAGGGAGCTCAGGGCACCTGGGAAGAGACGTTCCTCGACGGCGCCATCCGCTGGGTCGGCCCCATGGTTCTCGCCGGGCTGTCGGTGTGGGTCGTCGTCAGAGCCGTGTGGCGCCGGCGCCGCTACCTGGCGGAGCGCGCGTTGACCGCGGCCGAGCGCGAGGCGGTGCACGCCGCCGTGCGTGCCGCCGAGCGGTGCACGGTCGGCGAGGTCGTGCCGGTGGTCTTCGAGCGCTCGGACGCACATCCCGTGGCGCGCTGGCGAGCAGCCGCGGCGGGCGTGGCGCTGGGATCGGCGTGCTTGGTGTCGTGGCTGCCCTGGTACGCTCCGATCTGGCTCCTCGCGTGCCAGCTCGGCTTCGGCGTGGCTGCAGGGCTACTGGCGCACGTGCTGCGCGACCTCGCGCGCACCTTCGTGAGCGAGGCGCGCGCCACCGAGGTCGCCGAGGAACAGGCCTACCAGGAGTTCTTCCGCCTGCGCCTGCACGAGACGCAGGGCCGCACCGGCGTCCTCCTGTTCGTGAGTCTCTTCGAGAGGCGCGTCGTGGTCCTCGCCGACCGCGGCATCGACGACAGGGTGGAAGGCGCGCAGCCATGGCAGGCGGCGAAGGACGCCGTGCTCGTCGGCATCGCGCGCGACCGCCTGACCGACGGTCTCGTCGCTGCCATCGAGGAGGTCGGTCGCGTCTTGGCGCAGCACGCGCCGTGGACCGAAGGCGACCGCAACGAGCTCCCCGACCGCCTCATCGTCCAGTCGGACAATCCCCTAGCGAAGTAACAGGGAGGAGTCAGACTCCACTCTGTGGGTTTGCAGCCAGCGCGCTAGGGCGAGGGCGCTGGCGAGGCGGGTGGCGGCGCGGCCGCGGCAGGGCAGAGGTGGCGAGACCAGACGCTCGCGCGCGACGACTTGTTCGAGGAAGCCGGGCTTGGCGCTGCGCACGTTGCAGTAGCAGGTCTTGAGGACGATTCGCGTGCTGTTCGGATCCATCACGTCGTCGCCCCACGCCAGAGTGTTCTTGCTCCACGCAGCGACGGTCGGTGCCGCACTCGCGAACGACGCGAACTCGGAGCGCACGTCAGCGAGCGTCAGGCCCGATGCGAGATCGTCGGACCGCAGGCCCATGTGCTGCAGGTGCTCGGTCGTCGGCGTCGCCGCTCGTGGTTGGACGATGCGATCGAACACCTCGCCGGTCGCCACCTTCACCGCCGTCCACTGCACCAGTGCGCGCGGCGCGGCGGGGTCGCCGGCGGGCATGGAAGTCTCACCGTAGACGACGATCAGATCGCGATCGCGCAGCTCCGGCGGCAGCCGCCGGCTCGGCCGCTGCCGCGCATGCTTGCGTCGCGCCCGGCGTGGTGCGCTGTCGAGATGTCCGATCTGGCGGTCGATCATGCGTTCGAAGGCCACCAGCAGCGCCTCGAGTTCGCCGTTGTCGGGCTCCAGGATACGAAGCGCACCGACGATCGCCTCCACCGTCGACACGTAGTCGGCCCGCGGCTCCCGCCGGATCCGGTAGCGGCTCGCCTCCGCGGGATGGAGACGCACATGCCGACACGCGTGCAGCCAGGGGTTGTGGCGATAGAGCCCCTTCGCCTGGGACCAGGTGCCGTCGAGCACGACCAGCGTGCGCGGATGGTCGGCCGCTCGCATGCCCGCCAGGTCGTGGGCCTGCGGATGCGGGAACAGCACCGCCGCGTCCTCGGGCAGCGCCAGGTCTGCGTCGAGCGCGCCCGAGGTCCGCGCTCGCGGCACCTCGAGCCGGCTGTTCGACAGTGCCAGGCTCACCATGCGCGCCGTTCCGAACGGATGCCGGTGCTCGCGCGGGTGCTGCAGGATCACCAGCTTCGTCCGCGTCGCGACCGTCGGCACGTCGGCACAGAAGCACATGGACGTGGGGCGCCGGCAGCGGTAGCAGCGCGGGCGGGGCTCGGTCGGGACCTGCACGCCGCGATCATGCCGCCCGTCCTTCCAGGCGTCACTTCTCGAAGGGCCTCCGCAGAGAAGCCGTCGAGCCGGGGCTGTCAGTGACCCTCGCCGCATCACCCAACACCGGCCTTTCTCGGCTGCGACCGCCACGCACCGCGTCGCGCTTCGTATCGTCCGTCGCATGGTGTGTCCTTGCATCCCGGCGGTCGTCGCCGTTCTCCTCGCCTCGCTCCCCGCCGCCGCCCAGGGCAAGCCGGAGAAAGCCCACGCCGGATCGACCAAGCGCGCGCCCAGCACGAAGGAGAAGGACGTCACGAAGCCGCACAAGGACGACTCGACGACCGCCAAGGACCGGGCGATCGTCGCGCTCGACAAGTTCGCCAAGGGCAAGGTGAGCCAGAAGCGGGCTGACTGGCGGACGACGTTGCCCGAACCGCCGAAGCAGACCTTCGACGCCGGCTGCGACTACCTCTGGCACCTGCAGACCAACCTCGGCGAGATCACCGTGCGCCTGCGCGCCGACGTCGCGCCGATGCACGTGACCAGTGTCATCTACCTGACACGCCTCGGCTTCTACGACGGTCTGACGTTCCACCGCGCCATCAAGGGCTTCATGGCGCAGGGCGGCTGCCCGCTCGGCACCGGCACCGGCAACCCCGGCTACCGCTTGGACGGTGAGTTCGACGATGGCGTCAAGCACGACAAGCAGGGGATCCTCAGCACGGCCAACGAAGGCCGACCGAAGACCGATGGCTCGCAGTTCTTCATCACCTACGTGCCGACGCCGCACCTCGACGGCAAGCACACCATCTTCGGCGAGGTGACGGCCGGCCTCGAGACGGTGAAGGCGTTCGAGGAGCGCAGTGGGACCATGCCCGAACAGAAGCCGATCGAGCCCCTGCTGATCGAGCGTGCGTGGGTCGTGGTGGTCAAGAAGACCGAGTCCGACAAGGACGCGACGCCCAAGGGCCGCGACGGCGCGCCGGCGTCGGGCGGCTCGCCCAAGCGGTAGGAAGGCGGCACGCATCCGGTTCGTCGGTGCCGACATCCCGATTGCTCCGGCGCACGGGAGGTGGCGCGAGTGCGCAGGCCGGCGGCCGCTGCCCTCGCGACGCCAGCAGACCGCGGCTACCTCGGTCGGCGCCAGGCCGCGGCCGGCACGCGGGCAGGACGTTGCTACGCTCGAGCGATCTCCGACTCCGCGTGGGTCGGGACCCAAGCTCCTGCTCCTCCTCACCTCGGAGAACGTCGTGCGCTGCGCCGCCTTCCTCTTGCTCGTGGCCCCTTGCTTCGCCCAGGGCGTCCTTCCGCTGTCGGCGAGCTACCGGTTCGGTTCGCTCTTGGCCGAGTACGGGGGCAACTGCTCCCCGCCCAATCCCACCGTGCCGGAGGTCGACGTCGGCCGCGGCGAGATCGCCTTCTCGGCCGACGGCCGCTACTCCTACACCGAGAATGAGTACGTCGTGTGTCCCGGTGGACAGACGTCGACGTCGCAGAACTCCGGGGCGGGAACCTACTTCGTCGGCGACGGTGGTTGGCTGCTGCTCGATGAGGGGCAGCCGCCGGGCATCGACACGTTCCTGCTCTTCCTGCGCTCGGACACCGGCAACGCGGCGGCGGCAAGGCAGGCGTGCGAGGACACCTCGGCCGAGCTGATCGTCGCCGTCGCGCTGGGCTCGGGGCACAGCAACGCGTCCTTGAGCGGCAACTACCACGTGGCGCGGCTGTCGCTGCGCTCGTCGACGTCGTTCCTGGCAGTCGGCGACTTCGGCCGAATGACCTTCGACGGCAGCGGGTCCTACTCCGAGAACGGCACGCGCCGCACCGTGCCGCTGGGCGGTTCGGTGACGACCGCGCCGTACAGCGGCAACGGAACCTACGGCATCGCGGCAGACGGTGCGCTCACGGCCCGCGCGAACGGTTGGGGTGCCGTCTCCTCCGACCGCGAGATGTTCTTTTGGATCACCACCAACGGTCCCGACGTCGACCTGACGATCGGTGTGCGCGCCGGCGCCGCCTACGGCAACGGCCTTGCCAACGGGGCGTGGGGAACGAGCATGCTGGCTGCCGACATCGGCAGCGCTGCGGCGTTCCCCGGTGCGCTCGCCACCGAGCACGGTGCTCTCCGCTTGACGTCGACCGGCGGGCGCACGTTCGACTGGGACAGCGCTCGCATCGAGTCGCGGCCACAGTTCGCGCCCAACGAGTGCGACGAGGTCAGCCGGGGTGGTGGCTGGAGCCTGCCCTCGACCGGCGTCCTGACGCTGACGCCTCGCTCGGGCGCTCCGCTCGACGTGGGGCTCAGCGCCGATGGCTCCAACTTCGTCGGCGTGACCGCGGAATCGGGCAGCGTCGGGCTGATCTTCGGCGTCGCCGGCTGTTCGTGGCCGCGCCGCTTCGGGCGGCCGACCGCGGGCAGCGGCAACATGGCGCCGACCTTGGCGTCGGTCGGCGGCTTCCCGCACGTCGGCAACACCGGCTTCGGGTTGCTGGTGACCGGCGGGCTGGGTGGTGCGCCAGGAGCCGCGCTGACGTCGCTGGGTGCGTCGAACGGCATTCCCCTGCTCGGCGGCACCGTGTGGATCGACCCGGTGCAGGTGGTGCTGCAGTTCCCGATGGCGTTGTCGGGACCAGCGAATCTGCCCGGCGTCGGCGCTGGCGCCGTGTTCCTGCCGCTGCCCACCTCGCCGGCCGTGGCCGGTCTGCAGCTCTACGCGCAGGCGTTGTTCGTGGACGGCGGCGCTCCGGCCGGAGTGTCGATGACCCAGGGATTGCAGGTGGACGTCTCGCGCTGACGCGACGCGCAACGGGCGCCGCCACTGCGTCGCGCCGCTGCGTCGGCGTCCGCCTGGTCGACGTGGTTTCGAAGTGCGAGGTGTACTCCGCACGCAGCCGTGGCCGCGGGCCAGGGCCACGGCGTAGACTCGCGCGCGGCGATGAGCGAGCGGCAGCGAGGAATCGACGGCGGTCGGGAGTGCGACGCGAGGATTGCGGCGGCGCTCGAACGCTACTTCGGCTTCGACACGCTGCGCCCGTTGCAGCACGAGGCCGTGCAGGCGGCGCTGGCCGGCCGCGACGCGCTGGTCGTGCTGCCCACCGGCGGCGGCAAATCGCTCTGCTACCAGCTGCCGCCGCTACTCGCGGGCAAGCTCACGGTGGTCGTGTCGCCGCTCATCGCGCTCATGCAAGACCAGGTCGACGGGCTGCGCTTGCAGGGCTACCCGGCCGGAGCGCTGCACTCGCAGGTCGATGCGTCGGCGCGCGCCGAGGTGCAGCGGCTCGCGGCCGCCGGCGAGCTGCGGCTGCTCCTGGTGGCGCCGGAACGCCTGTTCCAGGACGGCTTCCTGGCCTGGTTGCGCCAGCGCGAGATCGGTGCCTTCGCCATCGACGAGGCGCACTGCATCAGTCAGTGGGGGCACGACTTCAGGCCCGAGTACCGCCGGCTGGCCGAGCTTCGCGACGTGTTCCCCGAGGTGTCGTTCCACGCCTACACCGCCACGGCGACGCCGCGGGTGCGCGACGACATCGTGACGCAGCTGCGCTTGCGCGACCCCGAGGTGTTGGTCGGCATCTTCGACCGCCCCAACCTGACCTACCGGGTGCTGCCGCGCCTCGACCTCGCACAGCAGGTGACCGAGGCCATCGGCCGCCACCCGGACGCGGCGGCGATCGTCTACTGCATCGCGCGCAAGGACACCGAGGCGCTGGCCGAGGAGCTGCGCGCGCGCGGGATCGAGGCGGCACCGTACCACGCCGGCTTGGACCCGACGACGCGAACTCGGGTCGTCGCCGACTTCCGCGCCGAGCGCCTGCACGTGGTCATCGCCACCGTCGCCTTCGGCATGGGGATCGACCGCGGCGATGTGCGCCTGGTGGTGCACGCTGCGATGCCGAAGAGCATCGAGCACTACCAGCAAGAGACCGGCCGCGCCGGTCGCGACGGACTGCCTGCCGAGTGTCTTCTGCTCTACTCCGCGGGCGATGTCGCCAAGTGGCGGGTGGTGATCGAGCGCGGTGCGGCCGAGACGGGGGCGCCGCCCGAAACGGTGGCGGCACAGCTCGAGCTGCTGCAGCAGATGCAGCGCTTCGCCGGCCGCGCGGTCTGCCGGCACCGCGGGCTGAGCACGTACTTCGGACAGGCCTACGAGCGTGAAGACTGTGGTGCCTGTGACGTGTGCTTGCAGGAACTCGAAGATGTGCCCGACGCGCACGTGACTGCGCAGAAGATCCTGTCGGCGGTCGCGCGCACCGGCCAACGCTTCGGCAGTGCCTACGTCATCGACGTGCTGCGTGGCAGCAAGAACGCGAAGGTGACGCAGCGTGGGCACGATCGCCTGCCGACCTTCGGCCTGCTCGCCAACGTGCCCGTGCAACGGCTCGGCAACTACATCGATCAGCTCGTCGACGCCGGAGACCTCTCGCGTACGGACGGCGACTACCCGGTGCTGGTGCTGACGCAGGGCTCCGTCGCCATCATGCGCGGTGAGCGACAGGCGGCCCTGGTCGCCCCCAAGGGATCGCTGGCGGCCCGCCCGGCACGGTCGGGGCGCGAGCGGCGGCGTGGCGAGTCGGGGGTGGAGTTGTCGACCGAGGATCGCGACTTGTTCGAGGCGTTGCGGCGCGAACGTCGAGCGATCGCCAGCGAGTTGGGGGTGCCTCCGTACATCGTGTTCGGGGATGTGACCCTCGAGGAGCTGGCGAGCGCACGTCCGAGCGACGCTGTTGGCATGCTGCGCGTCCGCGGCGTCGGCCAGAAGAAGATGGAGCAGTTCGGCGCGCGCTTTCTGGCAGCGATCGCCGAACACTGCCAGCGTGACGGGCCGCCGCGCACTGGCAGCGCCGAGTCGGAGTGACGCGCCGGCCGGCGTGGCTGCGCCACCCGGTGTCGTCGGATGCGATCTCCGAGCCGCGGGGCGCCTACTCGCGTCCCAGGAACGGGCAGCGGCTGGCGGAGCCCGTGCACACGGGGTGCGGATCGCCGGCGGCGGTCTTGGCGCGCACCTCTTGCAGCAGGGCGCCGTTCCAGACCTGCCACAGCGAGTCGTGTCGCAGGTTGCCCAGCGGGTGCGCCTGCCAGCAGCAGTTGAAGACGTCGCCGTTCACCTGCACGAGGAGCGAGTCCCACGGTTTGGGGCAGAAGAACCTCTCCTGCGCCAAATCCCTGCCCCAGTGTCGTCGCTCGTCGTCGTGAGCCGCCAGACGGCGCCTGCCACTGAGGTGCAGGTCGACGCCCAAGCGCTCCGCCAGGGCGAAGCCTTCCTCCACGTAGCGGTCGTGCGACTCCGGGTCGTTGTCGCAGTGCTGCTCGCCGTAGTCGAACCAGCCGAAGCGATAGCTGGCGCCGTGGTTCATGTGGAACAGATGCGCCGACGTGACGCCCAGCTCGTGCGCCAACTGCACGAAGGCCGGGATGTCGGCGACATTGCGGCGCATCAGACACATGTTGATGACCACGTTCGGACGGTCCAGACCGCGACGGTTGCGCTCCTCGATCAAGCGCCTGATGTTGCCGGTGGCCTTGGCGAAGTCGTTGTGGCGGATGGCGCGGTAGGTGTCGGCGGTGCCCGCGTCGAGCGAGAAGTCGATCATGGTCACGCGATGCTGCAGCACTCGGTCGATGCGCGCGTCGTTGAACAGTAGGGCATTGGACACGAACATGACCGCTGTGCGGCTGTCGCACCAGCGCACCGACTCGAAGAGGTGGGGGTTGGCCAGCGGCTCCCCGACGCCGTGCAGGCTCACCCGAGAGCTGCGGCGCACGAACGGCGCCAACGTCTCGAGCTGGTCGCGCGACAGATGATGCGCGTCGTCTTGCAACCAGCCGTGTGTGGGATCGATGTGCTTCCAGCACTGCACGCACGGTGGATCGATGTTGCAGACGTTGGTCGACGCGACCTCGATCGTCGTCGGCGTGCTCTGCAGCACCGTGGCGCGGTCCTCGACTTCGCGCGCATTGGCGGCGGCGTTGGCCGCAGCGTCGAGGGCGAACACCGCGTGGTCGCTCGGCAGCCCCAGGCTGCCATTGAGGGCGGCGAGCATGGCGCGGGCGAAGGCGTGGTCGGGCGCGCGCATGCAGGCGCGCTCGTAGGCCGCCTTCGCTTGGTCCTTGCGGCCCAGCACGTGCAAGAGAAGGCCACGCCGCACGAAGTCGCCGGCTCGACCGCCGCACGCCGGATCGTCGCCCTCCATGCCGGGACGCCAGAGCTCGCTCTCTTCGGCGACCAGCGTGCGGGCGTCGTCGCCGCCGACCTCGAGCGCGCGCACGTAGGCGTGCCCCGCGGCGACGAAGTCGTCGCCGCGCAGCGCCAGCCCGGCGACCAGGAGGAGGGCGTCGACGTCCTGGGGTGATCGCGCCAGGTGATGGCCGTAGGTGTCGGCCAGTGAGTCCCACCGTGTGGCGCCGTCCCCGTGTGCTGCCGCGGCGACGTGCGCGGCGGCCAGGGCGGCCTCGCCCCGCGCCAGCCAGAGGTCGCCGAGTGCGTGGTGGGCCTCCGCATGGTCGTGCGGCCCCCGCAGCACCGCGTGCAGGGTCCGGTAGGCGCTGTCGTCGTTGCCAGTTGCGGCGTGCGCCTGCGCCAGCGCCAGCAAGAAGCCCTCGCGACCGCCGAACGCGGCGCGGCGGGCAGTCAGCGCGGCCGCCGCTTCTTCTGCCCGCCCCTGGGCCAAGAGCGCCTGCGCCAGGATCAGGACCGGACGTGGGTCGGTGGCGGCCAGTTCGTCGGCGCGCGCGGCGAACCCACGCGCCGCGGCTGCGTCGCCCTCGACGAGGAAGGCCTGCGCCATGGCGCACAGCAGTTCCACGTCGTTCGGGCGCTGCGCCAACGATGTGCGCAGCTCCGCCAAAGACCCCGGCCGACCGTCGAGCGTCGTCGTCATGCTCCCTCCCCGCGGGACTATCGACGCGAACCTGCCGGGCCTTGAAGGGTGGGCCTTGAAGGGTGGGCGCCATCGGGGCGCCGCTGTCGCCGGCGGCGGGCCGGTGCCAGCCTGCTTCGTCGGCTGGCGAATCGGTGTGGCTGGCGGCCGCCCTCGCGGCCGCCAGCCCTGGCGGCCTCAGAGAATGAGAAACAATCGGTTTCTCACTCTCTGCGTGGCCGCGGATGCGGCCACCGGGGGCAATCTGAGAGCCCGTATCATGATTTCTTCTCGGGCTCTCAGAGGCCGAGCACCATCGACAGGCCGCGGCTGAACGCCAGGCCGAAGTGCGCGCCCGCGTCGGCTTGGATCGACTGCGAGCAGACCTGCAAGCCGATCATGGCAGGCGAGTTCGGCACTGCCAGCGGCAGGCTCAGGCCGCTGGCCGGCATCGGCACCGCGACGGTGATGGCCGGTTCGGTCATCAGCGCGCCGCCGAACGGCGTCACCAGGTTGGCACGCTCGGTGGACATCACCAGCACGCCGGCGCTGTTGCTGCCGGAGGTGTTCTGGATGTCGAGGGTGATCGTCGTGTCCAGCACCGGGCGGCCGCTGGCGGTGTGGGTCGGGATCTGCCCGCCGGTACCGGGGTAGCCGGCGCCGTACACCGTGAACGCCGCGCCGCGCTGGATGCGGACGGTGCCGAGGTTGGAGTCGATGGCCGCGTCGCGCGCCAGGAACGTGAAGCGGTCCTCGCCGGCGAAGCCGGGGTCGGGGTAGTAGGTCGCGGTCGTACCGTTGAGGACGACGCGGCCGAACGCCGCTTGCTTGACCACGCGCAGGGTCAGCGGGTTGTTGTCGGCGTCGGTGGCCGTCAGCGGGATGGTGATCGTCTGGTCGACGGTGCTCGCCGACGCGTCCTGCACCACCGGCGCGA
Organism: Planctomycetota bacterium; assembly: GCA_041398565.1. GTDB lineage: Bacteria > Planctomycetota > UBA1135 > UBA1135 > UBA2386 > DATGPD01. Next base: position 293,317 of record JAWKUN010000006.1, on the reverse strand, counting down.
TGTTGGGGTTGCGGTTCTCGGAGTTGGGGCCGTTGTGGCAGGCGTAGCAGCCGACCTGGGAGCCGCGCGGGAACACCTTGGTGCCGTAGCGGGTGGGGAACGAGCGGTCGCCCTGCGCGGCCGACAGCACCGTGCCGCGGCTGTCCGCGCCGTGGCAGGCACGGCACTCGGCTTCGTGGCCCTCGACGTAGTCGTGGTGCTCGATGACCCAGGTCTGGCCGATGGTGTGCATGCCGTGCGGGCCGCCGTTGCCGGTGAGCGGCACGGCGTTGCCGTGGCAGGCCGAACACTCGGCGAGGGTGCCTTCGTGGCCCTGCAGCGCGACGGACTGGATGTTGTCGTTGCTGTGGCCGCCGGGGTACTCGGCGTGGGTCGAGCCGTGGCAGGCCTCGCAGCGCAGCTCGCCGTGACCCTTCGAGAAGCGGTAGAGCGAGAACCCCGGAGCCGGGACGTCGGGGTTGGTGGCGAAGGTGGCGTTGGCCGGCGTGCGGTAGTTGCCGCTGCCGTCGAACGCGGTGGTGTAGCGGATCTGGCCGCTGTTCTGGGTCGCCGTGCCGGAGTGGCAGTTCTGGCAGTTGGGCTGGTCGAGCCAGCCGGTGCGCGCGGCGGCGCCGACGCGCGACATGTTGCCGTGGCAGCTCTGGCACTGCATCGCCAGCGAGCCGTCATTGGCCACCGAGTTGCCCATCACGCCGCGCAGGCAGCGCGTCTCGGAGCCGGGATGGCACCGGTAGCACGAGGCGCGGTTGCTGGAGTCGTCGAGACGCTGGTTGGTGATCGGGTCGACGACGTTGGCGTGGCCGGCGTGCATCGCCGCGGTGAGCGCGCTGATGCCCGGCAAGCCGGTGCCCGGCAGGGCGTTCGACAGGTGGCAGGACGCGCAGAGGATCGGGCGACCGCCGTCGGCCGTGGCGGCCAGGCCGGCCGCGCTGTAGCCGAGGGTTGCCAGCGCCTGCTGGTAGGTGGTGTTGTTGCTCTGCAGGTCGTCGTGCAGGCGCAGGATGTTGCGCCGGTAGTCGCGCTCGCGGCTCGGGTCGTACGCCCAGCCGTTGCGCGGCTGCGTCACCGGCAGCGACCCGGACGCATGGCACAGGCTGCAGTCCATCTCGTCCGAGACGGGCAGCACGGTGGCCGCCGAGCCCAGTTCGGCCCCGGCCGCGGTCTTCGCCACGACGCGCATCATCGGGTAGGTGCGCTTGTGGCCGTTGTCGTCGAACGGGGTCGCCGGGATGCCCTCGGCGTGGAAGAGCGCTTCCCCTGCGTCGAAGGCCATCGGCTGCGCGACGTTGCCAGGACCGGGCATGTCGTGGCCGGCGAGGCCGGTGTCCGGCACGTTGCTGCCGCCGTAGAGGACGTTGGCGTAGGTCCAGTAGTTGGTCTTGCCGATCGACGTGCGGTTGCCCGACCCGGACGGATCGTTGATCGCCTCGTAGTACACGCGCACCGCCTGGTCGCTGGTGACCAGGTGCCCGGTGGCGTCGATCACCTGCGCCTGCACGGTGTTGAAGGGGGGGAGGATCGAGAACACCGAGTAGTCGGAGTCCATGCAGTGCATACCCAAGTCGTTCCAAGCGACGACTTTGTGGGTGCCTTGCGCGGACACGACGCCCGCGAACGTCGCGAGCGTGAGGAGAACGTGTGGTCGAGCGAGCATGACGAAGTCCAGGGTGAGGGACATCGCCTGCCGGGGGGCAGGGATGGGGGTGGGTTACGTGAGCCTAGGAGAGGCTACGGAAACCCCCGCAAGCGCCGGCTCGGACTTGTTTGCAAAACCGCTTGTAAACAAGGTCCCTGCGCCCTCCCACGCAGGCCGCGATCGACGCACCGTATTGCGGTTCGGTTGTGCCGTGTGATCACCAGCCGCTCAGAGGCACGGCGACGATGCTGCCGTCGCCGAGGTGGATCGGTGCTGCCAGGGCGTTCGCCCGCGCCTCGGTCCACTTCGCGGCATCGGCTTCGGCCTCGGCGGGCAGGCCGAGCGACCGGTCGAACACGTAAGGGGCGCGCCGCGAACGCCCTCGGAAGCGGATCTCGAAGGTGACGGCTTCGTGCTCACGGGCGCCCAGGAAGGCGAGCGTGCGCCACTCGGTGGATCGGCCGGACGGTGCGGAACGGTCCGCGGACCGAGCCGGGTCGACTTTCGCCCCCGCGACCGTCGCCGACAGCACGCTCAGATCGGCGGGCAGGCAGAGCGCCAGCCACGGGGCGCCTCGGCGCGAGCGCATGGAGCCGCGCAGCACGAACTGGTCGCCACCGCGACGCTCGCGTTCCCACTCGACCGCCGGCTCGGCGAGGCGCCGGAGGTCGGCGGTGGAGGTGCACCAGCCCTCGTCGAGCCAGGGCAACGGGCGGGTGCGGAACTTGGGACGACCGTTCGGGGTCGACAGGAAGTCGGCGTCGCCCAGCGACCACAGCGGTGGCTTGCCGGCGAGGCTCACGTGCACCAGGTTGGCGCGGGCCGGATGGTCGCGGTCGTGGATGGGTGCCAGGAGGACCAGGCCGACGGCACACGCGCTGGCGAGCCCGGTGACCGCGGCGGCGTCCGCCAGCCGGCGGCCGAGGAGCGCGGGCCACAGCCAGGGAAGGGCCAGGACGGCCAGGGCGGCGAGCGCGGCGTGCGCGTGTCCGGCGGCGAGGCCGATCGCGCTGGGGAGCAGCGCGAAGAACGGCGCGAAGACGACGGCGACCACCGTTGCCGCGACGACGGTGCACAGCGCGAGCGGCCCACGCGCGCCGCCCGGGAGGAGCGCAACCAGCCAAGCTCCCGCGGCAGCGACGAAGATCGGATAGCTCGAGCCGGGGAGCGCCGCGGCGATCGCCACGGCCAGCAGAGACAGGAACCCGCCGGTCCCCGCCACGACGTGCCAGCGATCGACGCGCCGGCCGACGAGCGCGAGGGTGGCGAGCGCGGTGGCGACGCCGGCGAGGCCGTAGCAGAGTTCGTGTGCCGCGGGCGAGGGCGGGAACGGGGTGGGCAGGCGGCCGAGCGCGTGCAGGATCGACGTCAGGCCGAAGCCGGCGGCGGCGGCGACGACCACGGCGGCGAGCGCGCCGGTCGATGCGATCACCAGACTGCGGACCCGGAGCCGGCCACGCTGGTGCTGGCCGAGCAACAGCACCAGCCAAGCGAGCATCAAGCCGCCGCACGCCGGCAGCTCCGCGTCGAGCGGCAGGACGACGACTGCGCGGGCCAGCACGTCGAAGAACAGAGCCCGCTCGCTGTGGCGCGTGGCCAGATCTTCGGCCCCCGCAAGCGCGCGCGCCATCCGCAGCATGTTGTCGCCGTGATGCTGCAGGCTGCCGCGGTCGAGGTGGGCGAGGTCGTCGAGCGGCGTGTGGTAGCGTCGTGCGCCGCCGACGAAGGCGAAGTTGGCACCTCGCATCCCATGCTGGGCGAAGACGCTGAGGTCGGTGCCGTTGGGCAGCGTGCGGTAGACGGCGGCGAACGACGATCCGGTGATCGGACGCGCCAGATGTTCGGCGGCCTTCCGCATCGTCCACAAGTCGGCGCCCGCGGTTTCGAACAGCAGGCTTGCGCCGCAGGTGCCGCGTGCCTCGAAGTTCAGCACGACAGCGACTTCCTTGGCCCAGGGGTGCTCGCAGAAGGCCCGCGCTCCGTACAGCCCGAGTTCCTCACCGTCGTCGATCAAGAGGATCACCGGATGGGGCAGCCGCGGGCCGCGCAGCAGGGCGCGCGCGGTCTCGACCATCGCGGCCACCCCCGCGCCGTCGTCGCCGGCACCCGGGCCCGCGCCCACCGAGTCGTGGTGCGCCGCCAGCAGGACGGCACCCTGGGCCGGCCCTTCGATGCGCGCCAGGATGTTGTGCACGCGGGCGACCGCACCGCGGTGGGAGACCAACGCGGTCTGCACGGTCGGCGCGAGGCCCAGGTCGGTCAGTTCGGCCAGCACCCGGGCGCGCACGGCATCGTTCGCTTCGGTGCCGAGGGGGTGCGGTGACTGGTCGCCGAGGATGCGGGCGAGGACACCTTCGGCGCGGGCCGCCGAGAACTCGTCGAGGGGCGCGCCGGCGTCGCGGGGTGCGGGCGGACGGTAGGCGAACTCCGCCGCCACCAGCACGACGACCATGAGCGAGACGGCGATCAGGGCGGCTGCGCGCGACAGCGTCGGCATCGGTCGCAGGTTACTGCCCGCTGTCGCCGTTTGCCGCGCCCGGCTCGAAGCGCAGGCCGACGGCGCGGACGGTGAAGAAGTGGCGCGGGTGCTTGCTGTCGGCCTCGAACAGGCGTCGCAGGCGCAGCACGAGGTTGTCGAGGGTGCGGTGCTTGACCGGTGTGCTCGGGCCGAACACCACGTCGACCAGGACGCGTCGGTCGACCACCTCGCCGGCACGTTCGGCGAGGACCCGCAGCAAGCTGAGCTCGGCCGGGGTCAGCGTCACCTCTTCGCCGCGCCAGGTCATGGCCCGGTGTGCGCCGACGTCGACTCGGTTGCCGCCGAAGGCGATCGTCGACGTGGAGCGTTGCGCCCGGCGCAGCAGCGCCTGGCAGCGCAGCAGCAGCTCCTGCAGGTTGAACGGTTTGACGAGGTAGTCGTCGGCCTGGAGCTCGAGTCCGCGGATGCGGTCGGCGTCGGCGCCGCGCGCCGACAGCACCAGCACCGGCGTGCGGTCGCCTCGCGCGCGCAGCCACTGCAGAACGCTGAACCCATCGCGCTTGGGCAGCATCACGTCGAGCACGAGGAGGTCGAAGGACGTGGCGACCAGCGCAGCCACGGCGGCGTCACCGTCGGCAGCGCGTTCCGGGGCGTAGCCGGCCTCGAGCAGGTTGTCGACCAGCAAGTCGGCCAGCAGGTCTTCGTCCTCGACGACGAGGCAGCGTGGCGCACTCACGTCGCCTCCCGCGGCAGCGTGATCTCGACGCAGCACCCACGTCCCTCGCCCGGGCTGCGCACGGCGAGCGAGCCGCCGCACGTGCGCACCAGGGTGCGCGCCAGATACAGCCCGAGCCCGGTGCCGCCCTTGTGCAGTGCGTTGGCGGCGCGGTAGAAGCGCTCGCCCAAATGCGGTAGGTCCTCGGTCGGGACGCCGACGCCGCTGTCTTCGACGGTGACCGTCGCCAGGGTCTGTGCGTGGTGCAGGCCGACGCGCACCGCGGTCTGCGGCGGCGAGAACTTGATGGCGTTGTCGAGCACGTTGCGCAGGGCGTGCTGCAGGGCGGACTCGTCGCGCAGCACGGGGGTGCAGGGGAGGTCGCCGAGCGCCAGCTCCACCTGCGCGGTCGATGCCCGCAGGCGCAGGGCGCCGACGGCATCGCGCACGTCGGCGGCGAGATCGCCGCGCACCAGCTTCGCCGGCGACTGCGCCTCCTGCAGACCGGCAGCGGCGAGCACGTTGGACAGGCCAAGGTCGAGGCGCTCGGTTTCGCGCAGCATGGCCTGCAGGTAGGCCGGGTGCTTCGCGGCCGGCAGCGTGCCCGCGGCCATCGATTCGAGGCCGAGGCGTAGGCTCGCCACCGGCGTCTTCAGCTCGTGCGTCGCGCCGGTGAGGAACCGCTCCTGCGTGAGGCGCAGACGTCGCTCGCGCACGATCGCCAGATAGAAGAAGACGACGCCGACGAGGACGAGCGCGCTCAGGGTGATGCCCTCGCTCACGAACATCACCCGGCGGCGTCTGGCCGTCGCGGCCAGGTCGCCCGCGCGGCCAGCGCCGAGCTCGTGGGCTGCCGCCGCGGTGTCGCCCTGGGCCAGCAAGGTGCTGGCGCGTTCGAGGCGTTCGGTCTCGGCCACTTGGAACAGGATCCACCACGTCACCTGGGCGAGGCACAGCGCGACCACCAGCGCGAAGAGCACGGCGTAGGTGCGCGGGCGATTCTGTCGAGGGCTGCGGGAGGTGCGTGGCATGCGCGGGACGGCGGCGTGACCCGAGGTTCTACCGCAGCGTCCACGACGCAAGCCCTTGTTCCGGCGAGACGGTCAGGGTCGGGCGATCTCCGCGTCGACGACCCACAGGGTCACGTCGGGCGGCGCGTGCACGGTCAGGCGCAGGACCCCGACCTCGGCACTCGCCTGCGTGTCGACGTCGAGCAGCAGCGTCTGCAGCGGCTGCTGCCCCTGACCGCGCGTCAGGGTCAGGTTGTCGTAGCGCAGCGCCTGCCGGCTGCCGTCCGGACTGCCGATCTCGATGTCCAGTCGGGCCGCGGTGGCTGGCGGTGCGTCGCCGGCGAACCCGCAGCGCAGACGCAGCATGGCGCGCCCTGCCGGAATCAGAACCGGCTCGACCAGCTCGGCGCGGCCGTCGGCAGCGGTCGTCAAGGGCAGCACCGGCGCGTGCGTGACTCCGTCGGAGAGGCGCTCCGACCGCCAGTCGCCGCGCGCAACGATGCGATCGGCCCGCGCGCGGGGCGCCGTCAGCACGGAGTCGAGGATCAGGCTGGCGTCCGAGCCGGCCTCGGCGGTCACCTCCAGTTCGAGCTGTCCGCCCAAGGTCGCTGCCGGCAGGTCGACGGCCGCGGCCAGAGGCACCAGCGCGTCGGTGAGCGACTGCTCGAAGACCAGGGTCTCGCCGCAACGGATCCTCAGGCGTGCGGCACCTCGCAGCAGGCGTCCGCGCACGAAGACGCGGGCGCCACGCCCGGCGGCCGCGGTCAGCGGCCAGGTCACCCGGAGCGGGTGGCGAGCGACTTCGATCGTCAGGTGCTCACCGCTCGCGGACACGACACCGAGGCCGCGGTCGACCCCGTCGAGCGGCAGCGGCGTCCAGCTCGGTGCGGCGACTTGGACTTGCGCAATCGGCGTCGACGCGAGGAGGGACCGGGTGAGGCGACGCAGGCGAAAGCCGACGCGCTCGCCGACGTCGATGCCGGTGGCGGTCGCCAGCCCCTCGACGAGGAAGCAGAGTTCGCCCTCCACCGTCGTGAGGGCCGGATCCGAGAGGTCGTCGAGCCGCCGCGCGCGGCGGACGAGGTCGCTGGCCGCACCGGGCTCGAACGGGGCGTCCACCGTCGTGACGCCGCGCGCCAGCCGCAGCAGATCGGGGCGGGCGACGTCGCCCCGGCTGTTGCGCACCAGCGGCTGGTTCGGCAGCTGCCAGTAGGCCAGCAGGCCGCACTCCAGCAGGTCGGGCTCCTCGGCGAGCCCGCCGCGCACTTCGAGGAACAGATCGCCACGGTCGGGAAGCCCGGTGGGCGCGCGCATGACGCGACGCTCGCGCTGCGTGGCGGCGCCGACGACCTCGACGTCGTCGTCGACCACGTCGACGACGTCGGCCCATCCCAGGCGAGCCAAGTCGACGCCGATCGGTGCCGCCGGCCGATGGTCGCTGTGACGTCCCGCCAGGGTCAGCGCGCCGAAGTTGCCGCTGGCCGGCGTCGCGTGCGGGCCCATTCCGTAGCGGGCCTGGAGGATCGCGGCCAGCGCTTGGCCGACCGCCAGCACCGAGCCGTCGACGCCGCGCTCGGCCACGCTGGCGATCGGCACCTCGTCTGCGGCGGTCGGCAGCAGCTCGCCGTCTCCCGCCTTGCCGCTGTGGACGACGACCACGGCACCGTACGCGCGTGCCCGTCCCGTGGCGACCTTGTGGGCGAGGGCTGCCAGCTGCGTGCGCGCTTCCGGGTCGGCCAGGTCGATCGCGGGGAAGTCCGCGCGCAGGGGTGCCGCCACGTCGCCCACCAAGTTGGTGCGCCCACCCGAGATGGCGGCGAGGATCTCGCGGACCGATCCCGTCGTCGCGCGCGCGTCGGGGCCGGCCGTGCGGCGGTAGCCGGTGCCGAAGAAGAGGGTGGCGAGCTGGTCTTCGGTCGTCGACAGTGGAGCGTCGGTCAGGGCGACGGGGATCACGAGGACCGCGAGCTGGGAGTCGGGAGTGCGTGCCCGGTCGGGGCGGCCGATCGTGGCGAACGGCGCCTCCTCGTCGCTGACGGTCCCCGGGTCGACGCTCACGCGCGTGCGCAGTTCGGCGACCTGCAGTGCCGCCGGCTCGTCGCGGGCGGCCTGCTCGAACGTCAGCACCAGGCGTCCCGACTCCCACAGTCGGCGGTCGGCGATGGTGACACGCAGGCGTCGCGCCGCGGCGGGCGTCGATGCCGGGTCCTCGTGCAGCAGGCTGTCGTTGCCGTGCAGCCGCAACGCTCCGGCCAGCAGGATCTCCAGTTCGAGTTCGAGGACGGAGTGCGGGATCGACAGCTGCCATACCAGCGCGCTGGGGCCGACTCCGACCTCGCGCGCCAGGCGGCTGCCGTCGACGAAGAGGACTCTCCGGCACGCGTCGCGGGTGAGGCAGTCGATGTCGTTGGGCCCGGCCACGTCGACCACCGTTTGCGGTCCCAGGAGCGTCGCGTTGGTGGCGGCGATGTCGATGTCGCCGCGCGGCCCGCGCAGCTTGGCGCGCATCGACAGGCTTTGCCCCGCGCGCACGTTGCCGGACGGAACGAAGGTGCTGGACGTGCGCCAGGTCAATGGGTCGTCCGCGTCCGGCACCAGCGTCAGCTCGGCCAGGGGTTCGTCCTTCGCCGGCGCGTCCCGCACCCGCACCTCGACGATTCCGCCGAGAGACGGGGGCGGCGGCGAGGCGAAGCGCAGGCGGGGGGTGAAGGGGCGGTCGAGCTGGATCTCCAGTGGCGGCGCGAACGTCGCCTGCAGCACGGGATCGGGCCGGACGTCGATTCCGGCGGCGAGTTCGCTCGCCGAGAAGGTCCGCGGCGCGCCACCGTTGATCGCGACCCGGAAGCGGTCGGGCGACGCCGGCAAGTCGAAGAACCTGGCGCGCACCGACAGGTCGCTTCGGTCGGCGGCCTGGGCACTCAGCTCGATGACTTCCGCCGTCGGGACGGCGATGCCCACCCGCAGCACGTCGATCGGCTCGGCATACTGGCCGCCGACGTCGACGACCGCGCTGCCGTAGAGCTGCAGCGCCACCTCGGCCGCGGCGGCCGCCACGCCATGCGCCGAGGGAAACGCGCCGTCGGAGGTCGACGTGCCGGCCAGCGCGGCGCGCAGAGCGAGCGCACCCCGTTGCGCGAACTCACGCCGTCCCAGGTGGCGGTAGCCGTGCAGGTAGGCCAACCCGGCCAGGCCCTGCACCGGATCGCTCCACGTGGCGTCGGCATCGTGCCGGCCGAAGCCGCCGATCAGCGTCGAGGGGTGGGGGTCGGGCGCCAGCCACAGCGGGCTCCAGAGCTGCTGTTGCAGGGTCAGCTCCTCGAGGAACGTGGTCGCGGCCGAGCGGAGGTCGGCGTGGGCGCCGCCGTCGAGGAGACGGAGCGCGGCGAGCGATGCGAAGGTCAGGTTCTGCGCCGAGCGGGTGCGCCGAGTGGAACCGTCCGGCGAGGCGACATTGCCTTGCACGGAGACACCGCTCAGCAGGGAGACTCGGTCGTCCCAGCGTCGCTCCGGCGCCAACTCGCGCAGCATGTAGATGACCGCCGCGATGGCGCCGGCGCGGAAGCGTTCGGCGTGCTCGCCCGGGATCGCGGCGCACTCCGCCAGAAGCAGGGCTGCAGCGCCGGCTTCCACCGCCGGGTCGGCGAGCGCCTCCCGCACGGGCGTCATGTAGCTCGCTTCGTACAGCGCCGGCATGGCGCCGCTGGGAACTTGGTTCGCCAGGAGGAAGGTCGCGCTGCGCATCGCCGCTGCCTCGGCGTCTCGACGGTCGGGGTCGGAGCCCGGCAGGGAGCGAGTCGCCCACAGCCCGCACACGCGCGTCCACGCCACGGCGGTGGCGTCGTAGATCTCGCCGGGGAGCGGGCCGACTTCCAGACCCTGCGACCAAGTCGGTCGAGCCGGACCTCGGTGAGAGCCTCCGTCGGAGTGTCTGTTGGCCACGGTCGGCGACATGCCGCTGCGCTGCGGCGCGCCGAGCGCCAGGTGCAGGAGGTCGCGGGCGGCGCGCTGCGCCTCGGGTTCGTCGCGGGTGATGAGCGCGGCGGCGGCCAGCAAGGCGTTGTGGCGGTAGCCGAAGCGCACTGCGGTCGCGGTCGCGGCGCCGGCAGGCGGCAACAACCGTGGGATCTGCCGGGCCATCGATTCGCGTCCCAGGTCGGGGTTGGCAGCCACCAGTTGCTGCCAGAGGTCGTGCGCCTGATCGACCAGGGTTCGGCGCGGCAGCGCGTCCGTGAACAGGCGGACGTCCAGCGCGAAGCCCAGGGTCTGACCCGCCACGCGACGCGCCAGCGACGGGTCGCGCCAACATGTGGTGCCCGCCGGCTCGACCGCGACCCGCTGTGCCACGAGGCCGCAGCGGATGCGCGCTCCCTCCGTCGAGCGCACTTCCAGTGCGCCGGGGAGGACGCGCGGCCGCGACGTGCGGACGTCGGGGAGCACTGCCATGGCCAGGCCTTCTGCCCGCACGAACGCCAGCGGCGTGCGCCAGGACACATCGCCGGCGACCGCGCGGGGGTCGGGGTGGTCCTGCGGGGCGAAGCTCTCGATCGGCGCGCTGGTCTCGGCATCCAGCAGGCGGAACTCGATGCTGAGTTCGGCGAGCGTGCTCGGCAGCTCCACCGTGTCCTCGACCTCGACGGTGACACGGTCGGCGCGCGGCACGACGCGGACGGCGACCGAATGGTCGACGACCTCCGGTCGGCACCGCAGGTGGGTGCCATCGAGGGCGGCCACCTGCGACGTGAACGGCAGCTCGGCGGGCGAGCCGGAGCCCAGGTCGACCCGCACCCCGGTCGCGGCCGCGGCCACTTCGCCCTCGGCCGTGCGCAGGCGCAGGACCAGGCACTGACGGTCGCCGATGTCCTCGAGGCCGACGCGCCAGCCCAGTGGCGGCGGCGCCGTGGGCTGTGTCGGGCCCGAGTCGCGGAGGCCGCAGCTCACGCACAAGGCCAGGCTCAGCCACGTGGGCAGCGCTCGCATGGCGCGAAGCGTACAAGACCGAAGGAGCATCCCCTACCGGAGACGCTCCTTCGCGGTGCTGGCTTCCGTCGGAGATCAGAGTCCGACGGAGTCGTGTCGATCAGAAGACGATCTGCGACTGCACTTCGAACGTGTGCACGTTCGGGTCGGGGACGCTGGCCGTGTCCGGATCGAACGAGCGGAACGTGTAGCCGAACTGGGTCTTCAGGTTGTGGCCGAAGTAGTAGGCCGTTGCCATCGCCGACAGCTCGAGGATGTTGCCCTCGCCGCCCAGACCGGTGACCAGGATCGGCAGCGCGGCGCCGCCGGTGGCCGTGTAGTCGGAGACGTGCACGCCCGACAGACGCAGACCGTAGGCCCACTGGATGGTCGGGCCCGGCTCGGCCGTGTAGCTGCCCGAGGCCTGCCAGCCGAACGCCGTGGACTCGCCGGCGAGGGTGGTGTTGTCGGCGTCTTCGTCGCGGATGAACACTTCGCCCAGGAAGTGCAGGTTGCCGGTGTAGAACGCACCGCCGCCGTTGAGCGACAGCGCGTTGTACTCGCGGCCACCGACGTCGTTGCTGTCGTTGGCGCCGTAGCTGATCGCGGCGTTGGCGACCCACATCGGCTCGTCGGCGCGCTGCAGGGCGCCCTGCTCGCGGAACTCGCCGTAGAGCTTGTCTTGGCCGCTGCCGTAGGCGACGCCCAGGATCCAGTTCAGTTCGGTGCCGCCGTTGTTGTTGTCCTCCACGCCCGCACCGATCGAGGACTGCGCCACGTCACCGTTCATCAGGCCGGCGTTCCAGCGCAGGTTGCCGCCGCCGATCTTGCCGACCAGCTGGGCCTGGCGAGTGCGGGTCGCGGAGAACACCTGCGTGGCGAGCGCGCGGTCGACGAACTCGAGGCCGTACGCGGTGCCGGTCCACTCCGTGCCGAACAGGGTCTTGCCCTGGCCGAAGCGCAGCGACATCTCGTAGTTCTCGGCCTTGTACAGGTCCCACGTGATCAGCGCGTCGTTGATGTCGCTGGTCTGGCGGTCGGCCCACTCGAACTGCAGGACGAAGTGGACCGTGTCCTTGTAGGCCGAGCCCATCAACCGCGTGCGGGCGCGGCGGATGCTCACGCCGAGTGTGTCCGGGCCCGAGTCGCTGCCCGTGTAGCCGAAGTTCGCCTGGATCATGTTGACCAGGTTGAGGTCGTAGTTCTCGCCTCGGAACGTGATGCCCTTGCCGGGGGCGGCGGTGACGGTCACTCCGTCCTGTGGCGGAGTCGACGGTTCGTTCTTGTTGTTCTTGACGCCGTCGTCGTTGCCACCGGCCAGTGCGGCCGAGGTCAGTGCGAGCGCGGCGGCGATGCCAAACCCGATGGGGTTGCTCATGTGGGGTTCTCCTCCCTGGAGGGATGTAGCTTCGAGAGACTGGGGCTGCAGGTGCGGTTGCAACGTCGTTGCCCCACCTGAGCGGCGCAGAGCTTCCTGGCCGCGCTCGGCTCCGGCAACGCCTTTCTCTCGATTTCTTTCGGGTAACCCCTTCAGTGAAAGGGACTTGCTGTTGCCTCTCCACAGGTTCTCCACAGTCTCCGAACAGCAAGATCCAGTGGGTTCGGTCGGCCGCAAACGCTAGGGGTTGTGGGCCGCGCGTCGGGTGGACGCCTGCCAGTGCCGCGGTCGCTCCGACCACGTCGTAGCCCAGTCCCGGCGTAGGCTCGGGCCGACACGTGTGAGGACCGCGCGCGCACCGCGCCGGAGCCGTATGGTCGCGCGCCCCTCTCATGCACTCCGAGCTGCGCCGCACCACCTGCAACCGAGACTGTCCAGACGCGTGCGGCATCGTCGCGACGGTGGCCGACGGTCGGGTCGTCGATCTGCGCGGCGATCCGGAGCACCCGGTGACGCGCGGGTTCCTCTGCTTCCGCACGAGCCGCTTCCTGGAGCGGCAGTATGCGCCCGACCGCCTGACCGGCCCGATGCTGCGCGCCGGCAACGCCTTCGTGCCCATCGGCCTGGACGAGGCCCTCGATCTGGCCGCCGAGCGCTTGCTGCGCATCCGTGCCGAGTCCGGGCCGGCCGCCATCTTCCACTACCGATCAGGGGGCAGCCTCGGCCTCCTCAAGGCGATGGCCGACCGCTTCTTCGAGCACTTCGGGCCGTGCACCGCCAAGGTCGGCGACATCTGCAGCGGTGCCGGCGAGACTGCGCAGGAGCTCGACTTCGGGGTGGCCGACAGCAACGACCTCTTCGACCTCGAGAACAGCAAGCACATCGTGCTCTGGGGCAAGAACCCCTTCGCCAGCAACGTGCACCTCGTTCCGGTGCTCAAGGCGGCGCAGCGGCGCGGAGCACGCCTGTGGCTGATCGATCCCGTGCACCACAAGACGGCGACGATGGTCGACCGCTACCTGCAGCCGCGGCCCGGTGGTGACCTCGACCTGGCGCTGGCGGTGGGGCAGACTCTGTTCGCGAAGGGGGCGATCGACCCGGATGCCGCGACGCGCTGCGCGGGGGTCGAGGAGTACACGGCGCTGGTCGCCGGGCGTTCGCTCGCCCAGCTGGCGCGCGCTGCCGACGTGTCGGAGGCGGAGATCGCCGCGCTGGCGGCGGCGTTCGCCGATGGCCCGACCGCGATCCTGGTCGGCTGGGGCATGCAGCGGCGGCGTTGCGGCGGTGCCACCGTGCGCGCGCTCGACGCGATCTCGGCGCTCAGCGGCAACCTCTTCCGCAGTGGCGGCGGCTGCTCGTTCTACTTCAAGCGCCGCAAGGCGTTCGCCAACGACGCTCTGGCCACCGGCGCAGCCGTACGCCGCGTGCGCGAGCCGCTCCTGGGAGAGGACGTCCTCGCCGCGAAGGATCCGCCGATCCGAGCGATGTGGGTGACGGCCGGCAATCCGGTCAGCATGTTGCCCGCGAGCGCGCGCGTCGCCGAAGCGATCGACCGCACCGAGTTCGTGGTCGTCGTCGACTCGTTCCTGACCGACACGGCGCGGCGCGCCGACCTGGTCCTTCCCTGCCCGACGTTGCTCGAGGACGACGACCTGGTCGGGGCCTACGGTCATCACTGGCTCTCGGAGGTGCGTCCGGTGGTGCCGCCGCCGCCCGGCGTGCCGCAGGAGGCTGATCTGTTCGCGGCGTTGGCGCGCCGCGTCGGTCTGGAGCGTGCCTTCGCCGACGACATCGAAGCCTGGAAGCGCCGCCTCCTGGCACCGGTCGCCGCGGGCGGCGCCAGCCTCGACGACTTGCGGCGGCACGGTGCAGTCCGCAATCCCGACGCGCCGAACGTGCTCTTCGCCGAAGGCCGAGTGGCGACTGCCGACGGGCGTGTCCAACTGATCGGCGAGCTACCCAAGCGCTTCCGTTTGCCCACGGGCTACCCGCTGTGGCTGTTCTCGAACTCCACCGAGAAGAGCCAGGCCTCGCAGTGGGCGGGCAAGGGCCTCGGCGACTCGACCTGGGTGCGGGTCCACCCCGACGCTGCGCCCGGCGCGCGCGCGGGCGATCTGGTGTGGGTGGAGAGCCCGCACGGCCGCCTGCGGGCGCGCCTCGAGTTCGACGAGATGCAGCGACGCGACGTGGCCATCGTGCCCAAGGGCGGGCACTTCGACCGCGGTCACTCGGCCAATGCTCTGATCGAGGCGGTGCCCACCGACCTCGGGCTCGGGGCTGCCTACCTCGACTGCGGCGTGCGCCTCGTGCGCGGCGCGTGAGACACGTGCGTGCGGAACTGGCGGGTCTCCGCGTGTCGTCCTACTCGGGCGGCACCAGCAGCACGTTGCACCGCGCGTTGTCGACGACCCGGCGCGCGCAGCTGCCCGCGAAGGTGTGCTCCGGTTTGCTGCCGCTGTGTGTGCCCATCACCAGGAGCACGGCGTCTTCCTGCATGGTGAGGTCCAGCAGCTCCGCCCACGGGGTGCCGACCAGGAGCACCACGCGGTGGGGCACGTGCGCCGGGTCGAAGTGCTCGCGCGCCAGGCTGCGCAGCTTCTCGCCCCCCTCGCGCTCCAGGCTCTCCTGCAGCTCGTTCACCGTGTACGCGGTGTAGACACCGAGCAGGGATGCCAGCTCGTGCACGACGTTGGCCAGGACGATCTCGGCGTCGAGCAGGCGGGCGTACTCCGCGGCGACGTGGCACACCCGGTGGCTGGCCGCGGTCAGATCGACCGCGGCGACGATACGACGTGGTGGAGTCGAGGGAGTCGTGCTCACGCGGCGACCGGGAAGACGATGACGGGGATGTTGCTGCGCCGGATCACCTGCTCGGTGACGCTGCCGATGAGAAGGCGGCGTAGCCCGGTGCGGCCGTGGCTGGCCATGGCGATGAACTCGGCGTCGCGGACCGCAGCCACCGACGCGATCACGGCGTCGGGACACTCTCCGCGCAGGACCACCTCCTCGACGTCTTCGGCCGCGAGGTGTTCTCGCATGCCTTCGGCGACGCGGTGCAGCGCTTGGCGCGCGGTGGCGACCTCGGCTTCGACGTCACGGTTCCACGCGTTGGTCGAGAACGGCAGGCTGGCGTTCGCCGACTCCGGCAGCGGCGCATCGCACACGACCGTCAGCAGGAGCACGCGCGCGTTCAGCTTCTTGGCGAGTTCGGCCGTGGGCCCGACTGCGGCCAGCGAGTCCGCCGAGCCGTCGGTAGTGAGGACGATGACCCGACGCGCGGTGCCGGGTTCCGAGGGGTCGCTCGCAAAGGTCATGGCGGCTCGGCGAGAGTGGGTCAGTGGTGCGTCGAGACCGGAGCGCCTGTGGGCGCGGTCCCTCGGCACGCGGCGAGAAACGCTCGGTGGCGCGGGGCGTTTTCACCTACGCCGGTGTGCGGCGGATGCAGCGGTCCGGCCATGGGACACGTTGCGGGCCGTGACGCCGGATCGTCCGGCCTCGGTAGCGAAAGATGATGAGCCAGCCGGCGGCGGCGGCTAGAAACATGGGGTTCTCCCGCGCAACGACGTTCGTGACCACAGACCCCGAGCAGCCGCCTGCCGCCGACCCGGTGCCGATCCTGGTGGTCGAGGACGAGGCGCCGCAACGCGACGCCCTGAGCCGCTTCCTGTCGCGCAACGGATTCGCGGTGCGCGCGGTGGAATCGGCGGAGGAGGCCTTGAGCCTGCTCGGGCGGCATGCCTTCGCCGCGCTCATCACCGACCTGCGTCTCCCCGGGCTCGACGGCGTCGAACTGGTGCGCCGCGCGCGTCAGATCGACGCCGAGCTCGGGCTGCTCTTGGTCACCGCCCACGCCAGCGTCGAGACGGCCGTCGAGGCTCTACGCGCCGGCGCCCACGACTACATCTTGAAGCCGCTCTTCTACGAAGAGCTGGTGCGCAAGCTGCGCAACCTCATCCGCCATCGCGAGTTGCTCGCCGAGAACGACCGCCTGCGGGCAGCGCTGCACCAGCGGGGCGGGCCGGAGATCATCGGCGCCTCGCCCGCCATGCGCGAGGTCATCGAGTGGGTACGTCGAGCCGCGGCCAGCCAAGCGACCGTGCTGATCTGCGGCGAGACCGGTACCGGCAAGGAAGTCGTGGCCCAGGCGATCCACGCGCAGGGGCCGCACCGCAACGAACCGATGCTGTCGGTCAACGTGGCGGCGCTGCCCGACACGATGGTGGAGAGCGAGTTGTTCGGCCACGAGAAGGGGGCGTTCACCGGGGCCGATCGCCGCCGGCCGGGCATCCTGCGCGCGGCCAGCGCCGGCACCGTGTTCCTCGACGAGATCGGCGAGCTGTCCCTAGCGGTGCAGGCGAAGCTGCTGCGCGCGCTCGAAGCGCGCGAGGTCACTCCCGTCGGCGCCGACGCGTCGGTGCCGTTCCGGGCGCGGATCCTGTGCGCCACGCATCGAAACCTGCTCGACCACGTGCGCTCGGGTCAGTTCCGCGAAGATCTCTTCTACCGGATCAACGTCCTTCGCATCGACGTGCCGCCTCTGCGCGAACGCGTCGAAGACGTGCCTCTGCTGGCGCATCACCTCTTGCAGCGCCTGGCGACGCGCACCGGCCGCCAAGCGCCGGGCATCGACGCCGACGCCATGGCCGCCCTCTGCACCTACCCTTGGCCCGGCAACGTGCGCGAGCTGTCCAACGTGCTCGAGCGCGCGTTGATCCTGTGCGAGGAGGGCGACATCGCTCTCGACCTCCTGCCGCTGAAGCCGGCGGCGAGCGAACGCTCGGGCGCGCCGCGACGTCCCGTTCGGCTGCAGGACGCCGTCGACGAGTTCGAGCGCCAGCACGTGAGCGAGGTGCTGCGCATGTGCGAGGGCAACCGCGAGAAGGCGGCGCGCCTGCTCGACCTGTCGCCGGCGACGCTGTACCGCCGGCTGGACAAGCTCGGCCTCAAGGGCTTCGGAGTGCACCGCGGGGAAGCACGCGATGGCTGACTCCGACGCCGCCGATGCGCTGCGGCGGTGGGTGCAGGCGTACGTGGTGGTGAGCCTGGCCCTGCTCGCCGTCGCCGTGACTCTTCTCTGTGTCGCCACCCCGCAGTGGTGGGTCTGCCTCCTGCTGGTCGGCGTGGCGGTGCTCGTCGCGCTGATGGGGGGGCGCGCGCAGCAGTCGTTGCAGGGTCACCGCGACCTGGCGTCGGCCGCGCGGCACGAGGCCGAGGCGAGCCGGCGCGTTCTGGTGCACGTGTTCGACTCGGTGCTCGACCCGATGATCGTCATCGACGAGGCGGGAAAGGTGATCGCGGCCAACCCGGCGGTGCGCGACGTGTTCGGCTGGAGTCGGGACGATCTGGTGGGCAAGAACGTCAACGTGCTGATGGGCGACCCGTACCGGGGCGAGCACGACGGCTACATCCGCAGCTACCTGCGCACCGGCGAGCAGCGTGCCATCGGGCGGGTCCGTCGGGTGCTGGGCCGGCGGCGCGACGGCCACGAGTTCCCGTGCGAACTGTCGGTGAGTCAGGTGGTCACCGAAGAGGGCCGGCGCTTCTTCGGCGTCGTGCGCGACGTCAGCGAGCAGGAGGACTTCGCGCTGCGCATGGCGACGGCCGAGCGTCTGGCGGCCGTCGGCGAGGTGGCGGCCGGGATCGCCCACGAGGTCAACAACCCCATCAACACGATCATCAACTGCGCGCAGATGATCAAGGAGGGAGACACCGCGCCGGAGCTGTGCGACCACGTCATCCACGAGGGCTTGCGCATCGCCGGCTTCGTGCGCGAACTCATGGGCGTGGCGGCGGACCGCGACGAGGAGTTCGTGCTGGCCGACGTGCACGAGCCCCTGCGTCGCGCGATCTCGCTCTTGGGGGTTCGCATGCGGCACGCCGACGTCGAGGTGTCCGTCGCCGAAGCCGCCGCGCTGCCGCCGGTGTCTGCGCGTCCGCGACGTCTGCAGCAGGTGTTCCTCAACCTGCTGATCAACGCTCTCGACGCCTTGCGCGCGGCGGACAGGCCGCGCCGGCGCGTCGACGTGTGGACGCGCCGCGAAGTCGCCGAGGGGAAGGACTGGGTCGTCGTCGCCGTGCGCGACAACGGCGGCGGCGTGCCGGAGTACGCGCGCGAACGCATCTTCCAGCCGTTCTTCACCACCAAGAAGCCGGGGGAGGGCACCGGGCTCGGACTCGCCGTCTCGGCCGGGATCGTGCGCGACCACGGCGGGCGGATCGCGTTGCAGAGCGAACCCGACGTCTTCGCCGAGTTCTCGGTGTGGCTGCCGGCAGCGGCGCGCTGACGCCGCACGCGCCACTTCGCCTACAGCGGCACCCCATGGATGTACTCCACAGCGGCACCCTACAGCGGCACGACGACGACCGGCAGGGTCGCGCGGCGCAGCACCCCTTCGGCGACGCTGCCCATGAACAAGCGGCGTACGCCGCGGCGCCCGTGCGACAGGATCACCAGGTAGGCCGCACCGCGTCGTGCGGCGAAGTCGGCGATCGCGCTGGCGATCTCCTCGCCGACGGTCACCTCCACGGTCACCGTCGTGTGGAGCGGAAGCTGGTGGCGCAGCTCCTCCAGCGCTTGCCTGGCTCGCGCGATCTCGGCATCGACCCGCGGCTCCCGCAAGGGCGGGGCGCTGAGCCCGACGGCCGTGCTGGGTACGCCGCGCAAGGCGTGCAGGAGGACGACGTCGGCCGCGAGCCCGCTCGCCAGACGTTCGACCGGTTGGAGGGCGCGCTTCGTCGTCGGTGACAGGTCTGAGGCCAGTACGACGAGCGCGCGCGACATCGTTAGTTCTGCTGCGGGAAGATCAGGACCGGCACGCGGCAACTCCGCAGCACGGCTTCGGCGGTGCTGCCCAAGAGGAGGCGACTCAGGCCGGTGCGACCGTGGCTGGCCATCGCCACCATGTCGACGTCGTGGTCGTGGGCGTAGTGCACGATGCCGGCTGCCGCCGACTCGGCGACTTCGATGTCCATCTCGACCGGCGTCTTCTCGAACCGTGGCAGGGTCTGCAACATCTCCGCGCGGGCGGCCTCGATCTCGGCCTCGGTGGTCTTGTGCAGGATGCCGAGCGGCGTGGCGAAACCGGTGTCCGAGATCGCGCCCAGCTGGGGGACGACCCGCAGCATCGTGATGCGGGCCCCGACACGCCGTGCCAGGCGGCACACCGGTTCGATGGCATGCAGAGAGACCTCCGAGCCGTCCGTGGTCAGGAGAATGTGAAGCCGGCTGTCCTTGTCGGTGCTCATGGGTTCGTTCGCGCGGGGAGGAAGGCCGAACTCATACAGTGAACGCCGGGAGCCGTCTGGGTCGGAATGCCGCCGTCTTCGTCGAGGCGGGGGCGCACCGTCTACGCCGTGAGGCCAACGCAGGGTTTCCAGCGCTGTTTTCTTCCGCCGGGCATCGAATCGACCGCGAAGAGCAGCCGGGCTCGGCGGTGGCGCGGGTTCAGTCGCAGCAGCTGTGGCCCTGCAGGGCGACGGTGCCCCGCCAGATCAGGATCGCAGCGGCGGTCAAGAAGACCCAGCGGGTGAGCGTGCGCGCGTGCTCGGGGCGCACGAAGCGACGCAGGCGCGGGCCCTGGGTCTGGGCAGCGAGCAAGAGCGGCGAACTGCCGAGCGCGAAACCGAGGGTGGTCGCGGCGGCGTCCAAGGGCCCGCCCGCCAGGAGAGCGGCCCCGTACAGTGCCCAGAGCACGCCGCACGGCAACAGCGGGGTGACCGCCCCCAGGGTCGCGGTGCGCCAGGTGGTCGGCCAGGTGCGCACGCGGCCCAGCATGCGCCGGACCAGCCCGCCCGCCCCCGGGATCGCGCCCAGCCATCGGTCGAGGCCGAACGCGCCGAGCACCAGCGCCAGAGCCAACACGAAGCCGATCCAGGGTGCGGCGACCGACAGACGTCCGGCGCTGCCGACCGCGCCGAGTGCACCCAGCGCCCCCCCGACCGCGACGTAGGCAGCCGTCCTCCCGGCGTGGTAAGACAGCACCGGTGCGGATCCGCTCCCGGCGGCGAGGGCCAGCGGCCCGCACATCGCGGCGCAGTGCACGCTGCTCGCGAGTCCGAAAACGAAACCTTCTGCGATCGCCGTCATTGCAGCCCTGGGCTCCTGCGCCCGAGCCATGCAACTCGCCGACCAGTCGACTTCTTTCGCTGGCCAGGGGAGCGCACCTGCGTGCGCACACTGCGGCCTACCCGTCCCGAGCTCCCGGAGGCCGAGCGCGTTCTGCTGCCGTGGCTGCGAGGCGGTGTGGGGCATTCTGCACGAGCAGGGGCTCGAGCGCTTCTACGACTTCGGCGGCGGCCGCGGCTATCCGGTCGGCCTGGCGCCCGAACCCGCGGGCCGCGAGTGGCTGGAGGAGATCGAGCGGAGCGGGGACGTCGGCGGCGGGCAGTGTCGGGTCGTGGTCGACGTCCAGGGCATCCACTGCGCGGCCTGCGTGTGGGTGATGCAGCAGCTGTGGCGCCGCCGCGACGGCGCCCTGCAGTGCCGCATCAACCCCGCCTTGGGGCAGGCCGAGCTGACCTACCGGCCGGGGCGACTGTCGCTGGGACGGTTCTTCGACGACGTCGAGCGGCTGGGCTACCGGATCGCCCCGGCCAGCAAGGCGGCACGTCGCGCCGACACCGGCCTCCTGCTGCGCATGGGCGTCTGCATCGCGTTGGCGATGAACGCGATGATGTTCGCGGCGAGCGAGTACTTCGGTCTCTCCGCGCGCGACGGCCAGCCGTTCCTGCTGTTCCGGGGCATGTCGGCCGTGCTGGCCACTCTGGCGGTCCTGGTCGGCGGCCCGGTTTTCTTCGCCGCGGCCTGGGCTGGCCTGCGCCGGCGGGTGCTGCACCTCGACCTGCCGATCGCGCTCGGCATCGCGCTGGCCTACCTCGGTTCGGCGCTGGCGTGGGCGACCGGGCGTGGCGACGCGTACTTCGACACGGTCACGATCTTCGTCGCCCTCATGCTGGTCGGGCGGTACCTGCAGCAGCGCGCGCTGGCGCGCAATCGCGAGTTCTTGCTGGCCGACGACGGCTTGGCGCACGTCCGCCTGCGCCGAGTGAACGGCGACGCTCTCGACCTCGTGCCGGTCGAGAGCGTGGCGACGGGGGACGTCCTCCTGCTGACCCCGGGCGACCTGTTGCCGGTGCGGGGCAGGCTGCTCGACGACAGTGCGTCGCTGTCGCTCGACTGGATCAACGGCGAGTCGGAGCCGCGCGCCTTCGCTGTCGGTGACAGCGTGCCAGCCGGCGCGTTCCACGCCGGCCGCCGTCCGTGCCGCGTGCAGGCGCTGGCCACGGCGCGCGAGTCGGGCCTGCCGGCGCTGTTGCAGCAGTCGACCTCGGATCGCGACGACCTGCGTCTGCACGGCCGCTTCTGGCAGTGGTGGAATCGCGGCTACGTGGCCGGCGTCCTCCTGCTGGCTTCCTTGGCTGGCGCGATCTGGCTGGCGTTCGACCCGGCGCGTGCGGTCGGGGTGGCGGTGGCGGTGCTGGTGGTCACCTGTCCGTGCGCGATCGGCATCGCCACGCCCCTGGCGTTCGAGCTGGCCACCGCCGCACTGCGCCGGCGCGGCGTTCTGGTGTGCTCGTCGGCGGTCCTCGAGAAGGTTCGCTTCGTGCGCAAGGTGGTCTTCGACAAGACCGGGACGGTCAGCTGGGGGCGCCTGCGCGCCGAGGTCGAGGTGCCGCCGCCCGACGATCTGGTGGACGTCGTGCTGGCGATGGCCGCCAGCAGCAACCATCCGGTCAGCCGCGCGATCGTCGATCGTCTCGCCGAGGGGCGGCGGGTGCCGCTGCTCGCCGGGGCGCAGGTCGAGGAGCTCCCCGGCGACGGGGTCGAGATGCGGTGCGACGGCCACACCTATCGGTTGGGGCGGGCCGGCTTCGCGTCCGGTGAAGTCGGACGTGCTGGCGAGTGCGTGTTCGCGGCCGACGGCGAGGTGCGCGCCCGCTTCCTCGCGCACGAGGACCTGCGCGCCGGCTTCGCCCACGAGGTTCGGCGCCTGCAGGCGTCGGGACGCGAGGTGTTCCTGCTCAGCGGTGACCGTCAGGCGCGCGTCGACTGCGCGGCGAGCGAACTCGGCATCGCGCCGGGGCACGCCCGGGGCGAGATGAGTCCCGAGGGCAAGGCAGCGTTCGTACGCTCTCTCGATGTCGACGACACCATGATGATCGGCGACGGACTCAATGATGCGCCGGCATTCGCCGCCGCGTTCGTCGCCGGAACCCCGGCCCTGGACCGTCCGGTCCTGCCGGCGCGTGCCGACTTCTGCTACGCCGGCGGACGTCCCGATGCCGTCGGCGAGGTGATCGATCTGGGCGAACGGTACCACCGAACCGTGCACACGAACCTGGCGCTGGGTCTCGGCTACAACGTCGTGGTCGTGGCCCTCGCGTGCGCGGGGAAGATGAGCCCCGTACTGTGTGCGATCCTGATGCCGATCAGCTCCTTGGCGTTGATCGCGCACACCACCTGGCGGCTGCGTCGCAACGTCCTACCGTCCTGAAGCATGGAAGTCGTTCCCCTCCTGGTGTTCTGCAGCCTGGCGCTGGCCCTCGGCGGGGTGCTGCTCTTCTTCTGGTCGACGCGGCTGCGCGACCACGAGCATGCCGAACGCTTGTCGTTGCTCCCGCTCGAAGACGACGATTGAGCCGTCGGCCACGGGCCTGCTCGGAGGCGAGTGCGATGGTGCCTTCCTAAAGCGGCACCGCCGAGGTCGCAGTCGCGATCGACGCGCTCGCGCCCTGCCGACGGTTGGAGGGTGGGCGAAGTTCGTTGCCTCTGCGCACTTGCCGGAAAATGTCGCCGGCGCTTCGGTGTTGAGCCCATTCGAATGGATACCGCCGGAACGACGTCTCGCTCAGCCGACGCGGTGCGGATCACCTACGACGACTCGGTCGTGCGCGGCTTCACGTTGGCCTCCGTGCTCTGGGGGCTCGTGGGTCTGCTCGTGGGGTTGTGGATCGCACTGGAACTGAGCTTCCCCGCCCTGAACTTCGGCACGCCGTGGCTGACGTTCTCCCGTCTGCGTCCCCTGCACACCAACGCGGTGATCTTCGCGCTGGTGGGGAACATGATGTTCGCAGGCGTCTACTACTCGACCCAGCGCCTGCTGAAGGCGCGCATGGCGTCGAATCTGTTGTCGCGGATCCACCTCTGGGGCTGGCAGCTCGTCATCCTCGGCGCGGCGCTGACGCTGCCGTTCGGCATCACCCAGTCGAAGGAATACGCCGAACTCGAGTGGTTCCTCGACCTGGCGGTGGTCGTGGTGTGGGTCGCCTTCGCCATCAACTTCTTCTGGACGCTGGCGATCCGCAACGAGAAGAACCTGTACGTCGCGATCTGGTTCTACATCTCCACGATCATCACGATCGCGCTGCTCTACATCGTCAACAACCTGGCGCTGCCGGTGTCGGCGACCAAGAGCTACGGCGTCTTCGCCGGCGCGCAGGACGCGTTGACGCAGTGGTGGTACGGCCACAACGCGGTCGCCTTCTTCCTGACGACGCCGATCCTCGGGATCATGTACTACTTCATCCCGAAGGCGGCAGGGCGGCCGGTGTACTCGTACCGGTTGTCGATCATCCACTTCTGGGCGCTGATCTTCATCTACATCTGGGCCGGGCCGCACCACCTGCTCTACACAGCCTTGCCCGACTGGGCGCAGTCGCTGGGCATGCTGTTCAGCCTCATGCTGTGGGCGCCGTCGTGGGGCGGCATGCTCAACGGTCTGCTGACGCTGCGCGGTGCCTGGCACAAGGTGCGCACCGACCCGGTGCTGAAGTTCTTCGTCGCCGGTGTCACCTTCTACGGCATGGCGACGTTCGAGGGCCCGCTGCTCTCGATCAAGAGCGTCAGCGCGCTCGGCCACTACACCGACTGGATCATCGCGCACGTGCACAACGGCGCGCTCGGCTGGAACGGCTTCATGGCGGCGGGGATGTTCTACTACCTCGTCCCCCGGCTCTACGGCACCAAGCTCTACTCGACGAAGCTGGCCGACCTGCACTTCTGGATCGGCACCTTCGGCATCCTGCTCTACGTGGTGGCGATGTGGATCGCCGGCATCACCCACGGCCTGATGTGGCGTGCCGAGACCGCGGACGGTGGCCTGCAGTACCCGAACTGGGTCGAGATCGTGAAGCAGATCATGCCGCTCTACGCGCTCCGCAGCGTCGGTGGCGGCCTCTTCATCGCCGGCTGGATCATGATGATCTTCAACTTGTTCCGCACGATGGCGGCGGGCAAGGCGACCGATGGTGAGGTCGAGGTCGCGCGCCTGGTGGGCGCCACCGCGGGTCCCAGCAACTGGAAGCTCGTGTTCGGCGCGCCGCTGATCGTCAGCGTCGTCGGCATGGGCGCCGCCTACATGATGGGCGGCTTCAGCCTGCACCTGGCCGTGCTGGGCGCGGTGGGCCTGCTGGCCGTGGTCGTGGTCTCGGGCATCCTGCTGTCGCGCGCGGCCGAGGGCGGCAGCTACAAGTGGCACAACCTGATCGAGCAGCGACCTTTGGCGTTCACCGTGCTGGTGACGCTGGGCGTGGTCGCCGGCGGCGTGGTCGAACTGCTGCCCGGGATCGTGCTGCACCGCGAGGTGCCGGTGGCCCTCGACGGCTCGGTGGCGGTCAAGCCGTACACGGCGCTCGAGTTGGAGGGCCGCGACATCTACGTGAGCGAGGGCTGCTACGTGTGCCACTCGCAGATGATCCGGCCGTTCCGCTCGGAGAAGATGCGCTACGGCGATCCCAGCCGCATCGAGGAGTCGATGTGGGACCATCCGTTCCAGTGGGGCAGCAAGCGGACCGGGCCGGACCTGGCGCG
This sequence comes from Planctomycetota bacterium, assembly GCA_041398565.1. GTDB lineage: Bacteria > Planctomycetota > UBA1135 > UBA1135 > UBA2386 > DATGPD01. Next base: position 268,335 of record JAWKUN010000006.1, on the reverse strand, counting down.
CATCGGTCTGAAGTACGACTCGCTCTGGCACTACCAGCACATGCTCGACCCGCGCTCGACGTCGCCGGAGTCGAACATGCCGCCGTTCCCGTGGTTGGCCGAAGACGTGGTCGACGCCGCGTTCACCACCAAGAAGTTGAAGGCCATGAAGTCGCTCGGGGTGCCCTACACCGACGAGGAGATCGCCGGCGCCGAGGCGGCCTACAAGGCGCAGGCGGAGACGATCGTCAAGGATCTCGCCGGCAAGGGCGCGACGGCCAAGGCAGAGAGCAAGCTGGTCGCGCTCATCGGCTACCTGCTGCGCCTCGGCAAGAACCAGGTTCCCGCCAACACGGCGTCGGGGGCGGTGAGGTGACCCATGTGGCGTGAACTCTTCGTCAACAATCCGGTGACGACGCTCGCGGTCGCGGCTCTCGTCTTCTTCATCGCGGTGTTCGCAGGCGCCGTGGTCTGGGTGATGAGCCGCAGGCGCGGCGGGCACTATGCGCACATGGCCAGTCTTCCCCTCGAGGGCGACGACGGATCACAAGACCATTCGAACCTCGACCGGCGCGGCCGCGGAGGACAGCAACGATGACTCAGGACGTTCTGCGTGGGCACGAGTTCGACGGGATCACCGAGTTCGACAACCGTCTGCCGAACTGGTGGCTGTGGACCTTCTATCTCGCCTGCATCTTCTCGTTCGTCTACTGGATCCACTACCACGTGCTGCGCACGGGGCCGTCCTCGCTGCAGCAGTACCAGGCCGAGATGGCCGAGGCCGAAGCGGCGGCGTTGACTCAAGTGGTCACCGACGAGGACTTGACGGCCAAGTCCAAGGACTCGGCTGCGGTCGCCGCCGGCAAAGCGGTCTACACGACCAACTGCGTGGCGTGCCATGCCGACAACGGCGGTGCCGTGATGGTGGTCCCCGGTCAGCCGCCCATCCAGCTGCCCGGTGTCAACCTCACCGACAAGTTCTGGCTGCACGGCGGCAAGCCCGCCGACCTCTACAAGACGGTGACGCAGGGTGTCCAAGGCACGGCGATGGTCGCCTGGGGCATGGTGCTGGGCGCCAACAAGTGCCAGGACGTGGTTGCGTACATCATGACCCTGCGCAACACCAACGTTCCCGGTGGCAAGGAGCCGCAAGGGCAGGAATACGTCGGCAAGTGAGACCTCCTGCGGCTCGGGAAAAGTACGACCTAGGCTCGGCGTTGCCGCACCATGAGTTCCACCCCGCAGGCAGGTGACCCGGCGACCGCCGGACCTTCGTCGCGCGGGCCGGGCCGATCCGACCGCCGGCCCGACCTCGACAGCCTCTACTGCATCAACGCCGACGGGTCGCGCAACAAGATCCACACGGCAGACGTGCGCGGGCGCTACCAGCGCCGCAAGTGGGTGCTGTGGGCGATCCTCATCGCCATCTACCTGGTCGTGCCGTGGATCCTGATCGGGGGCAAGCCGGCCTTCCTGATCGACATCCCACGCCGTCACTTCTACCTGCTCGGCAACACGTTCAACGCCCAGGACTTCTGGCTGGCGTTCTTCGTGGTCACCGGCATCGGCTTCTCGCTCATCGTGGTCAGCGCCATGTGGGGGCGCGTGTGGTGCGGCTACGGCTGCCCGCAGACGGTGTTCCTCGAGGGCGTGTACCGGCGGGTGGAGCGCTTCTTCGAGGGCAACGCCGCCAAGCGCAAGAAGCTCGACGCCGCCGGCGTGACTCCGGAGAAGGTCCTGCGCCGCACCGGCAAGTACGCGACCTACCTGGCGCTGTCGGTGGTGCTGTCGCACACCTTCCTCGGCTACTTCATGCCGGTGCGCGAAGTGGTGAAGGCGATGGCCGGCTCGCCGTCGGAGCATCCGTCGGCGTTCCTGTTCGTCCTCGTCTTCACGGCGATCATCTTCTTCAACTTCGCCTGGTTCCGCGAGCAGCTCTGCATCGTGATCTGCCCGTACGGCCGCTTGCAGAGCGTCCTCTACGACCAGGACACGGTGAACGTCGGCTACGACAAGAACCGCGGCGAGCCGCGCGGCAAGCACAACGTCGAGGGGCGCGGCGACTGCATCGACTGCCACCGCTGCGTGGCGGTGTGCCCGACCGGCATCGACATCCGCAACGGCACCCAGCTCGAGTGCGTCGGCTGCGCCAACTGCATCGACGCCTGCGACGAGGTGATGGACAAGCTCGGCCAGCCGCGCGGGCTCGTCCGCTACGACAGCCTCCGCGGTTTCGAGCAGGGTCAGCGCCGCTTCTGGCGACCACGCGTGTTGCTCTACGCCGTGCTCTTGCTGATCGGCATCGCGGTGTTCGCCGTCGCCATCACCAAGCGCACCGCCTTCGAGGCGAACGTCGTACGGGTGCAGGGTTCCGCCTACACTCTGGACGGCGAGACGGTGACCAACGCGTTCGTCATCCACTTGGTCAACAAGCTGCCGGCGACGACCACCTTCTCGGTCGAGGCGATCGCCTCCGCCGGTGTCGAGTGGACGATCCCGCTGCCCTCGGTGACCTTGGAGTCACTGGCCGACCAGCGCCTTCCGGTCCTTGCGAAGTTCCAGCGCGGCCGCCTCAAGAGTGGGACGATCGTGCAACTCGTCGTCACCAGCGAGGACGAGCGCCGTACGGTCGACGTGAAGCTCCTCGGCCCCTGACCTGCAACCCTGACGCCTGCCATGACCGCACCGCACCCGATCCCCGATCCTGCACCTGGCGGCCGCCCCTGGCTCTGGATCGTCCTGGCGCTCGTGCTCTTCGTCGCTGCCAATGCGGTGGCGGTCGCCATCTGCGTCACGCACCCGCAGGTGATGTTGCACTAGTCCTCGCGGCCCGCGGTGGCTTCCCATCGCGGCCGGGGTCGCAACCAAGGGGGCGGTTGCGTTCGGCGCTGCGCGGCTCTCGCCTCTCCGAGTTCGGTCACAACGGAGCTGCCGCGGCTGGGCTCTCAGTCCTGCGAGACTTCGTTCTCGAGTTTCTCACGCGCGAGAGTGAGCCGCCGTGGGCCACACCCCCACCGATCCCGGGGCGAAAAGCGCAAGGTCGATCGCGAAAACACTTTGTGACTTCCGGCTTTGTAGAGGCAAGGATCCCGTCGGTCTGGCACTCCAGTTGTTCTAGGGCGAGGCATGAACGCCTTGCTCGCTCGTCCCTCGCTCGCCGACCAGGCGGACGACGACCTCATGCAGATGATCCACGCGGGTGCCGCCGATCTGGCGTTGCCGGTGTTGGAGCGTCGCTACGGGCGAGAGGTACGTCGCTTGGTGCACAGCATCGTGCGCGAGCCCAGCCTGGCGTCCGACGTCGCGGCCGAGGCGTTCGAGAAGATCTGGCTCGAGCGGACGCATTACGAGCCCGGCACCAACTTCCGCGCTTGGCTCCTCGGCGTCACGCGCAACCATGCTCTCACCGCCCTGCGCAGCCTGCGTCGCGCCGTGCGGGTAGGTGCCGCGGCGTGGGGTAGCGTCGAGGACGGGGGCGTCGACGTCCTGGCCCAGCGTGCCAACACGAACGACGACGGTGTCGTCGAAGGCGAGCTGTCGCAGGCGCTGAAGGCCGCCGTCGCCGAGCTGCCCGACCGCTACCGCACGGTGTTCCAGATGTGCGTGCAGCAGCAGCGTCCCTACAGCGAGGTGTCGCGCACGCTGCACCTGCCGAAGGGGACCGTGGCGATCCGCATCCGCCGTGCCCGTCAACGTCTGTTCGGCGCGTTGGCGCACCGCTTGGAGCGCGACCACGTGCAAGCGCTGGCCAGCCACTACGCGACTTGCGCCTGAGCGCGCGCGGCGCCGAAGGAGAATCTCCGTTCGCAGGGCCTCCGGCGGTTGCTACCGTGCCGCGTCTTGTCCACGTCTCCCGATCGCGCGCACGCCAAGCCGGCGCTCTTGGTGACGGCCTTCGCCATCATGTGCTTGGTGTGGGGCAGCACGTGGATCGTCATCAAGGAAGGCGGGCGGGACCTTCCTCCCTTCACTGGCGCGGCTGCCCGTTTCGTCATCGCGTTCCTGGTGATGGCCCTGGCCGCGCGGCCGTTGGCGCGCCTCGAGGGTGGTGGGCGGGCACCGTGGTCGCTCGTCGCCGTCACCGGCGTCCTGCAGTTCTTCGTGTCGTACGCCATCGTGTACTGGAGCGAGACCGTGTTGCCGGCCGGCCTCACCGCCGTCCTATGGTCGGTCTACCCGCTCTTCGTCGGGCTGCTGTCGTTGTGGATGCTGCCGGGAGAGCGCTTGGTGTCGCGCCAGTGGTTGGGGTTCGGCCTCGCCTTCGTCGGCATCGCCTTTCTGTTCTGGACCGACTTGATGCAGGCGGGCGCCGGCCACGTCCGCGCCGGCTTGGTGCTGTTGCTGTCACCGTTCGTGGTCGCACTCGCCAACGTGTACCTGCGGCCACGTGCCGCCGGCGTCAGTGCCGTCCTCCTCAACCGTGACGGCTTGCTGGTGGGGGCCACCCTCCTCACGCTGCTGGCGTTCACGTGCGAACGACCCTTGCAGGTGCAGTGGAGCCGGGCCGCGCTGTTCAGCGTCGGCTACCTGGCCGCGTTCGGAACCTGCCTCACCTTCTCGCTCTACTTCTGGATGCTGCGCTACCTGTCGGTCGGCACCTTGGCGCTGATGTCCTACATCACGCCGCTCGTCGCCCTCACCCTCGGCTCGATCGTCGGCGAGAGCTACTCCGGCCACACCGCGCTCGGCACCGCCATCGTGCTGCTCGGCGTCGCGTTGGCGAGGCGGGGCACCAAGGCCAGGTAGGCGCGGAGCGCGCGAACCAGCCCGCACGAAGTTCCGTTGCCGGGGTCTGAGGTGCTGCTCGAGCCTGGCGAATTCCGCGCCGTGACGTTTGCGTGCCCCTCGTCGTTCCGCCACCCTTTGACCATGGCGAAGTCCGCGTGCCCACTGTCGCAGTCCCAGTTCGCTACCGCCGCCGAGCCGCTGAAGGTGGCGATCAACGGCCAGGAGATGCTGGCCGAGGTGAAGGTGTTCTCGACAGGATCGTTCGGCTGGTACTTGAACGGCAAGATCGTCGTCACGGTCGACGGCAAGCCGCTGTCCGTGCAGATCGGCATGAACCTGACGGTCGTGGGCAGCAAGGAAGCCGAGCGCTAGTGTCGTTTCTTGCGCTCTTCGCGCTCGCGTCCGCGGGGCGCCCAGTGGCGCGACCCGGCTGCCGCCGCGCCTGCCCTGTCGGGACCCCGCGCGCGACCTGGCCGGTCTAGAACCGCAGCGCCGCCCCGTGCCCGACCGCCGTCGCCACCGCGGGCCACACCCCGACGACATCCGTCTGTTCGGGCCCGATCGCGGGCCCGTGCTGCGGCAAGCGGTTCGTGACCTCAGCCTCCTCCTGTCGCGCGGCTACGCCGACAACGCGGCGACCAAGCTGGTGGGCGACCGCTTCCAGCTCACCGAACGGCAGCGAATCGCGGTCCGCCGGTGCGCCTGCAGCGATGTCCAGCGGCGGCGGCGGGCGCGGACGCGCGTCGAGCTCGAGGACCTCGCCGGGCAGGCCGTCGCCGTCGATGGCTTCAACGTGCTGGTCACGATCGAGGCGGCGCTGGCGGGCGGTGTGTTGCTGCGCGGCCGCGACGGCTGCTTGCGCGACATGGCGAGCATGCACGGCAGCTGGAGGCGGGTGGCGGAGACCACCGCCGCCGTCGCGCATGTCGTCGCACTCTTGGCTCGGGTGCGACCGAAGCACACGACCTTCGTCTTCGATCGTCCGGTGTGCAACAGCGGTCGCTTGGCCGCGGTCGTGCGCGCGGCGGTAGCGCGCTCGTCTTTGGCATGCGACGTCGAGCTCAGCGATACTGCCGATCGCGACCTTCTGTCCAGTGCGGCGACGATCGCGACCGCCGACGCCGGGGTGCTCGATCGCGCTGCCCGCTGGTGCGATCTGGCCGGTCCGGTCGTCGCAGACACCGTGCCGAACCCTTGGCTCGTCGACTGCACCGCGTCCGGGTCGCGCAAGGCGTCAGGATCTGGCGGCGCGTCGTGACCGTTCAGGCCGCGTGCACGCGGTCGGTCAGGTGAGTTCGATCAGGTAGGCGCGCTCGAGGAACTCGGACACGCCGGCGTCCCGCAGCGAGGGGCTGCCCGGGTCGGGCTGCTCGTCGAGGATCTCGATGCTCGCGTGCCGAGCGAACAGCCGGCGCACCGTGGCTTCGTCGACGGACCACGGCGGCCCATCGGCCTTGCTCTGGTCGTAGCTCAGCGTGACCAGCAGGATGCGTCCCTGGCGCCGGGATACGCGGCGCAAGCTGTCGGCGAGTTCGGTGCGCCGCGCCGGGTCGACGGCAACGAGCGACCCTCGGTCGTAGACGGCGTCGATCGCGCCACCGAGGTGGTCGCGCGTGATCGCCATGGCATCGCCTCGGAGGATGGTGATCCCCGGTGCCGCGAAGCTCTCGAACGGGGGCGCCTCCCTGCGCTCGGGCTCGGCGCCGAGCTCACGGAAGAACTGATGCACTGCCTCGACGACGAACTCGGTGCCGACCACCTCGTGGCCGTGCTGACGCAAGAGCAGCATGTCGACCGACTTGCCGCACAACGGGACGTAGACGCGGCCGGGCGGTCCCAGACGGTCGAGATGGCGACGGAGCAGGGGGTGTGGATCGGGGCGGTGGAATGCAGTCCGACCCGCGGCCCAGCGCTGTTCCCAGAACGTGCGGTCCATACGCGCATCGTAGGCGCGGCCCCGCAGTCCGGTAGCGCGGGAGCCCTCGAGTGCCGGCGGGGGGCGTCGGCGAACAGTCGCGCACCTCGATCACGGTGATCGGCGTTTCTGGCTTGGCCGGTGCCCAGCACCGTTCTACCGTCCTGCCCAACTTCAACCACGACCCAGACCCGAGAAAGGCACGACACATGGCAGTCCTCGTCGGCAAACCCGCTCCCGATTTCGTCGCCAAGGCCGTCTACCCGGACAACAGCATCAAGGATCTGAAGCTGTCCGACTTCCGCGGCAAGTACGTCCTTCTGTTCTTCTACCCGCTCGACTTCACGTTCGTATGCCCGTCGGAGATCATCGCCTTCGACAACCGACTGGCCCACTTCAAGGAGCGCAACTGCGAGGTGATCGGCGTCTCGGTCGACTCGCACTTCTCGCACCTCGCGTGGAAGAACACGTCGATCGACAAGGGTGGCATCGGCAACATCCAGTTCCCTCTGGTCGCCGACCTGACCAAGCAAATCGGGCGCGACTACGACGTGCTGGTCGGCGATGGCTCCGTCGAGTTCCGCGGCTCGTTCCTCATCGACAAGGCAGGTGTCGTGCGTCACCAGATCGTCAACGACCTGCCGCTCGGCCGCAATGTGGACGAGGCCATTCGCATGGTCGACGCCCTGCAGTTCACCGAGAAGCACGGCGAGGTCTGCCCCGCCGGTTGGAACAAGGGCAAGGAAGGCATGAAGGCGGACGCGGCGGGTGTCGCCTCCTACCTGGCGAAGAACGCCAAGGCGCTGTGACGCCGGTGGCGACGCGCTGAGCCGGTGCCATCGGTCTGGCCGGCGCGCGGCCGGCGTACGAACGAATGCGGAGCCGGTGAACGCGAGATGTCGTCGCCGAGGGAGGTCACCACTTCTCGAGGCCGAGCACCGGCGCGACGACGTAGCTTGCGCAGCATGTATCGCGCTCTCGCATCGTCGTTCCTGGCCGCCGTCACCGCCGCGGCCTCTCTGTCTGCGCAGGATGTCATCGTGTCGCCGGGCGGCAGCATCCAGGCAGGCATCGACCGTGTCGCGGTCGGCTACCGCGTGCTGGTGCAGCCGGGGACCTACGTCGAGACGATCGACTTCCGCGGCAAGGCAATCGCCGTCGTCGGGGTCGGCGGTGCCGCTCGGACGACGATCGACGGTGGCGGCTCCGCACCGGTGGTGCGCTTCGCCACCGGCGAAGGGCCGGGCAGCCGGCTGCAAGGTCTGACCATCACCGGGGGGCGGTCGAGCAGCGGACCGGGCGGGATCGTCGCCTCCGGCGGCGCGACCCCTTCGATCGAGGATTGCATCGTGCATACCAACAGCGGACGGTTCGGCGGCGGGATCGCGGGTACACCGACGTTGCGACGCTGTGTCGTGCACAGCAACACGGCCAGCCTGACACACGGTGGCGGCATCTATGGTGCGCCGCAGATGCAGTACTGCGTGGTCGCCTACAACCGCGCCACCAGCGCCAACGGCGGCGGGATCTACGTGACCGGAGCCGCGCTCATCGAGGACTGTGTGTTCCTCGGCAACGGCGCGGTGTTCGCCAACAGCAAGGGCGGCGGCATCTACGTGCAGACCTCGAGCCCGGTCACCGTGCGCCGCTGTCTCGTTGCCGGTAACTTCGCCACGGGCGGAGCGTTCGCGGGAGTTGCCGGCGGCATCTTCGCCGGCAGCAACGCCAGCATCGAGGGCTGCACCGTCGTCGACAACTCGTTGACCGGCTCGAGCATCAACGGCGGTGGCATCTATGGCGCTGCCACGGTCGTGAACACGATCGTGCGCGGCAACGCGGTACCGCAGCTCTCGGCATTCACGGCGTCGGCGGTGACCTACTGCGACCTCGAAGGGATCTCGGCGGGCATCGGCTGCTTCGACGCGGTCCCCGGCTTCGTCGACGCCAACGCCGCCGACTACCACCTCGACCACGGCTCGCCGTGCATCGACACCGGGGATCCGGCGCGGTTCGATCCCGACGGTAGCCGGTCCGACGTGGGCGCCTATCCGTTCGAGACCCTCTACACCCACGTGAACACGTCCGACGCCGACCTGGCGGTCCCCAGCTGGCCGGAGGTCTCGGTGGTGGTCGGCGGGCGCCAGGTGATGCACGTCCTGGTCGGCTCGGCCAATGCCGGCCAGCTCTACCTCACCGCCGGTAGCCTCAGCGGGACGACTCCGGGCTTCTCCTTCGCCGGGTGGCACGTGCCTCTCAATCCGGACGCCTACCTGACCGCCACGGTCTCGACCCCCAACACCCCTTTGCTCGCCAACTCGTTCGGGAGCCTCGACGCCGGTGGGCGCGGTACGACCACGTTCACGCTGCCGGGGCAGCCTGGCGCGACCTACGCCGGGACGATGGCGGCGCACGCCAGCCTGGTGCTGTCGCCGGCGGGGGCCATCCTCGCGGTGAGCAATCCCTTGACGGTGCAGCTGGTCCGTTAGGAGTTCGCGGAACGGGAGGCGCCGTGGCCGAGCCGTGGATGTTCGTTCAGGTCAGTGCGGCCGAATCGCCCAGCAGGCTGGGCGACCTGTGGAGATTCGGACGTGCCAAGGCGGGCGAACAGACGCGGCTCCGTCGCGGATGAATCTCGGGACGCGAACTCCTGGAGGTCGGGCGGAGCGCGGCGCCCGCGAGGATCCGCCGGGGCTACGCTGGTGGGCCTTCCGACCATGCGACCCATCCCCGCTCTCTTGACTCTCGCTCTCGCCCTCCAGTTCGGGCACCGGGCGCCGGCCCAAGTGGTGTGGACCAACCGTGGCGGCATCCTCGGCCGCACGAACCACGCCCAGGCCTACGACGCGGCACGTGGCGTAGTGGTCGTGTTCGGCGGGCAGGGTGCGACGGGCGGCGCGCTCGACGACACCTGGGAGTGGGACGGCGTGTCGTGGATGCAGCGCTTTCCGTCGAACGTGCCGCCGGCGCGCCACGGTGCGGCGATGGTCTACGACACCCGGCGTGGCATCTGCGTGATGGTCGCCGGCTATGGTGTCAGCGGAGCGCTGCGGGACACGTGGGCCTGGACCGGAACCGACTGGGTGCCGTTGGCGACGACCGGGCCGGGTGCACGCGGTTTGCACGCGCTCGCCTATGACCAAGGACGCGACCGAGTCGTCTTGTTCGGCGGCGATCAGGCGGGCGGCCAGATTCGGTTCAACGACACCTGGGAGTGGGACGGAGCGCAGTGGAGCTTGCAGGCGCCCGCCTCGGCGCCGTCACCGCGCTTCGCCACGGCGATGGCCTACGACGTCGCTCGCCAGCGCGTGGTGCTCGCCGGAGGGCTCGGCGTGATCAATCAGACCTTCACCTTCCTCGATGACACCTACGAGTGGGACCCCGTCGCGGCGACGTGGGTGGCGGGCCCGAGGTTGCCCGGTGCCACGCGCGCGCACGCCATGGCCTACGACTCGGCCTTCGGCGGCATCTTCCTGTTGGGCCCGGTGAACTCGCGGCTGGCGTTGCTGCACTACGACGGGTTGGTCTGGCAGAGCGTTCCCACTGCGCACGTTCCGAGTGTCACCCTCGGCATGGGGTTGGCCTTCGACTCCCGTCGCGATCGTCTGGTCGCGTTCGGCGGCTCCAACCTTCTCTTCGTCCAGGAAGCGACGTGGGAGTGGAACCGGACCGACTGGGAGCGGGTGGGTGGCGGGCCGCCCGGCAGCTCGGGCTACCGCGCCGTGTACGACGCCGGACGCGGTGTCCCCCTGCTGTTCGCGGTCGATGGACAGTCGACCGTCAGCGAATGGGACGGACGTCGATGGACGCCGGCTTCGCTCGTGCAGACGGCGCCGGGCCGCGCCTACGTTGCCCTCGGCTACGACCGCATTCGCCGCAACGTCGTGCGCTTCGGTGGCGCGGACCTGTCGAACCTCGTGATCGTCGACGAGACGTGGACCTTCGACGGGAGCGCTTGGCAGCTGCGTGCGCCCACCGCCTCGCCGGGCCCGGTGGTGAACGCGGCGATGGCCTTCGACGAGGTGCGCGGTTCGCTGATCCTCTTCGGCGGCAGCCACATCACGCGCGGCCTCCTCGACGAGACCTGGGAATGGAACGGCAACGACTGGACGCAGCTGCATCCGGGGACCCGGCCCGGGCGGCGACAGTTCCACGCCATGGCCTACGATCGCCGGCGCCAGCGCATCGTGTTGCTCGGAGCCAACACCACGCTGTCCGACACCTGGGAGTGGGATGGCAACACGTGGACCCAGGCTGGGTCGCAGCCGCTGGTGGCGACTCGGATTCCGGCGCTCGCCTACGATGCGGCACGCCAGCGTGTCGTGCTCTTCGGCGCCGGTGCCAACGTCGACGAGCACTGGGAGTGGGACGGCAGCAATTGGGCACGGCGTCAGCCGGCGGTGGTGCCTCCGCCCCGCAGCGAGGCGGCGATGACCTTCGACGAGACACGTGAGTGCGTGGTGATGTTCGGCGGCACCCTCAGTCAGAGTGGCCGTCTCTACACCGACACCTGGGAGCTGCGCAGCGAAGTCGAAGCGGCCTACAGCGAGACTGGCGCCGGCTGTGGCGCCGGCGGCTCGCCGCCCCGGCTCGAAGGTGTCGGCGACCAGCGTCCGTGGTGGGGGGAAACCTTCGTGGTCGAGGTGACGCCCTTGCCGGTGGCGACCGTGGGCGTCGCGTTGGCCTGGGCGGCATCGAACAGCAGCTGGAACGGAATCCCATTGCCGTTCGATCTCGGGCTCGTGGGCGCGCCCGGCTGTTCGTTGCGAGTCGGCCTCGACGTCGTGCTGCCCATGCAAGTGGCGAGCGGCAGCGCGACGCAGGCGTTCTTGGTGCCAGCGTCAAGTGCTCTGCTGGGACGAACCCTGTTTCAGCAAGCGATTGTCCTGGCCCCGGGAGTCAACGCCGCTGGCGTGGTGCTGTCGTCGGCGCGAGCAGCTCTGATCGGGACGCGTTGAGCACGTAGCGTCCACTGGCACCATGCGCCGTCGTGCTCCTCCCAGTACATGGGCGCTCGCCACGCACAGGTCGTGACCGTCGGCCAGCCGCCGATGTCGCGTCGCCGAGCTGGCCGGAGGTGTCGGCGGTGGCGGGCGGACAGCAGATACCTTCGGCGGCCAGACCGTGCCGCTCAACCCCGATGCCTATCTGACCGCGACGGTGACGACACCCCGCCGCTCGCCAACTCGTTCGGCGTGCTGGACGGGCGCGGGCGCGGGACCACGGTGTTGCCGTTGACTGGGCAGCCGGGGGCCTCCTGCGCCGGCGTCGTCGCCGACCACGCCACGCTCGTGCTCTCGCCCGTGGGCGCGATCCTGGCCGTCACCGACCCGATGGCGCTGCTGCTCGTTCGGTAGGCGCGGCTTCGCGGGAGAGCGTGATCGTCCGTCGCGCCGCCACCCGGGCTGCGCCGACGCAGCGAGAGCCTACCGAGTGGCCACGCCTCGCGACCTGGACGATCGCGCCTCATGCGGGTGGCCGTCGACGGCGGCCGTCCGACGGCGCGACGGACCGCTGCGAGCGCCCCGTTTGCCGTCACGAGTCGTTCGAGCTAGGCTTGCGAGCAACGGTCGAGAGGGACGCGCTCGAGGCGGGGTTCCTCGAGATGCCTACCGTGAGACACCAATGATGCACGCCGCTCTCCTCGCCGTCTGCACCACGCTTCTGTCCCTCGCCGCGGTCCCTGCCCAGGTCGTCTGGAGCAACCCAGGAGGCATCGCCGCGCGCGTCACGCACGCCCAGGTCTACGACATGGCGCGCGGCGTGGTGGTGGTGTTCGGCGGGCAGGACGCGTCGGGCGCGCTTCGAAACGACACCTGGGAGTGGGACGGTGTGTCCTGGGAGCAGCGCTTCCCGGCAACCGTACCACCAGCGCGCTACGGCGGAGCGATGGTGTACGACAGCCTGCGCCAGAGGTGCGTGCTGGTGGCGGGCTACGGCGCGGCGGGCGCGTTGCAGGACACGTGGGCCTGGAACGGCCTCAACTGGGTGCTCCTGGCGGCCACCGGTCCCGGGCCGCGCGGTCTGGCCGGGCTGGCCTACGACCAGGCGCGCGACCGCGTGGTGCTGTTCGGGGGCGATCGCACCTTTTTTGGTCAGGCCAATCTGAACGACACCTGGGAGTGGGATGGGGTGCGCTGGACGCAGCTGGCACCGCCGTCGTCGCCCGCCCCGCGCCACGGGCTCGCCATGGCCTACGACGCCGGGCGCCAGCGCGTCGTGCTCGTCGGCGGCGTCGGCGTCGCCAACCAGTGGTTCGACGACACCTACGAGTGGGATCCGGCGGCAGCGACCTGGATCAGCGGCCCGCGGCTGCCGGGCCAAACGTTCTCGCACACCATGGCCTACGACGACAACTTCGGCGGCATCTACCTGCTGGGCCCGATCAACAGCCTCTACCGGCTGACGCTGTTGCGCTACGACGGCCTCGGTTGGCAGACCGTGCCGACGGCGACCACCCCGAGTGTGCTCTCCGGTATCGGCCTGGCGTTCGACTCCCGCCGCGATCGTCTGGTGGCGTTCGGCGGCTCGCTCAACCTCTTCGCACAGGAAGCGACGTGGGAGTGGAACCGCGTCGACTGGGCGCGGGTGGGCGGTGGGCCGCCTGGCAGCTCCGGATACCGCGCTGTGTACGACGCCGGCCGCGGCGTCGCGCTGTTGCTCGCGCCGAGTTCGATCGTCAACGAGTGGAACGGCCGCGCCTGGGCCCCGGCTTCGGTGGCGACGGCGCCGTGGCGTGAATGGGCGACCTACGGTTACGACCGTGTCCGACGCAACTGCGTGCGCTACGGCGGTGCCGACCTGACCAACCTGACGATCTTCGACGACACCTGGACCTTCGATGGCCGCATCTGGCTGCGGGCCGCACCCCCGCACTCGCCCGGGCCTCTGCAGCTGGCGGCGATGGCCTTCGACGAGCAGCGCGGCACCCTCGTGCTGTTCGGTGGTCAGCACGCGTCGCGTGGCCCCATCGACGAGACTTGGGAGTGGAACGGCAACGATTGGACGCAGTTGCACCCGGCGGCGAACCCCGGGCCGCGCAAGTTCCACGCCATGGCCTACGACCGGCGGCGCGCGCGCATCGTCCTCGTGTGCGCCAACGCCACGTTGTCCGACACTTGGGAGTGGGATGGCAGTACGTGGACGCAGGCAGCGGCACAGCCGCCTGTGATCACTGACATCCCGTCGCTCGCCTACGACGTCGCCCGCCAGCGTGTCGTCCTGTTCGGCGTCGGTGTCGGCTCCGACGAGCACTGGGAGTGGGACGGGACCAACTGGACGCGCCGGCGGCCCGCCGTGCTGCCTCCGCCGCGCATCGAGGCGGCGATGGCCTACGACGAAGCACGCCAACGGCTGGTGATGTTCGGTGGGATGTTGAACTCCAGCGGACACCTCTACACCGACACCTGGGAGCTGCGCAGCGAAGTCGAAGCGGCCTACAGCGAGACTGGCGCCGGCTGTGGCGCCGGCGGCTCGCCGCCCCGGCTCGAAGGTGTCGGCGACCAGCGTCCGTGGTGGGGGGAGACCTTCGTGGTCGAGGTGACGCCCTTGCCGGTGGCGACCGTGGGCGTCGCGTTGGCCTGGGCGGCATCGAACAGCAGCTGGAACGGAATCCCATTGCCGTTCGATCTCGGGCTCGTGGGCGCGCCCGGCTGTTCGTTGCGAGTCGGCCTCGACGTCGTGCTGCCCATGCAAGTGGCGAGCGGCAGCGCGACGCAGGCGTTCTTGGTGCCAGCGTCAAGCGCTCTGCTGGGACGAACCCTGTTTCAGCAAGCGATTGTCCTGGCCCCGGGAGTCAACGCCGCTGGCGTGGTGCTGTCGTCGGCGCGAGCAGCTCTGATCGGGACGCGTTGAGGCGTGGGGGCTGTCGGCCCCAGACGTCATCGCGCCAGGCGCAGGCCGGTGAACTGGAAGCGCGTGTCCGCGGGCCAGAAGTTGCGGTAGCTGGCGCGCGCGTGGTCGCGTGGCGTCGCCAGTGAGCCGCCGCGCAGCACGCGTTGGTTGTCCATGAACTTTCCGTTGTACTCGGAGAGCGCGCCGTCGTAGGCCCGGTAGCCGGGGTAGGGTTCGTAGTGGCTGTTGGTCCACTCCCAAACGTCGCCGGCCATCTGTGCCAGCGTCGACTTCGGGCCTCGGGCCGGCAACGTGCGCAGCGCATCGTCGTCGAGAAGATTGCCGTCGTCGACGTCGAAACCGTGCTCGTTGGTCGCTTGCTCCCACTCGTGCTCCGTCGGGAGTCGGGCACCGGCCCAGCGCGCGAAGGCGTCCGCTTCGTAAAAGCTGACGTGACACACCGGCGCCGCCGGCTCGACGGGCTGCACTCCGCGTAGTGTCCACTGGCACCAACCGCCGTCGCGCTCCTCCCAGTACATGGGTGCTCGCCAGGCCCCCGTCGTGACCGTCGTCCAGCCGTTCGAGAGCCAGAGCAGCGGATCGGTGTAGCCGCCGTCCGCCATGAACGCCAACCACTCGCCGCAGGTGACGAGTCGGTCGGCGAGTTCGAAGGCGGCGACGAAAGCGCGGTGGCGGGGACGCTCGTTGTCCCAAGCGAAGGTGTCGTTGTCGGCGCCGATCTCGGTCAGGCCACCCGCGACGCGCACGAAGCGCATCGGTGGCGCCGGTTCAGTCGTCACTGTGGTTGCGGTTTCGCGATAGGGGACGCGCAGCTCGGGGGGGGCGCTCCAACGGATGTGCAGGATCTCGGACAGGAGCAGCTCTTGGTGCTGCTGCTCGTGTTGGAGTCCGATGGTGACCCGCTCGCACAGACGCGGCCAGTCTTCGCCGTCGTCACGAGCCAGCAGATTCGCCATGTCGCGATCGACGGTCTGGCGATAGCGCAGGATGTCGCCGGTGGTCGGCTGCGCCACGCGTCCGCGCGCCGTACGCGGCAGGCGGGGCCCGAGTCCCTCGTAGTACGAGTTGAGGGCGTAGTCGAAGCCAGCGAACGTCGCCAGTTCGCGGCTCTCTGCGTCGAACTCGGCGAGCACGTTGCGTGCGAAGAACCAACTCGTGTGGCCGAGGTTCCACCAGGGCGGACTGACGTCGGGCATGGTCTGCGCCCGCCAGTCCTCGGCGCACAGCGGCGCGCACAGGTCCACGCTCCGCTTGCGGATGCGGCGATACTCGGCGATGAGGTCCGGGCGGGTGGCGAGGAGCACGGACGGAGTCTAGCTGTGCGTCGGGCGGCTGCACCCGGAACGATCGAGAGCCGGGTGGGCCGGAGGCGTCGTCGGCACGGGAGCGGCTCGATCCTCGAGGCGGCGTTGGGCGGCGAGGGCCGTATGTTTGCGGCATGACTCGCTCGCTCGCTGCCGCCATCGCGGTATTCGTCGTCGGCCAGGTCTTCGCCCAGAGCGTGACGGCGCCTGCCGCGCGCGATCTGCACGCGCTGGTAGAGGAGTGGCGCGCGGACCGCGCCTGCCTCGAGCGGCGCTACGACGTGCCGATGTCGGAGGCCCGCCGGCAACGCCTGCACGAGCTGCACACCGACTGGCGTGGTCGCCTGCGCGGGCTCGACTTCGCGGCACTCGACCGGCCAGCGCAGATCGATTGGATCCTGCTCGACAACAAGATGAAGCAGGAGATCGCCGAGCTGGAGCTGGAGCGGAGCAAGGATGCAGAGGTCGTCGACGTGCTGCCGTGGACGAGCACCGTGGTCGAACTCCTGGAGGCGCGGGCGCGCGTCGAGCCGGTTGAGCCGTCGGCGGCGGCGCAGAGCCTGAGCGATCTGGTCGACGCGATCGATGCGGCGACCCGGTCGCTGCGCGCGAACAAGCCGGTGGCGACACTGGCGCTGCGGGCTGCCGGCCGCACCGGCGCGCTGCGTCGTGGTCTGGCCGAGTGGTTCCGCTTCCGCGACGGCTACGACCCGCAGTTCTCGTGGTGGCTGCGCAAGCCATACGAGGCGGTGGCCGCGGCGCTCGAGCGCGCCGAGTCCTTCCTGCGGCAGGAGTGCGTCGGTCAGGCCGAGGACGGTGGACAGCCGCTGGTGGGAGATCCGATCGGTCGTCCAGCGCTGCTCGCGGCGCTGGCGGCCGAGTTCATTCCCTATGCGCCCGAGGAACTCGTGGCGCTGGCCGAGCGAGAGTTCGCCTGGTGCGACAAGGAGTTCGACAAGGCAGCGAGCGAGTTGGGCTTCCCGGGCGACTGGCGCAAGGCGCAGGAGCACGTCAAGACGCTGCATGTGGCGCCCGGCGAGCAGCCGCGGCTCATCCTCCAGCTGGCTGCCGAGGCGGAGGCGTTCCTGCGCGCGCACGACCTCGTCACGGTACCGGCGCTCGCCAGCGAATCGTGGCGCATGACGATGATGTCACCACAGCGACAGCTGGTGAACCCGTTCTTCCTCGGCGGCGAGGTCATCCAGGTGTCGTTTCCCACCGACGGCATGGCGCACCACGACAAGCTGCAGAGCATGCGCGGCAACAACATCCACTTCAGCCGCGCCACGGTGCACCACGAGCTCATCCCCGGGCACCATCTGCAGCAATTCATGCAGGCGCGCTACCGGCCGCATCGGCAGGTCTTCGAGACGCCGTTCTGGATCGAGGGCTGGGCGCTCTACTGGGAGATGCGGCTCTACGACCTGGGCTTCCCGCAGACGGCCGAAGACCGCGTAGGCATGCTGTTCTGGCGCAAGCACCGCTGCGCGCGCATCGTGTTCTCGCTGCGCTTCCACCTCGGCGAGTGGGACGCCAAGCGTTGCATCGAGTACCTGGTGCAGCGGGTGGGGCACGAGCCGCAGAATGCGACGGCCGAGGTGCGGCGCTCGATCGTCGGCGGCTACGGGCCGCTCTACCAGGCGGCGTACATGCTCGGTGGCCTGCAGATCCGCGCCTTGCACGCCGAACTCGTGGGGAGCAAGAAGATGACCGAGCGAGCCTTCCATGACGCGGTCCTGCACGAGAACAGCATGCCGATCGAGGTGCTGCGGGCGGCGTTGACCGACGTCGAGTTGACTCCGGAGTTCGCGACGAGCTGGCGCTTCTACGACGCCAGATAGGGCGTCGCGGCAAGGGGTCGTATCGTGGGCACGATGTCCGACAGTCACTCCGAGCACTGCAGGCGGGTCATGGAGCTGGCGCGGCTGGCGGCGGCACGGCTCGGTCATGGCGTCATCGCGCCGGAGCACATTCTGCTCGGTCTCATCGGAACCGGGGTGTGTCGCGGTGCCAAGGCGCTCGTTGGCCTGGGGGTCGATCTCGATGCGATCGACGAGGGTCTCAGAAGGGGCTTGCAGCCCGGCCGGGTAGCGACCACGACCGACCAGCTTCCCCTTGCTCCGGCGACGAGGCGCGTGTTCGAACTCGCCATGGAGGAGGCCTCGCGCCTCCGTCACGGCAACCTCGGGAGCGAACACTTGCTGCTAGGCTTGCTCGGTGAAGGCGAGAGTGCGGCGGCGGAGTCGTTGAAGCGGGCGGGCGTGGACTTGGCGCGCGCACGGGCCGCCGTGGAGTCGGCAGTCGAACGGCGCCGCCTGCTGCTGATCAGCAACTCGACGATGCACGGCGGTGGCTACCTCGAGCATTGCGCGGCCGAGATCGCCGACTTCCTCGGCGCGAACCGTCAGCGCGTGCTGTTCGTGCCTTACGCCTTGGCCGATCATGCCGGCTACGCTGCCAAGGCACGCGAGGCGTTCGCGGCGCTCGGGCACGACGTGGATTCGGCGCACGACCGAGCGGACCCGGCCGCAGCCGTGAGGACAGCCGACGCGGTGTTCGTCGGCGGTGGCAACACCTTCCGTCTGCTCGCGGCGCTCTACTCGACCAACCTGCTGGGGGCCATCGCGCGTCGCGCGTGGTCGGGCGTGCCCTACATCGGCAGCAGCGCCGGCACCAACGTAGCGACGCCATCGATCCGCACGACCAACGACATGCCCATCGTCATGCCGCCGTCGTTCGCGGCGCTCGAACTCGTGCCATTTCAGATCAATCCGCACTACCTCGACCCCGATCCCGCCAGTCGCCACATGGGAGAGACGCGCGAGGAGCGGCTGCGCCAGTTCCACGAGGAGAACTCCACCCCCGTGCTCGCCCTGCGCGAAGGTTGCATGCTGCGCGTCGAAGGCAACCGAATGGAGCTACGCGGCACGACCAGCGCCCGTCTGTTCCGCCGCACTGCCCCGCCCCAAGAGTTCGCCCCACCCCACGACCTCTCCTTCCTCCTGTAACAGAGTGGAGTCAGGCTCCTCTCTGTTACTTCGCTGCGGGTCTTCCCTTAGCGAAGGAACATGTCGGTGCCTGACTCCACTCTGTTACTTCGGCGCGCACCCGCTCGTCCTTCGTGAACGCCGGGTCGTCGCCTTTCGATGTGGCCCTACTCGATGTGCACGTGCCGACCGCCGTTCTCCTCTGCCAGCTTCGCGAGGAACTCGGTCTCGTTCTTGTCGCCGAAGGTCACGCAGTTGATGGTGATCCGGCGCAAGGCATTGGTTTCGCGCACCCGCTTCAGGATCTCGTCGCGGTCGGTCACTTCGCCGTAGCTCGGCGCGCCGTCGGAGAGCACATACATCGTGTCGAAGCCGACGTCGTAGTACTTGTCGCTGACGCCGCTGCCGGCGAAGTCGAGTGCCGCGTCGAGCGCGGCGTACAGATTCGTCGGCCCGTTCGGCTGCAGACTGTCGAGGAACGTGCCGAGCAGCTCATCGCGGGCCCGGTCGTCGATCTTCACCAGCATCGGCTTGCCCATCTCGCTGGCGCGCCAGATCTGGACACGGTCGCTGAAGGCCACCAGGTTGAAGCCGCCACCATCGGGAATGGCCATGACGATCTTCTTCAGCTCGTCCATCACCAGCTTGTGTTTGGTGGCTGTGGCGTTGCCGGCTGCGGTGTCCTTCGACGAAACCGGTTCACGCATGGAACCCGAGAGGTCGACGACGAACAGAACTCGGTCCGAGTCGAGACTGAGCTTGAAGAAGCTCCTGTAGCGCGCGTTCTCCTGCGCGCGCGCAACGAGTTGCGCCTGGCGCTTGTCCTGTGCGCGCACGTACTCGAAGGCTCGACCTTCCTTGCGCCAGAAATCGCGCCAGCCGTCGACCTTGCCCGGCGGCATCTCGACTCCGGTCATTCGCTCGAGGGCGTCGTGCAGCCGCACGTCGAGCGACCAGGGGTCCTTGGTGCGCTTGAGCTCCGCGTCGAGACCGTCGATGAGCACGGGAATCGAGCTCTTGCTGCGCAACCCCACCAGGGCCTCGCGGGCCGCGGCGCGCACTTGCCACACCTTGTCGTTGAGCAGCAAAGGCCGAATGGCGGCGACGGCGGCATCGCGCGCCTTGGCTACCGGTGGTTCGACTTGCGCGTGGACTGTTTCGTCAGTGTGCGGTTGCAGCGCACGAGCCAGCCCGTTGAGGGCGGCGATGCGCGCGTTCGGCTCCTTGTCGTCGAGCAGGCCGAGGAAGCTGGGGACGGTCTCCAGCGTCGCGTACTGACTCAGCACGTTGATCGCGCGCACCCGGTCGGGGCCGGGGAACCTCTTGGCCGCCTTCAAGATCGTCAGGAGTCCACGCAGGCTCTTGCGCTCTCCGAGCGCGCGCATTGCCGCGGTGCGCTCCTCGATCGACTGTTGGGCGAAGTCGCGGCCGGCGAGATTGACGCGTTCGATGAGGAAGGTCTCGATCTCCGGCGTGGTCAGCGCCGCGAGGTGCCGGCGCGCCAGATCGTGCACCCGCCAGGGCTGCGTCTCGCGGTAGAAGTCCATGCGCTCGGTCGCGGTCGCTTCGCCACCCTGCACCGGCGACACCCAGGCTGCCTCGAACAGCTTGCGTCCGGCGGTCAGGTCATCGAAGCGGGCGAGGGCGGCCATCACTTTCTCGACCGCCGCGATCGCCTCGAGGTCGGTCTCGCCGTCCTTCACCATGCGGAAGGCGCCGGTCTTGTAGGCGCCCAGCCAAGCTTCGAAGGCGGCCAGATCCGCCAGCGCCGGATCGTCGGTAGGTTGTCCGGCCGCGGCGGGCGGTGTCTGCGTAGTGCTCTGGCCGGCTGCCGGCGCCGACCCCGCGGCGGCGACCAGGAAGATGAGCGAGACGCGCATGTCCCGCTCATACAGTGTCGGTGAACCCCACGGCAACGGGGCGGCGCCTCAAGCCGGCCTGGGCGGGTTCCCGATGACTCGGACGACGACGTCCATGCAAACCGCCACCCAGACCCCGCCACTCGCACCGCCCGTCCGCGGCCGCACCTTGCTCTGCGGCGACGTGGACCCCGGCGTCTTCCCCGACGCCACCCCCATCTCTTGCCAGCCGGGGGCGGTTTCGGCCGAGCCCGACGGCTCTGTCGACACCATCGTGGTCGTTGGCGCGTGGAGTTCGGCGCCCGACCCCCTGCAGACGCTGCGGGCCTGGCGCCGCGTTCTGAAGGAAGGTGGGACGCTCGTGTTCGGTCGCGGCGTGCCTGGCGGGGAGGCGGCGCTTTCGACGGCCTTCGTCCTGTCGCTGGTGACCGTCGTCGGTGGCTTCGAGTGCGTCAGCGATGCGGGCAAGCTCGCCGCGGATCGGCACGCCCCGTTGGTGCTCACCCGCCGCCGCCTGACCGAGATTCGCAACCCGCTCGGGTCACTCGGCCCGGCGATGGCCGCGGCGGCTCTGCAAGACCGAGCATGCCGGGCCGAGCTGCTCTTCCAGGCCGGCGTGGTCCTGCTTCAGGCTGGTGAGAGCGAACTCGCACGCGGCTGCTTCGAGCGCATGCTCCGCTTGTCACCCGGGACGGCCGAAGGTCACTTCGGCCTCGGCATGGCGATGGCCGCGGCGCAGCGCTGGCAGGAGGCTTTGTGCGAGCTCGAGTGCGCGCGCCGTCTCGACCCGGACAACGCCGAGGTGCAACGATGGCTCGAGACGGCTCGCACTCACATCGGCGGGGCCGACGACGTCGTTTTGCCGGCCAGTCCGCCTGCCAAGTGGTCGCCCGCCGCGCCGGCGGCGAGCCTCGCGACTCGCGCGATCACTTGATCTTGGTGGCGGGGATGCCGTGGTCCGGCACCTCGTGCGCGCGGGTGTAGTGCAGCTCCATCTTCATGGTCTGCTCGCCCGAGCCGAACTCGAAGCGGCAGATGCGCGCGTCGTCGTTGGTCCAGGTCGTGCTCTCCTGCATGGGCATCTCGTTGCCCGCGGGGTCCTTCGACATGCCCTTGCAGGTGAGGACCTTGGTCTTCGCGTCCATGGAGCCGCTCAGCTTGGTGATGTGCGGGCTCATGCTGTCGACCCACACGCTCGTGTACTTCTTCGTCGACGGGTCGTAGCCGAGGAGGCCGGCACCGGTGAAGGGCGTGCCCATGAAGTCGTCGGAGTGGAAGTCGGACCAGACCCACAGGCCGTTGCAGGCAGCGCTGTTCGACTCCTTGCCCTTGAACTCCATCGCCGTGCCGTCGGGGCCCATGACCTTCATCACGACGTCCCACTTGCCCACGGTCTTGAGCAGATCGTTGCTGGCGGGATTCGTGGTCACCGGCTCGGCGACGGCGGTGGCGGCCTTCTCGGCTTGCACCTTGGTCTCGCCGGCAACGCTGGCGGCATCGCTGACCGCGGTCGCTGCGCCGGCCTTGGCGCGCGTGCGCTTGATGGTCATGTGCTCGACCTGCTTGTCGCCCTGGAGGTTGTAGGTCTTCTCCTCGAACGCGTCCGGGCTGGTCCACTTGAGCACGCCGCGCATCTTCATGCCGCCCATCTCACTGCTCGACGTCATCGTCTTGGTCGTGGCGTCGTAGGTGGCGGTGGACCATGCGGGCGTCGTGCCCGTCGAGTCGACCCACACGTTGACGTAGTTCTTGGCCTGGGGGTCGTAGCCCCAGATGGACAGGCCGTGGAACGGCTGGCCATTGAACGAGCCGTGCACGATGCTCTTCATGAAGAGTCCGTTGCACAGCGGCTCGAAGGTCTCGGTCGCCTTGCTGCTGGTGCCCAGGTAGTTGACGTCGCACGTCCACGTGCCGACGAAGGCCTTCAGCGGTGCGTAGGCGGGGTCGTTTGCGTTCGGCGGGGTAGGGGCGCCGTCTTGGGCCGCGGCGACGGGCGCCAGCAGCGAAATCAGCAGAGGGATACGGATCGACTTCATGGGATTCTCGAAAGTGCCCCGGGGTCTCGGATGCGCTGGACGGGATGGGGCGAGCGCCAGCGTCGGATACGTCGCCAAGGACGACTCTTCCCGGACGACGCGTTGGGACGGTATCTACGCGCGGATCCTGCGCAATGGCTCGCCGTTCTTTCCCAGCCGACTGTTACGCCTCCGTAGCAACGTACGAATGTCGGTGTCTGACTCCACCCTGTTGGTTCGTCCGGGGGGGAGTACCATCGAGGGGCCGGCGGCAGCGACTGTGTCGCCGCGTTTTCTCCTCGATCCTTCATGAAGAACCCCTTTCTCCTCCTCACTTGCTGTCTCGCCAGCGCGGCTGCCGCTCAGTTCACCAGCCCGTCCGGCTACCTCACCACCGAGGGCAGCAGCAACCACGACTACATCCTGTTCAAGTACACCGACTTGACCTGGCAGCAGCTCGACGAGACGAGCGTCGGCCAATCGCCGTTCACCATCCAACGCATCTCGTGGCGGCGTGACGCGGTCGCCGGTCTCGACACGACTTGGTTCGCCCGCACCATCGACATCGGCGTCTACCTGGCCGACTCGGTCCTGCCTGGCGCCATCTCGGAGAACTACAGCGCCAACTACAAGGCTCCGCCGGTGAACGTGTTCGTGAGCCGGGCGGTCAGCCTGCCTGACTGGACGAATCCGGCCGTGAGCTCGCCGGCGCCGTGGGACTTCGTCATCCCGCTCGACCAGCCGTGGGTCTACCTGGGCGTCGATCCGTTCCTGTGGGAGCTGCGCGTCACCAACAACGCCTCGGCCAGCGACTACGGCAACGACTTCCAGTCGGTCTCCGGCTCCACCGGCCTCAGCACCTCGGGGACGGTCATCGGCACCGGATGCGTCGCCACCGGTCAGTCGGCGGCGATGTCGCTGGCGGCCACGTTCAAGAACCAGTACGTCCGCTTCCGCACCGCGTTCAACGTGACGCGCGCGCCGGTGACGTCGCCGGCCTACCTCTTCATCGACTCGGCGCAGTCGAACATCATGCTGCCTGGCCTGTGCGGGGCGGTCTATGCGCTGCCCACGGTGCAAGTGCCGCTCGGCGTCTCCGATGCGTCGGGCACGGTGCCGGAGTTCGATCTCCACCTGCCGTTCGCCGCCAGCACGGTCGGTCTGACCCTCTACTCGCAGGCCGCCGCCGTGGACATCGGGCAGGCCGGGCTGCCGCTGGCGCTGTCGAACGGTCGCTCCAACACCTTCCCCAACGCGACGACCACGCCTGCGCCGGTCACCCGCGTCTACGGCTACCGTCTGGCGACCGGCTCGATGCGCGCCCCCAGCGTCTGGACGGGCGGCATCGTCACTCGCTTCGACTAGTGCTCGCGCCGCCGGCGGGGGTGCTGTCGTAGGGCAGAGCCCCCGCTTGCTGCAGGTACGGGCAGCCGCGGCAGTAGCCCGTGAGCTGTCCTGAGAAGAGCCCCTCGCGCAGGCGGCGGTATTCCGCACCGTTCCAGATGTCCTCGAACGGCTGCTGGAAGGCATTGCCGAGAATGGGGCGCGTCGGCGAGCAGCACGGCATCACCTCGCCGTTGACGCCGACGAACACCTTGCGCCACGCCATGTCGCAGTAGTAGGCGCCGGCGTAGCCGGGCGGCGGACCGTTGCCCGAGATCGGCGGGAGCTCCTCGGGTGGCGTCGCAGCGGCGGACGCGTTCGCCGACACTTCGGTGGGCGGCGGCGGACTCGGACTCGCCTTCGCGTCACCGTCCTCGACCGGCAGGTCGAGAGGGAACTCGAGCCGCATCCCGAGCCGCGCCGCCGTCGCGCGTGCCTCGGCCAGTGCCGCGTTGGTGCGTGCCGGGCACTTGGTGGGCGACGATTGGGCCACGGTCTTGCTGGTTTCGATCACGAAGCACCCGGTGACGACGTCGACGTCGTTCGCCGCCGCGATCTCGACGATCCGTGCCAGCTCGTCGAGGTTCTCGCGCATGATCACCACATTGAACCCGAAGCGCACGCGCCGCCGCAGACCGAGCTCGCGACGCAGGGCGGCGAACTCGGCCACGTTGGCGAGGATCTGGTCGAAGTCGGCACCGCCGCGGACGTGCTCGAAGGTCGCCTTCGTCGCGCCGTCGAACGACACGGTCAGGTGCGCCAAGTGCGGCATGAGTGCGCGCAGGCGCTCGCCGTGCATCAGCATGCCGTTGGTGTACATCTCCACCTTGCAGCCGTGCTTTTCGACCTCGTGCACGAACTCGTCGAAGTAGGGCACCAGGAACGGCTCGCCGCCCAGCGTCGGGTTCACCGTGCGGATGTGCGGGAACGCTGCCTTCACGATCAGCCGGAACATGTCCACCGGCATCGTGAACTTGGTGCGCCCCTGCTCCCGCAGCTCGTCGCGCAGCATCTCGAAGCCGCACATGAAGCAGTGCAGGTTGCAGGCACCGGTGAACTCGAACACCGCGTGCATCGGCCAGCCGGGGACGACGCCGCTGCCTGCGAGTTCGGCGCCGAGGACGACGGCGTCGTTCTGCTGCTTGAGGGCTTCGAATGGGTTGGTCATCGTGAGCGGGAGGTGGAAACGGACGACCACCATAGTGCTTCGAGCGTCGCGTTGCGCGGACCGCCGAGCCTCCTTGCTACGGGCCTTCCGCTGTCCCGGACGCACGCGCTGGGCGGAACCGTGGCCGGGTGCCCGGTCAGCGGGCGCTGATGCGCGCGCCCAGAAGCCAGCCCATCAACGACAGCACGGGATGCACGACGAGTGCCAGGGCGAAGCTGGCAGCGACCAGGAGAGGCCGGGGGTGGACCCACATCCAGATCAGCGGCCAGGCTCCCGTGAGCAAGTCGACCTGGTCCCACACGTAGAACACGACCGACCAGGTGCCGGTGGTTGCCGTACCCGGCGCGATGGCGAGGCGGCGCTTGACGAACGAGTTCGGCAGTTCGCCCAACATGGCACCGAGCCCCATCGCAGCACCGAAGAGCGCCGCGGGCACGATGTTCCAGTCGACGACGAGCACGCCCGCCGCGGCGCTGCCGACCGCGTGCTTCTGGAGGAGGGCGAACGCGGCGCCGCCGACGATGGCGACCAGGAAGCCGCGCCAAGTCTTGTTGTCGCCGAAGACTCGCCGACCGCGCCACTCGAGGCCGCCGTCGACCGGACGCCGCGCCCAGCGCAGCAGGTTCCGCCTTTGCACGACCGCGGCCACCGCCGCAGCGAACAGGAGCGGCGCGAACAGCCACAAGGCTCGGAGCATCGCGTGCAGGAACTCGACCATCACGGCTCGACTGCCAGGAAGCGCGGGAGAGTAGCGGGGTCGGCCCGACCCATGGCCTCGCGTTCTGCAGCGCCGGCGACATCACCGGAAGCCGGCCCTTCTCGGCGTTGCCGTGGCCGCGCGCGCTCTCGGGAGTTGCGCTACGGACTCATGGCGCCTTGCGTCCACCGGGAACGAATGCCAAGCCGATGCGAGACGGCCGCCGACGAGTCCGAGCGCGCCCGGTGTTCGAACTCGGCAGCGAGCCTGCTACCGCGGCGGCCCCGCGTCCTCTTCGACGCGTACGCCACCGCTCGCGGTGTCGACGGCGAAGCGGTGCAGTTGCACTTCGCCGTCTCGCTTGTAGCGGCACAGCACACGGAAGTCGTCGCCGGCTACGCGTTGTGCGGTCCACAGCTCGCCGTCCTCCTCGATCTGGCCGTCGTGCAGCCAGCCCTCGAGGACCACCCAGTTGGGGCGGACGCGGTCGAGGGTGAACGCGTGCTTGCAGAGATCGACTGCCTTGATGCGACCCGGCGCGAGGTCGTCGAGCCCGAGCTTCTGCTCGATGAACTCGCGGTTCTGGTAGCCGCCGTAGCCCAAGCCACCGAGCAGCAGCACGAAGAAGACCTTGTCCCTGCGCTCCATGGACCCTCTATCGGCGCGCTGGCCGGCGCGCGCGTGTGGCGAGGGCACTCGCACCCGAGTCGAGTCCCGAACCGAGACGCGGCTGCGCCTCGGGATCGCGTCGCGTCGAGGCTTTGCGGGCGCCGGTCGTCGTGAGCTGCCGTCGCCGGGCGAAGTCGGATTTCGGGATCCACCCTCCGATCGTCGATGCCGCACCCGACTCGTCGCGCGGAAACAGGTGGCCACCACCACGAGTTCGGCGGCCGAGAACGCGCGTGGCCGCGGTCGACGGGTCGTCTACTCCTTCTTCTTCTTGAACAGGTCGTCGAGGCCCTTCTTCAGCAGGTCCTGCGCCCCCTTCTGCAGCTGATCCTGCGCCGCGTTCTTGAGCGCGTCGGTGAACAACTTCTGCAGGTCGGGCATCGCCAGCTTCGGCGCAGTGAGCGTGCCGGTGATCGCCGCTTCGATCGGCGTGCCCTTCAAGAACGCCAACACCTTGTCGCCGTCCTTGTGTCCGGCCAGCAGGTCGGTGAGGTCGAGCTTGTGGTCCATGCTGCCGTCGAGCATGGTCTTGCCACGCACGCCGATCTTCTTGCCCTTGACGTCGATCTTGGCCAGCGCCGTCTCGACCCCGCCGGCGCGCAGGTTGAACTGCGTGCCGATGTCCTTGAACGCGAGCTTGCCGCCGGACTCGGGGTCGGCGAACTGTGCCAGCGCCGCGAACGCCGCGGCCGGCCGCACGGCGCCTTCGGCGAGGGCGAGCGTGCCGTTGCCGGTCCAGTGGTTGAGCCACCGCAGCCACGATTCGCCTTCGTCCTTCTGTCCGGGCCCGCTCAGCGTCAGGTTCATGCTGCCAAGCCCGGCGATCTCGACGCCGGCCTGCTGCGCCAGGCCCGCGAACAGCGGCACCGCGTACTGCAGCGCCTGCAACGAGTCCGCGACCAAGCTGCTGTCGCGGACGCCGGCTTGCAGGCTCACCGGCCAGGTGCCCTGCTTGAGGTCGAGTGCTGCGCTGAGTTCGAGGGGACCACCGTTGAGACTGGCTCCCGGGGCGAGGCCGACCTGGACGTTGCCGTCCTGGAGCTTGATCCCGAGGTCGAGGCCGAGCAGCGATGACGCCGAGCCGATGCCGAGGCTCGGGACCGTGGCGTGGGCATCGACGTGCACCGAGCTCGACACGAAGGCCATGACGTCGTCGACGGCGAAGCCACCCGCCGGCACCTGCAGCGCCGCACGCCCCTGCAGGCGGCCGGCCTGCGCGCCGAGCTGGGCCGGCACCGGTCCGCCGAACTTGCCGAGCGCCTGCAGATCGACGTCGAAGTCGAGAGCCAGGGCCTGGGCGCCTGCAAAGAGGGTGCTCGCGTCGGCGGCCTTGACGCCGCGTACCTGCAGGAAGCCGAGGTCGACGCCGAAGCCGTCGAGATCGGCGCGCGGGGCGGCTCCGCCCCCCTTCAGGTCGATCTGCATGTTCGGGCTGACGACCCACCGCGCCGCCTGCACGTCCATTCCCTGCAGCAGCAAGCCCGCGAGATGCGGCTGGTCGACGGTGAGCGCGCCCTGCACGTGCACGGTGTCGAGGTTCTCGATGCGCGCCTTGATGGTGCCGTCGAGCACGCCGGCGAGCTCCGTCAGCTGCCCGGCACCGAGGAAGGAGTCGAGCAGTGGCTTGTAGCGCGCCAGGTCGAAGCCGGCCGAGGTGAACTGCACGTCGATGGGGCGCTCGAGCGAGGCGTCGACGTCGGCGGCGAGGTCGAGCTTGCCCGGCGGCTTGCCGGCGTCGGTCCCGGCCAGCTCGGCGGCGAGCGACAGCTTGAAGTCGGTCGAACCGAAGCGCTTGTCGAGGGTGGCGTCGAGGCGGCGGATCGACTCGAGCTTGCCCTTCTCCTCGTGCACGACGTCGATGCTGGCGTCGCGCAACGCGAAGTCGGCTCGCAGGCGGCGCAGCAGGTCCGCGGTGCGCTCGCCGTCGCTGCCGGCATCGCGGTCCCTGCCGTCGCGACGCTCCCGGTGCGCGTCCGCCGGGCCGAGTGCCTCGAGGTTGGTCGTGCCGTCGGCCTTTTGGATCACCAGCACCTGCAGTCCGGCGATCTCGCCGGACACGTCGAAGGCTTGGCGCAGCGCCTTCAGCCACCCCACCTGCAGCCGGACGCGCTCGATCGACAGGCTCGGCTGGTCGGCGGCGAAACCCGCCG
Organism: Planctomycetota bacterium; assembly: GCA_041398565.1. Taxonomy (GTDB): domain Bacteria; phylum Planctomycetota; class UBA1135; order UBA1135; family UBA2386; genus DATGPD01. The sequence continues at coordinate 239,630 of JAWKUN010000006.1, read as the reverse complement.
GCTGCCCGACGACCAAGCCGTCGATCGCCACGCCGGACAGCCAGCCGACGTTGTACGAGCGCAGCGTCACCGGCGCACCGAGCGTCTTCGTCAGCTCGCTCTCGATCCGCGGCTTGAAGGTCTGCAGGGAGGCGATCGTCGGCAGCGCCGCGACGCAGCCGCCGATCACGAGCATGAGCACTCCGAGGATGAGGAAGCGGCGGCGCCACTTGCTCTTGGGCTTCGACGCGGGAACGGGCGGCGTGGGCATGGCGAGGCCGCATTATGCTCGGCCGGCGTCGCCGGCAAGGTGGCGGCTCACCCGGTTCTCGTGCCTTCCGATTCGATCGCGCGCCGCGTGCGGTCGTCAGCGGCGCTCGTCGACCCGGGTTGGCTCGGCCGTGCTCGTCGCGGGAGTCTCGACGGGCGTGCGCTCCGCGTCGGTGCGCCACGGCGTGAGCCACTCGGCCAGCTTCGGTCGTGTCGTGACCTGGGGTCCGATGCGCGGCCAAGGGGCGGCGAGCACCTGCTGCGCCAGGGCGCGCACGATTTCGATTCTGGCCTCGGGTCCGAGCTGCGACCCCAGGCTGGCGATCTGATGCTCGGCCTGGCCGGCGACGAAGCGATCGTGGTAGCGCAGGTCGGTCACGGTGCAGCCGCGTTCCGAGCTGACGACCAGCGAGCTGCCATCGGGCGTGAACGCGGTGCCGGTCGCGCGCGGCGCGCCTTGCAGGGTCACCAGACGCCGGCTGGTCGCCAGGTCCCACAGCACCGTGTTGCCGTCATTGCCGGAGGTGGCGATCAGGCCGGCGACCTGTGGGTGGAAGCACACCTCCCACACGGGACCGCGATGGCCGCGCAGTTCGCGCGTCTCGCCGCTGTCGAGGTTCCACACCATGGCGGCCTCGTACCAGGTGGACGCCGCCAACCAGACGCCGCTCGGATCGAACGCCACCGTCCACGGGCAGGACGCCAGCTCGAACGTCTGCACCGGCCGATCGGCACCGACGTCGAACAGGAACACCCGGCCGCCACGGTGTGCCGACGCGATCTGACCGCGCGCGCTGAAGCGGACGGAGATGGTCTGTTCGTCGGTGGGTTGCCACCGCCGCACCAGGCTGCCGTCGGCCACGCGATGCACGCACAGGGCGCCGCCGGGGGCGGCAAACGCCAGCAGCTCGCCGCTCGGGTCGAAGGTGGCGCGCGTGCGGCTGAGCCCGACGGTGCCGTCGAAGCCGTCGATCTCGCGCGTGGTGCGCGTGGCCAGCTCCACCAACCGCACGCGGTTCTCGCCAGTGCCGATGGCGAGGAGCGGCAGGCGAGGGTGGAAGGCCAGGGTCGTGGCGGTCAGGTCGTCGAGCCTGGCCAGCAGCTCGCCGTCGACCGCCGACCAGATGGCCGGGCCGGTGAGCGTCAGCGTCGCCACGTACAGTCCGTCGGGGCTGACCGCTACCGGACACGATCCGCCCGAGAAGCGCAGGAGGAACGTGTCGGGGTTCGCCGCCAGGCTCCACGCGCGCAGTTCGCCCGACCAACTGCCGAGCGCCAAGAAGCGTTGGTCGGCCGAGCGCGCCGCCTGCCCTCCGGCCGCCGAGACGAGGCGCACGGGCTCGAGGGTGTCGAGCTCGAGCGTCTCCACGCCCCAGCCGCCACAGGCCATGAGGTCGTCGGCGGACGCGATCACGTCGGCGACGCTGCCGAGCAGGGCACGTTTGCGCCGGCGCACCAGACTCGGGGTCGATGTTCCCGCGCCGTCGCCGAGCTTCCATGCCGACACCGCGCCGTGGCGCAGGCCGGCGAACAACGAGCGGTCGTCGGCGCCGAACGCCAAGGCCATGATCTCCACCGGCTCGGCGAGTACCGCGGCGTCGCGCGCGACGTCGTGCCACACCCGGATCTCGCCGTGGCCGCGGCTGCTGCTGGCGGTGGCGAACGTGTGGCCGTCGTGCCCGAAGCACACCACGTCGACGCGGCGCTCGGCGTGCGGCAACGACGCGACGGTGTCGCCCGAGGCGACGTCACGGATCTCGGCGGTGTCGCCGGCGCCCAGCGCGATACGGCTGCCGTCGGGCGAGAAGGCCAAACTCTGGACGGAGCTGCCGAGGTCCCAGACCCGTGGCGCGCCGCGGTTCGCGTCCCAGAGCAAACATCGATTGCCGACCGTGCCGGCGGCGACGTGATGGCCATCGGCGGTGGCGGCGACGCGTCGCACCGGATCGATGCCGGCAGCCTGTAGCTCGCGCGCCAGCTGCAGCGCCGGGAAGCTCCAGATGCGGACGGCGCCGTCCTCGCCGCCGGTGACGATCTGGTCGGTGCCGCAGAAGGCGACGTCGTGCACGGGGCCGGTGTGCGCCGCCACGGTCTGGATGCAGCCCGACCGGCGGTACACGTCCCACAGCGCCCAGTAGGCGTGCTTGGAATCGGGACGCTGCAGGAACTCGCGCCACAGCAGTTCCTCGGCCGCGCGCAGCTCGCTGCTCTTGGCCAGCAGGCGGCCCTGCTCGATCTGGCTGGCGTGCAGCTCTTCTTCGGCGCGCTGTCGCTGCGCCTCGCGCTCGATGGCCAGCGTCGTCGCCACGGCGGCGGCGGCCGCGAGGACGAGGACCACGGCGCTCACCGCCAGCACGAAAGGGCGGTTGCGACGCACGAACTTGCGCATCCGGTACAGCGCGCTCGGCTGCGCCGCCGTCACCGGCTGGTGGTCGAGGAAGCGGCGGACGTCGTCGGCGAACGCGGCCGCCGACGGGTAGCGTCGTTCGGGTTCCTTCTCGAGTGCCTTGTGCGTGATCCAGTCGAGATCGCCGCGCAGGCTCGGGATCTTGGCGCTGAGCCGCTGCGGATCGTCCTCGCGGATGCGCCGCGCCAGCTCGAGCCAGCTCCCGCCGCGCGCGGTGCCGTACGGCAGCGACCGCGTCAACAGCTCGTACAGCACGACGCCGAGCGAGTAGACGTCGGTACGCAGGTCGAGGGCGCGGCCCGCCGGGTCGGCCTGCTCGGGGCTCATGTATTCGACCGTGCCCAGGATGTCGCCGTGGCCGGTCAGCAGCGAGGCGCCGTCGTGGCCCGGCTCGATCACGCGGGCGAGGCCGAAGTCGATGATCTTCGGCGTGGGTTTGCCGTCGATCTCGGTGACCAGGATGTTCGAGGGCTTGAGATCGCGGTGGACGACGCTGCGCTGGTGCGCGTGGTGGACACCTTCGCAGATGCCGGCGAACAGCTCCAGGCGCGCGCGCAGGTCGAGGTCGCGCTCGTCGCAGTAGGTGGTGAGCGGCACGCCGCCCTCCACGTACTCCATCACGAAGTAGGGCACGCCGTCCTCGGCGGAGCCGGCGTCGAGCACACGCGCGATGTGCGGGTGGCTGAGGCGCGCGAGCGCCTGCCGCTCGGCGGCGAAGCGGCGCATCATCAGCGCCGTGTCCATGCCGCGCCGTACGACCTTGACCGCCACGCGACGGTGCACGGGGACGCGCTGCTCGCAGAGGTACACCTCGCCCATGCCGCCGCGCCCGAGCCGGGCGACGATCTCGTACGGACCGAGGGTCACGCGCTCCGGCGCAGGTTCGGCCGCCTGCAGGTCGGCGAACTCGCGGGCGACCACGTCCTCGAAGCCGGGGAAGGCGGACAGGTAGTCCTCGAGCTGCCGCACCCGTCCGGCATCGCGGTCGGCGGCATAGCGCGTCAGGAACGCGGCCACGACGGCGGCGTGTTCGGACTCGGGCAAGGGGTGCACGGGGGTCGGCGGGATGGGCGATCTCCGCGCCGGCGCGGAGTTCACGGGTTTGGCTAGGATACTTTCCTCGCTTCGATGTCGTCGTCTTCCCCGCTGCCCGAGCCGGACCCACGGCCCACGCTGCCTGCGACCACCATCCACGTGCGCCGGGCGATCTCCGGCGACGGCGACAGCCTGTCCTGGCTGGTGGAACGCCTGTCGCCCCTGCTCCTGGCGCAGGTCTCCTACCGTTTGGGGCCGCGCCTGCGCGCCGCGTGCGATCCCCAAGATCTGGTGCAGGATGCGTGGCTGACCCTGCTGCCGCGCCTGGGCGACCTCAGTGCGCGCGACGGGCGTCACACTCCCGTGCTGCTCCGCTTCCTCAGCACCACCTTGCTCAACAAGGCCAACAACCTGCTGAAGAAGCACCTGCGCAGCGGATCGCCGGTGGCCGCGATGACCTGGGACGAGGTCGCCGTCGACGCCAGCGGGATCGTCACCAAGGCGATCCGGCACGAGACGAGGCACGCCGTGCTGCAAGCGATCGACGGCCTCGAGCCCATCGACCGCGAGATCCTGCTGCTGCGCGGCATCGAGCAGCAGCGCAACGAAGTGGTGGCGGCCCTCCTCGGGCTCAAAGCCACCGCGGTGACCATGCGCTACGCGCGGGCACTGGCGCGGCTGCGGGCACAGCTGCCGGGGTCCATCTTCGACGAGCTGCCGGGAGACGAAGATGCGGGTCAGGAGGAGGTTGGCGAAGGCGAGCGCGCGGGGCGGCTCGGCACGGACGGATAGCGCAGGGACGGTCTGCGACTCGGCGAGCGGCCGGCGTGGCCCGACCAGGTTGACAGGTCGGCAGCAGTGAAGCAGCCTCCTGGCCAGGAGGAACGACGGTGAGTGGAAAGAGACGCAGTCGAATGCACACGCTCGAGCTCGCGTGCGCGTGGACGCCATCGCTGGGAGTGCGCGTGCGCGCAGACGCGACGGCCGTGGGCGAAGGTCGCGAGGACGACCACGTTCGCACTTCGGTGCCGCGCCTCTCGGACCGCGCCCGCACCGCGATGCGGCGTCGCGCCATGAGCCCGCGCACCGAGGAGGCCTACCTCGGGTGGATGCGCCGCTACCACGAGTTCCACGGCCGTCGCGATCCGGCAGCGCTCGGTGCCGAGCACGTGACCGCGTTCCTGAACTCCCTGGCATCGGGCCGAGAGGTTGCCGCCGCCACCCAGAACCAGGCGCTCGCGGCGATCCTCTTCCTCTACCGCGCCGTGCTCGGCATCGAGCTGCCGTGGCTCGACGGCCTCGTGCGCGCCAGGGCTCCGGCCCGCCTGCCGACTGTCTTGAGCCGAGACGAAGTGCGCACCGTGCTGTCGCACATGCACGCCACGCCGCGCTTGATGGCGATGCTTCTCTACGGCTGCGGCCTGCGCCTGCTCGAATGTTGCCGCCTACGCGTCAAGGACGTCGACTTCGGCCGCAATCAGATCACCGTGCGCCGCGGCAAAGGCGACAAGGACCGGCAGACCATGTTGCCGCAAGCTGCCAAGACCCAACTCGCCGCGCACCTCGAGCGCATGCGCACCCAGCACCTACGCGACCTTGCCGCTGGCGCCGGTTGGGTCGAGCTGCCGGGCGCCTTGCCCGTCAAGTTGCCCAATGCCGGCCGCGAGTGGGCCTGGCAGTGGGTGTTCCCCGCCACGCGAACCTACCTCGAGCCCGCCACTCGCCAGCGCCGCCGCCACCACCTGCACGAAACCGTGCTGCAGAACGCCGTCCGCCGCGCCGTTCTCGCCGCCGGCATCGCCAAGCGCGCCACCTGCCACACCTTTCGCCACTCCTTCGCCACCCACCTGCTCGAAGACGGCAGCGACATCCGCACCGTGCAAGAGCTGCTCGGCCACAGGGACTTGGCGACGACCATGATCTACACCCACGTCCTGAACCGAGGCCCCGCCGGCGTCCGCTCCCCCGTAGACCGGCTCCTGGGAGAGGATGGGTCACCGAATGGGTGATTCGCCCCCGCGGTCCGCCCCTGATCTGGCCGGCGTTAGGCAGACCGGCCCATCGCACCAGCGTTGCCGCGGATGGACCCAGGCTCCACCGCTGAACGCTGGCTTGTTGCGCAACCGCGCTCGCCGATGCGAGGCCGGGTAGTAGGATGCCGGCGGGTGCGTCGGTTCGAGCCCGACGTGTTAGGCGGACCGCGATCGCTTGGTTCGCGGAGTTTGAAAGAACAGTCTAATTGAAGTTGAACGAAACCGCTGCGCGGTAGCCCGCTCCCGGCACGCTCGTGCCGGTTGAGACCTCGTCCTCAACACGGCCCTGAGGCCCGAATCGCTTGGACCTGGCGTTCCTCCACGGGACGCTCCTCGTCAGCGGCACGGGAGGGAAGACCCTGACGACGAGGACGACGATGGCGCTGCTGCGTGAGCGGATGGCCGAGGACCTGCGCATCCGCAACTACTCTCCGCGGACGATTCGGACCTACGTGTCGATGGTGTCGCGGTTCGCGAGCCAGTTCGACAAGCCGCCGGGCCTGCTGGGGCCGGAGGAGGTGCGGGCCTTCCAGCTCGGGCTGATCGACCAGAGGGTGTCGTGGAGCCTGTTCAACCAGGCGGTCTGTGCGCTGCAGTTCTTCTACCGCGTGACGCTGCCGCGCGACTTCGCCGTGGAGCATTCCGTTCGCGAAGCGAAGAAGCCGCTGCCGCTGGTGCTCAGCGTCGACGAAGTGCGGCGGCTGCTGGGTGAGGTGAGGAACACCAAGCATCGAGCGCTGCTGAGCTTGATCTACGCGACGGGCGCCCGATTGAACGAGGCGACGCACCTGCGAGTGAGTGACATCGACGGCGCGCGCATGCTGGTTCACATCCGGCACGGCAAGGGCGGCAAGCCGCGCATGGTGCCGATGTCGAAGGCCTTGCGGGAGTTGTTGCGCGACTACTGGCGAGCTGAGCGCCCCCAGGCCTACCTGTTCCCCGGCCAAGCCGCGGGCCGTTGTCTGTGCGAGTCGAGCGCGCAGAAGGCATGCGAGATGGCACGGCTGCGCGCGAGGATCGACAAGCCGGCGAGCGTGCACACGCTCCGGCACAGCTACGCGACACACCTGCTCGAACTCGGCGTCGACCTGCGCACGATCCAGAAGCTTCTCGGGCACTCGAGCCTGTCGACCACGGCCATCTACGTGCACGTGACCGGGCGGCTGCTGGATGCGGCAAACAAGGCGGTCGACCTCCTGGCGATCCCTACCTGACGTGGCCATGTCCAGGGCCACCCACGAAGTGGCCGACGTGATCCGACTCTTCGGCGAGGCCCTGCTCGCCGCCGGGCCGGTCACGCCGGCGCGGCGGCGCGTCCTGCGGGACCTGGCTGCCTGCCGAACCGCACAGCTCGGCGGTCACGTCGAGGCGTGCGACTCCTGCGACTACCGCCGCATCGCCTACAACAGCTGCCGCAACCGGCACTGTCCGAAGTGCCAGGGGTCGCGGCAGGCACGGTGGCTGGAAGACCGAGCCAAGGACCTGTTGCCCGTCGAGTACTTCCATGTGGTGTTCACGATGCCGGAAGAGCTGGCGGCGGTCGCGCTACAGAACAAGCGCGTGGTGTACGGCATCTTGTTGGCGACGTCGGCGGCGACGCTGCGCACGATCGCTGCGGATCCGCGCCACCTCGGCGCCGAGATCGGCTTCGTCTCGGTCCTGCACACCTGGAGCCAGGACCTGCGTCACCATCCGCACGTGCACTGCGTCGTGCCCGGCGGCGGTCTCGATGCCGCCGGTCGTTGGGTCGCTTGCCGTTCCGGCTTCTTCCTGCCGGTGCGGGCACTCGGCACGATGTTCCGCGGCAAGTTCGTCGCGCAGCTGCGCGCGGCGTTCGAGCGCGGCGAACTGCAGTTCCAGGGCGAACTGCAACGGCTCGGTGAGCGAGCCGCCTTTGCCCGCTTCCTCGACGACTTGATGGGGAAGTCGTGGGTCGTCTACAGCAAACCCCCCTTCGGCGGTCCGGTGCAGGTGCTGAAGTACCTGGCGCGCTACACGCACCGCGTCGCGATCGGCAACCGGCGCATCCTCGACATCGATGAGCACGGGGTGCGATTCCGCTGGCGAGATCGGGCTGGGGGCGACCGCGCGCGGACGATGGTGTTGCCCGGAGTCGAGTTTCTACGGCGATTCCTCCTGCACGTCCTGCCGCGCGGCTTCCCGCGAATCCGCCACTACGGCTTGCTCGCCAACCGCAAACGGGAGACGAAGCTCGCCGCGTGCCGGTTGGAACTCGGCGCCACGATGCCGGCGGAGGCAAAGTCAACTGTCGCACCCTGCGAGGTGGGCAATGCCGATCGGTGTCCGTCCTGCAGGTCCGGTCGTCTCGTTCGTCAACCTTGGTCGCTCACGAGAATGCCGGAGGCCGCGGACACCTCATGAACCCAGAGCGAAGCACCGCAGCGTGGTTGGGTTGGACGCTCGGGCGAGAGCGAGGCGTCGCTCCCTACCCACGGACCAACCTCAGGGGATCGGCAGCGCCGACACGTCGTCCACGACATCGCAAACCGTTGGCCAGCGTGACCTGGCCGGGTTGCTGGGCACCCCGGAACGACCCCAATCCTGCCGCGATGGCACTTCATCGTGGGCAACCCGCTTGCACGCGATACCGGCCGTGTATCGAATGCCCATAGCCGCAGGACCGCGGCTTCGTTCAACTTGACCCCATCCGGAAGCAGCCGCGGGTCGCCATCTCGCGTAGCCGACTCCTCGGCGCGGCTTCCTCCGGATAGGATCCTGATCGTTGGACAGACGCCGCGTGAACTCACACGACGCAAAGCACGAGTTCGTCAGCTTCGTGGGTGCGCGAGGCACAGCGGTCGCCTCGATGACTCCCGGCTCAGCAGTTGAGGCGATGGTGTCGTTCTATCGCGATGTCCGCGCGGAGGACTGCGACATGGAGTCCTCCGGCGACATGCTCCTGTTTCAATGGGGCACCTACGACTGGGGTGATGGCCCGAAGTTCGAGTTCGACATCACACGCCAGTTGTGTCGAAGCGGCGAGGACGAAGACATCTGGCAGCTCCACCTCACGTTCAGGCTCGAGCCGACCGACGATCTCCGCTCGCTCGGCAAGGGCGACAGTTGGTGTCATTCGGTCAGCGAACTTGACCAGTTCACGCAGTTCGTTCGTTCGACTCGCGTCTTCCAGCACCTTGAGACCAGGCTCGATGAGAGCCCGGGTCTCGACTACGAGTGCGCAGGATGACATGCTGTCCAACAGGCCGCAGCAGCTGACGGCGCTTCGCGCCGCAGCTGAGCGGCCGATCCGTTGAACGAAACCGCTGCGCGGTAGCCCGCTCCCGGCCGCTCGTGCCGGTTGAGACCTCGTCCTCAACACGGCCCTGAGGCCCGAATCGCTTGGACCTGGCGTTCCTCCACGGGACGCTCCTCGTCAGCGGCACGGGAGGGAAGACCCTGACGACGAGGACGACGATGGCGCTGCTGCGTGAGCGGATGGCCGAGGACCTGCGCATCCGCAACTACTCTCCGCGGACGATTCGGACCTACGTGTCGATGGTGTCGCGGTTCGCGAGCCAGTTCGACAAGCCGCCGGGCCTGCTGGGGCCGGAGGAGGTGCGGGCCTTCCAGCTCGGGCTGATCGACCAGAGGGTGTCGTGGAGCCTGTTCAACCAGGCGGTCTGTGCGCTGCGGTTCTTCTACCGCGTGACGTTGCCGCGCGACTTCGCCGTGGAGCACATTCCGTTCGCGAAGCGGAAGAAGCCGCTGCCGCTGGTGCTCAGCGTCGACGAAGTGCGGCGGCTGCTGGGTGAGGTGAGGAACACCAAGCATCGAGCGCTGCTGAGCTTGATCTACGCGACGGGCGCCCGATTGAACGAGGCGACGCACCTGCGAGTGAGTGACATCGACGGCGCGCGCATGCTGGTTCACATCCGGCACGGCAAGGGCGGCAAGCCGCGCATGGTGCCGATGTCGAAGGCCTTGCGGGAGTTGTTGCGCGACTACTGGCGAGCTGAGCGCCCCCAGGCCTACCTGTTCCCCGGCCAAGCCGCGGGCCGTTGTCTGTGCGAGTCGAGCGCGCAGAAGGCATGCGAGATGGCACGGCTGCGCGCGAGGATCGACAAGCCGGCGAGCGTGCACACGCTCCGGCACAGCTACGCGACACACCTGCTCGAACTCGGCGTCGACCGCGCACGATCCAGAAGCTTCTCGGGCACTCGAGCCTGTCGACCGGCCATCTACGTGCACGTGACCGGGCGGCTGCTGGATGCGGCAAACAAGGCGGTCGACCTCCTGGCGATCCTACCTGACGTGGCCCATGTCCAGGGCCACCCACGAAGTGGCCGACGTGATCCGACTCTTCGGCGAGGCCCTGCTCGCCGCCAGGCCGGTCACGCCGGCGTAACGGCGCGTCCTGCGGGACCTGGCTGCCTGCCGAACCGCACAGCTCGGCGGTCACGTCGAGGCGTGCGACTCCTGCGACTACCGCCGCATCGCCTACAACAGCTGCCGCAACCGGCACTGTCCGAAGTGCCAGGGGTCGCGGCAGGCACGGTGGCTGGAAGACCGAGCCAAGGACCTGTTGCCCGTCGAGTACTTCCATGTGGTGTTCACGATGCCGGAAGAGCTGGCGGCGGTCGCGCTACAGAACAAGCGCGTGGTGTACGGCATCTTGTTGGCGACGTCGGCGGCGACGCTGCGCACGATCGCTGCGGATCCGCGCCACCTCGGCGCCGAGATCGGCTTCGTCTCTGTCCTGCGCACCTGGAGCCAGGACCTGCGTCACCATCCGCACGTGCACTGCGTCGTGCCCGGCGGCGGTCTCGATGCCGCCGGTCGTTGGGTCGCTTGCCGTTCCGGCTTCTTCCTGCCGGTGCGGGCACTCGGCACGATGTTCCGCGGCAAGTTCGTCGCGCAGCTGCGCGCGGCGTTCGAGCGCGGCGAACTGCAGTTCCAGGGCGAACTGCAACGGCTCGGTGAGCGAGCCGCCTTTGCCCGCTTCCTCGACGACTTGATGGGGAAGTCGTGGGTCGTCTACAGCAAACCCCCCTTCGGCGGTCCGGTGCAGGTGCTGAAGTACCTGGCGCGCTACGCACCGCGTCGCGATCGGCAACCGGCGCATCCTCGACATCGATGAGCACGGTGCGATTCCGCTGGCGAGATCGGGCTGGGGGCGACCGCGCGCGGACGATGGTGTTGCCCGGAGTCGAGTTTCTACGGCGATTCCTCCTGCACGTCCTGCCGCGCGGCTTCCCGCGAATCCGCCACTACGGCTTGCTCGCCAACCGCAAACGGGAGACGAAGCTCGCCGCGTGCCGGTTGGAACTCGGCGCCACGATGCCGGCGGAGGCAAAGTCAGCTGTCGCACCCTGCGAGGTGGGCAATGCCGATCGGTGTCATCTTGCAGGTCGGTCGTCTCGTTCGTCAACCTTGGTCGCTCACGAGAATGCCGGAGGCCGCGGACACCTCATGAACCCAGAGCGAAGGACCGCGGCGTGGTTGGGTTGGACGCTCGAGCGAGAGCGAGAGCGAGGCGTCGCTCCGTACCCGCGGACCAACCTCAGGGGATCGGCAGCGCCGACACGTCGTCCACGACATCGCAAACCGTTGGCCAGCGTGACCTGGCCGGGTTGCTGGGCACCCCGGAACGACCCCAATCCTGCCGCGATGGCACTTCATCGTGGGCAACCCGCTTGCACGCGATACCGGCCGTGTATCGAATGCCCATAGCCGCAGGACCGCGGCTTCGTTCAACTTGACCCCATCCGGAAGCAGCCGCGGGTCGCCATCTCGCGTAGCCGACTCCCTCGGCGCTTCCTCCGGATAGGATCCTGATCGTTGGGCAGGCCTGGTCTCGTTGGCATGAACAGGAAGCACATACTTGACGAGATCCGACGGACTGCCGCCGAGAACTGCGGCAAGGCCCTCGGGAAGAAGCGATTCCTCGACGCCACGGGCATCCGAGAATCTGACTGGCGTCCCGGCAAATGCTGGACGAAGTGGAGCGACGCTTGCGGGAAGCCGGCGTGGTTGCCGACCAGCTCCCAACCCTCGGATGGACGACGATGCACTGCTCACGTCACTTGCGACTCTTGTCCGTGAGCTTGGTCGCTACCCTGTCTCTGCTGAGCTCAGGCTGAGGGCCCGCTGCGATGCGAGCTTCCCCAGCCACAACACTTTTGGTCGCCTTGGCCGCAAACCGCAACTGATCGGGCGCCTGCTCGCCTTCTGCGAGTCACGCGGGCTAGGACGACGTTGCTGCGCTCTGCCGTGCCGATTGCCCAGCGCAGGCCAGACATCGCCGAGGCTCCTGCCAGAGCCAACTGATTCAGCAGGCTTGGCTTCGTCTATCTGATGCGAAGCTGGTCGCTACTATAAAATCCGGCCGCACGAACTCCCCTGACGCGACGGAAGCGAGCTGGGCATTCAGCTGCCCGAGAAGCCGGCGCTTGTGCATCGAATCAAGACAGATGACCCTGCGGGCGTAGAGGAAATGCTGGCACGATCGATTCGCTCACTGCCGCAAGAACGGCGGTGGTTTCAGCTCAAGCCTGAGGACGTCAGTGCTTTCCGACGCCGTCGTTTCGTATGACTGCCCAACTTCACGCAGCAGCCGACGGACCGCGCGATCAGGCAACCGCGAGATCAAGCAACACCGCGCGCGGCCCGCGGCGGGCGTGACGGACGTTAGACACGAGAATCAGATGCCGACGTCAGCCACTCTCAGGGCGGAGATCGAGGAACTTGTCAAAGCTGCGCGTCGATTGCCGGCTCGCTGCTGAAGCCGCTGCCGATTGACGACTCGATCAGATGCTGCATGGCGTGACTTCGAACACGATGTCTGGGCGATCGGCAGATCCGTCAATTGCTCGTGGAAGCCCCACGCCTCCGAAGGCTGACCGAGCACTCCAGGCTCAGTTCGTCGAGATTGCCTGCGATCGACGTGCGCACCGCGGAGGCAGTCGTTTGTGATGCTTCTCGGGTATCGATCGTGTGCGGAGCACGCCCCGCGCCTCGCTGAACATCTCGATGACCCGTTCGTGGACGGGCATGTCGTTGGCGTTCTCTACAAGATGCGAGCACCAGGCCATTCCGCCCTCGTTCGGCCCCTTCTGGATGACAAGATGGCGTGGGTGCGCAACGGAGCAAAGAGATACTTATCGTGGGAGGTGGCGTCTAACAAGCCGATGCAGACGGACGGCGCTTCGCGCCGCCGCTGATCGGCGGGCGTAAGGCGGACTCGTCATGGATCTCATGCAAGCGTCGCGAGCTTTCTTGATGCTCCGTTGTCGTGCAACGCTACCATAAGGCAGTATGGCACGTATCGGACACCAGAGACTCCGGAGGCTTGTTGCTGCGGACAGCATGGAGAAACCGCTTCAGCGGCACCTTGAGAGCACATCCATGGCTACTCAAGGGTCTGGACTTCCTTGATGACACGGTAGTAATATCAGAGCTACCGTTGGATGGTGAGCACCGAGCCGACTTCGCATGGCTTCGTTGCATGTCAAATGGCAACGTTCTGCATGGAATGGGAACGAGCTTGCCTTCCCGTATTCACCAAGCGAGACGAGTTTACTTCTGAGTTTAACCACGCGTTGATGCAAGCGGCCGACTGGTCCGGTTGGTTTGAGCGAAACATTGAAGGAATCAAGAGGTGCTGGAGCCTGCCCACCTGAATGGTTGGTGGAATACGCTCAGTTTCCGTCGATGTTACGTCCACATTATCGTCGGGAGACGTGCAAACCTTAGTAATGCGCGACGGCAGGAGAGGTGGGGCAAGAAGGTGGATGACCTACTTCGCGTCAGGGTGCAGCTGCGTACTTGGGATGGCTTCCACGCGTCCATTCCTGTCGACATATGAAGGACGAGTTGCTTTGACGTCAGTTGTATTGCTTACTCGCTCGCTCGAAAGACAGTCAGGGACCGGACTTGATATTCAAGCTTGCCGCCCAACACGGCATAGGAGCCGACGAGCGCCGCCAAGCCGGCGCTCGCGGTAATGGCGTTGGACATGCCTTCACGTGCCTTCTCGACCGAGGAGATTGTCGCGCTACGGAAGACCGGGCTAGCGGCTGATCATCGCTTCGTGGACTGGGCCATCGACGCGCTTGTCCAAGGGCAGGACAGTCCAGGCTTAAGGATCCTCGCAGGGGAAGCTCCTCCGTTCGTCACTTCGAGATGCAGGCGCTCGTCGATCGCGCGTTTCGCGAGCTGGGGCTGACGGCTTCGCCGAGCATCCAGGATGCGCTGAAGACGCTGCCAAGCGGCTTGCCCGCCTCGTCCTCGCCGGCGAAGCCGAAGCGCGACACCACTGCTGCAGGGCGCTGCGGCGCTACTACTTGGAGTTCGATGCCTCAGTTCTTCAGGACTTCTACCTCCTCTCGCATGCGCCCGAGGATCTGCGATCGGAGTGGCAACAGTGGTATTGGCCCGAGGCTGATCGGAGCAACATCGACAAGGTCATCGACGAGCGATTCCGAGCCCTGGTAGATGAGGATCGCTAGGATGTCCAACTCCGCAGCACCCGACGGACCGCGCGATCACGCAACCGCGAGATCAAGCAACACCGCGCGCGGCCCGCGGCTGAGCGTGAGAGACACAGGCTGACCGACCGATGAGTGAGGCACACTGAATGCATTCAAGAAGAGCTGCAGCCATTCGCCGCTCTGATGATCATCCTCGGCGGCGTTGGGTTGTTCTATCCTCCCTTGGTCTCAGCCGTTGTCGCGCTCGCGGCTGTCTTCGTAGGTGGTGTCGTTGTTGTGACGGGCGACTTCGTTGTCGAGGCTTCGCAAGTTGGCCGCGACTCGGCGTGCAATACAACTGGCCGCAGCGGCAGACGGGGCGCAGACGCCCGCCGCTGAGCAGCTTTATACGTTGGGTGGAAGCATGACCGATCCTGACTACGACGACCCGACGGTGGAGAAGGAGTGGTGCGAGGATCGACGCGCCGAGGTCGGGCGCTACCTACAGGGCGAGGGCGTGGACCACGGTCAGATCGGCGAGTGGCCGGCTTGGCATGTTGCGCCACTCGTCTCCGTGTGGGCGATAGAGAGCAAGGTCAAGCCTGGCTGGGTTGGATGGTGGGTCATCTGCGGCGATCTACCCACCGATTACGTGTCCGCAGGCAAGATCAAGCACCCGCGCAAGGCTCTGCAGGCCATCGCTGACCGGTGGCTCCGCCACTGCAAGTCAGTCCGCTCCGGTGCCAAGTCTACGAAGATGTCGATCGGCAGCGCCCAGGGCACACCACTAGACCTCGTGCCCATGCTGGAGAGCCGCGCAACGACGTTGGCGAGCTGGGCCCAGGATGACTCCATCTGGGAGGGCCTGTAGGCTCCACCCAACGAGCCCCAGCAGCCGACGGCGCTTCGCGCCGCGGCTGAGGGGCCAGAGACGTTATGTGGACGACCCTGGCCCCTACGACTCGATGCCTCCCGGCGTCGATGCTCGCCCTCGCGGTGATGAGCATCGGGTCCTGCGGCGAGAACCCAGATGTTGCGGCAACAGAGATGACGACGCGAAGGGTTGATGCGAAGAGCGACTGCGAGAGCCTGCTGAGCGCCTTGATGCCGTTCGCGAAGCAGATGCTCTCGAAGCACGGCGAGTTCTTCCCGTTCGGCGGCACCATGTCAACCAGTGGTGAGATCACACAGTCGGCGGCTGGGACAGGCGAAGAGCGGCCGCCGTCTCAGGCGCTGATGAACATGCTTCGAGCTGGGTTCAGGGCCGCGGCCGAGCGCGGGGAGATTCGGGCGGCGGCTATCGTCTACGACACGTTGGTCGTGCCGCCAGGCAAGACGTCCAAGCAGGACGCTGTGACAGTGGCCTTGGACCATCGTGACGACTACTCCGTTGTCGTGGTGTTCCCGTACTCGCGCTTGGCGGACGGCACGGTGCACCTCGATTCGCCGTTCGCGTCCCAAGGCTCGGGTGAGGTGTTCGTACGTTGACGCCACATAACCCGCCCCGGACGCGCCGCAGACGGCGCGACGCTGAGCGGCCGATCCGTTAGGCGCTCTAGTCGATGAAGAACCGTGCGAGTATGGCCTTCGTGAGCTACATCCTCGTCGCGGACCGTACAGCCGACGCCGACGTCGTATGGCCGGCGTTGTACGTCGCGTCGGGCAGCTTCGCTTGGTACGTCATCGTGGTCGGGCTACTGCTCGAGTACCCCTTCGCAAAGTTCATAACCGGAGCCAGCTGGCGATCCGCGTGGGAGCCGACGGTGGTCATGAATCTCGCGAGCACGTTGGCCGGTGCCGTCTTCATCCCGATCGCGGGCATCGCCTGGGAGGTGTTTCCTGGATCCCTGATCCACGAGGTCACCCACACTGGCACGTTCAATCCGTACACTTGGATCGCAACGTTCGTTATGGCCGTTGTGATCAACAGTGGCATCGAAGCTCTGGTATTGAAGCGCTTGTTCCAGGCTCCACGGCTGCTGGCGGCTTTCGCGTGGCTTCTGCCGGCCAATGCGTGTTCCGTCGCGCTCGCCTTCTTCGCGATCCGCGCGCAGCTGATCGGGTTCGCGTGGTAGTTGCATGGCGCCTGACACGCGCTTGCAGCGGACGGCGCTACGCGCCGCCGTTGAACCGCAAGACGTTAGGCGCACCCGACGATGCGCATTCAGGAAGCCGTCGCTGAGTTCCATCAAGCCGCGATCGAGAAAGGCGAGTATCGGAGTCCGTCACGTGATCACGCTCTTCACGCCGCGATGTCGGCGGCTTGGCGCGATCTGGAGGCCCACGGCGACGAAGGGCGGCGGGCATTCCGGTCGATGCTCTCGGACGAGTCTCCGCATGTCCGCTGCTGGGTGGCTTCACAGCTGCCGGCCCTCGGGGACGAATCGGGCCTCAAAGTGCTTGAGGAGAGTGCGGCTGCAGGCGGACTCCACGGCCTCAGCTCGACGTTGGTGCTGAGGGCGTGGCGGGCTGGTCGACTCGGGCCCCCGCTTGGTAACCTGGACGCCTAACTCGCCGCAGCAGCCGACGCGCCGCAGACGCCCCGCCGCTGAGCGGCAAGACGTTAGGCGCACCGGGGTGCCCTCAGCGAGGTCGGTTCGATCCGTGGTAGAATGACGCCATGTCGTCCACCGACGTGATCGATCGATCGCCAGACGTGCTCAGCGGTACGGCTGTCTTCCGAGGCACCCGGGTACCGGTCCAGACCCTCCTCGACTACCTGGAGGCAGACCAGCGGATCGACGACTTCCTCGCCGACTTCCCGACGGTCTCCCGTGATCAGGCCATCGCCGTGCTCGAGTTGGCACGCGAGGCACTGACGAGCGATGCGCGTCCTCGTTGACGAGTGCGTGCCCCGCCGGCTCGTCGCAGCGCTCGTCGGCGTCGACGTGACTCACGTACCCGATGCCGGCTGGGCTGGAAAGCAGAACGGCGAGCTACTCGGGCTGGCGGACGGCAAGTGCGACGTGCTTGTCACGATCGATCAAAACCTTGAGCACCAGCAGAATCTCGCAGGCCGACAGCTGGGCGTCATCGTGATGGTCGCGCCAAGCAATCGCTTCGACGCGCTGGCTTCGCTGGCTTCGCTGGTTCCCGGAGTCCTGGAGGCGCTCGAGCGAATCCAACCCGGTCATTTCATCTATGTGGGCGCCCAACCCGTCGATGCAGCCGCCGATCGCTTCGTCGCGCCGCTCGCTTTCGCGAGCGGCGCGTCGACCGGCCCTTCGTGCCGACCGCGCTCGCGGCTGATCGACATGCCGTTGGGCAGACCGTGCGTTGTCTCAGGAGCTGACGGGGCTTCGCCCCCGCTGCTGGGAGACCAAAGACCCTGGACCGACAAGTCACCATGAATCGATGGCCTTGAGCAGGTGTCCGAGTGAACCCCGGCCGTGCGCCGACTGGAATCGGAGGCGATGGGATCCTTCCCTTTGTCGATGTCCCTCACTGGTTCACCATCGAGTTCGTGCGAGTGCTTCGACACCGCCGGATCGACTTCCGGATTCGTCCTGGATACATCCGGCGCGCCGACTCGGACGACCCAGACGACCAGGTCGATCGCGTCAGCTTCCCGAATGCGCGACCGGAGCATGTCCAGGCAGTTCTGGACTCCATGAAGCCAGAGGGTTGTGGGTAGGCTGCTGCCTACTGGCCACAGCATCCGCGCCGCAGATGGCGCGCGGCTGAGCGGCCGATCCATTGTCCTGGCGAGGTGTGATGACGACCGGAAAGCTCAGGAGGGCCTTGGAGCGGCAGGACGCGGCCGAGCGTGGTAGTCGCCTTCTCTGGTTCCTCGTCGTCGTGACGATCGCCAGCGGCGTCGTGGGTCTCGTAGCTTTCTTCCGAGAGGGAGAGAAGTCGTGGCCAAGACCTCTCGCATTCGGGTGGTTCGCGATCTTCGCGACCGGGCTGGTGATCGAGCTGGTTCGCCGGCGTCGTGCAGCACGACGAGGCGCGGCAGCTGACGCGCCCCAGAAGGCGCGCAGCTGAGCCCTCAGCGGCCGAGCCAGCGGGCCGAAGGAGTGGAAGGAAGCTTGTCTACCCCGGAGATCATCACGAAGCGGCTGACCTTGGTGCGGCTTCGGGCCGAGGATGCGATCTCGCTGCACTCGTACCGACGTGAACCCTCGGTCTCCCGGTATCAGAGTTGGGCTCCAGCGACCTTGGACGACACGGCACGGTTCGTGGAAGAGCAGTCGATGGTGGTCTTCGACACGTCGGGCACGTGGTTCCAGTTCGCCATACGGCTCCGTGAGTCGGAGCTCATGGTGGGAGATCTGGGGATGCGCTTCCCGGAGGACGACACGAGACAAGTCGAGATCGGCTTCACGATCGCTCCCGGATCTCAGCGCTCTGGGCTGCAAGTGCTGCGGATCCTCGCGGCGCGCGATAAATCGGCATGGCGTGCAATTCGCCCCGGTGCCGAATCCGCCATGCCTGAGCAGCACTGGAAGCCCCCGGCAACAAAGCGGCCTGCGGCCCTCTCTGGTCGGCGCGCAGCGCCGACTCGCACCTTTGGTGCGGCCGCAGGCTGCGATGGGTACGGAACCGAAGCAGTTCGGGGAGCGCTCGACTGCTTGCTCGGTCGACTCTGCAAGCATCGGGTCTTCGCGTCCGTCGATCCGCGCAACGCAGCCTCGATTTCGCTACTGAGGCGGGTGGGTATGCGGCAGGAAGCCCACTTTCGACAGAGCCTGTGGATGAGGGGCGAATGGGTCGACGATGTCGTGTTTGCGATCCTGAAGTCCGAGTGGGACGGGACGGTGCGAAGGCGTCGAGGGAGAGTCGGCCGGAGTAGCCATTGCAGCTGACGGGCCTGCCCTGGCACGGCGGCTGCGGCGGGGGCGTGCGAGGTGGCGCGACCGGCAGCAAGGCACTGGGCAGCCTCGCGGCTGAGCGGCAGACCGTTGGGACCACCAGCTGATCTCGGGATCAGGTGGGACGGCGCCGCGTCATCCAAGCACTTCGGATCAGGTACCAGGAGGAGCTTCGCCATGTGGCGGCCGCGCGACGCGATGTGTCCGGCTACGTGCGCAGGCCTGGAACTGTGGCCGTGAATCGCTCGCGGAGTTTGTTGAAATCCAGGCGCGCGCAGGTAGGAGGTGTCCAACGACACGCGGCGCTGACGGGTGCACGCGTTCGCAGCTGAGCGTGAAGCACGTTGGTCGACGCCATGGGCCCCTTGTTCATCATGACCGAGAGTTTCGGACCGCACTGCGGCGAGAGATGGACGAGCTACGTCGCTTGGTCGAAGCTCACGCAGCTGACGGAAGTGGTCACACTCGATGGCTGTCTGTGCCCCTCGGTCGTCGACGAGATTCGCGATGACGACTGGCCGCACATCGTCAACGAGGACTGCATGCTCGACTACTTCACCGACCTGGACCACCTCCTCGGTCGGTGCGGTGGCCCCGCGGGCAAGAACTTGCTCTGCGTCTACCGTGAGCCGCAAGAGCACCCGACGCCGCCAGGCGGTCCTCACGAGTTTCGGTTCGCGGGCTACGACTTGGTCGACGTCGGCGGAGGCATCAGTGCACTCACGAACTGTGGCGGCTTTGCGGCTGCTTTCGACGGCAGAGAGCTGAATGCGCACGGTTTGCTCGACACTCTGGAGCGAGCGCGGCAGGTGCAGCAGGCGTTGGAGACGCACTACCCGCTGGAGGACCATGCCAAGTGCCATGTATGGTGCTTGTTCCGCGCGACCCAGCTTGGCGCAGGAGGTGACGCGCCGCAGAGGGCAAGCGGCTGAGCGCCGGAGACGGTGTGTTCTCTCCCGAGGCCAACCGATGGAGTTCGCGCGGCGGGTGAGGACGCTGGCGGCTAGAGTGTCGACCAACCATGCTCACCCGCGGACGGCGCAGACGCCCCGCCGCTGAGCGGCTCAGACGTTGGCAGGTCACATCGATGCGACGACTCGTCAAGAAGGTCAAGCACGGCTTTCGCGGTCACCCATTGGCGACCGTTGCGCTCTACGGCCCCACGGACAGCATCGCGAGCAAGGTGGCGGTCGCCATCATCCCCACCGACGGCGCTGAACCGGACGAATTGGAGCGGTGGGTCCTTGACCGTGGAGACGTTCGCTCCGACCGAGGGATCGAGATGGAGGTCTTGCAGATGCTGCTTCGACGCGGTGTTCAGACCGTCGTCATGACTCCTACCATCATTGGCTGCCCTCACGAGGAGGGCGTCGACTACCCTGAGGGGTCGGCCTGCCCTCGTTGTCCGTTCTGGGAGGGTCGCGATCGGTGGGCCGGGCAGGGCGGAGAGTAGGATCGCCGCCCAACCAGCTACAGGACACACCTCGGCGCTGCAGCTGACGCGCGGCCATGGCGGAACGGGCGCCAGGCACGGTGGCCTTCGTTCCTGAATCGGGGGCCATGCCGTGCAGCGTCGAACGCGCTCTGTCCGCCGTGATGGCGTTCGACGGGTGATCGATGGGCTGGCCGGCCGCCTTGGCCCTTGTCCTTGTCACCTGGGTGCCAGGAGTGGGGCTGGGTAGGATTCGAACGGAGCGTCCGCTCACCCGCACGTGCCCGGTCAGGAGATCGCATCACAGTGACAGACTCCGAATCACGCGTCACGATCCACATGGCGGCGAGCCTCGACGGCTTCGTCGCCCGGAAGGACGGGAGTGTGGATTGGATGGAGACCTCGGACGAGTTCCCCGGCGGCGCCACCATGGATCCGGGATTCGTCGCGGCGTTCCTCGCTTCGATCGACTGCTACGTCATGGGATCGCGGACCTACGAGACCGCGCTCGGTTTCGAGGCGAAGGGTCTGGGATGGGCGTACGGCGACAAGCCCACCTTCGTCCTCACCACCCGTGACCTGCCGTGGACCCGCGCGTCCGTCGAGTTCTACTCGGGTGACCTCGCTCGGCTCGTCGAAGACCGTCTCCGGCCCAGGTTTCGACGCATCTGGTTCGCGGGGGGTGGCGCGGTCGCGGGTGAGTGCCTGCGCCTCGGACTGGCCGACGAGATCTCCTACTCGATCCTGCCGATCCTGATCGGGGACGGCATCTCGTTCTTCGACAGGCTGGACAGCGACGTGGCCCTCCACCTCGCAGAGGTCAAGGCCTACGCCAACGGCATGGTCGAGCTGCGCTACGAAGTGAAGCGGCGTGCCCGGTGACGGGGCGAGCGCGAGCCGCAAGAGGCTGGCAGCCGTCAGCAGACGGCCTGTTCGCTGCGCGACCACGAGTCGACCTTCCGCGCTTTGGTCGATGCTGGGGTTGGAGGCGTCGGGAAGGCAAGGTCGGCAAGGACCGGGTTCCTGCCGCCCATCTCGCGCCCACGCGCCCGATCACCGGCGCATGGCACCGACCGATGCGGTCACGACGCACACCACCGCGATCCACTGCGGCCAGCGCAGCGACTCCTGCAGCAGGACGAGGCCGACGACGGCGGCCATGGCCGGTTCGAGACTCATCAAGATGCCGAACACGCGCGGCGGCATCCGGCGCAGCGCTTCGAGATCGAGCGAGTAGGGGATCACGGATGACAGCAACGCCACGCCGAAGCCGGTGACCACGACCCACGGCTGGAGCAGCGCTGTTCCGCTCTCGGCGATTCCGACCGGCAGGACGATCGAAGCCGCGACGGCCATGCTCAGAGCCAGGCCGTTGCTCTCGGCGGTGTGGCGGCCCAGCGCGGCACCGAGGAGGATGTACAGGGCCCAGCACGCTCCCGCGCCGACGGCCAACACCAGGCCGACGGGGTCGAGGTCGCCGGGCCCCTCCATCAACAAGGCGACTCCGCCCGCCGCGAGCAGGGCCCAGAGGACGTCCAGCCACCGTCGCGACCCCGCCAGGGCGACTGCCAAGGGCCCGAGGAACTCGACGGTCACGGCGATCCCCAGCGGGATCCGGGCCAGGGCGGAATAGAAGCACAGGTTCATCGCGCCGAGGGTCGCACCGTAAGCGAGCACGACGGTCCGCGTGCGACCGGTCACGCGCAGAGAAGGCCGCCACAGCGACAGCAGCACTGCCGCCGCGAAGGACTGTCGCAGCGCAACCGTTCCGAAGCTGCCCACCGCTCCGAAGAGCTGCTTGGCCAGTACCGAGCCCATCTGAACGCTGACGATGCCGAGGAGGACCATGGCCGGCGGCGGGATCGCGTCGAAGGCACGTCGGGTCGCCGAGTCGCGCGGGGAGCGGGCGGGCGGGCTGCGTTCACTCCTGTCGACACTCATGGCGGCTGGCCCGGATTGTGGCCCCTGCGGTGGTCCGAGGCGGCCCGATCCCGGGCCTCGCGGGCGTGCCGCGGGGCTTTTTCTCGAACCGCCGGTGAACCGCAGGCGCACCCGGAACTCGGGTCCGTGAAACCCCGGAATCGAGCCTCATGCAAGCCTCCATCCTCTCGACCGCGCGGCGCGCGGCCACTCTGGCCCTGTGCATCGTCGCGCCCGCGGCTGTGGCCACGGCGCAGATCGTCGCCTACCACGGTGTCTCCGAAGCGTCGCACATCGCCCAGCACGACAGCCTCAAGCCGCAGGGCTACCGGCTCTTGTCGCTCAGCATCGCCGGCACGCTCTCGGCCCACCACTACACCGCGGTGTGGATCCGGCGGCCGGGTCCGGCCTTCTCGGTGGTGCACGGTTGCTCGGAGACGCAGTTCAACACCTCGACCGCGCTGATGCGGGTGAACGGCTACCGGCCGCAGCTGGTGACGGCCGCCGGGGCGGGCACCGCCACCGTGTTCTCGGGCGTGTTCGTACAAGACGGCGTGGGCACGCGCCACCTCAACAACATCGACCGCGCCACTCTCGACACCGAGTGCAACGACGCGGTGAGTCAGGGACGCAAGCTCACGTGCCTGGCCATCCACGGGCTCAGCACCGCGCCGCGCTACAGCGTCGTGTTCGAGGCGAACCCCGACGGCACGGTCTGGGGCTACTCGGTGGGCGACGACCTGGCGACGTTCACGCAGCGCGCCGCCGCCATGGTGTCGGCGCACGGGCGCCCGGTGTTCGTGACGCTGTCGAACTTCTTCGAATACGGCGGCATCTGGATGGACGACCAGGCCGGCCCGTGGGAGCAGCGCTTCGACATGACCTCGGCGCAGTACCAGACCGAGTTCACCCAGAGGTTGGCGCAAGGCTACTACCCGCTGGTCGCGCACGCCGGCAACGTCGGCAGCAGCACCCGCTGGTCGGCGGTGTTCGTGCAGCGGGAGACGGTCGACCCACGCATCGAGACGACGACCGGCGCCATCCTCGCCAGCCGCGTGCCGACCGGACTGCCGGCCTTCGACGACCACATGTGGGCACGCATGCGCGCCACCAAGGCGCGGGCCAGCGCGCTGGCCATCGCCAAGGACGGCCGCCTGATCATGGCGCGCGGCTACACCTTCGCCGAGAACGGGCATCCGATCGTGCAGCCGACGACGATGTTCCGTCTGGCGAGCTGCTCGAAGCCGCTGGTGGCGCTGGCGGCGCAGCGCCTGAGCGACATGAACTCGTCGTACGGGATGACCAGCAACGCTTCGCAGGTGCTCGGCCTCACCGGCAACGACCCGAACTTCAACACGATCCGCATCGAGGATCTGATCCAGCACACGTCGGGCATCCTGCGCGACACCAACGTGCTGGCGGTGATGAACTGGCTGTCGCCGACCAATCCGACCCTGCCGGTCAGCTCCTGGAACACGACGCGCTACATCGCGACGCAGCCGCTCAACTGGCCGCCGCGCACCGTGTCGTCCTACACCAACGAGGGCTACACGGTGCTCGGCTCGACCGTGGAGCGCGCATCCGGCAAGACCCTCGAGCGTTTCCTGCGCGAGGACGTCGGCGCGCCGCTCGGCGTGACGCGCTTGTGGGTCGGTCGCAATCAGTGGCCGATGTACCAGGGCGAGACCAGCTACCGGCTCGACCGCCTGGCGACCGGCGGCAGCAACATCCACACCGACCGGCGCCTGCTCGCCAAGCAGTACGGCGGCGGCTTCGACCTCAACCGCACCACCGCGCCGGGTGGCCTGATCACGTCGGCGGTCGACTACGTGCGCCTGCTCAGCGGCGCCTACGTGCTGGGTTGGGACGAGTTGCTGCTGCGGCGGGCGACGTCGGAGGCGGCCATGGCTGCGCCGACCGGCATCAACACCGTCGACCACGGCGGCTTCGCATGGGAGCAGCGGCAGAACGGCGTCATCGCGCACGGCAAGGGCGGCACGATGAACGGCACGCGCACCGAGGTGATCGTGCGCAGCGACGGCGTGGCGATCGCCGCCTTCTTCGCCAAGAGCGGCGCCGACCCGCAGAGGTCGCGCCTGCAAGACCTCGCCGACGCGGTGACCTCATGGCCGACGGGCGACCTCTTCCCGCAGTACGGCCTGGCTTCGTTCCAGCGGCGGAACCCGCGTCTGTTCTCGGTGTCGCCTGCCATCCTCCCCAACGTCGGCGACCAGCCGTTCACCCTGCGCGGCGAAGTGATGGACGCGGTGACCCACGTGACGTTCGGGCGCCAGACCATCACCGGCCGCGACGCCTCGAGCTGGCGCGACGGCTGGTTCCGCATCGTCGACGAGTCGACTCTCGAGGTGTATCCGCCGCAGGGCCAGGCGCCGACCGCCTACGCGGTGCGCGCGTTCAACGGTGCCCGTGGCAGCGACACGGTGAGCGTCCAACTCAACGCTCCGCAGACACACGTGCTCGGCGCGCCGCCGACCGTGAGCAGCGCCTTCGACCTCATCGCCACCCTCGGTACGTCCGATCCGAGTGCGGTGGCGTTGCTGGCGTTGAGCGACAGCAACGCGCCGAGTTCGCTGCCGGGCTACGTCGACTTCGACATCGGCGCCGGCTTCACCCGGCTGTGGACCTGGCCGGTGCTCGTCGGCTTCGATCCCGTGTGCGCCTGCGCGCGCTGGAACGTGCCGCAGCTGCGTCCAGGAGCGCGGCTCTACTTCCAGGCGGCCATCGCCGACGGCCGTTCGGCGCGCCTGCTGCCGCTGCCGCTGACCGACGTGCGGGCCGTGCTCGGCCGCTGAAGTCGGCGATGGCCGGACGACAGAAGTCGTCGGGTCATCGCGCCAGCCTTGCAGCGGATGGAGCCAGGCTCCACCGCTGAGCGCCGGCCGCGCGCTGTCAGCGGCCGCGCCCGCGCTCGGCACGTCCGAACGGCTTGGCCTCGGGGTGGCGCGGCGGCGGGTTCGCCTTCTCGAGCGCGGTCTTCTCCGCTTCCAGGAGCTTCTGCTCCTGTGCTGCCAGCTCCTTGGCTTCCTTGTCGTACTGCGCCTTCTTCTTGTCGTCGGCGCGGGCACGGCGCTGCTCGAGCATGCGCTTGTTGCCGGTCACCACGCGCAGCTCGCGCAGGGTGTCGCGGTAGGTCTTGGAGAAGGCTTCGAGGGTCGGCTTGACGTGGCCGGCCGCTGCCTTCTCCAGCATGCCGATCATCGAGCGCAGCGCGGCCTTGTAGCCCGGCAGGGAGGTCTCGCCGGCCCACACTCCCTTGTCGTTGAAGGCCACGAACAGCGGCAGCTTGCGCCCGAACTTGGCGCGTGCATCGTCGTCGCCGGCGATGTCGACGCGCGCGCAGTAGAAGCAACGCAGGGCGATGCCGACCTCTTGGTTGCCGAAGATGATCTGGTCGAACGTCTCGCGCTTCGGCGCGTCGACGCTCGAGTCGTAGAGGTAGAGGAACGCCAGGTGCCCCTCCTTCTTCGCCTGCTGCACCAATGGGATCGCGGCCAGACGCTCCTTGCTGTCCGTCTGCCCTTCGATTGGCGGCAACTTGGTGTCGACCATGTGCACCGCGTAGCGGTCGGCGAACTCGTCCTGCCGGCCGCCACCGCGTTGGGCAGCGGCGGGGGCCGACAAGAGCGCAACGACCGCGACCAGAGCGTGGCGAGAGACGGGGAGCCGCGGCGGGCGGGCGATGGGGCGACAGGGCGTCGAGGACATACCGAACCTTGGGCGAACGGGGGCTCGGGGCAGGCCTGTCATCATCGCCGCCCCGCCGCCGGCCGCAAGGGTCGGGACCGGTCGGATGGCGCGGGCCGGCGTCGCGCACGAGGTCAGCGCATGCGGCGGATCGACGCGAAGTACGCGCCGTGTTCCTCACCCCCCGTGCGTCGCAGCGTCGTCTGGAGCATCAGCGGGCCAGGCGGCAGCGTCACGCGGAACGTGACGTGCGTCGCCGCCGGCTCGACTTCGCGTTCGGCGGTGACCGCGCCGGCGGCGATCGCGGCGTGCACGCAGTCCATCGTTCGCTGTAGCTGTGCCGGCCAGCGTCGCAGGGTGATCTCGTAGTCGCCACCCTCGCGCACGTGCAACGCCCACAGGCCGTTGCCGACGTAGCCGTTCTTGACGTGGTTCTGATGCCACGGGACGCCGCGGTCCTCGGTGTGCCAGTCGTGCGACATCAGCTCGACCGGGTCCTCGGCGCCGCCGACGTCGATGCGCACGTAGTCGTCGAACACGGGCTCGAGGGATGCCCACCAGCCCTCGTAAGCCTCGCGCAGCCGCGCGACGACGTCTTCGTGCGCGGCGGCGACGTCGGTGCGCTGGCCGGGGTCGGCGGCGATGTCGAACAGTTCGTCGCCGTTCACCAGGCGCCACTGCTGAGTCATGACCGCGCACTTGCGCCACTTCTTCGGGTGCTCGAGGCGCTGCGAGTGCACGAACATCGTGCGCTCCGAAGGCGGCGTGCCTCTGCCCCTCAGTGCACTCGCGAACGACGCGCCGTCGAGTGCTTTCGTCGCCGGCTTCTCCAGTCCGCAGAGCTCGACGAGCGTCGGCAGAACGTCGACATGGGCGGCGAGCGCGGCGATGTCGCGACCGCCGACGATGCCGCCGGCCGGCCAGTGGGCGAAGAACGGCACGCGGTGCCCGCCGTCGTACTCCGAGCCCTTGTTGCCGCGCATGCCGGCGTTGAATCCGCGCCACTCGCCTTTCTCTGCGGCGACCGCGGCGTCGCCGGCCGCCGTGCCGTTGTCGGTGGTGAACAGGAACAGGGTGTCGTCGGCCAGCCCCTCGTCGCGCAGGAAGGCCCGCAGACGACCGACGTTGTCGTCGATGTTCGTGATCATGCCGTAGAACCTGGCCATCGTCGCCGGCACGCCCGCGTCGAGGTACGGCCGCGAGTACGCTTCGTCGACGTGGTAGGGGCCGTGGGGCGCATTGGTCGCCAGGTAGACGAAGAAGGGTCGGTCGTCCTTCTTGCTGATGAACTCGGTCGCCTCGCGGAACCAGACGTCGGTGCAGTAGCCGTCGAAGCGCCGCCAGGTCCCGTCGACGTCGTAGGTGTCGTCGAAGTAGTCGTTGCCCCAGAAGTCGGGTCCCTGCCCGACGCCGCCCCCGTGGTGCCAGACGGCGTGCTCGAAGCCTTGGTCCTGTGGCCGGCACGGCGCGTTGTCGCCGAGGTGCCACTTGCCGAACATGCCGGTTCGGTAGCCGTTGGCCGCGAACACCTCGGCGAGCGTGACCTCGTCCGCGGCCATGAGCGACCGCCCCATGATGGTGTGCCAGACCCCGGTCCGCGTCGAATACCGCCCGCTCAGCAGCGCGCTGCGCGTCGGCGAGCACGTCGGGTCGACGTGGTAGTCGGTCAGGCGCACGGATTCGGCGGCGAGCGCGTCGAGGTGCGGCGTTCGGATCTTGGTGTTCCCGTGAACTCCGAGATCGCCGTAGCCCTGGTCGTCGGTCATGACGAGGACCACGTTCGGGCGCCGCGTCTGCGCCGCGAGCGGCGCCGTGAACGGCACGAGGAGCGACAGGAGAACCGGTAGGGCGGGCGCGCGGTGTCGATCCATGACTCCTGCATCGTCCGCGAAGGCTGCTGCTGTGGGCAAGGCTGTCGGACGGATCGCTACCGCCCAACGCAGCCTGCGGCCGCACCAAAGGTGCGAGTCGGCGCTACGCGCCGACCAGAGAGAGCCGCAGGCCGCTCTATTGCCCGGGGCTTCCAGGGCTGCTCGGGCGTGGCCTGGTCAGCTCTGTGGCAACGGAACAACACGGCCGAATTCGTGCCCGCCCCGACGATTCGCAGCCCTTGCAGCTCAGCGCGGCCGGCGGCCGCAACCCAAAGGGTTGATGTCGGCGCTACGCGCCGACCAGAGGGGGCCGCCGGCGCTGTTGTTGCTTGGAGCTTCCAGGGCTGCTCGGGCGTGGCATGGTCAGCTCTGTGGCGACGGAACAACGCGGCCGAATTCGTGCCCGCCCCGACGATTCGCAGCCCTTGCAGCTCAGGGGGCACGGATGGGCCGGCGACCGTCCGTTTCGGTCTACTTCCCACCCGAGCCCGAGACCGCCATCCCGGTGATC
This sequence comes from Planctomycetota bacterium, assembly GCA_041398565.1. Lineage (GTDB taxonomy): Bacteria > Planctomycetota > UBA1135 > UBA1135 > UBA2386 > DATGPD01. Next base: position 211,224 of record JAWKUN010000006.1, on the reverse strand, counting down.
GCCAACAAGTTCGTGACGGTGGTCGCCGAGTCGAAGCGTGCCCCGGCCGACCGCAGCTCGATGCCGACCACACGACGCTCAGGGTCGCACGGCAGGCGGGACTGGAACAGGGCCGCCGCATTGCGTTCCTCGATGCCTGCCGGGCCGGCGCGATCCATGCCGCGTAGAACGTGCTGGCCGCTGCGGCGGCTCAGGTCGGCGGGGCGGCCGCTGCTGAACCAGTCGGGCGCGATCAGGTTGGCGTGATCCGCGGTGCCGTCGGCGTAGAGGATCAGCACGGGCACGTAGGCGTTGCCGTTGCCGCTGGCGGCGAGCACGAGGATCGACTGGTAGGAGGCCTCGGGGATGGGGATGCGCAGGTTCGTCATGCCCGGCCGGAGCTGGCGTGAGTTGGCGGCGGCGAAAGGCCCCAGGCGGTGGACGCCGACGCGACCGTCGGGTGGCACGCCCTGCACGCTGGCAACGTCGGTGCGTGCGCCGTCGCAGCCGTCGACCGCCAGCCGGAAAGCGTTCGGCGGGTCGAACGCGTCCGTGCCGGAGTCACCCGGCTCGGCCACGACGTCCGCGTCGAACACGGTGCGCAGATCGATCGGCACCGGATGGCAGGCGTCGTCGGCGACGCGGAACGTGCGTTCCTCGCTGAAGGCGGACATCGTCCCCGGGGCGTCGCAGGCGAACGCGGCGCGCCAAGCGTAGGTCTGACCGGCGGCCAGGATCCCCGGCGGGATCTCCAGCGCGGGGTCGTCGCCGGCGAGGACATCGACGGCCGGGCTGCGCGCGTAGTCGTCGGCGATGGCGCGCACCTGCCACAGCGTGTGCACGTGGCGTTGCCGCGGGTCGGCGGCGGCGAAGCCATCGACGCGCAGGCCCTCGCCGTCGCGCACGGGTGCCCCGTCGGCCGGTGCCACGCACCGCGGCGAAGCCGGCGGGATCGGCAGCAGACGGGCAGGCATCGCACCCTTGGCCAACAGCGCCCGCACCTCGGCGTCGGCGCGCGCCCGCCCTGCGTGCGCGACCCACGTCTCGTGCAGGCGCACCCACGGCAGCGGCGCCTCGCGGTCGCCTTCCACCGCCCGGGTCAGGTAGTCGAGCGCCGCCGACAGCTTGCCGGCCCGCGCCAGGAGGCGTCCTTCGGCGAAGTCGCGCACCGCGGGCACGGCCGCCAATCCAGCGCCGGCTTCCGCAGTGAGTGCGCGGCGCGCTTCTTCGTCGCCCTGCGTCGGGTCCAACGCCGCGACGAACCGGTCGGCAGCGCCGAACGACGACAGCGCGCCGCCGAGCTGCGCGCCCAGTTCGCGGATCTTGATGCGCGTCGCCTTGAAGTTCGGCCGCAGCCGTTCGAGCTCTTCGTACGCCGACAGCGCCTCGCGCAGGCGACCGAGGTCTTCGCGCAGGCGCGCCGCCAGGTAGAGCACCACCGGGTCCTTGCCCTCGCTCTGGGCCAGGCGGGCGTCGATCTCTCGTTGCAGACCGGCGACGACGGCAGGGCTCTGCAGGCGCCAGCGCGGATCGAAGGGCCACGCGACCGGGCTGCTCACACATTCCGCGTAGGCGTCGACCGCGCCGGCGAAGTCGTCGCGCACGGCCAGCACGTTGCCCATGATCGCCGACGCGACGCAGAACAACACGTGGTTGCGTGGCATCAGCCGGTAGTCGCGGACCACGGCTTCGGCGTCGGCCACGAGGTCGGCTTCGAAGAGGATGTCGGCGGCGAGCACGCTGGGGCCGAGCGATTCGTGTGCCAGCTCGATGGTGCGGCGCGCGGCGAACACCGCCTCCTCGGCGCGTCCCGCCTGATGCAGTGCACTCGCCAGCAGGCTCCAGGGCAGAGCGCTGCCGGCGCGCAGCGCGCAGGCGGCGGTGCCGTAGCGCACGGCCTCGATGAAGCTGCCGGTGTCGCTGTGCATGATCGCCAGGTTGTAGGCGGTCTCGAAGTCGTCCGGAGCGCGGCGCACGGTCCTCTCCATCAGGGCGACGGCGTTGATGGTGTCGCCCAAGGTCGCCAGGCGCACGGCCAGGTAGGAGCAGGCGCTCGGCGGTGCCGCGTCGGCGCGCGCGTCGCGGGCCAGCTGCACCAACGCGTCGCGGTCGGCGACGGCCACCGCCGCGCGCACGTCGCGACGCCAGGCATCGTCGTCCAGGGCATCGGCGAGCGTGCGCAGCCAGCCGAGGCGCATCGCGTTGCGGTCGCGTTGGAACTGCAGGAACATCCACTGGTCGAGCGCCGTGATGAGCCGCCCGCGGAACGGGAATCCGACGAGCGCTTCGTGCGCGTCTTCCACCGAGAGGTGGTCGGCGTCGCCGCCGACGAACTCGGTGAACGCCTGCTCGTAGGCGGCGAGCTGGCCGCGCCGGTCGAACGAGTCGAGGAAGCGCTCCTCGAGTGCGATCTCCTCCAGCCGCTCGGCGAACGTCACCTCGTGCAGGCGGAGCGCGACGCGCGCCTGCAGCGCCTCGGCCTGTGCTGCGACCGCCGCGTCGGTGTCGGTGCCGATCAGACGGCGCGCGTTGCTCGCCGCGGTGGCCGCGGTCTGCCAGCGCAGCGACGTCTGCGGCTGCTCGGCGGCTGCATCCGAGGCGGAGCGCTCGGCGTCGACCAACGCCGCTTGCAGGCGCGCGGTCGCCGTGCGCTCGCGCTCGCGCGCGGCGTTCGTGACCTGCAACCAGACGGCCGCGCCCAACAGGGTGGCGACGACGATCACCACGCCCAGGGCAGTCGTGGTGCGGCGCGCCTTGCGCTCGGACGCGGCGCGCGCGCGCGCCGACGCGGCATCGAGCTCGGCGGTTCTCGCGCGCGCGTCGAGCGAGTCGAGGTGCGTGCGCACTGCCGCTGCCACTGCGCGCGCGTCGGCCGGCCGCCGCGCCGGGTCGGGTGCCAGGCACTGCAGGGCCAGCGCCACGATCTCCTTGTCGGCGCCGCAAGCGGCGATGCGAGCGTGTGCCTCGGCGAGGTCGCCGGCCCGCGCGCGGTCGAGCGTCGTCGCCTGGCCGGCATCGGCGAACGGTGGCCGGCCGGTGAGGATCTCGCAGAGGATGGCGCCGAGCCCGAACACGTCGCTGCGCGGGTCGAGGGCGCGCGCCTCGCCGCGCGCCTGCTCCGGCGCCATGTAGGCGGGGGTGCCCAGCGCCACGTAGGCGTCGGCGTCGGGCTCGACGCCCTCGCCGAAGACTACTGCCAGGCCCCAGTCCATCACCTGCACCTCGCCGAACGCCCCGACCATGAGGTTGTGCGGCTTGAGATCGCGGTGCAGCACGCCGCGCGCGTGGGCGTAGGCCACCGCCTGGCAGACCTGCTCGAAGACGGCCAGGAAGCGGGCGCGGTCGGAGCCCGGGTCGCTCCGTTCGCGCAGCAGCGCGGAAAGGGTGCGGCCTTCCACGACCTTCATCACCAGGAACGGCGAGCGGCTGTCGAGATCGCCCAGCTCGTAGACCGGCACGATGCCAGGATGCTGCAACTTGCCGCCGATCCGGCCCTCGCTGCGCAGCAGCCGGCCGAGCTTCTGGTTGCCGGCGTGCGCCGGTGCCAGGATCTTCACCGCGACGTCGCGGCCGATGGTGGTGTCCTCGCCACGCAGCACCAGCCCGAAGCCGCCGCGCGCGATGGCGCCGCGGATGCGGTAGCGGCCGACCTGCGCCGGCACCGGCTCCTCGACGTCGCTCTCGGTGCCGGTCTGCAGCGCCTCGCGCAGCGCCGAGCCCGCCTGCAGCAGGTCCTCGCCCGCGGACTCGGCGGCGTCGTGCTGCGCGAGGAGCTTGTCGACGTCGCGCCGCAGGTCGTCGTCGCCGGCGCAGACCTCGCGCAGGAACGCATCGCGCGCCGCGCCGTCGCGCTCGCGAGCCGCCTCGAAGATCTCGGCGAGACGCTGGAAGCGGGTGCCGTCCATCGCTCAGGCCTCCGGTGCGTGCAGGCGGGTCTGCAGCCAGGCGCGGGCGAAGAACCAGTCGCTCTCCACCGTGCGCTTGGACACGTCGAGCGCCGTCGCCACGTCGTCGACCGACAACCCGCCGAAGAAGCGCAGCTCGACCACGCGCGCCTTGCGCTCGTCCATGGCCGCGAGATCGCGGAGAGCGTCGTCGAGTGCGAGGATGTCGACGTCGGCGGCACCACCGTGCGCCAGCGGCTCGTGCAGAGTGACCTGAGCGCCGCCGCGGCGCTTGCCGGCGGTGCGGCGGCGGTAGTGGTCCACCAGCACCCGGCGCATGACGGTGACCGCCACCGCGTAGAAGTGGGCGCGGTCGTGCAGGTCGAGCCGCGTCGGATCCACCATGCGCACGAACGCCTCGTGGACCAGCGCCGTGGGGTGCCACGACTCGCCGTCGCGCTGGCGGCGGAGCTGTCCCTTCGCCAGCTGCTTCAGCTCGTCGTACACGCGCTCGAACAGGCGGTCCTTGGCGTCGGCGACGCCGGCGCGGGCGTCGGACAAGAGGCGCGTGACTTCGTGGGGTTCCGGCATCGGCGGCGAGGCAGCGCGCCGAGCCACGCGCCGGCGGCAGCGGGGCGGGCGGATGCCGTGGGCGTGGTGGACCACGCCATGGTAGCTGACACGCGTGGTCGCCACCCGCTCCGTTCGCGCTGTGGCGGCGAGGGCCACCGGCGGCGCGACGCCGCCCGCCGCGACTACGTTCACGGCAGCATCCGGCCCAGGCGGTCGGCGGTGAACGTGCGGAACTCTCGGCTCGCCATCTCCCGCAAGAACGTGCCGGCGTCGACGGTGCGCTCGGCCGGGACGCCTTCGTCGTCCCAGGTGGCACCGAGCTCGATGCCGAGGCCCCAGCCGGCGTAGCTGCAGCCGCCTGCGGCCACCACCTGGCCGATCCAGCGCGCCTGGGTCGAGGTGCTGCACTCGAGGCCGGTCAGCGCGGTCTGCAGGTTGGCGAGGGTGAGGCCGCCCGCGAGAGTGCGCATGGCGCCGTAGGCCTGCCGCCACTGCGCGGCGTCGAGCTGGAGCGCGACGTGCTCGCCGACGCCGTGGCGCAAGGCCACGCCGGCGCCGACGACCGCCATGAGCGCCGCGTCGAGCTCGACGGACGTGGTGAGGTCGGCGAAGGCGAAGCCGCGGGCGAAGCGCGGCTGGGTCCAGGTGGCGGTGATGGCGGTGGTCGCCGAGAACTCGGTGCGGGCGCCGACGCCCATGCCGGCCCAGGCCTCGAGTTCCAGGTCGTGCTGGCCGCGCACGGTGAGCTCCTTGGTGCCGCCGCGCACGCGGTAGCCGATGGTCGCGCCGAGGAACGAGCTGGCGCCCGCGCCCATGCCGACGTTCTCGAGCGAAACGCCCGCGGGGTTCACCGCTGCTTCGGCCTCGGCGCCGGCGCGCACGGAGAACTCGACGCCGCGCAAGTGCTGGCCGAGCTCGGCGACCACCGCGCCGACCGAGCCGGCGAAGGCCCGCGCGTTGTCGACGACGGCGCGGGCGGCGTCGTGGGCTCGGCGTGCTGCGTCCTCTTGGCGGAACGCGTGGTCGAGCGTGCGCTGCGCACCGTCGAGCCCGGATCGCGCTGCGGCCGCGGCGTGCTCGGCGACGTGCAGGGCCGCGTCGATGCCGCGCGCCAGCAAGCCATCGGCACGGAGCGAAGCCTGCAGGCCGCGCAGCAATAGGCGGACGGGCCCGCGCAGGAAGCCGGGCAGGCGGTCGAGCCTGGCTTCGGCGCGCGCGATCCGACCGCGCAGGCGGCTCAGGTTGGCGCGAGCGCGCGCGGCATCGCGCTGCAGTCGCGCCAGCTCGGCGTCGGCGTCGGCGCGGGCGTGGCTCATTCCGGCGTAGGCAGCGCGCGCGGCGCGCGTCCCGGTGATCGCTTCGCGCAGGGCCTCCGCCGACTGGCGCAGCACTTCGACCTGAGCCTCGAGCATGCCGACGAACGAGCCCAGCGCGACCTCGTGCGCGCCCGACAGCAGGCGCAGGCCGCGCGCGGTCTCCGCCGGCGTGTCCCAGGCGAACAGGACGACGTTCTCTACACCACCGACCGCGTTCACCTCGAGGCCGTCGTAGACCTCGAGTCCGGCGGTGAACGCCACCTCCTGGGTGACGGCGACCTCGAAGCCGTCGTCGGTGCGACGCACCTCGGCGGCGATGCCGGCCCGCTGGCCGCCGTTGACGAGGGCGCCGAGCGCCACGCTGTACTCGCCCTGGACGTAGAGCGCCATGCGATCGCCGGACGAGTTGAGGCCGGTGCGCAGGGCGTCGGCGATCTGCAGATGGGTGAGCGAGCGCACCATGTCGTCGGTGCGCCAGACCGGCAGCTGCCCCGGGCCCTGGGCGGTCAGCGGGAAGGCCAGCGAGCAAGCCAGGAGAAGGATGCAGGTTCGGTGTGGTTGGCGGTTCATGGTCGTTCCTCGTGTTCGAGCCGGCCGTCGCAGCCGACACTCGGGGTCTCGTGGGGCACGGGTGGCGACCGCAACGATTTCCGACGGAGGGGATGGGGCGCGGGCCGGAGCCCGGTCGGAGGTGCGAAACCGAGGGATGATCCGGAGGCCATCGAATTCGCGGCGGCCGTGGCAGCGCGGGCAGGCCTCGGGCGGGTGCGCTCGGATCGGCAGCCCCGAGCTGTCTGCAATCAGGACCAGTTGCGCCGGCACGACTGCCGAAACACGAGCGGCGGCATGGGTTTCGAACCGCAAGTACCGACGCTGACATACCTCGAGCGTCTCGACGTCAAGCTCGCGACCCGCATGGTGCCGCGGGCCGAGACCCTCGATCTGCGGGCGCCCCCGGAAACCTGGGCCCACCTGCTGGTCGACGCGACGATGCGGACGCGTCCGGCCGCCGGGTTGGTGTGCGGGCACCTGGAGCTGCGCGGCGTCGACCTCCGCCTCACCGAGGTGCAGGCCGCGCTCACCGGCCGTGCAGGTCGCTACCAGCCGGGGCAGCAGGAGTACGCCTTCATCCAAGGCATGGCCCGCTGCCTGGCTCTGCTGCGCCAACGCGCCGAGGCGCAGGTGGCGCCGGACGGTGCTTTCGCCGTCGACCTCTTTCGCGCCTTCGCCGGCGACCTGGCGCGCTTCAAGGCCAATTGGCTCCGCCGCGACATGCCGTGGGACGGCTTGATCTACGTGCCCTACCCCGACGCGAGCGAGGTGCCGCGGCTGCTCGGCAGCTTCGTCGAAGCCACGTGCTACCGTGACCTGCCGCTGCGCTTCGCGCGCTTGCACCCGGTGCGCCAGGCGTTCCGCGTGCTGTGGCGTCTGGCGCGCATCGCCCCGTTCCCCGACTTCAACGTGCTCATCGCCTTTCTCGCGATGAACACCTACCTCCTGGTGAAGGGCTATCCGGCGATCACGCCGATGCCCGGCGACCGCGAGCTGCTGAACAAGGTCTTGTCCGGTCCACCGCCGGCACGCATCGCCGCCTTCGAGGCCCGGCTCGCCGACTGCGCCTGACGGTGCCCGGCCGGGTCAGCCGCGGCGGCGAATCGTCTGGACGACGGCGAGCGGCACACGACGACCCTCGGCGAGCGTCAGCTGGTCGAGGTCGACGTCGACGACGCGGCCGGTCTCTCGCCGGTTGCCCGCCTCGATCTCCACCTCTCGGTCGATCAGCTCGGAACGTGCTCGGAAGGTGGCCAAGAGGTCGGCCACGTCTCCGGTGAGCAAGCTGGTCACGGTCTGGTCCAGGGCGAGGGCGAGCTCTTCCACCACGGCCTCCCGGGCGAACTCGCGTCCGGTGAGCAGCGCCAGCGACGTGGCGCTGTCGAGGAGTTCGGCAGGGAACGACGTACGGCCGACGTTGACGCCGATGCCGATGGCGTAGCGCGGCGGATTGCCGTCGGCGTCGATCAGGATGCCGGCCAGCTTGCGGCCGGCGACCATGACGTCGTTGGGCCACTTCAGCGTCGCGTGCAGCGTGGCCAGACGTTCGAGCGCTCGCAGGACCGCGATCGGGATCGCCGCCGGCAGCCGCCACGGCTTCTCCGGCTCGACACCGTCCAAGCGGAAGGTGACCGTCACGTCCTGCGCCGGTTCGTCGTACCAGACCCGGCCCTGGCGGCCGCGCCCGCGCGTCTGGTGGTCGGCCCAGTATGCCGCGCAGCCGGGTTCGGGGTCCCGTAGCGCCATGTCCTGCGTCGACGTGCACTCGACCACGTGCACGAGACGAGCGAACCGGGTTCGACGGGGGAAGGAGAGGCCTGGCGTCGTCACCATCGAGCTTTCCAGTCAAGCCGCGCAACCGATCGACCGATAGGTCTGATCGCCGGTCGACGCAGGGAGCGTCGCCGACTGGGCAAAGGTAAGAGGTGCAGTTCATGACGGCCAACCCCGGCCGACACCAGGATCCGCGCGGCTTCGGCGGGCAGGTGCAATGCCTGTCCGAGCTGATTCCGACCCATGGCCGGATCCTGCGCCTCCCCGACCAGGGCGAGCGTGACGGCGGCTTCCTGCGCCTGCCGGAGGGCGCCTTCGACGGCGCGGTCGTCGCGGGACTCAGCGACTCGCTCGGCGCACTGATGCCGTTCCTGCACACCCTGCGCCAGCGGCTGAACGTCGGGGCCCCCGTCGTGTTCGATGTCGCCAACGCGCAGAGCATCGCGGCCCTGCGCCGCGGCCTGGAGACGCGCCTGCGCAACCTCGATCCGGTGGGGGCGATCGGCGATCCCGAGCGCAGCATCCATCGTCAGGAGCTGCTGCCGATGCTGGCGGCTGCCGGCTTCGTCGTGCACGACGTGTTCGACGTGCCGTCGCTGGGCGAGGGGCTGTCGCCCGGCTTCGCCGCCGCGCTGCTGCAGCAGGGGATCATCCCCTTCGTCCTGCGCCACGGTGCGCCGCCCCGCCGCTTCTGGATCACCGCCACGGCGATGCCGGCACCGCGGGGCTCGGTGCTGATCGGGCCGGGCGGCGTCGAGGACATCGCCCGCACGCGCGCCAGCCTCGACCACCTGCCGCCCGACATCGAGGTCGTTCTCTGCGACGGAGACGACGAGGCGCAGGCGTTCCTGCGGGGAATCAGCCGTGCTGCGGGCGACACGATCCTGTTCCTGCGCGCCGGCGCCACGATCGACGAGGCGTCGTACACCGCGCTGCGCGCTCGCCTGTGGCGGCACGCTGCCGTGGTCGCGGCGCGCGAGGGCGCGCCGATCGCACCCGGGGACGTGTGCGGCTTGATGACCTGGCGCCAAGAGCTCTTGGCTCTCGGCTCTGCCGCCGGAAGGACGCAGGCGCCGCAGGTGGCCTACGAGGATCTGTGCCTGATGCTCGACGCGCAGACCGGCGGGCCCGCGCCGGTGGACGTCGAGGGTTTCGTCACGCCGCCGGTCCCGGTCGCCACGACGGCCGCGGACGAGGCACGTGCCATGCTGGCAGCGTGGAACGAGATCGGTCTCGACCGCGATCCCGCGACGCTGGTCCCCTACACCGAACCGCTGCCGGCGCCGTGGAGCGGACGCCAGCCGCGCCTCAGTCTGGTGATGATGGTGAAGGACGAGGCGCAGACGCTGGCGCGTTGTCTGCGATCGGTGCGCGACCGCGTCGACGAGATCATCGTCGTCGACACCGGCTCGAGCGACGACACCGTCGCCATCGCCGAGAGCTTCGGGGCGCAGGTCCTGGAGTCGCCGTGGGCCGACGACTTCTCGGCGCCGCGCAATGTCGGAATGTCCGCCGCCACCGGCGATTGGATCCTGGTGCTGGATGCCGACGAAGCGCTGGCACCCGACCAAGGCGACCGCCTGCGCGAACTGCTGCGCGACGGCCAGGTGGCCGGCTATCAGCTCGTGCTGCAAAACGAGTACGGCGACGGCACCAAGACCATGGGTGTCGCCATCCTCCGCCTGTTCCGCAACCTCCCCGGCATCCACTACCAGAACCGCATCCACGAGCAGGTCCTGCCGTCGCTGTTGGCGGTGGCCGGTCCGATGGGCATGCGTCTGGCGATGAGCGACTTGGTCGTCTTGCACGACGGCTACGTCGAGGAGCGCATGCGGCAGCGCGGCAAGAACGAGCGCAACGACCGCTTGTTCAAGCTGCAGCTGCAGGACGCGCCTGACGACGTGTACTCGCTCTACAAGTACGGAGACGCCTTGCGCCGGATGCCAGGACGCCGCGACGAGGCGCGCGTCGTCCTCGAGCGTGCCTGGGACGCGCTACGGCGCCAGCCGCAACACCTGCCCGGGCAGCTCCCGTACGCCGGCGAGATCGCCGCGCTGCTGGCGCTCGAGCTGGGTTGTCAGGGCGACTTCACGCGAGCCCGGGCGACCGTCGCGCAGGCCTTCCGCGACTACATGCCGACGCCGAATCTGCACTACATCGCGGCCGGCATCGCCAACCACGAGGGCCGGCACGAAGAGGCGATCGCGCACTACCGAGCCTGCTTCGGCTACGCCGGGCGCGTGCTGGTCGTCCCGGTCCAGGAGGGGCTCACCTCCTACGTCTCGCTCACCGGCATGGCGCAGGCCTATCTGCGCCTCGGTGACCACGCGCGGGCGCGCGAGCTCCTCGAGGCGGCGCGCGCCGCGCATCCGGACTACGAGGTCACGGCGTTGGCCCTGTCGAGCCTGTACGTCCAGAGCGACGAGCCGGGTCTGGCACTGCAGGTCCTCACCAAACACTTGGAACGCAATCCGGACAGCGCCGGCGCCTGCCAGCAGGCGGCGGTGATCCTGTCGAGACTGGGGTGCGTCGATCAGGCGCGGGCCCTCGGCCAGCGCGCGGTGAAGCTGCTCGAACGTGCGCAGCTCGGCAACGAGGCCGAGCGCACGCGTGAGCTCGTCGCCAGTCTCGGTTGAACGAATTTCGAAACAGAGCAACCACGCAGAGGGAGAGCAAGATGCAAACCACGCAGTCCTCCACCAACAAGAACAACCCGTTCCCATCGCTGGCCTCCGGCTTCGGTCCGGTCCCCACGCGCATCGGCACGCGGCCGCCGCTGGTCGTCAGCGATGAGAGCGCGGCGGCGACGATGAAGCAGCAGGTCGTCGAGATGCTGCACGAGTTCGCGGTCAAGATCGCGGTCGCGCACCGCTCGGCGGCGGAGGCCTTCCTGTCGCAGAACCTGTACAAGGAGGCTCTGCCCCATCTGGAGGCATCGGTCACCTTCGCGCCGGACGACCTCGAGTACATGAACCAGCTCGGCTTCGTGCGCTACATCGCCGGCGACGACCAGGGTGCCATCACCGCGTTCTCGTCGGTGCTCGAGCGCAACCCGACGAGCGCGGACGCCTACTTCAACTTGGGCATGGTGCTGTTCGGCAAGAGCGAGTTCGCGCGCGCCGAGGAGTGCTTCGCCCGCGCCTGCGACCTGCGTGGCGACGATGCCGAGACCTGGAACAACCGGGGGGTGTGCGCCCACCGTCTGGGGCGCGCCGGCGACGCCATCGTCTGCTTCAAGCGGGCCATGGCGATCGACTCCGGCTACGAGGATGCGGTCGCCAACCTGCAGGCGGTCGGCGGCTGATCGGCGCGGCCGCCGCGATGGCGGCGGGCCGTGCCACCGACCGCTCGGCGTGCGCGATCGTCCGCGCGCGCCGCCTCGACCTCACGGGCGATAGAGGCGGCGCTGGACCAGGAGCACCGCGGTCAGGCCGAGCGTCGCCGCGATCAAGCGGTAGGCGGTCGAGGTGAGGCGGACCGGGCCCAGGCAACCGCATGCGTGCACGCCGCTCCACTGCGAGTAGGCGATGGCCACTGCGAAGAAGATGGCGGTGAGCAAGGCGCCGAACAGTCGCAGGCGGGTCAGCAGCATGGTCGCCGCCAGCAGCTCCACCGCGCTGGCGGCGTAGTAGGTCGTCCGGCTGATCTCGAGACCCTGCCGGTAGCCGAAGCCGATCTTCACCAGACCGAACGTGGCCAGGGCCACGGCCAGTAGCACGGCCATCGCGCGGTCGACGCGGAGGCCCGGCACACGAGCGGCAAGAGTCGAGTCAGTCGCCATAGTCGAGGGGGAGGGTGACGTTGGAAGGCGTGGCGTCGGTGCGAACCTCGAGTTCGAGGCCGCCGGTGACGAACCCGGTGGCGCCGACCACGATGCCGACCTTGCCGGCCGGCACGGTGAGGGCGATCTCGCCTCCGTCGCGCGCGACGAAGCCGTGCAGGTGTCGGCCGTTGCGCTGCACTCGGACCGAGCAAGGGCCGACCGGCTCGTTCGACGGGGTCACTACCCGCAAGTGCACGACCCGCCAGTCGCCCGGGTCCAGGGGCAGGTCCGTGGTTCGGTCGGCTGCGAGCCTGAGCTTGCCCTTGGGCAGCAAGGCTCGGATGGGCGCCGCCGCGGTGTCCAGGCCGTAGTCACCGGCTGGCACGCGCACGTCCTGGTCGAGCGGCAGCGGCACGTGGCAGACCACGCCGCCGTCGTCGTGGCGGAGCAGGAGCTCGAGCGGCGACCGCTGTGGCGTGCGAATCCGCACCGTTGCCCAGGCCTGGGCTGGCCCGCGGACGTCGAGCACGCCGGGCACCAGCGAACGCAGAGGGCGTAGCTCGACGTCGAACACGCGGAACCCGAGCTGCCGCAGCAGCGCCTTGCCGCGCGCGCGGCGTGTGCCGACGCCTCGGTCTCCGGGCAGGACGTGCACGAAGCACCCCGGGTTCGCCGCGCGCAAAGACTGCTGCGCACGTCGTGCGGCCGACATCGACTGCACCGTCGTGCGCAACTCGCCGGGCGGCGTCCGGATGCCACTGGTCTCGACGAAGTCGCCCTCCGGTGGCGTGAGCACACAGCCGAGGAGGTCCATCATCTCGACGTGTATTGGCCGAGCCGGTACCTCGAGTTCCAGCAGCTCGCGGGGGGCGACCGGAGCGAAATGGTCGTGCTGGATCTGCAGCGCGTAGGTGCCCGGGGTCAGGCCGTCGAGGACGGCGCCGCCGTCTTCGCCGGTGCGCACCGAGTAGACGGCGCCGCGGGGGTCGCCCCCGGGTGGTAGGCCGCACGCAGCGTCGGTCGTGCGTGGCGCACTCGAGCGCGACAGCGTGACGCGGGCCCCGGCGATCGGGACGCCGGCCGGGCCGGTACAGCGCAGGCGCTGCTGCGCCGCGCGTCGCAGAGCCACGCGCAGCCCTTCGCCGGAGTTCACGGGTGGCAGAACCGCCGCGCGGTAGTGGCCGGCGCGCAGCACCAACTCGCGGTCTTCGCCGGGGACCGCTGGCGGCAGCGCCAGAGCACCGTCCACGCCGGTCCTGCCCACCAGGTGGCTGCGTTCCGGCGCGAGCTGCCTGGCTCCGGGCGGGGCCAGCCAGAGCTCCGCGCCCGGCACCGCGCTGCCGTCGGCCGCATCGACGACACGCATCGTGTCGGGCTCGGTGGTCGGCGTGCAGGTCGCGGCCGGCTCGAGCGGGGGCCGCACGGCGTTGGCCGAGCGACTGTCGAACACCGGGGCCGAGGCCGAGGCGCGCAGGTGCCCACCGGCGATCCAGAGGGTCCACGCTACCAGGACCGCGACCGCCACGAGCGCGGTGACGCCCTGGCTCGCCCGCGAGGGCGCAGCCGCGATGGCTCCACGAGTGTGCGTCACGACCGACCAGGAGAGGAGGTACGAAGGCGTGGGCCTCGTCGCCTGTCGGAGCGGACGCCGCGTGGCGGGGCAGCTCGACGGACGATCGGCGCGGGTCGCGACGGGCGTCGCGTCCCTCGGGGGCGGCGCGTAGCCGTGGACACGACTACTGTTCCTCGTCGTACTCGCAGTTGCAGGCGTTGGCGAAGGTCGGATCGGGATTGAAGTACGGCCAGCAGGTGCTCTCCATGTGCCAACCGCACGGTTCGTACGGGTTCGTGCAGGTCGGGCCGATGCCGTCGTTGTCGTGGATGAGGACGCCCGGGCACCACGCCTCCGACCCGTCGTCGCAGACGCACGAGTACACGATGAACTGCCCCTGCTGGCTCACCACGAAGGTGCAGTTGGCGGTGGGGCACTCGCCGGCACAGCGCGCGTCGACGTCGAGTCCGACGTAGCGGTACTGGATGCGGCAGGTGACGAGGGGGACATCGGTGGCGGCTGTGAGGAGCGCGCCACCGAAGAAGAGGAGGCCGAGCACGGCCAGGGCTCTGGCGAAGACGATCATGGGGACTGTTTGGCTGCCGCTGGGCGAGAGCGGAGCGCGCCCCATAGCGCGATCGAGGCGAGGCGCGCTACCCGCCGAACGTGCTCACTGCACGGGCCCGACAGGAGCGGCGACTGCAACTACCGATGACGTGGCCTCGAGCGGCGAAGCGATCGAGTCGCGGACGAGAGCTGATCAGCACGAGCGTGCGATGGCTGGCATTCCGCCGGCCGGAACGGCATTGCGGCCGGTCGGCGATGGGACGGAATGTCAGTCTCGTGCGGCGTGCGGCCGTTCTGCCAGGCGCGGCGAAGCGCGCGCAGGCTCAAACAGACCGGCCGCCGTCGCCGGTCGGTCGCCGCCAGCCGTACGAGCGCATGGCACGTCGCGACGTGCGCACCTTGCCGAGCTCGACGGCGACTCGCTCGTATTCGCTGCTCGCGGCGGCGAGCAAGCGGGCGTGCCGTTCGCGGACGCCCGCCAGAGCCGCCTCCATGGGGTGGCCGGCGGCGGATTCGACGGCGATGGCGCCGAGCAGCGCGTCGACGTGCGCGACCAGCGTCGAGGTGGCGCCGAGGTCGCCGGCAGCGAGGGTGCGGGTGGCCTCGGCGAAGGTCGCGTCGAGTTCGGCAAGGATGCGTCGTGCGTCGCTAGTTGGCGAGGACGGCATCCCAGCCTTCCTTGAGCGTCCGCATCACCCGCAGGGTGTTGTCGACGTGGGCCGGCTCGCGGGTGCTGTTGGCGCTGGTGAGCTGGTCGAGGCTGAACTCGTACAGGAGATCCAGGTTGCGGGCGATCTCGCCGCCGACCTCGAAGTTCAGGGCAGCGCGCAGCTCACCGATGATGCCATAGGCCCGCCCGAGCGTCTCGCCGGTTTCGGCGCTGCGCCGGGTCTTGGCGTCGCTCAGCGACACGCGAGTGCGCTCCAGGTTGGTGATCGCGCCCTCGTACAGCATCTTGACGAGCTTGCCAGGGGAGGCGGTGAGGATCGCGTTGCGGCGATAGGTCGCTGCGGCGTTCAGGTTCATGTCTCTCTCCTTCGTGGGAATCCGTGTCAGTTCTGGTTGGGGGAGCGGAGCGAGCCCAGCGCTCCGCCCTGGCTCTGCAGGCGGCCGACCAGCGTCTCCATGGCCGCGAAGCGCTGGACGAGCTGCTTCTCGTACGCCTCGAGCCGCGTCTCGGCGGAGTCGATGCGGCGGTCGAGATCCTTGACCAGGCGATCGAAGCCCTCGTTGCGCGCCTTGATGAGACCCTCGGCGGCACCGGTGTACACGTCGATCTGATCGTACACGCGGGCGGCGATGCCGTTGGTCGCGTCCGAGAAGAGTGCGGCCACTGCGTCTTCGTCGGTGTTGATCGCCTCTTCGAGCTTCGCCTGGTCCAACGTGAGCTTGCCGTCACGGTCGGACGTGATGCCGACCTGGCTCAGCAACGCGTAGGCGTCGTTGCCGGTGGCCACGCTGCCGCCCATGATGCTGCGCAGCGACGAGCGGGCGCTGCGCAGGGTGGAGTCGCCGAACAGGGGATTGGTGGCCTTGCCGTCCTTGTCGAGCTCGTTCTGGTCCGCGACGAAGTCGACCACCGCGTTGTAGGCGTCGACGAACCCCTTGATCTTCTCGGCGGTCGTGCTGGCGTCGGTGGTGACCGTGATGCGCGTCTTCTCGCCGGTGGGGTGCACTCCCTTGAGGTCGACGTTGAGACCCGTGATCACATCGCTGAACGAGTTGGTCGGACGCGTGACGGCGACGCCGTTCACCTTGAACTGCGCGTTGCTGCCGGGCGTGACGATGTTGGCGTTGTCGTTCACCTCGGCGACCAGGTCGCTGACCGTGCCCCAGTCCGCGGTCAGCGTGAAGCGGTTGGTGTCGCCGGTCTTGGTGCTGCTGACCACCAGCTTGTAGCGGTCGGAGCCGGTGCCCCCGGTGTCCAGCACCTGGGCCTGCACTTCGAGACCCGCCTCGTTGATCTTGGCAGCCACGCCTTCGAGGTCGGTGGTGCTGCCGTCGAGGGTTACGATGCGCGTCTGGGTCCCGTCGGAGATGAGGAACTGCCCGTTGTACTGGCCGAGGGTGGCGTGGCCGTTGGACGTCGCCACCTTGGCGTTGGCCAGCGAAGACACTTCGATGTCCCAGCTTCCCGCCCGCGCGCCCGAGCCGATGGTGGCGCCGACGCGCGTGTCGTCGTCGAGGGCCACCTTGTAGTCGAGGAAGCTGCTGTTCAGGCGCACCTTGCCGGCCGCGGTGCGGAGCTTGTCGAGCAGGCCCTTGAAGTCGCCCAACAGGCCACGGGCCTTGTTGAGCTGCGTCTTGCGATCCTCCATGCCCTGGATCGGTCGCCGCTCGACCGCGACCAGCGCTTCGACGATGGCGTTCGTGTCCAGCCCGGAGGCCAGGCCACTGAAGTTGATGCCGAGGCTCGACATGCGTGACGCTCCTTCGTTTCCCAACCCTTGGTTCCCGGCAGGGGGCGGTCGTGCGCGGCACGACTGCGTTCCCTGGCCGTGCCGGGTCGTCGGAATCGCGCGATCCCGCGCCCGGCGCGGCGGTGGCCCGCCGCCACCCCTCTTCGTATCGACCAGGTGCGCGGCAGTCCTTGACGGCGAACGCGGCGGCGACCGTCCTGGCGCCCTCCGCGCATGCGACGGTTCGGCATCGGGCCGAGTCCGCCGCACGCTCGCTCAGAGCCTGAGAGAGAATCGAGCGTACAGGCTCCGAGCCATGTTGCTGGCGATCGCCTTCGCGATCGCGAGCCTTCGGCTCAGAGCCCGTGAAAGAATCGAGCGTACGGGCTCCGAGCAATATTGCTGGCGATCGCCTTCGCGATCGCTGGCCTTCGGCTAGCCGAGCAGGCGAAGCGCCGACTGCGGCTGTGCGTTCGATTGCGCCAGGATCGCGATGCTCGCCTGCTGCAAGATCGAGTTGCGGGTCAACTGCGCCGTCTCGTGGGCGACGTCGACGTCACGCACACGGCTCTCGGCCGCGGTGAGGTTCTCGGACGTGACGCCCAGGTTGCTGATCGTCGAGTTGAGGCGATTCTGCACGGCACCGAGGCGACCGCGCAGGCTCGACACCTGGTTGATGGCCGTGTCGATGGCGCTGATGGCGGCCGAGGTGTCGCCGGTCGAACCGATGTCCAGCGAGTTGAGGGTCAGCGTCGTCGCCAGCGCGGCGTTGAGCGTGACGTTCAGGCTGTCGACGCCGGTGCTCGTGCCGAAACCCACCTGGAAGCTGACGGTGCTGGAGCTGCCGTCGAGCAGCTTGATGCCGTTGAACTCCGTCGAGCGCCCGATGCGGTCGATCTCGTTGACCAGGCTCTGGAACTCCTCGTTGAGGGTGGCCTTGTCCTGCGCCGAAACGGTGCCGTTGGCGGCCTGCACCGACAGCTCGCGCAGGCGCGTCAGGATCGAACTCACCTCGTTGAGGGCGCCTTCGGCAGTCTGCACCATCGAGATGCCGTCGTTGGCGTTGCGCTGTGCTTGGTCCAGCGAACGTATCTGCGAACGTAGGCGTTCGGAGATGGCGAGGCCGGCGGCGTCGTCGGCAGCGGTGGCCACGCGCAGTCCCGTGGCAAGGCGGCGATAGTTCGTCTCTAGGCGTCCGGTCGCAACTGCCAGGTTGCGCTGCGCATTGATGGATGCGGTGTTGGTGTTGACTCTCAGGCCCATGATCCAGTGCTCTCCCTTGTGTGGATCCGCGCCCGACGCGATTCGCCGCTGTGTTTTCGGACGCAAACGGCGTCCGCCTGATGTCTTTCTCGGCGTTCGTGGGGGAAGCCGTCGGTGAAATCGACGTGACCGGCCCACGGCACCGCGATTCGGCGTGCCACGCGGAGGCACCGGCGAATCGTACGGGCAGCGACCACGACGGCGCCGGATACGACGTTCGGGCCGCGCGCCGGCAGGTCCTTCGACGACGACGGCGCCCGGGAGGGTCGCTCCCGGGCGCCGTGCCTCGGCCTCGGGTCGTGCTCGATCAGCCGAGCAGGTTGAGCGCGGCCTGCGGCTGCGCGTTGGTCTGGGCCAAGATCGAGATGCTGGCCTGCTGCAGGATCGAGTTGCGGGTCAGCTGGGCCGTCTCGTAGGCGACGTCGACGTCGCGGATACGACTCTCGGCAGCCGACAGGTTCTCGACCTGCACACCCAGGTTGTTGATCGTCGAGTTGAGGCGGTTCTGGGCTGCACCCAGACTGCCGCGCATGCTCGACACCTGGTTGATGGCCGTGTCGATGGCTCCGATCGCGACCGACGTGTCGCCGGTGGCGCCGATGTCGAGCGAGTTCAGCGTCAGCGTCGTGGCCAGCGCCGCGCTCAGGGTGAGATTCAGGCTGTCGATGCCCGACGACGTGCCGAAGCCGATCTGGAAGCTGACCGTGGTCGAGCTCGCGTCCAGCAGCTTGATGCCGTTGAACTCGGTCGACTTGCCGATGCGGTCGATCTCGTCGACCAGGCTGCGGAACTCCTCGTTCAGCGTGTTCCTGTCCTGGCCGGACACGGTGCCGTTGGCGGCCTGGACCGACAGCTCGCGCAGGCGGGTCAGGATCGAGCTGACCTCGTTGAGCGCGCCCTCGGCGGTCTGCACCATCGAGATGCCGTCGTTGGCATTTCGCTTCGCCTGTTCGAGCGATCGAACCTGAGCGCGCAGGCGCTCGGAGATCGCCAGACCCGCTGCGTCGTCGGACGCAGTCGAGATGCGAAGACCGGTTGCGAGTCGGCGGAAGTTGCCTTCGAGACGGCCCGTGGCCGTCGCCAGATTGCGTTGCGCGTTGATGGACGCGACGTTGGTGTTGACCCTCAGGCCCATGAAACTTGCTCTCCCTCTCGTTTGGACTCTGCCTGCCCAAGCGATCCGCCGCCGTGATTCTCGGTCGCCGCGTCGACGACTTGAGCCGGGGCCGGAGACGTTCGGCCGACGCCGTGCGTCACCCTCCCCACGAGCTGTTCCTGGTGCTCGTGCGCCGCGTATGGACCACGTGCTCCGCCTGCAGGGCGTGGCGTGCGCGGTCGTGCGCGTGCGCCGGCAGCAGGGCGCAGGGTCTGTCGCCGGAGTCCTCCGGCCCGGTTGCCGCGTCGCGGAGCCGCGCCTGAGCCGAAGGCTCGCGATCGCGAAGGCGATCGCCAGCAACTGGCTCGGAGCGTGCACGCTCGATTCTCTCTCATCTCTGAGGCGAGCGACGCTGCACGCCGAGACGCGGCACCGATGGCGCCTGGCCGCGCCGCGTGGCCGTGCGGCCGCGCCACGGGTAGGGCGCGGCGCCGGCCGGCCCGGCTCGATCAGCCGAGCAGGTTGAGCGCGGCCTGCGGCTGCGCGTTGGTCTGGGCCAAGATCGAGATGCTGGCCTGCTGCAGGATCGAGTTGCGGGTCAGCTGGGCCGTCTCGTAGGCGACGTCGACGTCGCGGATCCGGCTCTCGGCAGCCGACAGGTTCTCGACCTGCACACCCAGGTTGTTGATCGTCGAGTTGAGGCGGTTCTGTACCGCGCCGAACCGACCGCGGATGCTCGACACCTGGTTGATGGCGGCATCGATGGCGATCAGAGCGCCACAAGTGTCGCCTGTCGAACCGATGTCGAGCGAGTTGAGGGTCAACGTCGTCGCCAGGGCGCCGCTCAGCGTCACGTCCAGGCTGTCGATGCCCGCCGACGTGCCGAAGCCGACCTGGAAGCTGATCGTGGTCGACGACCCGTCGAGGAGCTTGATCCCGTTGAACTCGGTCGATCGACCGATGCGGTCGATCTCGTCGATCAGGCTGCGGAACTCCTCGTTCAGCGTGTCGCGGTCTTGCGACGACGTCGAGCCGTTCGCTGCCTGCACCGACAGTTCGCGCAGGCGCACCAGGATCGAGCTGACCTCGTTGAGCGCGCCTTCGCCGGTCTGCACCATCGAGATACCGTCGTTGGCGTTGCGCTTGGCCTGCTCCAGAGAGCGGATTTGCGAACGCAACCGTTCGGAGATGGCGAGACCGGCGGCGTCGTCGGCCGCGGTCGAGATGCGTAGGCCGGTCGCCAGGCGCCTGAAGTTCCCCTCCAGGCGCGTCGTGACCTGCGCCAGATTGCGTTGTGCGTTGATCGACGCGACGTTGGTGTTGACTCTGAGACCCATCCGCTGACTTCTCCCTGCTTGCTGTCAGCGATTGTCGGCCAGGGCCCGTCGTTCTTGAGAGCACGCTCGAAACTTCGTCCAGCGGCGTCGGAGGTTGCGGCATCCGAAGACCTGCCGAGCCCGCGCGGCGTGCCCGCAGCGGGCCCGGCGGGCACGCCGCGCGTCGAACGTGAACAGTGTCGCAGCCTGCGCCGACGCGGTTTCTGACGATCGCTCAAAAGTCCTACAGCCCGACTGCCGAAACAGCCCTTGGCAACGTGGTTCTGCTGCCGGCGCGAGGCGCATGCGGCAGGGCGCGACAACGAACAGTCGGCACATGAAGACGCTCAACTTCCCGGGCTTGGCCCGCATCCTGGTCGTGGACGACGAAGAGGGGATTCGCGAGGGGCTGCGCACCTTGCTGCAGAACGAAGGTGTGGCCGTCGAGACGGCAGCCAACGCGGAGGACGCGCGGCGACGCTTGACCTTCCGCTCCTTCGACGTCGTCTTCTTGGACATCAACCTGCCCGGCGACGACGGCTTGTCCGTTCTGCCGTCCCTTCGGGTGGGATCGCCGCCGGCGGACGTGATCGTCCTGACCGGTTACGGCACCGTCGCCAACGCGGTCGAAGCGATGCGCAAGGGTGCCGCCGACGTGATCGAGAAGCCGTTCACCCACGACCGGATCCTGTCGACGGTGCGTCGCTGCCTCGAGATGCGGCAGCTGCGCAACGAACTGACCTGGCTGCAAGAGCGCGTGCGCGAGCTGACCGCCACCGAGCTGGTGGGGTTGTCGCCCACCATCCGTGCCGTGATGACCCGCATCGACCAGGTCGCGCACGCGCCGGACACCACGGTGCTGATCACCGGAGAGAGCGGTACCGGCAAGGAGCTGGTGGCGCGCTGCGTGCACGAACGCAGCACCCGGCGGCACGGTCCGTTCGTCGCCATCAACTGCGCCGCGCTGACCGAGAATCTCCTGGAGGCCGAGCTGTTCGGCTACGAGGCCGGTGCCTTCACCGGCGCCAATCGTGAGGGCAAGGACGGCCTCTTCGCCGTCGGCGCCGGTGGCACTCTGTTCCTCGACGAGATCGGCGAGATGCAGCGCACGCTGCAAGCCAAGCTCCTGCGCGTGCTGCAGGAACGCGTGTTCCGCAAGGTGGGTGGTGTCAACGACATCCAGGCCGACGTCCGCATCATCGCCAGCACCAACCGCAACCTGCGCCACGAGGTGGCGAGCGGCAACTTCCGCGAAGACCTGTTCTACCGCCTCAACGTGATGTCGGTGGAGGTGCCACCGTTGCGCGAACGAGCCGAGGACGTGCCGCTGCTGTCGCACTTCTTCCTCGATCAGTTCGGCCGGCAGATGGGCAAGGCGCTCGGCGGCTTCACCGAAGAGGCGATGGAGACGCTGTGCGAGTACGCCTGGCCGGGCAACGTGCGCGAGCTGAAGAACGCGGTCGAGCACGCCGCGATCGTGTGCAGCAGCGGCATGATCGACGAGATCCACCTGCCGCGCTTCACCGGCGGCCGACCGGACGGCAAGGATGCCCTGCCGCGCAACAGCCTCAATCTCGACGTGCGCGATCGGTCGTTGCGCGGCGTGGAGGGCATGCTGGTGGCTCGCGTGCTGGAGGAGACGCAGTGGAACATCAGCCGCGCCGCGACCCTGCTCGGCATCAACCGCACCACCCTCTACAACAAGATCAAGCTGCACAACCTCGGGCGGCGGCCCGACCAGCGCGCGAGCGCCGCAGCGCGATGAGCGGCCCACGCCGCTGCGAGGACCTGGCGTTGCTGGGGCACGAGCTGCGCAATCCGCTGGCGGCGGCGCTCACCGGCGTCGCCGCAGCCGCGTCGATCACCGAAGCTGGCGATCCGCGCGGCGATCTGCTGGAGCGCGCCCAGCGTGACCTCGAGCGCCTCGCCGACCTCCTGAACGCCTACCTCGACCTCCTCGGTGGCCGCCTGCGGCAGATGGTGGCCTGCGACCTGGGCAGCCTGGTTCGGGCGACGGCCAGTCGACGCGGCGCGGCGACCGTGGTCGTCCGCACCGACGGCTCGGTGCTGCGGGTGCGCGGCAACCGGGCGCTGCTGGCTCGGGCGCTGGAGAACCTGATCGACAACGCCCTGCGCCTGGGGGCGGGACGCATCGAAGTCACGACCTCACTGGCCGACGACTCGGCCGTGGTCGAGGTCAGCGACGACGGACCCGGCGTGCCAGCTGACCTGCGCGCGCGCTTGTTCGAGCCGTTCGTGTCCGGGCGTGGCAGCACCGGCCTCGGCTTGGCTCTGGTGCGGGACATCGCCGTGGCGCACGGCGGCACCGTGCGCCTGCTACCCAGCGCGTCGGGCGCGCACTTCGAACTGCGCTTGCCGCTGGCCGACCGGCGCGAAGCGTCCGGGATCGCGGCTGCAGGAGAGCACGCATGCGCATTCTGATCGTCGAGGACGAGGAGGGCATCCGCGAGGGGCTCGCCAGCTTCCTGCGCCACCACGGGCATGTCGTCCACACGGCGGCTTCGTGCGCGGCGGCGCGTGCGGTGTGCAGCAGCGAAGCGCTCGACGTGATGGTGACGGACTGGCGGCTCGACGACGGCAACGCTCGAGGCCTGCTCGACCAGCGTCTGCCGGCCATCGTCATCACCGGTTGCCCGGAAGAGATCGACGCCGGCCACGCCGTGGTGCTGCGCAAGCCGGTGCTGCCGGCGGCACTGCTCGGCGAGATCGACGCCTGTGTCGATCGTTCGACCGAGCGGGCGCCGGCGGCGCCGGCCGCCCCGACCCTCGCCGAGCTGCCGGTCGACGCGCGCGACCGCGTGCACCTCTTGCTCGAGGAGCTGCAGGGCAGCGATGTGCGCATCGACGACGACGGCACTTTCGTGACCGTGACCTTCCGCTCCCCGGCGGCATCGCGGTCGACGCCGCTCACCCTCCGCCTGGGGGGCGACTGGCTTCCGGTACGCTCGGACACGTCAGCCGGCCCGGGGGCGGACAGCGAGCTGCGCTGGCGCTGCCACCGCGACGGCCGGCCGCGTGGCGCAGGATGCGTGCTGGCGCCGGACGACGCCTGGCCGGCGCGCGGCGACTTCGCCATCGACCTGCACGGACATCGGGTCGGCACCGCGGCGATGACCCGGTTGCTCGACCGTGTGGTCCGCGTGCGCGCGACCGGACGCAAGGTGCACCTGCTCAACGTGCCCGGCCACCTGCGCTTGTTCCTCGAGCTTACGGGTCGGGCCCACGACCTGCCGATGAGAGGGTCGAGTGGGCCGATCTTGTCGGCGCACCAGCGTCAGCTCTGGGACTAGGTCATGCACGAGGAGAAAGGTCATCCACCTGCGGCTTCGGCGCAGGCGCCGAGCGATCCCATCGAGTCGATGATGGCCGCCGGCGAGAAGCCGACGCAGCGTGGGGCACGCGATCTGGCGGAGGAGGCCCGCGCCGCGGCGCGGGCAGCGCTGCAACCCGATCCGGAGGCCGCGCCTGCGCCGCCGCGCCCGCAGACCGAGCCGGGAGCGATCCGCCGCGAGTGGCTGCTGCGCGGCCTGCTGGTGTTGAACCTGGCCCTGATCGGCGGGGTCGTGGCGCTCCCGATCGGCAAGGCGCCGGTCGAACCCGCAGCCTCGCCGGCGAGCGGGCACGGCGCCGCGCCGGCCACCGGGCACGCGGCCGAGGCGCCGCGCCGCAGCCTCGGGTTCGCGGTCGGCGAGCAAGGTCTGTACCTGCGAGCGCTGGAGATGGCGGGCCAAGGCAAGTTCGACGACGCCATCGCCACGCTGGAGGGCCACCTGCGCGCCAATCCCTACATGGGCGAGGTCGAGCAGCGTCTGGTGTACCACGCGCTGGCGATGTTCGCGGTGCGGGCCGGACGCAACGAGGAAGCCAGCCGCTACGAAGCCGCGATGGACCGGTTGCGGATCGGTGCGCAGCTGCCGCAGGATCTGCTCGACCTGGCCAGGCAGGCCGAGGCCGAGGGTCGCGGCGCCGACATGCGTCGCTACTACGCGCGCTTCCTGCTGCAACAACGGCAGGTGCCGCCGTCGCTGCGCGACAAGATCGCCGAGGCCTACCTGAAGCTCGGCGACGGCTACCGCATCGAGGCCGAGCACGGCGCCGAGCGCCAGGCGGCGAGCAAGCGGGCCGCCGAGGCGCAGGGTGTGCCGCCGGCCGGCGACGATGGCAAGGCTCCCGCGCCCGACGGCAATCCAGGAGGGCACAAGTGAGGCGTCGCCTCGCTCTCGTCGTGGCCGTCTGCCTGCGCGGTGTGCCGGCTCAGGTCGAGCGTCCCGACCTGTTCGTCGTCGACCGCACCCAGGATCCGCCCATGCTGGCCGCCGACAGCAACGGCGTGACCTGCGAGCGCGCGCTGCTGGCGCTCGGACAGGGGCTCGGCTGGCGGGTCGACTTCGAGACCAAGCAGCTCGAGAACGCGCTGGCGATGGTCGCCATCGATCTCGCCTTCGAGCGGCAGCCGCCGCGCACCGTGGCCCACCTGATCGCCGCGGCCGGCGGGGCCGATGTCGTGTTCGACGACCGCACCGAGGAAGGCGTGCTGCACACGCGAGTGCACGTCGTCAGCCCGGCTTCCGCCGACATCGAGTCCGGCCGCCAGCGGTTGCGCCAGTGGTCGATCCAGTGGTACCACAGCTTCTTGCAGCGCGACGCGGTGTACGACCCGCTGGTGCAAGAAGAGGGCATGCGGGTGCGCATGCAGCTGGCTCAGATGAAGCTGCAGCAGGGCGATCTGGAAGGCGCTGCGTCGGCGTTCGAGGAGGTCTACGACCGCGACCAGACGCACCCGAACGCACCGCTCGCCATGCTGCGCATCGCCGAGTGCAACTTCGAGCTCGGCCACCTCGACGATGCCGAGCGTTGGGCGCGGCGCGTCACCGAGCTGCACCCGAGCCGGCCGGAGATGGCGGCGGCGGCGATCCTGCTCGGTCGCATCATGATCGTCGCCGAGCGCTACGACGAGTGCGTGCGCGAGCTGCGCAGCTACCTGCTGCCGCTCGCCGACACGCCGGAAATCGTCGACGCCTACCTGCTGCTGGCCCAGGCGCAGGCCAAGCGCCAGCGTCCCGACGAGGTGTTCCGCAACATCGAGGTGCTGGCCGGCAGCCGCAACTTCCGCGACCTGACCGAGAAGCAGACGATCGACTACTGGTTCCTGCGCGGCCTGGGTGCCGCTGGGATCGGCAAGTGGGCCGAAGCCATGGAGGCGCTGGAGCTGTTCCTCGGGTTGGCGCCGAGTGACTCACGGCGTGGCCGGGTCCACATCCTCCTCACCGAGACCTACACGGCGCGCGGCCAGCTGCTCGAGGCGCGGTCGTCGGCCGTGGCGGCCATGCGACACCTCGACTCCCTCGACCGGCAAGGCCGCCGGGAAGCGCGCATCGCCAACGCCAAGACGGCGCTGGCGCTGGGCCAGCGCGACACCGCGTTCGCCGACCTCGAGGTCGAGGTGCGCAGTCCCGGTGCCGATCCGGACCTGATCCTGTTCCTGGCCGACTCGTTCCACGGGGTCGGGCGCTACCAGAAGGCGATCGCCACCGCCGAGCTGCTGGCGGGCCAGGAGAGTGCGTACGGCCAGATGGCGCGGGTGCGCAAGCTCCGCGCGATGCTGGCGCAGGCAAAGCAGGACCGCGTCCATCTCGAGGCCTTCCCCAAGCAGGCGATCGCCATCGCGTCGACCATCGAGGACGAGGCGCTGCAGCGCGAGACCGCCGAGATCATCGGCACCGCCTACTCCCTGCTCGGCGACGTCGAGCGGGCTGCCGACGCGTTTCGCGGGGTGCTGCGATGAGGCGCCGGGTGCCGAGGGTCGCAGCCGCGTCGATCGGCGTGAGCCTGGCGACCGCCGCGGCACTCGCGGCGCAGGGCTGGACACCGGCGAGGAGCCCGGCCGTCCTGCGCGAGGAGCTGCAGCGTGCACAGGCGATGCAGGAGCGCCTGCTGGGTCTGCGCATCCGCTACGACATGGGCCTGCCGGTGCAGGCAGATGCGTTCTTCGCGCTCAGCGACGCCGACCGCGGTCGCGACCGGGCCACGCTCGAGCAGCAGTACGCCGACGAGCAGGCGCGCATCACCTTGCTCAGTGGCCGGCTGCTGGCCGTCGAGGCCAAGCGCGCGGAGCTGCAGCAGCAGATGGCCGACGTCGTGGCGGCGACCGAGCCCGGAGACACCGGGCCGACGCTGACGCCGCCGGGGCACTCGGCAGTCGGGCCGGAGCCCTTCTCCATGCACGAGGAATCTCCACCGGCGGCGCCCGAGGCCGAGGTGGCGCCGCCCGCTGCCACAGCGTCGAGCGGGACCACCGCCGAGGGGCCGCCACCGGTTCTGCTGCGCGGCTCCGAAGACCACTCGCGCGTCGGCCGTGCCTTGTTCAAGGCGCGCAAGTTCGAGCGCGCGCGGCAGGAGCTGACCGCCGCCGTCGAGGCCAGCCCCGACCTCATGGACCTGTTCTATCTGGCGCGCTCCTGCGAAGCGCTCGGCGACAACAACAAGGCCGACGAGCTCTACCTGCGCGTCGAAGCCCTCGACACCGTCGAGGTCAAGGGGCAGAAGCAGCCGGGGGCGTGGGCGCGCGCCGCACGCGTGGCGCGCCGGCAGATGCAATGGATGCAGAACAACGCCGAGTGGCAGCCGGTGCAGAAGGCGGACTCCTTGCCATGGCCCAAGCGGTGAGCGACGCGCCGGCGCCGCTGCCGGCGGCGCCCCTCGACCCCATGGCCGCCGCCGACCGCGACCTGCAACCCGAGGAGCTGGCGCAGGCGCTGGTGAGCTTCGGTGATGCCGCGCGCCGGCTCGAGTCCAGCTACGCCGAGCTGCAGGCGCGCGCTGCCGCCATCGATCTCGAGCTGCGGCACTCGAATGCGGCGCTCGCGGCGACGCTCGCCGAGCGCGATCGCCTACTGGCGGCGCTGCCGCTCGGTGTGCTGGCGTTCTCCACCTCGGGTGAGCTGGTGTGGAGCAACGACGCGGCGCACCGGCTGCTCGCGGGAACGGACCTCGGGGTCGCGCACGCCTGGCCGCTGGGGGAGCGCGACGTCGGCGGAGCCCGCGTGCAGGTGCGGCGCGCGCCGATGGACGGTGGCGGCGTGCTGGTCCTGCTGGAGGATCGCACCGACGTGTCCCGCCTGGAGCGCGAGGTCGACCGGCTCGATCGCTTGGCGGGCCTCTCGGAGCTGGCGCTCGGCATCGCCCACGAAATCAAGAATCCGCTCAACGGTGTGGCTGGCTTCGCCGCCCTGCTGCAACGCACGGCGCGGCCGGAGGAGATGCAGCGGTTCGCCGGCAGGATCGGTGACGGGCTGGTGCAGATCGACCGCATCGTGCGCGAACTCTTGGCATTCGCTCGCCCTGGAGCGGCGTCGTCGCGGACGGTCTCGCTCGCCACGGCCATCGACGAGGCGGCGGTCGCCGCGGGTCTGCCGCGGTCGCGCCTGGCGGTGCACGGCGCGACCGCGACCTCGGTCGAGGGAGCGGTGCTGGTGCGGGTGCTCACCAACCTGCTGCGCAACGCCGTCGAGGCGGCCGGTGACGACGTGCGGTTGGACGTGACGGTCGTCGAGTCTCGTGCCGGCGGTGTCGCGATCGACGTTGCCGACAACGGGCCCGGCGTGCCGGCCGAGCTGGCACCACGGCTGTTCCAGCCGTTCGTCTCCAGCAAGGCGCGCGGCCACGGCCTGGGCCTGGCCCTGTCGGCGCGCGTGCTGTCGTTCCTGCGCGGATCGCTCAGCCTCCTCAACCCGGGGCAGCCTGGCGCGCGCTTCAGGATCGAGCTGCCGGCGACGTCCGGTATCGCAGCGGGAGGTGCCGATGTCTGAGCGGAAGGACGGTGAGACGGTCCTGGTCGTCGACGACGAACCGATCTCCCTCGACTACCTGCGGGAGGCCTTCCTGGCTTTCGACGTGCGCGTGGAGTGTGCCCGCGACGGCGACGAGGCGTGCACGGTGCTGGCCAAGCAGGCCATCGACTACGTGTTCACCGATTTGCAGATGCCGGGTCGCGACGGCCTGGCGGTGCTGGCGGCGGCGAAGGCCGCCGACCGCGAGCGTCCGGTGGTGTTGGTGACGGCGCACGGCACCATGGCCGTCGCCATCGATGCGATGCGGGCCGGCGCCGACGACATCCTCGAGAAGCCGGTGTCGCTCGAGGAACTCGAGCTCGCGCTGCTGCGAGCCCGCGATCGACGGCGCCTGCTGCGGCAGAACCGCTTCTGGCGCGACTGCAACGTGGGCGACGACCTGGTGGTCGCCGGCCCGGCCACGCGGGCCGTCGTCGAACTCGCCGAACGGGCCGCGCCCACCGATGCCCCGGTGGTGGTGTTCGGCGAGAGCGGCACCGGCAAGGAACGGGTAGCGGCGCTGCTGCACCGTCGGTCGCGGCGCGGCGACGGCCCGTTCGTGAAGGTCAACTGTGCGGCGGTGCCCGAGGCGCTGCTCGAGAGCGAGTTCTTCGGGCACGAGGCCGGCGCCTACACCGGCGCCGGACGGCGGCGACTCGGCCTGTTCGAGTTGGCCGACGGCGGCACGTTGTTCCTCGACGAGATCGGCGAGATGCCGTTGGCGCTGCAGGCCAAGCTGCTGCGCGTGCTGCAAGACGGCGAGGTCATGCGCCTGGGCGCCGAGCGTCCGCGCAAGGTCGACGTCCGTGTCGTGTGCGCCACCAACCGCGACCTGCGGGCCGACGTCGAGAGCGGCCGCTTCCGCGCCGACTTGCTGTTCCGCCTGCACGTGGTGGCGATCGAGCTGCCGCCCTTGCGGTCGCGGCGCGACGAGATCGTGCCTCTGGCGCGCCACTTCGTCCACGACCTGGTCGACGTGTCGCCCGAGGCAGCCGAGGTGTTGCGCGCGCACTCCTGGCCCGGCAACGTGCGCGAGCTGCAGAACGTCCTGCAGCGGGTGCTGGTGCTGGCGGACGGGCGGCTCGACCCGGCGATCCTGGCCCGAGAGCTGAGCGGGGCGCCGCGGACCGCGCACGTGCTGCCGACCGCCGATGGCTTGGTGGGTGACACCCTGCGTAGCGTCGAGGAACGCGTCATCCGCGCCACCCTGCAACACTGCGGCGGCAACCGCACCCGCGCCGCCAAGATGCTCGGCATCGGCGTCCGCACCCTGTTCAACAAGCTGGCGCTGTTGAACGACATGGCCCAGCTCAATGTCGAGGGGGTCCGCGGTCGATCGGGGATTGACAGCCAGCCCGTGGACCGAAACCGTCCGCGCATGACGCCATGACCGGTCCCTCGATCGTCGACCAGCCCGTGCCGCCGTCGACCGCTCTGCCCGCGGCGAGCCCACCCCTGCGGTTGCCTCGCTCGGTGCCGGCGGTGCCCGATCTCCTGCCGGCGGACCGCCGGCGCGCGCCGATCCCGGTGGGGCCACTCACGGGTCGGCGCACTTGGTGGCGCCGCTGGGCGTCGATCGCCGCCGCCGGCCTCAATCGCGCCGTCGACCGGCTGCCGCCCGGACGTTGGCTGCACGCGCGCGCGCAGAGGCAGCTCGAGGTGCACTTCTTCGACGTGGCCCTGCGCCGCGGCGGACGCGGCCTCGACGGCATGAAACTGGCGTTCCTGTCCGATCTACACGCCGGCAGCTGCATGGACGAGCGCGATCTGTGCCGCATCTTCGCCCGGGTCATGGAGACGGCGCCGGACGCGGTGTGCCTCGGTGGCGATCTGATCAACACGCGCGAGCGCGAGATCCTGCTGTACCGAGAGCCCTTGAAGCTGCTGCGCGCGCCCCTCGGCGTGTTCGCGGTGCCCGGCAACCACGACCACTTCTTCGGTCGCGACATCGGGCTGTGGCAGGCGTTCCTGCAGGATCAGGGTGTGCAGGTGCTGTGCAACCGCGGCATGCGCCTCGAGCGCGAGGGCGCCGGGGTCTGGCTGTGCGGGGTCGACGACCTCACCGAGGCGACGCCCGATCTCGCCGCTGCGCTGCAGGGATGGAACGGGCAAGAGCCGGTCGTCCTGCTGTCGCACCACCCGGACTTCTTCTTCGAGGCCGCGGCGGTGGGGGTCGACGTGACCCTGTCGGGGCACACGCACGGTGGCCAGATCCGGGTGTTCGGCAAGGTCCTGTGCCAACACAGCCGCTTCGGATGGTTGCAGGGTCGCGTCATCAACAACGGCCACCAGCTCTACGTGAGCCGCGGCGTCGGGGTGACGGTCCTGCCGGTGCGTTATGGAGCGCCGCCGGAGATTCCGGTGCTGCGCCTGTCGGCTGCCGAGCGCTGAGCCGATCGCCAGCAGCCCGGCTCCGAGCTCCTACGCGCGGGTTCTCCACAGGCCGACCCGCACTGCGCCGCGACCCGCTACCGCGGCGCGACCCAGCGTTCAGCGGTGGAGCCTTGGCTCCATCCGCTGCAAGGCTGGTGCGATGGCCGACTACCTCGGTCGTGCGGCCATCGCCACGTTCGCCTGCCAGGGGATGACCCACTCGCCGTCGTGGTGCCAGGGCTCCATGGCGGTGACGATCTCCTGGATGAGCGCCTCCTTGCGCGGCTCGCTCCAGGTCGCGATCGCCGAGCTGGTCGCCGGGTAGGACATCAGGTCGTTGAGCACGAAGCGGCGCAGGTCGGCTTCGTGTGTGGTGAGCGCCACGGACTCGACTTCCACGTCGTGCAGTGCCGCGGCCCGCAGCGCCGCCGCCAGGGCCTCCGGTTCGTCGAAGGCGAAAGGTGAGCGTGCTTCGTCGCCGGCCGCGCGCCCGAGACTGTGCTCGACGGCGCGGGCGAACTCGCGCGCGTAGGGGTTGTGCTCGGGACCCCGCCACACGCTGATCGCCAGACGGCCACCGGGGGCGAGGACGCGCGCCATCTCGCGTATCGCCCGTTCACGGTCGTCGAAGAACTGCAGCCCTTGTTGGCAGCACACCACATCGAACGAGGCGTCCGCGTAGGGCAGATCCTGAGCGTTGCCCTGACGCCAGCGGATCGACGGCTGGGTGTTCCGATGCGTGGCGCGGGCGACCTGCAGCATCGCCGGGTTGAGGTCCACCGCGTCGACGCTGCCGGCGCTGCCGACGAGCGTCGCCGCCTTGCCGGCGACGACCCCAGTGCCCGTGGCCACGTCGAGCACGCGATTGCCAGGCTCGATGGCTGCGCGGGTCAGCAGGTCTGCGGCCCAGGGTTCGAACAAAGCGGGGACGAGCACCTGCTGGTAGCGCTCGGGCCCCGAGCCGTGCAGGACGTAGTCGTGACGCGCTTGCGGTTGGCAGCCGAAAAGGGTGGTGGTCACGGCGGCCGCGAGCGCCGCCCACCGTGTCCTGGAGTTGCGGAGGCGGATCATGCGGTTCCTTCGTTCTTCGACATCGGGCCGAGACCCTAGCGCAGCTCGCCGCCGACGTCGACCTGCGGAGATCCTCGTCAGAGGTATCGGCGCGCCGCGCGCGGGGCGCAGCCGCGTGCTGATCGGTCACTGCACGTGGGCTCGGGTGTCTACGGCTTCGGCCGTGCACGTTCGCGGCGGCGTCGGCAGCCGGCTACCATCCGCACGCCGTGGTCCGAGTCGTGGTCGCCGAGAAGCCCTCCGTTGCGCGCGAACTGGCCGGCTACCTCGGTGCAGACCGCCGCCGCGACGGCTACCTCGAAGGCGACGGCGTCTGCGTGACCTGGGCCTTCGGTCACCTCGTCGGCTTGCAGGAGCCGCACGACTACGACAGCGCGCTCAAACGGTGGTCGCTGGCGACCTTGCCGATCCTGCCGGCGGAGTTCAAGCTCAAGGTGCTGGGCGACGAGCGGTCGCGGAAGCAGTATGCGGTGGTCGCGCGCCTGCTGCGTCAGGCGGACGACGTCGTCTGCGGTACGGACGCCGGGCGTGAGGGCGAGCTGATCTTCCGCTACATCGTGGCACTCGCCGGCGTCGCCGGCAAACCGACGCAGCGACTGTGGCTCAGCTCCTTGACGCGCGATGCCATCGGCGCGGGCTTCGCTTCGCTGCGGCCCATCGAGGCGTACGACCGCCTGTTCGACGCGGCGCGCTGTCGCAGCGAGTCGGATTGGCTGGTCGGTCTGAACGCCACCCGTGCCTACACGGTGCGCTACGGCGGCAGCGGCGTCCTGTGGAGCGTCGGCCGCGTGCAGACCCCGGTGCTGGCGATGGTCGCGGCGCGCGACGACGAGATCCGTACGTTCGTCAGCATCGACTACTACGACCTGCACACCCACTACCGGGAGGTGCGCTTCCGTCGGCAGGGCGAGCGCCTCGGCAAGGACGAAGCGGCGCGGGCGCTGCTCGAGCGCCTGCGCGCACAACCGCTGGTCGTCACCAAGGTGCAGGCCAGAGAAGAGCGACTGGCGCCGCCCCTGCTGCACGACTTGACCGCGCTGCAGCGCGACATGAACGAGCGCTTCGGGCTGTCGGCGGCGCAGACGCTGGAGGCGGCACAGAAGCTGTACGAGGGCAAGCTCATCACCTATCCGCGCACCGATGCTCGGCATCTGCCGCGCGGCATGCACGCGACCGTGCAGCGCACGCTGCGCGACCTGGCGAAGATCCGGCCGCGCGAGACTGCGCGCATCGATGTGGATACCCTGCCGCAGCCGCCGCGCGTGTTCGACGACGGCAAGGTCGGCGACCATCACGCCATCGTGCCGACCGGTCGGCTGCCCGGCGAGTTGTCGCCGCGCGAGCGCCAGGTGTTCGACGCTGTGGCCACGCGCCTCATCGCGGCCTTCTATCCGGATCACGTGCGCAGCGTCACCTCGGTCGATGCGACCGTGGCCGAAGTGGCGTTTCGCGCCACCGGGGTGCGCGTCCTGGAGGCGGGGTGGAAGGTGCTCGAACAGGGCAAGCGCAGCCGGGCGGGCAAGGCGGGCAGTCAGGCCGGCAAGGACGACGACGACGAGGCGCAGGATCTGCCGGCGTTCGCGGTGGGGGAGACCGGCTCGCACCGACCCGAGCTGCTCGAGCGCGCCACCACGCCACCGCGGCCCTACACCGACGGTTCGCTGCTGCAGGCCATGGAGACGGCGGGTCGGCTCGTCGACGACGAGGAGCTGAAGGCGGCGCTCAAGGCCAAGGGCCTCGGTACCCCGGCGACCCGCGCTGCGATCATCGAGACGCTCCTGCATCGCGCCTATCTGGTGCGCGACAAGAAGGCCCTGCGCGTCACCGATCTCGGCCGCTACCTCATCGCGCTCGTGCCACACGACGAGTTGAAGTCCCCGGCACTCACCGGCGAGTGGGAGGGAAAGCTCGAAGCCATCGCCCGCGGCGAGGCACGCGCGACGGACTTCATGGCCGCGATCGCTGGCTACGCGCGCGAGCTGGTGGTGCGCAGCGGCGGCACGCCGGTCGACGGCGAGCGCCTCGGACCGTGCCCGCGCTGCGGCAAGGAGGTGATCGCGGGGCAGCGCGGCTACGGCTGTTCCGGCTGGCAGGGCGGCTGCGCGTTCGTGTTGTGGAGGGAGTACCGCGGCGCGACGCTGGAGATGGCGCGCGTGCGCGAGCTGCTGCAGCGCCGCGTGACCTCGCGTCCGTGCGTGCTCCCTGACGTCGGACCGCGGATCCTGTGCCTGACCGCGGGCGGCGTCGTCATCGATCTGGCGGTGCCCAGCGCCGGCTCACAGCGCGCTGGCCGGCCAGCGCCGCCGCGCGACGTCGCCGCGGCCAAGGCGCCACCGGCGCGCACTCTCTGTCCGCGTTGCCGGGGGCCGATGGGCGAGTCGGCGGACGCCTACGCGTGCCGGAGCGCCCCGCCGTGTGGTTTCGCCATCGCCAAGGTCATCGCCGGCAAGGCGATCACGCGCGCCATGGCGCGGGCCCTGGCGACCAAGGGGCGTACCCGGGTGCTCCAGGGCTTCCGCGGCCGCTCCGGCCGCGAGTTCGCCGCGCGCCTGCGACTCGACGCGCAAGGTCGGATCGGTTTCGAGGTCGAGGGAGGGAGCCAGTCGGAGTGAGACCTGCCCGCCTCACTCCCCCCCGGCGATCGGGTCGAACACATCGCGGGTGAAGAACACGCCGGCCGGCGAGCGCACCAGGCCGGTGGGTCGGTCGGCGGCGGCCAGGAGCTGCAGCACTCCGGCGTCGTCGACCGCGGTCTCCGTAGGCAGCGGGCGCGGTGCCGGGCGCATCGCCGCGAGGGCGGCCTCGTCGGGCCGCGCCGTGGCGAACTCGAGGTAACGCGGCGGCCAGCTCCCGGCGACGACCTCCGCCGTCTTCGGCGGCGGAGCGAAGGCCGCGTCGAAGCGCGCGGCGTCGTTCGCCGCGACCGCGAAGTCGACGTGCGCCAGGTGCAGCGTGGTCGCGCCGGCGGGCGGGCGCGTGTCCGGGGCGCGCAACAGCAGGCGTGACCCCAGCCAGACGGCCGCCGCGAGAGCGGCGACGGTGACCGCGGCACGCGCAGTGCGCCGCGCGCGCCGGCGCCGCTCGACTTCGGCGAGCAGCGAACTGCGCATCGTCTGACGCCGGGCCTGCCCGGCGGCCGACAGCGGCGCCGCGCGCGCCTGCGCGCGCTCGAACAGGGCGAGATCGTCGTGGAGGTCAGGCATCGAAGGCTCCTCGGGCAGCGTCCTTGAGTCGCAGGATCAGTCGGCGGATGCGTCCATGTGCGGCGTCACCGGTGATGCCGAAGCGTTCGCCGACGGCAGCCAGGCTGTCGCCGTCGCCGAAGCGGGCCAGCAGGAGCCGGCGGTCGCCTTCGGGCAGGTCCGCCAGGCGATGGCGCAGCCAAGTCCGCTCCTCGGCGTCGAGTGCGGCGTCGTCGCTGGCCGGGTGCGCCGGCGGCCGCAGCGTGGCGGCGACGTCTTCTCGCGCGAGACGCCGCTTGTCGGCGCGCAGGCGGTCGGCGGCGGCGCGCAGGATCGTCCGCACGAGCCAGGCGGCCACCGCGTCCTCGCTGGCCAGCGCCGGCATCTTGCGCACGACCCTCAGCAGGCACTCCTGCACGACGTCGAGGCAGAAGGTCTCGTCGCGGCGGGTCAGCAGACGCGCCATGGCGACAAGCCGGTCGAACCACGCCTCGTAGAACGTCGAGAAGGCGGCGGTGTCGCCGGCGTGGATCCGCGCCGTGAGTGGATACGAAGGCGCGCGACCCGGCGGCACGTCCGCCGGGGTCGCGCGTGCGGGCATCGGGGCCTGTGGCGCGCCCGCCATCGCCGATCAACGCAGCTTGCCGCGGCTGGTGGCCGGCTCTTCGGCCGGATCGTCGGCGGGCTCCTTGCCTTCGTTTGCCCGGGCGCCGCGGCGTCCCGCCTCCTGCCGCGACGCCGCCTTGACCTCACGTCCGAGGTTGGCGAGGACCTCGTCGACGAGGCGCAGCTGCGCGTTGGTGCCGGCGACGAACAACAGACCCGAGTCCTCGTGCAAGCGCAGCACGGCCTTCTCGCTCGCGCCGGTCAGCTGCTCGCCTTGCTGTGCGGCCACCGCGAGACCGGTGTCGAGAGCGGTCAGCACGGTCTTGATGTCGAGCAGGGCGGGTTGGGTGGCTTGGTCCTCGCCCGCGACCCTGGAGAGGCCACGCAGCGAGAAGACGCGCACCGAGCGGTTCGCATCCGTGTATCCGGTGGCGGTGGTGGGACCGCTCGCGCGCACGCGGACGGAGTAGACCGGCTCGCCGACCACACCGACGTTGGGCAGCGAACCGATGCTCGTCTCCACCGCCAGGGCCACGTCGCCGTCGACCACCTGGGTTGCCGCCCGCAGCGCCGCCTCGACCGAGGTGTCGCGCAGGACGATGGCGGGAACCCGCACCCGCGACGCGCTCTCGGGGACGACGATGTTGACGCTCTTGCCCGCGGCGCGCAGCGCGGCGGCGTAGTCGGCGAGGCTGCCGCCCTTGAAGTCGACGGAGAGCGTGTGCTCCTTCTGGGCCTGGTCGGCTGACGGGAGCGGAGTGACCTGTTGTTGCCCGGTCAGACTCAGACTCAGGAACAACATGCTGGGAAGAATGTGGAGATGTCTCATGGCTTCGGTGTCCGAGAGACGCCGCCGCGGGGCGGGTTCGTCGCGGAGAGGCGAGAAAATCCGACGGGGTCTTCCGCCCGGGGCTCGGCAGGGCGCGCCGTTCTCGTCTGGCTCATTCCTCGCCACAGCCGACGACCGCATCGGCCTCGATCTCCACCAGCATGTCGGGGTCGATCAAGCGGCTTACCTCGACCATGGTCGTGGCCGGCCGGATGCTGCCGAAGAACTCGGCGTGCGCCCGACCCACCTCCTCCCAGCGGCCGATGTCGGTGACGTACATGCGCGTCCGCAC
This sequence comes from Planctomycetota bacterium, assembly GCA_041398565.1. Lineage (GTDB taxonomy): Bacteria > Planctomycetota > UBA1135 > UBA1135 > UBA2386 > DATGPD01. The sequence goes on along the minus strand of JAWKUN010000006.1, from coordinate 174,988 downwards.
CACGTCGCGCAGGCTGGCGCCGGCCTGCTGCAGCGCGCGCTCGACGTTGCGGATCGACTGCACGGTCTGGGCGTAGGCGTCGCCCTTGCCGACGATCGCCCCGTCGGTGCCGGTCGCGGTGGTGCCGGTGACCACGACGGTGCTGCCGACGCGCACGGCACGCGAGTAGCCCACGATCGCTTCCCACTTCACGCCGCTGGCGATGTTCTGCCGTCGAGTCGGAGTCATGGCGTCACCCTACTCCCGCGCCGGCGAGGGTGCACGCGCGCACGCGGCGTCGACCGGCGGTGGACGCCGGCAGTGATGAGGCTGGCGATGGTGTCCGCCGAGCGGATCGGCAAGAGGCATGCGACGCTCGGGGGTCGCAGCGCTACGTTCGCGACGGTGGCGCCCACGTTGCGCCGCCGCGCCACCACGATCGACCCCTTCCGCTCCATGAAGTCGTTCCACTCCGTTCCGTTCGTCCTCGTCGCCGCCTGTGCCGCGCCGCCGGCGCCACAGCCGCTGTTCGACGGCAAGAGCCTCGACGGCTGGCACGCCGACGTGCCGGCGGCCGACAAGGATCCGAACCTGCCGCCGTCGTTCGTCGTGCGCGACGGGTTGCTGATCAGTCTGGGCAAGCCCGAGGGTCATCTCGTCACCGACCGATCCTTCCACGACTACCGCTTGACGGTCGAGTACCGCTGGACGGGCGAGCCCGGCAACTGCGGCATCCTCGTGCACGCGTCGACGCCGCGCCGCCTGTACGGCATGTTCCCGCAGTCGATCGAGTGCCAGATGCACGCCGGCAACGCCGGCGACTTCTGGTGCATCGGCGAGGACATCGCTGTGCCCGACATGGAGACGCGACGCGGTCCGCGCGCGGAGTGGGGCGTCGACGGCAACAAGCGACGTCGCATCCTCAACCTGACCGACGGCAGCGAGAAGCCGCCCGGCGAGTGGAACCGGATGGTGATCGAGTGTCGTGGCCGTGAAATCGACGTGTGGGTGAACGACGACCACGTCAACCACGGCTTCGACTGCAGCGCCGACCACGGCGCGATCGCCATCCAGGCCGAGGGGGCGGAGTGCGCGTTCCGCAAGGTGGAGTTGCTGCCGCTGGCGCCGTAGCCGCCGCTGCGTCGCGCTCGGCGTCGGCTCATCAGCGTTCAGCGGCGGAGTCCGACTCCATCCGCTGCAACGCCGGTGCGATGGGCGGCGACCGCGGTCACCCGCCCATCGAGCCCTTCGGCCGCACGTGCCGTTCGAGCCCTACGCCGAACGAGAGCGTCGCCAGCACGAGGCCGGCCGAGCACCAGAACGGCACACCGATGCCCAGGTGGTCGAAGGCCCAGCCGTAGAAGAGCGGCGCGCTGGCGCGCGCCAGCCCGCCGAAGGTCTGCTGCAGGCCCATGTAGAGCCCGCGGTCGCCCGGCGCGATCACGCGCGACAGCAAAGCCGTGACGCACGGGAACGTGAACGCGGTGCCCAACGGAATCATGGCGACGGCGATCGCCAGCGTCGGCAGCGAGCCGGCCAGCGGCATGCCGGCGACGCCGGCGGCCAGGATCAGGGTGCCGAGGCGCGCCAGCCGCACCTCGCCCAAGCGATCGACCATGCGGCCGAGCAGGAGCACGCGGGCGTACACCGAGATGGCACCGATGTACATGTAGAAGTAGCCGATCGTCTCTTCGGTGATCGCGAAGCGCTCGTTGAGGAACAGCGCCAGCACCGCGCTGATGCCCTGGAACGCGCCGATGGCGACGGCGTAGGTCCAGATGAGGCGCGAGGCGGGCTCGACCGGGTGGGCGAGGACGCGCCACGCTGCGTGTCGGGGCGACGTGCGTTGGCTGCCCGGCACGGAGCGCGCTTCGTGTGACTCGCGCAGGTAGCGCGCGGCGAATGCCATGTTGAGGAGGCACAGGCTGGCGGCCACGATCCCCGGCGCGGCGTCCCCCATCTTCCAGGTCGCCGGTCCCGGCAGGACGTCGACATCGCCCAGCCATACCGACGCCGAGCCGAGCACCGGTCCCAACGCCACACCCAGGTTGGTCGCGGCCGACAGCCAGCCGAGTGCGCGTGCCCGATGCTCGGGCGCGGTGGCGTCGGCGACGTAGGCCTGGATGACTCCCACGGTGCCGCCGCCGGCGCCCTGCACGAGCCGCGACAGCAGCAGCAGCGAGAGCGTGTGGGCGAAGCCGAAGATGAGATACGCGACGGCCGATGCGCCGAGTGCGATGAGCAGCGCTGGCCGGCGGCCGTGGCGGTCGGAGAAGCGGCCCCACACCGGTGCGCTCAGCAGCTGCGCCACCGTGAACGCCGACACCACGAAGCCGGCGATGGTGCCGACGCCGAGCGTGGTGCCGAACAGGGGCACGCCGTCGCCGGCCAGCTTCTTCACGTAGAAGGGCAGCAGCGGCACGATCATCAGCAGCCCGACCATGTCGAGGAACGCCGCGCCCATGAGCACGAGCAGCTTGGCCGGGATGCGGGTGATCTCGCGCGCCAGCACCCACGCCAGGCTGACGCCGATGGCGACGAGCACGACGCGTACGGTCGGAGTCTGCAGAGTGGAGGCGAGGTCGGCGACGAGCATGCGGTGGCGAGGCACGTAGAGGCGACGCGGCCGGCGCGCGCAAGGTCGCGCGCGTCTTTCCTCGCCGGGCGGTCCACGAGGCCCCCGCTCTCGTGTGTCTGCCGTCGCCGTTCCGCCCCCGTGGCTGAGCGACGAACGGCCGGGTGTCACACGTCGAAGGGGGGTCGACGACCACGAAAATCCCCGCAGTGCGCCGAGCGTTGGACGGTTGCACGGCGACCGTTGCGTCGCAGCGCGACCGTTCCGCCCAAGGAGTTGCCATGTCTTCGTCTGCGCCCACCAAGCTCGACAAGAGCTTCCTCGACGTCCTCGACTCGCACGTCGGGCACGAGTTCACCATCGTCAATCCGCAGAGCTACGAGGAGACCGGGCTCGGCCACGCCATCCGCCCCGACTGGTACAAGGGCAAGTTGGTCGCCACCGGCCCCGACTTCGTGGTGCTGGTGGTGCGCTACGAGCACACGGGCAAGGACGCGGTCCCCGAGCACGCCGAGCAGTACGTGCCGCTCAGTCAGATCAAGCGCATCAGCATCCTGAAGTCCGGGCGCTTCCTGCATCTCTGAGCCGGTCGCGTTCGCAGCTCAGAGGAAGGCTCGCGCTCGCGAAGGCGATCGCCAACAACATGCTCGGAGCCTTACGCTCGATTCTCTCACAGGCTCTGGGGCCTTCAGCTCAGGTGCACGTACGCGAGGATGAACCCGAGCCCGGCCAGGGTCGCGACGCCGTACAGAGCTACGTCGGCGACGAGCGCGATGCCGACGGCAGCGAAAGGCCGCCCCGGCAGATAGCCGACGGCGGCCCACGACAGGTAGGCGACCGGAGCCGCCTGCACGACGTACGGGCCGATTCGTGGTGCCAGTAGATAGAGCGGCGACAGGATGGCCTGCAGGAGGAAGCTCGCACCGAACACGAACAGGCCGAACACGTAGTGCTCGGCGGCGGTGCGCGGTGCGCGGCGCAGCAGGGCGCGCAGCACCAGCGCCAACACCGGCAGTGACACGAAAGTCAGTACGTGCGAGTAGTCGACGACGAGGGCCTGCGCCCGCAGGGCAGCGCGCAAGCGCGGCGAGGCGTCGGGCGGCAGAGTCGGGGCCGGAGCGAAGCGGCGTTCGACCGCCACCGCGGCTGCTCCGGCGACGAGGGCGAACGCGAACGGGCTGACATAGCGTCTCCGCTCGGTGTCGAGGTAGGCGCGCACGGCAGCGCCTGGCGTGGTCGCGAGGCCACGAAGCGTGTGCAGGACCGGCCCGTCGAGCGACACCAGGTTGCGCGCGGCGTCGCCGACCAGCGTGCTCCAGGTGATGAGCCGCCGTCGTTCGTCCTGACCGCACCGCGGGCAGTAGCGTGCCGCGGGCAGCGGTCCGCCGCACCCGACGCAGGTCGCGGCGCTCGGTTCGTCGGCAGCGGAGTTCGATGGCATGGTTCGCCGGAGTCTGACCCGTGACTCGCTCGGCGCAAGCGCGCGTTCGCGCCTCGAACCGAGTTCAGCCGCAGGTGCCGCAGCGGCCTGCCTCGCACAGGCGGGCGGCGATGGCCTGCGAGGCCGGGGTGATCGACAGGCCGCCGAGAGCCGTGCAGCGCAGCTCGCGCGCCATGCTCTCGCTGATCTCGCGGTGTGCGTCGAGCACCTGGTCGAGCGGGATGAGGTGGTCGTAGCCCGCGAGCGCGATGTTGGCGCTGGCGATGGCGTTGGCGGCCCCGGCGATGTTGCGGCCGAGACATGGAGCCTCGACGCGCGCGGCCACCGGATCGCACACCAGCCCGAGCACGTTCTGCAGCGCGTGGCTCGCCGCCGACAACGCCTGTGCCGCGTTGCCGCCCATGAGCTCGACCAGTGCGGCCGCGGCCATGGCGGCGCCGGCCCCGGTCTCGGCCTGGCAGCCGCCGACCTCGGCAGCGAAGCTCGAGCGCGTCGCCACGAACACGCCGATCAGGCCGGCGGCCAGCATGGCGCGCAGCGTCGCCGCGTCCGCGGCGTCGAGCGTCTCGGCGGCCGCCAGGCACGTGGCCGGGAACGTCGCGCACGAGCCGGCGGTGGGTGCGGCGACGATCACGCCCATGGCGCTCTTGACCTCCATGAGCGCCGTCACGTAGAGGATGGCGCGGTTGAGCAGGCCGCCGTCGAGGAGCTGGCCGCGCGCCATGCGCTCGGCGAAGCGGTGGCTCTGCCGCGGCAGGATGCGGTCGGAGTACTCGGTGCCGTCCAGGCCTTGCCGCACGCCGCCGCGCACCACCTCGAGGATCCTGTGCATGTGCGCGAAGACGGCGGCTTCGTCGATGCCGCCGCGCGCGCACTCGTAGGCGAGCGCGAAGTCGGACAGGCGCTCCTGGCTGGTGTCGCCGCACGCCTCCATCTCGCTGGCGTGCAGGAACGGCACGCGCAGGTCCTTGCGCGAGCGCACCGGCAGCACCGCGTGCAGGCGGCGCACGCGCGTCACTCCGGGTAGACGCGCGGCCTCGGCGTCGGGCAGTGGCGCCTGCGCGCACACCAGCACGCGCACCGGGTCGGCGCCGGCGACGCGCACGTCGTCCACGTCGGACCGCGCGCGCAGCGCCGTCGCCAAGCTGCGGCCATCACCGTCGACGTCGAGGACGGTCACCGCGTAGTCGCCGAACAGGCTCACCGCGGTGCCGTCGATGGCGATCACTTCGATCATGCCGCCGCCGGTGGAGACCGCGACCAGGCGATGCTCGACCCCGTCCTTCGCCAGCGTCAGGCGGTAGGTGTTCGGGTGGGGGTCGTGCAGCTCGGCCAGGCGGATGTCGAGTCCCACGCCGGCGTCGGCCAGGGCTGCGGCGGACTGCGGCAGGCGCGCGTCGTCGGCCTCCCAGCCCAGTAGGCCACCGAACAGGCCCATGTCCGACCCCTGACTCTCGTGCGTGGTCGCCAGAGACCCCAGCGTGTCGAACTCCACCAACACGCGCTGCGGTGTGCCGCCGCACAGATCGCGCGCCAGGCGGCCGATCCGTACCGACGCGGCCGAATGCGAGCTGGACGGCCCCCGCATGATCGGGCCGACGACGTCGTTGAAGATGCTGGGCGGCAGATTGGTGGGCATGGTCGAACTCGGGTGCGGCCACGATACCTCGGCGCAACGGAATGCCGACGGCCCATGGCCGCGAGCGAACCCGTGGCGGGCCGAGCCGACCGTGGCTCCGTCTTCTTCACCCGCCGATGTCGATGCCGAGTGCGGCTCGGACCGACTGCCGAAAGCCCTCGGCGGCGCGCGCCTGGCCGAGGTGGAGCACGGCCTCGTGCTGGGCACGTGCCGAGGCCTCGAGCAGGGCGCGCGCGCCAGGCTGCGCCGCGTCGAAGCGGGGCGACCCGTCGGCCAACCGCTGCACGAGGGCGGCATGGCCTGCGAGCGGAGCCGACTGTTCGACTTCTTGCCAAGCGCGCTCGTTGGCCGGGTCGAGCAACACGACGCGCACGGCGGCGACGAGCGCCTGGCGAGGCTGGCCGGCGGCGCGCAAGGTCGCGGCGTAGTCGAGCAAGACCTCGGGACCCGGCGCGAGCTTCGCTGCGGCCTCGTAGGCGGCGAGAGCTGCGTCGACGGCGCTGGACTCGCGCAGGACGTCGGCCAGCCCCTTGCGAAGCCGCCAGTTGCCGCCGGCACCACCGCGCGCGACGGCCGCCTCGCGACGCAGCGCACCCTCGTACTCGGCCTGGGCCTTGTGCCGCCAGGTGGTAGCCTCCGCCGCCGCCGACAGCGAAGCCTTCACCCGGTAGAAAGCCGCCAGGTTGGCGAGCACATCGGCGGGCCAGTGCTCGTCGGGCAACGAGGAGACGATCGCCTTGGCTCGCTCGGCGTGCAGAAGGATGGTGTCGATGTGCGCCGCCACCGCATCGCGCCGCACCGCGTCGCCGTACAGCTCCACTGCGTAGGAGTTGTGCGCCTTGAAGCTCTCCGGTGCGGCCTCGACGGTGGCTGCGAAGAGCGCCAGCGGCGTGTGCCAGGCCCGGTTGCGCGCGTGCGTGGCGACGGCCAAGACGACGGCGAGTGCGCCCACCGCCGCCGGCACGAGCCAGGGGCGCGCCGAGCGTCCGCGGTCGCGGAGGCGTCGTCCGGCGGCGCTCACGACGAGCGACACCAACCACGCCGACGGCAGGTAGTGCAGGCGCTCGCCGTAGATCGTGCCGATGCGCAGGAAGACGTTGGCCACCGGCGCCACGGTGACGAACCAGGCGAGTGCCAGGAACGCCGGCAGCGCGTGGCGTCGGCGCCGACGCCACGCCAACACCACGCACGCCGACAGGAAGGCGGCGGCGGCGACGCCCGCGGCGGCGTAGCTCCCCTCGGTGACCGGCAGCGCGTTCCACGAGCGATCGGCGGACAGTCCCAGCGGCCACACCACCAGCGCTGCCGTGCGCAGCAGCACCGCGGTGGCCGCCAGGCGTGAGGAGATCGGACCCAGCAGCATCAGCGGGTTGTCGACGGCGGGCACCGCATCGACGTGGCCGAGGGCGAGGCCGCGCATCAGTCCCCACACGGCGACCGCGACGATGCAGGGCGCGTAGGCGTCGACGACGCGGTTGCGCCACCAGCGCGCACCTCCGGTTCGTGTGGTGCCGCCGCAGACCAGGTCGTGGAGGAACAACAGGCCGACCAGGACCACTCCGCTCTCCTTGGCGCCGAGCGCCAGCAGCGCAGCCGCGGCAATGGCACCGCGGCGCCAGAGCGCAAAGCGGCCGTCGCCGCCGCCGGCGTGCAGGCGCAGACCGAGCAGCACGCCCAGACACGCCAGCACGTCGGCGCGGCCGACGACGTTCGTCACCGCCTCGCTGCCGAGCGGATGCACGGCCCACAGCAGCGCCGCGGCCAGCGCGGCGCCGCGGCCGACGCCGATGCACTGCAGGACCGAGCGCAGCGACAAGGCGGCGAGTGCGTGCGCGACGACGTTGAAGAGCACGTATCCGGCAGCACGGTGGCCGTGGCCGAGGACGGCGTAGTCGACGGCGTACGTGAGCGTCGTCAGCGGTCGGTACTGCCCCGACGCACGCAGCAGCCCCCAGTAGTCACCGAACAGGATGTCGCGCAGGCGCGGCCACTCCCATACCTGGATGCGCGCATCCCGGGTGATGATCGCCGGCGCGTCGAGACACAGGCCGGCCTGCAGGGCGTTGGCGTACGCCAGCGCCACGGCGACCAGCAAGGCCACCGTACCGGGCCAGGACGAGGGATCACGACCGCGCATGCGCACCGAGAAGCGACGCGTTGTTGTAGCGATCGACAGCGCCAGCGATGAGGCAGTTCGAGGGAACGCCGGGCGATCGCTCCTCGTATCCCCGCGCCGTCCACGTCGCTCGCGCGCTCGCACGGATGCGGGCGCGGCGTGCCTTCCCTTTCTCTTCATCCGGAGATTCCATGTACTCGCGTTCTCTTCTGCTCGGTCTCGGTCTCCTCGCCGGCAGCGTCGCACTGCCTGCGCAGGGCTTCGGTGCCGTCTTCACCACGACCAACGCGGCCGCCGACAACGCCGTGGCGGTCAGTCTGCGGCTGCCCAACGGGCGGCTGTTCCCCGTCGCATCCGTACCGACCGGCGGTGCGGGCACCGGGGCCGGGCTCGGCTCGCAGGGCGCGCTCGCCATGAGCGGCGACGACCAGTGGCTGCTGGCGGTCAACGCCGGCAGCGACGAAGTGTCCCTGTTCCGCGTGGTGCACGGTCTCTTCCCGTGGCGCACCGACGTCGTTCCGAGTGGCGGCGACACGCCGACCAGCGTCGCCGTGCACGACGATCTCGTGTACGTGCTCAACGCCGGCACCGGCAACAACGTGACCGGCTTCCGCCTGCAGCGCGGGGCCCTGCGGCCGCTGGCGGGCGCGACGTACGCCTTGAGCCAGGAAGGCGCCGCGGGCGCACAGGTCGGCTTCGATCCCAGCGGTCGCTTCCTGGTGGTCACGGAGCGCGCCACCGACCGCGTCGACGTCTTCCCGGTGCAGCGCGACGGCCGCCTCGGAGCGCTCCGATCGCACCCTTCGAGCGGCATGACGCCGTTCGGCTTCCAGTTCACCGAGGACGGCACGTTGGTGGTCAGCGAGGCTGCCGGCGGCGGGGCAGGGGCGGCCACCGTGTCTTCGTACCGCATCGGGCGCGACGGATCGCTCACCACCATCACGGCGTCCGCACCGACGATGCAGTCGGCGGCGTGCTGGATCGCCATCCCGCGCGGCGGCCGCTTCGCCTACTCGACCAACACCGGCAGCAGCACGTTGACCGGCTTCGACGTCGGCCGGCAGGGCGCCCTGACCCTGCTCGACGGCAACGGCGTCACCGGCATGCTCGCCGGCGGCGGCCGGCCGATCGACGCCGACTTCGAGCGCCACGGGCGCACGCTGTTCGTGCTCGACTCGGGGCGCGACGAGATCGTCGCCTTCACCCGCAGCGGCAACGGTGGGCTGCGCTCGGTGCCCGGGTCGTGGTCGCTGCCGGACGGTGCCGCCGGCGTGATCGCGCGCTGATGCGTGCGGGCCGCGGGCTACTTCTTCGGTGGCTCCGGGTCGGGTGAACCCGGCTCGATGGTGACCGCGGCGCCGAACTTCGCGCCCAACTGGCGCAGATAGGCCTGCATCGCCGCCGTGTGGCCGAACACGAAGCGTGACATTGCGCGGAAGAACACGTTGTAGACCTCGCCGTTCTCGGTGATGGTCAGCTCGGTGCCGTCGCCGCGTGGCTCGACACGGTAGGTCCAAGTGCCGCCGAACGGCGAGTCGGCAGTGACGATGCGGCCGACGATCTTGCGGTCGGGCACGCACTCCTCGAGGCGCAGGTCCATCGGCCCGAACTTGGAGATCTCGCGCCAGCAGCGCTTGCCATCTTGATCCGGCAGCAGCTCCACCGCGCGCAGGTCGGTGCGCCACTTCGTGAAGCCCCGGATGTCGGTGAGCGCGGCGAAGACCTCGGCCGCCGGCTGCGGCAGGAACGCCCGGCAGGCGGCCTGGTGCTTCGTCGGCAGCAGGGCGCCGACCAGCGCGACCAGCAGGACGATGCCGGCGATCGCCAGCAACACGATCCAGTACCATCTCATGCGTCTCTCTCCTTGCGTGGCATGGTGCTGGCGGCGCGTGCCAGCAGGCGCAAACCGTCGACGGCACGCTTGCGGTCGCGTGCGTTCAGCTCGCCGAGCAGCAGGGTCAAGCGCTCGGAGTCGAGCACGGACGTGGCCTGCATCGCCTGCCACCCCTTGGCGGTCAAGGCGAGCGCGCGTGTCGGCCGGGTTCGGGAGCGTTGCTGGCGTTCGATGTAGCCCAGTCTTTCGAGTCGCTCGAGGGTTGCCGACATGGCCGGCGCGCCGACACCGAAGTGTTTGGCCAGGTCGCGCGCTGCGCCCATTGCGTCAGAGCCGATGTGGGCCAGCACCGAGCTGTCTCTGTCGGACAGCCGCCGGGCATCGGTGCGCGCGCGCCGATGGCGGACGTGGCAGGCGTGGAAGACCTGGGGGAAGGCCTGCTGGATGGCCAGGACCGCGTCGAGCATGCGCCCCGTCGTAGGCGGTCGCACCCGAGTTCGTCAAATCGAAGTCGGAGGGGCCGCGGGCGGGGCGCTGGCACCACGCCGGCCGGCGGGCGCGTACAATCCGGCGCTCGGAGGTGCAACCATGCGAGAGACGTGCGGACTGTGGTGGATGCTGCTGGGCCTGCTGTGCGGGCCGGCGGTGGCGCAGCGAGTGTGGATCGTCGACGTCGCCGGCGGGCCGGGGACCGACTTCACCCAGATCGCGGCGGCACTGGCGTCGCCGCTGGTGAGCGGCGGCGACGTGTTGCGCGTGCGCGCGGGCGACTACGAGGCCTTCGTCACCGACAAGGGCGTGGCGGTGCTGGGCGAGGGCACGGTGCGCATCGGTGACTTCTCCGGCACGTTGCCGACGACGTCGGTGGTGGTGCAGGGTCTGCCGGCGGGGGCCGTGTTCACCATGGCCAACGTGCTTGTCGGGCACAGCTGCACCAACGCGCGCGCCGCGATCATGCTCAACGACACGGCCGGCCGGGTGCACCTCGAGAACGTCGACACCCAGGGCATCGGCTACCCGACCTGGTTGCAGCCGACGGTCCGCTCGGTATGGCTTCTGCGCTGCCGGCTGCTCACCTGGAATGGCGGCCGCGTGGCCGGTGGCGGGGGCATCTACGCCGACACGAGCACGCTGGCGCTGACTGGCGTGGTCAGTTACGGCATTCGCGGGACGGACCTGGGAATCCGGATCATCCCGAGCACGCCGGGGCTGGAACTGTGGAGCAGCGAGGCCTTCGTGTGCGCCACCGACTTGGTCGGCGGCAACGGCGACGGCAACGTGTCTGCGAGTCCGGGCCTGCGGGCGAACGTCCTCTTCGAGAGCAGCCGAGTGCACCTCGCCGGCGCGGCGACGAACTCCGTGCGGGCTGGGTTCGGTGGCCCGACTCCGGCGATTCGTATGCGCAGCAACACTCTGATCTACGATCCGACGGTTCAGCTCGTGCCCAGCGGTGGCGCGGCGGCGATCGAGAGCAGCGGGCTGGTCGAGGCGCGTCCCGTCGGCTTCGTCGCTGGCCACGGTGCGCCGCTCGGCGGTACCGCCGAGGCCCGCGTGCACTCGCCGCCTGGGACCCTCGTGTTCCTGGCGTTGGGGCTGCCGACGGTCGGCCAGGCCTCGCCGTTCGGCCCGCTCTACCTCGACCTCGCTTCGATGGTTCCACTCGCGGTAGGGGTGCAAGGGGCGCTGGGCGTGACCGTGCAGCCGCTGCCGGTACCGTCGGTGCCCGAGCTGCGCGGGCTGGCCATCGGGCTGCAAGCAGCGGTGACCTACCCGCCTGGCAACGAGACCGGGCTGACGAACCCGACCGCGATCGTGCTGGACTAGTGCCGCGTACCGAAAGAAGCCTTGTACTTTTTCGGCGTGACCGTACTTCATGCGTAAGCCTGGGAGGGCTCGCGCATGTGCTTGTATGCCCGTGAACTGACAGTCGCTGAGGGGCAACGCCTCAGCAAGATTCTCAAGACATCGAAAAGCGCCGTGATGCTGCGGCGTGCACAGGTGGTTGCGTTCTCCGGTCAGGGGATGCGCGCCTCGGATATCGCGGAGCGACTACACCTGCACGAGGAGTATGTCCGGGAGTTGATCCGCCGGTTCAATGAGGGGTCGTTCGCTGCACTGCAGCAACGCCAACGAACCGGCCGGCCGCGCGAGCTGGAGCCGGAAGAGGTCGCTCAAGTAATCGAAGTTGCCACGAGTCGGCCGCGAGACTTCGGGATGCCATTCACGACGTGGTCGCTTCGGAAGTTGACGGACTTCCTGCTGGCGCGTGGTTTCGTCGCGAAGGCCAGCGCGAACATGTTGGGCCGAATCCTCCGCGAGAACGACGTCACGTTCCAACGAACGAAGACCTGGAAGGAGAGCAACGACCCTGAGTTCCCGGCCAAAAAAAACGGATCCAAGGGCTCTACGCCAAGACGCCCAAGAACTCGCGAGTGATCTGCGTGGACGAGTTTGGTCCGGTCGAGCTTCGTCCGCTCCACGGCCGCACGTGGAACAAGGCCGGGCATCCATCGCGCTTGCGCGCCACCTACAACCGTCATCACGGCGTGCGCCACTACCTGTCGGCATACGACCTCGAATCCGACAGGTTGACGATGCGCTGCTACCGGCGGAAGCGCTGGCAGGAGTTCCTCAGCTTCCTAAAGATCATCCGCAAGCGCTACCCCGTCGCCGTCCGGCTTCACGTTGTGCTCGACAACTTCTCGCCGCACAAGAAGCGTGATGTTCGTGAGTGGGCGGCGGAGAACAACGTCAGGCTCGTCTACACGCCCACCTACGCATCATGGCTCAACCGGATCGAGCCGCTCTTCGCCGGAGTGCGATACTTCGCTCTGAACAACTCGGACTACGGCACGCATGAGGAAGCCCGGCGCGCCATCAACGCCTATGTCGCATGGCGCAACCGCAACCCGTCAGACCGGCGCGTCAGACGTCGCGAGAAACACAAGGCCACTTCTGGTACACGGCACTAGGAAGGCCGGGAGAGAAGATCGGCAACGGGGCGGCGAGCCTCGCGGGCTCCGCAGTGCAGCTCGCCGCGGCGTCCTACCAGCCCGCCACCGTGGCGCGCACCCGGCCGATCCAGGCGCGGGCAGCGGCGGCGGCAGCGGCAGTCCGTGCTGGCGCTTGCTGGTTGACGTCGTGTTGCTCGCTCGGGTCTTGGCCGAGGTCGAACAAGGCCGCGCTGCCCGACCCGAGGTCGAGCACCAGCTTCCAGTCGCCGTCGCGCATCGCCACCAGCGGGTCGCCCCAGTCGGTGAAGGCGAACGCGCGCCGCGCCAGCGGCTCGAGGAGAGATGCGCCCTGATGGTCGGGACACGCCGGCTGCCCGAGGAGATCGAGAAGCGTCGGCGCGACATCGAGATGGCTGGCGACCCGGGCGCACACGACGCCTCGATCGCTGACCCCCGGCACGCAGAAGAGCAGCGGCACGTGCAGGTTCTCCTCGTACACCGCGAACGTGTGGCCGAAGTTGCCGTCGTGCTCGCCGAACGCCTGTCCGTGGTCGCCGACCACGCACAGCGCCAGCGTGTGCGGATCGCGGCGGGCGCACAGACCCTCCCACAGCGTGCGCACGGCGCGATCCGCGTAGTGCAGGGCGGCCCGGTAGCAGTCGCGCACGTTGTCGCGCGGGAACGGCCCGCCCGGCGGGCTGGCGTAGGGGTGATGCCCGGCGACCGGCAGGTAGGCGGCGAGGAACGGTTGCGCCGGCGGCACGGAGTCGACCCAGCGCAGCAGTGCCGCCACGGTGGATTCCTCGTCGACGCCGAAGCTCGACTCGCGGTCGCCGCCGATGGTGGCGGCGTCCGTCTGCACCGCGAAGCCGCTGTGCCGCAGCACCGCGTCCATGCCCAGGAAGCGGAAGCGCCCGGCGTGGAACAGACCGGTGGCGTAGCCCGTGCCGGCCAGCAACGTGGCGAGGCCCGGCACCGGGATGCGGGCGTGTTGCTCGACGTCGACGTCGGGTGCGGGCGCTGTGCTGTGCCAGAGGGCGAGCTGCCCCTTGATGCTCTCGGGGTAGACCGCCCACGCGCGCGTGCACAGCAGGCTGCGCCGCGCGGTGTCGCTGACGAACGGCATGGCGTCGGGCGTGGCGCCGTACGCGCCGACGAAGCGCGCCGCGGCCGACTCCAGCACCACCACGACGACGCTGCGGCCGCGGGCGCTGCCGGGCAGGTGCTCGAGGCCGGGCTCGCGCGCTGCCGGCCGTGGGGTCCGCAGGTCGGTGGGCGGGCCGGAGTCCTTCGCCCATGCACGCGGCAGCGCACTGCGCAGCAGAGCCACGACCCCGTTGCGCTGCGCCGGGACGGCGGCCGGCAGGAACGCGCCGAGCACGGCCAGCCCCACCGCGGCGGCCGCGAGCACGTGGTGCGCACGCCGCGGCCAGCGTCGCGTGCGGCCCGGAGCCACGAGGCCCACGGCGAGCACACCCAGGGCCGGCCCGATGTGGCCGAGACTCATGTAGTGCGCAGCCGAGTCCTGCATGGCCTCGTCGACGCCGCGCAGCATGGACACGACCAACGGCGTGCCGAGCGCCCGCACGAGGGTCGCGTTCAGTGCGGCCAGGCCCACCAGCAGGACGTAGCCGATCCACGCCACGACGCGCGGCGCGCGCCAGGTGACGGCGGCGAAGAGCACGCTGACGGCGGCGTCGCCGGCCAGCGCCGACAGCCAAGCGGGCACCGACGCGGGCGCCGCGACCGGCAGCGCCACCAGCTTGGCCGCCACGTGCACGGCGAAGAGGGCACTCGCGAGTCCGAGGCTCGGCCGGAGCACCGCGTGGCCGTCGTGCGGGCGCGGCACGCGACCTCAGCGCCGCCGCTCGCGGCCAGACGCGATGGACAGGTGACGCAAACAGCCGCTGCGCAGCAGGCCTGATAGCTCCGGCCGCAGCCGCCGCGTGGCGATCCAGCGTTCGGTGGAGCCTGGCTCCATCCGCTGCAACGCTGGTGCGATGGCCGACGACCCCTGTCGTCCGGCCATCGACCTCGTTCGGCAGGGCGTGTGCACCATGCTCACAGGCCGATGGTCATCTCCCCGCCGTTGGAGACGATCTTGAACGAGTCGGGGAACGATCCTGTGACGAAGTACCAGATGTACCACTGGTGATAGAGCTTGGCGCCGATGAGGCGGGGCTCCGGAGGGATGTGGAACTGTATGGCGGACAGTGCGCCCTCGACGCACTCCATGGAACAAAGGAGATCGCAGTCTCCAGTGTAGTTCATGATCCAGGGCGGAATCCGCAGAGGGAGCGGCCAGCCCGAGTAGGACGTGCGAGACACTCCTGTCAGCAGCACTGGAGATCTCTGGTGCGGCACCGAGAACCTCGGCCCACCCTGGAAGTCGATCTCGAATGTCTTGCCGATCACGGGAAGCCCCCTTGTGTAGAAGGACGGCGGCAGCGCCGGAGGGATCCCCCGGTTGTTGCATCCCTGGCCGTAGGTGACGAAGCTCGCTTGGCTGGCGAGCGGAACGATCAAGGAAAGGCACACAGCGACGAGCATGGTCTTCACGGCGACAAGTCTTCTGGCGTCGTACGGTCTGATCGATCGATTGCGGCGGGGTGCGCGCACCATGCTCACAGGCCGATGGTCATCTCTCCGCCGTTGGAGACGATGGAAAACGAGTCGGGGAACGATCCGGTGACGAAGTACCAGATGTACCATTGGTGATAGAGCTTGGCGCCGATGAGGCGAGGCTCTTGTGGGATGTGGATCTGAACGGTCGCTGGGTTGACCGGCTCCACGATCTCCCTCGAGCACAGGAGATCGCAGTTCCCCGTGTAGTTCATCATCCACGGCGGAATCTGCAGGGGGAGGGGCCATCCCAAGTAGGACGAGCGGGACACCCCGGTGAAGAAGAGCTTGTTGAAGTGGTACGGCACCGAGAAGGTGGGGCCCCCATGCACACTGATCTCGATCGACTTTCCAAGTGCGGGGACACCCTGCGCGTGGATCGTCAGCGGCAGCACGGGTGGGATGCCACGATTGTTGCATCCCTGACCATAGGTGACGAAGCTCGCTTGGCCGGCGAGCGGAACGATCAAGGAAAGGCACACAGGGCCGAGCATCGTCTTCATGGCGACAAGTCTTCTGGCGTCGTATGGCCTGATCGATCGATGGCGGCGGGGTGCGCGCACCATGCTCACAGGCCGATGGTCATCTCCCCGCCGTTGGAGACGATGGAAAACGAGTCGGGGAACGATCCGGTGACGAAGTACCAGATGTAGTACTGGTAGTAGAGCTTGGCGCCGATGAGGCGGGGCTCCAGAGGGATGTGGATCGCGCCACTCGGCATCGAATCCAGTTGTTCCATCGAGCAGAGGAGATCGCAGTTCCCGGTGTAGTTCATCATCCAGGGTGGGATACGGAGGGGAAGAGACCAGCCAAGGTACGAGGTGCGAGAGACACCAGTGATGAGGACGGGCGCGATCTGGTGGGGCACCGAGAACCTCGGGAGTCCCGCAACGAAGATCTCGATTGTCTTGTCCAGCGCGGGCAGGCCGAGGGCGTAGATCGAAGGCGTCGTGACAGGAGGGATCCCCCGGTTGTTGCATCCCTGACCATAGGTGACGAAGCTCGCTTGGCCGAGCAAGGGGCCGGCGATGAGCGCCACTGCAGCGAGGCCGCCGATCTTCATGGCAGGACCCCTCCGACCGTCAGGCGCAGCCCGTTGCTGTAGAGGAGCGCTCCCCCGATCTGCACCACGGCCTGGGCAAAGACGTGCTGGTGCAGGAGAGCCGTGGTGTTGGGCACCTGGTACAGCAAGTTCGCGTGGCCCAGCGACGCAGTCATCACCGGACCGATGGTGCCGAGGTCGGCGCTGGTGAGGATGCGGCACCCGCCGACCAGCGAATTCGGATTCGAAGCCCCCAGCACGACCCCCGCGTAGTTGCCGCTGCCTGCGTGGCGAACCTGGAACAGGAGGTGGCGGTCCAGGACAGGGAAGCCGTAGGCGAAGAGCTCCGGTGATCGTGTGAGCTGGCCGTCCTCGATCACGCCCATGACGGGCACCTCGCCGTCGAAGGCGATGGCACCCGATCGCGAGGCGTACGAGGCCCAAACTGGGTCGCTGGGGAGGCCCACGGGGTCCTTTGTCCCATCCACGTGGAACTGCGGGCACGAGCCGATCGATGGAGTGCTGATCCACACCAGGAGCGCCTGACCGGCGAGCACGGTGAACGGCGTGTCGAGCGGAACGATCACGGTCCAGGTGTCCTGTCCGCGGGCGTTCCACTGCGCCGCCTGCACCGGCACCTGCACGTTCGACGCCACCAGGGTACCCGCCGGTGGCCACGAAGGTGGCACGGGGCTGTTGCTGGCGTCCATCGCCATGTGGATCGTGAACGTCAGAGTGCTTGTGCAGCTCGGCAGTGGGTTCCAGGTACGAAAGGCGAGGGCGCGGATCGCGTAGGGTGCGCCGTCGGTGACGTCCTGTCCGAAGACCATGCCGAGTTGGCTGCCCGACGACGCGCTCGACGCGAGAACGAAGCCCTTGTGTGCTTCGATGGACGTCGGTATCGGGTTGGAGAGGCTGAAGTCGTTCGCGATGGCGCGGCTGCCGTACGCGTTCCGGTAGAAGCTGGGCAAGACCCGCGTGATCCTCTGGTCGGGGACGGAGGCCGAGCATGTTGCCTCTTGGCCGATGCGCGCCACGTAGCCCGGCACGGAACGGCGGCTCTCGACCGGGCCGTCGTTCGACAGACCGCGCGCGGCTACGGCGACCGTCACGCTCTGGCCGAGCAGGTCCGTGCCGACGATCCGCAGCAGAGCCGACGTCCCAGTCGCCTTGAACACGAGGCGCTCATAGGTGTTGCGCAGGGAGTCCGAGCGGGCGAGCAAGACCGCGCCGCCCGAGCTGCGCACCTCGAGGTCGACATTCGCCCAGGGCGAGCTCGCGTTGTCGTCGTCGATCGGTCGTGGCCAGGCGATCGCCACCGCGAAGTGCTCGCCGCCGGTCAGGCCGGTGTAGGTCACGTCCACGGTGGCGGTCTGCGGCGTGAGCGTCACACTCTGGGCGAGCGCCCCGTCGAAGCCCAGGGCGTAGCGCGCGAGCAGGTCGTCGCGGACGAATCCGACCCCGAGGCTGTTGCGCCCGTTGTATGTGTGGTCGGTCGTGCTGTAGCCGGACGCCTGCAGGAACGGATCGATGGTAGCCAGCAGCAGTGCCGCCCGCGCTTGCTGGGCGCTGGCTGCCGTGGCGTGCGAGCGGTACAGGGCCGCGGCTCCGGCGACCTGCGGCGCTGACATCGACGAGCCCTGTGCGTTGTAGTTGTACTGTCCCCAGGGCGACGTGTTCCGGCTGCAGGATGGATGCAGGTAGTCGACGAGCGGCATGACGATCTGGGGATCGGTGTTCAGCAACGACGTCACCGCGCTGGCGCCAGGTCCCGACGCTCCCGACGCGCACACGTCGGGAAAGTAGCGGTCAGGGTCTCCGAACAGCGGTCCGCGGCTCGTGTAGCGGTGCGGCCAGCGCCCCGCCTGGGTCGTGAAGCGATGCACGTTGCCGACGCTCAGTCCATTGACGAGTCCGTGGCTGCTCTGGGAAGCGTCACCCTCGTTACCAGCCAGCACCACGACCAGCACATCGTACTCTCGCTCGAGCTGGTCGAGTGCGAGCTGCGTCGGATGGTCGGGGTCCGCCCAGCCGTGGTAGGAGATGTTGAGCACGTGGACCGGGACCTGGTTGGTCAGCATGTAGGTCTCGAGCTGCTGCACTGCTTTGATCACAGTGGTCTCGTACGTCGGCCAGTTCTTGGTCGGGTTGTTGCCCGGATCGGGCCAACTGATCGCGTAGGAGAGGAGCTTGGCCAGCGGCGCGTGACCGCGATAGAAGTAGTTGGTCGCGGGGTTCGGGTCCTCCTTGCCGACCGCGATCCCGGACACGCCGGTGCCGTGCCGAGCGTCGGGGTGATTCAGCTGGTTGGGGCAGTACGGATCGACGGGCGGCGTCGTCGTGTTGCACTCGATGCCGACGCCGGCAGGCTCGACGAGCTGGTTGGTGGCCCGGCTCAAGCCGCTCCAGTCGCGGAAGGCATGATGGACGTCGGGATCGGGGGTGGTGCCCGTGCCGGTCTGGTCGAGATCCACTCCGGTGTCGAAAACGGCGACCTTGGCATTTGCGCCGTAGCCGAGATACCCGTGCGCGGCGTTGACGCCGTGGTCGTCGGCGTCGGTTCCGTTCGGCGTCACGCCGCCCTGGAGCGCTGGGCCGGTTTTCGAGCGCGGTTGAACGTGGGCCGTGAACGTGCCGATGTACCGCGCCTCGTCCGGATAGAGACCGAGGACGTGGCGGTGGGCGCGCAGCTCGCCGATGCGGCTGGGCGGGATCTCCACGACGCACGCGTTCACGCTCCAGAAGCGCTCGGCTACCGTGAAGCCGAGGCCCTGTGCAAAGCGAGCGAACTCGTCCTGGTCTGTTCGGGCGGATCGTTCGAGCTGATCGATCAGAGCGACTCGGCGCGTCTGGTTCGCTTCGCTGCGGATGGCGGCGAGGCGCTCGCTCAGCGAGAAAGAACGTCCTCCGAGTCGGACGAGCCAGCGCTGAGTTCCAGGCGTGCTACCGCTGCGCACGTGACTGGTCTGGGCCCACAGATTCTGGGTGAGCGTCAGGGCTCCGACCGCGAGCAGGGTCGCGAGGCACAAGCCGTGTGTGTGTGTGTGTTACGGGCATGTCACCAACCTCCGTCGAGAATGGTACGAGGTGCCGAGCCCGTGGCAACCCGGTGACGATCTCGGGCTTCTCGGGGCATGCGCACCCTGCGCCACAGGACCCCTGGCAACAGTCATTCTGGCAACAGGCATGGGTCGTGACCGGCGCAGCTCAGCGCCGCCGCTCGGCCTGCTTGCCCACCACGAACTCGGCCGTGGCGACCGGGGCGCTCTCGGCTCCGGCACCGACGACGTGCACGCGCCAGGTCACTCGGTCGCCGGGCAGAAGGGCGAGCGGCACGGTCCACGATGTGGTGGTCTTGCCGGGCTCGATCGGTGTGCTGGCCAGGCGCTCGCCGGCCGAGGTCTCGACGCCGAACACGTAGCGCAGGTCGGCCTGTGCGGCCAGGCAGTTGCCGGCCGTGAAGGTCAGGGGCCGGGCCTGCCGACGCTTGATGTCGGGCGCGGTCGGCGCATCGGTGGCCAGCGGTGTCATTGGCTTGGGTAACAGGCGCAGCTGCGCGACCGGCCCGTAGTCGATGCCCTGCATGCGCTGCAGGCCCATCCACGTCGAGTACTTGCCGGGGTCGCCCGACTCCTCCGCGGCCAGCAGGCGCACGTCGGCCTGGCCGTGGCGCGAAGAGAACCCGATCACCTCGTTCTTGCCGGCGAGCGTCGCGAGCTCGCGCCACTGCTTGATGCACTCCTCGGGCTTGTCGTCGGGCACGAAGAGCAGGCAGCCGTAGGCCGGGGTCGTGTAGAAGTCGCCCATGCCGATGCCCAGGGCGAACGCGCCGCGGAGCTTGACCGAGGTCGGCGCGTCGGGGTTGGGCAGGAGTTCGACGGCGTCGACGATGCCGTACACGCCGACCGGGTCGCTGGGGGGAGCCACCACGGGCGTCGCGGCGAGGAGAAGAGCGGACGAGACGAAGGCCAGGGTCGTGTTCATGATGCAGCGTGGACTCGGGTGGAGGAGCGATGCGATGTGGCGGCCACGTGCGCGGGCAGCCTGGTGTCGGCGGTCTCGGCCGACACCAGATTGACGCGCTTGAGCAGCCACCAGGCGACGACGGCGCTGGAGCCGCGGCGGCGCCACAGCCAGTCGTGCACGAGGCAGAGCGCGGCCGGCGGCGTGCGGTACACGGCAGCACGGTCGCCGCGCAGCGCCAGCGGCACGACCGCCAGGTCGCAGGCGAGGCGATCGCCCGGCGTGAAGTGCGCACAGCGCAGCTCCACCGCCGGTGCGAGCAGGGCGCGCGCGCGCTCGAGGTGGCGCGGCTCGGCGTCGAGCAGCACGATCTGCGCGCGCGGGAACATCTCGCCGAGCAGGAGCGCCGAGCGCGGGAACAGGCCGCCGCCGACGATGCCGATGCGCTGGGGCGACCAACCGACTCGCTGCCTGCCGCCCAGCACCGCATACAGGGCGCGCCGGTGCGTGCGCAGGACGAGCCGGCGCAGCGGTGCGCAGCGCAGCGCCAGACGTTCGCACGCGTCCAGCAAGTCGACCGAGCGCCAGACGCCGAGGCCGCGCAGGACCGGTGGCCACCGGCTGTTGCGGGTGCCGGTGGCGCGTTTCGCCGGCAGGTCGCGCACGTGCAGGCTCGGGTGCGCGTGGTGCTCGACGTGGTAGCCGTCGTTGAGGAACAGGGTGTTCCACATCCGGCCATAGCAGCTCGTGGTCCCGCGCGCGTGCTCGCCCTGTCCGTGCAGCCCGCACAGGAGCAGACCGAGGGCGAAGCCCGGCAAGTAGGTGGTGGCGACGAACGCCGGCGCGAGCCACGCCGCTGCCGTCCACGCCGCGGCGACCAGGGTCAGCTCGAGGCGCAGCACGGGGTCGCGACGGAGCCGGCGGGGGCCGGGCGTCGATCCGGCGTGGTGGGCGAGGTGCCGGGCGCGCCACCAGCGCTGTGGCAAGCCCAGCAAGAGACTGAGCCATGCCGAGAACGCGACGTCGTGCGCGCGCCGTTTGAAGAAGCGACGGTGCACGTGCTGGTGGCTGATCGCGTTGGCATTCCACCACAGGCCGAGCGCCACGGTGGCGATCGACGGGACGGCGACCAGGGCGCCGGCGTGGACCAGGGTCAGGCCGATCGGCAGGAGGTCGCGGCGGTCGCGCACGGGACCCGGGACGTTCGAGCCGGCGGATGTGTTAGTCGCCGCTGGCCAGGCGGCCGTCACGGCGCGTTGGCCGCCAGCGTCCAACTGCGCGCTACTTCTTCTCGCGCGGCGCGCCACCCAGCCGCACGTACATCTCCAGCAGGTCCTTGTGCGCCTCCTGGAACGCTGCCCGATTGACCTCGTCGGTCGCCAGCGGCTCGAGACGTTCGATCAGCTCGAGCCGTGCCAGGATCAGCGGCAGGTCGACCTGGGTCGGGTGGCTGTTGTCGGTGTAGCCCTCTTGGTTGAGGTCCTCGATCAGGTCCGAGCGCACGTTCGCCGGCGTGTTCGGGTCGTCGATGGCGCGCCGCCAGGTCTTCTCGGCGGCCGGGTCGACGCCGACCAGCGCCAAGGCCTGGAATGCGAGGTCCACGGCCACGGCCGGCGCAGGCGCGGCCGCAGCCGCCGTGGCGGAGCGTCCTCGGAGATCCGCGTCCGGTGCAACGGGCCACGTCACGCTCGGGGGTGCAGCCGGTGAAGGACCTGCGGCGCCGGCCGCCGGTGCTGGCGCCGCGTTGGCTGGCGGCGCTGGCTCCGGCGCGGGCCCCCGTTCTTGCCGCGGAGCTTCCACGGCGGCCTGCCGTGCGACGAGCGGGGTGGGGCTGGCGGCCGCGGCGTCGGTTTCGGTGCCGATCGGTTCGGCTGGGCTCTCGGTGTCGCGCAGCTGCTGCCACGCGATCGCGGCGCCGCCGACCACCAGCACGACCACCGCCGCTGCGCCTGCCGACTTCATGTCGGGATGTTCGGCGCGCCGGCAAACCTGGTCAAGACGCCGGACCGGCGCTACGGCCGGGCCGGGGGGGTGCGCGAGTCGTGATGCTCGGGCCGTCGTCCGGGTGCCAGGGGGCCCGTTGCGGTCAGCGTCCGATCGTCACCGTGATCATGTCCGAGGTCGCGATCCCTGGCCCCGCCAGGCGCGCGTCCAGAACCAGCGCCTGGCAGAAGGTGCGGGCGCCGACCAGTTCGGGCGCGTCGGGAACGACGATCGGCAGGAACCCCGACGCCTGCAACGGGCCAATCATCAGGTCGAGCGACGCGCGGACGAGGCAGTTCGGTGCCGAGCCGAGGGCGCTGAGGCTGAACGGCAGGCCGACGCCGTTCCACGTCGTGTCAGAGACACCGAAGCACAGCAGGTACGGCTGCGCGCCACCCTGATGGATGCGCGCATCGAAGCTGCGGGCGATGTCGGGTTCGCCGGTCAGCAGCAGGTTGACCTCGGTGTTCGTCGCGTCGCGGCAGCCCTTGCCGACTCGGAGGTAGGAGCCGGTCGAGGGCATCGACACGATCTCGAGACCCCAGCCGGGGTACAGGCTCATCACCTCGACGAGCTGGCCGGTGTGCAGATCGCCGCGGTAGAGCGTGCGGCTGTTGCGCGCGGTGGCGTAGATCTCGCCCAGCTCCGGCGAGAAGGCACACGCCTCCATCTGTCGCCCGAAGCGGACGCTCGCACGGGTCGCGACGCCGGTGCTCTTGTCGATCGTGTACGGGTCACCGCCCTGCGCGAGTCCCCACAGGGTGCCGTCGGGCGCCGTGTCCAGACTCCAGAACTCGGGCATGTCGGTCCGCAGCGTCGTCAGGGTCGCGGTCCGAGGATCGAACGTGCGCAGCTCGTCGATCGTCGCGATGTAGAAGCGCTGGCTGGGCGCATCCCAGGCGATCGCGCGGTAGGTGGAGCTGTCGCGAAGGGAGGCCTGCACGTAGAAGAGGCCGGTGAAGCGATCCACCGTTCCGAGCTCGCCGCCTTCGTCCAGGCACCAGAGTTCCTGCGTGTCCGCGCGCCATGTGAGATCGCCGAGGCGCGTGTTCGTGCCGATCTCGAAGGTCCTGCCGCTGGCGAAGTCGACCGAGTGCAGGCTGCGCGTGTTGCGGTTGACCTGGCAGAACGCGTCAGGGAACTCGGCCAGTTCGAAGGCACACGGCAACGCGCTGGGGCGCTGGAAGGCGTGGACGAGGCTCGTCTGGCCGGTGGCCGGATCCAGGCGGTAGACGCCAGGGGTGCGCCGGCGCGGCTGGTTCTCGCCGATCGTCGCATACATCTCCCAAGTCTTGTCGTGGATGGTGATGGACTGGATCAGGTCGGTGTCGGGCGTGGCCAGCTTGGTGTAGGTCCGGCGCGCCACGTCGATGACGGTGAGCGTTCCGTACACCAGGTTGTCGTAGCACCACAGCGTGCCGTGGCCGTCGGTCGCGAGCTGCTCGCCGTACGGGCCGAGAGGATTGAAGGTGCCCAGGTCCGTGGTCGTCCGCGACTGGGGCTCGAAGGTGAACAGGTTGCCGGTCGGGCCCTTGCAGTAGAACACCTGTTGGCGGACATCCCAGTCGACGTCGACCAGGCTGGGGATCCCGGTCTGGTAGGTCGGCGTGAAACGCCCGGTCGTCGGATCGACCTCGCCGATCACGCCGGTGTCCATGGCCGCCCACAGCGTCTGGGCATCGCGGCGCCAGCCGAGGCGGGTCAACGAGCCGGTCAGCGTGCCCAGCGAGCCGACCAGGGTCTCGGTGCCGCGGTCGAGATCGAGCGCGTAGAGGCTGTTCGTGCCGCGCTCGTAGAAGAAGCCCTGCTGGCCGGAACTGCCGCGCACGGCGGCGAGGGCGAAGGAGAGAGCGAGAATGATCGTCTTCGTGGGGTGGTTCATGAGTCTTGTCTCGTTGCGGTCGAGGTGGTGCGAGCACCGCCTTCCTGACCCCGACACGAGGCGCGTCGGGGGGCACCGCAACGGACTCGCGGTCTTTTTCGGCGGCCGGGTGCGCGCCGGACGTGGCCAGCAGCGGTGGCCGCCACGCGCGTCGGGTGGCACGCAGCGCGGCGGACGCGACGCCAGGGATCCGCGCTCGCACGAGGGCGCTGGTCACCGGCGATCCACAGATGCGTCGCGAGCGTGCGGTCACTGCCCCACGCAGAGCTCCAAGCCCGCGCTCGGCGTGAGCGGCAGGACCACGGTCGGGTCGAGCCACCACATCTGCGCGTAGGCGCGCACGCCGATCCACTGCGGCACGTTCGGGATCGCCACCTGCAGTTGGCCACGTGCCTGTGCCGTGACCGCGAGGATCGCGGCGCTCGGCTGCACGACGGCGTAGCTGCCGGCGGCCAGGAAGCCAGCCTCGTATGCGGCTTGCTCACCGTCGAGCAGCAGCACGCCGAACGCGCCGGTCGGTCCCTCGTCCCATCGCAGGGACGTCGAACTCCCGAGAACCGGTGCGGTGGCGGTCAGCGTCGGAGCGCTGTGGACCTGAGCGGCGAGGCGGCGGGCGTAGGCGACGCCGTCGAGGCGCCACAGCTCGCGGCCGTCAGCCAGCGTGTCTGCGGCGAACCAGATCGCTCCGGCGAAGGGAACGAGCTGGCCGGGGTCGGAGCCGAGCGCCCCTGGCTCGACGTCGCAGCGCAGGCCGGTGCCGGAGGGCGTGCCGTCGGAGGAGAACAGCTCCCGGTTCGCCTGCGCGTCGTAGCCGGAGAACCAGATCGCTGCTCCGGCGGGGCAGAGACCGGCCGGAACCGTCGACGCCTGGCCCGGCGCGTCGCTCAGTCGCAGCGTGCCGGCGGCGGTGCCGTCGGTTCGCCAGAGCTCGACACCGTCAGCGCTGGTGAAGGCGACGAAGAACAGGCTCGGGCCGGCGACGGTCAGCTGCGTCGGGTAGGCAGACTCGGCGCCCGGCTCGAGATCCGTAATCAGGGTGGTGCCTGCGGACGTGCCGTCCGACGACCAGAGTTCGTAGCCGTGCACCCCGTCATTGGCGGTGAAGTACACTCGGTCCTCGAAGCACACGAGATCTTGCGGTTCGCTGCCGCCCGCGCCCGGCTGGATGTCGGCCACCAGGGCGGTGCCGGCGGCGGTGCCGTCCGTCTTCCACAGCTCGTAGCCCGTGGCGGCGTCGTAGGCGCGGAACAGGACGAACTCGCCGCACGGCGTGAAGTCGCTGGGCAGGCTCGAGCCCACCGTGAGATCGGCGACCATGCGCGTCCCCGCGGCGGTGCCGTCGGAGACGTGCGGTTCGAACCCGCTGCCGCTGTCGGCGCGGAACCAGACCAGCCCGGCGTGGGCGACCAGGCCGTTCGGCTCACTGCCCTGGGGACCGGCCATGATGTCGATGACGCGCGTGCCGGCCGTCGTTCCGTCCGACACCCACAGCTCCTCGCCCGCGGCGCCGCCGGCGACGAAGAACACGACCCCGTTGCCCACCACGAACTCGCGTGGCTCGCCGCTCCCCGCTCCCGGCTCGAGGTCGGCGAGCAGCGCGGTGCCGGCGGCGGTGCCGTCGGTGACCCAGGCCTCACGCCCGTGGATGGCGTCCTCCGCCGAGAAGAAGGTCAGCGCCCGGCCGCCGATCCAGGCGCTGGCGAAGCCTTCCGGATCGCTGCCGAGGCTGCCCGGGTTGAGATCGCTCAGCATGGTCGACTGGCCGGCAGCGTCGACGACCCATGGCTCGGCTCCGTGCACGCCGTCGTAGGCGGCGTAGATCAGGAAGTCGCCGAGCGTGGCCGTCAACTCGTGCGGCTCGCCCCAAGCCGCCGCGACGTGGAGGTCGCGCACCAGGCGAACCTCGGCGGTGGCCGTGTCGATGGCGTAGAGCTCGGCCCCGGTCGCCGCTCGCTCGACTTGGCCGATCAACAGCGTCGACGACACCGGCGTGAGGTTGCGCACGTTCGAGCCGGCGCTGCCCGGATTGGCATCGACGAACAGCGTGGTGCCGGCGGCGCTGCCGTCCGAGTTCCACAACTCGGTGCCGACCGCGCCGTCGTCCGCCTGGAACCACACTCTGCCGCCGTGCGCGACTCCCGCGCGCGGATAGCTCGAGTCCGAGCCCGGCCGGATGTCCCGGACCAGCACGGTGCCCGCGGTGGTGCCGTTCGACTTCCACACCTCGACGCCGTGCACGCCGTCGTCGGCCGCGAACCAGACTTCGTCGCCGAGCTGGGCCAACGGCTCGCCATCGCTGCTCTGCGCCCCGGGGCGGATGTCGGCCACGAGGACGGTGCCGACGCTCGAGCCGTCGGTCTTCCACAGCTCGTAGCCCTCCGGCCCCGCGGCCAGGAACGGCAGCTCGCCGGACGCCAGCGCGTCGAAGGCCAGGGTGGGGTTGGAGCCGAGGGCTCCCGGCTTGATGTCGGCGACCAAGGCGGTGCCCGCGGCGGTGCCGTCGGTGATCCACAGCTCGCGGCCGTGGGTTCCGTCGTCGGCAGCGAACACCACCTGATTCCCGAGCTGACGGAACACGCCGAGGGAACGATCGAAGCCCGACGGGTTGATCGTGCGGATCAGGACCGTGCCGGCGGTGGTGCCGTCTGTTACCCACAGGGACCCGCTGGCTCCGAACAGGACATGAGTCCCGTCCGGCGCGACGATCGGTGCGTGCGGCGAGCTGCTGCCGGCGCCAGGGTCGAGGTCGGCGAGCAGGGCCGTGCCTGGCCCGGTACCGTCGCTGACCCACAGTTCGATGCCGTGCACGCCGTCGTCGGCGGCGAACAGGACGAGCGATCCGAAGCACAGCAGGTCGCGCGGCGTGGAGCCGCTCGCACCGGCGGCGATGTCCTTCACCATCACCGTGCCGGCCACGGTGCCGTCGGTCTTCCACAGCTCGGCGCCGTGGACGCCGTCGTTGGCGACGAAGAACAGCGTGTCGCCGCACACCGTCAGGTTGTCGACGGCATCCTCGAGGTCGGGCTCGAAGGTCCCGAGGACCGTGGTGTTGGCGGTGGTACCGTCGGTGCGGCACAGGGACGGCCGGAAGGGTGGCGTCCACGCGCAGAAGTACGAAGCGCCGCCCATGGCCGCGAACGTGCTCGGCCGCGTGCCGCCGGGGCCGGAGCGGTTCGGCGTCGGGCCGGAGCCGCCGCTTGCGTCGAGGCCTGGGCGGCTGTCGTGTGCCAAACGGCAGGTGGGCTGCTGGCCGAGGACCGAGGCGATCGTGGCGCCTGTGGTGGCGAGCACGGCGAGGAAGCGGGCGAGGGAAGACATGGATCCGGTTCGTGAGGGTCGGGCGCGGCCGCCAGGGTGGCTGGCCGCCGACCGCGACACGAAGGACGCCCACGGGGTCCGTAACGACGCTTCAGGAATTGGCGATGGGCGGACACCGGAGGTCGTGGCCCATCGCACCAGCGGTGCAGCGGATGGAGCCAGGCTCTACCGCCGAACGCCGGTCGACCGGACGGCCAAGGTCACCGATGGCTGCGGATCGCGCCGTCGTCGCCCGGTCACTGCGGCAGCGCGGCCAGCCGCGCCTCGGTGCGCTGCGTCGCGGGGTGGCCATCGCCGAGGCTGCGCTGCTGGCGGGTGAGGATCGTCTGCAGGGTCCGGCGCGCCGCGGGGAGGTCGTGGCGCTGGACGTACACGTCGGTCAGGTTGCCGAGCACCAGCAGGGTGCGCGCGTCGTCGTCGCCGACTGCGGCTTCGAGGATCGGAATCAGCTCCAGGTAGCGGCGGACGGCTTCGTCGAGCTGGCCGAGGCGGGCGTGTGCGCGGGCCAGGTTGTTGAGGGTCGACAGGGTACGCGGGTTGTTCTCGCCCATCGTCCGGCGGCGGCCCGCGACGCTTTCCTCGAGCAGCGGAATCGCCTCGGCAGCACGCTCGGTCGCCATGTACAGCATCGCCAGGGCGTTGAGCGTCTCGTACAGCATGAAGTCGTCGGCACCGCGCGCGCGGTAGGCAGCGATGGTCCGCTCGAACATCGCCTCGGCGCGGGTGCGCTCACCGCTCAGCGACCAGGCGTTGCCCAGGCGCAGTTGTGCCTCCAGCACCAGTTCGGGCTCGACGTTTGGATCGGCCTGCCGCCGGCGCAGCGCCTCCTCCAGCAGCGGCAGTGCTTCGCTGGCGCGTCCCATGCCGACCAGGACGGCGCCGACGTCGCCGCAACTTCGCGCCAGCTCGGGGTCGTAGTCGGCGAGGTGACCACGGCGCAGGTCCAGGCTGAGACGCGCCAGCTCCAGGGCTCGTTCGGGAAGCGCCAGCGTCTGGTAGCACTGGGCGAAGGCGTCGAGCATGCGCGCGTGCGTGGCCGGATCGTCGGCGAACTCGGACGCCGCTGCTGCCGCGGCCTGCTCGAGTACGGCGCCGTCGACGGCCTTGCGCGCCATGTTCGTGGTGTTGACCGCCTGCAGCAGATCGGCGTAGGCAGCCGCGCTCAGCTCGCCGCTCTGCAGCAACCGATCGCGGGCCGGTTGCATCTCGAGCTCCAATTGCTCGCGCAGGGTCTCACCCATGGCGCTGACGTCGATGTCCCTCAGCACCGACCGCTGGAACCCGGCGATGCGCTCCGCCAGCGCTTGCGCGCTGCGGGCCGAGTCACGGTCGGTGCGCGCCTGCGCCAGGCTCAGACCCGTCATCACCAGGGCGATGGCGAGCGCCGCGAAGGCGACGGCCACACCGGCCACCAGCCCCCGGTTGCGCCGCGCGAACTTGCCGATCTGGTAGACGGCGCTGGCCGGTCGCGCCTCGATGGGCAGGTCGACGAGCCAGCGTCGCAGATCGGCAGCCAGTTCGGCGGCGGTGCTGTAGCGGCGGTTGCGGTCCTTGTCGATCGCCTTGGCGACGATCGTTTCGACATCACCGCGCAGGGAGCGCTTGCGCGTACCGAGGCGCGTCGGTTCGTCGTCGCGGATGATGCGGGCGGCCTCCGACACCGACTTGCCGCGCACGTCGAGCGGCAGCTCCCCGCACAGGAGTTCGTACGCCATCACTCCCAGCGAGTAGACGTCGGCGCGGGTGTCGAGTGCGTCGGCCGCATTGGCGAGCTGCTCCGGACTCATGTAGGCCAGCGTGCCGATGATCTGGCCGGTCTCGGTCTGCAACGTCGCCAGCGCCGCGTCCTGTTCGATCATGCGGGCGATGCCGAAGTCCAGCACCTTGGGTTGCCCGATCGGGTCGACCATCGCCTGGGTCTTCGACGCGGCGGCGGTCGCCGACCCGATCGCGGCCGACACCACGAGAACGTTGCTGGGCTTGAGGTCGCGATGGATGACGCCCTTCTGGTGCGCGTGCTGGACGGCGTCGCAGACCCGCACCATCAGTTCCAGGCGCTGGCCGATGTCGAGGCGCTGGCGGTCGGCGTGCGCGGTGAGGGACACGCCGTCGATCAGCTCCATCACCAGGAACGGTGGCCGACCCGGGAGGTCCGACACACCCGACGCGTGGATCTGGGCGATGCCCGGATGCTGCAGCTGGCCGAGGACATGCGCTTCGCGGTGGAAGCGCTTGACCAGCTCTGCGCGGACCATGCCCGGCCGCATCACCTTCAGCGCGACGCGGCGAGCCGGCGACTCCTGGTGCGCTTCGTAGATGATGCCCATCCCGCCCTGGCCGAGGCGGCGCAGGATGCGGTAGCCGCCGATCGACGCCGGCAGGTCGTCGTCGGTCTCGTCGCCGAGCAGCTCGGCGGCCAACGCGTCGAGGGCGCGGCCGGACTCGCCGGCCTCGATCCAGGGCTGGGTATCGCCGTCGTGGGCGAGCATCGACTCGACTTCGCGGCGCAGGTCGTCGTCGTCACCGCAGCGGACGCGCAGGCGCTCGGCGGCGGCGGCGGGCTCGAGGTCGCACACTTCGTCGAACAACTCGAACACCCGCGCGTGCCGTTCCTGCCGGTTCACGTTGCGCCGTCTCCGCCGAGGGCGCGCGACAGCCAGGCACGCACCTTGCGCCACTCCTTCTCGACCATCGAGGTGGAAAGCCCGAGGACCTCCGCGACTTCGGGGTTGTTCAGGCCGCCGAAGAAGCGCAGCTCGACCAGGCGCGCGTGGCGGGGATTGAGCGCCGCCAGCTCGGTGAGGGCCTCGTCCAGCGCGAGCAGGTCGATCGTCGCGTGCGCGGCCGGTGTCGCCAGCTCGGTGACGCCCTCGCGCTCGCCGCGACGGGCCGCCGCCCGCCGCCGGGCGTGGTCGGTCAGCACCTGGCGCATGGCCAGGGCCGCCACCGAGCAGAAGTGGGCCCGGCTCTGCCAGGCCGTGTCCGGTGCCCGAACCAGCTTGGCGAACGCCTCGTGCACCAACGCGGTCGGCTGCAGGGTGTGGTCCTTGCTCTGGCCGCGAAAGTAGGCGGCGGCGCGTTCGCGCAGCTCGCCGTAGACCAGTGGCAAGAGCTCGTCGGCGGCTCGGGTATCGCCGCTCTCGACGCGCCGCAGCAGCATCGTCGCGTCGGCGGCTCCGTCGCCGCGGGCGGGTCCGGGCGTGTCGGGCATCGCGCGCCGACTATAGCCGGCGCCCCCGGCGGCGCAGGTCGAGCCGCGCTGCGGATTCGAGAAGAACCGTTGCGGCCCGCGGGGGTGTCGCTCGTGCAGGGGGCAGGGCGCCGACGAACCGCGCCCATGACCTTTCAGGAAACAGAATCATGAACTCCCTCCACTTTCCGATCGCCTTCTTCCTCGCCTCCCTCGCGACCCTTTCGGCGCAGAGCACCTCGATCACCCTCGAGGCGGTTGCCGACAGCTATGTCGCCGAGAGCGAGCCCGACACCAACTTCGGCAGCGCCCCGATGTTGCTCGTCGGCGCCAACCGCGGCCTGAGCCGGCAGCGTGCGTTCGTGAAGTTCGACATGTCGGTGTTCGCGAACTACGGACAGGTCCAACGCGCGTGGTTGGTCCCGCACTGGTCCCAGCCCCAGGGCACGATTCGCGTGCAAGCCGTCGAGCGCCTGTGGGACGAGCAGTCCGTCACGTGGAACGACCAGCCGAGCGTCGCCGCACCCTCGGTAACGGTGGCGATGAGCTCGTTCGGCAGCGGGTACGCGTGGCCGATCGACGTCACGTCCTTGGTCGGATCGGCAACCAAGGGCTTCTCGATCCAGGCCGCGGACGAGGTCAGCGGCGCCATGATCGTGAGCGGCGGCAGCCGCGAGAACAATCGCCCGGCACGGTTGATCGTGCAGTTCTCCTACGCCTTCTACGGCACCTCGTGCGGCCTGAGCACGTCGGTGAACGGTCTCCCCCAGATCGACTCGATCTACTCGGTCAGCGCGTCGATGACTCCCGCGACCGGCGGGCTCGCGTTTCTGTTGATCGGGACCCGTCCCACCGACCTCGATCTCTCCGCCTTCGGGCTCATCGGTTGCTCACTGCGCTCCAGCGCTGAGCTGGTGGTGCCGATGCCGTCGGTCATCCGCCAAGGTCAGCTCTTCTGGAGCCTGAACCTCGCGGTGCCGGACGACACCAACCTCTACGGTGCCTCGCTCTACCACCAGGCGCTGCACGTGGATGCCGCCGGGGCGCTCAAGCTGTCGCTCGGCATCACCGCGACGATCCTCGACCCGAACCGGTGAAGCCGGCGCGGGGCGGTCGCCGCGGCGGGCGTTGCACTCGCGCGCGGCGTGCGCGGCCGACTGGCTCTGCGCCGGCATCGGTCGCGCGCCTTGGCCCACATCGCGCAGTGCCGGCGCAAGCACGACCTGCAACCACCGCTCGCACGCCCATCTGCGTGCACGCGGGGCCCGCCCGCCATCCCGCCTCGTCACCCGCCTGGCGCTTCCGCGCGACGGTCACTCGTCCAGCCAGCCGTCCCGCGCCATCTGCGCCACCAACGCGTCGACGGTCTGCTGCAGCGGGAAGCGCTGCACCAAGCCCTGGACGAGCCCGACCGGCAGCAACGGCAACCACAGCCAGGTGCTGTTGTGGGTGGTGACGCGGTACGACTTCGGGGCCCGCCCCGGCGCCGTCACTTGGGCGACGAGTTCGTCGCCGCCGGTCTGCAGGTCGGGGACGAGGCCGCAGGTCAGGGCGAACAACACGCCGCCGGCGTGCAGCATCCCGGCGCTGCGCACCTGCAGCTCGCAGTGCAGGCGGCGGCCGGCCGGCGCGCGCTCGACCGAGGCGAACGCGCCGGTGGCGCTCAGGAGTCCTTGGAACGTCGCGGTGGCCTCGGCGAGGTCCTCACCGTCGAGTTCGCGCGCGAGCTTGCCGTCGAGCTCCGGCGCCACCAGGCGCGGATCCAGGGTCGCGTGCAGGCCGAAGTCGAGCGCCGGCCGCGACGCGGCGCGCGGCGCCGGCACCGCGTCGAGCGCTGGCTCCACGGTGACGAACGTCAGACAGCCCGAGTTGAGCGAGACCAGGACGGCGGTGAGGAGGAGCTTGGTCGCGCGTGCCCTCATCGCCCACCCCATGTGCTGCAAGGGCCGCGAAGGCTCGCGTGGTGCGCGATTTCGAAGTGCGACTTCGGTTGGGAGGGGCATTCCCGTCGCGATGACCGAGCGGCCCTGGAAGCCCCCAGCGACAAAGCGGCCGGGGCCCCTCTCTGCGAGGCGCGAAGCTCCGACCGCAACCCAGACTTTGGTTGCGGCCCCGGCCGCGATGCGCCGTCGAGCCAGCCATCGCGCCCCATGAGGGCAACCAGGGCCGCGACGAGATCGTTCTCCGGTCCGGAGAACGACGGCGGTCGATGCAACCGCGTGGCGCCGGCGCTGCGCGCGTTGGTCGTGATCCGCGCCTCCAGGCGGTAGGTCTGAACCGCGCGGCCTGGTGCCGACACCGCCGCCTCGAGCCGCACGATCTCGCGCTGCTCGTGCGACAGCAGGCCCAGGGTGAGCAGGATCGAGACGGCGCGGCGCAGCTCGTGCGGCGGCTCACGCCCGGAGACGACCGACAGCCGGCAGTGCGGGCCGTCGCCGGGCGGCGCCAGGGTCACCGCCGTGAACTGCCCGGACGCCTCGAAGGCGCGGCGATAGCGGTCGCGGTCCTCGCGGCCGAGACCGTGGTTGCGCGGGTAGCGCTGCGTCGTCGACAACTCGCCGTCGACGAACGGAGCGTAGGTCGACTCGACCGCGAGCGTCATCGGTGGTCGCGCCGTGGCCACGTGCGGCGGCAGCTGCGGGGGCGGCGGCTGGACCGTGATCACATAGCTGGAGCAGGCGGTCGCGCACAGGGACAGCAGGAGAAGGCAGGAACAGATCCGGTGCATGTGGGCCCGGGCGTGGTTCATGGGGGCGGAAGGCGCAGCATGCCGGCCCGCCGCGGACACGTTCATCAGAGCGCGACGCCGCGTGCGAAGGAACGGGAACGCTTGCCGGGCGCGTCGCCGACCCCCTTGGACGGAAGACGATGGCCTGCGCCGGCCGCGCGACCGATGCTTGGGTGACCGTGCACGTACACCACACCCGACCGGCACGTCGCCCTGCTCACGCCGGCGTTCTCGCGTTGTCGCGGCGGCTCCTTCTCCGGCAAGAGCCGCCGGCGCAGTCGACTTTCTCCCTCGTCGCGATGGCCTCCGTGGCCGCCTTGGTGACAGCGGCTCTCCCACTGGCTGCGCAGCCGCCGGCGGCACCGGCCCCCGCCGACACCAAGACCGTGCGCGTGTTCTTGTTCGCTGGCCAATCCAACATGGTGGGTTCCGACTCGAAGGCCGCCGATGTCGCCGGCTTCCCGCCGTTCGCGCACGATGCCGAGCCGCAGCCCGATGTGCGGTTCTGGTACGTGCTCGGCCGAGAGGACAAGAAGCGTTCGAAGGGCTGGGTGGTGCTGCAGCCGGTCGACGGCATCGTCGGACCGGAGCTCTCGTTCGCGCGCGCGGTCGCTGCCGCCACGAAGGCACCGCTGGCGATCGTCAAGGTGGCGGCCGGCGGCACCACGCTCGGCAAGGACTGGAACCCCGACCAGCCCGGCGGCTTCGAGCTCTACCCGCTGGCGCTGGCGACCGTGCGCGCGGCGCTGGCGGCCCTCGACGCGCAGCACGTGCGCTGGCGGCTCGAGGGGTTCGTGTGGCACCAGGGCGAAAACGACATGTTCGACCCCGCCTTCCGCCCGGCCTACGCCGCCAACTTGGCCAGATTCATCGCCTGCTGGCGCCGCGACCTGTCGGCACCGCAGCTGCGCTTCTTCGTGGGCGAGCTGTGCACCAAGACGATCTGGGGCATGGACAACCGCGCGCCGATGCACGCCATCGAGCAGGCGCAGCGGCAGGTCGCGGCGCGAGATCCGCTGGTCGACTACGTGCCCACCTCGCAGGTCGGCGTCGAGATCGGCGGCGGGGTGGGGCTGCACTACCACTACGGCACGCTCGGCCAGCTCGAGCACGGCGCCAGCCACGCGCGCGCCTACCTGCAGAGCATCGGCGCCTGGCAGCCGGCCAAACGACCGCTGCGCAAGTGGCCGTACGCCGTGGGGACGGCGCTCGACCTCTACGTGCTGGCCGGCCACCGCAACATGGAGGGTGAGCGCGCCTTCGTGCAACAACTGAGCAAGGTGCCAGGGGGCCGGGCGCTGGCGCAGGACCGCGCCGAGATCGCGTTTCGCTACGTCACCGGCGGCGGCGTGCACGGCAGCGACGGCTGGGAGCCGCTGGGGCCAGCAGGGCTCCACGACACCTTCGGCCCCGAGCTGAGCTTCGGCCGCGCGCTCGCCAGGCAGTCGGGCGCGCCGTTCGCCCTCGCCAAGTTCACCCACAGCGGCTCGCAGATCGTCGACTGGACGCCGGCGGGCAGCGCCGCCAGCACCCGCAACCTCTACGCGCCGTTCCTCGCCTTCGTGCGCGCGGCGATCGCCGACCTCGAGGACCGTGGCCACCGCGTGCGCCTGGCCGGCATCGTCTACCACCTCGGCGAGAACGACATGTCGTGGACGCCGCACCGCCGGCAGGCCGCGAAGTGGCTGGGCGAGCTGATCGCCGGCAGCCGTCGCGACCTCGGTCTGCCCGAGCTGCGCTGGTTCGTCAGCCAGCAGCGCCCCACCGATCATGCCGACGTGAACGCAGTCGACGTCGTCGCCGAGGTGCGGGCGCTGGCAGTCGCCGATCCGCACGTGGTGTATGTCGAGGCGTTCGATCCACCGCCGCAGGCAGAGCAACTGGTGTTCGACACCGCCGGTGTCGCGTGGCTGGGCGAACGCCTCGCCGCGGCGGTGCAGGCTGCCGGGCGCTGAGGCCGGGCGGCGTCGCAGACGGCCCTCAGGCGCGCCGGTAGATCTGGGTGAACAGCTTCACTTCGTGGCCGCCCATCGAGACGAACATCTCGAACTTGCGCGAGTTGGCGTCGAGGTGCTCCTCGACCGTGCGCCAGTCGGTGAGCTGCTTGGTCATCGGATCCGGGGCGCGCCCCTTCATCGTCAACACCTTCTTGCTGGCGTCGAGCGCGCCGGTGAAGAAGAACAAGAACGGGCTCATCGTGTCGATCCAAGTCGACTGGAACTGCTTTGTGGTGGGGTCGTAGCCGAGGGTCGCCACGCCGGCGAACGGCGTCCCCATCATGTTGGCCTGGAACTTGGCGATGGTGAAGAACTGGCCGTGGGCCTCCACCGTGTCGGTGGCCTCGACCTTCATCGGCGGCTGCGCCGGGTCCATGTAGAACGAGCAGTCGACGATCCAGCGGCCGAGGTGGGACATGATCCACTCGTGCTCGGCGGTCGGCTTGGCGAACTCAGGGGTCTCTTTGGTCATGGGCGCAGGGTAGCGGGGGTTCGACCCGGCCACCACGTGCGGGTTCGACAGCGCCGGCGGCCCCCTCTGGTCGGCGCTGCGCCGACATCAACCCTTTGGGTTGCGGCCGCCGGCAGCGCTGGGCTGCAAGTGCTGCGAATCCTCGCGGCGCGCGCTGAATCTCCAGGGCGTGCGATTCGTGACGGTGCCGGGTTCGCAACGCCCGAGCAGCACTGGAAGCCCCAGGCAATAGAGCGGCCTGCGGCCCTCTCTGGTCGGCGCGCAGCGCCGACTCGCACCTTTGGTGCGGCCGCAGGCCGCGATGGGAGGCCGAGAGAGAATCAGGATACGGCCTCTCAGAATCCCGATTGGCGGCCGCCTACGCGGCCGCGCAGAGCCTTCGAGAGGATTCTCTGTCAGGCTCTTCCATGAGCCGAAGGCTCGC
Source organism: Planctomycetota bacterium (assembly GCA_041398565.1). Lineage (GTDB taxonomy): Bacteria > Planctomycetota > UBA1135 > UBA1135 > UBA2386 > DATGPD01. The sequence goes on along the minus strand of JAWKUN010000006.1, from coordinate 138,829 downwards.
GATCGCGAAGGCGATCGCCAGCAACATGGCTCGGAGCGTGTACGCTCGATTCTCTCTCACGCTCCGAGAGGAGAACCCGCGCTGCCGGCTGCGTCGTGCTGCGCCGGACCGGCGTGCGTCTCGCTCAGGTGCCCGGCGGCGCGAACCCGAAGCGGGTGAAGCCGCCGTCGACCACCAGGCACTGGCCGGTGATCCAGGCCGACGCCGGCAGACACAGGAACAGGACTGCGGTGGCGACCTCGCGCGGCGTGCCGATGCGGCGCATCGGCGTGCGCGCCAGGACGCCCGCCAGCGTGTCGGGCTGCGACAGCACGGGTTCGACCAGCGGCGTGCGCACGTACCACGGAGCCACCGCGTTGACGCGGACGCCGTGCGGCGCCCACTCGACTGCCAGGTAGCTCGTCATCTGCACCAGCGCTGCCTTGGCCATCGCGTACACGACGCCTGTGCCTGTGCTGGTGAGCCCGGCGACCGATGCCACGTTGACGATGGCCGCTGTCGGCGAACGCAACAGCGTCGGCTGCAAACCGCGGCACAGCTCGAACGCAGCCACCAGGTTGGTGCGCAGGAGGTCGTCGACCTCGGTGTCGGCGTAGGCCAGCGACGCCTTGCGCACGTTGCTGCCGGCGTTGTTCACCAGCACGTCGAGTGGCGCGTCGCCCAGCGCCAGCAGCAGCGACTGCCTGCCTGCGTGGGTGGCGACGTCGGCGGCGACGCCGTGTGCGTTCTGGCCCAGTTGGCGACGGCGCTCGACCTCGTGGGTCAGCTCGTTCTCGCTGCGCGCCACCAGCCAGACCTCGCCGGCGCCGCGGTCGAACAGTTCGTCGACGATCGCCTTGCCGATGCCGCGCGTGGCGCCGGTGACGACAGCGCGGCTGGCCGGCAGCCGCCACGGTGCTCGATTGTTGCTCGCGTCGTTCATGTCGTTCGTCGCACCACCTCGGTCAGGCCATCGAGACCCGTCTCGATGTCGTGCATCGGCGGCCCGGACGCGAAGCGTATCCACGCGCGGTGGGGCGATCGTCGGCGCCGGCTACCGGGATCGATGTCGGAGGCCTCGCCGGGCACGGTCGTCACGTTCTGGTCGAGTGCGCGCTCTGGTCGGGGGCACGGTGGCAGAAAGGTCGTGGCGTGGTCGAGGGGGGGGCTGGCAGGCCGCGCAAGGTCGTCTTCGGGGCCTACTCCGCTGACGTTCGGGCGGGGGTGGTCCGGCGGGCAGCCAGGGCCGAAGCGATGTCGGCACGCGCGTCCGTTCCGGGAGCGTCCTCGAAGCTCTGGCGGCGGCCAGGGCCTGGGCGCGGAAGGCGGGCGGACCCCCGGGCTCCGGGTTGGCTAGAATCCGCTCGGCCTTCGGCCCCCCGAATCTTCTGGAGATTGATCACTGTGCGTACCCCGAATTTGAGAGGCATTCTCGTGTCCACGGTCACCCCGATGAACGCCGAGGCGGACGTCGATCTGCCGGCGCTCAAGAAGTGGGTCGATCATCTGGTGGTGGGGGGCGAGGTGCACGGCCTCGTGGCGTGCGACTCCGCCGGCGAGTTCGCCACGCTGGAGCGCGACGAGCGCATGGCGGTGGCCGAAGCGGTGGTGCAGGCGGCCGACGATCGGGTGCCGGTGATCGTGGGCGTGAGCCACGCGGCGACGCGGGCAGTGCGGCGTTTCGCCGAGCACGCGGAGAAGATCGGCGCTTCGGCGCTGCTGCTGACGCCACCGATCTTCATGCTGCCGACGCACGCCGAGGTGGTGGCGCACTACGAGGCCGTGCACGATGCGACGTCGCTGCCGATCGTGCTCTACAACGCGCCGGAACGCACCGGCGTGGACCTGACGCCGGACCTCGTCGCCAAGCTCGCGGAGCTGGAGCGTGTCGTCGCCATCAAGGAGTCGTCGGGTCACATCGGACGCATTTCGCACATCAAGCAGCTGGTCGGCGACAAGCTCCAGGTGTGGTGCGGCATGGACGAGCAGGCGTTCGAGAACTTCGCCTGGGGCAATCGCACCTGGATCTCGGGATCCGCCAACCTGCTGCCGCGCCTGCACGTCCAGCTCTACCGGTCGATGGTGGAGGACGAGAACCTCAAGGACGGTCGCGCCATCGCCCACAGCTTGCTGCCGGTGTTCCGCCTGCTCGAGAGCGGCGGTGCCTACACCCAGTGCATCAAGCTCGGCTGCAGCATGATGGGCTGGCGCATGGGCCTGCCGCGCCCCCCGCTGCGCGCACCCAGCCGCGACCAGGAAGCACTGCTGCGCGCCATGCTCGACATGCTGCGCCCCTTCGAAGTCGAGAAGGTCACCGAGTAACAGAGTGGAGTCTGACACCGAACTGCTGTTTTCCTAGGCGGTTTCCCTAGTCTGGGGTCATGGGTCGCCAGTGGCTGCAGAAGAACCGTGACATCAACGCGCACCGGCGCGGCAAGCTGTTCAACAAGCTGGTGCGTGAGATCAGCGTGGCCGCCAAGAACGGTGTGCCCGACCCGTCGATGAATCCGCGCCTCGCCATCGCCGTCGAGGCGGCACGCAAGCAGTCGGTGCCCAATGACACGATCACGCGGGCGATCAAGAAGGGCTCCGGCCAGCTCGGCCCGCAGGCCGACCTCGAGCTCGTCACCTACGAGGGCTTCGCTCCGCACAAGGTGCCGGTGATCGTCGAGTGTCTCACCGACAACCGCAACCGCACTGCCCCCGACATCCGCAGCCTGTTCAAGAAGGGCACGTTCGGCACCAAGGTCTCGTTCCTGTTCGATCACCTGGGCATCGTCGAGGCGACGCACCCGCAGGCGGACCTCGACCTCGAGACGGTCGCGATCGAGGTCGGCGCGCAGAACGTCGAGGCGCTCGAGAGCGTCGAGGAGGGGCAGTCAGGCGGCCGTTTCTTCACCGACCTCGGCGACGTCGACGCGGTCGAGAAGGCCCTGCGTCAGGCCGGTTGGTCGGTCACCACCGCCGAGATGGGCTACATCGCCAAGGAGAACGTCGAAGTCACCGCCGCGGAACGGCAGGAGGTCGAGGATTTCCTCGAGGCGATCGACGACCACGATGACGTGCACCGGATCTACACGGCGCTTGCCTGAGCCTCTGCGTCGCGCACCATGACCGACGACCACCGCGCCCAGGTCGAGAAGGCCAGTCGAGGCGATGCGCCGGCGATCGACGACCTCCTGCGCCGGCATCTTCCGGCCCTGCGCGCCTTCCTCCGGCTGCGCGCCGGTCCGGCGATCCGTGCGCGCGAGTCGGCGGCCGACCTGGCACAGTCGGTGTGCCGCGAGCTCTTGCAGCAGATGGGCAACTTCGACTACCGCGGTGAGGCCGCGTTCAAGGCGTGGTTGTTCACTGCCGCCATGCGCAAGCTCGTGGAGCGCCAGCGCTACTACGAGGCCGACAAGCGCGACGTCGGTCGCGAGGTGCACGCGCCGGGGACCGGCGACGCCGGCCTTCTCGAGGTCTACGGCAACGTCATCACGCCCAGCCGGTACGCCGAGGCGCACGAGGCGATGGAGAGCCTCGAACGCGCCTTCGACGCGCTGCCGCAGGAGTATCGCGACGTCATCGTCTGGCACCGCATCGTCGGCCTGTCGCAGCGCGAGATCGGCGAGCGCATGGGACGCTCGGAGATCGCGGTGCAGCGCCTGTTCGCGCGGGCGCGGGCCAAGCTGTCGGCCTACCTGCCGGATCCGGGCGGGCCGACCTGAGGCGGCCGCCGCCGACTTCACTCGGCACGGCCAGGGTCGATCAGGCCGACCTGAGCACGCTCGATCCAGCCGGAGCCCGCGGCATGAGTCACGCGCAGCCACGTCGCACCGAGTTCCTCGACGACGACGGTGTCGCCGGCGCGCGCCTCGACCGTGGCTGGCGCGTCGACGCGGGGTTCGTCGTGCAGGCCGGCGCGCCGAGCCAGCACGATCGCATCGGGAGCCTGCATCCACACGCTGTGGACGAGGTAGGCGCCCAGCAGCACGCCGACGCCCGCAAGGGCGAGCAGCGCTGTGCGCAGTGCGGCGCGTCGCCAAGCCAGCAACGCGAAGCACAGCCCCAGGGTCTGGAGGGTCGCCACGGCCACGGCCAGCTCGCGCCGCGTGAAGTGCGCCAGCGGTGCCGAGAGAGCGGCGATCGGCGAGGGTGCGGGCTGCTCGGCACCGAGCTCGTGTTCGACGAGCGAGGTGTTGAAGCGCAGCTCGGCGTCGCGCGGCAAGCGCAGCGTCGCCCTGCGGTAGGCGAGCAGCGCGTCGGCCAGTCGGCCTTGCCGGTAGGCGCAGTTGCCGAGGGCGAATTGGAGCGGTCCCACATCGGCGTCGTCTGTGGCGAGTGCTTGCCGCAGGAGCGCCTCCGCCCCGGCGAAGTCGCCTGCCGCGTAGCGCGCGCTGGCCTCGGAGTGCGCACTCGTCTGTGCTGGCGTGGGAATCGTGGCGGCGCCCAGCAGCACCGCGAGCCACGCCCGACACAACACGGTCTTCACTTGCGGCCTCCCGGCGCGGGGAACGAAGCCTCGAGGGCGGTCACCAGCGAGGCGAGCGCGCTGGCGTCGTCGACACGTGCGCCGCCATACCGCGACCCCAACAGATCGTGCAGCGTGGTCGCCGCCCGCGCCGCCAGCGTCGGCGCGACGCCGGCCGCGTGCAGACGCGCTTCGAGGTCGGGGCCGACGACGGCGGCGCGCGGACTGTGCAGGCGTGCCGCCAGGTAGTCGGCGAAGGCGTCGGCGGGGTCGGTGCCCGCGGTCTGCATCGCGCGCGCGAACGTCGCCGCAGCGCGCCGCGCGCGCTGCCCGAGTGGATCGCGGCGCCGTCGCCCCCGTGCCCGCAACCACAACGAGAGCGTGAGCGCCAGCAGCCACGGCAGTCCGAGCGCCAGTGCGACGTGCAGTCGGGGCAGCGCGTGCGGATCGCCCGACGGGGTCGACACCGACGGAGCCGGGTAGATGTCGTCGACTCCGGCGACGAGCGACGGCGCCGAGGGCTTCGCCGACGCGGTCGTCCCGGGCGACACGGCTACCGGCAGCGCGGCCGAATGCGCGGTTCGGTATGCGCCCGCGTTCGGGTCGAAGTAGGCCAAGGCGAAGGCCGGGATCTCGCGCACTTCGACGTCGGTCGGCGTGATGTCGTAGGTCAGGACGCGCACGTGGTCGCGCAGCGACGAGGTGCAGCCCAACGCGTGCCAGCCCGGCCAGGACAGGCCGGGAGGTGCGAACGTGGCCAGGTTGCCGGTGCCGGTGACCTCGACCACGAACTGCAGACTGTCGCCGGTGCGCACGCTGGCACTGGTCGCGCGTGTCCGCACGGCGAACTCGCCGACCGCGCCGGAGAACGCCGCCGGTCGCGCCGCGTCGGGCAGGGGTTCGACGTCGATCACGCACGGCGCGGTGCGCACCCGGGCTTCGTGCCGGTCGACCGCCACCCGGCCGTCGAGGAAGTCGTCGTCGAAGCGCGTGGCGTAGGCGAAGCGCAGGACCGGCCCCGGAACGACGAGCGCGCCGCTGGCCGTCGCCGCGATGCGGCGCCTCACCTCGAAGGTCGCGAACACCTGCCCGTGGCGTTCCTCTTCGCCAGCCCGGCGCGCCGTCGCCACGCCCTCGTCGAGGGCGAAGCGCACTGTCTCCGCATCGGCCGAGGCAGCCGGCAGCTCGACGACGCCGGCGGCGCCACCCGGCCATCCCCAGCGCACCTGCACCGGCAGGTCGAGGGGGCGCGCGAACATCGGGATCAGCCCTTCTTCGACGAAGCCGCGCGCGAAGCCGAAGCGCAGGACCAGGTCGACGGGTTGCTGTAGCCACGGGCGGGCGTCGGGCGGCTCGGTCCGCACCTCGACGAACGCGCGCATGTCGTCGCCGGCTGCATCAAGCGCCTCGAGCCGTACCGGAGTGGTGGTGAGCGTGGCGCCCGCCTGTTCGACCGCGAGCGGTGGCAGCACGAAGGTGCCGGCGCGGGTCGCTTCGATCTGCACGCGAAAGCGCGCGGAGCCGACCTCGGCGAGCTGGCTGCCGCGCAGGACCTGTCGCGTCGTGCGCAGGGGAGCGTCGGCCGCGAGCCTCAGGCCGTCGATGGTCGGTAGGAGGCCGAGCGCCGCGTCGGGCGCGGCATCGTCGAGTCGGAGCGTGAAGGTGGCGACCTCGCCGACCGCGACCACCGCCGGCTCGGGTCCGCTCTGACCGAGCTGCGCACCGGCGCTGGCGATCAGCAGCGCGAACGGGACGGCCGCCGTCGGCCTCACCAGTCGTTGGCTCCGGCAGTGGCCGATGGCGCGGCCACGCGGCGGCGCAGGATCAGCTTCTCCTTCTCCTTGGCGGCCAGACGGTCGAACAGGCGGCGTACGGCGTCGAGGTCGAGGGGGCGTGGCGGCACGTCCTTCGCGTCGGGTGGCTTGGCATCCGGTGGTGGCACCGGCTTGGGCTTGGCCTGGTCGGGCTCCTGGCGCTTGCGCTTGGCCTCGGCCGCGGCCTTCCGGCGCTCGAGGTCGTCCACCAGCTGCAAGGCACGCTCGACGTTGCGCCGCGCCTGCGGCCAATCGGCCCGCTTCGAGCAGGCGGCGTGCTGCCATTGCTGGGCGGCACGCCGGGCCAGCGCGATCGCGGCCTCGAACGCGAACGGCTCCGCCTCGACGCCGTCGGCCTGGGCGCCGGCGCTCTGCGCGCGGGCGTAGGCGACGCTGCCGCGCACGAAGTCGCGGCGCGGCGCGAAATCGTCGCCGCCGCGCTCCGCCGCCTTCTCTGCCGCGGCTTCGGCCTTGGACAGGTCGCCGACGCGCAAGGCCGCCAGCGCCAGGTCGTAGAGGAGGACCGGCGACGCGGCGTCGCCGGCATCCTGCTCGGCCGCGGCGAATGCCGCGAGAGCGTCGGCAAACCGTCCTTCTCGGTAGGCGCGCACGCCGGCGTCGAAGCCTCCGTCCGGGGAGCCTCCGGCGGAGCTGCCGCCCAGCAGGATCAGGATGCTCAGCGTGCGCATGGCAGGGCGAGGCAGCATCGGCCACCGTGAGGGGCCTGGCAAGGTGGTGCGCGAGCCGCGCGGCATCACGGCCGAACCCGTCTCCTCTCGCCGAGTGTCAGTTCGGCGAGCCACAGCAGCATCGCGGCGAGCAGCGGCCACTGGAACCGGTTGCGCCGCGCGCTCAGCTGCGCCGCCGCCACGGCTTTGCGTGCCATCGCGCGGATGCGTCGGTCGTACAGGTCGGCGAGCGTGCCACCCTGAGGCGACGCCACCGCGAACTCGCCGCCGCCTGATGCCGTCAAGCGCCGCAGGCTCGTCGCGTCCATGGCGCTCACCACGTCCTGGCCCGTGCCGTCGCGCAGCCAGGTCTCGTGGCCCGGCTCGCCGACCGGCACCTTGCTGCCCAGCTCGGACCCGAAGCCGACGCAGTGCACGACGATGCCGCGCGCGGCGCACGCCTGTGCCGCGCGCAAGCCTTGCCCGGCGTGGTCCTCGCCGTCGGTGAGCACCACGATGGCTTCGCCGCTGCCGCCGCCGATGAGCGTGCGGCTGGCGACTCCGAGCGCCTGGCCGAGGTCGGTGCCGCCGCGCAGGGCCGGCAGGGTGTGCGCGAGATCGGCGAGGCGGGCGAACGAGTCGACGTCGAGGGTGAGCGGCACGTAGGTGTGCGCTTCGCCGGCGAACACGACGAGGGCCAGGCGGTCACCGCGGGCGCGGGCGGCCAACGCTCGCAGCTCGCGCTGAGCGCAGGCCAAGCGGTTGGGTGGCAGGTCGCGCGCCTGCATCGAGCGCGACAAGTCGAGGCATACGACGATGTCGACGCCGCGCTGGGTGATGGGCTCGCCCTCGCCCCAGCGCGGCTGCATCGCCGCCAAGACGCTGCAGGCCAGGGCCGCCGTCCACGCGGCGCGTCGCAGGTGGCGCCGGCGCGGGCTCACCTCGGTGGTGAGCCGCGGCGCGCGCGGCCCGAGCGCGCCGCGCCGCCGCGCCGCGCGTCGGCGCTCGAGGCTCCAGTCGGCCAACCAGAGCAGGGCCGGCACCAGCAGGAACGGCGCTGCCTGCGGCAGCACGAAGTGGTCGAGCACGTTCACGGCAGGAGCTCGAACCACGTGCGCCGCAGCAGCCAGGCCGCCAGCAGCAAGCCGAGGCCCGCGGTCAGGAACGGCAAGAAGCGCTCTTCGACGCGAGTGCGCGGCTGCGCCAGGGCTGCCCGCTCCAGACGGTCGATCTCGGCGTACACGTTGGCCAGCGACGAGGCGTCGCGGGCGGCGAAGAAGCGCCCCTGGCTGACGCGGGCCACTTCCTCGAGCGGCTTGGTGTCGATGGCCACCCAGTCGCCGCCGGCCGTGCGAGTGCCGATGCCAGCGGCGATCGCGTACACGCGCACGCCGAGCTCGTGGCACAGCTGCGCGGCGTGCAAGGGTGCGATCTCGTCGGGCGACTCCGCGGTGGCGACGTTCTCTTCGCCGTCGGTCAGCAGCACGATCACCTTCGACTTGGCCACCCCGTGCTCCAGCACCTGCGCTGCGCGCGCCAGGGCGGCACCGATGCCTGTGGCGTCTTCCTGGCTGTCACTGGTCACCATCGACGTTTCCGCCAGGATCTGACGCAGCGCGCGGTGGTCGAGGGTCGGCGGGCAGCGCAGGTCGGCGTAGCGGGCGAACGCCACCAGCCCGATGCGGTCGTCAGCGCGGCCTTCTACGAAGCGCGCGCCCGCGGCCTTGGCGACGGCCAGGCGGTCGTGGCGTGGGTCGAGGTCGTTGGCCGCCATCGACGACGAGACGTCGAGGCAGAGCACGATGTCGATCCCCTGCGACTCGAACGGCAGGGGTATGCGCTGCACGGGGCGTGCCAGTGCCACCAGCGCGGCAAGCAGCCCGACGAGTTGGATCGCCGCCGGCAGGAGGCGAAGGCGAGCACGCAGCGAGCGCGGCAACGGTGTCTTGGGTGCGACGGGCGCGTCGGGAGACCTATCGGTCGCGTAGGGCTGGACCCACGAAACGAACGCCGCCGGCGAGAAGCGCAGGGCCGGAGTGCCGCGGTGCCAGCGCCAGATCGCGGCCGCTGCGAACGGCAGCGCCAGCAGCAGCAGCGCCGGCGACTGCAGGCTCAGGCCGGTCATCGTCTCGATCCAAGTGTCCATGTCGTCGGGTGCCTGCGGCGCGCGCTGAGGGTAGCGCTGGGGCCCGCGCAGGTCATGTCGACTGCGTAGGGGCCGAGGAGTCGGCACCTTGGCCCACGACCCCAGGATTGTCGTTCGTTCCTGAGCCGACGCGGCAACCGCCTCGACAAGTTGCGGGGTGAGACGGCGTGGCTGGTAGGCTTGTGGGGCTCCGCCCTCGCCACTCCTCCCCATGAATCCGCACCCAACGGCTGCTTCGTCTCCCCTGCCACCGATCGCCTCGTCGAGCCGTCGCCTCGTTGCTCACTGGGCCGCGGGCTGCGCCCTGGCGACGCTGCTCTCGTGTGGGGGCAGCGGGCGCCGCGGCGACGTGCCGGCCCCGGCCGGCGGTCCGGGCGGTGGTGGCGGGCAGCCCACCGCCGGCCCGACGCCGGTGCCGGTGCCGCCCGTGCCCGTCGAGCCGGAGTGGCACCACCCACAGACCCTTGCCGACACCATCAGCATGGACGGCAACGACTCGTGCAGCGGGTCGGTGGCTGCCGGCGCCAACGGCGACGCCATCATCGCCGTCGAATACGGCTCGCGCGTGTTCGCCAGCGAGCGGCGCAACGCTGTCTGGAACCACCCGGTCCGCTACGTGACCCTGCCGCACAACATGGCCGGCGGCAGCGTCTTCTCGCCGCGCATGGCGATCCGTCCCGACGGCACCACGATCATGACGTGGGTGCAGCGCGACATCACCAGCAACTCCATCGACCGCATCTACGCCAGCGTCTACAGCAACGGCGCGTGGACCGACCCGGCCACGCATGCCGACCACATCAGTCCGCTGGCGGGCGGCGCGCAGCAGCCTTGGGTGCGCTTCGATCCGGCCGGCGATGCGGTCGTGGTGTGGGAGGAGTTCACCACGAACGGCGGGTCGATCTTCAAGAGCGAGTGGCACAACGGCGTCTGGACCAATCCCAGCGGGCCGACCGACTGCATGAGTTCGCTGCAGACGCACGCGCAGGACGTGCACATCGCGGTCGGGCCCAACGGGCACGTCGTCGTGGTGTGGGCGCAGGCCGACGGGCAGCACTACCGCATCTTCAAGAGCGAGCGTCGCAACGGCGTGTGGACCTACCCGAGTGGCCTCACCGACAACATCAGCCCGGCCGGCACCGACGCCTACAAGCCCAAGGTCGCGTTCGATGCCCGCGGTGACGCGGTGATCGCTTGGGTGCAGAGCGACGGCTCGTTCGTGCAGGTGTTCAAGTCCGAGCTGCGCAATGGAGTCTGGACGCACCCGTCGTCGGTCAGCGACAACATCAGTCCCGACGGACGCTCGGCGCACGCGGTCGACGTGGCCATGGCCGGCGGCGACGCGGTGATCGTCTGGAGTCAGGACGTGAGCGCGACCGGTTCCAGCATGTTCAAGAGCGAGTACCGTGGTGGCACGTGGACGCACCCGTCCGGCCTCGCCGACCACTTCGCGGTCGGCCAGCTGGTGCGTGATTTCGTCCTGGCCATGGATCCCAGCGGCCACGCCGTCGTCGCCTACACCGCGGCCGACGCCACCATGATCTGGTCGATGTACCTCAGCGAGTACCGCGACGGCGCCTGGCAGCACGCCGCCTCCCTGGCCGACCACATCAGCCCCGGAGCGACCGCGACCTCGGAGCCGGCCATCGCCGTCGACGGCGACGGCGCCTACATCGTCATCTGGCGCCAGTCGGACGGCAGCTTCGAGAAGACCTTCATGAGCGAGTTCCGCTGACCCGCAGGTTGGTGTCAGACTCCACTCTGTTGGTTCGGCGCCAGGCTGGCTTCGGCGTCGTCGAGCATGGCGCGGGCCTGGCCGGCGGTGGGGGTGTGGCGGGCGAACTTGACCAAGTCGGCGGCGCGTAGAACGCGCGCCAGGTGCGGGGCAGGCTTGCGCACGGCCAGGATCTCGTCGCTGGTCATCTCGTGCGCCGCGATGCCGCCGCGGATGACGAGGTCTGCGCGCAGGATCGCCGTCGCTGCGACGTAGACGCCGCGGACCTCCTCGTCGCTCGCCAGTGGCTGCTGGCGCAGCATCCGCAGCTGCGCCAGTGCTTCGGCACGGTGGTCGGTCGCCGGCACCGGCGGCGGCGCTGGTGGGCTCTCGACCGGAGTCCTCCGGCGGCGCGCGAACCAGACGCCGAGGCCGGCGATGGCCACGCCAGCTGCCAGGAGCCAAGGCATGCGGCGCGTCGGCTCGAGCAGGAGATCGCCCGGGAGCTCGACCTCGGCGCCGTGGCTCGACCCCAGCGCCGAGCGCACGCGAAGCGTCGTCGGCGGAGCGGCGACTTCGCGCGTGCTGCCGTCGGGCATGCGCACCTCGAACGACGGCGCCAGTGTCACCGAGTCGCGCACGAAGGCGCGGGCCCGCAAGCGCAGCGTCTCTTCGACGCGCATTCCGTCGTCGCGTCGGGAGCTCGAGACGAGCTCGACGCTCAGGGGCGCCAGGCCGGCGGCGTCGAAGGCGCGCACCGCGCTGCCGTCGGTCCAGCGGCGCACCACCACGAGCGGGAACGCCACGCCGAACTCGACGCTGTCGCCTTCGGCCACCACCTGCAGGCTCGGCACGTCGCCGCCGATCGGCGCCGGCGGTGCGCACGCCGTGCCTGCCATCGCCAGACACGTCGCCGCCAGCGCGCGCCGGCGCCGCCGTCTCATCGTTTGCTCCCGCGCAGCTCGCGCATGCGGAAGAAGGTCAGCAGCGGCCGCGCCACCGCATCCCTGTCCGCCGCGAACGGGACCGGCACGTCCATGAGGTCGACCCGCGCCCGCGCCAGCGCCGCGGCGTGCTCGTCGCGCCAGCGCGCCACCCGCGCCCGGAAGGCGTCCCGCGTGGCGGCGTGCGACCAGTCGACGACTTGCCGCGTCCCGCCCTCGGGATCGCGCAGCACCATCAAGCCGTCCACCGGCGGCGCCATCTCGGCCGGTTGCAAGCGCATCGCCACGACGTCGTGACGACGCGCGCAGAGACTCAACGAACGGGCGTAGCCGCTCGCCAGGAAGTCCGAGACCAGGAACACCACGGCGCGTCGCCGCACCACGTGGCCGACGAAGTCGAGCGCCGGCGCCAGCTGCGTGCGCGCCGACGCCGGCGGCAGCGCCAGGCAGTCGCGCACGATGCGCAGGGCGTGGCCGAGCCCCTTCTTGGGCGGCACGAACTTGCGCACGGAGTCGTCGAACGCGACCAGACCGATCTTGTCGTTGTGGCGCACGGCCGACAGCGCCAAGCAGCCGCACACGCGGGCCGCCATCTGCCGTGGCGACCACGCACCGAAGCCGCCCGTCATCGACGGCGACAGGTCGAGCAGGAAGACCAGGGTCAGCTCGCGCTCGTCGACGTACTTCTTGACGAAGGGTCGCCCCATCTTGGCGGTCACGTTCCAGTCGACGCTGCGTGGATCGTCGCCGGGCGCGAACTCGCGCACCTCGTCGAACTCGATGCCTGCCCCGCGGAACACCGACGTGTAGCCGCCCGCCAGCGCGCCGGAGACCAGGCGGCGGCTCTGCACCTCGATGCGCCGCACTTCGGCCAGGAGCTCGGCCAGCTCCTCGTCGGTGACGCGTTCTTCGGGAACGGTCACCGGCTGGCGGCGGGGTCGGGGCGGAAGGGCATGTGGCGGCGCGGGCGTGGGCGGCGCACTGTAACGGGCGCCCCGGCGGGCTCGGCCGCCATTCCCCGGCCGCACGCGGCCGCCGGGCAGTACCCGTTTCGAACGGGCACGGTTGTCGCGGCGGTGCGATGGCGCCGCGCGTAACCTCGGACTCGTGCCCGGTCGCCACCGTCCGTCGACAACGATACGCTCGCGCCGAATTCGTCGATCATGAACGTCTGCCGTCAAACCCTCCCTGCTGCTGCTTCTCTCGTCCTCGCAGTCTGTGTCGCTGCGCAACAACCCGGTGCACCCGCACCCGGCAGCCGCGAGGCCATGTGGTATGCCCCCACGGCCGAGGACTGGAAGAAGCCGGTGCTCATCCAATGGCAGCGCACTTGGGACGACGCCGTGGCGCTCGCCAAGGAGACCGGCAAGCCGATCCTCGTGTGCATCAACATGGACGGGGAGATCGCCAGCGAGCACTACGCCGGTGTGCGCTACCGCATGCCGGAGATCGCCAAGCTCTACGAGCCCTACGTGTGCGTGATCGCGTCGGTGTACCGGCACAACCCGCGCGACTACGACGAGCAGGGTCACCGCATCCCGTGTCCGCGCTTCGGCGGCGTCACCTGCGCCGAACACATCGCCATCGAGCCGATCCTGTTCGAGAAGTTCATGGACGGCCGCCGCATCGCGCCGCGCCACATCATGGTCGAGCTGGACGGATCGGAGAGCTACGACGTCTACTACGCCAACGACACGGCGTCGGTGTTCAAGGCGATCGGCGACGGCATCGCCAACCGCCAAGCCCCGTCGCCGGTGGTGCGCGGCGACCGCTCGCTGCTCGAGCGCGTCACCAGCCCCGACAGCAACGACAAGGTCGCCGTCGAGCAGGCCTACCAGCAGGGCGACGCGACGGTGAGGCAGTCGCTGCTGCAGGCCGCACAGGCGGCTGGCCAGGACGCGCCCGTCGACCTCCTGCGCCTGGCTCTGTTCGGGCTCGATCAGGCCCAGAGCCTGCAGGCGCGCCAGGCCCTGGCCAACACGTCGTCGCCGGCGGCCGTCGATCTGATCGCCGAGGCGCTGCGCGTGCCGATGCCGGCGACCGAGCGCGAGGCCTTGGTGGGTGCACTGGGCCGGCTCGGCGAGGTGTCGCCGAAGGCGCGGACGCTGGCGGCCGTGCACGGCGGCCTGGGGGTGCGCAAGGCCAGCGTCGACGTCGAGCGGTGGGCCAAGGCGTTCGACGACGCCGGTGGTGGCGCCACCTATGCGCCGGCGCCTGGCCGCAGCGAGCTCGAGGCACGGTTGGACGCGAAGTCGGCCGAAGCCCAGGTCAAGCCCGCCGACCCGGAGGTGCACCTGCAGCTCGCCGAGGCGACCTTGGCGCACGCCGCCGATCCGGCGACGCGTGCGGCGCTGAGTGCCGACCTGCGCAACGGCCGCCGCTTCGCGCGGCTCATGTTCGAGGATGCGCGGCGCACCGCCCTCGAGGCCGAGACGCTCGGCGCCAGCGGCTGGCGGGTGGACACCGCGCTGGCGCTCGCCGCGCACGAACTCGGCGACGAGACGGAGGCCTACGCGCGGGCCGAAAAGGCGGTCAAGAGCATGCCGCCCGATGCCCAGAGCTGGCACTCGATGATGGTGCTGCAGCTGTTCGCGCACGCCCGGCAGAAGGCGATCACGCGCGCCATCGTCGACAAGAAGGACTGGCCGCAGCAGTGGATGGCCGACGTGCACGCCGCCTACGCGGTGCTGGCCAAGCACCCGCTCGGCACCGACCAGCACGTCGTCGACCACTACGACTTCCTCCGCTGGTTGGGCGCGCGCGGCCAGGCCGACCGCGTCCTCGACGTCGGCTTGACGCGCTTTCCCGGCTCGTGGCAGGTGCACGAACGCCTCCGCGCCAAGACCCTGCACGACAAGGGCGTCGATGGCCTGGCGACGGTGTACGCGAGCTTGCTGGCCAAGCCGGAGGCGCCGGCCGATCTGAGCTGGTTCGCCGGCTACGCCGCGCTGGTGGCGGCCGAGTTCCAGCGCCGGCGCGGCGACAGCGACGACGCAATCGCGTCCTATGCGCGCGGCATCGCCCACTTCGAGCGCTTCGTCGAGCAGAGCCCCGAGCGTCGCGACTCGGCCGATCACTACGTCGCGATGGCGCACGGCGGATGCGCGCGCGTCGCCTACGAGGCGAAGGACGACGCCCGCGCCCTGGCCGAGGTGCTGGCGTCGTTCGAGCGTCGGCCCGCGTCGGCGGCGACACTCGACGGACTCAACCTGTCGGCGGTGGACACCGCCAAGATGCTTCTGGCTCGCTTGAAGGAGCAGAAGCAGGACGACATGGCCGGCCAGCTGGAGGCGGCGCTCGGCAAGCTCGACCCCGAGCTGCTCGAGCTGCCCGCCTACGAGCGCGAGGCTCCGCCGGCCGGCGGAGGTCGAGGCCGCCGCGGCCGCCGCGGTCGCTGACCGCGCGCGGCGGGCGCCGGCGCGGGTAGCATCGGTTCCGGTGGTCTATCTCGTCGGCGTCCTGGCGGTCGTGGCGCTGTGGTGCTGTGCCGAACTGGGGCGTCAGTTGCAGTCGGTGCGCCATCGGCTCCGCGCGCTCGAGCGCGCCGACTTCGAGCGACGCGGGTCGCCGTCGGCGACCGTCGCCGCCATCGGCGAGGTCGTCGCCGCGCGAACCCATCCGCAGCCTGGGCAAGCGTCGCCGGAGAGCGCGACGACGTCCGATGCCGTGGCCCGGCGGCACTTGCACCGTGCCGGTGCCACGGTGCCGGCTTCGCCGGAGGAGGAAGCCGCGGCGGAGGCGGACGTGGTGTGGGTGGAAGGGGAGAAGGCCGACCGGGCGCAGGCAGCGCACGGCCTCGCGCCGCTCCCGGACGCGCCCGCGCCTCCTTGGATGCAGCCCGAGCCTGCACCGCGAGCGACGCTCGCTCCGCCGCGCCCCGTGGCCGGCGAGAGCGACGCCGGCGCCTCCGTGCCGACCACGTCCAGAGACTGGGAGCGTTGGCTCGGCGTGCGTGGCGCGGCCGTGCTCGGCGGGATCGCACTGGCCCTCGCCAGCATCTTCTTGTTCCGCTACGCCGTCGAACACGGGCACCTGACGCCGGGCATGCGCCTGACGCTCGGCAGCAGCGCCGGCGTCCTGTGCTTGCTGGGCTCCACCCTCCTGTTGCGGCGCGGCTACGCGTGGGTGGCACACGCCTTGGCGGGAGCGGCGCTCGTTGCCTTCTGCGCCGTGACCTGGGCGGCGCGCGAGCTCTACGGCTTCATCGACATGCCGGTGGCGATCGTGGCGATGGTGGCCACGACCGTATTGGCCTGCGTCCTTGCTCACCGCCGCGCGTCGATGTTCCTGGCGGCGCTGGCGTTGCTCGGCGGCTTCGCCACGCCGTTGCTCGTGCGCGGCAGCGCCGACGAGCCGATCGGCTTGTTCGGCTACCTCCTGCTGCTCGACGCTGCTCTGCTGATCTTGTTGCGCCGGCATCGCTGGCCGTGGCTCGGTGCCGTCAGCCTGCTGGCGTCGGCGGCGTTCCAGGCGCACTGGATCGGTACCCGCATGCCGCCGACGCACCTCGGGCTCGGGCTCGGCGTCCTGCTGGCGTTCGCGATGCTGTTCGCGGTCGGGGCGCGCAACCTGCTCACCCGGGCCGCAGCGCTGTTCCTCCCTTTCGCCTTCGCATTGCACCTGGGGCTGCGCGCCGACCTGGGCCCGCACCTGTGGCCCGTGGTCGTGATGCTGGTGATCCTGGTGAGCGCCCTCGTTTGGCTCGGGCGCCGCGCCGGCCAGCCGCTGTTCGGCGTCGCCGCCAGCGCGGCCGCGCTCGGCGTGTGTGCGCCGTGGCTCGGCCGCGTGCCCATGGACACGCCGATCGCGTGGGAAGCGGCGCTGTCGCTGGTGGCGCTGGCGGTGCCCGGCGTGGCGATGCGCCAGGGCGGCGGCGTCTTGGTGTCGACGCTCGGCGGCATGGTGCTCCTGGCGCCGGCCAGTGCGCGCGCCGGTGCGGTCTCGCCTTGGCCGTGGTGGGGTGGCGCCGTGGCGCTCGCTGCGCTGGCCTGCGGCGTCGGCGGCGTCCGCCCGCGCGCGTGGGCGCAGACGGCGTCGGCCGGGCTTCTCGGTCTGGTGCTGGCGACGCACGCGCACGCGCACGCGGGCGAAGCGACGGCGGTGTCGCAGAGGCTGCTCGCTCCGCTCGGCTTGGCGCTGGCGGTCGTCGTGGTTGCGCTCGGCGCGACACGACGCGAGGTGAAGGTGCGTCGCTGGGCCGAAGCGGGGGCGTGGGTACTCCCGCTGCTGCTGGCGCTGGTGCTGCGCCAGCGCGTCGTGGCGGTCGACCTCGGGGTGTGGTCGTTCCACGCCCTCGTCGTCGCTTTCGCCGCGGTCGCGGCGGTCGCAGCGAGCCGTTTCGGCAGCGCCGTCGGGCTGGCGTTGGCGGCGGCGCTGGCGGCGTTCGTGCAGATGCACTGGCCGCGCGACCTCGACGCACACCTCGCGGTCTGGCTGCAACTCGCGAGTCTGGCGGTGTTCTGTCTCTGGCCGGTCGCGTGGTCGGGGCCGTTCTTGGCGCAACGGGGCGCCTGGCGCGCCGCCGCGCTGGTACCGCCGCTGTTCTGGCCCACGGCGTTCTGGCACGCGTTGCCGGTGTGGGGCGCGGTTGCGTTCGAACGCTTGGCGTTTGCCGTCGGCAGCGTCCTCGGCCTGGCAGCGTGGCGCGCGCGGGGCCTGTGGCCGCAGGCCGAACCCGTCCGCACCTCGGCTCTGGCCTGGCTCGGCGGTTTCGCGGTGTTGGCCTGGGCCGCGGCGGTGCCGCAGCCCGACATCCCGCACGCGTGGATGCCCCGCCTGGCCTTGCAGATGCTCTTCGTGGCGGTGCTCTGGGCAGGCGTCGACCACCTCGGCCTGAAGGTCGTCGCGTTGGCGTGCGCGTTGGGCGTGATGGCCGGTGCCATCACGCATCCGTTGGTGACGTCGGCCGTGCCGCTGCCGACCTCGCTCTTGTTCAACGGCGTGAACTACGCCTATGCGGTCGCCGCCGTGGCAATGCTCGCCGTGGCGCAGGTGTTCGGTCGCCTCGAGGTCGCCCGCCTGCGCCGCCTGGAAGCCCAGCCGATCGCTGCCGTGCTGACCGGTCTGTACGCCGTGGGGATCGTCTTCGTCTGGCTCAACGTCGGCGTCGCCCTCGCGTTCGCCGAGGGCGATTCGGTGGCGATCTCCTTCGTCCGCCACCCGGCGCGCGACCTGACGACGTCGGTGGTGTGGATCGTCTACGCCCTGGTCTTGCTGGTGATCGGCGTCGGCCGGCAGAGCACCGCCCTGCGCTGGGTGAGCCTGGTGCTGATCCTGCTGTCGGTCGGCAAGGTCTTCCTGCACGACCTCGGCGAACTCACCGACCTCTATCGGGTCGCGTCGTTGGCAGGACTGGCCTTGTCGTTGCTCGCGATCTCGGTGCTCTACCAGCGCTTCGTGTTCGACGTCGGCCAGCGACCGTCGCGAGACCCCGGCGCGTAGGAACGCGACCCGGCCCCGAGCTCAGCGCAGCACGTTCGCCAGCCGCGCGAGCGCCCAGTCGATCTCGCTGCGCTCGATCACCAGCGGCGGCGCGATGCGGATGGTGTGGCCGTGCGTGTCCTTGCACAACATGCCTTCCGCCATCAGGGCCTCGCACAGGGGGCGGGCGTCGCCCGAGAGCAGTTCGACGCCCAGCCAAAGACCGCGGGCACGCACCTCCTTGACCTTGGGTGACTCCAGCCGCGCCAGGCCGTCGGCGAAGTAGGCACCCAGCTCGCGCGAGCGCCGGCACAGGTCCTCGTCGATCAGCACATCGAGGGCGGCCTCGGCGACGGCGCAGGCCAGCGGATTGCCGCCGTAGGTGGAGCCGTGCGAGCCCGGCTCGAACACCGACATGACGGCGTCGTCGGCGGCGAAGGCCGACACCGGGTACATGCCGCCCGACAGCGCCTTGCCGAGCATCACGCCGTCGGCACGTACGCCGGCGTCGCGGTGCGCGAGCATCGAGCCGGCGCGGCCGAGCCCCGATTGGATCTCGTCGCAAAGGAGCAGCACGCGTCGCTCGTCGCACAGCCGGCGCAGGCCGGGCAGGAAGTCGGCCGGCGGGATGAGCACGCCAGCTTCGCCCTGGATCGGCTCGACGAGGATCGCCACGGTGTGGTCGGTGACCGCGGTCTGCGCCGCCGCCAGGTCGCCGAACGGCACGGTCTTGAAGCCGGGGGTGTACGGCCCGTAGTCGGCGCGCGCCCCGGGGTCGTCGGAGAAGCTGACGATCGTGGTCGTGCGGCCGTGGAAGTTGCCGCCGAACACCAAGATCTCCGCCCGGTCCTGCGGCACGCCCTTCGTGCGGTAGCCCCAGCGGCGCGCCGCCTTGAGCCCGGTCTCCACGGCCTCGGCGCCGCTGTTCATCAGAAGCACCTTCTCGTAGCCGACCAGCTCCGCCAGCTTCTTGCAGAACGGACCGAAGCGGTCGTTGTGGAAGGCGCGCGAGGTCAGTGCCAGCCGCTGCGCCTGCTCGATCAGCGCCGCCACGATGCGCGGGTGACAGTGCCCCTGGTTGACGGCGGAGTAGGCCGCCAGGCAGTCGAGGTAGCGCTTGTCCTTCACGTCCCACACCCACGCGCCCTTGCCGCGGGTGAGCACCACCGGCAGAGGGTGGTAGTTGTGGGCGGCGTGGGTGCTCTCGAGGGCGAGGAGGTTGGCAGCGGCGTCGAAGGTCTTGGTGGCCATGGCGTGGGCTCCGGGTTGTTTTCGACCGCCGCCCACTCCTCCCGCGAGGAGTGCCGAGCCGCGCGTCTCGAGCCAGGATAGCCGGCGCCTGGGCCGTGGGTCCAGGAATGCAAGTCTCGTCAAGAAGGGCGCTTGTGGCTGCAGGTCAGGGCGTCCCAGAGCGCCGGGCGTCTGCGTGCGTCGCGTGGTGTCGCGTGGTCCGCGCTGCGTGCTCTGGTCGCACATCCTGCCTTCGCCAAGTGTCACTGGCGCGTAACCGCGCGCGCCGCCTCTGGCCACGAACTGGCACCCGCCGGACGACTGAGTCGCCAGCCACCGCACCAGCCTTGCAGCGGATGAGCCAAGGCTCCACCGCTGAACGCTGGATGGTCCGCCCGGGATCGCCGGTACGTCCGTTGCTGGCGCCGGCGCCCGGAGGCCAGCCGATGCGAATCCAAACCTTGTTCGTCTTGTCCTGCGCAGCGACCCTGCCGCGCGCGCAGTCTTCGCCCACCGACCTCGAGTTGTGGGTGCAGCGCTACGCGCGGGTGGAGGCCGAGCTGCGCGCGGCCGACGTCGGCGACCTCGACCCGGCGCAGCGGGCGGGGCGCCAGCAGGTCATCGAGTGGCTGCGCGACTACCGGCTGCGCGCCGACTTCGGAGTCGACCCGGACTTCCCCGATGCACGCGTGCCGTCGTTCGTGGACCGCGAAGGCCGGCGCTGCGCCATCGCCTACATGCTGGACCGCAGCGGCCGCGACGCCCTCACCCGAGAGATCGCAGCGACGCAGAACCATGCCTGGTTCGTCGAGCTGGCCGGCGACCCGCGCGTGCGGGCGTGGACCGATGCGCACGGCCTGTCGCTGGTGGAGGCGGCGCGCATCCAGGCACCAGGGCGCTGGCGATCGTGGCGCGCACGGTCGGCGGCGACGCCGGAGCCGCCTGCGCGCTGGGCTGGCCCCGAAGACATCGTGCGCCGCGGGCGCGTTGCGGGCCCGCGGGCCGCTTCTGCTCCCGCGCCCGTGGCCGCCGGCCGCCCTGGGGCCACGGCCGGTCGCCGCACGCCGCGCGGCGTGCCCGCGATCGAGTTGGATTGGCAGGCGTGGTGGCGCGCCAACCGCGCGGCTTACGTGCAGCGCGACCGCAGTGGTGAGGCGGTCGACACGCCGGTTCGTCTGTTCACTGCGCGCCGAGCCGCACGCGACGCGGTGGTTCCGGAGCTGGTGCGTCTCACCGAGCACCAAGACGCAAGCCTCCGTGCCGCCGCCACCCTCGCGCTCGGCCGGCTCGGCGACGAACGGCATGTCCCGGTGCTGCGCCGGCGCTTGCAGGACCCGCAGCAGGAGATCCGTTCCTGGACCCTTCTGGCCTTGGGGGCGCTGGGCGGTCCGCGCGCGACCTTCGAGCTGGCGAGCGTCGCCGGTGCCGCCGCCCACGACCCCGCCGGCCTCGGCCCGCAGGCTCGCGCCTTCGCCGTGCTGGGGCTGGCTCTGGCCCGCGACCACTACGACGACGGCTTCGTCCGGGCGGTGAGCGCGGGGCACGAGGCCCAAGACGACGTCAGCTTGCGTATGGGCGCGCTCCTGTACGCGGGCATGGCCGACCCCGACGTCTTCGCCGGCGAGGCCGAGCGCTTGCAGACCGACCGCGACCTGCTCCTGCGCGGGCGAGCCCTCGAGAACCTGGGGAGCGTGCCCACCGACGCGGCGGTCGCGACGCTGACCCACGCTTTGTCGGGGCGCAACCGTTCGCTGCGGCGCAGCGCGGCGTTGGGGCTGGGCCGCTCCGCCCACGACCTGGCGTTGCCCGCCCTGAAGACCGCCTACGACCTCGAACGCGAACACCTGTCGCGCGGCGTCGTTCTCTTGGCGATCGGCGCGCACCGCGAGCCGGACGCGCGCCGCTTCCTGGTCCAAGAGCTGCGCCGCGGGCCCAAGTCGCTGCGGTCTTGGGCCGCTCTCGGCCTCGGTCTGCACCTGCGGCAGGGCACCGACGAGGACGCCGCGGCCGAGCTGCGCGCGGCGCTCGGACGCGAGCGCAACGACAGTGCGACGCCCGCCTACATGCTGGGGATGGGGTTGGCGCGCGACGCGCTGGCCGTGCCGGCGCTCGCCGAAGCCTTGAGCACCGAGCGCGAAGCGTCGATGCGCATCGCTGCCGGCGACGCACTTGCCCTCATCGGCGACGACGAGGCCCGTGCCACCCTGCGCGCCCACGTCAAGGCCGACCCGTGCCCGACCACGCGCGCGACGCTGGCGGAGCTGCTGGTCGGCATCGGCACCGACGCGGACGTCGAGGCCGTGGTCAAGAGTCTGCGCGTCGCCGAGACCGATGCCGAGCGCGCGCTCCTGACCTACGCGCTCGGCGCGCGCTTCACACCGCGCAGCTTCGCCGTCCTGCGAGACAGGGCGAGCGATGCCAGGACCGACCCGCGCCTGCGTGCCGCCGCCGTGCAGGCGCTCGGGCGCATGCTCGACGAGAGCCCTGCCTACCGCTTCGCCGAGCTCACGCGCGGCAGCAACTGGCAGCTCTTGCCGGAATGGCTCGACTGGCTGGTGCAGTCGACGCTGTGAGGGCGCGAACGGCTACCTCCCCTGTCGCCCGGTCGCCTGTCGCTGCGGAGACGCCCGCGGCCGGGCCTTCAGGCGGGCGCCGCGTCGGCCCACACCGGTTCCCAGCGCTTCCACTGGAACGGGTTCTGCCGCACCGCCCACTCGAACTCCGACGCCAGGTGCTGCGCCGCTTCCTGCAGGTCGCGCTGACGGTCGTTCGAGCGCGCCACCTTGAACGGGCGGCGCGCCACCACGCGGTAGTGCCGGCGCCCGAGCCGGAAGACGAAGGTCGGTGCGATCTGCACCTCGGCGGCGCGCGCCAGCGCCGGCACCCCGGCTGGCACCAGCACCGTGCGGCCGAACATCGTCACCCGCAGGGCGGCCATGCCGCTCTTGGCGCGGTCTCCGGCCAGCGTCACCGCGTCGCCCCGGCGGAGAGCGCCGAGCAGGGTCGCGCCGAGCTGGGCGTCGTCGTCGAGCCAGTGCGTGACGATGTCGGCGTGCGGGTGGGCGTCGAGCATGTCGGCGATCACTCGGTGCGTCTCGGAATGCTCCTCGCGCTCGCGCACGACGTGCAGCTTGCGCGCGCCCTGCACCACCGGCATGAGCTGCCCGATCTCCCACAGGCCGACGTGGGCCGAGCAGACGATGAAGCCCTTGCCCTTGTCCAGCTCCGGCCACGCGCCCTCGCGCTGGACCCGCGGCTGGAAGTCGGGACGGAACTGTTCGAAGCGCTCGACCAGACACCAGGCGTGGTCCTTGAAGGCGCGGAAGATGCGCGCCTGGCGCCGGAAGAAGCCGCACGGGCCGAGCACCGCCGCCAGGTGATCGGCGACGATCCGACGCGGCCTGCGCAGCAGGAAGAAGAAGATCGCCGACCACAGCCACACCATGCTGTAGGCCCGCAGCTGCGAGCCGCGCGAGACCCACATGACCGCGCGCAGCCAGAACACTCCGGTGATGTGGAAGCGCCCGAGCAGGCGTCGGGCCCACGTGTCGCCGCGCGCCGAACCCTCGACTTCGCTGGCCCGCTCGCCGTCGCGCGCGGCGAGGGACTCGGCCCGCGTGGCGTCAGCCGCAGGAGGAGCGGGGGCGTGTCGGGCCTGCACCGCGGCATGTTCGCGAACCGTGCATGGAGGGTAAAGCCCGGAGTCGAGAACGCCTCGCCAGCAGCAAGCGCCAACGCAGCGCGTCCCGTTGCGTGGCGTGTCAGCGCAGGTCGGGCGTTCGCCACACGCCGGCGGCGCCGTCCCAGCGCAGGGCGCGGACGCCGGGCTGGGCTCTGAGCTCCTCGCGATGCTCGACGACGGCTGTCTGCCACTGCGCGGGCGGCAGCCAGTCGACGCGCAGGCCCGCTCGGACGAACAGCCAGGCGGCGGCCGGGAACGCGTTCTGCATCAGGTAGGCCGGGCCGAGCGTCGCTGGCAGATCCATGCTGAGGATCACCGCATCGGCGTCGGCGGCGGCCGTGCGCAGTTGGGTGACGATCGCGCGCGCCTCGGCTCCGGCGCGCTGCCAGGGCTCGGTGGCGCGGCGCGTGCCGAGCAGGCCGGTGCCCAGCAGCCCCAGCACCGCGACGGCGGTCAGCGCTCGCGTGCGCCGCCATGCGTGCGCGGCGGCTGCGGCGAGGACGAGGGTGGTGAACACGAGGCTCGGATAGATCAGACGGGTGCCCGCGCCGTCCGCGTTCAGCTTGGCCCACCCGGCGACCGGCGCGGTGCTGAGCGCCAGAGCCAGTCCGCACGCCACGACGAGGCGAAGCGAGGGCGCGCGCGCCAGCAGCAGCAGCGTGGCGATCAGCGCGCCGTAGGCGCAGCGCAGCACATCCCAGTCGGGGTGGGCGACCCGGTCGCCGGTCCAGGCTGCGGTGACGAGAGCGTCGGCGACGAAGCGCACCGCATTGCCGAGCGCACCGACGACTCCGCCCGGCGCTTCGTAGTAGCTGCGGAAGGAACCGACCAAGAACAAGCGCAAGGCGACGTAGGCGAGCAACGTCGCCACCAGGGCGGCGAGCCCGCGCCACGGCCGGCCATGCTGGCGCGGGCCGGGCCGTGCCCACCACAGGCAGAGCGCCAGCGCCGGCACGGTCACGGCCATCTCCTTGCTGAGCAAGCCCAGGCCGAAGGCGCCGCACGCCAGCAAGAGGCGGCCACCGCCGCCCGCGTCGAGGTAGCGCCGCCATGCCAGCAAGGCGGCGACCATGCACAGGGTCACGGTGAGGTCGGCCCGCGCGGCGATCCACACCACGGCTTCCGCGTGCGCCGGGTGGACGGCGAAGATGCCTCCGGCGGCGGCGGCGGCGACGAAGCTGTGCGTCAGGGTGAAGGCCAGAGCAGCGACCGCCAGCGCGACCAGCGCGTGCAGCAACAGCGAAGTGTCGTGGAAGCACTCCGGGGCCAGCCCCCCGCGCAGGTGGTCGAGCCACAGGGAGAGCGCCGTGATCGGGCGCAGCAGGGTCGACGTCGCCTCGAAGTCGGGGATCACCTCGCGGATGAGCCGCAGGCGGAACGCACCGTCGAGGTCGATGGCGTCCGCCAGGGTGGTGGCGCGCTGGGCGGCGTACAGCGCGTTGAAGTCGTCGGCGAGGTAGAAGTCGTGGCGGCAGGGTCCGAACCCGAGACCGGTCAGGGTGGCGATCGCCGCGGCCAGGAGCAGCCATGCCCACCACGGCGGTCGGCGCGGCTCCGCACCGGGCATCGACTCGATCGCCGTCATGACAGGATGGTCTGACCCAACTCGACACCGAAGAAGGCGGCGATCGCCGCGAGGGCGGTGGCGTAGGCGCGCCCGATCCGGCCGGGTCCCAGCTCTGGTCGGCGCAGCAGCCACAGCAGCACCAGGGCGAGGAGCGGCGTGAACAGCGAACCGGCGATCGCGTACGCGCGCTGCATCGGAGCGAAGCCGACGTAGAGGCCGGCCATCGGTACGGTCGCCAGCAGCCACTGTGCGCTGCGGTAGGCACGGGTGGACACCAGGGCGTGCGCGTCGAGCCTGCCGCCATGGTGTGCGTCGGCGAACAGGAGGGGCACGCTGTGCCACACCCCGAGCAAGCTGCTCAGGACCGCTGCCAGCGCGCCGGCCAGGAAACCTGCGCGACCGAGCGGGCCGAGCACGGAGTCGAGCTGGTCGGCGAGGCGTACGGCGAGCGTGGCGCCGCCCCCTTCGCCGGCGAAAGCGAGCCGGCTGCCGACGATCACCATGCCGATGCCGAACAGCGCGGTCATCGCGTAGGCGGCGGCGAGGTCGAAGCGGCACAGGCGCAGGTCGGCGAGCCGCGTGCGCTCCTTCTCGCCGATCCAGTAGCCGTAGCACAACAGGGTCACCGTGCCGCCGACGCCGCCCATGAGCGCGATGGTCCAGGTGCGCGCACCCGCGAGGGGCGGCACGCTCGGCCAGAAGGCGCCGCGCAGCACGTCGTTCCAGTCGGGAGCGAGCATCACCGCGCAGCCGAGCACCGCCAGCGCCATCACCGCCGTGCACGCGCCCATGACGCGCTCGAACCAGGCGAAACCACCGCGGCGGACGAGCGCGAGGCCGAGCAGGCTGGCCACCGCTCCGTACGCGATCTTGTCCTGGCGCGCGTCGCCGAACAGCGGCAAACAGGCGTGCAGGACGACGCCGTTGGCGCTCATCAGCGCGGCGCCGACCAGGAAGCCCCACACGGCGAAGTAGGCGGCCAGCAGCCAGCGCACAGCGGAGGGCAGGCTCGTGAGGGCCTGCTGCAGGACGCTGTGTCCGCGGGCGAGCTGGTGGCGGGCGATGCCCTCGGTGAGCAGCCACTTCATGGCGCAGCCCAGCAGCACGGCCCACAGCAGGTGCACGCCGGTGGCGCTGCCGGCGAGCGCCGAGGTCGACAGGTCGCCGGCGCCGACACCGGTGGCGGCCACCAGCATGCCCGGAATCAGGGCGCGCCAACCGCGTCGGTTCACCGCGGCGGCTCGGCGATGGGTAGCTCCACTTGCACCGGCATGCTCTGCAGCTGCGCCTCGGTGGGTGCCGCGTCGCCCCAACCGAAGTAGGCGAGCGCGCGCAGCGGTCCGTCGGGCGTCAGGCGGTTGCGTTCGGCGAAGGCGCGCACGCGGTTGGCCGCCTCGTCGCACGCTGCGTCATACGGTGCGCCCGCACGGTAGAGCACGACCGCCGCGTGGCGCGCGCGCCGGCGGGCGTCCTGGCCGGGGCGCGCGCGGAACGGTGGGCTGCCCTGCTCGCGGTCGGGCTCGAACGGCAGTCCGATCCAGCGTGCGCCGTCGGCCTCGAAGAAGAACGGCAGGCCGGCGCCGAACTGACCCTGCTCACCGAGTTCGGTGCCGGCGGCGACGATGCGCTCGGCTCGCGCCTGCCAGTCGCCCGGGTCCTTCAGGGCGAGAAACAGAGTGCTGTCGATGTGCCTCACCACCGGCTCGGTCGGCCGATCGTCCCCCACCTCGAGGCGCGGTGCGGCGCTGCGTTTGCGCGCGGTGCTCGGATCGGCAGTCGGATCCTGGAACACGAACGACTCGAACAGGATGTCGCTGGCGACGAGGCGCAGGTGCCGCGTGCCGAGCGCGCCCAGGCGCACCTCGGCCGGAAGCTCGCTGACGCCGGTGGCGAAGAACTTCGCGAAACCGACGGTGCCCGCCGGACCGGTCATCGTCTTCGGCTGCTGGCGGTCGAGGTCGAGCTCGAGGCGCCAGGTGGTCCCGTCCTTCGCCGCGACCGCCAACACCGACGGGCCCTGGCGGGCGACGGCGCGCGCGTCGTAGAGCGGCAGGAGGTAGGCACCGGCGAGGAGCGCGCGCAGGTCGTCGAGGGCGCGGCGGCCAGCCTCGTCCAGGCGTTGCGCGGGCGCGTCGGGCGGACAGTGCCAGGCATCGTCGCCGACCAAGAGATCGACGCTCCGGTCGGGGCGGTCGACACGCAGGCGCCCATCGGCGAAGGCGACCTTGGCGCAGGGCCCGTCGCCGGCAGTGTCGCGCAGCTCGGTCACGAAGGTCGCGAGCGTGCCCTGCAGGGGCCCGTGCCAGCGCTGCAGCAAGGTGCGCACGGCGGCTTGGGCGTCCTGCGGCAGCGGCGCCAGCTCCGGCGTTGCGTCGCTGCACGCGGCGATCCACGTCAGCGTCAGGACACCGGGCAGGCGCAGCGCACGCGCTGCCCGTGCACGTGTGCCTACTTCGTCCTCTCGCGCTCGAAGACCTTGCGCCACTCTCCGACGTCGTATTCGCGGTCGATGCCGCCGGCAAGTGCCTGCAGTGCCTTCCGCGCTGCCAGGCGCACGTTCTCGTTGGTCTCGCCCGGACCCAGTAGAGCCAGCAGCGCCGGCACGCTCGACTCGGACTTCATGCGGCCCATGGCGATGGCGGCGGCGACGCGCAGCATCGGTTGCGGATGGCTGGCGAGCCGCTCGGCGCAGCCGGCGTTGGCGGCATCGCGCAGCAGGCCGAGCCCCCGCACGGCGTGCAGAGCGACCGCGTAGTCGACGTCTTCGATCGGGCGATCGAGTACCTTGATCCAGTAGGGGGCGACCTTCTCCGGCTCGAAGGACTTCTCCTGCAGGCGCAGCAAGGCCAGCGAGGCGTTGCGCCGTACGTCGGCCGGGCGCTTGGCGTCGTTCATCAGGTCGCCGAGCACGCCGGGCGGCGTCTTCGGATCCTGCAGGATGGCGAGCCCGAACAGCGCCGCCACGGCAACTTGCTCGTTGTCGTCGCGCGCGCCGTTGAGGAGGGCGTCGAGCACGTCGTTGCGACCGGTGAACCCGAGGGCGGCCAGGGCGATCGACCGGTTGCCCGGATAGTCCCGCTGCTCGGACAGGCTGAGCAGCCGATCCGAGTGCTTGGCCACCATGTTGCGAAGGTAGGTGTCGAGCTTGTCGCGCATCTTCTCCGACGCGTTGAGCTCGCTGGTCATCCAGGCGCCGGCATACTTGTCGATCGCCTTGTCGATGTTGATGAGGTCGCTCTCGAAGGTCTGCTTGCCCTTCTCTTCTTCGATGGCTCGGCGCCGCTCCAGGAAGTCCGCCTCGATCTGAGGGTCGGGCTCCGGCGTCGGGGCACCGCCGCATCCGGCGAGAAACGACCAGACGACGAGGCCGAGCATCGGCCGGGCGGGCGCGTGCGGTGTCATGGCGGGATGCCTCAGATGGACCGAAGGGTAGCTTCCTTCCCGGAGGTTGCCATCAATCTCGCGGGTGCCGCGTGTCGTGCCATGGCGCGTGTGCGCCCGCGCCGCGGGCGGCGCGCCGGGGCTCCCGGCGAGAGCGCTCCGCTCGCTCAGTCCTTCTTGCGCACGAACATGCCGATGATCATCGTCACCAGCGCACCCACGCCCGCCGACGAAGCGACGTTGCCGCCCGTGGCGCCCAGGTTCTTGAGGAAGTCGAGCATCGGACCGAGCCATTGGCCGCCGAGCAGTCCACCCAGCATGCCGACGATGGTCTTGAAGCCGCCGCCGATGCCCTTCACGAGCGCGCCGCCGAGGTTCCCGCCGACGCCGCCGCTGACGAGACTGATCAACCAGGGGAGAAGCTGTTCCATGTCGGGCGGCAACATACGGGCGTCTACCGTAGAAACCCGTGGAATGTGCCGACGGCTTCGGCGGCGACGTCGACCCGATACGGTCCGAACGAAGGCCCGCCAACTCGGCCCATGCCCGAGGCTGGCCCTTGCCTGGTGGCCGAGGTCTGGTGGCGGAAACGTCCCGCGGCCGGAGGTCTGGGGGACGGAGGCCGGGGATCAGGCGCACGGCGCTAATGTCGCGACGCATGGTTGCGGCACCGTTCCTGCATCACCTGCGCGTGCGCTACTGCGAGACCGACCGGATGGGGGTCGCGCACCACGGGAGCTACGTGGCGTGGTTCGAGGAGGCGCGCACCGAGTGGCTGCGCGCGCGCGGCAAGACCTACCGCGAGATGGAAGACGAAGGCGTGCTGCTGCAGGTCGTCGGCCTTCAGGTCGAGTACCGGCGGTCGGTGACCTACGACGACGAGGTCACGGTGTCCGTGCGCGAGGCGGAGCGCGGCCCCGCGTCGATCACCCTCGCCTACGAGGTCAGGCGGCCGGAGGGCGCGGCGGTGGTCGCCACGGGGACGACCAAGCTCGCCTGCGTCGGGCGAGACGGCAAGATCCGACGCTTGCCCGACGAACTCTGAGGCCGAAGGGCTCGCGTTCGCAGGGGCGACCGTCAGTCTCCGGCGGCGACGAGCGCGCCGTCGTCGAGCTGCGCGCCCACTTCCCGCAGACTCGCCACCATCCGGCCGAGGTCGGCGACCGCGGACTCGGCTTCGAGCACACCGCGGCGGGTGACTTCGGCGGCCTGGGCCAGGCTTCCGGTACGCTGCACGATCGCGCCCACGAGGCCCGCGGCGCGGGCCAACCCTTGGTCCATCATCTCGCTGGTGGCGGTCTGCTGGGCGACCGCGCCGGCGATCGACGCCTGGCGGTCGCGGATGACACGGATCGTGTCCGCGATGTCCTTCATCGCGCCGATCACTTGGCGAGCGCTGTCGCGTATCGAGCGGACCTCGCCGACGATCTGCTGTGTCGCCTGAGCCGTCTCCCCGGCGAGTTCCTTCACTTCATGGGCGACGACGCTGAAGCCGCGGCCGGCTTCGCCGGCGCGCGCCGCCTCGATGGTGGCGTTGAGGGCCAGGAGATTGGTCTGTGCGGCGACGTCCTCGATCAGCTCGACCACGCCCTGGATGCGGTCGACGGCCGCACCCAGCGCGTCGACCGACCCCGAGGTGGCTTCGGCTTGGTGCGCGGCGTTGCTGGCGACCTCGGCCGCCCCCGACGCTCCGTCGGCGATCTCGTGGATGCTGTTGCCGAGTTCGCGCACGCTCAGGGCGAGGTGTTCGACGTGGGTGCGGATCTCGTCGGCGGCCGTGTTGACGGCGTTGGCCTCGGTCGCTGTCAGCGCCGCCGCCTGACCCATCTGCTGGCTCGAAGTGCCCAGAGCATCGGTGGACGCACGGATGCCCGACGCCGTGTCGGTCATGACCATCGCTGCCTGCCGCGCCCGCTCCGAGGCGGCGAGTTGCTGCTCGAGGACACGCTGCTGGCGCTCGGCAGCCTCCTGTCGCTCGGCCAGGGCCTGTCGCTCGGCGGCGGCGCGGCGCCGCCGGGCCTGCACGTAGACGAGACCCAGGTAGACGCCGGCCGCGAACAAACCGGAGGCCGCGAGGCCGATCGCGCGCACGGTGCCGGCGGCGCGCACGTCTTCGCGGGCGGCGAAGGCCTCGTTCGGTTCGCCGGACCACAGGATCCAACCTCCAGCCTGGTCGGGGATGCGCAGCGGTCGCGCCTCCGAGTACACGAGGTCCTCGTCCGCGCGCCCGGCCGCCACGCTCGCCGCCGACGCCGACCAGACCCCCGGGTCGCACGATCCGGCGGTGTAGGCGTGAGTAGCGTTGCGCACGGCGTAGAAGCCGCCGGGTACGAGGTCGCGGATGGCGGCGGTGAGGATGACCCCCGACACCATGCCGCGGAACCGGCCGTCGCTGCCGAAGAAGGGCACCGAGTACACCAGGCCGCTGCGGTCGGCATCGTTCGGCTTGGCCGGGTCGTAGCGGCTGTTGTCGCAGGTCACGACCTCGGGGCCGAGCAGCGCTGGCACCTCGAGCCCGCGGACGTGGTCGGCGGTCGGTGTGTGCCGCTCGAACCAGGCGAGCTGCTGCTGCATCAGCCGATACTCGAAGATCTCGACCTCCTCGGGGCCCTCGTCGTGACCCGCCGCGGCGGTCGACGCCGGCGTGGAGTCGACGATCATCTCGTCGAAGGTGACGATCGGTGCCTCGGGCTCGTTGGTGACCGGGTCGATGCGCTCGGGGTCGAGGTCGCGCGGCACGATGTAGACCTCGGACATCGCCACGTTGATCGCCAGGTGGTTGTAGAGCTCCTGCACGACCTGCTTGGCGTCGGCGTCGAAGTTCTCGCCATGGCGCGAGATCTTCTGCACGCCCGGCAGGCGCGCCATCGTGCGCAGTCCCTGGTAGATGGTGGAGAACGTGCGCTCGACGCGCTCGGCCACGCGCTGCGCCGCAGCGCTCGCATCGTCGCGGTATGCCCGCCGCGCGCTGTCGATCGCCGCACGGTGGCGCCACTGCGTCAGCCAGACGCCGGCAGCCACCGGCGCCAGCACGATCAGGAGACTTCTGAGCTTCACCCCCTGCGTCTATCGGCAGCTGTGGGCGCGCAACCGGAACGGTTTGCCCGCTGCCGGCCGGTGCCGCCGCGCCTTGCGTCGCCATGGGTCAGCGCCGGCGCGCGGCGTTGGCCGTGGTCACCGCCAGGGTCAGCCCGGTCAGCGGCACGACGAACCAGACCATCGCGACCTGCAGCGTGCCGAGCCCCTCCGATCGCGTGGCGCTCAGCACCAGGTAGACGGTGTAGGCCACGTAGTAGCCGAGGAAGACGACGCCTTCCCAGCGCGCGATGCGGTTGCCGGTGAAGAAGATCGGCAGGCACGCGAACGCCACCGCGGTCATCACCGGCAGGTCCAGGTTGGCGACCGACGCCGCCACGGGAAGGCCCTGCGGCGTGACCAGCGCCGTCAGACCGAGGACCCCGAGGACGTTGAAGATGTTGCTGCCGACGACGTTGCCGACGGCGATGTCGCGTTCGCCCTTCAGGCTCGCGACCACCGACGTCGCGACCTCGGGCAGCGAAGTCCCCGCAGCCACGACGGTGAGGCCGATCACCAACTCGCTGACTCCCAGGCTGCGGGCCAGGGTGACGGCGGCGTCGACGAACCACTGCGCCCCGAGGACCAGGCCGCCGAGCCCGGCGAGCACCAGAGCGATGTCGCGGACGATCCGACCGGTGCCGGACTCGCGCCTGCCGAACTCCGTGATGGGCGGACGATCGAGGTCGCCGGCCATCACATCAGCCTTGCAGTGGATGGAGCCAGGCTCCACCGCTGAACGCTGGGAGACCTCGCTGGCCGCCACCGACGCCGACTCCTTGCGCCCCTTGCAGATCGCGAAGCTCGTGTACGCGACGAGGCCCAGCGTCAGCAGCGCCCCGTCGCTTCGATCCACCCTGCCATCGCGGGCCAGCAGCATGAGCAGCGCGCAGACTCCGAACATGATCGGTGCGTCGAGGCGGATGATCTGCACGGAGACCACCAGCGGGGTGACGACGGCGGACAGCCCGAGGATGAACAGGACGTTGAAGATGTTGCTGCCGACGACGTTGCCCACGGCGATGTCGGCCTGGCCGGCGAGGGCCGAGCGCACGCTGACGGCGAGTTCTGGCGCCGAGGTGCCGAACGCGACCACGGTCAGGCCGACGACCAGCGGCGAGATGCGCACGGCAGCAGCCAGCCGCGATGCGCCGCGCACGAGCAGGTCGGCACCCACGGTCAACACGAACAAACCAGCCACCAGCCAACCGACGGCGACGTAGTCCATGGCGGATACCCGGCCGACGGTGGCGGAATCGTCGCCTCGCCGCCGTGGCGCGGGAGCCTACCCGGAGGCGCTCTGTGGTCACGCGGAAACGAACTCGCCGCCAGCTCGCCGTTCGGTGGACGAGGTCCGCCGGACGCGCCCGTGCCGTCGGTGGATCGGTAGCGCGCGTCTAATCTCGCGGAATCGACCGGCGCTGGCGGCGACGTTCTCCCCTGTAGAGTCGTCGTGTCCGTGTCCGCGAACGCCGAGTTCGATCGCCTCTTCGAGCAGGCGGCCCCGCGCTTGCTCCTCTTCGTGGAGCTGCGCCTCGGCCGCGCGCTGCGGGCGCGCGTCGAGGCGGACGACGTGGTGCAGGAGGCGTACTTGGCCGGTCTGGCGGGCTTCGGCCCGGACGCGCCGCGCAGCCCGCGCGCCTTCGCCGCGTGGATGGCACGGGTGGCGGAGAACTGCGTGCGCGGACTCGCCGATCACTTCGCCGCCCGCAAGCGCACACCGGCCGGGGACTGCACGACGCTCACGGCCATTCTCGGGCGCGTGCGCGCTCGGGACACCGGACCCGCGACTGCCGTGTCGCGCGTCGACGAAGGGCAGCGTCTGCGCACGATCCTCTCGGCCTTGCCCGACGAGCAACGCGAGGCGCTGTTGCAGCGCTACTTCGCCGAACTCGACCTGGAGACCATCGCCGTGCGCATGGGGCGCAGCCCGTCGTCGGTCCGCCGGCTGCTGGCCAAGGCCACGGCGCGCCTCGGCGCCGAGTTGCTGCCCGACGGAGGATCTCGGTGAACGACGACGCTTCCGACACCTTCTTCCGCCTGCAGGAGGAGCTACGGCGGCGGCTCGCCGACGGGGGCGCGGTCGACGAGGCGGCGCTCGCCGCGGAGTTCGGTGTGTCGCCCGACGACGTTCGCCGCTGCCGGGCCGCGCTCGCTCTGCTCGCCGACGCTGCTTGGACGGCGAGCGAGCCGGCACAGCCGCACTTGCCCGCCGACTACGAACTGCTCGGCGAGCTCGGCCGCGGCGGGATGGGTGTGGTCTACCGCGCGCGGCAGCGCTCGCTGGATCGGCAGGTGGCGGTCAAGGTCTTGCGAGGCGCCGGCGGCCTGCGTGGTGGCCTCGAACGCTTCCGCAAGGAGGCGCGCAGCTTGGCGCGCCTGCGTCATCCGCACATCGTCGCCATCCACGAGATCGGCGAGACCGACGGGGCGATGTTCTATTCGATGGATCTGGTGGAGGGCGCACCGCTGTCGGAGTTGATCCGCGCCGGAAGCGTGACGCCGACGCGCGCCGTCCATCTGCTGCGGCAAGTGGCGAGCGCGGTGGCGTTCTCGCACGCGCACGGCGTCGTCCACCGCGATCTCAAGCCCGCCAACGTGCTGGTGGACGCGCGCGGCGAGGCCTTCGTCGCCGACTTCGGGTTGGCGCGCGACGTGGCGATGAGCGCCGACGTGACCGCGAGCGGGCAGATCCTCGGCACGCCGGCCTACATGAGCCCCGAGCAGGCGCTCGGGCAGAGCGCGCGGGTCGGCGAACAGAGCGACGTGTACGCGCTCGGTGCCATCCTGTACGAGTGCTTGACCGGCCGGCCGCCCTTCGCGGGCGACAACCTCGCCGAGGTCGTGCTGGCGGTGGTGCACCAGGATCCGCCGCGACCGCGCCGTCTGCAGCCCACCGTGCCGCGCGAACTCGAAGTGGTGTGTGCCAAGGCGATGGCGAAGCGTCCCGAGGATCGCTACGCGACGGCGAACGCCATGCTCGAAGACCTCGAGCGCTTCCACGAGGGGCGGCCGCTGCGCGCCCGGCCGCCGAGCTGGCGCTACCGGGTCGCGCGTTGGCTGCACCGCCGCTGGCGCCCGCTCGCGATCGGTCTCGCCGCTGCGGGCCTGCTGCTCGCGGGGTACGCGTTCTTGTTGGCGCCTCGCCTGCACCCACCGGCGGCGCAGTCGCTGGCCGCGGCCCGCGACCTGTTGGCCGCCGAGCAGCCGACCGCGGCCCTCGTCCTGCTCGACAAGGCGGCCACCCAGGACGGCGGCGATCGGCTGCGTGGCGACATCGACACAACCCGCGTGACGGCGCGGCTGGCGTTGGTCGACGCCGCGCCGGCCGACGGCGGCGACGTCGTGTGGGAGGACGCGCTGGCGCAGCTGCGTCGCGCGGCGCAACTGGCCGAGTCGAGCGTGCCCGACGACGCCGACCGGGTCGTGGCTGCGGCGTGGCGACTGGCGGGCAAGGCAGCGCGCCGCGGCGCCGGTGCGTGCGTCGATGGCGCCACCGACATCGTTGCCCGGGTCTTGGCCGTTCGCCGACTGTCACAGCACCCGAGCCTGCCGGGGATGCTCGCGCTCGCGTTCGGCACTCCGGCGCCGACGGCCGAGGTGTTGGAGTTCCTCTGGCCGGCGCTGCGCGAGGCCGACGACCCGCTGCGGCTCGCGGCGGCACGCGTGGTGTCCGGCGTCGTCAGTGGCGGGTCGCGTGGCGGCGTGGTCGCCGCCGTTGTGAACCGGGTCCAGCGCGAGCCGAGTCTGCTGGTGCCCCTCCTCGAAGAACTCGACCGCGTCGACGCCGCCACTGCGTCGGAGCGCTTCCGGCCGTTCCTCGGGACGCGGGCCTTCGGGTTCCTGGCGCCGGCGTGGATGCAGGCAGCCGCGGTTCCGCATCTCCTGGCCCTGGCCGAGCAAGGCGGCCTCGCTTCGACATCGGCTGGTCGCGCGCAGGCGGCGGCAGCGGAGCTGCTGGCGGTGGCCCACGACCTTCCCTTGCGCATGCGCCGCGACGGCGACGCGGCACCGGAGCCGGACGCGGCGCGCGTCGCCGCCATCGCCGCTCTGGTGCGCGACCGTGGCCGCCTTGCGCGTATCGACGGCTACCGCCGCGAGGTCGCTTGTGCCGTCGAAGCGTTGGCTACGGCCGCGTCGGCGGCGGAGTCCGACTTCCTTTCGCGGTGGCTCGAGGAGCACACCCAGTCGGACCGGCCGACCGGGAGGGCCGGGCCGGAACGCGCTGCCGCCTGGCGCCGGTGGTGGGAGCAGCATGCGGCCGACGATCCCCGGGCGTGGCTGGCGGCGCGCGTCGGCCTCGACCGCGTGCCGGCCGCCGGCGAGGCGCCGGCGCTGCTCGCGCGCTATCTGCGTGCGCCGAGCGCCGAGCGAGCCGCTTGGCACCTCCTGCTGTCGCTGACGCAGGGGGCGGCGGAGGGGCGCCTGTCGCCGTGCCGTCCGTGGCCCGGGCAAGAGCCCGACGAGCTGCCCATGCAGTGGTGGCGGGCGCTGCGCGACACCGCCGTCGAGGCCGATCGGTACGTGATCCGTACCGCCTGCGTGCGCTGGCGCGACGGCGACGCCGAGCCGTGCATCACGTTCCAGGAGCAGCGGCTGGTCGCGCTCGGCGAGACTTCGCAGGTCGCCGGCGAAGGCCGCTTGCCGCCGGGGCCGATCACTTGCGCCTCGCCGCGCGTGCCTGGCGTGCAGGCGGGCGAGTCTTGCGCGCGGGGGACGTGGTCGGTGCGCTTTCCTCGCTGGCAGGTGGTGTGGACGCCGGCAGGACGGGTGCAGCTCGTCGCCGACGGCGACGACGCGATGTGGAGCGCGACCCATCCGCACGTCGGTCACTTCGGCAGCTCGGCGGGGGTGTACAGCCACGACGAGGGCGAGGTTGCCGTGTTGCTGCGGCACGACGTGGAGGCCTGGCAGGACGCCGGGATCGACGGGTCGCAGGTCTTCTGCGCGACCTTCCATCGCAGCGAGGTGGAGCCGACCCCGTGGACGATGGCCGACTGGCGCGCCGCCGTGGGGCGGTCGGCCGCTGGTCTCGACGCGAGTGCCTGGCTCGATGCGAACGGCAACGTGCGGCATGGCCGCGTCGATGCCGCGGCGCGTGCGCTCGAGTTGGCGCGGTGGATGCCGATCCCCGAGATGGCGTCCGACCTGGCGCGCCTGACCGTGGGCGTCCCGGGCTTCTCGCCGCCGGGATCCGACGGTCTGAGCCGCGCGGTGGCGCGCGCTCGCCTGCTGCTCGGCGACGCCGCCGTGCTCGACGCGCCCGACTTCGCCGCGCGGGTGCCTGTCGTCGACGCCGACGACCTCGACGCCGACGAGGACACGCGCTTTTGGGCGCACGTCTGGCTGCGCACGGACGATGCGCGTCTGCGCGAACTCGCCGAGGCGCGTGTGCGCGGCGCGGCCGTGTCGCCGGCTCTCGCTGCGACCATGGCCGCGTCCCCTACGCCACCTGCGACGGAGGCGCTGCGGCAGGTGGTCGCGGGCGGCCGCTCCGAGCTCTGGCGCCGCCGCTTCTTGCCGTCGCGGTCGATCCAGGCCGCCGCCCTCGTCGCGTGCTTGGCGTCGTTGGTGGCGCTGGTCGCCGTCTTGCGCTCGCGCGGCCGCGGCGCCGGTGCCTCGGCGATGTTGCTCGTTGCCGGCGTGCTGGTTGCTGCGGTGCAGGTCTGGGTCAGCGGCGTGCCGGTCCTGCCGGCCGCGGCGGGAGCGGCGTTTGCCAGCGTTGCCGCGGTCCTGCTGGCGCGCCGTGGTCGCGGGCCCTGGCGCTTCGTGACGCCGAGTGCGTGGGCAGTCGCGGCGGTCTGCGAAGCGCTCGCCGATGCAGGTGTCCATGACCTCGGCCTGCGTCCCGCCGCTGCCGTGGCGTGGGCGTCGGGAGTGCTGGCCTTGCCGCTCTTGGCCGGCGCGTTCCCCGTGCCCGCGGGCCGTACCCGATGGCTCGGTCGGGCTCTCGCTCTGGTGTTGTTCGGCACCTACGGCGTGGCCGCGATCAGGACTCTCTACGCCGACATCGGAGCGCGGCTCTTCCTCGGGGTGCCCGCGCGCATCGTCATCGGCAGCCCCTCGTGGTGGGCCTGGCGCGAGCAGTGGCCCGCCCTGATCGGACTGGCCGCAGCCCTGGCCCTCGTGTACCTGCGCGCGACGAACCAACAGAGTGGAGTCAGACACCAACAGGAGGGGATTGCTACGGTGGCGTAACGGTCGAGGCTGAAAAGCCCGGCGTGGCACCGGCGTTGTGCGGACACGAAGCGATGTCCGCCAATACGACCTCCGCTGCGCTCGAGCCGCGCACCGTGATCCTCGACGGCAACGAAGCCGTGGCCTCGGTCGCGTACCGGCTGAGCGAGGTGATCGCCATCTATCCGATCACGCCGGCCACGCCCATGGGCGAGTGGGCCGACGCCTGGGCTGCCGACGGCCGTCCCAATGTGTGGGGAAGCGTACCGACGGTGGTGGAAATGCAGAGCGAGGCGGGGGCCGCCGGCGCCGTGCACGGTGCGCTGCAGACCGGTGCGCTGGCGACGACGTTCACCGCGTCGCAGGGCCTGCTGCTGATGCTGCCCAACATGTTCAAGATCGCCGGCGAGCTGAGTGCGGCGGTGATCCACGTCGCCTCGCGCGCGATCGCCACGCACGCGCTGTCGATCTTCGGCGACCACAGCGACGTGATGGCGGCGCGGTCGACCGGCTTCGCGCTGTTGTCGTCGGGTTCGGTGCAGGAAGCGCAGGATCTGGCGGCCGTGGCCCACGCCACGACGCTTCGCGCGCGCGTGCCGATCCTGCACTTCATGGATGGCTTCCGCACGTCGCACGAAGTCGCCAGCGTGAAGACGCTGCGCGACGAAGACCTCCGCATGCTGGTCGACGAAGCGGACGTGCTCGCCCACCGCGGCCGCGGCCTCGACCCCGACCGGCCCGCGGTGCGCGGCACAGCGCAGAACCCGGACGTGTTCTTCCAGGCGCGCGAAGCACAGAACCGCTTCTACACCGAGTTCCCCGACATCCTGCGCGCCGCCTTGCAGCGATTCGGGGACATGACCGGCCGCCGCTACGGCCTGGTCGACTACGTCGGCGCGAAGAACGCGACCCGCGTCGTGGTGGCCATGGGGTCGGCCTGCGAGACCCTGGCCGAGACCGTGTCCGCGCTCACCGCTGCCGGCGAGGACGTCGGCTTGCTGCGCCTCCGCTTGTTCCGCCCGTTCCCGCTCGCCGAGTTCCTGGCGGCGGTGCCGCCGTCGGCGCGCAGCGTCGCCGTGCTCGACCGCTGCAAGGAGCCCGGGGCGTTGGGCGAACCGCTCTACCAAGAGGTGGTCACGGCGTTCGCGGAGGGCCGGGCGGACGCGCGCCCGCGCGTCATCGGTGGGCGCTACGGCCTGGGGTCGAAGGAGTTCACTCCAGCGATGGCCAAGGCGGTGTTCGACGAACTGGCACGACCGCAGCCGAGGAACCACTTCACCGTCGGCATCGACGACGACGTGACCGGCACCAGCCTCGCTTGCGACCGCGCCTTCGTGCTCGATCGCGACCCCGAGACCACCCGCGCCGTGTTCACCGGTCTGGGTTCCGACGGCACCGTCGGCGCGAACAAGAACTCGATCAAGATCATCGGCGACCTCACCGGCCAGCGCGTGCAGGCGTACTTCGTGTACGACTCGAAGAAGGCCGGCGCGGTGACGGTGTCGCACCTCCGTTTCGGCGAGGCGCCGATCGGCTCGAGCTACCTGATCGAGCCGGGGACCGCCGGCTTCGTCGCCTGCCACCATCCGCGCCTGCTGCAGCGTGACGACGTGCTGTCGTACGCCGCCGAGGGAGCCACCGTGCTCCTCAACGTGCCGTGGTCACCCGACGAGGTGTTCGGCCACCTGCCCGAGCACGTGCGGCAGACGATCGCCGACAAGCGTCTCCGGGTCTTCGCGGTCGACGCGCTGGCGGTGGCGCGCGCAGCTGGCCTCGGTCATCGGATCAGCACGGTGATGCAGGCCTGCTTCTTCAAGCTGTGCCCGGTGCTCCCGTTCGAGACCGCCCTCGACGCCATCCGCCGGTCGATCCTGAAGACCTTCGGCAAGCGCGGCGACCAGATCGTGCAGCGCAACGTGACCGCGGTGGAATCGGCGGTGGCCGGGATGTTCGAGGTCGTGGCCCGCGACGCGCCGGTCGTGGCGGTCAGCACGGCGCCGGCGCCGAACGGGGTGTCTGCCTTCGTGCGCGAGGTCACCTTGCCGATGATCGCGGGGCATGGCGAGCGGCTGCCCGTCAGCAAGATGCCGCAGGACGGAACCTTCCCGAGCGGTACCGCCCGCTTCGAGAAGCGCGGCATCGCCGACCACGTGCCGGTGTGGGAGCCCGACCTCTGCATCGAGTGCGCGCGCTGCGCGCTGGTGTGTCCACACGCGGCGATCCGGATCAAGGTGTTCGACGCCGACGCCACCGAGGCCGCGCCGAGTGCGTTCAAGACGCGCACCGTCAAGGCTGCCGAGCATCGCGGGCGCAGCATGAGCATCCAGGTGGCTCCCGACGACTGCACCGGCTGCGAGCTGTGCGTGCGCATGTGTCCGGCCAAGGACAAGGCGCACCCGGCCAAGAAGGCGATCAACATGGCGGAGCTGGCGCCGATCCTCCCGGGGCAACGGGCGGCGTTCTCGTTCTTCCTCGACTTGCCGGCCGCCGACCGCGCCAAGCTCGATCTCGCCACGGTGCGCGGCTCGCAGGTGGTCGACCCGTTGTTCGAGTTCTCCGGGGCGTGCGCCGGCTGTGGCGAGACTCCCTACCTCAAGCTGCTCAGCCAGATGTTCGGCGACCGTGCCGTCGTCGCCAACGCCACCGGCTGCTCGTCGATCTACGGTGGCAATCTGCCGACGACGCCGTGGTCGGTGGACCGCCACGGGCGTGGGCCGGCCTGGAGCAACTCGTTGTTCGAAGACGCCGCCGAGTTCGGATTCGGTTTCCGTTGCACGCTCGACCAGCAGCGCATCGAAGCCATCGACTTGGTGCGGCGGCTGACGCCGATCCTCGGCGAGGGGCTCGCCAGCGAGCTGCTGGCGCTGCCCCGGGGCGGCGACGTCGCCGTGCAGGCTCAGCGCGATGCGGTCGCGCGCCTGCGGCAAGTCCTCGCCGGCGTCGACGTGCAAGAGGCGCGGCGCCTGTCGTCGCTCGCCGACGCCCTGGTCGACCGCAGCGTGTGGGTGGTGGGCGGCGACGGCTGGGCCTACGACATCGGCTTCTCCGGTCTCGACCACGTGCTCGCCTCGGGGCGCAACGTCAACATTCTGGTGCTCGACACCGAGGTCTACTCCAACACCGGCGGGCAGACGTCGAAGGCGACCTCGCGCGCGGCGGTGGCGAAGTTCTCGGCGCTCGGCAAGCGCAACCCCAAGAAGGACCTCGGTGCCATCGCCATGGCGCACGGGCACGTGTACGTGGCCACGGTGGCGCTCTGCGCCAACGACAAGCAGGTCGTGCGCGCCTTCGCCGAGGCGGAGAGCTACGACGGTCCGTCGATCATCTTGGCCTACAGCCACTGCATCGCCCACGGTTTCGATCTGGCGGAGGCGGCCGAGCACCAGGCGGCGGCGGTCACCAGCGGCTACTGGCCGCTGTATCGCCACGATCCGCGACGCCTCGACGAGGCCAAGAACCCGTTGCAGCTCGATTCGCGCAAGCCGACCCTGCCGTTCTGGCGTTTCGCCGAGCGCGAGAGTCGCTTCCACATGCTGACCCGCTCGCATCCGGAGCTGGCGCGGCAACTGCAGGGGTTGGCGCAGCAAGACATCGACGCGCGCTGGCACATGCTCGAGCAGATGGCTGCTGCCAGCCCGCACGGAGTCAAGGAGCCCTGACATGAGCCGCCTCGCCAGCACCTACCTCGGCTTCCATCTCCGTTCGCCGTTGGTCGCCTCGGCATCGCCGCTGTCCCGCGACTTCGACGGAGTGCGCCGGCTGGAGGATGCCGGCGCTGCGGCGGTCGTGCTGCACTCCCTGTTCGCCGAGCAGATCGAGCACGACAGCGAAGCGTTCCACCATCACCTCGAAGGTGGTCGGTTCTTGTCGCCGGAGGCGGACACCTACCTGCCGGAGCCGCCCGAGCAGGCGTTCGGGGCCGACGAGTACCTCGAGCTGGTGCGCCGTACTCGCGAGTCGTTGCACATCCCGGTGATCGCCAGCCTCAACGCGG
Organism: Planctomycetota bacterium; assembly: GCA_041398565.1. Lineage (GTDB taxonomy): Bacteria > Planctomycetota > UBA1135 > UBA1135 > UBA2386 > DATGPD01. The sequence continues at coordinate 97,585 of JAWKUN010000006.1, read as the reverse complement.
CGCGGTCGGGCGCTTGGGTCGACTACGCGCGTCAGCTCGAACAGGCCGGAGCGCGCGCGCTCGAGCTGAACATCTACGTGCTCGCCGCCGACCTCGACGTCGACGGTGCCGAGGTGGAGTCGAGCTACCTCGAGGCTGTCGACGAGGTCCGGCAGACGGTGGAGATCCCGCTGGCGGTCAAGCTGCACCCGTTCTTCAGCTCGGTGGCGGCCATGGCGCGTCGTCTCGACGAGACCGGCGTGCAGGGGCTGGTGCTCTTCAACCGCTTCTACCAGCCCGACATCGACCTCGACAAGCTCGAGGTGGTGCCGTCGCTCGAGCTGTCGAACCCGTACGAAGGCAGGCTCGCGGCGCGTTGGCTCGCCATCCTGTACGGCCGCGTCAAGGCCGACCTGGCCGCCACCACCGGCGTGCAGTCGGGTGTCGACGCGGCCAAGATGCTGGCCGTGGGCGCGCAAGTCACCATGATGGCGTCGGCGCTGCTGCGCCATGGCCCGGCGCGCCTGCGCGCGATCGAGAGCGAGCTGACGCAGTGGCTCGACGAGCACGAGTACGAGTCGCTCGAGCAACTGCGCGGCAGCATGTCGCAGCGGCGCTGCCCCGATCCGGCGGCGTTCGAGCGCGCCAACTACATGCGCACGCTGCTGACCTGGCACGGGTAGGGGTGCGCCTTCGGGTCGAGGTCACGCGGCCGCGACGCCCAGCATCGGCGATGGCCGGACGATCGAGGTCGCCGGCGATCGCACCTGCGTCGCAGCGGACGGGGCCAGGCTCCTCCGCTGAATGCTGGTAACGCCGGCGGCGGGCTGGCGCCCTTCCCCGGTCCCTGCGGCTCGTCGCGTCCGCGGCACGAGGTCGACGATGTGGGAGGAGGACGGCTCTCCTGGACTTCGCTGTCTTTCCGGTCACCTCGGCGATCCGCGCTCGGCCGGCGGCCGTGGGGCCATCACTGCAGCGTTCGCGAGAGGTTGCCCTGCGCATCGCGGTTTGCGCCCGAGCTTGGCCGTCGTGGATTCCGCCTGCACCTACCGGCACGAGCGTCCGCAGCACGCGCAGCCCGAGGTGAGCAGCGACAAGCTGTGTCGCCGGCAAGTGGCGCGCAGCTGCGGGGTTTCGTGTGTGGGACTCACAGGTTCAACAGATCTCGCGTCAGCCAACCCGACCCCCAGCTGGTCAGCGTGGTCGAGTAGGCGCGGAACCCCAGTGCTTCGAGGTAGGCGATCAGGCGCAGACTCATGGCTTGGACCTCGAGGGAGCAGACGCCGGACAAACCCGTGCTCGCGTTGGCCACCGTGCTGTGCGTCAGTCGTTGCTCAGCGAAGCGTCCCTGCAGTTCCACGCCGGCGTAGAAGCCCGCGACTCCCAGAGCCACGTGCGCCCGCGCGACGAAAGCCGTGGTGAACGACATCATCAGGCGCACTTCCGGGGTGGTGGGCGACAGACCGACGGTGGCGCCCGCACCCATGGTCACACCGCCGTTGCCGGCGAGGCGGACGGCGAACGGGCCGACCGAGATCGTGATTCTCGCGTCGGTCGGCAACGCGTTGTAGGTGGTGGTCGGGATGCCGCCTAGGCTGCCCGTCGTGTTGACCGAGCGGTCCCACACCGTCTGTCCAGCCAAGCGCAAGCGCAGGGAGGCCGAGCCGCCCCCGAGCGCGCCGGTCGAGCCGGTGGTGACGGTGTTGTTCGACGTCACGTCGAGCTGGGCGGCGCGAAGGCCGACGGTGAGGACGCTCGCGTCCACGGCGGCGTTGAACGACGTGTTGGCGGTGCGCACGGTGGCGCTCGCATTGCGGGTGCTGCTCGACGTGCTCATGCCGGCGGCGGCCGAGAGCGAACCCCCGAGCCAGGAGTTGCCGATCGAGCGGAAGTATGAGCCGCTGCGGCTCTGGTTCTGCGCGCCGGCTTGGGCGCCGAGGACGAGCGTGGCAAGGGCAAGGGCCAGTGGAAGGCGAGGGAGCATGGTCGGATTCCCGTGAGGAGAGTCGTGTTTCGCTGACATTCCGGCGACCCGACATGGGTCCCGTTGCCGATCGGAGCGTCGTGACGGCGTGGCCCGTTCGCGGGGGCATGAGGATTCGGCCTCGACCAGCGTGGTACCCTGTTGCAGGGCTGGAGCGCCCGGCGCCACGCGCTGCTCCGGCAGCGGGACGACGACGCCGCCGGCGCCGGCGTCCGCGGTGCTCGGTCGAGCCAACTCCGGCCTGCCCTTGGGGTTGCCGAATGATGCGCGCCAGCGAGCGCCCTGCCTATGCTGTCCGACGATGGTGTCCGGAGCAGCAGACTTCGCCCGTAGCGAGCTCGGGCCGTGGTCGGCACCATCCAATGACCCGGCGCGCAAGACGGCATGAACAAGACCATCGGTCAGCCGTGTGCAGGACGACCGCATGCACGGTTGGAACGGGGGGCTTGGTTGCCGCGTTGCTTCTCCAACTTGTCCCAGCAAACACGCTCTACCCATGCCTGACCTCGACTGGCTCCGTGGACGCCTGCAGGCTGCGCGTGCTGGCGATCGTGCCGCACTAGGGGAGGTGCTCGAGTGCTACACGCCGGTGTTGCTCGGCAGGGTCCGATGGCTGATGGGCCTGGAGGCGCGGCGGCGGGCCGAGACCGTCGACTACGCCGGCGACGTGCTGGTCGAGGTCATGCAACGGCTGCCCGGGTTCGAGCTGCGCGACGAGGCATCGTTCGTTGCCTGGCTGGTGCAGATCGCCCGCAGCCGTATCGGCGGCGCAGTGCGGCGGCGCCGCGAAGAACGCTTCGCGACTCTGGCGACGTCGATGGTCGCGGCGATCGAGCCGGTGGCGGCGCAGACTGCTGCCGAGGAAGCAGCGGCCCGTGGCGAGGACCTGGCGCGCATGGCCGACGTCCTCGAAGAGATGCCCGAGGAGCGGCGGACGGTGATCGAGCTGCGCGACTTCGAGGAGCGGTCGTTCGCCGAGATCGCGCAGGCGATGGGCCGCAGCGAGAATGCCGTCCAGCTCCTGCACGCCCGCGCGCTGGCGGAGTTGAGCCGCCGGCTCGGGGCGCGGCAATCCGAGTGATGCGACCGAGGGGGGGTGCTGGCCGGGAGCACGTCGGCGTGCTCTGCCGTCACCACCCAGCGTTCAGCGTCGGAGCCTTGGTCCATCCGCTGCAACGCTGGTACGCTGCCTGACGACCCCTGTCGCTTGGCCATCTTCGTCTTCGTCCAGGGGCAAGTCGTGCGTCGCTTCGTCCTCGCCGCCGTGTCGCTGGCCGTCTCCACAGCCAGCGCGCAGACCCACTCGAACCAACCGGTGCACCCCTGGCCCGGCTTGTCGAGGACCCGGTAGGGACCGATGACGCCCGGATCAGGCTCTGATCCCCCGCGGATGAGGCCGATCCTGCCGAGGCGCTCGATGCCTTGGCGTAGATCCTCGGCCTGCTCAGGGCGCGCGGCCAGCACCCGCTCGACCTCGGACTGGTCGCCGCGGGCCGCCGCCTCGACGATGCGGGTGAGCAGTCCGGCATGGTCGGGGTCGGGATCGGGCTGCGTCGGGTCGAGCGGCACGGCTCCGTGAACGTGCATCCCGAATGCCCGGCTCCGCCCGGCGGCGACGACGATCAGCGCAGCGCCTGGATGAAGATGACGCCTTGTGGGAAGGTGTCTGGCCGCCACACCTCGAGCCAGGTCGCCGAGCCGTAGGTCGAGGCGTACTCGGTCGAAGTACCGCACCGCCAGAACACGTGCCCGTCCCGCACGGGAATGCGCACGGGCCGACCACCTCGCGGGATCGCGCGCCAGTATCCGTCGGCGCCGAGGAACGACACCGAGCACTCGCAGCGGCAGCGCTCGATCCACTCCTCCAGCATGTTGCCAGGGGTCAGGGTGGCAGCGGCCGTGCTTGCCGCGGCAACCCAGGCGAACACGCCGCCCCAGCCACGGTTCATGTAGAAGTGTTCGAACGTGCGGTCGATCTCGACGCCGTTCTCGAAGTACCGGAGGGACTTGTAGCCCAAGGCCACCTCCGAGTGATGGTCGTGGGAGACGACCGCCGGCTGCCCGCCCTGAATCGCGGCGATCGCCCAGTCGCGGTGCGTGTTGCTGTAGTTCCCGGCGCTGCTGTACCAGCCACCCGCGGATGCGCCCTGCAGGCGGAGATACGGGTCGACGTCCAACACGTTGCCGGTCGGCGTGGCGCCTTCGCGCCCGGAGCAGAACGTCCCCATCAGGACGCGCAGGTAGTCGACCAGGTTCTGCACCGGCTCGCTCCAGGGATGCCAATTCCTCTGGTCGACGTAGTCTGGCGCGATGGCGGACGGGTCGGTGAAGGTGTAGCCACCCCAGCGGAACAGACCGCGCAAGCCCGCCCAGCGCGCGTCGCCGGCGTGGGCGCGACGGTCGGCCCAGCCGATCAGCATCGCCCAGGCAGTGGGGCTACACCCGCTCGCACATCCGTAGCCACCCTGGTACTGGCCGTACTTGCACTGCTCCGCCTCGCTCTGGCGCAGGCTCTCGTTGTAGTCGACAGCCCCATTGCCGAGTCGTACCTCGCGGGTCCAGTTCTCGACGTAGCGCACGGTGATGCCCATTGGCGTGCTCATCTGCAGTCGATCCAGTGCCCGCCATGCCGCGCCGTGCCGATCGGCCTCCAGCGACGCGCTCCTGGCACGGTCGGCGAGACTGTCCGCCTTGAAATCGCGCCAACTGCGGGTGCGCGCCGGCGCCGTGCCGGGCTGGTCGCCGACTTCGGGGAGCGTTCCCAGGACGCTGACCACGTTGCCGCCGACGTCCTCAGCGACCAGTGCGGCCGTTCCGACCATGTAGCTGCGCGCAATCGCCCCCGCGGCAGCGCCGGCGCGTTCGGCGAGGAGGCGGCGCGGCGAGTTGCCATCGTGGCCCCACAGCGGGATCGGATGGTCGTGGTGGCCAGTGGCAACGATGATGTAACCGGTCGGCTCGGTCCGGAACTCGTAATAGGCGACGGATGGCAGGTCGGGCCGGTAGAGCGGCTCACCCGGGCCCACCGGCTGCATCCCGGCACCATTGCCTTCCATCCGCGACAGGAACACACGGGCGATGTCTCTGCAACGAGCCTCGTCGAGCAGGCGCGGAGCCACCGGCCGCGCTGCGGACAGCTGCGGCGCATCACCGCCGTGGAGGACCTGGTACACCATGGCCGCGCTCTCGGACTCGGTCAGCAACCTGGCGGCCAACGACGTCAGGGCTTCGCGACCCTGGAGCAGGACCAGCGTCGCCGGCTCGATTTCCAGCGCCCCTTCCACGCCGGCGATCTGGATCGGGCCCGCGGCGCGCGCGCCGACCAGGATCGCTTGGGCCAAGGGGCGTCCGAGCGGGACAACCACATCCTTGGCGTCATCCGCTCGGCGGATCGACGGGACCTGCGGCGCCGCAGTCAGAGCAACCGTCAGACAGGCAGCGGCTGCGCATGCTGCGAGCCGTGCCAGAGACAAGCCGTGGTTCGTATCGGTGTGGTGATTCATTCGAGGAGCATCCTTGTTTGGTGCCCGGGAATCGGGCATCGACTCAGCACCGGAGCAGGCCTCGATCCGTCACTGGTTTCTTCCGATCGAGAGCGTCCGCCCGCGCCACCATCTCGGCGTCGCGTCGAGCGGCATGGCTTGATTCAGACTGCGTCACGGACGTCCATGACTCTTGTGGCGAGGATCAGGGCCGGAACGAGCGCATCCTCACGGGGGGCAGGCCGCCCGTGCCCGAGTCGAGGGCGAGATCCTGCTGCAGCATTGCGCGGCGAAGTTCCTGGTGGGGCGCCCCAACCGGGGGTAACGTCACGCTCGAAGGTCACTGACTGGGCGGTTGACACCACGTCTCTTCCCCGAGGATCACTGCCATGCGTTGGTTTCTCTGCTGGCTTCCGTCCCTGTTCTTCGTCGCCTGGCTATCGCCCGTCTTCGGGGCGTCGGCCGGCGAGCGGCGCGAGCCTGTCTCGTTCGCCCTCGACAGTGAGCCCACAACGGGTCTCATGCCCCGCGCTGCCATGGCGGGTGCCGCCAAAGTGTGGGACTTCGGTGCCGTCAGTGACGGCGTTGTCGACGCCACCGCGTACATCAACGCCGCACTTGCCGCGCACTATTACGTCTACTTGCCGCCGGGAACGTACCGGATCAGCGCCCCCGGCATCGTCTTCACCCGCGCGCGCCAGGTGCTCGTCGGCGCTGGCCTGTCCACGGCCCTGGCCTACACCGGCACGGGGACCGCGGTGGACTTCGATGGTCATCCGGGCTGCGCCGTGGAGAACATTCTGCTGTACTCCACTGGCGGTGCCGTTGGCATCGACGTCGGCCCCGACAACGGTCGGACACGGTTTCCCCACTGGTGGCGCTTGGAGCGCGTCATGGTCGTGGGCGACACGCCGAACTGGCAATCGACGGCACTCGGTGCGAACCAGCGCGGCTGGAGCACCGCCGGCATCCAGGTCGAGTCAGCTTTCTACGGCGAGGCGTCGCACTGCGAAGTGTCCTGGGCGGTGGGGACGGGGTTCCGCCTGTTCAACCAGGCGAACGGCAACACGTTCACGGGCTGTCACACGCGCCAGTGTGCGACGGGCGTGGCGGTGCTCGGTGTAGTCACCGGGCTCGGCGGCAACAGCAACGGGAACTCTTGGATGGGCGGCAACATCGAGGCCGCGCAGGCGGCAGCGATCGGCATCGATCTCGGCGAGGCGGACCGCAACCTGTTCGCCGGGCGCATGGAAATCGCCCAGGGCACCCACGTCCGCGTGAATCCGCCGAACGGAGCGCTGGCGCAGGAAAACCAGTTCATCGGACTGTCGCTCACCGGCCCGGCTGCTGGATACGTGCTGGGTGATGGCGTGGGCACATCGGAGGTCCGCGGTGTCACGGTCCTCGGAGGCAAGCTCGGCGCTTCAGTCACCGTGAACAGCGATTGTGTCTCGACGCGGATCGATTGCTCGCCGAGCGCCGCTTCGGGCGTGACCGTCACTGACTCGGGGTACGGGACGATCTTTCACGCCGGGACCGGCGGTGCGCAGTGGTACGAGCGCCCGTCGAACGTGAACACGAGTAGCCGAGACCACGACCTGCTGGTCGGTCTTGGCAGCGCCGTTGAATCGGTCGGGGACAACGGCAAGACGCTGTCGTTCTCCGGCGCGCCGGTGTTGTTCTCGTGGAAGAAGGTCTTCGCGTCCGGGGTCGATTTGCCGGTGATGTTGTTCGGCGGCTTCCGCCTGTGGGTCAGTCCGCTCGACGGCAAGCTGTACGTCAACGGCGCCGACCCGACGCGGCACGATGACGGGACGGTGGTCGGCAGTCAGCTATGACGGCAGCGAGGGCCGTCGTTGGCGTCGCGCCGGACGTCGTAGCGGCCGACTGAGACTCGCGCGCGGGTCACGCCACTGACCGGGCACTCCCGCGATCGAGTGGGTCGAGCAGCGGCACGTGCGACCCGGCGATGCCCACGAGTCTCCGGGACCAGGTTCGGACTCCGTCGAACGGCATGGCCTGATCTCGGTGTGCGGTGGCAGGGGAGGGCAAGTGGCACGGCAGTGGGAACGTGCGGCCGACGGTTGGTTCGGGCCGCCCCTCGGCGCACGCGGGCCACTCCGCACGGAATCGGTGACGGATCGCCCAGCGGCCCGGTGCTGAGTGGCCATCGCCGCGAGCACCCCGCGCGCGGTGACCAGCCAACTGCGAAACACGGATTGAACTGCAATGCGACCCCTGACCCTGACCACACTGTCGACGATCCTCTCGGCCTGCCTGGCGCACTCCGTTCAGGCCCAGGGCCCGATCCTGCCCCCGTTCTCCGGCATCACCACGGCGCAGGGCGCCGGGATGACCCGTGCCCTGGTCAACACCACGGGACCGGAAGACCTGATCTACGGCGTGTTCTCCGGTGGTGCCTTCCACTACCGCGTGGGTTTCGACCTGCGCAGCGACGGTACGCCGGCGACGCTGTCCCCGGTGCACGTCGTGTCGACGCCGTTCGCCACGCTGGCGCCGCGCGTTGCCCAGGGCGCCGACCTGGCGGTGTGGAACCTCGGCGGGTCGTCGCGGCCTGACCTCGTGCTGGCGATCAACTGGGCTCCGGCGGGCGCCAACTATCCCTGCTTCGTCGTCGGTTGGGATCTCGACACCACCGGTCGCGCCCAGTCCTGGTCGCCGCTGTTCTCCGGCCCGTCGCTGGGTTGGGAGTCGCAAGGTGCCGGCTGCAGCATCGGCGACGTCAACCGCAACGGGCGGCCCGATCTCGTCTTCATGGTCTACGACAACCCGGCCGGGGCGAACTCGTTCCGCTACGTCATCGGCTGGGACCTGCAGAGCAACGGCCTGCCTGTGAGCTGGAGTCCGATGCGCAGCGTCGGTGGGGTGAGCTACGAGGCGCACGGTGCCGCGTGCGCGATCACCTACCTCGACCGCGATCCTCGACCTGAGCTGATCCTGGTCGCCCAGGACAACGGCTCGGGCGCCGACACCTTCCGCTACCGCATCGGCTGGAACCTCGATGCCGCGGGGGTGGCTGCTGCGTGGGGAGCTGAAGCGCGGGTGTACCAGCGTGACCGCGCTGCGTTCGGTGTCGGCTGCTACACGATCCCCAACCCCACGGGCGACAGCACCCTGGTCTTCGCCTCGGCGCAGGCGCTGTCGTCGGAACCGGAGTTCAACTCGGTGGCGTTCGTGACCTGCCCGACGATGGCGTGCACGGCGCGGCGCTTCAAGGTGGTCGCCGACGTGCACTGCACCACGCACACGCACGAGGAGGGCATGTTCAACGACCGTGACGAGGTCTACTTCAAGGCGCAGGAACGCTTCGAGTCGTCCCTTACCGGTCGGGTCAGTTACAAGAGCGTGCGGCTGTCGGATCCGCACCCGGAGGACTACTTCCAGTTCTTCAACGGCCGCACCCTGCCCGGCCTGACCCTGTGGGAGGGCGTCCTCTATCCCGACGACAACGCGGTTCTGTCGCTGGCGATGCTGGAGCAGGACAACAGCAACCTGGACGACCTACTGCGGATTCTGCCCAGCATCTTGAGCCTGGGTACCGGGCTCGTGGGTGGCCTGGCCTCGATCCCGTGGCTCAGCGAAGCGGCGGACTTCGGGCTGTCGCGGGTCGGTGACCTGGTCCGGTCCACGGACGGGCGCGAGTTCATCGGCGGGCTCGGCGTGAGCCTGGTCAACCAGAACGGGCGCATCGTCAGCCGATTCAACGCTACCGAGAACGCGCGGCTGCGCTCCGGCTCGTTCGATGGCGCCGCCGTGAGCATCTCGATGAACGGTGCCGGTCAGTACGAACTCACCAACCTGCGCATCATCGACGAGCCGTTCACCGCCGGCTACGGCTTCGACGCGCCCATGGTCCGCACCTTCGTGCAATTGCTCCACTACAGCAGCCCGAGCGTGACCGACGCGGTCGCCGACCACGTCATGGCCAACAACTGGGACGATGCGGTCCGCACCCTGCTGGGTGCCGTCCCCGACGACAGCTACCAGCAGCAGCTCTTCGTGCGCAATCTGCCGCTGGCCTTGCGCGAGGCAGCGCGCCTGCAGGGGTATCTCGTGCACGTGCCGGACGCGCGCGCGGACTACGACGCCCAGCGCAACACCTTCGTAGCCTCGAGCGCCGATCTGGCTCGAGTGCGAGCGTTCGTCGACCTGGCGATCGCTCGCCTGGGTACCTACCGGCTGGTGTACGAGGTCTTGATCCCGTGCTCGAACCGGGCGTGGGACGTCGGCGCCGACGAGATGCTGGATGCCATCTACGACGCGGTGACGGACGTGCAGTACCGGGATGCGACGCTGCTGGTCATGCAGCACATGCCGTACGCGCTGCGCTACCTGGTCGCGCGCGTGACCGGTAGTGCGCTCGTCCTCGCCGATGCGGGCTTCTTCGTGCCGGATCGGAGCACGGTCGACGGCTACCGCTGACGTCGGGGGATGTCGCGGTCGCCAGCGCGCCGAAGGCCCGTGACACGGGAGGCTCGGGCGGCGACACTCCGGGCGCATGGAGATCGACCCGACGCTGCCGGACCCTACGGGTGAAGCGGTGCCCGAGGGTCTGCTGACGCGGGTGGTCGAGGCGGCGGTGCGTCGCGACGAGGGTGAAGTCGAGCGGATCTTGGCAGCGCACGCAGGGCACGCGCGGGCACTGCGCGCGCACCTGGCGCAGCTGTCACGCTTGGGCCTGATGGCGGGGAGTGCGGAGGTGCGGCCGGAGACGATCGGGCCGTATCGGATTCTGGAGACGCTCGGCGAAGGCGGGATGGGCACGGTCTACCTGGCCGAGCAACGCGAGCCGGTGCAGCGTCGGGTGGCGCTCAAGGTCATCAAGCTGGGGATGGACAGCAAGCAGGTTCTGGCGCGGTTCCAGGCGGAGCGGCAGGCGCTGGCGCTGATGAACCACGACTGCATCGCCAAGGTGTTCGACGCCGGCACGACGGAGCGCGGGCAGCCGTACTTCGCGATGGAGCACGTACCTGGCGTGCCGATCACGGAGCACTGCGATCGGCACGAGCTGTCGGTCGACGAGCGCCTGTCGCTGTTCAAGAAGGTTTGCGCGGGGGTGCAGCACGCCCACCAGAAGGGTGTCATCCACCGAGACCTCAAGCCGTCCAACGTGCTGGTGACGGTGGCGCAGGGCGAGGCGGGTCCGAAGATCATCGACTTCGGCATCGCGCGTGCGACCGACCACCGTCTGATCGCGGCGACGTTGTTCACGGAGCAGGGGATGCTGCTGGGGACGCCGGAGTACATGTCGCCGGAGCAGGCGGAGATGTCGGCGCAGGACATCGACACGCGCACGGACGTGTACTCGCTGGGTGTGCTTCTGTACGAGTTGCTCGTGGGTCAGTTGCCGTTCGGGTCGGAGGAGCTTCGGCGTGCGGGCTTGCACGCGATCCACAAGAAGATCCGCGAGGAGACGCCGCCGAAGCCGAGCACGCGGCTCAGGAGCAAGGGGGCGGACACGACGCGTGCCGCGCAGCGGCGCAAGACGAGCGTGCACGGTCTCGAGCGGCGGCTGCGAGGAGACCTCGATTGGATCGTGATGCGGGCGCTGGAGAAGGACCGCAACCGTCGTTACGACACGGCCTCGGCGCTCGGCGATGACATCGGTCGCTACCTTTCTTGCGAGCCGGTGGTGGCGGGTCCGCCGACAGCGGCGTATCGGCTGAGGAAGCTCGTGCAGCGCTACCGGGGTCGGATCGCGGCGGCGTGCGCGGTGCTTGTAGCGTTGGTGGTGGGGCTGGGTCTGGCGACGCGTTTCTGGCTGGATGCGCGCCAGCAGGCAAGTGCGGCGAGCCGCGCCCAGAAGCGTGAGGCTGCGCGTGTGCGGGAGTTCGCCCAGCTGTCAGGGGTGGTGGAGTACGAGCGGGCGATGGAGAGCGAGAAGTCGCTGTATCCGGCGTGGCCGGCGCAGCTCGCGCCGATGCGCGCCTGGACCGCGGAGGTCGACGCGTTGCTCGGCAAGCGGGCGATGATCGAGCGCACGGTGACGGACCTGCGCCGTCGGGCGGAGCCTGCGACGCCCGCCGAGCTCGAGCACGATCGGCGTACGCATCCCGAGTACGGGAAGTGGCAGAAGCTGCGCGCGAAGCTGGCGTCGCTCGAGCGCGCCCACGCGATCCGCACCGGGCAGGTGCAGCTCGTCGTCCCCCAGCCCACCGCCGAGGACCGCGAGCGGACGGTGCTGCACTTGAACTGGTTCGGCTGGGCCCGTGTCGATCGTGACCACGATCGGCGGATCGCCGGTGAGGAGGCCCGCGGTCTGATGGCCGCGCGGCTTGGCTGGGAGAAGGCCATGGCTCTCGACGCGGGGGAGCGCGCGTCCGTGGGCGCGACACTCGCCTGGGCATGGTTCGCGAACGGGAAGGATGCCGAGGCCATCGCGCAGATCGAATCGACCGTTGCACTCGCCCCGGAAGCCGAGCGGGCGCGGTACACCGAGGTTCGCGCTTCGTTGCGAGAGGCGGTCGAGCTCGCGGCCGGCGAACGAGGGACCGCAACCATCGAAACGCTGCGGCAGGAAGTCGCTGCGATCGAGCTCCGGCTCGCGGCTCGCAGGACCTATCGTCTCGACGACGAATCGCAGCAGTTCCTGCACGACGCCCTGCACGAGGCGCTCGGCAGACTCGACTCGCTCGACGGCGTGCGTCGCCGCGTCGAACGGCGCATCGCGTGGGCGGCGCGGATCGACGAGCTGACCCGCGCGCATCCTCGCGCGCGTGTGACTTGGGAACGGGCGCGCGCGGCGATCGCCCTCGCCGACGGGGTCGTCGCGAGCACGCTGTACCGTGGGCGCGATATCGACCTCGCGCCACAAACCGGCCTCGTGCCGATCGGCATGAATCCGGCCACCAAGCTCTGGGAGTTCTACGAGTTGCACTCGGCGTGGGATGGCGACAGCGACCCGGCCGCGATCCCGATTCCCGAGTTCACCACCGACGAGGAGCGCGCTGGGCACATCGAAGTCACCGACGAAGCCGGGATCGTGCTCGTGCTGTTGCCGGGCGGGAGCTTCCGCATGGGGCCGCAGACCCGAGACGAAGAACATCCGGACTACGACGCGCTGGCCGAAGACACGGAGACCGTGCATCGCATCGAACTCGCGCCGTTCTTCCTCGCACGGCACGAGATCACGAAGGCGCAGTGGCGCCGGCTCACCGGCACCGATCCGAGTTTGCACGCGGCGGGTACCTTGTTCCGTCAATCGAGTCGAGGTGTCGTGATCCAGCTGACGAATCCGGTCGAAGGCATCACCTGGACAGAGGCTGACCTCTGGCTGTCCCGTCACGGCATGCGTTTGCCCTCGGAGGCGCAATGGGAGTACGGCTGCCGAGCGGGCACGACGACGCCGTGGTCGTGTGCGTTCGAGGATCTACCGCGCTTCGCGAACGTCGCCGACGCGACGGCGAGGCTCGCCGCCCCCGACTGGATTTGCGAAGAGTGGACCGATGGCTACGCCGTGCACGCCCCGGTGGGCAGCTTCGCCCCCAACGGGTTCGGTCTGTTCGACGTGCACGGCAACGTGTCCGAGTGGACGAGCGATGGCGACTTCCGGGGCACGCGGGAACCACGCGACGGCGACGGTGGCTACGGCGACGCGACCGAGTCCCTTCGTCGGCTCTACCGCGGCGGCTCGTACGACGGCCCGGCGCGGTATGCGCGGTCGTCCTATCGTGGCAGCACGCTGCCGTCGATCCGACTCCAAATCACCGGCGCGCGCGCTGCCCGCGCGCTGCTTCACTGAGGGGCGCACCACCACCGTACGTGACACGGGAGGCTCGGGCGGCGACACTGGCGGCGCATGGAGATCGACCCGACGCTGCCGGAACCTACGGGTGAAGCGGTGCCCGAGGGTCTGCTGACGCGGGTGGTCGAGGCGGCTGTGCGTCGCGACGAGAGCGAAGTCGAGCGGATCTTGGCAGCGCACGCGGCGCACGCGCGGGCACTGCGCGCGCACCTGGCGCAGCTGTCACGCTTGGGCCTGATGGCTGGGAGTGCGGAGGTGCGGCCGGAGACGATCGGGCCGTATCGGATTCTGGAGACGCTCGGCGAAGGCGGGATGGGCACGGTGTACCTGGCCGAGCAACGCCAGCCGGTGCAGCGTCGGGTGGCGCTCAAGGTCATCAAGCTGGGGATGGACAGCAAGCAGGTGCTGGCGCGGTTCCAGGCGGAGCGGCAGGCGCTGGCGCTGATGAACCACGACTGCATCGCGAAGGTGTTCGACGCCGGCACGACGGAGCGCGGGCAGCCTTACTTCGCGATGGAGCACGTACCTGGCGTGCCGATCACGGAGCACTGCGATCGGCACGAGCTGTCGGTCGACGAGCGCCTGTCGCTGTTCAGGAAGGTCTGCGCGGGGGTGCAGCACGCCCACCAGAAGGGTGTCATCCACCGAGACCTCAAGCCGTCCAACGTGCTGGTGACCGTGGCGCAGGGCGAGGCGGGTCCGAAGATCATCGACTTCGGCATCGCGCGTGCGACCGACCACCGTCTGATCGCGGCGACGTTGTTCACGGAGCAGGGCATGCTGCTGGGGACGCCGGAGTACATGTCGCCGGAGCAGGCGGAGATGTCGGCGCAGGACATCGACACGCGCACGGACGTGTATTCGCTGGGTGTGCTTCTGTACGAATTGCTCGTGGGTCAGTTGCCGTTCGGGTCGGAGGAGCTTCGGCGTGCGGGCTTGCACGCGATCCACAAGAAGATCCGCGAGGAGACGCCGCCGAAGCCGAGCACGCGGCTCAGGAGCAAGGGGGCGGACACGACGCGTGCCGCGCAGCGGCGCAAGACGAGCGTGCACGGTCTCGAGCGGCGGCTGCGAGGAGACCTCGATTGGATCGTGATGCGGGCGCTGGAGAAGGACCGCAACCGTCGTTACGACACGGCCTCGGCGCTCGGCGATGACATCGGTCGCTACCTTTCTTGCGAGCCGGTGGTGGCGGGTCCGCCGACAGCGGCGTATCGGCTGAGGAAGCTCGTGCAGCGCTACCGGGGTCGGATCGCGGCGGCGTGCGCGGTGCTTGTGGCGTTGGTGGTGGGGCTGGGTCTGGCGACGCGTTTCTGGCTGGATGCCCGCCAGCAGGCAAGTGCGGCGAGCCGCGCCCAGAAGCGTGAGGCTGCGCGTGTGCGGGAGTTCGCCCAGCTGTCTGGGGTGGTGGAGTACGAGCGGGCGATGGAGAGCGAGAAGTCGCTGTATCCGGCGTGGCCGGCGCAGCTCGCGCCGATGCGCGCCTGGACCGCGGAGGTCGACGCGTTGCTCGGCAAGCGGGCGATGATCGAGCGCACGGTGACGGACCTGCGCCGTCGGGCGGAGCCCGCGACGCCCGCCGAGCTCGAGCACGATCGGCGTACGCATCCCGAGTACGGGAAGTGGCAGAAGCTGCGCGCGAAGCTGACGTCGCTCGAGCGCGCCCACGCGATCCGCACCGGGCAGGTGCAGCTCGTCGTCCCCGAGCCCACCGCCGAGGATCATCTTCTCACGATCGACCAGCTCGGCCTGCTGGCGTGGCCTTGGGTCGACCCGGACCACTCGCGCCGCACCCACGGCATGGAGGCACGCGGCCTGACGCTCGCGAAGCTCGCTTGGGAGGCGTCGGCAGGCCTCCCGGCGGCTCGCCGTGCTGCTCTCGGCGACACGCTGGCTTGGGCTTGGTTCGCGAACGGCAACGATGCCGAGGCTGTCAGGCAGAGCGAGGTCGTGCAGGAGATCGTGCCAGAAGAGCTGAGGGCGGAGTATTCCGGCTATCTCGAGACGCTGCGGCGGGACATTGCATCGGCCGCGGGCGAAGCCGGGGAAGTCGCACTACGCGCGCTGCGCGGCGAGATCGAGGATCTGGATCGTGTGATCGACGTGCGCCGCACGTTCAGGCTCGCGGACCAGCCGCAGCAGTTCCTCCACGATGCGCTGAGCGACCTGTCGGGCAGGCTTGCCACGCTCGAGGAGAGCGAGTACCGCGACGTCCAAGTCCGCATCGAGTGGGCCGCGCAGATAGGCGGCCTCACACGTGCGCATCCCCGCGCGCGCGCGACGTGGGAGCAAGCACGCGCAGCGATCGCCACGGCTGACGGAATCGTCGCGAGCACACTCTACCGGGGGCTTGGCATCGACCTCGTGCCGCAGACCGGCCTCGTGCCGATCGGGATGAATCCGGTCACGAGGCTCTGGGAGTTCTATGAGCTGCGCTCGGCGTGGGATGGCGAAAGTGATCCGGCTGGGATTCCGATCCCCGAGCACCATAGGGATGGCGATCGCGCCGGGCACATCGATGTGACCGACGAGACCGGGATCGTCTTCGTACTCCTGCCCGGCGGCAGTTTTCGCATGGGGCCGCAGAGCCACGACGCTGGGCACCCAGACTACGACCCCATGGCCGAGGGCAACGAGACCGCCCACCAGGTCCGGCTCGAGCCGTTCTTCTTGGCGCGGCACGAGATCACGAAAGCGCAGTGGCGGCGGCTCGCCGGGACCGAGCCGAGCTTCTTCAAGCCGGGTTCGACGCCGGGTGAATCGAACGGGCGCGTCCGCGTCCAATGGACGAACCCAGTCGAGATGGTGGCCGGCGCGGATGCCGACCTCTGGTTGTCGCGCCACGGCATGCGCCTGCCGTCGGAGGCCCAGTGGGAGTACGGCTGCCGCGCTGGCACGACGACCCCCTGGTTCTGCCCGTTCGAGCAGCTACCTCGACATGCGAACGTCGGCGACGCGACCGCGAAGCGACTCGCACCGGCCTGGATCTGCGAGGCGTGGACCGACGGCTTCGTCGCGCATGCGCCCGTGGGGAGCTTCGCGCCGAACGCGTTCGGTCTCTTCGACACGCACGGCAACGTGCTCGAGTGGACGGACGAAGGGGATACTCGCGGTGTGCTCGATCCCCGTGCGGGCGACGGTCGTCGCGGCGATCCTGCCGACTTCGACCGCCTCGTGGTGCGTGGCGGGTGCTATGACGGCCTCGCGCGCTACGCACGCTCGTCTTGGCGTGCCAGCAATCCGCGGTCGGCGCGGTTGCAGACCACTGGCGTGCGTGCTGCACGCACGCTCACGCGCTGACGGCGAGGCTGGACGGTTGCCGGAGGAAGTCGTGCACGGTGATACCCGAGACAGTATTCACAGTGGGATGCGCCATTGCTCCCCAACCCTCGTCCTCGCCGCCTCGGTCTTGGCCACGTCCCTCGCTGCCCAAGCCACCGCCGAGCGCATGCGCGATCTGCCAGCGGATCAGGCGGCCGGCAAGGTGCGTTGGCTGCAGGCCAAGCTCGTCGCCGGCGAACTCGAATGCCGAGACGCCACGCGCCAGATCGTCGAAGCGTTCGAGCACGAGTGGTTCCTGACCCGAGTGGTCGTCATCGAATGCGCCGCTGAGCTGGATCTCGAGATCGTGCGCGAAGCAGTGGCGCGCGAGCTCCCCCGCATGGCCAAGGACCTGCAGGCGTTCGCCGGCGAGATCCGCGTGCCGGACGGGGCTGCAGACAAGCAGACCGTCGTGCGCGGCGGCATGCATTACTGGACGTCTCTCTGCGCCCTGGCGTCGATCGTCGCTGGCGAGCGCGTCGAGGGTGCGCTCACCGAAACCACGTCGGCTCTGGTCGATGCGCTCGCCGCCGGGAGCGATCCGGCGGCCGTCGCGGTTCCCTCCGCGTTGGGCGCGCTCGTCCGCATCGGCAGTGAGGGTGCCATGCAAGGGGCGGTCTCCAGCTACGAGGCGCTGGAGAGGTTGCTCGATCGCAAGCCAGTCAAGTCGGCACCGAGCGGGACCTTGCTCAGTGACCACAAGCGAGTTGCCGCCTATGTCGCGGATTGCGCGAACTTGTTGGCAGCGGGCTTCGAGGCGATCGGTGTGAAGGCGCCGCGAGCGGCTGTGGGCAGGAAAGTGGCGGCGGCGTTCAAGAACCTCCTGAAGACGCGGCGCAAGCCCGCGCCCGACCGCGACGCCAAGAAGGACTCCGACCCGGCCGCAACGGCACGGGTGCGCGGCACCGGGACCGTTGCCGAGTTTCAGACGCGGTTGGAAGCGGCATGCAAGGCGCTCGGGGGGAGGGTCCCCCGAACTCCGCGGTAGGGGACGCTGACACCAACTGCAGCTTCGCGCGACCGTGCGCACCTTGGCGGCGCAGAGCCAGCGACCACGATCCGGCGCGGCGCCGGGAGCGTCACCTGCTGCAGCACCTCCAACCGGCGCGGGCGCAGTAGCTGCTGGAGCCACTCGGTCGCCATCGCTTCGGGAGGTCGCGCGTCTCGGGCCGTGTGGCCGATGCCGGTACCGCCGTGGCCGATGACGACGATCGGCATGCGGTTCCGGCCGCGCCAGCTTTGATGCCGGTGGCGTGGGGTGAGGCACCGGCCTCTGGGGTCTGCGTGGCGCACGCCTCGAAGACGACGGCAAGCGGCGCCATCCACCGTGCCAGCGCGATGCCAGTGGCCGCAGGCTGACGCGCGTTTGCGATCTGCAGGATTCCGGGTTTCGCTGACGGACCGGCGGCGCCCCGCAGCTCGACGTCAACGACTCGGTGGTCGGCAACGTCGTGCGCGTGCAGGCCGGCGCCTGCGTCCGTTCGGCATCAGGGAAGCTGCGCAACTCCATCGTCGACGGCAACCGATTCATGTTCGGACAGGGAGGAAGCGCGCTGTCGATCCCGGCGTCGGTGGGCGTGCTGGTCGGTGACGATCTGTGACCGACCCTCTTCGCCGGCGGTTCCGGCCACGCCTTCACCAGCGTGATGCGCTCCGCCTCGGACACCAGGAGCCTGCCGTCCTCGAACCGACAGCGGGCGACCCAAGCATCTGATCGCGGCCGGCGCGCTGCCTTCAAGGACCAGCGCGGCCACCGAGCCCGGCCAGCAACCGGGCGGCGAGCTCGCGCAGGTCGGCCGAGACATCGCTCTGCGCCGCGCGGGCGAGGAGCAGCGCGGCGCGTTCGGGTGTCGACCGCGCGGCGACGAGAATCGCTTGTCTGCGCACGCCCTCGACCTCGTCGCGCAGCGCCAGTTCCAGACCGGCATGCACCGCGGGGTCGTCGCGCTCCGCCAGGCTGGCCACGAGCTGGCGCCGGACTTCGGACTCCGATTCGACCGACAGGCGCCGGGCGAGGCGGGCGGTCGTGTCGGCATCGCGCTGGCTGCGTGCCGCCGAGGCGGCAGCGAACCGCAGCATCGGGTCCGCTGCGTCGAACCTGGCACAGATCGCATCCCGCGCCGATGGGTGGCCGGTGTTGCCCAGCGCCTCCAGCCAGAACGCCTCGGCACCCAGGGCGCGGGCGCGCTCGTCCAGAGCCAGGATTTCGGCGACCCGCGCCGCCGTGTCGGTGGAGCGTCCGGCGAGGGTGCCCCACGCCAACAAGCGCGCGCCGCCCGGACCGTTCCAGTCGCCGACCTCGCGCATGGCGTCGGCACGTAGCTCCGCAAGCGTCGTGTCGCTCGGCGTCTGGATCTGCACCATGGCCACCGCGGCGCCCTCACGAACCTGCGGCGGCAGATGTGCGTCTCGCAGCGTCGCGATCAGCGCGGACTGTGCCCGCTCGTGTCCCGCAGCTCCGAGCGCGCTGAGCAACAGATTGGCGAGCGTCGTGTCCGCACACAAGGGCAGCTGCGCCAGCAGCGCATCGGTGAGCGCGGGATCACCGGCGACGGCCGCGATGAGACGTTCCCAGGCCTGGCGCGTCTCGTCGGCGCCCAGACCGTGGGCGGCCAGCAGGTCCGCCAGGTCCACGATCAACCGGTGAATGCCCGGTCCAGCGGGGGCGGGGGTCGTCTGCGGCGGGCCACCGACCGCGCGCAGCGTCGCGGTGAGCACCACGGTGTAGGTGCCGGCGCATGCGTCGCCGTCGATGTCGCAGCTTTCGTCGACTTCGGCTCGGAGCGGCCAGCCTTCGGTTGGGTCGAGGACATAGCCCGCCTTGCCGCGAGGCCGGCACGCGCCGAGGGTGGCGTCGCGACGGTAGGCGAGCTTGTGCCGCTCGCCATGCCCGTCTCCGGTCGTGGCGATCTCTGCGTCGTAGGCGCCGAACGCGTCTTCGCCCGTGATCCGCGGCCCGGTCACGAAGCCGCCCGCCAGCGCATCCAGCACCGCTCGCTGCACGCTCGCCACCTGCCGGTCTCTCGACGGTACGCACACCTGCGTGCCGGCGTCCGGTGCCCAGCGCGAGCGAACCGGTGATCGCAGGGCCTGCACGAAGGCTTCGTCGACGGGCAGCGGCTCGCCGCTCTCGCGCACCGACAGCACCTGGAGGTCGGAGAAGTCGGCCTCGACCGATGCGATGCCCTCCGCATCGAGAGTGAGGCCGAGCACGATCGCGCCGGCCAGGCCGACTCGCGTCGGCTTGCCGCTGCGCGGGTTGGCGTGCAGCTCGCCGAGCAGCGAGTACGTCAGCGTGACCGGCCGCAGGCGGCGGATTGGCACGGCCGTGCGTCGCGAGGTGTCCGACATGGCCGATGGCCCAGTCGGAGGTGCTGCGTCGGCGACGAAGTCCACGGAGCCGCTGGATGTGGACAGAGAGAACAGGAAAGGGATGGCCGCGGCGGGCAGCAGCGTCAGGCCCAGAATCGTGAGGTGTCGCATCTTGATCTCCGGTCGTCGGGTGCGGCGGCCAGACGGCACGCGCCGTCGGCCCGACTCCGCCAGTGTTCGGCCGGTGAGCGATCCGTCACGCTTGCCGTGGATCCGGTGCCGACTCGAGCGCGCCGGGATTCGGTGACGGATCGTCTCGGTGTCGCGCACTGACCGGAGCGGAGGACGGCGGCGCGTGCCGCCCAAGCCTCCTGCCGAATCCCGAACATTCCGAACCGAGGACTACCATCATGTTCCGCCTTCCCACCTTGCTTTCCGCCGCGTTCGTCGCGCACGCAGCCCCGCTGTTGCTGACCGGAGCCGGCCTCGTCTTCGCACCCGCCGTTGCCGGGCAGCAGCTCGGGCGCACCTGGCATCTCGAGCCTGCCCAGACGATCCAGATGGGCCCCATCTTCGATGCGACCAGCCAGGTCGGGCTCGCCACCTCCGGCACCCTCAAGGTGGCCAACTGGGCCTTCTTCCTCGAGAACCAGACCGTGCACCACTATCACGACGGCCCGTGGCGCTTCATGTACCACTGGGTCGACCGCGTCGGGAATCTCCGCATGTCCGTCGTCCGCACCCAGTCGGGCACCGCGGTGCCAGCGAACTTCGTCGCGGTGGACCTCGACTTCATGGGGCAGCGGATCCTGACGCGCCGGAGCTCCGCGGCAGGTCCGGGGTCGATCGCGTACGAGTCGCTGCTCACGGTTCGACGCATACGCGAGACCAGCAACTCGTGGTCGCCTGCCAACATCACGAACACTTGGACCGGCATGTTCGAGGTGCGAGCGACGGGTAGCTGGAACCTGTCCCCGACGGCCGTCCAGTTCGGTGCGTCTGCCGAAGCCCGGATTCGTCAAGGGTACGAGTACTTCTGGGGCTCCAATCGCAACATCCTGGGGATCGGAGAGACGCGTGAGATCTGGGGTGGCTACTCGCCCGTCACCATGCGAGCCAACGTATCTGTTGCGTCGGTCGCCGCGGGCAGCAGCCAACTGTGGGCGGACGGCTGTGAGCTGAGGGTGCGCGACCGGATCTACGCCATCTTCCAGATCCCCGTCGACGAGAACTTCTTCCGCACGTGGTTCCACAGTCGGTTCGAAACCATGATGTGACGAGCCACGCCCGGCACGGGAGTGTGCGATGTGTGATCGCGCGCTCGGTCGCAGCGATGACTTCGGTGCTCGAACACCGACACCAGCACGCGGATGGGTGCCCGGGCCGGGCAAACGCCGAGGCGGTGCACCGGCACTGGCGCTTTCGTGGGGCGTGGCGATCAGAGTCCGCGTCCTCGAGCCGTCGCACCGCTGCCACTGCGATCCGGCTGCACGCCCACCACGGGCGCGTGGCCGGGCTGCGCCGTTGAAACTCCGATCTCCGCCGGCACGATCATCCGAGCACCAACTCCACGTGATCGCATGACGGGTATCGACTTCGGCCGTGTCGCTGTTCTGGGCGCCGGCACCATGGGCGCGGGTATCGCGCAGATCTGTGCTGCGGCAGGTTCGAAAGTCGCGCTGTACGACATCGAGACCAACCTGGTCGAGGCGGGGGTCGGGCGCGTGCGCGACTTCCTGGCCAAGGGCGTCGAGAAGGGCAAGACTCGGCCCGAGGAACGTGACGCGCTGCTCGCCAACCTGCGGGCTACGAGCGACCTGCGCGATGCGACTGCCGATGCCGACCTCGTCGTCGAGGCGATCCCCGAGAAGCTCGACCTCAAACAACGGGTGTTCGCCGAGGTGGCGGCGGTGTGCACCCCGGCCACCGTGCTCGCCTCCAACACCTCGTCGCTGTCGCTCGCCGACGTCTTCGCCGAGGTGCCGGCGCGCGAACGCTGCCTCGGCATGCACTTCTTCAACCCGCCGCCGCTCATGCCGCTGCTCGAGCTGGTCCGCACGGAGCAGACCAGCGAGGCGACCCTGCAGCGGGTGCTCGCCTACGCCGGGCGTCTGGGCAAGGAACCGATCGTGGTGAAGGACAGCCCCGGCTTCGCCACCAGCCGGCTGGGCGTGGTGCTGGGGCTCGAGGCGATCCGCATGCTCGAGGCCGGCGTCGCCTCGGCGGCCGACATCGACAAGGCGATGGAGTTGGGCTACCGGCACCCCATGGGTCCGCTCCGGCTGACCGATCTGGTCGGCCTCGATGTGCGCCTCTCGATCGCCGACTACCTGCGCGACAAGCTCGACAGCCCGGCGTTCGCGGCACCCAAGCTCATGCGCGACATGGTGGCGGCCGGCAAGCTCGGCAAGAAGAGCGGCCAGGGCTTCTACAAGTGGTGAGCGGCGGCGGGGCCGCCAGCCGGCGGCGTCTTCCGTGAGCGCTGCCGAGGACAGTGGCCGCCGCCGCCGGTTGCCGCCGGTCGTGCTCGGACTCGGCTTGGTGAGCCTGTTGACCGATGCCGCCAGCGAGATGGTGTTCCCGTTCCTGCCGGAGTTGGTGAAGACGCTGGGTGGCGACAAGCGCGCGCTCGGGTTGATCGAAGGTCTCGCCGACGCGGTCGCCGCGTTCCTGCGCTTGGTCGCTGGCCGCCTCACCGACCACAGCGGGCGGCGGCGGCCGTTCGTGCTGGCGGGATACTCGCTGTCGGCGGTCGTGCGTCCGTGCGTGGCGCTGGCGACGGCGACGTGGCACGTGCTCGCCGTGCGCGTCGTCGACCGAGTCGGCAAGGGCCTGCGCGGCGCGCCGCGCGACGCTCTCATCGCCGCCGCGGTGGCGCCCGAGCGCCGCGGCGAGGCGTTCGGCTTCCACCGCGCGATGGACCATGCCGGCGCGGTGATCGGGCCGATCCTGGCTCTGCTGGTGCTGCAGTTCGTCACCGAGGACCTGCGCACGCTGTTCTGGCTCGCCGCCATCCCCGGCGCGTTCGCCATCGCTACCGCGGCGCGCCACGCGCGCGAACAGGCGTTCCCGACGGCTCCCCCGGCCAAGGCCGAGCGCGCGCCGGCGCGAGCTCTCGCCGGCTTCCTCCTGCCGTTGTCGTTGTTCACGCTGGGACGTGGCAACGACGTGTTCC
The DNA here is from genome assembly GCA_041398565.1 of Planctomycetota bacterium. Taxonomy (GTDB): domain Bacteria; phylum Planctomycetota; class UBA1135; order UBA1135; family UBA2386; genus DATGPD01. The sequence continues at coordinate 74,567 of JAWKUN010000006.1, read as the reverse complement.
TGCTGGCGCTGGTGAGCGACGACCGTGGCTCGCTGAGCGAACTGCCGCTGCTGTGGATCGGCCTGCACCTGGTGCGCTCGAGCACCGCGACGCTCGGTGGCCGCCTCGCCGACCGACACGGCCATGTCGTCGCCATCGCGCTCGGCTGGCTGGTGCACGTCGCCGCCTACGGTGCGCTGGCCGTCACCGACGACCGTCTGGTGGTGCGCGCGCTGTTCCTGGGGTACGGCCTGCACGCCGGCCTCAGCGAAGGCGCCGAGAAGGCGTTGGTCGCGCGCATCGCGCCGTCGCGGCGGTGGGGCGCCGCGTTCGGCTGGTACCACTTCGCCGCCGGCCTCGTGGCGTTGCTGGCGAGCTTGGGTTTCGGGGCGCTGTGGGACGTGCAGGGCAGGGCGGTGGCGTTCGGGACGAGCGCGGCGTTGGCCGCCGTCGCCACGATGTGGCTCTGGGTGCAGCGGCAGCGCATCGGCGCGCCGGGTCTGTGAGGCGCGCGGCCCAGCGCGTGAGCCGCGCGCCCGCCGGGGTCAGTCGCCGAGGGTGAGTCGCTGGCCCGCGGTCAGCGCCAGGTTGGCGATGAACGTCGAGCCGCCGGCCGGATCCCAGACTGCGGCCTCGAACCAGAGCGGCAGGCCTGCGAGCGACGGCGTGGCGGGGAGCGGCAGGGCCACCGCGGCTTGGCCGGCGGCGTTGGTGAACACGACCCAGTTCGGGCCCAGAGTGCCGATGAGGAGATCGCACGGCGTCGCCGAGGCGCGCGAGAAGCCGGCGACGACGACCGCCACCGACAAGGGCCGGGCGTTGGTCAGCTGCAACGCGAGCGTCGGATTCGGCAGCGTCGGCAGTGGCGGTTGGCCGGCTGCGGCGAGGATCGGCACCTGGCCGCCGGTGCCGGCGCAGCCGGCGCCGAACGCCTCGGTGCGCGCCTCGCGCGGCTGGTAGAAGACGACGTCCGCGTAGTAGTTGCTGGCCATGAAGCTCTGCGTCGGGAACGTCGGGGCGTTGGCGTAGGCGAACACGCCGTTGCCACCGTCGACGCCGTCGGCGAGTCCACGCACGAAGCCGGTGCCGACCTGCTGCGCCAGGCCGTTCAGCGTGCTCACGTAGTCGCCCGAGGCGCTGAAGTAGGACACCACGTAGGTGGTGTTGGCGCTGATCGCCACCGGAACGTCGAGCAGGATCTCCTGCCACCCCGAGGCGGTCTCGTTGGTGAACTGGGCGCGTGCCAGGTTGACCCCGAGCGCCGTCCACAGGTTGCCGGTGTGGATGCCGGTCGTGCCGGGGAACTTGAAGTAGCGCAGGGCCGTGATCAGCCCGTTCCGATCGGCACGGAACTTCATGCCGACCTCGAGCGGCGACTGGTCGTTGTTGAGCGGTCCTGGCGCCGCCACGTTGGCGGGGAACACCGTGCACGGGCAGCGCGTCGCCGCGGCGGTCGTGAACGACCACACGACGTTGGCCGCGAGCGCGTTGCCGGCGACGTCCTTGATGCGCGGGTCGGTGGCGCCGCCGCGCAGAGTCGCCGTGTATGTCGACAGCGGGGCCAGCGGCGCCGACGGGGTCAGGGTCGTGTTCAGGGTGCCGGGGACGTAGACGATCGTTGCCGACACGGGCACGTTGCCGGCGTCGCGCAGCTCGAATGTCGCTCCGCTCACACTCGCGGGATCGAGCGGTTCGCTGAACGACGCGGTCACCGCCGTGGACACGGGCACGCTGGTGGCGTTCGGCGCCGGGACGCGCGCGGTGACCGTCGGCGGCGTGGTGTCCGGCGCGGTCGCGAAGACGACGTCGGCGAAGTAGTTGCCGCTGCGGAAGGTCGCGGTCGGAAACGCGGGGACCGGCGTCGCGAGGTAGATGCCGTTCGGTCCGTCGAAGCCGTCGGCCAGTCCGTGCACCAGCCCGTTGCCGGCTTGCTGGGTGAAGTAGTTCGTGGCGCCGAAGTAGTCGCCCGTCGAGCTGAAGTACGAGACCACGTAGGTGGTTCCCGGCTGCACGGGGAGCGGTGACGACAGGCCGACTTCTTGCCACCCCGACGCCGTCTCGTTGGTGAACACCTGCCGCGCCAGGTTGGTGCCGGTGTTGGTCCACAGGCTGCCGGTGCGCGTTCCGGCGATGCCCGCCACCTTGTAGTAACGCAGCTTGGTGATGAGGCCCGGCACGTCGACGCGGAAGCGCATGCCGAGCTCGATCGGACCACCGTCGTTGAACGGCGAGCCGGTCGGTGTCGCCGTGCCGAACACGGTGCACGGGCAGCTCGGGCCTGTCACCGTCACGTGCACCACGTTCACCCCGGTCGTCGCCGGCACTTCGAGGTTGCCGCTGTCGTCGAAGGCGCGGCTCTTGATCGTGACCGACCCTTGCGCGGTCGGCGACCATGCGTAGCTCCAGGTCGTCGTGCCGATCGCCGGGTGCCACGTCGCGCCGTTGTCGACCGACACCTCGACACCGGCGACGACACCGCCGCCGACGTCGGCCGCGACGCCCTGGATGCCGATCGTGCCGTTCACCGGCACCATCTGCCCCTCGCTCGGCGCCGAGATGATCGAGCCGGGCGCCTGCGTGTCGGTCGATGCCGACGTCCGCACGAGCCCGGGCTGCAGCGAGCCCGGCGACAGGCCCATGTCGGCGAACAGATTGACCGTCGCCTGCTGCATGTCGTGGTTGCTCGGCACCTGCGCGTAGGTGTGGAAGTCGTCGAGGCCCCACGACCACTGCACGGTGCCGGCGCCGAACACCCACGCGCCGCTGTCGGCGCGGTAGAGCGACAGATGGTGCACTTGCCCGCCGAGCAGCGTCTCGGACAGCAGGATGCGGCGCGGAGCGTAGGCGGCGCTCGCGTCCTGCGGATCCCACTCGTGGCCGAGCGTGTTGGCGCCGAGGATCGCTCTGCCGCCCGCGGTCAGCCCCGGAATGCTCGTGAAACGCCACAGGCGCAGGTCCTTGTAGGCGTAGGGCACCTCGATGGCGCCGATCACGCCGCTCCAGCTGTATTGGCCGCTGAGCGTGCTCTCCGGGCGGCAGCCGCCGTTCGTCGGTGGGTCGTAGGTCGGCGCACAGCCGTCGCGCCACAGCCCGGTCCACTCCGGCGACGGGTCGCACTTGGTGCCGCACACGTTCTCGCCCAGCGTGCCTTCCTTGTAGCAGACCAGGGTGCGGTACGGCGTGCTGCTGCCGTCGATGCTCGGCTCGTAGCGCGTGCGCCAGTACAGCTCGTTGCCGGAGAAGAACGCCAGGTGGACCCCCGCGTCGCGGGCCGTCACCACGTTGCCGCGCTCGGGTCCCGACCAGTACTCGTCGTGTCCGACCGACAGGAACGCTCGATGCTGGAGCAGGCGCGCGCCGTAGCGGTCGACGTCGACGCTCGTCATGTAGCTCACGTCGTAGCCGTTGGCCTCGAGGAAGCGCACCATCGCGTACTCGGCGGCGAAGAAGTCGTAGCCCGAGCCACCGGCCGCGTTGCGGATGTCGAACGGTCGGTTGTAGCTGACCTTGGTCGCGTGGTTGAAGCCAGGGGGGCTGTTGCCGGCCGGATAGAGGCTGGCACCGCCGTAGAGGTTGTAGGCCTGCCAAGTGCTGTCGTTCGTCTTGACGACGATGTCCGACGTGCTCGCGTCGTTGCGCACCACGAACAGGATGTGGCTGGTGCCCGGCGTGGTGTCGTCGCGCACGAGCTTGGCGACGTAGACGCCCGACACTGCGGCCGCGGGCACGTCCCAGTGCGCCGACTCGGCCCAGTTGCCGCAATCGGTCATCGCCGTCGCCGGGTCGAACAGGCCCGCCGGCTGCGGCTGCGGCAGGGTTGCGGTCACGATGCCACTACCGACCCGACGCGCGCCCAGTCCCTGGTACCAGCCGAGGCGGTAGACGTCGATGTGGTAGGCCGGTGAGTTGGTATCGATCTTGAAGCGCACCGTGGCGCCGGCGTTCACGCTCAGGTCGGTGGCGAAGCCCTGGATGTTGGCGTCGCCGGGCCCGGGGACGTACCAGACCGACGCCGGTACCCCGGCGTTCTGATTCTCGAGGACGATCGGGTTCTGACCGGCGAGCGGGATCGCCGCCAGCGCGAGAAGCGCAGTCCGAGCGACACCGCGCGGCGTGCACGCCAGGCGCGACCGGCGAGGGGCGGGACCGCATGGTGGCGATCCGCGCTTCGACGGATCCCGGGCCGTGCGAGGCGACTGCACCAAGAGCTGGGGAGAGAATGAGGGCGACATCGACGGAACTCCTTCGTTCGGCAACTGGCTTCACACGCGGCCGAAGGGCGGAGGATAGCACGCCAGCCGGACAGGTAGTTCGCAGGGCGCGGCGGTCTTCGGCTTTGCGCAACCTTCACCCCTGGAGTTCGCGCAGCAGACGTCAGCTTCGCGCAGGATCGAAACGAACACGAGCTGGCCGCGCGGGGTCGTAGGTCCACGCGTCGCCCAGCTTCGTGGTGCGACCGCCGCCGAATTGCCACGACCCGACGTTCCGTGGAATCCGCGCCGGCGGGCTGCTGTCGTGTGGGCATGCGTCTCGTCCTCGCCTTGGTGGTGCTCCTCGCCTGCCTGCCCCGCGCCCAGACCAAGCTCTTGCCGCCGGAGCGTGCGCTCGGACACGAGGTGGGCGCCGACCGCCGCCTCGCCAGCTACACCGAGCTCGTCGCCTACTGGCAGCAGCTCGCGGCGGCCTCGGACCGCATGCAGCTGCGCGAGATCGGCACCAGCGGCTACGGGCAGACGATGTGGATGGCGGTGATCTCTTCGCCGCAGAACCTGCGCGGGGTCGAACGCTTGCGGCGGATCAGCGCGACTCTGGCGAGTGGGCGCGACGACGCGGGCGCATCCCTCGCCGACGACGCCATCGCCGCGCTCGCCGAGGAGGGCCGCGCCGTCGTGTGGATCGACGCCGGTTTGCACGCCACCGAGGCCATCGCCGGCCAGAACATCCTCGAGCTGGTGTGGCGCATGGTGTCGCGTGACGACCTCGAGACGCGACGCATTCTCGACGAGGTGGTGCTGCTTGCGTGCCCGGTCAACCCCGACGGCATGGAGATGGTGGCGCGCGCCTACGCCGCTGCCGGCCGTGTCGGCAACCTGCCGGTGCTCTATCAGCGCTACTGCGGCCACGACAACAACCGCGACCACTACGCGGCCAACACCGCCGAGACGCGGGCGGTGGCGCGGGTCTTCTACCACGAGTGGTTCCCGCAGATCGTCTACAACCACCACCAGACGGCGCCGCGCGGCACGGTGATCTACACGCCGCCGTTCCGCGATCCGCACAACTACTTCGTCGATCCGCTCGTCGTGCGCGGCATCGAGTTCGTCGCCGCCAACATGAACGCGCGCTTTGCCTGGGAGGGCAAGGCCGGCGTCATCTCGCGCAGTGGTGCACCCTACTCGATGTGGTGGAACGGCGGCCTGCGCACGACCACCTGCTTCCACAACATGATCGGCATCCTCACCGAGGTGTTCGGGCATCCCGATCCGACCGAGCTCACACAAGGGCTCGACCGGAGGCTCGGCAGTGGCGACTACCCGATGCCGATCGGAACGCGTACCTGGCACGCGCGCGACACCATCGAGTACCTGCAGACCGCCAACTACGCCATCCTCGACACGGCGGCCCGCTACCGGGTGCAGCTTCTCGCCAACTTCGGGCGCATGGCCGTGAACTCCATCGCGCGCGGCAGCCGTGATCACTGGACGCCGACTCCGAAGATGGTGGCGACCGCCGAGCGCGCAGCACGCGCCGGCACCGACGCCGACGCGGCGGAACCGCCCACCGAGGACGCTGGCGGCGAGGCCGGCGAGCCGCGTCGGGCGCGGCAGCCGGATGCGGCCAGCGCGGCGGCGGCTGCGGTGTTCGAGGACCCGGCTCTGCGCGACGCGCGCGCTTACCTGCTGCCCGCCGACCAACCCGACGGTGCCGCTCTGCGCCGCTTCCTGCAGTCGCTGCGCGCCACCGGGGTCGAGGTCTGGCAGGCACGCGGCACGTGCACCGTCGCCGACGGCGCATCGACCGAGCAGATCGCGCCCGGCACTTTCGTCGTGCGCTGCGACCAGGCCTTCCGTCCGCACGTGCTCGACATGTTCGAGCCGCAGTGGCATCCCGACGACCTCGGCAAGGACGGGCAGCCGGTGCGGCCGTACGACAGCGCCGGCTGGACGTTGGCGATGCAGATGGGCGTGCGGTTCGAGCGCGCGTTCGCGGCTGTGGAGGGCGACCTGCGACCGGTCGACGAGGTGGTGCTGCCGCCGCGCGAGGCTCCCGCCGCCGATCGATTGGCCCTGCCACTCGGCAACGGCGACGCCTACCGCGTGGCCAATCGGGTGCTGCGCGCCGGTGGGCAGGTGGCGCGCGGTGAAGGCCGCGGTGCCGATGCGACGCTGGTGGTCGCAGCCGACGACTCGACGCGTCCGCTCCTCGAGCGTGCGGCGCGTGAGCTTGGCGTGGCGATGACGGCGTCGACCCGTGGCGAAGGCGTGACGCTGCGCGCCGCGCGCGTCGGTGTGTTCGAGCCGTGGGGTAGCAGCATGGACACTGGCTGGACCGAGTGGGTGCTCGATCACTACGAGTTTCCCTACGAACGGCTGTACGGCACCGCGGTGGAAGCTGGCGATCTCGCTGCCCGGTTCGACGTGCTCGTCTTCGCGACCGGGCTGCCGTCGACCTCGCCCGCCGGCGACGCACAGTCGCGACGCCAGGTCGGCGCGGCCGACCGCGCATCGACGCGCGAGGCAGCCGAGAAGGTGCTGGCGGCGATGCCGCCGTTCGAGGACTGGAGCGGTCAGCTCGAACGCTTCACCCGGATCAGCCGCGACCAGGGCGTCCCGAACCTCCGCGCCTTCGTCGACGCTGGCGGCACCCTGCTGGTGTTCGGCGGGCAGAATCAGCGCGCTGCCAAGCATTTCGATCTGCCGGTCGAGGTCGGGCTGTATCGCGGCGAGGGGAAGGCGCGCCGTGCCCTGTCGAGTCGCGACTTCTTCATCCCCGGCTCGCTCGTCGCGCTCGAAGCCGAAGCCCCCGGTGTCCCCGCGCGGATCGCTGCCATGTTCCGGCGCAGCGACGCGATTTCGGTACTGCCCGACGCCGGCGACCGCGTCCGCGTGCTCGCGTCGTACGGCGCGCGCGCCGAGCTCCTGTCGGGCTGGGCCCTCGGGCTCGAGCACCTGGACGGCAAGGCCGCGGTGGTGGAGTGCAAGGTGGGGCGCGGCCGCGTGGTTCTCTACGGGGTCGACGTCATCTACCGCGGCCAGCCGCACGCTTCGTTCAAGCTCGTGTTCGACATGCTGTACGCGCCACGCACGGTCTGAACTCGCTGCCGCCGCGCCGGACGAGTGCTAAAAGGGTGTCTGGCGTCGGATCGGGTCGCCCGCGCGGCGGGTTGCCGATCCGACCTGGCCACGACGAGTCCGCCTGGTCGCGAGTTCGACACGGCCGGTGTCTCGCCGAGTAGGACCCACTTCTTGTTCACCGAGAACCCTGATGCGATCCGTCCTCTCGCTCCCGTTCGCCCTCTCGCTCTTGGCCGCCGCCTCGCCCGCCCTTGCCGCGCAGCGGCAGATCGTCGTCGATGCTGCGGGCGGCGGCGACTTCCTCTCCTTGGCGCCGGCCGTGGCGGCCGCGCTCGCGGGCGACACCATCGTGGTCCGTGCCGGGGAGTACCGCGAACCAGCGCTCGACATCGACAAGGGCATCGCCATCGTCGGGCTGGTGGGAGTGAGATTGATCGGCAACACGATCCTCCCTCCCTACCTGCGAGTCCACGACATCCCGGCGCGGCAGACGTTCGCGATGCGTGGTTTCACCGCCGTCGGCCCGTTCGACGGCAGCTACACCATCGACGTACAGAGCTGCCGCGGCACCGTGTCACTCCAAGCGATGCAGGGCCTCCTGGCCCATCTCGACATCGATTGTGTCAGCTGCAGTCAGGTCGAGATGAAGAACCTCACGGTCGCGCATCTGTCGGTCAACGACAGCAACGTCGTCGTCCAGAGATCGGCGTTCGAGAATCTGGGGAGCCCCATCGTCGGCTCCGGCGAGCTCGGACTGGTGCGCTGTTCGGTCACCGTGCAGCCCGGCTTCTTCTCGTCCGGGCCGGGCCTCCGTTGGACATCGGGCAGGCTCACCCTCACGCGCAGCAATGTGAGCGCAGCGCAGAGCGGGAGCGCGCCTGCTCCCGCGGTGCAGGTGGATTCGGGCACCGTCGTGGTCGACCCGACCACGGTGCTCGTGCCGTGGATGGGAGCGCCCCCCATCGGCGGCGCGGCCACCGTGCAATCGCGCGAGGTGGCGAGCCTGGTGGCCGACAGCTCCGGCACGCTTCTCGACGTCGATCTGCACGGACTCCGGACTTCCGACTACGTCGTCCTGCTGAGCCGCCCGACTCCGATACTGCCGACCTTCGCCGGCGCGGTCTGGGTGAGCACGGACGAGCACTTGGTCGTGGCGTTCGGCAGCTTCGGCAGCACGCGCAACGCGACGCACCGTCTGGCACACGCTGCCGTGCCGGCGGGCTTCACGACGACGCTGCAGGCCGTGTTCTTCACCGACCGTCTGTCGGTCAGCACCGCGAGCATCGTGGTGTTTCCGTAGGTCGTTTGCGACAGCCAGGCTCCGCCGCTGAGCTGCAAGTGCTGCGAATCGTCGCGGCGCGCGCGGAATCCGCAGGGCGTGCAATTCGTGACGGTGCCGGATTCGGCACGCCCGAGCAGCACTGGAAGTCCCAGGCAATAGAGCGGCCTGCGGCCCTCTCTGGTCGGCGCTGCGCCGACATCAACCCTTTGGGTTGCGGCCGCCGGCCGCGCTGAGCGCTGGATCGCGCGGCAGGTCGTGCCGTGCGTGCCCGGGGCCGCTCACGCCCCGCGCGGCGTCACCCAGCGCTCCGCCCATCCGAGTGCGCCGTCGACCAGCAGGGCCAACAGGGCTGCGGGCACCGCGCCGGTGAGGATGAGGTTGGTGTCGTTCAACTGCAGGCCGGTCACGATCGGCTCCCCCAGGCCGCCGGCGCCGATGAATGCCGCCAGGGTCGCGACGCCGATGCCGACCACCGTGGCGGTGCGCAGACCCGCCATGATGGTGCGCATGGCCAGCGGCATCTGCACCAGGCGCAGGACCTGTCGTTCGTACATGCCCATGCCACGCGCGGCCTCGATCAGCTCGGGTGGCACCCCGACGATCCCCGTGTAGGTGTTGCGCAGGATCGGCAGCAGCGAGTAGAGGAACAAGGCCGCGATCGCGGCCGAGGCGCTCAGGCCGAGCCAGGGAATCGGGATCATGAACGCGAGGAGCGCCAGGCTGGGGATGGTCTGCACGACGCCGGCGCCGCCGAGCACGATGCGGCGCAGAGTCGGTCGGCGCACGCAGGCGATGCCGAGCGGCACGCCCACCAGCGTCGCCAGGAGGACCGCCGTCAACGTCAGCAGCAGGTGCTGGCCGGCGAGCACCAGGGTGCGGCCGCTGCGCGCGGCCATCAGCCCGAGGAAGCCGACGTCGCGCGTCGTGGCCAGCGGCGCCATGGCATTCTCGGCGAGCAGGCCCTCTTCCCGCAGGAACTCGTGCGCCACGGTGGCGAACGCCTTGCCCTCCTCCTCGACTGCGAAGTTGAGCTTCTGGATCACGGCGTCGGGCAGGCGATAGGCGAGCTGGTCGAGCACGCCGAGCAGATTCGGGTGCCGCCTCAGTGTGTCGGCTCGCACCAGCGGCGCGGCCTGGTAGGGCGGGAAGAAGCCGCGGTCGTCCGACAGGACGCGCAGGCGGTACTTCAGCAGCTTGCCGTCGGTGCTGTAGGCATCGATGAGGTCGACCTCTCCCGACTCGATCGCGGCGTAGGCGAGACCGTGCTCCATGCCGCGCACTTCGCCGAACTCGAGACCGTACGCGGCCCGCAGGCCGGGCCAGCCGTCCTCGCGGTTCATGAACTCCAGACTGAAGCCGGCGCGCAGCTCGCGATGCGCGCGCAGATCGGACAGGGTCTCCACCTGCAGGCGCTCGGCGTCGACCTCGCGCATCGCCAGGGCGTAGGTGTTGTTCAGCCCGAGTGGTTGCAGCCAGCGAACGCCGTACTCGCTCTCGTAGTGCTGAGCCACCGTGGTGTAGGTGCGCAGCGGGTCGGTGGCTCGGTCGCGCCGCTTGAGCACGATCGCCCAGCCGGTGCCGGTGTAGTCGGGGTAGACGTCGAGGTCGCCCTGGCGGAGCGCCTGGAAGCAGATCAGCGTGCCACCCAGACCGAGGCGCCGCTCGACCTGCAGGTCGGTGTGCGCCTCCACCAGCTGCGCCAGCATCTCGGCCAGGATGCGCGACTCGGTGAAGTTCTTGCTGCCGATGGTGATCCGGTCTTGCGCGGCAATGGTGCCGGCCACGGTGGCTACCACGGTGAGCAGCGGCAGGAGCGAGCGCCGCACTCGCCCACTTCCGTCGCGCCGACCCGAGGGGGGCCCCGACCGCTTCATGGCCGGGACCCTTCGCTGCGTCCTGTCGTCGTCGAGGACCCGCTGCGCTCGGGCGTCGCCGAGGACTCGTTGCGCTCGTATCCCAGGTGTCCGGCGAGGAACTCGCGCACGAAGGGGGTCGCCGGCTCCTGTCGGAGCTGGTCGGCGGTGCCGGTCTGCACGATGCGTCCTTCGTGCATCAGCGTGATGCGGTCGCCGAGCTCGAACGCCTCTGCGAGATCGTGCGTCACCATCACCACGGTCTTCTGGACGCGCGCCAGCAGGCTCTTGAACTCCGCCTGGATCTGCGCGCGCGTGATCGGATCGAGCGCGCCGAAGGGCTCGTCCATGAGCACGATCGGCGGATCGAGCACGAGGGCGCGCGCCACGCCCACGCGCTGGCGCTGTCCGCCCGACAGCTCGTGCGGCAGGCGCTCGGCGAACTCGGTCGGCTGCAGGTTGACCAGCTCGAGGAGCTCGCACACGCGCGCTCGGACCTGCGCCGGTGCACGTCCCTCGAGCTCGGCGAGCAGGCCGACGTTGCGCGCCACACTCAGGTGGGGGAAGAGGCCGCCGGTCTGGATGACGTAGCCGATGCGACGGCGCAGACGGATGACGTCGGCTTCGGCGACGTCGTCGCCGTCGACCAGCACGCGGCCCGAGTCCGGTTCCTCGAGCCGGTTGATCAGCTTCATCGTCGTCGTCTTGCCGCAACCGCTGGTGCCGAGCAGGCAGTGCGTCTCGCCGCGCTCGATCTCGAGCACCAGATCGTCGACCGCGACGACCGCGGCTCCGCGCGGATCGACGAACACCTTGCGCGCGTGCTCGAACGCGATCACGGCCGTGGCGCAGCGTCGTCGCGGACCAGTTCGTTCAGCGAGAACCAGCCGCGGCGATCGCACCATTGGCGCTGCAGGCGCAGGCCTGCCGCCTCAGCCAGGACCGCGACCTGCCCCTTCTCGAACTTGCGCGAGATGCCGACCTGGATGGCGTCGCCGCCGTCGAGGTGGGCCTCCATGTGCAGCCGTGCCAGGTACGCGTCCTGCGGCCGCTCGGTCACCAGGCGCAGGTGCACGCTGCGCGGTTTCACGCCGGCGAACTCGGGCTCGCGCAGGATGGGCGAGTGCTGGCGGAAGGCGTCGAGGTCGAAGTTGCCGGCCAGTACGTGGTTGATGCGCCGGACCATGTGCAGGAAGAAGTCGCGGTTGCGAGGTCCCGCCTCGTAGGCGCCCCGCAGGACGTCGTCGTCCTTGTCGAGATCCAGACCCACCACGAACCGATCGCCGACGGTCATGCGGTCACGGACCATGCGCAGGAAGTCGAGGGTGCCGTCCATCGACTCGATGTTCCCCAGCGAGCTGCCGAAGAACACGATGAGCTTGCCGTCGTCGACCGGGATGGACGACAGAACGCTGTCGAAGCGGCCGACGCGCGGCTGCACGTCGACGCGGTCCTGGTAGGCGCGATCGAGCTCGTCCTTGGTCGCCTGCACCGCGCCGGCGCTGATGTCGACCGGGGTGTAGACGAGACGGCTGCCGTCGCCGCGCTGCAGCGCGGCGTCGACCAGATGCCTCACCTTGCGTGCCGAGCCGCAGCCGAGCTCCACCACCAGCCGGTCCTCGCCGAGGATCTCGCGTCCGTGGCTCTCGAGGATCTCGAGCTCGCAGTCGGTGAGGTAGTAGCCCTCGCACTCGGTGTAGCGGTCGTAGAGCCGCGACGCCGTCGAGTCCCAGATGAAGGCATGGTCGATGCGCCGCACCGGCTCGTCGCCGGTCAGCGCTTCGCGCGCGGCCGCGGCGAAGCTCTCGTCGACCGGCGGCTCCTTGGTCTCCAGCACTCGGTAGGCGAACACCCGGAACATGGCGTCCGGTTCCTTGTGCGGCAGGTAAGGCGCGGGCTCGGTGCGGTCGAGCAGCTTCCACACGTGGCGGGCGTCGAACTCGTCCATGCGGCTGCGCACCCCCATCGCGTCCTGCTCGAAGAAGTCGACGCGCATGGTGAACACCACGACGCCGCCGGGCCGCACCAGGCGCACGACCTCGTCGAGCGTGTAGGCGGGGGCCTGACCGAACGAGAACACGCCGACCAGGATCGCGGCGTCGAAGCTGCTGTCGGGGAAGGCGTCGACCGGCTGGCCGAGATCGGCGGCGCGGAGGTCGCGGTAGACGCCCTTCTGCTTCGCCTTGGCAAGCATCGGCGAAGAGATGTCCACACCCACCAGGTTGCGGTAGCCCAGCGCGTGCAGGGCCGTGCCGGCGGCGCCGGTGCCGGCGCCGGCATCGAGGACGGCGGCGCTGCGACGGAACGGCGTGTAGCGAGCCAGCATGGCCGCTGCCAGTTCGTGGCCGAAGAAGCCGATCGCTTCGTGGTCTTGGTCGTAGGTCGCGGACCAGTCGGCGTACAGACGCAGAAGGTCCTCTTGCGTGCGTGCCGTGTAGGCCCGCTGCCAGATGCGCTGGAGGCGGCCCTCGGTCGCTGCCTCCAGGGGTTGGGTCGAACTGGAGGAAGAAGAGTCGTGCGTGGGCATGAGAGCAAGGGCGGGCACTCGAGGCGCCCTGCCCGTCTGAAGTCGATCCGTGAGGAGGCCACAGGCCCAGTGCCGGCGACCCCGCGCACCGCCGATCGCTGCCGACGCTCCGCACCAGCGAGTTTGCGTATGATGATCGTCGGTGCAAGGTTGGATCCCTCCGTCGGGGCGGCTGTCGGACGCTGGTGGATCGCACTGCGGCCATTCGCGGCCTACACGCGCGCATTCGGCGCTGGCTCTCGCTTCGGCGCGGTCCGGGCCAGCGGCAAAAAAGACTGCAGAAGTTGCCGAAAAGCGCACAGCGGCGCGTCTCTGTCGCGGTCGGGATGACTTGCGAGCGACGTTGCGTCGTGTCGACGTGCGCCCGAGGTCCTCATGATCCTCGACGCACATCGTGGGGGACGCGCTGTGCCACGGCCGCTTGCATGTGCTTGTTCCTGCGACAGCAGCGTGGACGGTCGGCCCGGGCGAGCGCCGCGGCCGACGTGCGGTCAGTGCAAGAGCTTGGCTGCGATCAAGTGCTCAGCCATGACGCCAGCCAGCTCCCGGCTCGGGTGCCAGGTATCGCCGGGGATCTCGCCGAGCGGTAGGTGATCCGCGACCGCTCGGTTGAGGGCCGGAAGCAGGTCGAAGGCCCGTACTGACAGCTCGCTCACTACTCCGAGCGCCGCGGTGTGGACCCGGCGATCGGAATCGGTCCACTCCGTCGGTGGGCGAATGGTGGGCAGTACGACGATCGACAGGCCGACGTCGTCGGTACGGAGGCGGTCTCGCAAGCGCTCGAGAGCTTTGCGCACGTCGGCGATCCCGTCCTCGACCGTGTAGGGCGACATCAGTGAGGCTCGTGCGAGGACGTAGCGCCGGTAGATCTCGCTGTGACGGAAGAGCCACGGGCTGGAGAGATCGAAGCGGTTCCCCGTCGCGAACATCGCCAGCTTGCCCTCTTCGTCGTCGACCGCGACCAGACCGGCCGAGAAGTCGTTCGGATGCAAGGTGAGGATGACGTGGTCGGGCCGTATCCGCCAATTGTGGCGCAGATACCACGCGACCTCTTGTCGAGTGTTGTAGCCCTCCACCCCTGCGTTCCAGTACTCGAAGCCCTCGCCACAGCGCTCGCGTAGGGCGGCGACGATCTTGCCGCGCGACGTGACCGAATCTCCGATGAACAGTAGCCGGACGACGCCCTTCGTCTTCTCCAGCTGGTAGTCGTTGCGCAGGGTGCCGTACTGGTCGTAGGCATCCGTGCCGAGGATCGGACCGTAGCCCAGATCGGGATCGGGCTCGATGTGCCTGCGGAACACCTCCGAGCCTCGCCGCCAGACCTCCAGCTCCGTACCTGGGAGCACGATTCTGGTCGGTGCGAACAGCCTCAGCCCGACCTCGCACACCAGTAGCCCGAACGCAATACCGGCGCAGAGCAGGGCAGCGCGACGCGTCGCTCTCACAGCGGCGATCGTACAGCCTGACCGATTCGTCGGCAGCCAGCCCGTCGCGGCCGGGGAGTTCTCGGGACGTGTCTACGGGCCGGCGTCGGGGCGCGGCATCCAGCACGCCGAGTGCCCGTGCGCAAGGGCGGCCGGCGTTCTCTGCGACCGGACCGTGGGGAGCTGCCGGCCCTCGGCAGCCGGCGCTACCGCGCCATCAGCTTGGCGATGGCGCGAGCCAGGCGCGCGGGGTCCTCGGGCAGGCTGCCCTCGGCGACCAGCGCCTGGTCGTAGAGGAGCTGGCTCCACTCCCGCAGTTCGGTCTCTTGACCGGACTGACGCAACGCGTCGAGGCGCTGCACCGCGGCGTGCGTCGGGTTGAGCTCGAGGATGCGCTTCTGCTTGGGCAGGTCCTGGCCCTGCGCGCGCAGCATGCGCTCGACGTGCGCGCTCATCCCGTGCTCTTCGCTCACCAGGCATGCGGGCGAGTCGGTGAGGCGGTGGGTGACCCGCACCTCCTTGACGTCGTCGGCCAGGGCATTGCGCATCGCGGCCACCAGGTCGGCCAACGCGCCCGCCTGCTCCTCGTGCTTCTTCTTGGCCTCGTCGCTCTCGGGGAGATCGAGCGCGCCCTTGGCAGCGGCGATGAACTTCTTCTCCTGGAAGCTGCCCAGCGCGTCGACGACCCACTCGTCGACCGGATCGACCATGTAGAGCACCTCCAGATCGCGCGCGCGCAACGCCTCGATGTGCGGGCTGTTCTTGGCCGTGTCCAGGTTGTCGGCAGCCAGGTAGTAGATGCCGGGCTGGTCCTTCTGCATGCGCTGGACGTAGTCGCCGAGCGAGGTCTGGCCCCCCTGCGTCGAGGTCGGGTAACGCAGCAGATCGGCGATCTGCTCGCGCGCGGTCGGCTCGTAGTGGACGCCCTCCTTGAGGATGCGACCGAAGTTCTGCCAGAAGACTCCGTAGCGCTCGACCTTGGTCTCCTTGTCGTCGTCCTTCTCGACGATCTCGCCCTCCTTGGCCAGTTCTTCGAGCAACGCCAGCGCGTGCTTCACCACCTGCTTGCGGATCATCTTGGTGGTGCGGTCCTGCTGCAGGATCTCGCGGCTGACATTGAGCGGCAGGTCCTCCGAGTCGACGACGCCGACCATGAAGCGCAGCCACTCGGGCAGGATCTCCTCGCAGTCGTCCATGATGAAGACGCGCTTGACGAACAGGCGCAGGCCCTTGCGGTTGCGATCGAACAAGTCGAACGGCGGCTTGCGCGGGACGAAGAGCAGGCCGGTCAGCTCTTGCGTGCCTTCCACCTTGAAGTGCGTCCACGCCAGCGGCTTCTCCCAGTCGTGGCTGAGGTGCTTGTAGAACTCCTCGTACTGCTCGGCGGTGACCTCGCTCTTCGGGCGCGCCCACAGCGCGCGCGCCGAGTTCACCGTCTCCAGCTCGGTCTTCTCCTGCTCCTTGTCGTCGACCTTCTCCTTCCGGGTGACCTGCATGCGGATCGGGTGTCGCACGTAGTCCGAGTACTTGCGCACCAAGCTCTTGAGGCGCCACTCCTCGAGAAACTCGCTCTCGTCGGCCTTGAGGTGCAGGACGATGTCGGTGCCGCGCGTGGCGCGCTCGGCCTTCTCGACCGTGAACTCGCCCTTGGCTTCGCTCGACCACTGCCAGGCTTCGTCGCTGCCGGCGGCGCGCGAGATCACGGTGATGCGGTCGGCGACCAGATAGCCCGAGTAGAAGCCGACGCCGAACTGCCCGATGAGCGACACGTCCTTCTTCTTGTCGGCGGCCAACGACTGCATCAGCTTCTTGCTCCCCGAGCGGGCGATGGTGCCGAGGTGCGACACCAACTCGTCGCGGGTCATGCCGACGCCGTTGTCGCGGATGGTGAGCGTGCGCGCCTCGGCGTCCGGGATCAGGTGGATCTGCAGGTCCTTGTCGTTCCCCAGGAGCGAGTGGTCGGTCAGTGCCTTGAACGACAGGTGGTCCAGCGCGTCGCTGGCGTTGCTGATCAGTTCGCGCAGGAAGATCTCTTTGTGGCTGTAGAGCGAGTTGACGACGATCGAGAGGACCTCGTTGACCTCGGCCTGGAACGAGAACTTCTGGGCTTCTTGCGTGGTCATGATTGCATTTCGGCGGCGACGAGATTGCGACGGGACGTGGCCCAATCGGGCCGTCTTCTTAGCTCGTGGCCCCGGGGTGGTAAAGGGCGGCGCTCGGCTGCCGTGACGCCGGCCTGGTGAGCGGCCTGGTGAGCGACGCAACGAGCGGCGCGGTGGCCAGTCGGCCCCGCGCGCCGGTGCCGCTCACGCGAGTTCGAAGCGTCTCGAGTCGTGCGCGAGCACGACCTCGCCGCCGAAGGTGGCACGGGCCTGGGCGAGCAGATCCGTGCCCTGGCACTCGGGATAGAAGTGCGTGAGGCAGAGCGTCGTCGCTCCGGCCGCCGCCGCGACCCGCCCGGCCCGTCCCGGGGTGAGGTGGCCGGGCACGTACGCCTGGTCGGGGAAGGCGGCGTCGCACACGAACAGGCGCGCACCGCGGGCGGCGTCGACCAGGCCGAGGCCCTCGTCGGCATCGCCGCTGAACGTCAGCGGCCCGAGGCCCTCGTCGGTCGTCAGGCGGTAGGCCAGACTCTCGGCCGTGTGGTTCACCGGGTAGGCCGCGACCCGCAGGCGCCCGAGCCGATGCTCGCCGGGCTCCAGTTCGCGAAGCTCGAGGTCGGTGTCGCTACGCGGTCGCAGCCACGGCCACGCCGCGGTCAGGTGCGCCAGCCAGGTCCGCAGGCCGGGCGCGGCCCAGAGCCGCAGCGGCGGCCGGCCGGCGTAGCGCGGGTTGCGCAGGGCGAAGAGCAGCGCGGCGACGTCGGCGCAGTGGTCGGTGTGGAAGTGGGTGAGGAGGACCGCGGTCAGGTCCTCGAGCCCGGTGCCGGTGGCTGCCAAGCGCCGCAGCACACCTGGCCCGCAGTCGACGAGGACCGTCTCGCCGGCGCCCTGTACCAGGTAGCCTGCGGGGAAACGATCGGGCTCCGGGATGGCAGTGCCCGAACCCAGGACGGTGAGGGTGAGGGTCATCGAGTGGGGGCGAGGATCACGGCGGCGGCGAGGACGGGCGCGTATGCCGAGGCTCCGTTTACACGCCCGCCTCGTCGGCGTGCAACGGGCGAGGCGCAACGGACGAAGAACAAGGACCAGGGGCAACGAACTGGAGCAACCGACGAGGGAAGGGCGCGCCGGACCGAGCGTCGGCAACGTTGGCGCGGGGGACGAGGCTAGGTCGCCGTCGGACCGCCGGCGCGCCGTCCGCGCGGTTCTCGGCAGCGGGCGATTTCGACGCACTCGCAGCGCACGCTCACGTGGAGGTCGGGCTAGGCTTGCGGTCCTCGGGACGTGACCTTGTCGTTCGCCTACTCGCTCGCCTGCCGCTGGATCGCGTCCTGGATCGCGCGATGGGCCGCGACCTGGGCCATCCACCTCGCGGCGGTGCTCGTCGTCGCGGTGCCCGACGGTGGCGTGCGCGTGTGCTTCGGTGCGCACCACGTCGACGTCGCGCCCCCGCAGTCGGCGGGATGCCCGTGCCACGAACACGCGGGCGCCGCCGTGCGAGGCGCTGGGCACGACCCGGCTGCGCCGGCTCCGCCACCGTGCTCGGACGTCGTGGTCGAGGTGGCCCGCAGGACGCACGTCGAGGCGTGGGCGACCGAGGGGCGGGTGGTGCGTCTGCCAGGCAGCGGCGGTCGCTCGCAGCGGCGCGGCGCGGCGCGTGCACCGGCAAGTGCTCGTGCCGGGCCTGACGGGTCGGTGGGGAAGCTGCCGGCGTGCGCTCCGCGACCGGACGGCTCGAAAAAGCGCAGTAGCGCTGCGACGTATTGCCGCGTTGCCGCCGGCGACGCGGAGGTGGACGACCTCGCGGGATTCGCGCACGTCGCGCGTCGTGCGGGACCAACCCGGGAGGCCAGGTCCTGCCGGCGCGCTGGCCCGCGCTGGTTGGTCGTCCGTCCGTCGGTGGTCTTGCAGGTCTAGCCGACGCTCTCGCTGTGCTGTGGCGCCGGCCTCCGCTGGGCGGAGCCGGCACGTCGTACGTCTTGCGAGCTGCGTCCATGTCTTCGACCTGTGTTCCCTCGGTGCTCGTCTCGCGTTCGCCTGCACCGCCGCGGCGGTGGCGGCGAGCACGCCTCCGCTGCTGCTGCCTGCTGCTGCCCGCCGGCTGCGGCTTCGCTGCCTACCGACCGCAGCCTCTCGACGCTCGCGCGACGCTGGCCGAGGCTGGCGAACAGCGTGCGACGCTGCCGGACGGCTTGGCACCTGGGCAGGTCCTGACCTTCGCCGGCGCGACGGATCGGCTGCGCGACCGCAACGCGGAGTTGCGCACGCGTATCGCCGAAGTCGTGCGCGCGCGCGCGGTCGCGGCGGTGCCGACGCCGTGGCTCCAGGCGTCGCTGCAGGTCGGACCGAACATCGGCCTCGGCGACCTCGACGGTCACCGCATCGTCCCGTTCGTCCAGCTCGGACTCACATTGCCCACCGCCGGCAAGCGCGCCGGTCAGGACGATCTGCTGGTGGCGCAGGCCGAAGTGGCCCGGATCGTCGCGGCGGTCACGTTCCGGCAGGCCTGGCTCGAGCTGCGGCGGCGCTGGATCGAAGTCGCGTGGGCTCGGCGCGGCGTCGTGCTGCGGCGTGGTGTCGCCGACGCCGCGGCGTTGGCCCTGCAGGCAGTGCGCGAGTTGGTCGAAGCCGGCGCCGCCACCGCGCTCGACGTGTCGTTGCTGGCGGTGGGTGAGGCCCGCGCCCGCGCCGAGGTCACGGCCGGCGAGCGCGACGCCGCGATGGCCGAGGCTGCGCTGCGCGAGCTCCTCGACGTGGCGCTCGCCGCACCGATGCTCCTCGCCGAGGTCCAGCCGCCGGCCCTGCCCGCAGTGCCGACACTGGACGACCTGCGCGCCCGGTTGGTCGACCACCACCCCGAGCTGCTGCGTTTGCGTGCCGAGTACGTGGCGGCGGAGCGGAGCCTGCGCCTGGAGGTCGCGCAGCAGTACCCCGACGTCACGTTCGGTCCGTCGTGGGGAGGCGAGGTGAACGAGAGCTACCACATCCTCGGCCTACCGCTCGGCATCGATCTGCCGCTGTTCGCGCGCAATCAGCGCGGAGTCGCGGCGGCGTGCGCCGCTCGCACGGAGGCGCGCGTGCGCTACGAGGTCGCGTGCAGTCGGGCGCTGGCCAGGGTCGAGCGCGCGCGAGTCGAGATCGGCCTTGCCGCGCGCCGCGCCGAGGAGCTGCGCGAGCGCGTGCTGCCACTGGCCGCGACCGGTGCCGACGCTGCCCGCCGGGCGCTGCTGGCCGGTGTCGGCGACGCTCTCGCCCTACGCCAAGCGCAACGCGAACTGCAGGAAGTGGAGGTGTCGCGCCACGCGGCGGCAGGCGACCTCTACGCGGCCTGGTTCGCGCTCGAAGAAGCGGTAGGGTGCCCGCTCCTCGACCTCGGCGGCACCTCGTACCCGCGCTTGCCCGACGAACTGGCGCCGCTCGTGCGGAGCGGCAACGAGGAGGACGCATGAGAGGGTCGATCTGGGTCAGCGTGTTCGCGGGCGTCGTGTGCAGCGTGGCCGGCCTCGCGACCGGCTACAGCGTCGGTCACCGCGGCGCCGACGCGTCGCTGCCGGCGTCGCCGGGCGGGCACGCCGAGCCGCCCGAGCTGTCGCCGCTCGCGCTCGACAATCTCGGCGTGACCTTCGCATCCGCCGAGCGTCGCGACCTGACCGTGACGGCGGCGATCGCCGCCATCGTGGACGACGCACCCGACACGGTGCAGCCGCTGGTTGCTCCGATCGGTGGGCGCGTGCTCGAAGTGGTGGTGCCGACGGGAGCCGTCGTGCGCGCGGGGGCTCCCGTGCTGCGTCTGCTGCGCGACGCGCTGCCGCGGCCGACGCTGACGCTCACCGGACCTTTGTTGAGTCCGGCCAGCGAGTCGTTGCACGACGCGGTGCACTCGTTGCGCCAGGCGTTCGCCGAGGTGGACATCGTGGCGCAGGAGCTGCAACGGATCGAACCCTTCACCGAGCCGGGCGGCGACGGCGATCTGCCGGTGTTGCCCCGCCAGCGCGCGATCGACCTGCGCCAGCAGTTGGCCCGGGCACGGGCGGCGTACGCGCACCGCGTCGCCGAGCTCGACAAGCACGGGCTGTCCGACGAGCAGATCGACGCCGTCGCCGGTGGCGCTGCTCTGCCAGCGTTCGACGAGGCAATGTGGCGGCAGGCGCTCCTCCACAACGGTCTTTGGACCGGCGCCGCGCAGACCGTGCACGAGGCGCTGCCGCCGGGCGTGCGCAGCACGCCGTGGGTCATCGCCACGATCGGCGAGTTGGCGGCGAACGGCCTGCTGCCGGCCGAACTGGCAGTGTGGTTGCGGCAACAGCCCGAGGCTGGCGCGCACTTCCTCGCCATCGGCGCGCTCCTGCAGCAGGGCGAGACCCTGGCGGCCGTTCGCCGGCTGTACGAGCTCGGCGCCTTCGCGCCCGAGGTGGCGCTGGCCGCGCCGGAGCATCCGGCGCCGGACTGGGACGTGCACGAAGTCCGAGTGCGTCCCGGCGTCGAAGTCGCGGCGGGCGACATCGTCGCCATCCTGCGCGACCCACGCCATCTGCAGCTGCGGGTGACGCCGCTGGGCAGCGAAGCCGGGATCCTGGCACACGCCGTCGCCGACGGACTCGACTGCGTCGCCGAGCCGCTCGTTCCCGACACCGGCCCTTCTCTCGAGGGCGTGCGCGTCTCGCGCCTCGACAGCGAGGCGGGCGAGACGGTGGCCCTGGCGCGCGTGGCCAACGCCCCGCTCGTTCGAGCCGCCGACGGGCCCGCCGGGGTGCGCAGCTGGCAGTTGCGCGTGGGGCTGCGCTACCTGCTGCGGGTGCCGCAGCGCCGCCTGACTTCGGTGTTCGTGCTGCCGGTCGCGGCGCTGGCACAAGACGGCAGCCGCGAGCTCGTGTTCATCCGCGGCGACCACGGGATCGAGCCGATCGAGGTGCGTCTGCTGCACCGTGACGATCGTCTCGTGGCGGTCGACGTGCCGGCCGACTCCGAACTGCAGCCTGGGGTCGAGGTCGTGCAGAGCGGTGCGTTCGCGTTGTCGCTGGCGCTGCAGGACGAGGGCGGCGCCGATCATCACCATCACTGAGGTCGAATCGTGCTCGATCGCATCATTCGTGGCTGCCTGCAGCACCGCGCTCTCGTGCTGGTCGGCGCGCTGTTGGTGGCGGTGCTCGGCTTCGTGCGCGGCGCCGGCATGCCCATCGACGTGCTGCCCGACCTCAACCGGCCGACGGTGACCATCGTCAGCGACCTGCCGGGCATGGTGCCGCACGACGTCGAGATCCGTGTCAGCCGCCCGATCGAACAAGTGATGAACGGCGCGCCCGGCGCCTTCCGCGTGCGTTCGAGCAGCCTGGCCGGCCTGTCGGTGGTGCAGGTGGAGTTCGGCTGGGGCAGCGATCCGTACCGCGTGCGACAGATCGTCGGCGAGAAGCTGCAGCTCGTGCGCGCGCAGCTTCCCCCGCTGTGCGAGCCGACCATGGCGCCCATGGCCTCGATCATGGGGCAGATCCAACTCGTCGGGTTCCGCAGCACGAAGCTCGACGCGACGACGCTGCGGCGCCTCGTCGACCGCGACATCGTGCCGCGAGTGCGCGCCCTCGGCGGCATCGCCCAGGTGGTGACGATGGGTGGGCAGCGCACCGAGCTGCAGGTGGCGGTCGACGCCGAGCGCCTGCGCGCGCACGGCATCACGCTGCCCGAGGTCGACGCGGCGGTGCGCGCGGCCAACGTCAGTGCCGCCGGTGGCACGTTGCCGATCGGGGCGCGCGGGCCGATGGTGGCGGTGCCCGGCCGCGTGCGCACCGAGCGCGATCTGCAACAAGCCGTGGTGCGCGATGTCGGTGCACGGCCGGTGCGGGTGGCCGATGTGGCCGACGTGAGCCTGGGACCGGCCACGGTGCGGGTGGGCGAAGCCGGCATCGACGGTGGGCCGGGGGTGATCCTCGTCGTCACCAAGCAGCCGGACGCCGACACGGTGACGCTGACCGACCGCATTGCGACCGAGCTGGCGCAGCTCAGGCGCGAGTTGCCGGACGACGTGGAGATCCTGCCGGAGCTGTTCCAGCAGGCGGCGTTCATCCACCGCGCCGTCGACAACGTGCTGACCGCGGTGCGCGACGGTGCCCTGTTCGTGGTCGTGGTGCTGTTCCTGTTCCTGTTCAACCTGCGCACCACGCTGGTGACGCTCACCGCCATCCCGCTGTCGCTGGCGGTGACCGCCATCGTCTTCGCCGCCCTGGGGATGTCGATCAACACCATGACTCTGGGTGGGTTGGCCGTCGCCATCGGCGTGCTGGTCGACGACGCCATCGTCGACGTCGAGAACGTGTACCGGCGGCTGCACGAGAACGCCCGGCGGCCGATCCCGCAGCCGATCCTCGACGTGGTGTTCCACGCCTGCAGCGAGGTGCGCCGGCCGGTCCTCTACGGCACGCTGCTGGTGACGGTGGTGTACGTGCCGCTGTTCTTCCTCAGCGGCATCGAGGGGCGGTTGTTCGCGCCCATCGGCTTCGCCTACATCGTCAGCGTGCTTGCCTCGCTCCTGGTGGCGCTCACCGTCACGCCGGTCTTGTGCTTCCTGCTGCTCGGGCACTCGGAGAGCCGCAGCGCCGAGTACGGCGGACGCCTGGTGGCCTGGTTGCGGGCGGGCGCAGCGCGGGTGGCCGCCTTCAGCGTGGCGCGCACCGGTCCGCTCACCGCCATGGCCTCGGGTCTGTGTCTGTGCGCGTTGTTCGCCATGGCGACACGCGGCGCCTCGTTCCTGCCACCCTTCAACGAAGGATCAGCGCAGGTGAACCTCATGCTGCCTCCCGACACCAGCTTGGCAGCGTCGGACGCCGTCGGCCAGCGGCTCGAGCGCATGCTGACTCGGGTGCCCGGGATTCGGTCGGTGGCGCGGCGCACCGGTCGTGCCGAGGGCGACGAGCACATCATGCCGGTGTCGGTCACCGAGGCGATCGTCACCTTCGACGCGGCCAGTCCCCGCGGTCGCGACGAGATCGTCGAGGACGTGCGACAGCGCTTGCGCGCCGACTTTCCCGGCGTCGCCAGCGAAATCGAGCAGCCGCTGGCCCACTTGCTCAGCCACCTCCTGTCGGGCGTGACCGCGCAAGTGGCGATCAAGATCACCGGTCCCGAGCTGACGACGCTGCGTCGCTTGGCGCGCGAGGTCGAGGGTGCGGTGCGGCCGGTCGCCGGCGTGCGCGACCTCTACACCGAGGCCCAGGTGCTGGTCGACCAGGTGCGCGTCGAACCGAGGCGCGAGGCCTTGGCCCGCTTGGGAGTGGCGGTGCGGGACGTGACCGACGTGGTCGGCGGGGCCTTCGGCGGCGACGTCGCCGGCGACGTCCTGATCGACGGGGTCGACGTCCCCGTACGGGTCATGCTGCAGGCGAGCGACCGGAGCAGCGTGGCGCAGGTCGGTGGCCTCCTCGTGCGCCGGCCCGACGGCGGCCTGGTTCGGGTCGGCGACGTCGCCGACGTCGCGGTATCGCGCACGCCGAACGCCATCTCCCGCGAGAATGCCCAGCGCCAGATCGTCGTGCAGCACAACGTCGGCGGGCGCTCGCTCAGTGCCGCCGTGGCCGACGTCGAGCGTGCGCTGGCACCGATTCGCGACGAACTGGCGCGGATGCAGGGCTACGGTTTGCGGGTGAGCGGCCAGTTCGAGGCGCAGCAGGAGGCGACGCGCACCATCGGTTGGCTGTCGCTGGCGGCGCTCGGCGTCATGGTCGGCATCCTGGTCTTGCACTTCCACTCGCTGGCCATCGCCGCCCTGCTGCTGGTAACCCGCCCGCTGGCGTTCTCCGGCGCCGCGGTGTGGGTGTCGATCACGGGTCAGGACCTGTCCGTGGCCACGCTCGTGGGGCTGATCGCGCTGCTCGGCATGTCGGCGCGCAACGCCATCCTGCTGGTCGATCACACCCTGCACTTGCTGCGCGAAGAGGGAGAGAGCCTGACGCCCGGAGTGGTCGTGCGCGCGGCGCGCGAGCGCGTGGTGCCGGTCTTGATGACCGCGCTCACCAGCGGCATCGGCCTGGTGCCTTTGGTGCTCGCCGCCGAGCAGCCCGGGCGCGAGATCCTCTACCCGGTAGCGACGGTCATCCTCGGCGGCCTCGTCACCAGCACCTTGCTCGACTTCCTGGTGATGCCGGGACTGCTGTGGCGGGCACGGAGCGCCCTCGAGCGGGTCCGCTGAACGGCGGGCCGCCCGGCTTCTAGTGCCGTGTACCAGAAGTGGCCTTGTGTTTCTCGCGACGTCTGACGCGCCGGTCTGACGGGTTGCGGTTGCGCCATGCGACATAGGCGTTGATGGCGCGCCGGGCTTCCTCATGCGTGCCGTAGTCCGAGTTGTTCAGAGCGAAGTATCGCACTCCGGCGAAGAGCGGCTCGATCCGGTTGAGCCATGATGCGTAGGTGGGCGTGTAGACGAGCCTGACGTTGTTCTCCGCCGCCCACTCACGAACATCACGCTTCTTGTGCGGCGAGAAGTTGTCGAGCACAACGTGAAGCCGGACGGCGACGGGGTAGCGCTTGCGGATGATCTTTAGGAAGCTGAGGAACTCCTGCCAGCGCTTCCGCCGGTAGCAGCGCATCGTCAACCTGTCGGATTCGAGGTCGTATGCCGACAGGTAGTGGCGCACGCCGTGATGACGGTTGTAGGTGGCGCGCAAGCGCGATGGATGCCCGGCCTTGTTCCACGTGCGGCCGTGGAGCGGACGAAGCTCGACCGGACCAAACTCGTCCACGCAGATCACTCGCGAGTTCTTGGGCGTCTTGGCGTAGAGCCCTTGGATCCGTTTTTTTTGGCCGGGAACTCAGGGTCGTTGCTCTCCTTCCAGGTCTTCGTTCGTTGGAACGTGACGTCGTTCTCGCGGAGGATTCGGCCCAACATGTTCGCGCTGGCCTTCGCGACGAAACCACGCGCCAGCAGGAAGTCCGTCAACTTCCGAAGCGACCACGTCGTGAATGGCATCCCGAAGTCTCGCGGCCGACTCGTGGCAACTTCGATTACTTGAGCGACCTCTTCCGGCTCCAGCTCGCGCGGCCGGCCGGTTCGTTGGCGTTGCTGCAGTGCAGCGAACGACCCCTCATTGAACCGGCGGATCAACTCCCGGACATACTCCTCGTGCAGGTGTAGTCGCTCCGCGATATCCGAGGCGCGCATCCCCTGACCGGAGAACGCAACCACCTGTGCACGCCGCAGCATCACGGCGCTTTTCGATGTCTTGAGAATCTTGCTGAGGCGTTGCCCCTCAGCGACTGTCAGTTCACGGGCATACAAGCACATGCGCGAGCCCTCCCAGGCTTACGCATGAAGTACGGTCACGCCGAAAAAGTACAAGGCTTCTTTCGGTACGCGGCACTAGCTCAGCTCCGCCACGACCGGCACGTGGTCGCTCGGCGCCTTGCCCTTGCGCTCGTCGCGATCGATGTGCACGGAGCGGCAGGCGTCGAGTGCAGCGTCGCTCATCAGCATGTGGTCGATGCGCATGCCCTCGTCCCTCTGGAAGCCGAGCGCACGGTAGTCCCACCAGGTGTAGAGCCCACCCTCCTCGTGGAACTTGCGCAGTGCGTCGTGCAGCCCGTAGCCCATCAGGTGTGCCATCGCTTCGCGTTCGTCGTCGGTGCAGTGCAGGTGCCCGCGGAAACCGTCGGGATCCCACACGTCGCGGTCGTCGAAGGTGATGTTGAAGTCGCCGCAAACCACGATCTTCTCGTCCTTGGGGTAGGAGTCGTCGAGGAACCGCCGCAGCCGACGAAACCACATCAGCTTGTCGTGGAACCGCTCCGTGCCGACGGCGGTGCCGTTGGGTGCATACACGGACACCACGAGGACGTCCTCGGTCGCCGCGGCCATGACGCGGCGCTCGGCGCCGTCGCCGTCGTCCGGCAGGCCCTTCACCACCGCCTCGAGCGGGCTCTTGCTGAGGATGGCGACGCCGTTGTACGTCGGTTGGCCGAAGACCTCGATGTTGTAGCCGAGGTCCTCGAGCGCCTCGCGTGGGAACGAGTGGTCGGCGACCTTGGTCTCCTGCAGGCACAGGACGTCGGGATCCCGGATCGTGAGCCAGTCGCGCACGCGCGCCAGGCGGGCTCGGATCGAGTTGACGTTCCACGTGGCGATCCGCATCGAGGCAGGGTAGCGCGCGCTGCCGCCTCGGCCTACCGGCGCGCGTCGCGGTCCTGGCCGAGGGGTCTTCGGGGTCGCGGTCGGGTGCCGCGGTTCGGGGGCGTCGCGGGCGAGCCCGGGCGTCGGTCGGGCACAAGGTCGACTTGCTTTCCGGCTGGTTGCGGCGTTCATTGCCGGGATGCGCAGTCTGATCCCCAGTGTGCTCGCGGCCCTCGCGCTGGTGAGCTGTCAACCCATGCCTTCGCCCGGCGAGAAGACCCTCGACCCGAGCGTCAAGCCGGCCTCGGCAACGAACGCGGCGAAGACCGAGGCGCCATCTGCCAACAACCCGCACGCCACGGACCCGCATGCCGCCAACCCGCATGCCGCCAACCCGCATGCGGCCGATCCTCACGCCGGCATGACCGGACAAGCGCCGCCGGGGGGCTCGCCCGGCATGGGGTTCATGCCAGACTACAACGCGGGCGAGGGTGGTCTCGGCGTGGCCGACGTTCGACCCGATGGCCCAGCGGCCAAGGCCGGCCTTCAGTCGGGCGACGTCATCACCAAGTTCGCCGGCATTCCCATCACCGACGTCTACAGCTACATGTCCGCGCTCGACACGGTCAAGATCGGTGATGAGGTCGAGATCCTGGTGAAGCGCGGCGACGAGACGAAGACGCTCAAGGGCAAGGTCGGCATGAGCACGCGCTGAGCTGCAAGTGCTGCGAATCCTCGCTGCGCGCGCGGAATCTCCAGGGCGTGCGATTCGTGACGGTGCCGGGTTCGCAACTCCCGAGCAGCACTGGAAGCCCCAGGCAATAGAGCGGCCTGCGGCCCTCTCTGGTCGGCGCGCAGCGCCGACTCGCACCTTTGGTGCGGCCGCAGGCTGCGATGGGCCGAAGGCTCGCGATCGCGAAGGCGACCGCCAGCAACATGGCTCGGAGCGTGTCCGCTCGATTCTCTCGCACGCCTGAGCCGCTCCGGCGCCGCGTCTCTCTCTCGCGCTCGCTTCGCGCCGCGCACTACCGGTGTCCGCCCCTGCGACCGCGATCAGAAGCGCAGCGCCAGGCGGCGCTCGCTGGCGTAGCGTTGCAGCGCGCTGCGGTCGTCGCTGTCCGTCAGGACGCGCGCGGCGAGAAGGAGGGCGGCGGTCTCGGACGCCGCTTCGAAGCGCTGCAGGGCACGTGCCAGCGTTTCGCCGTCGGCGCCTCGGGCCGGGGCAAGCACCTCCCGCGCTCGTGCCAAGCGCTCGCGCGCCGCTGTCAGCGAGGCGATCCAGCGCTCGGGCCCGATCTCCGCGCCCGCGATGCCACGGACGACTCTCGCCATGGCCTGCGCCGCGGCGACGAGTTCGCCGCTGCCGTCGACGCCGCTGCCGTCGACGCCGCTGCGGTGCAGTTCGTCGGCGAAGCGTTCGACTTCGAGAACGGCCCGTACCGGGTCGAAGGTGTCGGCGGCGAATGGCGTCGCCAGTCGGTGGCCAAGGGCCTCTGCAGCGAGGTGCAGCGGGTCGGCCTGCTGGTTGCGACGCCACAGGAAGTAGACGGACACCGTCAGAGCGAGCGTCAGGCCGACCATGAGCGCCCGTGCCACCAACGAGCGTCGCCGGCGGCGCCGTGCCTCGCGCTGTGCCGCCTCGCTGCGGGCGACTTCGCCGCGAGCTCGCTCCCGCAGGTTCTCCCAGTGCTCGCGCAGGCGCTGCACGCGGCCAAGGCGCTCGAGGTCGGCGCCGTGGGTGGCTGCGAAACGATCGAGCTCGGCGAGGGTCGCCAGCGCCAGATCGAGCTGACCCGTCGGATCGGTGAGGGTGTCGATCCGGCGCTCGGCGTCGGCGGTGCGCTCTTGCAGGATGCGCACCTCGACGTCGAGGCGGTCTTGGGCGTAGGTGTGGGCGCGTTCGGCGGCGACGCGCGCGCACAGCAGGTCGAGCACCTCTCGGCGCTGCTCGAGGGCTGCGATGCGCTCCTCGACGGCGCTGGTCGGATCGTCTTCGAGTTCGACGTAGTGCGCTGCCAACCGGTGGTTCTCGCGCACCGCTTCCTCGACCTCGTGCTTGCGCTTGCGCGCTTCCTCCAGCTCCGAGGCCGGCGCATCGTAGCGGTCGACGGCGCGGGCCATGTCGTAGAGCGCGGTCGTCAGGTGGCCGCGCTCCATCGCTTCGCGCGCGCCGCTGGCGATGCGATCGCGGGTCGTGCGCGCCTGGTCCAGGTCGGAGCGAATGTGCTCCACCTCGTCGAGAAGGCCGGCGCGCGTGCCGCGGTCGCAGTCGACCAGAGCATCGATCAGGCGCAGGTGGTCGAGGCGCGCGATCGCGTTCTGCAGCGGTCGGATGGGTATGGGCACGGCCTGCAGTTTGGTGCGGCAGTCGTCGACGATGCGCCACGCCTGCTGCGAGACGGTCGCCAACGCTGCCGACAGGGCGTGTTCCGCCGGATCGGTGGAGGCGCGGGTGGCTGGCAGTTCCTCGCCGAGGTCGTGCAGGGTTCGCTGCAGGGCGCGCAGACCCAGCGGCGACTTCGCCGTGCGTCCGTCGCACTGTTCCCGGCAGCGATCGAGGCAGCGATCCACGGCGCCGAGGTCGATGCGCGCGCCGGAGTTGGCGACCTCGGCGGCGAGTGGAGCCAGCGCTTCGCGCGGCTGCGCCAGCCGCTCGACGAAGTAGGTCAGGCGGTGCAACCTGTCCTTGAGGTTGGCGACCACCTCGCTGGCCCCGCTGTAGATGGCGACCGCGTGGTCGATGGCCTGGACGGCTGCGACCACGTCGAGATCGGCCTCGGCGCGCTCGAGCTCGGCGAGCATCGACTCGTGGCGCGCCTGTGCCTTGCCGAGGTCGTCCTCGGCCAACGCCACCAGCCGCATCGGTGCGCGTTGGAGCGCGGTGGGTGCCGCACCGGGCGGCAGCTCGACCAGGGGTCCGCCGAGGGGAGCTGCCGCGGCGATCGCCGCCCGCGCCCCCCCGAGAGCGGCGTGCGCCTCGGCGAACCGCGCCGCGCGCTTGTGGTCCGCGACCGTTTCGGCCAGGCCGTCGAGCGCTCGGGCCAGGAAGCGGCGCTGGCGCACGAGTTCGTCCTGCAGGCCCGCGTGTGCCGGGAATCGGGCGACGGCATTCGTCAGTCGCCGCAGCCTGAGCGCCAGCTCGTCACAGGGCGGTGGTTCGTCGTCGTAGACAGGTAGCGGATGACGCGCGAGCAGGCGACGGTGCCGCTCGACGCGCCGGCACAGGAAGTCGTAGCGGGCGGCATCGGCCGGATAGGCGGCGACGTTCACTGCGGCCACTGCCAGAGATTCCTTGGCGGTGGCGAGGTCGCTGCGTTGCGCCGCGGCGAGCGCCCGGTCGAGGGCGATCGTGAACGGAGTGCTCGGCTCGGCTTGCAGGGTGACCAGACAGTCCTCCAGATCGGCCAGGCTCGGCCGCCGATCGGGATCGGCGCACATGCAGTCGTCGAGCAAGGCGGCCAACGCCGCGGGCAGACCCAGAAGTTGGTCGAGGCGCGGGCGGTGGGTGGCGGCTTCCTCGCCGGCGGGGAGAGGTGGCCGGCCGGTGGCCGCGAACCACAGGGTGGCGCCGAGGCCGAACACGTCGAACGACGGGGTGGGCAGCGCGTTGCCGTAGGCCTCGGGTGGCGACCACCCGTGCGTGCCGCCGCTGAAGGCGCTGCGCCGGTGCGTGTTCTGGAACAGCCAGGCGTGCTCGGCGTCGAGCAGCGTCACCTCCGGTCGATCGGGATCGCCGTCGCCGATCAGGAGATTGGCGGGCTTGACGTCGCGGTGGATGGCGATGCCGTGCAGGCGACGGAGGATGCGGTGCAGGGCCAACCCCAGCGCGACCACGTGCCGGGGCGGCAGGGGCCCCTCGGCCTTGACGAGCTGCCACAGATCGCGGCCGCGGACGAAACGGGTCAGGGTCGATGGCCGGCCCGATTCGGGGTCGCGCTCGGCACCCAGGTAGGTGACGAAGCCGGGGCCGGCGAGCTGCTCGCCCAGGTGGGCCTCATCCTCGGCGGCGCTGGCGTGGCCGGTTTCGAACACCTTGCGCACGACACCGTCGTCGCCGTGCAGCCAGATGGTTCGGTCCGCGCTGAACGCGAGTAGCCGGCGGTCCCCGTGGTGGGTCTGGCGAGGTGGGCCGGATGCTCGAGCTTCGTGGT
The DNA here is from genome assembly GCA_041398565.1 of Planctomycetota bacterium. Taxonomy (GTDB): domain Bacteria; phylum Planctomycetota; class UBA1135; order UBA1135; family UBA2386; genus DATGPD01. The sequence goes on along the minus strand of JAWKUN010000006.1, from coordinate 43,864 downwards.
CCATCAGGGAAAGTGCGGAATCTAGCGTCGCAGCCGCACCGAGCCGACCGTCGAGCGGCGGACTCGTCGGTCGGGGGCCTAGGGGTGGATGCGCCATGTCACTTCGTGCCGCGTCGCCGGGCCACGAGGAGATGTCGGTTCGACGGCCGCCCGGTCTTCAGGGACAGTCGCCGCGGTCGCTGGCCGGCGTTCTAGGCGGTCACGTCCGCCATCGAGGCCAGCGCGAGCACCGTGCGCCAGTTGCGCGCGGTCACGGCGGAACCGGCGGCGCGGTCGATGGATGGGGCCGTGAGCTTGGAATCCGCGATGCCGTGCGCGCAGTGGATCCACAGCGCCCCGCCCGCCGCGGCCACCTGCTCGCCGACGCTCGTCTTCGGCTGCAGCGACTCGACCACATCGCTCCGCAGCGGGCGCTTCGACAGGCCCACCAGCAGGTGGTTCGGCGCCTTCTGCGCGGCGTCGAGAAAGGGGTTGCTGCGCAGCAGCGTCTGCCACTGCTTGGCGCCACGCACGACGACGTCCACCTCGAAGCCGAAGCGTTGGGCAAGCGCCTGCTCGAGTTCCCGCTCGAGCGCTGCCGCCTTGCCGCTGGCCACGAACACGACGTTGCCGCTCTGGATGTAGGTGCAGGGGTCGGCGAAGCCCGCGGCGGTGCAGAGCGCGCGGAGGTCGGCCATCGGCACCTTGCGGCGGCCGCCGACGTTGATGCCACGCAGGAGGGCGATGAATCTGGGCAAGGTGAACGTAGGGACGTGCTCCGAGAGCGCGAGCGAACGAGCGGCATCTTGGCGCCATCCACCGCCCTCGGCGAGGGCCCGTGCTCTCGGCCCACAAAAAACTGCACCCACTCGTCATCCACGGGTGCTCCCGAGCCATCTCACCCTCGGTGGCGGCACGCGGCCGCCGCGCTTGCGAAAACCACGACTCTCAGGTGTTCCGATGAGTTCCAACCGCCTTCTCGCCATTTCGTTCGTCCTCGCCGCCCCCGCCGCAGCTCAGTACGGGCTCTCGACCACCGTTCTCAGCACGGTCTCGCCCACCCCCATCCCGCGCAGCATCGTGATGGTGCCCAACCCGGTCGGCCTGCACGCGATCTGCTCGATGACGCAGCAGAGCCGGCAGATCCCCGTCGACGTCACCAACCCGCTGGCGCCCACCGTCGGCGCGCCGGCCACGATCACCCGTGACCAGTACTGCGACGCCGTGTACACGCCCGACTTCGGTGGCCGGCTTGTGTCAGCACACCGCTTCGGCGGCCTCCAGGTGTGGGATGCCACGATGCCGAGCCTCGCCGGGCCGCTGCCGGCGCTCGGCTTCTCGGCGACGAACTACAGCCACGAAGGCCTGAAGACCTACTTCCACCAGGGGGTGACCTACGTCCTCTACGGCGAGCAGCACACGTCGCCGACCACGCAAGGCGGCCTGGAGATCTGGCGCCTCGACTCCGGCGGCGTCTCCTTCGTCGGCGAGCACATGATGACCGCGGCTGCGGGTCGCGCGCTGACCGTCAGTCAGGACGGCCGGATCGTGTGGCAGTGGGGCGACCAGAACAACGACAACCTCGACGGCGTGCTGCGTGTCTACAGCACCAACGGCTACACGGGCGCGCCGATCCTGATCAACACCGTCACCCATCCCTTCGTGCAGACGTACACCGACAAGGACATCGAGAGCAACGCGGTGCAGACGAACCTGCTGAGCGCGCTCGGCTGGGACGGCCTGCGTGCGATCGACATCTCGGTGGTGACGTCGCCGGTGATCAACACGGTGTTCGGACCGTCGACCAGCCTGTTCTTCGACGGTGTGACGTTCGTGCCCTCGACCAACATCGCCGTGGTGTGGGGGCTGATCCGCATCGGCACCACCGACATCGACTTCTTGGCCTTCTTCGACGCCTCGATCCCGGGCGCCGCGGTGCCCTTGCTGGTGATCCCGCCCGGCTTCCGCGTCGACGACGTCAAGGTGCAGGGGAACCACCTCTACTGTCTGGGTCGCGACCGCGCCGCCGCCATGGCGCCTATCCTGGTCGTCTACTAGGGAACGGTCGAGGCGAGGGGCCGGGCTCGGCGGTCCTTGGAGCAGGCGCCCGCTGACGCGGGCGCGCCTCGAGGGCCAGCAAGCGGAGTCGCGACGCGTTCCACGCGCTGAGGTCGGCGGCAGGCCGATGGAGCGCTTCCGAGAAGCGCGAGCGGCGCTCGGTGGGTCGGCTACCTTCGCCTCATCGGTGCCTTGGCAGCCGACCTGGCGTCCACGGTGCGCCTGCGCGCTCGGCGGCGTCCTCCAGCTCGCGCAGCCGCTGCTCGCTGCCAGCCAGGTCTTCGAGCCACGTTGCCAGGGTCTCGGCAAGGCTGGCGGCCAGCGCCGCGTGCGTCGCTGTCGGTGGTTGCGTGGTGTCGTCGGTGCTGGCGATCACGCGGTTGGCCTGCCCGGCGAGACCCGGTAGCGCCGGCTCGTTGCGGCCGGAGAGGGTCTCGTCGCCGAACATGCGGGTGTGCAGGCGCCGCAGCTCGTCGCGCAGGGAGCGCGCGCGGTGCGCCAGTTCGTCGAGCGGTGCGCCCGTCGTGTCGTCGAGCGCAGCGCGCAGTGCGGCGACGCGGGTCTCCAGCTCGGACAGTGCGCGCGCGCCGCCACGCGTGCGGCGTGCCAGGTCGTGCGCCTTCGCGGCCCACGTCTCGCGCGCCCGCCATGTGTCGGCATCCCGTTCGCGCCCCGGCAACGAGGCGACCTCGAAGCTGCGAGGCGTGCCGAGCACGCGAACCTCGCCATCGACGGTGAGCTGCAGGGCGGCGGTGTATCGACCCGGAGCCACCAGCAAGCCGCTGCCGCCGCCGCGTCTGGGCGATCCGCCGGCGGGGTTGGGAGCCGGTCGCCGCAGATCCCACGCCACGCGATGGAGACCCTTGCCGGTCGGCGCGTCGACGCGTCGCACCACGTGGCCGGCGGCGTCGGTGACGACCAGCTGCAGCTCGGGCGCGTCTTCGTCGTCCTCGGCCCGCAGCTCCTCCCAGCTCGGGTACGGGGTGTCCTCGCCGGCCTTCGCGGCCTTCTTCTCCGCCTCTCGTCGCACCTGCTGGCGTGTCTTGTAGCCGTCCTTCAGGTGGTAGGTGAACACGGCGCCGAACGGTGGATTCGCCGCCAGGAAGTGCGTCTCGCCGCGGAAGGCCTTGCCGGCGCCGCCGAGGGGAGCGCGGGGCACGTAGAGCCATGCCGGCCGCGCCGGCGCGAAGAGGTGGCCTTCCTCGGCCAGCACGTCGTCGTTGGCGGTGCGCAGCGGCGAGTAGTCGTCGAGCACCCAGAAGCCGCGGCCGAAGGTCGCCAGCACGAGGTCGTGCTCGCGCGGGTGCAGAGCGAGGTCGCGCACGCAGACCGTCGGCAGGCCACCGCCCAACTTCAGCCAGCGGCCGCCGCCGTCGCGCGAGCAGTACACGCCGAACTCCGTGCCGGCGAACAGCAGGTCCTTGCAGCCGTGGTCTTCGGCGACGCAGTACACGGTGCCGCGTGCCGGTAGGTCGCTGGCGATCGAGGTCCACGTGCGGCCGCGGTCGTCGCTGCGCATCAGGTACGGCGCGAAGTCGCCGGCCTTGTGGTTGTCGAACGACGCATACACGCGATCGTCGTCGTGGGGTGACGCGCACAGGTCGCTGACGTAGGTGTTCGCCGGCACGCCGGGGAACTCCTGGATCTCGCGCCAGGCGCCGCCACCGTCGTCGCTGACCTGCACCAGCCCGTCGTCGGTGCCGACGAAGAGCAGGCCCTCGACCCGCGGCGACTCGTCGAGGGCGACGATGTTGCCGTAGAACGAAGTCGACGCGTTCTTTGCCACGGCGTCGACGCTCTGCACGCGTCCCATCACCGGCAGTGTGTTGCGGTCGATCTGCCGCGTCAGGTCGGAGCTGACCTTGCGCCAGGAATCGCCGCGGTCGTCGCTGCGGAACAGGAACTGGCCGCCGAAGTACAGCCGGCTCGGTGCGTGCGGACTGATGATGAGCGGTGCGTCCCAGTGCAGGCGGTACGGCGGGTCGCCGGGGCCGGGCTGCGGCTGGATGTCGACGCGCTCGCCGGTGTCACGGTGGAAGCGCACCAGCCCCCCGTATTGCCACTCCGAGTACACGATGTTGCTGTCGGTCGGGTCGACGCGCGTCTGGAAGCCGTCGCCGCCGACGGTGACGAACCAGTCCTCGTTGCCGATGCCGTGAGCGGTGTCGTTGCGCACCTGGGCGCCCAGCGAGTAGTTGTCCTGCGTGCCGCCGTAGACGCGGTAGAACGGCAGGTCCATGTCGAGGCCGACCTTGTAGAACTGGGTGACCGGCAGGTTGGCGCAGAACGCCCAGGTCGCGCCGCGGTCGAACGACTGGTACACGCCGCCGTCGCAGCCGGCGATCAGATGGTCGCAGTCGCCCGGCGCGATCCAGAGGGCGTGGTTGTCGACGTGCTTGTGGCGCTCGCCGAGCGGGCGGAACGTGGCGCCGCCGTCGTCGGACACCTGCATGAGCGTGTCCATGGCGTAGACGCGGTCCACGTCGCACGGGTCGGCTACCAGCTCGTTGTAGTACTGCGGTCCGGGCGACACGTAGGGCCCACGCTTCTCCCAGCTCACGCCGCGGTTCCTGCTGCGGTAGAAGCCGCCCTGGCCCTGCGCTGCCTCGACCACCGCGTACACCACGTCGGGGTCGACCGGCGACACCGCCAGGCCGATGCGGCCGAGGTCGACGCCGGGCAGTCCGCGCGTCGTCTTGGTCCACGTCTCGCCGCCGTCTGTCGAGCGCCAGACAGCCGAGCCCGGGCCGCCGTCGACCAGCGTCCACTGCGTGCGTCGGCGCTGGTAGGTGGTGGCGTAGAGCAGGTGCGGGTCGCGCGGGTCCATCCACACCTCGTTGGCGCCGGTGTCGTCGTCGACGTGCAGCGTGCGCCGCCACGTCTTGCCACCGTCGCTGGTCTTGTACACGCCGCGCTCGCCGCCGCTCTTCCACAGCGGACCCTGTGCCGCCACCCACACCACGTCGGCGTCGAGTGGATGGACGACGATGCGCCCGATGTGCTCGGAGTCGCCGAGCCCGACCTTCTCGAAGCTCTTGCCGCCGTCGGCCGAGCGGTAGACGCCGTCGCCGTAGCTGACGCTGCGCTGGCTGTTGTTCTCGCCGGTGCCGACCCAGATCACTTCGGGGTTGCCGGGGGCGATGGTGACGCAGCCGATCGAGTACGAACCCTGGTGGTCGAAGATCGGAGTCCACGAGGTGCCGGCGTTGCTGGTCTTCCAGACGCCGCCCGAACACGCTGCGACGTACCACACGTGCGGCGCTGCAGGGTGGATGGCGATGTCGCCGATCCGACCCGACGTCGATGCCGGGCCGATCTCACGGAAGCGCAGACCGGAGAAGTCGGGCTTCTTGGCCTCGGACGCCTTCGCCTCGCCGCCGGGCTCCTTCGGTTCGATCTCGGAGCCGGGGTCTTGGGTCGGAGCGAGGCTGGCGAGCAGAGCCAGGGAGAGAAGCCTGCACGAGGTCTGCAGGTGGGAGGCGAGGGACGGTTTCACGGGGGACGATCCTGAGGCCCGGCCAGGGCCCGGCGTTGCGGTCATCCGTCTGGCTCGCAGCGGAAGACCCGGAGAGGTACGGAGTTCCATACGTGGGGACGGCAGCGTCGACGAACCCGATTCCCGCTCGCAGGTCCGCTCGCGGACGGATGCCGGCAGGTCTTTCGCCGCCTCGAGAGCTATCGCCCCCGAAGGGCTTTGGACCTGAGCCCGAAGGGCTCGCGATCGCAGGGGCGATCGTCAGCAGTGCCGACCAAGGAAGCCGGCGCAGCCGGTTGGCTCGGGCGCCCGAAGGCCCTCGTTCCCCGCGTCGCCCTCACGGCTGCCAACCGATCCTCGTAGAAGCCGCATGCGTCTCGTCCTGCCGCTCGCTCTCGCCGCCACCGCCTTCGTTCCCCGCCAAGACCAAGCGCCCAAGGTCGAGCCCGCCGCTGCGGTGGCGGCGGCGGCCGATGTGGAGTCGGTCGATGCCGTCGTCAAGGCACTCTACGACGTGATCTCCGGGCCCGCCGGCCAGGCGCGCGACTGGGAGCGCATGCGCTCGCTGTTCCGGCCCGACGCCCGCCTGGTGGCGTTGGTCAAGGCCAAGGAAGGCATGCGCTCGTTGGTGCTGACCGTCGACGACTACGTGAAACGCTCCGGGCCGATGCTCGAGCGCGACGGGTTCTTCGAGACGGAGATCGCGCGCCACACCGACGCGTTCGGCGACATGGCCCAGGTCTTCAGCACGTACGAAGCGCGTCGCGCGGCCGCCGACGCGGAGCCGCTCATGCGCGGCATCAACTCGATCCAGCTCGTGCAGCAGGACGGGCGGTGGTGGGTGCTGCACGTGCTGTGGGAGCAAGAGCGCGACGCCGGCCCGATCCCGGCGCGCTATCTGCCGGCCAAGTAGGCGGCGGAGCGGCGCCGATGGCTCTCCGCGGTGGGGATGACCTTCGCGGGCGGAGAGGGGGCCGGCTCCGATGCCACGAATCCCTTACCATGACCGTTCATGCCCACCTCGTTCTGCACGCTGGGGCTCGTCGGCGCCAGCATCCTCGTCTTGCCCGCGGCGCTCGGCGCGCAGAAGCCGGCGGCGGTGGCCACGCCCGGCCTCGTCTGGGAGACCGACCTCGCCGCCGCGCACGCGGCGGCGGCGCGCGATGGCAAGCCGGTCGTCGCCTACTTCACCTTCGAGACTTGACACTGGTGCAAGGTGCTCGAACGCGAAGCGTTCGGCAACGCCACGGTCGTGGCGAAGCTGCAGGCCTTCCACTGGGTGTGGGTCGACCGCGACCACACTCCCGACCTGCCCAAGCGCATGCACGTGAACGCCTACCCGTCGTTGCTGGTGCTGGGCCCGAGCGACGAGAACGTGCACCGCTGGGCCGGCTTCCTGGGTGTCGACAAGTTCATGCCGCAGGTCGACGAGGCGCTCGAGCGCTACGAGCGCTTCCGCGCCGGCAAGGCGTGGGACGAACCCGCACCGCGTGCCGAGCACATCTGTGCCGAGGGCGAGGTCGAGACGTTCGCTGCACCCGAAGAGGGTGGCCCCGACGGCATTGCCTTCTGCGGCGGCAAGATGTTCGTGGCGCAGGGGAACACGCTCTACCGTTTGGGTTCTGATCGAGCCGTCGAGCACGAGGCGCGCCTGCCGGCCATGGTGCGCGACCTGGCCAGCGACGGCGAGCGCCTCTTCGCCCTCACCTACGGCTGGACCAAGGGCGATCCGCTCTACGAACTCGATCCGAGCACCGGGGCGGTGCGCCGCAGCCTCGTGACCGAAGCCAACAAGAAGAACAAGTACTCGGGCGCCTTCGGCCTCGCTTGCCACGGTGGCAAGCTGTTCGTGCTGGAGTCGTCGGGCAAGCTGCACCGCCTCGACCCGGTCACGGGCGAGGTGGAGAAGACGCTCGCGTTGAGCGTGCGCTACGTCTCGGGTCTCACCTTCGACGGCGCATCGTTCGTGCTCGGGTCGCGCGAGGCGCTGCACTTCGTCGACCCCGGCACCGGCAAGGTGCGACGTAGCGTGCCCGTGGCCTACCCGGTGCGCGCCCTGGCCAGCGAGGGCGGCAAGCTCTACCTCATGGAGCAGCCGGTTCCGGGCTTCGGCCGCAAGCACGAGCCGATCCGGATCTGGCCGAAGCGGATGCTGGTGCACGAGCTGACTCTCGAGCGGCGCTGAGGCCGCGCGCGGGTCAGCGCGGGAAGGGCACCATGAGCTGCGCCAACCGCGTCAGCTCGCTGCGGTTGAGGCCCGGGTCGACGCGCACGCCTTGCAGGAAGAAGGGACGGCCCTCGAGCACGGGATCGTTGGGCAGCGAGAACGTCACGGCGAGCGGGGCGCTCCCGCTACCGACTCCGGCGGCGACGACCAGGAGGCTGCTGTCGAGGAACAACTGTCCGCCGAACCCCGGGATCGTCGTCGGCAAGGCGACCCCCGTGCTCAGTGCGATCGCGCCCGCTTCGCCCGCGCGCAGCGGCAGCTCGAGGCGAGCCGGTCCGCCGAGCGCCGGCAGCGGCGACACTCCGAGTTCGCGGTCGAGCTCGGCGACGTAGACCTGCGGTGGCAGGAACTGGCTGTTCACGGTCTCCGCGGCGGCGAAGGCCACGCGGCCGTTGCCGCTCATGCTGATGGCGCTGACGCTCAGCCAGCGGCCGCCGTCGAGGAACACCTGGCCGCCGCCGCGCGAGTCCATCACCACCGGCGTCTCGTAGGCGAGCGGGTCGTAGTCGGGAAACGCCAGCATCTGCGCCGACGGGTCCGCCGCCACCGGCGCGCTGCCGTTGCTGATGACGATCGGATTGCCCGATCCGTTCACCGGGGTGAACACGATGTCGGCGCGGCCGCTGGCGGCCACCGGATCGAAGAACTCGCAGGCCGCGGCGCGATAGCCGTCGGCGAACACGGCCGACAGGATCGCCATGTGGGTCGCGATCGTCCGCATCGAGCCGGTCGTCAGATCGACCGCGATCAACTCGCTGACGAACGGGCGCGGCGAGTGGACTGCCAGCAGCGTGGTTCCGGTGGGGTCGACGGCGTGGGCGAAGCCGAAGTTGGGCAGGGTGGCCAGGTCGACCGGCGCGCCGCCCGACGTCGGCAGGCGGAAAACCACGCGCGCGTTCGCCGCGTTGGTCCGCAGGCCGAAGAGGTTGGTGCCGGCCGCGTCGGTGCCCAGCAAGCCGACCAGCCCGGGCACGTTGCCCACCAGCGACAACGTCAGGCTCGGCACGGCCAGACGTTCGACCACGTCGGTCGTGCGGCTGCCGTAGATCGCGCTGCTGGTGCGCGACCAGACTCCCTCGATGAGCGGGACCGTCGTTCGCAGGCTGCCGTCCCAGGCGTCGAGGTGCCAGACGGTGCCGAGGTCGTAGTACACGTAGAGGCCGTCGGGGCTGATCCGCACGTGCGCCGACCACACGCTCGTGCTCGTGTTGTTGGTCAGTGCTCGGATGCCCTGGGCGCGAGCGATGCCGGAGAGAGTCAGTGCCGCGAGAAGGACGGCGCCAGGCGCCGACACGCGAAGACGGGTCATGCCGGCAAGATAGTGCAGCGGGCGATGGGACGGGGACCCCCCCCGGGCGCAACCAACGGCTCGGTTTCAGTCGGCGCTTCGCGCTCGACCTGACAGGGGCCCCGACCGCTCTGCTGCCGGGGTGGGACAATCGCCTGCGTCGGTTACCACGCGTCTCGCCGGTCGACGCCGCGCGTGCCAGAGGTGCCCTCGCGGCGCCATCCGACCCGGAGCTTGGGAACTCGTCTCTCCGCGTTGCTTTGAGCCGCGGGCCCGCACGCTCGTTCAGGTCATCGCTCTGCCGGCGCCGCATTTCTCCGGCGACGTCGCGACCCCGGTCGAGCCAGAATGACGTCTTTGTCGACCTCGAGCCACCCATGCGACCGACTCACTTGTGCCGCGTTCTTCTCACCCTGGTCAGCGTGTCGGTGGGGTCGGCAGTGGCCGCCGTCGCCCAGGGCACGCCGATCGGCTTCGTCGAGGATTTCGCCCTGGCCGAGGACCGCGCCAAGGCTCTCGAGCAGCTGATCCCGGGCACCGCCGAGCACTCGTTCTACCAGTGCTTGGTCTTGCAGCAGCAAGGCCGCTTCGACGAGGTGACCCCGGTGCTACGCACCTGGATCGAGCAACACGGGCGCAGTGCGCTCACCACCGAGATCGAACACCGGCAAGCACTGCTCACCTACGAGCGCGATCCGCAGGCGACATTGACCCACCTGCAGCGCTACCTGGGACTGCGCTTCGACCACCAACGCCAGACGGCCGGCACGCCGCCCGACCTCCCGACCCGCTTGGACCCGGCGCTGGTGTCCGAGGCCACGCTCACCCGCCGCGCCCTGGACACGCACCTGCGCAGCGTCGACGGGTTCACCGATGCGGCGCTCGAGAGCCTGGTGGGCGCCGACCTCGACGCCGACCGCCTGATGAGCCTGCTGGCGCGCTTGCGACGTCCGGACGTGCCGAACCTGCCGGCCCTCGTCGTGCGCAACCTCGGCGATCGGCGCAGCCGCGGCTTCGGCTCCCTCCGCATCCACAAGCTCTTGCTTCTCGACCAGCTCGACGCTTGCGCGCGCCAGCGTCCCGACCTGCTGAACGACGGCGAGTTCCTCGGCCAGTACATCCGGCGCCTGCGGCCGTCGGCGGACGTCTCGTGGCAGAACGACTGGGCGGCCCGGCTGGCCTACCTCGAACGTCTGCAGGCGTTCGTCGACCGTCTGTCGCCGGCACAGAACTCGTTGAGGGCGCACGTCGCCTACCATCGCCTGCGGCACGATCTCGCTGCCGGCACGCTCGACCGCGACCGTCTGCTCGCCTATCTGCGTTTGCCGCGCAACGCCGCCTACATCAGCCAGCGCTGGCTCGAGCGCAGCGCCGATCCGCGCGCCGACCTCGGTTCCAAGTTCGCCACCGGGCTCGACCCGGTGCGCCGAGACGAGCCGGTCGTGCGCGCGTACCTGGCGCACTTCTTGCGCGACGCCGACGGTCCGGCTGGGTTCGCCGACTTCGTCGACGGCGACTACCTGCGCCGGCTGTTCGCGGAGACCAAGATCCTGGCCGGCATCGGCGACATGCAGCGCTGGTACGCGCTGCTGAACGACCCGGCCTACTACGAACGACTGAAGGAACGCGTCGATCTCGACTTCGCGCCGACGCAGCCGACCTACTACGCGGCCGAAGATGCGGTCGCCCTCGAGGTCGATGTCAAGAACGTCAAGACGCTGCTGCTGCGGGTGTTCGAGATCGACACCGTCAACTACTACCGGGAGACGGGCAAGGAAGTGGACGCTGCCATCGACCTCGACGGGCTGGTGGCCAACGTCGAGCAGACGCTCACCTACGGAGAGGGACCTCTGCTGCGTGTGCGCCGGCGTTTCGAGCTGCCTTCGCTCGGCGCACCGGGCGTCTACGTCGTCGAGCTCATCGGCAACGGCACCTCGAGTCGGGCGGTGATCCACAAGGGGCGGCTGCAGTACACCCAACGGCTGGGCGCTGCTGGCCACGTCCTGCGCGTGCTCGATGAGCGCGGCCAGCACCTGCGCACGGCGCACGCGTGGTTCGGCGGCCGCGACTACGCCGCCGATGCCGACGGCGAGGTCGTCATCCCGTTCTCTACCAAGCCCGGGTTGGCACCGCTGGTGTTGCAGCACGGCAACCTGGCCACGCTCAGCTCCCTCGACCACCGAGCCGAGCGCTACGAGCTGACCGCCGGGGTGCACATCGATCGCGAGGGGCTGCTCGCGCGGCGGACCGCGCGACTCGCGGTGCGGCCACGCCTCGCGCTCGACGACGAGCCGGTGGGCTTGCAGCTGCTGCAGCAGCCGAGCCTGGTGGTGACGGCCATCGATATCCACGGCGTCGCGTCGGTGCGCGAGGTGCGCGACATCGAGCTCAGCGCCGAGCAGGAGTTCGTGCACGAGTTTCGGGTGCCCGACGACCTCTCCCGCGTCAGCGTCGTGCTGCGCGGCAAGGTGCGCGACCTCAGCAACGCCAAGGACGTCGACCTGGCGACCGCCGAGCGATCCTTCACCGTCAACCAGATCGACGCGACCGACCAAACTGCTTGTCCGGTGCTGTCGCGTTCGGCCGCGGGCTACGCCCTCGACCTGCGCGGCAAGGAGGGCGAGCCATTGGCCGACCGCGCCGTCCACCTGGTCCTGCAGCACCGACTGTTCACCGATCCCGTGCACGTCGACCTGAAGACCGACGCGCAGGGACGCATCGCGCTGGGGGCCATGCCCGGGATCGAGCGCCTGCAGGCGTCGGGGTTCCCTGCCGATGTCGGTGCCTTCCAGCTGCGCGGCCACGGTCGCTCGTACCCGACGCGGGTGCACGGCGCCGTCGGGCAGACGCTGCGGGTGCCGTTGCAGAGCGGAGCCACCGAGCTGAGCCGCGCCGTGGCGTCGCTGCTCGAGGTGCGTGGCGGTGCGTTCGTGCGCGACGCTTTCGAGCACCTCGCGCTTGCCGGAGGTTTCGTCGAGCTACGCGACCTCGAGCCGGGCGACTACGACCTGTGGCTGGAAGAGCCGGACGTGCACGTCGAGGTCCGCGTGACGCAGGGTCAGGCGCGCGACGGCTGGGCGGTCGGACGCGACCGTCTGCTGCAGCTCGACCCGCCGCGCTTGCAGGTGGTGGCGGCGGAGCTCGCCGGCGACGAACTGCGGGTGCGGCTCGCCAACGCCGGCGCGCGCACGCGGGTGCACGTGCTGGTCGACCGCTTCGTGCCGGCGTTCGACCCCTGGGCGCACCTGTCGGTCGACGGCCGGCCGGCGCCCGCGGTGGTGGGCGTCGAGCACGGCGAGGTCAACTACGAGGCAGGCCGCGAGATCGGCGAGGAGTACCGCTACGTCCTGGAGCGGCGCTTCGCCACGCGCTTCCCCGGCAACATGCTGCGGCGGCCGAGCTTGCTGCTCAACCCGTGGGCGCTGCAAGAGACGGAGACGATGGTGGGCGCGGGCGGTGGCGCAGGCGGCAAGTTCGGTGGGCGCGGCGGGCGCGCGGCGGGAGGTCCTTCGTCGCCCGGGCCGTCGCCGTCGCCGGCCATGCCGACGCGCCCGCCGGGCACTTTCGCCAACCTCGACTTCCTCCCGGCGACGGCGGCGGTCGTGCTCAACCTGCGGCCGGATGCGGATGGCGTCGTGCGCGTGCCACGGGACCGGCTGGGCGACGGTCAGCTCGTCCAAGTCCTGGCGGTCGACGGCGACGACACCGTTTACACCACGCTGGCAGCCGACGAGAAGCCGCTGGCGCCGCGCGCACGTCGATTGCCGACGGCCATCGCCGCCGCTCGCCACGTCGTCGAGCAGCGGCGCATCGAGTTCTTGCCGGCGGGAGCGAGCGCGCGCCTGATCGGCGAGAGCGACGCACAGGTGCAGACCTACGACTCGCTGGCGTCGGTGTTCCAGCTGCTGGCCACCCTGAACCCCGGCGCCGAGCTGTCGCGCTTCGCTTTCCTGCTGGGTTGGCCGGAGCTGACGGTCGAGGCCAAGCGCGACCTGTATTCGCGCCACGCCTGCCACGAGCTGCACTTCTTCCTGCAGCAGAAGGACCCCGAGTTCTTCGCGCAGGAGGTGCGGCCGTTCCTGGCCTGCAAGATGCACAAGACGTTCCTCGACGACTGGTTGCTCGAGGTCGACATGCAGTCCTACCTCGAGCCGCGCGCGTTCGCTCGCCTCAACGTCGTCGAGCGCATCCTGCTGGCGCGGCGCCTGGGACGGGTCGAGCCCGCGGTCCAGCGTCTGCTGCGGGACGCCTACGACCTGCTGCCGCCCGATCTCGAGCGCGTCGCCCACCTGTTCGACACGACTCTGCGTGGCACCTTCTTCGACGAAGGTGCGGCGGGCGACGTCCGTGCGCGGACCGAGAACTTCTTCGCGAGGCGCAAGGTGCCTGGGAGGCCCGCCGACAAGCAGGATGCCGCGAAGCTGGCGAGGGCGCAGGACGACGAGGAGCCGGCGGCCGAGGCCGCGCCGGTCGAGAAGGCCAGGGCCGATGGGGGCGAGGACGACTTCATGCTCGGTGCCCAACGTGGGCGCGCCGAGCTGAAGGAGGAGCTGAAGGATGTGGCCCTGCGCGAGCGCCAGCAGCGCCTGTATCGCGCGCCCGATCCGACCCTGCGCTACGTAGAGCACAACTACTGGCATCGGCGTATCGAAGAGCAGGGTGCGGATCTGGTGACGGTCAACGCCTTCTGGCGCGACTACGCGTTGGCCGACCGTCGCAAGCCGTTCGTCTCCGACCACATCGCCGAGGCGTCGGGCTCGTTCGCCGAGATGATGCTGGCGCTCGCTGTGCTCGACCTACCGTTCAAGGCGGCGGCGCACGCGACCAGCGTCGACGGCAACGACCTGCGCATCGAGGCGGGCAGCCCGCTGTTGCTGGTGCGCAAGGAGTTGGTGGACACCGAGCCGGCCGCGGACAGCGATGCCGTCCTCGTCAACGAGAACTTCTTCCGCCTCGACGCGCGCTACAGCTTCGTCGGCAACGAGCGACGCGACGCGTGGATCGACGGCGAATTCCAGGCCGGCGTGCCGTACGGCTGCCAGGTGGTCGTGACCAACCCCACCTCGACGCCGCGCCAACTCGAGGTGCTGCTGCAGGTGCCGGAGGGGGCGATCCCGGTGCGATCCGGCTACTTCACACGTGGCTTCACCGTCGCCCTCGACGCCTACGCCACGGCGGCGCTCGAGTACGCGTTCTACTTCCCGGTAGCGGGCCGTCAACCGCACTACCCGGTGCACGTGGCCGAGCGCGGCAAGCTGGTGGCGTTCGCAGCACCGCGCACCCTCGAAGTCGTCGTCGAGCTGTCGAAGGTGGACACGACCTCGTGGGACTACGTGTCGCAGAACGGGTCGGTCGACGAAGTCCTGGCCTTCGTCGAGGAGAACAACCTGCTGCGCCTCGATCTCGGCATGGTGGCCTGGCGCATGCGCGACCAGGCCTTCTTCGTGGCCATGCTGGAGCGTCTGCGCCAGCGCCTGGTGTACGACGGCACTCTCTGGTCGTACGGCGTCCTGCACCGTGACGAGCGCGCCATGCGCGAGTACCTGTGCCAGCAGGACGGTTTCGTGCAGCAGTGTGGGCACGCGTTGCGGTCGGCGTTGCTGGAAATCGATCCGGTCGAGCGACGCGCCTACCAGCACGTCGAGTACGAGCCGCTGTTCAACAGTCGCGCGCACCGCTTCGGCCGCGATCGTGTGATCCTCAACGCCTCGTTGGCACGGCAGTACGCCGACTTGCTGGCCATCCTGGCGGAGCGCACCACGCTCGACGCCGAGGACTGGTTGAGCGTCACCTACTACCTGCTTCTGCAGGACCGCGTCGAGGAGGCGTTGCGCGGCTTCGCTCGGATCGATCCGGCGGCTCTGCCGACGCGCGTGCAATACGACTACCTGCGCGCCTATCTCGACTTCTACAGCGCTGACCACGCCCTGGCGCGTGGCATCGCCGAGAGCTACCGAACCTACCCGATCCCGCACTGGCGCACGCGCTTCCTCGAGGTGCTGCAGCAGCTCGACGAGGCCGACGGCAAGACCAGGGCGGCGCAGCCGGGCGCCGGCGAGGACGTTGCGACCCAGCAAGGGATCCTGGCCGCGGCGCAGCCCATGCTCGATCTCGTGGTCGAGGCTCGGCGGGTGACGTTGCGCTACCGCGGCATCGACAGCTGCGAGGTGCGCTACTACCGCACCGACGTCGAGTTCCTGTTCTCGACGCACCCGTTCGTGCAGCAGGGCAGCGAAGCGTTCACCTACATCCGTCCCAATCGCGCCGACGTGCGCACGCTGCCGGCTGACGCCAACGAGGTGAGCTTCGACCTGCCGGCCGAGTTCCTCACCGCCAACGTGCTGGTCGAGGTGCGTGGTGGAGGGGTGACGCGGCGGCAGAGCTACTACGCCAACACTCTCGCAGCGCAGTTCATCGACACCTACGGTCAGGTGATGGTCACCGATGCGAGCAGCGGCAAGCCGTTGCCGCGCGTGTACGTGAAGGTGTTCGCCCGCACCGAAGCAGGTCGGGTGCGCTTCTTCAAGGACGGCTACACCGACTTGCGCGGGCGCTTCGACTACGCCTCGGTGTCGGGCGACGCCGCCGACGACGTCGAGCGCTTCGCGGTCCTCGTCCTGAGCGACGACCGCGGCGCCACCATGCGCGAGGTGGATCCGCCCAAGCGGTGAGGTCGGGCCGGACTCGGCGGTGGTCGGGTCCGTCCGTGGTCCGGTCTCCTCGTTCGCGGTGGCATGGGGGTCAGGCGTGCGGGCCTCCGCACGCGCGAGGTCGCTTTCCGCCCGGCGAAATGCTTGCGGGCGCCGCGTGGTGTCGTCGGCGCGAAGGGTTCGCTATCGTGCGGGGCGCTGTTCGTGCCTCGGCCCAAGGGGGCCGGCGCAGCGACTGTTGCTACCCCAAGTTCCAAGCCATGTCCCACCTCCACACTCTCACTCTCGTGCTCGGTCTCTCGGCGGCGCTGCAAGCGCAGGGGACCGTCAAGATCTCGATCGGCGTCCGCGAAACCGAAGCCGGCGGCGGCAGCTTCACCACGATCGGCGGTAACGGCGGCACCCTCGGCGGTATCGAATGGGTCAACAAGGACGCGCAGACCCTGGTCCTCGACGGGACGTGGCAGCAGTTCACGTTCAACATCACCACCGACCCGCTCGCGGCCTTCGCGGGCACCACGGCCAACGGCGTGCTGGATGGCACGTTCGGCGTGATCGAGCACCTGCGCGTCCTCAACGACACCGGCATCACCGACCCGTTCGTCCTCTGGATCGACGACGTCACCGCCACCACCCAGACCGGCGGTCCGGTCAACTTCGGTGACTTCGAGGGCTACGGCTCCGGAGCGGAGGTCATGTTCCAGGAGCCCAGCTTCTCGGGCTCGACCTCGGCCTTCCTGCTGCCCGGCAGCGTGTCCGGCGTCGACAACGCCGTCGCCTCGCGCACGTCGTCGTGCCGCTGCGACTTCCAGTTCGTCAACAACACGACGACCAACTGGGTGCGGCTGACCACCTTCAACACCGGCTTCCTGCCGAACCCGACCATCCGCCTGGACGACCAGTGCGTGGTCACGTTCTGGATGCGCGGTGGTCCCTGCCAGGAGGATGTGGGGTCGCAGGGTCCGGGCACGGCCTACGCCGAGATGTGCGGCGCCGGCCTGAGCGCCGGTCAGGCCAGCATCTACTACGCGGCCGGCGCCCAGCCGGGCGTGCCCGGTGTGCTCGGGATCTCGCTGTGGGGCGCGGGCGACCTGCCCATCTTCGGCGGCAACATCGTCGCCGGCCTCGGGCTGGCCGCCACCCTGCCCGTGTCCGCCGATGCCGCGGGCCGCTTCCAGCTGCCCGTGACCGGCTCGGCCGGCGTCGTGGACCTGGCCCTGCAGTCGCTCTTCTTCGACCCGACGCTGCCGCAGAACTTGGCGTTCACCAACGCCATCCGCGCGCGCTTCGGCCAGTGAGCCGGCGTCCGCTGCTGCTCGGTCAGCGTTGATCGAGCAGATTGCGGATCGCCACCAGCAGGTCGAGATCGTTCGCCGGCTTCTGCAGGTAGAGCGAGGCACCGAGCGCCAGAGCACGGCGCTCGTGTTCTTCGCGCTCCCACGCCGAGTGGATGAGGATCTTCGGCCGCTCGGCCGGCGGCATCGACCTCGCCAGGTCGAGGAACGCGAAGCCGTCGAGTCCGGGCAGGCCGAGGTCGAGGACCACGAGATCCGGCAATAGCTCGCGCAGCAGGTAGGCCGCGCGGGCGCCGTCGACCGCCGCCGCGACGTCGTAGTTGTTGGCGATCAGGCGGATCTCCAGCGCCAGACGGGTGTCGTGGTCGTCCTCGACGATGAGCACGCGCTCGCTGGTGGAGCATGCCTTGCGCGGTCCGAAGCCCAGCACCATCTCGGCGACGGCACGCGGTCTGACGGGCACGTAGGACGCGGCGGTCATCGGGCGCCTCCGATGGCCTCGAGCAGCATCTCGTGGTCGGCCGGCTTCTGCAGGAAGGCGTCGGCACCGGCGGCCCTCGCCTGCGCCTCGGCATCGTCGCGACCGGTGAGCACGATGATCGGGATGTTGGCGAGCTCCTCGATCTGCTTCATGCGGCGCATCACGTCCATCCCGTCGCCGCCGGGCAGGCCGAGGTCGAGGACCACGACGTCGGGCGCGTACTTGCGTGCCTTCATCAGCGCACTGGCGCCGTCTTGGGCCAGGACGACCACGAGGTCGCGGGCGCGCAGGCGCATCGCCAGGCCTTCGCGTTGGTCGTCGTCGTCCTCGACCAAGAGGACACAGGTGCGCTCGCGTCGGGCGGCGACGGCGGCTCGAACCGCGTCGACGATCGCGTCGGGTTCTGCCGGCTTGGTGAGGAAGGCGCTGGCGCCGGCATCGAGGGCGCGGTCGCGCGCGGCCTCGGCATCGCGTCCGGTGAGCACCACGACCGGGATGTCGGCGAGTTCGGGGTTGGTGCGCAGGGACTCGAGGACGCGAAAGCCGTCGCCGCAAGGAAGACCGAGGTCGAGGAGGATGGCGTCGGGTCGCTCGGCGCGCGCGCGACCGACGGCGCCGAGGCCGTCCTGAGCGCAAGTGGTCTGGAACGCATGGCCGAGCCGCACGCTCATGGCGAGGCGCAGTTCGTCGTCGTCTTCCACGATGAGGAGTTTCTTTCGATTGGTGTGCATCACGGTTGCTCTCCCTTGGCTTGCATTTCGACGCGAATTCGGCGCGTCATCCGCTCGATCGAGTCGTTCCGGCTCTCGCCCGGCTCCGGGTCGAAGGTCTGCCAGGCGACTTCGGTCGAACACCCGAGGCTCTCGATCCGGCCTCGTTCCGACAGGTGTGCTCTGATGCGCTCGGCGATGGCGGCGCCGCCACCCGAGTTGGCGCGGGCGATGGCGAACAGGTGCTCGTGGCGGTCGTTACCCGCTCGCTCGGGCAAGACGGCGTCGGTGGCTTCGAGCACGCAGCTCTGCACGGCGCGGACCACCTCGCGGAAGGCCGCTTCCGGAATCGAGGCCGTGGCCCCGGAGCGGTCGCGCAGGCAGACGCTCAGCAGGGTCACGTAGGTGCCCGGGCTGTTGCCGAGCACGCGTTCCACCAGGCTGCGCAACCGATAGACGGGCAGCACCACTGCGAAGCAGCTGCCCTTGCCCGCCTCGCTGCGCACCGACATCCGCCCGCCGAGCAGGCTGACGATCTCGTGGGAGATGTGCAGGCCGAGGCCGAGGCCGTGGCGGCCGGTGTCGGTCATCGGCTGCACCTGGTAGAGGCGGTCGAAGATCCGGCCGAGCGCTTCCTCGGCAATGCCGCAGCCGTCGTCTTCCACCGTCAGGGTCACGGTTTGATCGGGGTTGCTGCGCGCACCGACCCGAACGTGCCCGCCGTCGGCGGTGAACTTGATCGCATTGCCGATCAGGTTCTCCAGGACCTGTGTGATGCGCGCGTGGTCGGCGAGGACGCGCGGCGCCTGGCGCTCCAGGTTCGTCGACAGCTCGATGCCCTTGGCCGCGGCTGCGCCCGCCAGGCTCTCGACCGCCTCGGCGGCGCACGCGGTGACGTCGACCAGCCCGATGTCGAGCGGCAGCTTGCCGGATCCGAGGCGGCTCACCTCCATGAGGTCGGCGATCATGCGTCGCAGCTGCTCGACGTTGCGGCCGACGATGGCCAAGTAGTCGAGCTGCTTGGGCTGCAACGGGCCGGCGAGGCCGTCGCGCAGGATGCCGACGAACTGATGGATCGCGGTGAGCGGCGTGCGCAGCTCGTGCGAGACGTGCGAGAGTAGTCGATCCTTCAGCTCGCTCTCGCGCGCGGCCGCTTGGCGCAGCTCGATCACCAGCCGGTGGCGCTCCACGGCGTAGCGCAGCGCTCGCGCCAGCACCAGATGGTCGAAGTGACCCTTCACCAGGTAGTCCTGCGCGCCGCTGCGCACCGCACGCATGGCGGTGGCTTCGTCGTCGCGCCCGGTCAGGATGACGACCGGCACGGTCGCGCGCGCCGCCACTCGCTCGAGGTTGCCGAGCCCGACGCCGTCCGGCAGGCCGAGATCGAGGAGGATGACGTCGAACGCTTCTCTCTCCAGACGTTCGAGCGCGTGCTCCAGGCGCGTGCAGCGTGTCGTCTTGACGCAATCGTCGAGGGCCGCCCGGCGCAGGTTGCGCTGCACGATCTCGGCGTCGCCGTCGTCGTCCTCGACCAGCAGCAACCGCAACGTCGTCGTCTTGGGTTCGCTCGGGATCTCGGTTGCTGTCTGCACGGTGTGGATCCGGGTTGTCGGCGAGACGCGTACGCCCGCGGCGCACGACGCTCGTGCTCGTGTGCAAGATGTCGACGACGCTCGTCGCGGCCTTGAGCGAGCTCGCGCGAAACGGCCGCATGCGAGCGCCTCGCTGCCTGCGCTGGGTGACGCTCGTCCGCCGGGTTATCACGACATCGGCCGAACCGGCTCGCCGCCGGGCAACGGTGCGGGCGACCTCTTGCCGACCATTGGTATGAATCGGTCGGTCAGCCGAAGGGCGCGCGCTCCGTGTCGCCTCCCGCGCGGAGGGAATCGTCGGCAACCTCGACAGCGGACACGACAATCATCTTGCCGGCTCGCAATCGCCCAGGAAGAGTTCGACGGTTCGAGCACCGGCTCCCGTGCTCGGTGTTCGCAGGCGCACGTTGGAGAGACACACGTCATGGAGGAGAGACCAACCCGGCCAGCGATGATCCTGTTGGCCGAGGACGATCCTGGTGACGAGGAGCTGACCCGACGCAGCTTCGCGCGGGCACGCTTGCGCAACGAGCTGATCGTCACGCGGGACGGCGAGCAGACGCTCGACTTCTTGTTCCGGCGCGGGGCCTACGCGCCGCCCGCACACGCCCCGCGTCCGGACTTGATCATGCTCGACTTGAACATGCCGCGCATCGACGGTCGCGAAGTGCTGCGTCGCATCCGCGCCGACGAGAGTCTCCGGCGGATACCGATCGTGGTTCTCACGACATCCGACCAGGAGGCAGACATCGTGCGCGCCTACCACCTGGGCGCGAACTCCTACATCACCAAGCCGGTCGAGTTCGACAAGTTCACAGAGGTCCTGAAGGTCGCGGGCGAGTACTGGCTGGAGGTCGTGGTCTTGCCGTCCTGAGGGAGAGAGGGGAAAGGCATGGCGGAGCAGGGAGACGTGCGAGCGACGAACGACGCGAGGTGCGACCCGCCTTCGCCGGCGCGACGCTACCTTGCGTGGGCCGCGGTGGCGGGCGCGGTGTCGCTGGGTGTGTGGTTGGCTACGCCGGGACGTCTCTTCGACGTGGCGGGCTTTCCGCCGCGTTGGTTCTGCGGCGACTGGGATGCTTCGCTCGGATGGCTGCACATCGCCTCCGACGTGGCGATCTTCGGCGCCTACGCCGCGATACCGCTGGTCATCCTCCACTTCCTGCGCCGCCGCCGCGACGTTCCCTTCTCCAACCTGTTCTTGCTGTTCGGCGCGTTCATCTTCGCTTGTGGTCTGACCCACCTCGCCGACGCGGTCATCTTCTGGGTTCCGGTCTACCGATTCGGCGGCGTGCTCAAGATCCTCACCGCGGTGGTGTCTTGGATGACGGTGCTGGCGCTCGTACCGTTGGTCCCGAAGGCGTTGGCTTGGCCGAGCCTGGCGACAGCCAACGCCGAGCTGGAACGCGAGATCGAAGAGCGCGCTGCCGCCGAGAAGCGCGCCGACGACGCGCGCTGTTTGGCCGAGCGCTACCTGGCCGAGAGCATGCGCGCCGAGCAGCGCGCGAACCGATTGATCGAGGCGTCTCCGAGCGCCATGGTCGCCATCGATCGCGACGGACGCATCGTGTTGGTGAACTCGCTGGCAGAGGCGCTCTTCGGTCACCCGCGCCAAGCGATGCTCGGTCAGGCGGTCGAAACGCTCCTCCCGGAACGGTTCCGCGCCGCACACGTCACGCACCGCAGCGGCTACGCGAGCGCACCCCAGGTGCGAGCGATGGGGGCTGGCCGCGATCTGTTCGCTCTCCGCGGCGACGGGAGCGAGTTTCCGGTCGAGATCGGCCTCAACCCGATCGACACCCCCGACGGCCCCATGGTCCTGGCCGTCATCGTCGACATCACCGAGCGCAAGATGGCCGAGGCCCTGCTGCGGCAGACCGTCGCCGAGCTGGCGAGTACGAACCACGAGCTGGAGCTGTTCGCCTACATGGCCTCGCACGACCTGCAGGAGCCGTTGCGCAAGTTGATCTCCTTCGCCGGCCTCCTCGTCGAAGACGTGGGTGCCGACTTGCCGGAGTCGGCCAGGGTCGATCTGCACTACATCACCGACGCCGCCGCGCGCATGCAGGCACTGGTGCGTGGGCTGCTCGATCTGTCGCGGGCCGGGCGCGGCGAGTTGCAGGAGGCGCCGGTTCGTCTCGACGACTGCGTCGACGCGGCGCTCGCCTCGCTCGGCGATCGCGTCGAGGCGGCAGCAGCCCGTATCGAACGGCAGCCGCTGCCGACGGTGCTCGGCAATCAGGCGCTCCTGACGACCCTCTACCAGAACCTGTTGGGCAACGCGCTGAAGTTCACCAAACCGGAGGGCGGCGCGGTGCTGCGTGTCGAGGCTTGCGAGAGCGCAGACGGCTGGGTGTTCGGGGTGGCCGACAACGGCATCGGTCTGGACCCGACCTACGCCGACTCGATCTTCGAGCCGTTCCGGCGCTTGCACGGCCGGCGCGAGTACGAAGGCACCGGGATCGGCCTGGCAGTGTGCAGGAAGGCCGTCGAGCGCCACGGCGGCCGCATCTGGGTGGAGTCGAAGCCCGGGCAGGGCGCCCACTTCCGCTTCACGCTGAAGGGTGTCGTCAATGCGGCCACGGCAGCGGCGGGCGCGCCGGCCGCGAACGAGGGGGGCGCGTCCCGGCAGCCCTAGGTCCGCGCGGAATCCTGTCGGGCCGTGTGGGACGAGGCCGTAGCATTCGCGTCCCCGTCTTCCCGAACCCGAGTCCCGCCCTGTACCTGACTCTTCTCTCGCTCGCGGTCGCGCTCGTCGTTGGTGTCGGCAGCTGGTTCCTCGGCGCAGGCTGGTTCTTCGCCGGCCTGCTCGGGCTCGTGGCCTTCGTCGCGACCTGGATCATCGGGGCCCGGCGCATCGGCCGCCGTCTCGAGCCGACGTTGCAGCAGGCGCGCCGCCAGATCGAGGCTGGCCTGGTGAAGCCGGCGATCGCCTCGATGCGCAGCGTGCTGCCGATGGCCAGGTGGATCCCGCTCCTGGGTGGTCAGATCCACGCCCAGATCGGTTTCCTGGAGCACCAGACCGGCGACCAGGACGCAGCGGTGGCGAGCTTGTCGCGAGCCGGGCGCCGCTCGGGCGACGCCAAGCTGCTGCTCGCCTGCATCCAGTTCAGGGACGGCAAGAAGGACGAGGCGCTGGCGGAGCTGGAGGAGTGCACGCGGTTCAATCGCAAGCACGTCTTGTCGCACAATGTGTACGCGTGGCTGCTCAATCGCGAGGGCAAGCGCGCCGAGGCGATCGAGGTGCTCAATCGCCTGCTCAAGAAGGAGAACGACGCCAAGTCCACCGCCAACCGCCTGCGGCTGCAGAACGGTCAGAAGATGGACATGGCGCAGTTCGGCATGATGTGGTACGCGCTCGGCTTCGAGCGCCCGCCGGCGAGCATGGGGCAGATGCGCACGGCACCCAAGGGGTTCCGTCAGCCGCCCAAGCGCAAGCGTGGGTGACGCGAGCCGGGCGGCGGTGCAGTGCCGTCAGCGGAAGTACTTGTCGACGATCCACGCCGGCTGCCACTGGTCCGGTTTGCGCGGATGGCCGGTCAGGTCGATGGTCGGCGCGCGCAACTCTGCCGCTGTCCAGGGCAACGCGTCGCCCCAGCGTTCCTGCTCGGCGCGCAACCGCGCCGCCATCGCGGCCAGCACCTCGGCGTGGTCGGCGTCGCCCGACAGGTCGTGCAACTCGTCCGGGTCGTCCTGCAGGTCGAACAGGAGCGTGCGGTCGATCGACGGCAGGCGCAGCAGCTTGTAGCGGTCGTCGCGCAGCGCGCGCTGCTCGCCGGCGTAGAGGGTGAACAACACCTCGCGGCTCGGGCCCTCGCCGCGCAGCAAGGGTCCGAGGTCGATGCCGTCGCTGCCGGCGGGCGCCGCCGCGCCGACGGCAGCGCAGATGGTGGTCGGCAGGTCGAACAGGTAGGCGAGGCCGCTGCGGCTGGCGCTGCGCGACACGCCGGGACCGGCGACGATCACCGGTGCGCCCATCGAGTGCTCGTACAGGCTCTGCTTGCCGAGCAGGCCGTGGCTGCCGAGCGCCAAGCCGTGGTCGGCGGCGAATACGACCAGGGTTTCGTCGGCGCGACCGCTGCGCGCCAGCGCGTCGAGGATGCGGCCGACCTGCTCGTCGAGGTGGGCGACCAGCGCTCGGTATTCGGCGAGCTGCTGGCGCAGCAGGTCCGGGTCGCGCGGCCAGCCCAGGAGGTTCTCGTCGCGCACGGTCATCGTGGCGCGTCCGAGGTCGAGGCCGTGCTGGCCGCGGAAGTTGGCGGGCAAGGGTGGCAGCTCGCGCTGGTGCAGCGCTCCCAGCCAGCGGGGCGGCGGGTCGCGGGGATCGTGCGGGGCGGTGAATGCCACGTAGGCGAAGAAAGGGGCCTCGCCGCCCGCCTGCGCTTCCAGGAACGCGATCGCCGCGTCGGCGAACAGCTCGCTCGAGTGCGCGCCGCCGGTGCGCGGCTTCACGATCTTGCCGGCCACCACGTCGTGCAGCGGCACGTGGAAGTGGTCGCACATGCCGCCGAGGAACACGGAGCCCGCGTCGGGAAAGGCGCGCGTCAGCGCCGGACGGCCGTTGTGCCACTTGCCGGTCATGAAGGTGCGCAGCCCGTGGGCTCGCAGGCGCTCGGGCAGCGTTTCGGCGTCCTTCAGGTCGTCGGTCACATGGGTGAGGCCGCGGCCCGACATCAGCATCGCGCGCGACGGCATGCACACCGCGCCGTGGCGCGAGCCCATGCACGCGACTCGGGTCAGACGGGTGCCGCGTGCGGCCAGGCCGTCGAGGTTGGGCGTGACCGACGGGCCTTCGGGCCGGACTCCGAGGGCGTCGCGGCGGAGGTCGTCGGCGAACAGCAGGAGGACGTTGCGCGGCTGGCGCACCGCTTCCTGCGCGCGGGTGGTGGCGGTCGCCAGGCAGGCGAGCAGCGCGACCACGGAACCGAGAAGGCGAGGGCACACGGCGCCCGCATGTTGCGGTGCGCCGCGGCCCGAGGCAAGGAGCGGCGCGCCGCGACGGCCGCCGGTCAGCGCCGGTCGGTCACAGGCCGACGCGCACCTTCAGCCCCTCGCTCAGCGCGAAGGTGCCGACGAACTGGCCGGCGGGGTCGATGATCGCCCACTGGAAGTAGACGATCGCGCCGGCCAGCGAGGGCGCCGGGGGCAGCGGGATGCCGACGTTGGCGGCGCCGAAGGCGTTGGTGAACTGCACCCACACCACGTCGGTGCTCGCCAGGAGGAACGAGCACGGCGTGAGCAAGGGGCCCGGCGCGCCGGAAGCGGCCAGCACGCCGACCGACAGCGGGCGCGCGTTGGTGACTTGGATGCCGAAGCTCAGGTTGGGCTGGCGGGCGATCGCCGGGGCGCCCGAGGTCGAGATCTGCGGGACGCGCCCGAACGTGCCCGGGCAGCCCTGGCCGTAGAGGTCGCCGCGCGCCGTGTGCACCCCGACCAGGATGCGCACGTTGGAGCTGGCTGCGTCTGCCACCACGAGGTCGCCGAGCACGTCGCCGTCCATCCCGGCCAGCGCCACCGCCCGGGGCGTCGTGCCGGCGAGAGCCGTGAAGTTGCCGGCGAAACCGCCGCGTCCCCAGCTCGACAGCACCGAGACGTTGCCGGTGGCGAAGTTGGCCACCACCGCGTCGCGGCGCACGGAGTCCGGATCGCCATCGTTGCCGAGGTCGCCGAACGCGACGCCCTGCGGCCCCGCACCGACGTCGTGCGCCGTGGCGGCGAACCCGGCGGGCAGCTGGTTGCGCAACAGGGTGGCCGAGCCCGGCGCCAGCGGCAGGACCGCCTTGGTGCTGGTGACGGCCAGGTCGTTCTTGCCGTCGGCGTCCACATCGAAGATCGCCACCGACGTCGGGTCGGTGTCGACCGTCAGGGGGCTGGCCGACATCGCGGTGAAGGCGCCGGTGCCGTCGCCGGCATAGAGGTGCACGAGGCCGAACGAGCCGTTGCCCTCGGTCAGCGCGATGTCGAGGCCGCTGGCGCCGTCGAGGTCGCCGACTGCCACGCCCTTGCAACCGGCGCTGAAGGCGCCGGCCAGAGCGCTGCCGGTGAAGGCGGTGCCGGTGCCGTCGTTGAGCAGGACGAAGCCGCCACCCGGGGTCAGCAGGTTCAGCGTCGCCACCACGAGATCGGCGCGGCCGTCGCCGTCGAGGTCACCGCAGGCGACGTCGTTGGGCGAGAGCGCCGCCGCCGGCAGCGTGCCGTTGGCGAGCACGCTGAAGGTGCCGAGGCCGTCGTTGCCGAAGACGAACCACTTGCTGTTGGTGGTGACGACCGCGAGGTCGAGGCCGGCCGCCCCGTCGAACTGCCCGACGCAGATCCCGACCGGCTGATCGCCGGCGACGCCGAACGACAGCGTCTGCACGGCGTAGGTCGGGAAGCCGGTGTTGATGGCGACGCTCACGCTCGGAGCCGCGCCGAAGCTCGCCGGATCGTTGACCGTCGCGAAGTCGAGCGACGAGGGGCCGCTGAGGTCGAGGTCGGCGACCACCAGGTCGTTGGGCACGCCGCCGACGGCGACGGTGAACGCCAGGCCGAGGTCGTCGAAGCTACGGCGCGGCGTCGGGTCGACGACGCTGCCGCCGGGCACGGCGTAGGTGCCGGCACCGGTCCAGTCCGAGAAGTTGTTGCTGGTCCAGGTGTTGGTGTTGGCGCCGGTGCTGTTGTCGTACGCGGCTTCGTCGGTGGCGCCGTGGATGACGTTGCCGGTCACCAAGCCGCCCCAGTTGCCGATCAGATCGAGACCCCAGGTCGACTCGGTGACCTTGTTGTCGCGCACCGCCACCGGCACGTTGGCCGGGGCCGACTGGTACACGTAGATGCCGCTCTGGCAGCGATTGACCGAGTTGCCCTCGAGCACGCAGCCGGGCCCGGCGTCGAAGAAGAGGACACCGGTCGAGGTGACGCTGGCCGGCGTGTAGAAGGAGTCCTTGATGACGTTGCCGCGCACGATGCCCGTCGAGCCGCGGCTGATCTGCACGCAGTTCTGCGCGATCACCGGCGTCTGGCCGGAGCCGACGAACTCGTTGCCCTCGAGGGTGGCGAAGGCGTTGAAGTTGGCGACGAAGCCGTTCTTGCCCCAGTCGTGCACGTAGCAGCCGCGCATGGTGATCTCGCACGGATCGCCGGCGTTGTCGCCGCGCGCCACCACCGCGACGGGACCCTGGATGCCGTTGAGCGGGTTGGTGCGCGCGTTCTTCACCTCGACGTTGCTGAACGTGGCGTCGCCGCCGTCGCGCAGGTAGATGCCGTAGAGGCGACCGGTGCCGAAGCCGGTGAAGTTGAAGTCGCAGTCGATGGTCAGGTCACGCACGTCGACGCGGGCCGGACCGTTCACGGCGAGGGCGACGCGGTGATCTTCGAGAGTTCCCGGCAGCAGCCCGGCCGGATACTGCCGGATGGCCGTGGCGTGCGGCTTGAGGATCGTCGTCCCCATACCCGCGCCCACCAGGGTGAACGGAGTCGTGGTGAACTCCACCTGCTCGGCGAGTCCGAAGGTGCCGGCACCGAGCTGGATGGTCGAGCCCGCGGGCGCGCCGGTCATGGCGCGCGTGATCGTCAGGTACGGGTTGCCGACGCTGCCGTCGCCGGTGGTGTCGTTGCCCGTGGTGCTGACGTGGATCTGGGCCGCCAAAGTAGGGCAGCCGAGAAAGAGGATGGCGGTGAGCGCCGAGACGCTACGCATGGTTGGATCTCCGTTCTTCGTGGGACAGCCGCTCGGCGCAAGACCGTCGGCCTTCGCATGAAGCCCGGTCGCGCGCGACGAGTCCACAGCCCTCTCGAAAAAGACTGGAGGTCGGACCGTGCCGGGTGGACAGGTCGCCTCGGCTCGAGTACGAGATCTCCCTGACTCGGATGAACCGAGCCGAGGAGATCGAGGCGAGGGAGACAGGAGCAAGGAGAAAAGAGCAATGAGCTGCGGTCTGTGCGCCTGCCTGCTGGCGGCTTTCGCGTTCCACGGGCCCGGGCACGAGAGTCCTCGGCCCGCGTCCGTCTACGTCGATCCCGCGGGCAACGACACGACCGGCGACGGGTCCGCGGCCTTCCCCTTCCGCACGCCGCAGCGCGGCGTCGACGTCGTGGACGTGGGCGGGCAGGTCTGGCTGCGTCCGGGGAACTACCCGTTTCGCACCACGGTGTCCAAGACCCTGCGCCTGAGCGCGACCGTGGCTGGCCAGGCGATGCTCGGTCCGAGTTCGCTCCCGGGCGCCGTGCTGTCGGTGGTCGGTGCCGACGACGTGGTCGTCGAGGGCGTGGTCTTCGTCGGCTCGCCAACCACGCGCGGACTGCATGCCAACTCGGGGGCCGACCGCGTGGTGATCGACGCCTGCGACTTCGCGGGCTTCGGCACCGGCGGAGTCCTCGTCGACGGGCCCGCGTCGAGCGGCCACGAGGTGCGCCGTTGCCGCTTCCGCGACCTGCGCGGCATCGGCGCGTCGGCGGCGGTGGCGCTGCACGGTGCCGGTGGGGCGCGGGTGCACGACTGCTCGTTCGCGACGTGCGACCGCGGCGTCGATCTGGTCGGCGCCAACGATGCGGTGCTCACGGAGCTCACCTTCGCCGACCTGTTCCAGGCGGCGATCGTGGCGTCGGGTGCCACCGACGTCGTGATCGAGGGCGCACGCTTGACTCGCTGTGGCCACTTCGCGACGCCACGGACTTGGTCGACGCCCAGCGACGCGCGCGGCGCGATCTCTCTGGTCGCGTTCAGCCATCGGGCGCGCGTGCGCCGGACGCTGGTCGAGCACTGCGGTGGCTACACCGGCAAGAACACCTTCGTCGGCAGCGAGCTGTTCCGCTACGACGGCCTGTTCGGCATCGGCGTCGCCGACAGCGACGACGTCGTGATCGAGGACTGCGCCCTGCACCGCAACGCGTTCGGCGGCGTGCACGTGACCGGCGCGACGTCGGGGCTCGTCCTGCGGCGCTGCAACCTCGTGCACAACGGCGAGCGCAACGACCCCGGCAAGGACACCGCTCTCTACACCGGCGGTGCCGCGGTCGTCGCCACCGACAACTTCTGGGGGCTGCCCACGGGACCGAACCACGACGGCGCTGGCGCTGGCAACGGCATCGACGGGGGCGGCTCGGTGAGCCTCGCACCGCTGGCGCTGCGCCCGTTCGCGGCTCCACGTCACGGCTTCGATCCGCTGCCCGACGTGGCGGTGGGGACCCGGCCGCTGGGCGTGGTGCTGGCCGACTTCGACGGCGACGGCCGTCTCGACGTGGCCGTGTGCGAGGACCAGGACGGTGCCGTGTCGGTGGCGCGCAACCTCGGCGGTGGCGTCTTCGCGCCGCGCACGACGACGGTGGTGGGGGGGCGGCCGGTGGCGCTGGCGAGTGGTCATCTCGACGCGGGCGCGACCGTCGATCTCGTGGTGCTCGACGAGGTGGGCGACCGCGCGGTGATCCTGCGCGGCAACGGCGACGGCACGTTCGTCGCGGCGGCGAGCGTGCCGCTGGCCCGACGGCCGCAGCGCCTGCGGGTCGCCGACCTCGACGGGGTGCAGGGCGACGACGTGGTCGTCGCGTGCGAGGGCGACGTGTTCTTCCCCGGCGCGCTGCAGGTGCTGCGCAACGACGGCACCGGCGGCTTCGTGCGCGCGACCCTGGCCGGTGCTGCGCAACCGACCGACGTCGAGGTGATCGACCTGAACGCGGACCTGCGTCCGGACGTGGTGGCGTTCGACCGCGAGGCGTCGGCCCCGGGTCTGCGGCAGTACACCAACTTGGGTGCGGGTGCCTTCGCCGGGGTCGTCCGTACTCCGGTCGATGCGCACCCGGTGCTGGCAGCCACGTTGCAGCGGACGAACGTCGACGGCGGCGCCGACGATCTCCTGGTGGCCAGCTACCGCTTCGACGTGCCGCCCGGCACGACGACGCTGCGCCTCTTCCGTGGTACGGGAGCCGGGTCGTTGGCCGCGCCGATCGACCTCCGCACGACGACCGGCCCGGTGGTCGTGCGCGCCGCTGCGTTCACCGCTCCCGGCGAGCAAGGCGTCGTGCTGGTCAACCCCGGCTTCGCGACCGTCGAGGTCCTGGGCCCGGTGCAAGGGTCGCCTGCGCCGTTCGCGCCGTACGCGACCAGCGTCCTGCAGGCGCAGTACGTCGCCGACGCGGCGGTCGGCGACGTGACCGAGGACGGCCAGCCGGACCTGCTGCTCGCCGATGGGGGCGCCAACCGCGTGGTCGTGCTGCGCAGCGCCGGCTCGCACGAGTTCACGACCTATGGATCGGGCTGCCTCGGCAGTGCCGGCGTGCCGGCCGTGCGATGGCACTCGCTGCCGCAGATCGGCGCGGCGACCTTCACGCTCGCGGTCGAGCACGGGGTCGCCAACGCCCTGTCGGTGGCGATGCTCGGTGCGGTTCCGCTGAACGCGCCGCTGCCGGGGGGCTGCTTCCTCTACGTCGACCCGCTCATCCAGCTGTTCACGGTCACCGACGTCGATGGCTTCGCCGCGATCAACCTGCCGATCCCTGCCGAGACACGCTTGTTGGGTCTGACTCTGTTCGGCCAGTGGTTCGTCGTCGACACCGGCGGCCTCCTTCTGGGGCTGCTCAGCGCGAGCGAAGGCTTCCGCTTCGTCGTCGGCGGGTGAGGGCGGGTGAGGGCGGGTGACGGTCGGGCTGTCGCTCGGCACCACGCGCGCTGGCACGCGGCCTCGGGCTGCGCTAGGCTCGCCGCAGCGTGGCTTCGCTTCGACTCCTCGCCTGGGCATGCGTCGGTGGAACGGCGCTGCTGACGCTGCCGCGTGGCGACTCGGCGACCGCCGCCATGGCGCAGGCGGCACGCGCTTTTCTCGCCAGCCTTCCCGCCGGCCTGCGCAGCCAGGCGATGCGCCCGCTCGGCGACGCCGAGCGCACGAGCTGGGCATTCGTGCCCGGTGACTACCCAGGCGTGCCGTTCGCCCGGCTCGACGCGACCCAGCGCGCGGCTGTCGACGCGCTCCTGCACAGCGCGCTGAGTGTGCGCGGCCACGAAAAGGTCAACGGCATCGTCGAGCTCGAGAACGTCCTGCGCGCCCTGGAGAGCCGCGACGGGCGCATCGCCACGCACCGCGATCCTGGCCGCTACGCCGTCATGGTGTTCGGCGATCCGACCGACGACGGCACCTGGAGCTGGCGCCTGCAAGGCCACCACTTGTCGCTGCGTTTCGCCATCGTCGCCGGCGTGCTCGCCAGCGCGACGCCGACGTTCCTGGGCAGCAACCCGCACGAGGTGCGTCAGGGGCAAGACGCAGGACACCGAGTGCTCGGCGCCGAGGAGGACCTGGCGCGGGCGCTGCTGCTGCTGTGCGACGACGCGCAGCGCGCCCGCGCCGTTCTCGCCGCGCAGGCGCCCGCCGACATCGTGCTCGGACCGACCCGCGCCGCCGACTTCCTCGGCGATCCGAAGGGACTGCCGTGGTCGGCGATGAGCGCCGGCCAGCGCGAGCTTCTCTGGCGCCTGGTCGAGGAGTTCGCCCACAACCTGCGCGCCGAGTTCGCCCAGGCCGAGCTGGCGCGCATCGAGTCCCAGGGGCGCGACGCGATCTGCTTCGCCTGGTGCGGTGGTAGCGAGCACGGTCAGGGCCACTACTTCCGCATCCATGGTCCGCGCTTCGTGATCGAGTACGACAACACGCAGAACGGTGCCAACCACGTGCACACCGTGTGGCGCGACCTCGACCGTGATTTCGGGGGCGACGCCTTGCTGCAGCATCTGCGCGCGCACCAACCCGAGCGCGGCAAGCCGCCGCGCTGAGTCGTTGCGGGCGGCCCGGTGGCCGCCTCCTCGGCGATCCCGAGAAGGCCGGCTGCGCCGGCTTCCTTGCTCGGCGCTGGCGGTCGCCCTTGCGATCGCGAGCCCTTCGGACTCGGGACGGGCGGGCCGCGGTGCTGCCTCGCCTGCCGCTGTTCGAGCCCCGTCCGTGCGCCGTCCGTGGGCGGGGCGGTCTGCCCGGATGCCTCGCACGGCCGCGCGGCGCGCCGTAGACGTCGGCGACGCCCCTCGCCGTCGAGGTCGCCGGCGCCCTATCCTGCCGAGCTTCCCGAAGGTCGCCCTCGCACCGGGGGCCCGGCTCTCTTCCGATACCCGCGATGCAGATCTGCACCCTCCGCCGTGGACTGTGGTCCGCCCTCCCCCTGCTCGTGCTGCCGCCGGCACTCGTCGCGCAACGACCACCGACGGAGCCGGCCGCGGACGGCACGCGCGCGGTGCCGGTGTTCGTCGACGGCCAGGCCCAGGTGGTCGACGCGTTCAAGAACCCGAGCGACTGGATCCACGACGAGCTGTGGGTCGAGGCGTCGTTCGACTCCGACGACGACGGCAAGCCCGACCGCCTGCACGTCGACGTCACCCGTCCGGCGCAGACCGAGTCCGAGGGGCTGAAGGTGGCGGTGGTCTACGAGACGAGCCCTTACTTCGCCGGCGTCGGCTCCACCGACAAGCGCTACTTCTGGAACCCCAACCACGGACTCGGCGAACGGCCGCAGCCGCACGAGCATCCGACGATCGGCTTCCAAGCCAAGCGTCCGCGCATCGCCAACGGCGAAGTACGCACCTGGGTGCCGCGCGGCTTCGCCGTGGTGCACTCGGAGTCGCCCGGCACCGGCCTGTCGCAGGGATGTCCGACCGTGGGCGGCGACAACGAGGCGCTGGCACCCAAGGCGGTGATCGACTGGCTGAACGGCCGCGCCAAGGGCTTCGCCACGCTCGACGGTGACGACGAGGTGAAGGCGACGTGGGCGACCGGCAAGGTCGGCATGATCGGCACCTCGTACAACGGCACGCTGCCGATCGCGGCGGCCACCACCGGCGTCGAGGGCTTGGAGGCCATCGTCCCCATCTCGCCCAACACCTCCTACTACCACTACTACCGCTCGAACGGCCTCATCCGGCACCCGGGCGGCTACATGGGCGAGGATGTCGACGTCCTCTACGACTTCATCCACAGCGGCGACCCCGCTCGGCGCGACGGCTGCGACCAGCGGGTCCGCGATGGCGAGTTGGCCCGGGGGCAGGATCGGTTGACCGGCGACTTCAACGAGTTCTGGGCCGGCCGTGACTACGTGGCCAAGCTGCAGCCGTACAAGGCGGCGACGCTCATCGCGCACGGCTTCAACGACTGGAACGTGATGCCCGAGCACTCGGTGCGCATGTACGCGGCGCTCAAGGCCAAGGGCGTGCCGGTGGTCGCCTACTTCCACCAGGGTGGTCACGGCGGGCCGCCGCCGATGGCGATGGTGAACCGCTGGTTCAGCCACTACCTCTACGGGGTCGACAACGGCATCGACAAGGAGGCGCGCGCGTGGGTGGTCCGCGAGGGGGCGAAGCGCAGCGAGCCCACGGCCTATCCCGACTACCCGAATCCGGATGCGGCCGCGGTGACGCTGCACCTCGGCGCAGGTGGTGGCAAGACCGGCTCGCTCGGCGTGACGAAGGCGACCGGCCAGGTGCAGGAGACCTTGGTCGACGACGTCGCGTTCGACGGGGCCACGCTGGCTCAGGCCGAGGCGTCGGAGCATCGGTTGCTGTACGCGAGCCCCGAGCTGACCGAGCCGGTGCACGTCTCGGGTTCGCCACGGTTGACCATCAAGCTGGCCTGCAACAAGCCGGCGAGCAACCTGTCGGTGTGGCTGGTGTCGTTGCCGTGGACGCCGTCGCGCCAGATCAACGACAACATCATCACCCGCGGCTGGGCCGACCCGCAGAACCACGCGTCCGAGAGCAAGGGCGAGCCGCTGGTGCCCGGCAAGTTCTACGAGCTGAGCTTCGACCTGCAGCCCGACGACCAGATCGTCCCCGCCGGTCAGCGCATCGGCCTGATGATCTTCGCCAGCGACCGCGACTTCACCCTCTGGCCGCCGGCCGGCACCGAGCTGACCGTCGACCTCGCCGGCACGTCGCTGCAGCTGCCGGTGGTGGGTGGCGAGGCAGCGTGGAAGAAGGCGCTGGGGACCGAGCGCCGCTGACGCGGTCGCCACCCTCCGCGCCCGGGGCCATGTGGGCGGGGTGGGGTCGCCCTTCGCGGCGGTCGCTCACAAGCGCACGCGCAGAGGCACCGTCGCGTCGAGCGAAGAGAAACTCGGATCGGCCAGCAACCAGCGCGCTTCGATCGCCACACCCCACAGCGTCGTCGGATCGACCGCGAGCAGGTGCTCCAGTGCGTCGTAGGAGGGCGGCCGCACGCCGAACAGCGTCACCGCGGCCGGGTTGCCGGGGAAGCCGAGGAGGAGCACGGCCAAGCTGCCGCTACCGCAGCCGAGCGGCGGGCAACCCTGCACGTAGAGGCGCAAGCCGGCGGCCTCACGGGCAGCGCAGCCGCTCACGTTCCCGGTCGGCGTGAAGGGCCACGGGTAGATCTCGTCGAACGGCGAGCCGGACTGCAGCCCGTCGAAGGGGTGGCTGGAGTCGCCCGGGTCGAGCACGCAGATCGCGTCGACGTCGTCGCCGCCGCCGAGGCCGAGGCGGCTCGACACGGTGACGGTGCCGGTGGTCCCCTGCACCATGTACGGCGTCGGGCCGACGACGGGCAGCGGGCTGTAGATCATGATCGGATCGGGCAGGCCACTGGCGGTCGAGAACAGGATCCAGTTGCCGTAGGGGCGCAGAGGCACCTGCGGCATGGCCGCCAGCGCGTCGATGTCGTCGCCTTGAACGAGGCCGAGCTGGCGCCAGGTGTAGAGGGGCGTGATCGGGGTCCAGGCCGCGCCGGTCCATGTCGTCTGCAGGATGGTCGCCCCGCTGGCGCCATCCGGTCCCCACCACGACGCCGGCGCCGCGGCTGCCGTGGCGCTGGTGATCGAGAAGTAGAAGACCGCGGGCATCGGGTACAGCGTCTGGATCGCAGCCGCCGACGCCGCTGCCGCCATGTGCAGGTCGTGGGCGTCGATGTCGCCCACCCGACCGCCACAGTTGGTCAGCAGATCGATGCTGTCCTGGGCGAGGTAGACCCGTTCGGCCAGGCCGGCGCGTCCGGCGCGTACGTGCCAGGAGAACAGGTCGCCGGCGGCGCCATCGGCGGTCGCCGCCTCGGCACGCACCGGTCCGAACGCGCCGGCGGTGGCGCGCGTCACCGAGAAGGTCATCGCGGCCCAACCGGGTGGCAGCGGCGGGATCAGCACGCCGAGCGGATCGGCGTGGATGGTGTCGTGCCCGACCGACATCGCGTCGACGTCGATCACCGCGGCCACCGCGGCGCCGACGATGCTGGCGATGCGGTAGTCGGGGGCGCGCCCGGGCCACACCTCGGGTAGCAGCGGCGCTGCACCGACGCGGCGGTGGTAGATCTCGGCACGGTCGAGCGCGCAGGTGGCACCGTCGACGCTGAGCCCGTGCCGCGAACGAGCGAACGGTCCGGACGACTTGCTGCGCATCGGCTGGGCGGCCAACGTCGTCGACAGGAAGGCGAAGAAGACGAGCGAGCGGAAGGTGTGCATGAGTACCTCTCGACCTGCATGGGCGCGCGCGGTTGTCGAGTCCGCCCGCGAAAAGATCGGAATGCGCAGCCGCGGCGCCGGCCACCCTGCGGCCGCACGGCGCCGGCGACGCGGACTGCGGGGCGGGCGACGCCTCACCGTCGCCCCACCTGCGGGTCGCCCGAGGCCGGCGTCACAACCGGTTGTGCTTCCGGTCGGGCCGGCGGTGACTCGGCCGAGGATCTGGCCCCGCGCGCTTCCCGCGCCGCGAACTCGGCGAACTCGGCGCGTCCCGGACTGAGCGCCACGGCCTGTGCCGACAGGAATGCGCGCAGGGCGGCGAGGCCCTCGGCGCCGAGCGTCTCGTCGCGCAGCAGCGTGGCCAGGTTGACGATCTGCACCGGGTTCAACGGGTCGCGTGCCGCCTCACGGGCGAACAGCGCGACCGCCGTGACGAAGCGCTCCTCGACCAGTGCGGCCGCGTACGCTCGTAGGCGCTGCATGCGCGCCGCGTTGCCGCCGGCGGCGGCGGCGGCCGTGTAGTGGGCGGCAGCGCGTGTCGCCGCTGAACCCGCCGAAGTCCGGTCGCCGACGCGCAGTGCCGCCTCGGCGCGCCGCAGCTCGGCGTGACCGCAGGCGTAGAAGCGGAGCCAGGCCTGCTGTATGCCGGGCGTGTCCGGCATCGCCAGGGCGCACTCGACAGCGCGGTCGTATTGGCCGAGCTCGGTCAGCAGGGTGGACTGATGGTAAAGCGTGTTCCACAGCCACGGGCGCAAGCGTGCGGCCTCGGCGAAGTGCTGCTCCGCCTCTTCCAGCCGGCCGACGCGCTGCAAGGCGATGCCCAGATTCTGGTGCGGGCCGTGGCGGCCCGGACGCAGCGCGATGGCCTCCTCGAGCGGCACGATGGCGTCGTCGTAGCGGCCGAGCAGGATGCAGGCAGCGCCGAGCACGTGCTGCGTACGCGCGGTCTTGCCGTGGTTGCCGACCAGGACCAGCGCGTCGTCGTGCACCGCCTGGGCGAGGGCGCGGCGCTCGTCGCCGCGCGCCCGCTCGGCCAGCATCAGGCGGCTCAGCAGGCGCAGGTCGCGCGCCGGCGGGAAGGTCGCTGCGGCATCGGCGAGCAGCGCGTCGGCAGTGGCGGCGGCGTTCGGCTCGCGCCGGCGCAGGGCGTGGAAGCCGGCGACGAACTGGTCGACGGCGGTCACCGGAGCTGGCAGCCCGCCGAGCTGTACCGCCTGCACGCCGCGCCGGCTGCTGTCGGCCGCACGGTAGCGTGCCGCCACGGCCTGCAGGTAGGGACTGTCGTGCTGCGCCTCGATGTGCCGCAGGTCGTCGGCGGCACGGGCGTGCTCGCCCTGGTCGAGGAGGAGCGCCGCGCGCAGCAGGCGCACCGCCAGGTCGTCGCCGAGGGCGAGGATCGTGTCGAGGTGGGCGATGGCCGCGCCGCGCTCGTCGAGTTCTTCGAGCAGCCGCTGCTCGGAGTCTCCTTCCAGCGCCAGCAGAGCCGGAATGGTGCGCATCTTGGCGGCCATGGTCGCGGCGCGGTCGCGCCGATCATGGGCGCGCGCCTGGCGCACGACCACGACGCCGAGCCCGGCCAAGCTCAGGATCAGCACCAGCGCCAGACGCGCCAGCGCCCGCGCCGGGGCTCGACGCACTTGCCGCAGACGGCGGGCGAACCTCGACGTCGGGCGGGCTGCGACCGGCCGATGCTCGAGGAACGCACCCAGGTCGGCGGCGAATGCGGCCGCGGTCGGATAGCGGTGCGCGGGGTCGGGTTGCAGTGCGTGCTCGACGACGGCAGCGAGGTCGAGCGGCAGGCCGGGGTGCAGGCTGCGCGGCGAAGGCGGCAGGTCGGTGGCGAGGCGCGCCAGCACGCTCGGGGTGTCGCCGGCGAACGGCGGCTGGCCGGTCAGCAGGTGGAACAGCGTCGCGCCCAACGACCAGATGTCGAGCGATGGGCGCGGCTCCGTGCCGCCGACGGCTTCGGGAGCCATGTAGCACGGCGTGCCGACGTGGCTGCCGGTCGCGGTCACCGATGCGTCGGCGGCGCGTGCCGCGATGCCGAAGTCGACCAGCACGGCGCGGCCGTCGGGCTGCACGAGCACGTTCGAGGGCTTGACGTCGCGGTGACACACGCCGGCACGGTGGGCGGCGTCCAGGGCGTCGCCGAGCTCGGCGGTCCAGCGCACGACTTGCCGCAGCCAGGTGCGTTCGGTCGGCATCGGCACGTGGCGCGCGAGCCAGGAGTCGTCGGCGAACGCCGCCGGCACCGGCGAGCCGCCGCCGACGGTTGCCGCGGCGGCGGCGATCGTCGCCAGCGACGTTCCGGGTACGAGGTCCATGACCACGTACATCAGGCCGCTGGTCGTGCTACCGCGGTCGTGCACCGCCACGATGCCGGGGTGACGGAGGCTGGCGAGCACCTCGGCTTCGCGCTGCAGGCGCTGGCCGGCCGTCTTCACGTCGAAGAGCAGCGGCTGCAAGACCTTCACCGCGACGTCGCGGTCGAGTTCGAGGTCGCGAGCGCGGTACACCGCGCCCATGGCGCCGGCGCCGATGCGCTCGAGCATGCGGTAGCGGTCGCCGAGGGTCTGGGTGAGCAGGGGATCGAACGCGTCCTCGGCGAGCTCCGGCAGCCCGCGCGAGATCGACAACGCCTCGGCGACGGTGGCACGCAGGTCCGGCCGGTGCACGCACAGGGCGGCGAGGTCCGGCGCGCGTCCGGCGCGCAGTTCCGCCAGTCCCGCGGCGACCAGGTCGATCAGCGCTGTTTCGTCGGCCGGCTCGCGACCTGGCGGGTGCGTGCTCACGGCGCGCCCTCCACGCGCAGGCCGGCACCGCGCAGGCGCAGCGTCAGCCGCGCCTCGGCGCGGTCGAAGGCCTTGCGGGCCGAGTTGTCGGAGGCGTATCCCAGGCGCTGCGCGATCTCCACGAAGGTGAGGCCGTCGCTCAGGCGCAGCTCGATGAGCGCACGGTCGGCGGGCGGCAGTGCGTCGAGCACGCGTCGAAAGATCGTCATCCGTTCGGCGAGGGCGGCGACCTCGGGCGGATCGTTGCGGGTGGCACCATCTTCCGCGGCTTCGCCCACCGGCGTCGGCGCGCGCCGCCGCACGTCGCGGCAGCCGGCTTGATGATGGCGCACCGCGTCGATCAGGCGGTGCGAGACCGCGGTGGCCAGGTAGGCGGCGAACTCGGCGTCACCATCGCCGGCGAACGCGTCGAGGCGGTCCAGGACCTGGACCAGCACGTCGTGCACGACGTCGCCGGTGCTGAACAGCGGTCCGATCCAAGCGTGGTGCTGGCGGAAGCTCTGCGCCAGTTGTTTGTGCACCAGGCGCTCGACGGTGGGATAGAAGCCTTCCACCAGCGTCTGCCGCGCCCGGGCGTCACCGCTCGCGGCGAGGGCAATCGTCTCGCGCAGAGCCATGGTGGCGCATTCTAGCCGCGTCGCGCGGCCGGGTGCGGCGAGGCCACACCACGCCGCGATCACTGGCACGAGCAGTCGTAGTGATACTCGGTCCACTTGGTGCCGTTCTCCCAGTAGGTGCGGCTGGCGTAGCAGACGATCTGGCACTGCTTGGGCCGGCAAATCGGGTCGTCAGTGGCGCAGCGCAGGCAGTAGGGACTTCCCTGCAGCTCCTTGGTGCCGATGTCGCGGCCGTCGACGCCGATCCGGTAGTTGCGGACCTTGGTGTAGCCGGCGGGGCAGTCACCTTGGGCGTCGGGCACCGTCAAGAAGCGCTGGCACCACACGCGATCCTCCACGATCATCGCCGCGGTGTTGCCGAGGAAGACGCGCGGCGGTTGCTGGTTGTTGTCGACCGCGACCGGCGTCACGAACAGGCGCATCGGCGGCAGCGTCGGCGTGTCCATCACCAGGCGCAGCGTGCCGGTGGTCTTGTCGAACAGGCCGCCCGCCAGGGTGACCAGGCTCGTGGGGTTGAGGCCGAGCGACGCGCCGAAGATGCCGGGGATGCGGATCGGCGCCGGCGCGAGTGTGCCGAGCAAGAAGGCGCCGGCGTACGGGAACGCGGTCGGCGACGTCTGCACCGGCGCGAACGCCGTCAGGTCGAGGTTGCGCTCGCCGCCGGTGGTGGTGATGCAGGTGGAGTGCGCCAGGAGCACGCCCACCTCGACCGGCTGGCCGTAGGTCGTGCCGGCCTCGGCGTAGCGCAGCGTGCCGGCCGTGGCCGACGGGTTGGCCAGCCAGCTGCCGCGGTCCATGAACTCGAAGCTCGGGGTGCCGTCGGACTGGGACCGGATGCTGGCGTTGGCCCAGGCAGTGGAGGTGCCGTTGCCTTCGTTGCGCGCGAACACCACGGCCTTCGCGTCTCGGTCGGGCCCGGCGACGATGCTGGGGGAGTGCAACGGCTGAACGCCGCCGGCGACCAGGACACGTTCGTGCGACAGCTCGGCTCCGGTCGTCGTGAGGGTCAGGTTGGCGATCGCGAGGTTGTTGCTGCGAAAGAAGGCCAGGCTGAGCAGGCCGTGCTGTAGGCACAGCGCCGGATCGATGGGGCCGGCCGGTGCGCCGACGACGGCCATGGGCGCGCCGAAGGCGCCGGTGGTGGAGCTGCGCGTCGCCACGCGCAGGCCGCCCGGCGTGTCGAGTGCCACCACCGTGAGGTCGGGCGACACGCTGCAGGCGAACTCGTCGCCGGCGCTGTTGAGATGGTCGACGTCGGTGTTGGCGGCGAACGCGCGCGTCGCCTCGTTCCAGGTGCCGCTGAGCACGTCCCAACCGCCGGCGCCGCCCGTGCGTCGCACCGTCGCGGTGAGGTAGTAGCTGTCGCCGGCGATGCGCGTGAGGAAGAGCTGGCCGACCTCGGTGACGTCACTGCCCAGGGCCGCGGCGCCGAGGTGGGCGGCCGCCGCCGGGGTCTGCACGATGCCCGGCCCCTCGCCGAGGTAGGCCTGCGCCGGCGTCCTGCGCGCGGCGAGTAGGGCGAGGGCGAGCCACGCGATGCTCGGTGCGCGGCGGGGCGGGCGACGGAGAGAAGGGAGGAAGGACGCGGCGCGCGTGGTCTGCATGATTCGAGCTCCAGGTGTTGCGGCGCAGGAAACGCCGCCGCCGCTTGGGCGTGCGCCCGGCACGGAAAGGGACACGGAGGTGCGCAGAAATCGGCGGCGACGTCTCGTCGACTCTCGGTGCGGCCCCTGCGGCGCACGGGAGCCCTCTGGACGTCGGCCAGATCGACGGATGCGGCGTCGCCGGGCACGCCGAGCCGGCAGGTGTCGACGCACGCGCTCCAACTGCGCGGGTTCTGCCACCGAGCCGCGGTCGTGGCGGCTCACCGAGCGCGGCGTGGGCCACCGCGAGCGGCCGGCGCCGGCGTCACGCGCCGTCGTGCGGGGTGCCCGCGCGCACCTGTGCTACATGCCAGAGCACACCGG
Organism: Planctomycetota bacterium; assembly: GCA_041398565.1. Taxonomy (GTDB): domain Bacteria; phylum Planctomycetota; class UBA1135; order UBA1135; family UBA2386; genus DATGPD01. The sequence goes on along the minus strand of JAWKUN010000006.1, from coordinate 3,319 downwards.
AGGGGTCGACGACGTAGGCCACGCGCAGGCCCCAGGGTTGCATGGCGGGCGCTTTCGGTGGTGGGACGGCGAATCGGCGCGGCAGGTCGAGTGCGACGAGGTGGACCCACCACGCGTCGAGGTCCTCCACCATGAGCTGCATCATGAAGTGCCCGGCGAAGTCCGGGGCGTCGTACGGCTGCAGGACGAAGCCGCCGGCGCCGCCGCACGAGAAGATCGCGACCTCCGCGTCGAGCAGCTTCTCGAAGCCGAGTGCCTCGTAGAACGCCCGGCTGACAGCCAGGTCCTTGGCTGGGAGGAAGGGGCGGGCGACGGCGGCGGCGAGTTCTGGCATCGACCTACAGGCGTAGCGACGATGGCTGCCGGGTTCCACGGTGCATGCGGACGCGTTCCCAGCCGCACGTGGCACAAGTGGCGGTGGACCCTGAGGCTGCGTCATACGCGAGACCGAGAAGGCCCGGCGGTGCACTCGCAGCGTCAGGACCTGCCGCCCGCGGCAGCCCGTGGGGCGGTCGGACCGGCATGTCGCGGGGCCGCGCACACGTCGGGGCGCGGGTGCCGCCGCGGGGGAGGAGGCCCCGGCGAGTGCGAGTCCATCGATGGCGTCGCTCGAATCGTCGTTCGCTTCCGATCGGCGCTGCTTCTCCGGTCGGGCACGACCTCGTTTCCCGCTGAGCGCCATGAAGCACGTCCTCTCGCTCGTTCCTCTCCTCCTCACGAGCCTCGTTTCGGGCCAGGTTCCCGAGCGGCGCGTTCCCGGTGTCCTGCCCCCGGTCGATGTCGATCGCAAGGACGAGGCCGCGCCGACGGTCGGGCGGCGAGCACCGGTCGCGCGCCAACCGGCCGGCGCCGCCACGGCGCTCCCGCCTGCAGCCAACGCCAAGGCTGACCCGCCGCACGCCGTCGCCCGGCCGATCCCGCGCGGGGCGGTCACCTACGCCGACGCGCGCGACGGTTCGTGCTGGGCGGTCGGCGACTCCTTCAAGGCGCACTTCGGGTCCGAAGGGCTGACCTTCGTTCCGTTCTTCGGTTCCGACGCGGAGCGCAGCTGGCCGCTCGGGCTGGCTGCGGCCGACGCCGGGCTCGGCGTGCCCCTCGCCGCGGCCACAGTCACGCGCAACGGTTCCAGCGTCACGATCGACCGTGGCAGGCTGCGCGAGGAGTACGTAGTCGACGCCGGCGGGGTCGAGCAGCGCTTCGTGCTGCCGTCGTACCCGAGCGGCGAAGACCTCGTGCTGCGGCTGGCCGTGACGACGGACCTGATGCCGGGCAGGGACACACACGGGTTGACCTTCGCGTGCGCGCTCGGGCACGTCGGCTACACGAGTGCGGTCGCGTTCGACGGCAGCCGGCGCCCGGTCGCCGTGACCACCGACTTCCGCGACGGCGCCATCGTGCTGCGCATCGCCGGCGCGCAGTTGGCAGCCGCCGTGGGCCCGCTCACCATCGACCCGCGGCTCACGACCTTCCTGGTCGCTGCGCCGCAGCCACCGAACGACATCTGGCTGCGGCCCGACGTCGCCCACGGCGACCTGCAGCGCACTTCGGCGATCGTGTACGAACGCGCCTACAGCGCCGACGACCACGACGTGTACTCGCAGCTCTGCGACAGCCAGGGCGCGCTCATCGCGGGCACCGGGGCCTGGATCGACGTGAGCCGGGACTACTGGAGCAAGCCGCACGTCGCCTACCAGGCGGCATCGCGTCAGTTCTTGGTGGTCGCCGAGCACGGACCCAACGGCAACGCGCCGCCACACGACATCGTCGGCCGCATCCGCAACGACACCGGCATCGTGGTCGGGCCGGTGCTCGCCATCAGCGGCGGCGAGCTGGGCAGCAAGGTCGATCCGGTGGTGGGCGGCGACTCCAACCCGCGCGCACCGAGCTCCTGGTGCGTGGTGTGGCAGCGCAACTACTCGCCCACCGACTACGACATCCACTACGCGATGGTGCAGCAGGACGGCAGCCTCGCCGGTGGCGTCCGCTACATCGACAACTCGGCCGGCACGATCCACTACCAGCCGTCGATCTCGCGCAGCAACGGCAGCCATCTCGAAGCCTTGCAGCGCTGGAACATCGTCTTCCTGCACCAGGTGGCCGTCGGCGACATCGACGTGTGGTTCGCGCGGGTGAACTGGGACGGCACGATCTACGTGGCGTCGCGCTACCTCGATACCGACCAGGCGGTCGACTACAACGCCGTGGCGACCACCGCGACCGAGGGTGATCTCTGGCTCGCGTGCTACGAAAGGCTGCTATCGAACGGCGACACCGACATCGTGGCGAAGATCATGGGCGGCCCCGGCTTCGGCAGCGGCGCCATCGACCTGACCCTGCTCGAGAATGCCTACCCGAGCCGCAAGCAACGCCGTCCGCGGGCCGACTCCGACGGCTGCCGCTTCACCGTCGCCTACGAGGAGCTCTACCCGCTCGGCGTGAACGACTGGGACGTGCACGTCTCGACCTTCCACGTGTCGCCGGCTTCGTCCGGCTTCCAACTCGGCGTCAGCGAGGCGCACGCCGTGCTCGCCAACACGACGGACCTCGAGTACGACGTGCAGCTCGCCAGCGCCTGGGGCGCCAACTGGTCGCTCGGCTCGTCGCGCACGCCGCAGGGCCGCACGCGCTACCTCGCCGTGTGGACCCACGCCAACGCCATCGAAGGCGCCGTGTACGAAGGCCGCGGTGGCTTCGGCACCTGGATCTCGCAACCGACCGGCTGCGGCCTCGGCCTCGGCGCCACCGGCGTGCCGTCGCTCGGCGCGCCGATCACACTGTCGCTCTCGGGCGCCGCGCCGGCCCACGCGATCTTCGTCGGCGCGCCGCTGCCGGCCCCGCTGCCGCTCTGCCCCGGCTGCAGCCTGGGCTTCGACCCCGCCACCAGCGTCGGCATCCCCCTCGACCCCGTCGAGCTGGTGATCCCCTGCGAGCCCGGCCTCCTCGGCGCGCGGATCGCCTTCCAGGGCATCGACTTCACCGCCGGCGGGTGCTCCGCTGGCTATCGGCTGAGCAACACGGTGGTTGCCACCGTGGATTGAGAGGAGTGTGTGTCGGTTGGATGGGGATGCGTGCGTGTGGTCCGCATGGTCGTCCGCTGCCTTCGCCTGGAGGTCGCACGGTTTCGCTCAGGCCGACACCTGAGTCCGGGTAGTCTGCGGGATGGCGCTAGGCAGGTCAGCCCAAGGCGCTCGGCCGAGCGCCGAGGGCTCGCTCAGGTTCGGCCTCCGCAATAGCATGCGGGACGCGCGTGCACTCGGAGTCCGCGCGTTAGGCTGACCGGGAGACGTGAATCGTCGGGTTTGGCGGACCGGTCGAATTC
>JAWKUN010000005.1:0-1235043 GCA_041398565.1 Planctomycetota bacterium | reverse complement strand
GCCGCGCTGAGGCTCATGGTGCCCGGGTTGGGTCCCGAGGCAGCGCGAGAGTCTCAAGATTCGACCCACACCCGAGGGTCGCGATCGACCGACGCGTCCGCATGTCCGGAGTCATCGCAGCCTGCGACCCCAGCCCGTCCCGGTCATTTGCGAGCGCGCGGTCGGAGATCCAGCACACGCGCTTCGTGCGCCACCGTGTCGGCGCGCTCCCGGGTCAGCGTCGCCAGGCGCTCGCGCACGCCGGCAATCGCCGGCGCGTCGGGCCGGAGCGACTCGCTGAGCTGGTCGAGCCGCGTCGACAGGTCGGTCTCCATGGTGTCGAGGTGGTCGTAGCGCGACAGGATCCGCAGCTCTTCGGAGACCGCTTCCTGGCAGTCACCGTCGATGTGTGCGCGCAGCAAGTCGCCCATGGCTGCCCAGATCGAACTCAAGGCCTCCGTGCCGGCGAGTCCACGCAAGTTCTCGCCCAGCGGCCCGCACAGGACCAGCCGCGGCGCTGGCGACGCCGCGAACAGAGTGTGCAGCGGATGGTCGGCGTGGCGCACGCTGTCGGCGACGCGCACGCATCGAAACCACTTGGCCAGCAACACGGTCTTCTCGTTGGCCAGTTTGCGCCCCATTTCGTCCCCCTGGTCGTCGAGCGGCCACGTCTCGCGCAAGATCAGCAACGGCCGGAGGTCGTCGTCCGCGACTCGCGCGACCGCTTCGCCGAAGGGAAGGGCGCGTGGGCGGACCGGTGCCACGGTGATCCCCGCGGCCGGCGGCGGCATCACCTTCACGGCTTCCCACGCGTAGGTCAGGCGCGCCTTCGCAGTGCGCTGGTGCTCGAGCTCGAGTGGGGCGCCGTAGCGCTGCAGAGCGCGTGCGACGTGCGGCGGCACGTAGCGCACGGTCTGCGGTCGCGGTGGCTCGACTGCGGGCCGCGGCGCGGCGACGGGGGCAGCGGCGGGCGCAGGTGCAGCCGGCGCGGCCCCGCGCGGCGCGTGGGGAGGGCAGAGGTCGCCGGGTCCGCGGTAGCCGCGACTCGGCGGGGCGGGAGGCTCGATCTCGCGGCGCTGCGCCGGCAGAGCCGCCGCGAGCAGCAGGAGCGAGCAGAGAGCAGTGCGTGTCGTAGGCTGCGCGTTCATGCGGTGTCCAGAGGGTGTGCGGCGATCCTCGCCCTACGCTCCATGCAGGTCGCATGCCGGAGCGCTGGAAGACCGAGGCCGCTGGCAGCCGCGGGGGCGGTGGGGATCCGATGTTCCGCCGGCGAAACGACTGGCCCGCCCAGCGTCCTTCTCCAAGCAGCAGCGGCGCCATGCTCCCAGCCGCCGCGCGGACGCGCATGTCCACGTGCCCGGCCTGGACTGGCGATCGCCGGCACCACTCGTCCTTCGGCGCTACCGTCTCGCCATGGCCCGGCTCGCACGGCTCCTCCCGCTCGTCTCGGTCGCTTCGCTGTCCGCTCAGGCCGACCCGCGTGCCACCGACCTCGACCGCCGCATGATGAGCGAACTGACGGGTCGCCACGAGACCGTGCACGCGCGCTTGCACTACGACCCGAACAGCGTCAGTGAAACGCAGCGCGATGCCGCGGCAGCCGATCTCGAAGCCGGCTTCGCGTCGCTCGAGGGCATCCTCGGCATGCGCTACCAGGACAAGATCCTCGTCTTCCTGTACCGCGATCACGCCGACCTGGAGAAGAGAACGGGCAGCGGCGCGGTGGCGTTCTCGACCGGCACGGTCAGCCTGCACCAACCGCACGATTTCCGCGGCGTGCACGAGCTGACCCATCTGTTCGCGATGCAGTTCCCGCGCCCTGACGACTCGTACACCGACCTGTTCGTCGTCGAGGGTCTCGCCACCATCCTCGCCGAGAGCGACCAGAACGTGCCGATCCACGCCTGGGCGGCGGTGTACTTGCAGGCCGGGCGTCTGCCCGACCTGATGGAGCTGCGGCGCACCTTTCCCGAGGGTGCGGGCCGCGGCGTGCACCCGTATCACGTCGCCGGATCGTTCGTGGGATTCCTCGTCGACCGCTTCGGCATGGCCAAGGTCAAGTCCTGGTACGCGGACGCCAGCGAGGCGCGGCATTGGTTCGGCAAGTCGTTCCGCACGCTCGAGAGGGAATGGCGCGCCTGGCTCGCCACGACCGAGGTCGAAGACCGTCACCGCGCCCACGTGCTGAAGCGTCTGGGCCTGTCGGGATCACCGGTGCCCGAGGCTCTGCGCACAGCCGAGGGTGTCGACCTTCTCGCCGCGCGCAAGCTCGACGACTTCGCCGCCGATGACGCGAGCAAGTGGACCTACACCGGTGACGGGTTGCGCGGGAGCCACGACGGCCCTTGGACGCACCTGCACACCGAGCGAGCGTTCGGCCCCCGGGTCGCGGTGCGCGCGCGCCTGCGTCTGGTGCGCGGCGACGCCGTCAAGCTGCGCTGCAACCGAGCCGACGGCCAGACCAACGAGGCGATCTTCGCGACGTGGGCGACCTACCTGTCCGCAGGCGGCGGTTTCGTCAGCAACGACCAAGTGAAGATCCCGACGGGCGCATGGAGCGAGGTGCTGCTCGTACACGACCGAGGGACCTGCAGCCTCTACCTGAACGGCACGCTGGTCCTCGAGGCCGGCGATGCGCCCGGTCAGAAGGCGGGCTCGGTCGGCATCGCCGTGGAGAAGGGCACCATCGACGTGGGTTCCCTCGAAGCGATCGAGTGGAAGTGAGCCTCCGCCGCGCGAAAACGCGGACCGGCCGTCCACGCTGGGCGTATAGCGCGGCCGCCCTGCCCGCCATGAGACGCATCGCCCTCGCCTTCCTGCTCTCCACCACCCTGCCGTCCCAGCGCCTGTACGTCGATGCCGCCGCTCCACCCGGGGGCGACGGTACGACTTGGGCGCGTGCCTACCGCGACCTCGGCGTCGCGCTCCAGCAAGCCAACGCGGGCACCGAACTGTGGGTCGCCCGCGGCACGCATGCGGGCGGCTTCGCCGTGCCTGCCGGAGTGCTGCTGCTCGGTGGCTTCGCGCCTGGCGACCAACGCCCCACCCAACGCCGCCCGCGCTCCACAGTGCTCGACGGTCAGGACAGCCAGCGGGTCGTAAGCCTCGGCGCCGACGCCGTGCTCGACGGATTCCACGTCGTCGGCGGCCGAGCCGATGGACTCGGCGGCGGCGCGATCCTGATCCAGGCCGGGGCTCCTGTCGTCCGCAACTGCAGCTTCACCGCCAACCGCAACGTGCAAGGACGTGGCGCGGTCATCCTGGTGACCGGAGGTGCCGATCCGCGCATCGAATACAACCTGATCTACGGCAACCTCGGCTTCGGTCACAACATCGACGTCGACGGCGCCGGCGGCGTCTACGAGCACAACGTGATCTGGGACAACGTCGAGAACGGCATCCACCTGATGGACAGCACCGCCTCGATCGCGAGCAACATCATCGGCGCCAACACCGGGCGCGGGATCTGCGACGTGGGCCAACTCAATGCGCCATCGGTCGAGAACAACCTGCTGTTCGCCAACCAGCGCGCCGTGTTCCACTACCGCGGCACCGACTTCCAGACGATCGACCGCCTGAACGCGCTGCCCTACGCACGCGCCAACCTGGCCGGCGATCCGCTGTTCGCCGGGGCGGCGAACGCCGACTTCCGCCTCACGGCCGCCAGTCCCGCCCTGGAGCGCGGCCTACTCACGCGGTCGACTGATCCCGACGCCGGTGGCGCGAGCCGCACCGCGGACGGCGACCTCGACGGATCCGCGCGACCCGACATCGGCGCGTTCGAGTTCCACCATGCGAACCTGACGGTCCACGGCGCCCCCACGCCGGGCACCACGATTCAGCTCCAGCTCGACGGTGCGAGCGGTCTGCCCGCGGCCGTCGTGCTGGCCACACGTCCAGCGGCGGCGATCCTGCCGCGCTACGGCACGGTGTTCGTCGACCTGCTGGGCCCGCTGGTCGCACTCCCCTTCGGCAACCTGCCGAGCACGCGGCCGCTCACCATTCCCGGCACGGTGCGCGCGAACACGAGCTTCGTCTTGCAAGGATTCGCCGCCAGCGGCGCTGCCGGCACGCTCGGCAACTTGATCGACGTGCGCGTGCGCTGATCGGCCTGCGCTGCCCAATCGACCCGTCCGAACGACGGGCTTCGTCGCCAAGACAGGCAGCGCCGTCAGGCCGAACCGCCGTTCTGTCCCGGACCGCACCCGAACACACCTCGACCCTCAGCGTCGGGCGCGCCACGCCGCCAGCAACTCGCGCTCGCGCTCCCGACCGAGCCCAGCGCGCCAACGGTGGTCCGCCGGCCGCGTCGCCTGCCAGGCCTGGGTGTCGGCGATGGTCGCCGCAACGCTGCGCAGGCCGAGCCCGGCCGCCAGCGCCTTGCTGTTGTCGAAGTGCCCGCGCTGGCCCTTGGGCAGCCACAGCGGCAGGTCGCGGTAGGGGACCACCCGTTGCTCGCGCAGGAACTCGTCGTCGACCCAGGTGAAGGAGCAGTCGGTGTTGAGACCCACCTTGCACCCGGCCAGCAGCTCGGCGAACGAGAGGCGGCCGCGAAAGCCGACGGCGTTGAACGTACCGGCCGCGCGCCGCACGGCCAGGTCGAAGCACCAGACGCCCAGGTCTCGCACGTCGACGAACTGGACCTCGGCGTCGCGGTCGCCGGGAGCGAGCACCTCGCCGCCTCGCGCGACGCGCGCAGGCCAATAGGTGAACCGGTCGCTGCCGTCCTCGGGACCGACGATCAGGCCCGGCCGCACGACGGTCACCCGTCCCGGCATCGCGCGCTCGGCCGCGCGCTCGCACTCGGCCTTCATCGGGCCGTAGTTCGACGCGCCGTCACGGATCGTCTTCGCGGCCGCAATCTGCTCGGGGGTGGCCGTGCTCGTCGCCGTGCTCTCGTCCACGTTCGCGGCCGACTGGTCGGGGTAGACGGAGACGGATGACACGAACAGATAGTGGGCGACGTGGTCGCGTAGCAGCTCACACGCCTGCTGCACCTGCAGCGGCGCGTAGCCGGACGTGTCGATCGCGGCGTCGAAGTCACGCCCGGCCAGCCCGTCCAGGGTGCCGGCATCGCGGTCGCCGGTGACCAGCTCCACCGCAGGGAAGCGCCCGGGGTTCGAGCGGCCGCGGTTGAAGAGGGTCACTTCCCAGCCAGCCGCCAGCGCCGCTTCGACAATCGGCGGGCCGAGGAATCGCGTGCCGCCGAGCACGAGGAGCTTGCCCGCAGCAGCCGGACGCCCCGGCGGACGCGTGACCGCCGGCAGTCCGGGAAGACCGAGTCCGGCCGCAAGAAGGGATCGGCGTGTGAGCGGGACCATCGCGTTGTTCTACACCGGTGCCCATGGGGATGAGAGACACGTCGCCGCGAGTGTGGCAAAGGGTGACGACGCACGCGCACCTTAGCAACAGCAGCGCGTGCTCCTGGTCGCGGAGTCGAGTGTGTCCTCGGCTGGTGACGGCGGCCTCTTGCCGCCGATGGAGCTGTCCACGCGCTCACTGCGTGCGGCGGCGGCGGAACTGCAAGCCCGACCAGACCACGTCGAGGGCGCCGACCTTGGTGTCGACGAGTCCGGTCGCGAGCCCGGTGGTGCGTACCAGGGCCTCGGTCACGTCGGTGACGACACCGGACGCGCGCTTCGGCCACGCCAGCCACAGCGCGCCGCCGTCGGCCAGGCGCGGCAGTGCCTTGGCGAGGCGAGCGGTGAGGTCGCGTGCCTTGCCGGCGAACACGACGATGACGTCGGCCGCGGCGGGCGCGCGTGAGACGACGCGAGCGCCGTCGGGAAGCGCCCCGAGGGTGGTCACGAAGTCGTCGGGTGCGCCGAGGAGCAATACCGTCGAGCCGGGCTTCACGCCGAGCTTCTTCGGCAGCGGCGTTCCGGAGTAACCGCTCGTGGACTTGGGCACGACCGGGACCTTCGGGGCCGTGCGCCGAGCGCGCGCCAACGCGGCTTCGACCTTCGTCCAAGGTGTCCACACCGCGTCGGGAACCTCGTCGCGCAGGCGCGTCGTGCGCTCCGGGACGCCCTCGACGAAGACGAGTGGAAGGTGACGTGAGCGCTGACGCTGGCGCAACGCGAACGCCACGGCGCGTCCGTGCGAAGGCATGCGGCGCAGGTCGATGACGATCACGTCGGGCGCTGCCGCGTCGAGCGCGGCGAAACCCTTGCCCTCGGTGAACAACGTGACGTCGTGGCCGGCCGCGGCCAGCGCATCGGCGGCCTCGGCACCGGAGGCGGCATGGAAGTGGAAGAGGACGATGCGCAACGCCGGCGTTGTAACACGTCGGCTCCGTTGCCGTCGTCGCGCCCCGAGAACCCCGGCCGGCGACCTCGGTCGCGACGCGAGCTCTACTTCCCCTGCGGAACCTCGGCGCGGCGTGCCTGCCACGCGCGCTCCCGTTCCGTCTGTCCCGTCTTCCGATACAGCTCGATCAGGTCAACGACCACGCGCTGCGTGCGTGGGTGCTCGGCGCCGAGAGCTTTGTCGACGATCGAGTGGGCCTCGAGCAGCTCGGTCTCGGCTTCGGCGTAGCGTTCGAGCCGCACCAGCGTGGCAGCATGGTTGGCCAGGAACGCGCCGGTCACCCAGTGCCCGGGCGACAGAGCGGTGCGCGCGCCGGCCACCGCCGTCGCCAGATACGGCTCCGCTTCGGGGGCGCGGCCCAGGCCCAGGAGCATCGTGCCCACCGAGTTGGCCGACGACAGCGTCTCCCAGTGGGTGGCGCCGAGCGCACGCTGGCGCAGGCGCAGGGCCTCGATTGCCAGCTCCAGGGCCTCTTCGGTGCGCTTCTGCCGATGCAGAGTGTCGGCCAGATTGCCCAGCGTCCGCAGCGTGTCCTCGTGCTCGGGCCCGAGCACCTGCCGACGCGCCTGCAGGAGACGACGCTCGATGCGCTCCTCTTCGGCGTAGTCGCCGGCCTCGCCAGTGAGCGTCGCGAGCAAGCTCAGCGTGCGCAGCAGGTTCGGATGCTCGGGATCGAGAACCCGCTCCTGGGCCGCGAGCGTCGAGCGGGCCAGCGCCATCGCCTCGGGGATCGCGTGCTGGGCCCACAGCGTCGTGGCCAACGAGCACTGGCTACGCAGGAGGGCAGGATGCTCGGCGGGCAGCGAGCGAGCACGGATGCTGCACACCGCCCGGTAGGTCTGCACGGCTGCGTCGACCTTGCCGGCCTTGTAGAGCGCCTGCGCCAGCACCGCCTGAGCGTCGAGCGTCGAGGGGTCCTCGGCCCCCAGCGTCGTGCGCGCGGCGTCCCACGAAGTTTGGGCGTCGGCGAGCGCGTCGTCGAGCCGACTCTGCGCGAGACGCAGCTGCACCACTTCGCGGTCGGCAACGAGCGTGGTGGGGTGACTGGCACCCAGACGCCGCCGCAGCTCGTCGCGGGCGGGTACGAGCAAGGCTTCTGCTTCTGGCAGGCGGCTCTGATCGATGCGCAGCCGACCGAGGTCGACGCGCGCGCCCAGCAGGTCGTCGGGCACCGACTGGGCCAGCGGCGCCAGGAGTTCGTGCGCCCGCGCGAACTGCGCGTCGGCCTGCGGCAGCATGCCGAGAGCGTGATAGGTGGTGCCGAGGGTCGTGCGGACCGCGGCCTCGATCTCGGGCTCGCCGCGGTACGCGTCGGCGACGAGCAGCGCGGCTCGGTCGGCCACGTCGCGCACCCGGGTGTCCTTGCCGCTCTGCTCCGGGTCGCCGGACGCCAACATGTCGCGCTGGAACGCCAGCACCTTCAGCGCGCGGCGCGCCGCGTCCTGGGCCGCGGTCTTGGCGCGCACCGCCTCGTCCCGCTCCTGCTGCAACGCGGCGCGGGCGCGCACCACTTGCCAGGCGAACACGCTCGGCCCGATCAGGAACAGGACCGCACCGAGAGCCAGCCCCACCGTGGCGGTAGGGTTGCGTTGCACCCAGCGTCGCGTGCGCCGCCACAGGTGTGGCCGGCGCGCCTCGATCGGGCGATGCGCGAGGACATTGTCGAGGTCGCGCACCATCGCCGCGACGTTCGGGTAGCGCTGCGGCGGTGCGAGTTCCATCGCCTTGAGGCACACGGTCTCGGCATCCCAGGACGTGGCCGGGCGGCGCTCGCGTGGCCGTGTCGGGCTGCCGGCCAAGACCGCGCGGAGCAGGCGCTCGGTGTTCCCGGCCGGGTAGGGCAGCGTCAGCGTCAGCAGTTCGTACAGCACGACTCCCAGCTGGTAGACGTCGGTGCGCTCGTCGAGCTCGCTGCCGTCGCCGCGCGCCTGCTCGGGCGACATGTAGGGCAGGGAACCGAGGCGAGTTCCGACGGCGGTGATGCTCTCGCTGCCCTCGGTGGCGGCGAGTCCGAAGTCCATGACGCGGATCCGACCCTCGGCGGTCAGCATGACGTTGGACGGCTTGATGTCGCGGTGCACGACGCCACGGGCGTGGGCGTGGCCGATGGCGCGGCCGATTTCGCCGGCGATGACGAGCGCCGCCGCCTCCCAGCTGCGGCCGCCGTAGCGCGCCTGCACCGCGGCCGCGTCCACGGCGACCGCGCGCGTCGCGCACACGCGCTGTAGCGCGCCGAGGACGGCATCGCCGTCGAGCCGTGCGTTCTCGTTGTGCACGGCGTGCAGCACCTCGCTGAGGGTCGCGCCCTGCACGTACTCCATGCAGAAGTACGGGATCCCGTTCGCCTCACCGGCGCGGTACACCGGGACGATGCCCGGGTGGTTGAGGCGGGCGACTGCGGCAACCTCGCGCTGGAAGCGCGTGCGCGCCCCGTCGAACGGCAGGTGGTCGGGCCGCACCAGCTTGAGCGCGACCTGGCGGCCAAGCGTCTGGTCGACGGCGAGGTACACGATGCCCATCCCACCTGTGCCGAGGCGGTCGACGATGCGGAACTCGCCGAGCCGTTCCGGTACCTGCGGGGCGCTGTCGCGCACCGGCAGCAGGCCCATGCTCGCCAGGAGTGCGAGGCGTCGGCGGATGGCGGTGGCGTGCTGCGGATGCTCGGCGCAGATCGAGTCGATGGCCTGGGTCCCCTCTTCCTGGACGCGGTCGAGGCAGCGAACGATCAGGTCGTCGAAGGTGTCGGCACTCAAGTCGGTGGGGCGACGATACTGAGCCTGGCACGGCGCGGGCAACTCGCGCGCGAACCATCGCCTGGCGCCAGGAGCGAGTTGGGCGCCGGCTTCGGGAAACGGTCGCGAGGGGAAGGCTGTGCGTAGTCCCGTTGCCATCGGTTGCAGCCCGATGCGGCGTGCCGCGCGGCGATCGACGACGGCGGTCGGGTACACTCATGCCGATGCACTTTGCAACTCCGATGCAAACACCTTCGGTCTTGGCGTCGCTCACGCTCGCTGCGTTGTTCACGTGCGAGATCTCAGCGCAGACCACGTACGACGACTTCAGTGGGACCGCGATCGACTCGAGCCGCTGGTTCCAGTTCGGCTCGACCGCGCGCTTGACGATGTCTGGCGGAAAGCTGCGGATCGCGGGCGCGACCACCCAGGATGCCTTGGGCATCTTCGCGATCGACGGTTTGCGTGGCGATTTCGAATTGGTGGTGGACTACGACAGTTTCGCCGCGTCGGCCAGCAATGGCGATCCTGGGCTGTCGATGTCTGCGTTCGATGCATTCGGGCCACCTTTCAGCGGTGGCGAACTCGGCCTTGGCTTGATCGAGACCTCGTCGGGCCGGGAGTTCGTCGCAGAGGGTTATCGCAACAATGTGTTTCTCGGCGGCAACCAGACCCCGACAACCAGCTCCGCCGGCCAACTGCGCTTGGTGCGCACCGGCAACACGGGCATCGCTTCGTTCCGTGCGAGCGGGCAAGCGAACTGGACGGTGTTGGCGACGATCCCCAATCTCTTCGCCTCCACCACCGTGCACTTCATCATCGAGACGGTCGGGGTCACCGGCAGGGCGGATTTCGCGCTCGACCAAGTGACCTACACCGGCACTCGGGTCGCGGGCTCGCCGCTCTACGGTTCACGCTGCCTCGACTGGGGCGCAACGGCGCTCGGCTTCCCGGTGGTCGGCAACGCCGACTTCTCGCTGGTGGCAGACGGCGGGCAGAGCTTCGCCAACGCACCGGCATTCGTGGTCCTCGGCGCGCAGCAGACCGCGATCGACCTGTCCGCGATCCGCGCACCGGGTTGCTGGTTGCTCGCCAGTACCAACGTCGTCTTCGCTGCTCCGCCCGCGGACCCGTTCGGCCTGTGCGAAATCACGATGCCGATTCCCAACGCCAACAACCTCGTGGGCGGAACGCTCTTCTTCCAGGTACTCGCGGCCACGACACAAAACGCGCTCGGCGTCGCGGCCAGCAACGGCGTGCGCGTCGTGATGACCCGCTGAGCGTCGGCCGCGGCACCCGCCGCCTGAGCGACTCGTCGAAATCGCTGTGCTCGGACGGCTCCGAGTTCGGCGAGGGCAGCCCCGGCCGCGTGCTGCGTGGCCGCTCTCGGCTCCCGCCTCGTCGGAGCCCTGACCGAGACTCGGCCCAAGCCGCGACCCGGCTTCCTGTGGGCCGTTCTCCTACCTCGCGTGACTCACCCCTCACCGCCAGCGCCGGGGCCTCTGACCCCGCTGTTGACGTCACGCAGTAGAAACAAGATGCGGTCGACGCGGGGCCCGATCACGAAGCAACGGAGCCCGGGACCATGGTTCCTGACACCCATCGCGACGGTCGCGCGCGCCGAGGGGCCTCGCCGTCCGCGGCGGGCGGGCGCCGACGTCCCCGGATCGCTCGTTCGAGTTCGCAGGAGACCGAGAAGGCCCCGGTTCGGTGCGAATCGCTCTCCGGCCCGGACCTTGCTGAGAGTGGCCCCGCCCTGCCCTCGGGGCGTCGACCCGAAAGTCCCACGATGATGCGTCCCGCACTGCCGACCGTCTTGGTCGCCACGATCCTGGTTCCGCTCGCGACGCCGCGAGCTCAGAACGCCGGCCTCCTCGTCGATGCCCTCCCTGGCATCAGAAGCTCGATGCGCGAGGGGGCCCTGGCCCCGAGTCCCCGTTACGGCCAGGTGTTGCTGGCCCTCGACGACGGCGTGCACGGCATCGAGCTGTGGCGCACGGACGGCACCGCGGCGGGTACCACGATGGTGCGCGAACTCACGCCCGGCCCATACAGCTCGGAGATCATCTTCCCGTTCGCGAAGTACGATGCTGGGTGGTTCACGCTGTCGATGGCGAGCGGCGACCAGATCTGGCACAGCGACGGCACCACCGCCGGCACACGGATGATCATCGACGGCGCGAGCCTCGGCATGCGGCGTCTCAATCCGCCCCAGATGCTGTTCTCGGACGGATCCGCCCTGCTGGTTGCGGACGGATCGTTCCGGAGGAGCGACGGCACAGTGAACGGGACGACCCAACTGGGCATTCCGGATGGTTACGTCGCTCACTCTGTCGGCGACGAGTTCTGGATCAGCGACTACCAGTCGCCGACCAATCTCTGGCACAGCCGAGGCACACGGGCGACCACGTCGGTGGCCGCCACCGGTATCACCGCGGCACGTGCGCACCTGGGCGGGATGATCGTGTTCCAGGACCTCGGCGGCGCGCAGACGCGGGTCTCCCTTCTCGGTCTCGGTACGGGAGTCGTCCCATCGATCATCCTTCCCGAGCCCGCAGTCCCCGCGCTCGTGGATGGCGCTGTCCTCGCCTTTGGCACGCACACCCTCTGGCGTTGGGACGCGCAGAGCGCCCCCACCGTGCTCCACGTGTTCGCCTCTCTCACTCGAACTGGATGGGGACTCCACACCACGCTACCGGGCGTGAACGGCACGTTCTTCAACGCCGATGACGGTGTGTCCGGAGAGGAACTCTGGTTCACCGACTACACCGCGAATGGGACGCGTCTGTTCGTGGACGTGACCCCCGGACCGGGGTCGACCAAGTTCGGTCCATCGTCGTTCCTGGTGAACGGCAAGGCCGTGTTCTGGCTGGACTCGCCGGCCCTGAACGTGGGCTCGGAGCCCTGGGTCACCGACGGCACCGTCGCCGGAACCGTGCTGCTCGGTGATCTCGCCCCCGGCCTGGCGAGCTCGGATCCGGATCCCTTCATCGGGCTGACCGGTGGCGCGAGCCAGCGGCGCATGATCGGCCTCATCACGACACCGCAGTACGGGGCCGAACCCTGGGTCACCGACGGTACGCCGGGTGGCACGCGCCTCGTCGCCGACATCCGGCCGGGCCGAAACTCGTCGATGACGATGTTCGGCTACTACGCGCTGCATGCCGGGCCGAACCAGATCTTCGTCGCCGCCGACGGCGTGCACGGCTTCGAGCCGTGGGTCATGCAGCTCGAGGGCGTCGCCACCCCGTTGCGCGCCGGCTGCTCGCCGAGCGGGACCTACTCCATGTCGGATCCGGTGCTCGGATCGAACTGGCAGCTCCGTTCGAGTGGCACGACCCGCACCGGCGTCGCCGTGCTCTCGCTGCCCAACAGCACTCCGATCGCCGTCGGCGGCGGATGCGTCCTCCACCTCGACCCGGCGACGAGCATCGTCCTCGCCACGATCACGCCCAACGCCGCCGGAGATTGGCGCGGCTCCCTCCCACTGCCAGCGACCCGCAGCCTGCGTGGTGCTCGCTTCGTGTCACAAGCCGCTTATCTGCCCTCGGCGCATCCACTCGGCGTCGACCTCGCCGACGCGTGGTCGGTGACTCCTGGCCTGTGACTCTGGCCGTGGTCGGGTAGGTGGACGAACTCCTTGCTGGGTGACCACGCGGGTCCGGCTCCTCGACGGTAGAGCCCCCCTGGTGAGGCCTCGGCTTCGCCCAAGTGGCCCGGCCTCGCCCGCGGCCTTGCCGCCCTCCGGGCCTCGAAGCGCCGCCCGCGCGTCCATTGGACGGCCCGCGCTGACACTCCGCGCGGCGCCGACGGCGCGCTCGGCAACCTGATCGACATGCGCGTGCGCTGATCGGGCCGCGCTCTCGTTCCGCGCACGGAACACGGGAACGTGCCGCGGCCGCCGTCGAGCGTGGACCACGGCCCGGCACCACAGTTGCCCGGCGATGCGCAGCCCCATCGTGACCCAGACCTGCCCATCATGTCGGTTTCGCTCGTGTGCATGCCGTGGCATGCGCTGGCCGCGCCCTCCATCCAGCTCGGGATCCTGCAAGCCGTGCTACAGGACGCCGGCGTCGCCTGCACCAGCCACAGTTCGTTCCTGCAGTTCCTGCACCACCTCGGCGCCCCCCGGGGACCGCTGACGCCGGAGGACTACCTCGAACTCGGCGATCGTTGGTTCATGCACGGGACCGGCGAATGGGTCTTCGCGCTGCCGCCGGTGCGGCGTGTCGACGCAGCGCGCGACCGCGAGTACCTGGCCGGCCTGCGTCGCGCCGGTGTCAGCCAACGCGCGGTCGAGAAGCTCTGCGAGGTCAGGGCCCGGGTCCCCGACTTCCTCGAGGCGTGCGCCGACGAGATCCTCGCCAGCGGAGCGCGCGTGGTCGGTTTCACCACGACGTCGGGGCAGACCATCGCTTCGCTGGCGCTCGCGGCTCGGCTCAAGGCGCGTGCGCCGGACATCACGATCGTCTTCGGCGGTGCCAACTGCGACAGCACGATGGGCGAAGCTCTGCACCGCAGCTTCCAGCAGGTGGACGTCGTCGTGCGCGGTGAGGGCGAGGCCGTGGTCGTCCCCCTGATGCGCGCGCTGCTGGCCGGCAAGCCCGCACCGCGTCTGCCCGGCGTGTGCTTGCGCGAGGGCGGCACCACGGTCGCCGTAGCCGAGCAGCCGGGGCGAGCGATCGCGATGGACCAGGTACCGGCTCCCGACTACGACGAGTACTTCGCTCGCCTGCATCGCCTCGGGTTCGACACGGTCATCCAACCGACGTTGCCGCTGGAGTCGTCGCGCGGCTGCTGGTGGGGAGCCCGGTCGCACTGCACCTTCTGCGGTCTCAACGGCGAGCGGATGACGCAGCGCAGCAAGAGCGGTGCGCGCGTGGTCGCCGAGCTCGAGGCGCAGGCGCGGGCGCACCGGGTGCTCGACTTCACCATGGTCGACAACATCCTCGACCTCGCCTACTTCGACACCATGCTGCCGGCGCTCGCCGCCCGCGGCCTCGACCTGCGCCTCTTCTACCAGACGAAGGCGAACCTGAGCCTGGCACAGGTGCGGCAGCTCCGCGTCGCCGGTGTGCGCTGGATCCGACCCGGTATCGAGAGCCTCAGCACTGCAGTCTTGCGGCTCATGCGCAAGGGTGTGACCGCGTTGCAGAACATCCGGCTGCTCAAGTGGTGCGCCCGGTACGACCTGCACGTCGCCTGGAATCTGATCCACGGTTTGCCGGACGTCCCCGACGACGAGTATGCGCGGATGAGCCGGCTCCTGCCGTCTCTGATCCATCTGTCGCCCCCCGGTCTGTCGCCGCTCACCGTCGATCGCTTCAGCCCCTACCAACGCCATCCCGAGCGCCACGGGATCCGACTGCTCGGAGCCCCGATCCACTACCGCGCGCTGTACGACCTCGACGACGACACCCTGCGCGACCTGGCCTGGACCTTCGCCTTCGATCTCGTGGCAGGGGGGCCGTCGGATGCGTGCATCGCCAACCTGCACGACGCGGTCCTACGCTGGCGCACGGAGGCTCACGCCAACAAGGGCGCGCTCACCTGGCGGCGTGGACCGGGCTTCCTCGTGGTGGACGACCGCCGCACCACGACCGAACCCAGCAAGTTGGTGCTCGACGAGCTCGAGGCGCGCGTCTACCTCGCGTGCGATGCCGGCGCCCGGCCCGACGCCGTCGCCCGGGCGTTGACCGATCAGCTCGGCACCGTGGTCGACGGCTCCAGCGTGCTCGGGATCCTGCGCGAGTTCGTCGCTGCCCGCGTGATGTACGAGGAGAACGGGACCTTCCTGTCGCTGGCGCTGGCCGCCGAGCCAACGACCGACGACGCGGGTGCGGGGCCGATGTCGAAGAGACAGCGTCAGGTGACGCATTCCGCTCCCACGCGACCGGCGTGAGCCGAGGCCCTCGGTCGAGAGCACAGCGCGGTCCAGGGATCCGCTGCGAATTGCCGCGCGCGCACCGGTGTGGAACGGCGCGTCGTCGAGCTGACGGTCGAGGTCAGCGCCAGGGTGTCGTCGTCGAGCAGCTCCGCCAGGCGCCCGACCCAGGGATCGCGTTCCTGCAGCGAGCCGCCGTTGGCCACCCGCAAGGGCACGACGCTGAGCGTCGCCTTGTGGGCCCAACCGGACACGCAGTCGGGGTCTCCCCGATCGCAGCCGGGGCCGAGACCGAGGGCTCGGTTGCAGTCGGCGCTTCGCGCCACGGAGTTCGCCGATACCCTGACCCCATCCCGCCGGTTGTGGCAATCTCGCCCACGTGCGTGCACCGATCGAACTGCTGCTGGCCGAGTCCGCGTGGTTGCGTCGTCTGATGCGCCGGCTGGCCGGAGACGACGACGGGGCGGCGGAGCTCCAGCAAGACGTGGCCGTCGCGGCGTTGCGCGCACCAGGTTGTGCGATCGGGCCCGCGTGGCTGGTGTCCGTGGCGCGACGGCTGTCCGCGTTGCGGCGGCGGCGCGCCGTGCGCGAGGCCGCGCGAATCGCGGGGCTGGTGCCGCGCGACGCCGCACCGGGGGCGGCGGAAGTGGTGGCGGAGACGGAGCTGCAGCGGCGCGCGGTGGACGCCGTGCTGGCCCTGCCGTCGCACTACCGCGACGTCATCCTGCTGCGCTTCCTGCGCGGGATGCCCATCGATGCGGTCGCGCGCCAACTCGGGGTCGGCATCGACACGGTTCGCACGCGGCAGAAGCGCGCCCTGCGGCAGCTGCGCGCACAGCTTCTGCCGGAGCAAGACCTCGGTGCGCGCCTCGGCGCGCCGTTCGCTGGAATCGTCATGGGCATGAGCAAGAAGTCGGTGGCCGCGGCGGCGTTGGCGGTGGCCGTCCTGTGGTCGAGTCTGTTCCTGATGGAGGGCGAGGGGCCGGTCACGGCCCCTGTGCCGGCGAGTGCGGTCGCCGCCGTCGCCGCGCTGCAAGGCGCACGTGCGTCGGCCATGTCTACGACAGCCGTCGCGCCGCCGAGCGAGGAGCGGCAGCTGCTGCCGTCCGCCCCCTTGCAACCGGCTCCACCGACGCCACCGCGTCGGGCGCCGGTGCCAACCGGCGGCATCCTCGTGACCGTCGTGTCGGTCGATGGCCAACCTGCCGGCGAGGGGCACGCAGTCCTCTGCCGTGCCGCGGCCGGCCCCGGCCAGGTGCTCGCGAGCGACGGCACGTCGACCGTGCGTTTCCCGGATCTGCCAGCGGGCCGCTACGTCGTCGGCACCGCAAGCGCCACAAACCGGCAGGCGGTCGACGTGCTCGCCGACAGCACGACGACGGTGACGATGCGCCTGGGCGCGGGCAAGAGGGTCGCAGGCCGAGTCATCGACGCCCAGGGGCGGCCGGTACCGTTCGCCGAGATCCGCACGCAGCACGGCAGCACCTGGCCGGCGTGGCAGTTTCCGATCGGTCGTGCCGACGCCGCCGGACGGTTCGAAGTCGGTGGGGTGACGCCGATGCAGATGCTGCTCGCCACCGACGCACGGCTCGGCGTGACACCCGGACGGCTGTTGCGCGAGGCAGAGCTGCAGCAACAGCCGCACGCGGTCGTCGAGCTGAAGTTCTCCAACGGCGACGGGTCCGAGGTAAGGGGCCGCGTGGTCGACGACTCCGGAGTGCCGGTGCCCCGGGCCTGGGTGCAGCTGGACCCCTACGCAGTCCCCGCCCTCGAGGGCCACATCCGAGGCAGCGCGTCGACACGCCTGTGCACGACCGACGCGGAGGGGCGATTCGTGGCCACGGGCATCCCGGTGGGGCGCTGTCGGCTCTACGCGTACACGCCCGGGTTGGCGCCACACACGCGTTACCTGCGCCTCAGCGCCGGCGAGCCGCTCGACGTCGAGGTCGTGCTGCCGCACGGAGCCACGGTGCGCGGCGTCGTGCGCGATGAGCTGGGACAACCGATCGCGGACGCCTACGTGCGGGTCGAGGGTCAGTACTACCCGCAGAAGTTCTACGTGCAGACCGACGCCGCCGGCACCTTCGTGTTCGACGACGTAGCCATCGGCACGTTCCGGGTCGCTGCGTGGCAACGGCAGACGCCGCGGATTCGCCGTGAGGTCGTCATCGACAGGCCGGGCGAACACGAGATCGAGATCGTGCTGACGAACGAAGGCAGCCTGCACGGCCGCCTGCTCGACGCGCGCGGTCAACCGCTGGCCAATTGGTTCGTACGAAGGCGAGGCAGCAGCCGCTGGACGGCGACGGACGCGGACGGCCGCTTCACCTGCGTCGAGTGCAAGCCCACAGGCAACGAACTGTTCGTGCGCCCGAAGGAGCAGCAGTTGGTCCACGCGCGGTTCGAGAACCTGCAGCCCGGCCCCGACGAGCAGGTGCTCGTCGTCGGTGACGAGCGCAGGCCCACGTCCCGCGTGAGCGGCTTGGTGCTCGACACGGGCGGCCAGGGGCTCGCGGGCGCGCAGCTGCAACTCGAGCAGTTCGGCGCGCTGTGGTCGCTGCCGACACAGACCGGAGCCGACGGCGCCTTCGAACTCGGGCCGCTACCGCCCGGGTCCTACCGCCTGAAGGTGCGACGTGACGGCCACAAGCTCCCGACCGTCGACTTCGAGCTACTTCCGCATCAGCACCTGCGTATCGAGCCGGTCTACGAGCTGCGCTAGCCAACTCGTGCGCGCTCCTACATCACGAACCGCGTCACCAGCCCGCCGCCGGTGTTGACGCTCCCGGTCGTGGCGAGTGACCCGCGCACGCCGACCAGACTGACTGCGGGCGTGGCGTAGGGCGCGATCAACTGCCGGCCCATGCCATCCGTGGTCACCAGGCCGAAGCCGTTGGCCTGCGGGTCGAGTGCCCACACGTGGTGGAACAGGGTCGCGCCATGCAGCTCCGGCCGCAGCTCGATCGTCAGCGAAGGCGTGGAGAAGGTGCCGATGGCAGAGGTGCGGCCGAACAAGGTGAGCACGACGTCGTTGTGCACGAAGCAGGGGCCTGACGGACCGCCGGAGGACGTCGGCACCGGCAGCGGCAACGGCAGTCCGGCCCACTGCTGGTTGTCGAAGCCGACCACCGCGATTGCCACCGAGTTGGCCGGACCGGTGTCGGCGCTGAAGCTCATCCGTGCAGTGCCCGCTGCCCAGTCGAACGACGCACCGCCGCCGACCTGGAACGGTGTCGAGCGACCGGTGGCGACGCAGCCCTGACCGAAGGTCAACACCGCCGGCAGCGGGTTGGCGTTGCCGTTGCCCGGCGCGACCTGGTCGAAGTGCACTGCGGCGGCGTTGTCGCGATCATGGATCTGCACCTCCCAGCACACGCGTCCCGTCGACACCACGAACGGCACATCGAACGGCACGCGCAGGTCGAATCCCTGTGGCATCGTGCGCGCCGGTGGGCTCGCGGGGAAGTCGACCCGGCGGCGGGCGACAGCCTGCGACACCACGCGGCCGTGGTTGGCGGTGAACGTCGCCGACGGCGCCGCGGACGTGGTCAGTGGGATCGAGATCCGCAGGTCCAGCTCCATGCCGTAGCCGCGGTAGGACTCGCCGTCGGCGTTGCGCCGCCAGGCGAGACCCTGCAGGGTGAACGGCTGGGCCGGCAGGTCCTCGTGGATCTGCAGGTAGCGTGCCAGCGGCTCGGTCACCCCGAACGGGTTGGGGTTGCTGGAGGACGCCTCGGCGGCACCGAAACCGATGGGGCTGATCGGATCGGCTTGGGCGGCCAGGGCGGTGGCGAACAGGCTGAGGGCGAGGAGGCGCGTGGGGATCATGGGTTTTCCCGTCCAGACGCATTCCGGCAGCGCGGACCGACAGAGACTTGCGCGCGAAGGATCCAGCGGTAGCTGCGACCGGTCCGCCGGGTGCCGAGCCACCACGCGCGGCCGCTCGAACAGGTCGTCCTTCGCGTGGGCATCGATCCGTGCCTGGTAGACGCGGCGGGGCTCGGCGGCGCCAAGCGGCTCTCGGACGACAGGTTCGACTGGGATCACCCCCAACCCCAACGTGGCGCCGCCGCCGACTATGCTGCCAGCGTCAGACTCACAGGAAGGCCATGGCAGACGACGGTACGAACCCGTTCCCGATCTCCAGACGCAGTTGGCTCGCCGGCTCAGCCGGCTCGTTGGCGGCGGCGTCGTGCCAGACACCTCGGACTCTGCCGGGGATCGACTTGCAGCGTTTCGTGGCCGATTGCGTCGCCGCAAACAAGGAGTCCGACCCGCAGGCAGCGGTGCGGGAGGTCCTCGCCAAAGGTGTGCGCGACCCCAGGGCGATGCTCGCCGCCGTCGGTGAGCCGACGGCCGCGGGCCTGCAGGTGCTGCACCGCTCGCCGACGCTCACCATCTTCGCGGCGGTTTGGACGCCGCAGATGAATCTGATGCCCCACGACCACCGGATGTGGGCGTTGATCGGCATCTACACCGGGCGCGAGGACAACATCCTCTGGCGGCGGACCGAGGGGCGACTGCGCGCGTACGGCGCCGACTGCCTGTTCGAGGGCGACGTCGCCACCCTGCCGGCGAGCGCCATCCACTCGGTCACCAACCCCCTCGAGCGCTTCACCGGCGGCATCCACATCTACGGCGGCGACTTCTTCGCCACCCCACGCACTCAGTGGAACCCCGAGACCCTGGCCGAGGAGCCGTCGGACGGCGACGTGATCCGCGCCATCTTCGAGCGCGCCAACGAGCGCATGCGCCGGATGCGAGGCACGTGAACTCCGAAGTAACACATCGGAGTCTGACACCGAACTTTGCACGTCGCTACGGTGGCGTAACACTCTCGGTGAAGTAGCAGAGTGGAGCCTGACACCGAGTGGGGGCATGATCGTGCCTTTCGGAACGCCGCTTCCCGCAGACGCTCGTCATGACCGACTCCGCCACGGCTCAGGCCGCGATCG
Organism: Planctomycetota bacterium; assembly: GCA_041398565.1. Lineage (GTDB taxonomy): Bacteria > Planctomycetota > UBA1135 > UBA1135 > UBA2386 > DATGPD01. The sequence goes on along the minus strand of JAWKUN010000005.1, from coordinate 1,215,184 downwards.
ACGCCTTCCGTTCCGACTTCGAGAGGGTGCGCGCGGAGGTCGAAAAGGTCATCGTCGGGCAGACGCGCGTGGTCGAGTGCGCCCTGACGGCGCTGTTCGCCGGTGGCCACGTCTTGCTCGAGGGCCTGCCCGGACTCGGCAAGACCGAGCTGGTCAAGGCGCTGGCGCGAGCCCTGCATCTGCAGTTCCGGCGGGTGCAGTTCACGCCAGACCTCATGCCCACCGACGTGCTCGGCACCACGGTGCTCAACGCCGACGACACCGGGCGCTACAAGCTCGAGTTCCAGCCCGGGCCGGTCTTCACGCAGCTCTTGCTCGCCGACGAGATCAACCGCGCGACGCCCAAGACCCAGTCAGCGCTCCTCGAGTGCATGCAAGAAGGCACGGTCACCACCGGGGGCGAGACGCGACGTCTGGAGCTGCCTTTCATGGTGCTGGCAACCCAGAACCCCATCGAGCAAGAAGGCACCTACCCCCTGCCCGAGGCGCAGCTCGACCGCTTTCTCCTGAAGGTCGACGTCCCCGGCCTCGACCGCGACGGCCTCAACGAGGTCCTGCTCCGCACCGAGGAAGGCCATCCGGCGCCGCCCGAGCAGGTGGTCGACGGAGCGCGCATCCTCGAGGCACGCGCCCTCCTGCGCGATGTCGTGGTGGCGCCACCGATGCGCGACTACGCCGTGCGCCTGGTGTTGGCCACCCACCCGCACGACGCCTCGGCTCCCGAAGAAGTCCAACGCTTCGTGCGCTACGGCGCCAGCCCGCGAGCGGCGCAGGCCCTCCTGCGCACGGCACGCGTGCGAGCTCTGGCGGCCGGGCGCGGGCACGTGTCGTTCGCCGACCTGCGCCACTTCGCACGCGAGGTGCTACAGCACCGCGTGCTCCTCAACTACGACGGTCAGGCCGAGGGCATCGCCACGCCGGCGCTGGTCGACAAGATCGCGAGCACGGTGCGCGAGGACGCCCGCTGAGACGATGCGGCGCGTCACGACCCTGTTGACACCCGAGGTCGTCGCCCGCGCCGAGCGCCTGACGCTGGCGACGCGGCGCCGGCTGACGGCGCGGGGCGCGGGCGGGCACCGCTCGGCGCGTAGCGGGCGCAGCCTCGAGTTCAAGGACCACCGCCCCTACGCCAAGGGAGACGATGTGCGCCAGCTCGACTGGAGCCTGCTGGCCCGCACGCGGCGGCCGTGGCTGCGCGTGTACCACGACGAGGAAGAGCAGCACGTCGTCCTGCTGGTCGACGCCTCGGCGTCGATGGCGTTCGAGGATAAGCTGCTGCGCGCGCGTCAGCTGGCGGCGGCGATCGCCGCCATGGTGCTGCGCGCCGGAGACCGCGTGAGCGCACACGCCTTCGGCGGTGGCACGCCGCTGCGGGGCACACCGGCGATGCGCGGTCGCGCCGGCCTGTCGCCGCTGTTCACGTTCCTCGAGGGGGTCGAAGCGGCCAGCGGGCAGGACACCCTGGAACGCGCGCTCACGTCGCTCACGCCCCGCCTCGGCGGCCGCGGCGCCGTCGTCATGCTGTCGGACTTCTTGACCCACGGCGACCTCTCCCGCGCCGCCAACCTGGTCGCAGGCGCCGGCTTCGAGCCCATCGGCGTGCAGATCCTCGGACCCAGCGAACTCGCCCCCGAGCTGCAGGACGACGTACGCCTCGTCGACAGCGAGACCGACACGTTCCTCGACGTCGCCGCCAGCGACGACGTGCTGGCGTACTACCACGCCGCGCTGCGCACGCAGGAACGCCGCCTCGCCGACCTGTGTGCAGGACGCGGTGGCCGCTTCACCCGCGTCGACGCCAGCGTCGACCCGCTGGCCACGCTGTTCGGACCGCTGCGCCGGGGCGGCATCGTGCGATGAACTTCCTCGCCCCGGCCGCGGCCTGGATGCTGGCGCTGCTGGCACCGCTCGTGCTGCTGCACATGCTCAAGCTCAAGCGCCCGCCGCGGCGGGTGCCGTCGCTCGTGCTGTGGCGGCAGACGCTGCAGGACGAGCGCGTCAACGCCCCACTGCGCCGGCTGCGCCCCGACCTGCTCTTCTGGCTGCAGATCGCGCTGCTGGCGATGCTGGCGCTCGCAGCGATGCAGCCCCTGTTCGGGCACCGCGCGCTCGGCCGAGCCATGGTGATCGTGCTCGACCGCTCGGCGAGCATGGGCGCGCGCGACGAGGCCAGCGGCACGACGCGGCTCGACGCGGCCAAGGCCCGCGCGCGCAGCCTCATGGCCGAGCACGGCGGCGGCGACGTGGCCCTGGTCACCTTCGCCAGTGGGGCGGAGCTGAACACGCCGTTCACGAGCGACACGCGCGCCTGCGAACGCGCACTCGCCGCGGTCGAGGTCGAGGACGTCGGCGACGACCTCGGCAGCGCGCTGCGTCTGGTCGCCGCCCTCGGCAGCCAGCGTGAGCTGCACCGCGTGGTGCTCCTCTCCGACGGCCACCTGCCCGACGTGGTCGACTTCGCCCTCCCGTTCCCGCTCACCTTCGAGCGCTTGCCGCCGCCCGGGCCCAACCTCGGCATCACCCGCCTGGCCGCACGCCGCGAGGGCAAGAGCGAGTGGCGGATCTTCGCCGCCGTCGCCGCCAGCGAGGGTGCCACCTCGGCTGCAGCACGCCTGCGCGTCGAGGTCGACGGCGAGACGCGCCACGAGATGGTGGTGGCCCCCACCCCCGGCGCTCCCGAACGCGTCGAGCTGGCGCTGCAGACGCCGAACGACCGGCCGGTGGCGCTGGCTCTGCACCTGCAGGCCAGCGGCTTCGACGCGCTCGCCAGCGACGACAGCGCCTACCTCGTGCTCCCCCCAGGGCGATCCCTGCGCGTGCTGCTCGACGCCGAGCTCGAAGTGTTCGCGCGCGCACTGGCGATCTTCGACGACCTCGACCTCGCCGCTTCCGAGGCGCCCGATCTCGTCATCGCCCACACCACGCCGCCGACCGACGCCCCGATGTCGCTGACCGTCGGCGCCGCGCCAGCCGCCCTCGCCAGTGTCGTCGAGGTGCAGGCGCAGGAAGGTCACGTCGTCGACCACGACCGCCTCGATCCCCTGCTCACCCACGTCGAGCTCGACGACCTCGTCCTGCTCGACGACGCGGTCTGGCGACCCGGACAAGGCGAGGTCGAGCTCGAACGCGCCGGGTTCACCGTCGTCGTGCACGGCGCGCACGGGCCGCTCCTGGTGCGCCAGCGCACGCCGCTCGGCGACCGCACGCGTTACGCCATGCTGTTCGATCCAGCGCGCTCGACCCTGCCGTACCGGGTCGCGTTCCCGGTGATGCTGAGCAACCTGTTGACCATGGCGAAGGACGCCGCCGGCCTGCGTGAAGTCGTCGCACCGCGCACCGGCAACCTGCCCGTGCTGACGGCACCGGCGCAGGCGAGCCTGGCCCTGTCGGCCCCCGATGGCACGCGCACGACGCTGCGCGCCGGCGACGACGGTCGCGTGCGCGGCGCCCGCGCCCCGCACCCCGGCCTCTACACCATCGAGGGCGACGGCTCGACACGGCGCCTCGGCGTCAGCCTGCTCGACGCCGACGAGACCGAGCTGAAGGCGCGCTCGTCGCTGCGCGTCGGCGATCTCGAAGTCGCGGCACACGCGGCACCCACCAGCATCTCCGCGTCGATCTGGCCCTGGATCGTCGCCCTCGCCCTGACCCTGGCATGCCTGGAATGGTGGCTGTACCGGCGAGCCCGGCGGAGGCTGCAGCAATGAGGGTCACCTCGCCGGCCCTCCTGTTGGTGGCACGCAACCTGCGCGTCGGCGAGCGCGCCTGGGGGCCCACCCTGGTGCGCTTCCTCATCGCCGGCGCCGCCCTGCTGGTGCTGTGGACCGCCCAGAGCACGCGCTTCGCCACCGGCGGCCCGGGCGGCCAGATCCTCGCGGGCCTGGCCTGGCTCGACCAGTGGGGTCTGATCATCGCCGGGATCAGCCTGTTCCCGAGCCTCGTCACCGAGGAGCGCGAGCAGCAGAGCCTGCCGCTCCTGCGGCTCGCCGGCTTCGGCGCCGCTGGTTTCCTGCTCGGCCAGTCGTTCAGCGCGTTCGCCTACTGCGCCCTGGTGCTCGCCGTGCAGGTTCCGTTCCTCATGCTGGCCGTGACCCTCGGCGGCACGTCGGTGACGCCAGTGCTGGCGACCCTCCTGGTGCTGGCGGTGACCGCGAGCCTGGTGTACGCGGCCGCGCTGCTGGCCGGCGCCTGGGCGCGCTCGGCGCGCAGCGCCGCCCGCACGGCCGGCCTCCTGGTGGCCTCGGTGACCTTCCTGCCCGGCACCCTGGCTGGCTTGGAGACCAGGGTGCTGGGGACGTCGCACCTCGCCACCTTCGCGCAGAGCCTGGCACCGGCACTGCTCGAGCAGGCGCACATGCCGGTCCTCGACTGGCCGCTGTTGCGCTCGGCCCTCGGCCTGCAGCTCGGCCTGGCAGCGCTGTTCCTGCTGCTGGCGTTCGTGGTGTTCGAGCGCCGGCAGGCGGACGCGCCGACTGCAACGACCGCGCGCGTCGCCGTCCAGCGCGGGCGCTACCCGACCGGGCCGGCCGCGTTCGCCGCGCTCGCCGACCGCGGCCCCGGACGCTGGAGCTACTGGCGGTTCGTGGCGCTGGGCCACCTCGGCATCGCCGCGCTCGTCCTGCTGACACAGGGCACGACCGGCGTGCTCGGCATCGTCGGCTTCCAGATCCTCATCGCCGCGGTGAACATGGCCCAGCTCGCCACCACCGCCACGTCCCGCGTGCGCAGCCAGCGCGTCGCCGGCCTCCTGCTCCTGGCCGGCGGCGACGACGTCTGGCTGCGGCAGCAACGGGTGGTGCGCGCGCGCGTGTTCGCGGTGCACCTTGCCGCCGTTCTCCTCTCGTGCTTCGTGATCGTGGCGGTGCTCGGGCACAGCCTCGAGACCGTGCTGATCATGCTGTCGTCGGCCGTGGGCATCTCGTTCTTCGCCGCCCGCCTCGGTGAGTTCTGTGGACTCGCATACAAGCGCGCGCCGATGGCGGTGACGCTGCTGGGGGGCATGGCCCTCATCGCCATCGTCAACGTGGCCTGCATCGTGATCCTCGCGACCGGGCGCGGCGGCGCCGAGGCCTACACCTTCGTGACGTTCACGATCTACGTGGGCCTCGGCCTGGTGTTCGGCGCCGCCAGCAAGGCGCGCTTGGCCAAGGTCTATGCGGAGTAGGATGCCTGCCGCGACGCGACACCGCTTTCCCGCGCTCCTCATCGTCGCCCGCAACCTGCGCCACGCGGCCCACAGCGTCGGCCCGGTCGCGCTGCGCGGCGCCCTGATCGCCGCGCTCTTCCTGTCGCTGGTGCTGGCGACGTGGAACCGCACCCGTGCCAGCGCCACCGGCCGCGACCTGCTGGCCTGGTTCGACCACACCAACCTGTGGCTGCTGTGGCTGTGCGGGATCCTGCTGTTCCCGAGTGTGATCGCCGAGGAACGCGAGCAGCACACGTGGCCGCTCCTGCGTCTGGCCGGCGTCGGTCCCGGCGCCTTCCTGCTGGGCCAGAGCGCATCGCTCCTGGTGCTCGCCTTGCTGGCGATCCTGGTGCAGGTGCCGTTCCTGATCCTGGCCGTCGCGCTCGGCGGCGCCACGGTGGCAACCGTCGGCGGCAGCGTCGCGGTGCTCATGGCGCACGCCGTGGCCGTCTACGGCGTGGCGATGCTCGCCTCGGCCCGCGCGCGTTCGGTGCGCGCCGCCACTCTGTGGGCGCTGTTGCTGGTGCCGTCGGTGTCGTTCCTGCCCGACGTCCTGCGCTGGCTGCTCGGCGGCCGTCTCCTGGCCGAAGTGGTGGCTTTCCTACCGTCGCATCTGCTGTCGGTACTGCGCGCGCAGGCCCTGCCGACCGCCGAACTCTTGCGAGCCGTCGCTGTCCATCTCGCCATCGGAGTCGTGGCGATGCTGGCAGCGTGGCTGCTGTTCTCGAGCCGGGACGCCGAGCACCAAGGCCGCATCGCGCCCGAGGGCCGTACCGCCGACGGGGCAAGCCGCGCCCCGCGCTTCCGGGCCGGCATCGCCGCCGTGCGCATGGTGTCGCAGCGTCTCGCCACCGGCGGACCGCGCACCTGGCTCGCGCTGGCTGCCCTGTACCTGCTGGTGTTCAGCATCACGAAGAACGCGAAGGGGAGCCGGTCGAACATGATCAACCTGCTCCTCTGGCAAGGACTGATGGTGACCCTGGTGGGCACGCTGATGGGCGCGTGGTCGGTGCGCTCGCACCTGGTGCAGCGCACCATCCCGCTGCTGACGATCACGCACGGCAACAGCACGCGCTGGCTGACCGCCATCCGCCACGCGCGCTGGCAGACCCTGGCCGTACTGTTCGCCTTCCTGTGCACCACATGGATGGCCGGCATGCCGTCCGGCGACCAACGCGAGACCTCGTCGTTCCTTCTGCTGGTGGCCGGTGCTGCCATGCTCGGCGACGCGGTCGGCGAGAACCTGGCGCTGCGCGGCACCCGCGCACCGTGGGCGATCGCCGTCATCGTCATGGCCGGCGTCGCCGCCCTGATGATCGCCGGCGGCTTCCTGTTCCGCCCGCGCTCGGCCACGGGCTACTTCTCCACGCACGGTTTGATCTACCTGGCGATCGCCTTCAACGTGCGCAACAGCGTGGCCCTGCGCTGGCGCTACCCGGGGTGACGGACGAGCGACGGTCGTCCACCCTTCGTCCCAACGCCATCGCCGTCGCTCCGAACGGCTGCTGCCCGTGCGCGTCGCTACCGGCGAAGAGGCGGTCGTCGACGTGCGGTGAGGTCGGGCGCGGGAAATTGCGCGGCGCGCCGGCCGTTGGCCTCGCATGCCGGACCTGCTGGCCGCTCGCGCGCAGATGGCATTGTCGCTCGCCTTCCACATCCTGTTCGCGGTGGCGGGGATGGCGATGCCGGTGCTCATGGTGCTGGCGGAGGTGCGGGCGCGGCGCGGCGATGCGGCCAGCGCCGAGCTGGCGCGCCGGTGGGCCAGGGGCACGGCGATCCTGTTCGCGGTGGGAGCGGTGTCGGGGACGGTGCTGAGCTTCGAGCTCGGGCTGTTGTGGCCCCGCTTCATGGCGCACGCCGGACCGCTCGTGGGCGTGCCGTTCGGACTCGAGGGCTTCGCGTTCTTCACCGAGGCCATCTTCTTGGGGATCTACCTGTACGGGCGCGAACGGGTGCCGCCGGCCATGCACTTGTTCTCGGCCGTGGCCGTGGCCGTCAGCGGGCTCACCAGCGGCGTGTTCGTGGTGGCGGTGAACGCCTGGATGAACACGCCGGTGGGTTTCACGCTCGCCGACGGTGGTCTCGTCGACGTCGATCCCTGGGCCGCGTTCGCCGCGCCCGCCTTCCCGACGCAGGCGATCCACACGGCGCTGTCGGCGTACGGCAGCATCGCCTTCGTGGTGCTGGGGATCCACGCGCTGTGCCTGCTGCGCGATCCCGACTCGGTCCTGCACCATCGCGCGGTGCAGATGGCGCTGGGCCTGGCGCTGGTGACGACGCCGTTGCAGATCGTCAGCGGCGACTTCGCCGCCAAGCACGTCGCCGCGCACCAGCCGGCCAAGCTGGCCGCGGCCGAAGGACTGTTCACCACGCAGGCGCGCGCGCCCTTGTGCATCGGTGGCGTGCCCGACGCCGATGCCAGGCAGATGCGCTGGGCGTTCGAGATCCCCGGCGGTCTCAGCTTCCTGGCGCACGGCGACGTCGATGCCGAAGTCGTGGGTCTCGACGCGATCCCGCGCGCCGATTGGCCGCCGGTCGCCGTCACCCACGTCGCCTTCCAGATCATGGTGGCCTGCGGCACGGCCATGCTGGCGCTGGTCGTCTGGGGCGCTTGGCTTCGCCTGCGGCGCCGGCCGCTGGCGAGGGCACGCGGCTTCCTGCGGGCCGCGGTGCTCGCGGCGCCGCTGGGGCTCCTCGCCGTCGAGGCCGGCTGGACGGTGACCGAAGTCGGCCGCCAGCCCTGGATCGTGCACGGCTTCCTGCGCACCGCCGACGCGGTCACGCCGATGCCGAAGCTGGCCCTGCCGCTGGCCGCATTCACGTCGCTGTACCTGCTGCTCGGCGTCGTCGTCGTCACCATGCTGCGCCGGCACGTCTTCGCCACGACCCGCGCCGAGAGAGTCGTCGAGTGAGCGACCCGCATCTGGTGTTCGTCATCATGGGGCTGGTGCTGCTGGCCTACGCCCTCACCGGCGGCGCCGACCTCGGCGGCGGCATCCTGGCCCTGCTCGCACGCGGCCCGCACGCCGAGGCCGAGCGCCGCGCCATCACGCGCGCCATCGGGCCGATCTGGGAGGCGAACCACGTCTGGCTGATCGTCCTCGTCGTGCTGATGTTCACGGTGTTTCCGCGCGCCTTCGCCGCGCTGGGCATCGCACTGCACATCCCGATCACCCTGGCGCTCGTCGGACTGGTGCTGCGCGGCACCGCGTTCGTCTTCGGTGCCTACGGGCTCGGCGACGACGGCGAACGCGCGCGCTGGGTGCGGGTGTTCGCCTGGGCGAGCGCCGCCACCCCGCTGTGCCTCGGCAGCGTGCTGGCCGCGGTGGCCAGTGGCGAAGTGCGCGTCCGCGACGGCGAGGTGGTGAGCGGCTACCTGGCCGGTTGGTCGTCGCCCTTCGGCCTCGCCACCGGCCTGCTGGCCGTCGCCACCTTCGCGCTCACCGCCGCCGCCTATCTCAGCGCCGACGCCGGCCCCGAGGTGCGACCGCGCTTCGCCCGGCACACCCGCACCGCGCAGGCAATCGTGGTGACGCTCGCGCTCGCGACCGGACTCGCCGCCCGCCACGATGCGCCCGCGTTCGTGGCCAGCATGCGCGCTTCGCCGTGGATGCCGGCTCTGTTGGCCTCGGCCGCCGCCGCCGCGCTCGTCGTCTGGCTCACGGCCGGCCGCGCCCGGACCCACCTGACGCGTGCCGCCGTCGTGCTCGAGGTCACCTGCCTGGTGCTGGGCTACGGCCTCGGCATGGACGCACACCTGCTGCGCCCGGACCTCCACGTGGGCAACGCCGGCAGCCATCCGCGCACCGTCGCCGCGCTGGTCCCGGTGCTCGCCTTCGGCACCGTGCTCCTGGCGCCGTCCCTGTGGTACCTGCTGGCGGTGTTCAGGGGCGAGCGCGCCCGACGCGAAGCCGCGGCCGAAGCCGAGGCCGAGGCGCCTCGCCGTACGCCCGACGACCGCCCCGGGCGCGAGACGTGTGCTGCCGATCCGCGCGACGGTCGCGGGTCGAGCCATTGACCCCGCGCGAGCTGCCGGCGGACGGCCTCGGCACGTGCGCCCGACCAGCCTCCACGCCCCATCGGCGCGCCGCGACGACCGACATGGGAAGCACATCGCGCCAGACGCGCCGGTGCGCGGCGTTTAGACTCCGCGCCGTCTTGCGGGATCACTTCGGCTTCTTCCTCGCCGCGCTCACGGCGCTCGGTCTGCTCGGCGCCGCCGCGGCGCAGAAGATCGAGACCACGACCTGGGGTTTCGACGGCGCGAGCGTGGTCGTCGGCGCCTTCAATCCCCTCACCGTCGAGGTGCGCAACGACACCGGCGCGCCCATCGACGACGTGCTGGCACTGGTGGAGGTGAACGGCCTGCAAGCGGTCGGCGCCCCCATCGTCGAGCGCTGCTACCTGGCACCGGGAACCGCGCGCACGGTGCAGTTCCATCCGTTCGTCACCACCTTCGACGCCTCCTGGTCGCTGCGCTGGAAGAACGCCGTGGCCAGCATCAACGTGCCGCGGCCGAGGGTGGGTTGGCGTGCGACCGTCATCCTGCGCGACGGCGACGGGCCGCCCGACACACGCCACCGCCTGCCGGCGTTCTCGGCCGCCTGGTTCCCGGCCACCGCGGGCGCCGCCGAAGCGCTGGGCGAGGCCATCCTCGACTCCGACCCGGAGTGGGACGAGCCGCGCGCGCTGGCATTCCTGGCGTGGCTGCGCAGCGGTGGGCGCCTGCACGTGTTCGAACGCGACGGCAAGAAGCCGCAGTTCGCCGGCCCCCTGTCGATCCTCGACGACGTCCGCCAGCGCTTCACGATCGGCGCCGGGACGGTCGTGCGCTACGCGAGCGGCATCGACGACTCGCTGCCGCAGCGGCTGCGACGCAGCGTCGTCTTTCCCGACGATGCCACCCCTCCCAGCAGCGCGCGCGCGCCCAACATCCTGTCGGACTTGCAGTCGTCCCTGCTGCCGAACCATCCCTGGGGCCTGATCTTCACCGCCGCCGTCGCCTTCCTGCTGTGCGTCGGACCGGTGCACTGGATCCTGGCGCGGCGCCGTGTCGACTGGCGCTTGTCGATCGGCTACCTGCTGGGTGTGGTGACCCTGTTCACCCTGTTGTTCGCCTGGCTCGGCGCGCGCGGCTACGACGAGGTGTCGCGCCTGCGCACGCTGGCCTACGCGCGCGTATGCGGCGACGGCGAGGTGGCAGCGACGCAGTACACGAACGCCTTCGTCACCGGCGGCGGCGAGCGCCGGTTCCATCCGCGCGCCGAAGCCAGCCTCACCGGCACGGCGCAGACCCTCGAGGCTGTGCCCGGCGTCGTCGACAACGGTCCGGGCGGGAGCCTGGTGGTCGACATGCCGATGTTCAGCGCGCGTGGGCTCGTGCACCGCGGCCACTACCGGCTGGCCAGCGTGCCGCCGGTGCGGCTCGAGAGCGGCCGCGAACGACCGGAGCTGGTAGTCGAGGGCGGCGGGGCGCTCGGTGGCTTCTTCCTGGACGGCTCGCGCCTGTACCGCCTCGACGGACGGGGCGAGCGGCTGCAAGTGTCGGCCATCATCGACACCGATCCGCGCCTCGGGCAGTACCACCTTCCCGACAGCCGCTTCGATCCCGAGCGAGTGCTGCCGCTGGCCCTCGACTGCGTGTGCGAACGCCTGCAACTGGACACCCCGGCCCAGACCTTTCCCGACCGTGGAGCGCGCCGGGCCTTCGTGCTGATGCGCTCGCCGCCGGAGCTGCACATCGAAACCCAGCCCAGCCTCGGCGACGAGGAGAGCTACGTGCTGTACGACTTCGACCTCAGGTGAGCCCGTCGCACCCTGGCAAGCAAGGGCCTGACAGAATCCACGCACAGCACCTACAGCCCATGGACTCGACGACCCCTCCCGTTCCCGCGCTCAAGGTTCAAGGCCTGCGGGTCACCTTCGGCGACCGCGCCGCCGTCGACGACGTGTCGTTCGCCATCGCCCCGGGCGAGATCCACGGCTTCGTCGGGCCCAACGGCGCCGGCAAGACGACGACGCTGAAGGTGATCGCCACCCTGGTCGACTTCAAGCGCGGCGGCGTCGAGGTCTTCGGCGACTCGGTGAAGTCGCGCGCCCACAACGTGCGCCGCCACATCGGCTACATGCCCGACCACCTCGGCATGTACCGGCAGATGACCATCTTCGAGTACCTCGACTTCTTCGGCGCCGCCTACGGGCTCTCGCTCGAGAAGCGCAACAAGGTCATCGACGACGTGCTGCAGCTCACCGACATGCACGCCCGGCGCCACGAACTGATCCGCTCGTTGTCGCGCGGCATGGAGCAGCGCGTCAGCCTGGCACGCGTGCTGGTGCACGATCCCAAGCTCCTCTTGCTCGACGAGCCGGCCAGCGGCCTCGACCCACGCGCGCGCATCGAGCTGATGGACATCCTCAAGGAGCTGGCGCGCATGGGGAAGACGATCCTCATCAGCAGCCACATCCTGAGCGAGCTGGCCAACCTGTGCGACGGAGTGACCATCGTCGACCGCGGCAAGGTGAAGTACACCGGCAGCATGCACGGCCTGCTGCAGGCGCGCGGCGAGACCTGGGCCTACCGGCTGCGGCTCGCGGCGCCCACGCCGGCGGTGGACGAGGCGCTGCGCGCCCTGCCCGGGGTGACCCAGGTGAGCGTCGAGGCGGACGCCCGCACCCTGGTGGTGAGCACGCAGGCCCAGGACGGGCTCGCCAATTCCATCCTGGCCGCGGCGATGACGCACGGCGGCGACATCGAGACCTTCCAGCCGGTGCAGCGCCAACTCGACGAGGCTTTCCTCGAACTCACCGAGCCAGGGGTCGGCGGGTGACCTGGGCGGCGGGCCAGCTCACGGCCTGGGCATTGAGGGGGGCTCTCGCGCGCCGCCGCGACTACCAGGCACGCGCCGCCGTCGTCGCTCTGTCGCTGTTCGCCACTGCGCTGGCGGCGGCCAACGCCGCCAACGTCGGTGCGGCCGGCCGGATCTTGGTGGCGGGCATGTTCTGGCCGAGCTGGATCGCCGTGCTGTTCGTCGGCGCCGCTGGGTTCGGCGCGCTCCTGGCGCGTGAGCGCGAAGAAGGCACCCTGAGCCTGTTGCGCCTGACCGGCCGCCGCATCGGCACCCTGCTGCTCGCCAAGGCCATGGGTCCGCTGTGGACCTTCTCCACCATGCTGCTGGTGCAGATCCCGTTCGCCATGCTCGGGGTGACGCTCGGTGGCGTCGGCGCAGGTCAGGCCCTCGCGGCGTGCGGACTGCTCGTGGCGCATGCCGCGCGCACCTTCGGCCTGTCGCTTCTGTGCTCCAGCCTGGCGCGGACCACGCCGGTGGGCGTGGGCCTCGCCGCCTTCGCGCTGGTGGTGACCGAGCTGGTCCTGCCGTGGGCAGCGGCAGCGAACCTGCCCTGGGGCACGACGCACACGTCGGCCTTCGCCGCGGCGAGGCTCTTGTGGACCGACGTCGACGGGGTCTGGCGTCACGCCGTCACTCTGAGCGTCCTGGGACTCGTCAGCACGCTGGGCGCAACCGGGCTGTTCGCGCGCGAGCGCGTGGCGCGTGCCGCCCAAACCCGGGCTCGCCCCGAGCCCTCGCGGCCGCACTCCGGCACCAGCGCCTTTGCCTGGCGCGACCTGCGCTTCGTGCTGGGTGGTGGCCGGGCCCTGGCGGTCTACGCGTCGCTCTCCTTGCTGGTATCGCTGGTGTCGGTAGCCGCTTGGTACGGCGTCGTTCTGATCGTCCTCGCCGGCGAGGGCACCAAGTCCCTGCGCGAGGAGAGGCGCGGCAACACGCTCACGCTGCTCGCCATCACGCCGCACCCCGACAAGGTGTGGCTCGCCGCCAAGCGGCGCTGCCAGTGGCTCCTGCTGGCGACCGTCGTCGGCGCTGGGGCGCCCGCGGTGTGGCTCGCGCACGGGTCGCGCGAACCGGGCGCCCTTCTCGCCGCGCTCGCCATGCTCGGGCCGTTGGTGACGCAGGCACAACGCAGCGGACTCAGCGCGACCATCATGCCGATAGCGGCGGCGATCGGCGCCACGTGTTGCGTGTGGTTGATGATCGGCTTCGTCACCGCCATGGCCCTGGCGCCGAGTCTGGCGATCTCGGCACTTCCCTTCGAGATCGGCGTGACCGTCTTCGCCGCCTTCTACACGATGGGTGACGCGTACATCACCGCCGAGGCGGTGCGCAGACATGTCGGCCGGGCATGATCGTTCGCATTGGCGCCCGGGCACAGTCCGCGGCCAGCCCGAGTCGCGGATGCTCGCCTGGCGCAGGCCGCGCGCGGCGGCGGTAGCGCCGACCTGGTTGCCGAGGCGCCTCCTGGGGATCGGGACGGGCCTGATCCTCCTCCAGCGCCCCTGCACCTCCGCAAAACACGCCGTCCGCCGACGCCACGCAGCCCACGCGTCATGAACAAGACCGCCGACCTCGCCCTGCGCAACCTGCGCACGCACGTGCAGGCGCCGAGCTGGGTGCTCGGACGCGCCGCGCTGGCGGCCTCGCTCTTGACTGCGCTGTCCTTCGGCGCCGCCGGCAGCGGTCGCGTCGGCGCGGCAGGCCTCAACGTGTTCCGCGGCCTCCTGTGGATCGACTTCGCCTTCGTCACGATGGTGGCGATCGGACCGTTCGCCTCGGCCCTTGCCGAGGAGAGAGAGGGAGAGACGCTCGCGGTCCTGCGCCTCGCCGGGCTGCAGCCGCTGGCGATCGTCGCCAGCAAGGCGCTGGGCCTGTTCGGCAGCACGCTCCTGCTGCTGGCCGTGCAGGTGCCGTTCGCCGTCCTGGCCACGGCGCTCGGTGGGGTCAGCGTGCGCCAGGTGGCGACGGCGTTCGTCACCCTCGCCGCCTACACGATCGGTGCGCAGGGCGTCGCCCTGTGCATGGCCGCGCGCGCGACGGGCGCCAAGCAGGCGGGCAGCCGCACCGCGTGGACGCTCGGTCTGTGGCTGCTCGCGCCGCAGATCCTCGGCGTGCTCGCGAGCTGGCTGGTGGCCGTCGGCGCGGCGCGTGGCGTCGGCAGCGGCCCGCTCGCCGACTGGATCGATCTCGCCCACCTGGCCTCGCCGCTGACCGCCGCCTTGCCGAAGACCGGCCAGCCCGCGCCACAGCTGTTCTCGCCGTTCACCTGGATCGCGCTGGTGGTCGGCCTGGTCGGCTTCGGGTTGGCCGTGAACGGCATCGCCCGCGAGGAGACGCCGCGCGAGCCGCGCCGCGCGCGCTGGCACCGCCCGCGCGTGCACGGCACGCGCAGCGCGGCGCTCGTGTGGAAGGAGGAGAACTTCCTGCTCGGCGGCAAGCCGGCGCAGCAGCGGCGCGCCATCGCCTACGTCGTGCTCTTTCTGTCGATCGGGCTGTTCACGTTCGATCTGCGTGGTGGGTGGATCAGCACCTGGAGCCACGCGTGCTTCGTCGCGTTCGCCACGATCGCCTACGTCGAGGCCAGCGTCGCCGCCAGCCACCTGTACCGCGACGAGCTGCGCGAACGCACCCTGTTCGGCCTGGCGCTGCTGCCGATCCCACCGATCACCTGGGCGACGGCGAAGGTACGCGGCGCCATGCGCGCCATGCGCGGGCCGCTGATTGCCGCCGGCGTTGCACTGGTCATGGGACAGTTGAGTGGCAATCCGGGAGTGATCTGGCTGGCACTCACCGTCTTCCCCGCCATCGTCAGCCTCAACCTGACGCTCTTCCTGTCCCTGTGGCTGCCCCGCGGCTCGTTCATCGTCGCAGCGGTCCTCACCGCGTTGCCCTTGACGATGGTCGCGTCGGCGGGCAGAGCGCGGGACGTGATGGCATGCGGCCTGTTCTACGTCGGCGGCCCCCTGGCGATCGCTTTCGTCGGCTGGCTGCAAGCCCGCATCGGGCACCGGTTGCGCCAGCTCGCCACGCAGTACTGAGATGGGCGGGCGACCGAGGTCGCCGCCCATCGCACCAGCGTTGCAGCGGATGGAGTCAGACTCCACCGCTGAACGCTGGATGGGGTGATAGGGTCGGTCGCTCGCGCACTCGCCGAGGACGGGCGCTGCGAAGATGGGCCAGAACGACCTACCCACGGCTCAGCCCATCTGCTGGGACTCCCCCGTGAACGTCTCCAACGAGGCCTCTGCTCTCGAAGCCGCGGCGACGCATCGGAAGCTTCGGCAGAGGTCATGCTCGGGCGCGGTCACGGCCGCGTGCCTTGGCACCGAGCCTGGCAACGACTAGCCTCGACTTCCGATGAGAGTCCACCGCCTCGCCGCTGCCGTGCTCGCCCTGTGCGCCACGCCGACGTTCGGCCAAGTCCGCGACCACGCCCGGCAACAGGAGGTGGACGCGACCGAGTGCACGGTCCGCGGCCGTGTCGTCGACACCGCCGGCAGACCGCTGCCGGAGATCGGCATCCTGGTCGCGCCGGCGGACGCGCTCACCGAGACCGAGGCGGTCCTGACCCGACCCACCACCACCACCGACTCCGCGGGTCGGTACGAGGTGCGCGTGACGCCGCCGTCGGTCGTGCTGTTCGGCGGCAAGGGGCTGGCGTGCGCCCGGTGGACCCTGGCCGGCCGAGAGGCCGCGCACACCGCACCGCAGCCGAACTCTGCCGACGGAGCCATGCTGCTCGCCGACGTCATCCTGCCGCTCGCCACCGAGCTGCGCGGGCGCGTGCGCACCGCGGCTGGCGAGCCCGTGCGCGACGCGGTGGTCATCGCCGCCGACATGGTCGGCTCGCGCACGCCGGATTGGCGTGGCGCGTCCACCGCGGACGTCGTCTACGTCAGCGTGACGAAGTCGGGAACCGACGGGCGCTTCGTCCTCGCCGGGGTGTTCGCCGAGGGCCTCCAGCTCACCTTGCAGGCCGCCGGCTACCTGACGCAGATCCAGCGCCCCGTCGATCGCAGCACGCCGCTCTCCTTCGAGCTGGTGGCGAGCGGAGTCTGCCGCGGGCGCGTGGTGGATGCCGAAGGCAAACCGCTGGTGGCGTCGCTACGGGCCGTCTTCGAGGCCGGCGACGATCACCCGACCACCGAGAGCGATGCCGACGGGGCCTTCGAGCTGCCGCTGCCGCATCCCGGCGGCTACACCGTGCACGCCTTCGTGAACCACACGCTCGAGAGCGCCGACAGCGGCCGGCTGACGGGCCCGACCGAGGACGTGACCCTGTCGTTGCGGCCCAGCGCGCCGCTGGGGCTCCTCGTGCGCGCCGTCGACGCCGACGGCCAGCCTGTGCGGGCCTTCGACGCCAGCGTGCAGTGGATGGCCACCGACAATCCCTTCGTCCAGTTGCTCGCCCGCATCCTGCCGAACACCGCGGCCATCGACGGAGTCGCGCACCTCGCCAAGCCGGCGGCGGGACAGCCCGAGCAAGGTCACGTCCTCATCCGCGCCAAGGGTTTCGCGCGGCAGATGACCGACGTCCGCTGGGATCCGGCCCGACCCGAGCTGGAGGTGAAGCTGGCGCCGGAGAGCGTCGTCGTGGGCAAGGTGCTCGATGCCGACGGCAAGCCCGTCGCCGGAGCCGCGGTGCGCGTCGCCAAGCCGGCCGCCAAACCGCCCGGCTTGCCGGCAGGGTTCGAGATCGACTTCACCGCGCCGTGGACCGGGCTCGGCGAAGGAGAAGTGACGACCGCCGCCGACGGCACCTTCCGCGTCGACGGGCTGGCAGAAGGCGAGTACGAAGTCTCGGTCTGGCCGCTCGAGCTACCGCCGATCGCGCCATGCAAGGTGAGCCTCGCCGCGGGTGAGGAGAAGACCGACTTGGCGATCACCACCGCGCGCGGCGTCACGCTGCGCGGCAAGCTGGGCGGGCCGCGGCCGGGCGCGCCGGCATTCGTCACGATCCGACCGGCACGCAAGGCGAGCCCGTTCATCACGACCTCGTCGCCGAGCAGGACCAGCGGTCTGCGTCGCGTCGCACTCGGGCCGGATGGCACGTTCGCCGTCAGCGGGCTGGCCGCGGGCCGTCACGACGTCGCCGTGGAGCTGCACGCTCACCCGCGCGCCCTGTCTCCGGTGCTGCTGCCGCTCGGCCAGGTCGAGCTGCGCGACGAGGACGTGACGCGCGAGTTCGAGCTGGCGGCGGCGCACGCCATCTTGCGCGGCAAGGTCACGGTCGCCGGTGCCGCCGCGCCCCTCGAACGACTGCTGGTGATGGCCGTGCCCGACACGCGCGACGGTACCGTGTTCCGCGGGCCGATCCAGCAGTGGTCGTCTCCGTCACGGGCGATGCTCGACCGCAACGGCGAGTTCTCCCTGCACGTGGCCCGCGGCAAGTATCGCCTCGAGGTCTACGACCTGCTCACGAGCCTGAAGGTCGGCGAACCCGAAGACCCCGTCGCCGCCGGCGGCCGAGACGCTCCCTGTGAGATCGGCGTGACCCTCGGCAGGGTGCGGGTCACCCTGCAGCAACCCGAAGGCGAGGTGCTGCCCGTCACCCGACTCGAACTTCGCCTACCGCTCGACCCGAACGACCCGATGGCGCAGTTCTTCGCCAGACGCGACTACGACACCCGCGTCGGGTTGCCGGTGCCTTTCGGACAGACGACGCTCGAGTTCCCAGCACCCCTCGGCGACCTCGAGATCCGCGCCCGCGACCAGAGGCTCGCGATCGGCCTTGCGGGTCAGGGCCCGCTCGCGCGCGCCGAGGTCACGGTCACCAAGAGCAAGGTGGCCGAGGTCACGCTCGAGACGGCCGCGCCCGCAGGCGGCAAGTGACGCGACTGCTGGCTGGCTTCGGGCCTCGGACGGGGCGCCGCCGAGTCAGTCGCTGCGCCGGGCCAGTAGCCGAAAGCCGAAGGTCTCGCTGACCGCCCGCTCGCCGGCACCGGTCACCATGTGGAAGCGGAAGGGCTGCGCGTTGGCCCAGCTGGCGCCGATCAGCCACCTCTCGCCGCGCTCGCGCGACCAGACGTCGGCGGCCCACTCGCTGGCGCTGCCGGTCAGATCGAAGATCCCGCACGGCGACTCGTCGATCGGGTAGCGCAGCACCGGCTCGACACACGGATACAGGCGAGCGTTGCAGGACTTGCTCCAGTGGGGGCGGAAGACCGCACCGTACGCGAACTGGCGACTCGGGTACTCCCTGCCGAACCGCCGCGCCGCGCAGTAGTCGCCCCAGCTCGGCAGCTCGTAGCGCCACGGGCTGCCGTGATGCGCCGCCTGGTCGGACCGCCACCGTGCGTAGGCGTTCGCGTCCTCCCAACTGACACCGAGGACCGGCATGTCGGGGGTCCACGGCGCCCGCAGCGAGAACCGGCGCGACTCCGGATCGCGGGCGAAGTAGCCGCCGCTCATCGCCGTGTCGAGATCGCGCGGGTAGCGCATCGGACGACCGCCTCGATCGATCTCGGCCTGCGTGTCCGGGTCGTTGAGATAGTCGAGGTAGTCACCGCAGGTCACCTCGTGGTCCTGCATCCAGATCGACAGCGAGCCGATCCGCGCGAAGCCCGACGGCGACGTGCCGTGCGGCAACAGCCGCAGCGAGGTCCAGCCTCGCGGCCGCGAAGTCGCTGGCGGACAGTCGATGGGCAGGCGCACGGACTCGTGGCCGGGGTGATCGGCGACGACGACGTAGCTGCCCCGTTCGAGGCGCGGCGGCGGGCGGTCGAGATCCACGCGGCAGCCGTCGGTGAGCAGGAACGGAGCCGCCGTCGTGCGCAGGCCCAGGCCGACCGGCAGGGCGACGTCGAGCACCGTGCCGACGCGGTAGAGCCGGGCGCGCACGCCCCCGAGGGTGGCAAGCGCACACGCGTCGCCGATCGGCAAGCCGATTTCGGCGAGCGACGCCGCATCGACGTCGACGGTCGCCGCCTCGCGCACAGACGCCGGGCCGGATCGGAAGGAGAAGCGTCGGAGTCGGCCCGCCGACTCGCCCGGCGGCCAGCTGGCGCGGTCGGCATCGAACATCGAGTGGACGGGTCGTCCGTCGACGGCGACGAGGCGATCGCCGCGACCGACCGCACCGTGGTCGGCGAGCGCGAACACGGTGCCGGCGATCGGCTGACCAGCCACTTCGAAGATCAGATCCGTCGCCTCGACCTCGCCGGCCGAGTGCGTGACGCGCAGGCACCAAGACCCGGGCGCCAGGGCGGTGGACGGTTCGCCGAAGGCGGGCACCGGCACCAACCGCGGCTCGCGCTCGAGCTCGACGTAGCGCAGCAGCCAGACGCGGGCGCCGGCCGGCTCGACCGTGAGTTCCAGAGGAAAGGTCGGGTGCAGGGCCTCGCGGTAGCGGCCGAGGTCGTCGTTGCTCTCGGCCATGGTCGCGGCGAACACCGCCACATCGTCGTCGCCGCACGCGACCGCGTACCGGTAGCGCTCGAAGTACGCCGAGGCCCGCAGCCCACGAGCTTGCGGACGGCTCGGTGCGTGCTCCTCCGCGAGGTCCAGCGCCTTGAGGATCGTCACGAAGTCGGCGCTGAGAAGACGCCGCGTCGCACGCAAGCGCGCCACCGTCGCCTCGATCGCCCGCCAAACGTCTGCCGAGCGGTAGGTCGTGTCCTGCTCGACGTCGGCGATGTCGGCAGCCAGCCGCACGGCCTGTTGCCGGGCTTCGGTCCAGGCTGCCAATTGGCGCCGCGCCGTGGCCAGATGGTCGCGCGCCACCGCGCCGGCGGCCGCAGCGGCGCGGGCGCTGGTCGCCGTCCGTACCGCCAGTCCCGTCGCCAGGGCAGCCGCCGTCACGCCGAGGGCCGCCGCTGCCACCCGGTGCCGGCGCATCCACGACCGCGCGCGCGCGACAGGCCCGGGTGGCCGCGCCGCGATCGGACGCAGTTCGAGGAGCGCGTCGAGGTCGGCGGCGAAGGCTGCCGCCGACGGATACCGGCGTTCGGGCCGACGTTCGATCGCCGTGAGGATGACCGTTTCCAGGTCACGGGGAATGCGGGCGTCGAGCGTGCGCGGCCGCAACGGCTCGCGATGCAAGATGTCGTGGAACAGCTGCTCGGTGGTCTCTCCCGGAAACGGCGGCTGGCCGGAGACGGCCTCGAACAGGGTCACGCCCAGCGAATAGACGTCGGTCGCCGGACCGATCTCGGCGCCGTCGGGTGCGACCTGCTCGGGCGACGCGTACTGGGGCGAACCGTGGAAGGCGCCGGTGATCGTCAAGGCCGGCGCCGACGCGTCGCGCGCCAACCCGAAGTCGAGGAGCATGGCACGGCCGTCGTCGGCGATGCGCACGTTCGAAGGCTTCACGTCGCGGTGCAGCACCCCGGCCAGATGGGCACAGTGCAGCGCGCCCGCCAAATCGCGAACCCAGCGAAGCACGTCGCGACGGTCTGGCCGCTCCTTCTGCAGGATGTCGTCGAGGCCGCGACCGGGCACGAACTCCATGACCGTGTAGAGGTGGCCCGCGTCCTCGCCGGTGCCGAAGACGGTCACGATGTGCGGGTGCCGCAGCTTGGCGACCGCCTCCGCCTCGCGGCGGAACCGCGCACTCATGCGCGCATCACCGGCCAGGTACGGATGCAGCACCTTGATCGCCACCAAGCGGCGCAGCGACGGCTGCTGGCCCAGGAAGACCATGCCCATGCCACCGTGCCCGAGCACGCGGAGCAGGCGGTACTCGCCCAGTCGGTCGACGAACGGCCGGGTGCCTCCGTCGACCAGTCCCATGTCGCTCAGCGACGCGAGGATGCGACGCACGCGCGGCGCGTGTTCGGGATAGCGCTCGAGCACCTCGTCGATGAGCCGCTCGTCCGGGCCGTCGGCTTGCTCGACCGCGTCGATGCACATCGACAGCAGGTCGACCAGCTCGTCGGGCATGCGCGCCTCGTCGATCACTTGGCCAGTGTAGTCGCCGCCGGTCGAAGCAGCCTGGCCCGCGCGGACGCGGGCACGCCAGCCGTGGCAACGCCGCTCACCACCCGCCCACCAGCAGCACGGGATTGGACCGTTCGACGAGGCGCGTGGTGAGCGCGCCGAACGACGCTTGCAACACGAAGCGCATTCCGACCGGCAGCGTCGGCGCCGGGATCGTCCGGGTGAAGAAGCCGGTGAAGGGCACCGGGAAGGCCGCCAGCGTCGTCGGCGGCGCGAACGGTGCCAAGTAGAGCCGGCAACCGAACAACACCAGCGGACTGGCGGCGGGTCTGCCCAGGAGCACCGCGCACGATGCACCCGCCGGCGCCTGGTCGCCGGCCAGCGTCATCGTGCCGAACGTCACCGGGTCGGTCGCGCGCAGCTCCGGTACGCGGCCGGCGCTGCCGCACCCCGCCCCGAACGCCTGCGCCAGCGCACCGAGCTCCACGCGGTGCAGTTCGCGGCCGACGCTGTCGGTGCTGGCGAAGAAGAACACGATGCCGTTGCTCACGGCGATGCTGTCGGGAAAGGAATCGGCGCTGCCGCGGCGCAGGTCGCCGAGCTGGCGCGTCCCGAGCGGCGTGCCGTCGCTGCGCCAGAGCTCCTTGCCGCTGCGGCCGTCGTCCGCCTGGAACACGAGGTAGCGCGAGCCGACCGCGGTGAGAATGCTCGGGTTGCTGGAAGCCGAGCCGATGGCGAGGTCGCGCACGATCACCGTGCCCGCGGCCGTACCGTCGCTGGTCCACAGTTCGCGTCCTTCGGCGACGGTCTGCAGCGAGAAGAACAAGCGCTCGGAGACCGCCACGAACTCGCCGAGCGCCATCGACCCCGCTGGCTGCAGATCGCACACGCGGCGGAGCCGACCGAACAGCTCCACCACCCACAGCCCGGTGCGACCCGAAGCGTCTTCGGCCACGAAGAACAGACGACGCCCCACGCGGGTCAAACGCCGGGGCGAGCTGCTGCTCGGTCCCGGCAACAGATCGGTCCGGTACGTGCCGCTCGCCGTGCCGTCCGAGCTCCACAGCTCCTGACCGGCGCCATCGAAGCCGGCGAAGTAGAGTCGGTTGCCCAGCGCGGTGAGTTCGGTGATCGAAGCACTGGCCGGACCCGGGCGCAGTTCGCGCACCAGACGCGTGCCTGCAGCGGTTCCGTCGCTGACCCAGAGTTCGCTGCCGAAGCTCGGCGTGGTGGCGACGAAGAACACCCGCTCCTGCACTGCCGTCACCTGACGGAACTGGCTGCTCTGCGGGCCAGGACTCAGGTCGGCGACCATCCGCGTGCCGGCCACGGTGCCGTCCGTGGTCCACAGCTCGCGGCCGAAGGCCGGAGTCGCCGCAGTGAAGAACACCCGCGGACCAGCCGCGACCAAGTCGCGCGGAAAGGAGCCGAGAGGCCCCGGCACGAGTTC
The DNA here is from genome assembly GCA_041398565.1 of Planctomycetota bacterium. Lineage (GTDB taxonomy): Bacteria > Planctomycetota > UBA1135 > UBA1135 > UBA2386 > DATGPD01. Next base: position 1,192,824 of record JAWKUN010000005.1, on the reverse strand, counting down.
GATCTTGACGGTGCCCGCCTCGCTACCGTCGGACACGAAGAGTTCGGACTCGTTCAGTCCGGCCAGGGCCGAGAACAGCACCCGGCCGTGCAGCTCGGTGAGCTCGGTCGGCACGCTGCTGGCGAGGCCGGGGAAGATGTCCTTGACGAGACGTGTTCCGGCGACGGTGCCATCGGACCTGAAGAGCTCCGTGCCCGACGGCCCGTTGGACGCGCGGAAGTACAGAGTCCCCTCCACATCGATGGCGTCGACGGGCACCGCAGTCGCATTGCCGGCTCCGGGCTGGATGTCGGCGACCAGGACCGGAGTCTGCGCCACCGCGGCGGCCGCGAGGGGCAACCAGAGCAGGGCGCGCACCGTGGCGCAGGGCGAGTGTGACGGACGACATTGGCGAGCGACTTTCATGGCGAATCCAGGACACGCACCGTCGGCCGCGTGACCACCGCGGCGCGATTTTTTGGCGTGCGCGGTCACTCCCTGCGCGTCGATGGTCCTCGTAGGGAGTGGGCATGCTCCGCCGCGACGATCGACCACGAACGGCAGTGCTCTCGGCTGGGTCCTCGGCTGGGTCGAGGCAGCCGCCCAGAGGCGGCGGCGGGCCCCCGGGCTCGGTCGCCCGGCGCGGCGTACCATGCGACGATCGGCCTCGAATCGCCGCCGTACGATGAGACTCGACGATTTCCCCTCGGTCCTGGTTCGCGCCAAGGCCGGTGACCGCGACGCGATCGAGTCGCTGCTCCTGGCGCACCTGCAGCAGCTGCGGGCCTTCGTCCGCCTGCAGAGCGGTCGCGCGGTGCGCCAGCGCGAATCGTGCTCCGACCTTGTGCAGTCGGTGTGCCGCGAGGTCCTGCGCGACCTGGCCGACGTCCAGTGTCGCGACGAGGTGGCGTTCCGCGACTGGCTCTACACCGTGGCCAAGCACAAGATCCTGCACCGCGTGGCGTACTACGCGGCGCAGAAGCGGGACGCGCGCAAGGAGGTGGCCGCCGCGCGCTCGGACGAGGACGACCGCGAGCTGCTGCACGCCTACGCGCGCATCACCACGCCGAGCCACGACGTGTCGATGCGCGAGGAGGTCCGTCGCATCGAGGATGCCATGGACGGTCTGTCGGACGAGGAACGGGACATCATCGTGCAGGCGCGTTTGCTCGGACACACCCACGCACAACTCGCGGCCGAACTGGGCAAGAGCGAGGTCGCGGTGCGCAAGATGCTGTCGCGGGCCCGTGCCAAGCTCGGTCTGCTGCTCGACCGCCAGCGTCACTGAGCGACGAGTTCCGCGCTTCTTCGTGTGCGCGAGGACTCGTCGACCCCTTTGGGTTGCGGCCGCCGGCCGCGCTGAGCTGCAAGGGCTGCGAATCGTCGCGGCGGGCGCGAACTCGGCCGTGTTGTTCCGTTGCCACAGAGCTGACCAGGCCACGCCCGAGCAGCCCTGGAAGCTCCAAGCAACAACAGCGCCGGCGGCCCCTCTGGTCGGCGCTGCGCCGACATCAACCCTTTGGGTTGCGGCCGCCGGCAGCGCTGAGCAGGTGCAACGCTGGCGCGAACACCGACCCTGGCCCCTGCGCCGCGAGTGCCCGTGCCGTTCGGGAATGCCAGTCACGCGGCGCGGCCGCTGCGTCCCTTCCGGAGAGACGCACTCAAGTGATCCTCCATGCGACGCGCACTCAAACTCCTCCCCGTCTCCCTGGCCGCAGCCACGGCCTTGACCGCCCAGGTCACCCTTCCGAGTCCGATCGACGACACCTCGTTCGGACCTCTACAGACCGGCGTGACCTACGTGGCCAACGCCGACGTCTCGGTGACCCCCGGCCAAACGCTGACCATCCAGCCCGGAGCGGTCATCAAGTTCGCCGCCCCGACCGCGGAGTTCCTGGTGCGCAACGGCGCGATCCTGAACGCCGTGGGCACGCCGGCACAGCCCATCGTGTTCACGTCGATCCACGATGACACGGTCGGGGTTGCCCTGGGTACGCGGGTACCGGCAGCAGCCGACTGGGACGACCTCGAGTTCAACAGCAGCGGCGGCGGCCTGGTGCAGTTCGCCGAGGTGCGCTACGCCGGCAGCGTCTCCAACCCCTCGATCGTCATCGCCCAGTCGAGCGTCGTCATTCGCGACTGCGTGGTGCGCGACGGTGACGGCGACGGCATCCAGGCCGACGGCACCCCCACCATCGAGCGCTGCGCGATCCGCAACTGCAAGGAGTTCGCGATCGATCGCGTCACGCTGACGAACCTGCCGAACGTGCGCGACAACGTCGCCTCGGGGCCGGGCGCCAACACGGTGCGTCTGGTCGCTGGCCGCTACGCCGGCACCATCAGCGTCGGACCCGAGAACGGGATCAACGGCGAGGTCTACGTCCCCGGCACGCTCGAGATCAACGGCGTCGGCTCGAGCCTGACCCTGCGCGCCGGCCTCATCGTCAAGCTCACCAACGTCCTCAACGCCTTCGGCGGTGCGACCGTGAGCGTGCTCGGCCAGCCGACCAGCCGCGTGGTGTTCACGTCGCCCCAGGACGACAGCGTCGGCAACGACACGCTCGGCGATGGACCCACGACCGGCATGCCGGGCGACTGGACCGACCTGCGCTTCCAGTCTCCGGGGTCGGTGCTCGAGAACGCGGACATCCGTTTCGCCGGGGCCGGGAACACGCCGGGTGCCGTGCGAGGCCTCAACGGCGCCTTCCGCATGACCGGGTGCACGGTCGAGTCGTGTGCCACCGAGGGCATTTCGCTGACCGGGAGTGTCCCGACCATCCAAGGCTGCGCGATCCGAAACTGCGGCGGCCGCGCCATCGAGGGCGCCCGCGTCGACGCGCTGCCGCGCTTTTCCGGGAACACGGCGACAGGGTGCGCGGGGGGCAATTCGCTGTACACGACGTTCCGTCAGACCGGCACGGCGCCGCTCTTGGTGTCGGCGACCATCGGGCCCGACAACCTCCTGGGCGGCGAGTTCGTTGCGTCCAACCTGGACGTGCGCGGGGCGAGCACCGTGCTCACGTTGCAAGCCGGCGTGATCGTCAAGGTCTCTGCCAGCGTCTCGGCTTCTCAGGGCGCCACCATCCAAGCGCAGGGAACGGCCCAGCAGCCGGTGGTGATCACGTCGCTGGCCGACGATTCGGTCGGCAACGACGCGCTCGGTGACGGTCCGACCGTCGGAGCCCCCGGCGACTGGGGCATCGTCAACCTGTCCTCGAGCGGTTCGAACTTCGCCGGCACCATGTTCCGCTTCGGCGGCAGCGGCTTCTCCAACAACGCGATGGTGGTCTTGCAGGGTGCGGTCTCGGCGACCTTCCGCGACTGCGTGGTCGAGGGCTCGCTGAAGGCGGGCATCGACCTGCTCGGTTCGCAGCTGCGGCCGGGCACGGTGGTGGAGCGCTGCGACTTCCGCAACAACACGTTCCGCCCGCTGTCGAACGTCGCCTGGCACGAGGTCCCCGTGCTGCTCGACAACACCGGCAGCGGCAACGGTCTGGGCGACCACCTCGTCGTCGTCGGCGAGCGGTTCACGGGCGACGTCGCGGTCTACCTGTCCAACACCATCAACGGCAACGGGGTGATCGTGACATCCGGCGTGTCCACGGCGGGGGGTCAGGAGTTCGTGGCCGGCCCCGGCCTCAAGCTCAAGGTGGCGGGCAGCCTCGGCGGCGCCGGGCGCCTCGCCCTGGACGGCCGCGGCGATCGGCCGATTTTCGTCACCTCGCAGCGCGACGACTCCATCGGCGGCGACACCAACAACGACGGCGCCGCCACCGTGCCTGCGCCCGGCGACTGGGGTGGGATCCGCTACACGAGCGCTGGCACCGTCTCGGGCTACCTGGCGCACGTGCACTGCCGGTACGGCGGCGGCGGCTTCTCCAACACGACCACGGTCTACTGCGAGAATCCCAGCGTGCGCATCACGTCGACGCGGGTGGACTTCTCGCAACGACTGGGCTTCCAGGTGCGGAACCTGCAGTCGCCCGGTGCCAACTGGATCGCCTTCGGCTGCCAGTCGGCCGGCATCTCGCTGCTCAGCGGCGACTTCACCGTGCAGCACGCGACGTCCACCGAGAACGTCGGCGTCGGCATCTTCGGCGACCAGGGCTACTCGGGCGTGGTCTACAGCTCGATCGCCTGGAACAACGGTCGCCGCGTCGTGCAGGACAACTTCGTCACCGTGCGCCACACCAAGTGCAACGGCAGCAACGAGAGCGGCAACATCAACGCCGACCCGATGTTCGCCAACGCGCCCGGTGGCGACCTGCACATCTCGCCGTTCTCGCTGTGCGTCGGCCGCGGCGACCTGCCGCAAGCCACGCTGTGGGGCGTCGACTTCGACGGCAACAGCCGCATCCTCGACCACGCGCTCAACGGGCTGGCGCTGCCCGACATCGGCGCCTTCGAGGTGTTCCAGTACCGCATGGGGATCGACAGCGAGCTCAGAGTCGGGCGGACGACGAGTTTCACCATCGCCGGACCGGGCCCGACCCAGGGCTTCCAGGTGGTGTTCCTCGGCCCCGCAGTGAGCGGAATGTTCGTGCCTCCCTTCGGCGTCCTCGTGACCGGCACCCTGCTCGACAGCACGATCCTGTTCGTGCAGCCGACGGGCACGCCGTTCGCACTGGCGATCCCGGACGCGCCGCACCTGATCGGGGCACGCCTCGGCCTGCAGACGCTGGTGATCACCGAGCTGTCCATTCCGGCCGGCGGGCTCACCAACGCGCTGTTGGCGTCGATCGGGCGGTGAGTGCCACCCAGCTCGTGGAGCACGACGACCCGCTCACGCTTCACTCGAGGCGGAACGAGATTGACGACGATTCCCCGGACTGCTCGCGGGAGGAGTCGCCCATCGCAGCCTGCGGCCGCACCGAAGGTGCGAGTCGGCGCTGCGCGCCGACCGGAAGAGCCGCAGGCCGCTTTATTGCTGCGGGCTTGCAGTGCTGCTCAGCGCCGCCGGCAGCCGCAACCCAAAGGGTTGATGTCGGCGCAGCGCCGACCAGAGGGCCGCCGGCGCTGTTGTTGCTTGGAGCTTCCAGGGCTGCTCGGGCGTGGCCTGGTCAGCTCTGTGGCAACGGAACAACACGGCCGAATTCGCGCCCGCCGCGACGATTCGCAGCACTTGCAGCTCAGCGCGGCCGGCGGCCGCAACCCAAAGGGTTGATGTCGGCGCAGCGCCGACCAGAGGGGGCCGCCGGCGCTGTTGTTGCTTGGAGCTTCCAGGGCTGCTCGGTCGTGGCCCGGTCAGCTCTGTGGCAACGGAACAACACGGCCGAATTCGCGCCCGCCGCGACGATTCGCAGCCCTTGCAGCTCAGCGCGGCCGGCGGCCGCAACCCAAAGGGTTGATGTCGGCGCAGCGCCGACCAGAGGGGGCCGCCGGCGCTGTTGTTGCTTGGAGCTTCCAGGGCTGCTCGGTCGTGGCCCGGTCAGCTCTGTGGCAACGGAACAACACGGCCGAATTCGCGCCCGCCGCGACGATTCGCAGCCCTTGCAGCTCAGAGGAGCGCCCTGGGCGACCCGCAGTGCGCGCTACTGCGCGCCGCCGTGGGCAACCCGCATCGCGTTCGACTGCACGATGTTGAGGGCGTTGTTGCCGAGGTCGATCATCGTGACCGAGGTGTAGAGGCTGATGCCGACGGTGGCGGGATCCGCGGGCAATGCGAAGGTCACGCGGCCCCCACCGGACGCGTCCGTGCTGAAGCCGATGCCGAACACCAAGTCGTGGTAGAGCGTGCAGCCCGGTGCGCCGATCAAGCCGAGGTCGAGGGGCAGCGGAGTCGATCCGTTGAAGTCGGTACGCGTGCCGAACTGCAGCACCGACGGCGTGTTCTGCGGGCCGTTGGCGATGTCGTAGTTGGTGGGCGAGCCCTGTTGCGGGCCGCAGACACCGTTGTTGTGGGTGATGGTGTGGTTCGGGACCCGCGCGTTGGAGCCTGCGCATCCGGTCCCGAGCGTGGCGACGACGCCGATCGTGATCGCCGTGAACTCGGCGGACACTGTCATCGCGGCGTCCATCGTCACGGTGATCGTGCGCTGACCGCTCGGCTGGGGGACGCCGTTGACGAGCCAGTGCGAGAACGGATTGCAGAGGGAGTTCCCCGGAGCGGTCAGAGTGACCTGGGTGCCGTCCTTGTAGAACCGGCCCATCGGCGTGGCATTGCCGCCGTTGCCGTCGAAGTCGACGGGAGTGACTTGCACGATGACCCCCGAGGTGGGGTTGCTCGAACGGATCTGCAGGGCGCGCTCGCGGACGTAGCGCGCTTCGACGATCCGGTCGATCCCGCCGATGCTGCTCTGCGCGAAGGTTCGCAAGCCGACTTGCTGCAGGGTGGGGACGCTCTCCGGGCGATCCTGGAACGCCCAACGATCGAACAACCAGGTGTTGCCGCCCGATGTGGTGCGGGAGGGCGCCTCGACCGTATAGCTCGCGTTGGCGTTGAACCCGCGAAGGAACGGCGTGGTGCCGCTGGTCTCGCCGTTTGCATCGGCCGTGCAGGCGATCTGGGCGCCGGCCGGTGAGGAGAGGACGTTCAGGGCCACGTAGGCTGGCCCGTAGGCCTCGCGTCCGAAGTGGACGAACTCCGGGATGACGTTGCTGTTCTCACCGCCGCCGCTCAGCCGCATGCCGGTGCCGAAGAAGGTGCCGAACTGCCCGACGTTGGGGTGCATCTGGCAGCTCATGTAGTCACCCCACTCGTTGGTCGTGGGTCCCGCATTGCTGGTGGCGAACAGGTACGAGGTGCCGAAGTTCTCGAGGTAGTCGTCCAGGAGGACCGTGGTGGACGGGTAGCGGGTGCCGCCGCCGGTGGCCGCGACGATTGCGACGTGGCCGTAGACGTTGGCGGCCGCGGCCGGATACATGAACGCCCGTGAACTGCTCCAGAGGTCCTGCTCGCTCGAGAGCGTCATGCTCGCCCGGTCGATCCGTACCAGCTTGATGTAGTTGAACGGTCGGTTGGTCGTCGGCCCGACGTGCCAGGCGAAGCCCACTTCGGAAGCCGAGACGAAGCCCCCGGTGATGCGGTTGTCGGCGCGCCCGGTCCAATCGCGGTTGTCCGGGCCCGGTGCCGGTTGCAGCGTGCGGGTCCATTGACCGATGTCGAAGGTGAACGGCGAGAGGGCACCGCTGTCGAGCCAGCGGTGCACGCGCAGCCTGGAGGTGTTCACGTGCGAGGCGAAGTACATCTCGCCCCGCGCGTTCGCCGCGCCATTCGCGAAGCGGAACGACGATCCTTCCGAGTTGTTGGGGCTGTTCAAGTAGACGTAGGGCAAGCTGCCGCCGGCTCGTGCGTCAGCGATGGAGAACCGCCACACGACCGAGCCCTGGTAATTCGCGTTCTGGTCGTAGACGTTGGAACTGAAGTAGAAGTAGTTCCACGTGTTGGCGGCGTCCGGGTAGTCCAGCCAGTAGTCGCTCGGGTAGCCGAACGAGGAGGCGCGGAACGAGTAATTCCTGGCCCACACGTCGTTGCCGAAGTTGGACGCGCTGTCGGCGATGGCGATACGCTGGATGTTGCCGTTGCTGTCCGGGCTGTACTGGAGCAGCCATGCGGAGGTCGAGCCCGCGGTGACCAGCACTTGATCGCAGCAGAAGCCGCCGTGGGCCGCCGGGAAGCGCGTGTAGGGATTCACGCGAGTCCAGGAATTGCCGCCATCGACGGTGCGTGCCGCGCTCCAGTTGTGGGCCATGAATCCGTGGAGCTCGGTGGCCATGCGGGCGTGCGGCTCGCACACGCGCGAGGCCACGGCGCCCGTCGGCTTGACGTCCGGGTTCAGGAACCGGGAAAAGTCGCCAGCCAGATCTTCGGATTCGTCGCGCTCCACGATCTCAGGCGACTCGGCCTGCATCCGTGGGCCGGGGCCGACCGGGCCGATCGGGACCGCGGGTAGCGGCCCCTTGGGCGGGGAGCTGAGGATGCTCTTCGGCGGCTGAGGCACGTCGGGGCCGGGGGCACCGACCGGCTCCGAGGTGACGGTGCCGAATTGCACGTGCTGTACGGTCGGCTGCTGGGCGTAGAGTCCGGCGCCGAGCAGGGCGGCGGGTAGAAGGAACGAAGCGCGCATCGTAGTTGCTGTCGGAAGGAGAAAGTGAGCCGGGCAGTCGGAGCCGGGCCTCTGCTGCTCTCATGCGCGGTCGTCCGGATCGAAACAGGGAATCGAGAATCGGCCGGAAAGGCGGCCTGCGCGCCGTGAGCAGGTCGCCGACGTCTCTCTCTGCCCCACCTGCAAGGGGCCGCCGCCGGTGCTCGCCTTCGTCGTCGGCCGCCGCGCCGTTGTCGGGGATTTCCCCGACCGGCCTCGCCCCCCAACCGCCGGACCATCGCCCCCGTCAGCGCACCGCCCACGCCAGCTCTGCCGTTGCGGCTCGAGGGCGCGTGGCCCCGACACTTCAGGAGCCCCGGAAGCCAACCACCGCTGCCGGCCTATGCTCGTGCCGCGCCCGTCCCCGACACCGATGGCTGTCGATCCCGACTCCCTGCCACCCGATTCGCTCGAACTCGAGGTCGAGCGCGCTGGCGCGTTGCCGCCGACCGAGCGTGCCGCCGCGATCGCGGCGCTCTGCGCGGCACACCCCGACCACGCGCCCGAGATCCGCATGATGCTCGCGCTGCGAGGGCTCGACGAGACGCCGCCGGCTTCGCGGCCACCGGCGCCGCCCGCGCGGATCGGCGCATACACGCTCGAGCGCCTGCTCGGCGAAGGTGGCATGGGCACGGTCTGGCTCGCCTCCCAAGAAGAACCGGTTCGCCGCCGCGTCGCTGTCAAGCTCGTGAAGCCGGGCATCGACAGCGACAAGATCGTCAAGCGGTTCGAGGCCGAGCGGCAGGCCATCGCGCTGATGGAACACTCGAGCATCGCGCGCGTGTTCGACGGCGGACTCACGGACGACGGCCGGCCGTACTTCGTCATGGAGTACGTCGATGGCGAGCCGATCACCACGTTCTGCCGCCGCGAAGCCCTCGACCTCGACACGCGGCTCGAACTCGTCGAGCAGGTCTGCGCCGGCGTCGCGCACGCGCATCAGAGGGGCATCATCCACCGCGACCTGAAGCCTTCCAACATCCTCGTCACACGCGAGAACGGTGCACCGCGGGCGAAGATCATCGACTTCGGGCTCGCGCGCGCGATCGAGGGCGAGCAGCTCGCGAACACGATGCTGACTCTGCACGGTCAGGTCATCGGCACGCCGGCGTACATGTCACCCGAGCAGGCCACGCTCGACGCCGACCACATCGACACGCGCACCGATGTCTACGCACTCGGCGTCGTCCTGTACGAGCTCTTGACCGGCGAGCTGCCGTTCCGTTTCGACGACAGCAAGTTCGACCTCGCCGCAATCCAGCGACGCATCTGCGACGAGGATCCTGTGCGGCCGAGTACGAAGGTCGCGAGCCGCCCGCATCCGGCACCGCCGCGCCCGCACTGGGTCCGGCGGCTGCGCGGCGAACTCGACTGGATCGTGATGCGTGCGCTCGAGAAGGCACCCGACCGGCGCTACGGCTCGGCATCGGCGCTGGCAGCCGACATCCGTCGCTACCTCGACGACTTCCCGGTCGAGGCCCGGCCGCCGAGCAAGTTCTACCAACTGAAGAAGTTCGCCCACCGCAACCGCGGGCTCGTCGGGGGCGTCGTCGTTGCCGCTCTCGCGCTGATTGCCGGCACCACGACGTCGGTCGTGTTCGCGATCCGAGCGATCGCCGACCGCGACGCGGCCGAGACCGCCGGGAGGGAGGCCGACCGGGCACGCGACGATGCCGAGGCGGTCGCGCGCTTCCAGGCCGAAGCACTTGGCGGGATGAACGTCCGCGAGATCGGCGAACTCATCGCGACGCAGCTCGGCGAGGACCTTCGAAAGAGCGATCGGTTCGCCGACGATCCGGATGGCGTGGCCAAGGTGGAGGCAATCCTCGCAGCGATCAACCCCAGCAACCTCGCCCGCCGTGCACTCGACCAGAGCCTGCTGCGCACGGCCGTCGACGCGATCGACGAGCAGTTCGCGGATCGCCCGATCGTCGCTGCCCGCCTCTACTCGTCATTCGGGCAGACCTACACGAGCCTCGCGTTGGCGGACAGAGCGTTGACTTGCTATCGCCGCGCGTTCGAACTGCTGCGCGACCACCTCGGCGAGAGCCACCGCGACACGGTGACGGCGATGGGCGATCTCGGTTTCGCACTCATGGAGGCCCAGGAGCCGACCGCAGCCGAACCGTTCCTCGAGCAGGCGTACGCCATCCGCAAGGCCGATCTCCCACGGCACCCCGAGTTCGTCGCCGAAGCCGCCCTGCAGCTCTCCGCCCTGCGGATCCAGCAACAGGACCTCGAACGCGCCGAGGCGCGAGCGCGCGAGGCTGCCACTCGGTACGGCGGGATCGGTCAGAAGGCGCATCGGGCCCGAGCCAATTGCCAACTCGCGGATGTCCTGCGTCGGCGCGGCCGCGCAGCCGACTCGGTGACGGTGCTCGAAGCAGCGGTCGCCGATGCGCGGGAGGCGTTCGGCGAGCGCTCCGAAACGACGCTGATGCTCCTGAACAATCTGGCGCTCGCGTTGCTGCAGTGCGGGCGCGAGCAGGAGTCGGTCGACCGCTTCCGCGAGCTGTTGCCGTTGGTCGCCGCGGAGTTCGGCGACGACGACGTCCGAACGATCCGCGGCATGCTCACCCTGTCGGGCGCTCTGGTCGAGACCGGACGGCAGGACGAAGGCAAAGTCCTCGTCGAGGAAGCGCTGACTCGACTCCGGCGGATACGCCCGGCGACGGACCCGCTCCTTCTGCAGGCCACGAAGCGGTTGGCGGAGATCGAGGCCAAATGAAGCGCCGGGCGTGCAGGCCGCGAGTCCGAGCTTGCTCTGGTCGCGGCCCCGGCCGCGATGTGGTTCACGCGCTCGCGACGCGACGCCTCATCCCTCCGCCAGGCGACGCGTGAGCATGGCCCGCGCCAGATTCCAGTCGAGCTTGGCCGTGGTGAGCGAGATGCCGACGGTCGCGGCGACCTCGGCGAGTTCGAGACCGGCGAACAAGCGCAGCTCGCTGACCTGCGCCAGTCGCGGCTGCCGGCGCTCCATCTCGACGAGTGCAGCGTCGAGATCGAGCAGCGTGGCGAGTTCGAGCGGCTGCGCCGACAGATCGGAGGACAGGGTGATCCGCTGCCAGGCGCTGCCTCGCTTGCCCGCGTTCTGACGGCGCGCGTGGTCGATGAGGACCTGGCGCATGGCCCGCGCCGCGAGCCCGAGGAAGCGGCCGCGCGCCGACTCGGTGTCGCCGCCCGCGTCGCCTTCGACAGCGATCGCGGCGATCGCTGACCCATCGACGAGCCGCACCCACGCCTCGTGCACGAGCGCGGTGGGCTGCAACGTGTGCCCGGCGCGCTCGCCGCGCAACACTCCACGCGCCAGGCCACGCAGCTCGCCGTACAGCAGTTCGAAGAACTCCTGCTGCGAGCGCTGGTCGCCAGACGCGGCGCGGACGAGCGCCGCGGTCGTCTCCTGGACTGTCTTCGGGGTCATTGCGAAGCGATGTATCATGGCTCGGCAGAGGCAATTGACCAGGTGGTCGGTGCCTCGGCACGCGAGCGAACGAATCGACCGGGCTCGATGCCAGCGCAAACGCCGACCTCCGGCACACTCTCTTGCGACTTCCTCCTGACGCGCCAGAGTCGCGACCGATCCGGAGCCGTGATCCCCGATCCCAGAGACGAACTGATCCGCACGTTGTTCGGCGAGTTGCTCGAGCTGGACCCGAGCGAGCGCTGCGAACGGCTCGACGCCATCGGCGCCGAGGATGCGGCGCTCGCTGCCGAGTTGCGCGACCTGCTCCGCCACCATGACGCGCCGGCGCCGATGCTCGCCTCGCTGACCGAGACCGCGGCCCGGCTCATCGCGGCGGATGGACCGGAGCCGAGCCCGCCCGACCGCATCGGTGCGTATGCGGTCGAGGGTGTGCTGGGCCGAGGTGGGATGGGGATCGTGTACGCCGCGCGACACGAAGAGACGCAACGGCGCGTGGCGATCAAGGTGCTACGGCCGGGCTCTCTCACCGATTCGTTGCAGCGTCGCTTCCGGCAGGAGGTCCATGTCCTCGGCATGCTCAACCATCCGGGCATCGCCCAGGTGCACGACGCCGGCACCTGCGACCTGGGCTTCGGCGAGCAGCTCTACTTCGTCATGGAGCTGGTCGAGGGCCGGTCGTTGTCGGCAAGTGTCGAGGGCCTGACCACGACGCAGCGCGTCGAACTGGTTTCGCGCATCGCCGACGCCGTCGGCCACGCGCACGCGCGCGGCGTGGTGCACCGCGACCTCAAGCCCGCCAACATCTTCGTCGTGGGAAGCGCCGACGCAGCGGGTGGCCTGCAGCCCAAGGTGCTCGACTTCGGGATCGCGCGGCGCGAGAACGAGACTTCGGACATCAGCCTCCTCACCCAGCACGGCACCTTGCTCGGCACGCTCGCCTACATGAGCCCCGAGCAAGCAGCGGGAGAAGCCACCGGCCCGGCGGCGGACGTCTACTCGCTCGGCGTACTGCTGTATGAGGCCCTCGCCGGCCGGTTGCCCCATGACCTCGACGGCAAATCGCTGAGCGAAGCCCTGCGCATCCTGCTGGATCGAGAACCACCGCCGCTGCGCCGACTCGACCGCCTGCTGCACGGCGACCTCGACGTCATCACGCGGAAGGCGATGGCGAAGGAACCGGCGCAACGCTACGCGCATGCCGCCGAACTCGCCGCCGACCTGCGCCGCTTCTTGCGCAGCGAGCCCATCCGCGCCCGGCGGGCGACGACTTGGTACCAGTTGCGTCGGTTCGCGCGTCGCAACCGCGCGTTGACCGTGAGTCTTCTGGCCCTCGGCACCGTGCTGGCGACGGGCGCGGGAGGCACGGCGCTGTTCGCACTGCGAGCCGACCACAACGCGCGGCTCGCGGCGCACAACGCCGAGCGCTCGGCGCGACGCGCCTACGCCGGCGCCATGCTCGCCGCGTCGACGCAACTGCGCACGCACGCCTACGCGGCCGATCGAGCTCTCGCCACCAGCGAGCCGCGCTTCCGCGGCTGCGAGTGGCACCTGATGCGCGCCGCGCTCGATCCGGCCGATCTGCTGCTGGAGGTCAGCGAAGGCACGGGCACCGCGCTGGCTTGGACCGCGGCCGGGAGCCCGGTCGTGTTGAGCGCAGCAGGCCACGAGCTCACGTTCCTCGACGTCGCCACGCGCCGAGTGCTCGCGCGCTGGCAGGCCCCCGATCGCATCCGCAACGTCTTCATTTCCGCGAGCGGAGCCAAGGCGGCCACCATCCACGGCCCTGACAACGGCCAGTGCCATCGCCTGATCGTGTGGAGCACCACCGACGGCAGCGCCCTGCTCGACTTGAGCGTCGAGACCACGGCACTGCATCGCCTGGCGTTCTCCCCCGACGACCGGTTCATGCTCACGTGGTGCCACTATCCCGGGCGGCCACTCCTGCGCGTCGACCTGCTCGACGGCACCTGGACGACGTTCCCGGCCTCGGGCAGCTCGGGTCGCACCCCGATCCTCGCCGATTCGCGGTCCTTCAGCGACAGGGGCTACCGGCGCGACCTCGTGACCGGCGCGCGGCTCGAGCAGCTCAGCCCGTGGGACCATCGCACGACGATCAGCCCGGACGGCCGCTTCATCGCCGGCGTCGTCCGCACCCATCGCCGGGTCTACTTTGCCGAAGCCGACAAGAAGGAGACATGGCAAGACGCGATCTCGGCGATGGCTGGCGAGCCCGACCGGGCCGACTTCAGCGCCGACGGCTCGCTGCTCCTGAGCTCCAGTGCCAGCGCCGGCTGCATCCAGATCCACGACGTGGTGACCCGTCGCCTGGTGCACGAGCTGTCGATCCCGTGCGACCAAGCGCCGGTGCTTCATCCCGGCGGCGACGCGGTGATGACGCGAACGCCGCGTGGCGTCGAGGTGCTGCCGGTGCGACGTTCGCGCCGCGTCCTCGGGCCACACCGAGACTACGTCGTCGCCGCCGCCTTCAGTCCCGACGGGCAGCTCGTCGCCGGCGCCGACACCATGGGCATGGTGACCGTGTGGGACGCCGATACCGGCGAGCGCTTGTGCGAGTACCGAGCCTCGAGCTACGAGTTGACCGGCCTCGCCTTCGCGCGCGACGGCCTCGCGCTGTTCGCACCCGACAAGTACGGCTACCACAACCTGCTCGATCTGGCCACCGGCAGCTCGCAGCGCATCCAGGGCGACCACGCCAAGGTTGCGGTCGGCTCGCCCATCTGGCGCCGGGTCGCGCCGGGCGAACGGCTCGCGCGCGCCTGGGCGCTTGGCCGCGACGACCACACCTTGGCCAGCGCCGAGGGCGTGTTCGATCTGCGCACCGGCCAGTTGCTGCTGGACAAGACGGACTGGCAGGAGGCGCTGCGCGACGTGCCGAACCAAGGCGGCACCGTCGCCCAAATCCAAGAGCGCCTCGATCGGAACCGGCCCCCCAACGTCGGCTTGTGCCTCGCGGTGTCCGACGATGGCAAGCTGGCCGCGACCGGCTACTCCTGGGGTCGCGTGTTCGTTTGGGACCTGAGCAACCGCCGCTTGCTGCAGACCCTGCGCGCCCATCTCGGCTTCGTCTTCGCGCTGGCCTTCAGTCCAGACGGACGGCTGGTGACGGGCGGCCAGGACGATCAGGTGCGCATCTGGGACCCGACCACCGGCGACTGCCTGGCGGTGTTCGACGACCACGAACGCACCGTCGAGTCGATCGCCTGGAGTCCCGACGGCACGCGCTTCCTCACCGCGTCGGGCGACCGCACCGTGCGCGTGTGGGACACGATCGTCGGCTGGCAGCGCGGGCGCGAGGCCGCCGCCCGCGGCCAGCACGAATCAGCGATGGCCGAGCGCGCCGCGACCGTGCTCGCGCGGAGCGGCGGCGACAAGAGCGCGGCGCTGCGAGCGCTGTGGCAGGACGCCGGCCTGTCGCTGACCGAGCGGCAGGCGGCGCGCACGTGGCTGCTGCGCCACTGACGGCGCCGTCGGCCGTCCCCGCTGGACACCGCCTGCCCCGATCGCGGCGCAACGACGGATCCCAAGAATGGGGCCCCGGACGACGGCGGACGACGGACTTTTGTCACCAGAACGGTCAGAAACCTCCGACCTCCCACCCTCCGTTCGGCGCACCTCCGAGCGTCCGGCACCGACGCCGGTTGGCCGCCTCGTGCAGCCCGTTCTCTCGACATCACCTCATGCACAAGACGAACCCGTCCTCCCCTTCTCGTCCGCGCGCCTCCGCTCGGCGTCACGCCCTGGCAACCGTCTTCGCCCTGGCCGCGATTCCGGCGTGGGCCACCGCGCAGGACGTGCGCGGGCCGTTCCCACCGCAGACCGCGTGGATCGTTGCCGAACCGGCCACGAATACCGACGACGTCGACGTGCCGCCGCCGCCGCGCGGCGTCGTGGCGCCGCTGCCGCCGCACACGCTGCCGCCGACCCCGATCGAGGAGTCGGGCCTGCCGCAGCCGCAGAGCCCGCCGATGCGGCTCAGCGGCGTCGGCATCGCCGCGCCATGCGACGTGACCGTTACTCGAGCGCCACGGTCACGCCGAGCGGCGCCGGCCGCGGCATCGTGTGCGAGCCGACGGTGGCCTTCCGCGGTGTCGACAACCCGAGCAGCACGGTCGGCTTCTACACCGGCAACTGGTTCGCCGCCCTGTCGACCAACAGCTCGAGCTGGAGCTACGTCAACCCGTACCAAGTTCAGCGCCATCGACGGTGGCTTCTGCTGCGACCAGACCTCGTTGTACGCGCGCAGCCACGACGTGATGGTGGTACGCTTCGAGTCGGTAACAGCGCCACGACGCAGCGCGGCTCGGCGCGCGTGGCCTTCGCCGTCGGCGGCAACATCGCCGCCAACTCCTGGTCGTCCTACGTGTTCACGCCGCAGGGTTTGACCGGCCTGCCGGCAGTGGCTCGACTACCCGGAGCATGGCGGTCAGCAGCGACCGCATCTTCTTCACGAGCAACATCTTCAACGCCGCGGGCCAATGCCCAGAACGCGGTGATCTGGACGATGCGCCTCAGCGAGTTCGTCGCCGGCAGCGGCAGCGTGGGCTGGTGGTTCACGACCAACATCGGCGGCGGCGGCTCGGTAAGCTCACGCGCGGCGCCGACGACACCATCTACGGCGGCACGCACGCCAGCAACTCGCGCATGCGCATCTTCAAGATCGTGTCGGGCAGCCTGACGACGATCGAGCGCAATCACGCCGCCTACAACGCCGGGCCCTACACGTCGTTGGCGGCCAACCGCGTCAACAACTGGGCCGGCCGCATCGGCGACCGCCTGACCGGCGCCTACCAGACGCCCCAGATGCGGCTTCTTGTGGACGGCGAGTTCGGGCACCGGGCGCCCGCAGCCACGTACAGCCGCATCTCCCGCTTCCGCGTCGCCGACGACACGCTCATCGCCGACGAAGACGCCTGGGCCTCTTTCGGCATCATGTATCCGTCCGCCTCGGGCAACCAGGCCGGGCACATCGGCTTCACGGTCGCCGCCGGCGGCACCGCGACCGGCGAGGTCCAACCCCTCGTCGTTCTGTGCCATCGTCGACGACTGCCAATCCCAACTTCGCGGGCCAGACGCTCATCCAGTTCGCCGGCACCAACAACAGCCTGGGCAACCCGCTGTGGGGCGACTACTTCTCGGTGCAGCCGCACCGGTGCGCTCGCTGTCCTTCGTGGCGTCGGGCATGGGCATGGTCGGCGGCACCGGCAACGCCACCAGACGCCGCGTTACGCCTGGTTCGGGCGCGAGCGCGACAACACGGCTTGGGCGACGACGACGGTGTGGAGCGAGCCGCAAGGCGTCGCCCTCACCTGCCAGCCCGACCTCCAGGGCCGCACGGGTGTGACCACGATCGGCTACCTGAGCTACACCCCCAACAGCAACTACGTGCTGACGGCGCCGTTGACCCACACGGCAGGCGGCAAGGTCTACCGGTGGAAGGTGGCGCTTCCGCGCTGCACCCTACGGCACGCCGGCCTACTACTCGTCGTCCCGGAGCACTCTGTTCCTCGCCGCCGGCAACTCCGCGACCACATCGCCCAGGCGATCTACGACGAGACGCGGCCGATCAGCATCGGCGCGCGCAGCGCCACCGGCGTCGCGATCAGCGTCAGCCCCTCCGACGCCCAGGGCAACGGCAACGGTGCCCACCAACTTCACGCGCTACTACGTGGCCGGGTCCAACGTGACCCTGACCGCACCCGCCACCCAGGCCGGCGCCGGTTTCAAGCGCTGGTGGCTCAACGGCGGCCAGCCAGCCGAACGCTCGGCACCCGCGCGCTGGCCGTCGCCGTGACCGCCGGTTCGACGGCGATCGCCGCCGAGGCGGAGTACTCCACACGCACGTGAACGGCAGCTACACCCAGTTCTGCGCCGGCTGTCCCGGCACCGGCAACCTCGTGCCCGTGCACTCGGGCGGCGGAACCCTGGAGATCAACAACACGCTGCAGTGGAACATCAGCAACGCCGTCGGCAACGCGGCGGGAGTGCTCTACATCGGCGTGTCGCGCACGACCTGGAACGGTCTGCCGCTGCCGCTGAACCTGGCGTTCCTCGGCGTCGGACCGACCTGCCAGCTCTGCGTCAGCATCGACGTGTCGCTGCCGCTGGCGACGTCGGGGAGCGGCACCGGCAGCGTGCCCCTGCCGCTGCCCAACCTGGTCAACCTGATCCAGGGCCACTTCTACACCCAGGGCGTCGTCCTCGACCCGGGTGCACCGTCGACGCGCAAGCTGGTCTACAGCAACGGCCTCGACACGCTGGTCGGCGGCGACTTCTGAGTCGGGCAGCGGGCGGGGAATGGTCCCCGCCCGACCCGACAAGCGGCGCCGACCGCCGCGCCGCGTCACGGGCCTCTGTCGCCGAGACGCTGCTCGAGCTCGCGCAGCGCGCGGCTGTAGAGCGAGCGCGCGGCGTCGGCCGAGCCGAGGCCGAGCAGTTCGGCGATCTCACCGTACTCGAGCGCGCAGAACGACCGGTGGATCACGAGCTCACGGCTGCGCTCGGACATGAGGAGCAGTGCCTGCTCGATCGCCTCGTTGGTCTCGGTCCCGACTGCGTGCTGGCTCGGGGTCGCCTCGACTCCGCCGACCTGTGACTCGCGGACCGCGGATTCGAGGTCGGCCTGGCGCTGCTCACGGCCGCCGCCGCGTTTCGCTGTGCCGCGCGCCCGCAAGTCCATGCGGATTCGATTCTCGACCAGCTTCGCCAGCCAGTTGCAGAACTGGCCCTCGGAGGTCACGTCGAAACGGTCGAGTTTCGCGAACGCGGTGGTCATGACGTCCTGCGTCACGTCGTCGACGTCGAGCAGGTCGCGCGTCGTGCGGCCGAGCCGCAGCGCCGCGATACGACGCACGCGCGGCAGGTAGCGGCCGAACAACTCTTGCACCGCGGCGTGGTCATCGCGCTGCGCGCGCTCGACCAGGATCAGGGTCTCCTGCAGAGGGTCGGGCATGGGCCTCGATGGGACTGTAGCGCAGACGCGACGCGAGGCCCTGGCGCGACCCGCGCACGCACGGGCTCTCCGGGAACCACCCTAGCTCAGCGCGGCCGGCGGCCGCAACCCAAAGGGTTGATGTCGGCGCAGCGCCGACCAGAGGGGGCCGAGGGCGGACCATCGCGCCGCGCCGCACGCCTCGGATCGACCGGGTTTTGCCTCGATTCGTGCGTCCGAACGACGCGGTTCACGACCTACTCGCGTGCGCACTTCGCGCACGACAAGAGACCGTCATGACCAAGACAACCGTCCTCCTGGGCGCTGTGCTCGCAGCGTTCGCTTTCGGCAATCCTTCGCGTGGCAAGACCCAGCTCGCGGCCGGCGCCGCGCCTCCCCCCAAGCCTGGCTTCCACGCCAATCTGATGTGCAACAACAACAACGGCATCTGCATGGATACCGGACCCGGCTGCACGCAGCTGAGGAACGGAGGCGTCGTCGGCCGGTGGCGGGCGGGTGACATCGCCACCTGCAAGGACAACCTGTAGGCCTACACCGAGGCGCTACGCGCGCCTCGGCAATCCGAAGCCATCACTGCCGACGCCATGACGTCACGACGGAGCACGAGTCGAGTCGATGCCAAGACGTGGGTCATGGCGGCGGGGATTCTCGGCATTGGCGTGATTTCGCGCTTCACCGCCTCGCAGGCGCCGGCACCGACCTTCGACCCTGCGCTCGAGGCCAGTTGGGCCGCGGCCACCGAACGCCACGACATCGCGGTCGTGCACGGCGCCGGCCACAGGATCGTGGCCCTGCGCGCTGCTGGCCTCGAGGTGTCGAGTCCCGTGCTCCTCGAAGACCGGACGGGACTGCGTCTGTCCGTGGCGACGACCGGCTACGAGTCCCACCTGGTGATCGGCACGGTCTGGCGCCTCGTGCGCGACGAGACCACCGGGGTCGTCATCGCCACCTGCGCCGAAACGGACACGAAGCTGGCGGATCGAGTGCACGCGTGGCTGTCGCGGCTGACCGAGGCGGCCGCACTCGGAGACGCGGAGCGCCACGCGCTCCCCTCGATGCTGGTCGTGAGCGAGCAGGCTGCAAAGCCCCTGCGCATGTGGGAAGGCACCCTCGTCGGCGGCATCAACCTGCTGACCGGATACGACCGCCTGGGGGCCGCGGACACCGCGTTCTCGGTTGCCACGCTCGTCGCGCAAGCGATGGTGGGCCTGCGGCAGCCGAGCTACGACCCTGCCCGGGGCGCGGCGGTGTACGAACTCGCGCAGTCGCTCCTGTACGCCGATGGGCAGATCGCATCCGAATGGCGGACGATCCTGCCGGCGAACCTGGCGTATCGCACGCGCAGCGCCGCCGAGCGCCGCTCGCGGCAACAGCTTGCCGCTCACGAGGTCCAGGGCGACCTTGCCACTCTGGTGATGCTCGAAGGCCGAGGGCGAGCCGGCGAGGGCGAGCCCGCGTTCCAGCGCGATCGGGTCGCGCGGAGCGCCCGGATCGAGACGTGCGTGCAGCATCACGCGCGATGCCTCGCGCGTTACGAGGAGATCCTGCGCGGCGGCGGCGGCGCACTCGAGCGACCCGTGGCCGTCGATCTCGTCGAGGCCCCATTACCCGACCACGTATCGGCGGACGCCGGCGCTGGGCGCGTGGCGGTCGCTGCCGTGTATGGCGGAATGGTGGAGGACTGCGGCTGCAAGGGGCGCAAGGAAGGTGGCTTCGCGCGTCTGATTGCCGAGCTTCGGCGGACTCCGTTCGCTGCCACCGTGTTCTTGGGCAACATGTTGCCCGGGCCGCGCAGTCCGCGCTACCACCCGCGTGTCGTCGCCTACATGCAGGCACACATGTCGCGCGCTGGCACGGTGTGGGTGCCGGGCTTGAACGACGTTCTCAGCTGGGACCACACCGGCAGCGAGGACGGCACGGCCAGGTGCAAGGTCGTGTTGTCCAACGTCGAGCGGCGCGACGGCGGCACCACTCCCTGGAGTCCGCGGGCGTCGCTCGCCGCCGACGGACAGACGCCCCCGGTCGAGGTCTTCGGCTTCCTGGACCTCTCGGTCACCTCGGAGACGGCCGGGGTCGGCGAGTGTCTGACCAACTTCCGCGTGCGAGACCCGAGCCTGGTCCTCGCCGAACTCCTTGCCGCCACGCCGCTCGAGACCACCGTGTGGATCTGCGGCAATTGGATCCCGCCCGCAGATGTCGTGCGCGACCTGCGGCATCGGGTCGTGGTCCTGGTGAGCGACGCTCGGGTCGCGGCGTACCGCCACCCGTCCCCCGCCCGCGCGGCGATCCCCAGCACGCTCGGCGACACCGGCGTGCGCGTGCTGGCCGTCGACACCTACCAGACCGGCCTGCAGGACCTGCGCATCGACCGCCACACCGCCATGCCTCTGGCGTGGGCGCCGGTTCGGCTCGAGGGCCCGGTGCCCGAAGACCTCGGCGACGAAGTGCGTCGGGTCCTCGAACAGGTCGACGATGGCTCGCCGGTGGCGCCTGTCGCGCACCACGCCGATGTCTCCAGCGTTGCCGCCGGGAACGCGTACGTCGGCGTCGACCGTTGCGCGACGTGCCACGCCGAACAGTACGCCGCATGGCAGCACACCGGACACGCCAAGAGCATGCTGGCCCTCGAATCGGCGCAGCGGCACCGTGTGCGGAGCTGCTACGTATGCCATGTGACCGGAGACGGCGTGCCGTCTGGCCACGATCGGGGCAGTCCAGCCTCGCTCGCCGTCGTCGGATGCGAGGCGTGCCACGGACCGGGCCAGAAGCACGCCGCATCCGCCGACCGTGGCAGCATCCTGCGCACCCCGGATGTCGAGCGATGCGAGCTTTGCCACACGCCCGAGCACTCCGAGATGTCCAGCGACCCCACGAGCTACTGGGCGTCGATGTACCACAACTGCGTCGGTGACTCGAAGTGACCGAAGGGCGAGATCGACCCATGTCTTCTTCCACTCGTACCTCCATGCGTCATCCATTGGGTTGCAACTGCGGCAAACCCTCGCCCTACGCACCGCAGGGAGCTCCGGCTGCAACCCAGCCTCAGGCTGCGGCCCGGGTCGCGATGGGCTACGGCGCAGCCTGTTGGTTGGTCTTGGCGTCCTGCGTTACGGGATCGGCGAATCGTGCGGAGGCGCCACCTGCCGCGACGACCCTCGGCCACGAACGTCCTCTCCGCAGCGACCTATCCGCGCAGATCGAGTGGCTGGCAAGGTCACCGCTCACCAGACCGGGAGCGCTCGACTTGGCATGCGAGGTGGGTGGACCCGAGATGGTGGATCTGGCGGCGCGCTACCTCGACGACGCCGACGTCTTCGCCCAGGCCCACGCTTGGCGCTTGGTGCTCGACAACCCGCAGCCGGGAGAGTCGGAGCGCCTCTTGCAGGGCCTCGAACACCGCAACTACTACGTGCGCGCCTGCGCCGCACGAGTCGCTGGCGCGTCGCCTTGTGCGAACGCGGCGACGGATCGGCAGCTGGAGCAGATTCTCGCCGAAGACCCCGATCAGGCCACCGTGGAGCATGCTGCCACGAGTCTGGCGCGACGCCACGGAGAAGCCGGCGCCGAACGGGCCTGGGACATCCTCGAGCAACGCGGCGAAACGTGGCTGGCGTGTGCCACGACGGCGTTGACCCTGCGACCCGATGCGCGATTCGAAGAAGTGTACGCGGCGCTCGCGCAGGAGTCGGACGAGGATCTCGCGATCGTCGGATCGCGCGCCCTCGCCGCTCTGCGCGGGTCGTCCGACGAAGATGCGGCGCTGCAGATGCACCCCGCCAGGATGACGTCGGAGGAGTTCGCCGAGCATTGGAGTGCCCAGCGGCGACAGCGCACGGGCTTGGCGCTCAGTTCGTGGACGGCGCTGATGCAGGAGGCATCGCGCTCACGGGTGGTGGTTCTCGGCGAGTCGCACGGCTCGATGTACGAGCGGGGCATGCAAACCTCCATGCTCATGGAGCTCATGGCGAACTGGGACGACACTCCCGTTCTGATCTGTGAGACTCCGGTGCGGGAGCTGCAGAAGGTCGTGGAGGTGGCCGCGATCCAGCTCGGATGCCCGGTCGAGGTCGTCGAGAACACCGAGGCTCGGCGCCGCTCGGGTCACGCGCGCGACGAGGAAGCCAAGCAGAACCTGCTTCGCCGCGTCACCGACGAGCCTCAGCGCCGGTTCGTCGTCATCTACGGGGACGGGCACCGGGACAGCCTGGTCGGACACCTGCGCGCCAACGGTGTCCCCGCGACCGGCGTCTCGCTCATCGGTTTCGGTGGCATGCGCGTGGCAGCCTGGCGCGCCGTCGACTCGCTCGCCACGCGCGGCCTGGTGTTCCGCTACCCCGACGGCACGTTCTACGTCCCGACCAACCCACTCGGCGCTTCCAGTGGCTGCCCGCAGATCGATGCCGAGATCGATCGAATGGCGCGCGCGGGCGCCGACGACGCGGCGACCGGCACGCGATCGGTGGCAGAGGGACTCGCTCGGGGCCGTCGGGCCCCGTAGCCAGCCGTGGGCCGACCGCGGCCGAGCCGGCTGCCGTCGCTCCAGGAGTCCGCGTCACGGGATTCATCCGCGGCGGAGCCGCGCCTGTTCGCCCAGCTTGGCACGTCCGAATCTCCACAGGTCGCCAAACCTGCTGGGCGATTCGGCCGCACCAACCCGAACGAACATTCACGCCTCGGCCGCGGCGCCTCCCGTGACGCGGACTCCTAGCGCCGAGCGAGGGCGGCGCGAACCTGCGCCGCCACCCGCGCACCGAGGGCACGGTAGCCGGTCGGCTTGAAGTGCACGTTGGTCGGCTGCTGCCAGTCGGCCAGCTTCGGCAGCGCCAGGGCGTACAGGTCGTCGATGTCGATGCCGCGCTCGGCCATCACTCGGCGGGCGATGTCGTTGTAGCGCACCACATCGTCGGGTGAACGCAGGGGTCGCACGCGGCCCTCGGGCACCGGCGTGGTGGTGGCGAAGATCAGGCGTGCCCCGGTCGCCTCGAGCTTGGCGACGATGGCGCGCAGCTGCCGCTCGTAGGCCTCGGGCTCGGCCTGCCGAGGGTCATCGGACGCATCGGAGTTGGCGCCGGTGTCGGCGCGCACGTGCTTGAGGTCGTGCAGGCCGAAGTTGAAGTGAATCACGTCCCAGCGGCCGCCGCCGGCAGCGAGCCACGCGTCGACGCGCTCGACGGCGTGCGTGGTGCCGGCGCAGTTCTCCGGGGCGTTGGCGTCGCGCATGGGCCGGAACACGTCGGCGGCGCCGCGCAGACCGTCGCGCACCGCGTCCATGTAGCCGATCGAAATCGAGTCGCCGAGTACCAGCACGCGCGGCAGCGGCACGTAGGCGGGGTTGGCACGCGGCAGCTTGGCGCCTGCGCCGGCCAGGTGGTCGCGCAACATGCCGTGCATGCGCTCGACGCGCTCTGGCTGCGCGCCGGCGAGATCACGCTTCTCGCTCAGGTCGTGTGCCAAGTCGTACAGCTCGAAGGTCGGGCCCTCGTACCAGACGATCAGCTTCCAATCGCCGTCGCGCACGATGCCGTAGGGCGGCACGGGGTCGCGGTAGTGCGGGAAGTGCCAGAACAGCGGCCGTGCCGGTGGCTCCACCTCGGCACCGCGCAGGTGCGGCAGCAACGACACGCCGTCGAGGGTCCGCTCCCCCGCCGGCACCTCCGCGGCGGCCAGCACGGTGGCGAACAGATCGACGCTGCCGGCCGGCACGTGCGAGAGGCGGCCGGCCTCGACGACGCCGGGCCAGCGCATCAGCAGCGGCACGCGGATGCCGCCCTCGTACGGAAAGCCCTTGCCCGAGCGCAGCGGCGCGTTGTCGGTCGGTCCGAGCAGCCCGCCGTTGTCGGAGGTGAAGATCACCAGGGTTCGCTCCGAGAGGCCGTGCTCGTCCAACGCGGCCAGCACGCGTCCCATCGCGTCGTCGACCGACTCCACCATCGCCGCGTACTTGGCGTTGCGTTGCGCACCGGACGTCGCCTTCGCCGCGTACTTCGCCGCGACCTCTTCCTTGGCCTGGATCGGCGTGTGCACGGCGTAGTGCGCCAGGTAGAGGAAGAACGGCTGGGCGCGGTGGCGCGCCACGAAGTCCACCGCCTCCTCGGTCTCGCGCTCGGTGAGGAACTGGCCAGGCCGGCGCGGCGGCAGCGTCGGGATGCCCTGCGGCAGGCGCTCGTTGCGGAACGGGTCGAAGTAGCTCGGTGGCTGGCCGTAGTCGCAGCCGCCGTGGTTCTCGTCGAAGCCCTGGTGCTCGGGATCGTTCGCGTCGTCGCCCAGATGCCACTTGCCGACGTGGCACGTGGCGTAGCCGGCGGTGCGCAGGGCCTCCGCCAAGGTCACCTCGTCGAGCTCGAGCCAGAACGGATTCGGTGGGCACAGCAGGCGCCGGCGGGGACCGCCCACGTACTCAGTGGGATTCGCGTCGGGGGTGACGCCACCGCGCTGGAAGCGCGCACGGATCCAGTCGGTCACGCCCGTGCGCGACGGGGATCGACCGGTGAGCACCGCCGCGCGGGTGGGCGAGCACACCGCGGCGGCGGCGTATGCGTCGGTGAAGCGGATCCCCTGGCTGGCCAGCCGGTCGAGGTTCGGAGTCTCGTAGAACCGGCTGCCCTGACAAGCCAGGTCGGTCCAACCCAGGTCGTCGGCGACGACCAACACGATGTTGGGTGGAACCCGAGGCGCTGGTGCTTGCGCCGGCGCTGCCAAGGTGGTCGCCAGCGCCAAGAACACGGTGAGGGAGCGATCGCTGCACATGACCAGGCCAGGGTAGCGCACTGGGTGCCGGGCGCGCCTGCGCGTCGCCGAGCTCGGTCGTTTTCGCTACGGCTCGCAGTCGATGGGTCTGTGAGAGAACCGACGCGGCGGCGCTGGACGCACCCTCGGCTCGTGCGCGGTCCGCTCGGCGTGCTCGAAGCGACCACAGCACGATGCCTGGACCACGATCCTGCGGATCGAGCCGACTGTGGCGCCCTCTGCGCACGTGACGCCCACGCCGGAGAGCTTCGCCTGCCACAGCGGACGCGACAGACGCAGCTCAGAGCCTGTGAGAGAATCGAGCGTACAGGCTCCGAGCCATGTTGCCGGCGATCGCCTTCGCGATCGCGAGCCTTCGGCTCAGCGTACGTCGAAGGTGAGATCCACCTCGGACTGGGCGCGCAAGTCGGCGGTTCGGGTCTGGGTCTTGGTGCCGACCTCGACTCTCACCTGGTAGCGAATCGCGGCCAGGCCGTCGACGGTGTGCACGCCGCGTGCGAACTCGGCGATCCGAGTGACGAAGCGCTGGCCTCGCGGTGCGTCGTCGAGCGGCCGTAGACGGACTTCGCCGGCGTCCGCGCCCTGCACGACGATGCGCACGCGCGCGTCGCCGTCCTTGGCGCGCACCTCGAGCCCGTCGACGTCCTCGGTGCGCACCACGAGCCGGAGCATGCGGGCATCGGCACCTGGTTGGTTGAGCACGAGCATGTACGGGCCCGGCGCGACCTTGTCGACGGCGAACGTGCCGTCGGCGGCGATCGCGGCCTGCAGGCGCGTGTCGACCGAGAGACTGGCGAGGGTGAGGCTGAGCTCGTCGGTGCGAGCGAAGCCGGTGACGCGGCCACGCACGGCGACACCGCCACCGATGACGATCTCGATCGCGTTGGCCGCAGACTCCGAGTCGAGTTGGATCGGCCCGTGCACGATGCTCGCGTGGTCGGCGTGCGAGACCACGAGGCGCACCGCACCGGGGGCGAGGTGCGCCAGCTCGAACGTGCCGTCGGTGCCCGTGACCGCGCTCGGCGTGCTCGGGCTCTGCGCGACGAGGGTGTTCTCGCCGTCGCGCAACAGAGCCAGGCGCGCGCCGGCAACCGGCTGTTCGCCATCGGCGTGACGCACCCTGCCACGCAGCGTCAGGCCTGGCGTCAGCGCGATCACGCCCGTGTCGGCCGCGGGCGTGCGCGACGCGATCATGGTCGTGCGCGCGGGGGCGTAGCCGGCGGCAGACACCTCGACGTGCAGCGGTTCGCCGGCGACGAACCGGCTCTCGGATGCCTGCCACGCACCACCCGGATCGGCGAAACGCACGCTCCTGATCCACGGTGCTCCCAACTCCTCGGCCTTGGCGATGCGAACCTCGAACTCGGTGATCGGGCGCCGGGTGGCCGCGTCGACCACACGCCCGGCGACCGTCAGAGCGCGTTCCAGCCGGATCACCAGCTCGGGCCCGCCGGGGAGGACCGCGGGCTGGCTGCCGCGGATGAAGCCACGCGAGAACGCGTACACGTGGCACGGGTCCGGTGGCAGATCGACGACTTCGAAGCGGCCATCGGCATCGCTGTCGCAGCGCCGGCCCACCGCGCGCGACATGCTGTCGTCGCCGGCGCGCTCGGCGTACACCGACGCGCCGGCGACCGGCCTGCCCGCCTCGTCGACGACGCGCCCGCGCACGCTGCCGCCGGGGTCGAGGCGGAACTCGACCTCCCCGTCGACCGCGTCGAGTTCGACTTCCGTGTGCGCCGACGCGAAGCCGGCCTTGCTGGCGCTGACCTGCACCTTCGTCGCACACGGCAGGTCCTCGATGCGGAAGCTGCCGTCGTGGTCGCAGTGCGCGAGCGTACCGGCCTGGTCGAACCGGCCGACACGCACGCGGACCGCGGCGCCTGCGACCGGTTGGCCGTCACGGCGCCGCACGTGGCCGGTCAGGGCGACGCCCGTTCGCAGGCGCAGCTCGACGTCGTGATCGCCGGCCTTGGCATCGGTCGCGGCGAGAGCGTAGCCGCGAGTTCTCGCTTCGATCCGATGGTTGGTCTCGGGTTGGATCGAGTCGAAGACGAAGCGCCCATCGGCGTCGCTGCGCACGCTCCGGAAGGCGCCCGAGGCGCGGACCTCGACGCCGGCAGCCGGCGCACCGGTGGGGTCGAGCACCTGCCCGGCGATCGACGTTCCCGGCTGCAGGATCACGTCGAGCGTCTGCGTCGCTGCCCCCTCGGGGATGTTGGTCTGCACCAGTTGCTGCACGTAGCCCGCGGCCTGCACCAGGAGAGGTCGCGACGCGGCGCCGCTGCCGACATCGAGCCGGTAGCGACCCTCCCCGTCGGTGCGGGTGTCGGTCCAGCCATTCGAGCTGACGAATGCGCCGGCGATCGCCTTGCCGTCGCCCGAGCGCACCGTGCCGCTGAGCGCGCAGTCGAGCAAGGTCACCGACACCAGACACCGAGCCTCGCCGTCGCCGGGAAACACGATCACCGGGTCAGCGAAGACGTACCGTCGCGGATCCTCGCTGCGCAAGCGGATCGTCGTCGTCGACTCCGGCATCGGGCCCTGCCACGTGAACGTGCCGTCCTCGTCGCTCCGCACCTGGACTCGGCGACGGGGTTCGCCACGGCTGGATTCACCGTCGAGACCCTCGTGCCACGACGCGGTCAGGGCCAAGCCGGCGAACGGTTGGCCGTCGTGGCGCACTTCGCCGCGCAGGGTGAAGCCCGGCTCGGGGGCAACGCGGCGCCGTGGTGCGGCATCGCGGGCGTCTTGGTCGCCAAGGTCGGTCGCGTCGGGCCGAGGCTCCGACGCTGCCGCCAGGTGCGCAGGGTCTGTGGCCACCGGTGGAGCAGCCGCGGGTTCGGTGGCGCCGCCGGTCAGGGACCACAGGGCCAGACCGGCCAAGACGATTCCGCACACGGTCCACGTGATCTTCGAAGGCACGGACATCGACACGGCTCCGAGAGTGGCGGCGGCCGCTGCCTCGGGCCGCATCGCACAAGGGGTGAGCGCCGCCAGCCAGCTCCGGCGGTCGCCGTACTCGTCATCCAACTTGGCCCGCAGCATTCCCAGGCCGCGCTGCAGGCGAGCGCGCACCGTCGCTCCGGGCACGCCGAGGCGCGCGGCGATCGTCGCCGGACTCAGGTCATCGAAGTAGCGCAGCAGGAGCGCGCCGCGGTAGGGCTCGGCCAACCCGAGCAGCGCCTCGACCACTCGCTTGCGCTCGGCCTCACGCTGCACGATCTCGGCGGTCGACGGCACGAGGTCCGGCCTGGCCGCGCGCTGTTCGCGGGCGCTGCGTCGCCGCGTCGCCCGCAGGTGATCGCGCGTCAGGTTGCGCGCGACCTGCCCCAGCCACTGGCGGCCGCGCTCGCCGTCGCGAGGTCGCCGCAGCAGCACCTGCAGCCAGGTCCGCTGCACGATGTCGTCCTCGCCGTCGCCCGTGCGCAGAAGGCTCCGCACCAAGGCTCGCACGAAGTCTTGCTGCGCCAGCAGGGCTTCGGGACCGAGCTCTCGTGGGGTGCTCATGCGATCGGTGCCTCTGACGTCGCCGCCGTTCGGCGCGTTGCCGAAAAAACGTTGGCGCAGTCACGATCGCATGGATCGCGTTGCGTCGCAGCCTGCGGCAGCAGCAGAGGTCCGGGCCGGCGCTGCGCGCGTCGACGAAGTGCCCGCGCCTGCGAGGTCTTGGCTCCGCGCGCCCCACAGGCGCGCGAGCCGGATCAGGCGTCGGCCTGGCCTTCGAGCAGGCGACGCGCAGTCTCGCGCAAGACCCTCGGGTCGTCGAGCTCGCCGCGCTGCGCCTTGGCGCGCGCTGCCTCCACCAGCGCCCGGCGCTCCGGGTCGTCGCCGCGCAAGCGCAGCGCCTGCCGGTCGGCGGCGCGCAGCGCGTCACGGGCTGCGTCGCTCAGCGAGGCCTCGTCGACGGCACCGACCTTGGCGCGTCGACCTTCCGGCACCGGTCGCTGGATCAGCACCGGCTTGCCGGCCGCATCCTGGGGACGGACTTGTCCAATGTTCATGTCAGCACACCTCCCGACGTTCGACTCCATGATCCGGAGCCGTGGGACGCGACTTGAGGGGAAGTTGGTCGCGCCCGGGGAAATGTCGACGTCAGCTCTGCCTCGGCTTGAGTCCGCGCGCAGGCAACGCGGCAGGAGTTGCCGGCCGAGGTTCGGCAGGAGTTGCCGGGTCGGCACGGCGCAGCATCGCAGTCGATGCACGCATCTACCGATGGCAGCGAGCTCTGCGGATTCTCAGTGTCGATGGCACGCGCCGTGCATAGCCGAACGCCGGGAGAGAGTCGGCAGTGCAGGCGCATTTCACACAGTTCGGGCGCGTGGAGTCGGATCCGTTCCGGATCCCGATCGTCGGTGACGGCAAGCGGGCAGGCGATTCGTTCGCCCGACAGCTCGACGCCGCACTCGAGCGACATCCTGACGAGCTCCGGACCGAGCCGGAGCTGCCACGTCGCCTCGTCGACGAGCCGGTGGCGGACTCCAGCGAGGCCTCGGTGCAGGCGGCACCGGCCGCACCCTGCGCACCGCCGGCGGATCCCATCGAGCCCGCGCCCGAGCCGGACGCACCCGACGCCGACAGCGTGCCGGTGGCGCCCTTCGCGCAAGCCACACTCGAGCCCCAAACACAAACGGCGCCGCGCAGCACGGCAAGCGCGACCACGGAGCGCGGTGAACCCACGGCGAACCCCGGTGCGCCGCGGCCCGCCCAACGAGCGCTCGCTGCCGAGCCCGCGCCCGTCGCAGCCGACGGCCACGCGGCGTTCCAAGCCGCGGGTGCCGCCGTCGTGCCGACCACCGCTCGCTCGTCGAGCCCTGGGCTGGCCAGCCTCGCCCACGGCGAGGTGCGCGGCATCGGCAGTGCCCGCGCCGCCGCCGGCGTCGGCTACCGCAGCGTCGACAAGCTGGCCCTCGACCGCGTCGAAACGGCCCGCGACTCGGTCCTGCGCCAGATCGTGTTCAAGCTGCAAGACGGCCGCAGCGAGGCGCACATGCAACTCGAACCGCCGGAGCTCGGCTTGCTCGATCTCCAGCTCGTCGTCGACGGCGCCGGCCAGACCAAGCTGTCGCTGATCGCCGAGCGTCCCGAGATCGCCAGCCTCCTGCAGCACAACCTGCCCCTTCTCGCCAGCAGCCTGGCGCAGCAGGGTCTCACCATCACGCAAGCCGACGTCCGTAGCGGCGACGGCCGCGCGCGCCGCGACTCGCAGTCCGGTGCAGGCCTCGGTTCGTCGCGCGCCACGTACTCGATTCTCGACTCGAACGACGACGCGCCGCCAGTGCGCGCAGTCGCCGCATCCACGGGCCTCGACTTCTGGGCCTGACCTCAGCCATGACCACCATCTCGTCCACCTCCGGCGCCTCTTCGGGCCAAACCGTCGTGTCGTCGCAGAGCGCCAAGTTCGGCGACAACCCGTTCCTGACCCTGCTGGTGACCCAGATGCGGCAACAGACGCCGCTCGACCCGGTCGACAACGGCGCCTTCATGCAACAGCTCGCCACCTTCTCGTCGATGGAGGAGCAGAAGGAGATCAACACCAACCTCCTGACGCTGCTCGACTTCCAGGGCGCGCTGGCGCGGGTGCAGAGCCTGGGCGAGGGCAGCGCGCTGCTCGGGCGCGAGGTGCTCTGGCAGGACGAAGCCGGCGAGCAGTCGGGCTTGGTCGAGTCCGTGTTCGTCAACGACGACGGCGAGGTGCGCCTCAAGCTCGAGGGCGACCGCGAGATCGGCATCCGCGAGGTGACGGGCATCCGTCAGGCGCAGGAGAACAAGGAGAGCTGAGCCCGTGGTCAACACCTCACTCTTCTCCGGCCTGTCCGGCCTGCGCGTGCACCAGCAGTACATCGACGTCATCGGCAACAACCTGGCCAACGTCAGCACGCCCGGCTTCTGGGGCTCGCGCATCACCTTCTCCGACATCCTGAGCTTCACGCAGACGGCCGGCTCGGGCCCGTCGGGCAACTTCGGCGGCACCAACCCCCGCCAGGTCGGCCTCGGCGTCGGCGTCGGATCCATCGACCTGCGCACCGAACAGGGCACGTTCCAGGACACCGGCCGCGCCCTCGACGTGGCCATCCAGGGGCGAGGGTTCTTCACGCTGAACGACGGCCTGCGCAGCCTCTACACGCGCGTCGGCACGTTCGGCGTCGACGCCAGCCGCAACCTGGTCGACCTGCGCTCGGGGTACCGGGTGGTGAGCGCCTCGGGTGGCAACATCACCGTGCCGGTGACCGACACGCTGCCGCCGCGCCAAACCGGCGAGATCACCTTCCAAGGCAACCTGCCAGCCGTGGTCGGCGGTCCCCTCGAGGAGATCGTCGAGTCGGCGTCGGCGTTCCGCGAAGGTCAACCGGCCAGCAAGACCACGGGTGCCGAGCCGTTCAACATCACCGGCTTCGACGGCAAGTCGATCCTGGTGTCGGTGAACGGCGGCGCGCAACAGACCATCACGTTCCCGGCCGGCACCACCACCTACACCGCGGCGGCGCTCGAGACCTTCCTCGGCCCGCGCATGAGCGGCGTCGAGATCACGGTCAACGGCGGACGCCTGACCTTCGACACCACCAAGCTCGGCGAGTCAGCGTCGCTCAAGTTCGACGACGGCCCGGGCGCTGCCGGCTTCCTGGCCGCGCTCGGTCTCGACGCGGCGCTCACGTCCGGCACCGAGTCGGCCGCCACCACCAGCACCGACCTGGCGCAGCTGACCTCGCGCATCAGTCCCTACCAAGCGGGCGACCAGATCCAGGTGCGCGGCACCAACCCCGACGGCAGCGCCGTGTCGGACACCTTCGTGTACGGCACCAGCGGCACGACGCTCGACGACCTCCTGACGTTCGTCAACAACAGGTTCACCGGCGCCACCGCGACCCTGACCACCGACGGCACCCTGCGGCTGACCGCCAACCAGAAGGAACCCGCCAACCTCAGCCTGTTCATCGGCGACGCCGCCGGCAACCGCGGCTCGTCGAGCTACCCGAGCTTCCGCGTGGTCCAGGACGGCGCCGGCCCCGATCAGGCGGTGACCTCGATCGACGTCATCGACAGCTTGGGACGCACGCATCCGGTGCAGCTGACCTTCGAGCGCGACGTCAACGACAGCTCGGTATGGAGCCTGACCGCCAGCATGGACGCGAGCGAGGGCACGGTCGCCTCCGGCACGGTGTCGCAGATCCGCTTCAACGCCGACGGCTCGTTCAACGTCATCGGTGGCGGCAGCAACCAGGTGTCGTTCCTCTTCGACGGCATCGCCACGACGCAGGACGTAACCCTGAACCTCGGGACCTCCGGTCAGTTCGACGGCGTGGCGATGCTCGGCGACCGCACCACCGTGGCGGCGACCAACCAAGACGGCTTCGAGACCGGAACCTTGCTGACAGTCAACTTCGACCAGCAGGGCAACCTCACCGGCTACTACAGCAACGGCGAGGCGCGCACGCTCGACTCCCTGCGGGTCGCGGTCTTCCCCAACGAAGCCGGCCTGCTACGTGTCGGCGACACCATGTTCGTCGAGTCGCCCAACTCCGACGACGCCATCGTCACCACCGCCGGTGCGGCCGGCGCCGGGCTGGTGCGTCCAGGCTCGCTGGAGAACAGCAACGTCGACATCGCCCAGGAGTTCGTCAGCCTGATCGAGGCCCAACGCGGCTTCCAGGCCAACTCGCGCGTCATCACCACCACCGACGAGATCCTCGCCGAGCTCGTCAACATCGTCCGCTAGCCATGACCACCTACGCCGAAGCCGCTCTGGTCAGCAGCCTCAACTACCTGTCGCAGTCGCAGCAGGCGATCGCGCACAACCTGGCCAACATCAGCTCCACCGCCTTCAAGCGCCGCCAGCCGATCGCCGAGGAGAGCCCGTCGCGCTTCCACGGCATGCTGCGCGAGCAGCTGCCGACGGTGAAGTACCGCGAAGCGGCGGACTGGAGCATCGGCAACCTGGTGCCCACCGGCGAGCGCAACCACGTCGCGCTCGAGAGCCAAGACTTCTTCCGCGTCCGCGACGGGGAGGGCAACCTCTTCTTCACACGCAGCGGCGAGCTGCAGGTCGACGCCCAGGGCTATCTCACCGACGAGAGCGGGTTCCACTACCTCGACAACGCCGGCGCCGACCTGCAGGTGCGCGCCGAGGGCGACTCGAGCACCGGCTTCAGCGTGACTCCCGGCGGCGAGATCGTCGACGCCGACACCGGCGTCAGCACCGGCCGCACGCTCGGCGTGTTCCGAGTCGGCAGCCGCGAGGCGCTGCAGCCCGCCGGGCGCGGCCGCTTCGTCGACACGGCCAAGCAAGACGTGGTGGTCGTGCCGACCACGGCCATCCGGCAGGGCAACGTCGAGGCCAGCAACGTCCAGACCGTGAGCGAGATGGTCAACATGCTCGTCGTCCAGCGCTCGTTCCAGGCGACGGCGACCATCCTGCGCAACGTCGGCCAGCTCCAGAGCTCGTTCGTGAGCGCC
Organism: Planctomycetota bacterium; assembly: GCA_041398565.1. Lineage (GTDB taxonomy): Bacteria > Planctomycetota > UBA1135 > UBA1135 > UBA2386 > DATGPD01. The sequence goes on along the minus strand of JAWKUN010000005.1, from coordinate 1,159,166 downwards.
CTGGCGCGCTGAACCATCCACTCAAGCCATGATCAAGAGTCTCTACACAACCGCGACGGGCATGAAGGCCCAGCAGACGATGGTGGACACCATCGCCAACAACATCGCGAACGTGAACACCGCCGGGTTCAAGCGCTCGCAGGTGTCGTTCGAGGACCTGCTGTATGTCACGCTGAAGACGCCGGGTCTCGAGCGCGACGCCGGAGGTGTGGCCAGCCCGATCGGCGTGCAGATCGGCTCGGGCGCTCAGCTCTCCGGCACCAGCAAGATCTACACGACCGGCGTGCTCGAGGCGACGAACCGGCCGCTCGACCTCGCCATCGAGGGCGACGGCTTCTTCCAGGTGCGCCTGCCCGACGGCGGCAACGGCTTCACCCGCGACGGCCACCTGCAGCGCAACTCCGAGGGCCGACTGGTGACCAGCGGCGGCGAGGTGATCCAGCCGGAGATCAACATCCCCAACGACGCCATCGAGATCAGCATCGACGCCGAGGGACGGGTCTCGGGTCGCACCGCCGGCAACCCCGACACGACCGCGACCTTCGGACAGCTCCAGCTCGCCCGTTTCGTCAACCCGTCCGGCTTGCTGGCGCTCGGCGGCAACATCCTGCGGCAGACCGACGCATCCGGTCCGCCCACCCCGAACAACCCCGGCTCGAACGGCCTCGGCACGCTGAAGCAGAACTTCATCGAGCGCTCGAACGTCGAGATCGTCAACGAGTTGGTCAACCTCATCGTCGCCCAGCGCGCCTACGAGGTGAACAGCCGTGCCATCCAGGCCAGCGACCAGATGCTGTCGACGGCCACGTCCGTGATCCGCTAGCCCGAAGGAGGAAGACGATGAACGCTCTCGCTCTGCTTCTCGCCGCGCTCGCCAGCGGCGGCGACGACGACAAGACGCCGGCGCGTCCGGCCGGCAACGACCAACCGGTCATGGTCGAGATCCGCTGCCGCTCGCAAGCGCTGGTGCGCGGCGTCGACGTGCGCCTGCAAGACGTCGCCGAGATCACCACCGACGATCCGGCGGTGGCGCGACGGTTGGCGGACGTGACGTTCGGCCGGCGGCCGGCCAAGGGCTTCAATCGCGTCCTGCCGCAATCCGGCGTGCGCTCGCAGCTCGCCCTCGAAGGGCTCACCCCCGAGCAGGTGCACATCGTCGGCGCCGACGAGACCATCGTGCAGTCGGTCCACGCCAGCGTGCAGCCGCAGGAGCTGGTCGACATCGCCGAGCCCATCCTGCGCGCGGCCCTCGAGCTGGAGCCCGAGAAGGACATCGAGTTCGAGTTGACGGCGAAACCGTCGCCGCTGGAGGTGCCACCGGGCCGGCGCTCCTTCGACCTGCGCGGCCGTCTGCGCGGCAACGCCGTGCAACCCACCAGCGCGATGGTCGAGGTGGCGGTCATGGTCGACGACACCGAATTCAAGGTCGTGACCCTGCCCTACCGCCTGCGCCGTTTCGGCAAGGCGCTGGTGGTCACCGAACCGGTGCGCCGAGAGACCCCGCTCGGGCCGCACATGTTGGAGACGCGGCGTATCGAACTCTCGCCCGGCGCGCAGACCATGCACGTCGACGACTTTGCCGCCGTGCAGAACATGGTGGCAGCGCGCGACCTGCGGCGCGGGCAGACGCTGCGCCTCGCCGACCTGGCGGCGCCGGCCGTGATTCGACCGAAGGACCCCGTCATCGTCGTCATCAACCGTGGGCGCGTGCACGTGACGACGCGCGGAGTGGCCCTGGCAGCCGGCGCGGTCGGCGAACGCGTCGCGGTCGTGGTCAGCAACGGCCGAGTCTTGCAGGCCCAGGTGTGCGGCGCCGGCGTCGTCGCCTTGGCGGAGGTGTCGCGATGATCCGCCTCGCCGTCGCTGGTTTCGTCGTGCTGGCGGCAAGCCGCCTGCCCGCACAGAACCTGTACAAGCGCGCCACCAATCCGCGCAGCTCGATCGCCGACCACCGTGCCACCGCCGTCGGCGACATCCTGACGATCGTCGTCAGCGAGACGCACAAGGTCACCAACAACGACAAGACCGAGCGCACCGCCGACACGACGCTGGCGGCACGCCTCGAGGCCTACACCCTCAGCGAGGACACGTTCAAGACCAACGTCCTGCCCAAGTTCGACGCGCGCAGCGAGCGCTCGTCCGGCGGTGAGAGCAAGCAGCAGCGCGACTCCAACGTGCAAGCGCGGTTCTCGGTGATCGTCATCGACGTGCTGCCGAACGGCAACCTCGTGGTCGCCGGCACCCGGCAGGTGCAGGTCGACGACGAGACCAAGACCCTGCGCATCAGCGGCATGGTGCGGGCCCTCGACGTGACGCCGCAGAACTCGGTGGAGTCTCAGTACGTCGCCGACGCGCGCATCAGCATCCAGGGTGAAGGCGGTTCCACGCGCCACACGACCAAGGGGCCGGTCGGCGCGCTGTTCGAGACCATGTTCTGGGCGCTGTGGCCGTTCTGAGTCCATGCAACGCCGTCATCCATTCGCCGTGCGAACCACCCCCGTGCAGACCTCTTGTCCAGCGGCCGTCCGACGCCGCTCATTCGGTCGTGTCGACCTCATCGTCGCCCTGATCGCCGGGCCCGCGGCAGCCGGAGTGGCATCTGCCCAGGACCCGCCGGCGAGTGCGCCGACCGCGTTGCCGGCGACCGAAGCCGCGCCGGCGGCGACCGGCGCCACCCCGGCACCGGCGGTCCCGCCCTCGTCGGCGGTCTTCGTGCGCCTGCAGCAGATCACCCGGCTGCACAACAGCCAGCCGAACATGCTGGAAGGCACCGGCCTCGTCGTCGGCCTCAACGCGACCGGTTCGGGCGACGTGGTGTCGCGCCAGGCGTTGCAGAACTACATCCGCTCGCACGGACTGAACGTGCGCGAGTCCGACGTCGTCACCGGTGCGGTCGCCCTGGTCACCGTCACCGCCGAGCTGCCGGCCTTCTCGTGCGAGGGGATGACGATCGATGCCACCGTGAGCAACCTGGGCGACGCCTCGTCCTTGTTCGGCGGCAACCTGCTGCAGTGCGAGCTGCGCGCCGTCGACGGCACGGTGTACGCGCTGGCTTCGGGCCCGGTGATCGTCGGCGGCTTCTCGGCCGCAGGCAAGACGGCCAAGGTCACCCGCAACCACACCACGGTCGGACACGTCGCCGGCGGCGCGCGCGTGGTGCAGGACCTGCCCAGTTCGTTCCTGTCGGCGGCCGGAGACCTCGAGCTGCAGCTCCTGCACCCCAACCAGAGCACGGTGACGAACATCGCCACTCGCGTGCAGGAGGTCGTCGCCACGTTGGGGTGCTCGGCCCGCCCGAACGGCATCTCGATGCTCCGCATCACCCTGCCGCCGCAGAAGCAGACCGAGGCATTCGCACTGGAAGTCCTGAACAGGATCAGCGACTTGCCGGTGCCCGTGCACAACCCGTCCACCGTCGTCATCAACGAAGCGTCGGGGCTGGTGCTCGCCGGCGAGGGGGTGATGATCAGCCCCTGCACCATCGCCCTCGAAGACCTGACCATCAGTGTGGCGCAGGAAGACGAGGTCGTGCAGCCGCTTCCCGGTTTCAACCAGGGTCAGACGGCGATCGTGCCGCGCACGCAGATCGACGTCACCACCACCAAGAACGACTTCAAGCCGCTGCGCGGCGGCGCCACCGTGGCCGAGCTCCTCGAGAACCTCAAGGCACTCGAGCTCACTCCGCGCCAGCTGGTGGTCGTTTTCCAGAAGCTGGCCGACAACGGCTACTTGCAGGCCGAACTCAAGGTCGACTGAAAGCAGGCTGTCATGCAAACCATCGCCAATGCCTTGGATCCGAACGGCTCGCTCCTGGCGCTCACTGCCGCCGAGGGACGGCAGGCTCCCATCCACGTCCGCGCCAAGGAGATCGCCGGCCAGTTCGAGCAGATCTTCGTGCAGCAGGTCGTCACCTCGATGCGCGCCTCGTCCGATGGACTCGGCGGCAGCATGTTCGGCGGAGGTGCTGGCAGCGACACGTACTCGGCCTGGTTCGATCGGTGCATGTCGGAGAACCTCGGCCGCTCCGGTGGCCTCGGCCTGGCGACCAAGATCGCCAAGAACATCCTGCAGCACGCGACGGAGGTCGACTATGTCTGACGCCCCGGCCCGCGCGGCGGACCTCGAGTCCTCGCTGCGTCAACTCTGCGAAGCAGTCGACGCCCTGCGGCAGGGTCTGGTCGACAGCCGATTCGCCTTCGTGCGCGCGCGTGCCAGCGACCTCGAGGAGCGGCACGGCGACAACGCGCGCCACGCCGCTCGGGTCCACGCCCTAGAGACCGAAGTGGCCGGTCGGCGGGGTGCTCTGTGCGAGGTGCTGCGCTTGCCGCCGACCTCGCGCATGAGCACGATCATGGGGCGGCTACCCGCAGACGCGGCGCGCCGACTCGGCGAGACAGCCGAGCGGCTGCGCGGCGCGCTGCGGGCGCTGCGGGTCGAGGGTGCGGTCGGCCAGCGCTTGCTCGACGTGAGCCGGCGCGCGCACGAAGGACTGCTGCACCAGCTCGCGACCGACAACCGGCGCCAGGGTCAGCGCTACGACCGCCACGCGCGGTCGGTGCGCTCGGAGGCGGCGGGCGGCTTCGTCCGCGGCACGGTGTAGACATGCACACAAGCAGGATGGACGCGCGCGGGGCCTTGCCCCGTCCGCGATCGGCAGAAGGAGAGGAACGATGACCTACGGTTTCGGACTCGGCGCCGGGCTCTCGGCGCTCAAGGCGGCACGGCTGGCGATCCAGACCGCCGGACACAACGTCGCCAACGCCAACACGGAGGGCTACTCCCGCCAGCGCATCCTGCAGTCGGCGACGTTGCCCTACTCCGTGGCCGGCTTCCAGATCGGCACCGGCGTACAGGTCGACGACATCAGTCGGTTGATCGACGGCGGCATCGAACGTCGCCTGCGTCTACAGCTCGGCCTGACGGGAGCCGCCGAGGTCGACAGTCTGCGCTGGCAGGAGGTCGAAGGAGTGCTCGACGAACCCGGTGCCGGGCTCAGCAGCTCGCTGAGCGACCTGTTCGGTCGTATCGGTCGGCTCAAGACCGATCCCGCCGACCGCGCGCTGCGGGGCGGCGTCGTGCAAGGCGCGAGTGCCCTGGCGCAGGGCCTGAACCTGCTGTCGACCCGCTTCGGCGAGATGCAGAGCTCGACCTTCGACGAAGTGCGCGGCTTGACGCAACAGGTCAACGAACACGCCAGTGCGGTGGCGACCCTGAACCGCGACATCGCCGCCATCGAGGGCGGCGGGCAGACCGCCAACGACCTGCGCGACGCCCGCGAGACGCACGTCAAGGCGATCAGCCGCCTCATCGACACGCGCGCCGTCGAGCGGGACAACGGCTCCGTCGACCTGGTCGCCGGCGGCTACCTCCTGGTGAGCGGCACCACCACCACGCCGCTGCGCGTCCAACGCAGCGCCGACGACCGGACCACCGTGCACATCGGCGACTCGTCGCAGACGATCGAGATCACCGGTGGTCGTATCGGCGCTCTGCTCCGGCACGAGACCGAGCACCTCCCCGGCTTGCTGGCCGACCTCGATCGCCTGGCCAAGGAGTTGGCACTTCAGTTCAATCGCGTGCAGAGCACAGGCGTGCCGAAGTCGGGGCCCTTCTCCGAGCTCACGGCTCACTACGGGGTGGTCGACGGCGACGGCGACGGTGAGCGCGGTGACGAGTTGCTGTCCCAGTCGGGCCTCCCCTTCGACGTGGTCGAGGGCGAGCTGTGGCTGACCGTGCGCAACAAGGCGACCGGCGACATCGAGCGCACACGGTTCGACATCGACCCTCGGCAGATGTCGCTGCGCGACCTGGCCAGCGCCATCGACGCCGTCGATCACGTCAACGCGAGCGTCGATCCGACCGGACGCCTGCAAATCACCGCCGACGCGAGCTACGGCTTCGACTTCGGCAATCATCTCGATCCGGCGCCCGACTCGTTCGGCTCGTTCGGCGGCAGCCAAGCGAGCCTGGGCGGGAGCGTCAGCGAGCCGTTCGTCCTCACGGTGCCGTCGAGCTTCACCGTCAACGTCAACGGCTCGCCGCAGACGGTCAACCTGAGCGCCGCCGACTTCCGCAACGCCGGAGCGGCGACGGCGCGCGAGCTGGCCACCGCCATCAATGCGCAGCTCGGCGGACAGGCGACCGCCAAGGACGTCGGCGGACGCCTGGTGATCCGTTCCAACACGTCTGGAACGTCCTCGACGCTCGCCCTGACCGACGGTGCCGGCGCGCCGCTCGCCGCGCTGGGCATGCCGACCGGCGTCACCGCCACCGGACGCAACGACGCGCTGAAGATCGAGGTGAAGGGTACCTACACCGGCAGCGACAACCGGCGCCTGACGTTCCGACCCGACGCCGATGGCCAGATCGGTGTGACCCCGGGACTCACCGTCGGGGTGTTCGACGAGACGGGCAGCCGTGTCGCCACCGTGCAGGTGGGTGGCGGGCGCTACGCGCCCGGCGACGAGATCGAGGTGCTCGACGGGATCAAGGTTTCGTTCGGGCCGGGCGATGTCAGCGCCAGCAACGGCAACGTGTTCGCCCTCGATGCCTTGGCCGACACCGATACCACCGACGTGCTGGTGGCGCTCGGCATGAACAGCGTGTTCTGGGGCAACAGCGCCTCGACGCTGACGGTGAACGAGGACTTGGTGCGCGATCCGGAGCTGCTCGCCGCCGGCACCAGCGGCTTCTCGGGCGACGCCAGCAACCTGCAGCGCCTGCTCGACGTGCGCGACCTGCCGCTGGGAACGCTCGGCGACGCCAGCCTCGAGGACTTCTGGGCCGGCGTCGTCGGCGGTATCGGCTTCGAGTCGTCGGCCGCAGCAGCGACCTCGCAAGCTCAAGACAACCTGCTGGGAGCGCTGGAGGCCGAACGCACCGCAGTTTCCGGCGTGGATCTCGACGAGGAGATGATCGACCTCGTGCGCTTCCAGCAGGCCTTCCAAGCCGCGTCTCGCTTCATCAGCACCGTGAGCGAGCTGTCGCAGACACTGGTGAACCTGGGGAGCTGAACGATGACGAGGATCACGCAAGCCATGCTGTACGCGCGCGCCCTGCGCGACGTGCAGGCGAACCTGCGCGGCAGCCAGCGCCTGCAAGAGCAGGTCGCCACCGGGCGCCGCGTCAACCGACCTTCCGACGACCCGGCCGGCATGCTGCGCATCCTGCCGCTGCGCGCCGAGCTGCGACGGCTCGACCAGCTGACTTCCAACACCCAGTTGGCGCGCGAGACCACCGACCTGGGCGCGAGTGCGCTCGAGGACGCGTCGGAACTGATGCAGCAGACCCGCGAGCTGCTGATCCAGGCAAACAACGGGACCACCTCGGTCAACGACCTGGTGGGCCTGGGTGAGCGCGTGGATCAGCTGCTCGGCCAGTTCGCGGGCATCGCCAACACCAGCCGAGCCGGGCGCTTCCTGTTCGGCGGCACGATCACCGACCAACCACCGTTTCGACTCGAGGAAGGTCCGGGCGGCACGCGGGCGCGCTACGACGGCAACGGTGAGAGCGTATTGATCGAAGTCGGACCAGGGGTGGAGACCGCGCTCAACGCCCCCGGCGACAGCATCTTCTTGCGCCGGCGCCGCGGTGCGACGACCTTCGCGAACGGCGGCACCGGCGCGCAGCCCGGCCCTGACTCGAGCACGGGCGTGGGCTTCGGCGAACTTCGCGTCGCGTTCGCTGGGCTCGGGGGAGCACCGGCGCAGATCACCGCGGGGACCGGCACCACCGACGCCCTAGGCTCTCTGACGTACGCGGTCAGCGGCAGCACGCTCAGCATCGACGGCGGTCCCCCGGTGCCGATCCCAGCAACCAACCAGGACTTCCAAACCGCGGACGGCCGCACCGTCAACCTGACCATCTCCGGCACTCCGGTACCACCGAACGGCACGTTCACCAGCCTCGCCGGACTCTCGATCGACGGCGGCCAGACGGTCACCGTGGCCGACTTCGCCAGCAGCACCGTGCAGGTCCGCGACTCCGAAGGCACCGTACTCAGCGTCGATGTCGGAAACCTGAACGCAACCGGCACCGAGAGCGTGACCTACGGCGGCACGTTCGACCCGTTCACGTTGCTGATCGAGTTCCGCGACACGTTGCGTGGCGCCACCACCGACAACCAGGGCGAGACGAAGGCACGGCTGCAGCGGATCCTGCAGGAGGTCGACGGAGCTCATGACGGCATCCTCGACGGCATCGCGGTGTACGGTGGCCGCAGCGAACAGATGGACGCCCTGCGCGCGCGCATGGACAGCCTGGGGGTTTCCACACGGGAGTCGCTCTCGAATGTTGAAGACTCCGACCTCACCGAGTCGATCATGAGGATGACGCAGCAGCAGATCGTGTACGAGGCGAGCCTTTCCGTGAGCGCGCGTATCGTCCAGACGTCCCTGCTCGACTACCTACGGTGACCGCGATGCACTCCATCGACCCCACCAACCCGCGGGTGACCGGACCGGTCGCGGCGGAGCCAGCCGGTGTCGCCGCGCCCACCAATCCCACCTTCCAGCGCCTGCTGGACAGCCTCGAGAGCCTGGCCCGCTCGCCGACCCCCGCCGTGGGCGACGCCGAGTCCCTGCAGCACGCCCTGCGTCGGGCCGAAGACGACTTCGTCGTGGCGATGGATCTGCGCCGCCGGTTGGAGGAGGCCGTGCGCGGTAGCCGATAGGACCTTGCCGATGGCCGATGCCGATCGCCTTGCCGTCACCTGGCACGACCCGAACCTCCGCCCCGAGTGCGTGCGCGAAGTCGAAGCCTGGCTGGCGCAGAACGGAACCCCGATCGACCTCCGCACGGAGTACCCGCAGGCGTTCCACGTGGAAGGCAACGGTCGGGTGGCCAGCGTCGTGGTCGGGGGCCGGCTGCTCTGCCACGCCGTGGTCCGTGAAGTCACGGCGGTCACGCGCGCCGGACCGACGGCCATCACCCTCGTCGGGTCGGTCATCACCCATCCCGACCACCGTGGCAAGGGACTGGCCACGCGTCTGATCCAGGCCATCGTCGAGCGCGCGCGGGAGCGCGGCCAGGACTCCGTGTGCCTGTGGTCGGGCAAGTGGCAGTTCTACGAGCGCCTCGGTTTCGAGCCGGCGGGCCAGCAGTGCGAACTCGTCCTCGGTCCCGCCCGCGGCAGCCTGGCGCCGGGGATTCGCCCCGCCGAGACGCGCGACATCGTCGCCATCTGGGAGCTGCACTCGAACAAGCCGTTGCGCGTCGACCGCACGCTCACCGACATGGCGCTCCTGCTGTCGATCCCGCACATGCGCGTGCTCGTGCTCGAGCGCCACGGCAAGGCCGTGGCCTACGCCTGCTACGGCAAGGGCACCGACTTCCCCAACTGGTGGCACGAACAGGGCGGCACCGACGAGGACGTGGCCATCTTGATCCGCGGCGCCATGGATGTGATGACGGCCGAGGAATCCACGGTGCTGTTGGCACCGTACCGGCCGACGCTGCGCGTCATGCTCCGCTCGATGCAACGCATCGTGCGCGACGGCATCTGCGCCCTGCGCTATCCGATCACCGAGGCCGGTCGCGCCGAGTTCTTCATCGACGGCCTGGACTCGGTCTGAGCCCGATCTCGCGGTCGCGAGGGCGACCGCCAGCAACACGGAGCGAAGAGCGGGCGCCGTGCGCTACGAGTCGCGCACGACGCGGGCGTCGGCGAACACGCAGTGATCGCCGAGGTCGAGGCGCTCGCCGAAGTCCACCTCGAGGACCAGCTTGCGCACGTCCTTCACGGACACGTCGACCGGATAGGGCAGACTGCGCGGCTGCACCGCCTTGGCCTCGAAGAGCACGGCTTCGTCCCCGAGGACCCTCACGACGGCGTGGCCGAGGCCACCGGCGCGGTCGTCGATTCCGACGACCGCCTCGAAGCGGTCGAAGCGACCGCCGAGGTCGAAGGTCAGACGCGTGCGCGGAATCAGCACCAGCCCGCGCTCGTAGGTCGAGCCGCTGAGCTGGAGGCCGTCGCCGAGCAGCGACGCGTCGCGCAGCCACGGCCACTTGCGAGTCAGGGCCGCCGTCTGCTGTACCTCCGTGGGCTCCATGTCGGAGAGGTAGACGAGGCGATCGGAACGCACGTCCAGGCGTTCGACGAAACGCCACGGCACGTCGAGTTCGCAGCCCTCGTCGAGGCGCAGTACGCATCGGTCCTTCGCCGGCTCCAGCGCGACGAGGTGGCCGGTGAACACCGGCCCACCGTTGGTGTGGACCGTCGTGCTCGCACCGCCCTGTCGGTCGGGCGCAGCACCCTGCCCGAACACGATCGCGTACAGCTTGCCGAGTGGTTGCGCCGGCTGCATCTTGCCATCGAACTCCACGGCGACCGCAACCTGCTCGTCCGCCTGTTCGAAGTGGTGCACGGCCACGGTGAGACGCACCATCCCCTGCGTCGGGTCACCACGCCGGTAGGCGAACAGTAGGTCGCGCCGCGAGCCGTCGCGCAACGCGTCGTCGAAGGCCTCGCCGTCGCTGCGCGCCTGATCGGTGAAGCGCAGAGCGCGCAGAACGCTGGTAGGCAACGTCACGGGCTGGCGAGCCGGCGGCACCTCCACCCGCAAGTGACCGCCGTCCACGACCCCGCGCACGTTGCCGCGCAGGGTCTGGCCAGAACGCAGCACGATCATGCCGGTGGTCGGCATGTCGACCGGTTCGGACGCCTGGTTGTCGATGCGGCGTAGCTCGTCGAGGGGACGCGCCTTCTCACCCTCGGTGGTGGCGAAACGAACCGTGCCGTCGGCATCCATGCCCAGCAGGGCTCCCTCGCAGCGCTTGCCGTCGATGGCGACGATCCGGACGGTGCTCTGTGCGGCAATCGCACCGGCCCCGACCGAGACGGTCAGGACCGCGCGCACCAAGCGGGCGCTGCTGACGAAGCTCACTTGCCGCCGCTCTGCGCCAGCTTGCGGTAGTAGTCCTGCACGAGCTTCTTGTAGCGACCCGAGAGCTTGGCCTCGGCCTCGCCCTCGATGGCCTTGCGCTCACGGTCCTTCAGCATGCCCCAGCGGTCGGTGACGCTGCCGGACTTGCCCAGGTTGCCCACCTGGGTGGCGCCCGGGGTGAGGTTGCTGTCCTTGCGAGGCGAGTTCGGACTGCCCCCGCCGCTGCCGCTGCTCTGCTTCTCGCGCTCTTCGACCTCTTCGATGATCTTCTGCAGCTGGGCGATCACGTCTTCCTGCCGCTGCTGCGTCTCCTCGCCGGTCTCGGTCTTGCGGATACGCCGCTCGACGCCGCCCATGTCGTCGGCGATCTCGTGCAGCGGGTTGATCTTGCCCGACAGCTCGCCGACCAGCTGTTCGGCGCTGGCGCGGTAGCGCTCGGGCGCCTGCGGGAACAGCTGCAGGAACTCCTGCAGCACGCGCACGGCAGCCTCGCGCTCGGGGATACGCGCCAAGGCGGTGCCGTAGAAGAAGACGACGTCGTCGTCGAGCGCCGTCTTGTTGCGCGACTGCTTGAGGAAGTCGGCGAAGAAGTCGACCGCCCCCTCCGGGTCGTCGATCTCGAGGAACGCGCGGCCGAGCCAGTAGCGCGCGTGGCCCAGCAGTCGGGGATCCTTCGCGTTCTCGACCAGGGCGGCGAGCGACGTGACCGCGCGCGGGTCCGAGGCCTCCACCTGCTGCATCGCCGCCCCGTAGTCGGCGAACATGGCGCGCAGGAGGGCCTCGGACGCCGCCGCCGGCGTCTCCGCCTCGCAGGTCTTGGCGAAGGCGGCCAGCTGGTCGTCGGTAGCTCCGGCCTGCTGCATCGCAGCTGCGAAGGCGGCGCGGTCGAACGGCTGGAACGGATTCTCGGCCGGCGGCTGCGCCGCCACCGAGACCGCCAGCACCAGCACCGGCAAGAGCCTCACTTGCGCTCACCCGCCTCGCGGGCTTCCTCGTTCTTGTTGAGCTGGTTGGCCAGCTTGCGCGTCAGGTCCTCGACACGCCCTTGCTTGACTGAGATCTGCTTGGCCATGGCCTTGCCCTCGTCACCCTCGCGTTGCTCGGGAGTGACGCGACCGTCGTAGTCCTTGGTCTGCTTGGCAACGAGCTTCTGCAGCTGCTGGATCATCTTGAGTTCAGCCGAGAGCGGCACGAGAGGCGGCTGACCGCCGCCACCAGAACCGTTTCAAGTGCCGCCTTCTTCGATCTGTTTCTTCAAGGCATTGAGGAGCATGGCCATCAGCTCCTCGATGCTGCGCTGCATCTCCTGCGTGGCCTCGCCGGCCTCGAACTGCGCCAAGCGGTCGGAAACGGCAGTCAGGTCCTCCTCGAGCTGCTCGAACAGCTCGGGGAACACGGCCGTGGTGCCGTCCTCGCCGAGCAGCTTGAGCGCGTCGTGTGCCTCGGAGGCGAGGCTGGCCTCGCCCTTCGACTCGACGCCACAGCGCTCCTGGATCGAGGCCGGCACGGTCTCGGCCGCGGCCACCGCCTCACCCTTGAGTCGATCGGTGACCTTGGTGAGAGCGCTGAGCTCGCGCTGCTTCACCAGCATCGCCGACAGGCGCTCTTCGAGCGCGCGCAGCACCTGATCCTGCATCTCCTGCCGTAGCTGCGCGAGCGCATCCTCGAGGTCCTTCTTGGCCTGCTCGAGCTGATCCTGCGCGTCCTGTTGGTCCTGCTTGGCCTTGCTCGGCTTGCGCTCCTTGAGCTGGCCGGCGGCCGCCTTCTGCTTCGGCACCGCCTGCTGCACGTTCTGCTTGCCCGGCGTCGGCTTGGGGTCCTCGCCCTGCTCGCTGGCCTGCATGTCCTCGGCCAGCTTGTCGGTCGCCGCCTTGGTCTGCTCCTGCGCCTTGATCTGCTGCTCGAAGGGGATCTGCAGTAAGCGCCGGCGCGCCTCCTCGCTCATCTTCTCGAGGTCGTCGAGCGCTTCCTTGAGCTTGTCGAGCGCCTTGTTCTGGTCATCGAGCGAAGACTCGGGCTTGTTGGCCTCGAGCTTCTGCTGCGCCTGCCCCATGCTCTTGGCGGCGCCCTGGCACGAGCCCGAACACGAGCCGGAGCTGCCGGGCTTGCCACCCTCCTTGCTGTCACCCTCCTTGGGCTCGGCAGGCTTGTCGGCCTTGTCGGCCTCGGGCTTGGCCAGCTTGTCGGCATCCTTGCCGATCTTGTCGAGCTGCTCGGCGAGCTCCTCGGCCTGCTTCTTCAGCTCGCCCTGGCGGTCGGCCATCTCGGGAGCCTTGTCGCCGACGCTCAGCCCGGCCTCACCGGTGGCGTCGCGCAGCTTGGTCTGTTCTTGCACCAGCTCGCCGACCTTGGCCTTGGCGGCCTCCAGGTCCCGCAGGTGCCGCTCCAGCGCCTCGAGTTCGGCCGACGCGTTCTTCTCGCGCGCCTGCTCCTCGATCAGGCGATCGACGCGATCCTTGAACTGCGACAGCCGCTCGATCTCCTCGAGCAGCTTCTTCAGGTCGACGTCCTTGTTCTGGAGGAGAGCCAGCAACTCCTCCAGCTCGCCGCGCACCTCGGTCATGCGCTCGAGAGCCTCGTCCCACCGTTCGGCCTGCAGCAGTGCGCCGACGCCGTCCATGTCGTCCTGGATCCGCGCCTCCTGGATGTGACGGTTGCCGAGCTTGAGCACGCGGCTCTCCTCCGGCGCGGTCGTCGACAGGACAACTTGCAGCTCCTGCATCTTGCGATGCAGGGCCGCAAACCGCTGGCGCGCCTGCTCCTGTCTGTCGCTCGCTTCCTGAGCGAACAAGCAGGAGGCGCACAACGCCAGGCCGAACAAGAGTCGAGCCACACGCATCGCTGGTTCTCCGTTGTCTACCTACTTCTTGTCACCTCGGTCGGGAGGCGACGGAACTGTGTCGTCGCGACCGGGGCCGAAGACCTCGGAACCGGCCTCGCCACGGCGCTTGCTGGCCTCGTCGGCCGCTTCCTTCTCCAGCTTAATGACCTCCTGCAAGGCCGCGATGACGGCCGCCAGGCGCTCCTCGCGCTCCATGTTGGCGAGGATGCTGCGGATTCGCTGGATGACCGTATCGTAAGTGGCGACAGCTACGACCTTTAGGTCGTCTTGGCCGGCCGCCGCGTAGGCCTCGGTGGCGGCGGCCGCCTGAGGAAATTCCCCCGCTGCCAACGCCCCGAGCGGCTGCACCACCCGCTCGCGAAGCGTGCGCAGCTCGGCTGCCTGTGCGATGCGGTTGTTGGTCGCTTCGTCGAGGATCTGCGCGTAGGTCTCGCCGATGCTGCCGCAGCGCGCTCCGAGCTCGCGCTCGGTCTTGGCCAGCTGCAGCAGCTTCTGCTTCGCCTGCGCCGCGCGCGGGTCGTCGGAAGACGGGTCGATCGTCTCGGCGAGCTGGGCGCGTGCCGTCTCTTCTTGCGACAGCACCGCTTCGAGCAGCTTGCGCTGCTCGAGCTGGCGCCGCTGGAGATCGGCCGCCAGCTCTTCGGCTGTCACCACGCGGAACACCACCGGCTCGCCCTGCGTGACGTGGGGCTCGCCGAGCCCGAAGTTGTCCTTGGCGTCGAAGCGCAGGGCGAGCATGTGCCCTGGTTGGGCCTTGCCCAGATCGCGCAGGTCGACGACGACCTGCGTGCGCAGCTCGCGCTCCCCGGCGGCGAAGGTCTCGAGGCCGGTGGCCGTCACCGGAGCGAAGTCCGCCACCGGCTCCTCGGGCGCGGCGGGCTCGGCGCCGGGTGCCTCGTTCGGCTGGACGCCCTCGGGCGGCACCTCGGGCGACGGCGCCGTGGGCTTGCCGGAGATCCGGTGCCAGGCAGTGACCTCGGCCAGGCCGAAGTCGTCGCGCACCGTGAGGTCGGCGGGAATGCGCGCCACCGCGGTCACCATCGAGCCGATGCCGACGAGGCGCACGTCGACGGAAGGTGCCTGGTCGTCCAGCACGCGCACGTACAGACGCGGCGGCGTCTTGGCGCCGAGGCGATCCTGGTCGACGACGTCGACGACGACGGCGCCGGTCTGCGTCGGTACCAACTCGCCGCGCAAGGTGTGGCGGTCGGCGTCCACCGTCAACGGCACCTTGTCGGCCTCGCCCACCAGCAGGAAGGCCTCGCGCACCTCCTTGTCGCTGCGCGCGGTCAGCGCCAGCTTGCTACCGCGCAGCAGGCGCAGGTCGTCCGCGTCGGCCGCGGCGATCCCGGCCTCGCCGACGTAGGCCGGAGCCTCCACTCGCACCTGCAGGTCGGTGATCGCCGGGCGCTGCACGATCTCGATGTGCAACTCGTCGGTTTCACCATCGCCACCCGTGGCCTGAACCGTCAGACCCTCGAGCATCGCCGTCAGGGTCACGCGGAACTCCACGTCGCCGGTCAGGGTCATCGGCTCGCTACCGCGCTCGCCACCGACGAAGCGGTAGGCGAGCCGCACCTGCTCTGGCACGACACCGCTGGCGACGACACGCAGCGTCAGGTCGTCGCCCTGCGGCAGCCGCTGCACGGGATCGACGAAGCGCAGCAACGTGCTGCGTGGCCACTCGAGCGCCGAGAGCAGGACGTTGCGCTTGAACCAGAGTTCGAAGGTGCCGCGGTCGACGGCAATCCAGGTCAGAATGCCGGCGAGCAGGGCCGCCACCAACGCGCCGTAGCGCAGCGCGCGACGCCGGTCGAGGGCAGCACCGAACGGGATCGCCCGCACCCGCGTCACCACATCGCCGACCACGTGTTCCCGCATCTGCGCCGACTCACCGTGGCGGCCCGGTGCACGCGAGAACTGCACGGCGCTGATCAACGCCTGGCGGAGCGGCGGATCGCTGCGCTCGACGGCCAGGGCGAGTTCGTCGTCGCTGAGCCGCACGCGCAACGGGCGCAAGAGACGCTTGGCGACGAGCCGCGCCGCGACCAACGCCAGCACCGCGAGCAGTGCGGCGCGGTAGGCGGTCTCGAGCCGGAAGGTCCGGTCGAGGACGTAGCTCGCCACGACGAACACGCCGGCCGCGATCGCCAGGGTGCCGGCCGCCTCGACGACGATGCCGAAGCGCGCCCGGCTGCGCAGGCGCAGCAGCGGCTGCAACACCGCAGTCGTCACGGGATGCTCCTCGTCGTCCCTGCCGAAGCGCGGGCAACGGCGGCGGGGCAGCAAGCACAACGCGGGGTCGGTGGGTTCAAGCGTTCGGTCCGGGCGGGTCGACCGCGAGGGGCGCGCGGGGGCAGGAGTCTACAGGGAACGCGGTCAGGTCCGGAAGGTGCCAGGCGGACCGGCGGCGAAGCTGTCGGGTCCGGGCACCCCCCGAGCACCCGCGACCGAGCCGCGCCTGTTCGTCCGATTCGGCACGTCCGAATCTCCGCGGGTCGCGCGACCTGCCACGCGAGTCGCCACGCTGACCCGGACGAAACACGCGGGCGGTCGACCGAGGTCGTCTCCCATCGCTCCAGCCCTGCAGCGGATGGAGCCAGGCTCCACCGCTGAACGCTGGGTCGACGAACATTCGTGGCTCGGCCGCGGCGCCTCCCGCGACGCGGACTCCTAGACTCGGGGGATGCTCGCCCGCCTCGCCCTCCTCGGCGCGCTCGTTGCCCCCACCCTCGGCCAGGTCACCTTCGCCAGCGCCGTCGACGCGATGACCGACCTGGTCCGCCTCACGCGCGCCGCCGATCCCGGCGACCGCACCATTCAGTTCGCCAGCCAGGACCGCCGCAGCCTCGGGCCAGAACAGCCCGGGTGGTTCGCCAACTCCGACGGCTTCGGTGGCGAGACCCAGCCGGGCTTCGCCGCGGTCCTGCGCGCGCCCGACGCGGACGGCAACGGCTCCTTCCTCGTCGCCGACGTCGACGGCCCCGGGATCGTGGTGCGCACCTGGTCGGCAGGCATGGCCGGCACCCTGCGCGTCCACCTCGACGGCGCCGAAGCGCCCGTCTTCGAGGGTCCGGGCTACGACTTCCTGGCGCGACGCTCGCGCGCCTGGCTGGACGCCACCAAGCTGGGCGTCGACGTGAGGGACGCCTTCGTGCAGGAGGACGCCGACTACCTGCCGATCCCTTTCGCGCGCCATTTGCGCATCACCTGGGACGGGAACGTGCGCGAGCTGCACTTCTACCACGTGCAGGTACGGATCCTGCCTGCGGACACCGCGGTGACCACCTTCCGCATCGCCGACGTGGCGGAGGCGATGCCGCGGATCGAGCGCCTGGTGCGCATCGTGCGCGACCCCGACTCGCTGTGGCGCGAGCTCGAAGGAATGCACACCGCGGAGAAGGAGGGAGAGATCGCTCCGAATGCGGTTCTCGACCTGGAGGTCGGACAGGACGGCGGTGGCGCCGTGCGAGCGCTGGTCGTGCAGACGCACGCCGACGTCACGCCGACCGCGCTCCGCCAGGTGCTGCTGCGGATCGCCTGCGACGATGCGCAGAGGCCGCAGGTGGAAGCGCCACTGGGCGACTTCTTCGGCAGCGGGCCCGGGATCAACCCGTTCGAGTCGCTGCCGATGAGCGTCGCCGCCGACGGCAAGTTCACCTGCCGGCTGCCGATGCCGTTCCGCAAGGGCGCGCGCATCGAGCTGCGCAACCTCGGCGCAACGCCGTTCGCGTGCACCTTGCGCGCCACCGTCGCGCCGCTCGCCGATGCGCAGACAGCGCTGGGCCTGCACGCCAAGTGGCGAGTCGACCACGATCTCGACCCCAAGGGTGGCAAGGAGCCGATCGACCTTCCCTACGTGATGGTGCGCGGACGCGGCCGGCTGGTCGGCGCGGCTTGCATGCTCATGAACCCATCGCCCATCCCGACGCCCGGGGGCAACTGGTGGGGCGAGGGCGACGAGAAGATCGTGGTCGACGAGGACGCTGCGCCAGCGCTGTTCGGCACCGGCTCGGAGGACTTCTACAACTACTCGTGGAGCCGACCCGACCTGTTCGCACACCCCTACTGCGGCCAGCCGCTCGATACCGGGCCGGGCAACGCCGGCTACGTCAGCAACCACCGCTTCCTCGTCGCCGACGACGTGCCCTTCGCGCGCTCGCTGTGGTTCGCCATGGAACTGTGGACGCACCGACCGCTGCAGCAGCTCAGCTACGGGCGCATCGCCTACTACTACGCGGCGCTCGGCGCCCTCGACGATCATCGCGCCCTGCAGAAGAGCGAGCTCGTCGTGCCGCGCATGCCGCGCTCGGCCCCCGTGGCCGATGGCGCCGCGGCACGCGCCACTTTCCATTACGTGGAGGACGCGCTCGGCAAGGAGCAGGCGCGTACGAGCCTCGAGCCGGCCGACTGGCTGTCGCGCGGCCACTACCTGCGCTGGCAACCCGAGCGCGGCGGACGCCTGGCGATCAAGGTGCCGGTGGTCGACGACGCACGCTACGCCGTCCACGTAGTGCTCGTGCACGCGCCGTCGGGCGGCAGGATCCGCGCGCTCCTCGACGGCGAGCCGCTGGGCGGCGCCGTCTCGGTGGCCAGCGAACACCTGACCTTCGCGCGCAGCGCCGCGCTCGGCGAACGCCGCCTGTCGGCCGGCGCCCACGAGCTGGCGTTCGAGTGCACCGAGCCCGGCGTCGTCGGCTTCGAATACGTGTGGCTGAGGCGCGAGCGCGACTGAGCCGCAAGGCCGCGATCGCGAAGGCGATCGCCAGCAACACGACTCAGCGCGGCCGGCGGCCGCAACCCGAAGGGTTGATGTCGGCGCAGCGCCGACCAGAGGGGGCCGCCGGCGCTGTTGTTGCTTGGAGCTTCCAGGGCTGCTCGGGCGTGGCCTGGTCAGCTCTGTGGCAACGGAACAACACGGCCGAATTCGCGCCCGTCGCGACGATTCGCAGCCCTTGCAGCTCAGAGCCGGAACCTACTCCGCGTCGGCGACCGCGCCTGCACGTATGCGGGCACCGACCACGGTGAACGCCAGAGCACTGAGGAGCCCCGCGGCGGCGACGTAGCTGGCCCAGCCGACCGATCCGAGCGACTCGAGCAGCCCCAGGCCGATCGGCGGCCCGATGACGTTGGCCGAGGCGAACGCCATCCAGTAGGCGCCCTGGTAGCGACCTCGAAGGTGCTCGGGCGCCAGGTCGGCGACGGCAGCGTTGCACAGCGGGAACAGCGCGATCTCGCCGCACGTCCACACGCAGACGACCAGCACGTGACCGAAGGAGGCGGCGACCAAGGCGTGGCAAGCGAAGCCGACGCCGAACACGACCGCCGCCCAGGGCAGCACCCGGTAGCGCCCCATGTGCTCCAGTCGCGGCACCAGGAACGGCTGCAGCACGACGATCAGCATGCCGTTCACCGCGATGATGCGCCCGAAGGAGGCGGTGCCGATGCCATCGCTGCGCAGCACCAGTGCCAGTGAGGCCAGCGACTGGATCATGATGGAGCCCAGCAGGAGCGCCGCCACCAGCAGCGGCACGAAGCGCGGATCCGAGAATGCCACGGCGACGGCTCGCTGCGCGCGCGAGATCGACCCGGTGGCTCCGCCTGCCGGTGCCGGCCGGGTCTCCGGCACGCGGGCGCCGATCAGCAAGGCCGCCAGCAACATGGTGGTACCGTCGCCGACGAACAACCACTCGTAGCCGGCATGGTCGATGAGCCATCCCGCCAGGAGCGGGCTGACCGCGAACCCGAGGTTGTAGGCCCAGGTGAGATGAGCGAAGGCGCGGGCACGCTGGTGCGGCGCCACCAGATCGGAGATCGCCGCCGCCACCGCCGGGCGGTAGAGCTCGGCGACGACGCCGAAGACGCCCGCCAGGGCCGCGAGCTGCACCACACCGTGGCCGACCGCGAAGCACCCCAGCACCACGGCGCCGACGAGCAAACTCGCCAGCATCGTCGGCTTGCGTCCCCAGCGATCGGCGAGCTGCCCCCCCACCAGACCCGCGACGATGGTGCCGACTCCCCAGCACAGGAGGACCGCGCTGATCTGCGGCACGCTCAGCCCCTCGTGTTCCTTCAGGTAGGGCGACAGGAACGGCAGCACGAAGGCGCCCAGCCGGTTGACGAACATGCCGGCGATGAGGAACCAATAGGTGCGCGGGAGCTGGCCGAAGATCGCGGTCACGGCAAGGGGCGTGGGCCGATGCAAAGCCGGCGCTGCCTCGCTTCGGGCTCAGGACCGGACGGGACGACACCGTGGTGCCGGGCCGATTCCAGCAGGGTGCCCGGCTGGCCACCAGGACCTACATCAGATTGAAGCGCTTGCGCAGCCACCATTCGATGGCCAGCACCGTCACCAGCAGGGTCACCGTGAGCCACGTGTCCCAGATCGGATAGGGGGTGAGGAACACGTCCGTTGCCGTCATCGACGGGATCTGCTGCGCCGCGGCCGCGAGCGTCGTCGGATCGGTGATCAGCTGGCCGCCCTCGATCCCGGCGATCGCGCTCAGGGTGGCCAGGTCGACCGGCCCTTCGCTCTCGACGGCAGCGCGCACCACCTGCAAGCTCGCCGACACGCCGTCGGCCGACTCGACGCGCAAGAAGCCGGTCGTCTCCGGCCGCAGCATCGCTTCGTAGCGGCCGGGCACGCCCTCGACCGGCGCCAGCGACAGCAGCGTCTCGCCACCGGTCTCCCGGATCACGCGCAGGGTGAGACCGGGCTCGGTCGCCGGTTCGAACCGCTCGTTGCGCGCGTCCACCTCGACGCGGACGCTGTCGCCCAGCTCGACCTTGTCGGCGGCGAGGAGGATGCGCGTGCGGGCGCCGCCGGCGCGCAGCCGGCCCTCGAACAGGTAGCGGACGCCCTTCACCCAGAACCGCTCGTAGGCGGTGCGGAACAAGCCGCGCCACCGATAGGTCTCGTCGGTCGCGGTGAACAGCACCCGCCCGGTGCCGACGGGCTGCATGGCGACGAGCGGCAGCTCCTTGCCGTCGGTGCCGCGCAGGCGTGGATTGCCGTGCGTCACCAGGACCGCCGCGCCGGGCTTGGCCCCGCTCAGCGGAAACGACCAGAAGAAGCCGGGCAGGCGCTCCCACACCAGCCGACTCTCGTCGCGTCCGTCGGCCACGGTCGACAGTGGCAGGCCGCCGCCGATGGGGGTCAGCTGCCAGGGCCACGCCGTGTCGTAGGCGTAGCCGAGGCCCAGCGTCTGGTCGGCCGCGCGCAGGTCGAGCTCGACCGGCAGCAGCGACGTCAAGCCGTGCGTGGGCGCTTCGGGACGCGCCGCCGCCAGCGTGAACTTCTCGCCCGCGATCCACCACAGGCCGGCGCCGTCGCGATCGATCTGGTCGCGCACCGTGGTGCAGAACGTCGGCGACAGCTTGCGTGGATCGGGGTCGAGGAACACGAACACGTCGTAGGGCGCGAGGTCCTCGCGGTTCTCCGGCAGCGATTCGAGCTGCGTGTCGCCGTCTTGCGGGAACTCCGGGTCGGCGCTCTGCAGCCAGCAAGCGACGTCGATCGTCTTGTCGCGGATCAGCGTGTCGCGCAGGATGCGGAACTCCGGCGACGGCGCGCCGGCCAACAACAGCACGCGCGTCTGTTCGGCGAGCACCTGCACGCGGCCGCGCTTGGCGTGACGTTCGGCCACGATCGGCTCGCCGCTCGGTGGTTGCACCTCCACCGTGTACTCGTAGACGCCGGCAGCGTCGGCGCTGAGGTCCTCGAACGCGACCTTCGCCGTGGGCGCGGCGGGGGAGAGGTGCACGCTCTTGGTCTGCACCGGCTGCGGTTCCTGGCCCGGCATCGCCACCAGGAGGCGTACTGCGAGGTCGCCTTCGGGGTAGCCCTGCTGCTGCACCTCGGCGGTGATCTTGAACGGGTCCTTCTGGAACACGCGCTCGGGCACGTCGGCCCGCCGCAGGGTCGTCGTCTGCGCTTCCGATGGGTCGCCGATGGGCACCACCAGCGTCTGCGGCACCTTGCGCTGCTGCAGCAGGCGCGCCGCCTCCGCGCCTTGCGGCCCGAGGTTGCGACGCCCGTCGGTGAGCAGCACGACCGCCGCCACCGACGCGTCGCGACTCTGCTCGAGTGCGGCGCGCAACGCCAGGCCGGGGTTGGTGTGCCGGCCGTCCGGCGTCAGCTCGGCGAAGTCGGGCAGCGGGTGCGCACCCTCGGTGGTGGTCTCGGTGCCGGCGACCGCCCGTGCCGGCAGCGGCTGCACCGCCGCTCCGAACGAGTAGGCCATCAGGCGGTTCTTGCCCGCCAGCTGGCGCAGCGCGCGGTCGCCGCCGTGCTGCAGCAGGGCCTTGGCCAGCTCCAGGCGCGTCTTGCCGGCCGGATCGTCGACGCCGAGCGAGCGCCAGGCCTGGGCCAGGTCCTGCACCTCGTCGCGCCGGTAGGAGTCGGTGTGCGACATCGACTGCGACGAGTCGACCAGCAGGATGACGTGACCGGGACGCACGTCGCGCTTCACCGACACGAGGTTCGGCTCGAACAGCACCAGGAACGCCAGCAAGAGCGCCAGCACTCGCAGCGACGTCAGGAGGATCCGCCGGCTGCGGGACAGGTCTTGACGGTGACGGCGGTAGAACCAGACCACCGCCCACAGCGCCAGACCGGCCGCGACCAAGACGAGAAGACCGGCGCCGCCGGACGGGAAGCCGCTCAGCTCGAAGCGCAACTCGGTGTCGTTCTCGACAGCGACGCCGAACAGGCGGGCCAACGCACGAAGGACGTCTTGCATGCTCATCACCTCGACGAGCGCCAGGCCAGGAAGCTCTCGAGGAGCAGCGCCACGACCAACGCGATCGCCAGGCTGCGCGCGAGGTCGCTGCCGCTCGCCTCGAGGTAGGTCGACTTCGCCTCGCCGTCCTCGACGACGACCCGCTCGACCACGTCCGGCGGGAAGCTGCGCTCGAAGGCGACGCGCGTGAGACGCAGCAACTCGCCCTCGCGCAGGGGCGGGTTGCGCGACAGCAGTTCCGCCTCCTCGGCGCCGACGTGCCGCGCCAGCCCTGCCTCGAACAGACCGAAACCGTGCAGCTCGGCCATCGGCACGGTGAGCGTGAGATGGTCCTGGCTGCCGGCATCGGCCGCGGCGCTCGCAGTGAACGTGCGCTGGTCGGCCGAATCCGCCACGCTGCGGACCACGACGTCGGCGCGGTAGGTCGCCGCGTCGATGTCGCGACGGTAGACGTCGCGGCTGCTCAGATTGCGGCGCACGTCGTTCTGCGCCCGCGCGGTCCAGACGACGATCTCGTTCACCAGGGGCGGGAACAGCTCGGTCGTCGGCAGCGGCAGGCTGGTCCAGAAGGCATCGGCCGTCGTCCCGACGACCACCACCCGCCCGCGCCCCTCGCTCGACTCGCGTGCCACCATCAGCGCCGGGCCGCGCGCGTCGCCGACGCGCACGATCGGTCGCACCGGAACGGCCGGATCCTCGCGGCTGGCGTGGTAGCGCCCGACCAGCACCGCCGCGAACAGGCCCTTGAAGCTCTCGGCCTCGCGCGCCACCAGGGCGTGCTCCTCGTCGGCCAGGAACATCGGCCGCGGCGACGCCATGTCGCCCTCGACGTCCTCGAGCGGCAGCGGCAGCAGCCCATCGGGTCCGGTTCCGAACAGCTCGTCGTAGCGGCGCGGGTCCACCTGGTTGCCGGTGAACACGGCGAGCCCACCGCCTTGCGCCACGAACTGCTTCAGCTTCTCGACCACCGGCGGCGCCGGGGCGGGCACGTTGCACAACCAGATCAGGTCGTAGTCGTCGAGCTTCTCGGCGTCCAAGCCCTGATCGGGCATCACCACCGGGTCGATGCCGGTGACCACCTCGAGATCGGGGTCGAGGGCGATGCCGAGGAAGAAGGTCTCGGCTTCCGACGCCTCGTGCCCCGGGTCGCCGTCGACAAGGAGACAGCGCACCGCCGGACGCACCCGCAGCGCCATGGCGCGCCGGTCGTCGGGCGCGAAGGCGTCGCGCGCCAGCTCGCCGACGACACCCTGCTCGCCGGCTTCGTGGAAGGTGTGCTGGACGGTGATCGTCGACGTCGCGCCGGCACCGATCGCCTCCACCGGCAGCACCCGCTGGGTCGCCCGGTCGCCATGGCCGATGCGCACCGTGAGTTCGGTCGGCTGGCTGGTCGCCAGCCCGCGGTTGGCCACCTCGATCTGGAACGAGGCCGGCACCCCTGCCACCAGCACGCGCTCCTGTAGGCGGATCGCCGCGACCGCGAGGTTCTCGGCGTCGCGGCTGCCCACGGCGACGACGCGCACGCGCTCCTTGTCCTTGTCGAGCGCGCGCAGCTGCGTCACCAAGTCGGCGCGCGGCTTGCCGTCGGCGGCCAGCCAGTCCGCCTGGCGCAAGTCGGTGAACAGGACGATCTCCGCCTGGCTGCAGTCGGGCGTGTCGACGATCAGCTTGTGCGCCTGCGCCAGCGCGCCGGCGAGGTCGGCGGTGCCATCGCCGGCCTGGGTGAGCCCACCCACCGCCTCGCGCACGCGCGCCTGCAGTTGCGTGCCCACGCGCTGCGCCGCAACCAGCGGTTTGGTCGGCACGTCGGTGGTCAACAGCGAGAAGACGTCGCCGGGCTTGCTCTCGACCAGCCGGCCGGCCAAGGCCACCACGGCATCGCGCGCGTCGAGGAACGCGTCGCGCGCACCGCCGCGCTGCGCCATCGACAAGGAGTCGTCGAGGCAGATCACGTGGTGCGTGCGCGAGCTGCCGAACACGTTGCCGGCGAACTGGGGGCGACTCACCAGCAGGATGAGGAACAAGACCGCCAGCGTGCGCAGCAGCAGCAACAGCCACTGCTGCATCTGCAGCCGCCGACGGTTGCGCTTGAGCGCCGCCAGCAAGAAGTCCATCGCCGCCCACTTCACGCGCTGGAAGCGCCGCCGGTTGAGCAGATGGATGACGATCGGCACGGCGATGAGGGGCAGCAGCCACAACAAGGCCGGATTGAGGAACGCGAAGGCGAGCACCGACACCTCGATCAACGCTGGTAGATGGTGAGGTTCGCGTACGGCAGCTGCAGGATGATGAGCGCGATCGCCGTGCCGTAGGTCGTGCCGACGCCGTCGCCGTTCCACGAACCGTCGCGCGCTTGCTGGCGCAGCAGCGACTTCGACATCGCGGCGTAGTACTCGGTCCAGTCGCGCCCGCCCTCGAAGTAGAGCGCCTGCGCCAGATACAGGTGCGAGTAGAAGTAGTGGCCGCCGGACCCGCCCACCGAGATGGTGCGCTTGGCGTAGGCCAGCGCCTTCTCGGCGATGGGGTCGTCGTACTTGCCGGCGCTGTAGAGCACCGCGACGGCGGCCGCCGTGATCGGTGGCCGGCCGCCACTGCTGCCTCGCAAGCTGTAGCGGATGCTGCCGTCGGAGTTGGCCGAGTTGGCGATGTACTTGATCGCCTTGTTCACCGTCTCCACGGGCACGACGATCCCGGCGTTGCGGCAGGCACGCAGCGCCTGCATCTGGGTGACGGTGACGCTGCCCTCGTCGCCGCCGGAGGTCGGCGTGTAGATCCAACCGCCGGCCGTCGACTGCGCGCGCGCGGTCAGCTTGACAGCCTGCGTCAGCACCCGGTGCAGGTCCTGCTGCCGGCGCTCGTCTTCTTCGGTGCCGAACACCTCGCCCAGGAAGGTGGTGGCGAAGCCGTGGCCGTACATGCTCTGGTTCTCTTCCGTCATCGCCGCGACCAGCCCGTTGGGCTGCTGCTTGCTGATGAGGAAGTCGGTGCACCGGCGCACCGATCGCCAGTGCTTGCCGCGCGTCGGCGTCGCCCCGGACGCCAGCATGGCGAGCCCGGCGAGTCCGGTCATGGCGCACGGGTATTCGCCGCGGCCGCCGGCCGAGCGCCAGGAGCCGTCGCGGTTCTGCGAGCGCGCCAGGAAGTTGAGCCCGCGCTGGATCGCCGCCTCGATGTCGCCGTCGACGCCCACCGGGTAGAGCGCCTTCCCGCCCGTCGGCGCCGGCTTGTCCTGAGCGCGCACGCCCATGCCGCCCAGCCCCACGATCGCCGCGAGCGCGCCGGCCGCGGCGAACCTCGTCGCCCTGCCGGCGAACGCCGGACAGGCGGACAGGCGCGGCCGCCGGTGGCGGAGTGAGGCGGGTGAGCGTTCTTGCATCACGGTTCCTTTCGTGCCCGAACCCAGCGTGTCCGTGCGACGCGTCGCTGCCCTGGCGCCCTCGGGCTCCCTCTGCGGAGCATGAACGGAGGGCCTGGGTTCGAGCTTCACACGGGGTCCTGCTTGCACCCGCGGGGCGGCGCGGAGCCAGGACTCTACGGAAAGCGCCGACCGCCGGCGAGCCCCGTTCCGCGCGGGCCTTGCCGCAGCCGGCGCGACGGCCCGCGACCCGGCCGCGGCGTGGGTACCCCTCCACGCCGGACCGGCGAGAATTCAGCGCCCCGACGCAACCGACCGCAGAGCCTCCAACTCGGCGGCTGCTGCATCGGTGTCGTCGAGCGCGAGAAGGACTTCGTAGCGGGCCAGGTGCCAGGTCTCCACGTCTGCCGTGGCGACCAGCCAGCGGCGGCAGCGCGCCAGCAGATCGAGCGCTGGCTCGCGCTGCTGCACGACCGCCATGGCCAGGGCCACCTCCTGCACCAGCGGCAGCACCTCGCGCACCAGACGCGTGCGCTCGTCGGCGCCCAGGTCGGTGCGGTCGAGCTGCTCGCCGAGCACGTCGATGGCGCCAGCCAGATCGCCGGCGTGCTGCAGGTAGCGCGCTCGCTCGAACGGCTCACCCTCGCGTGCGGCGACCGCGCGCAGGGCGTTCACCATGCCGAACACCTCGATCCCACCCGGGTGGACCGCGACAACGTAGGGGCCGGTCACGATCAGGTTGGGGCGGGTCGAGAGTGGTTCCTGCCCCTGCACGAAGCGCGGCAGGTCACGCTTCTGCCAGCTGGCACTGCCCGTGGTCTTGAGCAGGTAGAGGCAGCGCTCGCCGGGCATCACCAGGAATCCGTCGGCGACGCAGCCGCGCCCCTGCGACGGTTCCCTGACCTCGTCGTCCCACAGTTTGATGCCGGTGCGCAGGTCGACGCACATGACCCGCTTGCCCGCCAGATAGACGTGTTGGCCGTCGTCGCCGAGGATGTAGTCGAACTCTCCCGGCCGCATGTCGACCAGCCATTCCACCTCGCCACTGCCGCTGTCCACGCACAGCAGGCAACGCCCGTCGGTGGGCGCGAAGATCAGGCGGTCCCGCCAGTGCAGGATCTCGCTCGGATACTGGAAGCCCGGCAAGGAGTTGGCCGTGGTCACGGTCACTCCGAAGCGGGGCTGGCGGCTGCGCGGCTGGCGCACCGTGCCGTGCTCGCGGAACGGATCGAGCCGTTCGTAGCGGCGCAGCCAGCGCACGACGCCCGAATAGGCGTCGAGGGCGGCGAGCACGCCGGCGTTGGTCATGACGAACGCCGTGTCGCGGTCGACCACCACATGGCAGCCGGGCGCGCGGACGAGGTCGGTGCCGGCCGAGTGGATCGGCGTGCGGAACAGGGCTTCACCGGTGCGCGCGTCGACGCACTGCAGGCAGTAGACGCCGCGCACCAGAACCGGCACGAGCAGCCGATCGCGGAACACGGTCGGCGTCGCCAGGAAGGTCACGGCCCGGAAGTCGTCGACGTCGCCACCGTGGCCGATCGTCCAGCGCGGCTCCATGGTCTCGGCGTCCATGGCGGCGAGCCGATTCTCCAGCACCGGCGACGCCCCCGGCATCCGACGCGTCGGCACGAGAACGGCGTACAGACGTTCGCCGTCGTTCGCCACCCGCGTCGTCGCGTAGTCGTAGACCGCGATCCGCGGCGACGCCTGGCCAGCGTCGATCCGGTACGAAGTGAGGGCACCGTCGCCTTCGTGCAACAGTCGACCGGAGGCGAGGTCGTGCACGCGGACGCGGTTGTGCTCCATGTAGACGAGGTGGTCGCCCAGACGCACCGCGGTGTTGCCGGGCTCGCCGAGGCGCGCCAGCGGAATCGCACCCCCTGCCTCGCCGCCGTTGACGATGACGAAGCCGGTGCGGGTGGCATTGCTGGTCGCGCTGGCGTAGGGCTTGCTGTCGACGAACAGGCGCTGCCAGATCGGAATGAGCGTGTCGAAGTCGTCGAACGTGGCCTGGTCGGCGACCGGGGGCGACGGCGCGTCCGGCGGCGGCAGGCCACCGCCGAACAGCGGGTGCGCCGGCAGCGCGGTCACCGGCACCAGTTCCCCCATGATGCGCACGCTGGCGCCGGCGTAGCGCAGGCTCATCTCGTGCAACATCGCCGCCGTCGTCGCCGGTTCGTCGGCCAGGCGGTGGCAGACCGCGATCTCGAGGTCGACGTCCAGACTCGTCAGTTCGGCCAGACCGTCGCCGTCGCGGAAGCGGGGGTGCAGGTTGCGCAGCGTGCGCAGCACGTCGGCCGCGGCCTTGAAGCGCCCGCTGTCGAGCAGCAGGTCGGCGCTGAGCCCCATCGCCCGCGCCGCCGCGTCGGTAGCGAAGTAGCGGCGCGCCAGCGCATCCAGGGCCCCGCGGTCGAATCCGGCTGCGGCGAGCTGGCGCTCCGCGTCGACTTCGAACCGCGTGCGGTAGAGGTCGAGCCCCTCGGGGGGCATGGTCGCCAGGAGCTCGTGGCACAGACGCAGGACCGGGCGGTACAGGCGTCCGTCGGCCGAGTAGACCGCCTTGCCCGGGTCGTCCTCGTCGGTGAACGGGTCGTCGACCTCCTCGGTCGGCGCGGTCGGGTCACCCGGCGGCGGCTTGGCGGTGTCGTCGCGCACGACGCGCCCCTCGACCGCGTCCTGCAGGACGGAGATCGCGCCCGTGTAGTCGCCGCGTTCGAGGAAGTCCTGCGAACGACGCAAGAAGCGGTCGAGGTTCGGGCTCTCGATGAGCTGGGCCCGCAGCCCCAGATCCAGGTCGTCGCCGGGCGACTTGTCGTCCTGGGGTTGCTCGACCACCAGCACTTGTGGAGCCACCGGCGCCACCGTGCGCGGACGCTGCGCCGGGATGGCCGCGGACGTCGCCACGCAAGCGCAAACGAACCAGCAGCTGGGGGAAGTGTGGGGGGACCGTCTCTTCACGCCGCGTCGAATCGGAACCTCGGCCGTGCGGGTCTCACTGGCCGGGCGCCAATCTACGTCACCGCGTCGCCGGCCGCGAGCCCTGGGCCACAACGGCGGCGCGTCCGACGCGGACCGTGGAAGCTCTCCACGGAGCCGGCGGCGAGGCCACCGCCCTGCGCGCATCGGAACGCACAGGCCGCGCCAGAGTCCGTCCGCTCGACGAACGTCACGCCGCGATGCCCACGGTCAGCGACGCCGTGTAGCCGGAGCTCGCGTCGCCCAGCAGAGTGGCGAGTTGGAAGGCGACGCCGTCGCTGAACACGTTGTCGCGCGCGAAGCTCGTGACCGAGGTGTTCTGCCGCTTGGTGTAGGCGGACGCCGGCTCGCGCGGCGCGGGGGCGGTGCGCTCGCGGATGCCGGCGCAGGGGCTTCCACCGGCAACGGCGATTCGCAGCCAAAATCGGCGCCGCCTGGCGAGCCCAGCCCCAGGTCGCGTCGCCGACAGCTCACCGGGATGAACCGGCCCGACGACGCCGACCGCGGCCACTGCCTCGAGGCCCTTGCTGGCCCAGGGTCACGTGGATCGACGTCACCCGAAACCGACGACGTCGGGCTGGCGGCAGCAAGAAAGTCGGAACGAGTCGAGAGGAAACCCGCCGGCGCGGTGAACCCGTGTTGCCGCGCGGCAAGGAGCCACGCGGAACACCAGGCCCGGCAGGCGTGCGACTCCGAGGCCGCAGACCGAACGCGCACGACACACGACAGTCATGAACACCACCCTTCGAAACCTCCCCCTCTCCCTCGGCGCGACCCTGCTGGGCGCCATCGGCTGCCTCTCGACTCAGACGGCGGCCCAGTTCACGCAAGAGCTCCACAGCCCGGAGACCGACTTCCTCATGGCCAGCTACATCAAGCACGTCGGCAACGACGACATCGGTGCGGGCATGGTCGGCATCGCGCAGGCAGTCCTCGGCAAGAGCGTGTGGAGCGCGAGCGCGAACGCAGTGGGAGCTGTCGGGATCGATCTCTTCGACAAGAGCGTCAACTTCTCCGCCAACACCGTCGCCAGCGCGAGTGGCCGCTACAACCCCGGCTTCAACGTGCAGTCGCGCGTCGTCGCGGGCGGCTTCACGGTCTACGACCGCACTTGGGCCAGCCTGCGGACCGAGACGACGTACGACACCGGCCGCTTCTACATCGCGGGCGGCAGCAAGACCTACTGGCTCGGCCCGATCCCGCTGCGGGTGGACGGCGAAGTCGGGGTGGCGGCGAAGTTGAACTTCCAGATCCACGAGTTCGACGTCACGCGGCTCTACATCCATCCCCGCATGAAGATGGCCGCCGGCGGGGCCGGGCGTCTGTTCGCCGGGTTCGGCTTCGAGATCAAGGATGCCATCACGTTCGGCGCGGGCATCGAAGGCACGATGGAGTTCGGTCAGATCGAGCTGAACGCCAACGTCACTGCCCAGCCGGGCACGTTCTCCGGCTCGATCAGCGCGGACCTGATGCCGGTCGCCCTGCGCCTGTTCCTCACCGCCTTCGTCGACATCACGATCGGTCGCTGGTCGATCGACTACGAGCTGGTGAGCTACGTGATGGACTCGATCCGCATCGGCAGCTGGAACTTCTGAACTGGGAGCTGCGCGACGAGCCGCGCCCGGGCAGTGCCTGGGCGCGCCGCTTTCCGCACCTCGCGTGCAACTCGGCTCACGCCACAACGGGAACGAACGATGAAGTACGCACTGTGTGTTTCTCTGGGACTCTGCCTGGCCGGTGCAGCCGTGCTGCTCGGCAACGGTTCGACGAACGAGCCGGCGCCGCCGCTCGCGCCCGCGACATCGACCGAGAGCCGGTCGGCCGGAACGTGCGACGAGCAAGCCGGCGCCGGCGAGCGCACGACGGTCGGCGCGACCAGCGCAGGCGTCTACCACGCTGCGGTGGGCCGTCAGTTCGACTACGCGTTGTCGGCCGAGAGCGCGACGTCGGTGCGCTGCGCCGCGTCGGCAACACCGAGCCGGGCGCAGGTCGAGCAGCGCCTCACCGGCACCCTGCGCGTCACCATCCTCGATCGGCGTGACACCGAAGTCGTCGCCGAGGTCCGCGTCGACTGCCGGAACCCGCAGCTCGCCGTGGCCGGCAAAGACGTCGGCGAAGCGGCGACCAAGGCGCTGGCCCTCGATCTGGCCGAGCCGTTCCTGCTGCGCATGGGCAGCGACGGCAACATGCTCGGCTGCTGCTTCCGCCCGGCGATGAGCGGGCATGCGCGCGCCACCGTGCTCGCCCTGATGGCCGGTCTGCGGTTGGTGGTGCCGGATGCCACCGCGACCCAGTGGCAGGTCACCGAGCAGGGCCAGAGCGGCGCGTTCGTGGCGGACTATCGGCGCGCGCCCGATGGCGAGATCAGCAAGGAGTGGCCCAGCCCGGCCGTTGCCGCCGCCGCCGCCGACGCGACTGGAGACTCCGGCGACGAATCGACGGGCAACCCGGTGCGGACCGACGGCCAGGCCGCGGGCAGCATCGATGCAGAGCTCGGCTGGCTCGAGCACACGTCGTTCCACCAGACACAGACCCTGCAGCTGGCGGCGGTGCAGGTCGAGTCGACGGGCTCCTTCGCCGGCAAGATCGAGCTGTCCGGCCACCGCACCCTGGACGCCGCGGCCCTGCACGAACTGGGCTGGGACCTGCCGAGCGTCGCCTGGCAGCCCGTGCAGCCGAGCGCGCCGGAGACGAATGCCGTCGGCGAGCGGATGCTGGCCGACAACTGGCGGCGCACGATCGGCAGTGCGACGACCGAGGAGCTGATCCAGCGCCTGCTCGCGCTGCTGCGCGGTCACGCGAGCACGCAAGACGTCGTGCAAGCGGAGCTGTGTCTGATCTGGAAGCTCCGGCTCGATGCCGACGGGGCGAGCGTCGTCGCCCAGACGCTCGCGTCGGGTGCGCTCGAAGTGGTCGGCGCGGACGCCTTGCTGCGCGCGCTCGGCGCGGCTGCCACCGAGCCGGCACAACGCGTGCTCGAAGCCTTCGTCGCCGAGAGCGGCGCCAGCGAGGAGCTGCGCGCGCGCGCGGTGGTGGCGATGGTGCAGATCGAGAAGCCGGTCGAAGGCCTGGCGACGACGGTGCTGGCGGCGGCGCGCGGGGCCGGTGGCAGCGGGTTCCTGCGCGACACGGCGCTGCTCATGGTCGGCACGCTGGCGTCGCGTGGGGGCGAGGGCGAGGTGCTCGCGACGCTGCTCGGAATGGAGAGCACGGCCGTCGCCGACGGGCGGCTCGACACCTGGCTGCACGCGGTGGCGAACTCGAAGTCGACGGCGGTAGCGGACGTCGCCGGACGCTACCTGGACCACGCCGACGAGGGCGTGCGCATCGCGGCGCTCGAGGCCCTGCACGACGCCGGCAGCGCCGACGCGTCCGACGTGCTCGTGCGCCGAACCGCGCTCGACTCGTCGCCGCGCGTGCTGGCCGCGGCCACGCAGATGCTGGCCGCGCGCCGCGACGCCACGGCCCGACGCGCGACCGAACAGGTGCTGGCCAGCGGCCCGGACGACCTGCGCGCTGCGGCCCTGCACGGTCTCGGCCTGGCGAAGCGCGACGCCTTCGCACGTCAGATGCTGCAGCGCGCGCAGACGCACGATCCGAACCCGCAGCTGCGCGAGCTGGCTCGCCAACTGGCCGAGAGCTGAACGAGCCGGTGCGCGCACGTCACGCTTCGGTCGAGCCGGTGCGTCTGCCGCTCAGCTCTCGATCACCACCCGCAGAGCGTTCGACAGGTGCAACCCGAGGAAGCACGCGGGCGTCGTCAGGTCGACCGTGGCCCACTGCGTGAAGAGCGGCACCCCGATCAGAGGCGACAGACTCGGGATGACGACCGGCACGCTCGCGTCGCCGCCGACGTTGGTGGCACTCAAGAGCATGATGGCACCCGTGAGGTCGGGAACGATGACGCACGGCCCGCACGCGAAGCTGCCCTGCGCCGGCGACAACACGAACACGGTCGGCGCGATCGGCAGCGCGTCGCGCAAGCGATGCGCGAAGCCGCCGTTCGGACTGCGTGCGCACGTCGCGCGATTGCTGCCGCCGCGCCCGCAGCCACCGCCGAGCGACGTGGTGTTCCCGTCGACCGTTCGCCAACCGCGCACGATGATGTCGCCGTTGTTCGTGAGCACCTGCTCCCAGGTGAGCAACGCATCCTCGCCCGTGCCCCCGGTCGCCTGCACGGAACAGCCGCCGGGCGAGCCCTCGAGACGCGTCAGCACACCGAGGGGGAACTCGCCTTCGCATGCGAAGCAAGTGAAGGGATCCAAGGAGCGGGCGAGCGCCGCGCTGACCGAGCCCGAACTCGCGGCCGCCTTCACGCCCACCAGGCACGAGTCGGCGATCCAAGTGACGCGCGGCGCGAGGTAGTCTTCGCCCAGCGCCACTCCCATCGACGCCGAGGCATTCAGCGCGAGCTGGCTCGAGGCGGGGTCGAACGAGACGGACGCGAAGTTGCTCGACGTACGCGCGGTTCCGGTCGCGGTCTGCCAGGCGACGACCCAGTTCGTGCCGTCGCCATCGACCTCGGGCAACGTCTGCAGCAGGGTCGACGTGCTGGTGCTCAACGCCAGGTCGCCGGCGAGCAGGTTTCCATTGCCGTCGATGACGCGCAGGAACGGTGCGGCGACGCCGTTGACGTCACGCTCGAACACCATCGCGTGCCGGCCACTGCCGCGGTCGCTCTTGCTCACCCGCGGCCGGTTGACGGAGTTGCCGGTGACGAGGTCGCGCCCCGGGTTTGGCGTCAGCGTCAGGTTGGGCGCGACGACGACGCTCGCTGCCTGGATGATGCGTGGGTCCGTCCGCACCTGGGGGTTCCGCTGCCAGACGCACAGCACCTGCGGGTTCACCGTGTCGCTGGCGACGCAACCGAACAGCTGCGTCGCGGTGCCGCCGGCGACGAAGACGCCACCCGCCATGAGGCCGGTCGCGGCGTTCACGGCCCGGGCGAAGATGTCGCCGTTGCGCCCGTACACCACGACGAACGCGTCGCGGGCATCGCAGTTGGCGACCTGCGGCTCGGTCGTGAGATCGAACGTGGTGTCGACGAACAGGGTGGTCCCGACCGGCACCGCCGACCGACTCACGCGATGGGCGTAGATGTCGTGGTCGGTGGCCGAGAAGATGCGTTCCCACACCACCAGGTACACGTCGTTGCTGGCGTCGTAGGCCACGCTCGGGTTGCGGTCGTCGCCGCCGCCGGTGCCGCTCACCACCGACGCGCCGGCAATCGGCGGATCGAGGACGAAGGGCAGGGCGGCACCGTCGACGAACGCGGACGGCAGCGACAGCTCGAGGATGCCGTCGGCGTAGGACACTCGGCCGCGCACCCGCGCGCCGCGCGCATCGATGCCGACGACACCACCGATGGTGCAACCGCCGACATCGGGCAGGGAGAGGCGCAGGCCGTCGCCGTCGGTGGTCACTTCGAGCTCCGTGGCGAGCCGGCCGCGGACGACGAGGTCGCCGGTGCCCGACGGACGCGTCGCGAACACGAAACTCTGCTCCAGTTGATCGACGCCGACGTCGTAGCGCTCGACGGCGGCGCCGCGGTCGTACTCCACGCGCAGACCTTCGGCCCGCGGCGCGGTCGCAGCCAGCGGGACGAGCGTCGCGCCGCGCGAAATCGACACGACCCGGAACGTCAGAGGATAGTTGCGAGGGGCGCGTTCCCCGAGCGCGGGCGTGAACTCCACACCGTCGTCCAGGAAGCGAACCTTGTACGCCTCGCCGGCGCCCCACAGTTGCCCGTCGACCACCTGTAGCCCCGCGGACCGACTGATCGCCGTCGTGAGGTGGGCGTCGGCGGGCGCCTGCTGCGCCAGGCCGAGACGAAGAGCAGTGGGCAAGACGCACAGGATGGCGAGAAGCGCGCGACGTTCGTTCATGGGATCTGCGGGTTCGATGGACCGCGGAACGTGTGACAACCCTGCCCGGCGACACGCCAAGACGCCGACACCTGCGGGGGTGCCGAGTGCCGGCACGAGCCGTGCGCGTTCCGCAACGAGGGAGATGGCGTGGCGGTCGCGGCGTGACGCGGTTTCCGCCGTCTTTGTGGCGCGTCACCGAGGTCGGCCGCTGTGTGCCGAAACGTGTGGGTCGATGGTCTCCAGGGTGGGCTGACGCGAGCCGCGCCCGCCGCGGGAATCCGCGTCCCGGCGCGAACGCCGGCGCCGTCCCGCCGCTGCACGGGGAAACATGAACTTCCTACCCACCGCCCTCTTCGCTTTCTCGGCCTGCCTCGCAGCCCAAAGCGCGTCGTTCAGCACCTTCGGCCCCGCTTGCGTCGGTGCCCAGACCTCCCGCGGTCTCGCCGCACCGGTAGCTCAGATCTCCGGCACGCTGCCCATCCTCGGGTCGACCTACACCGTCATCACCCGTGGCCCGGCCAACAAGACGGGTGTCCTGATGTTCTCCAGGACGGCGAACCTCGAGGGGCTACAGCGCTCGTCGCTGACCCCGTGCGTCCAGTACTTGGCCGGCGCCATCGTCTCGATCCCGATCGTGCTGGACGGCACCGGCGTGAACCGCACGGAGATGCAGGCCGCGGCGTCCTCGGTGCCGGGAACGACGCTGTATTTCCAGGCGCAGCTCGCGGTCCCGGGCGCGAACGCCACCGGCATCCTCACCTCGAATCTCGGCATCGCGCGCCTCGGGACGGAACCCGACCTGACCGCCGAGGAGATCGCGCAATTCGCGCCCATCGTGCGCATCCATCCCGCCGAGGGCTACCGGCCGATGAGCCCGGACGAGTTCATCGCGCAGGCGCGCTTTCGCCACCACCGCTCGTGGCAGTCCGACCAGGGGTTCCATCGCACGTCGCTGAGCTGGGTGACCACCGACAGCCACGATTCGGTCTACTACGGCATTCCGGTCTACGTGCTGAACGCCTACGCGCTGCACGCCGACGGCAAGAACCGGCGACCGCGCGACGGCAACTGCGGCGACTCCTACAACGTGTTCCTGCAGACGGGCTCGCGGTTGACCGGACCGACCTCGCCCAACGGCGTCGTGCCCGCCTACTACCACTACCGCCGCATCGGCGACAGCCATCGGATCCAGTACTGGTGGTTCTGCGGCTTCAACGACTCGCTGGGCAGCTTCAACCACCAGGGCGATTGGGAGCACGTCACGGTCCACGTCGAGCATCGTCGCATCGTCGGGGTGTTCTTCGCATCGCACGAGAACGGTGACTTCGTCGGCGCGACGTCCGGCCTCCGCTTCGTCGATGGCCGCCCGCTGGTCTACATGGCGAAGGGTTCGCACGCCTCGTATCCGACCACGGGTACGTGGATGGCGGGGATCGACGTCACGTCCGACTTCGGACTCCAGTGGGACACGAGCCGCCTGCTGCGCCCGCTCGCGGCACAGCCCTGGAAGGACTACGCCGGCGCGTGGGGCGAGGTGGGCTCGATCGCGACCACGACCGGTCCGCTGGGTCCTTGGCACAAGCGCAACAACCCCTGACCGCAGCAGCCGGTCGCCGCGGTCCTGCAGCCGGCTACTCCTTGCGACACCTCGCCAGCGCCTCGTCGACCCAGCCCCGCTCGGTCGTGCCGGCGGCGAAGCGGCGGGCGGCGACTTCGAGGGCGGAGACGGCCGCCGGCGTCGGGTGGCTGCGGAAGTAGAGCACGATGCGGGCGTCGTCGCGGGTGCCGGCCTGCAACAGCGAGATCAGGCGTTCGCCGAGGTCTGGTGGCGCGATGGCGACCACGGCGTTGAGGGCGCTGTTGACGAGCTGCTCCTCGCCCTCCGCCGCCGCGCGCAGCAGCGACTCGACGGCGCGTGCGTCGCGGATCTCGCCGAGGATGGCGGCGGCACCGGCGCGAAAGTGGACGGGTTTGTCGGCCTCGAACATCATCTCCCGCAGCGACGGCACGGCGCTCGGCCCCAGGCTCACGAGGCCGCGGCTGACGTCGTGCCACAGGGTCGACTTCTCGGTCGCCAGCAGCTCGCGCAGGATCGGCAGGGCCGCGTCACCGGCCACGAGCGCCAGGTTGGCCAACGCGTAGCCGCGCGTGTCGGTGGCCTGCCCGCGCGAGCGCCCGCGCGTGAACACGTCCATCGCCAGGTCGTGGCCGACCGGGATCGAACCGAGCGTACGCAGCGCCGTGGCGGCGCGGCAGCGCAGGGCCATGTCCTCGTCCTCGCCCTGCAATACGCGCAGTAAGGTCGGGGCGGCCAGATCGGCGGCGCCGGCGGGCCAGCGTCCGACGACCTCGAGCATGGCCGCGCGACGACTCGCTGGGCCCCGCTCGCACCAGGCAAGGACCTGCGCGCGGCCGGGCGTCGTGATCGCTCCATCGCCGAACGCTACCTCCCGCAGCTCGTCGTCGCAGGCGACGACGACGGCCGTGCGGCGTTCGTCGTCGATCGACACGTGCCGGCTCCACCAGATCGACGACACCGTGCGCCTCGCACCGAGCGGCACGCGGCCGAACAGGTCGTCGAGGGTGTGCTGCGCGCGCAGGACACCCTTGTCGTCGATCCAGCGCACGATCTTGCCATGGCCGACGCTCGCGTAGTGGTCGAACAGCAGCAGTCCGTCGAACGTGTCGGCGACGTGCACCTGCATCGGTAGCTGATCGAGCTTGCCCTCGACGACCAGCGAGTCCATGGGGTCGCGGCCGATCGGTGGCGGCTCGCCGCCGGGCCAACCGCGTCGCGGCCCCGGTGCCGCCGTCATCGGCGCCACCCCGTCACGCCGCCGACACAACTCGTAGGCCAACTTGAAGTCCCGGGTCTCGCGCACGACCGCGTAGCGCAGG
Source organism: Planctomycetota bacterium (assembly GCA_041398565.1). GTDB lineage: Bacteria > Planctomycetota > UBA1135 > UBA1135 > UBA2386 > DATGPD01. The sequence goes on along the minus strand of JAWKUN010000005.1, from coordinate 1,121,598 downwards.
CCGGACGCGGAGACTTCGCGCCGGTCCTGGAACGGCTCCCACTCGTCGCGAGGCGGAGCGGCCAGGGCGGCGCAGGCGACGACGATCGGCAGCACGAGCCCCCGCATCGTGCCAAGCCTACGGACCCCGCCCCTTCGCGTCATGGTTCCGTCCACCCTAGCGCGGCCGGCGGCCGCAACCCAAAGGGTTGATGTCGGCGCAGCGCCGACCAGAGGGGGCCGCCGGCGCTGTTGTAGCTTGGAGCTTCCAGGGCTGCTCGGGCGCGGCCTGGTCAGCTCTGTGGCAACGGAACAACACGGCCGAATTCGCGCCCGCCGCGACGATTCGCAGCCCTTGCAGCTCAGCGCGGCCGGCGGCCGCAACCCAAGGGTTGATGTCGGCGCAGCGCCGACCAGAGGGGCCGCCGGCGCTGTTGTTGCTTGGAGCTTCCAGGGCTGCTCGGGCGTGGCCTGGTCAGCTCTGTGGCGACGGAACAACACGGCCGAATTCGCGCCCGCCGCGACGATTCGCAGCCCTTGCAGCTCAGCGCGGCCGGCGGCCGCAACCCAAAGGGTTGATGTCGGCGCAGCGCCGACCAGAGGGGGCCGCCGGCGCTGTTGTTGCTTGGAGCTTCCAGGGCTGCTCGGGCGTGGCCTGGTCAGCTCCGTGGCAACGGAACAACACGGCCGAATTCGCGCCCGCCGCGACGATTCGCAGCCCTTGCAGCTCAGCGCATCCGCGTGGACGGCGAGGCCACGGTGGCAGGGAGTGCCCCTCTGCATCCTGCCGGCCACCTGCACGCGTCTCGCAGCCCGCGACCGCGCCGAGCGACCTCGCGCCGAGTCGCGCTACTTGAACAACTCGGCCGTCTCCCACACCTTCTTCATGCGAGCGAGGGCACTGTCGGCGGTTCGGCTCACACGTTCGTCGTCGTCTTCGAGCAGCTCGATCAAGGGCACGAGCGCGGCGCGCTCGAACGTCCGCCCGAGATTGGCTGCAACCGCGGCGCGCACCGACTGCGATCGGTGGTGCAGCAGTCGGGTGAGCGGTTCGATCGCCGAGACGTCCTTGGCGTCTCCCGTGGCCCAGATCGCGGCCTCGAGAATCCCAGCCGGACCGCTCTCGGCATCGCAGGCGGCGATCAAGTGGGTGCCGGCGGCGATGCGCTCGGCGCGCGGGATCGCCTTCAGGAAGGCCGACGGATCGAGCGAGGAGGCGCCTCGCGCGGCCAGCTCGCGGTCGACGGTCTTCAGCGCCTGAGCGCGCAGCGTCGGCTCGGCGGCGACCGACGGCGAGTCGAGGGCGGCTTGCACGAGCACGACGTTCGACGAAGCGAGCATCTGGCCGAGCATGGCTTCCGGTCGATCGGAGTTCGCCAAGAGGTCGATCGCGGCCTTGGCGGCCATCTCCGCAAAGGACACGTCGACCCCTGACTCGACGAGGGCCACCAGGGTCTGGGCGGCGTCGGCGGCGCCCGTGGCGACGAGCAGCTCGATGAGGCGCTGAGTCGTGTTGGGCAGTGCTCCATCGAGACTCGGGCGGTTTCCGGCCACGCGGTTGCGCAGCAGCCCGGCGATAGCGCTGGCGTGCTCGGTCGTGGCCAGGGAGCGCAGGCGATGGAACAGCTTGTTGGCGACCGACTGCTCGAGCCTCGGGAGCAACGCCAGCGCCGGCTCGAACTGCTCGCGGGTGATGCCGCCGACGGCCTGCTGTGCGGTCTCGACCTTGCGCTGGAAGAGCCAGCCGGTGTCGGCGGTTGGCAGCGCCGCGAGTTCGAGCAGACGCACGTCCCCGGCACCGTGGGTGAGCAGCAGGCTGGTCATCAGGGCCTGCCCGTCTTCGCGGTGCGACAGGAACTCGGTGTGGTCGGCGAGGCGCAGCAGCAACGGGAGGTCAGCTGCCGTGAAGTGCGGCACCAGCGCATCGAAGGCGTTGCTGTCGATCTCCGGCAGCGACTGCATGCCGCGCATGGCGTCGAGCAAGCGGCGCGGCGCGTGCTGGGCAGCAAGGCCGGTCGCGACGTCGCGCAGCGAGCGGTCTTGGAGAAGGGCGAGCAACGGCTCGAACGGTGGCGTGGAGCTCGCGCGCATTCCCAACGCCAAGGCCTCGCGGACGCCGGCGTCGGGCCGCACGGCGAAGTCGGCGAGGATGCGGGCCTGATCTTGGCTGCAGCCGGTCCAGTCGCGGTCGAGGAGCGAGACGGGGCGCTGCGTCTCCCCGCGCCGGAACGCCTCGATGACGACCTGGTGCCACGGCAGGTGCATCCGATTGACGGAGTTGGCGACCTCGAGAAGCCCTCCGAGCGGCATGGAGTCGAGCTGTGCCAGGATGCGGGCCTCGCCGGCGGCGCCCACCAGACGGACCCACGCGTCGGCGAGCCCCGCGTCGCTCAGGCTGGCGAAGCGGAAGTCGAACGATGCGGGCGCGAGGAAACCGGAGTTCGCGATGCGGCTGAACGCGGCGCGGAGCTCCGATGTGTTGTCGCCGCGGTCGCGTCCGAACAACTCGAGCAGTACGGGGAGCGCGACAGCCGGCTCCTTCTCCCACGACACCGTCTTCAGCAGCGTGCGCAACTCCTGGCCGCCGACGTGCGCCGCGACGACACTGGCAGCGCGCACCCATTCAGGAGGTCGACCTTCCATCAGCCAGACGTACTGTCCGCGGGTCTGGGGTGGAATGCCCTCGAGGATCGAAACCGCCTTGTCCTCCTCATCGTCGCCCAGGTTCTGGAACAGCGCGTGCGCCGCGACCAGGCGGACGCTCGGCGCCGGGTCGCGGGCGATCTGCTCGATGAGCGGGCGCGCCCAGTCCTGGTGCACCTGGGCGATGGCCGCGACGGCGCGGGTGCGTACCGAAGCGTCGCCCGAGCTCGCCAGGGCTGTGGCCAAAGCCTGGGTCGCGGGGTCCTGCGGGCGGTGGTAGACCAACGCGGCGAGCGCGTCGAGCCGCACCGACGGCGATTCGTTCTGCGCCATCGACTCGGCGAACTGGATGGCGTCGGACGCGGGCAGGCGCCGCATCTCCCGGCCGATCAGCTCGGCGATGCGGTCGTCGCCCCTCTGCAGCCGCGATGACACCGCCTCGCGCGCGGCGTCGTTCCAGTCGGTGACCAGGATGTAGAGCACGTTGGACTTGCCGAACGGTCCGAGCTGGTCGAGCTCGTCGATCAGCACCCGGGTCGCGAGCGGACCGAGCTGGCGGATCTCCTGGATGGCGAACTCGACGTTGCCGTGCTGCCGCGAGCCTTGATCCAGACACCGGATCAGCTGGCGCAGGGGATCGGTGGGCGCCGGCGCCGCCGGTACCTTGCCGTCCTGCTGCAGCGCCGCGGCCTCGTCGTTCCGGTTCTGCCGCTGCAGCAGGTCGACCAACGCCTGGCGCAGCACGCGGGCATCGTCGGTGCGCCCGGCCTCTCGCGCCGCGACCAGCGCCGCGCGCAGCAACGACTCCGCCGCCGCCGCATCGCCGCGCACCTGCTCGGCCACTGCCGCCCGCGCCACCGTCGCCGCCGGTTCGGTCTCCCGCTGCTGCGCCGCTGCCCTTGCCGTTGGGAACAGCATGGCCGCGATCGCCACGCACCTCGTGAGTTGCCTCGTCATGGTCGGGATGAGACCGCGCGCGTCCCCGCCACTTGTCATGGACCCGTCAAAGCCGATCCACGTGTCTTCCACGCACTGCGCCGGCCGGCGTTCAGTGCTACGGTGCCGCGACGATGCGCAGGACGTTCGTATCCGGCACGCTGTTCGTCTGCTTGTGGGCAGTGCTGACGTTCCTCGCGCCGATTCGGTCGGTGCGGGAAGCGGAGGCGACCACGGCGATGCTGGCGGCGTCGTTGGCCGCCGCGGAGTTCGATGCCGGGCTGCGCACCGCGAAAGCGCATCGCGTGACCTTCGCGGCGCCGCTGCCGGAGGCCGAGTCGGCGCGGTCGCTGGCCGAGGCACAAGGGCTGGCACTGGCGGCTCGCGCCGCCGACGCCGAGGCGCTCACCTTCCTGACGCACGCCCGGCAGATCGGGATGTCACCGCGCGGGTGGCTGGCACTGGCGCGACTGTGCGCCGGCAGCGACGGGGCGAGCGCTGCGCTCGAGCAAGCTACCGGCGAAGCCGTCGCCATCGGCGGCGTGCCCGTCGCAGTGCTCGCCAGGCTGATCGACGCGCGTGGCGGCAACGTCCGCGCCAAAGCTCGCGATCTGGCGGACGCTCTGGTGCGCGGCACCCTGGCGGTGCCGGGCTTCGCCGCGCCGGCCGTGCTCGACGAACTGCTGGCGACCGACGGGTCGCTGCGCGCCGACGCGGGCGTGCGCGCCCTGCTCGCGGCTTTGGACGCGTGGCTTTCCCGCGGCCCCGCGGACTGGCCGCCGACGATCCCTCGACGGACCGGCCAGGACGTCGTCCTCCTGCCGTCCGGCGCCGACGAGGTATGCCTGCTGCTGCCGGAAGAGGTGGCTCGGCTGCGCGAGCGGTCGGCCGCGCGCGCCGCGGCCTCGTATCCGGCAGTCCTGTGTCGCAGCACGTCGAGCAGCGACGAGAGTGCCGACGAGAGCACCGGTGACGGCACCCGAGCGTTGGCCGAGGCCGTGGACGCGCTCGCCGGCCGCTGGCTGGCCGAGCCGAACGGCACCCTCGTGAGCACCTGGCTCACGCGTCTTTCGTGGCTGCTTCTCGCACTCGGTGCCCTGGCGATCGTCTCCAGCCAGGTGGCGTTGGCACGTGTGGCCAAGCGCGAGCTGCGCCTGGCGCGCCTGCGCAGCGACTTCGTCGACCTGGTGAGCCACGAACTGCGCACCCCCCTGTCGGCGATGTCGATGCGCGCGGAGATGCTGGCCTCGGGCACAGTGCCCGACGACAAGCTGCCGCACTACCTGCACACGCTGCATCTCGATGTGCGCCGGCTGGCCGATCAAGTGCAGCGCGTGCTCGACTTCGCGCGCCTGGAGAGTCGCCCGGCCCTGGAACTCCGCCGCACCACCGCGCGGGTGGCGGTCGCCCGCGGAGTGCGCGCCGGGCTGAGTGCGCTGCGCCCGGTCGGCCAGTCGTGCGCATCACGGTGGCGCGCGACCTGCCGGCCATCGAGCTCGATCTCGAGGTGATCGCCCGCGCGCTGCGCAATCTGTTGGCCAACGCCGCGCGCTACGCGCCGCCGGCCAGCGAAGTCGAGATCGAGGCCGGCGTCGCCGGAGCCGATGCGTTGTGGATCGAGGTGCGCGACCGCGGACCGGGCGTGCCGGTCGACGAGCGCGCGACCATCTTCGAGCCGTTCCAGCGCGGCCATCACGGCGAGCGAGTGAACGGCGGATCGGGCCTCGGTCTGGCTCTGGTCGCGCGGGCAGCGACGCTGCACGGCGGGCGCGTGGAGGTGCGCGGGCGCCTCGACGGCGACGGTGCCTGCTTCCGACTGACGCTGCCACTGCGCGCCGCCGCTTCCCGCCGGAGGGCGTCGTGAACCGAGCGCTGGTGGTCGAGGACGATGCCAGCATCCGCGAGATCCTCGTCCACCATCTGCAGATGCAGGGCTGGTTGGTGGATGCCACCGACCGCGTGGCCGTCGCCGACGAGATGTTGCGCGGCACCCGCTTCCGCGTGCTGCTCCTCGACCTTCGCCTACCCGACGGCGACGGCCTCGACCTGCTGCACGACCTGCGCCGTCGCGGCGACGGCACGCCGACGGTCGTGCTGACGGCGCGCGGCGAGGTCGCGCAGCGCGTGCGCGGCTTGTCGGCCGGCGCCGACGACTACCTGGTCAAGCCGTTCGCGCTCAGCGAGCTGTCGGCCCGCATCGACGCGGTCTTGCGCCGCGCCGCCTCGCAGTCGAGCGCCGTGCGCATCGGCGAAGCGGAAGTCGACCTCGACGCACGGATCGTACGACGAGGCAGCACCGAGCATCGCCTGTTACCCAAGGAAGCCGAGCTGTTGTCGTACCTGCTCCGCCACCACGAACTCACCCACACGCGCGAAGACCTGCTGGCCGCCGTATGGGGCTACGAGAACACCCCGACCACGCGCACCGTCGACACCCACGTCTTCCAGCTCCGCCAGAAGCTCGAGCCCGATCCCAAGAGTCCGCGCCACTTGCTGACCGTTCCCCGCGTCGGCTACCGACTGACCAGGTAGGTCCGACGCCTGCTCTGCGGTGGCAGGCCGACAACGCCGCGGTTCGACGGCGCGGCACTCCCGACGACTGAGATGAGATGAGAGGGCCGGCCGGCTCACGCAGTCCGCGACGAATCGCGGCTGCAGAATAGGAGCTCGACCGACCCATGACTCACTCTACCTTGTCCGCGTCCCCATCCCAGCAGACCATCGCCCTCGACGTTGGCGACCGCCGCACCCACCTGTGCGCTCTCGCCGACCGCAAGGTGATCGGCCGCGCCTCGTTCCCCACGACGTCCGAAGGCCTCGCCGACGCGCTTCGTGCGTACCCGGGCTGCAAGGTGGTCCTCGAGGCTGGCTCGCAGTCGCCCTGGATGTCGCGTGCGATCCGTAGACTTCGGGCACGAGGTTCAGGTTGCGAACCCTCGCCGGGTCGAACTGCTGTCGAAGGATCCGCGGAAGACCGACCGTCGTGACGCCGAGATGCTGGCGCGCATGTGCGCTGGCATGCCGGAGTTGCTCGGCTCTGTGCACCACCGTGGCGAGGTCGCGCAGTCACCTGTCCCTCGCGTGCCCGCGACCTGCTGGTGCGCATGCGCACGATGGCGGTGCAGCAGACGCGCGGATCTGCAAAGCGTTCGGGCTGACGTTGCCCAGTGCCTCGACGGACGGCTCGTCGCCAAGGTCACGCCGTTGATCCCAGAGACCCTGAAGCCGGCGCTGGATCCGGTGCTGGCGACGATCCATCACCCGCGAAGGGCATCCGCGCCTACGACCAACTGCTCGCGAGGCTCGCGGCCGAGCACTACCTCGAGGTCGCACGCATGCAGCAGATCGATGGGGTCGGCCTGGTGATCTCGGTTGCGTTCGTGCTGTCGATCGAGGATCCCGGCGGTTCGCCAGCAGTCGGCAGGTGGGCTCCTGGCTCGGCCTGTGCCCGCGCAGTCACCCTCGGGCGACAGTTCTCCTCAGCTGCGAATCAGCAAGGCTGGGGACGGTCGGATAGGCGCCTCCTGACCCAGGGGCGCAGCGCATCCTCGGATCGTTCGGCAACGACTGCGACCTGCGGCGCTTCGGCCTGCAGATCGCGGCGCGAGGTGGCAAGTCGGCGAAGAAGAGAGCGATCACCGCCGTCGCTCGCAAACTTGCCGTGCTGATGCACAGGCTGTGGGTGACGGGCGCTGACTACGACCCACTCTACCAGGCCAAACTACGGGACCAGACTGACGCCAGCGCGCCGGTCTGACCCTTCGCTCTTTCCCCGAATCCACACCGAGGATCTGGTCAACAGCCTGAGCCTCGGCAACCAAGGACTCACCGCCCGATCCGGCGACTGCGCTTTCGGTTCGACCCTCGAGGTCGTCGCTGAGATAGCAGCGCCAGATCGGACGGATCTCACAGTGCACCTGGCTCGATCAGAGCCTTACAGAGTGCGAATGGAAGCGTGCGAGGTCCGACGTTGCCGTGGTTCTGGTCCAAGCGCCAGAGGCCCGGGAGGAGGATGATCTCTCGAATGACAGCTACTTGACGGCCACGGCCCTCTCATGGAAGCCGAAGGCTCGCGATCGCGAAGGCGATCGCCAGCAACATGGCTCGGAGCGTGTACGCTCGATTCTCTCTCACGCTCATCCCATCTGAGCCGCCTGGTCGTCTCGGCGCCGCCACCCGCGGTGGAGACGCGCTCCAGGAATCCCCACCTTTCTGTCCAGCCCGCGACCGGAGCGGTCATCTCCGTTCGCGCGCCGCGCAGCTCACCCGCCGAGCCGAGCGCGCCGCCCAACCACCTGCACCCACGACTCCGATGAAACTCTCGACCCTCGCGTCTGCCGCCCTCCTCCTCGCCGTCTCCGGCCTGCCGGCCCAGACCACAGGCGTGGCCGGTGTCAACGATCTCACCATGATGCTGCCACCCGGCTACCTACCCACCGGCAGCGGCACGGTGTCGTGCTCGACGTTCGTCACGACCGGCGCCACGGGCACCAACGTCGTGGCCTTCAGCCTCGACGCACCGACGGCCAGCGCCACGTTCCTGCTCATCAGCCCGCTCGGTTGCGTGCCGCAGTACTTCCCCTTCCTGCCGTCGGCCGCCCCCACCTGTGCCGGCCCCGCTGCCGGCACGCCCTTGACCAACCTGTGGCTGTCGCTCGTGGCCGGCGGCCCGTTCCCGCTGGCCGTGCCCGGCATCATCAACTCCGCCGGCATGACGCGGTGGAACTTCTCGCTGGGGTGGCCGATCCCGCCGCTCTACGTCCAGGGCCTGATGCTCGACTTCTGCTCACCGACGACCTTCAAGTTCTCGCAGGCGATGGGCTTCCAATAGCCGCCCGCGGCCGGCCCGCGAACGAGCACCGCTGACCCACCGAGCAACGGTGCGGCGCGCGCCACCCGCGGCCTCCTGCCGCCCTCGGCCGTGCAACGGCCGCCCGGGTCACCACACCCGACGTCCCGCGTGCGCGCTGACCGGCCCCGGGGCACTCGACCTCGCACCACGCTGCCCTGGCGGAGTCACGAGCCAGCGCGATGCTCCACGGTGCCGGCGAGCAAGCTCGCGAGAACCGAAAGCCCCAGCAAGGAATCGCCTGCAGCCTCTGTCGCTGCGCGGCGACGACGCGCACCTCTGAGGCGATGCCGCGGGCTGCGACGAAACGCCATCTCCTCGGAACCCTTCGGTAGCGCGTCCAGAAACCTCGACCGGCCGTCCACCGGACGTACCGCTGAGTCATGTGGAAGCGACAGGACAACGAAACATGATCCACTCCCACTACACGTTCTTCTTCCTCCTGTGCGCGACCACGTCCGCACAGGGCATCCTGACTCTGCCGTCGGGAACCGGCGACGACCCGCGCAGCGTTTGCGTCATCAGCCCGACCCACGTGATCGTGTCGAACCGAGTCGACGGCTGGCAGCACGTCGTCGACTCGTCGATTCCGTCGAGTCCGACGCTGGTGACCAGCATCAACCCGCCGTTCGGCGACCAGTGGTTCGAGGCCGAGTACACCCGGCACTACGGCGGCCGCCTGTTCACCGCTCATCGCGGTGGCGGCATCAACATGATCGACGTGTCGAATCCGCTGGCGCCGGTGACCGTGGCCTCGGTACCCACCAACTACCACTTCCGCGGCATGCGCTACGCGCCGAACGGCAGCAACGGCGTGCTCTACTACAACGCCACCAACGAGGGGCTCGAGGTCTACGACGTGCTCGCTCTCGGCACGGTCCTGTCGTCGACATGGAACAACTTCGCGCCGACCAACGACGGCAACGGCATGGAGCTGATCGGCAACCATCTCTACCAGCTGGGCATGCCGCCGACCAACCCGGCCACGCGCGAGCTGAAGTCGTACGACGTGACCAACCCGGTACTGCCGCTGCAGTGCGACCTGCAGTCGATACCGCTGCAGAACGTCGGCAACGGCCACGCGCAGATGCGCAAGATCGGCCTGGCACCGGCGACGCGCATCGTCGCCTGCCGCTGGGGTGACGGGCTCGACCTGATCGACACCACCAGCCCGTGCAACCCCACACGTACCACGCTGTTCCCGTCGGTGTTCGGGCCGTTGACCATCAACTACTGGGGATCGATCCCGATCGCCAACACGACGCTGGTGCTGGTCTATGGCTCGTTCGTCATCACCGGCAATCCCAACGTCCGCTACTACTTCTGGTGGCCGTGGACGGTCCCGCCCAGCGGCGCGGCGATTCCTGGCGCCCCGTTCCAGGTCCAGCTCGACACCCACGACATGACCTTCGACGAGAACACCAACCGCCTCTACGCGGTCGGCATCGACCCGAACAGCGGTCAGGGCAAGGTCTGGGTGTTCTGAGCTGCAAGTGCCGTGAGCCCCAGCGCCTGCGCGAACTCGGCGATGTCGTTCCGCTGCCCCAGCACCGCCTGCGACCGAGCTCCTGGTGGCGACCCGGCCGCGATCACGTTGTCGCCGAGCTTTGCGGGCGCTGTAATGCGGGGTCCGCATGGTGGACCCTGCACAGCCGCCCGAACCCGACCCTGCCGATTGGCGCTCGCCCGATCCGGATCGCACGTTCGTGGCACGCTACGAGTGCATCGCACCGGCACTGTGCGCGTGGTCGATGCGCCACATCGGCCAGACCGTGCGTGCGAGGGTCGAAGTCGACGACGTGATGCAAGAGACCTGGCTGCGCGCGTACGGCAAGCGCGGCGACTTCCGCGGCGACGAGCGAGCCTTCCGCGCCTGGATCTTCGCCATCGCCAAGATCGTGCTGCTCGAAGTGGTGCGCAGCGTCCGCCGACTGCATCGAGTGCAGATCAACGACGGTGCGACCAGCTTGTTGCTCGCGCTCGACGGTGTGCACGAGTCGGTGACTCGACTCACCCAGCGGCTGGTGCGCGACGAGACCATCGCCCGTTTCCTCGACCGCTTGGCTCGCCTGCCGCCCGAGGACCAGGACCTGATCTCGTTCTGCGGGCTCGAGGGCGCGACCTGCGCCGACGCGGCACGCAAGCTCGGCATCAGCACCGACGCCGCGGTCAAGCGCTGGCAGCGCCTGCGCGCCCGGCTGGGCGAAGAGGGTCTGGGCCATGACTGGGTCGCCTGAGCCGATCGGTTCGGGGGGCAGCGACTCGCACCCGGACCTGTTCGACTTCGTCAGCTTGCTTCTCGGCGATCGAGCCCGCGGACAGGAACGTCCGCTCGGCGACTACCTCGAGCGGTTCCCCGGCCACGAGCAGGCGATCACCGCCGAGTTCGAGCGTCTGCGCCGCGATGCCGACGACAAGACGAGCCACCTCGGACCCTACCGCATCGTGCGCACCCTCGGGCGCGGCGGCCAGGGCGTGGTCTACCTGGCGGAAGACGCGCGCCTGCAGCGGCAGGTGGCGCTGAAGATCCTGTCCGCACACCCGGACTTCGTGTCGGCCGAGCACTTGGCGCGCTTTCGACGCGAGGCGGCCATCTTGTCGCAGCTCGACCATCCCGGCATCTGCGACGTGTTCGAGGCCGACACCGTCGACGGCGTGCCGTACCTCGCGATGCGCTACCTGGACGGCCAGACCCTCGCCGAGTGCATCCGCCGCGACCGCGCCGACGACCAGGTGCCACGTGCGCGCGTGGACCTGCACCGAGCGGTGGGATGGATCGAGGCCGCTGCCCGAGCCTTGCACGAGGCCCACGAGGCAGGTGTCGTGCACCGCGACATCAAGCCGGGCAACATCCTGATCACCGAGGATCGACCGGTGCTCCTCGACTTCGGGCTCGCACGCACCGATTCCGTCACCGCCGGCGACACCGTCACCCGCACCGGCACCGTGATGGGCACGCTCGCTTACATGGCTCCGGAGCTGCTCGGCAGTCGCGCCACACAGGCCGGCCGCCGCGCCGACGTCTACTCGCTCGGGGTCACGCTGTACGAGTGTCTGACCCACCGGCTGCCGTTCGAGGCCGACAGCGAGATCGGACTCGCGCGCGCCATCGAGACCGAAGAGCCGGTCGAGCCGCGCAGCCGCAATCCGGCCATCCCCGTCGACCTGGCCGCGGTGGTGACGACCGCGATCGCCCGCGCCCCGGGCCGCCGCTACGCCACCGCTCTCGATCTGGCCGAGGACCTCGCACGGGTGCGCCGGCGCGAGCCGGTGCGCGCCCGGCGCCCCACCATCGCTGCCCGCGTCACCAGCTTCATGCGCCGCCACCCGACACTCACCATCGGGCTGATCGCGCTGCTGCTGCTCACCGTCGTGCTGGCGCTGGCCCTGAAGCGGGCAGCGGACGACGCTCGTGTGGTGCTGGCATTGAACCGTGCGCTCACCGCCGGACGCAGCGACGAACAGGCAGCGGCGGCTCTGGCCGAGCTGGTCGACGCCGCCCGGCGCGACCCGGGCGAGCGCCTGCACTCGGCGCTGCTGCCGTTGCTCGACCACTGCCTGCTGTCGTACCGCGTACCGCGCATGGCGCCGCGCCACATGACCAACGATCCGCCCCCGGCCATCGACCGCGATGGACGACGCTTCGCGCTCGGCGACAGCGAAGGCGTGGTGACGCTGCTCGACGCTGCCGACGGGCACGAGCTCAACCGGCGCGCTCTCGCCCGCGGCGCGCTTCACAGCCTGGCGTTCTTCGGTGACTCGCTGCTCGCTTGCACAGGCGACGGGTCGGTGCTGCTGCTGTCGCTGCCCTCGCTGCAGCCGAGCGGGATCCTGCGCCAACCGGGTCACGGCGTGGCGTGCGCCGCGGTCGCGGCCGACGGCCGCACGCTGGTCATCGCCGACGGCACCGCGCTGCACCTGCTCGACGAGGCCGGCCGTTCCGAGCGCCGCCTGCCGCTGCCGGACGGCGCGGCGCCGGCCCGCCTGCAGCTCGACGCGTCGGCGCGCTTCGCGCTGGTGCTCGGCCACCGCTCGTCGGACGACCCGGACGCGTTCGACCAGGCCCTGATCGCCGACCTGCACACCGATGACGGTGCGGTATGGCCGATCAAGAGCAGCGGTGAGGACGTCCTGCACGCCGAGTGGCATGGCCAGCGCGCGGCCCTCGTGCTGGCCTACAACGGTGGCCGAGTGGAGGTGTACGACGTCGCCGAACGGCGGCCGGTGTTCGTACGCACCGTCGGCCAGGAGGTCAACTGGTGCGGCTTCGACCCGACCGGTGATCTGCTGCTCGTTCCGAGCGATCGCGAGACGACGCTGTGGCGCTGGCGCGACGACTCCGCCGCTCCGTTCCTCCGCCTGCCGCACACGCACCACCGCACTGTCGGTGCGGCGGCCTTCCTGCCGGCACGCGAGCTACTGGCAACGGTCCACCGCGACGGCACCATCGTGATCCGCTCGACCCGGGACTGGGGCGAACTGCGCACCTTCCGCCAGCGCATGCTCAACGTGCGCTTCTTGCAGTGGCTCGGCGACAGCGGCCGCCTGCTCACCGCCGAGATGCACAGCGTGTCGGGATGGGACACGAGCGGGCGCCGCCACCTGCCGGAGCTCTTCAGCGGACACGACGTGGTCACCACTCTGGACAGCCACCCGAGCCTGCCGTTGCTGGCGACGGGCTCACGCAACGGCGATGTCCGCCTGTGGTGGCTCGACGAACGACGCCCGCCGCGAGCCTTGGATCACGGCGACGAACCGGTACTGCGCGTGTGCTTCTCGCCCGACGGCCACCTCCTGGCCACCGCCACCGAGGACGGCCGGGTGCGGGTGTGGAACGTCGAGGACGGCGGTCTGTGTCACGTCCTGGCCGGCCACGAGGGCGCGGTCGAGACGCTGCTCTTCACCGGCGACGGCGAGGCGCTGATCAGCGCTGGCAGCGACGGTCGCTGCCTTGTCTGGGACCTCGCCCACGGAACACGCCAGCGCGAGCTGCGCGGCGACGCGCCGATCCGCAGCGCTGCGCTGCACCCGGTCGAGCCGTGGTTGGCCGCCGGCTGCGCCGATCGCTGGCTGGTGGTGTGGAACTGGCGGACCGGCGAGGTGGTCCATCGCGTGTTCACGTCCAGCGAGCACGCCGACTGGCGCACCAACCCGATCCACCAGGTGCGTGGCGTCTGTTTCGACGACCACGGCAACCTGTGGGCATCTCTGGTCAACAACTACCTGTTGCGCTTCGACCGCGACTGGCAGCGACACGCGACCGAAGACGACCGTTTCGGCGGCGCCCTGGTCATCGACTCGGGCAGCGGCCTGCTGCTCAGCGCCGACTACTCGTTCGGCCGCCTGTCGCTGTGCAACGAAACGGGGATCACGCCGGTGACCGTCGACGGCCACGCGCCGCACGACAACAAGATCGCGGCCGTGCACGTGGCGCGCGCCGGCGGGCGAGCGCTCTCGGCCGGGCACGATGGCCGGCTGTGGGTATGGGACCTCGACACGGCGCGGCCGCTGCTGCGTCTGCATTGCGCGACGGCGATCCTCGACGCCGTGTTCACCCACGACGGCGCCTACGTGGTGACCGCGTGCGAGGACGGGACCGTGAAGGCGTGGCCGACCGATCCGGTGCGGGCGGCGGTCGACTACCTCGGTCGCCGCCAGTAGGAGAGGGGGTCGCGAGTTCGACGCCACATCGACCGAAGTCTCGGCCGGGCAGCGACGCCACGCCCCCCGGGCTTCGAGCTCCCGAGGAAACGGCTGTGCCGCTTCCTTGCTCGGCGTTGCTGACGGTCGCGCTTGCGACCGCCAGCCCTTCGGGCTTCAGAACCGCGCGCCGCGCTGCAGGCGATTCTCGTTCGCCGGGTCGGTCGGATCGTGGTAGACGAGGCCGCCGCCGATTCTCTCGACCACCGGCCGCTTGCTGCGATCGCGGTAGTGCCGGCGAAACGTGCGTGCTTGCGAATAGTGCGTCACGTGCGCCCTGCGCGTCCGCCCGCGCTCCGCGACCGGGGTGCCGCCGTGCGCCAGCGCACCGTGCCATACGAACACGTCGCCCTTGCGCGGGCAGAACGTCAGCCGCTCCAGGCCCGCGGCCGCGCACTCGCGTTCGATGTGCGCGGCGAAGTCCTGGTCGCTCGCCGTCGACCCGCCCCGCCGCAGCAGCCCGTTGCCCCAGTCGAACATCGGCACCGCGTGCGATCCCGGCACGTAGGACAGTGGTCCCGAGCGCGGGTCGATGTCCTCGAGCGCCACCCACGCCGCACACAGGTGCGCGGGATTGCCCGAGTGCACGTAGGCGTGATCCTGGTGGATGAGCTGCTCACTGCCCTCGAGGAAGGTCAGCGACTGCATCATCACCACTTCGGTGCGGAACAGGTGCCGGACGAACTCGATCACCCGCGGGTGCAGCGACACCTTCTTGCCGGCGATCGACGCCTGGTGCAAGTCGACGAAGCGCATGTGCTGGCCGTAGAAGTCGCGCGAGTCGACGTCGCGCACCGGCACGTGGTCGTGCTTGTTGCTGAGCACCAGCGAGGAGTGGTGGCGCGGGTCGGCGAGGATCTCGTCGACGTCGGCCAGCAGGGCGTCGATCAGCTCCGGCTCCACCGCCTGTTCGAGCACGGCGTAGCCGTGCAGCATCCACTGGAACAGACGTGCCCGCAGGGCGAACCGCTCGCGCTGGGCGAGCGGCAGCGCGCGCACGTAGTCCTCGACGTGGTAGCGCAGCGCGTCGAGCCACGGCAGGCGCTTTCGCGGGAGGTCGAGCGGGCGTCGGGAACCGAACATGCCGCCGGCGAGGCTAGCGCCTGGCGCCGAACCGTGCATCCCTCGGGCGTCGGTGCGTTCGGTACGCGGGTCGCCGGGGCGGAGTCGTCGCAGCCGAACGCAGCCGACGCACGGAGCCTCAGACCGCGGCGCAGGCCGCAGACTCGCCCGAACAGGCTCCCGGTACGAGGAGCCGGCGCCGCGACGTCTGCGCCGTCGGCCGACCCCAACGAGCGATGCCTACGTCCCCACGACGATCGCCGCCGCGTTCGAGCTGGCGAGCTGCAAGGTCGTCGGGTTCACGTACACGGCCTGCAATGCCAGGTCGAGGCCGAGCAAGCCTTGGTTGCCGGGAATGGGGAAGGTGACCAGCGTCGGCGTCGGTGCCGCGGGCAGGGACAGCAGGAAGCTGAGCGGGTTGATGTAGAGGAAGCAGCTCGCGTTGAGGGGCAGCGGCACCGGCGACAGGTCGAGCGCGGCGGCGACGACGCCGGGACCGCCGGCCGGCCCGCCGGTGACGTTGAAGCCGAAGTTGGCGTTGCCGACCTGTGGCAGACCGACGGCAGCCATCGCCAGCGGGCTGGAGCCCCCTTGGGCGCAGCCAGTGCCGCTCGACGTCACGCTCGCCACCGGCGGCGTGTAGACGATCGTCAGGGCCGGCGCGTCCGCTGGCGTCAGCGTCTCCTTGGTGGAGAACGCCATCGCCGTGTTCTGGCCGGTCTCGACCGTGCGCAGCATCCAGCCGGCGTTCAGGGTCGGATTGTCGAGCCAAGCCTGCACGTCGGCCACCATCTGCGGCGTCGACGCCCAGGTCTGCACGCCGAGCGCGCTGACCGTCGTGCTGCCGCTCGCCGCCGCGACGAAGTCGCCGCCCGCGGCCTGCCACATGGCGTTCGGGAAGCGCGTGTGCAACCAGGTGGCGTCGCCCGCCGTGGCCGGCGCGCCACCGCCTTCGCCCGAGCCGGCGACCGACGTACCCTCGCCCCAGTCGGCGCTGACACGATGCAGCGTGACGGCCTGGCCCGTGATGTTGCCCTGCACCATCGTCATGCTGAGGGTCACCGACACGATGGTCGAATGGCGCGGAATCGAGCGCGGATCGAAAGCGATCAGTCCACGCCTCGTCTCACCGTTGGTGATCAGACCGGTGTTGCCGCAGAACATGCGCGTGCCAGCGCCGTTGCTGAGCGCTCCGGTATTGGAGAAGTACAGGGTGTTGTCCTTGGCCGAGCCGACGGTGACGGTGCGGTTCTGCGCGGCTGCGGTGCCCGCGAGCGCGAGGGACATGGTGAGAGCGAGTCGATGCATGGGAGTCGAAGCAGAGGAGTTGGTGCGTGGACGGAGCACGACACGGGGAAGTCGGTGCTCGTTCGGGCGCGGTACCATGCCAGCTGCCGCTCCGACGGCCAGGGCCGGAAAACCCCAGGGTCGCCGCACGGTCGCAAGCGATGGCGACACCGCTCGCAATCCGGACGCGAGCCTCTCCGACGCGTCCACAATGCGAGCGTCGACCGCGGCCGAATGCCCGTTTCGCGAGGTTCCTTGACTCCCTCGTCGTGCCTCCGCATCCTTCCTGCCGTACACGGCCGGCACAACTTCCTCATCGGTGCCGGCGACCCGTTCTCGTCATGGCCACCCCAGCGCAGTCGTCGACTCCACAACACCAGCTCGCGGTGTTCATCGACTTCGAGAACATCGCCCTCGGCCTCAGCAGCAACGCGCCTTTCGACGTGCGGCGCGTGCTCGATCGCCTGCTCGAGAAGGGCAAGGTGATCGTCAAGATCGCCTACGCCGACTGGCACCGCTTCCGCCCGCACACCACCACCTTGCACGAAAACGGCATCGAGCTCATCGAGATCCCGCGGCGCACGGCCAGCGGCAAGAACTCGGCCGACATCCGCCTCGTCGTCGACGCGATGGACCTGAGCTGGAGCAAGGAACACATCGACACCTTCGTGATCGTGTCGGGCGACAGCGACTTCTCGCCGCTGGTGTCGAAGCTGAAGGAGAACGGCCGCCACGTCATCGGTCTCGGCATGAAGGCGTCGACCTCGCCGCTGCTGGCCAACGGCTGCGACGAGTTCATCTACTACGAGGACCTGCTGCGCTCGGCGCCGGCAGCCGCGGACGGCGACGAGACCTCGCTCGACGTCGACGAAGTGTTCCGGCTGCTGGCGGAGACGGTGCGCGCCCTGCAGCGCGAGAACTTCGAGGTCATCCAGGCCTCGCTGGTGAAGGACACGATGAAGCGCAAGCGCCCCGCATTCAGCGAGGCTGCGCTGGGCTACGGCAGCTTCAGCGAGCTTCTCGAAGACGCGCAGAAGGCGGGGGTCGTGACGCTTCGACGCGACGAGCGCAGCCGCACCTACATGGTCAGCGCCGAGCGGCCCGAGCGCCCACGCACCCGCGTGCGGCGGTCGACGCGCGACTGACCAGGCGCACGACCGGCGACGGGATCAGGCGCGGCAGCGTCCTCGATCGTCGGGTCGCGTCTCACGCGTCTTGCTCGGTCGGGTCGTCGAGGATCAGCGGCAGCAAGCCCTCCAGAGTCGGCAGCAAATGCGTGTGCTTGCAGCGACGCAGTTCTTCGAGCGTGTGCGTGCCATGACCCACGCCGACGACGAAACGGCAGCCGGCGGCGGTGCCGGCCTCGAGATCCGACGGCGTGTCGCCGGCGACGCCGACGCGACGAGGATCGGTCACGGCCGCGCGTGCCATGGCGGCGAGGATCAGATCCGGAGCCGGACGACCGTGCGCGACCTCGTCGGAGGCCACGCTCGGCAGGTGCTGCCAGCCGACCGCACGCAGCACCAGGTCGGCGGTGTTGCGCGCGAAGCCGGTGTTGAACGCCACCTTGACCCCGGCCTCGGCGAAACCGCGGATGGCGGCGACCGCACCGGCAGTGGGCCGCAGCGGCGCGTCAGCGACGACCGCAGCGAACTCGCGCTCGAACCGCTCGGCCATCGCCGGTGCCGCATCGGTCGCACGGCCTACCTCGGCGAGCAGCGTCTCGAACACACGCAGCTTGTGCCAACCCATGCGCGGCTTGAGGCGCAGACGATCGGTGGCGATACCGTGCGCGGCGGCCGTGCGCTCGAAGGCGCGCAGAACGTGGTCGTCGTCGACGACGGTGGTGCCGGCGAGGTCGAAGACGAAGAGATCGAGCGAACGGTTCACTGTGGGCTCCGTGGCGGCAGCACCGCGCCGGGTTCGGCCGAGTCGGGTCGAACCGAGGTTCGCAACCAGGCGCGGCTGCCGGCCGTGACGACTGCATCCCCGAACGACTGTCGGCCGATGCCGTAGCTGGCGCACACCGCCCAGACGATGCGCTGGCCGACGGCGAGGGGCACGCCGCGCGCGGCCCTGGCGCTCCGATCGCCAGGGCGACGATCTTCGCCCCCACGTGGGTCGCGCCAAGGCATCGGCCGCAGGCGCGGCGGCGTCCCGACGTCTTCGAGCAGGAGTGCGCGGGTCGATTGCATCCTGGAATCGGGCAAGGATGCCAGCGGCCGGCGCTGCCGTCGGCAAGAGGCAATGAAGAAACGGCGGGGCATCGAATCGATGCCGACGCGCCGGCCTGCGGCGGTGTCGACTGCAGATGCTGCGCACTGCGCCGCAGCCGAGCGGCTTCTGCCTCGGACCGATGCTGGCCGCCGGGCTGACCCTGCTGCACTACCCGGGCTTTCGCGCCTGATCCGGCCTCGACGCCGTGCGCCGGCGTTTCGCCGCGACCCATCCGCTCCACTTGCGCGACGGCATCCACGTGCTGCCCGGTGTGCGGTCGCGAAACGTCCGGGCTAGACTCCCGTGGAACCGGCTCTGCCGGCTACCTTGCCCAACGTTGCTTGACGGTCGTCCCGCGACCGCGAGCCCTTCGGGCTCGGACCTCCCCGCCGACGCCTTCGACCCAGATGATGCGAACTTCCGTCGCCAGCGGCGTGCTCGCCGTACTCGTCGCCAGCAGCCTTCTCCCGGCCCAGGAGACCTGGTCGGTGGAGACCCTGGAGGCGAAGACGCAGAAGTTCCTCAGCGAGAGCTGGCGCACGCGCCTGGAGCAGGTGGCCGAGCTGATCGCGACGAAGCAGGCGCTGACCTCGGTGCAGCAGGCGGTCCACGGCGACTACCGCGAGTACCTGGTGAAGGTCCGCACCCTCCTGCACGGCCTGACCAACGAGCGGTGGCTCGAGCGCGAGCGGGCCGAGCGGACGCTCATCGAAGTCGGTGGGCGCGCCCGCGACCTGCTGCGCGAGCGCGCGCAGGTCGCAGAGACCCTCGAGGAGCGCGACCGCGTGCAGCGGGTGCTCGACCAGATCGAGCAGCGCGGCACCGAAGAAGACGACCGGCGCGTGAAGCTGCTGCGCGGGTTCGTGCTGACCAGCCTCTACATGCCGACCACCGACAGCCTGCGCAAGGCGCTGGTGAGCGCGCTCGGCCACACCGACGGCAGCATCATCGACCACGCCCTGCGCGCGCTCGGTCGGCACGCCTCCGAAGCAGAGGTGCCGCCGCTCGTGCGGCAGGTCGAGGCCGAGGGCAACCCGCACCGGTCCGCGGCGTTGGCGGCGCTGGCACGCTGCGGTCGTCAGGCGGCGCAGGCCGCCCTGACCAAGCTGATCGACGAGGGCAAGCTCGGCCGCGTCGAGATGCTCGAGGTGCTGCGCATCGTCCGCGGACAAGAGGGAAGCGCCGACATCGTCGCGCGGTTGGCGGCTGCGAAGGACCCGTTGATCTCTACCGCCGCCGGGCTGCAGCTGCCCGCCGCACAGGGCGGCCCGACCTGCGAGGCCACGCTCAACGACAACGAGCACACCCTGCTGCAGAGCGGCTTCGGTGGCCTCATCGGCGACGCGGTGACGCTGCTCGACCCGGTGGACGGGATGTCGGTGTTCGAGGCGCCGTTCGGCGTCGTCGCACAGGTGCAGTTCGCACCGCTGGCCAAGCCAGCGAGCGCGCGCATCTTCCTGAACCAGGGCAGCCTGGTGACCGGTACGGTGACGAGCATCGATGCCGACACCGTGCAGGTCGACAACGAGATCCTCGGGCACATGTCGCTGCCGCGCGCGCAGGTGCAGGGCATCCTCTTCGCGCCCGAGCTCGACCGCTTGATCGGCGGCTCGGTGGAGACCGACCGCATCCGGACGGCCGACAAGGCACTGCGCGACGCGACGGTGCAGAGCTTGACCGCGCAAGGCCTCGTGGTGCTCGGTGAGGATCAGAAGCCGGAGACCCTGCCGGTCGCCTCGGTGGCCGGAATCCTGTTCCGGCGGCCGACCACCAGCGCGGTCGACACGACCCTGTACAGCCGCCTGTCGCTGCGCACCGGCGACCGCGTGCTCGGCCACATCGTCGGTGCGACGGCGTCGCACCTGGCGTTCGTGCTGCCGTTGCCCGGCGTCGCCACGCCGGCGGTCGCCACCGTGGTCCCGGTGGCGCAGCTCACCGCGCTCGAGTTCCTGGTGGGCGGCGGCGCCTCCTGGGGCTACACGATCATCGCCGACTACTCCGACAACAAGATCGTCGAGGTCGACGAGAAGGGGCGCGAGGTGTTCGTGCTGAACGACGTGTTCGGCGCCTGGGACGTGGAGTGCCTCGACAACGGCAACCTGCTGGTCACCGAGTTCAGCGTCAGCCGCGTGCAGGAGGTGACGCGCGCCGGCAAGGTGGTGTGGTCGTTCGAGGACCTCAAGAACCCCTACGACGCCGACCGCTTGCCCAACGGCAACACCCTCATCGCTGACACCTTCGGCGGGCGCGTCATCGAGGTCGACAAGGGCGGCAAGGTCGTGTGGTCGTTCGCCAACGACATCCGTCCTTTCGACTGCGACCGGCTCGCCAACGGCAACACCCTCATCGCCGACGTCCTGCACGAACGGGTGATCGAGGTGACCCGCGACGGTCAGATCGCCTGGGAGCTGCGCAACATGAAGCTCGTGCACGACGCCGACCGCCTGCCCAACGGCAACACCCTCATCACCCTGCGCGAGGCCAAGAAGGTGATCGAGGTGGACCGTGACGGCCAAGTGGTGTTCGAGCTCAAGAACCTGAGCCACCCGAGCGACGCCGATCGGCTGCCGAACGGCAACACTCTGGTCGCCGAGAACGGCATGGTGCGCGAGTTCGACCGCGCCGGAAACGAAGTCTGGCGCAAGGAGATGACCTGGGCCGTCGAGGCCAACCGCTATTGAGGAGTCCGCGTCAAGCCCGCGGCGCATCGCGGCCGGCCGCAAACGTCGCGGTCGGCCAGCGCCTCCGGCGGCGACGGAGTGGCGGTTGACGGTTGAACACGAGGCCCGGCATTCGGGTTGCCCGAGACGGCTCGCTGCCTAGAGTTTCACGCACTTCGTCGCGGTCGCGGGTCGTCGCCCGCCGTGACGCGATCCGCGCTGCGGCTCGCGTGGCGCCGCGGCTGGTGCGACCGGCGGTCGGCCTCGACCTCGCCGGCACGTGCATACCGCACGACCGAGGAACGCCGTGGCCGCGGCGTTTTCGCGGGGTCGGGGCAACCCCGCGGTCACCGACCGGCTGAGAGCTCGTCCGATGAACATCGTCGTCTGCGTCAAGCGTGTCCCTGCGACCGATTCGAAGATCAAGGTCGCCGCCAACGGAGTCAGCATCGATCCGACGGGCGTCGAGTACGTCCTGAACCCCTACGACGAATTCGCGGTCGAAGAGGCGCTGAAGCTGAAGGAAGCGGCGGGCACCGGCAGCGTCACCGTCGTGACGTTGGGTTCCGCCGAGTCGCAGAAGATCCTGCGCGACACGCTGGCGATGGGTGCCGACCAGGCCGTCCTGCTGCGGGACGGAGGCACGGCGCACGACGCCTACAGCACGGCCGAGTGCCTCGCCGCGCACATCAAGACGGTGCCGCACGACGTCGTGTTGGTCGGCAAGCAAGCCGTCGACACCGACAACGGCCAGCTCGGCCCGCGCCTGGCCGGCTTGCTCGGACTGCCGTGCATCACCGAGGTGTTGAAGCTGACCCTGGCCGACGGGAGGTTCACCGCCGAGCGCGACATCGAGGGCGCCCGCGAAGTGGTGACGTGCGGACTGCCGGCAGTGATCACGACGCAGAAGGGGCTCAACACCCCGCGCTACGCCAATCTCAAGGGCATCATGGCCGCGAAGAAGAAGCCACTCCAGGAGATCGACGCCGCCGCGGTGACCCCGGCCACCACGGTCACGTCGTTGGCAATGCCGCCGGAACGGCCACCGGGCAAGGTCCTGGGGGAAGGTGCCGCTGCCGTGACCGCGCTGGTCGACGCGCTGCGCAACGAAGCCAAGGTCCTCTGAGCAAACCGAGAACATCGTCATGTCGAACATCGTCGTCGTCGCGGAGGCCCGCGGAGGCAAGGTCAAGCGCCCCTCGCTCGAAGCCGTGGGGGCAGCCGTCGAGTTGGCGACCTCGGCCTCGGCCAAGGTCGTCGTCGTGGTGGTGGGCAACGATCTCGCCCCCGCGGTGGAGGAGCTGAAAACGAGCGGTGCGCACCGAGTCGTCGCCATCGAGTCCCCCGCGTTCACCAACTACAGCGGCGATGGCTACGCCAAGGCGCTGATGGAGGTGATCCCCGGCCTCGACGCCGCCGCGATCTTGATGCCACACTCGGCGATGGGCAAAGACCTCATGCCGCGAGTGGCCGCGCTGCTGGGCGCAGGCATGGTCTCCGACGCCATCGCCCTGCACTTCGAGGGCGGCAGATTCGGCGCCACCAAGCCGGTCTACGCCGGCAAGGCCTACCAGAAGGCCATGGCGGACAAGTCGCCTTTCCTGGCGACGCTGCGTCCGAACAACTTCGAGGCCAAGCCGGGCAGCGGCTCGGCGGAGGTCGAGACCAAGGCACCGTCGTTCGGTGCCGACCAGCTCGCAGCGATCGTGACCGAGGTGGTCGCGGCGGCCGGCGACCGGGTGCCGCTGCAGGAGGCCAAGGTGGTGGTGGCCGGCGGCCGCGGCCTGAAGGCCCCCGAGCACTTCCATCTCGTCGAGGATCTGGCCAAAGCGTTCGGGCCCGGCAAGGCTGCCGTGGGCGCCTCGCGCGCCGTCGTCGACGCCGGCTGGCGCCCGCACCGCGAGCAGGTCGGACAGACCGGCAAGGTCGTGGCGCCCACCCTCTACATCGCCGCCGGCATCAGCGGCGCCATCCAGCACCTGGCCGGCATGCGCACGGCGCGCTGCATCGTCGCCATCAACAAGGATCCGGAGGCACCGATCTTCAAGGTCGCCGACTACGGCATCGTTGGCGATGTGTTCGAGGTGCTGCCGGCGCTGACCAAGGCGATCGAGGCAGCCACCAAGCACTGACCCGCCTCGACCAACCGATCCTGATCGCGCGCGGCGGCACCGTGCAGCGAAGGGTCGGCCGGTTCGCTTAAGCTCTCCGCATGCCTCGCCGCCGCTCGCGCCGCCTCCTGCTCGTGCTGGCGAGCACGCTGCTGGCGCTGGTCGCCGCCGAGTGGACCTACCGCCTGACCCGCGTTTCCGCGCTCAGCCCCACCACGCATCCGGCCTACGTCCAGCACGACGAAGAGCTCGGCTGGAGCTATCGCCCGAGCACGCGCGCTCGCCACCACAGCCCCGAGTTCGACGTCGAAGTGCGCATCAACGCGCAGGGATTCCGCGGTCCCGACTGGCCCGCCGCCCGCGACGCACGCCCCCTCGTCTTCGTCGTCGGCGACTCGATCGCGTTCGGCTGGGGAGTCGAGGAACCGGAGAGCCTGCCCGGCCTGCTGCGAGCCCAGCACCCCGAGTGGGACGTGCGGGGCGTCGGCATCTCCGGCTTCGCGCCCGACCAGCAGCTCCTGCTGCTGCGGCGCCTGCGGCGCCAGTTCACGCCGGACGTGGCCGTCTGCGTCTCTTGCCTCAACGACGTGTACGAGGCGGCCGGCAACGTCGCCTACGGGCTGCGCAAGCCGCAGTTCACCCTCGACGGCGACGGCGTGCGCCTCCTGAGCACGCCGGGCCGAGAGAACTGGCTGCACGCGCACAGCCTGCTGTGGCGCGCCGTGACCAAGTTGATCTGGCGCTGGCAGTTCCAACGCCAGCCCCTGGCCGACGACTGGAGCCTGGTGCGGGCGCTGTACCGCACCATGTGCCGCGACTTCGCCGACACGCAGTTCGTGCTGGTCAGCGCCCTCGATCGACTGCGCCCGCTCGCCGAGGGCGAGCATGCGATGCGCTACATCGACGTGGGTGAGGTTCTGCCCGCCGGCGGCGCTTGGATCTTTCCCGTCGACACGCACTGGAACGCGGCCGGGCACGCGCGCGTGGCGCAGGCGGTGGCGGCCGAGGTCGCGATCGCGCTGGCGACCCGCGGGCGCTGAGCGCCTCGACTTCGCCGGGCGACCGGGCGCGTTCGTCAGCCGACCTTCCGGGCTAGGTGGCTCTCGGGCCGAACAGGTCGGTGCCGACGCGGATCATGGTCGAGCCCGCGGCGATGGCGATCTCGAAGTCGCCGCTCATGCCGAGGCTGAGCACCGGCAAGGCCAAGCCGCTGCGGTCGCGCAGGTCGTCGCGCAACCGCACGACACGATCGAAGGTCGGCCGCGGGTCGCCCGCGAGCGGTCCCATGGCCATGAGCCCGCGCACCATGAGCGAGGGGCACGCGGCCTGCACGTGCGCGAGCAGCACGGCCGCGGCTTCCGGCAGGACACCGTGCTTGCCTTGATCCCCACTGGCGTTGATCTCGAGCAGACAAGCGAGGGTCCGAGGCTCGCCCGCGTCGGCCGACAGCCGCGCCTGCAGCGCGTCCGCGAGCTTGTCGCGGTCGAGGCTGTGCACGAGGGCGAGACCGGGCGTGGCCAGCAGGTCGCGCACCTTGTTGGTCTGCACGCTGCCGATCATGTGCCAGCGAGGGGGATCCGACTGCAAGGCCGTGGCCTTTGCCGCCAGCTCCTGCACCCGGTTCTCTCCGAACTCCAACTGGCCGAGGCGTCTCGCTTCGACGATCGTCGTCACCGGATGGTTCTTGCTGACCGCCACGAGGGTCACGTCGTCCACCGGCCGACCGGCCGCTGCGCACGCGCCGGCGATCCGGGAGCGCACCGAAGCGAACCGCGCCGCGAGGCTCACTCCTCCTCCCAGTGCGCAGTGAGCGGGCCCGGGAACAAGATCTTGCCGCGGCGCAGGATCGCCGGCCGGCCGTCGAAGTCGCGGTAGGTGCTGAGCAGCGCGTCGAAGGCATCGTAGTCGTCGACGCGGCGCGCCCAGTCGGTGAGGGCCGTCGCCACGTAGCCGTGCGCCGCGTGGTGTTCCACCAGGTGCCGGCACACCTTGCCCGCGAACCGCAGGGTCTCCTTGCGGAAGGTGTCGGGCGACGTCTCGTCGTCAGTCAAGCCGACCGAGTCGAGCAAGCCCTGCCGGTAGGTCGCCGACAGGGTTGCGATCGATTCGCCGAGCAACACGCGGCGGGTCGCAGCCAGCACGTCCATGCCACGATTGTGGGCCCTGCCGAGCGACGTGCAAGGCGACGGCGCCGAGCCGCAGGCATCAGTGACGGAAGTGCCGCACCGCGGTGAACACCATCGCCGCGCCGGCACGGTCGGCGGCGGCGATCGTCTCTTCGTCGCGCTTGCTACCGCCGGGCTGGATGAGCGCCCTGACCCCCGCGGCGACGCTCACCTCGACTCCGTCCGCGAAAGGGAAGAACGCATCGGAGGCCAGCACGGCACCCTTGGCGCGCGCGCCGGCCTTCTCGACGGCGATGCGCGCGGCGTCGACCCGGCTCATTTGGCCAGCGCCGACGCCCACCACCGACAGCACCCCGCCATCCGACTGCACCAGCACGATGGCGTTGCTCTTGACGTGCTTGCACACGCGCCAAGCGAACTCCAGAGCGACCATCTCGGCCTCGCTGGGACGGCGGACGCTCACCGTGCGCGCGCTGAAGGTCGGCGGCACGTCGGGTTGCTGGACCAGGAGTCCACCGGACACCTGCCGCACGACGAAAGGGGTGGGCTGCTCGGGCATGCCGCCGAGATCGAGCACTCGCGCGTTCTCGCCCCACTTGGCGGTGGCGAGCACGACCAGGGCGTCCTCGTCGACGTGCGGCGCCACGACGCACTCGAAGAACGTATTGGCGTTCACCATCGCCTCGGCGGTGGCCCGGTCGAACCGGCGGTTGAAGGCGACGATGCCGCCGAATGCACTCTTGGGATCGCCAGCCAGCGCCGCCGCGAATGCCGTGTGCAGGTCCTCGGCGACTGCAGCGCCGCACGGGTTGTTGTGCTTGACGACGGCGGCGGCCGGGCGGACCAGGTCGGCGACGACGCCGAGCGCAGCGTCGACGTCGAGGAGGTTGTTGTAGGAGAGAGCCTTGCCGCCACACACCTTGGCAGCGGCAAGGCTCGGGCCGGAAGCCCCGTCCAGACCGTAGAAGGCCGCAGCCTGGTGCGGGTTCTCGCCGTAGCGCAGCGCGGAAATACGCTGCGCGGCGAGGGCGAAGTTGGCGCCGAAGACCGGTTCGTCCGGCATCGCCGCCCGTTCGCGATCGAGCCATGCAGCGATCGCCACGTCGTAGGCAGCGGTGTGGGCGAAGGCCTTCTGTGCCAGGCGACGGCGCAGCTCGTCCGGGACGCTGCCGTCGTTCTCGTCCAGCGCCGCCAGCACGCTGGCGTAGTCGAGCGGATCGACGACGACGGCGACGTAGGCGTGGTTCTTCGCGGCCGAGCGCACCATCGCCGGGCCGCCGATGTCGATCTTCTCGACGATCTCGTCGCGGCCCGCCTCGGGCTTGGCCAGGGTCTCGCGGAACGGGTACAGGTTGACCGCGACGAGATCGATCGGCTCGATGCCATGCTCCGCCATCGCCGCGCGATCGCCCTCGTCGTCGCGCCGGGCCAGGATCCCGCCGTGGATGCGTGGGTGCAGCGTCTTGACTCTCCCAGCCATCATCTCGGGCGAGCCCGTGTAGTCCGACACCTCGCTCACCGCGAGGCCGGCTCCGCGCAAGGCCGCGCAGGTGCCGCCGCTCGACAACAGCTCGAACCCGCGCCGCACCAGGCCGCGCGCGAACTCGACCACGCCTGCCTTGTCGTAGACCGAGAGCAACGCCCGCCGCGTCATTTCTTCTTCACCTTCGCTCCCTGCTTGAGGTAGGCCGCGACGAACTCGTCGATGTCACCGTCGAGTACGCTCTGGACATCGGAGGTCTCCACCTCCGTCCGCAGGTCCTTGACCATCTGGTAGGGCTGCAGCACGTAGCTGCGGATCTGATTGCCCCAGCTGATCGAGCTGCCGTCGTAGAACTTGGCCAGGTCGTCCATCCGCCGCGCCTGCTCGAGCTGGTAGAGCTTCGCCTTGAGCGTCTTCATCGCCGACGCCCGGTTCTTGTGCTGGCTCCGCTCGTTCTGGCACGAGACGACGATGCCGGTGGGGAGGTGGGTGATCCGGATCGCCGACTCGGTCTTGTTGACGTGCTGGCCGCCGGCGCCACTGGCACGGAACGTGTCCACCCGCAGGTCCTTGTCCTCGATCTTGATCTCGATGTCGTCGTCGAACTCCGGCAGGACCTCGACCGAGGCGAACGACGTCTGCCGCCGCGCCTGGCCGTCGAAGGGCGAGATCCGTACCAAGCGATGCACGCCCTGCTCGGCCTTGAGGTGCCCGTAGGCGTAGGGGCCGCGCACGACCAGGGTGACGCTCTTGATGCCGGCTTCTTCAGCCGGCTGGTAGTCCATCTCCTCCACCTCGAAGTCGTGGCTGTTGGCCCACTTCGTGTACATGCGCAGGAGCATCTCGGCCCAGTCCGAGGCGTCGACGCCACCAGCGCCCGACTGCAGGGTCAAGATCGCGTTCCTGTCGTCGTGCTCGCCGCCGAGCATGAGCTGGAACTCGATCCGGTCGAGGATGCTGGCGATCTGCTTGCCGTTGGCGTCGAGATCGGCTTCGACCGCGCCCGGATCGTCGGCACCCAGCTCGAGCAGCACGTCACCGTCGTCCAGGAGCTTGCCGACCCGCTCGATC
Organism: Planctomycetota bacterium; assembly: GCA_041398565.1. Lineage (GTDB taxonomy): Bacteria > Planctomycetota > UBA1135 > UBA1135 > UBA2386 > DATGPD01. The sequence continues at coordinate 1,093,475 of JAWKUN010000005.1, read as the reverse complement.
GGCTCCACCACTCCGACGCACTTCTTCTTCTCCAGCATCACCTGCCTCGCCAGCTCCTGGTTGTCCCAGAAGCCCGGCAGGCTCATGCGGTTCTCGATGTCCTTCAGCTGGCGGAGGCGTGCCTCGTAGTCAAAGAGACACCTTGAGCTGGGCGAGACGGCCGGAAGCGCTGGCGAGGAAGTCTCTGTGGTCGGCGAGAGTCATCGTTCCGCAACCTAGCTCGTCGCGATCGAGCTTTCCACCTGCACCTCGCTGGCGGCTCGAGACGCGCGGCGCGCCCACCGCGCGCGTGGTCGTCGCGATGCCACGGGTAGCAGCATCGAGCTGGCGAGCCGCGCGACATCAGCGGCCGCCGCTGTCTCAACAAGATCTCCGGCACGCAGGCGCGCCGATGCGAGCGGGACCTGCGCAGCGCCAGCGAGCTCCCGGCGAGGACGGCGACCTAAGGTCCCCAAGTCGCGCTCCGACAATGGCGTGTGCGCCTCGCGCACGAAAGCGAACACCGAGCCGCGACGGGCCTAGATTCGCCGACTTCGATCCTTTGCCTGCAGCGCCCGTCGCGGCTTACTTTCCCACGAGCTCCCCGGACGCGGGACCGGCCTCAGCCGTGCAGACGCGACAGCGTCGGAGCCGAACCCGCGCTGTGACCGACAGCTGCTCGCCGCCGTGCCGCTTCCGCCGCTGCGCCGTAGGCCTTGAGCTTGTTGTAGAGAGTCTTCGTGTCGATCCCGAGCACCTTGGCGGCGCGGGTCTTGTTGCCCTGGGTGGAAGAGAGCACGCGCAGGATGTGGCGCTTCTCGACTTCGGCCAGCGAGGTCCGCAGGATGTCGCCGTTGGGATCGGACTCGGACACGAGGCGCTTCAGGCAGCGTGAGTCCTCGATGAGGACCATATCGAAGTCACCACCTTCGACCTTCCCCCGCAGCTCGTCGAGGGTCTCGGCGGTGGTCACGAGACACCCCCAGTCCGCGGTCGAGCCCACCAAAGTGGAGGACTTGGGGTCGGCCGGGGAGTGGACGAGGAGGCGCTTGCCGATGGGGAGGGGTCGAACCATGTGCGTGCTCAGTTCCTGAACTCGTGGGGGTCGCGCGGGGAGGCGCCGGCGTCTCGGTCTCGGACGTGGACGTTTGAGCGTGGGGACTGTCGCTTTCGTGCGAGGTTTCTGCTCTTTTCCTGGGCATTCCGCCCGGGTGAATGACTAGGGAATCCCCCAGCCCCCGACCCAGCGGCGGTCGGGATCCGCCCCCCGAATCTGGCCCGATGTCCTTTCTCTGCAGGATCTTCAGTCGGTCACACCGACCGTGACCGTGCCTTCTGCGGACGTCAGGTCGACCTTGGCGCCCCCGCCGTTGGCATCCCCGCTCATCGACGACCGCGCGCCGTCCATCGTGATGGTGAGTCCGAACGAGTTGTGGCAACGGCCGTGCTCGGCGCGGGCGTTCAGCACGAAACCGGCCTGACGGGGAAGGCGCACTTCGAGCGTGTCGCGCGCGTGCGCGCGGATCCCGGCGTCCCCCAGTTCGGCGACGTGGGCGCGGGCGCTGCCGGCCTTGGCCTGCATCTCGAGGCTGCCGCGCAACCCGTCGACCATGATGTCTCCCTGGTCGGTCCGCACCTCGACCGCGCCCCGGCAGCCGCTCACGGCGACGTCGCCGACCCCGGTGGCCAGATCGACGCCTGCCCCGAGGCCCGCGCCCTTGAGGCTGCCGCGGCCGGTGCGGACCACCACCTGCAGCCGAGGCGGGCAGCGCAGCACCCCCCGGACCACCATGCGGGCGTGGTCCGCGTCGACGCCCGGCGGCAGCGACGGCGAGCGCAGGCGCAACAGGTCGCCCTCCTGACTCGGCAGCAGGGTGAGGTCGACCCCCGCGAGGACCTGCAACGTCGCCGCATCGTCGGCCGCACGCAGGCAATCACCCTCGAACGAGAGCTCGTCCTTGCCGTCCTCCGCCGCCAGCACCGTGATGCTGCCGAAATCGACCTCGACCGCCAGGCGACGAGTCTCGCTGGCGATGGGCAACGAAACCGCGACGGCGCCCTCCTGTCGGTGGGCGAGCTTGCCGTCACAGGCGGCTCCGAGGAGACCGAGGCAGAACGAAAAGCGGGCGAGTGCGGTCGTCATCGTCGAGCCCATCGACCCTATCGTAAGCACGGTGCCGTCCTTTCCCGTCGGCCTCTTCCGCATGGTTCCCCACCCGACCGGCCGCCTCAGCCGGCGACCGCCCCTCGCACATCACCCACGGTCGTGACCCACGGATCCTCGACAGTCTGTCAGGCCTGCTGGACCGCGATCCCGCTCGGCGCCGACTCGTGTCCGGCGTGCGGTGCCAGGCCACGACCATCCCGAGGACGCCCCGGCGCCGGCCCCGGCTGGCTAGTGGCCGGACTCCTCGCGGCGGCCAGCGCGGTCGGCGGCGTCCTGGCGACGGTGTGGTGGACGCGCGAGTCGGAACGGGCGCCCATGCCGGCCGCACCGCCCGCGGTCGCGGCGGCGCAGGAGGCTGTTGTCGGACACGACGCCGAGGAAGTGCCGCAGCCGCGGCACACGATGGACCTACGTGACCTCGACGGGAACCCCGTGGGCGCGTGCCTGATGCTGCGCGCCGGCCCGGGTAGCGCGGTGCACGGCTTCTTCCCGCTCTCGCACTTGCCGAAGCGAGGCGACCTCACCGCCACCGACGGCAGCAGACTCCGGATCTCGGTGCACGGTGTTGCCGAGGCCTACGGTTTCGTGCTGATGCAGGGCCTGCCCGACGACGGCACCGCGGCCCTGCGACCGCGCCGAGAACCGATCTCGACTGACGCCGAGCTGCGCCTCGACACCGACGGCTCTCCGCGCCGGGTGCTGGGACGCGCGACGCACAACGCGAACGAACTGCTCCTGGATGCGTCGTGCCCGGACGGGAGCGTGCTTCTCGACGCCAGCGGCGACGCGGCTGCCCTCACCCTCGGCAGCACACGGGCACTCGCGGTGACGCCTGCGTGGTCGTGGTTGGAGACGCCACGACCGGGAGAGACCCTGGAAGCGGCACAGGCGCAACTGCGCCGTCGCGACCCCGAGACCCTGCTCGAAGACGTGCTGCGCGAGCTCGCCGAGGTCCAGAGCGTCGAGGCCACCCGTGCGGCCCTCGGACGCCTCGACACGGGCTTCGCGATGGCGCGGACCCCGGAGCTGGTACTGGCCTACGACCGCGCGCTTCGCCACGGCCACCGACTCCTGGCGAAGCGCCTCGACGACGCCGGCGACCCTCGCGCCGCCTTCGAGCAGGCCCGCCAAGCTCTCGTGCGCTTTCCAGGCGACGTCGACGTCCTCGCCGACGCAGTGGTGCTGGCCGCGGGTGCCGGTGAGTTCCAAGCGGCCGCCGACCTCTGGCTCGAGCTGCGCTCGCGCGACGCGAGCCGTTCCGCGGACCATGCCGGCGGCCTCGGCGATGCGCTCATGCGCGCGGCGGCCGAGCGCGTCGACCGAGCGCCCCGCGACGCCGTGGGCCTGCTGGCGCGCGGAGTCGAGCTGTTCCCCGACCGCGCCGACCTGCGCATGAGCTACGCGGGCGCTCTCCTGCAGGCGGGCGACGGCGCGAGCGCGCTGTGGCAGGCACGCATCGCCGCCGACCGCGACCCGTCACTGCGGACACGGCTGGATGCCATCGCCGCTCGCACCACCACGTCGGGGTCGGCGGTCGAGATCCCGCTGGATCCGGACACCCACGTGGTCCGCGCTGCGTGCGCTGTCGCCGGCCGACAGCTGGAACTGATGGTCGACACCGGAGCGTCGATCACCGTTCTGCCCACCTCGTTCGCCGATGCCGGCAAGCGCACCGGCCGACGCGTCCGGATCCAGACAGCCAGCGGCGAGGTCGAGGCGGAGCTGGTGCGTTTCGGCGAGCTGCAGATCGGCAGCATTTCGGTCAACCACGTCACGGCGGCGGTGATGGACCTGCCCGGAAGCCTCGCTGGCAAGGGACTGCTGGGGATGAACGTGCTGCGCCGGCTGAGCATCCAGCTCGACAGTGCGCGCGACGTTCTCGTGCTCCGAAGATGATCGCCCCGCCCGAGGATCCGGTACCACCGGTCTCGCACCGTCCCCGGGCCACCCAGGGGGAAGGAGGGCCGCTCCAGGCAGGGAGTTTCGCTAGCCGAACACTCGTCTCTCGGACCTGACGCCGATGGACTCTCGCCCGCTCCCAACCCTCGATCCGATGGAGGCCGTCGCGTTCAACCGCGCGATCGCCGAGCACTCGGACGGGTTGAAGACCTTCGCCCTGCGCATGTTGGGCGACCCGGTCCTGGCCGAGGACATCGCCCAGGACGCGTTCTTGGCGCTCTACCGCCACCTGAGCCAGGTACCCGCGGGCGCCTTCCGCCCATGGCTCTACCGGGTGACGCGCAACCTGTGCCTCGACCATCTGCGGCGCCGCAAGTTCAAGTTGCGGCTGTTCCGCGACCTCGCGACCCGCGACGACGAAGAGCGCGATCCGCTTCCCGCGGACCCGGCGGCGGACCGCCCCGATCAGCTCGCCGAGACCCGCGAGACCCAGGCCGCGGTCGAAGCCGCCATCCAGCAACTCCCTGCGAAGTTCCGCGACGCGTTCCTCCTCTGCGAGATGCAGGGCCTGAGCTACGAGGACGCCGCCGCCATCCTGAAGTGCCCCGTCAAGACCGTATCCACCCGCCTGTTCCGTGCGCGACAGCGGTTCAAAGCCGCCGTCGGTGACTTGCTCCCCAGCTTCCAACCGCACTGAACGAACTGTCATGCACTGCAGCCACGCCGAGCACCTGTTGTCCCTGAACTTGGATGGACGGTTGTCCACCGGCCAGCGCCAACTCCTGTCCAAACACATCGCCGAGTGTGCGCGTTGCCACGCCACCGACCGTGAGCTCGTCGCAGCACGCGAGCTGGCCCTCAGCCTACCGGTGCAGCCGGTGAGCTCCGAGTTCCGCGAAGAGCTGTGGCAGCGTATTCGCGCCGGTGAGGGCACCCCGGAGGCGGTGTTTCGCGAACCCGTCCCGTTCGCCACCAAGGTGCGCTACTTCGCGACGGGCGCGGCCGCTGCGGCGGCGCTGTTGGTGGCGGCGAACCTGCTGCGACCGGGCCGCGGCGACAGCGAGGCACAGACCGGCGCGAGCGTCGCGCAAACGTCCCGCGAACCCGGACGCAAACTGCGTCGAGTGAGCCCGGAGGACGTCGCCGAGGGCTTCGACTCCGCGGCGAGCCTTGCCTCGTTCGTGCCTGCGACGCCCAACAGCCTGGCCGACCTGGTGACCAACGGCTACGCCGACGCCGTGCGCACCCTGCACGAGAAGGCACAGGACCTCGACGACCGCAAGGTCACCCCCGAGATGCTCGACAAGCTGCGCGACGACGCCGAGCGCGCGCGCAGCTTCGCGGCGATGGTGCGCTGGCTGGTCGACGGCAAGTACATGTATCTGCCGCCCGACGAAGCGAAGAGCCTGACGGCGATCGAGTTGGTCGGCGAGCAAGTGTGCTCCTTCCGCGACGCCGACAGCCTGCGTCGCGTACTGCGGCCGATCCGCAGCCTGCCGCTCGAGCAGACCACCAACTACTTCTGCAACCCCTGCGTGAAGGACGCGCACCGCTTCAATCAGGAGTTCCTGGTGCGGCTGCAGGACACGCGGCTGGATCGCACCTTCGGCACCACCCTCGAGCTCGTGCGCGTGCCGACCCCGAATGGCGGCGAGATGTTCCAGATCCTGCTGCGGCGCTGACCTCCGCGCGCGCCTCCCGTAGCCGAGTCCGACAGGCGAGAACCGGCGACCGGGCTCCGGTCGCCGAGACCCGTCCCCGCAGCGGGGACGATTTCCATTCTCCGCCCCCGCGATGGCGGCCGCGCGCTCTGCCCCAGTCCCACCGGGCCTTCCCTCCGGCTACGGTTTCTTCGCCGAGGCCTGCGGCCCGCGCCCTTCGCCCCGACAATCGCGCGCATGCTCCGGCGTTCGTTCCTGGCTCTGGTCACCGTCCTGGTCACGGCCCTGCTGCCAAGGGCTGCTCGGGGCCAAAGCGACGCTGCGGGTGCCGACGTCCTGGTGGCCCTCGACCGCTGGACGCGGTCGTTCCTCAGCGGCGCCATCGACGTGACCGATCCGCGCCCGATCGACAAGAACGCGCGGCCGCGCCTGCCGGCCCGCCTCCTCGCCAGCAACTCGCAGCGCCTGACGGAGCTGCAGGCGCTCGAGATCCTCCTGCGCGCGGCGGCCGAGCTGGGTACCGCCGATGCGGCCCGGCGCCTCCTCCGGCTCGCAGCGGTGGGACTCGACCCCAAGTCCTCCGAAATCGCCGGCAGCGCGGTCGTGCGCGGCGCCGCGGAGGGCGCCCTCGACGAGGGTGCCGCGCCAGCGGTGCACGCCCACCTCGTCGACGTGGTCGGTAGCCCGGCACGCAACGCCGACGGTGCGGCGCTGCGTCTCGCCGCCGTGCGTGCCCTGGGCGGCTCCGCCCAACCGGTCTTCTGGCCGGTGCTCACTGGCCTGCTGCGCGAAGACGACCCGGGGATGCGCGCGGCGGCGGCGCGTGCGCTGGGCGACCTGGGCCGCCCACAAGCGATCGCCACGGTGGCGCAGAGCCTGCGGGAGGAACGCGAACCACGCGTCATCCAGGCAATCGCCGGCGCGCTGCGCGACATGCTCGACGTCGCCGAGCACGACAAGGCGCTCGACCCGGTCATGCACCTCGACGCCATCGGCGCGGTGTTGAGCACGCTGGCGCACGTCGACGACTGGCAGACCGCGATCGACCTGGTGCGCTTCCTCGAGCAACATCGGGTCGCCGCGGCGGTACCCGTGCTCATCGACCTGATGGCGCGCGCCGACCGCATCGGCGCCTCCCGCCACCCGGAAGCGCGCGGCCATCAGACCTTGAAGGCGGAGGCGCACCGCGTGCTGCAGGCGATGACCGGCTGTGTGCTCGGCCCCGATCAGCTCGACCAGTGGCGCGAGATGTGGGCATCGGCAAAGGACTCGTTCAAGGTGGTGCCGCGCCGGCGCGAGGCGCTGCCGGAGAACGCGACGGTCGCCGGCGGCTTCTTCGGCATCCCGGTGCTGGGGTCGCGCGTCGTCTTCGTCATCGACTGCTCCGGCAGCATGGTGTCGCCGGCGCCTCAGCTCGGTGACACGGTGGCGGGGCCGAGCAGTGCACCGACACGCCTCGACATCGCTTGCCGCGAGTGCTGGAACGCCATCAAGGAGATGGGTCCGGACACCTACTTCAACATCGTCGTGTTCTCGAGCAACGCCAAGGCCTGGAAGAAGGAGCTCGTGCCGGCGACGCCGGCGAACAAGGGGGCGCTGCGCAACTTCCTGCAACGGCTCGTGGCCAACGGCTCGACCAACCTCTGGGCCGGACTGTCCACTGCGCTCGAGATGCGCACGGCCATGACGAAGTCCCGCTACCGCGAACCCGTCGACGAGGTGTTCGTGCTCAGCGACGGCTACCCGAGCAGCGGCGAGATCACCGAGGCAGAGCTCATCGCCGCTCGCGTCCGCGACCAGAACAAGCACGTCGGCATTCGCCTCAATACGGTGTTCATCGGCTCGACCCCGAGCGAACTCGACGCCATGGCACGGCCCGGGGGCGACGCGCTCATGCGGGTGCTCGCCGAGCAGAATCAGGGCACGTTCGTCGAGCGCTGACAGGGCGGCGAGTCCGGGAGTGATCGGGAAGGTGCCGCCGTGGCGGAACCGCCGCTGGCAACCGTGTTCCTCAGTCGGTGGCCTGGCGGGCACGAGGCCGCCGTCCGCAGTGCATCCAGGGCGCCACCAGCACCAGCAGTCCGCCGAGGGTGAGCATCACCGTCGCCGCGTGGCGGGAGCGATCGAGGACGCTGGCGTCGAGTTCGTTCAGCCACAAGGCCATCTTGGTCTGCCCGTCTTGGAACACGAACGAGACTCGACCGATGCCACGCCACAGGAAGAAGGTGTTGCGGACCTCCGTCCGCATGTAGCCGGCGACCGCGACCTGGCCGTACAGGAACAGGCCGGCTCCGAGCAGAGCCCCGCCGGCGACGAGGAAAACCCAGCGCAGCAACCGCGACAGCATGGCGCAAGCATGCCGAAACGACGGCGCTTCAGCGACCGTCCTTGACCGCGGGTTGCTCTGCGGCGGGCGCGGCCGGCGGGAAGACGAAGGTCGGACACTCGAACACCACCTCGAAGCGAGGCGCCAGACGCACCAGCAGAGCGGTCGCACTGGAGATGTCGCTCGCGCGTGTCTGCACCCGCACGGTACGCGGACCGGTCAGCTGCAGGTTGGCGGTGTGCGCGACGACGTCGCCCGGCAGCTCGAGGGTCAAGGCGACGTCGAGGCCATCGACCGCCCGCAGGCGCGACTCGACGAAGTGCCGCACGATCTCGTCCGGCTCCCGCGCGAGCTCGCGCGCCTTGTCGCGCGCCGCCCGCCACGCGTCGATCCCTTGCGGGTAGTACACGAGGCGAACCTGCTCGGGGCGCGCGCCTCCGCTGAGCTGCCAGGTGGCACGGCTGCCGCCGGCCAACGGGTTGCGCCGCAGGGCGGCCAGGTCTGGGAACTTGACCGCGAGTTCGACGCACCGCTGCCGCTCGCTCTCGGAGACGCGGTGCGACACCAGCTCGACTCCGGTCTCGCTCAGCTCGGCGCGCACCTTCTTCTCGTCGTAGACGTCGAGCGGGTCGACCCGCGACGCGGACGCCTCCGCGACCTGGGCCGCATTGCGCAGCGACCGCAGTGCGGCGTCGCCGAGCGCCAAACGCATCTTCTGCGTGCCCGAGCCGTCGGCGTGCAGAGTGATCGTGGTGTCGGCCTCGAAACAACCGGCGACGAGAAGGGCGGCGGCACCGACCAGGAAACGCAGCGGACGCATGCTGGGGTGATCGGCCAATGCCAACGCGCGTCTGGAGTGCGGCCGGCGTCCCCACGCGCCGGCAAGCGCTACACTGGGCGCATGCCCCTCGCCTCCCTCCTCTTGGCGGCCGCTTTCGCACAGGCCGAGTCCACCGAGACGAGCCAGGACAAGCCAGCCAAGGCCGAACCGGCGGCGTTCGTCGCGGTCACCTACTCCGACGCCGATGCCAGGAAAGCGCTGGCCGACTTCAAGACGGTCTCGGCCAAGGCACCGCTGGTCGAACGGATGGCCGCGATCGATGCACTGGTGCGAGGGTCCCACGACGACCTGGTACCGGCGCTCGACAAGGTCGTGCGGCGCGACGCCTCGGTGGCGGTGCGCAAGAGGGCTGCCGAGGCCCTCGCATGGCAGCCGCCGAAGAAGGCGTACCCCGTGGTCACCGCGCTGCTCGCCAGCCGCGAAGTCGAGCAGTCGATCGAGCTGGTCGAGCCATTGGTCGCCGCGCTCGCCAAGGTCGGCTACGCCAGCAAGGACTGGCCGCGGCTCGAGACGTACTTCCGCGCCGGCTACGGTCCGGACCGCACCGGCCTGCAGCGCGCGATCATCGCGCTGGCGGCCGAGCACAAGGAGAAGCTGGCGGTGCCTGTGCTCCTCGAGAACTTCGACGAGCCCAAGCCGGCCGACATCCACGGCGCCTCCAACCCGCCGGCGGAGTACTGGGAGGCGCGCTGGAAGGCTTGGCGCGCCTGGCGCGAGGAGGCTCGCGCCGCGGTGCAGGCGATCACGGGCCAGAAGTTCGGGTCCGCCGACGAGGCACGCGCGTGGCTGAAGGTGAACGGCGCCAAGCTCGGCATCAAGAAGTACTAGGCCCGACTCCAGGACCGAGGACGCGGGCGCCACGAGGCCGCTCGCGACGCTACGCTGCGCCGCGACCTTCGTGACCTTCGATCTCGACGACCTCCGCCGCCGGGCACCGTGGCTGTTCGCCGAAGCGCTCGGCGCCTGCATCGTCGGCTCGACGGCACTGGCTGAAGCATGCCGGCGCGCCGGCGTGCCCGGACCCCGCGCTCAGGACGTCGACTTCGCTTGGGCGCTCGACCCGGACGGCGGCGAGGCCCTGCTGCGTCAGCACGGCCTCTACTGTGCGACGACGCCGCACAACCGGGCGCGCGGGACGCTGGCGTTCAAGCTCGATGGCGACCGCTTCGAGATCACGACCCTGCGCGGCGACGCCCCGGCGGGCGCGTCGTTGCAGGAGCGGATCGAACTCGACCTGACGCGGCGCGACATGACGGTGGGCGCGCTCGCATGGCGCCTCGGCGACGACGTCATCGTCGATCCCCTCGGCGGCCTGGAGGACTGGCGCGCGGGACGCGTCGTCGCCTGCGGCGACCCGGCCGAGCGCGTGGCCGAGCACGCCGTGCGCCTGCTGCGCTACTACCGGCGGACGCACGAGTGGGGCTTCGAACTCGAGCCGCGCATCCGCCGGCTGCGCGCCGATCCGCACTTGCTGGCGCAGGTGCCGGCCGAAGCGGTGAGCGCCGAACTCCGCGCCGCGCTCCTGCGCTGCGCATCCCCGGGACGCTTCTTCGTCGAACTGTCCGAGGTCGGCGCCCTGCAAGCAGTCGCGCCCGAGCTGGCGCCACAGTTCGACGGTCGGCCTGCAGGACCGCTGCGCCATCATCCGGAGGTGAGCCAGGCACTGCACCTGCTCCTGGCGCTCGAGTGGGCGGCAAGTCGCTCCAGGGGTCTCGGCGACTCCGACCGTCTGGCGGTGATGACCTCGGTGCTCGTGCACGACCTCGGCAAGAACACGACCCCCAGTGCCGAATGGCCATCGCACCACGGCCACGAGCACGCCGGGCTACCGCTGATCGACGCGTTCTTCGAACGGCTGCCGAGCCTCGGCGATGCCCGGGCCCGGCGACTGGCACGGGCCGTGTGCGCACTGCACCTCACGGCGCGGGCACTGCCGGAGTTGCGGCCGGGCACCCTCGCCACGCTGTACGAGGACTGGTTCAAGTGGAACGCCTTCCCGGTCGACCTCTTCGCCCTTGCCGTCGCAGCCGACCTCGGTGGGCGACTGGACGCCGGCAACGACGGCGAGAGGGCGCTCGCGCAGGTCACCGCATCGGTCCACTGGCTGCGCGACCGCTGCGGCAGTGTCGACGCGGCCGCGCTGTGGCAGCGACACCACGGCGATCGCGCCGCCTTCGCACGTGCTCTGCACGAGGAACGCGCGCGGGCGCTGCGCCAACGCGCATGAGACCGATCGAGGGACGCCTGAGCGATGCGGGCGAGAACCCTCGCGTGCAGAGGTCGCTGGCGCCGGCGGCCGGCGGCTCAGCGCGCGTCGGGCGTCATGTGCCAGTCGCCGTAGGGATACACGCCGAAGATCGCCTGGAAGGGCAGGGTCGCGACGTCCCAGACGACGGCGATCGGCATGCCGAGGACCGTCACGCTCGGCTTGAGGATCGCCGCGGAAACGTCGCCGTGTGGCTCGTCGATGGCCGACGGCGCATCCCAACCCCAGCGGGCCAGGTTGGTCGTGGCACAGGATGTCGTGGAGAGGAGGAGGAGGGCGGCGGAGAGCAGCAGCTTGCGTTGCATTGGTGGACGTGCGAAGAACTGCACGAGTATGACACGTAGCTTTCTTCGTTGCGGAACGCGCGCGTTCGCCAACGCGACGCGTCAGCGCGAGCGCCCGTTGCCACCGGCGCGACGACGTTTGTCGGTCGTCTCAACTCTGATCACCTCGTTGGCAGGGGCGACGGCAACGCAGCCGTCGCCTGCCCAGACGACGCCGGCGGCCAACGCGCCCCTGGACGTCGCGGACGAACTCGCCGTGATCCGAGCGGCACTCGACGTACCGGCACTCGGCGCGGGCGCGCTGCGCGATGGCGCGCTGGTCGCACTCGGCGCGACCGGCACGCGCAGACGCGGCGGTGACACGCCGGTGACCACCGACGATCTCTGGCATCTGGGCTCCTGCACGAAGGCGATGACCGCCACCTTGCTGGCGATCATCGCCGAGCGCGAAGCGTCGGCCTCGGGGCGAACGCCGGCCGAGAACGGCACCATGGCACTGCGCTTCGAGGCGACGCTGGGCGATCTGTTGCCGGCCGAGCACTTCCCCATGCACGCGAGCTGGCGCAGCGTGACCCTGTCCCAGCTCCTGCAGCATCGAGCTGGTCTGGCGCGCGACTTCCCGGCGCCGATCTGGCGCGCCATGTGGACCGCGACCGACGACGACGGCGCGCGACACCAGGCCGTACTCGACCTCCTGGCCACGGCACCGGCGCGCGCACCCGGATCGCCGATGGTGTACTCCAATGCCGGCTACGTGATCGCTGGCGTCGTGGCGGAGCATCGGCTCGGCCAAACCTGGGAGCAGGCGATGCGCCGACTTCTGTTCACACCACTCGGCATCACCTCGGCGGGCTTCGGCGCTCCCGGCATCGCCGACCCCGAATCGCAGCCGTGGGGTCATGCCAGCGATGCCGGGCACGCTCCCGTGCCGCCCGGCCGCGGCGCCGACAATCCGCCGTCGCTCGGTCCCGCAGGCACCGTGCACATGTCGATGCGCGACTGGGCCAAGTTCATCGCCCTGCACACCGGTCGCGCTACCGCGTCTGCACCGCTTCCGGACCTGGAGGGCTCGCGGTCGCAAGGGCGACCGCGAGCAACGCCGAGCGAAGAAGCCAGCTTCCTTCTGAGCCAGGAGATGCTGGCGCGCCTGCACGACCCGGAAGACGACGAGATGGCGCTCGGCTGGGTCGTGGTCGAGCGGCCGTGGGCCGGCGGACGCGCCATCACCCACTCCGGCAGCAACACCATGTGGTACGCGACGGTGTGGGCGGCACCCGCCAAGGGGATCGCCGTCTTCGCCGTGTGCAACCAAGGCGGCGACGATGCCGCGCGCGCCTGTGATCGCGCCGTGGCGAGCATGTTGCCGCACGCGCTGCGCGCCCAAACGACCTCGGGCAGCGCATCGACTCCGGACGCCAAGAAGTGAGGCCCCCGGCCGCACCGGCGGCCGCCACGCTCAGCCTGCGCACTTCACTGCAAACGGAGCTCGACCGTGCGCTTCTCGCCCTTGCCGAGCTCGACCTCGACATCGCGGCTGGCCTTGCGGATCTCGTTCGGCGCCGTCGGCAGGGATGCGCGCAGGCGGTACTTGCCGGCCGCCAGGCCGTTGACGCGGAACTTGCCGCCCATCGCCGACTCGGTGCGCGCCTCGCCGGTCGGCAAGGGCGTCACCTCGACGGTGGCGAACTCGACGTCGCTGCCGTCGGCTGCCACCACCGTCCCGCGGATCTCGCCACCTGGTCCGAGGGTGAGGGTTCCCAGGTCGGTCGTCGCCCCGTCGGCCACCAGGACGTCGGCGCGCCGCGTCGTGACGTAGCGCGCATGCTCGACGCGGACCGTGTACTTGCCTTCGGGCACGCGGGCGATCTCGACCGCACCCAGAGTGTCCGTGGTCGCCGACGGCGAACCGGCCGAGATCGACGTCGTGCTGCCACTCTCGCTGTCGTCCGAAGAACGCATGATCGCGACCATGCGGATCTGGCGCCGCGGCCGCGACCCGTCACCACTCCCCGCCTTGTCGAGCGTCACCCGTGCCCCCGCCACCGGCTCCCCGTCCTCGTCGCAAACGATCAGCTCGAGCGTGCCCGTGCGCAGCAGCAGATCCTTCTCGATCAGCGCCTCGCCGGGGTCGATGTGCACGGGGATTTCGCTGAGCACCAGCGCGTCGCGGTAGCCGTAGCGCAGCACGTAGTCGCCCGGGGGCAGATCGTCGAGCTCGAACCGACCACCGGATCCGGCCGTCGTCTTGTAGGGCGACCCGAACCCGAAGGCGTCGTCCTGCGACAGCTCCACCACAGCGCCATCGACGGCACCCTTGCTGTCGCGCACGCTGCCTGCCAGCTTGGTGAGCTGCGGTCGAGTGAGCGTGATCTCGGTCGTCTTCTCGGCTACGACTTCCAACTTCATGTCGGTCTGTGCCAGTTCACCCCCGCCCATGCCGGCGACCACGAACGACATGCCCGAGCCCAGCTCCACAGGTCGTGGCGGCAGCATCAGACGCGCCGTCCACGTCCCCGGCTGCAGCGGACCGACCAACGCCAGGCCGCCGGCGTCGCAGCTGCCGGTCTCGACCCGCGGTTCGCCGCCAGAGACCGCGTCGGCCACCAGCTTGTAGGGCGCACCGGCGAGGACGGCGTTCTGCGCGTCCAGCACCCGCAGCTGCACGAAGCCACCGGCGAGCACGGTCAGATCGGCCTCGACGCTGCCCGCGGCCGGGATGCTGACGGGCGCTGTCTGGTTCGGAGCGTGGGTGGCATGACTCGCCTTGGCCACGACCAGTCCGGCCCTCAGCCCCTCGATCCGCGCGTCGCCTTCGTCGTCGGTGGTCGCCGAGGCGAGCACCTCAGCACCGCCGAGGACGACATCGCCACCGGTCGCGTCCCGCCGGAAGCGCATCGCCCGCCGAACGCCGCCGTGCGCCGCCGGCTCGCTCGGCGGCGCGCTGACCTCGACACGCGCGCCCGCCACCGGCTGGCCGGCGCCGTCCCTGACGTGCACGAGCAGCGACGCGCCACGCGCCGCGACGAGCTGCACACCCTCGAGGCGCTGCCCCGGCCGCACCTCCATCGGCCCGGACTCCACGCGCACGTGCGCACCAGTGGCGACCAGGACAGTGCTCCCCGGCTGGACCGAGGCGAGAACGAACTTGCCGTCGGCGTCGGTCGACGCCGTCCGATCGGATGGCACGTCGGGGATCTGGAACCTGCCGACCACGCTCGCCGGCCGGGCCGAAACGGCGCTCCCGGCAAGGGCCACGCCAGCCTCGTCCACCAGCCGTCCGGCGATGGACCCGAGCCGCTGCAGCTCGAGCACGAGATTGCTCGACCCGGCTTCGACGCCGCTCAACCGGGCGCGCGCGTGGCCGGGCCCCCAGGCCTCGACGTTCACCGTGGCGTTGTCGAGGCCGCGCAGCGCAAAGCGCCCGCTGGCATCGGTCAGCGCCGCCTCCGACGAACTCGTCGCCTGGAGGTGCACGCCAGGCGCAAGCTCGCGCCCGCGGTCGGCGGCGACCTTCATCCCGGCCAGCGGCACGCCCAGGTCGTCGACGACGATGCCGGCGATCTGCCGACCCGCGGTCACCACCACCACGAAGTCACGGCGTTCCTCGCCCTCGGCCAGAGTGACACCCACGCGCGCCGGCAGGTGATCGGGCGAAGCCGTGGTCACCGTGTAGTCACCCGGACGCAGACCGCGCTCGACGAACGTGCCGTCCGCCGCCGTCTCGACGCCACCGCCGGCGAAGGCGAAGCCGAGGCCGTTGCCCGCATCGGTACGCACCGCGACGCGCACGCCACCCACGCGCTTGCCGGAGGCGTCCTCGACCACGCCAGCCAGGCTGGCAGTGCGGCCGAGTACGAGGTCGCCGAGGTCGCGGTCGCCGGTGAGCCCGCTCACCCGGAGCTCGGTGGCCGGGCCGGCACTGGTTTCACGCAGGTACCATGCGTCGCCGAGGACGAGGAGTCGCCCGGCTCGTCCCGAGGGGAGGGTCAGCTCGAAGCGCCCGTCGGTGCGGCTGCGCACTCGGTCGGGCAACGACGTGTCGGTGATCGAGGTGGGCCCGCGGTCGATTTCGACCGGCAGACCGCCGGCGAACTCGCGGTTCTCCTTGGTGAGACCCACCTCGACGTCCGCCACCGGCTGCCGCTGCGCGTCGAGCAAGCGGCCGGTCAGGCGGAACTGCATGGCGGCGGCAGCACCCTGCACCACGGTGCGCGCGCCAGTGTCCGCACCGCCAGCGCCGACGTCTTCGGAGGCGTCCGCCGCGGAGCCCGCGGCGAGGCTGCTCACCTCCAGCTCGGGTGGGGCATCCGCGCCCGGCCCGGCCACGGGCGTCGACGGGGCTGAGCCCCCGGAACTCGACGAGAAGAACAGCCACCCCGCCGCCCCCAGGGCGACGAACGCCAGGACGACGAAGACGGAGGACGTGGATCGATTTGCCATGCGGACACCGAGACGGTCCGGACGCAACGGTAGCCGTCCTGACGAACTCCGAACGTCACCATTCTCCTGCAGTCCCGCCGCACGGCCGCGGTCGGGTTCACGGTCGGGCGCGGCGACACGCCCTCGACCTCTGAGGCACGGGCCGGTCGGCGCGCCTTTGCGGCCGGCGCCGGCTCGGATGCGCGGCCAGGCTGGCTACGCTTGCCGGCATGCCATCCCTGACGCACCTGCAGCACCGCCGCAGTCAGCTCCTCGACCTCCTCGACGGTCCTGTCCTGCTGATGGCGGGCGGAGCACGGTCGCGCAACTACCCCGACAACGTCTTCCCGTACCGCGCCGACGGTTCGTTCCTCTTCTTCTTCCACGCACCCGAGCCGGACGCCGCGGCGCTGTTCGATCCGACCGACCGCTCGGTGACCCTCTTCCTGCACGAACGCACGCCCGAGGCGGCGCTCTGGCACGGCCCGGTGCCCGACTTCGCCGCCATGAAGGCACAGCACGGGGTCGACCATGTGCTCGGGCTGCAGCAGTTGGAGAGCGAGACGAAACGACGCGCCGGACAGCGCCGAGTGCGGAGTCTGGCCGTGGCCGACGACAAGGCGACGGCGCGGGCGCGCGCCATCACCGGCGAGGCGCTGCACTTCGACGACCCGGCGCGCGTCGGCGACCCGGCGCTGGTCGCCGCGATCGGCAAGCTGCGCCTGTGCAAGAGCGAGGAGGAGGTCGTGACCATGCGGATCGCCGCCCGCGTCACGCAGGAAGCGCACGTCGCCGCGATGCGCGCCACGCGGCCCGGCGTCAAGGAGCACGAGGTGGCCGGCGTGGTCGAGGGTTGCTTCGCCAGCCACGGGTGCGTGCCCGCCTACAACACGATCCTGTCCGTGCGTGGTGAGGTGCTGCACAACCACGAGCACGGCAACGTGTGCCAGAGCGGCGACATCATGCTGCTCGACGCCGGCGCCGAAGACGTCGCCTCGGGCTACTGCGCCGACGTCACGCGCTCGTGGCCGGTGGCGGGCAAGTTCACGCCGGAACAGGCCGACATCTACGACATCGTTCTGCGAGCGGAGGTCGCCGCGATCGGCGCTGCCAAGCCCGGCGCCAGGTACCGCGACGTGCACATGCTGGCGTCACGCACCATCGCCGAAGGACTCGTCGACGTCGGGTTGCTGCACGGCGACCCGGACGCACTGGTGGAGAGCGGCGCCCACGCCGTCTTCTTCCCGCACGGCGTCGGCCACCTGCTGGGCATCGACGTCCACGACATGGAAGCTTTCGGCGACGCGGTGGCCTACGCACCGGGGCGGACGCGCAGCCCGCAGTTCGGCAGCAAGTACCTGCGCCTCGACCTCGATCTTGAGTCGGGCATGGCGTTCACCATCGAGCCCGGCATCTACTTCGTGCCGGCGATCCTGCACAACCGTGCGTTCCGCGACCAATTCCGCGGCCAGGTCGACTTCGAGCGCGCCGAGCGCTACCTGGGCATGAACGAAGGACGCGGCTTCGGCGGCATCCGCATCGAGGACGACGTCGTGTGCACGAAGGACGGCAACGAGGTCCTGACCGCGTCCATCCCCAAGGAGCGCCGCGAAGTCGAGGGGCTCGTGGGCAAGGCCTGAGATACGCATCGTGCGTGCACAGCTCGTCCATCTGTCGGGTCCGGCGCGCGGGCGCACACGCACGTACCGGGAGACCAACATCCTCGTCGGCACCGACCCCGACGCCCGCGCGCGCTTCCCCCTCGGAGCCGGCATCGAGCCGCGGCACGCCGAGATCGCCTACTCGCCCGACGATTGCGCGTTCTTCATGCGCGCGCTCGAGGGACGCGTGTTCGTCAACCGCCGAGAGATCCGCGAGATCCAGCTCACCGACACCGACCTGATCGAACTCGGACTGGGTGGGCCACGACTGCGTTTCCACATCTACGTTCCCCGCGGCTCGGTGTGCAAGCCGGTGCGAGACATGCTCGCCGACGCGGGTGCGGTCGCGCAGGAAGGCGGCGTCTTCGCGTTCACGCTGTCGTTCGCGCGCGACCTGCTGACGCACGCCACCTGGCAGCTCAAGGTCTTCTTCCCGCTGTTCGTACTGGGATTGGTCGGCCTGGCCTTCGCAGCCGGACGGCTCGGAGCGCGCAAGCCGATGCGCGAGATGGAGGAACGCGAGAAGGCTGCGGATCGGTTGCTGGCGCACGTGCACGACGACCTGGCACGCGGCGTGTGTCTGGTCCACGGCGTCTACGGCTTCGTGGTGCGCGGCAAGACGCCGCGGGTCTTCGCCGAAACCGACGACCACGAGCGGTTGGAGATCGAGTACACGGGCTCGGGGTTCCTGGCCGGCCGCGACGGCGCCGTCGTCACCAACCGCCACGTCGTACGTCCTTGGATCGCCGACCCGCGCGTGCAGCCGCTCATGCAGCTCGGTTACGAGCCGGTGTTCTTCCGTTTCGATCTGGTCTTCCCCGGGCGCGATCCCATCGCCGCGGATCCCATGCCGGCCACTTTGCACACGGACGACGTCGACGTCGCGGTCCTCCGCGTCGATCCCACCGCGGTCGAGGGAGTGCCTGAGCTGCCGCTGTCGCAACGCAAGCCCGAGAGCCTGCTGGGGCACCGTGTCTTCGTCCTGGGCTACCCGACGGGTGTCGTGGCCCTCCTCGGCAAGGCCGATCCCGCTCTCGCCGCGGCCGTGCGGCGCGAGCCCACCCTCACCCAGGCCGACGTGATCCGGCGGCTCGTGGTCGCCAACGCCGTGCGCCCACTGATCACGCAGGGCGTGCTCGCCGACGTCACGGCCTCGAGTCTCGTGTACGACGCCGGCACCACCAGCGGCGGCTCGGGTGGCCCCGTACTCGATGACCACGGCGCGGTGCTCGGGGTCAACTACGCGATCCTGCGCGGCTTCTCCGCTTCGAACTTCGGCGTTCCGGCTCGCTTCGCGCAAGAGCTGCTGGCGCACTGACCGACGATCTCGCGATCCCGAGTCGCAGGTGCCTGCCCTCGGCCAAGGGACCGGCACACCACGGCGCGCGAGGGGTAGCTGCGTGGACCGCCGGAGGTCACCTCTTGGAACCAGCCCCGTCGCTGCCGCCCGGCTCGCCACCACTCGCGTCGACCGGCTGGATCGGTACGTCGCCCGCGTCGTGGACGTCGTTGTGCACCGCAGGCTTCGCCTTCTCCTCATTCTTGGTGAGGTCGCGGCGCACCGCCTTGGGGTGGTAGAAGAGGAGGCCGGCACCGATCTCGAACGGCAGTACGCGCACGCGTGCACCGACCAGGCCGACCCCGACGCTGAACAGCGGCCAGACCTCGATACCGGCGAGCTGCGCCCCGGCCGGCGACCGTGAGAGCAGCCCCACGCGGATGATCTTGCCGTCGTAGTCGTCGATTCCGGGCATCGCGGCGTACGCGGTGCCGAAGCCGCGCATGCGGAAGAACTCGTCGCTGTCGGTGCCGACGGACATCCCGATGCAGCTCGGGGTGAAGGCCAGGGCGAGCGGGAGGAACGGGGTGATCTTCATGGTGGGATCCCTTGGCGAACGAAGCGCGCCGGATTCTGGACCGAGGCTGGGGCCAACGCGCCAGCCGCGCATCGAGGGGATCGTGGGCGGGAAACTCGCCCTCCTGTCGCCGAAACCCGGAGGCTACCCCTTGGGTCGACCGAGCCAGGCGAAGTCGGTGTTGCCGCCGGTGAGGATCACTCCGACGCGTCGACCAGCGAAACGATCGGGTCGCTGGCGCAGCGCGGCGAGGCCCGCCGCCGCCGATGGCTCGACCACGATCTTCATCCTCTCGAGACAGAAGCGAGCCGCCTCGAGGATGGCGGTCTCGGTCACGGTGACGATCTCCACCGCGCCACGCGTGAGGATCGCGAACGTGCGCTCGCCGAGCCCGGTCATGAGCCCGTCGGCCACCGTCACAGGCGCCTCGACCGCCGGATGGCGCACCCCGTCGCGCAGCGACCGGTAGGCGTCGTCGACAGCCTCGGGCTCGGCGCCCACCACCCGGCATTCCGGTCGCGAGTGGCGGACGACGAGCGTGGTGCCGGCGAGCAACCCACCGCCACCCACCGGGGCCACGACGTCGTCGAGCGCGGGCACGTCCTGCAGGAGTTCCAGCGCCGCGGTGCCCTGCCCCGCGATCACCTCGGGGTCGTCGAACGGATGGATCAGCACCATGCCGCGCTCCTCCACCAGGCGGGACGCGACTCGGTCGCGCTGGGCGCGCGGACAGAGGACGACTTCGGCCCCGTAGCCGCGCACGGCGGCGACTTTCACCGCGGGCGCCTCGTCGGGCATGACCACGACCACCGGGATGCCACGCAGTGCCGCCGCGAACGCCAGCGCCGCACCGTGATTGCCCGACGAATGCGTGACCACCCCGCGCGCAGCCGCGGCCTCGTCGAGCGCCATCACCGCGTTGGTGGCGCCTCGCGCCTTGAAGGCCCCGACCTTCTGCAGGTTCTCGCACTTGCAGAACACCGCGGCGCCGACGTCCCGGTCGAGAGTGCGCGACGTGAGCACCGGCGTGCGGTGCACCAGTCCGGCCAAGCGCACCGCGGCACGCTGCACGTCCTCGACCGTCGGCGCATATGCACACATCGGTGTCAGGCTCCGACGCGTTGGTTCGCTACGTAGTTTCCCTACTCGGCGACGACGCGCTGCTTGCTGCCCTTGCGCTCGACGGTGAAGCGCTTGTTGCCGACAGGCACGCCCGACAGCTTGAAGTCGGGCATGTCGTCGGCCACTGGATCCAGCTGCACCTCGCCGAAGCGGACGACGAAGCCGCACGCCACGCGGAAGATGTTGTCGAGCACGAACGAGTGCAGGTAGTGGTCGTGACCGCGGTAGCGGCTGCCGCGCCCGTTGTCGGGGCTGTAGTGCTCGCACGACACCGGTTCGCTCAGGCCCTCGAGCTCACCCGACGCCATGGCCACCGTCTTCTTGAGCAACTCGCCGTTGAGCTTGGCCGCCTTCTTGTGCCCGCGCTCGGCCCAATACGACAGCCCCTCCATGACGTGCGAGTTGATCGTCGGCCACACGCGCCCGTTCCAGGTGCAGCCGCGCCGCGTGCCCTTCCAAAGACCCTCGGGGCTGTAGTAGGGGTCCGACATGGCCAAGGACGGCACCGGGTACTTGGTCCAGAACTCCTTGCGATCGGCCAGCACGTCCACCAGCCGATCGACCTGCGCCGCGTTGGGGATGTCTGTGCCGAGCGGGTAGAAGCCGACGGCCGCCTTGACGTTGGTCCGGCGCCTGGCCTTGGGATCGACGTCCATGAACAGGCCGGCCTTCTCGTCCCACATCCGCTTGCGGATGGCGTCCTGGATCGCCTCCTTCTCGGCGAGGAAGCGGTTCGCCATCGCCTTCTCCTGCAGGTCGTCGGCCACGCGCGCCAGGTAGGAAACCAATCGGTAGCGGAAGACGCTGGCGTCGATGCCCTTGAGCCGAAAGTTCTCGTCGAACCCCTCGGCGCGGTCGGCCTTCTCGTCGACCACCGTGTAGCGGCGCGAGAACTCCTGCCCTGCCTCGAAGTGGTTGACGATGTCAGTCAAGCCACTGCCTTCCGGGTCGCGGTTGTTGGCCAGCCACTTGACGTAGCGCTGCATGGCCATCAGCACCGCACGCTTGGTGGCGCGGTCGGGGTGCATGTCATCGAGCGCCTCGAAGCCGCCTCCCCAGTCGGCGTGGTAGAAGTCGGTGCTCGACAGCCCGGTCATGAACACGCGACCCGGGACCATCCCGTTCTGACGGATGTTGTCGAAGAACACCTTGACGATGCCACGACCGAGCGTCGGATCCTGCAGCCAGCGGGCGTCGCGCATGATCGACGGCGCCGAGAACGACGTCGGCGCATGGAACATGCCGGTTCCCTCGCACACCGACGGGCTCGACAGCAGGCCGGCGCCGTGTGGAATGCGCAGCAGATAGAGCAGCCTGAAACGGCTGCGCACCACGCTCTCCAGCTGCTTCCACTCCGACTGGAACTTCGGAACGTTGCTCCAGAAGGCCTGCCAACCGTTCTCGTCCTTCGGATCGGGCCGACGCGCGCGGTAGGTGAAGCCCTTGCTCTTGAACACCACGTTCGCCTCGAACCGGTGCGACACGGGCGTCCCAGGCTTGACCTGCACGTGCCGGAACAGGCCGCAGTAGACCTTCGCCTGCGGCAGGATCGGGCTGGGCTTCTCCATCGGCCGCTTGGCGCGCGGCGTCGTCAGCTCGTTCTTGTCGTACCAGGGCGTGTGGCGCCAGTCGAGGCCCTCGGAACCGCCCTCGCAGAAGTAGGGCTGCAGACACCGCGCCCCCTTCGAGTCGGGGCTGTTCCAGTGGATGTCGACCGGCACCTGCGGCAAGTCGCTCGGCTGCAGCATGCGCCGGATCCGGAAGCTGTCCCCCTCCAGTGACACCGCCTCGCCCTCGGGATCGACGTAGGTCCACATCACGACGGTCAATTCGCGGTCGGCCTTGGCGGCCTTGCCCTCGAGGCGGAGCTCGACCTGCGACACGAAGCGATCGTCGGCGGAGACGAAGCGCCGCTCGATCATCTTGAGGCCGTGTCCGTCGCCGAACTCGACCACCAGCACGCCGTCCTTCATGGCGTGCGAGTCGCAGGTGAGCGTCAGCGGCAAGCCGTTCTCGAGCAGGGCCAGGGTATAGAGCGGTCGGAACTCGGCATTGAGGATGAGGACTTCGTCGACGAACCCCGGCCGAAGTTGGTGCTTCGGGTAGCGCGGTGCGCTGATCGAGTAGCCTCCTCCGGCCAATACGTACTTCTGTTCCATGGTCGTGTGCGTCAGGTCGAGAGCCGCTCGGAGTCGGTCGGCCGGGTGCGGCGCGCGCCCACGCAAGGCACGGGGCGGCGGCGGCGGCGCGGTGCGCCTTTTTTCTTCGCGTGACCGGCCGCGCAGGAGCGGACGAGCGTTCCGCCCGTCCGGGGCGCGTCAGGAGCCTTCGGATTCTTACGGTCTGCAGGATTTTGGGGCCGATCCCCGCAAACCCTGACAGGAGTCCTGATTACGCTCGACTCGCGACAGGATGACACCCCTCGACCGACCGAGAGAATCCGGAATCTTCGTATCTCGGAGCGTGCCAACTTGGCGGCATCTTGAAGATCGGCCCCCGACTTTCAAGCGCCATCTCTGCAAAGCCCCTCGATGGGGCTTGCGCGTCAGACCCTCGCGCGGCAAGCACTGCGCGCCGGGCAATCCTACGCGGGCGCACTCGCGCCCCGCGCCGGGCCGGTGCTCGCACCCGCAGGCGTGCCCCGAGCCCAGGATTGTCGGCTGGATGCATCGCCGGTGGCGCCACCGGATTCGCCACCGGATTCGCCGACCGGCGGGGCGAGAACGCCTCCACGTGAGAGCCCCGTCAGGACGACACTCCTTGACTTCCCGCGCCTGCACCTCTTATCAGGCGCCCCGACCCATGGCGACGAAGCGAACGGCAAAACCGAAGGCGCCGCCCGGCGGCAAGCCGCTGGTGATCGTCGAGTCCCCCGCAAAGGCTCGCACCATCGGCAAGATCCTGGGGTCCGCGTACCGCATCGAGGCCAGCATCGGCCACGTGCGCGACCTGCCCGCGAACGCCGACGAGGTTCCCGCGGCGATCAAGAAGGAGAAGTGGAGCCGCCTCGGCATCGACGTCGAGCACGAGTTCAAGCCGCTCTACGTGGTCCCCAAGTCCAAGCGCGACCAGATCAAGAAGCTGAAGGAAGCGCTGGCCGATGCCAGCGAGTTGTACCTGGCGACCGACGAAGACCGCGAAGGCGAGTCGATCTCGTGGCACCTCGTGCAGGAGCTCAAGCCCAAGGTCGCGATGCACCGGCTGGTCTTCCACGAGATCACGCCTGAGGCCATCAAGGAGGCGCTGGCGCACCCGCGAGCGATCGACGGCGATCTCGTGGAGGCCCAGGAGACGCGCCGCCTGGTCGATCGCCTGTACGGCTACTCGGTGTCGCCGCTGCTGTGGAAGAAGATCAAGCCGCGCTTGTCGGCGGGGCGCGTGCAGAGCGTCGCGGTGCGCCTGGTCGTGGAGCGCGAGAAGGAGCGCATGCGGTTCCGCGCCGCCGACTACTACGACCTGGTCGGCACCTTCGTCGCCGGCGAACAGGGTGCCTTCGACGCCACGCTGCAGAGCGTCGGTGGGCGGCGGATCGCCGCCGGCAAGGACTTCGACCCCGACACTGGCAAGCTCCGCGCCGGCAAGGAGCCGCCGCTGCACCTCGAGAAGGCGGCCGCAGAAGCCCTGGCGCAGCGCCTGCGCGACATGCCCGCCAAGGTCGCGAGCGTCGACAGCAAGCCCTACACGGAGCGACCCTACCCGCCGTTCACGACCAGCACGCTGCAGCAAGAGGCCGGCCGCAAGCTGCGTTTCGCGGCACAGCGCACGATGCGCGCGGCGCAGCGCTTGTACGAGAACGGCTTCATCACCTACATGCGCACCGACTCGACCAACCTCAGCAACGAGGCGATCGAGGCGGCGCGCGCGCACATCGAGTCGAGCTACGGGCGCGAACACCTGCCGGCCGAGCCGCGCCAGTACCGCACCAAGGTGCGCAACGCGCAGGAGGCGCACGAAGCGATCCGGCCGGCCGGTGCTCGCTTCAAGCATCCGCGCGAGCTGCCCGACTCGGTGGGGGACGACGAGCGTCGGATCTACGACCTCGTGTGGCGCCGCACCGTCGCCTGCCAGATGAAGGACGCGCACGGGCAGCGCACGAGCGTGACGATCGCCGTCGACGATGCACGCTTCCAGGCGTCCGGCAAGACGATCGAGTTCGCCGGCTACCGCTTGGCCTACGTCGAGGACAGCGACGATCCCGAGGCCGCCGTAGCCGAGGCCGAACGCATCCTGCCGAAGGTCGCGGTCGAGCAGACGGTCGACACCGCCGAGATCAAGGCGCTCGGACACACGACGCAACCGCCAGCGCGCCTCACCGAGGCCACGCTGGTGAAGGAACTCGAGGCGCGCGGCATCGGCCGACCCTCCACCTACGCATCGATCATCGAGACGATCCTGTCACGCGACTACGTGTTCAAGAAGGGTACGGCGCTGGTCCCCACCTTCACCGCGTTCGCGGTGACCAATCTGCTCGACGATCACCTGCACCACCTCGTCGACTACGACTTCACGGCGAGGATGGAGAACGACCTCGACGAGATCAGCAACGGCCGGGCACGCCGCCTCGACTATCTGCAGCGCTTCTACAACGGCAACGGCCAGCCGGGCCTCAAGCAGACCCTGCAGCGGGTCGAAGGCGAGATCGACCCGCGCGTCGTGTGCGGCATCAAGATCGGCGAGAAGGACGGCGAGAAGATCGAGGTGCGCGTCGGCCGCTACGGTCCGTTCCTGTCGCACGGAGAGGTGCGCGCGTCCGTGCCGGACGAGACGCCGCCCGACGAGCTGTCGATCGACCGAGCCATCGAGTTGCTGCAGAAGGGCGCCGAGGGCCCGAAGTCGCTGGGCGAGGATCCCGACACCGGACTGCCGGTCTACGTCAAGAACGGTCGCTTCGGCCCCTACCTGCAGCTCGGCGACGCGACCGGCGACGAGAAGCCGAAGATGGCCTCCCTGCTCGCTGGCATGACGCCGGAGACGATCGACCTTGCCACCGCCCTGCGCGTACTGTCGCTGCCGCGCACCCTCGGCACGATGGCCACCGAGAACGGCAAGGAAGAGAAGGTCATCGCCACCAACGGCCGCTTCGGACCGTACATCAAGTGCGGCAAGGAGACGCGCAGCATCCCCGCCGGCGAGTCTCCCATCGAGGTCACGCTCGAGCGCGCGCTCGAGCTCCTGGCGCAACCCAAGCGCGCCGGACGACAAGCGCGTGCCGAGCCCAAGGTGCTCAAGGACCTCGGGGCGAAGGAGGGCACGGACGTGGCGGTGCGCATCCTCGACGGACGCTACGGCGCCTACGTCACCGACGGCACGACCAACGCCACGGTGCCCAAGGGCGAGAGCGTCGACTCGCTCTCCATGGCCCGTGCCCTCGAGCTGCTCGAGGCGCGCGCCGCGCGCGGCCCGGCCAAGAAGAAGGCGCCGCGCCGGCGCAAGTCGACGAGCTAGGGCGCGCTTCATCTCGGCGACGGCGAGCTCGGTCGCGAGGGGCGTGCTCCTTCGCGAGATCGACGGCGTCGACCGCTGCACCCAACCCGCCGGCACGTTCCGTTACGGGCCGCAGCGAATGCGCAGGTTACCCCACCAACCCGCGTTGATCGTGCAACCGGCAGCCGGACAGATGCGGATCGTGCACGACGGGGCCGGTCCGACGAGCGTGACCGTGAAGTTGGCGCCGAGGATCGTCTCCAGTTGCATCTTCAGGCTGTTGGCGATGTTGTTGCAGTTGACCGGGAAGCCAGGGTTGGTCACCTGCATGCCGAACAGGTCGAAGTCCCTTTGCGCGGTGGACCCGGCGCAGGTGTAGCCCCCGTGGAAGTCGAGGTCGATCTGCGAGCCGATCGGGTACTCACCGGTGCCGTTGCACGGACTTGCGGGGATGACGAATTCGATGCACCCACCCGTCTGACTGAAGGCACCGGGTTGCACGTTGCCCGGTGCAGCGTTGACCGTGACCATGGGCCCGACGCCGAGCGCGGCGCGACCCTGCCATCCTTGGGCGTAGGTGGGGGCAGTCATCCACGGTGTGGCATTGACCGTGTAGGTCTGGCCCTCTCCCGCCATCAGCATGAGCTGACCAGTCAGGGGAGCTTCGATGTTGGGAACTCGCGCCGTGAGCACGTCCTCTCCGGTCACCGGATCGCGAACAAGAGTCAAGGGACGGAGCCGGGCTGAACGGTTGCCGACCTTCACCTGGGGACAGAGACCAGGAATCGTGCCGATGTTCCGGCCGCGAATCGTGACCGTGCCTCCACCGTTGAGCGTCGTGGAGGACACGGTGTTGATGACAGGCGCCCTGAAGTCGCCGATCACAGCGACCCGACCGTCACTCGCCACCAGACCCAGACGATTCGCGGGGGGATCCAGCACGAAGGCCTGCGTGAAGAAGCTCATGCCGATCGTGCCGATGAAGCCAGGAATCGCGACGTTGATCGTTGCCGCGCCCCCGGCGTCGGTAACGACGTTCAACGCCAGCTCGGTGCTGGTTCGCAAGACGCAGCCGGGTGCACCGATCACGCCCAGGTCGAGGTTGGGGTTCGACAAACCGAGGAAGGCGACGCCGGCGCTGTTGGCACGCGCGCTGCTGAGTGTCGGGGAGAAAGTCGAGCCCACGTTCGGACCTGAAGCAGCGGTGAGCGTCGGAACGCCCGCACTGCCCTGGCAACCAGGGCCAGTCAGTGTGAAGGACTGCGCCGAACCAGCGCTGGAAGCAGCGCACACCGCGAGGACGAGGGCAACGACCCGTCCTACGGGAAGGGCAGACGTGGGTACCAGTCGAGTTGGAAGATGTGTGGACATTGGAGTGGTGCGGCGGACCTGACCCGCAACGAGCGCTGGACCGAAGTGGAGTCCCAGCCGGATCGACGCGGTGTCTTGTCTTCTGCCGTTCGCAGACAGAGTGACTCGACTCGCCGTTGCGGGACCGCTTTCCCTCGGTCGCGCGCCGAGCTGATGGTCTGCACTGGTCGCAAATGCTTCGAGCGGCGATGCGATCGATCGGCGAGGCGACGCACAAGCCCGACGCTGGTGGCTGCCTCTTCAGTGCGTTGTGCTGCAAGTGCCGCGAGGATCCGCGGCACTTGCAGCACAACGGACCGGATTGTCTGTCCGCAAGGGCCCTTGTTCGGGGTCTCTCCTCCTCAGACACACATGAGCGCCGTCCAACTGTCCGAGCATCAGTCCGCCCGTGCCCAAGGTCATGGGCCGACCTTGTGCGATGAGGATCGTCCGGGTCTGTCACGTGACCTGGCACGCTGGGTCCGGGCGCGTCTGTCCGGTCACGCCGCCGAAGCGGCGGATGTCGTGCAAGATGTCTGGCTGCGCGCCCTACAGATCGCCCGCGGGGGTAGGGGCAGTTGGAGTCGACCTTGGCTCTTCTCGGTGGCGCGGCGCGTCCTGCAGGAGCACTATCGTGCAAGGAGGCGACTGCGGCTGCAGCCGCTCACTGTAGACCTGGCCACCGTGCGCGAAGAGCCGCTCGGCCTGCTCGCAAGTCGAGAAGAACGTCAGGTCGCCATGCGATGGATCGATCGCTTGAGCAGCGCGGAGCAGAGATTGCTGATGGCGTCCGTTCAACGCGGCGAACTGCAACAAGCGGCCAGGCACACTGCCGGTTCCGTGGACACGATCCGCAAGCGAGTTCAGCGCATCCGCTCCCGGCTCCGGTCGCAGTTGCGCATCGGTCGGTGATTGGCGCGTGCCCGGGTCTTCACGTCGGGCGGCTTGGCGCCGCTCCCGACCACCGGGGTCGGAATCGGCACCGACGCGCACTTCGCGGGACAAGGCGAGCAAGCTGCGTTCCGCGGGGTCGGTCCGTATCGGGCCAGGGTTGGTTTTCGGGCGCGGCTTGCGCGGTGCCCGGTCACACGGGTTGGACCGGCGGGCATCACCAGGTGAGCGGTGAGCAAGGTCGTGGCGGCGATGGGTACCGAGTGTCCGGAGGCCCGGAGCGCCCGGTGCCACGTCCGGGGTGTCTTCTTGCACCAGCGGGATTCGCCTGTCCGTCGCACCGACCAGAGGGGGCCCCAGGCGGCCTTGTTGCGGGAGCCTCCAGTGCTCGGGCCCGGTGAGTCCTCGCAGTGAGGCGAAACACGGCCTCGGCTGGTTTCACGCGCGACGCGAATGTTTCCCGCCACTTGCAGCCCATGAGCTGCGCCGCCGCCGGCAGCCCTTCGTATCCTGCCCTTCCCGACCATGTCCGCCACCGCCATCGACCCTCGCCTCGATCTCTTCGCCGAGATCGAACGCCTCAAGCGCGAGCGCCGCGCCATCATCCTCGCCCACTACTACCAAGAGCCGGACATCCAGGACATCGCCGATCGACTCGGCGATTCGCTCGACCTGGCGCGGGCCGCGCGCGACGCCCGAGATTGCGACGTGATCGTGTTCTGCGGCGTCCACTTCATGGCCGAGACGGCGAAGATCCTCAACCCCGGCAAGGTCGTGCTGCTGCCCGACATGAACGCCGGCTGCTCGCTGGCGGAAGCGTGCCCGGCCGACAAGCTGGCGGCCTGGAAGAAGCTGCACCCCGACCACTTCGTCGTCACCTACATCAACAGCACGGCCGCGACCAAGGCGCTGTCCGACGTCATCTGCACGTCCAGCAACGCGGTCAAGATGATCGCGCACGCGCCGAAGGACCGCCCCATCCTGTTCGCGCCGGATCGCAACCTGGGCGCATTCCTGGCGAAACAAGCCGGCCGCGAGATGGACACTTGGCCGGGCACGTGCATGGTGCACATCACGTTCTCCGAGCGACAGCTGCTGGAGCTCAAGGCGCGCCACCCCGAAGCGAAGTTCATCGCCCACCCCGAGTGCGAGGAACACGTCCTGCGCCACGCCGACTTCGTCGGCTCGACGCGCCGGCTGCTCGAGTTCGTGCGCGACGACGACGCCGACGAGTTCATCATCGGCACCGAGAACGGCATCCTGCACACCATGCAGAAGGCGGCGCCGCACAAGAAGCTGATCCAGGCGCCGGTCGAGACCGTGGGCAGCTGCACCGCCTGCAGCCAGTGCCCGCACATGAAGCTCATCACGCTGGAGAAGGTCTACCTGTCCCTGCGCGACCTGCAGCCGCGCATCGAACTCGACGAGGATCTACGTCTGGCGGCGTTGCGGCCGCTGGAACGCATGCTCGAGTGGAGCTGAGGCGGCAACGTCCCGCCGACACGCGGCGTCCGTCTGTCACCGGCCGCGCCGCCAGGCATCGACTGACGCGGTCGTTCTCTGCCAGGGTTCGGTCCACGAGTTCGGGCACCAGGACCGCGCGCTCGCCGAGCTCTTCGACGATGGCCAGCTCGGTCGTCATGAGACGTGCCGGGACAGACCGAGCAACGTGGCTCGCGGGCATCGAGTCTCGAGGCCGGTCCGAACGGCCGGCCGACCTCGCCACCGTTCACCGCTGGAGCCTGGCTCCCTCCGCTGCAAGGCTGGCGCGAGGGCCGCTGTCGTCCGGACCTCGCGCCCTCGGGTCGCGCCTACTCGCCCGGCGCCTGGCGCAGCAGGTCCTTGGCATCCGCCATGCGCGCCGCCGCGCCGAGCAGGACCAGGATGTCGCCGGCGACGAGCACCCGGTTCGGGTCGACGTCGGTGCTGATCTCGTCGGCGTGCTTGACGGCGATGACGTTGACCCCGGAGCGGCGTCGGAACTGTGCGCCGACCAGCGACTGATCCGCGAGCTCGCTCCCGGCCTCCACGGTGGCGACCTGCACCTCCATTCCCGGCAGGAACTCGCCGACCTGGATGGCATCGAGCGCCTGGCCGGGCGCCGCGCGCTTGTGGCTCGGCACCATGTCGCGCACGGCCTGTACGCGCCGGACGATCTCGTCGTCCGCCACCAAGAAGTGGCGGAGGGTGCGGGCCATGATCTCGACCGCGGTCTCGAGTTCCTGCGGCACCACCTCGTTGGCGCCGGCCCGGTGCAACGCGTCGACCTCGCCGATGTAGTTGGCCCGGGCGACGATGCGCACGTTCGGCGCGAGCCGCCGGGCCAGCGCCACGGTGGAGCGCGTGGCGTCGGCATCGTTCACCGCCAGGACCAACACCCGCGCGCTGCCGACGCCCGCAGCCTGCAAGACGTGGGCGCGCGTGCTGTCGCCGGCGAGGATGTCGACGCCGTTGGCACGGTGCAGCTTGACCGTGTCGGCGTTCATCTCGATCACGGTGAACGGCAGGCGCAGGACACGCATCGCCCGGCCGACCGCCTGCCCCGCCGGCCCGAAGCCGACGATCACGGCGTGGCCCGTCCGCGCACCGGCGTGCGCGGCCGCGTCGCCCTCGGCGGCCACCGCCCCGGCCCGCCGCGCCCGCGCCACGAAGGCGTAGAGCACGGGCGTCGCCGCGATCGAAAGGACGGCCGCGGCCAAGAACACCTCGCGCCAGAGTTCCGGCAGCAGCGTCGGCTCGGCGATCTGCACCAACACGAACGACAGTTCTCCGACCTGGGCGATCAGCAGACCCGAGCGCACCCCGACCCAGAGCGGCTTGCCCATGATGCGCGACACCGCGGCGATGACCAGGGTCTTGCCCACCAGGACCGCGAGCAGTGCCGCCACCACGACCGTGGGTCGCAGCACCAGGACGTGAGGATCGAACAGCATGCCGATCGACACGAAGAACAGGCTGCTGAGCGCGTCACGGAACGGCTCGACTTCGCTCACCGCCATGTGGTGGTAGTCGGAGTCGGCGATGACGACGCCGGCTAGCAGTGCGCCCAACGCCAGCGACAAGCCGAGCTGACCGGTGACCACGGCCATGCCCAGGCACAGGCCGATCAGCGTCAGGACGAACGCCTCGCGGCTGCGCGTGCGGCACACCAGGTCGAGCAGGCGCGGCGCCACGAGCTTGGCGATGGCGACGGCGACGACCAGCCAGAAGAACGCCCGTCCGGTCTGCATGGCCAGCTGGGACAGGCTGCTGTCTCCGCCGGCGAGCAGGGGCAGCAGCAGGATCACCGGCACGACGGCCAGGTCCTGAGCCACGAGAATGGGCACCGAGAGGCGGGCGATGGGCGAGCCCAGTTCGCCCCGATCGCTGAGCAACTTGGTGGCCACCGCGGTGCTCGACATGGCCAGCAGGAGCCCGACGAACACCGCCGCGGGCAGGCTGAGACCGCCGAGGAGCGCGGCGCCGGCACCCAGCGCCAGCGACAACCCGATCTGCAGGCCGCCGGCCAAGAGCACGGTCCGACGCAAGTCGACGAGCTGGCGGAGCGGCAGCTCCATCCCGACCGAGAACAGGAGGATGACCACACCCACCTCGGCCAGTTGCTCGACGAGGGCCTGGTGAGCGACCAGGCCGAGCGCGTTGGGTCCGATGGCGACGCCCGTCAGCAGGAAGCCGACCACCGGCGGCAAGCGCAGGCGATGGAAGACGATGACGACGCCCACGCACAGCGCGAAGAGCAGTGCCAGGTCGAGCAGGATGGGGTCGAGGGAGGCGAACACGGCCGTCCGGGATCATCGGCAGCCGGCCCGACCGCAAGCAAAGGGTTCCCACTCGCCGGAGGGCCTCGGCCCTCGCGGCACCGAGCGTGGCGATCGGCCGGACACCACCGTCTCCGAGCCCTGCGCCCACCACGAACCAACGCCGGCGACCCGCTAGGGTCGTGGCAGGAATCCGTGTCACGGAAGCGGCGGCGTCCGAGCTACGCATGGTCTTCCCGCTCGGCGGGGACGACGTCCCGTGGATCAGGCGACCTGCAGGGATGCGGACGTGGCGGGCTCGGCGGAGCGTCGGGGTTCCGCTGCGGGTGAATCCCGTGACGCGGTCTTCTAGTCTTGCCGTGCCAGCCGCCCCCATCCCCTGATGTCCATCCGCCGAGAGAGCGTCGTCGAGCGCCAGCTGGAAGAGTTCCTGGAGCAGCACGCCGGCTCCGATCCCGGGCGAAGCGGGCCCGCGGACGCGCCGATCGCGCCCGGATCCTCGCTCACGCGTCGCACTGCCGTGGGCCTGTTCGAGGCCGCGCTGCAGTCACGGCTGCAGGACCTGCTGGCGCGCCGCCTCAAGGACCAGGGCCTGACCTTCTACACGATCGGCAGCAGTGGGCACGAAGCGAACGCGGTGTTCGGGCAGCTGCTGCGCAGCACCGACCCGGCGTTCCTGCACTACCGGTCCGGTGCGTTCGTGGCGGCGCGTCAACGCCGGGGCCGAGGCGAGACGCCGCTCTTCGACGCCATGCTGTCGTTCACGGCGTCGGCCGAGGACCCGGTGTCCGGCGGCCGGCACAAGGTCCTCGGCAGCTCGACGCTGTGGATTCCGCCGCAGACCAGCACGATCGCCAGCCACCTGCCCAAGGCGTTCGGCTTCGCCTACGTCCTGGCGCGTCTGCAGCGGCGCGGCCTGCCGTGCCGCGTGCCGTTCGATGCCGTCGTGTACTGCTCGTTCGGCGATGCGTCGGTCAATCACGCCACGGCGCAGGCCGGGCTGAACGCGGCGGCGGCGGCGACACTGCACAACCAGCCTTGCCCGGTGTTGTTCGCGTGCGAAGACAACGGCATCGGCATCTCGGTCCGAACGCCGTACGACTTCGTCAGACGCAGCTACGCCGAGCGCGCCGGTCTCGAGTACTTCTTCGCCGACGGGCGCGACCTGGCGCAGACGCACGACGTGGCGGCGGCAGCGATCGAGTTCTGCCGCGAGCGACGCCGCCCCGCGTTCTTCCACATGAAGACCGTGCGTCTCATGGGCCACGCTGGTACCGACGTCGAGACCACCTACCTGACGCTCGACGAAATCGCGGCGCGCGAGCGGCTGGATCCGATGCTGTGCTTCGCCGACTTGCTGCTCGCGACCGGCGCTCTCACCAAGGACGCGATGCTGGCGCTCTACACCGACACCAAGGAGCGCCTGGAGCGGGCCACGACCGAGGCCGCCCGGCGGCCGAAGCTGACGACCGCGGACGCGGTGATGGCGCCGCTGGCGCTGCCGGCGCCGCACGAACTGAGCCCACTGGAGGCGCCGCCCGACGTGCGCGCGCGCACCTTCGACGGCAAGCTCCCCGAGGCCGACGACCGCCCGCGCCACCTGGCGTTCCGCCTGGCGCAAGGCCTCAAGGACCTCATGGCCGCGGTGCCGGAGATGCTGGTGTTCGGTGAGGACGTCGCCAAGAAGGGCGGGGTCTATCACGTGACCGACGGTCTGCACGCGTCCTTCGGCACCGGCCGTGTCTTCAACACGATCCTCGACGAGACCTCGATCCTCGGGCTGGCGCAAGGGGCGGCGCAGGCCGGCTGCCTGCCGTTCCCGGAGATCCAGTACCTCGCCTACATCCACAACGCGCTCGACCAGATCCGCGGCGAGGCGGCGTCGCTGCAGTTCTTCAGCGGCGGGCGCTACGCCAATCCGATGGTCGTGCGCGTCGCCGGCTACGCCTACCAGCGCGGTTTCGGCGGTCACTTCCACAACGACGACAGCATCGGCGCCCTGCTCGACATTCCCGGTCTCGTCCTCGCCTCGCCAGCCCGCGGCGACGACGCCGTGACCATGCTGCGCACCTGCGCGGCGGCAGCGCGGCAGCACGGCAAGGTGTGCGTCTTCCTGGAGCCGATCGCCCTCTACATGGCGAAGGACCTGCACGAGAAGGGCGACGGCCTGTGGCAGACCGCCTACCCACCGCCGCGTGAGCTCGCCATATTGGGCGAGGGGCGCCTGTACGGCGACGGCGACCAAGTGACGATCGTGAGCTGGGCGAACGGTCTCTACATGAGCCTGCAGGCGCAACGCCTGCTGCAGCAGCGCGGCGTCGCGGCGCGCGTGCTCGACCTGCGCTGG
Organism: Planctomycetota bacterium; assembly: GCA_041398565.1. Taxonomy (GTDB): domain Bacteria; phylum Planctomycetota; class UBA1135; order UBA1135; family UBA2386; genus DATGPD01. The sequence continues at coordinate 1,059,224 of JAWKUN010000005.1, read as the reverse complement.
CTGGCACCGCTGCCGTGGCGACAGATCAAGGAGTCGGCCCGCGCCACGGGCCGCGTGCTCGTCGTCGACGAGTGCCGCGCGACGCACGGCGGCCCGTCGGCGGGGATCCTCGCCGAGCTGGCGCAGGACCCCGACCTCGAGGGCGTGCGCCTGCGCCGTGTCACCGCCAAGGACAGCTACATCCCGCTGGGACCGGCCGCCAACCTGATGCTGGTGCAGGTGGAGGACATCGTGACGGCCGCGCTGGCTCTGATCGAAGAGCGCGTGCGATGAGTGCGAACGGCAAGCCCATCGCCGTGCTCGTCTGCCCGGGGCGCGGCAGCTACGGCAAGGACGAGCTGGGCTCGATCGCACGCAACCTGCGGCCCGGGCCCGTGGCCGAAGCGCTGGCGCGTGCCGACGCCGTGCGCCGTGCGCAGGGCCTGCCCACCGTCTCGGAGCTCGACGGTGCGCCCGCGTTCCGGCCGAGCCTGCACCTGCAGGGGCAGAACGCCGCCGAGCTCATCTACTTCGCGACCATGGCACAAGCCGAGATGCTGCCCGAGCGCTACCGCATCGCCGGAGTGATCGGCAACTCGCTCGGCTGGTACACCGCACTGGCAGCCGCCGGATGCGTGTCGGCGGCGGACGGCTGGCTCCTGGTGACGACCATGGCGCGGTTGCAGACAGCCGCGGTCGGTGGTCAGATCCTGACCACCACCGTCGACGACGATTGGCGTCCCGACGCGGAGCGCAGCGCTGCGGTCGACGCCACGCTCGCCGAGGTGAACGCGCTCGGAGACGACCACTTCGTCGCGCCCTCGATCCGACTCGGTGGGCACGCGGTGCTCGGGGGCACCGAGCGCGGTGTCACCGAGATGCTGCGGCACCTGCCGAAGATCGTCGTCGGCGAGCGCGAGTTTCCGTTCCGTCTGGCCGGGCACGGGCCGTTCCACACCCGCCTCTGCACCGAAGTCGCCGACATGGCGCGCGGCGAACTCGACGACCTGCCGATCGGCATGCCGAAGACGCACCTGATCGACGGCTTCGGTCGCATGCACTCGCCATGGTCGGCCGATCCGCAGGCACTGCTGGCATACACCGTCGGTCCACAGGTCACCGAGACCTTCGACTTCACGTCGTCGGTGCGGGTCGCCCTGCGCGAGCTGAACCCGGACGTGATGCTGTGCGCTGCGCCCGGCAACTCGCTGCGCGCCCCGGTCGGGCACGTCGTCGTGCGTGAAGGCTACCGCGGCGTGCGCGACCGCCAGACCCTGTTCGACGCCGGGCTGGTGGTGGTCTGAGTCCGGACGTCCTCGCGGTCGCAAGGGCGACCGCCGAGCAAGGTCGGGCAACAACCGCCCCGGCGAGGAGTGTGTGTGACGACGACGCGACAGCGCGTTCAGGCGTCGAAACGAGAGAGCGCCCGCCGATCGAACGCCTCGGGCACGCGCGCCAGCCGCCGCAATGCGCTGTGCACCGGACCCGGGCCCGAAGCCCCAGGACGGCCGTCTGCGGCACGCTGGTTGCCTTCGCTCCGTCATGAACACGAGGTCCCTGCTCGGCGCGTCCCTGTTTCTCACGCTGCTGGCGTGCGACGTGGCCGCCCAGTCGCCCTTCACCATCAGCCGCACGGCACGCCTGCCCACCATCCTGGGGCGGCTCGACGACGTGACGGCCGGTGACATCGACGGGGACGGCGACCTCGACCTGGTGATCGCCAACGATCTGAACCCGAACGTGGTGCTCGTCAACGACGGCAACGCCATCTTCAGCAACGAGACCGCCGCGCGGCTGGTGACCCCGCGTTCGCACGCCACGTACGAGGCCGACCTCGTCGATATCGACGGGGACGGTGACCTCGACCTGCTGATGGTGAACGACGACTGGCTCCCCAACCTCGTGTACCTCAACGACGGCCGTGGGTTCTTCACCGACGTCAGCGCCACGGCGCTGCCGGCGAACGCCGACTACAGCACCGACCAGGTGGTCGGCGACTTCGATGGCGACGGCGACCTCGACTGGTTCGTCGCCAACACCAACTCCTCGCTCCCGGTGAGCAAGCTGTACCTGAACAACGGCGCCGGCGTGTTCGTCGACGGCACGACCGGCCGCCTGCCAGGCCAGTGCCTTGCCGACCGTCGCAGCTTTGCCGCCGATCTCGACCAGGACGGCGACCTCGACCTCGTGCTCAACACCGGCGGCAACTACCTGCGCATCGCCCCCACGGTCCTGCTCAACGACGGGCGCGCCGTGTTCACACGGGCCTCGCTCACGCTCGCCGGCACGCTGTGCTACGCCGCGGACGTCGATGGCGACGGCCGTCTCGACCTGCTCGACGACGATGGCAAGCAAGTCCGACGCAGCCTGGGGGGCGGCAACTTCGCGGCGCCGGTAGCCATCGCCAACGCCAGCTTCGGAACCTACGCGGCGATCGACCACGACGGGGACGGCGACCCCGACCTGATCGGTCCCAACGGCCTGTTCGTGAACGACGGGACGGGCAACTTCACCTTGATCGACGGCGGCTTCCCCAGCGCAGCGGTCACGGCCCAGAACCTCTGCATCGCCGATCTGGATGGCGACGGTGACGACGACTTCGTGTCGTCCGGGTGCATCGGGTTGGGCGGCCCGGTCCTGAACTTCTTCTGGCAGCTCGATGCATCGACGGCGCCGCACATCGCCAGCTGGTACGACCTGGACATGCACGTCGACACGGCCGTGGGGCCGGTGCTGATCCAGCCGGTCCTGTCGTTCGGTCCCGCGGCGATCCCCCTGCCGCCCCTCGGCATCCTGCGCCTCGACCCGGCGCGGACCGTCACCTTGCCGTTGCTGCAGACGACCTCCCGACTGAGGTCGGTCCGACTGCCGATACCCAACGTCGCTCGGATGGTCGGCACGTCTCTCTACTTCCAAGCGCTGTTCGTGCCGGCGGGCGCCGCGCCTCGCCTTTCGAACGCGCTGCGCGACATCATCCTGCCCTGACCCCGCCGGCGGCGGTGCGCCGCGTCGCGGCAGCCGAAGCCGTTCCGCAACCTGTTCGACGAACCCTGCGCGGAAAACGCGCGCCCGCCCGCGTAGGCTGAGTCCGTGCCCGGACCCGAGCGCCACCGCCATGCGCACCTGACGCTCGGCACGCAGGTCCGCTACGCCAGCGCGGAGGTGGGTCTGAACGCCGCCGAGACCGCGCTCCGCATCTACCTGCTCAAGTTCTACACCGACGCCCAAGGCCTGTCGCCGCGCCTGGCCGGGGTCGCGTTCGCACTCGGTCTCCTCTGGGACGCGCTGGTCGATCCGGCGATGGGTGTGGTCAGCGACCGCACCGCGCACAGAATCGGTCGGCGCGTGTGGATCCTGGTCGGCGCCGTGCTGCTGGCGCTGGGGCTCGTCGGCGTGTTCGCGCCGCCGACGCTGCACGGCGAGTGGAGCAAGTTCAGCTGGCTCTTGGTGGCCGGCTGCCTGCTCAACACCGGCTTGACCGTCGTGTACGTGCCCTACCTCGCCACGTGCAACGAGATGACCGACGACCCGCACCAGCGCTCGGTGCTGTTCGCGTGGCGCTACGGCGGCTCCAACCTCGGCGCATGCGTGGCGGTGACGCTGCCGCTCCTGTTCGCACTGGCGTTCGGCGGCGGAACCGTGGACTCGATGGCGGAGACGAGCATCACCATCGCCGTCATCGCGTTGACGGGAGCCTGCGTCACCTGGACCGTGGCCAAGCCCTGGGTGGGGTTCGTGCGTCAGGCGCCGCCGGCGCACGGGGATCGCCGTGGGCCGTCCTGGTTCGGTGAGCTGCTCGAGGCCGCCGGCAATCGCACCTTCCGGCCGCTGCTGGCGGCATACCTGATCGCCAGTGCCGGGGTCGGTGTCAACGCCACGACGGCGCTCTACTACTACAGCGACTGCCTGCGGCTCGGCGACCGGCAGGTGCAGGTCCTGCTCGGCGTGTTCCTGCTGGCGTTCACCGCCGGCCTGCCGCTGTGGCTGCGCTGGTCGAAGCGCGCCGGCAAGCTCGAGCCGCTCGCGCGGGGCGCCGCGATCGTCGGCGCCAGCAACGCCGTCCTCTACCTGACGCTGCCACCCGGCAACTTCCTGCTTCCCGTGCTTCTCGGGGGCGTGGGCATCGGGTTCCTGGTGGGCTGTGTCGCGCTGCTCGATTCGCTGCTGACCGACGTCGTCGACCACGACCTCGTCTTCCACCGCAAGAACCGCGGCGGCGCCTTCTTCGGCGTCTGGCGTTTCACGCAGAAGGTGGCCCGCGCCGTCGCCGTAGGGGTCACCGGCCTGGTGCTCGACGGTGCCGGCTTCGTGCCGAACCAGCCGCAGACCCCGACCGCCACCTGGGCGATCACGCTGTTGTTCGGGCCGGGCGTCGGCGTCATCTTCCTGCTGGCCGCCTGGATCCTGTTGCGCTACCGCTTCGACGCCGGCAAGCAGGCCCAGGTGCAGCGCATCCTCGCGCGGCGGCAAGCGCGCCGTGCGGCCGGGCGCACGTAGCCGGACCAACGCGCCGACCGCCGCCTACGCGTGACTCCGGGTCGCGCGACCGGTACCCTGCTCCGCCCGCTTCTGGAGCAACAGCCATGGGTTTCGAACACAAAGGTCGCACGCTGCACAAGGTCGTCGTCATCGGCTCGGGCCAGATCGGCCCCGACATCGCGCTCTACTTCGCCAAGACCCTGGCACCGGACGGGGTGAGGATCGTGGTGGTCGACGTCGCCGAGGAGGCGCTGGCCAAGGGCCGCGGCAAGCTGGAGAAGAAGGTGGCCAAGGGCGTGGAGAGCGGTGCCTTCACCGCTGCGCAGCAGCAGCAGATGCTGTCGAGCCTGACCTGGACCAGCGACTACGGCGCCATCGAGGGCGCCGATTTCGTGGTCGAGGCGGCGACCGAGAACGAGGCGCTCAAAGGGAAGATCTTCGCGCAGGTCGAGACCCTGGTGCGCAAGGACACCATCCTCGCCAGCAACAGCTCGCACCTGGAACCGGAGGTGATCTTCCAGGGCGCCGCGCACAAGGAACGCACCCTCGTCATCCACTACTTCTTCCCGGCCGAGCGCAACCTGATCGTCGAGATCGTGCCGGCGGCGCAGACCGCACCGGCGGTCACCGAGTGGCTGCTGTCGTTCTACGAGGCGATCGGCAAGGTGCCGGTGCGTGTGCGCTCGCGCTACGGCTACGCGCTCGACCCGATCTTCGAGGGCCTGTTCCAAGCAGCAGCCCTGCTGGCCGAGCAGGGCGTCGCCACGACCAAGCAGATCGACCAGGTGCAGCGCAAAGCGCTGGGCATGACGGTCGGCTCGTTCACCGCCATGAACCTCACCGGCGGCAACCCGATCACCAACGTCGGCCTCGACCACTACACGAGCAAGATCCACGGTTGGTTCAAGTCGCCGGCCAGCCTGAAGGAGAAGGTGGCGAGCAAGTCGGCGTGGGACGTGCCCGGGCGCGGCGAGGTCGTCGACGTGCCCCCCGACGTCGACGAGCGCGTCACCGAAGCGCTGCGTGGCGCCTACTTCGGCCTGGTCGGCGAGGTGGTCGACGCCGGGCTCATCTCGGTGTCCGACTTCGACATGGCGCTGGAGATGGCGCTCGACATGAAGCCGGCGTTCCGCTTCATGAACGAGCTGGGTACGGGCGAGGCACTGCGTCTGGTGGAGGCCTACGCTCGCGCCAATCCGGGCTTTCCGGTGCCGCGCTGTGTGCGGGCGCATGGCGCCGAGAACCGGCCGTTCGACGTTCCCGTGGTGCAACAGCGCGACGTCGACGGCGTGCGGGTGCTCACCATCCGCCGGCCCAAGGTGCTGAACGCGCTCAACGAGGCCGTGTTCGACGAGCTCCAACGCCGCTTCGCCGAGGCCGAGGCCGACCCGAACGTGAACGCGGTGGTTCTCACCGGCTTCGGCCGCAAGGCCTTCGTCTCCGGCGCCGACGTCCGCTTCTTGGCGCGCATCGAGACCGCTGCCCAAGGCGAAGCCACCTCGCGCGGGTCACAGCGCGTGCTCGACTTCATCGAGGACAGCAAGAAGCCGTCGGTGTGCGCGCTCAACGGCCTCGCCTTCGGCGGCGGCATCGAGCTGGCGATGGCGTGCACCACGCGCATCGCCAAGAAGGGCCTGAAGCCGCTGGCAGCCCAACCCGAAGCCAACCTGGGCATCATCCCCGGCGCCGGCGGCACCCAGCGCCTGCCGCGCCTCGTCGGCCTCGAACGTGCGGCCGAGCTGCTGCGCACCTGCCGGCCGATCAGCAGCGAAGACGCCCTGGCCGCCGGCCTGATCGCCGAGGTCGTGGGGGGCGACCTGGTGGCGCGGGCCATCGAGATCGCGCGCGACCTGGCCAGCGGCAAGCGCCCGCGCACGGCCATCCGCCGCGAGCCCATGGCCGACGTGCCCGCGAGCCTGCCGGCGGTCGACATCGGCCACCGCAGCCGCGCCGTCGACGCCATCCTCTGCCGGGCCATCCTCGGTGGCGCCAAGCTGCCGCTGCGCGAAGCCATCGCCCACGAGGCCAAGTGCTTCGGCGAGGTCTGCGCCACCAAGGACATGCGCATCGGCGTCGAGTCGTTCCTGAAGAACGGCCCGCGCGCACCGGCGCCCTTCGTGCACGCCTGAGCCCGGCGGCCACCTCGCATCGCCGCGCGGTTGTCGGCCCGCGGCGCCGACCGCGCCGCTTGCAGCCTCAACGCGACTCGAAGCGGTACGACAGCATGAACGTGTCGATGCGCGGCGCTCGTGGAGTCGCCCCCGTGCTGTTGTGCAGGATGAAGCGCCAGTTGACGTAGCGCACGTCGTCGGGCGTGAAGGTGTCGTTCGGGCCAGCGAAGCGGGCGACGAACGCCGGATCGCTGAGCTGCGCCGGGTCCCTGGTGTAGTCGGTGAGGTTCTTGTTGTAGGGGTAGGTCCACCAGTCGCGTGCCACAGCACCCACCGGGCGGTCGTCGTTCTTGCGGATGTGCGCGTCGGCGGCCTTGAGCGGGTCGAGCGGGAAGTTCTTGGCGTCCGGCGCCACGTAGCCCAACCGCCGCTCCAGCGAGCGCCACGGCTGCGGGTCCACCACGCCGGCCCCGCGGAACTCCAGATCGATGCGGGTGCCGGGTGCCTGGCGATCGAGCGGCGGCTCGAACTGCGCCGAGTAGGCGATCCTGTTGTTGGCAGGGAACGACCGTCCGAAGTAGGGACCCAACCGTGGGTCGACCACCGTCGCCGGCATGCGGTGCGGGTCGAGGAGCTCGACGAAGCCGAACGTGGCGACGCTGCGCGTCTTGGCGAAGTCGAACATCGACCAGTAGAGCGAGTTGTCGCTGGCCGGCGTGCGCTGGCCGGTGACCGGGTTGATGCCGCCCACGGCCCGGTCCCACTCGGGACGAGTCGGATCGACGACCATCGGCACACCGTTCACCAGGCCACCCGACGAAAACGCGCGGAACGCGGGCAAGGCGGAGGTCTGCACCGTCAAGGCGATCTGCCAGCCGTTGGCACCGACCGGTGGGACAGCGTGGTCGGCCGCATCGAAGGCCGGATGCACCTGGACGTCGGCAAGCAGCGGCAGGGCGATCGAGCCGACGCTGCCGCCGGTCAGCGTGTCGCGCACGTTGCGCCGGCTCAGGTCGAGCTGGAAGTTCTCGGCGTTGCTCCAGTATCCGAGATTGAACGCGAACTGGTTGTTCTGCAGCGTCACGTAGCGACCCTGGCCCTGCAGCGAAGGCGAGACGATGTAGGGCAGGATCGGGATCGCCGAGTTGAAGACGTCGCCGCCGGTGTGCGAGTTGCCACCCTGGGCCATCATCGTCTCGTCGCGCCACACGAAGGCCGGCGACTCGAAGGCCGGCATCGGTGCGTAGCGGTTGACACGGTTGGGCTCGAACACGAGCCGTGTCGGGTCGATCGTCCACGCCTGGTCGACGAATGCCGGTTGCGGCGGCGGCGCCATCTCCTTGGCGCCCGTGCGGTCGAGGTTGTGCACGTAGTTGTCGGCGAACGGCAGGAGAAGACCCGATGGCGCCAGAGAGGGCAGGGCGCTGTTTACGCCCACGCACGGCTCCGGCCGGTGCTCGCCATGGCCCAGGTAGAGGCTCGTGCGCGGGAACCGGTCGAACACGACGGTGGTCGTCGAATGCACGCCCCAGTACATCGCTTCGACGTCGAGGTTGAAGTCGAAGGGATCGACGCGTGAGACGCCGAGGTCGATCTCACGCCAGAGCGTCTGCATGCGGCACCCGAACGGATTGGTCGGGTTCTGGATCGGGACACCGAATCGGACCGCAGCCGTGCTCGTGGCAACCTGCGGCTCGCCACCGACAGCCACCGGGCACCAACGCAGTGGACTGGTCTGCGGCGGCGGCGGCAGCTGATTGAGGTCGTCCGCCACCGCGCGCACGCGCGACGTCGGCCGCCCCTCCAGACGGCCCTCGGGCAGGTAGATCACCGCGCCGAGCAGGTCGTCGAGGGGGAACGCGTAGGGGTTCGGCGTCGCGTTGGGCGCCTGCACCTCGTCGGCGAGGTAGTAGGACGGTTGCTCGTCCTCGTCGCGCGACTGGAAGCGGCGGGTCACCGAGGCCACGTAGTTGTCGGCGAACAGCGGCCGGCCGGAGCCGTCGCGCCGCATGTCGAGCGCGAACGGCACCGCCACGTGCTGCCGGGGCGTCAGCCAGCCCAGCTCGAGCTGGTTGCCCGACGTGTCGGCGATGCCGTTCGTGCCGCTCACCACGTGCAGCTGGTACTTGAAGGTCTTGTTGGCGAACGACTGCCCCTCGTCGGCCCGACGCATGGCGGCGTCGAGGTAGAACCCGTAGGGCGCCTGCAAGCGGAACGTCGTGTTGCTGCCGTCGACGGGCAGGGCCGTCGCCGCGACCAGGTGCGGCGTGCGGAACTTCTGCACATCGAAGACCTGCGGGTCGATGTTCTGCCGTTGCACGAAGCTCAGTAGGGCGGCAGGATCCATGACGTCGCGGGTGGCGAAGAAGAGCGTGTCGGCAGCGCGCACCGTCGCCGGGTCGACCGGCTGGCTGAAGCGCACCACGGCACCGGCGAAGGGCGACACGTCGTCACAGGGTTCGCTGACGGCAACACCGGCCAGCGGCGCCGGCGACCACTGCACGAAGTAGCGCGGGTCATCGCCGTAGGTCCGCCCGCCGGCGCGGCGCTCGGCAGCGAACTCGGCCATGAGCACCGCGCGCGGTGCGTTCGCCACCAACCACTGCTCACCCTGCGGCGAGCGCGGATCGCTCGGGTAGTTGGGCAAACGCCGGGGGTCGTTCTCGCGCAGACCGGCGGTGCGCGTGACCAGGGCGCGGACGTGGCTCACGGCCGGCAGGCCGCGGTCGTCGAGCGGATCGGCGATGATGTCGGTGACCAGCACCGGCACGCTGCCGTTGTCGATGAACAGGCGGATCACGTCGCCATCGTCGATGTCGTGGACGATGCCGTTCTTGAACAGCGTCACCTCCTGTGTGCCGGTGTCGACGTCGACCACCTGCTCCAGATACATCGTCAGCGCGCCGAGCAAGCGCGGGGCCAACCGGCCGGTGGAGAAACCGCCCGCCATGTAGCCGCCGCGATCGGTGCTGTTGCCGCTGCGCAGCGGCAAGACGATGTCGGCACCCGCCAACTGCAGGCCGATGCCACGCAGGCCGGGCAGGCTGTCCGGCTGTCCGGTGCTGAGGCGAACCTCGAGGTTGGCGCCGTCGCCAGGCGAAGACTCAGGCAGTCCCAGTCCGTTGGCCGGCAGCTTCCACGCTTCCGCCTCGCTCTCGGCGAGGACCGGATCGACGAGAAGACGGTTGCCGCGCACAGCGAAGCGCACTGGCACCGCCTCGTCCGCCGCGCCCGGCATCCGCTGGACGACGCGAACCGCCGTGACGTTCTTGGCGCCGCGCACGCGACCAGCGCTGTCGAGTTCGGCGAAGAACGCCAGATCGACCGGCAGCTCGTGGTCGAACACCAATTCGGTCGCCGCGTCGCGCGGCACCGGCGCTCGCAGACCGCCTCGATCGCGCAGATCGACGGTGACGGCACCCTGCTCCAGCTTGCCGAGCACGTCGCCGAAGCCGGCATCGCTGGCCGGCAGGCGCACCAAGACGCGCGCGTTGAGCGTCTCGGGATCGACGCCGCGGTACTCGCAGTGCTCGGGTAGCTCGTACCCGACGAGGACATCCTTGGCGTAGAGCTCGCTCCCCTCGCCGTGGGTCGTGGACCGGATGGAGTAGACGTCGACGAGGCGGCCGTGCCGCGCGCCCACCACGTCCAGCGGTGTCGCGCCGACGTCACCCGTCCGCCGACCGCGACCGCAGCCGGCGGCCACCAGCCCGAGACCCAAGAGCCCCAGACCGAGGAAGCCGCGGCCCAGGAATCCGCGACGCCGGAGGGCGACCGCGAACTCGTGACGTGACGCACGGAGTTGCACGGGCAGGGAGGAACACGCGTCGTCGAGTTGACGGCGCCCGGGAGTAATGGGCTTCATGCGACCAGGGAGAGGAAGATGGCCGGACCTGGGGGGTCGCCCGCCATCGTGCCAGCCTTGCAGCGGATGGAGACAAGCTCCACCCCTGAACGCTGGCACGGCAAGGCCGTGGGCGAGGCCGTGAGCGAACACCAGATGGCCTCGGCGCCATAGCCCATCGGGAAGGTCAAGGTAACTCGCCCTGGCATGGAAGCACCCGGAAGCGCGCTCGACCGCAACCTCGGCCCGACCGGGCCTCCGCAACCCGGGATTCGGCAGAGAAGAAGACGGCGGGCAGGGCCCGCCAGGGCACGACGACTCCGACGCGCGCGGCATCCGTTCACGAATCCGACGCGCTGGACTCCTGGTCCTTTGCACTCGCTGGCCTCGGGGGCGCGGACGAGCACAGGCGGCCGGTGACGTTGGCCCACATCAGGCCGAGGTGCCCGAGCGCCACGCGGGCGACCCGCATCTTGCTGACGCCGGCGCGCCGGCGGCGCAACACGGCGGGCACCTCGACCGCTCGGTAGCCTCGGCGCAGGGCGCGCAGCAGGATCTCGGTCACGCCGACGAAGCCGCCTCTCGCCGGACGGCAGTCGTCGAGGACTTCGCGGCGGAACACGCGCACCATGCTGGTGAAGGTGTGCAGGCGAGAGCCGCTGGTGAGGCGGTGCCCGGTCGACGCGGCGCGCGACACCAGCAGGCGCCAGCGCGGAACGCCTTCGACCCCGCCTTGGGGGTGGTAGCACGATGCCAGGGCCATGTCGGCACCGGCGTCGCACGCCCGGGCCAGCTCGCCGAGCAGCGAAGGCGGGTAGGTCAGGTCGCTGTCCAGCCACGCAATCAACTCGCCACGCGCGGCGCGCAGGCCGCTGTCGAGGGCAGCCGTGAGACCGCGGTTGTGCGCATGCCGCAGCACTTCGGCCGGGAGCGCACGCGCGAGTTCCTGCAGCCGCGCGTGCGTGTCGTCTCTGGAGCCGTCGTCGACGAGGACGAAATCCACGACCCGGGTGGCTCCTTCTTCCGATAGGAACAAGGTCAGGGCGTGGCCGAGCGCCGCGACGTTGGCGGCTTCGTCGTAAAGTGGAACCACGACGGTCAGTCGTCGGCACGCCTCGGGCACCGTGCTATGCTCCTGCAAAGGTGGCCAACCGCTAGATCGTCATGAACCGACCCTCGCACTGGATCATCGCGACGTTCGCGATCCTGGGGCCCGTTCTCTGGGTCTGGGGCTTCACCGAAGGCTTCGGCACACAGCGTGAGACGCCGCCGGCGCCGACCGGCCCTCGCCAGGAACGGCTGGAGCCGAGTGACACGCAGGCCAGCTCCCCGTTCGAAGCCAAACTGGAGGGCCGTGTCGTCGACCAGCTGGGCCAGCCTCTCGCCGGTGCGCAGATCCGCGTGCTGGGCGGCAGCGGCGCGGCACTGACGCGCACCAGCGGGTCGTTCGAGGTGATGGTCAAGCTGCGGGATCCGTACCGGCGCGTCGAGGTCACGGCGAGTGGATTCTCGTCGGTGGTCGAGCGCTGTTCGCCGGCCGATCTGACGAACTTCGTGGTGCAGATGAACGCGCCCCCCCCTTGGGCGACCCAGGTGCCTCTGCCCCTGTCGCCGAAGCGTTCGGCCCTGGCGGGCGAGGGCTTCCTCCTCGACGGTGACCGCCGTCCCGTGGCAGGAGCGGTCGTCACCTGCCTCGAGACCGGAGACTCGGCCCTCACCGACGACGTCGGTAGATTCCTGATTCCGGTGGCAGCCGCGAAGGTCTCCTTCGTGGCCTGGCACGAGAGCGGCACGTGCGCCGAGATCGAGGCGAGTCTGCCGGCCCAGAACGAAGGCATGGTGAGCCTCGGTGTCGCCACCCTCGCCGAGGGGGCGAGGTTGGGCGGGGCCATCCTCCTGCCCGACGGCACACCGGCCGCGCAGGCGCCGGTGGTCCTGCGCCGTCAGGGCCTGGTGCGTCGCTGCCTCGCCGACGACGGCGGCAGATTCCGCGTGCACGGCCTGGTCGCCGGCGACTACGAGCTCGAGGTCCTGCCCCACGGCGGCGCCCTCGGCATCCGCAGTCCGCTGCACGTCGAGGGCCCCGGCAACCTGCAGACCGAGCTGAAGTTGGTCGCCGAGCAGCCCTTGCGTGTCCGCGTGGTGGACGACGCACGCGCTCCGCGAGCCGGCGCCTACGTCCTGGCCTCGGACGCCGACGAGCGCCACGCCTGGGCCGAGACCGACGTCGACGGCCGCGCCGTCTTGCGCGGGCTCTCCGCCGTGGGCGCGGTCGTGCGCGAGGCCCGCGATGCCGCCCTGGTGCCGATGAAGATCGAGGGCACCCTCGCCGAGGCCGAGACCACCACGATCGTCACCTCCGACTGAGCCGAAGGCTCGCGATCGCGAAGGCGATCGCCGGCAACACGGCTCGGAGCGTGTACGCTCGATTCTCTCGTCCCACCTGAGGCGGCAACCCCTTCTCGCGGACCTGCCTCCTGGCCGACACGTGCGGATCCGACATCGCGGGGATACCGCGCGCATCGAAACGTAGGATCGGCGCGCCGCGAGGATCCGCGGCACACCCGCCGCCATGATCGAAGCCGTCCTCCACCCCGCCTGCGCGTTCCTCCTCCTCGCCACCTTCATCTCGGCGCAGGCCGAGTCCTCGGGCCGCGTGTTCGACCTGCCGCTCGACCCCTACCTCGATCGCTACCTGTACGTGCGCGGCAGCTTGAACGGAACGCCGACCGACGTGGTGCTCGACTCGGGTGCCGGAATCACCGTCGTCGACAAACAGCTCGCCGAGCAACTCGAGCTGCAGCCGAAGGGCGAGGTGGTCGCCAAGGGCGTCGGCAGCGAGAAGCGGCGCGTCCACCTGGCGACGGCCACGATCCGCATCGGCGACCTCGAACTCCCCGACTTGACCGTTGCCATCCTCGACCTCGAGGAGGTGCACGTGCGTCTGGGGCGGCGCATGCCGGTGATCCTCGGCAAGGAGCTCTTCCACTCGCACGCGGTGACGGTCGACTACGCCGGCAAACGCGTGCGCGTGCACGAGGGTGCGTTCGCGGCTCCGCCCGGCGCGGTGTCCTGCGAGCTCCGTCCCGTACACCAGGGACACATGATGGTGCAGGTGGAGTTCGAGGATCTGGGCCCCGCTTGGTGCGTGGTCGACACGGGCGCGGGAGACACCCTGGCGCTCACCGCGACCTTCGTGAAGGAGCACGACCTCCTGGCACGCTACCCGCGCCTCGCCGAGATAAGAGTCGCCGGGGTCGGCGGATCGCTGCCCGCGAAGATGGCGACCGCCGGCCGGGTCGGTCTCGGTGGCGTCGACTTCCACGGCGTCCCGGTCACGCTCGCGACGGAGGGCGATGGCGCCTTTGGCGGCGGTGGCGTCGATGGCAATCTCGGTGCCCGACTGCTGTCGCGCTTCACGGTGACCTTCGACTACGCCAACAAGCGGCTCGTCCTCGAAAAGGGGACCGACCTCGCGGCTCCGTTTCGCCGCGACCGCTGCGGCCTGGCACTCGACCACGACGGCGAGCGGCTGCGGGTCACTGCGGTGACGGCCGAGAGCCCGGCGGCCGCCGCGGGCCTACGGGCGGGCGACGTGATCGCCGCCATCGACGGCGTCGAGGTGACGTCCGCCAACGCGCCGCACCTGCGCGTGGCGCTGCAGCAGGAGGCCGGCACGGTCGTCGTCCTCCGCGACGGTGCAGGCCAGGAGCACCGAGTGACGCTGGCCGACTACTTCTGACGGCGTCTACACCGCCGTGCTGCGCGGCGGTGCGACGTCGAGCACGGTCTTGAGTCCCGGGCTGGCGGCGGCCACCTGCGCGATCGAGTTGATCAGGATCGCGGCGGTCGCCGAGTCGCCGGCGATGCCGCCCTGGAAGATCAAGTCGACGTCGGGGTCGCCGCGCAGGTGGACCTCGTCGCGCGGGTCGGGCGCGCCGACGTACATGCTGAGGTCGAGTTCGATCAACACCCGGCTCCCCAGGCTGCCTCGGCCGATGTTGCGGATGCCGGCGACTGCGCCCTTCGACACGGTCAGGAACGGCGTCTTGCGCTCCTCGGTCGCGAGCACCGGCTCCAGCGACTGCTCGTTGCGATCGATTTCGAAGCCGAGGGCCCGCGCCACCAGGGCCACCGACTCGCGCATGCCGATGTGGCCGAAGCGGCCGGTCGCCCGCTTGGCCTCGAACTCGTCGGTGGTCATGCCCGCACCGACCTTCTGCTGCAGCGGCAGCCGGCGCGTGCCGGCGTCGACCACGCGCACGCAGCGCACGTGCTGCACGCTGTAGGTGACGGCCGAAGCGACCACGGCCATGAAGTCCATGGCGAAGCCCGGATTCACGCCGGTTCCGAGCACGGTGGCGCCACCCGCCTTCGCCGCCTGGTCGATCGAAGCAGCGATCGACGGGTGCTGTAGGTCGGGCACCAGCAGCTCCTCGGTCGACGACACGATGTCGATGCCCCGTCGGCAGATGTCGAGGACCTGCTGCTCCACCACGGGCATGAAGGAGCTCGTGCAGTGCACGACGACGTCGGGCCGCAGGCGATCGAGGGCGCCGATGTCGGCCTCGATGGTGATGCCGGTCTTGGTCGCCGGCTGGAACAGATCGCCGAGGTCCTTGCCCGCTTTGGCAGGGTCGACGTCGATGGCGCCGACGAGCTCGAGGTTGCGGCGGGCGTGGGCCAGCTGCGCTGCCCGCACGCCGATGGGGCCGAGGCCGAACGAGACCACGCGGAGCTTGCTCATTCGCACGGAGAATGCCGACCTGCCCGTCGAATTGCACGGCCGCGGCGGCGGTCGCGTCAGGCCAGGTCAGCGACGAAGGCTCGGAGCAGCGGATGCTCCGGCTCGAGCTCGGGATGGAAGCATGCACCGAGCACCCTGCCCTGACGCACCAGCACCGGATCCCCGTCGCGCCGCGCCAGGACCTCGACCGCCGGACCCACCGCGAGGATGCGCGGCGCCCGGATGAAGATGCCGGTGGTACCGGCGGGCAGCCAGTCGCCCGCGAGCGAAATGGTGCCGCTGGCGATCTGACGGCCGTAGCCGTTGCGCGCGACGACGATGTCGAGCACGCCGAACGATCGCTGCGCCGGGTCGCGAACCTCGCGCGCCAGCAGGATCAGACCCGCACAGGTGGCCAGCACGGGCACGCGGCCGCCCCGCAAGAGGTCGACGAGCGGCGCCTCCAGGCCTTGCACACCGAGCAAGCGGAGCATGGTCGTGCTCTCTCCGCCCGGTAGCACCAGTCCGGACAGCCCGCGCAGGTGCTCGGGACGCCGCACTGGGCGCGTGGTCAAGCCGTAGTGTTGCAGCGCGGCTTCGTGCCGCGCGAAGTCACCCTGGAGGGCGAGGACGCCGACGGTGCACCTCATCGCGTTCGTCCCGGGGCATTCCCCGAGCCGGGCCCGGGCCGACTACCAACCACGAGAGGCGAGGCGCTCGGCTTCGGGCATCGATGCGACGTCGAGGCCGCGCATGGGCTGTCCCAGGCCCTCGCTCGCTTCGGCGATGATCTTGGGGTCCTCGAAGTTGGCAACGGCGCGCACCACGGCCCGGGCGCGTTGCTCGGGGTCGGCGGACTTGAAGATCCCCGAGCCGACGAACACCGCCTCGGCGCCGAGCTGCATCATCAGGGCCGCGTCCGCCGGTGTGGCGACGCCACCGGCGGAGAAGTTGGGCACCGGCAGGCGCTGCGCCTCGGCCACCCAGGCGAGCAGCTCCAGCGGCACGCGGTACTCGATCGCCTTCTTGGCCAGCTCGCGCTCGCCGAGTCCGCGCAACGCGTGGATGCCGGAGACGACGGCGCGCATGTGGCGGACCGCCTCCACGACGTTACCGGTGCCGGCCTCGCCCTTGGTGCGGATCATGGCGGCACCCTCGTGGATGCGCCGCAGCGCCTCGCCGAGGTCGCGGCACCCGCACACGAACGGCGACTTGAAGCGCCGCTTGTCGACGTGGAACTCCTCGTCGGCCGGCGTCAGCACCTCGCTCTCGTCGATGCAGTCGACCTCGAGCGCCTCGAGCACCTGCGCCTCGACGAAGTGGCCGATGCGCACCTTGGCCATCACCGGAATGGACACCGCGGCCTGGATCGCCTTGATCATGCGCGGGTCGGAGGCTCGCGCGACGCCGCCGTCGCGTCGGATGTCGGCGGGCACGCGCTCGAGCGCCATCACCGCCACGGCGCCGGCGGCCTCCGCGATCTTCGCCTGCTCGGCGTCGACGACGTCCATGATGACGCCGCCCTTGAGCTGCTCGCAGAACCCGATCTTGGTGCGGACTTCTTCGCTGGAGAAACCTGGAATGGGACGGTTCATGGTCGGCTGGGGGCTGAGGTCAAAGAAGAAGGGGTTGGCGGGTGGCCGCGGCGGGGCTGTGCTTGACGATGCCCGCGCACCGGGCGATCACGTCGATGCCGGCATCGATCTGCGTCGGCTCGACCCGCGACAGCGACAGGCGCACCGCGCTGCTGGCTCGGTGCTCGGGATCGAACGTCGCGCCGGAGGTCACGAGCACGCCCCGGGTCGCACAGACCGCAGCCAGGGCGTCGCCGTCGACACCGAGTAGGTCGAGCCACAGGGCGAAACCGCCCTCGGGCTCGGTCCAGCGTGCCGCATCGGCGAAGCTGCGCGCCAGAGCCGCGCGGGCGGCGGCGTGACGCTGCCGCAAGGCCTGCCGGAGCGCGTCGAGGTGACACTCGAGGCGACCTCGTTCGATGAAATCGACCAGCGCCGCCTGCAGCAGTGGCGTCGTCTCGAGATCGCAGTAGCGCTTGAGCGCCGTCATCGCCGGCAGTACGCCGGCACTCGCCAAGAGCCAGCCGATCCGTACCCCGGGGAACAGCTCTTTGCTGAAGCTCCGCACGGTGACGGTGAGACCGCGCGGGTCGAGGCTGCGCAGCGACGGCTGCGCCTCGCCGGCGAAGCGCAGCTCGCTGGCGCAGTCGTCCTCGAGGATCGGCAGGCGCGTGGGCGCGACCGCTGCCAGGAGCTGCTGGCGCTGTTCGGCATCGAGCGTGCGACCCGTCGGGTTCTGGAAGGTGGGCATCACGTACAGCAGCCGGGCACGCGGCGAACGCACGGCGCGGTGCAAGGCCTCGCGGTCGATCCCCGCGTGGGTCCAGGGCACCGGCAGCACCTCGAGCCCGTGGCTCGCGAGCAGGCCGAACAGGTGGTGGTAGCACGGCACCGGCACGACCACCGCGTCGCCAGGGTCCGTGAACGTGCGCAACACCAGGTCGATGCCTTGCTGCGCACCGCTGGTGACGAGCACGTCGGTCGGACGCGCACGCGGATCGCTCGCGTGTGCCCACTCGACGAGGCAGCGTCGCAGCTCCCCGTCGCCCGTCGGGTTGCCGTAGCCGAGCAGCTCGTGGCCGCGGTCGCGCAGCACGCGCTCCAGCGACGCTCGGAACTCGTCGACCGCGAAGCCGGACGAATCGGGCAGGAACTGCGCGAAGTCGGCGACCTGCGGCACGCCGTCGACCGTGACCGACGCGGCCTCGCTGCACGCCCGCAAGGCTGCGCGGGCAGCCCGCGCGAGTGGTTCGTCTTCGCGGGCACCGCGCGCCGCGACGATCGTCCCCCGCCCCACGGTGGCGACGACGAGCCCGCTCGCCTGCAGACGCCGGTAGGCGGCGTGCGCCACGGCTCGGGGCACGCCCCATTCGGCGGCCAGGGCCCGCACCGTCGGCAGGCGATGGCCGGCCGCGAGTCGACCGCCGGCGATCGCTGCGGCGAAGTGCGCCGCGATCTGCGCATCGCTCGCTGGCTCGCGGGAGGGTGGAGGCATCCGGGCATTGTCCGGGACAAATTGTCTGAGACAAGTCCCCGGCCAACCGGCCCGCCCCGCCCCCGACTCCGGCTCGTCGCACGATCGGTACAGATCGATTACCAACCTTGACCCGTCGCCGGCTTCCGGCTCCCGCACCCACCGCTACCGTGATCCTCGCAGCCGGTGCCCGCCCGCCGAGAGGCTCGGCGGCGCAGCGCCGGCCCTCCCTCTGGAGACCCTCATGAATCGTCTCACGTCGCTCGGTCTCGCCGTCTCGAGCCTGTGCGCCCTGCCCGTGGCGCCAGCGCAGACCTCCGTCGTCGTCCCGACCGCCAACGCCAGCGTCGACGGCAACAGCCTCGAGCAGGAGCCGTTCGGATACGACCAGATCACCCACATGCAGTACGTCGACGGGACGCTGCTCGGCGGAGTCCCCAACGGCGCACTGCTCAACCAGATCGCCTACCGGCGCGACTTCGACTCGACGGCGGCACTGGCGACGATGCAGCGCACGGGCCGCTCGGGGCCAGCCCCGGCCATCTGGGAGATCTGGATGCAGAACTACGTCGGGCCGGTGCTCAGCCCGCCGAACAACATCCAGCGCACGACGTGGACGAACGTCATGACCCCGACGTTCATCAACTTCCCCGACCTGCCGCGCGGCACCGGGCCGACCGCACCCTTCGACCTCGCCTTCGTGCTGGATCGGCCGTTCGTCTACGGGGGCGGTTCGCTCGGCATCGCCAACCTCGCCTACGAAACCGCGGCGGCGAACTACGCCTACCTGGTCGACGCCGTGGTGTCGACGGCCACGGTCGGCCAAGTCGCGCGCATCAGCCAGAACGCGGTCGGCTGCCCGGCTGGGGAGAATCGTTGCGAGGGCGTGGCACCCAATCCGGGAGCCGGCGACCTCGAGTTCTACCTGTTCGGCGGCAAGCCCTCGTCGGCGGCCGTGGCCTACCTCGGCACGAACACGACAACGTGGGGCGGCCTGCCGCTGCCGCTGCCGTTGACCTTCCTGCAGCTGCCGACCTGCTCGATCTACACCGACCTCGTGGTGCCTCTGCCTACCCTCACCAACATCGCCGGCCTCGCCAGCATGCGTGTGCCCGTGCCGGCCGAGCCCGCGCTCACCAGCGCGACGCTCTACGGTCAGTGGGTCCTGCGCGACGACCGGGTCAACCCGGCGGTGAACCTCGCCACCAGTGACGGGCTCTCCTTCACCTTCGGGCCGACCGTGGGCGGCTACCAGGTGCCCATGTCGATCGTGTCCGCGGCCAACAACCTGGCGACGGGCCGCACCGGCTTCGTCCGGCCGGGCGAAGGCGTCGTCTTCCGGCTCGGCTGGTAGCCGCGCGCAGAAGTCTCGCTTCGAGGCCTCCCGCCGCCGACGCCTTGCGCCCCTGCCAGCGCGCGATCGCCTGCGGGCGCCTCGTCCGCCGCGGCGCGCCCGCGCGGTGCCATGCGTGGCATGAACGGAGGGACATCGGGCGGTCGATGTTGCGAATGCCGGCAGCTGCCTTCCACGGCTGCGGCGGAGCGTTCGCATGCAGCAACGGGAACGATTGGTGTGTGGGTTGGTCGCGGCCCTGGTCGGGGGAGGTCTGGCCTTGATCGGCGCACCGGCGCCTCGCGGCTCATCGACACCGATCGCCCCGGCAGAGTCTTCGGCGACGACGCATCGCGCCGCCACGCTGGAGGCGCGGTCCCACCCGATTCCGGCCGACCCGGTGCCAGCCTTGCCAGCCGGCGAGCAGCCGCGCGCTCGGGCCTTCCCCGGGCCCGTGGAGACACCGAGCGAGATCCGCCTCTGCTGGTCGCCAGGCGCGATGCGTCTCCTCGGTCACGAGGTACGCGCCCTGCTGGAGACCGACGGCAGCCACCTGCGCACCATGGTGGAGTCGGACCGCGGCGTGCGCGGCCGTATCGCGCGCGGCGGCGACGACCTCGGGCTCGTGGCCGGCTGCAACGCGCACGAAGAGAACATGCACGGCCTGGAACGGCGCGTGCTCGGCTACCACGTGCTGGTAGCGGTCGTACACGAGAGTCGCAGCCTGCGCGACCTGTCCGGCCACGCGCTGCGGAGCGCGGCGACCGGCCACGCCACGCTCTGGTCGCACCTCGGTGCCGACCGTCCGGAGCCGATCGAGGTGGTGGCCGTCGCCGAGGACGCGTTCACCGACCAGGCCTCGAGCCAAGTCCTCATGGGCGAGCGCATGGCGACCGCGGGCCTACGCTTGCCGACCGACGCCGACGTGTGCCGCTACGTCGCCGAGCACGAGACCGCCCTCGGCCTGTGCAGCCTCGCGGCGGCTCTGCGCTGCGGCCTGGCGGTGCGCGTCCTCACCGTCGACTCCGTCACGCCCTCGGCGACGGAGTTCGTCGCCGGCCGCTACCCGCTCGCCGCTCCGGTCTGCGTCCTGGCCAAGGACCACCACCGCCTGGCCTGGCTCGACCGACTTCCGCTCGACGCACTGAGCCGGTGACCGTCCTCGCCGGGTGGTCTGCGCCGAGCGGCAGGATCGATCACCAGTAGAAGCCGCCGCCGACCATGAACCCGGTCAGGTCGATGTCGATGTCGACGCTGTCTTGCTGCAGGCGGCCCTGGACCTGCAGCTTGAACAGCCTGTAGCCGGCGAAGATCTCGAAGAACGAGCTCGGGCGCACGCGCACCATCGCCTCGACATCGAGCGTCTTGCTGTCGACGTCGTAGTCGTTGCCGACGTTCAGTTTGCTGGTGTCGAGCGGCAGATAGCCGACCTCGACGAAGGCCGAGACGATCCCGGTGTCGACACCGACCTGGACGTAGGGCAACGGCACGCCGAGCGGGTCGTCGATCTTCTCCGACTGCGTCGGCGTGATCTGCGTGGTCTCGACGGTCAAGTCGGGAAGGAACATGTCGGCGGCGATGCCAGGCCGGATGAACACCAGGTCGGCGATGTCGAAGTGCAAGAACATGCCGACCTTGGCGTTGACCAGGCTGAAGTCGGACTTCACCGCCGTACCGGCGACGATGTTGCCGTAGCTCGCTGTCAGAGTCCCCGTGCCCTGGTTGTCGTAGGCGAAGCCGGATGCGAACAAGCCGGCACCGAAGAAGCCGCTGTCGTTGACCAGCTCCACACGACCGTACGGAGCGCCGACCCGGTCGCCCTGACCGAGGCCGTCGTCGACACTCGCCTGACCGGTCACGTTCTGCACCCCGGTGGCGAAGCCGATGTCACCGCCGAGCTGCAGGTTGATGTAGCCCGCGTCGACAGCGACGGTGGTGCACGACGACAGCGTGCTGAGAAGGACGATCGTCACGGCGCATGCGATGACTCTCACGGCGAGCTCTCCCTTGTGAGTGCGTCAGAAAGTGATGCCGCCGCCGAGCATCCAGCCGTGCAGACGGAGGTCGGCGTCGTAGCGCCGCTCGTCCGCGACGCCTCGTGCGTCCAGGCTGATGAGTCGGTAGCCGGCGAAGATCTCGAACAGAGGCAGGGGGTTGACCCGGACCAGCGCCTCGACGTCGAGGAACTGTCCCCTGGCGTCGTGCAGACTGGCCTGCATGTAGCCGACGTCGAGCGTGGCCGCGACGATCCCCGCATTGGCCTCGGCTTGCACGAACACCATCGGTACGAACACCTCGTTGTCGACGCGCTCGAAGCCGAGCGTCGTCGCGTCGGCCACTTCGATGTCGAAGTCGACGAAGTCGACTCCCAGTCCCGGCGACACGCGCACGACGCCCAGGTTCAGCAGATCGAAGTGGGCCGCGGCCTTGACGTTGGTGAACGACAAGTGCGAAGTGACAGGGTTGCCGCCGGGGATGTCGCCGAACTGGTGGTTGGCGGCGAGTGTTCCCGAGCCGGTCTGGCTGTAATCGAAACCCGAGATGGTCACGCCGCCGATGGGCAACCCCAGCTCGGCGCGTAGGTAGGGCGACAACTCGCGGTCGTCGAGGCCGGCCTCGTCACCGACATCGACGCGGTTGGTGCCCAGGTTCAGGTTGCCCGCCGCGTTGTCGAGCGCCATGTCGCCTTGCAGGGTCGTCTGGGTGATCCCCGCGTACGCCCTGGCCCGCACCGACGTGCAGGCGCACAGCATGACGGCGACGAGGAGCACGGCGAGGGGGCGTGGGCTACGCATGGGGAGCTTCGGGGTGCTGAACATCCGCTGCCATGGCCATCGGTCGCGGCCTGGCTCCGACTTGAGCCATGTCGAGGCACGCTACAGCAGTCGCAGTCCGAGTTCCTCCAGGTGCGCGCGCAGCTGCTGCCTGGGCGTGGGCCGCGCCTTTTCCTTCGACCATTGCGCGGCGACCCGGTCGCTCCAGGCGCGGCGGACGTCCACCGGCTTTCCCGCCAGGCCTCCGTGCTGATTGCAGGCCACTGCCCACGCCCGGACACCGACGTCGGCGCCGTCCAGCACGGCGTCGAGCACGCTGTCATCGTAGCGCTCGTGGAACAAGACCCCGTCCAACGGCATACGGCCGCGAGGGATAGGGTCATCGCCGGGGACCCCGAGGGTCATGCCGAACACCACGAAGGCGTGCGCCGGGAGTTCGAGCAGCCGGCCCAACTCGATCGGATGGTTGCGCGCAGCCCCGATCATGCAGCCGCCGAGACCCTCGGCCTCCGCCGCGAGCAGCAAGTTCTGACCCAGGAGCGCGGCGTCGACCGTCGCCTGCAAGAACCCCTCGGTGCCCAGCGGATCGAAGGTCAGTCCGTGGCGAGCACACGCTCGCTCGATCTTGTGCAGGTCGGCGCAGATCGCCAGGAACACCGGCGCCTGACGGATGTGATCCTGATCGGCGCACAGACGCGCCGCCTCGGTCTTGCGCGCGATGTCGGTCACCGCGACCACGGCGTAGGCCTGGATGAAGCTCGACGTCGAGGCGTGCCGCGCGGCGTCGACCAGCGCCGACAGCCGTTCCATCGGGATCGGATCGGGGCGGTAGGCGCGCCGGCTACGGTGGTTGCGCATCACCTCGACCGTCGTGCGGCCGAGATCGCGCAACCGTTCGCGCGCGGCCGACAAGTCGTCGGGTGTGTCGAGATCGCGCAAGATCCAGGGATCGCGCACCGGCACCGCGTCGACCGGACCGCTGCGCACGACGTCGCGCATGGTCGCGTGGGCCGGGTCGAGGATCGCCGCCACCCGGCCCGCGGGCAACAGGATCGGGTGCCCGGGCCGACCGTCGAACAGGGGCAGGGTGACGGCTGGCGCCGCCGCCGCGCGCGCATGGCGAACCAGCGCACGCAGAGTGTCACCGCACGCCATCGCGTGATCGACCGGCCACAGCACCAGCGCGTCGTAGTGGTCGAGCGCGCGCACGCCTGCGCGCACGCTGTCGATCATCTCGGCTCCGGGCGCGACTTCGACCACCTCGATCGGCAGGTCGTCGGGCAGGGGAGCGGCGCCGGCAGCGCGCACGACGACGATCCGCTCGACCCATCCGGCGCGGCATGCCGCGGCCGTCCGTGCGATCGCCGGCTCACCGCCGAGGTCGACCAGCGCCTTGTCCTCGCCGAGGCGACGCCCCTGCCCGGCCGCGGGGAGGACCGCCGCCAGCCTCAGTAGCCGAGGCCGTTCTTGCGCAGGTGGACCCATGGCTTCGCCTCGGCTTCGGCGGCGCCGCCGACGACGTGGCCACAGAGCAAGAGGTGGTCGCTCCAGTCGGCCTCCCCCACGAGTTCACAGGCCAGATGTGCGCAGGCTGCGCGTGGGAAGCGCACGCCGTTGCACGCCTCCTCGACCTCGATGCCTGCAAAGGGATCGGTGCCCTCGGGGAAACCCGCGGCGAAGTGACCGAGCAGAGCCTTGTGGCCCTCGGGCACCACCGACAGGCAGAACGCGCGCTCGCGGCGCAGCAGCTCGAGGACGTGGTCGCGCCCCTTCTTGAGGGCGAACGCCACCGCCGGGGGGTCGAAGCCGACCTGCTGCACGAACGAGACCAAGAGCCCGATCGGGGCGTTGCGCCCGGCGGAAAGGACGAAGAGGCCGCTGGGGATGCGCGCCAGGGCGCGGGCGACGTGGGAGAGCTCAGCCATGGCCGCGCAGATCGCTCAAGGTCACCAGACTACGCACGTCGAACTCGGCGCGGAAGGCATCGGCATCGGGGTCCTCGCGGTCGGCCAGGGCGAGCACGACAACCACCTCGGCACCCACCTCGCGCACCGCGTCGATCGCCCGGCGCGCCGACCCGCCGGTGGTGACCGTGTCCTCGAGGATGGCGACCCTCTGCCCCTTGCGCAGCGTGCCCTCGATGCGCGAGCCGGTGCCGTGGCCCTTGGCCTCCTTGCGCACCAGAAAGGCCTCGAGGTTCTGGCCGGTCTCGTGGCTGAGCGCGCAGATCGCCGCCGCCATCGGATCGGCGCCGAGCGTCAGGCCACCGACGGCAGTGATGGCCGGCAAGGCCGCCAGCTCGTGCAACATCAAGCGTGCCAGCAGCCAGAGGCCCTCGGGGTGCAGGGTCACTTCCTTGCCGTTGATGTAGAAGGTCGAGCGCTTGCCCGAAGCGAGGACGACGTCGACGCCGTCGCGGTAGGCGCGCTCGCGCACCAGCTCGACGAGACGGGCCCGCGCGGCGGCAGGATCGAACTTCGGAGTGGGAGAAGACTCGGGCCGAACCAAGGTGTGCAATATGCTCGCAGCGCATGTCGGGCTCGTCGACCCTGGTCACGGAAAAGCACTTCGCCTACTTGGCAGAGCGCACGCGCACGGACGACGACTTCCTGCGCCAGCTGAAGGCGGCGGCGGCGGCGGCCGGCATCCCGCAGATCTGGGTGGCGCCCGAGCAGGCGAGCTTCCTGCAGATCCTCCTGCGGTTGCGCGGGGCACGCGACGTCGTCGAGGTCGGCACCCTGGCCGGCTACTCGTCGATCTGCATGGCGCGCGCGCTCGGGCCCGAAGGACGCGTGCGGACGATCGAGCGCGAGGCCAAGCACGCCGCGTTCGCGCGCCAGTGGATCGCCAAGTCGGACGTAGCCGGCCGCGTCGAGGTGCTCGAAGGCGATGCCAGGGAGGTGCTCGGCCGTCTTGACGAGGCCAGCGCCGACGCCTGCTTCATCGACGCCGACAAGGAGAACTACCCGCACTATCTCGAGCACGCGATGCGGGTGCTGCGTCCGCGTGGCCTGCTCCTCGTCGACAACGCGTTCGCCTTCGGCGAGCTGTTCGACCCGTCGGCAACCGATCCCTCGGTGCACGCGGTCCGCCACTTCAACGACCTCCTGGCCGCCCGCGCCGACCTGCACGCGGTCATCGTGCCGCTCGGCGACGGCTGCTGGGTCGGAGCCAAGCTGGAATGACGGCGTCCGGGCTGTGCGTCGTGCCGGACTACCCGGCCGCCGAAGACAGGATTCGCGGTGGTATCGACAGCCAGGCCATCGTGGTCTTGGCCGGCCAGGAGCGCGAGGCAGCCGAGCAGGCGGCGAGCGCGGGTTTGCGCGCCGGCCGCGGACCGCTGCGCGCCGCGCCGTTCGACTGCGGGCGCCGCTGCCTGGTGGTGATGCCCACCTACAACGAGCGTGACAACCTCGAGCGCGTGGTCGCCGACATCCTGGCCTACCTCGCCACCGACGTCCTCGTGGTGGACGACGGTTCTCCCGACGGGACCGGCGCGATCGCCGACCGCATCGCCGCGGGTGATCCACGCGTCGCCGTCTTGCACCGGCAGGGCAAGCAGGGCCTCGGTACCGCCTACATCGCCGGTTTCCGCCACGCCATCGCCCACGGCTACGACCTGGTGTTCGAGATGGACGCGGACTTCAGCCATCCGCCGTGGGACCTCCCGCGGCTGGCGGCGGCCGCCAGAGACGCCGAACTGGTGATCGGTAGCCGCTACGTCACCGGCGGCAGTACGGTCGGCTGGGACTTCAAACGGCGCATGCTGTCGCGCGGCGCCAACTTCTACGCCCGCACGGTGCTCGGCATGGCCACCCGCGACATCACGGCCGGGTTCCGTTGCTACCAAGTGGCGGCGCTGGCCCGCCTCGACCTCGAGGCGGTCGCTGCACACGGCTACGCCTTCCAGATCGAGATGGCGTTCCGCATGGCGCGCGCCGGCTTCCGCGTGCTCGAGGTGCCCATCCACTTCACCGACCGCCGCGTCGGGCAGAGCAAGATGGACGGCAAGATCGCCCGCGAGGCGCTGCTGCTGGTGCCGGGCCTGCGCCGGCGCGTGCCGCGGCTCCGCCGCGGATGACCGCGTGACGCGGACTCCCAGGCGAAGAAGCTCTACGGAGTCTGGCCGGCGGCAGCCAAGCGCTCGTTCTCGATCTCGGTCAGCATGTTCTCGGTGACGTCACCGGTCGGGTAGTGGCCGTCGAAGCACGCCGTACAGAAGCGCCGGTCGTCGTCGTGCAGCGGCCGCACCGCCTCGAGCATGTCCTGCACACTCTGGAACACGAGGTGGTCGCAGCCGATGTCGCGCGCGACCTCTTCGACCGTACGGCCGCGTGCGATGAACTCGCGGCGCGTGGACATGTCGATCCCGTACGGACACGGGTGCAGGAGCGGCGGCGAGTACGACGCCAGGTAGACCTTCTTGGCACCCATCATGCGCGCGATGCGCACGATCTGTCGGCTGGTGTGTCCGCGCACGATCGAGTCGTCGACGATGAGCACACGCTTGCCTTCGAACTCCATGCGGATCGGGTTGAGCTTCTGCCGCACCGAGTCTCGACGGGCAGCGTCGTTGGGCATGATGAAGGTTCGTCCGACGTATCGGTTCTTGACGAAGCCCTCCCGGTAGGGCACCCCCAGCGCCTCGGCCATGGCCTGGGCCGCCGGACACGATGACTCCGGCACCGGAATGACGACATCGACCTCGATTCCGGTCTTGCGCCACGTCTCGGCGAGCTTGCGTCCCATCACCAGGCGCGAGTGGTACACGGAAGCGCCATCGATGATGGAGTCGGGCCGCGCGAAGTAGATGTATTCGAAGATGCACGGCCGGTGCGACTGATCGCCCACCTGCATGAACTGCGGCTGGCGGTCCTCGCCGATCCACAGCGCCTCGCCGGCGCGCAGGTCGCGCACGATCTCGTAGCCGGCCACGTCGAGGACCACGGATTCGCTGGCGACGGCGTAGAAGACGCCGCCGTCGGCAGTGCGCCGCTGGCCCAGGATGATGGGCTTGATCCCGAACGGGTCGCGGAAGGCGAACATGCCCACGTCGGCCACGATCCCGACCACCGAGTATGCACCCTTGACGACGCGGAAGACCTCGCGCACCGCGCTACGGATGGCCTCGGCGTCGATGTCGCGGGGCTCGCCCTTGCGGATCAGGTCGTGGGCGAAGGCGTAGAGCACCGCCTCGAGGTCACAATCGCTCGCCAGCTTGTTCGAGAAGTAGCCGCGCCGCAGCTCGAGGAAGTTGGTGACGTTGCCGTTGTGCGCCATGGCCACGCTCACCGGGAAGTCGAGCCAGAAAGGCTGCACGTCGGTGTCTTCGCCGCCACCCACCGTGGGGTAGCGCACGTGGCCGACCGCCATGTGCCCCTTGAGGCGGCTCATGTGCTTCTGCTCGAAGACCTCGCGCACGAGGCCGAGTCCCTTCTTGGCCCGGAACTTGTCGCGGTAGGAGACGATGCCCGCGGCATCCTGACCGCGGTGCTGGATGGCGAGGAGGCCGCTCAGGATGTCGGGCAGCACGTCGCTGCCTTCGGGTCCGAAGATCGAAATGAAGCCACACATGTGATTCGAGCCCGAGGCGGAGCTCTCGGGGGCGGTAGCTTACCATCGCCGAGTCGGGTCCCGAGCGCGGAGACCCGCGATGCGGTCCGCCGGGCGCAGCCGGCGGTCTCGCCCCCTCTCCGAGTGCTCCGAATGCGCGAACTCTGCAACGTCGACGGCCGGGTGCAGCCCCTCGAACGAGCGACGGTCCCGGTGATGGACCGCGGCTTCCTGTTCGGCGACTCGGTGTACGAGGTCGTCCGAACCCACGACGGCGTGCCGTTCGCCTGGCCCGAACACCTCGCGCGCCTCAAGAGCTCGGCCGCGGCGCTGCGCCTCGACATCGGACTGCCCGACGACGTTCTCGCCCGCCGCGTCCGCGACACGATCGAAGCCGCGCGCAGCGACGACGGCGGCGAAGCGTACGTCCGCGTCATCGTCACCCGCGGCGTGGGGACCGCGCCGAGCATCGACATCGGCTGCGCACCCGGCCCATCGCGCTGCCTCATCCTCGTGCGCGCGCTGCCCGCGGCGCCGATCCGTCCTGCCAAGCTCGCTCTGGTCGAGCGCTTGCGGGTCGACCGCCGCGCCCTCGATCCGGCGATCAAGAGCGGCAACTACCTGAACAACGTGCTGGCGTTGGCCGAGGCCAAGGCACGCGGCGCCGACGACTGCATCATGCTGAATGCGGCCGGGCACGTGACCGAAGCCTCGACGGCCAACCTGTTCGTGGTGACCGCGGGCATCGTTCGGACACCGCCACTCAGCGCGGGCATCCTGGCGGGCGTCACCCGCGCGCTCGTCCTCGACGTGTGTCGCCTCGAGAACATCGACGCGCTCGAGCAAGACCTCACGCCTGTCGACCTGCGCAGCGCCGACCAGATGTTCCTGTCGTCGACCCTGCGCGACGTGTGGCCGGTGGCCGAACTCGACGGCCACGCGGTGGGAGGCGGTAAGGGTCTGGGCGAAACCACGACGGCGCGCATTGCCGACGCGATGCGCGACCGCATCTCGCACGCGATGCGTGACGTCTACGCCCCGGCCTGGGAGGCGGCGACAGCGCCGCCGCCATAGACCGAGGGAGCCGACGCGAATCCTCGCGCGGCGCGCAGCTCCGGCGTCATCGTTCAGCTGCCGCGGAGCTGTCGCCTAGCCGAACGAGCGGCACGGGAGGCCGCGCGACCACGACTGGGCGCGGCCGCCGCGACCGATCACAGGATGCCTTCGAGGATCGAACGGATCTGCTCGAGGGCACGACGGAAACGATCGCGCTCGCGATCACCTTCCTTCAGCGCGGCGATGACGGAGTCGAGCGAGCCGGCCGCAGCGGCCGACTTCGGCGGCCGACCGGGGCCACGCTTCATGGGCGGACGGCCCGGTCCGCGGCCTGTCTTGACCGCCTTGCGCCCTTGGCCGCGGGGCGCGACCTTGACCAGACCGAGGATCGCCTTCGCGCGCCCGTAGTTGATGGGGTAGATCGTGTAGCCGCGCTTCTCGGCGGCGGCGTGGATGTCGGCGTAACTCGCCTTCGAATTCTTTTTCAGGCTCTCGACGATGAAGTCCATCGCCGCGTTGCTCTTCTTGGCTGCCATTGGAGGGGGGGTCTGCGAAAAGGTGGAAAGAAGGACCTCGCCGAACCGCGCTCGACGAGCTTCGCGTGACGATCATTGGAAGGACCGCGCAAACGCTGGCCGGTCGCCGAAGCCACCGGTTGGCTGGATCTTGCATCTAGCCCGAGTCCGTTCCAGGCAAAAACCGTTTTCGACAGCTTCGCCTGTTTCTTGCCGGATGAAGAAGCGCCCGCGAAATCACCGTATTCCATTCGGCTCCACCAGCGCGACAGCGCGATTCGGCGAGGTCGTTCCGCTGCCATGGACTGAGCTCGCCCACCTCCAACGGCACGGCAGGCCCGACATAGAAGCCTTCGCCCGTCACGTCTACGCGTAGCGACGACTGCTGCGAGCGAGCCCTCAGTTTCAGCTCCGGCCGCAATAGGGCCGTGCGTGACACACGGAAATCGCTGCGCCTGCGCTCTATCGCCGATGGGATCGTAGTCGCAGCCTGCAATCCGACGTTGCACCGGCCAGCGGATCGCTCTGTCGCTGGACTTCGTGCCGCTCGGCCCTCTCTTCGGAGGACGCGGATCGCCAAGGGTCGAGTCGCGAAATCGATACTGTCGTGGATTCGCGACATATGACCCCGAGGGCAATCCCGTCGAGGAAACCCCTACTGTCTGGCCGCAGCACGGAATCGCCGAAACGCGCCCGGGCAATTGCTGGTGCTTCTCTTGCCACCATGTCCGTTCGTTGGTGGCGACACCTCGGTCCGACCCGTGGCGCGCGACACGGACCATCGCGCCCACTGCCTCGGTGCTTCCCCCAGTCAGCGGCTCACTCGCAGCAACTCGCCAGGTCCGACGATCACCGACCTGTTCGCGCGCAGGTTGGACTGCAGGTCGAACGCTTGCTCCAGAGTGATGCGACCGTGGCCTCCCGGCCGGGTGGAACACGTGAGGACATCGTCCAGCACGGTGAGCTTCGGCGCGAAGCCGTGCGCCGCCGCCACCGGCGCCACGTGGTCGGCGGACAGGATCAAGAGGTCGACGTCGCCGCCGTCCCTCGGCGCCTGGCTGGCGACGGAGCTCTTGCCACTGTGCACCAACACCACGCCGTCGGGCCATCGCACGTGGTAGCCCACCGACAGGGGCAGGTTGCCGTCGGCGTCTTTGTCACCGAGAACAGAGATGCGCAGGCCCTTCGTGTCGTACCCCTGGCCGACCTCGGCGATCGCGAGCTTGCCGGCCTCGATGGCCGGCAGGTGGAACCCGATGTGGGTGGCCAAGGTCCGACCGGTGAGCAGCATGCGCACGAGCAGCTGATCGTTGCGCTTGGTGGAGTCGAGGGGTGACGTCAACAGCACGAAGTCGAGCACTTCGTAGAAGAGGTGCTCGACGCCGTAGCCGGCGGGGTCGATGGCGAACTTGGCCTGCTTGCTGAGCACGATCCAACCGCCTTGCGGCAACCGGAAGAGCACGAAGCCCGCCTCCGGCGTCGCTGCCTCGACGCGCCGGCGCACGTCCGCGAGGACGTAGTTCCAGAAGTAGGGAAGGCCAGTGGCCACGATCCCGGCACACTCCCGCGACATGCGCCGGTGGATGCGCTGTTGGAACTCCAGGAAGTCGACGCGCGGGAAGGCGGCGACGTGACTCTCGAGCGTCTCGAGCGCGCGCAAACGGGCGCCCAACGCCACGCGCGGATCCCCGTCGGCCGCCTCGTACGGCTTGGGCTCGGTGGCACGCAGCTGCTCGTAGAACTCCACCCAGTAGCGCGGTCCCGGAACCGGGTCCTCCTTGGCAGGCGGCGGCGACGGAAACTCGGGCAGGTCGATGTGCGGCCCGTCGACATCGCCGAGCAGCACGAAGGAGCCGAACAGGCCTGGATCGATGCGCGGCCCCACCCCGAAGGTCCAGCCGACGCGCGTCTGCGGCATGACGTCGGTCACCTCGTCGAGGTCGTTCACCACCACCTGGAGATCGAGGATCGTGCCGATCGCGGGCTCGATGTCCGCCGTCAGGATCGACGACCAGGGCAGGCGAACCTCGTAGGTGGTCACCTTGAGCTTCTCGTCCCGAGTCACGGCGAGGGCACCGCCGTCGACGTAGCCCGCAGTCCCGCGGAAGCGGTCCCAACACACCACACGGCCCTTGCCCGCACCGGGCACGTCCGCAAGCCAGAATTCCCGGTCGTCGCTGCGGCCGAGATCACGCCCGTAGGCTCGCGTGTCCCGCTTGGGATCGAAGGTGAGCATGACGTTGTCGGCGGGCGGGATCTCGTCGACGCCGTAGGTGCGGGCGCCGAGGGGCCGATGCCAGTCGTCTTTCACCTTCACCGCGACGTAGAGGTCGGACGTGTCCCACACCAGGAACGCCTGCGCCGACAGGTCGCTCGGTCCCAGGTACGAGCGAAACGCCGTGCCGCTCACCTGACGCGTGTCGAGCAGGAGAAGGGGTGAGGACCGCGGCCAGTCCTCGAGGGACCCATCGACGACGATGCGGCGATCGCCGAGGTTGCGCGCCATGGAGTGCGGCACCTCCATGGGCTTGGTCTCCACGGGCTCCGGCTTGTCCTGCGCCCAAAGGACAGGCGCGGTTGCGCCGAGCCAGACGGCGACACCAGGGAAGAGGGACTTCATCGTCGGTGGATCGACTCCAACAGCCACAGATAGTTGAACACGGCGTGCGCGATGGCCGCCGCCAGCACACCACAGCCCAGGTGCACCAGGCCACCCAGCGCCAAACCGAACACGAAGGCCATCGAACTCCAGAGCGCCAGGCCGCGGCCGCCGACATGGGCGAGTCCGAACAGCACGGCGGTCGGCAGCAGGCCGAGGGCATCCTGCATGGCGCAGCGGAAGAAAAACTCCTCGGCGGCGCCGGAAGCCAAGGCGATCACGAGGGCGTCGGTGCCGTCGATCGGCCCCAAGAGGCCGGCGAGCCTTGCATCTAGCCGAGCAAAGGCCGCGACGTAACGCGACAGCAGGCGGCTGAACGCGGTGAAGGCGAGCCCGGCCAACGTCCCGGCAACAAGTGCGACCGCCGGACCGTGCCTTCCCAGCGCGGCTTCGGCGATGAAGGCGGTGCGGTCCCGCCACGACAGCCAGAACACGCCGGCACCGACCAGGACCCCGTACACGACGAGCAGCACCAGACAGAGCTGCGGTCGGGACAACCTCTCGTTCTCGTCCGGACCGGACGGGCCCCTGCGCCCAGGATCTTCGTCGGCCGGCGACACGTGTCCACGCATCTTGGCCGCCCGACGCGGCGCCACAAGGTCGCACACGACGAGGCCGCGGCCGGGACGCCTGGGGCTCACCTCGGCAGCCAGTGGGCTCGCCGGAGCGGACCGATGACGGCCACCGGCCGGCCCACCACCTCGGTCGAGGGGAACGGCCCGCGCGCCCGCGAATCGACGCTGTCGAGCGAGTTGTCGCCGAGCAAGAAGACCTGCCCCGGCTCGATGCGGTACTCCTTGATGCCGACCCAGGGCTGGTTCTCGCCCAGGTAGTGGACATCGTGGAACAAGCGGATCCGGTGCACCCGCGCCACCGGCTCGGCGCCATCGGCGACCACCGCCATCCGAACGCCGTTGCGCCCCACGTGCTCGACGTCGCCGGTCAGGACGTGGGTCACGGTCGCGGCGACCACCCCGTCCACCTCCAGGAAGAAGCGGCCGTCGAGGAAGCCGAAGGCGAGCGCCACGCGCTGTCCCAGCGGCGCAGCACGTGCCGGCGCGCCCGCCAACGACTCCGGCCAGGTCAAGGTCCCATCGCGCCCGTAGCTCATGGCGAACGCCTTGCCGCGCAAGACCAGCGCGAGGACCACCGCCTGGCAGGCCGGGTCCAGGGCAACGTCGAGTTCGAGGCCGATGTCGTCACCGCAACGGTCGGTCACGGCGCTGCGGCGACCGGCGGCATCGACGAACGACAGGTCGATCGGCCCGCGCGAAGCGAGGACGGGCGCCTCGTCGACGCCGGGCCGCGAGCGCACGACCACATCCATCGCGGCGTCGGTGCGGGCAGCCGCTGGCGCGATGGGAATGCTGCCGTCGGCGGCAGGGGCGGGAGAGACGAGTCGGCTCTCGACCGGCTCCGGCGATGGCGTGCCGGCTCGGTAGGCGAAGAAGGTGAAGCGAAGGTCGTGCTCACCGGGGTCCTTCTGCACCCGCGCCCAAGCGCCGCCAGTGAGAGGACGCGTGAACAGATCGCCGTCCAGGATCCTCAACATCTCGTCGCCGAGGGAGCCGATCCGCTTGACCAGCGGGCGGCCGGCGTGTTGCCGGTCGCGGACGACCACCACGTCGAACCGGCGGAGCGCGTCGGGACAGGTGCTCCGAAGCCACCCCGCCTTGTCCACGAGCACGATGTCGCCGCACTCGGGGTCCCCGTGCAGCGTCGGCTCCATGCTGCGGGAGGGGATCAGGTAGCGCTGCGCCACATGGGTGCGGAGGACCTCGAGGACCAGCACACCGACCACCGCAGTGGCGGCGATCCGCAGCAGGCGGCGCCGGTTCATCGGCGCCTGCCACCTGCCCCGGTACAGGGCGCGAGCCGGCGGAATAATTCCGCGATCTCTCGCCTTTCGCTGAGCAGCAAACTTCTCTCGTGCACCTTGTCCGGAAAGGGGTTCGGAGGGCCCCGAAAACCGCTGTTCGGTGGGGGGTGCCAGCGTCCGCCTTGCACCTGGACAGGCCTGTGGATAAGGGTTGATGACACTCCCGGACTCTGACGCTAGATCATTGTTTGCAAAGACTTATGAGAAGTAGTGCGCGCGCGCCTCGCGTGGAGAATCTGTTGGATCTCTGCGACGACCTGCAACGCATCACGAGCCGCATGCGCGACCCCGAGCTGGGGCGCGAGCAGCGCTCGAAGTTGCGCGTGCAGTCGCGGCGCAAGATCGCGCGCCTGACGCGAGACCTGCGCGCGTACCGGTTTCGCGGCCCCCTCGCCGAGATCATGCGCCAGTACCGGCTCACGCCGCATCACTTCCTGGTCTTGGCGCACCTGCTGCACCGTCATCTGCGCGCAGAAGAGCCGGCCGTGCAGGGACGCGTCCTCCTGAGTGCGGTGTTCGACACGAGCTTCGCCGTGCTCACGGGACTCGACCTGCTGCGTTCGGAGAGTCCTCTGCGCACCAGCGGCCTGATCCGCGTCGACGACGACGAGGACGGCATCGACGACCTGCTCGAGACCCGTTTTCGCATCTCCGAAGACGCCGTCGGCGCCTTCCGCGACGAAGTGGTCGGCTTCGTGCCCGAAGACTTGCGGCGCAGCCAGTCCGATCGCTACCGCGGCAACCGCGAGGTCCTCATCGACCTCCGTATCCTGCACAACCTCTACAAGGAGCGCAGCGAGCGGGTGTTCCACTCCGACCGCTGGGACCGCCTGCACACGACGGCGCTGTCGCCCGGCCGCGGCCTGTCGCGGCGCATCGAGGCGATGTGGCGGCGAGTCCGACGCAAGCTCGAGCACGATCAGGGGGTCGCCGCGTTCCCGGCCGTGCGCTTCATGGCCGAGCACATGCTGAGCGAGGCCGAGATGGTCATCGTCGTGCACCTGCTGTTCAAGGAGCTCTACGAGGGGAACGCCTACGCGGACTCTTCGGAGCTGATCCGCCTGATCAGCGCCGACGAAGCCGAGCTGATCGACAACCGCCGTTTCGTCGCCCCCTCCGGCCTCCTGCGCCGACGGGAGATCATCGAAGTCGAGCCGATGCTCGAGGGTCGCGAGATGACGGGCGAAGTGCACCTGGCGGACTGGGTCGTGAACTCTCTGTTCGGCCCGCCTGCCAACGCACCCGACCGGCACATCGCTTCGGACGAGAAGCTCGACTGGCACATGTACCTGAAGAGCCTGGAAGAGTCCGACCGCTTCTTCCGCGACCTCGACTCCAACTGAGTCCGAAGGTCCGGGCGCCAGCGACGTCGAGCGAGCAAGCCGGCTTCGGCAGCCCCTGAATGCGGCGCCGAGGCAACCGGGTTGGCGGTCGGGCTGGGCTTCGTTCAACTGGTCGCCTCGATCAGCTCGGCCAGGCGATGGAAGGAGGGCACGCGGCCGTCCGAGGCCCGCCAGGCGATGCCCACCCGCCGGCTGGGTGCCGGTGGCCTGAAGGGAACGAGGCGCAGGCCGGGTAGCGACGCCAACTCGCGCGCAGCCATCTCCGGCAGGAGCGTCACACCGGTCCCGGCCGCCACCATGTGCACCAGGGTGCCGAGGCTGGTGGCCCGGAAATCGCCGCCTTCGCGGTCCTCGGCCCGCCGGCAGAACAAGCGGATGCGGTCCGACAGGCAGTGGCCGTCTTCGAGGAGCATGAGGTCGACGTCGTCGAGGTCGGCAAGGTCGACGTGCTCGCGCTGAGCCAGCGGATGCGCCTCCGGGGCGGCGAGCAAGAACGCGTCCTCGAACAAGAATTCGGAGTGCAGGGTGCCGATGTCGACGTCGATGTCGAGCACGACGACGTCGAGTTCGCCGGCCTGGACCATGGCGACCAGCCGGTTGGTGCGGTCTTCGCGAACCAGCAGCCGTGCCTTGGGGTGCGCGCGCGCCACCGCCGGCAGGAGCTTCGGCACGACGTAGGGCGCGATCGTCGGGATCACGCCGACGCGCAGCGCTCCGGCGAGGACGTCGCCGGCGGGGTGCGAGGCGCCCACCATCTCGTCGACCGCGTCCAGCACCCTCTGGGCGTAGCGGCGCACGATCTCGCCGTCGGGGGTGAGGAGCACGCGCCGCCGATCGCGCTCCAGCAGCCGGACTCCCAACAACTCCTCGAGCCGCATGACCTGCGCGCTGAGGGCGGACTGCGACGCGAAGGTCTCGGCGGCAGCTTGCCGGAAGTTCAAGGTGCGTGCCACGGCGAGGAAGGCCTCGAGCTGAGCGACGGTGGGGCGCATCGTTGGCGCACGACTGTAGCCGCTCGGCGCCGAACCGCCCGCACACGAGCCTGGCTCCGGTGCCAGCCCCGGGCTATCAACCGAGTCGCGTGCCCGACCTGCCACAGCTCGACGCCTTCGTGGCGTTGCACACCGAGTTGCTCGATCTCGAGCGCAGAGCCGAGATCGACAGCGTCCGGGTCGCTCTCGCCTCGCTGGCCGACGTCGAGTTGGAGCGCCGCGGTTTGACGCTGCGGCGGCTGGTCGTCGCCGACCAGGAGACGGGGGCGGGCGGCCGAACTCTCCTCGTGCTGGCCAGCAGCCGCGGCGCAGACCTGCCGGCGAACCGCTTCGGGCCCGGAGACACGGTGACACTGCGCCCCAACGACGACAAGAACGCCGAGGGCACGAGCGGAGTCGTGGTGCGGGTGCGCGCCGCGTCCTTGACCGTCGCGATCGACGACGACGAAGCCGACGTCCCCGACCTCTTGCGCGTGGATCGCCTCGCCTCCGACGTCACCTCGCGGCGGCTGCTGTCTGCGCTCCGCGCGCTGGGCCGCGAGCGCGCGCCGCCGTGCGCGTCCCTGCGCGAGGTGGCGTTCGGAGAGCGTCAGCCGGAGTTCGGCCGCCGGCCGACCGATGCCGACATCGAGTTCCGAGATCCCGCGCTCGACGCTTCGCAGCGCGAAGCCGTAGCGCACGCTCTCCGCTCCGAGCACGTCGCGCTCATCCACGGCCCACCCGGCACCGGCAAGACC
The DNA here is from genome assembly GCA_041398565.1 of Planctomycetota bacterium. GTDB lineage: Bacteria > Planctomycetota > UBA1135 > UBA1135 > UBA2386 > DATGPD01. Next base: position 1,022,196 of record JAWKUN010000005.1, on the reverse strand, counting down.
ACCGCCGTGGTCGAGCTGATTCGTCAGGTCGTGGCACGCGGCGAGCGCGTGCTGGCCTGCGCCCCATCCAACGTCGCGGTCGACAATCTGACCGAACGCCTCGCCGGTGCCGGCCTGCGAGTCGTCCGGCTCGGGCACCCGGCGCGCATCCTCGACAGCGTCGCCGCGCACGCGCTCGACGCCCAGGTGGACATCCACTCCGACCGCAAGGTCCGGCGCGGTCTGCAGCGCGACATCGATGCGCAGCAGCGACGGCTGGCGCGCGCGCGCCGCGCCGACCGTGTTGCGGCGCGACAGGAGTTGCGCCAGCTCCGCTCCGAACTGCGCGCGCTGGAGGACGCCACGACGCACGCGGTGCTGGCCGCTGCGCAAGTGACCTTGGCCACCACGACGGGGGCGGCCGACGCACTGCTGGGGTCGGCTTCCTTCGATCTGGTGGTGATCGACGAGGCGGCGCAAGCCATCGAGGCCGCTTGCTGGATCCCGATCCTGCGCGGCCGCCGCGTCGTGCTCGCCGGCGACCACCTGCAACTGCCGCCGACGATCCTGTCCGAAGCCGCGGCTGCCCGCGGTCTGGCACGCACCTTGTTCGCCCGCCTGGCAGAGGGCAGCCACGGTGCGGCGGTCACGCGCATGTTGACCGCGCAGTACCGCATGCACGAGACGATCATGCGCTGGTCGTCGCAGGCGCTGTACGGCGGCCGACTCACCGCGGCGCCGAGCGTCCGCAGCCACCGGCTGTGCGACCTCGAGGGCGTGGTCGCGCACGCCGACACCGAGGCCGCCTTCCTGCTGCTCGACACCGCCGGCTGTGGCTTCGACGAGGATGCCCTCGAGGACGACGGCTCCAAGTCGAACGTGGGCGAGGCCAAGCTCGTACAGCGCCACGTCGAGAGCCTGCTCGAGGCCGGCGTGCCGGCCGCGGCGGTCGGCGTGATCACCCCCTACAACGCCCAGGTCCAGCTCTTGCGACAGCGCCTCTCCGCCCACGCCGGCCTCGAGGTGAGCACGGTCGACGGCTTCCAGGGGCGTGAGAAGGAGGCGATCGTCCTGTCGCTGGTGCGCAGCAACGAGCGCGGCGAGGTCGGCTTCCTGGCCGACCGGCGCCGCCTCAACGTCGCGGTCACCCGCGCGCGGCGGCAGGTGACCCTGGTCGGCGACAGCGCCACCCTGGCCACCGACGGATTCCTCGCCGAGCTGATCGGCTACGTGCAAGAGCACGGCGAGCATCGCACGGCCTGGGAGTACGGAATCGACGCGTCGGCATGACGCGCCGGCCCGGCCGCTCGGCGCCCCGTCGGTAGATCGACATGCTCAGCGGACGGTCACCGTCTGGCCTCCCGAATCGGCGGCCAACCACTTCATCAACTGGCTGTCCATTCCCACCGCGATCGTGTGGATGCGGATGCGCCGGTTGCGATTCCAGCGCGCCACCGCCTCGCGTAGACCGTTCGCGTCGACGATGGGCCCGGCGCTCGGCGCGCCGTCGGTGAGCAGGTAGATGGTGTCGACGTCGGGATCGGCGAAGGCCTGGGCCAGGCCGTCGTGGACGTTGGTCGCCGAACCGATGCGCACTGCTTGCACGCGGGCGATCAGATCTCTGCGCGACCGATCGTCGAGCTCGACCATGCGTTCCAGCAGCGGCTGCACCTGCGTGTCGAAGGCGATGACGTTGACGCGGTAGCCGTCGGGCGTGCTGCCGAGCACGCGGACGATCTGGCGCTTGGCCTCTTCCAGGCGCGTGCTGCCGCCGGTTCCGACCGGAGCCGCCATGCTGCCGGAGTGATCGACCACGAAGCACACCGCCGTGCTGACCACCGGCAACGAGTAGTACGTGCGCGTCGCGCTGCTGTCGTCGCTGCTGCGCCGCCCTCTCGCCACCTGGGCGCCAGCCGGCGGCAGCTGGAAGCCCGGCGCGTGGTCCTGCCAGAAGTGGCGCCACTGCATCTCCGTCTGCAGCGTCTGCCCGGTCAGCGCCGTCAGGGCGTCGATCACGTCCTGGCGCATGCGGTCTTTCTCCACCGCCAACCGATCCAACAGCAGCGGAACGCTGCTCACCGCCCGCACCCGCCGGCAGAAGTCGTACGCCGCCGCGCGCACGCGCCAGTCGGAGGCCGTGAATCGGCTCTGGGCCACGGGCAGGAAGTCCTCGTCGCCGAGGTCGGCGAGCAGGTCGATGGCCAACACCTGCAAGTCGGCATCCTCGATGGCATTCCGCACCTCGTCGCGCCAGGCGGGATCGCGGCGCAGGATGCCGTGCAGCGCCAAGAATGCCCCCCGCCGTCGATCAGCGCCCGGCGAGCGCAGCAGCTTGCGCAGTCCGGGGATCGCTTCGGGTTCACCGCGCTCGCCGAGTGCGGCGACGGCAGCATCGCTCACCACCGGTTCCTTGGCCTGAGTCGACTCCACCAGGTAGGCGGTGACCTGGGCTCCGGGCGTCGTGCGCAGCAGATGCACCGCGAGCGTACGCTCGCTGGCGTCGCGCAGGCTGCCGGCACGCGCCAGCACGAACCGACCCAGTTCGACGTCCGCGCGCAGCTTCGCTGCGAAGCGGCGCAGGCTCTGGCCGAGCGTCGGGTCGGTCGCCGCGGCTGCGGTGAGGAACACGCCATACAGCTCCGGCCGGAGCTTCTCGGCCGCGATCGGTGCGATGCCCGCGAGCAACGGCGGGGCCAACGCCCCCGTCGCGCGGTTGGCGACCGCGAGAACGCTCTCGACGAGCGTCGGATCGTCGTGCGCCGCGAGCTGGCGCAGGCCTTCGAGCACCAGGCTGGCTGTCGGCGCGTCGAGTGCGGCTCGCCGCGCTTGCTGCACGCCGTGCGCGCCGTCGGCCTGCGCCAGCGTCGCCAGGAGCCGCTGCCGATCGAGCGGATTCCCCTTGCTGGCCAACGCTGCCGTGGCGGCTCGCGCCCGAGGTGTGTCGAGCCCGCCGAGCGCGGCCACCAGCGCGGCGTGCGTGGCCGGCCGTTCCCGGTGGTTGCTGCGACCGGTGCCGAAGGTGGTGACGAGATCCTGCAGGTGAGGCACGCCCGGGTCACCCAACCCGGCCAAGGCGGCACCGACCGCCTTGGCCAGGTCCGCGTCGGGGGCCGACGGACGCAGCACATCGGCGACGGTGACAGCCAGCTCCGGCCGCGGGTGCGCGCGCAGCCCACCGAGGAGCGCCAGCAGGAGCGCCTTGCCCTTGGCGTTCTGCAGCTCGGCCTTCAGTAGGTTGGCAGCGCGCGCTCCGGGCACCGCGGCAAGGTCCGCCGCCAGCGCCACGCGCGACGACTCCGGTTCGCGCAGCAGTTTTTGGTAGCGGGCGACCGCGTCGCCGCCGGCAGCCTGACCCGACGCGTTCGAGACGGCCAGCGAGACCACGACGAGAAGGCGAGCGAGTCGGAGCACGGGCGAGAGGCGACCTGGAGAGCGCGACAGGTGGATCGATTGTGGCCGCAGCCGGCAGAAGAGCAATCCGCGGCGGTGATCCCCATCGCTCCGCCGCTCGGGGATCGGCGGCCGAGCGCCGCGCGGGCCCGTGTCGGGACGCCCACCCGCGGCAAACCGCGAAGAACGCCGCCGGCACGGCTCTCGCGCCGCCCTATAAGATCCCTCGTATGACCCGAGTCGAGGACCTGATCTACGACTGGAACCGAGCCGACGGCACATTCCGGCCGGCACGCGCCATCGAGTTCGACGACGAGACCCTGCGCGACGGCCTGCAATCGCCCTCGGCCCAGGATCCGAGCATCGAGCAGAAGATCGAGCTGGTGCACCTGATGGACGACCTCGGCATCCACTCGGTGAACCTGGGCCTACCCGGCGCCGGCGGCCGCCCGCGCGCCGACATCCAGCGCCTCGCCAAGGAGATCGCCGACAACAAGCTGAGGATCGGTGCCAACGTCGCCTGCCGCACGGTGGTGGTCGACATCGAACCGGTGGCCGCGATCACCCAGGCCGTGGGCATCCCGGTGGAGGTCGCCGCCTTCATCGGCAGCAGCTCCATCCGACAGTACGCGGAGGACTGGACGCTGGAGCGCATGCTCGACAACACCCGCTCGGCGCTGACCTTCGCTCGCGACCACGATCTGCCGGTCATGTACGTGACCGAGGACACGACGCGCGCCCACCCCGACACGGTGCGTGCCCTCTACTCTCTGGCCATCGAGCTCGGTGCTCGGCGCTTGTGCGTGTGCGACACGGTCGGACACGCCACCCCCACAGGGGTGCGGGCGCTGGTCGGTTTCGTGCGCAAACTCGCTGACGCGCACGATCCGACGATCCGCGTCGACTGGCACGGCCACCGCGATCGCGACCTGGGCATCGCCAACTGCCTGGCAGCCATCGAGGCCGGTGCCGACCGCGTGCACGGCACGGCGCTGGGCGTGGGCGAGCGTGCCGGCAACGCACCGATGGACCTGTTGCTGGTCAACTGCAAGCTGCAAGGCTGGATCGACAACGATCTGCGCAAGCTGCCGCAGTACGTCGCCAAGGCGGCCGCGGCGATCGGCGTCGACATCCCGCACAACTACCCCGTGTTCGGTTCCGACGCGTTCGAGACCGGCACCGGCGTGCACGCCGCGGCGGTGATCAAGGCCTTCCGCAAGGGCGACGTGGCCCTGGCCGACAGCGTCTATTCCGGTGTGCCCGCACACGTGGTCGGACTCGAGCAGAAGATCAGCGTCGGGCCCATGAGCGGCAAGAGCAATGTCACGTGGGTGCTCGACAAGCTGGGGATCGAGGCCACCGACGACCGGGTGCAGCGCGTGCTCGATGCGGGCAAGGCGAGCAAGCGCCTCCTGAGCGAGCAGCAGGTGCGGCAGATCGCGCTGGCGACGTAGCGCAGGGGCCGCTGCCGTCGTCAGCCACCGGCCGTCTTCGGCCGGCGCCGCCGGCCGTTCCGCCGACACGCTCGAGTGCGGGTCAAGCCGTTCCGGCCCCGCGTCGATAGAGCGCATTGCTGACGGACTCGGACCCGGAACACGCAATGACAGCGACTCTCAACATGGAGGTCATCGACGAGCTGCTCGCCCTCAGTGAGGATGGCGATCCCGAGCTCTTGATCGATCTCATCGAGATGTTTCTGGCCGATGGCCCGACCAAGATGAACTCCATCCTGCGGGGCATCGAGGCTCAGGATTGGGAGCAGGTCGAGCGCGCCGCCCATGCCCTCAAGGGCTCGTCGGGCAACCTCGGCGCGATCCACGTGCAGAACGACTGCGACAGCATCCAGAACGACTGCCGGCAAGGGGCGACCGTGGGGGTGCCCGAGCGCGCCCTCGACCTGCAGCGACATCTCACCGAGGCCGAGGCAGCGTTGCGCGGCATCATGGGCCGACTGCGCTAGCGGATCCTCCGGGCGCGCGCGTCTCCTGCGGCCGCCACATCTTCGCCAGGATCGATCTTCGCCGCAGTCTTGCCGGACGGAGATCCTGACTCAACGCGCCGCGTGCCAAGCGTCTCGACACCGGCGCAGCATGTCGGGCGCAGCGTGCGACGACCGGGACAGCTCGAAGCAGACGCACCCGTCGTAGCCCGCGCCCTCCAGCGCGCGTCGGACGGCGGCGAAGTCGACGTCGCCCTCTCCGGGCGGCAAGTGCTCGTGGCGGCCGCGACGCATGTCCTCGACGTGCACCTGCCGCAGCGCGCCTGCGTGCCGAGCGATGACGGTCTCCGGGTCGCCTTCCCCCGTCACGTACAAGTGACCGACGTCGAGACAGAGGGACGGAGCGGCCGCGCCCAGGGCCTCGGCAACCGTCGCGTAGTGCGCACACGTCGACACGGCCATCCCCGGCTCCGGCTCCAGAGCCGGGGTCAGACCGGCGTCCCGCACCAGCGCACTCGTTCGGGCGACACCGTCGAGCAACCACGCGTGGCCGTCGGACCCCGTTGCGTCGATCTCGACTCCACTCCAGAACGACAGCACCTCGGCACCTAGGTCGCGGCCGATGGCGGCGCAGCGCCGGTAGAAGTCCAAGCGTCGAGTCCGCGCATCGGGGTCGCGGTTCATCAGGGTCGGCTCGTGCTTGCGGAACGGGTCGAGTACGAAGCGGGCCCCCGTCTCGACGGCGACCCGCAGACCGAGCTGCTGGACCAGGGCGCCGATGGTCTGCACCTCGGCGGAGGTGCAGCGCAGCGGATCCAGGTGGGACACGTCCGGAGTCAGAGCCACGGCCGCATACCCCGAGTCGGCGAGCAGGCGCAGCGCGTCGTCGAGCCGGTGGTTCTGCAGACCGTTGGTGTTGTAGCCGAGGTGCATGCGAGGCCTGGACCCTAGCCCGGACGATCGATCGACGCACATCGCGAGTGCGTCGAAATCGCATCACGGTCGAGAGCCGTCGTCGCCCCCGACCCGTAGGACCGCGAAGTAGCCACCGTCGTGCTGCCCGGCCTCCGGCCACGTGACCTGCTCCCGCTCCACGGTCACCCCCCCGGTGGCCCCCACCACTGCGTCGACCACGCCGCGGTTCTCTTCCGGCTCGAGGCTGCAGGTGCTGTAGACGACCCTGCCGCCCGGACGCGTCCGCGCGATCGCCGACCGCAGCAGCGCGGCCTGTTCGCGCACCAACGTGGGCAGCGCCGGGGCCAGGGCTCGGCGGCGGACCTCGACGCGGCGCGCCAGCACGCCGGTGTTGGAGCACGGAACATCCACCAGGACGGCGTCGCACCACTCGGGCGCGTTGGCGAGTTCGTCGACGACGTGCAAGGTCGCTTCCAGGTGCAGCCGCGTGCACGTCTCGCGGACCTGTGCCAACCGGGACGGGTCGGCATCGTGCGCGTAGACAGCGCCGCGGCCCGCCAGCGCCTCGGCGAGGGCGCTGGCCTTGCCGCCCGGCGCCGCGCACAGGTCGAGGACGGTCTCGCCAGGCAGCACCGCCACGGCATCCGCTGCCGCCAGCGCCGTGGGATCCTGCACCGAGAACAATCCGTCGCGGTAGGCCCGAGTCGTGAACGGCGATTCGCCCTCGATCGCAGCGAGCTGCAACAGACGCGGGTCGCTCAGCGGCACGACGCGCACACCTTCGGCGGCGAGCACCTGGCCCAAGACTTCGGCGTTCGTCTGCACGGGACACACGCGCAGGGTCACCCCCGGCGTCGCCGCAGAGGCCGCCACGAGGGCCCGCGTGCGCTCGAGGCCGTGGTGCGTGAGCCATCGCGTCACCATCTCGGTCGGCAGACCGTGCAGCGCACCGAGGAACTGCGCTGGTTGCGAACCGGGGTCGGGCAGAGAGTCGGCTGGCAGGACCAGCGCGCGCGCGACGTGGTCGGTCCCAGGCAAGGGCAGCTCGGAGCGGGCGCACGCCGGATCCGCGGCTCGATCGACCACCAGGCGTGCCAAGCGACGCAGCATCGCGTTGACGAACGAGCGCTGCTTGCGCAGCAGCGCGACGGCGGTCGCCACCGCGGCATGAGGCGCGATCCGAGGCAGGTACAGCACCTGGTAGGCACCCAGACGCAGGGCGCACCGCGCGTAGGGATCGGGTGGCAGCGTTCCGCGTGCGGCGAGCGCGCTCAGAACGACATCGAGAGTGACACGTCGTCGCTCCACGCCGAGCGTCAGTTCCAGAGCCAGGGCACGGTCGCGTGCCGACAGCCCGTCGAGGCGCAAGGCGTCGCGCAGGCGGGTCACACGTCCCCGCTCGAGCGCCACCGACGCCGTCAGCGCGCGCCAGCGAGCGGGACCGACCGCGTCGCGGCTGCTCGGTGACGGAACCGGCGCGTCAGGGGCAACCACGCGCCCGACTCAACCGCCAGAGCCCGATGCGTGGCGAGCCCGCCGGCCGACCGTGGCCACCGGATTCGAGGACTCCCGAGAGGATCGAGCCATCCGCGATTCGTCCTCAGCCGAAGCGCGCGTCCGGCGGCATCGCATGGCCGCGAACGAACTCGCCGGCGGTCATGTTGCGTCCGTTCTCCGGCTTGATGCGGATGATGCGGTACAGGTCCTTGCCCGTGCAGACGCGGATGCCCTCCTCGCCTGCCGACTGCACCAGGCCGGGGACCCCCAGACCGTACAGGTCCTGCTCCACCTCGCCCTCCATCACGATGTAGCGCTTGGCGCCGAGGCGCGTCTGCGCCCCCGGCTTCGGCGTCATAGCTCGCACCAGGAGATCGATCTGCTTGGCAGGCATGCTCCAGCTGATGACGCCATCGGGCTTCTGGATCGACGGCGCCCGCGTCGCATTCGCGGCATCCTGCGCCTTGAACTTCGCCTTACCGCCATCGAGCAGCTTCAGCGCCTGCACCGTCACCTTGCCCGCGAGTTCAGCCAGGCGCTGACGGAGCTGGCCAGCGGTCTCGCGCGCGTCGATGGGGGTCTCCTCCTGCAGCATGACATCGCCGGCGTCGAGTTCTTCGTTCATGCGCATGATCGAGATCCCGGTGCGTGCCTGTCCGTCACGGATCGCATGCTGGATCGGGGCCGCGCCGCGGTAGAGGGGCAGAAGCGACGCGTGCGCATTGATGCAACCGAGCCTCGGCACGGCCAGCAGCTCGGGACAGAACTTGGCCCCGAAGCTGACCACGATGGCGACGTCCGGCTTGCGCTTGGCCAGCTCCGCACGGAACTCCTCCGAGTTGACGTCGTCGGGTTGCTCGCAGTGCAGCTTCAGCTCTTCGGCTTCCAGGCGGACCTCTGCGGGGTAGATCTTGCGCCCGCGGCCCCGCGGAGCGTCGGGCTTGGTCACGACCAAGTCGGGCGCGAACCCGCCCTCTTTCATTGCGCGCAGCGTGGGCAGCGCGAAGTCACTGCTACCGAAGAAGACGATCTTCAAGGCGGGGCGGTCGACGGGACTGAGGGGCTCCGAGTCGGAGAGTCGGCTCGGAAGGCATGACGGTAGCCCCGAGACGACAGCGCTGCAAACACGCTGTGGTCGTCGGCCAGCTGCAACGGAACAATCCTCGCGTGAACCCGTTCGCCACGCTGTCCCTGCCCTCGGCGACGCCCAAGGCGACGCGCGCGGTGAAGATCTTCGGCGGCGAGGTCGACCTGGTGTGGCTGCCCGAGCGAGCGCGCCGGCGCTGTCCGCCGCAGGTCCTGCTGCACGCCGACCGCGCGCCGCGCATCCTGGCCGAGGAGCGCCTGTGGCAGTGCGACCGTTCCGCCGCCGTGCTCACGCCCAATCGCTACCCGTTCGCTCGCCGTGCCGCCCTGCTGTGGAGCGCGCGCCCGCAGCGCGAGGCCGACGCCGAGCTGATCGCCCTGGCGCTGGAGCTTGCCGAGCCGTTCGGCGGTACCGCCTTGCTCAACACGCTGGGGGCGGCGGCCACGCAGCCGCGCGCCCACCTGCACCTGGTGCACGAGCGCCTCGGCTTTCTCGCCGGACTCGCCACCGTCCCCGCCAGGCTCGAACACGAAGACCCGGCGCTGGCCGCCGTCGACGTCGTGCGTCTGGCGCCACCGTTTCCCGGGCTCGTCTTGGGGGTGCGTGGGGCGCGGGCGGCGCGCGCCGCTGCGGCGGCGCGTCTCCTGGCGCTGCGGGTGAGCGCCGCCGCCAACCTGGTCAGCGACGGCACGACCACCTGGTTCGTGCCACGCCGATGCGAGACGCCGGCGCCCCACGTCTCGCGCCCCTTGGGCTGTGCCGAGCTGTGGGGCAGATTCTGCTACGAGGACGAGGCCGAGTTCGCCGCCGCAGACGCCGCCAGCCTGGCTGCCGCCTGGGCGGCCGCACTGCTACCGCCGGCCTGATCCTCAGTAGCCCGTGAGAGAATCGGGCGTACGGGCTCAGAGCATGTTGCTGGCGATCGCCTGCGCGATCGCGAGCCTTCGGCTCTGCGCCCGTGAAAGAATCGAGCGTACGGGCTCAGAGCATGTTGCTGGCGATCGCCTGCGCGATCGCGAGCCTTCGGCTCTGCGCCCGTGAAAGAATCGAGCGTACGGGCTCAGAGCATGTTGCCGGCGATCGCCTTCGCGATCGCGAGCCTTCGGCTCAGTTCATGTCGGGCGACGGCGGCTGCACGATCGGATTCTCTGCCGCACCGATCTCCGGCGGCAGGATGTCGTCGACGGTCGCGTCGGCCTCGCCGACGAAGACGACCACGATCTCGCCGAAGCACTGGTCCTGATGCGCGCGCAGATAGCCCTGCTTCATCAACTCGAGCATGGCGGTGAAGGTGCCGATCAGGCCCATGCGTCCCTCGCTCTTCTCGAACAGGGCCTCGAAGCGCACCTCGCCGTGCCCCTTCGTGCGCGTCAACAGCTGACTCGCGTAGTAGCGCACGTCCTTGCGCTCGATGCCGAAGTGCAGCGTGAAGTCGCTGCCGGTCTCTTCGAGCAGCTTGGCGAACGCCGCGGTCAGCGTCCACACGTCGACGTCGCCGAGGTCGATGCCGTCGTCTTCCTCCGTCGACTTGGCAGCGTCGGGAGTGATCGGCACCCACGGGTTCATCTGCCGTGCCCGCCGCTGGGCCAGGCGTTCCAGGCGCCGCGAAAGGTCCCGGAACCGCTTGTACTCGAGGAGTTGGCGGATCAGATCGTCCTTCGGATCGAACTCCTCCTCGATGGACACCTCCTCGCGTGGCAGGAGTTCACGCGACTTGATCTCCATCAAAGTGCTCGCCATCACCACGAAGTCGCCGACGTCGGCGAGGTCGAGCGCCTGCAGCACCGCCAGGTGCGCCAGGTAGTCGCCGAGAATGGGAGCGATCGGGATCTCGTGGATGTCCACCTCGCGCTCGCGGATCAGATGGAGCAGGAGGTCCATCGGCCCGGAGAACACGGGTAGGTCGACGCGGAAGGCCATGGGCTGGCGCAGCGTAGCGCGCTGGTGTGGAAAGAAATACGGACGACCGGCGACAAGTGGTGTTTTCCAACGCGGCCGAGGGTCGAAGTGCCGCCGCCACCGGTGCGGACTCGTCGCCAGAGTGCCCGCGCGCCGTGGAGCGTTTGCCCACGCCTTTCGCTAATCTCCCGCCCATGAATCCCCGGCTGCAGCGTGCGCGCGAGATCCTGGAGCAGGAGGCCGCCGCCGTCCGCAGCGTGTCCGACCAGCTCGGGGACGACTTTCTGCGCGTCGTAGATGCGATCTTGAGCCTTCGGGGCCGGGTGGTTACGGCTGGGATGGGGAAGGCTGGCAAGGTGGCGGAGAAGATCTCGGTCACCCTCGCTTCCACCGGCACCCCCTCGATCTTCTTGCACCCCGCAGAGGCGATCCACGGCGACCTGGGACGGGTCGTGGAGGGAGACCTGCTCCTCGCCCTTTCCAAGTCGGGCGAGACCGAGGAGGTGCTGCGCCTCTTGGCACCGGTCAAGGCGGTCGGGGTACCCATCGTCGCATTGACCCAGACGCGCGCCTCCAGCCTCGGCGGTCACGCCGACATGGTGCTCGAGACCGGCGAGATCGCCGAGGCGGGTTCCTACAAGCTCGCCCCCTCGGCCTCGACTACCGCGATGCTGGCGCTCGGCGACGCGTTGGCACTGGTCGTGCAAGAGGGGCGCAACTTCGGGCCTGCCGAATTCGCGCGCTTCCATCCGGGCGGCGACCTCGGCCGCCGCCTGATGAAAGTCGAGGAGCTCATGCGCGTGGGCGAGCGCAACCCCGTTCTGCGAGCAGGCGAGGGTGTCACGGTCCTGCACGCCATCCAGGTGATGACCAAGACTCCGGGCCGCCCGGGTGCCACCAGCGTCGTCGACGACGGCGGGCGGCTCATCGGGTTCTTCACCGACGGTGACCTGCGCCGGCTGCTCGAAGAGGGCCGTGACTCGGTCAGCACGATCCCGATCCTGGAAGTGATGACGCGCAACCCGCGCTCGATCGCACCCGACACCTTCGCGCTCGAGGCTCTCGCCTACTTGCACCAAGCACACATCGACCAGCTTCCTGTCGTGGACACGAACGGTGTGGTGCGCGGCCTGCTCGACGTGCAAGATCTGCTCGACCTCCGCATCGGCTGACATGGTGAAGAAGGGCAAACCCGCCGATCTGGCTGCCATCCGTCTGCTCCTCACCGATGTCGACGGAGTGCTGACCGACGGCCGGATCCACTTCGACGGCGACGGTCGTGAGGTCAAGACCTTCCACGTGCACGACGGCGCCGGCATCGTCTACTGGCACCGCTGTGGCGGCCTGTCGGGCTTCGTGTCCGGCCGCGGCAGCAAGGTCGTGGAAGAGCGGGCTCGCGAGCTCGGGGTGCACGAGGTGTTCCTCCAGTGCCAGGACAAGGTCGCAGTGGTCGACGAGATCCTGCGTCGCCGGGGTCTGCCGCTCGACGCGGTCGCCTACGTCGGCGACGACCTTCTCGACCTCGGAGTCATGCGGCGCGTCGGTCTCGCCGTCAGCGTCGCCAATGGTCGCGAGGAAGTGCGTGCGGCAGCCCACCACGTCACCGTGGCGCGCGGCGGCGAAGGCGCCCTGCGCGAGGTGATCGAGATGCTCCTGCGCGCTCGCGGACAGTGGGATCTCGTGGTCGAGAAGGGCGGCCTGCCGTGATCCGTCGCCTGTTGGCGTTGCTGCTGCTGCTCGCTCTAGGCTTCTCCACCCTGTGGCTCGCGCTGGGACGCGAGGCGTTCACTGCCAAGCGCAGCGGCCAGGTGCAGGTGAAGACGGACACGCCACCGACGCCCGGGCGTTCGCCGAGCATGGGAGGGATCGACGTGCAGCCAGCGCGCGAGGGGACGCCGCGTGTGACCTTCTCGATCGAGGGCGCGTTCGAGGTGCAGCCGACCCGCGAGGTGCCGTTGGCCGACGGCTCCAAGCTGTTGCTGCCGACCTACCGGCTGCACGCGGACGACACGCGGGCGCGACCCGAGGCGGACAACCTCATGGAGATGAGCGGTGTGACCGTGGAGCTGTTCCGCTTGGTGGGCAGCGACGGCGATCCACGCACCGAGAAGTCGGGGGAACTCACCGCGTCGACCGTGCTGGTCGAGATCGAACGCGACGCACAGGGCCGTCCGTCCATCCATCAGGACCGTGAGATGGACTTCCGCGACGCTGTCTTCCGCAACCTCCCGGCCGCCGGCCTCACCGAAATGATCCTGCGCGTCGGCCGCGCCCGCCTGCGCACGACCGACTCCGAGGCCGTGCTTCGCACGGCAGAGCGCGAGCCGTTCACGTTGGAGCTTCTCGGCGATCAGCGAGCGACGATGACCGGCAAGGGCCTGCTGGCGACCATTCCTACCGGGGACGCGCCGGGTCCGATCGACGTCCGCGTGCTCGCCGACCCGGAGTTGGTGACCGCCGACGGCAAGACCAGTCTGCGGGCGCGCGGCGAACTGCACTTCTTGGAGGCCCGTGAGGCCAGTGGCAGCATCGACCTGCACGACCATGTCGAGATGTCGTTCGTGACCAGCAGTGGCGGCCCGCCGCTGATCGCCCGCGGCGACCGTGTGCGCGCCGGCTTGCAGCGAGCGCGCGGCGGCGGCGGCCGAAACGGTGCCCTGTGGGAATGGGTCGCCCTCTACGGCAGCCCGGCCTTCGTCGACGCCGGCCAGGCGCAGATCGAGTGCGAGCGGCTCGACGTCCTTCCCAGCGCCGGCGGCAGCATGCAGCTCCTGTCGGCGAGTGGCACGCCGACGCGCGTCACGCTGTCGACGCCCGGGGCGCAACCGTCGGTGCTGGTCTCCGAGCGTCGCGTGCACCTGCTCCCCATCGCCGACTCGCTGCACGAGTGGATCGGCCCGCTCGGGTTCCCCAGGGGCGCGCTCGGACCCCGCTTCGGTCAACTCATCGTCTTCGTCGGCCAGTCGTCGGTGAGCGCCGAGCAGACCAACGGTACCCTCGAGCTGCACGCCCGCGACGGCCTCATGGTGTTGCGCGGCACGACCCCCAGCAGCATGACGACTGTGCGCGGCCTCGGCGCGGTGAGTGCGACGATGCCGGGCGAAGACGTCGCCCTGGTCGGCACCGACGGCCTGCTGCTGCACGACATGCCGGCGCCGGACGGCCGCGACCTGACGTTGACCATGGGATCCGGCGACCGAGCGGCGCCCCACTTCGATCTCCGGCGTGGCGACAGCCTGCACCTGGAAGGCCATGGCCGCGTCGAAATGCGCCAGCAGACGCGAGGCGAGCTCCGACACGGCGACATCGACATGACCAGCCCCGGCGAGGATGGCGTGCTCGAGGTGTCGCAAGGCACGCTGCGTGCCATCCGCCAGTTGCACGCCGAGCTGGAGGGCGGCAGCGTGCGCGATCTCGATGCCAGCGGTGCGCGCTGTACGATCGACGCCGTTCTGCGCGACGGTGCTGTGCACTGCGAGGCCACGTCCGTGCGCAGCACCGACGGCCGCTCCTTCGTGCTGCGCGGCAGCCCCGCCCGCGTCGTCGACGCCTCGCGCGGCACCATCGAGGGCGAGCGCGTCGATCTGCTGGCGTTCGGCGACGCCTCCGGCCTGCGCGCCCGCGGACGTTCCCGCCTGCGAGGGCAGCTGCAACGCGAGAACGGCGCGCCGGTGGACGTCGACATGCGCGGCGATCTGGCCGAGCTCTTGCCGTGGCGCGTACCACCGCGCGCGCTCGCTTGGCACGCCGGCTTCATGCCGGCCTCGGTGCGTCCGATCGTCGCCGCCTCGTGGCGTACGCCGCACGTGCACCTTCGCGGCGACGTGACCTTCGACCTCACCGATCCGAACGAGGCGCAGGCCGAGAACACCGGTCACGGCGACGAACTCTGGCTGCAGGTGGTCGAAGGCCACGGCGGACTCGGCCTTCTGCTCGGCCAGCCGGCCGGCGTACGGGTGACCACCCAGGATCAGAGCGCCGAGGGCGAAGCCAGCGCCATCGCGTTCCGGCACGACGGGAAGGCGATGGCCGTGACTCTGCTGCCGGCGGTGTTCGAGGAAGCCTCCATGCGCGTCACGGCCGGCTCCACGCCGGGCGGCGACACAGCCGGCAACACCAATGCCCTCGGCGTGCGCGAACTCACCGTGTACTGCGACGGCCGGATCGAGGTCGAGGAGCGCGTCGTCCGCTTCCTGGGTCCGGTGCGCGTCGTCGGCGACGAGACGAACGACGCCGAACCGACGCTGTCGGTGACCGCCGACGGGATGACGATGCAGCGCGACGCCAACGGTGCCGTCACCGAGATCACCGCGGATGGCGGAGTCGACTTGACGTCGGCCCGTGCGCATGGCCAGGGCGACACGCTGATCCTCGACCTCAAGCGATCGCTGGCGGTGCTGCGCAGTCAGCGTGAAGTGGCCTCGATCGAGATCGACGGGGGCCATCGCTTGACCGGCCGTCAACTGGAACTCGACTACACCACGCACACCGTGCGTGCCTGGTACGGCGACGTGCGGCCGCGGGAGGGAAGATGACGCGACGCAGGGCGGTGGGAGGCGGTATCGGCGCGGGCGTGCGACGGTGGGTGGTGAGCGCGGCGATCCTGGTCGCCGCAGCGGCGGCTCAGCAGCCCGGCGCGGTCGAGGCGCCGCCGCCCGCAGCGTGGCGCATCGAGTACAGCTACTTCGAGCGGCGCGTCGAGGACGATGCCACCGTGTGGTACGTGACCCGTGGGGTGGCGTTGCGGCGAGGTTCCTCGCAGATCTTCGCCCGCGAAGCCATCATCCAGGAGGACGTCGACGCCGCGCGCGAAGCGATGCGGCAGGAGCCGTCAGATCTGCCGCGGCGGGGCGCGCCCGGGCCGGACCGACGCCGCGTGGCCGACGAGGCCGAGCTCGAGCGCCGGATGGCGTCGTTCCTCGCCGCCACCGGCAAGGGCCCCCCACCGCGCGCCGACGTGGCCGCGCCGACGGGGCGCGAGGTGCTGGTGGGCTTGGTGCGGACCATGTACCTCGAGGGCGACGTCGTCGTCCTGCACGAAGGCGTCGAGACCCTCCGCGCGCGCTCCCTGTTCCTGTCGGCCGTCGACGACCGCATGGTCATGCATGACGTCGAGCTGCGCCTACCCAATCGCGATCCCGACACGGGCCTGCGACGACTGGTGATCCTGCGCGGCGCTCGCTTGGTGCGCCAAGGTCCGCGCATCACCGGCCGCGACATCTCGATCACGACCTCGATCGCCGCCGAGCCGCACTTCGAGTTCGTGGCCGGCGAGGTCGAGCTGATCGAGCGCGGCGACGAGTTCGAGGTGCGCGGGCGCGACAACCGCCTGCTCGTCCACGGCAGCAAGATCAGCGCGCTGCCCGACATGGACTTCTTCACCAGCCAGGAGCCGCCGTTTCCGCTGAAGGGGGTCTCGGGCGGCTACGCCAACAAGGAAGGCGCGCAGGCCAAGGTCCAGCTCGGCGGCAATTGGAACCAGCTCGGCGGTTCGCTGCACCAGGCACTCACCGGCGATGACGCCTCCGAGTTTCGGGGCAAATGGCGCGCCAGCGTCGGCTTCAACCAAGAGCGCGGCATCCCGCTCGAAGGTGAACTCGACTATCGAGGGGGTGAGGTGTACCGCGGCCGGACGCGCGGCTTCTTCCTCGACGACCAAGGCAACGATCGTGGTCCGGTCCAGCTCGACCTCGACAACGGCTTCATCCGCGAGAGTCGGCGCGAAATGGTGCGGTCGCAGAACCGCGTGTCCTTGGGCGAGGCGACCACTCTCGACGCCGAGCTGTTCCAGGTGAGCGATCCGGCGGTCTACCCCGAGTTCTTCCAGGGCGACTGGATGGAGTCCGAGCTGCCGGAGACGCGCATGCACCTGCGCCACGCGCGCGACAACTGGATCGCCACCCTGTCCGGGCGCTTCGACATCAACGGTGTCGCCTACCGCGACGACCGCACTCTGGCCCAAGGTTTCCTCGAGGAACGGCCGTACGGGACCTTCGACCTGTTCTCGCAGCCGCTGTTCGACGTCGCCGAACGCGTTCCCGTCTTGCTCACCGCCTCGACGCGCGCGGGCCAACTCCGCTTCAACGCCGATCGCCTGGCAACGACGACCGACATGGAAGCCCTGCGCCTGGATCAGGAGCTGGAGCTGGCGGTGCCATTCGCCGTCGGCGTCGTGACGGTGCGCCCCTTCGTGTTCGGCCGCGTCACCTACTACGACGACAGCCCGAACGGCGACGACGTGGCACGCTGGAGCTACGGCGGAGGCGTACGCGCGGGCACGCGCCTGCAGCGCACCTGGACCTGGCTCGACGACGGTGTCGAGACCAGCCTGCGACACGTCATGAATCCGGAGATCGCCGTGCTGCATCGCACCCGTGTCAGCAAGGACCCGGCCGACGTGTTCCAGTTCGACGACATCGACGCCCTCGACGAGGACGTCACCATCCGAGTCGGCTTGCTGAATCGCTGGCAGACCCACCGCCGCCGGGTCGCCCGCGATTCACGAGACCAAGGCGCCGACGCGGTCGAGGTCGAGGAGCCGATCTGGCTCGATCTGGCGCAGAACTTCAAGCCGAACCGCAACCGCGACAACGAGGGCGAGTTCATCGGCCTGACCGAGTACGAGCTGATCCTGCGCCCGGGACTCGACTGGCCGTTGCCGAACCTGCGGCTGTTCGTCGAGGGAGAGTACGACACCAAGCGGCACGACAACCGGACGTTCAACGTCGGCACGCGATTCGGCAAAGTGCTCGGCGTCGACTGGTCGGTCGAGTACCGCGAAGACGCTCTGCGCGATGGCGTCCTGATCGGCGGCGGCGGCGCCACGGTCTGGACACGCTGGGACGTGGCGGCGGGCAGTTCGTACGACCTCGACCGCAAGGAGACGCTCAACTACTTCGCGTCCCTCTCGCGTCGCGACCTCGATTGGACCATGCGCCTCGGCCTCATCTACAACAACCTGCGCGGCGAGACGTCGTTCTTCATCCGCTTCGAGCCTACGCTCGGCGGCTTCGCCTCGCCGCTCAACCGCGAGTTCGACCGCGGGCAGCGCTCGTTGACCTCCTCTCTCGAGGGCTACTAGTCCGACTCACGGGAGGCGCCGGGACGGATCCCGTGAAGCGGACTCCGCAGGCGAGCCGGGTAGCGACGAGCAACGCGGGCCGGATCGCGCAGCCCTACAGGCTGTCGAGGTACTTGCCCGGCTCGTAGTGGCCGAGGTCGATGATCTTGCTGCAGATGCGGTCGAGGAAGTAGCGGTCGTGGCTGACCACCACCATGCAGCCGGGGAACTCCTGGATGGCCTCCTCCAGCACCCGCAGGGTGTCGAGGTCGAGGTCGTTGGTCGGCTCGTCGAGCAGGATGAGGTTGCCGCCGCGGGTCAACATCTTGGCGAGCTGCACCCGGTTGCGCTGGCCGCCCGACAGCGAGCCGACCAGCTGCTGCTGGTCGGGACCGGTGAAGTTGAACTTGGCCAGGTAGCTGCGGCTGTTGACCTCGGTCTTGTTGCCGAGCTTCAGGATGTCCTGGCCGCCCGAGATCTCCTGCCACACCGTGTTGTTCGGATCGAGCGACTCGCGCTCCTGGTCGACGTAGCACAGGTCGACGGTCTGACCGACGACGACGCGCCCGGCCTGCGGTTGCAGCTTGCCGGTGATGAGCTTGAGCATCGTCGTCTTGCCGGTGCCGTTCGGCCCGACGACACCGAGGATGTCGCCCGGCTGCATCTCGAAGGAGACGTCTTTCAGCACCGGCTCGCCGTCGTAGGCGAAGGTCACCTTCTCGAACCGCACCACGGTGTCGCCCAGCCGCTTGCCGGCCGGGATGTGCAGGTCGACCGAGCCGTCCTTCTCCTCGACCTCGGTGGCCAGCATCTTCTCGTAGTTGTTGATGCGCGCCTTGTTCTTGGTGGTGCGCGCCCGCGGGTTCATGCGGATCCAGTCCAGCTCGCGCTCGAGGAACTTGACGCGGCTCGCCTCCTGCTTCTCCTGCACCGCCATGCGCTTGGCGCGCGCCTCGAGGTAGTTGCTGTAGTTGCCCTCGTAGGGGATGGCGCGTCCGTGCCAGATCTCCAGCATCCAGCCGACCACGCGGTCGAGGAAGAAGCGATCGTGGGTGATCACGATCACGGTGCCCTTGTACTCGGCCAGGGTCGACTCGAGCCACGACACCGTGTCGACGTCCAGGTGGTTGGTCGGCTCGTCGAGCAAGAGCACGTCGGGATGCTCGAGCAGGGTGCGGCACAGCGCCACGCGGCGGCGCTCGCCGCCGGAACACTCGGACACGTTCTTGTCGGGCGGCGGCAGGTGCAGCTTGGTCATCGCCACCTCGACGTGACGGTCGAGCTCCCATGCGTCGCGCGCCTCGATCTCAGCCTGCACATGGGCGAGGTCTTCCATGACCTTGTCCATCTCGTCGGGAGTCAGATCGCCACCCAACCTCTCGCTGAGCTGCTCCTGCTTGACCAGCAGCGCTCGGATCGGCGCCACCGCCATCTCGACGTTCTCGCGCACGGTCTTGCCCTCTTCCAGGCGCGGCTCCTGCGGCACGTAGCCGATGGAGATGCCGTCGCGCGGCCGCGCCACGCCGTCATACTCCTTGTCCCAGCCGGCCATGATGCGCAGCAGCGTCGACTTGCCGGCGCCGTTCTGGCCGATGACGCCGATCTTCGCACCCTCGAGGAACGTCAGGCTGACGTCCTTGAGAATGGGACGACGGGCGTAGGTCTTGCTGAGTCTCTCCAGCGAGAAGATCGGCTTGGTGGTGGTCATGTCGGGCAGCAGGCGGTGCCGTTCCTGGCGTCCACGCCCGCCAGGGGCGTGCCGGCGGATGGAACGGGTCGAGGTCTGAGCGGCCGGCTCCTTCGGCGTCGGAGCATGCGCTCCGCTGTGGCCGGCTGCGAGCCGCCAGGATCGCACGCGGGAGGCGCCAGCGAAAGGGTGCGCTCGCCGCCTTTCTCGCGAGCGGCCCGGCGGCCGGCGGACCCGGGATCACGGTCTGGGGGCCGCGGCGAGCGCCGACGCTTGCTGCGCCCGCGCCTCGCCGAGCAGCCGCTGCCAATCCATGGCCGGTCCCGGGTCGGTCTTGTTGGTCTGCACGTGGTAGTGCCCGAGCACCCCGTGGAAGGCAGCGAACGCCGCCTCGTCGAGCGCATCGGTGCGCACCGCGCCCTCGACGTCGCACGGCGCATCGAGCCGGATGGCCGGGATCACCGTCGCCAGCGTGGCGGTCAGGCGGGCCAGAGCCTCGTACTGCTCGACGGTGAAGTCGTACTGCCAGAGGTCCTGGCCCTGGATCGTGCCGCGCACGATCTCGGGGCGCGCCGGGCGGCCGACGAACCCGGCCGCCACGCCGGTCTGCTTCATCCACGCCGGGAAGCGGACGAACGGTCCTGCCGCATCATGCCCGTACCACTCGACCAGCGTGCGGTGTTCCCGCCGTGGGTATGCGCCGATGTGCGCAATCTCCACCCCCACGGCGCGATCGTTCGCCTTGGTCGCGTGCCACGCCCTCTCACGCAGATCGAGGGTCTGGTACACGGTTCCGTCGACGTCGAGGAGGAAGTGCACCGAGAGCTTGCGGTGATCGTGCAGGATCTTGAAGCACTGCCGCGAGGTGCCGCAGACGTCGTAGTGCAGCACGAACTGGTCGACCTGGCGCCGTAGATCTTCGAGCCGACCACCCGCGAGCCCGCGGCGCTGGCCGAAGCGCGGACCGACCTGCGGATCCTTGCCGCGCAGCTCGTCGGGGAAGAAGGTCGTTTCCTGGTAGGCGTCGTAGCCGCCCGGATCGCTCCACAGCACGACGCGCGTCCCGGTGTGGAACATGCGGCCGCAGGCGACGATCTCGTCGCCGCGGCGCTCGGCAGGCAAGCTCTCGAGGAGCTCGCGCGGGGCCGCGCAACTCGCCGCCAACGCCACCCAGACGAGCACACTCCACGCCGGCGCCACGGTGGGACTCCCGTGGTGCCGGCGGTTGGTCCGCGCCCGGACGGGTCCGGCCACCGACCCTTGCTGGCCGCGCTCCTGGCCGCGCTCGGAACCGCTTCGAAGGCCGTGTCGAAGTGCTCCAACGACCCAGCAGGCGTTCGTGGAAACGTGGGGACGAGTTGGAGGAGGCATGGGCCCAACGCTCGAATCCAGACGGCACGAAAGCAAGTACGTGCTCCGAGAGGGGAGGGTCCGAGGTCCACAGCCTCCGACCGCGCGCGCAGGGCGGATCCCGTGTCCTCGCCGGGCGGCGGCCGCGATCCGCAGCTTCCGGCGAATCGCCGGCACAGATCCGGACCCCCGTACCTCTCGAGCGGGCTATGCTCCTGCCAGATGTCCCTACCCTCGGCATTCGTGGGGCCGATCGGCCCGTGGGAGTTCGCCCTCATCATGGCGGTCGGACTCCTGCTGTTCGGCAAGAACCTGCCGGAGGTCGGTCGCCAGGTCGGGAAGAGCATCGTCGAGTTCAAGCGCGGCCTGAACCAGCTCAAGCAGCAGGTCACCGAGGACCCGGCCCTGCGCGAGGCGCGCAACGCCTTGCAGGATCTCAAGCGCGAGGTCGAGGCGCCGCGCAAGCTCCTCAGCGACGTACGTGATCCGGTAAGGATGTTCGAGAACCTGACCCATCAGGACCTCGCGACGCCCGGTCCGGACGCGCAGCACGAGCCCCAGCCCTCGGGCTCGTTCCTCGACGCCGCTCAGGCGAAGTCGACCGACGCGTAGGCCGAGCGCGTCGCCGGAGCGATTCGCCGGCGCTCGGCGTCTCCGCGATCAGGACTTGGGCAGGTTGCCACGAACCGCGGCGTCGGCAGAATCGAACAACGACATCCAGTCGTCGTCGCCGTCACTGCGCTTCTGCTTGCGCTTGCGGCGGGCATCCAGCTCCCGCTGCTGCTGCGCGCACCATTCGCGATAGTCGGGAAACATCTCGCCGAGCACGGTCTTGTTCTCCGAGGGCAGCCCCACGTACGGGTAGATGTGCACCTGGTGCTCGGTCTGGATCGCCTTGATCGTGTCGTACGGCGTGAAGATCGGCATCACCAAGGTCATCACGTCGTGGAAGAGGTCCAGCGGCACCAGGAGGTTCGCGAACAGCAGGTCCTTGGGTAGACGCGACCGTACCTCCTGGGGCACCTCGTGACTGCTCGACATGACGAAGGGCAGCTGGAAGTGCTCGACGACGGACTTCGCCAGATCCCACTCGGTGATGTGTCCGCCGCTGATGAGGATCTCGGTGAAGGACTCGCGATACTTGTCGTTGGCGTAGAGCGCGTCTGCGATCACTTCGCCATTGACCAGTCCCTTTTGGCTGAGCACCTCGGCCAAGCGAATGGGCGTGAGTTTCTCGAGTCCCTTCACATGGTGTGTATCGGCACGCCTGCCCACGACGGTTGAGGAACGGCGTGGTGGATCGCTGCGCCTCGGCCGTCTCGGTCCGAGACACGTTCCGGTAGCACCGGGTCAGAACTGCACGAGCGTGAGGACCCCGTGCACGAGCAGGACCAGGATCATGCCCCCGACGATGGCGCCGTTCACGGACGTGCCGACGTCGCGCCCCGACCGCTTGGGACCAGCGCCGAGGTGGTAGGTGAGCACCGCCACGCTGAAACCCGAAGCGAGGGTCTTGAGGAGCCCGAAGGCGAGATCGCGACGATCGACCGTCTCGAAGAACGACAGGGCGAAGCCGTGCACACCGACCCCGCTGACCAACTTGGCCGCCACGAGCGACGCTCCGGCAGCACACACCATGCCGGCGGCAGTGACGATGGGCAACGCCACCACCATCCCCCACAGCAACGGTGTCAGCAGGTAGTCGGCGGGCATGATGCCCATCAGGCGCAGGGCCGCGATCTGCTGGCCGCGCTTCATCGTCCCCACTCGCGCCGCGGCCCCGGCTGCCATCCGCGCCGTGAAGAAGAAGCCGACCATCAGCGGCACCAGGACCGCCATCAGGACCTTGCCGGATCCCTTGAGCACCTGCGTGACGAAGGCGCCCTCCAGGGGGTTGTTGCGCAACGCGAAGTAGGTCGCGAGCCCGCCGATCACCGCGCTCCCGAGGCACGCGAACGCCACCGGCTCGATCGTGTAGCGAGCGGTGGTGCGCGCGACCAAGCCCGGGTAGACGGGCGGCAAACGGTAGAGTGCCTCGCCCACGGTCCATGCCGCACCAGCGGTCCCCAGGAGCGCAGCTCGGATCGGCGCCAACCCTGGGATCTCGTCGTCGTGCTCGCCGGCCTGCGAGCGCCCGGGAAGCGCCGCGCCCTCGGGGGCGTCGTCGGTCGCCGCCTGCGGATCGATCAGCTCGAGCGTTCGCCGCGCCGGGTCGAGCCGCAGTGCGACGTCGGCCACCGATGCGAAGGTCGAGACGTCGTGAGTGATCACCAGCGTCGTGCGTCGACCGGATGCCGCATCGTGGGCCTCGCGTAGGAGCTGCGCGATGTCGCGCGCCGAACGCGGATCGAGACCGGCGGTCGGTTCGTCGAACACGCTGAGACGAGGCTCCGCAGCCAGCGACCGCGCTACGGCCACCCGCTTGCGCATGCCACCGGAGAGCGACGCGACCTCGCCGGGAGGGTTGGGGAGGCCCGCCTGTGTCAGCAGAGCGAGATCGAGCTTGGCCGACCGGCGTGCAGCGCGCAGGGCCAGACGCACGTTGGCGCGTGGACTCAGCTCGTCGAGCAGCCCCTCGTCCTGCAAGACCGCGGTGACGACACGCCGGAGTTCGGGGGGATAAGAGCCGGTCACCGAGCACCCGAGCACGCGCGCCGTGCCGGTGAAGCGCGGCGACACCTCGCGCGCGTCCCACAGTCCGGTCAGCAGACGCAGCAGGGTCGACTTGCCGGCGCCGCTCGGCCCGACGACGAGGCAGAACCTGCCTTCGGCGAGCTGCAGGTCGACCGACTCGAACACGGTCAGCAAGCGACCACCCACGACACGGTAGGCGAGCGAGAACTGGCGCAAGTCGAGCGCAAGGCCGGCGCCGGGCTCGGTCGCTCCGGCCGACGTCACTGCTTGGGCCTCAAGGCCGGCGGCAGCTGCGCCAACCCGACGACCTTGGGACGCTCGTCGCGGTCGCTCACCTGGCCGAGGATGCCTACGACCTTTCCCTGGCCGAGTACGCATCCGCCGCGGTACTTGCCGAGCTCGACACCGGCGAGCGGGCCAGGCACGAGCGGCTTCGTGTGCGTGTCGACCGCCGACACGACCAGCTCGGCCTCGCTCGGCGGTGTCGGCCCGAAGTCGAGCCGCCCTTGTTCGCTGGTTTGCAGATCCTGCGGCGGCTCCTGCAAGACCAGAAGCGCCAGGTCGACGCCTTCGGGAGCGGTCCACGCCCGGGTCGCCTGCAGAACCTGCCCCTCGGGAAGGGCCACGCGGATCGACTCGCGCTCGATGTCGGGTCGCGACCCGAAGGGGTCGGTGACGAAGTAGTTGCCGTCGCAGGTGCTGCGCGTGGTCAGCACGACGGTGCGGCCCGTGCCATCCTCGAGCAACAACCCCGACCCCTCCCGGGCAACATCGTCGTCCGGGCTCCAGAAGTCGCGCTCGATCGCCCGGTAGAACACGCGCACGATCTGCAATCCAGCGTCGCCCCCGCGCGGCGCGTCTTCTCGTCGCTCGCTCACGGTCTCGACCGGGATGTTGCCGACACGGATGTCGGGCCGGTCCGGGAGCGCCGCGGCACGGTGACCGTCCGGCACCGGCACGCCGGCACCAGGCTCGGTGTAGTAGCCGATGAACGGGGTGAGCAGCGCCGCCGCGTCCTGCAACGCCAGACCGGTGAGCAGCGCGCCGGACAGGCGTGGCCGCGCCACCCAGAACTGCGATCGATCCGTGACGGTCTGTCGGTACTGCCGTTCGATGCGCAGCTGCAGGAGAACGTGGGTGCCGTCGGCAGCGAGTTCGACCGAGCGCAACTCGCCGGTCGGAATGCCACGGAACATCACCAGCGAGCCAGGTGCCAGGTCGTGGTTCTCGGGCACCAGCAGAGTCATGAGCAGGTCGCCCCTCTCGATCGGTTCGGTCGCGGTGTCGACGGCCTGCGGTGGCCGTTCGCAGCCGACCAATTGGCTGCCGCTGTTCAGCACGGGGCCGGCGTCCTCGCCGGTGGCGAAGCTGACGTAGCTGTCCCGGATCAACGTGTCGAGGCCCGACGCACCCTGGGTCAAGCCGAGGAAGCGTGGACTGACGATCCAGAACCGACTGCCGTAACGCACCAACTTCTCGGCCGCCGGTTCGAGAACCAACTCGATGCCGGCGCGCTCGCCGTCGGGGCGCAGGTCGACGCGGCGAACGCTGCCGACGGGAACGCCACGGTAGCGCACATCGGCGCCGGGCCGCAGGCCGCGCACGTCCTTGAACTCGATCCGCAGCGTGAAGAGCTGCGAACGGTCCGGGCTGCGCACCAAGTCGAACAGCAGGTAGCCCCCAACGATCGTGGCCGCGAGCGTGGCCACCCCGACCAAGTAGCGCACCCGAGTCATGGCCTGACGATGTGCCTAGACGTCGAGGTTGGTGGCTTCGAGGGCGTGCCGTTCGATGAACTCGCGCCGCGGCTCGACCGCCGGGCCCATCAAGACGGTGAAGATGTTGTCTGCTTGCACGGCGTCGTTGATGCTCACCTGGTAGAGGGTCCGACGCGACGGGTCCATCGTCGTCTCGAACAGCTCGGAGGCGTTCATCTCGCCGAGACCCTTGTAGCGTTGGATGTCGACGGTGTCTTCGCACATGCGCTGCGTGTATTCGCACGCCTCGCGCAGGCTCGCACACTCCTGCGACTGATTCGGCTTGGGCTCGACGACGTAGGCACCTGGCCGCTTGCGGCAGACGTCGGGGTCGAGACCGCGGTCGAACAGGCCGCGCAGGGCATCCAGCAGGTCCTGCGATTCGTGCAGACCGTAGACCTCGACGTCGGCTTCCTCGCGCTTGCACGCGGACTCGGGACCTTCGTAGATCTTGAGGCTCCCATCCGATCCGAGCCTCTCCAGTTCGGCGTCGAGCTGGCTGCGCGTGTCGATGAAACGACCCTCACCCTTGCGGACGATCCAGAACCGCGGCAGCTCGAACTCCGGCAGCTTGAGCGCGCCCAAGTAGGCATCGAGGGTGAGGCCGACCCCGACCGGCAGCGAGTCACCGGACGCGATGACACGGTCGACCAAGTCGAGGATCTCTCGCAGGCTCTTGCCCTCGAACTTCTCGTCGCCGCCGCGCAGCAAGGGCGCTCGGAGCTTCGCCTGTCCCAAGCCGAGCTCCGACACGATCCGCAGCTTCTCGCGGTCGGTGAGGGCGTAACGGACGTCCTTGTCCTTGCCCTTCAGGTGCATCTTGTACAGCGGCGGCTGCGCGATGAAGATGTGACCACGCTCCACCAGCTCGGGCATCTTGCGGTAGAAGAGGGTCAGGAGCAGCGTGCGGATGTGCGACCCATCGACGTCCGCATCGGTCATGATGACGATCTTGTGGTAGCGAAGGCGCTCGGGGTCGAAGCCCTCGTCGATGAACCCGGTGCCGATCGCAGCGATGATCGTCTGCACCTCTTCGTGGCCGATCACGCTCTCCATCGACGCCTTCTCGACGTTGAGGAGCTTGCCGCGTAGAGGCAGGATCGCCTGGAAGGACGTGCGGCCGAGCTTGGCCGTGCCGCCGGCGGAGTCACCCTCCACCAAGTAGAGCTCGGCTTCCTCCGGGCTGGTGCCCTTGTGACAGTCGGCGAGCTTGGCGGGCAACCCGGTTCCCTCGAGAGCCGACTTGCGCCGCACGAGCTCCCGCGCCTTGCGCGCGGCTTCGCGCGCCCGCGCCGCCTGCATCGCCTTGGTGAAGATCGTCTTCGGAATCGCCGGCTGCTCCTCGAACATCGTGCGCAGCCCGTCGCCGACCACGGTCTCGACGATCGACTGCACCTCTCGATTGCCGAGCTTGATCTTGGTCTGCGACTCGAACTGCGGCTCCGGCACCTTCACCGAGATCACCGCGGTCAGTCCTTCGCGGTAGTCGTCGCCACTGGGCGGCTCCTCCTTCGGCTTGAGCAGCTTCTCCTGCTTGGCGTAGTTGTTGAGCGCTCGGGTCAGAGCGGCACGGAACCCGACGAGGTGCGTGCCACCTTCGCTGGTGTTGATGTTGTTGACGAAGGTGAAGACCGACTCGTGGTAGCCGTCGTTGTACTGGAGTGCGATCTCGACGCCGTAGAGCTTGCCGTCCTCGCCGGTGACTTCCTTGTTGAAGTAGACGATCTGCGGGTGGAGGGCATCGCGGGCGCGGTTGATGTGGAGGACGAACTCCTTGAGCCCCTCGGGAAACTCGAACTCCTCCGATTGTTCGGTGCGCTCGTCGGTGACCGTCAACCGCAAGCCCCGGGTCCCCATGAGGTAGGCGAGCTCACGCAAGCGCTTGCGGAGCACGTCGAAGCTGACCTCGGTGGTCTCGAAGATCTGCGGATCGGCACGGAAGCGCAACAGTGTGCCGCGCTGGTCGGTGCTGCCGATGGCGCGAACGTCGCTCGTCTTGTGTCCGCGCGCGTAGCTCTGCCGGTAGATCGTGCTGTCGCGGTAGATCTCGACCTCGAGCCACTCGGCGAGGGCGTTGACCACCGAGACGCCCACACCGTGCAGGCCGCCGCTCACCTGGTAGCTGTCCTTGTCGAACTTCCCTCCGGCGTGGAGCGTGCACAGGATCACCTCGACCGCCGGCACACCGGTCTCGTGCATGTCGACCGGAATGCCGCGACCGTTGTCCCGCACCGAGACCGCGCCGTCCTTGTGCACGCGCACGTCGATGCGGTTGCACTCCCCGGCCAGAGCCTCGTCCACCGAGTTGTCGACGACCTCCCACACCAGGTGGTGCAGCCCCTTGGGACCGGTGTCGCCGATGTACATGGCCGGACGCTTGCGAACGGCGTCCAAGCCCTCGAGGACCTTGATCGAACTGGCGTCGTACTTCTGCGACTTGTCAGACATTGCTCGTCCCCCCCATGCGGAAGAGGATCTGTGTCACTTCCGGACGGCCAAGCTCGGCGTTGATCGCCTGGCGCAATTCGTCGGCACGAAAGCCACGTAGCTCGGCGAACAACGGTGCCGAAGCCACCTCGATGACGAGCCGTCCCGCCCGCAGACCGACCACGTGGCACGACGGTGCAGCAGACTCGCCGACCGCGTGCTCGAGCGCCTCTTGCAGAGCCGCACGGCGCTTCTTGTGGCCCAGGTCGCGAAGGATGCTCGGAAGGAAATCTCCCAGCGATCTAGGTTGCATCATCCGCTGATGGGCATGAGCACGTAGGTGAACGACTCGCCGAGGGTGAACTTCGCCGGCGTCGACTCGTCGGTCAGGTCGATGCGAACGACGTCCGAATCGGCGACGCGCAGTGCGTCGAGGACGAAGTCCGGATTGAAGGCGACAGTGCATCCCGCCCCTTTCACATCGACATCGATACAAACGTCGGCCCGACCGACGGTCGAGTTCTCGGCCGACATCTCGAGGGTCGAACTCGAGAAGGTGAAACGCACCTGGCGGACATCGCCTCCGGTGAGCACGGACACCTTGCGCACGTTGCTCTCGAGCAACGAGCGCGACACCTCGACCGTCGTCTCGGCGACCTTGGGGATCACCGACTCGTACTCGGGGAAGTTCTGGTCGACGGTGCGGCTGACCAGGACGTTCTGACCGACCGTGAAGCCGATCTGACTCTCCCCGAAGGTCACCGCCACTTCCTGGTCGTCGGCCTCGGCGAGCACCTTCAGAACCGAGTTGACCGCAGCCAACGGCTGGATGGCGCGCATGCGGCCGTCGACATCCTCGAGGTTCTCGTAGTTGAACGCCAACCTCCGGCCATCGGTGGCCACCAGGCGCAAGCAGCTCTGCTGCACGTCCCAGAGCACACCGCTGACCGCGTAGCGGCTCTCTTCGCGCGTCGCAGCGAAGACCGTCTTGCGCATCATGTCGGCCACACGGCCCGCAGGGAGACGCAGGGAGCGTCCAGCGTCGAGCTTGGCTTCGGCCGGGAACTCGTCGGGGTCGCCGCCCAGAAGGACGAACGAGCCGCCTCCACACTCGATGGTGCAGCGATGGTCGGCTGCCTTGAGCGTCAACGTCGGGTCGCCGAGCTCCCGGAGGAGCGCCATCATCTCCCTGGCGGGCAGGAGCATTTCGCCGGCAGCCTCGACCTTGACGGCCTCCACCACGACCTTGGCGGACATCTGCAGATCGGTCGCGAACATGGTCAAGCCAGCGTCGTCGGCGCGCAGCTTGACGTTCTGCAAGACGGGCTTGGTGCTCTTCTGCGGCGCGATCCCGGCCACGACGCTGAAGGCTTCGGTCAGTTCTTGGCGATCACAGAGGAGGCGCATGAGAGTTCGATCGCTGTGCCCCATACGGTTTCGAGGAGAGAGATCTGTTGTGTCTCTCTCTATTCGTCTTCCGTGGGAGGACAGGTCTGGAAAGCGTAGCCGTCGACATGCCGCGGATCGACAGCGCGCGGCGGTTTCTCGCGCGAGTTCGAGGGTTGCAGGTCTGTGGGAAACTTGCGCGGAACCAGCCATCGAAGTGTGCACAGGCGAGGACGGCTCGGTGCAGTCCGGGTCGGTGCGGCTCGAAGGACGCCGACTTGCTCGGCGCTTCGGCCAAGGCACCCACAGCGGTTGCACGGGTTCCTTGCCGGTTGCGGGCCCAAGCCCTTAGGTGCTCCGTCACCGTGCTGACCGCACCGCGTCAAAAGATGTGCGACCGGGTCGTGGCGGAGTGTCAGCCTGGAAGCTCCGTGGGGCTGACGCGCGACCTCGGACAGCCGAACCATGACCGGGCATCGTCGGCTGGGCATCGTCGGGTCATCGCTTGACCATCGACGACGGCCGATGCAGGACCGTCGACGTCGGCGGAAACACGGCGGCGCGGCGCAGGGGCGTCGTAGGGACGCGCGCCGCGGCTCGCTCAACCGGCCTGGCCGCTGGCGATCATGCGCTGGCCCAGGCGCTCGACCAGGGCTTGGAACGTGCGGTCCTGCTGCATGCGCTTCTTGATCTTGCTGAGGCCGTAGATCACGGTGGTGTGATCGCGGTTGCCGAAGAAGCGACCGATCTCCTCGAGGCTGTGATCGGTGTGGTGGCGCGAAAGGTACATCCCGAGCTGGCGAGTGAGGCTCACGTGCGACACGCGGCTCTTGCCGGTGATGTCCCGAGGCGACAGCGAGAACTCGCGTGCGATCACGTTCATCACACACTCCATGGTCACGCGCTTCGCGCGCGGCCGAGCGACGCCGCTGAGCGCCTCCTGGGCGACTTCGACGGAGATCGGTCGCGCGGTCAGGGTGGCGACTCCCAGGAGCTTGATCACCGCTCCCTCGAGTTCGCGCACGTTGGTGTCGATGGTCTCGGCGATGTAGCGGGCGACCTCGTCAGGGATCTCGACGTTGCGAGCCTTGGCCTTGCGCTGCACGATGGCGTAGCGAGTCTCGTAGCACGGGAACTCGAGCTGCGTCACCAAGCCCCACTTGAAGCGGGACACGAGACGTTCTTCGAGAGTCGGGATCTCGAAGGGCGCGCAGTCCGACGAGATCACCACCTGACGGTGCGAGTTGTAGAGCGCGTTGAACGTGTGAAAAAATTCGTCCTGGGTCCGGTCCTTGTTGGCGAGGAACTGGACGTCGTCGACCACCAGCACGTCGACGCCTCGGTAGTGCTCGCGGAAGCCGTCGAGGCGACCGCTCTGCACCGCGTTGATGAACTGGTTGGTGAACTCCTCGCAGCTCAGATAGGCGACGCGTTTGCCAGGATGGCGGCGGAGGACCGTGTGGCAGATCGCTTGCAACAGGTGCGTCTTGCCCAGACCGACGCCACCGTGGATGAACAGCGGGTTGTAGGCGCGTCCGGGGTTCTCGCCGATGGCCAGCGCCGAGGCATGGCCGAGACGGTTGCAAGGACCGACCACGAACGTGTCGAAGGTGTAGCCGGCGTTGAGGAGAGGCTCTTTGGTGTCCAGGTCGAACGGCGCCTGGGGGCGCTTGTCGTAGCCGGCCCTACCGTTGTGCGTGTCCCTGCCGTGGGAGTGGCCTTGCACGCCGTTGCCGGCGCGGCGCTTCTCGGCCTCGTACGAGGTCAAGGGTGGCGGCGTCCCTTCGTTCAGGTTGTCGAGCACCGTGTCGACACCGTTGCGACGTGCGGCGTCGCCGTCCGTCAGGAGCTTGGTCACGACGAGGCGGACTGAGCGCGCCGATCCACCGACCGTCTGCACGGCCCGCCGGAGGCTGGCGAGATGGTGCCTGGTCAAGAAGTCGCGCACGAAGCCGCTCGGCACCGCGAACACGGCTTCGTCCGCGGTCAGAGACGCCAGAGTGAGGTGCTTGAACCAAGTGTCGAGCTTGTCGCGCCGCATCCGCGTCTCGAGGTCCGCGCGAACGAGGGAAGTGAAGTGAGCGGGATCAGGGGCGGCAGCTGGCTCTGCATCAGGCGTGGAAGGCGGCGTTGGATGGACACGAAGCTCCCTTTCCGCGGTCATGACCCGGCTCTTCGCAATGGGACTGGAAGACGAGGACGAGTGCTCGCTTGGCGAGGCGAGCACCGAAGCGCAGGCCTACATACCACCTTCATCATCGGTTGCAACGCCGACATCGTGGGAACTTCGTGACCTTCCCTAGGTGCGAAGCGTGTGTCGACTGCGTGTGCTCGCGCAAGTTCATGCCACGTCGTTGCTCACGTGCGACGATGTCGTGACGACACGTGTTCACGCTCGGACGAGCCGTGCGTGAACCTCGACGACGCGACGCGCTCCCAGTTGCGCTGCATCGCGCATGGTGGTGTGCGCGAAGCTGAAGCGGACACAGCGTCGAGCGCTTGCTTCGTCGAGTCCCATCGCGGCGAGGACGGGCGGAGGCTGGGGCGAGCCGGACGAACAGGCGGACCCCTGCGACGCGTCCACGCCAACGAGATCGAGCGCAGGCAGGAGCGTACGCGCATCGACGACGCGCGTGAAGGCGATCATCAGCGTGTTCGGAAGCACATCTTCGTCCGGTGTGACCTTCACCACGCCGGGCAACGTCGACGCGATCTCCCAGAACGCGTCGCGCGCCGTGCGCATGGCCTCGCTTCGCAGGTTTCGTTCGGTCACGGCGAACCGGATCGTCGCTGCGGCTGCACTGGCAAGGGCGGGGCTGACACTGCCGGCACGCCGACCACCTTCCTGCCCGCCGCCGTGCGTGAGCGGACGCAACGGCGAGGCCTTGCCGCGCGCGACGAGGATGCCGATCCCGCGCGGGCCGCCGGCCTTGTGCAACGACAGCGCGATCGAGTCCGCCGCAGCGATGGCAGGTGCCAAGTCGACGCGCCCGAGAGCTTGGGTAGCGTCGACGTGCAGGACGGCACCGACGGTGTTGGCAAAACGTCGCGCCGCGGCCAAGTCGCTGAGGGTGCCGACTTCGCTCTGGCCGTACACCGCGCACACGACCGCGGGTGCGGCGTTGTCGGCTGTCCATCCGGTGGCGCGGAAGCCTGGTCGACCGTCCCGATCCACGGGCAGCGCGAGCCACCCGCGCGAGCGGGCCGCCTCGAGCACGGACGGATGCTCGGCGACGCTCGCAGCGACTCCGCGTTCGGCGGCACCGATCCCGAGCACCGCCAGGTTGTTGGCTTCGGTCCCACCCGAGACGAAGACCACCGACTCCGGCTCGACCGTGAGGTGCGTGGCGATGAGCTGCCGCGCTTGCTCGACCACGCCCTGGGCGCGCCGCCCGGCCGTGTGGAGGCTGCTCGGGTTGGCCAGGAACGTGCGTTCGGCCGCGACCAAGCGTGCCAGCACACGTCGGTCCATCGGCGAGGTAGCGTTGTGGTCGAGGTAGACGCGGATCAACGCTCGAGGGCCTTGCGGTACACGTCGAGGTAGAGCGGTACGACACGCTCCTGCGAGAACGCCTCGACCGCGCGCTGACGGCTGCGACGACTGTGGTCGCGATGGAGCTCGGGGTCTTGCAGGAAGGGCAGCGCCGCCTTGCCGAGCTGCTGCGGCTCGCCGAGCGGCGCCATCGCTCCGGTGTCGCCCAGCGTGTCCGCCACCCCACCCACCTGCGTGCTGACGCACGGTACGCCGCAGCTCATCGCCTCGAGCAGCGCGAGCCCGAAGCTCTCGGTCTCCGAGGCCAGGAGGAAGAGGTCGGCGTCGGCGAGCAAGGCGACGACGTCGTTGACGTTGCCGGCGTGCTCGATGCGCGAGCGGCAGCCGAGGTCGGTCGCCACGGCCAAGGCGTGCTCCAAGTCGGGACCCTCGCCGGCGAGCACGAGGCGTGCCGGCACGTGCGTTGCTATCACAGCGAAGGCCCGCACCACGTCGGCGGCGCGCTTGACCGGCCGGAAGTTCGACATGTGCACGATGACCCTCTCCTCGTCGTCGCGCTCGTAGTAGCGTCCCTTGGTGCCTGGCCGGTAGCGCTGCACGTCGACGAAGTTCGGCACGACCTCGATCGGCCGTCGAATCCCGAACGTCAGCACGGTCTCGTCGGCCAGGAACTTGCTGACCGCCGTGAGCGCGTCCGACTGCTCGAGCGCGAAGCGGGTCGGCCGGGTGTAGGCCCGATCGGCGCCGACGACGGTGATGTCCGTGCCGTGCAGCGTCGTGACGAAGCGCAGGGGCTGTCGGCTCATCGACCGGGCCAGGAAGGCGCTGATCGCGTGCGGGATGGCGTAGTGCACGTGGAAGAGGTCGAGTTGAGCCTCCTCGTGCACTTCGAGCATGCGCGTCGCGAGTGCCAGATCGTACGGGGGGAAGCGGAACAGCGGGTAGGCCGACACGTCGACGGCGTGGTAGCGCAAGCCGGGGATGCCGGCCCGCAGGCGCGACGGCCGCCCGTAGCTGACCAGGTGCACTTCGTGGCCGATGCTGGCGAGGTGAACGGCCATTTCGGTGGCCACCACCCCGCTTCCACCCACCGTCGGATAGCACACGATGCCGATCTTGAAGTGCATGGGCCGATAGTAACCGCGCGGCCGCTCGCTCCTGTCACCGGGAAGGTCGCCAGGAACGCCGACCTCGGCCGCTGGGACGCGCCTCGTTGCGTGAGGCTGAGTCCCGTGGCTCCGTGTGCGAGACACCCTGCCTCGTCGTGCGAGGCTGAACCTGGCGGCGCTCGTGGCCGTTCCCGTGGACAGCCCTCACGCGCTTGCCGCGTGCTTTCCGCGAGAGCCGGAACATGAACTCACCCTGTCCTTCCCTGCCCACGGTCCGTACCGATCGCGACTCCTTCCAGGCGATCATGGCCGAGCAACTGCATCACGCGCCATGGGTGTTGCTGTCGGTCGTGCTGCACGGCTTGGTCATCGCGTTGCTCTGGCTGATACCGGCAGCCTCCCCCTCGGCCGAGGCGGTGGTCGCTACCGTCGTGCTGCCGGAGGCGCCGGCCGAGTTCGTCGAGGTCCCGCCGCCGAGCGAGCAGGTCGAGCCGGAGCCGATCGACCCCGAGGAGCTGATCTTCGCCGCCGAGCCGAGCGAGCAACCGACGGCCGTCGCCGAGTCGCCCGCAGCCTCCTTCGACGAGACCGTCGACTTCGCCCCCGTCGACTTGGCCCTGGCCACCAACGTCGGCCTCGGCGGGGGAACACCGGCGCGCTACGGCAGTCGCGGGCTCGGCAAGGGCAGACGCGGTGCGTTTCCGGGTCAAGCCAACGTCGAGGCCGGCTTGCGCTGGTTGCGCGACCATCAGGACGCGGATGGCCGCTGGGACTGCGACGACTTCATGAAGCACGACCTGGCGGGCACCGCTTGCGACGGTGCTGGCGACCCCCTGCACGACGTCGGGGTCACCGGGCTCGCCTTGCTGGCGTTTCTCGGTGATGGCAACACCCTGCGCGGCGGCCGCGACCGCGACGTCGTCAAGCGCGGCGTCGAGTGGTTGCGCGAGCAGCAGGATCACGACACGGGCTGCCTCGGCGGCCAGGCGTCCCAGCACTTCATGTACGACCACGCCATCGCCACTCTGGCGCTGTGCGAGGCGCACGGGTTGTCGCGCTACCGGTCACTGCGGCCGTGCGCGCAGCGAGCGGTCGACTTCCTGAGCGCCGCCCGCAACCCGTACGGAGCCTGGCGCTACCAGCCGCGCTCGGGCGACAACGACGTCTCGATCACCGGCTGGGCGTTGATGGCCCTGGTGTCTGCGCACGAGTTCGGCCTCGCGGTCGATGGCCGCGCGCTGGCCGACGTCGACGTCTACCTCGACCAGATGACGGACGCGCAGGGTCGTGTGGGCTACGTCCAACGCGGTGGACCGTCGTCGCGGCACGTCGGCGAGCACGAGGCGGCGTTCCCCGTCGACCGCAACGAAGCGATGACCGGCGTCGGCTTGTTCTGCAAGGTCCTGCTCGGCCACGACGCACGCACCGACCCTCGGCTGCAGAAGCAGCTGGCGGTGTTGATGCGCCGGAAGCCCGCGTGGGAAGTCGGTGCCCGCGGATCGTCGTTGGACTTCTACGCCTGGTACTACGGCTCGTACGCCGTGTACCAGGTGGGCGAGCCGCACTGGTCACACTGGTCGAACGCACTCACCAAGGCGGTGATCGAGCGGCAGTGCCGCGAGGGCAACGCGGCCGGCTCGTGGGATCCGGTGGATGCGTGGGGCGCCGACGGGGGGCGGGTCTACTCGACGGCCATCCTGACTCTGGCGCTGCAGGCCTATTACCGCTACGCGCGCTGCATCGGCGGCCGGTGACCCGGTTCGTCGCCGCGCGCACCCGCGCGCCAGGCGCATCTCGACTCGATTCCTCGCCAGGCGCGCGTCGCGGCCGGGGCCGCAACCAAAGGCTTGGTTGCAGTCGGCGCTTCGCGCCGACCAGAAGGGGCCCCGGCCACTTTGTTGCTGGGGCTTCCAGTGCCGCTGGAAACAAGCGAGTTGGGCGCGATGTCAAGCGGAACGGCATCGCCGAATCCGCGCGTGGCGCGAGGATCCGCGGCACTTGCAGCCCGTCGCGTCCGGGGCCGCAACCAAAGGCTTGGTTGCGGTCGGCGCTTCGCGCCGACCAGAAGGGCCCCCGGCCACTTTGTTGCTGGGGCTTCCAGTGCCGCTGGAAACAAGCGAGTTGGGCGCGATGTCAAGCGGAACGGCATCGCCGAATCCGCGCGTGGCGCGAGGATCCGCGGCACTTGCAGCTCAGGCTTCGGCCGCAGCCTCGGCCGCGGGCGGCGGCTCGGCCGCGGGGGCACCGTCTGGCTCCTTCGCCGCTGCCACGGACTCGTCTGACGGCGGCGCCGCCACCGCGGCAGGCCCAGCGGTGTCGACCGCCTCGCCGAGCAGTTCGCCAGCGAAGGCCAGGTAGTCGAGCGCCCCGTTGCTGTCGGGGGCGTGCTCGAAGATGGTGCGGCCGAAGCTCGGTGCTTCGGCCAGCTTGACGTTGGCGCGGACGAAGGACTTGGCGACGTACTGGCCGAAGTGCCGCCCGATCTCGGACAGCACTTCGGCCGTCAGGTTGGTCCGGAGGTCGACCATGCAGGGCAGGATGGCGGCGATGGACAAGGGGGGATTGAGGCGCCGTTTGACCAGTTCGATCACCTCGAACAGCTTGGCCATGCCCTGCAGGGCGAAGTACTCGGTCTGCACGGGGACCAGCACCTGGTCGGCCGCCACGAGCGCATTCGCCGACAGCACGCCGAGCGACGGGGCACAGTCGAAGAGCGCGAAGTCGTAAGAAGTGTCCTCGCGCTCGAGGACCTCGAACGCCTCGCGCAGGATCGTCTCCCTGCCGATGCGGTTGGCGAGGACCTGCTCGACGCCGGCGAGGCTCGTGTCGGCGGGTGCGATCGACAGCTTGTCCAACGCCGTCGGCACGATCACCTGCTGCAGCGGCGCGTCGTCCACCAGGACGTTGGTCATCGTGCGTGCCTCGAGATCCGGGCGCCGGTCGACGTGCAACGTCAGGTTGGCCTGGGGATCCAGATCGAGGAGCAGGACGCGCTTGCCCTTGATGGCGAGGGCTGCGCCCAGGTTGGCCGTCGTCGTCGTCTTGCCGACGCCGCCCTTCTGATTGATGACCGCAATCTTCAGCATCACAACCGCCCTCCCTACACAAGACCGTGTCGGCGCATGACCGTGTCGCCCACTGCGGCGCAGCGAGTAGGACGCCGCGGCGCAGCCGGCGGCTCGGTCCGCGGCCCGAACGTCGAGTCGTCCGAGAAGACCGGCTCGCTGAGCCCGAGGCCTGGAGCCTGCCGCCGCCGGCACTCTACGGTCCGACCGGGTCGTTCCCTAGCGCGGACTCTTCATGAACGCGCAGCGAGCACGCGCGATCGCGCCGTAGCGGCGGCAGTTGGCGCTCCTCGCCGCCGGCGGCGAGGAGCCGGCGGGCGGCATTCCCTGGCCCGAGCGGCGCTCGCCACCGTAGATGCAATTCGATGCTCGGTTGCGGATTGCCGCCACCGGATCGAGTGCACCCGGGGCTTGTCCACCGCCCCCGGAGACCTACCGGGTGCACCTCCGCTCGGGCCCAGGCCCACCTCAACCCTCAAAAGGACAACCTCGTGATCCGTTTTGCTCTCGCGACCATCGTTCTCTCCGCTCTCGTTCCCGCCCAAGGCAAGCTGTTCGGCGGCAACGGCGAAGATCGCAAGGCCAGCACCAAGTTCCTCCTCGACGAGGCTCAGGGCTACAAGATGCTCGGCAGCGTCTGCATCCAGTACGGGTCGCCCACCTGGAAGTCGGAGTACGACGGCATGGTGGAGCAGGCGAAGGGCAAGTCCTTCCGCCTCGGCAAGAACTTCTGGACGACCTTGAACACGAGCTCGTCCCTGTCGATCTCCGGCACGAACATCCCGGCCGGCGCCTACTACCTCGGCGCGCACTGCGACGAGAAGGGCGAGTTCCACCTGCTGGTCATCGACGCCAAGACCGCCGACAGCAAGGCGTGGACGCCCTTCAACTCGGCCGAGTGGAAGCCCACCTACACCTGCGCGCTGAAGCACGGCACCAGCAAGACGTCGGTGAGCAACCTCTCGATCGGCATCGAGGGCGAAGATCCCGCCGCGCTCCAGCTCCAGGTCACCTGGGGTACGCACACCTTCTCCGCGCCGCTGGAGATGAAGACCGGCACCGGCAGCGTCCAGGACGCCGCTGGCAAGGTGATCGAGAAGGCCAAGACCGAGGCGGTCGAAGCGGTCAAGAAGCTGCCCGAAGCGGTCAAGAAGGACTGACGCGCGCTCGGCCGTTGCGTGGCCCAGTCATGCAACGCCGAGCCGCCGCGCGCCGTGCCTCAGCCTTCGCGGCAGGTCGGCGGATCGGTCGTGACCTCGGAGAACACGAGAAGGTTGCCGTCGGGATCGCGGACGGCGAACTCACGCCGTCCGTAGAAGAACACCTCCGGGCCCCACTCGATGGGGCCGAGGGCCGCGAGGTGTCGGTGCAGCTCCACGACGTCGGCGACGTCGAAGTAGAGCGTGCAGGTCGACGGGTCGCCTTGCGCACGTCGTCCCGCCGGTCCCCCCAGTTGGATGCAAGTCCCATCGCGCGCCATCATGGCGAACACCGGCTGGTGTTCCGGAAAGAGCGTGGTGACCCGGAAGCCGAGGCTGTCGCGGTAGAAGGCGACGGCGCGGGCGAGGTCGTGGACGTGGAGACGGGGCTCGAGCGCGAGGAAGCGGGGCACGATGACACGATCGTCCCCGGCGCTGGGGCGACCGCAAGCGGGTCGCGGCTGCGCACGGTTCGGGTCGGTGGCGATGCCAGCGGTCAATCGAGCAACGCCGCCGGGTCGCGCAGCAGCGCGCCCGCCTCGGCGACGAAGCCCTCGCCGGCACGCACGCCGACCCGCGAGCCGTAGTACTGATCGCGCAGGCGCACGCGCTCGAGCGGGTCGAGGCGGTGCACGAAGTGCGCTCGATCGACCCCCGACACCTGGCTGGCGAAGCAGCGTACCGCCGCCATCTTGTCCTCGAGGACGCCGCCGATGTCGACGACGACCGACGGCGCGACCAAGTCGTTGCCCGGATACCAGAGCACCCGCGCCGGCCGGTGCGGTGGGCCTGCCTCGGGGAGCACGTTCGTCAGGCCGGCGTGGAACCAGGCGCGCCGGCAGATCGTGTGCGCGGCTCCATGATCGGGATGCGGATCCTGCGCGTGCGGTGCGAACAGCAGGCTCGGGCGATGCCGGCGGATGGCGCCGAGCACCGCCGCCAGCGCTTGTGCGTCGTCGCGGAGCTCGGTGTCGGGGAGCCCCAGGTTCTCGCGGGCGTGCAGCCCCAGTGCCTTCGCGGCTGCCTCGGCCTCGCGCGCCCGGGTGGCGGCGTCGCCGCGCGAGCCCTTCTCGCCGCGGGTGAGGTCAACCACCACCACGCGCTTGCCCTGCCGGGTGAGCAACAGGATCGTGCCGCCGCAGGCGATCTCCGCGTCGTCGGGATGCGGGGCCAGCACCAGGACGTCGGCGGTCACAACTCGACGACTCCGTGCTCGATGGCAAAGGGATCGGCAGCGTCGACCAGGAGGCTGCCGAGGCGCGGACCGTGCGAAACCATGGCCGGCAGCGCGACCAGCACACGCTCCTGCAGGCGTCCGCGCGGGCGTAGCGTCGAGCACAATCGGCGGATCTGGCGCGAGCCCGTGCCTTGCTGATCGGCGCGCGAGTTCTGCAGCTTGTCGGCGAGCTTGGCCAAGTCGCCGGCTGTCTTGCTCCGCAGGCGCTCGAGGGCGCTGGCGAGCGCCTGCTCGTGCGCGTGCGGCGAGACTTGAGCACGGGTCGCCATCTCGCCGAGACTGCGGTCGACCATGTCGGTCAGCACGCGCAGATCGCGCTCGAGCACGCTGGCCTGCTCGCTGGCGAACCTCTGTTGCACGAGCGCCTCGGGGCCGTCGGTGAGTTCGGGCAGGTCCCAGCCGAACTTGGCGAGAAGCTTGGCGAGCGACGGCTCGACCAGGGTCAGCGACGCCCTCGGCACGAACGCCGGACGTGGCACGCCCAACGTCCGGTAGAGCGGGCCGGCCAGCGAGAGGTACGACAGTTCGCCGGGGCCGACGACGAACGCGACCGTCGGCAGGCACGCGTCCTGCCACAACGGCCGCAGGATCGCGCCGGGGCTGAGGTCGGTGACGCTGTGTGGCAGGGTGTCGCCGTCCGACAGGGGCAGACGCCGTGGCCCCTTCATCTGGAACATCAGGGTGGCGCCGGGGTCGACGCTGACGTCGAGGCCGAGCGCCATGAAGTGCTCGGTGGTGCTGCGCTGGCTGGCGCGGATCTTCTCGCCCTGCCGCCACCACTTCTCGAGAACACCGAACGCAGCGGTCGGGAGTTCGCGCGGCTCGAGCGCCAGCAAGCCCTGCTCGCCGAAGAGCGCGAACAAGGCGCGAGCCTGTCCGGCGCCGAGGCTCTCGCCAGGGTCCTGCGGCGTGAACGCCGCGAAGGCCCAGTCGCGGAACTCGGTCTCCGGCATCAGTCCGCGCACCTCGTCGAGGACGGCCTGCACCGCGTGACCGACCTCGATGTGCCGGATCGCCTCGCCGCTGTGCGCCAGATCGAGGCGGAAGCGCTGCAGTTCCTGCTGCGGGTTGACGACGAAGGCGCGGTTCACTTCGTCGAAGTCGTGATCGTCGGTGTGGTTCCAGAACAGCGGCACCACCTGCACGCCGTTGGCCACGGCCTGCAGCTCGCGCGCCAGACGCACGGCCGTCGCCACTTTGTGCAGGGTGTAGAGCGGGCCGCCGAGCAGGCCGGGCTGCTGGCCGGTCACCACCATCACCGTCGGCTGCCCGTCGATCATGCGTCGCGCCGCGGCCAGCGAAGCTTCGGGCGCGCCGTAGCGTTCGCCGTACGCGAGCAACGCGCGTCCAAGGTCGGGCAGGGCCAGCACCCGCGGCGCCCCGAGCGGCGCCTGTGCCAGCAGCTCCTTGGCCTCCCGTGGCCGGCGGCCGAGGTAGGGCACGAGATCCGGGTCCTCCTCCAGGTAGCGCATGTGCACGTCGGAGGTCCCGAGACGTCGGAAAGAGATGTGCCGGACCTGAGCGCTCATGCGCGTCCTTCGCGAGCCCGTTCTTCCCGCGCGGTGTGCAGTGCGCCGGTCATGTCCGCGGCGAAGGCCTGGGCGGCGGCGGCGATCCGCGCCAGCCAGTTGCGGTCGGTGGGCGCGAAGCACTGCAGGATACCGCGGCTCTGGTTGACCAGACCGCCCATGCCCTCGTGATCGAAGGCCGCCATCGTGTCGGGGAGGGTCGCGCCCTGCGCGCCGACGCCGGGCACCAGGATGAGGGCGCGCGGCATCGCCCGGCGGAGTTGGGCGAGCTGACGCGGGTAGGTCGCACCGACCACCGCGCCGACCGGGCCATAGTCGTCCGCGGGGCCGAGGCCTTCGCCCCAGGCGTGGACGCGCGCCGCCACGAGCTCCGACACTTCCGTACCATCAGCCAGCCGCTCGGCCTGCAGCTCGACGGCGGACGGGTTGCTGGTGCGCACCAGTACGAACACGGCACCACCGGTCTCTTGGCAGCGTTCGAGGAACGGGGCGACCCCATCCCGGCCGAGGAAGGGATGCAGCGTCACCGCGTCGGCGAGGTCGAGGTGGATGTCGGCGTAGGCGACCGCGGTCGGGCCGATGTCGCCCCGCTTCACGTCGCCCACGACCAGGAGATCGAGTGCGCGCGCCCGCTGGCACAGGTCTTCGTACGCGGCGAATCCGGTCGACCCGTAGCGCTCGAAGAATGCGACGTTGGGCTTGATCGCTGGCGTGTGGGGCGCGACGGCTGGCAAGACCTCGCGGCAGAACGTGGCGATGCGTTCGACCGGGCTTCCCTGTGGCAGCAGATCGTCAGGCAGCGCGTCCAGACGAGGATCGAAGCCCACGCACACGGGCGGCATGCCGCGGTCGAGCTTGCTGCGCAGGCGCGAGACGAAGGTGCCGCCCATCGGATCCGCTGGTGTAAGGCGGCGGATGCCCGCTGTCACGTGTTCAAGCGCTGCCGACGGTTTCGCTTGCGCCCCGCCGCCACCGTGCTGGCCGTCTCGCGCTGGCAGAAAACCGGGGTTGGGCGCGGAGTGGAGTGTGGCGTCGAGGGGAAGGTTTCGGTCTTCTTCCCCGCTTCCGCCGCCGGCCAGGGGCCGGCAGCAAGATCCCCTCCGAGCACGAGGGCGACTGCGCCTCCGCTGTCGCGGCGGAGCGTCCACTCGCCGACGAGGGGCTCGCTTTCCACGTCACTCAGAGTCAGCCGATGGTCGTCGCATTCGTGCCCAAGGAAACCGAAGCAGGCGAGACGCGGGTGGCCGTCGTTCCCGAGACGGTCAAGTCGCTCGCCAAGCTCGGTGTGCAGGTACGCATTCAGCAGGGAGCCGGTGAACGGGCCGGCTATCCGGATCGGGAGTACAAGGACGCCGGCGCCGAGGTGGTTGCCGACGCGAGCGGCCAGAGCACGGCCGACTTGGTGTTGCGGGTCAACCCACCCAAGGAGGGCTCACCGGAGGTGAACGGGCTCAAGGCCGGTTGCGTCCTGGTGTCGAGCCTGCAACCCGGCCTGTGCCTGCCCTTGGTCAAGGCGCTGGCCGGGCACAAGGTGACGACGATGGCCCTCGACCTGGTGCCGCGCATCACCCGAGCGCAGAAGATGGACATCCTCAGCAGCCAGGCCACCGCGGCTGGCTACCAGGCCGTGCTCCTGGCGGCCGCGGCCCTGCCCAAGTTCTTCCCGCTGTTCATGACCGCCGCCGGCACCATCACCCCGTCGAGGGTGCTGATCCTGGGCGCCGGGGTGGCGGGACTGCAGGCGATCGCCACCGCCAAACGGCTCGGTGCCGTGGTCGAGGCCAACGACATCCGGCCCGCAGTGAAGGAGCAGGTGGAGAGCCTCGGAGCCAAGTTCGTCGACACCGGCACGCCGCCACAGGCGGAGACGTCCGGCGGCTACGCCAAGGAGACGAGCGAAGATTACCAACGCAAGCAGCGCGAGATCCTCACCGAGCACATCGCGGCGGCGGACGTGGTCATCACCACGGCGCTCATTCCCGGCCGGGCGGCGCCGATCCTGGTCACCAAGGAGATGGTCGCCGCGATGCGGACCGGCTCGGTCATCGTCGATCTGGCGGTGGCGATGGGCGGCAACGTCCAGGGCAGCGAGCGCGGCCGCACCGTGACCACCGACAACGGCGT
Source organism: Planctomycetota bacterium (assembly GCA_041398565.1). Lineage (GTDB taxonomy): Bacteria > Planctomycetota > UBA1135 > UBA1135 > UBA2386 > DATGPD01. Next base: position 979,433 of record JAWKUN010000005.1, on the reverse strand, counting down.
CAAGATCATCGGCGAGGCCAACCTACCGGCTCTGGTCGGTGGCGACGCCAGCCGCATGTTCGCCCGCAACGTCGTCGCCTTCCTTTCGGAGTTCACCAAGGAAGGCAAGTTGAACCTCGACTTCGGCAACGAGATCCTCGCCGCGGTGACCGTCACCCACGACGGCACGGTACGGCACGAACCGACCGCCCAGGCCCTGGCCAAGCAAGGAGCCTGAACGATGGACAGCACCTTCCTCATCCTCTTCATCTTCGTGATCGCCTCGCTGCTGGGCTTCGAGCTGATCACCAAGGTCCCTCCCACCTTGCACACGCCGTTGATGTCGGGGAGCAACGCGATCTCCGGGATCACGGTGGTCGGCGCCATCGTCTGCGCGCGCGCTGGCGAGGGCTTCCTGGCGCAGTCGCTGGCCTTCCTCGCGATCGTCTTCGCCTCCATCAACGTGGTGGGCGGCTACATGGTGACCGACCGCATGCTGTCTTCCTTCAAGAAGAAGGAGAAGAAGTAGCGTGGACTACCTCTACCTCCTGGCCACGCTGCTGTTCGTCTTCGGCATCAAGCTGCTGACCAGCATCAAGACCTGCCAGCGTGGCAATCGGTTGTCCGAAGCCGGCATGGCGCTGGCGATCGTCGCCACCCTCGCCATCTTCGGCGCTGGCCTGAACTGGTGGGTGTTGGTGCTCGGCCTCGTGGTCGGTGGCGGCATCGGCGCGACGATCGCTGCGCGCACGCCGACGACGCAGATGCCCGAGATGGTTGCCGCGCTCAACGGCTTCGGCGGCGTGTCCTCGGCCTTCGTCGCCATGGCGGCGATCCTCGAGAGCCCGGTCATGAAGCTCGAAGGGCACACCCTGTCGGAGGCCGGGCTGGTCATGGCGATCAGCACGCCGGCGACCATCCTGATCGGCATGGTGACGCTCACCGGCAGCTTCGTGGCGTTCTTCAAGCTGGCCGGCAAGAAGATGGCGCACCCGCTGAAGGGCGTGCAGCGTCACTACCTGCACATCGGCCTCGGTGTCCTGGCCATCGCCTGCGCCCTGTGGCAGGTGTTGACCCCGGGCGCCTTCGGTCTGACGGCCAGCACGGTGGTGCTGGCATTGGCCGCCGGCGTGCTCGGCGTCTTCCTGGTGATGCCGATCGGTGGCGCCGACATGCCGGTCGTGGTGTCCCTGCTCAACTCCTACTCGGGGTTGGCCGGCGCGGCGTCCGGCTTCGTGATCGGCAATCCCCTGCTGATCGTGGCCGGCGCGCTGGTGGGCACCTCGGGCCTCATCCTGACCCGCATCATGTGCAAGGCCATGAACCGCTCGCTCGGCAACGTGCTGCTCGGCGGCATCGGCGACGACACCGTGGCCAAGGACGCCAAGGACTACAAGGCGATCAAGTCGACCACCCCCGAGGAGGTGGCGATGTTGCTCGACGGTGCGACGTCCGTGGTGATCGTCCCGGGCTACGGCCTGGCGGTGGCGCAGGCACAGCACGTGTTGCGCGACCTGGGCGACCTGCTGGGCAAGCGCGGCGTGCAGGTGCGCTACGCCATCCACCCGGTGGCCGGCCGCATGCCCGGCCACATGAACGTCCTGCTGGCGGAGTCCGACGTGCCCTACGAGCAGCTGTGGGAGATGGACAAGATCAACAGCGACTTCAAGAACACGGACGTGGCCATCGTGGTCGGCGCCAACGACGTGGTGAATCCGGCCGCGCGCACGGACCCGCAGTCGCCGATCGCCGGCATGCCCATCCTCGACGTCGACTACGCGCGCACGGTGGTGGTCATCAAGCGCTCGCTGTCTCCGGGCTACGCCGGCATCAAGAACCCGTTGTTCGACATGCCCAACTGTCTGATGGTGTTCCTCGACGCCAAGGAGGCGCTCGAGGGCATGGTGGCAGAAGTCAAGGCGCTGTAGCACCCACGGCGAACGCAGTGGGCGGCGCCAGCCGTCTCGCGTCTCGGCTGGAACCGTCGCGCCGTCGCGACGTCCGCCTCCTCCTCGAAGCGGCGGCACCGCCGGCGTATCGTGCGGCCGGCCTCTTCGCCCGCCATCCGACGAGGAATTCCAATGCGAAAGTCCGTTGTCAGCGCGCTCGCCGCGCTCGCCCTCTCGAATCCCATGAGCGCTCAGAGCCCCGGCGAGAACCGACTCGCGATCACCCGTATCGTCCTCTACAAGCACGGGGTCGGCTACTTCGAGCGCGAGGGGTTGGTGACCGGCGACGCGACCGTACCACTCACGTTCAAGACGGCGCAGATGAAGGACGTGCTGAAGTCGCTCTACGCGATCGACCTCGGCGGCGGACGCATCAGCACGATCCTGTACGACAGCAAGGATCCCATCCAGAAGCAGCTCGAGGACATCCTCTTCCAGGTGCCCGAGGGTAGCGCGCTGACCCAGTTCCTCGCCCAGCTCAAGGGGGCTCGCGTGCGCGCCAACGCCGGAGCCACTCCGACCGTCGGCTCGGTGCTCGGCATCGAGCCCGTGCAGCGCAAGATCGACGACTCGCTGGTGACGACACACAAGCTGGTCCTGCTGCGCGAAGACGGCGCCATCCAGGCAGTCGACGTCCTCGACGCCAGCTCGATCGAGATCCTCGACGAGACCGTGCGCAAGGACCTGGCGCGCATGATGGACATCTACGCCAAGGCGCGCTACGCGGACCGCAAGACCGTGAACCTGCGCGCGGTCGGCGACGGCGAGCGCAGGGTGCGCGCCGGCTACATCATCGAGACGCCGATCTGGAAGACCTCGTACCGCCTGCTGCTCGAAGCGGACAAAGCGCCGTTGCTGCAGGGGTGGGCGATCGTCGAGAACCGCACCGACGAGGACTGGAACGACGTCAAGCTGTCGTTCGTCGCCGGAAGCCCCCAGTCCTTCGTCCTCGACCTGTACACGTCGTACTACCCGAAGCGGCCGGTCGTGTCGGTCGGCGCCGGCCTCGCCGCCGAGGCGCCGGTGCCGATGCCAGCGGGCCCGTCATCGCCGGGCGGCGGGCGGATGGCGCGCGGGCGGGTGGCGAGCAAGAAGGCGATGGCCGACGCCGAGGGCATGGCCGCTGCGGAGGACCTGGCGATGGCGCCGAGCCTCGGCGAGGCACTCGAGATGTCGAACGTCCCCATGGCGGAGGGTGCCGCGGTCGGCGACCTCTTCTCCTACACGGCGAGCGGACCGGTGACCATCAAGCAGGGGCAGGCGGCGCTGGTGCCGATCCTGCTGGAGCGAGTCGGCAAGAGCGAGCGCGTGCTCTACTGGCGTCGCGATCGCTCCGAACACCCCTACCACGCCGTCCTCCTCGACAACAGCACCGCGCTGACCCTCGAGAAGGGGCCGGTCACCGTGTTCGAGGGTTCGACGTGCCTGGGCGAAGGCATGCTGCCGCGCACCATGAAGCCGGGCATGCGCGAAATGGTGACCTACGCCCTCGAGACCGCCGTCGAAGTGGATGAGCGCGGCGACTCGCGCGCGCTGCCGGTGACGCGCGCCACGCTGGCGAACGGCTTGCTCACCACCTACTACCGCGAGAGCCGGGAGGCGCGCTTCGAGCTGCGCAACAAGAGCAACGCGCCCTACGTCCTGTACCTCGACCACCAGAAGGCGGGCGGCGACTTCAAGCTGGTGGAACCGGCCGCCGCCACCGAGGAGCTGCCGGGCCACCATCGCTTCAAGCTCGAGCTCGCAGCCAACGCGAAGAGGGAGTTCGTCGTGCGCGAGGAGCGCGAAGTCAGCGCTCAGATCGGCATCGTCAACCAGGGCGTCGACCAGATCCGCTTCTACCTGCAACAGAAGTACCTGTCGCCGGCAGCGCGGGCGTTCCTCGAGAGCATCGCCGGCCTCCTGGACCAGCGCGCGACCGTCGAGCGCGAGCTGCAGTCCTACGCCCAAGAGCGTGCGTCGCTGAACGAGGCGCAAGAGAACGCGCGCCGCAACATGACGGCGCTGCGCGACACACCCGAGGAGAAGCGCCTGCGCGACCAGTACGTCGCCCGACTGTCCGCTGCGCTCGAGCGGAGCGACGAGCTGCAGAGGCTGGAGGCGGCCGCCCGGCAACGTCGCGATCAACTGGTGCAGGAGATCACCGACAAGGTGCAGGCGTTCCGGGACTAGCGGAGTCCGCGTCACGGAGGCGCCGCGGCCGGGCCGCGGATCGAACCCGTGACGCTGACTGCCAGACCGCCCCAACTCGAACCGTAGGGCGGCGGTGCCGAGGGCCCGCTGCGAAGGCCGCTGCGGCGAAACCGTCCGCCCGGCCTCGCCCCACGCGCGGCGCCGCGTATCGTGTCGGCGATGTCGAAGCTCAGCGAGACCTCCGACGTGACCGCTTGGGCCGAGGCCGGCAAGAAGCACGGCGCGGTCCGCGTGGGTCGCATGGCCCAGGGTCTGATCGGGTCGGAGATTCTGACCATCGCTGCCGAGATCCGCGCGCAGCAGCGCGCGGGGCGGCGTGTGTGCAACCTCACGGTCGGCGACTTCGACCCCAAGCAGTTCCCGATCCCCGAGCGGTTGCGGGCCGGCATCGTCGCCGCGTACGACCGGGGCGAGACCAACTATCCGCCGTCCGACGGTCTGCTGCAGCTGCGCGAGTCCGTGCAGAAGCTGTACGAGCGCGAGCTGCGCATCCGCTATCCGATCCCGTCCATCCTCATCGCCTCGGGCGCACGACCGATCCTGCACTCGGCCTACGCCGCCGTATGCGATCCCGGCGACCGGGTCGTGTACCCGCTGCCGAGCTGGAACAACAACCACTACACCCACATGGTCGGCGCCCAAGGCGTGACCGTGGAGTGTGCCCGCGAACACCGCTTCTTGCCGACCCGGGCACAGATCGAGGCCCTCCTGCCGGGCAGCCGGCTCGTGTGCATCAACTCGCCGCTCAATCCCTCGGGGACGGCGATCGACCGCGAGGAACTGCGCGGGATCTGCGTCGCGATCGTGCGCGAGAACACGGCGCGCAAGGCGCGCGGTGAACGCCCGGTCTTCCTGCTCTACGACCAGATCTACTGGATGCTGTGCGTGGGTGAAACGGTGCACGCCACGCCGACCGGAGTCGTGCCGGAGATGGCGGAGTACACGATCTACGTCGATGGCATCAGCAAGGCTTTCGCTGCGACCGGTCTGCGCGTCGGTTGGGCGGTGGGGCCGGTCGACGTCATCGAGCGCATGTCCGCCATCGTCGGGCACGTCGGGGCCTGGGCGCCGCGTGCCGAGCAGGCGGCGACCAGCGAACTGCTGGACGACCCTGGCGCCATCGAGACCTACCTCGCCGGCTTCCGTGCGGGGATCGCCGATCGTCTCACCCGGCTCTATCAGGGCCTCGAGGAGATGCGTGCCGAGGGCCTTCCGGTGGAGGCGCTGCCGCCGATGGGCGCAATCTACCTCACGGTCCGCATCGCGCCTTTCGGCAAGCACACGCGCGACGGCATCCAGCTGAAGCGCAACGAGGACGTGCGGCGCTACGTACTCGAGGCGGCGCAGATCGGCATCGTGCCGTTCCAGGCGTTCGGATGCGTTCAGGACGACGGTTGGTTCCGGCTCAGCATCGGTGCCGTCGGCCTGGCCGAGATCGACGCCGCGCTCCCGCGCCTGGCGCACGCACTGCGCCAGCTGCAGTAGGCCGTCAGCGCTTGCGCTCGAAGCGCGTCTTGAGCCGCAGGAAGTAGCTCTCGAAGGTGCGGTAGCTGAAGGTCGCCACCACCACCGTGGCGACCGTGCCGAGGGCGAAGAAGACCGGCGTCTTCCAGCCCGGCTCGCGGCCGACGACCCGGGCCACCGGGATGTAGCACAGCTGGTGCAGCAGGTACATGCCGTAGCTGATCATGCCGATGTGCCTGACCAGGCGGTGGCGGAACAGGCCCATCAGTGCGTGCCGCTCGGGCACCACCACGGCCGCCACCAACGCGGCCATGGTCAGGTGGATGCACAGGCGCGGCCACCCACCGATGTCGCCAGGGATCCAGACGAGGCCAGCCAGCGCTGCGATGGGTAGCCAGACGAAATGGTGGTTTCCGGTCCACGCCGCGATGCGCGCGAACGAGGGCGGCGAGTGCAGCAGGCGCGCGAGCAGCACCCCGAGGCCCACCGCCGAGAAGGAGGCGAGCTTGCGCGCGAGGTGGATGGACTCGGGCCCGAACGCACCGAAGTCCAGTGCTTGGTTGAGGGCCAGGAATGCCACCAGCAGCCACGTCGCGGCGCGCATCCCGAGCAGCGCCAGGAGCGGCGGCCACACCAGGTAGAACTGTTCTTCGACAGCCAGCGACCAGGCGTGCGCGAAGAGGTTCTCCTTCGGCCCCCAGTTGGCGGTGTAGGTGACGTACCACGGCAAGACGTCGAAGAACCCCTTGGCCATCTCCGAGCCCGGCTTGAGCAACGCCAGCACGAGCGCCTGACCGAACAGCACCGCGTAGTACAGCGGAAAGATGCGCAGCACGCGGCGCATGTAGAACGCGCGCAGCGAGATCGTCCCGGTGGCGTCGCGCTCGCGCAGGAGCAGCGTGGTGATGAGGAATCCGCTCAGGACGAAGAACAGGTCGACGCCGAGGAAGCCGCGGGTCAGGGGCGTGAAGTCGATCGTGGGGCTGTGGTGCCACAGCACGGCGAGGATGCTGACGCAGCGCACGCCGTCCAGCGAGGCAAAGTGCCGGCGGCGGCGGTAGGCGGAGTAGGCGTCAGCGCCCCGTTCGGCCTCTCCGTGGCCGGCATCGGCCGACCCGCTGGAAAAGCGTGGCGGCAACTCGACCTCGCCGCAATTCTGTGTCGCCGTCGCCCTTTCCGAATCGTTCGATTCCACCATGGTTCATCCAGAACACCACACGCCTGCGGCCGAGTCCGACGAGACCATCCTCGACCTGCTGAGTCGCTTCTTCCCCAGCTTCGCCGAGTTCGCCACCTTCGTGGCTGGCTTGTTCGTCGGGGCGGCCATCCTGGGGGTTCTGACCGCTCTGGGGTTGTTGATCAACGGACAAGTCGGTATTTGGCCGACGTTCTGATCGGCATTCCGACGCGGTGAAGCGCTGGAGATTCGAACCGAATCCAGCCCGCCGGCCTCACCGCCGCTGCGAATCGTCCGAGGGCTCGATCGACGCCGGACGCCGGCGACCTCGCGCCAGCAAGAAGTCGCGGAGGAGACCACGTTCGACCTCGACCAGTTGCAGCTCACGGTCGAAGAACAGGACCACCCCGTGCATCTTGCGCACGTCGCGGCCCAGGTCTGCCGACACGGCGAAGCCGCGCAGGCTCAGGCTGGCATCGATACCCCAGACGAACTGATCGAGCCACGCGTAGGCGAGCGCCACCCCGTCGCCGGGCTGTTCGAAGACCAGGTTGGGTGCACCCAGCGCCGCGAGACATCGCGTCAGGTCGTCGCGTCCCGCACGCAGGCCGTCGAGCACCTCGTCGGGAATCGGCTCGAACGCGCGCGTGCGCACGAAGCGAACGGTGATGCAGCTGCTGCTCATGAGCAACATCCCGAGAGCCAGCACTGCGAGCGCGCCCCGGATGCCATCGCCGGTCGCGCGAGTCGGTGCGTGCGCGAGACGGGCGCCGGCCGGACGGCCCGGCCCGGACCACACTGATCGCACGGTGTTGCCGGCGTTCCCGAGGTTCATCGGAAGCGCTTCTCGTCGCGCGCTTGGTTGTCGGACGCCTCGTGCACGTCTTCCCAGGGGAAGGCGTACTGCGGGTGGTGCGCGGCGAGCGTCGCGCCGACGTGGGTCAGCACGTTGTTCTCGTCGAAGAAGAGCCAGGCGCGGTCCTGTCGTAGGTCGGTGTTGAGCATGGCGACGAGCACGAACCACGTCGCCGCCTCCTTCTGCACGCTGTGGTCGTAGCGGTAGGCGGAGCGCTTGCCGAGCTGGACCACCTCGGCCGGCGCGCCGAGGATCTCCACCGCCTGTTTGGCCGTGGTGCTGCCGGGCTGTAGCCGATTCAGGTTCGCGCGGTCGAGTGGCTCGTTCACCACCGCGCGACCGAAGTAGCACCCCGGGGCAGTGAGCAAGAAGAACGCCAGAGCGGCGCAGTGCAGGAGCTTCACGCGCGCAGTATGCGCGCACCGATCTCGTCCGCAACGAGCAGGCCCGAGTGCGAGAGACGGATGCACACGCCTTGGCGGGTGAGCAGGCCCGCTTCGATCAGGCCGTCCAGCTCGCCGGCGAAGGCCCGCTCGGCATCGACCCCGGTCGTGCCCGCGACCTGCGCCAAGTCGACGCCGTCCCGGCGACGAAGACCGAGCCAGAGAGCCTCGGCTGTGCGCTGACGCGGGGTCAGGGTCTCCGCTTCGGCCACCGGCGGCAGACCCCGGGCGAGCGCGTCCGCCCACGCCTCCAGCGACTTGAGGTTGGTCCACCGCACGCCTCGCCGATGGGACGCGGCTCCGGGCCCGACGCCCACGTAGTCTCCCTGCAGCCAATAGTGGTCGTTGTGTCTGCAGGGCCCACCGCGACCGGCGAAGTTGCTGATCTCGTACGCGTCGTAGCCGGCGTCGGCGAGGCGCGCCCGAGTGTGCAGGAACATGGCGCGGTCGACGTCTTCGTCGCTCCTGTGCATGCGACCCTGCCGCAGATCGCGGAAGAAGCGCGTCCCCGGCTCGAAGGTCAGGCTGTAGCACGACAGGTGCTCGGGCGTCAGCGCGAGAGCGGCCTCGAGGTCGGACTGCCATTGCCCCAGCGTCTGTCCGGGCAGGGCGAAGATCAGGTCGAGGTTGACGTTGTCGACCCCGGCGGTGCGCAGCTCGGCCACGGCCCGGACGGTGCGACGGGCATCGTGGGCGCGATCGAGCAGGCGGAGAAAGTGGTCGTCGAACGACTGCGCACCCATGCTCACGCGCCGCACGCCCGCGCTGCGCGCCAGACTCGCCTTCGCCGAAGTCACACTCTCGGGGTTGGCCTCCATCGTGACCTCCGGGCACCGGTGCAGGTCGACGTGCCGAGTCAGGATCGCGAGCAGCCGCTCCAGGCGCGCCTCGTCGAGGTAGCTGGGCGTGCCGCCGCCGATGAACACGCTCACCGGATCTCGCGGGAGATCGGCGAGCACCATCTCGCGTGACAGCGCGTCGAGGTAGCGGTCGAGGGGAGCCGCACCGTCGGCCGTGAACGAGTTGAAGTCGCAGTAGCCGCACTTCACCACGCAGAACGGCACGTGCACGTAGAGCGAGGTCGGACTTCCGTGAACGTGCGCGGGCACGCCGCCATCATGGCGCAAGGCGCCGGCGGAAGCCGAGGCGAACCGTCAGTCGGTGCCGAACTCGCGCGACATGGTGCAGTAGAGCTTGCGCAGGGCCTCCTGCTCCATCTGCCGCACACGCTCGCGCGTGAGACCCATGCTCTCGCCGATGGCCTTGAGAGTCATCGGCTTGCCGCTCTGCAGGCCGAAGCGCAGGCGCAGGATGTTGGCCTCGCGTTCGTCGATCACGTCCAACAGCTCGGAGACCCGATCGAGCTCCTGGTTGGTGAGGATCTCGTCCTCCGGTGAGCGGGTACGCGTATCCTCCAACGAGTCCGTGTAGACGCAGGATGCGTCGGTGCCGACCGAGTGTGTCGGCTGCGAGTTGGAGGTCACCGTGTCGCGCACCACGTTCCAGTTGTGCTCCGGCAGCTCGAGTTCCTGGGCGATCTCGGCCGTCGTCGGCGCTCGGCCGATGCGGTAGGTCAACTCCATCGCCATGGTCTTCCAACGCGAGACGATTTCGGCCATGTACGAGGGCACCCGCACCGTCTTGACCGAGTTGATCAGCGAGCGGCGGATTCCCTGCTTGATCCACCAGGTGGCGTAGGTGGAGAAGCGGCAGCCGGCGTCGGGATCGAACTTCTCCACTGCCTTCATCAGACCGATGTTGCCCTCCTCGATCAGGTCCATGAACGAGAGGCCGCGGTGGACGTAGTTCTTGGCGATCGAGACGACGAGGCGCAGGTTGGCGCGGATCATGTGCTCGCGCGCCGCCCGGTCACCCTGCTGGATGCGCCTCGCGAGTTGGATCTCTTGATCCGCCGTCAGCAGCGGGACTTCGTTGATCTCCGCCAGGTACGTGTCGAGCCCGTGGTCGCGCATGATCTTCCCCATGTGTGTTTCTCGGAGATCGGGTTCCGGCCTCGGCCCCTTGACGCAGGTGTCGAAGATCGAAACAAAGCGGGACGCGTTCCCGCCGACGTCCCATGCCAGCGCGGCGTCAGGTCAGTCGGCGCCCGAGTCGTTCAGGAAACGAGTGATGTTGGCTCGAGCGGTGGCCTCGCGCTTCTCGCCCCACGGGGTGAAGAAGAGCCGCGGGCGCTCCAGCAGTCCGGCCATGAACCGCCGGCGCCCGGTGGCGAAGGAGGCGTCGTCGACGTGCGCGTATTCACCACGGATCGCCGCGGTGTTGTTGCAGAAGGCGTCCCACGGCAGCGCCAGGGTGCCGAGGTCGAGATCGAGCACCAGGCCGCTCTCGCGCACGGTCGGCGTGTGGGTCCTGGTGTCGCGCACGATCTGGGTCACCACGTTCACCAGGTCTTGGCCGTGGCCCGAGGCGAGTAGACAGCGTTCTGCAAGCACGGCGCTCTGCTCTTCGTTGTCCGGGCGACGGGGGTCGTAGACCGCATCGTGGAACCAGATCGCCCATACCTGGGCGTCGTCCAGCCCGACCTCCATGCCCCACGCCAGCATCTGCGCGATGTGGCGGATGTCGTGGTAGCGGCGGTGGGGCTCGGTGTAGCGCCGCGTCAGCTCGAGGACGAGCTGGTGTCCGGCGGCGGCAAGGGAGGCTGGCGTCGACACGTCTGGCCGATGTTCGCCCCGGAGCGTCCGAGAGGCAAGCGAGCCGACCGACGAGAGTCGACAACGCGGGCTCGGCTGCCGCGCGGACCTCGGACGGCGGTTCGGACCGAACACCTGTGTCGAGCGTCGGTCCGAGCCGTCCCGACAGCGGTCAGAACATCGCGTAGATGAACGGCGCGACCCCGGTGCCGCCGAGCACGATGATCAGGCCGAGCAGGCCGAAGACGACCAGGAAGGGGATCAACCACCACTTGGCGTTGTCCTTCATGAAGGCCGTGAATTCGCTGATGATGCCGCCGCCCTTGGATTGGGCCGCCAGGTCGTCGAAGTTCTGGTTGGGTTGGTCGTTCATGGCTGCGGGTCGAGAGCTCGAGGTTCGGGCTGGTAGAGGCAGAGTATCAGTACATCCGCAAGTAGCGGGCTGCGGGGATCGCTGTCTTGCGCTCGACCCAATACGTGGCCGCCTGCGGGTCGAGGCGACGGTTCAGCTTGTCGCGACCCATGACCTTGAACAGCAGAGCCACGGGCGTGAAGAGCAGGTAGTACAACAGGCCGAGCACGACCGTCGAGAGCGCGATGCCGATCGGCACGGCGATGAGCATGAGGCCCACGAACAAGGGTTTGATCGCCTTGGTGGACGCCATGCCCAGCACGAACACCAAAGCGCCGACGGCAGTCAGCGACCAGGCGACGGTCGTCGAGAAGCCGAAGCGCCAGTGCAGGAGGACCCAGCCGATCAGCGGGAAACCGATCAGGGAGACCCACGCGAACTGGCGTAGTTGGCTGTCCTTGGGATTCAGGTCGAGCTTCAGCATGTGCGGATGGCGGTCGCGCGGTCAGTCGAGAGCGAACGCGGACAGGTACTTCTCGCGGTCGATCGCAGGCATGGCAGTCTGGTCCTTGCGCACGATGACGAAGTTCTCGAGCACGAGGACGTCCATCTCGGTGCCGAAGAAGCAGCGGATGGCGTCCTCCGGCGTGCACACGATCGGCTCGCCGCGCACGTTGAAGCTGGTGTTGATCATCACCGGGCTGCCCGTCTTCTCCTTGAACTTGCGGAGCAGGCGGGTGAGGCGCGGGTTGCGGGTCTCGTCGACCGTCTGCACGCGCGCCGAGTAGTCGACGTGCGTGATCGCCGGCACCACCGAGCGCTGTTGCTTGAGCTTCTCGAGGCCGAACTTGCTGGCATCCACCGCCTTGCGCTTGTCGTCGCGCACGGGCGCGACGAGGAGCATGTAGGGGCTCTCGTGCTTGGCGTCCATGCCGAAGTACTCCGAGCAGTCCTCGCGCAGGACGATCGGCGCGAACGGCCGGAACGACTCGCGGAACTTGATCTTCAGGTTCATCACGCTCTGCATCTTGGCCGAACGTGCGTCGCCGATGATGCTGCGCGAACCGAGCGCGCGCGGGCCGAACTCCATGCGCCCCTGGAACCAACCGATCACGTTCTCGTCGGCAATCAGCTCGGCAACGCGGTCGCACAGCGCGTCCTCGCTGGCGTACTCCTCGAAGATGAGCTCGCGGCTGCGCAACTCGGCGCGGATGTCGTCGTTCTTGAAGGCCGGGCCGAGCAGGCTGGCCTTCTGCAAGTCTCGGCCCTCGACCTTGCGCGGCTTGTCCAGCAACTGGTGCCAGACCATGAGGGCGGCGCCGAGCGCACCGCCGGCGTCGCCGGCGGCCGGCTGGATCCAGATGGTGTCGAATGGCCCGTCGCGCAGGACCTTGCCGTTGCCGACGCAGTTGAGCGCCACGCCACCCGCGAGGCAGAGGTACTTCTTGCCGGTCACTTCGTGCGCGAAACGTACCGTCCGCAGCATCACCTCTTCGGTGACCTTCTGGATCGACGCGGCGACGTCCATGTAGAACTGCGTCAGCTCCATCTCCGGCGTGCGGGCCGGCGCGCCGAACAGGTCGCAGAACTTCCGGTTGATCATGCGCAGCCCGGCGCAGTAGTCGAAGTAGCTCATGTCGAGGCGGTAGCTACCGTCCTCCTTCAGGTCGATGAGCTGCCTGACCTTGTCGGCGAACTTGGGCTCGCCGTACGGCGCCAGCCCCATGAGCTTGTACTCGCCCGAGTTGACCTTGAAGCCGCAGTAGTAGGTGAACGCGGTGTAGAGCAGGCCGAGGCTGTGCGGGAAGCGGATCTCGTGCGTGAGCCGGATCTTGTTGCCGCTGCCGATGCCCACTGACGTCGTCGCCCACTCGCCGACCCCGTCCATGGTGACGACTGCGGCCTCCTGGAACGGCGACGGGAAGAAGGCGCTCGCTGCGTGACTCTCGTGGTGTTCGGGGAACACGTAGGGCCGCTTCGGCTTGGCGCCGAGCTCGCGCGTCAGCGTGCGCGGGATGTGCAGCTTCTCGCGCATCCACACCGGGATGGCGGTCATGAACGACTTGATTCCCGCCGGCGCGTAGGAGAGGTAGGTCTCCATGAGCCGGTCGAACTTGAGCAGCGGCTTGTCGTAGAAGGCGACGTAGTCGAGGTCGGCAGCCCTGATTCCGGCAGAGTCGAGGCAGTACTCGACCGCCTTCTTGGGGAAGCCAGCGTCGTGCTTCTTGCGGGTGAAGCGCTCTTCCTGGGCTGCGGCGACGATCTCGCCGTCGCGCAGCAGCGCCGCGGCGGAGTCGTGGTAGAAGGCGGAGATTCCGAGGATGTGCGTGGCCATCGGATGCGGGGCCGGGACAGGCTGCCTGGGTCAGGATAGCCGGGCGAGATTGGAGGCTGCGCGGCCGACGCGAGCCGCAGGGTGGTGGGACGTGAGGGGACGTGCCGACCGGATGGGATCATGCGCGATCCGGCGCCAGGAAACGAGGCGCGGTGAGACGTCTCAATTTCGGCAAAGTGAGCGAGTCGGCGCGCGCAGGTGGGCGGGTTTGCGGCGGGCGGCAGCTGCGGTGTTCCGAGCGCGCGACGTTCGAACCGCCGCACCGGTCGGGCCCGCGGACTCTGGAACGCACCTAGGAATGGGTGCCTACGGAGCATCCATCCACTCCTGCTTGTGGTGGCGAGGTCGCGATCGGAACGGCACCTTTGGCCCCGGGCCCTTGGCGGGGAGTCCGGGTTCCCCTTTCACGGGGCCTGGTCCGCCATGCTGCGCTGGTCAGCGCACGCCACGCAGCGCGTTGGAGGCCGCCACGCCTCGCAGTGCTCCGGGATCGAGGACCCAGTGCTGGAAGTGCACCGGCCGCCCCCGCGCCAGCCGCCAGGGGAACGTGAAACTCGAGTCTCCGCGCGCGTCGGTGAGCGCGTTGGCCAGGACGGTCGGCTCCGGCACCAAGGTGCCCCCGAACAGCGGCCAACACACGGCCTGCTGGCCCGCCACCAGGACAGTGGGCGCATTCGCTCGCGCGGCCCGCAAGGACAGCGTGATCGGCGCCGCGAAGGCGAGGTTGCCAGCGGCCTGCAGGCGCGGCACGCCGTTGCTCCCGGCGAGTCCGTGGCCGAGGTCGGCGAACGTCACCGCGTCGTCCGGACCGACGCCGATCGCCATGCCGGCGTGCGTCGGCACGACGAGCGATGGCTGGAACGCGCACGGCGAGGTGCTCGCGAAGAGCAAGCCGCCGTCGATGCGGACCAGGCCATGCTCGGCGGCGACGAGCGGCGACGCGCGCACCTGGGCGACGCGTGCTTGCAGCTGGTACGCGCCGGCGGCCAAGACGACGTCGCAAGGCCAGGAGCCCCGATGATTGCCGGCGGGCGTCCGCAGGTCCCAGGTCGCGAGCAGTCGAGGTGCCGATCCCGCGTCGAAGAGAGCCACGTTGAAGGTGCTCCCGGCGCAGGTCACTGCCGGTGCCAGCGTGCCATCGACGACGATCTCGCGGAGGCGCACGCCGCGAACGGCGGTGAATCTCAGGCCGACGTGGGTGTCGACCGGCACGCCGACAGGTGCCGCGAGAGGTGTGGTCGTCGGCGTCGGCAGCGTCGGCGTCAGGAACAGGTTCGGTGTCCGGCCAGGGGTCGGTGGCGAAGTGCAGCCGTCCACGAGGACACTGCCGCCACGGAACACGGTGATCTCGCGGTCACGCAACAGGGCGGGGCGCAGGTCGCCGAGGGCCGGGTTCACGTCGCGGTCGACTCGCCAGCGTCCACCCTTCTCGTGGTTGGGGAAGTCGACGCTGAGGTCGCAGCGGAGGTCTTCGAAGGGTGTGCTTCCCTCCAAACCGAACGTCAGCACGTAGTCGCTCTGGCTCACGTAGCCGGCAGCGCTGGCCACCAGCTTGGTGCGCACGAAGCTCTCGCGGGGCTCGGTGACCCGCACGGTGACGGTTGCGCCGTATTCGACATCTACGCCACGGGGCAGCCCGAGCGCTTCGCGGGCGACGCGCACGCGCAGGTATCGACGTTGCAGCGGCTGCGTGGTGGCGCTGTACAGCGTGTTCTCCAGGAGCAGGGGATCGCCGTTCCAGCGCCCCACGCAATCGAGGTCGCCGTCCCGATCCCAGTCGAACCAGCAAGGCGCCAGTTGGGCCAGCTCGCCGATCGGCACCGAGCTGGTGGCGGCGACGAAGCCCAGCGTGCGCGACTCCACCAGTTGGTTGCGGAACATGTTCGCATCGCTGGTGATGTCGAGATCGCCGTCCAAGTCCCAGTCCTCGGCGGACAGGCCCTCGTTGACGCGGTTGGGCAGCACCGGTCCGCGTGCGAAGGAGCCGTCGCCACGGTTGAGCCACACGTTGGTGCTCGCCAAGAAGGGATGTGCGAGGACCACGTCGAGATCGCCGTCCAAGTCCATGTCGGCCATGAGCGCGCCCTCGTCGAGCTGCCCACTGTTGCCGATCCCGCTCGCGGCTTCCGAGAGCGGGCGGAAGGAGGGAAAGCCCGGCGACGAGACGTTCTGGTACAGCACACCGTTGCTGTAGATCTCGAGGTCGCCGTCGCCGTCGATGTCGCCCATCATCGTGCCCTCCGGGCGCGGTCCGGTGAACCTGCGGACGTTGGCCCGGTCGGCAACATCGCGGAACAGGTAGGCCCCGCCCGGAGCGCCCGGCCCCTGATTGAGGTAGAGGTAGTTGCCCTGATAGGTGGGCAGGAACATGTCGAGAAGCCCGTCGCCATCCACGTCACCCCAGCTGATCGTCTCGCTGCTCACGGCGCAGGCGCGCTCTGGGAACTGCTGGACGTTGGCGGCGATGTCCACGAATCCCGACGGTCGGTTGTGGAACACGCGCAGGCAACCCACGCGGTAAGGCTCGCAGGCGATGTCCGTCCGCCCATCCGCGTCGAAGTCCGCGAACGACGCGCTGTAGCGCAGGATCACACCGCCGGCGTTCAGGTTGGTCGTGGCGAGCCAGCCCCTTCCCTGCTCGTTGTGCCAGAGCTGCCCGGAGTAGTTGTTGTAGACGTCCGTCCACCCGTCGCCGTCGTAGTCCCCTACCGCCAGCCCATAGGCCGGCCCGAACCGTTGGCTGCCGTTGCTCGAGGCCCAGATCCGCAAGGGGACCGGTTGCGCGGCCAGGAGCGTGGCCAGCAACACACACGACGAACATGCGGCGAGATACACGGTTGGATGGCGAGCACTGGCTCGGCGGTGCTCATAGTCGGTGGCCGACCGGCGGCAACCGCTTCGGGCTCGGGTTTCGCGGCCCGACGCGGTCGAGTCCAGCGCCCGTGCAGCGCAACGACATCCCCGATATCAGCGCGGCGCGAGGATTCGCGGCGCTCGCAGCGCCAGCTACTTCGACGCGCCCTGCGCGCGCCGCACCAGCTCGTCGTGGATCTGGACGAGCGTCGCCTCGAGGCCGAACTCGTACTTCCACCCGGGATAGTGTGACTGGAATCGACGCACGTCGCTGATCCACCAGATGTGATCGCCGATGCGGTTGGTGTCGCTGTAGCTCCAGTCCATCTTGCGACCCGTGATGCGTTCGCAGAGCTCGATGGCCTCGATCATCGAGCAGTTGGCAAAGCGACTGCCCCCGATGTTGTAGACCTCGCCGGCACGAGGGGCGCGGAAGTAGTGTTCGAACGCCGTGACCAGGTCGTGGCAGTGGATGTTGTCACGGACCTGCTTGCCGCGATAGCCGAACACCGTGTAGTGCTTGCCGGTGATCGCGCACTGCATGAGATAGCTCAGGAACCCGTGCAGTTCGGCGCCCGAGTGCCCAGGACCGGTGAGGCAGCCGCCGCGGAACACCCCGGTCTGCATACCGAAGTAGCGGCCGTATTCCTGCACGAGCACGTCGGCCGCGACCTTCGATGCGCCGAACAACGAGTGCTTGCACTGGTCGATGCTCAGCGTTTCGTCGATGCCGTGCGTGTGGAAGGGGTGGTCTTCGGCCACCTCCCAGCGCTTCTCGAGCTCCACGAGCGGCAGCCTGTTCGGCGCATCGCCGTAGACCTTGTTGGTCGACGTGAAGATGAAAGCGGCCTTCTCGCAGTGCTTGCGCGCCGCCTCGAGCAACACGAGCGTGCCGGTGGCATTGACCGAGAAGTCGGTGAGAGGCTCGCGCGCGGCCCAGTCGTGCGAGGGCTGTGATGCGCAGTGCACGATCAGTGCGATGTCGCTGCCGTACGTGGCGAACACCTCGTCGACGGCTGCCTCGTCGCGAATGTCGGTCGCATGGTGCTCGTATCCGCTGATTCGGTCTTGCAGCTGGCGACGACTCCAGTCGGTCGAGGCGCCGTCGCCGAAGAAGTAGCGACGCATGTCGTTGTCGATTCCGACGACCTTGTGGCCGAGACCGGCGAAGTGACGCACTGACTCGGCGCCGATGAGGCCGGCTGCTCCGGTGACGAGAACGATGGACACGACGAGAACTCCGGTGTTGACGAGAGGCGGCGGCGCGCGGCGAGGAGAATCAGAGGGCGAGGATCGGTTCGAGCTCGGCGCGGTGGTCTTTTATCCAGCGCGCGATCTCCGCGACGATCATGGACGCATCCCGTCGCGGCTGCCAGCCCATCGCGTGGGCGACCTTGCGGCTGTCGCTGAGGTAGCAGATCAGGTCTTGTGGCCGGTTCTCGGGGACGCTGTCGAGGGTGATGCGCTTCCCCGTGTGTTCGCGACACAGCTCGGTCAGCTCCTGGAGCGAGATGCTGATGGGCCGTCCGCCGCCGACGTTGAAGACCTCGCCGTCGACTTCGGCCATTCGGCCGAGCTGCAGCTCCAGCAGGTCGAACAGATCGTCGACGTGCAGCATGTCGCGCACTTGCTTGCCGGTGCCGCCGTAGCCGATGTAGCCGAGCCGTCCGCCGTAGATGTGGCGCGCCACCCAGAGGACGACGACGCCCTGGTCGACCTTGCCCATCTGCCAGGGGCCGGTGAGCACACCGCACCGGTTGATGAAACCCCGGAGTCCGTATGCGGCTCGGTATTCCTGCAGCAGCAGCTCGGAGGCGAGCTTGCTGGCCCCGTAGATCGATCGAACGCCGTCGAGCGGGAACGTCTCGGCGATCCCATGGGCCGAGGCACCCGGCACTACCTGTGCCTCGGCCATCTCGTAGCGGGTCGATTCTTCGCGGTAGGCGAGCGCGTTGATGGGCTCCACCGGGTAGACGCGGCTCGTCGACAGGAACACGACCTCGGCGCCACAGCGCCTGGCCAGTTCCAAGCAGTGGATCGTGCCGCCGAGGTTCGTCGCGATGACGTAGTCGGGAGAGCCGTCGCGGCCGGCCAACACCGACGGTTCGGCCGCGCAGTCGATCAGCAGATCGACGTCGCCGACCTCGAAGAGATCGGAGCGCTCGCGCACGTCGCCGTGCACGAAGTCGACGCCGCCGGCGCGGAGTCGCCTCAAGCTCAGCTCCGAGCCACGTCGCCGCAGGTTGTCGAAGGCGACGACCGTGCTGTCAGGTCGGCTCTGCTTGAGGCGAAGGGCCAGGTTCGACCCCACGAAGCCGGCTCCGCCGGTGACCAGGATTCTCTTCATCGTCAATGTTGGTGAAGATCTCGTCGACGACTCCGGACTTGTGACGGATCAGGTCGAGCTTCTTGTTGTGCTCGGCGAGCAGATCGTCGCGGATGAATCGCCGCTCGGCCCAGGCCTTCATCATGGTCGCGAGGTAGCGGCGCCCCAGCGTGCGGATGTTGAACTTGGCCGAGCCCCACGTGCGGCCGTACCACGCAATCGGCAGCCGGGCGACGTTGCTGCCGCGGATGAGCAGCCCCAGCGAGAGCTCGATCGTCAGGTTGAAGTGCGACGCGTAGAGAGGCATGAGCGAGCGCACGGCGTCGGCGCGGTATGCCTTGAACGCATTCGTCAGGTCGTTGTGCTCCGTCCAGAACAGGATCTGCAGGATCTTGTTGCCGAGCCGATTCGCGATCAGCTTCACCTTCGGGTAGTCGCGGACGACGCTGCCCTTCATGAAGCGGGAGCCGAACACCGCGTCGTATCCCTCGTTGATCTTGTGGTAGTAGGAGACGATGTCCTTGGGGTCGTCCGAGAGATCGGCCATGACGATCACGACGATCTCGCCGCGAAAGTGGTCGAGGCAGCTGCGGATGGCGCGGCCGAAGCCGCCCGGCGGCTTGCGGTTGATCAACCGAATCGGCACGCCGCGCGCCATGCAGCCGCGGATGACCTGCTCGGTCCCGTCCTGGCTGTTGTCGTTGGCGATGACGAACTCGAAGGGGATGCCGCTCCGGCGCAGCTCGGCGTCGATGACATCGATCGAGCGGCCGATGTTCTCCTGCTCGTTGTAGGCAGGGATGCACACGGACAGCAGCGGCTTGGGCGCGGAGGATGACACCGAAGGACGAGGGGTGGAGCCACCACCATGGGTGGCGCGGCGGGGTGGACAACGTAACCACTCGCTCGTCGTCCCGGATCCGTTCTCTGGGCTGCGAGGGCGGCGAGAACCTGGCGCCGCAAGTCGAGAGACGGGATGGTGCGGTCGCACCGCAACTTGCGCGCTAGGGCCGGGACGACATGATGCCGGCATGCGCAGGGTGGCCACCGCTTGGCTCCTGGCCACGTTGGTCCTGGGTATCGGGCTCCACGTCGCCGTGAGCACCGGGATCGGCATCGTCGCGAACCAGCAGTCGATGCCCTACCTCGACCAGTGGCAGTCGGTCCACGAGGCCCGCGCGGTCGACCAAGGGACGTGGCGCCTGGTCGACCTCTTCCGCCAGCACAACGAACATCGCATCGCGGTGCCGCGACTCCTCTTCTTCCTCGACACGCTCGTGGCCGACCAGCGCGGTTGGTTTCTCGTCGCCACGACCGGTGCCATCCAGCTCGCCCACGCCAGCGTCCTCCTGTGGCTGCTCTGGCGCGCAGGCGTCCGTCGACCGGCGATGCTGGTGCTGGCGGTCGGCTCGTTGCTGGGGCTGCTCGGCGCCGCGGTGCAGATGCAGAACCTCGTCGAGCCGTTCCAGGTGCAGTTCCCTCTGGTCTATCTGGCAGCGACCGTCGCGTTCGCTGCCGGTGCGCTGGCTCCACACGCACGACGGTCGCGCCTGGTGCTCGCCACCGCCATCGCCGCGGCCGCGGTCGGCAGCTTCTCCATGGCCAACGGTCTGGGGATCTGGATCGTGCTGTTCTTGCTCGCGGCGCGGTCAGGCATGTCGCGCCGCGGGCTGGCCGTGGTTGTCACCGCCGGACTGCTGGTCATCGGCTTCTATCTGCACGGGTTCGGTTGGCTCCACCCGTACTTCACGCCGACACACGGCCACGCCGAGGTCGCCCCCGTGCGGCGCCCCGACCGCATGGCGTTGTTCTTCCTGGCCCTCCTCGGTGGTCCGTCGCGGCTTCCCGACGGCCTCGGACGACCGTTGCTGTGCGCGGCGGCGGGGGTTCTCGGCCTCGCAGCCTTCGCCGCCGCCAGCCGGCAGGCGTGGCCGCGGGCCCGCTCCGGCGCGCACGCGGCGCGGCAGGCGATGGTCGCGGTAGGCGTCTTCGTGCTCCTGTCGGCGTCGCTGACCGCGTACGGGCGCGCGGGCTCCGACCTCGTCGAAGCCATCGGACCGCGCTACGAGACGCCGAGCGTCGTGTTCTGGGCATCATCGACCTTGCTGGCCGTGGCCATGGCGCCATCGCGCGTGCGCACCCTTGCGCTGTCGCTCGCGGCTCTCGTCCTCGTGTCGATCGCGGTGGCCAACCCGGTGTTCGTGCGCAGCGACAGCTACTTCCGCGACCGGCTCCGCGGCGTCGCCAGCGGCCTCCTCGCCGGCGTCCAGGACGTCGAGCGCATGCGCGACCTCGCCGCGAACGCCGACACCGTGTACAGCGAACTGGTCCCTTTCCTGCGCGAGCATCGCTTGTCGGTGTTCGCCGGCCAACGCGACGTCGTGGGTCGTGGCCTGCACGAGGTCGGCACCATCGCGGGCGACGGTGTGGGTGCCGTCGACACCGTGGAGCTGTGCCCCGAATCCGGCTGGGGCTTCTACGCGCAGGGCTGGGCCTTCGTCGACGGCATCGGCCGCGCTCCTGCCCGAGTCCTGTTCGCCAACGAGACCGGGACGGTGCTCGGCCACGGCATCATGGACGCATGCCGTCCGGATGTCGCGGCGGCGCACCCTCTGGTGAGCGACCAGAGAATCGGGTTCCAGGGCTACGGCTCCGTCGATGCGCCCGAAGGACGATTCTGGATCTGGGCCCAGCTCGCCGACGGTCGCCTGTTCCGCGTGCCGCAGCCGCACACGGTGGCTGGGGTCGAACTCGCCGCCGCGCCCGGACACCCGATCGCCGACCTGTCGGTGCACCTCACCGGCCAGTTCGGCGCGTCGACCGACGGCCAGGGTCGCGACGTGGGAGGAGCGATCGCCACCTGCGATGCGGGTGCCAAGGGAGCGATCGCGATCGGACCGATCTCGCTGCCCGAAGACGCCAGCCTCGTGCTGCCCGTCGCGACCGGGTGCGGCTTCGGCGTGCGCATCGCGCTGCTCGAGCCGACCACGGGCAACGTCCTCGTCCAGCTCCGGCCGCCAGCGACGCACGGAGCGTGGCGCATCTGGCGCTGCCCGCTCCCCGCCGCCGCTCGGGGTGTCGGGGTGCTGGTCGTCGCCGTCGACGACGGCATCCAAGCCGACCAGTGGCTGTCGATCGGCGCACCCACATGGGCTGGAGGTGCCGCGGACGCTCGCGCCCCTCGCGAGTCGGGCGAAGTCGCTCCGCGCCAGGGGCGGTGAGTTCGCCGGTTTCCAGCGGCACTGGAAGCCCCGGCAAACAGTGGCCAGGGCCCCACTCCGGTCCGCGCGAAGCGCCGGTGTCGCCACGTCGCCTGGCCGGCCGGCGCGGCGGGTAGGGGACCGCAGGATCGGGTTTTCGGAGCCGAGTCGCTCTCGTTGTAGAAAGCCGACACCCTGGAACGTCTCGGAGTCGACCCCGGGTGCGCGTTCCCGCACTGCGTCCGGAGTATCCCGACGGTTTCGACGGGTGCTCGGCCACTGCCGGTCGGCAGCTCGGGCCCCGAAGAGTTGTCCCGCCGAGTCGTCCCGAAGAACACACACGCCATGAAGATCCTTCGTCTCGCGATCCCGTTCCTCTCTCTTCCTCTGGCGGCCCAAGACATGCCGCGGCCAGCGCCGGAGCTCGCCAAGCTCGCCGTGCTCGAAGGCGGCTGGCAAGGCGAGGGCACCGCCACGATGGCGCCGGGTGCACCCCCCACGAAGTGGAACGCAACCAGCACCTACGCGTGGGTGCTCGGACGCTTCTGGTTGCAGGGCGACACGGCCGTCGAATTCGAGGGCATGGGCACCATGCGCATGCGCGAGTACCTCGGCTGGGACGGAGAGAACAAGCGCTTCGTGGCGCTGACGGTGGGCAACAGCGGCGAGGCGACTCTCAACACCCTGCACTTCGACGGCAAGGAAATGGTGCAGGTCAGCCATCGCGTTCGTGACGGACGACCCGAGGTCGAGCGCATGCGCACCGTCGTCGACGGCGACCACATGGACTTCGCGATCTCCTTCTTCGCGACGCAAGGCGAGTCCAACGAAGCGGTGCGCGGCAAGCTGCACAAGGTGGCCAAGGCCGAGCTGCCGCCCATCGGCGCCGCCAGGGCGATGATGCCGGTTGCGCCGGAGATGACGAAGATCGCGAGGATGGCCGGCATCTACGACGGCAAGGGCGAGATGATCATGGCGCCGGGGACAGCGCCCATGCCGATCGCCGGGCGTGACACGACCACCGTGTTGTTCGATGGCGGCATCGTCATGACCGAGACCAAGGGCAGCGAGGGACCCCCCTACGAGGCGCATGGCTTCCACGCCTGGAACCCGACGGGGAGCTGCTACAAGATCGTGTCCATCGACAGCATGGGGATGATCTGCGAGATGGACGGCCGCCTCGCCGACGGCGCCATGATCTGCACCGCGAATTGCCTGCGCATGGGCATGCCGTGCGTGTCGCGCTGCGTGGTCAGCCTCGACAAGGACGGCAGACCCGTCAAGGTCGTCAACCACAGTTGCATGGGCGACGCACCGCCGATGCAGGACTTCTCGATGACCTACACCCGCGTGAAGTGATCCTGCCGCCCTCCAACGCCGTCGGAACACCGTTGCCGTTCCGACCGCAGGATCCTCGCACCACGCGAAGACGCGCGGAAGTCGTCGCTCAGCGTGAGAGAGAATCGAGCGTACGGGCTCTGAGCTGCAAGGGCTGCGAATCGTCGCGGCGGGGGCGAATTCGGCCGTGTTGTTCCGTTGCCACAGAGCTGACCAGGCCACGCCCGAGCAGCCCTGGAAGCTCCAAGCAACAACAGCGCCGGCGGCCCCCTCTGGTCGGCGCTGCGCCGACATCAACCCTTTGGGTTGCGGCCGCCGGCCGCGCTGTGCATGTTGTTGGCGATCGCCTTCGCGATCGCGAGCCTCCGGCTCAGATCCCGTGAAGAATCGAGCGTACGGGCTCTGAGCATGTTGTTGGCGATCGCCTCCGCGATCGCGAGCCTCCGGCTCAGCGCACCGCGGTCACCTTGCCGTCGCGCTCTTGCACGCTACCGCGCTGCAGAGCAGCCTCGATGCCGGCGCTCATGGCGGCGCGCACGCGGGCGCCGGTGCGCGAGAAGCCGAACATCGACGCCGTCTGACGCAGCAGGTCGCTGCGACCGATGCCGACCTGGGTGCGCACGACGTGCACGGCGGCGTTGGCGATCTCCTCGGGTGGAATGTGTTCGACCTCGCGCTCGCTGCGCCCGCCGTCGGAGGTCGGCAGGCGGAAGGTCGTCCACGTGGCCGGGTCGAGGTCGGCCGGCCACAGGAACTCGTCGCGCTCGACCGGTCTCTGCGCCTCGGGCAGCGCGCGTACGAGTTCGAGCACGCGCGTGCGAGTCTTGGCGGTGAGCCGCGGCAGGTCGAAACAACTGGCGACGCGGCGCACCAACAGCTCGCCGTGGACCGGTGCCTCGGCGCGCAGCACTTGCACGGCAACCTCGAGGATCTCTTGCGGTGTCGCGGCCTCGAACGGACCGCGACCGTTGGCCAGCACTGCCGGCGTATAGCGCTCGGCACCGGCGGGCAGCGGCGTCGGGTCCCCAGGCGTGGACGTGGGCGTGCCCCGCGGCAGCGGCGTTTCGGCGGCAGCTTCGATCGGGTGCGGCGCTTCGGTGTCGGTAGCGGACGAGTCTGCCTGCGGGGCTGCTGTGGGCGCACCGACCGAGGCGTCGTCGAGCGCCTCGGCCAGCCGTTGCTCGATGCGCGTCAGCTCGCGCTCGCGGCTACGCCGCCAGTCGCTCGACCACACCCGTACCAGGTTCCAGCCGAGGCGTTCGAGCACGCCTTGTCGAAGGCGGTCGCGGTCGCGGGCGGTCTTGGCGGAGTGGTAGAACGCGCCGTCGCACTCGATGCCCAGCGCGAAACGGCCGGGGCGTTGCGGGTCGCGCACTGCCAGGTCGATGCGGTAGCCGGAGCAGCCGACCTGCGACGCGACGTGGTGGCCGCGCGCTTCGAGCGCCGCCTTGACGTCCTGTTCGAACGGCGACTCCGGCAGCGCGCCGCGGTCGAGCACCAGGGCTTCGGCGATCGCCTGCGGGCCGCGGGCCGCGTAGTCGAGGAAGGTCTTGAGGTGCCTCACGCCCACGGCGTTGGTGCGCGACAGATCGATCTGATCGGGCCGCAACGTGGCGTGCACGATCACCTGCTGCCGGGCGCGCGTGATCGCGACGTTCAGACGCCGCTCGCCGCCGGCGGCGTTGAGCGGCCCGAAGCTCATCGCCACCTTGCCCGACGCGTCGGGGCCGTAGCAGATGGAGAACAGGACCACGTCGCGCTCATCGCCCTGCACGTTCTCCAGGTTCTTGACGAAGACCGGCTCCTCGGCGGCACTGCCGAAGTACGGCTCGAGGCTCGGATCGTTGCGGCGCTCTTCGTCGAGCAGCGTCTCCACCAGCGCTTGCTGCGCCTGGGAGAACGTCACGATCCCGAAGCTCGGCGCCTCGCCGACGTCGCCGGCCCCTCGGAGGCGCGTCAGGAGGTCGCGCACCACCGACTCGGCCTCCTTGCGGTTGGTGCGCGTCTTGCTTCGGTCGTAGACGCCGTCGGGCACCGGCACCAGCGACACGCCGAGCTCCGGCGAGAGCTCCTGTGCCGCCGGAAAGGTGTAGAGCGCGTTGTCGTAGTAGTGCCAATTGCTGAACGCGATGAGGCTCTCGTGCCGGCTGCGGTAGTGCCAGCGCAGGCGCAGCGTGCGGAAGCCGGCGCTGCCACACTCGTCGAGGATGCTCTCGAGTTCTTCGATCGCATCCTCGTCGACGTCGTCCTCGCCCTCCTCGATGCGCTGGAAGAACGTCGTCGGCGGTAGCTGCTTGCTGTCTCCCACCACCACTCCGGCACGGCCGCGCGCCAGGGCGCCCACGGCGTCGGAAACGGTGATCTGCGACGCCTCGTCGAACACGACGACATCGAACAGCGCGTGCCCGGGCGCGAGGTACTGCGCCACCGACTGTGGGCTCATCAAGAAACAGGGTTTCAACAGCGGCAGCAGGTTGGGCGTCTCGGCGAACAGCCGGCGCATCGGCTTGTGACGCGTCTTCTTGGCCAATTCGCGCAGCAGGATGCCGAGCTCCGAGCTGGCTGCCGGGTTGCTCGCACCGCGAGGCACGCGTGCGGCCAGCGTGGCGCGGACGAGATCTCGCGCCAGCTCGAGCTGACGGCGGTCGAGTTCGCCGAAGCGTTGGATGCGACGTTCGTGCTCACGGCCGGCGAAGTCGCGAAGCAGGGGGTCGCCGTCGCAGGTGGCGGCCAGCCAGGCCTCGCGGTAGGCCCGCTCGAAGGCGGCGGGTGCGTCGCGCGGTGCCAGGGTGCCCGTCTCGACCGCGACCACCAGCGGCGCCAGCCCCTGAGCACAGCTCTGCGCGCGCGTGCGCCGCCAGTGGCACCACGCCGGCAGGTCGTCGGCCGCGGCAGCCAGACGAACGGCGACGTCGTTGCACGCGGCGAGCCACGGCTCACCCGCCGTCGGCGGTGTCCACGCTGCCTCGTCGAGCTCCAACAGGTCGGCGAGCGACCGGCGCGCCGCGGCTGTGCCGTCGACGGCGGCGACGAAGGCGCGCAGGCGCTCGCCGGTCAACGCCCCGGACGCCAGGGCATCGCGGTCGCTGCCGGCGAGTTCGAGCGCGCGCTGTCGGACCGGCGCCGCCCGGACGTCGCCGAGGGCATCGGAGAGGCTGCGCAGCGCTGCGCGCGTGCGCGCCGCCCACTCGATCGTGCGCGACAGTTGCGCGACTCCGTCGGCGCCCGGATCGCCGTTCTGCCACCGGCGACCGAAGAAGCGCGCGCCGACGTGCGAGGGCTTGGTCAGGGCCGCGACCCGGTCACGCAGGGCGATCGCCCCTTCCAGACGGCGCGCGAGTTCTTCGTTCGCACCGAGGTGGCCGCCCTTGGCGAACGCGCGCAAGGTGGCGCGCACGCCCCGGCAACGCAGCGCCGACAACGGCCAGAACGAAGCCATGCCGGAGCGCAGGCGTCCGAGCAAACCCTCGAGGTCCTGCCCCAGCACACCATCGGTGAAGGCTTCGCGCACGTGTTCGCGCTGCACCGCCATCTGCCGCGCGTCCTCCACCGCCGCGGCGAGCTGCGGACGAAGGTCTTCCCAACCCGGCTCGGTCAGCAGTGCGTCGGCAGCGCCCGGCGTCGCGAGGACGCAGCGCACCAGTTCGTCGCAGGCGGCGAACGCCGTCTGCGGCAGGCTGTCGACGTCTAGGCCGAGCGCGTCGCGCGCGCCCTCGCACGCCGCCACGGTGTGCGCGAGCCTCGCTTGCACCTCGCCCGCGGCCAGCGTGGTGCGTTCGGTGAGCGTCGTCTCCCAACGGCCGCGTTGCACGTGGCGCAGCGGATGCTGCGGCAGGGCCCCGAGGTCGGCCGTCGCGGCGCGCAGCGCGTCGATGGTCTCGCGTCGTTCGTCGACCCAGCTCGACTCGAGCCGCTCGGCGTCGGCCACGGCGATGGGCACACGCGGCGCTTGGCCCAAGCCGATGAGGGCGGCGGTCACCGCATACACGCTGTCGCCGAGGGGGCGCTGCCGGTGCATCGCTGCGACGAAGGCGTTGAGGCCGTCGCGCAGCTCGGCGAGCTGGGTGGTGACCTTGTCCCATTCGTCCGGCGACCGCGCTTCGACGAGGTCCAGCGCTTCCTGCAGCGAATCGAGCACCGCCCGCTTGCTGCTCTCCTTGCTGTGCAGCTCGAGACAGAACGGGCCGAGGCCGACGCGTGCCAGGCGCGATCGCACCACGTCGAGCGCCGCCATCTTCTCGGCGACGAAGAGCACGCGCTTGCCGCCGGCGATGCACTGCGCGATCAGATTGGCGATCGTCTGCGACTTGCCGGTGCCCGGCGGTCCGGCCAGCACGAAGCTCCTTCCTTGCGCCGCGGCGACCACGGCGGCGAGCTGCGAGCTGTCGGCGTCCAGGGGGCACAGCGTGTCGCGCGGCGCCAGGCTGCGGTCGAGATCGATCGGTTCCGGATACGTCGCGTCGGGCTCGAACGAGCTGCCCGGCCGCTCGACCAGGTGGCGCAGCACGGGGCTCTGCAGCAAGGCGTCACGCTGCTCCTGCAGGTCGCGCCACATGAGGAACTTCGAGAACGAGAACGGTGCGATCCAGGCCTCGTCGGCGACATCCCAACGGTCGATGTCGCGCACTGCGCGCCGAAAGCGCTGCAGGACCGCGTGCACGTCGACGCCGTTCTCGTCCTCGGTCAGCTCGTCGAGGCCGTCGATGCCGATCTGGAACTCGACTGCCAGCTTCTCCAGAAGCGTCACGTTGACGCGCGGATCCTCCTCACCCAGGCGCACGCGGAAGCCCTCGCGCGCCGACACCCGCTCGATCTCCAGCGGCACGAGCAGCAGCGGCGCGCTGCGCACCGAGTCGCTGCTCGGTGTCTCGTACCAACGCAGCGTACCGAGCGCCAGGAACACGACGTTGGCGCCCGACTCTTCCTGGGCCATGCGGGCGTGGCGCCACAGGTCGGTGAGGCGGGCGTCGAGTTCGTCCTCGCCGATCAGGGTGTGAATGCGGCGCTGGCTCAGCTCGGTGCGCAGGAACTCGGTGCGAGCATCGGGATCGGCGACGCTCGCGCGTGCAGCGTCGCGGGAAGGGGCTGGCCGCAGCACGAAGTCGGCACCGCCAGCGAGTGCGTCCTCGAGGGCGGCCGGATCGGCGTGCGCCAGCCGCAGCGCGAGCTTGGTGGGTCGGAAGTTGATGAGGCGGTTGCGCAGGCTGAGGTCGAGGAGCTTGCGCTTCCAGCGGTCGAGCCGGGTCGTTGGCGACTCGTCAGCGGGCACCGTGGCGGGCGGCGTCGAGCCACGGGGGACGCCGACAGGCCGCGGGTCGGCGCTCGGAGAATCGGCCGGCATCGTCGCCGGGGTGGCGCCCACCGTACCGGGACTCGACGCAGGCGAGGGCAGCACGCCGACGGCACGGCAGCGCGCCACGTCCACGGCGCAGGCGAAGCCGTCGAGCTCGTCGAGGTGACGACGCGCTCGGCGGCACGCGGCCTCGAAGTCGGCCGGAGCCTCGGCCGTGGCCGCGGCCAGGTCGATCACGGCCATCTCCCCGAGGTCGACGCGCTTGCGCAGACGCAGGCCATCCTCCAGCGCCGCTTCGGCGAAGCCGTCTTCGCCGAGCCACACGCCGGCGAAGGCGCGTCCGTTCGCCAGGACGATCAGCGGGCGCAGGCCGGCCTGCTCGATGGCCCCCGCGTAGAAGAGGCCGAGCTCCAGGCACGACGCTCGCCGCAGCTTGACGAGTTCGCCTGGTGAGCACACCTGTTGGCCGTTGCCCACGAAGTCGTCCGTCGGCGGAGTCTCGACGATCGACAGGTCGCGCACGGCGTCGAACACGGCGCGCGCGATCGCCGCGCTGCGTGCCGGGTCGCGGGCTCGATAGCCGTCGAGGGCGCCGCTGCCGGTGGTCGTCCGCAGGTGCATCACCGCGCGCACGAGCACGTCGGCGACCGCCGGGTCGTCGGGCAGCACGAACGCTGCGAGCAGTTCGGGCAGGGTGCGCAGGCCCGGCCAAACGCGCAGGGGCAACACCTCGACCGCGGCCTCGTGTTCGGCGAGCACGGCGTCTCCTTGCACGACGCGCGCCGTCAGCATCGTCGTGATGCGCTCGCGCTGGTCGCGCAGTGCGTCCCCGTCGAGCTCGAGCTCGACGACGTCGAAGTTGTGGGTCGCGCCCGCAGGCAGCCGCTCGAGGCGACGCTGCCAGGCGCGGCGCCCTGCGGTGCCGAGCGTCACCTCGACCAGCAGCCCGCGGAGGTCTCCTTCGGTGCCGTTGCACACCGACACACGCTTCACCGGCGGCACCCCCATCGCGTGCAGGGAATGGTGCAGGTGCGTGTCGGCCTCGACGGTCAGGGTCACCGGCGCGGGCGTGGCGGGAGGCGGGGTGTCGGACATGCGGAGCCTGCGGGCGATGGCGTTCCTACCGTGGCGGCGGGCGCGGCCAAAGCGTCGATTTGCTGTCGCCCGGCAGACCCGAGCGGCGCCGCGCGTCCTTGCGCGCACCGCGGGATTCCCGAACCGCCGGGGCGGCAGGCGCTTGACCTCCTTCGCCGACTCCCGCACCGTGCCGGAGACCATGCCGAAGCCCCGTCGCGCGCGCTGGTGGAGCCGTCTCGTCGCGCTGTCGCTCGGCCTCGTCCTGGCCCTGGCGTTGGCCGAGTTGGTGTTGCGGTCGTGGAACCCGCTCGCTGGCCGCGCGCGCTACGAGAGCTACTTCGAGGACAGCGACCGTCACCGCGTCGACTACGCGCAGGCCAAGGCGCGCGGCCTCGTGGTCGAGCCCGGCCTGCCACGACACCGGGGGACCTGGGCGCCGGGCACGGTGTTCTACATGTGCTACCGCGGCGGCCGGCGGCCGTACATGGACGCGCGCGGCTGTGCGCGCGTCGACATCAACTCGCTGGGCATCCGCGACCGGGCCGACCTGACCTGGGAGAAGCCGCCGGGTACGCGCCGGGTCGTGTGCATCGGCGACTCGTTCACGTTCGGGTGGGGCGTCAGCGCCGAGGTCACCTGGGTCCGTCTGGTGGAGACGATCCTGCGCGGGCAGTCGGGGCTGGGCGACCTACACACCGTCAACTGCGGCGCTGCCGGCGCGCTCTACGTCGATGAGTACTGGTGGGCGCTGCGCGACCGCTTCGGCCGCCTCGAGCCGGACGTCGTGTTGGTGTCGCTCTGCCTCAACGACGTCGCGTTGATGCCGAATACGGTGGCTCTGGAGTCACCCGACGTCGTACGTCGGCCGCACTACCCCCTGCGGATCCTGCAGATCGCCGATGCGGTCTACAGCTTTCGCCACCGTTTCGACCTCGATCCGGCGATCGACTGGGGTCAATTGCTCCTGAGCATCGACCCGGGCGATCCCTTCTATGCCGCGAAGGCCGAGACCCCCGACATGTTCTGGCCCTCGGGAGGGCCACAAGAGGCCCTGCGTGCCATGCGGGGCTGGTGCCAGACGCACTCGGCGAAGTTCGGTGTGGTCGTGTGGCCGCTCTTCCAGAACCTCGCGGCCGGGGAACACTACCCGTTCCGCACGCTGCATCGCGTCGTCGAGGACTTCTGTGCCGCCGAGGCCATTCCGTTCCTGGATCTCCTACCGACGTTCCTGGGTCAGCGTGCCGAAGACCTCTGGGTCGATCCGTCGGACCTGCACGGCAACGAGAAAGCACACGCGCTCGCCGCTCCGGCCCTCGCGACGTTCGTCGCGCGTCTGTTGGGTGGCACCTGAACTCCGACCAGGCCGTCGGCTGTGCGACCAGCGCGGCGTCGGTCGTCGCGCGACGTCACGTCCACGCCACAAGATCTTTCCAGACTGAAATTGCACCCGCGAGGGAGATCTTGTAGACCCGCTTTTCGCCGGTCGCGGACCGTCCTTGTCGTTCTCGGGCAGCAGACTGTAAAGCCTTACGCTGGGAGGGTTTCCGCTCGGCAAAAGGGGCGCAGGCTGGGCCCGATCCACTCCTCCTTGCGAGGCAGAGCTTTGACCCTCCTCTTCCCCAAGTGGACCAACCGACTGCCGCAGATCGTCGGCGGACTCGTCCTCGCTGGCGGCGCTCTGGTGACGTTCGTCATCGGCTACTGGTTCTCTCCCCGGAACACCGACGTCGGCTACGCCCCGGAGCAACCGATCGCCTACAGCCACAAGCTGCATGCCGGCCTCCTCGGGATGGACTGCCGCTACTGCCACCAGAACGTCGAGCGGAGTCCGCACGCGTCGATCCCCGACGCCAACACCTGCATGAACTGCCACGGCCAGGTGCGCAAGGACAGCACCAAGCTGGAGCTGTTGCGCCAGACGGTCGCCAGCGGCGACTCGATCCCCTGGGTCAAGGTGCACATGCTGCCGCAGTACGCCTACTTCAACCACGAGGCGCACGTGCGAGCAGGCGTCGGCTGCGTGAGCTGCCACGGCCGCATCGACAAGATGGAGGTCGTGCGGCAGATGGAACCGCTGTCGATGGGCTGGTGCCTCGACTGCCACCGCAAGCCCGAGCGATACCTCCGTCCGACCTCGGAGGTGACCAACATGGCCTACGTGCACGACCAGGCGGTCGCTGACAAGATCAAGCAGGAAAAGAACATCCAACCGCCCACTCACTGCTCGGGCTGTCACCGATGAGCGATGCACCGACGCGCGGCACGATGGCCGCCGCCTCCACCGATTCCTCGCAGTCCCCAGACGTCGGCTACTGGCGCAGTCTCGATCAGCTCGCTGGTGGAGCCGACTACCAGCGCTGGCTGAGCCAGGAGTTCGAGGACGGTGCCGATCTGCCGCCGGATGCGGTGTCGCGGCGCAGGTTCTTGGGTGTGGTCGCGGCTTCGGTCGCGCTTGCGGGCATGACCAGTTGCCGCAAGCCGCTGACCCGCATCCTGCCGTTCGCCAAGCGTCCCGCCGGCCTCGTGCCCGGTCGGGGCGAGTACTACGCGAGCGCGCACTTGTGCGGCGGCTACGGCGTCGGCTCGCTGGTGACCAGCCACGACGGGCGTCCGACCATGGTCGCCGGCAACCCCGAGCACCCGATGAGCCTCGGTGGTTCGAGCGTGGCGATGATCGCCGACTTGCTCAACCTGTACGATCCCGCGCGCTCGCGTGCGGCGCGTGGGCCGGAAACCCCGGCAGGGGCACACGAGGGCGAGCACGGCGGCGAGCCCCATGCGGCCGGCGGGTTGGCGACGTTCTTGGCGTCGTGGCAACCCCAATTGGCGGCGCTGGGAACAGCGCGCGGCAAGGGTCTGGCGATCCTGGTCGAGCCGTCGACGTCCCCCACCCTCGGCGCCATGCTGCGGCGCGTCCACGATCAGCTGCCGGAGGCGAAGCTGCACGTGTGGACGCCCGTCAACCGCGACCAGGAGGTCGCCGGCGCCAAGTTGGCCTTCGGCCAAGCGCTGGATGCGCACTACGACGTCAAGCAGGCGAACGTGGTCGCCTGCTTCGACCACGACCTGCTGGCGAGCGGCCCGGCGGCGCTCGCCTACGCGCGCGCCTGGGGCGACCGCCGCCGCGCGCCGTCCACGGGCGGCGACATGCCGCGTCTGTACGTGGCCGAGCCGTGCTTCACCCCCACCGGCAGCCTGGCCGACCATCGCTTCCGACTGCGCGCGTGCGAGGTCGGCCCTGCCCTGTTCGCGCTGGGAGCGGCCCTGCTCGAGCTCGGTGCCAGCGGCATCGGCGACGACGTGGCGAACGCCCTGAGGGCACACAAGGACACCGGCTTCCAGAGCCGCGGCAAGAACTGGATCCCGGTCCTGGCCAAGGACCTCTGGGCCAGCAAGGGGCGCGCGTTCGTGTGCGTCGGCCCGCGCCAGCCGGCTGCGGTGCACGCCGCGGCGCACGCGATCAACACGATGTTGGGCAGCGTGGGCTCGGTGGTGCAGTTCACCGCGACACCGCCGGGCCTGGCCTTCGATCAGCTGGCCTCGCTGCGCGAGCTGACCACGGCGATGGCCGCCGGCGAGGTGCGTGCGTTGGTCTGCTTGGGTGCCAACCCGGTCTACAACGCGCCGGCCGACTTCGGCTTCGCCGACAAGCTGGCCAAGGTGCCCTTCAGCGTGCACCTCGGGCTGCACCAGGACGAGACGGCCCGCCACGCGACCTGGCACGTGCATCAGGCGCACGACCTGGAGACGTGGGGCGACGCGCTCGCCTGGGACGGCACCGCGACGATCATGCAGCCGCTGGTCATGCCGCTCTACGGTGGCGTGTCGGCGGCGGAGTTCCTCGCTCATCTGATCGAGCACAGCACGGTGTCGGGGCACGAGCTCGTGCGCGAGACGTGGAGGCCGCGCTCCCAGGCCGGCGACGGCTTCGATCGTTGGTGGGATCGGGCGGTGCACGACGGTGTCGTCGGTGGTAGCGCCACCCCGCGTGTGGGCGTACCCGCCCTGCGTGGCAGCGACATCGGCCGCGCCGTGTCGAGCATCGGCAAGCCGGCGCCGGGCAGTGCCAGCGCGCTCGAGGTTGCCTTCCAGGCGCACGCCAGCGTCGACGACGGGCGCAACGCCAACAACGCTTGGGCGCAGGAGCTGCCGCACCCGACCACCAAGCTGACCTGGGACAACGCGGCGCTGATGAGTCTGGCGACCGCGCGCGCGCTCGACGTCACGCTCGGCGACCTGATCGAGCTGACCGTCGGCGATCGCAAGCTCGAGCTGCCGGTGTGGGTGGCGCCGGGCCACGCCGACTGGTCGGTCACACTCGAACTGGGCTTCGGCCGCGAGCTCACTCCCGAACACCGCGTGGCGCAGGGTGCCGGGTTCGATGCCTACAAGGTGCGCGGCAGCGATGGCCTCTCCTTCGCGCTCGGCGCCGCGGCACGCAAGACCGGCGGCACCTACCCGATGGCCACCACGCAGGACCACGGCACCATCGAGGGGCGTGCGCTCTACCGCGAGCAGACCGTGGCCGGCTACAAGGCCGACCCTGGCTTTGCGCCGGCGATGTCGCCGCTGGCCAAGCAGGCCCAGCTGCAGGGACGCACCGAGGTCGACCTGGCCAAGTCCCTGTGGGAGGAGCGCGACTACAAGGGCCCCTATCAGTGGGGCATGTCGATCGACCTGAACGGGTGCACGGGCTGCAATGCCTGCGTCCTCGCTTGCGTGGCCGAGAACAACGTTCCGGTGGTCGGCAAACCGCAGGTGCGCAAGGGGCGCGAGATGCACTGGCTGCGCATCGACCGCTACTTCACGGCTCCGGTCGGTCAGGACGACCCGGGCTCGGTCGGCAACGTCGAGGACAGCAAGACCATCGCCGCCGCCGCCGAGCCGCAGATGGTCGCTCAGCCGGTGCCGTGCATGCAGTGCGAGAACGCGCCTTGCGAGTCGGTGTGCCCGGTCGCGGCGACCACGCACGGCCCCGAGGGGCTCAACGACATGGTCTACAACCGCTGCATCGGCACGCGCTACTGCAGCAACAACTGCCCGTACAAGGTGCGCCGGTTCAACTTCTTCGACTTCACCGGCAACAAGTCGACGCCGGAGAAGATGGCGATGAATCCCGACGTCACGGTGCGCAGCCGCGGCGTGATGGAGAAGTGCACCTACTGCGTGCAGCGGATCGAGGGGGCGCGCAACGTCGCCAAGCGCGAGAAGCGTTCGATCCGCGACGGCGACGTGGTCACGGCCTGCGCGCAGGCCTGTCCCACCCAGGCGATCACCTTCGGCAACATCTCCGACAAGGAGAGCCGCGTGTCGCGCCTCAAGGCGCACGCCCTCAGCTACGCCATGCTGTCCGAGCTGAACGTCAAGCCGCGCACCACCTACGTGGCGCGCATCCGCAATCCTCACCCGGAGCTGGTCTGACCCATGACCGCGATCATCGTTCAAGACCTGCCCGAGAATCCGCTGCAGCGGGCGCCGATCGTCGAGGGCAACGAGACTCTGGCATCGGTCACCGACACGGTGGCCCGGGTCAGCGAGGCGCGCACGCCGAGGGGCTGGTTCCTCCTGTTCGGCATCTCGGTGATGCTGCTGGCGAATCTCGGCGCTGCCGTCACCTACCTGATCTGGAAGGGCGTCGGCGTCTGGGGCAACAACAACCCCGTGGGCTGGGGCTGGCCGATCGTGAACTTCGTGTTCTGGATCGGCATCGGCCACGCCGGCACCCTGATCTCGGCCATCCTGTTCCTGTTCCGGCAGAAGTGGCGCACGTCGATCAATCGCTTCGCGGAGGCGATGACGATCTTCGCGGTGATGGCGGCGGGCGTGTTCCCGGCCATCCACGTCGGCCGCATCTGGGTCATCTACTGGGTGTTCCCGCTGCCGAACCAGATGGCGATGTGGCCGAACTTCAAGAGCCCGCTGCTGTGGGACGTGTTCGCGGTGAGCACGTACTTCACGGTGTCGCTCCTGTTCTGGTACGTCGGTCTGATCCCCGACCTCGCCACCTACCGCGATCGTTTCGCGCAGCGCGGCAAGCTCCTGGCGGCGCGGCTGTACGGCTTCTTCTCGCTCGGCTGGCACGGCAGCAACCGCCACTGGCTCAACTACGAGAAGGCCTACCTGATCCTCGCCGGCCTCAGCACGCCGCTGGTGCTGTCGGTGCACTCGATCGTGTCCTTCGACTTCGCGGTGTCCATCCTCCCCGGCTGGCACACGACGATCTTCCCGCCCTACTTCGTGGCGGGCGCCATCTTCTCCGGCTTCGCCATGGTGATCACCCTGCTGGTGCCGGCGCGGCAGTGGTTGGGTCTGCAGAACCTGGTCACGCTCAACACGCTGGACAACATGGCGAAGATCATCCTCGTGACCGGCACGATGGTCGGCTACGCGTACGGGATGGAGTTCTTCATCGCGTGGTACAGCGGTGTCGAGTACGAGAAGTACGCGTTCATCAACCGCGCGACCGGGCCGTACTGGTGGTCCTACTGGATCATGGTGTCGTGCAACGTGATCTCGCCCCAGTTCTTCTGGATCCGCAAGCTGCGTCGCACGCCTTGGTTCCTCTTCATCATGTCGATCTTCGTCAACATCGGCATGTGGTTCGAGCGCTTCGTGATCACCATCACCTCGCTGCACCGTGACTTCATGCCGTCGAGCTGGGGCTACTTCCGGCCGACGTTGATCGACATCCTGACCCTGGCCGGAAGCTTCGGTCTGTTCTTCACCATGTTCCTGCTGTTTGCGCGCTTCCTGCCGATCCTGGCCATCAGCGAGGTCAAGGGCACCATGAAGGTCGCCAACCCGCACCACGGACACGGGCACGGAGTTCACCACGGCACACCGGCGCACGAGGGGGCACACGTATGAACCGCAAGTGGGGTGTCGTCGCCGAGTTCGACTCGGCGGCAGCGATCTATGGCGCGGCCAAGAAGATCATCGACAAGGGCTACACCAGGGTCGATGCGCACACGCCGTTCCCGGTGCACGGGATGGACGGTCTGCTCAAGCAGGGCGCCAGCCACGTCGGCTGGTTCGCCGCCTGCGGCGGGCTGCTCGGTATCGCCGGCGCGCAGTTGATGATGTGGTGGATGAATGCGGTCGACTACGAAATCTGGGTCAGCGGCAAGAGGCCGTACGCCTGGCCGTCGACCATCCCGATCACGTTCGAGTGCATGGTGCTCCTGGCCGCGTTCGGCACGCTGCTGTCGATGTTCGGCATCAACCGCCTGCCCCGCCTGCACCATCCGATCTTCAAGCACTCCACGTTCCACCGCGCCACCGACGACCGCTTCTTCCTGTCGATCGACTCGAGCGATCCGAAGTTCGACTCGCAGCGCACTCCGCAGGACCTCCAGGACGCCGGCGGCCACGAGGTCGAGCTCGTGGAGGACGAGTGACCATGACCATGCGCACCCTCGCCCCTCTCGGTAGGTGGTTCCTGCTGGCCTCGGCTCTTGCCGCCGCCGGCTGCCGCGGCGGCGTGTCGCGACGGCCGCCGCTGCACCCGGTCCTCGACATGGACTTCCAGCCCAAGCTGCGCGCGCAGGCCGAGAGCCAGGTCTTCGTCGACGGCGCCTGGCACGAAGGGCCGGCGATGCGTTTGGCTCCGCCAGGGACGGTGGCGCGCGGTTCGATCGCGGAGGGCGACCTCTACGTCTACAAGTCCGTGGCTGCCGATCAGAGCGTCACCTGGGTCACCCGCAGTCCACTCAAGCGCGACCTGGCGCTTCTCGAGCGCGGGCGCGAGCGCTTCGACATCAATTGCGCGCCCTGCCACGACCGCACGGGGAGTGGCCAGGGACTGGTGGCAAAGCGCTGGCCGGTGCCGGTGCCGTCCTTCTACGCGGAGGACCGCGCCGACCTGCCGGTGGGTCGCATCGTCGGTGCGATCACCGACGGCTTCAACACCATGCCCAGCTACGCGCACCAGGTTGACTGGTCCGACCGCTGGGCCATCGCCGAGTACGTCCGCGCTCTGCAATTCCGGATGAAGGCTCCGAAGTGAGATGACCGCCGTCGCTCCTCCTGTCGAACACGTCGCTCCCAAGCTGGTCACCCGGGTGCACGAAGGTGCGCTCGCCGGCCCCGCGCGTCTGCTGCTCGCCGGCGGCGCCGTGCT
This sequence comes from Planctomycetota bacterium, assembly GCA_041398565.1. Classification (GTDB taxonomy): domain Bacteria; phylum Planctomycetota; class UBA1135; order UBA1135; family UBA2386; genus DATGPD01. Next base: position 941,825 of record JAWKUN010000005.1, on the reverse strand, counting down.
GGTCGTCGCCAGTGCGGCCATCGGCTACTTCACCGACTGGACCCGCTTCTTGCACGGCTACCTGGTCGCCTACATGTGGGGGCTGGGCATCGTGCTGGGCGGTCTGATCTTCGTGTTGCTGCAGCACCTGGCCCGCGCCGGCTGGTCGGTAGTGGTGCGTCGCATCGCCGAGCACGTGGCCACGGTGGTGCCGCTCATGGCCCTGCTGTTCGTGCCGATCGCCCTCGGATTGCACCAGCTGTACCACCACTGGGTCGACATGGACGCGCACCCCGAGGACCTCGTCCTGCAGGGGAAGAAGGCGTACCTCAACCAAGGGTTCTGGTATCTGCGCGCCGGGATCTACTTCGTCATCTGGATCGGCGTCGCCGCCTACTTCAAGCGCGCCTCGCTCGCCCAAGACCAGAGTGGCGACCCGCGCATCACCCTGCGCCTGGCGCGGATCGCCGCGCCGGCCACCTTGCTCTTCGCCCTGTCGATCACCTTCGCGGCGTTCGACTGGATCATGTCGCTCGACCCGCACTGGTTCTCGACCATCTTCGGCGTGTGCTACTTCGCCGGCGGATTCATGGCGTTCATGGCCACCCTGGCGCTGTTGTGCATGTATCTCGGCCGGCAGGGCTACCTCAAGGAGGCGGTGACCACCGAGCACTACCACGACATGGGCAAGCTGCTGTTCGCGTTCATGGTCTTCTGGACCTACGTGAACTTCTCGCAGTACATGCTCATCTGGTACGCGAATCTGCCGGAGGAGACCGCCTTCTACGCGCACCGCAAGGAAGGCAACTGGCAGTGGGTCGGCGCAGCGCTCGTGTTCGGCCACTTCCTGGCGCCGTTCGCCTTCCTGATGTCGCGCCACATCAAGCGCAACCGCCTCACCTTGGCGGTCGCCGCCGTGTTCATGCTGGTGATGCACTGGGTCGACATGGCCTTCCTGATCCTGCCGAACTGGCATCCGACCGGCGAGGGTCACCACGAGCCGGGCCTGCACCTGCACGTGCTCGACGTCACCAGCGTGCTCGGTGTCGCGGCGGTCATCCTCGGTGCGACCCTGGTCGGCTTGCGCAAGACGCCGCTGGTGCCCGAGCGCGACCCGCGTTTGGCCGAGTCGCTCCACTTCAACAACATCTGAGCCGACTACCATGGGTTCGCACACCAGCCCCTCCGCCTCGCACCAGAACGGCGACGAGATCCAGGTCGAGCCGATCGATCCCTTGCACGACATCGACGGGACCAAGACCCTGGTCTGGGTCAGCGTCTTCGTCATCCTCGTGTTCGGCGGCGTCTGGCTCCTCGGCGGGAGCTTCGGCTACTTCCTCGACCAGGAGCAGAAGGAGAAGGTCTGGGACCGTGAGCCGACCGAACTGAAGGCCTTGCGCGCGCAAGAGGACGACCAGCTCCACAAGCAAGAGGACCTGGGCGGCGGCAAGCAGCGCATCTCGATCGAGGAAGCCATGCGGCGACTGGCCGAGCAGAAGTGAGTGAAAGGAAATACGTCGATCCGCGTTGGCCTCCCATGATGTCGCCCCCCCACGTACGGTGTGACGTGTCGGCGCCCTCGCTCCTACGCGCGGCGGTCGTCGGCCTCGTGGTTGCCGCCGGCCTGCGGGCGGGGCTACCGGCGCAGGGGATCGGGGGCGGACTGCAGACCGTCGACGCCAAGATCATCGTCCAGGAGAAGCTCGGGCAGTTCGTGCCCGGCGACATCGAGTTCGTCGACGAGACCGGCAAGACCGTGCACACCGGTGACTGGTTCTCGGGCTCACGACCGATCGTCCTCAACCTCGGCTACTTCGGGTGCCCGCGTGTGTGCGGTGCGGTCCTCAACGGCCTCATGACCGGGCTCACCCAGGTCGACATGAAGCCCGGCGAGCACTACGACGTCGTGACCGTCAGCTTCGACCCGCGTGAGAACGCCGCGCTGGCGGCGGCCAAGAAGCAGGCGTTCCTCGCCCAGTACCCGAGCCTCGGGCTGCAGCCGTGGCACTTGCACACCGGCGACCAGGCGCAGATCGATCGCCTGTGCCAAGCGGTCGGGTTCGGCTACTCGTGGAACGAGCACTCCAAGGACTACGACCACTCGGCCGTCACGGTGTTCCTGTCGCCCGAAGGCAAGGTGGCTCGCTACCTGTACGGCTACAACTACGACAAGCGCGACCTGCGCTTCGCCGTGCTCGAATCGGCCGAGGGCAAGGTCGGTAGCTTCGCCGAGCGCTTGCTCGTGTCCTGCTACGCCTACGATCCGCAGACGCGCGAGTATCGCGTGCTGGCCATCGCCGTGATGCAGATCGGCGGCGTGGGCACCTTGGTTGGCCTCTCCCTGCTCTTGTTCGCCATGTGGCGGCGCGAGCGGCGTACGAAACACGTGCCCGCCGTCCGCGTCGACGATCTCAGCGCTCCGCGCGAGGTGACTACGTGATCCTGTTCCCACAAGACCCGCCGCAGCCGCGGCAGACGTTGCCCGACACCGCCTGGGGCATGCCGCCGCAGGTCTCGACTTTCGCCGAGGACGTCGACGGCCTGTACCAGTTCGTGACCTGGGTCTCGATCTTCTTCTTCGTCCTCATCACGGCGATCCTCGTCTACTCGCTGTTCAAATGGCGGCGGCGCAGCGAGGACCAGGTGGCAGCGAGCAACGAAACCCACAACACGCCGCTCGAGGTGACCTGGACGGTGATCCCGCTGATCATCGTCATGATCATCTTCGCCTGGGGTTGGCGCGGCAGCCTGGACATGACCGTGGCGCCGCCCGACGCGCTCTCCTACCAGGTGAAGGCCCGCAAGTGGGAGTGGGCCATCACTCACCCGAACCACTCCGAGCCGCTGATCAACACGATCTACGTGCCGGTCGGTCGGCCGGTCAAGTTCATCACCCAGTCGGAAGACGTGTTGCACAGCTTCTTCGTTCCCGCGATGCGGGTGAAGCGCGACGTGTTGCCCGGCCGCTTGCAGATGGTGTGGTTCCAGGCGGAGAAGACCGGCACCTTCCCCTTGTTCTGCACCGAGTACTGCGGCGACCGCCACTCGTTCATGATCGGCGAGGTGCACGTCGTCGGCGGCGAGGAGTACGACGCGGCGGTCAAGAACCTCGACTACGGGCCGAAGCTGTCCGCGAACGCGACGCCGGCCGAGAAGGGCGAGTACTACTACAAGAACCGCACGTGCATGGCCTGCCACTCGGTCAACGGCACGCGCATCGTCGGCCCGACGTTCAAGGGGCTGTGGGGCAAGGAAGAGCGGCTCCAGGGCGGTGCCACCGTGACCGTCGACGAGGCCTACATCACCGAGTCGATCAAGAACCCGATGGCGAAGATCGTCGAGGGCTACCCACCGTCGATGCCGCCGCAGCAGGTCACCGACGAGGAGATCGGGTTCATCATCGAGTACATCAAGAGCCTCAAGTAGGGCAGCCTCATGACGTCCATCGCAGTCGACACACCGGCACCGAGCGAGACCAACTACCTCAACGTCAAGCGGGGCTTTTGGTCGTGGGCTGGCACCCTCGACCACAAGCGCATCGGCCTGATGTACCTGATCGGAACGTCCTTGGCGTTCCTGATCGGCGGTCTGTTCGCGCTCCTCGTCCGCACTCATCTGTGGAAGCACACCGGCATCCTGTTCGAGCCGGCCACGTACAACCAGGTGTTCACGCTGCACGGCGTGTTCATGGTGTTCGTGTTCATCATTCCGGCCATCCCCGGGGCGCTGGGCAATCTCGTGGTTCCGGGCATGCTCGGGGCGCCGGACGTGGCGCTGCCGCGCCTCAACCTGGCGAGCTTCTACCTGTGGCTCATCGGGACGGTCATGGTGATCGTGTCGCTCATCTGGGGGGGCGTGGACACCGGCTGGACCTTCTACACGCCGTACGCCGCCCAGACGGCGACGCCGGTGATCGCCGTGGGCACCGGGGTGTTCATCCTCGGCTTCAGCTCGATCTTCACCGGGCTCAACTTCATCGTCACCGTGCACAAGATGCGCGCGCCGGGCATGACCTGGTTCCGCATGCCGCTGTTCGTGTGGGCGGTCTACTCGACGGCGCTGTTGCAGGTGCTGGCCACGCCGGTGCTGGGCATCACCCTGCTGCTGCTGGTCTTCGAGCGCCTCTACCAGATGGGTATCTTCCTGCCGGAGTTCGGCGGTGACCCGGTGCTGTTCCAGCACTTCTTCTGGTTCTACAGCCACCCTGCCGTCTACATCATGATCCTGCCGGCGATGGGCGTGATCAGCGAGGTCCTGTCGGTGCACTCGCGCAAGCCGGTGTTCGGCTACCGCATGATCGCGTTCAGCTCCTTGGCGATCGCGATCATCAGCTTCCTGGTGTGGGGCCACCACATGTTCACCAGCGGTCAGTCCGAGTTCGCCTTGATGGCCTTCTCGTTCCTGACCTTCTTCGTCGGCATCCCGTCCGCCATCAAGGAGTTCAACTGGGTGGCGACGGTGTGGAAGGGCTCGATCGACCTGAGCGCACCGATGCTCTACGCGATCGCCTTCCTCATCATCTTCGCCATCGGCGGCCTGACCGGCATCTTCCTCGGCTCGCTCTCGCTGGACATCCACCTGCACGACACCTACTACGTCGTCGCCCACTTCCACTACGTGATGATGGGTTCGACCGCGGTGGCGTTCTTCGCCGGGCTGCACCACTGGTGGCCCAAGTTCACCGGGCGCATGTATTCGGAAGGTTGGGCCAAGGTGTCCGCCGCGCTGATCTTCATCGGCTTCAACGTCACCTTCCTGCCGCAGTTCATCATGGGCAGCCAGGGCATGCCGCGCCGCTACGCGACCTACCTCGCGAAGTGGGAGGGCTACCACCAGGCGTCGACGATCGGCGCCTTCATCCTGGCGAGCGGCGTCGGCCTGATGATCGTCTACTTCGTGCGCTCGCTCATCTCCGGCGAGAAGGCGAAGTCCAACCAGTGGGGCGCGGTGACTCTCGAGTGGGACTCGCCCTCGCCGCCGCCGCTCTACAACTTCGAGAAGGATCCGGTCGTGACCCACGAGGTCTACGACTACAGCCAGTTGACGCACAAGAGCTGAGAGACGCGCGCATGAGCGATGCACACGCCCACGCCACGCCGACACCATCGGGCTTCGTCCCGCATCACGTCGCGCACCACTTCAAGACTTGGGAGCAGGAGTTCCAGTCCGGCAAGCTCGGCTTCTGGCTGTTCCTGGCCACCGAAGTCCTGCTCTTCGGCGGACTGTTCGCCGGCTACATCTACTACCACGGGATGTACGAGGAGACCTTCCGTGTCTGCGGCCGGATGCTGGACTGGCAGCTCGGCGCCCTGAACACCAGCGTCCTCCTGCTGAGCTCGTGGACGATGGCGATGGGCGTGCGCGCGGCGCAGCTCAGCCAGCGCAAGGCCTGCTTCGGCTGGCTCATGACCACGGTGCTGTGTGGCGCCGGGTTCATGGTGGTCAAGTACATCGAGTACAGCGCCAAGATCGAGCACGGGACGCTGCCGACGGCCTGGTTCCACCCGCACGGTGAGCACGCTGCCGAGCTCAACAAGCTCATCGCCGAGGGCGGCCATCCGGCGATGTTCTTCTCCTTCTACTTCACGATGACCGGCATCCACGGCCTGCACGTGCTGATCGGGATGATCGTGATCACCTACTACGCCACCGGCGTCGCCAAGGGCAAGTACCACAGCGGGCACTACCTGCCGATCGACCTGGTCGGCCTCTACTGGCACATCGTCGACATCATCTGGATCTTCCTCTTCCCCCTGCTCTACCTCGTCCCCTGAGTTCGTCGATGACCGCCCACGCTCCCTCCCACGCCGGTCACGGGCACGAGTACGGCATGCACGTCGCGCACGTGTCGTCGGCCGGCACGTTGATCCGCATCCTCGTCACCCTGCTGATCCTCACGATCGTCACGGTCGCGATCTCGCGCGTCGACTTCGGTGGCGCCAACATGCTGGTGGCGATGGTGATCGCACTCGTCAAGATGTCCCTGGTGATGACGTTCTTCATGCACTTGAAGTACGACACAGCCGTGAACATCCTGTTCATCCTCGGCTCGTTCGTGTTCCTGTCGCTGCTCTTCCTGTTCACGTTGGCCGACTCCACGACGCGCGCCGATACCGATCCGACGCTGGTGCAGCCCGCCAAGGTCAAGCCTGGCGTCTACCCGAGTTCGCTCGGTCACCACTGATTTCGGCGGCCGCGGCACCTCGCGCGTCGCGCCGGCCCTCTACGTCAAGCTGACAGCGCGTGGACGCCGCCTACCTGCACGCCCGTTACCCGGCCGACGCCCGGGTCGTGTTCTACGATGTTGCCGGGATCGAGGCCGTTCGTGCGGCCTTGCCGCCCGAGCTCCGCGAAGTCGCCGAAGCCCGAGACTTCGAGATCCTGCTGCCGACCGAGGAGTCGGGGCTGCGGCCGCTGCTTCGGTCCGAAGCTCGTGACAGCGAAACGAGCGAACGCATCGTGCCGGCCATGTGGCGCGTGCCGGGGCTGGCGCTGCCTTTGGCCACGGCCGTCCCCTACCTCGCCGGCGCCGCTGCTGCCCCCGCTCCGGCAGGGGTGCGCTTCCTCGGCGCTGCCGCGCGTCTCACGGTGGCGTTGCTGCGCAACGGCGACTTCGCGCGTGCGCGCCCGGACCACAAGCTGCTGCACTTCGTTCCGGTGTGGAGACAGCCGACGATCGATTGCTTGCGTGGAGTCGCCTTGCTGTCGCCGGAGAGCCTGCAGACGGCGCGGGTGCCCGCACACGAGGATCCCGTCTACGCGGTGACCTACCGCAACCTGGCGGTCAGCTTCGTCGGCCACGCGCTCGATGTCCTGGCAGGCGACTACCCGCTGCCCGAGCCGCCGCCGACGCCCGAGCCCCTGCCTCGCGACTTCTGGCACCACGATCTCTGCCCCGTGCTCGAGATCCATGTGCCTGAGCGGGAGCTTGAGGAAGGCGTACCGTTCGCCATCGTCCTCACCTTCCGCACTGCGCCGGACGTCAGCGTCGAGCTCACCCTCGAACAGCTGGCCGAACGCGACCGTTCGCGCCTGTTCCCCGATCTGCACGACCGCGAAGCGCTGCGCCGCGCCCGGATTCGTCTCGAGAACGTGGCAGCGCGCATCGGCGTGGTCCGCCGCGCCATGAACATGGTCGACGGCCGCGCCTCTTTGAGCCGAGCCGAACTGGACGGCGTGCTGGATCACTTGCCCCTGCTCGAGTCCGAGGGCTTCACCATGCGCGTCCCGGGTCAGGAAGCGGCACAGCGCATCGCGGCCCGCGTGAACTTGGTCGAGGTGCCCGGAGGCGGCGACCGGCCTTGGTTCGAGTTCCAGTGGAGCGTGGCGCTGGGCGACCGCACGCTGAGCAAGGCCGAGTTCGATCGCTTGGTCGAATCGACCTCACCCTTGGTCCTGATCGGCTCGCGCCCGGTCTTGATCGCGCCCAAGGATCGCGAAGCTCTGCAGCGCTTCAAGCGCCGTGAGGGCACCGAGGGCCGCAAGGTCAGCTTCTTCGAGGCGCTGCGCTTGCGTCTCGGCGGCGCCACCCATCTGCACGGCCTGTCGCTCGAGTCGGTGGGATCGACGCCGCGTCTCGACGCGTTGATCGACAACCTGGAACAGGCACGCACGATCGAGATGCGGCCGCACCCGGCTGGTTTCGAGGGCGAGCTGCGCCCCTACCAACAGCGGGGACACTCGTGGGCCTACTATCTCGCCGACCAGGGCTTCGGCATGTGTCTGGCCGACGACATGGGCCTCGGCAAGACGGTGCAGGCGATCGCGCTGGTCCTCGACTGGTGCCGGCAGAAGGGGCGGTCGGGCTCGGTGCTGGTCGTGTGTCCGGTGAGCGTGCTGGGCAATTGGCGACGCGAGCTCCAGCGCTTCGCGCCAGCCATGCGCGTCTGCCTGCATCATGGCAAGGGCCGCGCCGCGAGTGCAGACGAGTACGCCACCGTTCTGCGCGACCACGACGCGGTGCTCACCAGCTACAACCTGCTGCAGCGCGACAGCGAGATCCTGCATTCGGCTGAGTACCAGGGCGTCATCTTGGACGAGGCTCAGAACGTCAAGAACCCGACGACCCGTCAGGCGAAGGCCGCACGTGGTCTGCGCAGCGCCTTTCGGATCGCGCTGACCGGCACGCCGCTCGAGAACAGGCCGCTCGACCTCTGGTCGATCATGGACATCCTGAACGAAGGTCTGCTGGGCTCGCGTACCCAGTTCGTGCAGACCCTGGAGCATCCGATCGTCAAGCAGCGAAGCCGCAGCCAGATGGGCGTCTTGGCGCGGCTGGTGCGTCCGTTCGTCCTGCGGCGGCTCAAGACCGACCCCGAGATCGTCAACGACTTGCCGGAGAAGTCGGAACAGGTGGTCAACGCCACGCTCACGCGTGAACAAGCCACCCTGTACGAGGGCCTCGTCCGGCGCGGCCTCGACGAGCTGGAGAACGCCGAAGGAATCCAGCGGCGCGGCGCCATCCTCACGACTCTGCTTCGCCTCAAGCAGATCTGCAACCATCCGGCGCACTACCTCGGCGACGGATCGGCGTTGGCCGCTCGCTCCGGCAAGTTGGATCTGCTGACGGAGATGCTGCAAGAGGCGATCGAGGAAGGCGACCGCTGCCTGGTGTTCACGCAGTTCAAGGAAATGGGCGTCTTGCTGCGCACCCACCTCGAAGCGGTCCTGCAGTCGAAGGTCCTCTTCCTGCATGGCGGTGTACCGCAGAAGGAACGCGAGTCGATGGTCGCCGAGTTCCAGGCGGCGGAGGAGGACGGGCCGCGCGTGTTCGTGCTGTCGTTGAAGGCGGGTGGCACCGGCCTCAACTTGACCGCCGCCAACCGGGTGTTCCACTTCGACCGTTGGTGGAATCCGGCAGTGGAAGATCAGGCGACCGACCGCGCCTTCCGGATCGGCCAGCAACGCAACGTGTTCGTGCACAAGTTCGTTTGCGTCGGCACGCTGGAAGAGCGCATCCAGACCATGCTCGAGCGCAAGCGGCAGGTTGCCGGCGACCTCCTCGGAGCGGGTGAATCCTGGCTCACGGAGCTCTCCAACGACGAGCTGCATCGCCTGCTCACCCTCGATCGCGCGGAGGCGTTGGCGTGAGCGACGCGCGGGCGACCTCCCTTGGCGACCGATGGCGGCGCGAGGTGACGCGGGGCATCGACGAGTCTCGGCTGCAGATGGCTCTGCAAGCTCTGCCCTCGATTCGCCAGCCGATGGTGCGCATCACCGTCGGCGCAATCACCGCCGAGTTCGAGGGTGCGATGGGCTCGATCCACGAGGTCAGCATCCGCGTGCCGCCCTTGCCGGCCCGCATCTGGGATCAACTCGTGCCCATCGTGCGCCGTTCGTCGAAGATGCTCGAAGCTCTGCAGGAGGGGCGCGTACCCCTCGCCTTCGATCGTCTGGTCGCACGCATCGGCGGGGAGTCGGCCTTGCCCGAAGGGCGGCGGGTCTCCCACGCGTGTACTTGCGGGCTGCCCGAGAATCCGTGCCGTCACGTTCTCGCGCTGCACGAGCTGTTCGCTCGTCGCCTCGACGAGCGTCCATGGCAGCTGCTGCAACTGCGCGGCGGCAACGTGCGTGACCTCTTGGAGAAGGCCAAGTCGGGCGCGCGCCACGACTTGCCGGCCCTGGCGTTCGGTGCCAGCGAGGAACCCGTGCTGTTTCCGGAGGCTGGCGAAGGCGACCTCGACAACGCGCTCACCCCCGAGCAGACCTCGAGCCTTCTCGGCGGTGCCGGCGCAGCGCTCTTTCCAGCCGTCGAGTCGATGCTGACCGTGCTGGAGACTCCCCCGGCCGAGGAGCCCACGGCTCCGGCGGAAAGCCCTCCCACGGCGAGGGCGGAGCGGCCGCGCCGAGCGCCCGGTCGCTGAGGTCTGAGTCTCGGGTCGGACGGGGCCCGGCGCCGTGACCTCACCGAGGCCGTTGGCGATGTCGTCCTTCGTGCGAACAGTGCGATCGCCGGCCGAGAGAGGTCGCCGGCCATCGCGCCAGCGTTGCAGCGGACGGAGCCAGCCTCCACCGCTGAACGCTGGATGGGCGGGCGACAGATGTCGCCGGCCAACGTGCCCGCCTTGCAGCCGATGGAGCCAAGCTCAAGCACTGGACGCTGGTCCGTGTGACGCTGGGTCGGTGTTCTGCGTGCCGCGACCGACCGGCGGAAAGCCGCAGTTTGTTGGTAGGAACTGGTTTGCCGGCTCGCCACCCCTGCCTCTACTGCCGACCTCGCCCCGTCCTTGGCTGCGCCTCCTGCCGCACCCTCTGCTGCCGATCCCTCTCCAGCGATGCCGTTTCAGCACGCCACCGAAGCCCCGACGGCCTTCAACGGGTTCGCCGTCGCGGCGCTCGTCACGTTCGTGATCGCGTACGCCCTCGTCGTTCTCGAGGACCTGTTGCATCTGCGCAAGTCGAAGCCGGTCGTCCTCGCGGCCGGCGTGATGTGGGTCCTCACGGCGTGCGCCGTGCCCTCGGGCACCATGCTCGAGGAACACGTGCTGCACGACGTCGGAGAGTTCGGCGCCTTGTTTCTCTTCCTGCTGGTCGCCATGACCTACATCTCGGCGATCAGCGAGCGCAACGTGTTCTTGGCGATCAACGCCTGGCTGGTCTCACGTGGTTGGGGCTTCCGAGCCATCTTCTGGATCACCGGCCTCCTGGCGTTCTGCATGTCGCCGGTCGCCGACAACCTCACTACCGCCTTGGTCTTGGGCACGGTGGCGATCACCGTCGGCCGCGGCCACAACAAGTTCATCGTCATCGCGTGCACCAACATCGTGGTCGCAGCGAACGCGGGTGGAGCCTTCTCTCCGTTCGGAGACGTCACGACTCTGCTGGTGTGGGCCGAGGGCAAGGTGCCGTTCTCGGGGTTCTTCGCCATCCTCCTACCCTCGGTGGTGAACTGGCTCGTGCCTGCCGTGTGCATGCACTTCGCCTTGCCCAAGGAGAAGCCGAAGCAGATCAGCGAGGCCGTGCAGCTGAAGCCCGGGTGGTTGACCGTGTGCGTGCTGTTCGTCCTGACCATCGCTCTGGCGGTGGTGTTCCACGGCGTGCTGCACCTCCCCCCCTTCCTCGGCATGACGACCGGCTTGGCCGGCTTCTTCTTCTACGTGCACTTCGTGCGGCGGGCCCACGTCCGACGTAGCGAGACGCCCGAGGTCGATGCCCTCAAGAACGTGGCCGAGGTGGAATGGGACACGATGCTGTTCTTCTTCGGGGTCATCCTGTGCGTCGGCGCCTTGCGCGAGCTCGGCTACCTCGCACTCGCGTCCCAGGGCCTCTACACGCACCTCGGCCCAACCTGGGCCAACATCGGTGTGGGTGTCGCGTCAGCGGTGATCGACAACGTGCCGGTGATGTTCGCGGTCCTGGGAATGGACCCCGTCATGGGAACCGATCCCGAGACGATTCGCGCGCAGTGGTTGCTCATCACGTTGACCGCCGGGGTGGGCGGCTCTCTGCTGTCCGTCGGCTCTGCTGCGGGCGTCGGCCTGATGGGCGTGGCGCACGGCCGCTACACCTTCGCGGGCCACCTCAAGTGGACCCCCGTCATCGCTCTCGGCTACGTGGCGTCGATCCTGTGCCACATGTATCTGCACCCCGAGCTGTTGGAGCGCTGACCGGGGTCGCCGAGGCTCGCGTCACACGCCGATGGCCAAGCGATCGGCGAGGACGCCGGGGAGCCCGGCCGCCCGGATCTTCTCCTGCACCTTGGCGATGTCGTAGGGCGTCCGCCGGATGGCGAGCTCGTTCGTGTCGGTGTCCCAAACGGCGTAGGCCGCGTCCCGGTTCTCGTCGCGTGGTTGACCGACGCTTCCCACGTTGACCAGGATGCGGGACGCGCCGCGCGTGCTGAGCTCGAAGGGAGGCGTGATGGTCCGCAGCGTCGGGTCGTCCTCGCCGAGCACGTAGATCGCCGGCACGTGGGAGTGGCCCACGAAGCACATGGTGGTCTCCTGATGGCGAATGGACTCCACGGCCTCCACCGAGGTCAGGACGTATCCGAACTGTTCCGGCAGGTACAGACTGCCGTGAACGACTGTGTATCCGAGGTCGGAACGGACGACGCTGACGGGTAGGTTGCGCAGATAGGCGAGGTCGCGCAGGCGAAGCTGCGTCCGGGTCCATTCGATCGCCATGCGGGCGTAGGCGTTGAAGTAGTCGGTCTCCAGAAGTCCGACCACAGCGGCGTCGTGGTTGCCCATGCACACGGTCGCCTCCAGCTCGCGCACGATGTCGAGGCAAGCGCAGGGGTCCGGGCCGTAGCCGACGATGTCCCCCACCTGCACCCAGTGGTCGACGCCCTCGGCCCGCATCGCGCGGACGGCCGCCGTGAGCGCTTCGAGGTTGCTGTGGATGTCGCCGAGAATGCCTATCCGCATGATGGGTCCGGTCTGCGCCAGCGCGTGATGCCCCAGGAGATCGAGATGCAGCCAAGGCTGGCCAAGGCATCGGCCGGCCACCGTGCGGCTGCGTCTCCCGCGGCGAAGACTGTATCGGCACGCAGCGGGGAGGTTGGTCCGAAGAAACCCAGCGTGCTTGCGGCGAGCAACGCCACCAGGATCACGAGAGGAACGGACCCGATTGGAAGCCGTGCGAGCCCGGGCGCCAGGAGAACGATGCCGGCAATGGAGGCGAGGGTCGAGGCCGCGCCGATCAAGCCGGCAGACAGTGTTATACGGTGTAGCGAACACATGCTCCACAGCGCGGCTGCCACCGCCGAGGTTGCCAGGAGTCCGGTGACATCGGACGCCCAGGCCAAGTTCGACGAGGAAAGCCGCCCTACGATCGGGCCATGCTCTCGGCGACGGGCCATCAGCCAGGCAACTGCCGGGAGGGTGGTCACCACGAGCAAACCCAGAGCTTCTTGCTCGCGGACGAGTGTCGTGCGGGCAGACGCTGTGAGACGCGGGGCGACATAGGTGGCCATCCACACGACTCCCTGGAGGAGGAGGATGGCCGGTATGGTCACACGTCGGGTCAGAGCCCAAGCCTCGCGAGCCGCGAGCTCGAGAGCACACCAGAGTCGATCGTGAGAGCGTTTGTCCAACGCGGCGACTTCCCTTATCGCGCGTCGCCGCTATTGTCCACCGCGCGGCGCTGGGTTTCCGCCGCACCTGAGCATCAAGGGCGGTCTCGTGCGAGCGTTGGCTCTCGCAAACCAAAAGGGCGGAGTAGGCAAGACCACGACCGCGATCCACCTGGGTCACGGCCTGGCCCTGGCCGGCTTTCGTGTCGCGATCTTCGACCTCGATCCCCAAGGCAACGCCACCCTCGCCCTGCAAGAGAGTCTGAGTCAGGCGGAGGACGCTCCTCTCGAGCCTCTGGTAGCGGTGGGCGAACGACTGTGGGTGTTGCCCTCAGCAGGCGCCGATCGGCCGATCGCCCCCACCGAGCAGCTCGACCTCGACGGCTTGGAAGGGCTACGTCGCCGCCTAGAGGACGAAGTCGATGTGCTGTTGGTCGACTGTCCGCCTCGCATGGACTCCTGGGGTTGGGCTGGGCTTCGACTGTGCAACGAGGTCCTCGTGCCGGTGCAGGCGGAGTTCTTCGCGATGCACGGCCTGACTCGAATGATGGACACGCTCGAGCTGGCTCGGAGGGAGGCGGGTCGGGGGACCGAGCTCCTCGGCGTGTTCGTCAGCATGTTCGATCCCCGCGAGCAGATCGCGCTCGACGTCCGGGCTGATCTTCAGCGCAACCTGGGAGACATGCTTCTGGACACCGTGGTCGTACGTGACCCGCAGTTCATCGAGGCTGCCAGCCACGGTGTGTCCTTGTTCGACTACAACCCGCTGGCAAAGGGGGCACGCTGCTATGCTTCTCTGGCTCGCGAGGTCCTTGGGTTCTGGAGCATTGTTCCACGTGAAACGGAACGTGGAGTAGGAGCTTAGTCATGGTGGAACGTCGCCTAGGGCGTGGTCTCGACTTCTTTCTGTCGCGTACCGACAAGGTCGAGAAGAAGGAGTCCGACCCCCAAGAGGTGGAGTTGTCGGCCCTCAAGCCGAGCCCATTCCAGCCGCGGACGGACTTCGATGAGGCGGCGCTCGCCGAGCTCGCGGAGTCCATCCGCGCCAACGGGGTGATCCAACCGATCTTGGTCCGCCAAGGCGAATCTGGCCTGGAGATCGTTGCCGGAGAGAGGCGCTGGCGTGCGGCCAAGCTCGCTGGCCTCGAGCGGATCCCCGTGGTGGTACGTCAGGTCGCGGACGACGCTGCGGCGGTCCTGGCCCTTGTCGAGAACGTGCAACGCACCGATCTGGGGCCGCTCGAGAAGGCAAGGGCGTTCCAGAAGCTGACCCAATTGACTGGCGCCAAGCACGACGAGATCGCGAAGAGACTGGGTTTGGACCGTTCCACGGTTACCAATTTCGTGCGGTTGCTCGACCTGTCTGAGCCCGTGCAGGCTCTTGTTTCACGTGGAACGCTCAGCATGGGGCACGCTCGGGCGCTGCTCGGACTCGAGTCGACGCAGCAGCAGGCGCTGGCAGACCGGGTGGTGCGTGAGCGGATGTCGGTGCGCGACGTCGAGACGAAGGTGCAAGAGCTCAAGAGCGTCGAGCCTGTGGACCCGAACCAGTCCAAGGGTGGGCCCGGTGCTGCGGCCAAGAAGGGACGACCGATCTGGCTCAACGAGATCGAGGACACGCTCGCCGAGGTGTTGGGCACGTCCGTGCAGGTGCGCTACGGGCGCAAGCGGTCGACCATCACCATCGAGTGTCGAGGTCGTCCAGAGTTCGAGCGGATCTACGAGCTCTTGAAGGGCTTGGACTCAGACGCCTGATTCGCGCACTTGGGTCGGCTCGTCTGGACAGTCTCGGGCCGGCGCAATCTCGGTAGGAGCGGCGGACACGTGACGAAGAACCAACCGTCCCACGGCTCCCCAACTGAGCTCGCCCACTGCTCTCGAGCCGCACCCCACGGCGGTCGAAAGCCCTCCCCAAGGATCCGCTAATGCGGATGGACTGATTACTCGATCGTAATCGACTGGATGCGGATCGTGTCGCGCGGCGATCCAGTTCCGCGTTTGCGCTCGTCCTCCGTCGAGAACACGCTGTCGAGCACGAGTCGTTTCACGACGTCCTCGCCCGAGACCACGCGGCCGAACACGACCCGGCTACCGTCGAGCTGGGACGCGGCGTCGTTCACGTTGATCCACACTCGGCCCGGCAGCGACTTCCCTTCGAGCCCGACCTCCGCCGCGACCATGAACGGGAAGTGGCTGATGCCCGACCCTTCGAAGTCGACTTCGGTGACGTCTGTTTTCTTGTCGTTGCGCTCCTGGTCCCACTTGGTGCGATCCTGCTCTTCCTTGGTCGCCACCAGGCCGAAGTGCATCTGTTCGACGGCGTTGGTCTGGTTCTCACCGTTGCGCTGGATCTGGTCGATCGCCATCCCGTCGAAGTGGTGGTTCTCGACGAGCTGCAGGAACGTGTCGACGTGCTTCTTCGCCGCTCCTTCGTAGAAGCGGATCTTGAACTCACCCAGGTCGGTCTTCACCAAGGCGACCTTCTGGCTGTCCGGCTCCGGGGCGGTGTAGAACCGAGCGTGCTCTGCCGAGAACTTCCTGTCCTCGGCGATGCGGGCGAGCGCCAGGCTCACCATGCTGCCCTTCACCGGTTCGGTGAACTCCGGTTCGTGCGGCTTGGTCTCGCGCGGCGCGCCGGCAGGCGGCGCCTTCAGGTCGCGGCGGTACTGCGGCGGGTAGTCGCTCTGCTGGCAGAGGAAGTGGTGGGGGTGCTTCTCCTGCAGCTGCTTCAGCTGCGCCTCGGCGCGGTCGAACGACCGAGCTTCGATCGCCTTGTTCGCACTCAGCCACAGCAGGAGCGGTTCGCGATCGGTCCCCTTGGCCTCGCGGATCGCCTGATCGAGCTGGTCGTCGGAGACGAGTTCCAACTGCTCGGGAAGCCTGGTGACGAGCTCCTGCGAGATCGAGCCCAGGTAGTAGCCGAGGAAGTCGTTCTGCTGCCGCGCGAAGTTGGGGTTCTGCAGCAGCGACGCCATCTGACCTGGCTTGCTGTAACCCGACTCCATACCAGACTTTACAGCGAAGTTCGACCACGTCTGATCGGTGCGGATACGGTCGTAGAACAGCCAACCGTACCAGCCCAGGATGGCGATCAGCACGACGGTGGTCGCGGTCGAGATCGCCTTGCGTTTGCGCTCCCACCAGAGTTCGAATGAGGAGGGGGCTTCAATCTGGCCAGTGGTCATCGACGACGTCTCAGGAGGTGTTGGGGTTCGAGATCAGCTCTTGGCGATCGAGTTCGCGTGCGTCCTCAGGTCGACCTCGATCTGCGTCGACGAGTCCTGTCGGAAGACGCGGTACTCGGATCGGTAGCCTTCGCGCTCGAAGACCAGCCGCTCGGCGTCCGTGCCCTGGCCGGACCGATCCACCAGCGACCACGCGTGCTGCGGCATCCGCTCGAGCACGTAGGAGACGGACGATGGAACAGATGTGCTCCCGACGTAGCGGTAGGTGCCGAAGCGGTAAGGCCCGAGCGCCAGGGAGTGGCTCTCGTGGTGTCGGTCCACGAGGCGGAAGCCCGCCGGAACGGGGATGTCCTGGAACTGCCCGGCGCTGACTTCGATGCGTCGATCGATCATGCTGACCGGAGTGCAGCCAACGCCGAGGACGGCGACGAGGGTCCAGTACCGAGTCTTCATGCGCGCGAGTTGGGGGTGGTTCCGAGGATCGAAGCCCCGCAGTCTAGCTGGGCCGCCAAACACCCGCAACGCTTCCTGATTCGGGGTTGCACCGCGCGAGCGTGGACCCGACCACGGGCGGGCGGCTCCCGCCACGGCGGCCGGGGAGCGCCGTCAAGCCCCGCGTGGCCGGCGCCGCCACTCTCGGGGGTGGGCCCCACGGCGTCCGCGTCACCGCCCCCCGCCGGCAACCTGCTAAACTCCCGCGGCCTTGGGGCCCAGGCCGCGCGTCGGGGTGCCGAGCGCGGTCGGTTGGTCCCTCTCGCCGCGTGGGTCGTCTCCGGACTCGACCGGTCTCCAGGACCCTGCCGATACCCGAACAGACTGTGCACATGTTGAACTGTGCTCCGAGATCGCCGACCAGCTCGCTGGGCACGCCGGTTCTGGTTCTGAACCGGGTGTGGATCCCTGTGCACGTGACGTCGGCCCGGCGCGCCCTGTGCCTGGTGTATCAGGGCGTCGCCCGGGTAGTTGCTCCGGACACGCTCCAGGTGCACGGCTTCGACGAATGGGTCTGTTTGCCGAACCCGCCCTGCACCTTGTGGGTGCGTGGGGCACGTTTCCGGGTGCCGGTGCCCGAGGTGATCCACCTGGCCGCATACGATCGCATCCCGGTCTACGAAGCGCCGTTCACCCGTCGCAATCTCTACCACCGCGACGACTACACCTGCCAGTATTGCGGCGTCCGCTTCCCACCCGACCGGCTCAGCATCGACCATGTGCTGCCCAAGTCGAAGGGAGGGGCGACCACCTGGGACAACTGCGTCCTCGCTTGCGTGCGCTGCAATACGCGCAAGGCCGACCGTAGCCCGACCGAGGCCCGGTTGCGCTTGCGTCGGGCGCCGACGCGCCCTCGCTGGAGCCCCTACCTGAGCGTTGCGAACGAGAAGCAGCTGCCGTCTTGGGGGCGATTCCTGGCCGACCGCCACCGCGGCAGCTGAAGCCGAAGGCTCGCGATCGCCAACAACATGCTCAGCGCGGCCGGCGGCCGCAACCCAAAGGGTTGATGTCGGCGCAGCGCCGACCAGAGGGGGCCGCCGGCGCTGTTGTAGCTTGGAGCTTCCAGGGCTGCTCGGTCGTGGCCTGGTCAGCTCTGTGGCAACGGAACAACACGGCCGAATTCGCGCCCGCCGCCACGATTCGCAGCCCTTGCAGCTCAGGGCTCTGAGGCGGCGAGCTTTTTCGCGACCGGCGCAGCCTGCGGTCGGCTACACCTCGGGGCAGCCGGCCGTCGGTGGTTGCTGGCCCGCCTGCATCCGAAATCCCTGATCCTCGAGACGATGAACGCTGCCCCGCGCCTGCTTCTCGCTTGTTGCTCGTTCCTGGTAGCCCTCGCCGGGCAGAAGCCAACGGACCCGGCCGCCGAGCTGGCGACCATGGAGAAGAGCGCCAAGGACGATGTCGCGGCACTGTCGAAGGCTGCCGACTGGGCCAAGGCGCACGGCCTGCCCACGGAATGGCGCCGCATCCTGCAGCGCGTGCTCGAGCTCGCTCCCGACAACGAGGCCGCGAACCAAGCGCTCGGCCACGTCAAGCACGACGGGCGCTGGATGACGGCGGAGAAGGCCGAGATCCTGCGCAACCGAGCTGCGGGTCTGGTCAACGTCGCGGGAACATGGGTGCCGGAAGCCGAGGCCGACGATGCCCGTGCGGGCGTCTTCCACTTCGACGGCGAGCGTGTGACCAAAGACGAGTACGTCCAGCTGCGCGCCGGCAAGGTGCGCCACCCGCGCACCGGTGAGCTCATCGCCAGCGAGGACCTCGAGAAGGCCAAGAACAACCTGTTCCCGGGGCGCGATGGCAGCTGGGTCGACGAGGCTGCCGCCAACAAGCTTCACTCCTCTCTGACGTCCCCGTGGGTGCTGCGCACCAAGTCGGTGACGGTGCTCGGTGCGATGCCGCTCGAAGACCTCGAGCGGTCGGCGCAGCAGTATGTCGAGGAGGCGTACGACTTCGCGCTGGGGTTGTTCGGGCGCGCGGCGCAGCCCTCGGTGCGGCCGGTGATCCTCATCTCGGCGACGACCGACCAGTTTCGCGACTTGGGCAACCAGATCGGCGGTCCGTCGTCGGCCTACGGCGCCTTCTTGGCCGAGAGGCGCATGAGCGTGCCCGGCGTGGGGGCGTTGCAGCCGGCAGTCGCGCTGCTCGACCCGAACTGGGGCGCCTACTACCTCAAGCACGCCGTCGGGCTGGCCGTCGCCAACGCCCTCGGCGATTCGCTGCCCGCATGGATCGTGTCGGGCACCGGCAGCTACGCGGAGCGCTTCTACAACCCGGACATCGCCAACTGGTTCGGCAAGCAGTTCCTGGCGGCGGG
The DNA here is from genome assembly GCA_041398565.1 of Planctomycetota bacterium. GTDB lineage: Bacteria > Planctomycetota > UBA1135 > UBA1135 > UBA2386 > DATGPD01. Next base: position 922,837 of record JAWKUN010000005.1, on the reverse strand, counting down.
GGGGCTGATGGACCTGGAGGGTTGGTTCCGTTCGTTCAGGATCGATGGCGACATGGATCATGCGGCGATGGGCCAGCGCCTGTTCCAGGCTGGAGTCCTCCTCGCATTCTGCCGCCACGGCGGGGACTCGGCCGCCAGCAAGCTGCTCGACGACCTCGGCGCGGCGATCGCCACCGGCGACGGCGAGGCGGTCAAGGCGGCGGTCACGACGCTGGAGAAGGGCATCGTGGAGCGCACGGACGCGCTCCGCGGCTACGTGAAAACCTTGACTCGCTGAGGCGCGCTCGGTGCCAGGCAGGCGGCTCGGGGCTGGTGTGCCGAAAGTACTTGCCCACCTCGCGCGTCAACCGCTCTCATTTTTGATTCGCGCACCTCGTCCCGGGCGAGGTTGCCGTCACTCGAGTCCATTTCCGTCGGAGCCACCAAGATGCCTTCCATGCGCCTCGCGCTGACGGCGAGCTGCCTCGCCCTCTTCGCCGCCCAAGCGCCCGCCCAGCGCAGCAACCTCAAGCGGGTCCTGCCACCCCAGACCATCGCCTTCTTCGCCCTACCGGATCTCGACACTTCCATCCAAGAGCTGATGGACATGCCGCTGATGCGCATGTGGCGGCAGCAGGAGCTGCAGCAATTCCTCGCGCCCGGTTTGGCCGAACTCAGCAAGCAGTGGGACAAGGGACTGCAGCAAGCCAAGTCCATGCACGAGCAGGGCGCCTTGCCGTTTCCGCCCGAAGACCTGCTGCAACTGCGCCTCTACGGAGCCACCTTCGCTCTGACCGGGTTCAAGATGAACGTGCAGGGAGGGCAGCCGGTGCCGGACATCGGCGTGCTCGTGCACCTCGACTTCGGTCCGTCCGCACCGATCTGGAAGAAGGTGCTGGGCTTCCTGCTGGAGCGGCTCGAGGCCGAGGCTGGCGACGATCTCATCAAGGCGTCGATGGAGGCGGGTAGCACCGAGGTCACGACCTGGACGGCCAAGGACGTGCCGGTCGGCTTCGGCCTTGCCTGGGTCGGCGACGGCATCGTGCTCGGGACGCGGACGGCCGAGATCGGCGCGAGCCTGTCGGCACTCGGTGGCGAGAAGGACATCCTGACCGGCACCGCCTCCTACAAGTCCGTCGCCGCCAACGTCGCCAATCCGAAGGCCGAGGCCGAGATGTTCCTGAACATGGAGGCGCTCTACGCCACCGTGTTCGACGTGTTGGCGACGGCCAAGGAGAACGCGCCGGACTTCCCGCCCGAGCTCGACCTCGAGGGCCTCGACCGCGCGCTCACGGCGTTCGGCATCAAGTCGATCAAGGCGATGGGAGTGACATCGACCTACGAAGGCAACAAGGCTGTCTCGAAGTCGTACGTCCTGTGCCCGGCGCCCGAACGCAAGGGCCTGCTCGCGGACGGCTCCAGCGACCTCGACCTCAGCTGCCTGTCGTGGGTGCCGAAAAAGGCCACGGCGTGCCACGCTTCCACGCTGAACGTCACGGCGCTTTGGGATGCCGTGGTCAGTGCGATCAAGGCGTACGACGACAACCTGGCCGAGGGTGTCCTCGCACAGCTCGAGCAGACCGAGCAGCAGATCGGCTTCTCGGTGCGCGAGGACCTGTGCGGGGCGTTCGGCAACCAGATGGTGTCGTGGAGCCTGCCCATCCAGGGCATTCCAGGCATGGGCGGCGGCTCGCTCATCAACGGCATGTTCCTCGTGCAGATGAAGGACAAGGATCGCCTGCTCAAGTGTCTGAAGGCGATTCGCGACGTGTCGGGCGGCTCGGTCGAATTCGACAGCAACACGCGTGATGACCTCACGACCTACTACCTGAAGCTCAACGTCGACCTGCCGGGCAACCTGCCGATCAACCCGCTCGACCTGATGCAGCCGGTCTTCGGCTTCCAGTCGGGCTACATGGTGCTCGGGTTCTCGCGTTCGGACGTGCGCAAGACGATCAATGCGATGACGGCGCAGACTCCCGAAGCCGACACCATCCGCGGCAACAAGCAGTTCGCGGCCATGCTCGCTGACCTCTCGCCCGAGCGCCTGACGGCCGTGTCCTTCGACGACAACGGCGCTTCCTTCGACAACCTGTACGAGCTCGCCTACGGCTTCAGCTACATGGTGCCCGAGGACTTTCCCCTCGACGTCCAGAAGCTGCCCGACGAGGGCCACTTCCTGTCGCAGCACTTGTTCCCGTCGACCGGGAAGAGCTACACCGACGGCACTGGCTTCTTGTCGACATCGACCGGTCCGTTCGGCCCTGAAGTCGCAGCCATCCTGATCGGCGTCGGCGCCTCGGCCGGCATCAGCTTCGCGACGCTCATGCCGCGTCGCGCCGCCATTCGCCGGCGGTGAGTCTGCTTCGCCTGGGAACGACGGTCTGCCTGGCCTCGGCTTTGGCCGTGGCGCAAGCGATCCCGTTTCCCGGCGAGCTGGCCGAGCGCGGCGAGGTGGCGCTGCACCAGGCGCTGCTCGACGCCGGCAACGACCAGCTGGCATTACTCGTCGCTTCGCATCCGGACGACCAGTACCTGCACCCTGCAGCGCTCCTGCGCTTTCGCTATGGCTGGCGGGTGGCGGTGGTGCTCTTCACCCGCGGCGAGGGTGGACAGAACGTGTCGGGTTCGGAAAGCGGTGATGCGCTGGCGGCGCGGCGCACCGACGAGACCGAGCGTTGTGCCGCCCGCTTGGCGATCTCCGTGCACTATCTCGACCGTCCCGACGGTGGCTACTGCCGCGGCGCCGAAGAGGCCCTGGACCTCTGGGGCAGGGTGGCGACCAGCAACGAACTCGCCAAGCTCATCCGGCGCTTGCGGCCCGATCTGATCTGGACGACCCACCACCCGGCCGAGGAACACGGTCACGATCTGGCGCTGCTGAGGGTCCTGCCCGACGCCATCCAGCGGGCGTCGTCTTCTCGGTATCGATGGGAGGGTCTGCCTCCGTTCTCTGTGCCGGCGGCCATCCGGCATTGCACGCCGGACGAGACCGCGGACTTCGAGATGCCCGGTGATGGCGTCGATCCCGTGCGCGGCGAGACCTTCCGCACTCTCGCCTACCATGCCCTCGCCGAACACGCGAGCCAGGCACCGTTTCGCAGCATCGACGAGTTGTTCCCCTCGACCCTGCGCCTGCGGGCGCTCGTCGAAGGCGAGACCGCGTCGGCCGCCATCTTCGCCCGGCGCGATGGCCTGTTTGCCGAGCTGGCCGCCAGCAAGTCCGACGGTGCCGGCATCGCAGCCCTGCGACGAGCACTCGAAGAGCAGCTCCCGGCCCGTGTCGCCGAGCGGGGCGAACTGGCGCGCCTGGCTCTGGATGTGCGTGGCAAGCTGCTCGAGCTGGCCGCTCATGCCGGCCTCGGCGCGTCCTCGCGTGTGGCGCGACGCATCGCCGCGCTGGATGCAGTGGTGGTCCATGCCCTGTCACTGGTCGTGACCGCCGCCAGCACCGAGGGATCGGGCGTGGTCGCCGGAACCATCGCGCCGGTCGCGCTGCGCGTGGCGAACGGCGACGTTCGGACCGTCGACAAGGTGTCGGTCCGGGCAACCGACGGCGTCGACCTTCCCGACGGAAGCGTCGACCTGGGCCCGCTGCTGCCGGGCGGAGTCGTCGAGCACCAGGTGAGCTGCCGCCTGCCACAGCGCTCGCCGGGCTTGGCGTCGGCGGCTGTACCGCCGGCGTGGATCTCGGTGGTCTTCCAGTTCGCCGACCACGAGATCGTCTGGCCGGTTCCGCTGACCCTGGAGGCCCGAGCACCGTTCGATTGCACTGCCACGCGGCCGAGCCTGCTGTGGCCCCTGGGGCGTCGCTCCACGGTCATCGCCATCCGAGTGACCAATCACCGCGACTTCGACGCCAAGGGTACGCTGAGCTCTCGCGTGCCGGTCGGCTGGAGCCTCGAGCCGTCGACAGTGGCTGCCGAGGTCGTGGGTGGAGCGAGCCGTATCTTCACCTTCACCCTCACGGCTCCGGACGACGTCAAGCCGGGGGTCACGTCGGTGCGGCTGCGGTTCCAGGACGTGGTGGCGGAGATCGCGGTGCACAGCGTGGCGGTCGCGGCAGCGCCCAGCAGCGTCGTGGGGCTGATCCCCGGCGTCGACGACACGGCGCGCCAAGTCATCGAGGATCTCGGCGTCGAACTGCATGTCCTGGACGGTGACGACGTCGCCACGTTTCCGCTCGATCGCCTGAACACCATCCTCGTCGATATCCGCGCCTTGCGGGTGCAGCCGACGGCACGCGCGGCATTCGATCGGCTCCTGCGCTTCGTGGAGCGGGGCGGACGCCTGGTGGTCCTCTATCACAAGGACAAGGAGTGGGACGCCCCCGGCTTCCGCGGATCGCCCTATCCCTTGCGCGTCGGGCGCGGCAGGGTCACGCAAGAGGATGCGCCGGTCAGGATCCTGCGCCAGGGGCACCGGCTCCTCACCTGGCCCAACCGCGTGCAGAGCAGCGATTGGGACGGATGGGTGCAAGAACGCGGCTTGTACTTCGCCGAGGAGTACGACGCGCGCTTCGAAGAGATCGTCGCCATGGCCGATGCCGGCATGCCGGAGCTGCGCGGGTCGCTGCTGTACGCGACGTACGGCAAGGGCGACTACGTGTATTGCGCGCTGTCGCTGTTCCGCCAGTTGAAGGCGCTGCATCCCGGTGCGTGCCGCCTGTTCGCCAACTTGATCGCCCCGTCGCCAGCGTCAGTAGGACGCTGACCGGCGCAGGAGCGCACCGGCGAAGGCCAGGTTGGCGGCGACGAAGCCCAGCACCGTCATGCGCAAGGGGGAGCCGGCGATGAGGTTGCCGATCGACCAGAGCAGCAGCGTCGCTCCCGCGACGGCGAGTACGACGGTGTCGAACGTGACGGCGCCGTCGCGTTGCGTCATCGAGCTGGACACCGCGGCCGGCTCGTGCACCAGGGTGTCGAGGATCGCCGGGGACGTCCAAGCGACCGGTTCGTGCGCGGGCACCGACTCCGGCGTTGCGGCATCGGTGTGCACCTCGTCGTCGGGCGTGGGCTCGGCCGAGGCTGCCACGGCCGCAATCTGCTCGCCGACGGGCTCGGTCGAGACGGCGCTGGATTCCGTCTCGAGAGACGCTTCGTCACTCGACTCGGTGGAGACCGCAGTGGGCGCTGCGTCGAGATCGAGGGGATCGTCGGGTTGGCCCGCCGCCAGGGGCTCGGGCTCCACGGTCCCGGTCAGCGCGTCCAACTCGTCGGCTCCCACGGCGGCTGGCTCGTCGACCCGTGCCCCGCCCTCGATGTCGGCGAATGGATCCGCCTCGAGCGCTGTTGCGACACCCTCTGGCTGATCGCTCTCCGGCAGATCGACCTCTGACGGATCGACCGTCGGCTCGGGGGCGTTGGGGGGCTGAACCTCCGCCGCGGCCCCGTCTGCCGCGGCCCCGTCTGCCGCGGGCACGTCCGCCGCGGGCACGTCCGCCACGGGCACGTCCGCCACGGGCACGTCCGCTGCGACCACGTCTGCCGAGGCCGCGCCGTGTTCGGAGGCGGCGTCGGTGAGGTGTACGGCCTCGACGGCCTCCGTTTCCTCGGCTTCGACGGTCACTGCTGGGGTGGAGTCAAGGTCGGGCAGCTCGGCACTCGCACCGGCGGCCTCCGCGTCGTCGATGCGCGCGGACATCGAGTCGTCGGCGCCCGCGTCGTCGGTGACCGTCGGGGCGCTCGTGTGCGGCAGGTCCCCTGCCAGCGCCTGCGCGGGGTCCGCCATCAGCGACGACAGATGGTTGCTCGTCTCGGAGGCGACGTGAGGCGGCTCCACGCTCTCGATCCCAGGCACGGGCTCACCACCCGTGCGGGCCGGCCCCGAAGTTCCGTAGCGACCGAGCGGTTCGGCCGAATAGCCCCCGTCGGCGGAACGGGTCGGATTGGGCGGCCCGCCCTCGGCTCGGTGGCGCAGCCCTCGTCCCAAGAGATCGATTTCGCGGCGGCTCAATGCGCGCCGGGCGCCGCGCCGCGGGGACGTCAGTGCCGTGAGAGAGACGACGTCTGCGTCTCTGGAACCGCGCGCGGCCGCGCTCCCTTCCCCCGTGGATGTGCTCATCTTGACCGCTCTGGTCCTTCGGCGACGGCACCGGTTGCCTTGAACCGGGCCAGGAGGCTCGTCCCCCTCTGCGACATCGTCCGCGGGTCCGAGGCCACCGGCTGCGAGGGTGCGCTTGGGCCGTTGGCGGCATCGACCTATCGTGCCTCCTGTGCGCGGCGTGCTCGCCATCTTCCTGACGTTGGGCGTGCTCGCTCAGGACCCGCCGCCAGCAGATGGCCTGCTCAGTGTCGTTGCCGGTGACAGCGGCGTTTCGCCGGTTGCCGTGACCCACGTCCGTGACATGGCCCAGCGTGGGATCGCGCGCCTCGCCTCGGTGTTCGGCGGCGGTGCCGAGCGGCCGATCCACATCGTGGTGCACGCCGACGCAACGTCGCTGCCGCCGGCGCTGCGCCAGGATCTGCACGCCGGCACGGCCGGACTGGCGCTCTTGGGTGCCGACGAGATCCACGTCCTGCTGGACGAGGCAGTGCGCGAGCCGCCCAACGACCTCGGCACCGTCGTCGTGCACGAACTCGTGCACACCCTGCTCGACCAGCACGTCGGCGCGGCGGGCCCGTACGTGCCCCGTTGGGTGCACGAAGGGTTGGCGCAGGCTCTGTCGGGGGGACCGTACTTGGGAGTCCAGGACGAGAACCTCTTGTTCGCGGTGGGTACCCGCACGGCGTTCCGGTTCTCCGAGCTCGAGCGCGGCTTCCCGCGGCGCGACGACCTGCTGCGCCTCGCCTACGCACAGAGCTACTCCTTCGTCGCCTATCTCGTCGACCGGGTGGGGGCCGCGGACGTGGTCGAAGCGGCCCGCCGCTGCAGCGCCGAAAGGGAGTTCCACGTCGGTCTGTACGAGGTCACGCAGACGACTCAGGCGCGCTTCCAGGAGGAGTGGGAGGACTACCTCTTCTACGGCTCCGGTGCGCTGCCGCGCTTCTTGCTGCGAAACTGCTTCTCCTTCGTCATCATTCTCGCCGTGCCCTTGCTGACCATCGCGGTGCTCAAGCGGGTGCGTCGCAACCGGTGGCGCAAGGCGCAGCTGGCGATCGAAGACCAGCTGCGTGACGACGCGGCGAACGCGCCGGAGCCCATCGAGGTCGAGGACCAGGCGTGAAGATCACGCCGTTCCGCGCGCGCTACTTGAGCCTGCTCGGCGTCGGCCTCCTGCGTTGCCTGGGCAGCACTTGGCGGGTGCGTCGACAGGGCGTCGTTCCCGGCGATTGGAACGCCGTGGGCGCGTTCTTGCACGGCGACATCCTGATGATGGCACACGTCTTCCGCCGCTTCGGCGCGGCGGTGATCATCAGCCAGCACGGCGACGGCGAGCTGATCGCGCGGATCATGGAGCGCATGGGCAACCACGCCGTGCGCGGTTCGACCACGCGCGGTGGGGTGCGGGCGCTGCGGGAGATGGTCCGCACGTGGTCTGCGCACCCCTGGGGGATCACCCCCGACGGGCCCAAGGGTCCGCGCGGCAGCGTGCAGGAAGGGGTGATCTTGCTGGCGGCGACGAGCCGGCGCCCGATCTACCCGTTCGGCTTCGCCTTCTCGCGCGGCAAGCGCCTGCGCTCCTGGGACCGCTTTGCGATCCCGGCGCCGTTCGCCCGAGTCGTCGTCCATCTGGGTGAGCCGCTGACTGTGCCCGAGCGCGTCGAACCGGAGGCACGCGCCTCGCTGGCACAGGAGCTGGCCCGGCGCCTGCAGGCGGCGAATGCCGCGGCAGAAGACGGGCTGAATGCGCGTGCGCCGGCGGTGGAGTGGCCGCGACCCCTCGCGTCCTCGTGAGCGAGCGTTGGAGACGCCGTTGCTTCCGCCCTTGGCGACGGCTGAGGAACCGAAGGCCGGCAGCCGCTCGCTGGGGCCGAACCGATCCTGCTGGCGGCGGCCGAGTTCACACCCCGTGACGGCGATGTCGCCGTACCGCCGGCCCGCCGCCAGGTGTGGTTCGATCACTCCCTTCCGACCGTGACGACGTCACGGGTGGGGCACGTGAATACCGCCCGCGTGCCCGCGGCGTCGTCCATGGCGATGGTCAGCCAGTCGGGCTGCCAGCCGCCGTAGGGGATGGACAGGATCCAACCGCCGTTGCGGGCGGCCTGCGGGCCGTAGGCCGTGCTCAGGTCTCGTTCCCGCCCGAGTTCCGCGTCGCCGAGCACCACGTCGTCGGCCAGCACCGTCACGCGCGCCAGGGGCTCGCGGTGGGTGCCGTCGAGCCCCCAGCCGACGAAGTGGATGGAGCCGTCCCGCTTGGGGCCGTGCACGACTTCGACCCAGCCCTGCGGCATCGGTTGGACTGTGAGCGGAGCGTCCGGCTTCGTGCGCCCGCGCCCGACGACGAAGATGTCCTGATGGTTGCCGAGGCCGCGCGGAAGGTGGCCGAGCAGGTCGATGCCGGGCATCTTCGCGATCTGAGCGAGCACGAACTCGGTCTTGGTGAAGGTGAGTCCGTACACGTTCTTGTCGAGTTCGTCGTTCTCGCTCCATGCTCGAAAATCGAAGTCCTCGCGCAACGGCCGGCCGTGTTCCTTCTCGTACGCCTCCGGTCCGTGCGTGGTGAAGAGAAGGACGCCGCCGTCGTCGACTGCGTCGCAGAGTCGTCGCAGCCAGAGGGTGAAGGTCTCCCGCGGGAGGTGCGTGAAGAGCGACAGCGCGGAGATGAACCGGAAGCGCCGCGGGAACCGCACTGCCTGCGGGTCGGTCACCGAGCGGATCCCGTGCACGCCGAAGCTCTCTTCCTGGAACGGGACTGCCGCTTCGAGGACCTCCGCGATCCACAGGCGACCTGGCGGCAGGGAGCGCAGCAGGAAACGCGACACGCGGCCATAGCCGGCGGCGAAGTCCAGCACGGCATCCAGCTCTTCCCAACGAAACCCGCACCAACGGGCAACCTGCCGGATCGTCGCTGCCGACTGGTTGCCGATCAGCATGTATTCGATCAGGGCCGCCGCGCGATCCTCACGGCGACGCAGCGCGTCACGGAACATCTCGTCGACGGGATGGATGCTCGACGGGATGGGCTTGTCCGGCAACCCGTAGGCGGTGGACAGGGATGCGCGCAGGCGTTCGAACGATTCGTCGCCTTGGTCCATCAGGGGAGACGGCGGGGAGTACGAGGCGGGCATGTTAGGCGTCGCCTTCTCGCGGGGGAAGCGCCTGCGCTCCGGAGCGTCGTCGCACGCGCGGTGGAATGGCTGCGACCCCTCGTGCCGTCGCGAACGAGCGCCGAAGACCATGTCGCTGGGCCGCCGGCTCGGCGATGGCAGTGGAACGGAGCGCCGGCACCTTGATAAAAGAGGCAGCGTGCAGCGATCCTCTCCGCGCGGCCGTGTCCGGGGGCGCCTGCTGGCGCTGGTGTTGCTCGTGGCTCCCTCGGCGTGCCTCGTGCACGAGCACCGCGTCGGACTCGGGCCGGTGGGGGTCGGAGCGGCCACGGCGCGGCAGTACTACTTCTTGTTCGGTCTCCAGCGCATCAACGACGTCGATGCCCAGCGACTGGCGCTGGGCAAGACGAGCTTCCTCATCCGTTCCCGCATGAGTTTCTGGGACGTCGTCCTCGCGCCCTTGTTGGCGCCGCTGACGATGACTTCGCGTACCGTCACGGTCGAGTGGTGAGCCACGAGACGCGGGTCTTCGCCGGCTTCGGCGGCGCCGCCGGCGAGACCTTGCGTGCCGCCCTGCGACGATCGCTGCCGGCCACCGCCGATTGGCGAACGGTACCGCACGCGCGCTTCTCGGTGCGCGCCGAGGACGTGGTCGTCACCTGCTACGAGAGCGGCAAGGTCGTCGTGCAAGGGGACGCGTTGGACTCGTTCCTGGGCCGGCATCTGCCGAGCCTGGCCACGTCGGCTCAGTCACCCGGCGCCGGTGTCCTGGCCATGACCGGAGTCACGCTCGGCTCGGACGAGGCCGGCAAGGGCGACTACTTCGGTCCACTCGTGGTGGTGGCGGCCTGCGTGCGGCCGGAGCAAGAAGAGCGCTTGCGCGCCGCGGGCGTGACCGACTCGAAGCGCTTGAGCGACGAGCGCGCCCACCTGATCGCCGGGCTGCTCGAACGCGAGGTGCCCTTCGAAGTGTCGCAGCTGATGCCCGAGCAGTACAACCAGGCCTACGCCTTGGCGCGGAACGTCAACGTGCTGCTCGCCGACATGCATGCGCGTGCCCTGGCGCGACTGCACGCCAAGTGCCCGGAGGCCGAGTTGGTTCTCGTCGATCAGTTCGCGGCCGGTCCGGTGCTGGCGCGCGCGCTCGCCCGCGAACTCCCCGACCATCCACCGCTGCAGCAGATCACGCAAGGCGAGCGCCATGTCGCGGTGGCTGCGGCGTCCATCCTGGCACGCGCCCGCTTCCTCGACGGCCTGCGTCAGTGCGACGAGATGAGCGGAACCGACCTGCACAAGGGGGCGGGCTCACCGGTCGACGCCGCGGCGCGCAGGGTCGTGGCGATCGGCGGGCACGCGCTGCTCGGCAAGGTTGCGAAGCTGCACTTCAAGAACACCGAGCGCGCGGCGCCGCGCCGATCCGATCCATGACACACGATGGACCCCCCGACGAGCTGCGCCTGCGTTTCGTCAAGATGGAGGGCGCCGGCAACGACTACGTGTACGTCGACGGCGTACACCAAGCGCTTGCACTCGAGCGTGTTGCCGCTTTCGCGGCGCGCATCGCCGATCGTCACTACGGGGTCGGCGGCGACGGGGTCATCCTCATGGCGCCCAGCCGCGTCGCCGACGTGCGCATGGTGATGTGGAACGCGGACGGCTCGCGCGGCGCGATGTGTGGCAACGGCATCCGCTGCGTGGCCAAGCTGGCCCACGACGAGGGCTTGGTGACGGGACCCGACGTGGTGGTCGAGACCGACGCCGGAGTCCGCCGGGTCACCCTGGTGTCCGAGGGCGGCCGCGTCGTCGGGGCCCGCGTCGCCATGGGCGAGGTGACCCTCGAGGCCACGCCGCGTCATCTGTCGGTCGACGGCCGAACCTACGAGTACCTGGTGGGCGATGCCGGCAACCCTCACGCCGTGGTCTTCGTCGACGACGAACTGGACCATGTGCCCGTGGCTCGGGTCGGTACTGCTCTGCAGACCTCGCCGCCATTCGCGACCGGAGTGAACGTGGAGTTCGTGCGTGTCGACGTCGACGGCAGCCTGCACCAGCGCACCTTCGAGCGTGGATCGGGAGAGACCCTGGCCTGCGGCAGCGGGGCCACGGTCGCAGTCGTCGCGGCGGTGCGGAGTGGACGTGTGCAGGGCCCATCGGTGGTCGTCCACCTGCGCGGCGGCGATCTCACGGTCGAGATCGAGTCGACGCGCATCGTCCTGCAAGGGCCAGCGCGGGAGGTGTTCCGTGGCGAGATCGTTCTGGCCTGAGCCGAAGGCTCGCGATCGCGACGGCGATCGCCAACAACACGCTCAGAGCCCGTACGCTCGATTCCTTCACGGGCTATGAGCCGAAGGCTCGCGATCGCGAAGGCGATCGCCAACAACACGCTCAGAGCCCGTACGCTCGATTTCTTCAGGGGCTCTGAGTTCGCGCCAGGCTCTGGGACGCGGCCTCGCACGCGCCGAGGCAACGCCGGTAGAAGTTTCCGACGTCGAAGAAGCGCCGGCACCAGCGTTCAGCGGTGGAGCCTGGCTCCATCCGCTGCAACGCTGGCGCGATGGCCGGCGACCTCCGTCGTCCGGCCATCGCCGAATTTTGCTGCCGGAGTGCCATAGGACCTCTCCTCGGGCTGCCCGGTAGGTCAGGCTTGAGCCGGGCTCGGCTGGCCGTACCGTGTGGATCTCTCCGGGCTCTTCCGTCCTTCTTCTACAAGGTTCCCAGCCATGCCTCCTTGGGCCATCGTTCTCATCGTCCTCGCGGTCATCGCGGTCCTCGTCCTCTGGGCGGTCGGCATCTACAACGGCATGGTGCGGGGGCGCAACGAGACCAAGAACGCCTGGAGCCAGATCGACGTCCAGCTCAAGCGCCGCTACGACTTGATCCCCAACCTGGTCGAGACGGTCAAGGGCTACCTCAAGCACGAGCGCGACACCCTCGAAGCGGTGGTCCGTGCCCGGCAAGTGGCGATGGGAGCGTCGGGACAGGGCGCGGCGGCGCAGGCCCAGGCCGAGGGCCAGCTCACCGGAGCCTTGAAGTCGCTGTTCGCGGTGACCGAGGCCTACCCCGACCTGAAGGCCAACGAGAACATGCTGCGCTTGCAGGAGGAGCTGTCGTCGACCGAGAACAAGATCGGATTCGCGCGGCAGGCCTACAACGACTCGGTCATGCGCTACAACAACTCGCTCGAGGTGTTCCCGAACAGCCTCCTCGCCGGTGGCTTCCAGAAGGCCGAGTTCTTCGAGGTCGAGTCGGCCGAAGAGCGCAAGGCCGTGAAGGTTCAGTTCTGACGACGCACCTGCGCCGCCGGTGGCACGGACGTTGCTACTCGAAGCGCGTCCACGGCGGCGTTCGTTCCTCCTCCCACTGACGCGACAACCCTGACGCCGCCGTGGACGCATCTCTTCGCGACCGGACTGTGCTCGTGCACGGAGGCAGTGGCGCGGTCGGGAGTGAGCTGGTGCGGCGGTTGGGCGCGATGGGGGCACGAGTCGGAGTCGTCGTTCGCCGATCGTGGCAGGTCGCCCATGTCGAGCAAGCTCTGGAGGATGCGGGCGTTCCACGCGCCAGGCACTTGGTGGGAGTCGTCGACGGTGCCGACAGCGAGGCGGCATCGGGCTTCGTGAAGGGGGTCGAGGACTCGCTCGGACCGCTGGCCGCCATGATCTCGGTGGTGGGCGCCTTCGCGTCGGCGCCATTCGGCGAAGAGCGAACCGACGTCGCCGAGCGGCTCTGGCAGGCCAACTTCGCGGCGCCGGTTTGCATGGCGCGCGCCGTCGCCTCGCCGATGTGCCGTCGGCGTTCCGGCACTTTGGTGTTCACCGGAGCGCGCCTCGTGATGGAACCCGCGCCACCGTCTTCTCTGGCCCTCTACGTGGCGAGCAAGGCGGCGCTGCACGCCTTGGTGACGAGCGTCGCCGCAGACCTGCTCTCGCAGGGGGTGCGGGTGGCTCTGTTGGCTCCAGGCACGATCGACACGTCGGCGAACCGCCGAGCGATGCCAGATGCGGACAGGAGCAATTGGGCGCCTCTGGAAGCGGTCGTCGACGAACTCTTGCGTCTCGCGAACGAGCCTCCGGAGTCGCCCATCGTCGTGGCTCCCGCGCGCGGGCCGATCCGGGGCCAACCGTGATTCGCGGCGCGCCGGTCGGCGCTGGCGGATGGCTGGTGCGCCGAGCCCGATGAGCTACAAAGGCGCCATGTGCCGCACGAGCCGCGACTTCGCGTGTCGCACGCCGAATCCCGCGCGCCTGACTGGCACGCTGACCTTGCTCCTGCTGGGCACGATCCCGGCACAACAACCGGACGACGCCGGACTCGTCGCGGCTCGCCGGGCGCTGGACGCCTGGTTGGCCTCCGATCAGACCGATCGTGGCCAGCTCGACCAGGTGGTGTCGGCAGCGCTCGCGGCCGGCACCGAGGCGATCGATCACATCGGCGAGCGCGCTCGTGCCGCGCGGAAGGCCGACGACCCCCGCCTGGGGCGCGGGCTGGACGCGGTGATCACGCACATGACCGTGGCCTTCCTCAAGCGCGAAACCGAGAGCGGGATCACGTTCGCCGGGCAATACGAGCCCCTCCGCGGCCTGCAGCCGTTCGTCGGCAAGTTGCTCTTGCGGCTCTTGGTGGACACGCCGGACTGGTTCAGCCAGCAAGAACGCCACCTGTTGGTGTTCCCGCTGCGCGACGTGTACCCGCAGTCACCTGGCGCGGACGTCTGCAAGCAGCTCCACGAGATCGCCGCCGACGAAGACTACGAGCCGGAGCCCGTGCGTCAGAATCTGGCGTTCGCGCTGGCTCAGTGGGGTGACCGCAGCTTCATCGATGCGCGTATCGCCCGGGTCGAGAAGGAGGCGAGCCAGGAGGGTCTCGGCGCCGACCGGCGCGCGGCTCTGCGCTACGAACTCGCCGACATCCACTACACCCTGCGCGACTACGCGCGCGCCGCCGGCATCCACGTCGATCTGCTGCGGCGCGCCGAGGCAACGGACACGCCGCTGGTGCCGGTGAACTACTACAACGCGGCGTGCTGCTTGGCCCGAGCAGGTCAGGGCGAGGCCGCCCTCGACGAGTTGCAGCGCGCGGCCAGACTCATGCGCGACGGCAACGTCGATCCATCGCAGATGCTGGAGAAGAAGCTGTTCGAAGGCGATCCGGATCTCGCCAGCGTGCGTGGCTCGGAGCGCTTCGCCAAGATCGTGGCCGAGGCCTTCGCGAAGCAGCCGGGTCACGCTGCCGGCGCGGTGCGCAAGGACGGCTGACACCGCGTGGGGCTGCCCGTCACGTTCCTCTTCGGCGCCGCGGTCCTCCTGCTCCACGACTTCCTCGGGGACGGGCTGCCGCGGCCGCCGCACCTCGCTCGCCTGCTGCCGTTCCTGTTGCTCGTGCCTCTGCCGTGGATCCTGCTGCGCTGGTTTGCGGCCAGGACGCTGGGGCGCGCAGCCGGCAGCCCCGCTCCACGGCGCCTGCGATTGCTGGCCGGGCTCCTGCCCCTGTCCGTGCCCCTCGCCTACGCCGGCATCGTGTTGGGCGGCGACCTGGTGACCGTGGCCTCGGCGTGGGCGGGCGACTCCACGCTCGTCTTCCTCGGCGTCGCCCTGCTGCCGTTGCTGGTGATGGAGGTCAGCTACCGCCTCGCCGAGCGTCGCGTGGCGGTGCAGGCGGCGCGTCGAGGGCTGGCCCTGCTCGCTCCCGTCCAGTTGGCGCTCCTCTGGCTGGTGGTGGTACCGATCCTCGTGATGGCGGCCTGCGCCGACCTCATCCAGTTCGACCGGGGACTGCACGTGTTCGCCACGACGACGGCCCTCGGGCACTTGTGCGGCTTCGCCGTCACCGTCGTGGCGATGAGCATCTTGCTGCCGCTCCTGTTCCGCTTCCTGCTGCCGACGTCGCGCCGGCTGCCGCCGGCCCTGGCCGAGGACCTCCGGGCCACGGCGCACGCGCTCGGCTTTCCTCCGCGCGCGCTGCTGTCGCTGCGCACCGACATGCGGATGGCCAACGCCGCCATGGTCGGGCCCCTGCCCTGGCCGCGCTATCTGGTGCTCACCGACGCGCTGATGGCGCTGCTCGATCCGATCGCGCTGCGCGGCGTCGTCGCCCACGAGGTCGGGCACGCGCGTGCCGGCCACCCAGGCTTGCTCCTCCTGCTGTTCGTGGTGGTGCCCGTCTTGGCCTTCCACGCCGTGTGGCTGTGGCTCTTCGACGCGAGCGAGGTGGCCACGCTGGGCGCAATGGCAGCGGTGGCTGTGGCGGCCCTGCTGTTGCTGCGCCTCGTGGCCCACCGCTTCGAGTACGAGGCCGACCAGCTGTCGGCGCAGGCGCTCGGCGGCGCCGGGCCCTGCATCGAGGCTCTGCGTCGGGTGGGCGACCTTTGGGTGCGCGGCAGCGAGCGTTCCACCCTGCGCCACCCATCCGACCGTATGCGCATCGCGCAGATGCTGCGCTGGCAGGCCGATGCCGACGAGCGTCGGCGCTTCGCGCGGGCCGGCCGACGGCTGCGCCGGGTGATCGGTGCCACGGTCCTCGCCGCCGCAGTGGCGTGCGTGTGGGCACAAGCGTGGATGTGGCCCATCGACCGCGCGCAGCTCGCCTTCTACACGGGCGACTTCGCTCAGGCGCGGGAGCGCCTCGCGACCCTGCGCCATCGTGCCAACGGACCGCTCGACGGGATGGTCGCGGACCTGCAGCGCGAGGTCGAGGCGGCGGTGACCCTGGCTCCCGAGGGTGGCACCTGGGAGGAGGTGCGAGATCGTCTGGCCGTGGGCGGCCTGGAGCGCGGCTTGCAGGTCCTGCGCGACGGCGACGCGTCCGCCGCCCTACCCTGGCTGTCGCTGGCGCTGAGCCGACCGCACCCGGAGCCGTGGCGGCAGACGCTCTATCTCATCGGGCGCGCCGCCGCCGACGGTGACCAGGCAAGCCTGCGGGAGCTGGTGCAGCACATCCGGGATCTCGGCGCGCCGGCGGAAGTCGCGCAGGTGGTCGAGGTCGTCCAGGCGCGCGTGCCGCCTGACCCCACCGGCAGCCGTTGACCCGACGCGGCGCGGCCCGGGCAGGCCGTCGGGCTAGCATCTCTGCGCGCGGCGAAGTCGATTTCGCGCTCCACCCCACAACGCCCCATCCCGTAAGGAACAAGCCATGGGCCTGATGAACGGCAAGACCATCGTCATCTTCGGCGTCGCCAACAAGCGTTCGATCGCCTGGGGCATCGCGCAAGTCCTGTCCGAGCACGGCGCCAAGCTGGCTCTCAACTACCAGAACGAGCGCATGGAGGAGAGCGTGCGCAAGCTGGCCGAAGAGCTGCCGCAGGCACCGTTCATGGCCCCGTGCGACGTCACCGACCAGGCACAGATCGACACGTTCTTCGCTGCCCTCAAGCGCGAGTGCGGCGCCATCGATGGTCTCGTGCACTGCGTCGCCTTTGCCAAGCGGGAGGAACTCGGAGGTTCGTTCTCCGAGACTTCCTGGGACGGCTACTCCCTTGCCCAGCACGTTTCCGCCTACTCGCTGGTGGCCACGGCTCGAGCGGCGGTGCCCCTCATGGAAGGGCGGCCCGGCGCCATCGTCAGCCTCAGCTACTACGGCAGCGAGAAGGTCGTGCCAGGCTACAACGTCATGGGGGTCGCCAAAGCCGCGTTGGAGTCGTCGACGCGCTATCTCGCGCACGATTTGGGGCCGAAGAACGTGCGGGTGAACTGCATCTCGGCTGGACCGATCAAGACCGTGTCGGCGATGGGCGTGTCGAACTTCTCGAGCCTGCTCGACTCGATGGCCGACAAGGCGCCGTTGCGGCGCACGATCTCGCAGACCGAGGTCGGCAACGCCGCGTGCTTCTTGCTCTCGGACATGGCCAGCGGCATCACCGGCCAAGTGCTCTACGTCGACGCCGGTTACAGCGTGATGGGCGCCTGACTTCCGACAGCCTCTGTCGCGATCCTCGACACCGTTGGCGGAGCACGCCACTTCGCCGGAGAGAATCGCGATCTGGGGCCCGGGCGCGCCTGCTACAGTCTGCGCGCCGCCAAGACCTCGCTGTCTCCGCTCCCATGGCGTCGTTGCAGGACTCCAAGCCCATCCCGGTCGTCGAGAGCATCCGCCGATGTCTCGCCTGGATCACCGGAGCGGCGCTCTACGGTGCCATCGCGTGGGTGCTGATCGCGAGTGCGAGCGTGGGAGTGGCCGCGTTCGACGCCAGGCCTTACCTGCCGTGGGCGAACGCGCCGTTCCCGCGCGATGCAGCGATCCTCGTCGTCCCCAGCCTGGGCGCGTTGCCGCTCCTTCTCGTGGCGCACGCCCACGCGCGCCGCGGGCGCACCATGCGCTCGGGTCGGTGGTTCCTGTGGAGCTTGGGTGTGTTCACCCTGCTCAAGGTCTTGCCGAACGGTGTGTATTCCCCGGGCTGGTTCCTGCAACCGCTTCTCGTGGTCCTGGTTGCCGTCGCATACGGCGCCATGCACGGCCTGGCCATGGCGGCGCTGGCCTCGCTCGGCCTCGGTGCCTGCGCCTGGTACCAGAGCACGCAGGTCGGCCAGGTCGACGCAATCGCGTTCGCGGCGCCGGTGATCGGCATTCTGGGATGTGGGGGCCTGATCGGTTCGCTCATGCACCGGGTCATGCAGGGGCTGTTCGCCGTCGAGACCGAGCAACGCGAGCGCATCGAACAGACCCTGCGCGCCCTGAGGCGGCGCGAGCGCCTGCTGCGTCACGCCATGCGCGTGGCCACCATCGGCGAGATGGCGGGCATGGTCGTGCACCAGCTGCGCAACAAGTTCCAGCTGATCCACGGTCACGTGGCGCTCGGGCTCATCGCCGACTCCGCCGAGAAAGACCGCCGCTTGCGGGAGATCCAGTCTTCGGTTCAGGCGGCCGGCGGGGCGGTCGAGCAGCTGCTGACCTTGGCGCACCCCTCCGAAGCCGTGCACCACCTCGTCGACCTGACTTCGGAGTGCCGCGCCTTCGCCGACCGGGTGCGACCCCTCCTGCCGCCCACGATCCGGTTGGAGACGCACTTCCCGACCGGAGCGCACCTGGTCAATCTGGCCCCCGAGGAGCTCGGCGACGCTCTGCTCAATCTGGTCATCAACGCCAAGCAAGCGATGCGTCAGGGCACCATCAGCATCGAGGTGGGGGCGCACGACGAGCGGGCGGCCTATGTGGCCGTCGCCGACGACGGTCCCGGCATCGACGACCGCGTGCGGGCGCGCCTGTTCACGCCGTTCGTGACCACCAAGCCGCGCGGGCACGGCACCGGTCTCGGCCTCGTTGCCGTCGACCGATTCGTGCGGACCGTCGGCGGCCGCATCGACGTCGAGACCGAACCAGGCCGCGGTACCCGCTTCCAGCTCCTGTTCCCCAAGGTCGTGGTCCCTCAGGGCGCGCGGGCGCGCGTCGGCTGACGCTGGCCGGCTCGGCCGCGAGACCGACTACAACTCGACGGGGCGTCCCAGCTTGTCGCTGATCGCGCGGCTGAGGATCTCGGTCAGCTCTCCTCGCCCCTTGGTGTCGAGCCACTTGCCCTTCTCGCGATCGAGCGCGAAGTGGTAGGCGTTGACGCCGTGCGCCAGCCAGACCTGGTGCGCAGCGCTCTGCCGGTTGAGGATGAATCGCCTGCCGTCGGCGAACTGCATGCTGAGGACACCCATGGCCAGGTCGCTGTCGACGTCGTCCGGATCGAGTTCGGACAGCTTGGTGAACAGTGCCTGCATGACCTGGTCGGCAGCCTTGGCGAACTCGTGATCGTCGGTGGTCATCGCGGGAGTCCGAACGATAACCCTCGCCGCCCGTGATCCGCGACCGAGCGACCCGCGACCGAGCGGGCGTTCTCGTCAAAAAGTGCGGCCGGGAGGTCTTTCGACCACCCGGCCGCGTCGAAGAGTTGTCCCGACCTGCCCTCTCATCAAACGAACCCGGTTCTCCCTGCAAGAACCGGGGGTCGGGACCGCTCGTCCCATGCAGGCATGTAGACGAACGACCCTCGCGATCTTTCCTCCGACGGGCACGTTTTTTTGCCCACGTGCTCCGCGACGACCCGACGGTCACGCAGCTTTGCCGCCTCCGGCGCCGCGCGGCTCGATCGCCGCCGACGTGGGCGGCCGGACTGTTCAACTCGTCTTGCGCCAGGCTTCGGCCAGCCAGGTCCGCACCAGACTCGCGACGGTGACACCGTCGGCTTCGGCCTCGAACGTGAGCACGATGCGGTGGCGAAGCGCCGGCAGCACGGATCGCTCGATGTCGGCGCGGCTCACGTGGGGACGAGCTTCGAGCAGCGCCGCCACCTTGGCCGCGAGCACGATCGCCTGCCCGCCGCGTGGGCTCGCGCCGTAGCGCACCAACCGGCGCGTCTGTTCGCTGGCGTCGGGGGCCGTCGGATCGCTCGAGCGCAGCAAGATCGCGACGGTGCGCAGGAAGCTCGCGTCGCAGAGGACATCGCGGGCCAAGCCCTGCAGCTCACACACGTCCTCGCCCTGGAGAACCGCCCGTGGAGTTCCGCCGGCGGACCCTGTCGTGGAGTCGAGGATCCGGACCAAGGCGTCGACGTCCGGGCTTCCCACCTCGAGCTTGAAGAGGAAACGGTCGAGCTGGGCCTCGGGCAGCGGGAACGTGCCCTCCAGTTCGATCGGGTTCTGGGTTGCCACGACCACGAACGGCTGCGGCAGAGGGTGGGTCTCGCCGCTCACGGTGACCTGCCCCTCCTGCATGGCTTCGAGCAGCGCGGACTGGGTCTTCGGCGTCGCGCGGTTGATCTCGTCGGCAAGCACCAGGTTGGCGAACAAGGGGCCTCGCTCGAAGCGGAAGCTCAGGCGGCCGCCGTGATCCTCGACGATGCGTGTCCCGGTGACATCGGCGGGCATCAGGTCGGGTGTGAACTGCACGCGCGCGAAGTCGAGCCCGAGGGTCGACGCCAGGGTCTTGACCAGCTTGGTCTTGCCGAGTCCGGGCAGGCCCTCGAGCAGCACGTGCCCGCCCGCCAGTACCGCGATCAGCAGGTCCTCGACCAGGCGGTCCTGACCGAGGATCACGCGTCCGATCTCGGCGCGCAGGTCGCTCGCCCGCTGTGCCAGTTCGCGGACGCGGCGCTCGAGCTGAGCCGAGTCCTTGGGGGCGGCGCGGGTCACGATTCTGCTCCCGGCGTCGCGAAGGCGTGGTGGTCCTCGTAGCGCTCGCCGTGGTCGGGGAGGATCGCCACGACCAAGCGATCGCGCCACGCCGGTCGCGCACACAGGCGACAGGCCGCGGCGACCACTGCGCCCGATGCCGGGCCGCCCAGGATCGCCTCGCGCCGGGCCAGGGTGCGCACCATGTCCCAGGCCACTGCATCGGCGACCGTCATCACTTCCGCGAGGTCGCTCGGCGCGAGGATTTCGGGCACGAAGCCTGCGCCCAGACCCGGAACGTCGTGGCGACCGGGGCGACCCCCGCTCAGCACAGGACTCGCTTCGGGTTCCACGCCGACCACCGACACGCCGGTTCCGAGTTCGCGAAAGAAGGAGGCACATCCCGCTGCCGTGCCCCCTGTCCCCACCGGACACACCACGGCAGCCACGCGCCCGTCGGTGTCCTCCCAGATCTCGCGTGCCGTCTGCTCGTGCGCCTTGGCGTTGGCGCGGTTCGAGAACGGCTGCAACACCACGGCTCCGGAGCGGGTCTTGGCCAGGCGCTCGGCCTCGGCCATGGCCCCGGCCATGCCCTTGTCGCGGTCGGTGAAGACCACCTCGGCGCCGAGCGCGCGTAGCAGCCTGCTACGTGCATCGGCGCGGTCCTCGGGCATGACGAGAACCAGACGGTAGCCGAGATCGTTGGCGATCATGGCGAGCGCGATCCCCATGTCGCCGGCGCTCGCCTCGACGATGGTCCCGCCCTCTCGTAGCGCGCCGGTGCGCTCGCGGTGCCGGATCATCTCCAGTACCGCGCGGTCCTTGTTGCTTCCCGTCGGATTGCGAAACTCCAGTTTGCCGGCGAGGCGCGCCCCGGCGGGGCAGAGCCTGGTCAGCTCGACGAGCGGAGTGCGACCGACCAGCCAGCTCACGGATCGGGCGATGCGCGGCATGGGCGAAGCGTAGCGCGGTGCCGGGGCGGCTTTCACGGGTCTGGCGCGGTCCGTCCCGCGGCGTGCACCGCGCGGCGAGCTACTGGGCTGGACCGAGCGGCACGGTGGACGCGATCCGCTTGGCCTTCAGGTCGTAGCGGTGCAGACGCCCGCGCCAGTCGCCGGCCAAGACGGTGTCTCCGGTCGTTCCGAACGCCACCGCGTACAACCACTCGCCGACGGGCGGGGACTGCGCCAGGGGCTTGCCGTTGGCGGCGAACACGCGCACGCGGCCATCGCTGCCCGCGCTGGCGATGCGCGCGTCGGGTCCGGTGGCCACCGCCAGCGCCTCGCCGGCGTGTGCGTTCTGCCGCCACAGTTCGCGACCTGCGGCGGCGTCCCACAGGCGCACCGTGCCGTCCGCGCCGGCGCTGGCGATGCGCGTGTCGGTGAGGAAGGCCACCGCGTTCACCGCGCCGGCATGGCCCGTGAGCGTCTGCTCCAAGCGTCCACCGCGGGTCGTGTACACCCGAATCACACCGCTGCGATCGGCGGCCGCCAGCAGCTTGCCGTCGCTGGACACCGCCAGCGACAACACGAAGTCGTCGTGCTTGGCGGCGAACGACAGCGTGCCGTCGATCCCGTGCGCGCGTGCGTACTTGCCGCTTCCGGCCAACGCCACGAGGTCGCGTGCCGACGACACCGCGGCGGCCAGTGGAGTGTCGCGCTCCTTGCCGACGCGCCCGAGGCACTGGCCGCTGCGCAGGTCGAAGATCTCGATCTGACCCCGCTTGCCGCGCTCGCCACCTGCCGCGAACAGCGTCGCGCCGTCGGGGCTGAATCCCACCAGCTCCACCTGGTCGAGCTCGCTGGCCAGCACACCGACCGGCGCCAGCTCGGTGTCGAGCAGGACCACCTGCCCGTGTCCTGGCAGTGCCAGCAAGCCGGCGCGTGGGCTGCGGGCCAGGCTCTTGATGACCCCGGGGTGCTCGAACGTACGGAGCTCGACCGTAGGCCATCCCTGCGGCCACGGTGCAGGTCCCGCGTCGCGGGCGTCCGAGGCGCTCGTCGCGGTTGCCGCGGTCTTGGCCTTGGCGGCCAAGAAGGCGCGCGCGCCCGCCTCGTCTTCGCTGGCGCCCTGTTCGATCCAGCGTCGGAGCGCGGCGATCGCCGCTGCGGGCAGCCGGTCTTCGTCCTTCGGCATGAACGGCCGCTCCTCGTGCGCGACGAGACGGTAGAGACGACTCTGGTCGGGCTCGCCGGGCACCAGCGTGTTGCCTGAGCTGCCGCCCTCGCGGACGGCTGCGAACGACGTGACGTCGAGACCGCCTTTCTTGCTGTCCTGGTCGTGGCAGCCGGCGCAGCGTTCGCCGAGCAGGTCCTCGATCCGGTTGCGCCAGGTCACCAGCTCCTCGTCCTTCGCGTCGTTCGCGGGCATCCCTTCGGCGGGAGGGCTGTTCGGCATCGCCGGCTTCGCCGCGGGCGGCACGACCGGCACGGCCTTGCCGGTCGGCGGCGGGCCTTCCTTCGCTCCGTCGCCCGCCGGGCCACCGCCCTGCGCCGGATCCTTGCGCTGGCCACCCCACGCTGCCACGAGCGCCTGCACCTTGCGCAGCGCATCGAGCCGCTGGCGCAGTTCGCGCGCGGTCGCATCCTCGGCGTCCGCCCGCCGTTGCAGGCTCTCGGCCTGCTGGCGCATCGTCTTGGCCTCCTGCTCGTGCGCTTTGGCCTCTGCCTCCAGCTTGGTTTGGCGCGCCGCCCACGCGCTCGCATCGGTCGCGGCGAGCTCTTGCAGCAGCTTCTGCAGGCGGGCACCGTCGCGCGTGCCACGGTCGTCCTGTGCGGTCGCGTAGCTGCCGAGGGCGAACCCGACGACGAGCCAGCCGACCATCCGGGCCGGTGTCGTCGCGCCGTGCGTGACAAGCGCGCCAAACGGAAGTCGTCGGGTCATGACAGGTGCAGCCATCAGAGCTCGAATCAGTGCTGGAACAGGAACTCGCGCGAATTGAGGACGGCCCAGTACAGGTCTTGCCAAGCGCGGGTCGGGTCGTCGGCCGCCCGCACGCGAGCCAGCAGGTCGTCCACCTCGTTGGGCGTGGGCGGGCGGCAGTAGGCCGCGAGGAACAGATCGCGCAGCATCGCCTCCGGTGGCGTGCTGTCGGCCAGCGCGCGCTGCAGTCGACCACGCTTGGCGACGAGCTTGGCCGCGATGGTGTCGCCGTTGACGAGGTGCAGCGTCTGGCGCAGGGTGGGCTCGGTGCTGCGTTCGCACGTGCACGCGGAGCCGCGTTCGGGTCGCCCGAACACCTCGAGGAAGCGCACGCCAGTGCCACCACCGGCGATCGCGCTGGCCGCCGCGCCAAGCGGTAGACCGGGGTAGCGGGTCGGCACGCCGGTGACGGCACCGATGGCATCGAGGAGCTGTTCGGCCTCGAGCCGGCGGACCTGGTTGCCCGCGAACAGTGCTGCCGGTGCTGGTGGCGCGGTCGGCGCGCCCGCCTGGTAGGTGAGGCTGGCGCAGATCAAGCGGTAGAGCGGTCGCACGTCGAAGTGTGCTTCGATCAGCGCGCCAGCCAAGCGTTGCAGCAGCTCGGGGTGCGAAGCGGGATTGCTGACGCGCACGTCGTCGCTCGGCTCGACGATGCCGCGGCCGAACAAGCGAGCCCAAGAGCGATTGGCGATGTTCTTGGCGAACCATGGGTTGTCCGCCGCCGTCAGCCAGCGCGCCAGGACCGCGCGTCGATCGGTGCCACGTGGTATCTGCGGCGCGTCGCCGCCGAGGAGCTTCGGCGGCACGACGCGGTTGTCCACCCTGTGGCGCACCTCGCCGTTGCGCCGGTCGTATACGACCCACTCGGTCGGATCCTCGGCGCGCTTGCGGCCCAGCTGGCCGAAGAACGCAGCGAAGCCGTAGTAGTCGTCCATCGTCCAACTCTCGAACGGATGGTTGTGACACTGCGCGCATTGCACCCGCACTCCCAGGAACACCTGGGCGACCCTTTCGGCCACGAGGTTGGGTTGATTGGTTGCCGCATAGAAGTTGGCAGCCGGCGTGCTGAAGGTGGGGCCCTCGGCCGTGAGGATCTCGTTCACCACGGCGTCGAACGGTCGCTTCTCGGCGAATGCCTCCTGCAGGTAGCGCGTCATCAACGCCGCGCCCTTGGGCTCCATGGT
The DNA here is from genome assembly GCA_041398565.1 of Planctomycetota bacterium. Lineage (GTDB taxonomy): Bacteria > Planctomycetota > UBA1135 > UBA1135 > UBA2386 > DATGPD01. The sequence goes on along the minus strand of JAWKUN010000005.1, from coordinate 898,516 downwards.
CCCGGCGTCGACCTGCAGCACGTCGGCCCACGCCATCGCCTGCGTGGCCGAGAACTCCGGCCGCGCCAGCAGCCGCTCCACCAGCTTCGCTCGCTTGCCCGGATCGCCGTCGGTCAGGAACGCCTCGGCTTCGTCAGGGGTCGGCAGCACACCGACAAGATCGAGGTGCACGCGGCGCAGGAAGATCGAGTCCGAGCATCGAGGTGCTGGCTGCACGTGTGCACGCCGCAGCTTGGCGAACACCAGTTCGTCGACGAAGTTGACCGGCTCCGGTCCCGACCACACGAAGGGCGTCGCATCGACGTGCACCTGGACCTGTGCGATCACCGCGAAGCCGCCGTAGCGCGCGAGCACGTAGGCTTCGCCAGCGTCCTGCGCGCGGGAACGGCCAGTGGCGCCGACGGCCAGGGTGCTCTCGTTGCTCGAGCTCCACAAGGCGAGGTCGGTCACGTCGCGGTCGCTTCCGTCGGCGTAGCGTGCGCGCAGCAGGAACGTCAGCCGCTGATCGCGGCGCACGACGGCCGCGCCCGGCAGAACGTCGATCCCCAGAAGGCGCGGCGCTCGAGCCACGTCGTCGTCGGCGCCGCTTGCCACCCATGCGCGCAACTCGGCGTACGGTGCACCCTCGCGATCGAGGCGCTTGCCGCCCTGGTGGGTGACGCGGGCGCTCCCCTTCTTGAGAAACAGGCTCTCGTCGGGGTCGGCGACGTCGAGCCGGCGCCCGCGCAGCTCGCGGGTGAGTGCACGGTGGTCGTGCGCCGGGTCGAAGCCGAACAGTGACAACCCGAAGCCGTTCTTGCCGCTGGCCGCGCCATGGCAGCTCCCCGCGTTGCAGCCGCTCTTGGTGAGGATCGGCAGCACCTCGTTGGCGAAGCTGACGTCAGGTCTGGCGGCGACGCTGCGCACCCTTAGCGGCACGCGCAGAGTCAGCGGGCCGACGCTCACCGAGATCTCGCCGTCGCCATCGTGCAGCGGTCGGACGACGACGCTGTCACCGGCCTGGTCGACCACCGCCAGCTCGGGTGGCTGCACGCGCCAGGCGGCCGCGTCGGTCACCTCCTCGAGGTCGTCTTCGCCGAGGCGCCCGAAGACCACGATGCGCTGTCGGTCGCGACCGTCGTCGAGCTGGACCTCGGGAGGCTGCACCACCAGCGTGCGCCCGGCGAGAGCGTGGTCGCCGCGGACGTCTGCCGGCTCGGACCCGGCTCCGTCGAGCTCTTGTGCACGGGTCAGCCCGGTCAGACAAAGGGCGGTGCAGACCGAGGCCCGAACCATCGGCAGGAGTGCTCGTCCGCCGCGGCCTCTCGTTTGGCTCTGACCCGTCATCGCCGGCTCCGCTCCAGGCCAGCCTCGGCCGGCGCGGCCACCGGCTCGTCGATGCGCAGCTCGCCACCACCGAAACGACACAGCACGTCACCGCCCGCACTCGGCACGGCAGCTTCCACCACCACGCCGCGGTGCCGACCCGTGGCGGCGTCTGGCGCCACGCGCAGCGCGAACACCAGGCTCGTCGCGCCGCTGTCGAGCTCGACGGCGTCGGCGGTGACCCCGCGCGGCAAGCCCAAGAGGCGGGCCCGCACCTTGCCGGTCGCCGGCTGCTCGAGCTTGCACGACGCGCGCAGCTCGACGCCGGCGCCCGGCTCGGTGCGCGCGTCGTCCAGCGAGCCGGTGAGCCACGGTTGCTGCACGGACAGGGTCACGAAGTCCGAGGCCACCTCCAGGCGGCCGCCCCGCGCGTACACAGTGGCCACCACCGCGAACGGGAACTCGCCGAGCATGGCGCTGGGACTGGCCGACAGCGGCAGCGTGGCTTCGTCGCGGTCGGCCTCGACCACGACGTCGCCGGCGCTCACTCCGGGTGGGCTCCACAGGGCGCGCAGGCGCAGGCGCACCTTGCTCTTGCCGTCGCGGTGGACGCGCACCTTCAGTCCGAGCGGGGCACCGCGCACGACCGGCACGCTCGGCGCCAGCACCTCGATGGCGAAGGGGAGCGGCTTGGTGACAGCGACCGGCAGCGCACGCTGTGCGACGTAGGAGATCGGCTGGTTGTTGCGCACCGTCACCAAGGGCACGCGCTGCACGAAGGGCACCGTGCGTTCGTCCTTCCCGTCTCGGTCGCGCACGGCGAACCCTACCAGCGCGTCTTGCCTCGCCGTGTCGTCGCCAGCGCTGAGCAGGAACGGCACCTGGTTCAGCCCCTTGCGCAGCGGCCCGAAGCTCGCCTGGACGCCGGGCGGCAGCTTCTGCGCCAGCAGCTCGAGGTCGACCAGGCCGCTGCTCACGAGCACACCGCCCATGCGGCCACCGCTCGGCACGTTGACCACCGCCTCGTCGCGCCGTCCGACGACGAGACGCAGGCCCGACGGATCGCGGGGAACCTCGCCCTCGAGGCGGAAGACGTGTTCCGGTGAACCGCGGCGGAGCAGGTCGCGCACCTCGAGCTGGTAGTCGCCACTCGCGCTGGCCTTGAAGCGCAGCTGGCAGTCCATCCCCAGCCCGGACTGGTCGTCGTTGCTGGCCAGGTAGCGGCCGTCGGCCTGGCGCAGGATCAGCACCGGATCGAGGGGCGAGCGCAGCGTGCGTGCCAACACGCGGAAGTTCAGCTCGGCCCCCTTCTCGGCGTGGAAGAAGTAGCGCTCGACTTGTTCCGGCGCGTCCAGGACCCCCGACACGCTGCCTGGGAACCGCACGAAGCGTCGTCGCTGGTCGTCGAGCTCGAGTGCGCGCTCGGGCGGACCGCCGACGCGCAGGAACACCGGGGTCGGCGCGACGCCCCGCTCGCTTCTCGGGAAGTGCGCGAAGATGCTGTCCGGCAGGTCGGGCAGCGAGACCACCGTCGGACTCGGCGCTCCATCGCCGCGCAGCTCGACGACGGACGTAGCTCCGGGCGCTCCGGCGAGGGGCAGGGTCACGGTAGGGCGAGGGAACGTGCCTACGTGCAGGCGGTAGACGCCGCGGTTGCCGGGGTGGGCGAAGGCGCTGCGCACCTCGACGAGGTAGGTGCCGGCTGCCGGTGCGGTGAAGGTCGCCAGCGGGTCCTTCTGGCCGAGCGCGCTGTCGTCGCAGGCCGCGATCTGCAGGCCATCGGGGTCGGCGACGGCGAGCCTCAGATCGAGTGGAGCGAACCCGAGTCGCAACGCCTCGACTTCGCAGTGCACGCGCACGCCGGCCGGCAGGGCGACCGCGTAGCGGTGGCAGCCACCCTCCGGCAGGGTGCCGTTCACCGTGCAATCGAGAGGGATCGCCTGTGGCGCGTCGCCCTCGGCGCGCGTGACTTCCGGGAGCTCCCCCACGTGGAAGAGGACCAAGTTGCTGAGCCCGTACGCGGTGCGCAGCCGCAACGGGTGCGCACCGAGGGGGCAGTCCGGGCGCAAGCGCAAGGTGAGGTGGCAGTGCTCCGGCTTGTCGCTGCGCACCGCGACGACCTCGATCCCTTCCCGCAGGCACGACACACCTTCGGGCTCGAACAGGCGACGCCCGGTCACCTCGATCTCGACCTGCGTGCCTCGTTGGCCGCCGGCGGGATCCAGAGCCGAGACCTCCGGGGAGTAGGGCGGGCCGGCGAGACAGAGGAGCGCCGACAAGAGGTAGGGGCTCACCCCAGGATCTCCGTCAGGACGCGGCCGTCGCGCACCAGACCGATCGGCCGGCCGCCACCGGCGAGCAGGCGCGTGTCGGGGTCGATGCCCAGCAGGGTGAACACGGTCGCGGCGAGGTCGGCGGGGCGCACGGGGTCGACTTCCGGTTCGGCTCCGGTCGCGGTGCTGCGGCCATGTACCACGCCGCGCTTGATGCCGCCGCCCGCCAGAACCACCGAGAACACCCGTGGCCAATGGTCGCGTCCGGCGTCGGCGTTGATCTTGGGCGTGCGGCCGAACTCGCTGGTGAGGAGCACGAGCGTCTCCTGCAGCAGGCCCTGCGAATCGAGGTCGGCGATGAGGGCAGCGAACGCCTGGTCGACCTCGGCCATGCGCGGTGGCAAATCGTTGCCGATACGTTGGTGGTGATCGAAGCCGCCGGTGCTCACTGCCACGTAGCGGGCGCCGGCAGCCGCCAGCCTGCGCGCCAGGAGGCAGCTCATGCCCAACCGGCTGCCCCCGTAGCGCTTCTTCTGCGCGGCGGACTCGGCGCCGACGTCGAAGGCGGCCCGCGCCGCCGGCGACTGCAGCAGTGCCCCCGTTTGGCGACGGAAGGCCGCACCCGCGTGCACCGCGTCCGCATCGCCGAGCGCGGCGAAGCCCGCGTCGAGCGCCGCCAGCATCGCGTCGCGTCGCGCCTGACGCGCCGCGTCGACGTCGGGTGGCGCCTCGAGGTCGCGGACCTTGAACGCCTGCGCCGCAGGGTCGCCGCCCACCGAGAACGGCGCGAATGCGGCGCTCAGGTAGCCGCTGCCGAAGAAGCGCGAGCCGGGCCCCGGCACGACGAGGAACGGCGGCAGGTCGTTGCGCGCCCCCAGTTGCTGGGCGACGACCGCCCCGAGCGCGGGGTAGACGATCGCAGGGCTCGGCTGGTAGCCGGTGAGCACCGAGTGCGCACCGCGGTCGTGGTCGGCTTCGGTATGGGTGAACGAGCGGACCAGGGTGAGCTTGTCGGCGATCTCGGCGGTGCGCTGCAGCAGCTGGCCGAGCGGCTCGCCGTCGAGCTTGGAGCGGACGGTGGCGAACGGCCCGCGCACTTCCACCGGTGCGTCGGGCTTGGGGTCGAAAGTGTCGATGTGGCTGAGGCCGCCCTCGAGATGCAGGTGGATCACTGCCCTGGCGCGCGGGGTCGTGGCCTGCTTTCTGATGTTGCGAGCGGGCGTCGGGCGCAGGCTCGAGGCGCCGAGACCGGCGAGAGAAGCGCGCTGCAAGAACGCGCGGCGAGTGGTGTCTTGCATGGGACGCAGCCGAGGGCGGGCCAGCTGGCGCTCAGCGATGGAGCCTGGCCCCATGCACTGCGTGGCTGGCGCGATGGCCACCGACCTCTGTCATCCGGCCATCGCGGGCATTGTAGGCGCGTGGGTCGGAGATGGGTCGACCGACCCGCGCCGCCATCCGAGCTGGCATCCGCCACGCCGGTCGTCTAAGGGAGGCTGCCGATGCGGAGGCTTCTGGCATTGGCATGCGCGTTGGCGGCCTGTTCCTCGCCCTCGGTGGATCCGGGCGCCTACGCCAAAGAGCTGCCCCCGGCCCCGGAGCTCGATGCCACCGCGCGCCAACAGGCCGACGCGCTGGGCGATGCGGCGCTCTCCGCTGCGGTGGCCGGGGCCCTCGACGCGGCCCGCCGTGATGCCGACGCGGCCCTGGCGATCGACCCACGGCAGGCTCGCGCGCGGGCGGCCCTGGGCGTGTGTGGCATGCACGACGCGCAGGCGCAGACCCCGCCCGAGCTGCTGGCCTGGCGTCGGGCCGAGGGGGATCTGCGCCAGGCGGCCGAGCTGGCCCCCGGCGATGCCGAGATCCTGCTGGCCCTGGCGCGCTTCTACGCCGCCGATGGCCACGGCCGCGCCGCCAGCGACGTGCTGACGCCGCTCCTCGCCCAGCAACCGCAGCACGTCGCGGCCCTCCGCCTGGCCGGTCTCCTTGCCTACGAGGCCAGCGAGGAGAGGCGGGCGCGCGGCTTCCTCGCCCGTCTGCACGCGCTCGTTCCCGACGACGCACAGGCGCTCTACCGGCTCGCCATCTGCGAGGCGACCGTGGCCGAGCGCCTCCCCGACGCGGGGGCGCGGGTGCAGGCTTGGCAACACGTGGTCGAGTTGTTCCAGAGATACCGAGTCCTGGCAGGCGGCGACCCGCAGGGCGTCCTCGGCGAGGCGCAGGCACGCGTCCGCTTGTGGCAGCTCGGCGGCGAGAAGGCGGACGAAGGCGAACTCGCCGCGGTGCGGGCCCTCTACCGAGCGGCACAGCGCTTGGACTCGAGCAGCGTCGATGCTGTGTACGGCGAGGGCTACGCCAGCGAGGAGAGCGGCGACCTGCCGGCTGCCGAGTCGGCCTACCGCCGCGCCCTGGCTCTCCAGCCGACCCACGTTCCGAGCTTGCTCAACCTCGCGGCGCTGCTGGCGAGCCGCGGCGACCGCGCCGCTGCGCGCGAGCTGTGGCAGACCGCGCTCGGCGCCGGCCTGACGCCGACCGAGCGGCGCAAGGTGGCGGCCCTCGCCGCCGACGACTGACCGGCCTCGCACTCGATCCCGCGGCGGTGGTGTGCCCGCACGATGTCGTCACCGGTCGCGGTGGAGCGCGGCTTCCGGGGCGTCGACAGCCACGTCGAGGCTCGGCCTGCCGTCGGCGCGCGGGAGCACGATGCGCTCGGCGTGCAGCATGACCCGCGGAAACGCCGTGCTGCCCGGGCGGGCGCGCCATCCGTACTTGCGGTCGCCACACAGCGGGCAGCCGAGGTCGTGCATGTGCACGCGGATCTGGTTGCGGCGGCCGGTCTGCAGCTTGCACTCGACCAGCACGTCGCCGCCGCGCCGGCCGACGACCCGGTAGTCGGTGATCGCCACTTCGCCGCCGCGTGGCACCGAGCGCACGATCCCGTCCTTGCCCACGATCAGGCGCGACTCGATCCGGCCGGCGGGCGGGGAGGGTGTGCGGCCGACCAGCGCCAGGTAGGTGCGCTCGGCCCGGTGCTCGCGGAACACGGCTTCGAGCCACGTCTCGCTCGCGTCGGTGCGGGCCAGCACCAGCACGCCGCTGGTGTCCACGTCGAGGCGGTGCACGGCACGCACGCGCGCGCCCGAGCTCCGCGACACCAGGTCGACCACGGTCGCGCCGCGCCGTCCGGGGGCGGGCACCACGAGGACGCCGGCCGGCTTGTCGACGACGAGCACGGCTTCGTCCGCGAACAGAACGGGAACGTGGGGCGACGCGATGCGACGAGCGTAGGGTGCCGGACGAGCCGGACAAACAACGGGTTCCCGATGCTCGGGTGGCCGGGTGGTGGTGCCGTCGCCTGGCACCGTTGCCGCGTGCGGCGCGATTGCCGCCAACGACGCATCGCGGATTCGCGGCACTTGCAGCGCAGAGGGACTGCCGGCGCACATTCACGGAGGCCTCACGTGATACGCGGCGCGGCGCGCCTAACGTTCGCTCCGCGGTTTGTGGACGTCTTCTCGTGTGCCTGGGCGTCGGCCTGCGACGAGTTGCGGTTCCTCGGCCGCGACGTCCCTCGTCTCCACCGATGCACGAACTCCCTCACCGCGGCGCACGAGCGCCCTGGTTCGTTTCTCCCCTCGCTCTCTGCGCGTCCCTGCTCGGCCAAGCGCCGCCCGGCTACTACGCGAGCGTCAACACCTCGAGCCCGACCCTGCTGCGGCAGACGCTGCACGCGGCGATCAAGGACCACCGGCGCTATCCCTACACGTCGAGCGCCACCGACACCTGGAACATCCTCGAGCAGGCCGACGAGCATCCGGGCAACGGCAACGCCATTCTCGACCTGTACAAGAACAGCACCTACACCAAGGTCGGAGGCGGCACCAGCAGCTACGACCGCGAGCACTCCTGGCCGAAGTCGTACGGCTTCCCAAACGACGGCGCGTCGAACTACCCTTACACCGACTGCCACCACCTCTTCCTCTGCGACAGCTCGTACAACAGCTCGCGCAGCAACAAGCCGTACCGCGTCGCCGACGCCGCGGCCAGTGAGAAGGTCACCGTGTTCAACAACGGGGCCGGTGGCGGCAGCGGCGTCTACCCGGGCAACTCGAACTGGACCGACGGCTCCTTCACCCTCGGCCGTTGGGAGACCTGGGGAGACCGCCGCGGCGACGTTGCGCGGGCGCTCATGTATCTCGACGTGCGCTACGAAGGCGGCACGCACGGCATCACCGGCTACGCCGAGCCCGACCTCCGTCTCACCGACGACGTCAATCTCATCCAGGCGAGCAATGCCGGCTCCAACTTGTCGGTGGCCTACATGGGCCTCCTGAGCGTGCTGCGGCAATGGCATGCCGAGGATCCGGTCGACGCCAAGGAGATGGCGCGCAATGACGTGGTGTTCGCCTATCAGGGCAACCGCAATCCGTTCATCGATCACCCCGAGTGGGTCGAGTGTCTGTTCGGAGGTGCTTGTGGCGACGCGACGCCGCCGAACGCGCCGACCGGCCTGGTGGCCGTCGGTGGCAACGCCAACGTCGCTCTCGACTGGGCCAGCAACACCGACGCCGACTTGGCCGGCTACCACGTCTTCCGCGGGACCACGAGCGGTGGCCCGTACGCGCAGATCTCTTCGACCCTGCTCTCGGTCAGTGCCTACACCGACACCGCGGTGAGCAACGGCACGACCTACTACTACGTGGTGAAGGCGCAGGACGTATCCGGCAACCTGTCGAGCGCCAGTGCCCAGGCCAGTGCGCGGCCGCAGGCACCTCAGCCGAGCACCGCGGCCTGGATCAACGAGTTCCACTACGACAATGCCGGCACCGACACCGGGGAGTTCGTCGAGGTCGCCGGCGTGGCGGGCACCGACCTGAGTGGCTGGAAGCTGCTGGCCTACAACGGTTCCAACGGTCAGGTCTACACCACGGTCAACCTCAGCGGCACGCTCGCCAACCAGAGCAACGGCTTCGGTACCCGCGCCTTCTCGGTGGTGCTGCAGAACGGGGCGCCCGACGGGATCGCGCTGGTGTCGCCGACCGGCACGGTGCTGCAGTTCCTGAGCTACGAGGGGACGTTCACGGCGACGAACGGCGCCGCTACCGGCAGGACCTCGACCGCCATCGCTACCAGCGAGACGGCCAGCACTCCGGTCGGCTACTCGTTGCAGCTGCAGGGCAATGGCAATGGTCCGGAGGACTTCTCGTGGTCGTCGCCGATCCCAGCCACCAAGGGGTCGCGCAACACCGGCCAGACCTTCAGCAATTGAGCGACGGAATGGGCGTGAGATCGTGCTCGGCGACGGACTCGCTCCGACCATGAGCCAGCCATGAACGTACGCTCGCTCGCGACCCCGGCTCGGCTCGGTGCGTCCCTGCTCCTTGCCGGGCTGCTGGCGGCGCTGGCGGCTTCGCGGTGCACGCGGAGCTCGAGCGCAGCGACGGTCGCGGCGGCCTCCGGTCACGTCGCGCAGGCGGGTGGTGACTCCGAGCCGGAGTACGGGTCGTTGCCGCCCGCGGGTGGCGAGATCGCGCCTCCCACGCCGCCCGAGCGCACGGTCGTGGACGGCGCCGGCGACGGCCTGCGCGGTCGCGTGGTCGACAGCAGCGGCCGCCCGATCGGCGACGCCGAGGTCGTGGTGGTTCCGCCGCAGGAAGGGGCGTCACGGCAGACTCGCTCGCGTCCCGACGGCTCGTTCCTCTTGCCGCGCGACGTCCCACCTGGCGAGGTGAGAGTGCTCGCGCATCACGCCGACTACCTGCTGGCCAACGTCGGGGCGGTGGCACCGTGGTCGCACCAGCTCGAGGTGCGGTTGCTGCGCCGCCCGGGTCTGGCACTGACGGTGCGGCGCCGCGACAGCGTCCCGGTCGAGCACTTCTGCGCGCGGTTGCAGGCAGCCGACGGCGAGACGCGCGGGCTCGGTAGCGACGACGCTCCTGCCCAGACCTGGCCGCAAGGCGTCTTCCGCGCCACTCGAGACGAGGCCGAAGACGTGCTGGTCACGATCTCGGCGCCGGGGTTCGCTCCGGCGGCGATGACTCTGTCGATGCGCGCCGACACGACGGTCCAGGCCGACGTCTGGTTGGAGCCGGGAGGCTGCGTCGTCGGCGCGCTCGTCGATGCCCAGGGGGCGCCGGTGCCGGGCGCGACGGTTTCTTTCGTGGGGCGCCCTGCGCGTGCCGGAAGCGGCCACGCACGCACGGACCTGCACGGTGACTACACGCTGCCCAGCCTGTCGCTCGGCGAACACGACGTCACTGCCTTCCGCGACGGCCTGCCGCAGGCGCGCGGTGTCGTCGTGGTGCACGCCTCCACCAGCGCGTCGCCGCAGCGCGTCGACCTTCGTCTGCCGGCCGGGGCGCACGCGCTCGGCACCGTGCGTGGCGTGCGCGCGGGCCAGCGCGCCGAGATCGTGTTCCGGCACGCCGACGGACCCATCCGGCGGGCACCCTTGCTCGCCGGCGGCACCTTCGAACTGACGGAGCTGACGCCCGGTGGGCACCAGGTCTTCGTCGACTACCCGGAGGATGCGGTGTGTCGGCAGCTGGCGCGCGTCGCCGGCGAGCTGGGGCTCGGCACGCAGATCGAGCTGGCGGCCGGCGAGACCCGGCGCATCGATGTGGACGATCCCGCGCAGACCCTCGGTAGCCTGCGTGGCGTGGTGGCGGCCGGGCTCCCACCGCACGAGCTACGGGTGGTGGCGACGCACCTCGATGTCGCGCTGCCGGCGCGCTTGGCAGGGCTCTACCGCGCCGTGCCCACCCCTGCGGGGCAGTTCGAGTTCCGCGACCTGCTGCCTGGGCGTTGGCGGATCGACGTCGTGCACGGTGCTGCCGTGCTGGCGTCCGAGCGGCTCGACCTCGCGCCCGGCGCCACAGTGGCGTGGCCGCGACCGGTGGGGCGGCGCTAGAGCTCGGCTCACGGCCGAAGAAGTCGCCGAGTTCGAGATCCCCGCTGCGAAGTGACTCGAAGCCGAGACAGCGTGAGTCAGGGGCTGGTCGCGCTTCTGATTCCTGAGCCACGATTCGTCGCGCTCGTCTCACTCCAGCCGTAGCAGGATGGGGTTGAGGTAGGCGGTGACCCGGGTCGCACGGCCGGCGTCGCGGCCCTTCGAGTCGCCGACGCACTCGTAGATCTGCACCAGCTCCGAGGCCGACCGGCGGAACTCGTCCAGATCGTGGTCGTGGTCGACGTAGCGCAGGGTGGAAGAGGTCGGTCCGAGGATGGCCGCGATGCGCTGGCCCTCGGGCGCCTGGTAGAGCACCCGCGCCGGCGACGTGCCTCGGGCGGTGGTGAAGTCGCTCCTGCGGGTGCCGTCCTCCCACTCCTCGGCTGTCATGTCCACGATGGCTTCGAGCCGCCGGCCACCGGCGGCGATCTGCAAGCGCACCGCGACCTCGACCCGGGGGCCGTGCCCCGCGAACTCGTCGTCGCCGTCGCCGACGTGCGGCGGGCGCCAGGTCAAGACGTACGGGCCGACCTCCACCGTGCCGGTGGGTCGCGGCCGTGGCTCGATGTCGAGGTAGCGGTTGCGCAGGTACACGCGACCGGCGGCGGGGAAGCCTCGGAAGTAGATCGACGCCAGCTTCGCCGGGTCCAGGGCCAGCTCGCCCCCACGCAGGCGGTGGCCGTCGTCGTGGTCGTCCCAGCTCCACGGCGCGTGAGCCGCGTTGTCGACTCCGTTGTCGCCGCGGAACGATCCCGGCGACGCGAAGGTGTGCGGGTCCGTTCGGTGCGCCCACAGGCCGCCGGGCGCGAAGATGTCGACGAGCCGGTACTGCGCTTGGCGGTCGTTCGGACCGGCGGGCTCCGCGACTCGCCCGAGCGTCGGCGCGTACACGATGCCGTCGCCACCGTCGATCTGCACGTAGGGCCATGCCTTGAGGCCATGCCCCTTCGCCTGCTGCGCGGTCATCGGCCGCGCCGTGCCGTGGTCGTCGCACCACGTCACGTTCCCGTCCACAGTCTCCTGACCCGTCCGCAGCGGGCTGCCTTCGGGCACGAACGTGTAGAAGTCGCGATGGAACACGGTGACCATCGCCTCGAGGGTGCCGAACCGATCGGTGCCGGCACTCGGCCGGCGCACGATCGCGAGCAGCCCCTCGAGGTCGTTCTCGTGCGAGTCGAGAGCGCCGACGATCGGCACGTCGCTCCAGTCGCGCGGGTGGTAGAAGGCGTAGACGAGGAACCAGTGCGTCGCCGACTCGACGACCGAGGCGTACACGTGCGCCACGAGCGGATGCGACGGTAGGTGCTCCCAGTTGTTGGCGCAGTCCCAGTCGCCGTCGTAGTCGACCGCGGTCAGGTAGTCGGCGCGACCCCTGCACCCGTCGGAGCCGGTGACGTCGACATCCTGATGGTGGATCGGTGCCCAACGGTGCACCAGGGCGGCGTCGAAGGCAGCGCGCTCGCCGGCTTCGGGCTCGGCCGCTCCGAGTCTTGCACCTTCGTGTTCGGCGACCTTGCCTCCGGCCTCGCCTGCCTGCGCGATGACCGCCGCGCTGAGGCAAGCCACCGCGCAGAGCTTCATCGCAACCACTCCGGCGCCGTCTCCTTGAGCGTGACCTCCAGCTCGCGCCAGCTCACCCGCACCCGCGTCCAGGTGCCCGCCTCGTCGCCACCGTGGTCACCCCAGACCTGGAAGCGGGTGGCGACCTCTCCGGCTGGTCGGTCGTACTGCTGCGGGCCGTGCCCGGTGATGTTGGCGGTGTGGCGCGACGCGGCGCGCGGTCGGACCTCGAGGATCGCCCAGTTCACCGGCGCCGTGTAGGCGCTGGCCCAGCTGCTCCAACCCGAGACCTCGGTCCAGTCGCTGCGTTCCTCCTTGCAGTGCAGGTAGACGCGACTCTCGATGCTCCGGGGCTGCACCCTGATCTCGGCCCGAGTGTCGACGCTCATCGGCTCGTCGTCGTGGGTGTGGAAGTCGCCGTCGCCGTGCCCCACCTTGGGAGGGGTGTAGTCGGTGGCGGCGACCTTCACCGCCTCGGTCCGGGTGCGCGGCTCCCACGGGGTGACGACCACCTCCGGTAGGTCCGCGAGGTCGTCGAACGACGCGACGATCTTGCGCACGCCGCGCTGGTGCAGCTCGCGCGCCATGTCGCCCAGGTTCAGGGTGATCTGGTAGTGGGTGGTGCGGCCGATGCGCTCCTCGGGGATCGGATGCCGTCGGCCGGCCTTGTCGACGAGGGCGAAGCCAACCCTGGCACCGCCGCGGTCGAGATGGTCCATGTCGTAGCCGTGCAGCGTCAGGACCGACCAGCTGGCGGGCCGCGTCTTGAGGTCGATGCTGGCCGGCACGACATGGCAGAAGCCGGGCGGCATCGGCGGCGGATCGCCACCGAGCAGCTCGGCCTTCAGCCGCCGCAGCGCGGCCACCGCCCGCTGCCCCAGGAAGTCGACGTTGCATCGGAACTCGGTGCCGGCCTGGGCAATGCTGCGCGTCGCCAGGTTCTGGGCGTCGGTGCGGATGATTTCGGACACGTCGGCGGGGAGCTGGTCGGCGACGCGCTGCAGAGTGCTGCGCCAGCTCGCCGAGTCGGCAAGGATGTCCTTGATGCCGTTGTCGACCAACTGCATCGCCTTCTCGATGGTGTCGTCGATCGCCGCCTTGACGCCGCAACCGGCGACGCACGCGAGGATCATCAGCAAAGGGGCCCTGACTCCGACCATGACGCGCTGATCTCTCCACTCGGTTTCGTTCGGGTGCCGCGACGGACCCGACCTTCGGCTCCTTCGTGGAAGCGCCACCACCGCCGATGACCCTAGCTCGGGCTCGGTCATGCGACGAGTGCGGGAGACTGCGACTGGGGCATGCCCGATTCGACCTGGCCGAACTCGCGCTCCCGATCCTCGCCGTGCCCTCTGCCGCCGCGCCGACGCTGCTCCCCAAGTCACGCCCCCCAACCGGGGGGCCGACCTCCTACGCCGCGCCTGCGTCGTCGACGTTGCTCACTTGCCCGACCTGCAAGGGCCGCCGCCGACTGCTCGCGGGTTGGGGCCCGCGCCGCTGGCTGCTGGCAGCAGCGAGGAACTCGGCCGTTGCGCGCAGGCGGTGCTGGCGCAATTGGACCGACCGAGGAAGGCGGCACCCTCGCGGAAGTGACCCTTCAGCGGCCGGCGGTCGGTGCGGTTCGGGTGGTCCGATCGCGGCCACGCCCCGGAGATCGAACACCAGGATGCCCTCCATGTCGGCGGGTACGTAGCGAAGCAGATCGTCGAACCGCGTCGGCTTGGTTTGCGGCGCGTGTCGCGAGCCTGCTTCGCCCGCCACGGTGGCCGGCGTCGCGGCCGGCGAGGTCTCCCTCGGCCGGACAGGTCCACGACAGGAGAGCAGGAGGACGGCAAGGACTGCCAGCGGCCGAAGGGCGTGCACGCTGCGAGTCTATCGGTCCTGGGCGTGAGCGCCGCCCGCAAAGCGCATGCGAGCGCCTCAGTCCGAGCGCACCACCCGGTCGGGCAACGACACCACACCGCCCGAGCGTGCCTCCACCGGTCCCACGACCTTGCCGCCCACCTTCTCGATGTGGATGCCGGCGCCGGTCGACGCGCGCACCTTGGTGACGTCGCCGAGGAAGCGACCGACGAACATCGAGCCGCTGCTCGCCCAGATCGAGTACTCGAAGGTGCCGTCGAGGGCGATGTCGTTGCAGGTGAACGTGCTCGCCTTCTGTAGCGCGATCGCCGAATCGTTCGGCCCGACGATGGTGATCTTGGCGTCCTCCGCCAGCAGGTGCCCGTCGTGCTCGAGGCCGATGGGGGTGTTGTTGCGCTGCTGGGCACGCAGCGTCACCTCGGTGTTGCGCACGTCGATGCGGCCGCTGCTGTTGATCGCCAGGTTGTTCGACTGGGTCCAGCAGGTGATGCGGGCGCGCGCGCAGCCGAGCCGAATCATGCCGTAGCCGCGCACCGACAGCGACCCGTTGCCGAGGTCGAGCGAGGCGCCGTCGCGCTCCTCGAACTCGACGATGCCGTGGTCGGTGGCGAGGATGCCGCTGAAGGTCTCGGCTTCGGCCGCGTCGTGCAAGTGTTCGTTGGCCGCGATCTTGCCGCGCAGCGCGACCAACGCCCCGCGGCTGGCCCAGATCGCGGCGTCGGAGTTGCTGCGCAGCCGGAACGTGACGTCGCGCAGGTGCACCGTGCACGGCCCGGACGCCATCACGCCGCGCCGCTGCGCCAGATCGAAGGTCCCGACCTGGATCTGCGCGAGCTCCCAGGTGCCCTCCGCCACCCGCACCATCTCGTCGCCGCGCCAGGCGAGCACTGTCGGTCGGTCGGCCTCGCGCTTGGCCTTGGCGTCGGCGGCGGCGACTCCCACCAGGCGCACGACGACCCCGGGGAGCATGCGCCGCGCCAGCACCAGCGAGTGCTCGGGCGGGCGTCTGCCGCCAGGGCTCGCGTACTCGCCACCGGCCAGCTCGATCGTGGTGGACGCCTCCACCGGGTCGGGCAGACGCGCGATCGCGGCGGCGATCGACGCCAAGGGATGGCGCGGATCGCCTTTCGCCTTGTCGTCGCCCCGCGCCGGATCGACCGCCAGCGTCACCGCCGCCTTGGCCTGGGCCGCCGCCAGGCGGCAGGCGACGCACGAGAGGGCGAGGGCGACGCAGGCGAGTCGGGTCATGGCGTGGGGTCGGTTGGGCTCGGACGCTAGGAAACCCGGGCATCGAAGCACGATCGGGCGCACGCCGCACGTCGGGCCTGCGGGTACGGTCGATCGTCGCGCCCTCGCCCCGGGGCGTGTCCCGTCCGGTCTGGCGCGGCCGTCGTCGGCCATCCGCCGACCCTCGGCTCACGCGTCGTCGAGCTCCTCGAACACCGAACGGGGTAGGGCCTGACGCAGGCGAGCCAGGGCGCGCTGGTAGCGTTTGGTCGCGGCTTCTTCGCTGCAGCCGAGCAGCATCGCCGTGGTCTTGGCCGACTGCTGCTCGACCCCACGCAAGACGATGACCTCGCGATCTGCCGCGGTGAGGCTCTCCAAGCAGCGTGTCACGGCGCGGTGTTCCTCCTGGCGGGCAGCGTTGGTCAGCACGCTGCTCGCGTCGGCGGCGAGCGCCTCCCTTTGCGATGCGGCATCGATGGAGCTGGCGAGGTGCTTGCGGGTGAGGTTGCGCACACGGTTGAGGATCACGGTGGCCAGGAATCGCAGGAGGACCGGCGTGTAGCGACCATCACGCGGTCGCAGCGTGCCCAGCCTTGGCAGCAGCACGGTCCACGCTTCCTGCACCAGGTCGTCGGGTTCGCACGGCGTCGGCAGCCGGCGACCCAATCGGTAGGTGGCCTGAGTCAGGAGCATGGGTGACAGGCGTCCCATGACCCATTCGAGGCTGGCCGGGTTGCCGGCCACGGCGCGTTGCACGTGCAGCGACGTGACCACAGCCTCGGCCGGTCCCGGGTGCTCGGCGCTGTGCTCGGGCAGACTCATGCTTGCCGCGAGCATGGTAGCAGAGCCAGCATGCGGCGGCCGTCGGTCGCCACGACCGCTTGGGCCGCCGTCCGCGACCGTCCTTGGCCGCCGATGTCATCGGTGCTTGCACCGCGGCATGCGATCGACGCAGCGACGGTGGTCAAGCCTGCGCGGTGCGAGCTGCACCGGCAGGTCTCACTTGACCATGTTGACCGCCATGCGCTGGGTGCTCACCAGGTTGACCGGATTGGCCGCCAGTTCGACGTGGAACCACTGGAAGTAGAGGGTCGTCGCAGGCAGCGGTTCCGGGAAGGACAGCGGGATCGACACCGACCCGGTGGCGTTGGTCGCGGTCGACAGGGTGGTGATGAAGCCGGCGCCGAGCGCATCGACCAAGAGCCGACACCCGGGCATCTGCAGGAAGGTCAGGTCGAGGTCCGCGGGGGCCGTCGCGAGCGCCAGCACGGCGGGCACCGTGGCGGGCGCCCCCGTCAGCAGCACGTTGGTGAACTGGCTGCCGATCTGCTGCGGTCCCGACCAGCCGATCACTCCGCTGGCACAGCCGACGCCCGACGTCGCCACCGGCGTGGCCGCGGTGTAGACGAGCTTGTTGGCGTACACCGTGCCGATCGTGCCGGTGTTGACCCCGAACGAAGCCACGAACGCGTCGCTGTCGGCGTCGAAGCAAACACCGCCGATCAAGCCCTGTTCGGTGCTGGTCTGCGGGACGAGCAGCGTCTGGCTCTCGGTGATCAGACCTTGGTAGCCGACGCGCCACACCGACGAGCGGGCACTGCCGCCGGCGCTGCGCACGGTGCGCACGGTGATCGCCCAGTGCGAGCGGGTATTCGAATCGTAGGACACGTCACCGAGCTCGAGGTTGGCCTGCGGCCGCGGCCCGTCGTAGTTGCGGTCCGGGTAGTTCGTGGGGTTGCCGCCGGCCGGCCAGTCGACGCGTTCGGCGCGCCAGGAGTGGCCGAGGGTGGACTGGGTCTTGATCGGCACCGACGCGAACGAGGACTCGACGACGCTCACCAGGTAGCGTCCGCTGTGGCCGGCGACCTTCGGTGTCAGGCGATGGCTGGTGGCACTGTCGCCGCTCGAGACCCACGTGGAGGAGCTGATCGACCCGTCGTCGCGCACCAGCTTCGCGTGCGCTCGCCAGGTCGATCCCGACGCGGTGTAGCGCTGGTAGGCCACCATCCAGTCCGAACGGGGGCTCGACGGGTTCACCCGCTTGCCCTGCTGGTTCACATTCGGCCACTCGTGGTCGACGCTGCCGAGCAACGAGAACTGGATGGGGAATTCGCCGCTGAGGGTGCCGTCGGCGTCGAGCGTGCGACCGTAGATCGAGCTTGTGGCGGTGTTGGCGAAGGTGGAGGAACCGGTCGCTTCGCGTTGGAAGGCGATCAGGAACTTGGTCCCGGTCGGCAGCAGCGTCGCGGTCGAGAGCATCTGGCCGCCGACGTCGGGCCGCCAGTCGTGGCTGCCGCTCGGTGGTTCCAGCCCGATGACCGACAGGTCGAGCGAGAAGTTGCCGCTGTCGTGCAAGTGCGTCCGCACCTTGCGCGGTGCCAGGTGCCGCTCGAACACGACGCAGTACTTCTGTGGCGAGCCGGCGGTCGCCACGTTGCCGTTCTCCGTGCTCCAGCTGGTCGTGACGTCGGTGAACACGGTGGTCATGCCGCTCCAGTCGTCGGCGCACATGCGCGCGAAGAGATCCTGGTCACTGGCCGACGCGTCCTTCGTGTAGACCAGCATGAGGTCGTCGCCGGTCTCGTCACGGGCGATGTCCATCGAGCCCACGAGGTTGCCGCCGCCGAAGGTGGCCCGGGTCAGCAGGGGGTCGACCACGACCGGGAAGGCCGCGGTGGACAGCCAGGTCGCCGGCACGCGCAAGTGCACGCACTCGCCATCGAAGCTCGTCAGGACCTCGGTGCGGTCGCCACGCGCATCGAACGCCACGGCGGCGCCGTAGCGCACGACCTCGCGTCCACGCTCGTCGCGAAAAGCGATCGCTCCGTGGTGCTCG
Source organism: Planctomycetota bacterium (assembly GCA_041398565.1). Lineage (GTDB taxonomy): Bacteria > Planctomycetota > UBA1135 > UBA1135 > UBA2386 > DATGPD01. The sequence goes on along the minus strand of JAWKUN010000005.1, from coordinate 880,506 downwards.
CCGACGACGTCGGCGCGCAACGGCGTGCGCACACGGCCGCGCACGACGAGGTCGCCGGCGACCGCTGGACGTCGGTGGATCACGAAGGTCTGCTCGAGTCCGGTCTCGAGGACGTCGTAGGCCTCGGTGACGTCCCCGAACCGCATCTCGTAGCGATACGCGGCCTGTGAGCGCGCCGCCGGCCGGCCCGGCGGGAGCAGCTCGGCCGACCCGACCGCAACCGATTCGGTGTGCCAGGCCAGGGGCTGGTTCACCGGGTAGGCGTCGCCCAGGTACGGCACGAAGGTCGCGTCGCCGTGGAAGCTCACCTTGTAGGTCTCGGTGGCGGCCCAGGTGCCGTAGGCGCGACCGCTGTCGTCGTCGGCGGTATGGATGGGCACGCGACCGATCGCGAACGAAGGCGGGACGCTGTGGTTGTCGGGGATCTGAGCGGCAACAGCCGCCGTCAGCGGCAAGGCCAGGGTCAGACGGAAGGTGTGGAGGCGGTTCATGAGGTTCCTCGGGGGGCGAAGCGTCCGGCGGACTTCCGCGGACGGCACTCCGAGGTGCTGTCGTCGTGGGGCGGGACACGAAATCCGCTCGCGGGCCGGCGTTTCGCGCGGCCGCTACTTCTGGCGGCGTGTGGCCGGCAGCGCCTCGAAGTCGGCGCGCCCGTGCAGGGCCTGGTACTTGCTTCGGTCGATGGCGTCCAATCCGGCCGTCAGCGCCGTGCGCAGCAGCCCGACGGCGTCGTGCGCGTAGGCCTCGCGTGCCGAGGCACGCTGCTCGGTAGAGAGCGTGGTGTCGTCTTCGGCGGCGGCGATGCACTGAGTCAGCAGGTAGGCGCCGTCGTCGACGGCACCTGGATCGTCGCTCGCGCCGGCCACCACCGTGGTGCCGAGCGCGCGCGCGTGCTCGGCGGCGCGGACGTGATGACCGGCGCGCAGCAGGATCTGGGCCAGGCGCCGATGCGTCTCGGCCAGGAACCGGGCATAGAACGGGTTCGACGGTGCCAACTCGACCGAGCGCGCGTGGCTGGCAGCCGCCTCCTCGACGCGGGCGATGCCGCCCTCGACGTCCTTCTCCGCGAGCAGCAAGGTGCCGTAGTTGAACAGGGTGCGCGCGAGGGTCGAGTGATGCTCGGGCACACCGGGGAAGTCGCGCACCTGCGCCCGGCGGATCCGGATCTCCTCGTCCAGGGAAGCCATCGCCAGCTTGACGTCGGAGCGCGATTGCCAGCGCGCGAGCGTGCCCCACACGTCTCCGACCAGGGCTCGCCACCGGCGCTTCTCGGTCCATGCCGGTGGTGCGGCTTCGACGAGCACCCGGGCTCGCTCGATGGCCTGCATCGCCTCGTCCGTGCGTCCGAGCTGACCGAGCACGACGCTGAGATTCTGCAGCGCGACACAGGTCATGGCGCACGCGTCGAAGTCGTCGGGCTGCATGGCCAGCAACCTCTCGCCCAGCGCTACCGTCTCCGACTGGAAGTCGAGGATCTCGGACCAACGGCCGGCGCGCGACAACGCCACGGTCAGCTTGGTCAGGGCGTCGCCCTTGCGGCGCAGCAGAGCCCAGGCGTCGGGAGCGACCTTCAGGGCAGCGTCCAGGTCCTGTCGGCATGTCTGCAGCAGGTCCACCGCCGCGCCGTACTGCCCGCGTAGGGTGTGGATGAACGCCAGCTCGGTACGTGCCTGGGCCAACTCATCGGCCTGCGCGGTGCCGTCACCGGCGGCATGACTCGAGGCCTGCATCAAGTCGATCGCCTCGCCAGTGGCACTCGCCGCGTCATCGTACTTGCCCAGCTCGCGCAGAGCGGCGGACACGCGCAGCAACGCCGCCGGGACGGCGGCTCGGCTCTTCGGGTCAGCCCGCCGTCGAGCGAGGAGTTCACGGTAGAAGTCGAGCGCGCGTCCCAGCAAGTCGCTGCGCACGGCCTCCATCTGCGGCACGTCCAGAAGCGAGCGATCGGCGAAGCGCGCCACCATCTCGTCGACGATCGTGTGGGCGAGCCCGAAATCGGCGTCGGCGCGCAGGGCGTTGCTGTCGGCGCGTGCGGCGTTGGCATCGGCGGCCGATTTCTGCACGAGGCTCACGGCGAGGCCGCCAGCCAGCGCGAGGAAGGCGGCGAGACCGGTGCCGGCCAGCGCCTTGTTGCGCCGGATCCACTTGCGCGCTTCGGCGACGGTGCCGGACTCGTAGGCCCGGACCACGCGCACTTCGAGGAATGCGCGCAGGTCGTCGGCCAGCGCCTCGACCGAGGGGTAGCGTTTTTCGCATCGCTGCGCCATCGCCTTCTTGCACACGGCCGCCAGCTCGGGAGCGACGTCGCGTGACAGGTCTTCCAGGGGCGTCGGCGGGCGCTCGACGGCGAGCGCAAGCACCCCGCGCGAGGTGGTCGCCAGGTCGCTGTACGGAGCGCGCCCGGCCACGACGTCGTAGATCATGGCCCCGAGCGAGTAGACGTCCGAGCGTGGACCCACCCGCTCGGCCTCGCCCCGCGCCTGCTCGGGCGCCATGAACGCCGGCGTCCCGACCACGTCACCGTCCTGGGTGCGCAGTTCGGCGTCAGCGCCGTCGCCGCCTGCGCTCGGCTGCGAAACGGCAGGCGCCGGTGCGCGGACGCGCGCGAGCCCCCAGTCGAGCACGTAGGTCTCACCGAACTCGCCGACCATCACGTTGGCCGGCTTGAGGTCTCGGTGCACGATGCCGTTGGCGTGGGCGAAGGCGACCGCTTCGCACACCCGCAAGACGATGCCGAGGACGCGCGCCTGCGACCAGGTCGGGTCGCCCGCATGCAGGCGACGGATGATGCCGCGCAGGTCCTGGCCCTGGATGCGGGACATCGTGAAGTACACGCGACCGTCCTCGTCGATGCCGAGGTCGTGCACGGGCACGACGCCGGGGTGCGCGAGTTGCCCGGTGACTTGCGCCTCGTCGAGGAAGCGACCCAAACGCTGCGAGCCGGTGCCAGCGAACTCGCCGCCGCTGTCCGGACGCTGCTCGGCCAAGACCTTCATCGCCAGCGGCCGCTGCAGGTGCTCGTCCCATACGTGCAGGACGATGCCCATGCCCCCGCGGCCGAGTTCGCCCAGGGCGCGGTAGCGGCGATGGCGAAGCGCGACTTCGAGATCGCTGAGCGAGGCGACGCGGGCCGAGCTCGGCGCCGATTGCGGCGTGAGCAGGGCGAACTCGCGGGCGATCGCTGCCTCGTAGCCAGGGAACAGCTGTTGGTAGTGCGCGAGAGACGCGACGGTCCCTTTGTCGCGATCGGCCGCCACGCGCTCGAAGAACGCCAGGACGACGGCGTCCTCGGCGGGGTCGTCGTCGTTCGGGGTTCTCATCGTCGTGGTCGCCGCGGAGGCGCGTTGCACCATACGGCGGCCCACACCGAGCGCACAGCCGGGGACTGGGCGCCACGCGCCCAGTCGACAATCCGGCGAGCGGTGTGGCCGAAGGAGCTGGCGATGCCGCGCTGAGGGGCCCGCTGCGGCCGCGGCTTCGGCACGCCCCGCTCAGCCGGGACCCTGCGGGCGCACCACCACGGGGCATGGCGAGCGCCGGACGGCGGCCTGCGGACCCACCGGCTCCAGCGCCGAGCGTTCAGTCGCCCTGCGGCGCCGCGGTCGCCGGCGGGAACAGCCCGGTGAGCCACTGCTTCCAACCCTCCTGGTCGGCCGCGGCGGCTTCGGCGCGTGCCCCGTAGAAGAAGCCCTGGAGCGTCGCCATGTGCATCGCCCCGCAGTCCATGGCGCTTGCCAGCAGGATGCCGGGCACCGGCTGGTCGACGTGCACCATGACGCTGGTGCCCTGCGGCACGTGGTCGACGGCGGTCACCGTGCCACCGAGGGCGGCCACCCCCGGCGCCTCGATGCGCAGGCGTTCACCCATGCGCGGTTCGCCGCTGGCGAACGCCTGCACCATCGTGCGCCAGGTCGCCGCGGCGGGCTGCGGCGAGGGCGCCATGCCGACGAACGACGCCGAAGGTTCGCCGGCGTGGTGCGCGAGGTAGTGCTTGAGCACGCGGAAGTAGCTCGGCCAGCCGTGCTCGGTGCCCTCGATCTGCCCGTCCCAGTCGTCGGTGCTGGCGAACAGACTGTGCACGACGCGCACGACGCAGGTGCCGCCCTTGCGCGCCTCCACCGTCCACTCGGTGGCGACCGGTGGCCCCCCCTGTAGCCATGTCTCGTCGGTGGCGACGAACCGGTGTGGTGGCTGCCAGTCGGTGATCTTCGCCGACGACACCATGCCGCCGCCGAAGTCGCACGCCAGCTTGCCGCCGACCTTGCCGTCGAGCTGGGTCGGCACGAACCACGCCGAGATGCCGGGGCCGCTGGCGATCGCCTGCCAGACTTGCTCGGGGGTACCGGGGACTTCGACTTCGACCTGGACGCTGCGGCGTCCGGACTCTTCCTTCTTCACACTCATGGTCAAGACTCCTTCGAGGATGGGGAGCCCGGCGACGTGCCGAGCGGGCTTGCGAGGGGATGGGCCAAGACGACGAGACGGTGCGGCCGGCCTCCCGGCGCCTGTTCGTCGTGGTAGCGGGTTGCCAGCGCCGTGATCGCGGCGGTCAGGTCGTTGCTGAAGGCGGCGCGCTCGGCGGCGCTGCGGAACCGGATCTCGGTGTCGATCGAAAGCGTCGCCAGCCGCTGGTCGCTGGCGAACGCGCGGCGCACGAGATCGCCGACCTCGCGCACGGCGCGCGCGGCGAGGGCGATCAGGTAGCTTGCGGACAGGCGGTCGGTCGTGCGTTCGGGCGAGACCTGGACCGGACCCATCGCGCCCGGCGAGATGACGTAGGAGCCAGCGCTCGCGACGACCTGCCGCTCGGTCAGGCCGCCCCACTTGCGGGTCCCGACCTCGCGGATCAGGCCGTGGGTCTGGAGTGCCCGGAGGTGGTAGTTCACCTTTTGCCGAGGCAGATCGAGGCGGCTCGCCAGCGCCGCGGCGCTGGCCGGCTCGGTCAGCTCGGCGAGCAGGCGGCCGCGGATCGGGTCGAGCGCAACTGTGGCAGCGGCAGGATCTTCGATCACATCGACGGCGAGCATCAGGGGCGCATCAGACCATTGACAACTATTTTAGTCAATGGCGAAACGCCCTTTCTCTGGTGCCGGCCCGATGGGCCACGGCGGCACTCGCGGTCTACCGTGGGTGGCTCTTGCAGCCGCGCAGCACGTGCACGACTCCGGCCTCGTACGCGGGCACCACCAGGTCGGGTGCTCCATCGCCGTCCAGGTCGCCCGTGGCCAGGTAGCTGGTGCCGCCGGGGACCGCGATGGCGCGGGCGTCCAGCGTGAAGCGTCCAGTGTCGCTGCCGCGGAACACGAACACCCCGCGGCTCCATGACGCCGTCGCGAGGTCGACGTGGCCGTCGCCGTCGAAGTCGCCGGCCGCGACGCCCCACACCCAGGTCGGCGGCGTCAGCGGCGAACCCGGCCAGGGCTCGAACGATCCCCCTTCGTTGCGCCACAACATGACGATCGGGTCGTCGTCGTGCGTGGTGATCAGATCGCCGTCGCCGTCGCCGTCGAGATCGGCGAGCGCGACGTAGCCAGGCCGCGGTCCGGCGCGCAGGGGTGTGCCCGGCGCAGGCGCGAAATCGCCGCGCGCGGACTGGAGCTGCACGCACACCGTGCTGCCGCGGATGTCGGGCACGACCAGGTCGAGGCGCCCGTCACCATTGAGATCGCGGGCCAACACCGCGTCGTAGGGATGGCGCCCGATCGGCACCGGCGAGCCTCGGAAGGGCGTGAATCTGCCGAAGCCGTTGCCGACCAGGATCGACAGGTCGCCGTCGTTGGCGTTGGTCGCCAGGACATCGAGCTTGCCGTCGCCGTCGACGTCGGCCAGCTCGATCGCGTGGGTGTGCGGTCGACGCCCCGAGCGGATGGCGAAGCGCTCGCCGACGGTGAGGCCGCCCTTGCCGTCACCCCGCAGCACCACCACGTCGTAGCTGTCGTGCTGCGCGGCGACCACGTCGAGCTTGCCGTCGCCGTCGACGTCGCCGACCGCCACCTTGCGCACCGAGTCGCCGACCTTGGGCGGCGACCCATCGGCCGGCACGAGTCCACCCTTGCCGTCACCCAGGAGCACCATCACGTGGCCGCTGTCCGGGCTCGGCTTCGACCCGCAGCACGTTCCGCAAGCGAGCACCACGTCGAGGCGCCCGTCGCCGTTCATGTCGGCGAGCACCGGCTCCCCGGGCATCGGTCCCACGGCGATCGGGCTGGCCGCGACGGGGACGAACAGGGCATCCTGGCAGGCGGGACGCGGAGCGAGCCCGAGGAGCACGAGGGAGACGGCAGCGGTGCGCATGGCCTCGACGACGCTGGGACGGCGCCGGCTGTTAGCCATCCGGCTGCGGCATCCGCCGGTCGGCGCGTTCCGTGGCGCGCAACGGACGACCCCAAGCGGTGATCCGCGGTCAAGGCGCTCGCTCTCGCCTGCTCCTCCGGCTGCAATGGGGTGGATGGAACGTCACTACGCTGCGCGTATCGGCTGGCTGCGGGCCGCCGTCCTCGGCGCCAACGACGGCATCGTCTCCACCGCCAGTCTGGTGATCGGCGTGGCGGCGGCGCAGGCGGCGCGTGGCGACATCCTGGTGGCCGGTGTCGCCGGGCTCGTGGCCGGCGCCATGTCGATGGCCGCCGGCGAGTTCGTGTCGGTCAGCTCCCAGGCCGACACCGAGAGGGCCGACCTCGAGCGCGAGCGCGTCGAGCTCGAGACCAACCACGAGTTCGAGCGGCGCGAGCTCGCGGCGATCTACGAAGGCCGGGGCCTCGACCCGGTGCTGGCGCAGCAAGTCGCCGACCAGCTCATGGCGCACGACGCCCTCGGAGCGCACGCGCGCGACGAACTCGGCCTCCACGACATCCACGCGGCGCGGCCGCTGCAGGCGGCGCTGGCGTCGGCCGCCACGTTCGCGCTCGGCGCATCGCTGCCGCTGGTGGTGGCTTGGTTCAGCCCGCGCCCGTCGATGATCCCGGTCGTGGCCGTGGCGTCGCTCTGCTCGCTCAGCGCGCTCGGCGCCGTCGCCGCGCGGGCGGGCGGGGCGCCCATGGCGGTGGGAGCCGGGCGCGTGACCCTTTGGGGCGCGGCGGCGATGGCGGCGACGGCGGCGGTGGGCGCGATGTTCGGCGTCGCGGCCTGACGAAGGTCCGCGGCCGCGGGATCGCCGGCCTGGCGGCGGCGCCCGCCGGTCTTGCCCGCGTCCACTCGGTATCCTGCGAGGCCCGATGTTCTCCCATCCGGTGCTGACGCTCGCCAGCCTGCTCGGCGTGGCCGCGGCACAGACGGCCCCGCGCTTCGACCGCGACGTGCAGCCGATTCTGGCCGCCAAGTGCTTCGCCTGCCACGGACCCGACGCCGGCAAGCGCAAGGCGGAGCTGCGGCTCGATGTCCGCGCGGAGGCCGTCGCCAACGGTGCCGTCGTCCCCCGCGATCCCGCGGCCAGTGAGTTGTGCCGGCGGATCGAGCACCCGGACCCTGGCGAGCGCATGCCACCGAAGACGAGCGGGTTGTCCCTCACGCCGGCAGAGCGCTCGGTGCTCCGCGCCTGGATCGCCGACGGTGCCGAGTACGAAACGCACTGGGCGTTCGTCCCGCCGCAGCGATCGGCGCTGCCGGCGGACGACGACTGTGGCTTCGTGCGCAATCCGGTCGACGCCTGGATCCTCGCGGCCATGCGTGCTCGGGGGCTGTCCCCGTCGCCGGAAGCGCCGCGCGCTGCGCTCCTGCGCCGCCTGTCACTCGACCTCACCGGCTTGCCTCCCGAGCCCGAGGACGTCGCGGCCTTCGAGAGCGACCCGACGCCCGCTGCCTACGAGAACGCCGTCGACCGCTTGCTGGCCTCGCCGCACTACGGCGAGCACATGGCCCTGCCGTGGCTCGACGCGGCGCGCTACGCCGACAGCAACGGCTACCAACACGACGGCGACCGCCAGGCGTGGCCGTGGCGCGACTGGCTGGTGTCGGCGCTCAACGACAACCGCCGTTTCGACCAGGTGGTGGTCGAGATGTTGGCCGGCGACCTGCTACCCGCACCGACGACGGCGCAGATCGTGGCCACCGCGCTGCAGCGGCATCACGCCATCAACAACGAGGGCGGTGCCATCGCCGAGGAGGTGCGCTTCCAGTACGGCGTCGACCGCGTGCACACCTTCGCCACCGCGTTCCTCGGCCTCACCGTGGCTTGCGCGCAATGCCACGACCACAAGTTCGACCCGATCAGCCAGCGCGACTACTACGGTCTGTTCGCGTTCTTCGTCAACCCGGACGAGGACGCGGTGCCGTCGCTCCACCGGCGCAGCCGTACCCACTTCTTCCAGATCGCCAAACCCTGGGTCGACCTCGCGACCGATGCGCAGAGGACGGCGATCGAGGCGGCGAAGGCCGCCTACGAGAAGGTGAGCGCACGCTACCGTTCCGTCGAGGGGAGCTTGGTCGACGCCTGCGAGCCATGGCTGGCGACCGCCACCGAAGCGGCGTTGGCTGCGGCGCCCGACGCGATCGCTCGGGCGGTTCGCCGCCACCGGGAGGCGCCGCTCACCGGCACGCCGCTGCGTCGCGTGCGCAGCTGGTTCGCGCGCGAGGTCTCCGGGTGCGTCGAGTGGGCGCAGGCCCAGGGGCAGCTCGACGCTGCCGAGGCGGAACTGGCGCACCTCTACGAGACTGCGCCGGTGGTGATGGTGATGCGCGAAGCCGAGCAACCACTGCCCGTGCACGTGCACGCCCGCGGCGCCTACGATCAACCGATCGGCCCGCCGCTCGAGCCGGCGGTCCCCGCCGCGCTCGGCAGCCTGGCTCCCGACGCGCGGCGCGACCGTCTCGCGTTGGCCCGCTGGCTGGTGGCCCCTGACCATCCGCTCTTCGCGCGCGTCGTGGTCAACCGCGTCTGGCAGGGGCTGTTCGGACGTGGACTCGTCGCCACGCCAGAGGACTTCGGAGTCACAGGCGCCCGGCCGACCCACCCAGAGCTACTCGACTGGCTTGCGTGCGAGTTCGTCGCCAGCGGCTTCGACTTGAAGGCGCTGACACGTGGCCTCGTCACCAGCGCGACCTACCGGCAGAGCAGTGTCACGACCGCGGAGCACCTGGCAGCCGATCCAGGCAACGTGTGGCTCGCCCGCAGCCCGCGCTACCGCTTGTCGAGCTTCGCGCTCCGCGACCAGGCACTGGCGCTCTCCGGCCTGCTCGACCACACCCTCGGTGGCCCGCCCACCTATCCCTACCACCCCGCGGGCCTGTGGCTCGACGTCAGCTTCGAGGTGTTCGCCTATCCCGAGCTGCGTGCCGGCGACCTGCACCGACGCTCGCTCTACACGTTCTGGCGGCGTACGGTCGCGCCGCCCACGCTGTTCGACGCGGCGAGTCGGCAGACGTGCGTCGTGCGGCCGGCACGCACGGACACGCCCCTGCACGCGCTCGTTCTGCTCGACGATCCGACCTTCGTCGAGGCGGCCCGCGCGCTGGCACGACGCACGCTGCAGGCCGAGGGTGACGACGTCGCTCGCCTGGGCGCCATGTTTCGGCGAGCCACGGCGCGCGCACCGGGTCCCGACGAACTGGCCGTGCTGCAGCGGGCGCTGGAGCGCGAGCGCGCGCGCTTTGCGCGCGCCGAGGACCGAGCTCGGGCGTACCTCGCCGTGGGGCTGCCGTCGCTCGACCACAGCGAGGCGCCGGCCGAGCTGGCGGCGTGGACCGCGCTGGCCCAACTCGTGCTCAACCTCGACGAGGTGCTCAATCGATCATGACCCAGCGACCTGACGCCGCACGATTCGACCGCCGCAGACTGGCCGCTCTGGCCGGGAGCACTCTGGCCGGGAACGTTCTCGCCGGGAGCAAGCTCGACGGCGCCTCTGTCCACGCTCGCGTCGAGGGCGGTCCGACGCGACCGCCTCGTGCCCGGCGGCTGGTCTGGCTCATGCAGAACGGCGGGCCGTCCCACGTCGACCTGTTCGATCCCAAGCCGGAGTTGGCGAAGCGCGCCGGCGAAGACCTTCCCGACTCGGTGCGCGCCGGCCAGCGCCTCACCACGATGACCTCGGGGCAGAAGCGCCTTCCGCTGCTGGCGGCACACCGACCGTTCGTGCGCTGTGGCGAGAGCGGCATCGAGCTGTCGGTGCTGTTGCCGTTCACGGGCCGCATCGCCGACCGCATCTGCCTGGTGCGCGGCATGCACACCGACGCCATCAACCACGCGCCCGCGGTCACCGAACTGCTCACCGGCCATCAGATCCCGGGACGTCCCAGCCTCGGAGCTTGGCTCGCCTACGCCTTGGGCAGCGACAACGCCGACCTCCCCGGCTTCGTGGTGCTCACCTCGCGCGACCGCGAGAACTCGTGCGGCCAGCTCCTCTACGACCACTACTGGGGCAGCGGCTTCCTGCCCTCGCACCTGCAAGGCGTGAAGCTGCACGGGCAGGGCGATCCGGTTCCGTTCCTGTCGAACCCGGCCGGCATCGATGCGAGCGCGCGCCGCGACCTGCTGGCCGACCTGCGTGTGCTCAACGAGCTGACGGCGGTTCGCACCGGCGATCCCGAGACTCGGGCGCGCACGGCGCAATACGAGCTCGCGCACCGCATGCAGGCGTCGGTGCCGGAACTCGTCGACCTGTCGGACGAGCCGACACACGTGTTGGCGATGTACGGACCCGACGTGCGGCGTCGCGGGTCGTTCGCGCAGAACTGCCTGCTGGCGCGCCGCTTGCTCGAACGAGGTGTGCGCTACGTGCAGCTCATGCACGCCGGCTGGGACCAGCACAACAACCTGCCGACGCAGCTCGCCATCCAGTGCCTCGACACCGATCAGCCTTCGGCCGCGTTGGTGCTCGACCTGGCGCAGCGCGGCTTGCTCGACGACACCCTGGTGGTGTGGGGCGGCGAGTTCGGGCGGACTCCTTTCTGCCAGGGCGACCCCAAGGCCAAGCGCTACGGCCGCGACCACCACGGCAACGCCTTCTCGGTGTGGCTGGCCGGCGGCGGGGTGCGCGGCGGCCACGTGTTCGGGAGCAGCGACCCGTTCGGCTACAACCTCGTCGACCGGAACGGCGACGTCATCCGTCCCACCAAGCAGGACCCGCACCAGGACGCGGTGCACGTCCACGACCTGCAGGCGACGATCCTGCACCTGCTGGGCATCGACCACGAGCACCTGACGTTCTTGCACCAGGGCCGGCGGTTCCGGCTGACCGACGTGTTCGGGCGGGTGGTGCACGGCCTCCTGGCATGAGGGTCGCGGCGGCGAGCCGCCCGTGCGGTCGCCGAACCCACCGTCCGTCGATGGGTGGCTAAGATCGCAGCCGAGGGCGCCCTCCTGGCGGCGAGCGCCTTTTTTCCCGCCACTGCCGGCCGCGGTTCCGGACCTACAGTCCTCGGCCTCCGGCGGTGAAGACCGCTCGTCCTCCCTCCACTTCGTCATGACCGAACCTCACACTTTGACGCGACTCCTGCCCGTGTGCCTGCTCGCCGGGCTGCTCGGCGCGCAGGGGCGGACCTGGATCGTCGACGCCAACGGCAGCGGCGACTTCACCGACCTGACGCCGGCGTTGGCGGCGGCCGCCGACCACGACATCATTCGCGTGCTGCCGGGGCTCTACAACGGTGGCTCCACCAACAAGGCGCTGGCGATCCTCGGCACTCCTGGTGCCAGGCTTCAGGTCCCCACCGGGTTCGGCGCTTTCCAGCCCGAGGCCATCGAGGTCACCGGCTTGCCGGCCGGCGAGACCTTCGTGTTGAAGGGGATCGAGGCCGCGCCGCTCGGGCTGGCCGTCATTCTCGACGGCGCCTTCGTGCGCCTGGTCAACTGCCTGGGCTCGGTGCACATCGACCGCGTGCAAGCCGACATGCTGCAGTCGTTCCGCGGCTCGATCCCCGCCGTGGCGGCCACCAACTGCGCCCAGGTCACGATCTCGGCCAGCGTGCTGCGCGGCGCGCCCGCGGTCTTTGCCAACGCGTCGACGGTGACGCTGGTCGACTGCGATGTCCAGGGGCAGGCGGCGTTCGAGCATCCGCTGTCGGGAACGTGGATGGCGGCGGCGGCTGCCGACGTGCGCAATGGTCGGCTGCTGGTCGGACAGAGCCGCTTGACTGGCGGTAACGGTGCGATGCGCTACCTGGGCGCCGGCACGTTCGATCCGAGCGCGGCGATCGTGCTCAGCGCGTCCGAGGCCACGTTGGCGGCCACTTCGATCTGCCAGATCGCGGCCGGCGGCGCATTTGGTGCCGCGACCTCCGCGGTCGCTGGTACCGGTACCGTCCTGCGCGATGGGCGTGTGGGGCTCGCCTCGTACTCGGGGGCTCCACCGGTGGCGCCGACCCTCTCCGACCGCACGCGCGCCCTCTCCTCGGTGCTGGCCCGCGGCGCCGCGCCGGGCGGCACCTTTGCCATCGATCTGTTCGCGACCACCGGCGAGCTGGCCGAGATCTACCTCAGCCTGCCCTCGACGCCGTTGCCGCTGCCGTGGCCCGACACCGGGGAGCTCTGGGTCGATCCGACTGCGATGCTCGTGCTCGGCCGCGTCGCCGTGCCGCCGTCCGAGACCGTGCAGATCACCTTCGTGGTTCCGAACCTGCCGTCGTTCGTGGCACTGCCGATCGTCGTGCAGGCCATCGCCGGGACCTCCGCCGGCGTGCGCACCTCGACGCCGGCCACCACCGTGCTCGACTGACGGCGCGCAGCTCGACGGCTGGCCCGAGCCCGCCGGACGGACCCGCGCTAGCATGAGGCCATGGTGCCGTCGCGCTCCGTCTTGGTTCTCGGCGCCGCGATGGCGCTCGTCCTGCCCACGCTCCCGGCGCAGGAGCCGCCGGCCGCGGCGGAGCGGCCCCCGAACGTGGTCGTCATCTTCATCGACGACATGGGCTACGCCGACATCGGGCCGTTCGGCGCCAAGGCCTACCCGACCCCCAACCTCGACCGCATGGCTGCCGAGGGCATGCGCTTCACCGACTTCGTCGTGCCGTCGGCGGTGTGCTCGGCTTCGCGGGCGGCGCTGCTCAGCGGTTGCTACAACCGGCGCGTCGGCATCTCCGGCGCGCTCGGTCCCCGGGCCGAGATCGGCCTCGATCCGGCCGAGACGACGATCGCCGAAGTCTGCAAGCAGAAGGGCTACGCGACGGCGTGCTTCGGCAAGTGGCACCTGGGGCACCATCCGAAGTTCTTGCCCCTGCAGCAGGGCTTCGACGAGTACTTCGGGCTGCCCTACTCGAACGACATGTGGCCGTTGCACCCGGCCTACGTCGACCTGCCACCGGGCGCCAAGAAGCGCAAGGAGGGCTACCCGAACTTGCCTCTGATCGAAGGCAACCGGGTCGTCGACGCCGAGGTGGACGGCGACGATCAGGCCCAACTGACCACGTGGTACACCGAGCGCGCGGTGGCGTTCATCGACAAGAACAAGGCGCGCCCCTTCTTCCTGTACGTGCCGCACAGCATGGTGCACGTGCCCCTGTTCGTGTCCGAGAAGTTCGCGGGCAAGAGCGGCAAGGGCTTGTTCGCCGACGTCGTGATGGAGGTGGACTGGTCGGTGGGGCAGATCCTCGATGCCCTGGACACGCACGGTCTACGCGAGCAGACCCTCGTGGTGTTCACCGCCGACAACGGTCCGTGGCTGAGCTACGGCGATCACGCTGGCTCGGCCGGGCCGCTGCGCGAGGGCAAGGGCACGATGTTCGAGGGCGGCTGCCGCGAACCGACCTTGATGCGCTGGCCGGGGCGCATTCCTGCCGGCGCGACCTGTGACGAGCTGGCGTCGACGATCGACTTGCTGCCCACAGTTGCAGGCCTGATCGGCGCCGACTTGCCGGCCCGGCGAATCGACGGCCTCGACATCCGCCCTCTCATGTTCGCGACGGCCGGGGCGCGCTCGCCGCACGCGAGCTACTACTGCTACTACGCCGGTGGCCAGCTGCAAGCGGTGCGCGACAGGCAGTGGAAGCTGCACCTGCCGCACGCCTACCGAACGCTCGCCGGCAAGCCCGGCGGCAAGGGTGGCCGGCCGGCACCCTATCAGGAGGCGAAGATCGAGCTGGCGCTGTTCGACCTGCGCGCCGACGTCGGTGAGACACGGGACGTCAGCAAGGAGCACCCCGAAGTCGTCGAACGCCTGCTGAAGGTCGCCGAGGAAGCCCGCGCCGACCTCGGCGACACGCTCACCGACCGCAAGGGGGCGGGAGCGCGGCCGCCCGGCCGGCTCGGCAAGGACGACGCGCGGCTCGATTGGTGAAGAGCTGGAGCGCACTCGCGCCGAACGGCCTCACAATGCGCGCCGGCTGCGGGTGGCTCTGGCTGGGATCGCTGCTGTCGGCATGCGACCAGGGGTGGCCTCGTCCAGCCGCCGCTGTTGGCGGAAGGGCTGCCGGTCAGAACACGCGGACCGGCTCGGCTACCGGGCCCAAGAGAGTTGGACAGGCGGCGGAGAGCACGATCCCCTGGGTCCAGAGGCCCGCACATACGGGAAAGCCGGGCAAGGGGATCTCGACCGGGGCCGGCAGCATACCGTTGCCGCCGATCGTGGCGAGCGGCAGCAGGATCAGCGAAGACGGGTCGAGAAGGAGGCTGCCACAGAAGCCGGGAACGGGTTTGCCAGGGTACAGCGGGGCAAGGGCGATGATCACGAAGGCAGGCGCACCGGCCGCACCGCGGAGCATGAGCTTGACCGGTGCCGGGGGTGCCGCCGACCGCGTCACCTGATACTCGGTGCCCAACGGCCACTGAAACCAAGTATGGCTGTCGGCCGGACTGCCGAAGGCATGTATCGCGTTGTCTGCCGTGCGGAACCAGGCGACGTTCTCCTCCGCCACGGGGCTGGCGATCGGAGCTCCGACTCCGGCGGGCGCGGCGACGAAGTCGCCGCGCTGTGCGCTGAACCCCAGCACCGGACCGGCAGGCACGAGGCTCGACGCATCCACCACCACGACGTTGCGGTTGCCAGCGAAGGACGGCGACCCCGCACCGGGGAGGCTCGCGTGCAACCAGGCTCCATACCGTTCGTGCCAGGCAACCACGTCGCGGCTGTTTGTGTCGAGCCCGATGAAGGCCGAGCTGCTGGCGCCCCACACGTGGACGGCGCCCGGGTCCTTGGGCGGCCCTGCCACCCAAACATTGTGGCGCGACGAGTAGGCGTAGCGCGCGTCCGCGGTCTCGACCACGCTGTAGCAGGCACCGACCAACAGGAGGGTCCCGGACACCGGCGGCGGTGGCGCCCAAGCCGCATGCTGGGGCGAGAACGTATGGATCACTCCGGTCGTGTCACGACCGAGGGCCAAGCTGTCTGCACCTCGACCTGCTGACGAGAGCACCGTCACCGAACCACCGTACGCTTCGCTGAACCAGTCGCCGCCACACAGGCCGCTGAAGGCGTGCAGGACGTGCGCGTTCTTGTCGGCGACGACCACCCAGTCTTCGTCGGCGAACTCGACCGGCAGCTCCACGCCGCCGGGAACGACCAGCGTCGCCCAGACCGCCGGGCGCGCGCCGAAGGCGCGGTACACCCGCGGGTCGGAGTTGATCGTCTTCACCAGCACGACGTTGGCCGTGAGCAGGGTGTCGGGGCGCGCTGGACCGTCGAGCTGCCAGACGCCGGAATACGCGCTGTAGCCGCACGTTGCACCGCCCGCGTAAAGCGTGCTCTCCGCCCGGATGTACGCCACGTTGTGGTCCAGCACCGGCGCACTTTGCGCATGCTGCGCCGGCGAGACGCTCCAGGTCCCCAGCACGCCACTGAAGGCGTGTACTGCGCCCGGCGGGCCGCCGGGCTTGGCAAGCAGGACGTTGCCGTCGGCTGCCAAAGTGTCGTTCGCTCCGCCGGGATACGACACCCACTGACCGTACCGCGCGCTGAAGCCATGGGTGAACACGCCAGCCTGCTGTTGGGACCCGATCACGCCTACCACGAAGCGCGAGCTGACGAGGGCGTACTTGCTGGTGACGGGAACGCTGTCCCAACCGTTGGTCTGGGCGCTGTAGGCCGAGGCAACGCCCCCGCCGTACAGGAAGATGACGTCGTCCTCGACTCGCACGTGGCTAGGTGCGAGAGGAACGACGATGTCGGCACACTGATCAAGCCGGGCGCTGTAGGCGGTGAAGGCGTTGAGCCCGGGTCGCTTGATCAGCACCGTCCAGTCGCCGGTCATCACACGCTCGGTGTTCGAGATATCGACGTAGGCGCCGAGGTTGCGCCACGCGCGCGTCATCGCCGAGAAGACGTGCACTTCGGAGTCGCCGACGACGGTGACGTGGAAGCCCTCGTCGATCACCTCCGAGGTGGGCGTGGATGGCAGCGAAGTCCACTGCGCCGATGCGGCAGGGGTGCAGACGAGCTGGGCCAGCAGAACGGCGATTACCCGCGCCGCGACGATTCGCGCACGGCGCGTCGACCGGCGCAGCGTCACGTGGACGTGGTTTCGTGAGTTCGACATCGAGTCTCTCCTTTCGTGTGGATCAGTGTTCCAAGGTGTCGTCGGCCCAGCCGACGCGAGTTCCCTGGCACTGGAGGGAGTGCGCGCCCGGCACGATCCGCACACCAAAACTTGGCAGTGCGACCCGGGGCTCCTCGTGCATTTGATCCTGGTGAAGCCACCACGATCCGGTGCTGCTGGGCCCGGGCATCCACGGCCGACCGAAGCCGGTTACGATGCGCTTGCCATGGCGAAGGTCAGCGAGACGTTCGACCTGCTGGCACGCTGGCGGTCGGCGACGACGAGGAGTTTGCCGTGATACTGCGTCGCGACCAGAGGTGGATCCGCGCCTTCGTATCACCATCGCCTGGACCCCCAGGTGCGGCGGTTCGGCCACCGAGGACTTGGAGGCGATGACCCCGACGGAGAACGATGACCATGAACGTACGCACAACAAGCGCCGGTCCGGCCGGCGTGATCGCCGCTCTCGGGCTGGCGCTGTCACCGACTTCGCTGCCGCTGGCGGCGCAAGCCCCGGTACGGTGGCTCGACCCGAACACGACTACGGTCGCATACAGCGTCACCCACGGCGACCACGTCGAGGTCTTCTTCACGGGCTTCAGCACGCACGGCGATCGGGTGCCGGCGGGACCGGTGTCGCTGGTGGTGGGCGTCGACCCGCGGCCGCCCATCTCGGCGACGCCTGTGGCGCCGCCCCTCGTCGTCAACGACGACGCGACCGGCAGCGAGTTGTCCGAACCCCTTGCCGATGCTCCCCTCTTCGATTTCGGCCTCCAGCCGAATCCCGCCGTCACGACCTACTTCAACGCACGGTACCCTGGGTACGATTGGACCGGTTTCCTAGCCACAGCGACCCCGAACGTGCCCTCGTTCCGCGCGGTCACGTTCCGTTTGGATGTCACAATGCCATGGGTGCCCTCACACGTGGCGGTGGCTGCGGCCCAGCTGGTGAACGGCAGCCTCGTCTTCTCGGGTCAGCAGATCATCACCGTCCAGTCGACGCGAGCAGCGACTCTGCTGCACTACTCCTTTGACCGCGGCGCCCCAGGCAATGACACGATCAACCACGCCGGAGGACGTGGCGCCCCCGCGACCAGTGCCATGGTCGGCGTCGGGCAGACCCCCTGGGCACCAGGCCGGTTCGGCTTCGCGCTTCGCGGCCGTGCCGACCCGCTCGGCAATCTCGGCGTATCGACGTGCGACACGGGCTGGTTGGGCGGTCTGGCGGGGAGCCTCACCGTGGCCTGGTGGATGCGCGAGCGCATCGATCCTGGCCCCGCCAGCTCGAGCTTCTTCCGAATCGGTGCCTTCCGCTGCTTCCGCGATGACAGTACGGGCCACGGCCGCCTCAACTGCGTCGGCTGGGCTGGTGGCACCGAGTCGGCGCCCCTCACCACGGACGTGGCCACGCCGGCCCGTACACGCTGGGTACACGTCGCCCTCGTGGTGGACGGCGATTCCTCGATGCGCACTGCCACGTGGTTCGTCGACGGCGTACGGGCCGACACACATCCGATCGCCACTCCCGTGTCCATCCCGACCGGCATCAGCCCGTTCGTGATCGGCGGGGGAACGGCACAACGCGATGCCACCGCCTACGACATCGACGAATTCCGCCTGTGCGCCTTCGCCGCGACCGACAGCATGGTCTTGGGTTGGGCGAGGGCAGACGCCGAACCGCTGGCGGGCACCTACGGCCAGACTTGCGGCAGCGCGCTGCGCGCCCGCACCCAGCCAGCTCTGGCCAACATCTGGCGGCTCGCGGCAGAAGCGCCGGCGACGAGCACGTTGTCGCCGATCCTCGGCGGTGCGCTCGTGCCACCGTTCGACCTGTCGCTGTTCCATCGGCCGGGCTGCCTGCTCCACACCGAGCCGAGGTTTTTCCTGGCGCCGGTGGCCGCCGCCGGCGAGTACACCACGCTGCAGCTCGCGATCCCGGACGACGTCAACTTGATCGGTGGTCCCCTCTCGGTGCAACTTGTCGTGGTCGAGCGGACCGGGAATCTCCGCTTCTCGAACTCGCTCGCTGCCACGTTGGGGCGCTGACGCGAAGCGCCGGCGCTCTCGTCGATCGGCTATTTGCGCCTACTTCGACCTCACACGTCGAGCTGGTCGAAAGCCGATGTTGTGGTTGCGAAACGCGGCCGAGGTGCCCGTTCGGTAGCTCGAGCGGGCCCAGACGGTGTTCTTGTCGAACGCTCCCCCGCGGTAGGGGTGAGTACCGTTCGGCGGCCCGGCCCGTAGGCCGGTTCCTGTCTCGCACGGCGAGTCGAGCCTCTTCCAGCCGTCGCGGCACCACTCGAGGACGTTTCCCGTGATCTGGAAGAGGCCCCAAGGATTGGGCGGGAACGCATCGACCCGCGCGTGCACCGCATGGCCGTCGTCGAGTTCCGGCCAGTCCGCCCACCGTGCCCAGACGAAGCCGATTGGATTCGACGCCGCCGCGCGCACGGCGGCCTGGTCCGCCAAGTTCACACGGCCGAGCAACGACTCGCGGTCGCGCCCGGTGTACCAGGGGGTGTCTGTCCCCGCGCGGCAGGCGAACTCCCACTGTGCCTCGGTGGGCAGCTCGAGGCCCAACGGGCGCAAGATCGACGTGCAGTCGATCCAACTCACTCGCTCCACAGGATGGGCCAGGGTGATCTCGTGATCGCCCCAGTGCTCTCCAGGCTGGTAATGGCTCGGGTTGGGGCCCGCCAACCGCACCCACTGCCCTTGCGACATCTCGTACTTCGACAGGAAGTACGGGTCGAGGGTGACTTCCACCACCGGCTGCTCGTCCGTCCCCGCCTCGCTGTCGTAGTTCGGCTTGTCCCGATCGGTCTGGCTGCCGATCCGCGCGAGCCCGCCGGGAAGCAGCACGAACACCAGGCAGCTCTCGCCGGTGATGCGGAAGGCCCCGTGCTCGTCGCGCTCGGGCACCGTCCCCGACCGCGGATGCGCGAACTCCCACAGGCGCGACTGCGGGCTCTCGCCGAGCGGCACCAGCCCCGGCTGTGGAGTCAGCTCGAAGCCGTAGCACGGGTGCGCGCGGATGGCGGCGATGGCGTTCGCCCAGTCCTCGCGGTCGGCGTTCATCGCCGCGTCGAGTTGGCGCTCGGCCCATTCGAGCTCGGCACGGGTCTGCTCTACGACGCTGCCTTCGCGGGCCAAAGCCTCGACCTCCCTGATCACGCGTGCGACCTCGACCGCCTCTGCCCCGGACAACGACACCGTCCTGGTCCGAAGGGTCGGCAGCTCGTCGATCAGACCCTGCGCCCTGACGAGCCAAGAGCGCAGCGTGTCGGCGTGGTGTGGCCAGGCGTCGTACAAGGTGGCCTCGTCGTTGCGCAGGGTGTCCACTCGCCGCACCACGGCCACGAGGTCGAGCTTGCGCTGGGCGACCCAGCCTGCCCCCATCAGGTAGCCGATCGCGAGGAGCGCCGCGGCAGCGAAGGCGATGAACGCGGCCGGCAGCGGATGGCGGCGTGTCCACCGCCACGCGCGCGCCACGCGGCCGAGCGGACGCGCGGCGATCGGCTCGCCCAGGCGCACCCGCCGCAGATCGTCGGCCAACGCCAGAGCCGTCGCGTAGCGGCGCTCGCGCTCGACTGCCACCGCGGTCTCGACCACGACGTCGAGATCTACAGAGAGCGATGGCTGCACTTGGCTGGCCGGCCGGTGCCGTCCGGCGACCACAGCCGCGAACAGGTCGGGCAGAGATGCCGCGCCCACCATGCGCAGCTGAGTCACGCACTCGTAGAGCGTCGCACCGAGCGAGTACACGTCGGTTGTCCGGTCGAGCGCGCGGCCACGGGGCGCGATCTGCTCGGGCGACATGTACGCCGGCGTACCCGGCTGCCCCTCGGTGAGGGTGAGCGACTCCTCCTCGACCTCGTGACGCGCCAGGCCGAAGTCGAGGACCATCGGCTCGCCCTCGTCGGTGATCATGATGTTGCTCGGCTTGACGTCGCGGTGGATCACGCCGTGCTCGTGCGCGAAGTGCAGGGCGCGCGCCACCTTCTCGATCACCGCCAAGACAACGGTCTTGCTCGACCGGTCGGCGGAGGCTAGCGCGTCGACGAAGGCGCGCAGGGCGCCGGCCTGGCAGTCGCCGACCGCGCGACCTTCGCTGACCAAGCGTGCCTGATCGATCGCCTCTGCCAGCGAGCACCCTGCGAGGTAGCGCATGGCCATGAACGGGACACCGTCGCACTCGCCGACCTCGAACACTGGACAGATGGTCGGATGCTCGAGACCGGCGACAACTCGCGCCTCGCGGTCGAAGCGACGCCGCACCTCGTCGGAGTGCTTGCGCTCGCGCCGAATCAGCTTGAGCGCGACGCGGCGACCGAGCCGAAGGTCCTCGGCCAGGTAGACCTCACCCATGCCGCCAGCTCCCAACCGCCGCATGAGCCGATAGTGGGCGAACGTGCCGTCGGTGCTCGGGGCGCCGAGCGCAAGGGCAGGGTCGGCAGTGCCAGGATCGACCGACGGCACGTCGTCTTCTGTCCCGGCACCCGAGGCGGTGGCGTGCTGTACCAACGGCTCGAGGATGTCCCTCAGACCCGGATGCTGCGTCAGGAAGTCTGCCGGAGACTCCGCTTCGCCCTGCCGCCTTCGACGTCGATAGCCCTCGAACGCCGCGATCGCACACGCGTAGTCGTCGACGCGGTCAGGCCGGATCGACTTCGGTTCGACGACCTGCGGTGCAGGTCGCTCGAGACTCTTGCGGAGTTCGGGCGCTCGCTCCGGGAATCGATCGCACAGCTCGTCGAGGACGCGACTCCCCTCGATACGGATCCGCAGCAACCACTGCTCAATCAGCCTCTCGACGTTGGGCGAATCCATAGGACGGAGTCCCGACGCGGGGCTGGGCGATCGGGTCGGCATTGTACAGTGTACGCGGCGGGTGCTCGTTGAACCTGCCCCCGTTGCGGGGCCACGAAGGCCTGCCAGCGCGCGAGTCCAGCACGCCAGTCCGAGTCAGTCGTCCTCGGCCGCGGCCGGGCGCAGCACGTCGCGGAGCTGACCGTTCTTGAGCTTGCGGACGACCCGCGCCAGTCGGTCGGTTGCCCGTGCCCGGCGCATCCGCGCTGCGTTGGCGTTGGTCCCCATGCACTCACCGATCTCCTCGTCGGTGTGTCCCGCCCAGTGGAGGTCGATCACGGTCTGATCGTCCGGATCGAGCAGGAGCACGCCGAGCCGCAGCCACTCCCTCTCCTCGGCGAGAGCCGCGGCTTCTTCGGGCCGTGCAAGCTGCTTGCAAGACGCGTCGAGGTCCAGGACGGTGTCGGAGGGGAGCGGTTGGTTGCGGCCAGCGTCGCGCTTCAGCGCGTGCAGTCGCCGGTGGCCGGCGCGCAGCACGTTGGCGAGGATCTGGGCGAGCAGAGCGCGGAATTGCGCGCGGCTTGAGAGGACGAAGCGCGGCCCGTCCTTCAACAACTCGATTGCGGCGTCCTGGACGAAGTCCTCTGTGTCGCCAGCGGCGCGCAGGCCCGGGCCGACCTGCGCGTGCACGCGGCGCCGGATCCAGTCCAGATCGCGCCGGAGCAGCGCATCAAGGGCGGCCATGTCTCTGGCACGCCATCGCGCCAGTAGGTCCATGGTAGTAGTGCGCTCGCCCATGTCCCCGACGATACCGCGTAGCCAGGGCGGGAGTCGAAATCGGAGCACGGCGCGCCGACCACGGAGTGCAAGTTCGTTCGGAAGGACACTCCCGTTGCCTTCACATTCTCGTGGACGCCCGGAGTCTTCCGCAACACGGCGTCCCGGGTCCGTCTGCTCAGCCTCAACGCCGACCCTGGCCCTTGGTCACCCCAACAGCGCCCTCACTCCTTGATCTTGATCGCGACGTAGGTCGCGTTGTTATCCTCGTCGGTCTCGTCGATCTCGCGGTCGGCGTCGACGATGGCGCCGAGGTAGTACACCCTGCCCGGCGTCAGGTCGGTCGGGATCACGAGCTCCTGCTCGATCAGGAAGACCGTGTTGCGGTTGAGCGTCGGCCGGCGGCTGGCGAGCTCAGTGTCCGCCCTGGTGATGTAGTCGTTCTCGGACAGGTAGTAGCGCACGCGCGGGCTCTGCGACGTCGAGCCGTTATTCTCGAAGTTGAGCTTGAGCACGACGGTGTGCCCGCGCGCGACCTTATACCCGGGCTCGCCGTTGGGGTTGAACTGGGTGTCGGTGAAGGAGTCGCAGACGCTGCCATCGAGGCGGGTGATTCGCGTCCGGTTGTGCACGCTGTACTCGCCATCGCTGCTCGTGCGGGTCCAATGGACGACCCCGACATCCTCGGGCCTGCTGCCTGCGAGGCCGTACAGGGTGACCGCGCCGTCACTGGCGTCTTCGCCTGGGTAGCAGATCACGGCCGAGCCGTTGGCGTGGATGTGGGTCCAGTCCTCGCCCATGATGTTGTAAGTGTCGGCTTCGTGCTTGAGGCCCAGGGCGTGGCCGAGCTCGTGCAGGGCCGTGGTTCGGAACGGACGGCCGCTGCCGCCGTACGGCCACAACGCCGTCTTGTACGCCGACGTCGACCACGGCTTGCGGCTGTCGAAGACGATGTCCGCTTCCGCCCAGTTGGCGCAGTTGCTCCAGTGAATACAAATGGCCGGTGCACCGTCGAGGATGTCGTCGTTCGAGGATGCCCACACCTCGTTCTGCAAGTTGTACCTGCCGACGTCCGCCTCGTCGTAGCGCAGGTCGAACGTGAAGGCGGCGGGGCACGCATTCCAAGCGTTGACGGCGTCGGTCAAGGCGGTCCGCAGGCTGCTGCCGGAAGGGAATGTCCCGGCATGGGCGCGGAGTGTCATGGATCCGGAGGACCAGGTGATCGGGCTGCCGAGGCAGCGGTAGAAGTCGTGTGCGGCGATCGAGGAGCAGAATGCGGCCAGGGTCAGGCTGGTCGCCAGGACAGTCGTGGGATTGGGGAACATGTGGGTGTCCTCGTTGTGTGTGTCTGATGTTGTTGATTCGGTTGGTCAGCGGCGAGTGCTTACACGCTCCTCGCGTTCAGCGGCCGGCATCGTTGCAGTGCCGGACTCGAAGGACTGCATGGGCTCCGGGGTGGGGCGGGTGATCCGGATCGGGTCGGCGATGGCAACGTCGAGCACGGGCAGCGTGCGCATCAGCTTCGCTGGTGACGGGGTGCGCGCCAGTTCACGCATGAGCTGGCGCAGACTCGCGGCCGTGACGCGCGGGGAAGCGGCGGTCGGGGTCGCCGTCACCTCGTTCTCGAGGCGACCCGACGCGACGTCATCGTGCGTGCGGACCGACACGAGGTCGCCGTCGGGAGCCAGGCGAAGTTCACCGCAGCCCTCGCCGAACACGTCATCGCCCCGGATCCTGAACCGACGCTCGCCGCCGCGAAGGACGGAGGCGACACCACGATGGTTGCGCCGGAACAGGACGATCTCGCGATCGCCGACCGCGAACTCCGGCTGGCCGGACAAGAACATGCGGCGCCCATCCGGCGCCGGCCCACCGAGCATGCGCAGCGTGAATTGGCGGGCTGTGCGCTGCTGCGCGATCCCCCAGAACACCTCGATGACGTCAAAGGTGACGTAGGTCATCGGCAGGCTGACTTCGGCGGCGTCGGTCGCATCCGACATGCGGTGCGACACGTCCCGAACGATGCCCTCGAACACCAGGTCAGCGGCGTCGAATTGCGCCCGCAGGCCGCGGTGCGGCTCGCGCGGGGGTTGGGTGACTCTGCCGAGCAGGGGCGGAACGGGAGGGGCGTCCCCCAGAGTCCAGCTGTTCCCAGAGGTCAGTGCGAGCATCAAGACAGTGGCAGCGCTGGCGGTCACTGGGTGGCGGAGGATCTTCATGGGTTGATTGCAGTCGTTCGGAATTGCCGGCGAAGTCGTCGGGCTGTCCGCTGGAGTGCGGGCTGCCTCCGCCGCGAACGCGGAATCCGCAGAACCTCAGCGACTTGCCACTCCATGGCCGATTGAGCGCGCGTCCGGACGCAGGCTCGGCTGGGTGCTTCCGCTCGACCCGGCGAGCCATCGCTCGACAGACGAGCCGTGCCGCGGCCCCCGCAGCTGACCGACCGGTGAGCGAGTCCGGGGCGTGCTGCCCAGCCGCACATCTGCCGGGTGCTGGCCGCGGGATCTGGCGCGCTCGGCGGGCGTCAACGAATCGGACCCCATCGCCAATACCCAGTTCTCGACACGGCAGCCGGTGTTGCCGACGCGCGCGGCGTAGACGTCGGCCGAGGTGATGGCAACCGCAGCCGGCCGATGCCGGACGTGCCGCCTGCGCCGGCGACGTCCGGCCTCGGTGGTCCCCGCGACCAGAAGCCGTGCTCAGCGCCCGAGGGTCTCCTGCAGTCCGTCGGAGGTGGTGAGGCCGACGGGATTGGCGGCCGGGTCGAACACCAACCACTGCCAGTAGAGCGACAGGCCGGCGAAGTCGGGCGTGGCGGGTGGCGGCAACGGGATGGTGGTTTGGCCGAAGGGGTTGGTGGACACCCAGATGCGCAGAGCGATGTTCGACAGGAGGTCGAGGCAGCCTGGCATGCCGAGGAAGCCGAGGTCGATCTCGCCGCGGCCGATGGCCAGGGTGAAGGCGGCCGGGGCATTTGGCGGGGCGCCGCGCAGGGTGAGGCGCGTGCTCACGCCGAACCGACTGGGCCGGTCCAGGGCGATCGACGGCACGCCGCCGTTGCTGCCGGGGCAACCGCGCCGGTAGACGATGTTCTTGCCGGGGAACGGCCGCGGCGGACTCCGCTGGATCGAGACCGATCCGAGCCCGACGGAGCCGCTGTCGGTCGGTGCTCCCACGATCACGTCGGCGCGCCCGTCACGGTCGAGGTCGCCCCCGGCGGCGGCGAAGCCGAACTGGGACGCGACGGTGCCGGTCAAGGTCCGTAACAGGAACCCCGTCGCGCCGGAGAAGACGCGCACCTCGCCGCTGCGGCCGCACGCCTGGTCCGGCCTGCCATCACCGTCCACGTCGCCGACGTTCTTCAAGAGAGTCCACGTGCCGGGGAAGTAGCGGAACGTCGAGCCCAGCAACAGGCCCGCCGGCTGGCTGTTCTGCGCCGGGAACAGCAGATCGGGCGACCCGTTGCCGTCGGCGTCGCCCGCGGGTTCGCCGCCGAAGAAAGGGATGACTGCGATGGGATTGCCGTTGGCGCCGCTCCAGATCGTGGTCGAGCCGCTGCTGTGCGATGCGATCAGATCGTCGTGGCCGTCGCTGTCCCAGTCGCCGCCGGCGCCGCGCACGTCGTAGTCCAAGATGACCTGGATCTGATTGCCTGTGGCACCGGAGTAGACGCGGGCGAAGCGACCATTGGCGGTCGAGAAGTAGTTGAGCACGAAGTCGGGCCTACCGTCCGCGTCGACGTCGCCGGCGCGCGCGACCGACAGCACGTTGCCGAGGAAGCGGCCGCGGTCGTAGAGGGTTCCCCCGGCTCCCGAGCGGACGATGGCGTAGCCCTCGGAGTTGAAGATGCCCGAACCGATCCAATCGTCGAAGCCGTCGCCGTTGAGGTCGCCGAGCATGGCCGCGCGGCCGACCGCGCCCATGGCGTATTCGATGCCCACCAGGCTGTCGATCTGGCTCCCGTCGCGACCTGAAATGATGCGCGCCAGACCCTGCGGCGCACCGGTGGTGGGATAGCCGGGCGCGGTGATGAGCACGTCATCGTAGCCGTCGCCGTTCACGTCGGACCCGCTGTCCACCACGGTGCCGAGGTTGAGCTCGGCGCCGTTGTTGGGACGGACCACTTCTGTCTCCGTCCGGGTAGAGGTTCCGCGCAGCACGAGCACGGTCCCCGTGGCGTTGGGGCTGTCCAGAGGCGCCCCGACGGCGACGTCGTCGAACCCGTCGCCATCGCAGTCGAAGCACGCCACCGCCGCGCCGAGGTCGCGGTTGGCGGAGTCCGTGACCGAGTAGATCGCCTGCAGGCCGACCCCGAGCACGAGGGTTTGGCCGCGCGTGCGGGCCCCGACCACGACATCGGCGCGACCGTCACCATCGACGTCGCCAAGGGCGACCGCGTTGCCGACGCCGTCGCCGGCAGCGCCCGAGTAGACCGGACGGCCGGCACTGCCCGACAGGAACAGCATCACCACGCCGCTGTCGGTACCGGCGATGTCGGCGGTCGGACTGCCGGCCACGTAGTCGGGTCGACCGTCGCCGTCGATGTCCTTGCCCGCGGCCAGCGACGTGCCCAGCCCCGCCTCGGCCACGGTGCCGGAATACGTACGCAGCAGAGTGCCATCGAGACCCGAGAACAGATCGACGCGCCGCGCCAGGGGTGCCGCGACGACCATGTCGTCGAAGCCGTCGCCGTTCACGTCGCCTGCGCCGGCGATCGTGCGACCGAACTCGTCGCCGTTCGACGTGCTGACGAGCGTGCGCAGGAGCAGACCGTTGCGCCCGGAGTAGACGCGCACCGATCCGCGCGGCGACTCGTAGGGCACGCCGAACGCGAAGTCGTCGTAGCCGTCGCCGTTGGCGTCGCCGACGCCCGCCACCGAGTAGCCGATCCGCGCGGTGCTCGTGCCGCTGAAGGTGTAGAGGAAGGCGCCGGTGCGGCCGGACCGCACGTCCACGACCCCGGGCGGTTGCGACGGCAGGCCCGGCGCGCCCACGATCAGGTCGTCGAAGCCGTCGCCGTCGACGTCGCCGGCGCCGTCGGCGGCGAAGCCGTATTCGTCGTCGAACACACCACGCCACTCGTGCAGCACAGCCCCGTCGCGACCCGAGTACACCTTCACCTTGCCTTGCGTGCCGCTGGTGGTCATGAACAAGCCGGAGCCGGCGATCAGGTCGTCGTAGCCGTCGTCGTTCACGTCGCCGGCCGCAGCGACCGTGTCGCCCCAGGACGAGAAAGGCGCCTCGCCGCGATGTTGGCGAAGCAGCGACTGGCCGGGCACCGGCGTGAGCAGAGCGCAGGCGGCGAGGGCCGCGGCGAGGAGGTGTGGTGACATGGCAGCGAAATGGTGCGCCAGCACGTGTCGTCGTGGCCGAGGATTTCGGCCCATTCGCCAGCGTCCGTCTCGCGGGGCGATCCCGAAGCGTCCGAACCCGCGGTCAACCGAAAGGAGGGCCGACACAGTCGCGCGGCCTGGTCGCCGGTGCGAGCGGGGAGAGGGTTGGTACGGGTCGACCGCGGCGGGAATCAGCCGAGCCGCCGCAGTGCGATGTCGAGCGGCAGCAGCAGCGCCGCCAGCAGGGCGCACAGACGCCACAGGTCGCGCAGACCACGAGCGGGGTCACCGGCGAACGTGAACGCCTCCGCGGCCGGCGGCGACGTTCGTCCCTTGGTCGTCTGGGCGATCTGATCGAGGAACAGGCGGTCGGCGGTCGCGGCGCGGTACTCCGGCGCGTAGGACTCCACCACCGCGTAGTTCTTCAGGCCGACCATTTGGCCGTCGAGGCGGCTCTCGACGCGCATGCGTACGAAGTCGCCATACGTCTCGATAGGGAAGCGCGTGCGGTAGAGGCCGGGAGCGGCATGCTCGGTGGTGAGCCGACGCGATTGCCCCGAAGCGTCGACGAGCGCGACCTCGGGCCTGACCTCGTCACGGAAGTAGCCGTCGCGGTCACGGGTGTCGATCGCCACCTCGACCTCGCCCTTGTCGATGCGGATGTCGGCGGTCTGCTGCAGCACGGAGGTCGTGCCCGTCGACATCACCGAGCGCACGATCTGCGCCCAGAACTTGCCGAAGCTGGGCCACGCCACCCAGTCCGAGCCCCAGCGCGCCTTGGCATCCGAGGTGAAGGCGGCGGCGCGCCCGAGCCCGTAGTTCCAGTGCGCCAGCACAGGGTCGCCGTAGTCCGACACGAGCACCAGCTTGGCCAGCTCCTTGGGTGTGGTGGCGATGTAGCCCATCAACAACGGCGCGCTGGCCATGTCGATGCCCTTGAGCAGAGGATCGTCCTTGCCGGCGGCGGTCAGGGTCGGCACGAACGGTTCCTCCACCAGCATGCTCTTGCTGGCACGCAGGGTCTCCTTGGTGAAGATCTGCGGGATCGAACCGAAGTCGTTGGTGAAGTAGGCCTCGCCGTTGCCCATCTCGGCCATCGCCGTGAGCAGCGGTTGGTCGGCGTCGCCGATGCCGACCGTGCTCACCGTCATGCCCTCGGCGGCCATGCGCGCCACGAGGTCGAGGTGCTCGTCGCGTGAGCCCTCGGTGTGGCCGTCGGTCAGCACGATGCAGTGCTTGAGCTTGGCGGTGCTGTTGGTGAGCGCCTCCCAAGCCTGGTACAGGCCGCAGTAGATGAACGTGCCGCCACCCTCGGTGACGCGTGAGATCTGCGTGGCGATCTCGTCGCGGTTGGTCGCCGGCTGCAGCTCGACCACCCAGTCCGGCGCCGAATCGAACACGACGACGCCGATCTGATCCTTGGCCTTGAGAACCTCCACCGACGCGATCGCGGCTTCCTTGGCGAGAGTGAGCTTCTCGCCGGCCATCGAGCCCGAACGGTCGAGCACCAGTACCAGCGCCAGGTTGGGCTTCTCGATCGTCTTCTTGATCGGCATGCGCACCGGCAGAGCGTCTTCGACCGGCGTGCGGTAGTAGCCGCCGAGTCCGAACGACTTCTCGCCGCCCAACATCACCAGGCCGCCGCCGTAGTCCTTGACGTAGCGCTTGACCAGTCCGAGCTGGGCGGTCTGCAGCGACGTCGCTGGCACGTCGGAGATCATCAGCACGTCGAACGACAGCAGGTCGTTGAGATTGTCCGGAAAACCGACCGCGGGGCGCACCTCGACGGCGATCTGCTCGTCGCGCAGCGCCTGCTCGAGATAGCGCGCGTCGCGCTCGTCGCCTTCGATCAGCAACACCTTCGGTCGACCCTCGACCACCACCACGGCGCGCGCCACGTTGTTCTCCGGCGTCGGGTCGTCCTTGGCATCGATGCGCACCATGAACTCGTGGAACCCCTCGTCGAGCTCCTGCTTGGGGATGCGAATCGAGTTGCGCCCCTTCTGCAGCGCCACCTTGTCCGTCAGCAGCAGGAAGTGGTCGCGGTAGAGCTTCATCTCCACCTCGCGCGCCTCGGCCGACGACACCTGCAGCTCCAGCTCGACGGGCTCCTTGACCTTCACCTGGCCGGGCACCAGCAGACGTTCGGCGACCACCTCGTGCGGCTTCGGCCGGTCAAGCGGCACGGTGTCGACCGTGACCTGCGCGTTGGCGGTGAACTCGAGCTCGGCGGCCGGGTCGTTGCGGGTCCAGTTGCCGTCGGAGAACAGGACTACGCGCCGGCGGCTGTCCTCGGGCAGGACGCTGCGTGCCAGGCGCAGGGCTTCACGGATGTCGGTCTCGCCGCTCTGCACCTCGGCCTCGAACGCCTCGAGCTCCTGCAGACGCTGCTTGGCCTTGTCGAGGCGTGCCTGCGCGTCGTCGCCGCTGAGGTTGCGCTCGATGGCCAAGACCTCGGCCTTCACGTCTTCCTTGACGAACCGGTGCAAGACCAGATCGCGCAGCGACAGGATCTCGGCGCCGGCGGGCGCCGACCCATCCACGGCGCTGGTGTCGACCACGACGGGCTCGCGGCCGAGCGGGCGCAGAACCTTGGGTCGCCCGCCGAACGCGATCAGCACCACCCGCTGGGCGTCGCTCAGCTTCTGTGTGGCCGAAACCACGTGCTCGAGGGCGCCCTGCAGCGCCTCCTTGTCGAGGCTGTCGGAGACATCGATGGCGAAGGCGACGGTCTGGTCGGGCTTCTGCAGGCGCCACACCGGACGGGCCAGCGCCAGGACGACGAGCGACACGCCGGCGATGCGCAGCAGCAGCGACGCGAGGCGCTTCCACCGCGGTGCGATGGCGTAGCTCTTGATCGCGGCGAACACCAGCAGCGGGATCGCCCCGGCCAGGATCCACAGGTAGGACGGATGCTCGAGGTACAGTTCCATCGTCACTCCGTGAAACGCCGGTGGAAGAGCGCCCACTCGAGGACCCACAAGCCGCAGGCGACGAGCAGCAGCAGCGGCCAAAGGTCGCGGCCGAAGAGAAAGCCCGCGCGCTCGATGTCGAGATCGGCCGTCGACTCCGCCTCGGGCATACGCAGGTCGGACTCGCTGACATCGAAGAGGTTCACCGTGGTGCGGAAGTCGCGGTCGGCAGTGCGCACCCAATAGCGGCCCGGTTGGCCCGTGTCGGCGAAGGTGAAGGAGCCGGCAGCGACCGGCACTTGGCGCTTGCCGTCCTGGCGCGACGCCTCGTGGCGCCAGCCGACTTCGACGCTCGCATCGGCGACGGTGAAGCGGCTGCGCATCACCTCGCCCGGCCTGTACGTGGGCTGCAGCAGTTCGCTGTCCTGCTCGTGCACCCAGCCGAACACGTTGCGCAGCAGGATCGGGAACGCCACCTGCAAGAAGAACAGATCGCCGAGGACGTCGAGGCCGAGGTAGACGACCTTGCGCGTCGCGGTCTGGAACACGACGCCCACGGGTCCCGCCTTCGACGACAGGAACGGCGTGCCGGAGCTAAGGTCCAGCGGCCGCGCCGCGCTCGGGCGCATCGACTTCGGTTCGAGGAAGCGCGCCAGCGGGTGGTTGGCCTCCGCCTCCTGGAGTTCGGGCTTGGTCTCGACGCCGAGCGCCTTGGCCGGCAAGCCGCCGGGCAGCGCATTGATCGACAGGAAGCAGCCGCGGCTCGGCAGTGACTCGACCTGCTGGTTGACCACGAGGACGAGGTCGAACTTGGCCGCCGTGTCCTCGGCATTCGCCGCGAACGCGGCCAACGACATCGCTTGACTGCCCTCGCGATCGACCAGGGTGCCCATCGCCGCCAGCGCCGCCTTGAACGGTGCCTCGGCGTCGGGCGGCGCGATCAGCAGCACGCGGTAGAGACGCGCGGTCGGCACGGCGGCGTAGGCGACATCGTCGAGGGCCAGGCCATCGAAGCCGTCGCTGCCGTCGGCCGACTTGTCGTGCACGATCTCCGCCTTGGCGAAGCCGCCCTCGGGCAAGGTGAGCGGGATCGTCTCTTGGAACTCGGCGTCGGCGGCCAGCTCGAGCGGCAGCACGCGCTTGGTCGAGCCCTCGAAGCCGATCTCGACGCGGCACGCCTGCGGCTCGCTGGCGAAGTTCTTGACCACCAGCAGCAGGTAGTCGGTGCCGAGCCCGTGGTTGCGACGAGCTTGGAAGCGGACGATGCCGACGTTGGCCACCGTTTCGCCGACGCGACGCCAGCGCACGTTGGGGTCTTCGTCCGCCAAGGCCGCGGCCGCGCCGCCGGCGGCGTCGGTGAACAGAACGATCCGCGGGTGCTTCTTGTCGGCGAGCAAGTCCTTGGCGAGACGGTGAGCGGCGCGCAGGTCGCTGCTGGCCGGCGCTACCCGGAGCGCGTCGCAGGCCTCGCGCAGGCGCAGGGTCGAGCGTGAGAAACCCTGCAGAACCTCGGGCTGCGCGCCCGCCGCCACCACCGCCATCTCGTCTTCGGCCGAGCGTCCCTCGACCATCTCGCGCGCCGCGGCCACGGCAGCCTCGAATCGGCTGCGGCTGTCCCTGGCGTTCTTTTCGCGCCCGTTCATGCTGGCGCCGCAGTCGACTACCAGCACGACGCTGTCTTCGCGCAGGAACGAGTCCGACAGCGTCAACACCGCCAGGGCACCGACCAGGCAGGCCAGGATGAGCAGCTGCAGGAGGAGCGACAACCAGCGTTGCAGGCGCTGGAACAGCGTCGTGAACATCTGGTCGGCGACCAGATCCTGCCACAGCCGCAGATAGGGCACCTCGCGCCGGTGGCGCTTGATCTTGAGGATGTAGAGCGCGATGACTGGCAAGGCCAGCAGGCCGGCCCAGAGGCCGGCGATGGCGGCGAAGTTCATGCCACCAGCCCTCCGCGCTTGAGGATCTTCAGCACCAACGTGTCGAACGGCACCTGGGTGAGTGCGCGCACGTAGCCGACCTCGGCGCCGCGGCAGTAGGTCTCCACCGCGTGCGCGTGCCCGTCGAACGCCTGCTTGTAGCGCGCGCGCAGCGCGTCGGTGACGGTGATGTCCTTGAAGGCCTGTGTCTCGCTGTCGACCAGGCGCAGGTCGCCGCGCAAGGGCGGGTCGAGCTCGTCCTTGTCCATCACGTGGATGACGAACAGCTCGTGGCGGCGGCTCTTGAGGTAGCGCAGCGCCGGAACCACGCCATCGCGGTCGTAGAGGTCGCTGACGATGACGACGACGCCGCGGCGGCGCTCGAGCGCCACATAGCGCTTGAAGGCCCGGCGCATATCGGTCTCGCCCCCGTGCGGCAGGGCGGTGAGGTAGGGGAACAGCACCTTCACCTTGCCCTTGCCACGCAGGCGTTGGGCCGCATCGCCGAGGTCGCGCGTGAACGGCCGCACGTTGGCGTCGTCGAGGTTGCTCATGCCGATATAGGCGATGGCGGCCGCGATCTGCCTTGCGTAGAGGAACTTGTCGGGCTGCCCGAATGCCATCGACTGCGAGCAGTCGAGCAGCACCGTCATGTGCAGGTTCTCCTCCTCCTTGAACAGCTTGAGGAAGAACTCTTCCAGGCGGCCGTAGATGTTCCAGTCGAGGTAGCGCAGGTCGTCGCCGGGCGCGTAGTTGCGGTAGTCCTCGAACTCGACGCTGGTGCCGCGCTTGCTGCTCAGGCGTTCGGCGCGGATGCGCCCCTGCAGGATCTTGCGAGCGACGACGTCGAGGTACTCGAGTCGGCGCAGGAACTCAGCGTCGAACATGGTGGCGGGCGGAGCAGGAGTCGGGCGACCGGGACGTGCCGTGGGGGCGGCGCACGCGTCAGACGGCGGCACCCTCGCGGATCTCGGGCACCGCGGCCAAGACGCCTTGCACCACGGCGTCGGACTTGATGTCCTCTGCCTCGCCCTCGAAGTTGAGGATCAAGCGGTGGCGCAGCGCCGGCAGAGCCATGGCCTTGACGTCGTCGCAGGCGACGTGCGCACGGCCTTGGCTCAGGGCGCGCACCTTTGCCCCGAGGATCATCGCCTGCACGCCGCGCGGGCTGCTGCCGTACTTGACGAACTGGTTCACCTGGTTCGGGGCCACTTCCGAGCCGGGCTGGGTTCCTCGCACGATGCGGACGGCGTAGCGCACCACGTGGTCGGCGACCGGCACTTGTCGCACCAGTTCGATCATTTGGCTGATGCGGGCCGCGTCGACCACCGTCGTGATGCCGCTCTTGTGCACCTTGGTGGTCCGATTCATCACCTCGACCAGGCCGTCCTCGTCGAGGTAGTCCACCAGCAACTTGAACAGGAAGCGGTCGAGCTGGGCTTCGGGGAGGGGGTAGGTGCCCTCCATCTCCAGCGGGTTCTGCGTGCCGAGCACGAAGAAGGGCTCGTCGAGGCGGTAGGTCGTGTCGCCGGACGTCACCGTGTGCTCCTGCATGCCTTCGAGCAACGCCGACTGCGTCTTCGGGGTGGCACGGTTGATCTCGTCGGCCAGCAGCACGTTGGCGAAGATCGGTCCGCGCTGGAACCGGAACGTCTTCCGGCCCGCTTCGTCCTCGATCACCATGGTGGTGCCGACGATGTCGGCGGGCATGAGGTCGGGCGTGAACTGGATGCGCGAGAACTTGGTGTGGATCGCCTGCGCCAGCGACTTGACCAGCTGCGTCTTGCCCAGGCCGGGTACGCCTTCGAGCAGCACATGACCACGCGCGAACAGGGCAGTGACCACCAACCGGATCTGCTCGTCGTAGCCGACGATCTCCTTCTGGATCTCGGTCACGAGCTTGGTGAAGTCGCGCTGGAAGGCGTCGACCTGCTGACGGACTTCGGCAGTTTCCTGCGTCACGGATGGGCCTCTCTCTGTCGGTGGCTGAGGGCGGGGCAGCGGGCCACGCTCACTTGTTCTTGGCGTCGCCGGCGCCGCCCTGCGGCGACTGCTCGCCTTGGGCGCTGGCTTCGGTCCTGGACTCGTGCTCGTCGGGCTGCATCGATTCGAAGTACGAGCGGATGTAAGTGCGGTAGCCAGCGGGGATGTTCTGGCGGTAGATGGCGTCCTCGGCGGCCTGCTTGGCGGCGAGCGCCGCGTCCTTGTAGGCGAGCTGGCTCTTGCTGCGGTCGTTGGCGGTCTTGACCTGCCCGAACGCCGACTTGCCCTTGCCTTCGCGCAGGCGCGCCTCTTCCTCTTGGCGCTCGGTCAACGCGCGCCGAGCCTTGCCCTGCACCTCTTTGTTGTGGCCTCGGCCGGCTTCGTTGGTGGGGAAGGCGAAGAGCTGGCGCGCGCCGTCCTCGTTCTCGTCACCCGCCTGCCGCTTCTTGGGCCGGCCGAGCTGCACGTTGTCGAAGGTCTCGCCGTCGAACTCGCCGAGCTGGCCAAGCTCGCCCTCGATGCGATCGAGGGCGTCGAGCACCTCGATCTCGAAGCCCAGATTCTTGCCGATGGCGTCGAGCTCGAGCAGCTCGGCCAGGAGTTGCTGCAGCTTCTTGACGCGCTGTTCCAGCTTCTCGATCTCGAGCTTGTCGCCGTTGTTCTTCTTGAGCTCGTCGAGCTTCTTCTGCAGCTCAGCGATCTTCTTCTCGACCTTGGTGGCCGCCTCTCGGTACTTGCCCCCCTGCATGTCGCGCTCGGCGTCTTGCAGGTCTTCGCCCTTGGCCAACCGGGTGGCGTTCTTCTCCGCCGCCAGCTTCTTGCCCTCGAGCTCCTGGCGTTGCTTGTCGAGCTGGGAGGCCAGCTTGGCCAGTTCGGCCAGGGTGTCCTTGCGGCTGAAGCGCTCGTTCTTCAGGAGCTCCTCCAGCTCCTTGAGCCGTTGCAGGCGCTCGCTGTCGAGTTCGGACAGCTGGTCCTTCTGCAGGCGCTGCTGGAGATCTTGCAGAAGCTGGGCGCCGTTCAGCCGCACGTTCATCTCCTCGACCGAAGGAGTCTTCAGCGGCGGTGTCGACGACGTGAACAGCAAGAACAAGAGCGCGGCCGCGCACCCTGCCAGCGGGTAGGGCAGCCAGCGCGCCTCGCGAGGCACCCGGGTGGGGAACACCGTGCGCGCGTCGGGGCCGGTGCCCGAGGCGCGCACACAAGCGTCCTCGTGCACGGCGCGCACGAACGGGTCGCTCTCGTCCCCGAGTTCGAGCGAGCTGCTCAAGAGGTCCTTGGTCCCGGCGGCGTCGTCGAAGCGTTTGGCGATGACGACCGGGTCGACCGGGATCATCAATGCCGCCACCACGGCCACCGCGATGGCGATGAGGACGAGGCCGACCAGTCCGAGCAGGGTGGTTTGGATGGGCAGGAACCAGGCGGCTACGGCGGCGGCGCAGAGGCCGTAGAAGAGGGTGCGGATGAGCACCGCGAGGCGACGGTTCCGGCGCCGGCCATGCGCCAGTTCCGCCACCCGCGCGCGTACCGGTGCGAGGGACATCGTCATGCTGGTTCTCCGAGTCGGCAGGGTAGCCGACGGGAGAGAGCGCAGATAGAGGGTGCGAGGTGGGCGGGAACGAATCCGGACAGGTAGGCGCCCCCTCCGAGCCGGCCGGGGGTCTGAGTGCCGGTCCGCGTCGAACGCGCTCCCTCGATCCTCACGACGAGGACTCGACGCACACACCCGAGGCGTGGTTCGCTCGGGTGGCAGCGCGCGCGGTCCCGGGCCGTCACCAGGCCCGCTGTTCCGCTGTAGAGCTCTAGCCCAAAAGAACTTGAGCCAGCGGCTGGGCGCAGTGCCGGGCCGGCGATGCGGTGGGCGTCGGGTCGTGTCGTGCGCGCTACTGGATGACGAAGCAGCCTGCGTTGAGCAGCCTGGCCTCGAACGTCGGCGTGACAGTGACGAAGGCCGTCTGGAAGAGCGCGCGTTGGCCGATCAGGCCGGGCTCGTTGGGGATGCGAACCGTGCGCAACGCCACGCCGATGCTGATGTCGATGCCCCAATACACGAAGTCGGTGAGCGGGTTGAGCTGCAAGGTGCCGAAGGTCAGCAGCGGCAGGAAACCCGACTCGCACGAGAAGAAGTAGGCGACCGCGGCCCCCACCGGCGCGGTGGTGGTGAAGACCAGGTTGGTATTGATGCGGTAGTTGCCGAGCGAGAAGGTCGACGTGCTCTGCGGCGCGGCGACCGCCGCCGTCACCGCCACCAACGGGCACGCCGTCGTGCCCTCGCTCACGCCGGTGATGTCGACGACTCGGCCCTCCAAGGCGCCGAGGTCGACACCATCGCCGCGCAGGAGGATCTCGGTGCAGCCGACCACGTGCGTGGCGGCCGGATTGCACGGGCTGGTCGCGGGCTCGATGCGGCCGGTCAGGCTGACCGGAAGCTGGGCGGCGACGAGACAGGACAAGAGGAACGGAGAGAGGAGAGCGAGACGCATGGACGGGAAGGATCTGCTGCCGGAGCGGACGGCGTCCGGCGTGGACTGGAGAAGGATAGCCGGCTCCCGCGGCGGGCCGGGAGGTGCCGGGCCGCTGAACCGTGCGGATCGACGCGGTGGCAAGCGGGCCAGGATTGGTCGCCCGCGGCCGGCGGGGACAAGACACGGCGGTGGCGCGCCCGGAGTCCGGGGCCGCGAGCCTCGCCGCACGCGAGAATCTCGGGCAGCGTAATTCGCCGGATCGTCGGACTCGCCACGCCCGGGCAACGCGGAGGGCCGCGGCCACTAGGCGGCCTGCGGGTCTTTCCGCTCGGCCATGCGGCGCGGACGCGCACCTCGGCGGTTGCCGTCAGGCGGCGATGCGACCGGCCGCTCACGACGACCGCGGGACTCGCGCGCGTGCTCGGACCCACCCGATGGGCCAACCAGCGTTCAGCGGTGGAGCCTGGCTCCATCCGCTGCAAGGCTGGCGCGATGGCCGACGACCTCGGTCGACCGCCCAACCAGCGTTCAGCGGTGGAGTCTGCTCCATCCACTGCAACGCTGGCGCGATGGCCGACGACCCCCGTCGTCCGGCCATCGCGTCTTCGTCAGGTCGCCCTACTTGCGGTCAGGCTTGCGCTCGTCCCCAATCGCGTCCGCGGCCCGCTTCGCCTCGGGCGACTCGAACGACAGGCGCACCGCGCTCACGATGACGATCTGGGGTCGCATCGGCAACGCGCCGCCCGGCCGGTCGACATCGCCCTGGTAGCCCTCGTACAGCGTGTTCTTCGGTCGGAAGGCATGCAGGCGCACCGTGTCGTCGCGGTACGAGAACTCGGCGCGCGTGGCGTGCGCGTTCTCGAAGGAGCGATAGAGGAGGTGGGGCGGAACGACCTTGGTGTCCTCGGCCACGTCGACGAGCTTGGGCGGCGTCGGGAAATCGGCGAGCAGGATCGCCGCCTTGCCCCGGGCCACGGCCAGTGCCGATTCGATCGCGCGCTGGCGCTGCTTCTCGAGGTCGGTGCTGCCGTAGTCCACGGCGAGGACGTCGTGCACCCCGGCGGCCGCGGCGACCTGCTTCGCGGCGTCGAGACCTGCCTGGTCGCGCACCGCGACGTGCACGTTCTCCTGCAGGCGCCAGCCGACGAGCTGCTCGCGCGCGAGGCGCCGGCCACCCTCCTCGC
This sequence comes from Planctomycetota bacterium, assembly GCA_041398565.1. Lineage (GTDB taxonomy): Bacteria > Planctomycetota > UBA1135 > UBA1135 > UBA2386 > DATGPD01. The sequence goes on along the minus strand of JAWKUN010000005.1, from coordinate 842,729 downwards.
TGACGGCCCAGTCGTACACGGGCAGGCTGGCGATGAAGTCGACGTGCAGATCGGCATCGCCCGCTCCGGCTCTGCGCAGCTCGGTGAGCAGGCGCCCGACGCGCTCGGAGTTGGTCGTGCGCGCGGCGTCGGCGCTCGCCGCCTCGGTGCACACGGCGAACACGACCCGGATGGCGTCGGGATCGACACGCACCTCGGCGCGTCCTTCGACGTCGATGCGCAGAGACGGTCGATGCGGGTCCAGGGTGCGCAGCGCGGGAATCGGCACCGACGCGCCCGCCGCTCCTCCGCGTGCGCCCGCGTCCTGTGCCGCCAGCAGCGCTGAGGTCGCCAGCGGCCAAGCGAGCCGGCACCCGGCACCCGCACAACGAGACCACGAGAAGGGGCGCGTCGCCCGGGAGCGGCGCGCGACGTCGATGACCGAACGACGAAAGGCCATACGTCGACAGTAGCGCGTGCGCACCGGAGTCGGCGGCCTCTGGCCTGATGAATCCTGCCTCCTGTCGAAGCACAGGCCTGGCCGAGTCGGCGCGCGCTTCCGCAGCACCAGCTCAGAGATGAGAGCCGTGAAGAAGACGAGCGTACGGGCTCCGAGCCATGATGTTGGCGATCGCCTTCGCGATCGCGAGCCTTCGGCTCATAGCCCGTGAAAGAATCGAGCGTACGGGCTCTGAGCGTGTTGTTGGCGATCGCCTTCGCGATCGCGAGCCTTCGGCTCAGTGCAAGCGCAGCTTGTAGGACTGGATTTTGCGATAGAGCGTGGCGCGGCCGATGCGCAGCAGCTGCGCGGCGCGGCGCACGTTGCCCTTGGTGGCGCGCAGGGCGCGCGAGAGGAGCTTCTTCTCCTCGTCGCGGAACGGACGGATCGAGGCCTCGTCGACCTCTTCGTCCTCGGGATCGTCGGTAGGCGCCGCGGCGCGCGGTCGAGCCGGGCCAGCATCGATGCCGACGGCTTGCGAGCCGAGCAGATGCACGCGGTCGACCGTGGCACCGCCGGCGACGGCGTGTGCCCGTTGCACCGCGTTCTGCAACTGGGCCACGTTGCCGGGCCAGGGATTGGTCTCGAGCAAGACCATGGCCGACGGCGAGAAGCCCTTCTGCGCCACGCCGGTCGACTCCGACGCCTGTCGCAAGAAGTGGTTGGCGAGGATGGCGATGTCGTCGCGCCTTTCGGCCAGGCTCGGCACGTTGACCGGCATGACGTTGAGGCGGTAGTAGAGGTCCTCGCGGAAGGCGCCGCGCGCCACCAGCTCCGGAAGGCGAGCGCTGGTGGTCGCCAGTAGGCGCGTCTGCGTGGCGCTGGTGCCGTCGGGGCGGTCCTTGAGGAAGCGCACCAGCCGGCTCTGCGTCTCGGCAGGCAGCCGATCGATGTCCTCCAGTAGGAGAGTGCCGCGCGGCGCTTCGCGCAGCGCCACTTCCAGCGCCTCGGTGCCGAGGCCTTCGCACGTACGCACGACGAGCGGCGCGTGCGAGCGGCGACCACCGCGCTGGATCATTTGGGCGACCGAGGTCTTGCCGGTGCCCGGCCGTCCCTCGATGAGGGTGGTCGCGTCGCTGTCGCTGGCGCGCGCGACCACACTGAGCAGGCGGCGGTGCAGCGGGCTGCAGCCGACGAGGCTGCCGCTCGCTTGCTCCACCGCGATGCGTTGCTGCAAGCGGCGGTTCTCGCGAGCCAGGCGTGCCGAGCGCAGGGCTTGGTTCACGGTAGCGAGCGTGCGGTGCGCAACGGCCTCGATCGGGCGCACCAGGTAGTCGATGGCGCCGCCCGCCAGCATGTCCCCCATACGCTCGATTGCCGCGCCCTGACACACCGCCACGATCGCGGTGGCGCCGGATGCGTTGCGTAGCTCGTTGAGCAGGGCCAGCCCGGTCTCGTCGGCCCGGCTGGCGTCGAGCAGGACGACATCGACGTCGTCGAGGGTGGCAGCGAGACCGGATTGACCGGGGGAGGCCGCCCGAACCGCGTAGCCGTGGTCGCCGAGGACCACGCGCGCGGTTTCGCTCAGCGTCGCGTCGTCGCTGAGGACGAGCACACTGGCGCCATCGAACGGCGCCTGCAACGGGCGCCGAACGGCGATGGCCTGCCCCTGATCGCGCAGTGCAGAAGTCATGTCGAGACTCTCATCGGCCTCGCGGGATCGCCGGGTGAAGGCGTTCGGTCGCACGGTGCTGCGGCGAGCAGACGGCACGGGGCGTACGGCGGGGCCCGGCAGCGATTCCGGTCGGTCCGGGCCGCGCGCCGGGTGTCGCCGAGGTCCGGTGGGTTCCCGCCGGGGGCGTTCCCGACCGCACGACCCCAAGCGGCTTATCCGCAGAGGCTTGTGTCGTCGTCAGGGGGCGCCGCCTCGGCCTGGTGCGGCGCGCGGCTCAGCGATCGGACGCGGAGTCCAGCTGCTCGAGCCCGGCCTTGGCCTCGCGTTCGAGTCGGCTGTGGGGCGCGGCGTCTGCCAGCCCTTCGACCAGCTCGGCGCGAGCCTCCTCCTTCTGCCCGGCCGCCAGAAGAGCCAAGCCCAGGTCGATGCGCTCGCTGGCCGACTTCATCTTGCCCCGCCCGGCGCGCCGGCGCTCCTCGGCGAGGCGGGCGAAGGTGGCGATGGCGTCCTCGGCCTTCCCCAGCAGGCGCTGGGTGCGTGCCTGCATGGCGAGGTAGCTCGCGTTGTCCGGGTCGAACGAGAGGAGTTCGACCACCAGCGGGTCTGCCTGCGCCGGATCTTGACGCACCTCGAGGAAGAAGCGGGCCAACGCCGCCTTCTCGCCGAACGCGTACGGACCGGGAGCCTCGGTCACGGCCGTCTCCAGCATCTGCTGCCATTCCGTCTGCAGCGCCGTGACCGTCTCGTCGGCTGCACCGCTGCGCTCCAGCACACCCCAGATCTTGCTGCAGTAGTCGATCTTGTCCTTGGTCTCGAGCTCGAGCTCGTCGGCCCGGTCCAGGCAGCTACGCCACACTCGCACCGCGTGCGGCCACAGCTCGGCGTCGGCATAGGCTTGTCCGATCTTCGTCGCCACGTCGCGCCGCTGGCTGCGGCGCGCCTCCGTGCTCAGCGCGTCCTCGACCTCCTGCGCCTTGGCATCGTCATCGGCGCGGCGCAGCAGCGAGGCGGCCAGGGCGCGGTAGCCCACGCTGCCACCGCTGCGGCGCCAGCTCGAGTAGCTGTAGCTCGAGCGTCCGGAGCTGCCGCCGAAGGAGAAGGCGAACGGGTTGCTGGTGCCACCTTGGGGAACGCCGGAGGCTCCGTAGTACACGCGCTCGTATTCGTAGTCGGACTGCGAGATCCGCATCTTGGGATCGCGCAGGCCAGGGCTGTCGAAGTCGAGGACCTCGCGCATGTGCGCGAGCGCCTTGTCGATCTCGCCTGCGGCAAGCCAGCGCCGAGCGGCGTCGATGTGCGTCGACGCTTGAGGCTTCTCGTTGCGTTCGGCGCTCTGCTCGATCTTCTTCTCCGCGGCCTCGGCCAAGAAGCGGTAGTCGCGCGCGCGCTCCGCCACCAGCGCCTCCAGCTTCTCGCCCTGGATCTTGGTGGCTGGCGTCTTCTGGAGCTCCACGCCACGCGCGCGCAGGTCGTCCAGCTGACCGCGGCGCCGGTAGCGATCGATCAAGAAGCGCATCATGCCTTCCGAGCTCGACATGTCTCGGTTGCCGTAGTAGTAGGAGTCGGAACCGCCGACGCGGGCAGTGACGCCGTACAGCTCGAGCGGATCGAGTGCGGTCTTCCAGGCGATCGCCTCGGCCTCGTCACCGCGGCCGGTGTCGACCAGCGCCGTCAGGTACAAGTCCCAGGGCGGACTCTCGCGCTGCAGGAATTCCGTCTCCAGCACCTTCAGCGCGCGGGCCGGACGCAGCACGCCCATCCACTTGTCGGCGGTGTAGCGCACGCTCCAGTCGCTGCGCCAGCTGCTGGTGTTGTTGTTGTAGGGCGTCTTGCGCAGGGGCTGGTCGCGCCAGGCTCGTTCCGCAGCATCGTCGTCGCCGAGCAGGTGCCAGGCTCGTCCGATCTCGTCTTGGAGAGTCTGCGCGTTGCTGTTGTAGCTCCAGTCGGCGCTGATCATGTACTCGCGTTCGATGAGCACGCGCAAGGCCTCGAGGGCGTCGATCCGGTCGCGCCAGCGTTCCTGTTGGCGCAGCGAGGTCGCCAGCGCCTGCAGGGCGAGGAAGCTGCTCGGGTCGGCCGCGACGGCGCGGCGCGCCACGGCTTCTGCCGCCGGCCAGTCGAGACGGGCGACCTGCAGCTGTGCCGCCCGCTCCAAGCTGGCTGCGTCGGCTTCGTCGCCGCGCAGCACGGCCGCCCGTTGGTCGTCGGGCATGGCGGCCAGTGCGTTGAGGAACAACGACTGGTACGAGCCGGGGTTGGCCTTGCCGCGCATCTCGCGCAGGTAGGCCAGCGCCTTGTCCAGGGCGGTGGCGAAGTCCTTGGCTTTGTGAGCCGCTGCCGCCTCCTTGGCCAGGACCTCGTGCTTCTTGGGATCCAGCTCGAGTGCCTTGCGCGCGGCCTCCAGTGCTTCCGCATCACGCTTGTCGCTGTCGAGCCAGTTGGACAGCTCCATCCAGCCGTCCGCCGTCTCCAGGTCGAGCGCCTTCTCCATCGCTTCGCGCGCTTCCTTCGGCTGCTCGAGCTTGGTCAGCACCCCGGCGATCTCACGCCAGAGCGACTTCTTCTCTTCGCCACCCTTGAGCTCGACGCGCTGCTGCATGAACCCGAGCTGGCCCTTGTAGTCGTCGGTCTCGCCGCACAGATCGATCAGGCCGTTCAGCGCCTCGTCTTTGAGGTCGGGATGTGCCAGCATCGCCTCGTACACCTTGCGGCGATCCTCGTCGCGGTCGAGTTCGCCGTACAGAGACAACAGCGAGCCTCGCAGCCCGGAGTCGCGGATGTCTTTGGCGTATTCCTGCTCGAGCTCCTCGATCCAGGCGTCCAGCGTCTTCATCTCACGGTGGATCTTGGTGAGCGTGCTGCGCGCGGAGTTGTCGCCGCGCGACATGAGGTGCGCCTGCTTGGCCAACTCGAGCGCCTCGGGGTAGCGCTCGAGCTCGACGAGGATCGAAGCTTCCGCCAGGTAGTCGCTCTTGTCGCGTGTCCCCTTCTTGGCGAAGTAGCGCCGCCGCCAGGTGAGTGCGTCCTCCCACATCTTGCGCTGGGAGTAGACCTGCGCGACGGTGAGGAGCGTCTGCGGCTTGGTGTCGTCGGCGAGTGACTCGACGAGGCGCTTGGCGTCGTCGTCCTTGCCCATGTCCCACATGATGGTGGCGCGCTCGACCCGAAGACGGTCGCGCTCGTTGAGCGAGCCGGCGTACCACTGCTGCGCGTCCGACCCACCGTACACCTTCGACATGCGATCGAGGACCGCGAGGGCGCCGGTGTAGTCGGCGTTCATGCGCCGCAGCCCGAGGATCAAGGGGAACAGGTGCACGTCCTTGCTGGACAATTGCAGGGCTTGCTCGAGCTCGGCCTCGCCCTGCTGCGGGCGGCCGCAGGCGAACTCCACCGCGGCCATCACCAGGCAGTCGGTGGCGGCCTTGCGGCCGCCGAAGTCCTTCTCGAGCACGCTGCGCATGTGCTCCGGATCCGGCGCCCCCTTGATGGCGCGCAGGAGGTCCTTCCATCGCAGTTCGCGGTCGCTCAGGCTGCCGGCATTGTCGATGTCTTCCAGCAGGCGCCGCACCGCCTTGGCCTCGTGCCCCAGCGACAGCTCGATGCGAATCAGCCGCGGGCGGATCTGATCGCGATACCAGGGGTTGGTCTTCTGCTTCTCGAGCTCTTGCTCGAGCAGCGGCAAGGCCTTGTCCTGCATGTGCCGGTCGAGGAACCAGTTGCCGGGCGAGAAGTTGTATGAGCCGCCGCTGGCGCTCTCCAGACCTTCGATGATCTGGAACGCCTCGTCGCGCTGACCTTCGGCGTACAGCCAGTTGGCGAGGCTGACGCCGCGGTCGAGCTTCTTCCACGACTCGGTGGTCTCGTCGAAGAGCCGCCGCATCATCGCCAGCGCCACGTCATCCTTGCCGCTGGCGGCAGCCGCCTCGACCACCAGCTCCTTGGCGCGCGCCAGATAGGGTGCGCGCTCGACCACCGCCTGCGCCTGGGCCAGACAGTCCTCGTAGTGGTTGTCCTTGCGCAAACGCTCGGCGAACTTGAGGCGCCGGCGCACGTTCTCGGGGTCCTTGTCGACCTCGGCCCGCAGGTCGGCGACCGTCAGCTTGTGCTCGCCGAGCTTCTGCTCGACCTTGGTCAGCTCCTGGTTCGCCTCTTCGATGTACCAGTTGTTGGACGTGCTGGTGCCCGCGATCATCTTCTCGAGGGTGCGCTTGGCTTCCTTGAGTTCACCCTCCTCCGAACAGGCACGCGCGTACTCGATCTGCAGCCACTCGTCGTTGGCGACGACACCTTTGAGGATGCGCAGGATCGACAGTTTGCGCTTGCCGAGATCCTGATTGCGGACGATGTCGAGCACCTGCCACGCCATCTGCCGGAAGGTCGTGGGGTCGTCGCGCGTCATGCGCTTGAGCAGCTCGAGGACCGCCTCGTGGTCGTTGCGATCCCGGTAGATGTTGAGGATCGCGAGGTAGTTCTCGGCCACATCGAACCGGCGCTGGGCGCCCGAGCTGGAGCCGTAGTAGTAGTAGCCGGTGTAGGTGATCGACGACTCCGAGGACTCGCCGGGTACGGTCGGCACCAGGCGGGTGGGTGGAATGGCGGTGTCGCCGGCGTTGGCTCGACGCCGCTGCCGCTTGACGTCGATGATCTCGTTCTGGGCGGCGACCGCGCCCTCGGCGTCGCCCGACCGCAGGCGCAGCACGGCGACGATCTTGCGCACGTCGAGGTCGTCTGGCAGGAGCTGCAGTGCGTCGACGTAGATTCGCTCGGCGGCCTTGAAGTCCTTCTCACCCATGTGGAAGTCGGCCAGCTTGATCACCGCGTCGCGGTAGTCGAGTTCGAGCGAGCTCGTGTCGGACTCGCCGGCGCCGCGCGCCTGGCGCAAGGCCTCGGCGCCCGCCTGGATGCCGCTCTCGAGCTTCTGGCGCACGGCATCGACGGCGCCCTGCTCGCGCACGAGGAGCTCCGCCTTCTCACCGTGGCCGTGGTCGCGCAGCACGGAGTAGGCGTCGAGGACGTTGCCCTCTCGCGCCAGCAGCTGACCGAGGCACTCGGCGGCATTGTCGACGAAGCCTTTGTAGCGCGACCAGAAGTAGACGAGGGTCGAGTCCTTCTGCGCTGCGCGGCCCTCGGCCATCACCGCGTCGAGGAGCGGTCGCGCGGCAGCGTCCTGTCCTTCCTCGAACAGCTCCCGGGCCGCCTGCGTGCGCTCGGCGATGTTGGTCGGCAGGGCGATCGTGGCGGCGACGGCGGCGGCGAGGCCGGCCTCGTCGCCTCGGGCCTTCTGCACGCGCACCAACTTGCACGCGACGGCCAGTCGGCGTGGAGTGGACTCGGCGAAGGAGAAGCTCGTGATCCGGTTCCAACTGCTGTCACCTTGCGTGCGTTGGACGACGGCGAGCAGGAACGCGTCGTCGATGCGCCGGCGGACCTTGCGTGGCAGCGAGTCCAGCAGGTCCTTGCGCCTGCGCCGGAATTGCTCGGTCTCCCGCCGCTCGAGTTCGGCCAGCGCTTCCTCGCCGGCCGGCGACTCCCAGAAGCGCAATAGAGACTGAAGGGGCGCGACGCAGTCGTCGTAGCGCTTGTCCTCGAGCAGCCGGTCGACGAGCATCGCCAACGCCAAGCCGTCGAGCGGCTCGGCGGCCAGCAGCTCTCGCAGCGACGCTTCCATGGCGTCGAGTTGACCGACGGAGCGCTGCAGCATCGCACGCTCGCGGAGCGCGGCGACCGAGGTCTCGGCGGCGAGCTCGGTGAGACGGGCCTCGGCGACGGCCGCGTCTTGCTGCCAGACGTTCACCAGGCGCTGCTCGACGTTCTGCAGGTACGAGCGTTTGGTGTGTCCGGGCGGGACGCGCAGGCGCGCCTCGTCGGTGGCCAGGATCGAGCGCAGGAAGGCCGACAGCTTGGTCGCGGACTTGTCCCGCCAGCTGAAGTGGCTGACGACGTTGTTCAGCAGGACCTCGTCCGCCGGCCGGCGTTTGGCCTCGGCGACGAGGATCTCACCCCACTGCTGCGCGAGTCCACGCTCTTCGAAGTAGTTGCTGGCGGCGTCCAAGCGCTGCTGGTTGAACGAGCGGTTGTTGTAGTAGGACCACCACTGGTTGCGCTTCTGCTCCTGTTCTTGCTCGTACTCCTCACGGCGATCCTTCTCGACCTGCTCGCCGCGCAGGCCGAACAACCGCATGCCGACGCGGACGGCATCGTCGGGCCGGCCGTCCTGCACGTAGAGCTTGCCCAGTTCCTGCAGGGCCTCACGGTGGAAGGAGCGCACCGTCAGGGCTCGCTCCAAGGCATCGATCGCTTCCTTGCGCATGTTGCGCTTCACCAGGCCCTCCGCCAGCAGCACGTAGCTCTTGAGGTCGGCGGGGCTGCGCGCGATGGCGCGTTGGTAGTACTCGATGGCCTCGTCGTGCAGCTCGTACTTCGCGTAGAGCTTGGCGACCTTGCCGCGGTCGCGGATCTGCCGGAAGGTCTCCTTGGCTTCCTGGGCTCGCCCGAGCTCGTACAGCGCCTGGCCGATCCCGGCCAGGTGCGTGTCGCGGTCGGCGTCGGGGAACTTCAGCAGCTCACGGTGTACCTCCAACGCCTTGTCCCAGTCCTCGAGGGCTTCGAGCAGCTCGGCGCGTCGCGTCAGCAACTCGCGGTTGCGCGGCTGGAAGGCCAGGGTCTTGTCGACCATCTCCAGGCCGAGCACGTAGTCGCCCGTGCGCATGAAGATGTCGCCGAGTAGCTGCGGGGCGTCGGTGTCGTAGGGGTTCTCCTCGACGCGGGCGCGCAGCTCGTCGATGCGCTTCTCGATCAGTCCTTGCTCGCCGTACATGTCGAACAAGCGGGAACGTGCTTGCTCGCGGTCGCGCGTGTCGAGCGCGGACTTTGCCACGTTGAGGAGCTGCGACTCGGCTTCCTCGACCTTGCCGGCTTGCTTGAGCGCGTCGGCCAGACGGAACTGGATGTCGGGGTCGTTGGGGCGCAGGCGGACCGCCTGCTGGAAGGCCTCGAGCGCCTCCGGCACGCGCTGGATCTCGATGAACTCCTTGCCGACCTCCAGGAACACGGCCGGGTTGTCGGGGTTGTCGCGCATGGCGCTGCGCCAGACCTCGATGGCAGCGTCGAGATCGAACAGATCGAGGTGCAGGCGCGCGATTTCGCGGAAGTGGCGGCGTCGCTCGCTGTCCGACGTCATCGCCAGCCGCTGATACTCGGCGAGCGCCGATTGGAAGGCGCCGTCTTCGGCGAGGAGACGTGCCAGCATCACGCGCGCCTGACCGTCTTCCGGCTGCTTGTCCAAGGCCTGTCTGAAGGCGGCGATCGCGCGTTCGAAGTCGCGCTTGCGGGTGTGGGCGCGGCCCAGCACGAAGTAGGCACCGGCGCTGTTGCGTGCCGTGGCCTCCTCGATCAGCCCATCCATCTGCTTGGCGCGGTTGGCCACCTCGATGAGCGTGTTGGCTGCCAGGGCGCGGTGACCGCTGCCGCGGTCGTCGTCCTCGACGATCTTCCAGAGCAGACCGCGCGCGGCGTCGACGTCGCCCGCCGCCAGCAACAGGTCGGCGAGTCCGTAACGTGCCTCGGCGTTGTCCGGCTCGGCGGCCAGCCAATCCTCCAGACAGGTGCGCGCGCGATCCGCGAGCTCGTGCTCGCGCAGCGTGCCGACCAGGGCCTCGAGACGCCGCGGCTTGCCCTTGGCGACGGCCATCGCACGGTCGAGCACCGCCACGGCGTCGTCGGTGTGCTTCTGCGCGAAGTGGTAGTCGGCGAGGTCGGTGTAGCGCACCATCGCTTCCGGCTCGAGTTCGACCGCGCGCTCGTACATGCGCACGGCGTCTTCGTAGCGATTCCACATCGCATACATGGCGGCGATACGCGTGCAGAGGCTGGCGTCGGTGAGGTTGCGGGCCAGGGCCTTCTCCCACTGGTTCTTGGCTTCGGCGAAGCGCTCGTTCTTGGCAAAGAGCTGGCCCAGCTCGAGGTAGAGCTCCATCTCGTCGGGCTTGACCGACAGCACGCGCTGGTACTCGGCGATGGCGAGGTCGACCTTGTCCTGCTCGAGGTAGAGCTCGGCCAACCGGCGGGCGAGGCGCACGTCCTTGGGAAAACGCGGCGCCGCCTTGGCGAGCACGCTGGTCGCCTTGTCCAGCTCGCGCATTTCGGTGAGGACCGCGGCGAGCATCTCGACCGTGGCGAGGTCGTCTTGGTTCTCGGCCAGTCGGCCCTCGAGCTGCTGCACCAGCTCCGGCAGACGGCCGGTGCGACGGTAGATCTGCACCAGGCGGCCTTCCACTTCCTTGCGCAGCCAGTTGCCGCGGTCGGTGAGCTCGAGCACCCGCTGGTAGGCGGTCATCGCCGCCGGCAGGTCGCCGCGCGTCTCGTGCAGTTGCCCGGTCGCCCGCAGGACGCGACAGTGCTGGCTGGGGTCGCCCTCCGACTCCGCGAGCAACGGCGCGTACTCCGCCGCGGCTTCGTCGAGCAAGCCCGCCTGGGCCAGCAACTCGGCGACCCGCAGGCGGCGGAAGAACTTGCCACCGTCCAGCGCTCCGATCTTGCGCCAGGTGGCGACGGCGATCTCCTTCTGCTTCAACGACAGCTGGGCCTTGCCGAGCTTCTCGAGCACGCCGGCCTTGGCCTCGGAAGTGCGAGCCGCGGGCATCGACGCTTCGAGGGCGCGGGTCGCCATGTCGAAGCGGGCGAGCTTGAGGTAGATGTCGCCCAGAACGCCCTGGATCTCGGCGGTCTTGCTCGGGATGGCGTCGAGCACCTCGAGAGCCTGCTCTTCCTTGCCGGTGCGCAGCAGGATGCGGCCGAGAATGACGGACGACGCACTGTCGGCTGAATCCTTGGCGAGCTTGTCCTGCAGCGTCTTGACCTCGTCGTCGACGGCGTTGCTGGCGACCAGGATCTTGAAGTAGCTGTCGAACAACGCCAGGTGGGTCGGCTGTTGCTGCAGCAGGCTGCGGCGCTTCTCCAGCGAGCGGGCGCGGGCGGCCGATTCGGAGTCGTCCTGTGCGCGCAGCGCCGGAACCAACAGCAACGACAGAGGAACGAGTACGTGGAATCGGGTCATGCGCACGCCGAGCAGGTGGGGCCGCTTTCCAAAGCCGGGGGAAGGGCCGATGATAGCGTCGCGAGAGGTTCCCGACGGAGCAGCGCGACACACATGCACATGCGGATGACGATCCTGTTCTCCCTGCTCACGGCCACGGCCGCGGCGCAGAAGATCGACAACTTCACCTTCGAGCTCGACAAGCTCGGGGGCGGCAAGGTGCGCGCACAGGACTTCGCGGAAAACGTCCTGATCGTCGACCTGTGGGGCACGTGGTGTCCGCCGTGCCGGGAAGCCGTGCCGCACCTGCAGCGGATGTACGCCAAGTACAAGCACCACGGCCTCGAGATCGTCGGGCTGAACTACGAGGGTAGTGGATCGCAGCGAGAGCAGGCCGAGCGCGTGCGCAAGTTCGCCAGCGAGAAGGGGCTGACCTACCACCTGGCGCTCGGGACGCCGGCCGAGCAGCGCCTGATCCCCGACTTCCGCGGCTACCCCACCATCCTCTTCTTCCACAAGGGCCTGCAGTTCGACCATCTGATGGTCGGGTTCGAGCCCGGTAGCGAGGTCGAGATCGAGCGCTGGGTCGCCACCGAGCTGGGCCTACCGACCGACGATCTACCGACGGCCAAGCCCGTGGCACCGCCGCCGCCGGAGCCGCAGGAAGCAGAAGGCGAGCCAGGCGAGGAGGTCGTCGAGGAAGACGTCGACATCCCGGCCGGGGCCATCTACAAGCCGGGGCAGGGCGACACGGGATTCGACTTCGAGGCACTCGACGTCGACGGCGGCAAGCTCCGGTTCAAGGAGTTGGGCGGCAAGCCGGTGGTCTTGGCGTTGACCACCACCTGGGATTCGGAGGCCGTCAACACCGCCAAGCTCATCGAGCGCATCCGAGTCGAGCTCGGCGAGCGGGCGCACGTCATCGCGGCGAGCTTCGAGCGGAGCAAGGATCCGGCGGTCAAGGACGTGGCGATCAAGGAGTTCATGAAGAAGAACTCGGTCAGCTACCGGGCCTTCGCCGCGAGCATGGGGCTGCAGAAGAAGATCTACCTGTTCACCGGGATCCCGCTCTTCCTGGTGTTCGATGCCGAGGGCAAGCTGATCCTGCGCGAGGCCAGCGGTACCCAGGACGAGCTGTTCGCGGCCGTCGTCGGCGCGATTCAGTAGGCGCAAAAAAAGCGCGGCCGTCGTCCAGCGACGGCCGCGCGTGGCAGAGTGGAGGAGGTTGTCGTGGAATCAGGAGTTCGAGTCAGAAGTTCTGCAGTCGCTTGACGAGGTCGTCCAGGTCGATTGCGGCGAGTTCCGTCGGCGAGATCGGAGCCATGGCCTTGAACTTCCGGTATTCGGTGATGCTCGTCAGCTCGACGTAGTCACGGTAGGTCATGCGCGGACGACCCGACTCGACGGGGCCGGGGAGCTGAGGAGTCGGCTTCGGCGGGGCGATGGCGGTGGAGAGGCTCTTCTCCAGCGTCTGTTTGGCCCGCGCGCAGATGGCCAGGGTGTTCTCGAGGTTGGCGCGGATCTTGACGAGTCGGTCCTCGTTGGCGCCAGGTAGGTCCATGCTGCGCGTGATCTTGGTGATCGCGACCTCCAGCACCGCGATGAGGCAGTTGAGCTTCGTCAGCAGCTTGGCGCGGTACTCGGGAGACGTCGGGCTCGGCGAGCGGCTGGAGTCGGATCGACGGTCAGGAGCGGAATCCATTGGGCAGTTGCGTAGATGGCCTTCGTGGTCGCGCGCCGCGTTGCGCACAATCAGGAGAGGAGCACCGCGCGTGCCAACTCGGCTCGCCGATGTGTCGTCGACGCTTCGCCCGCTGCCAGGGCGCTCATGGCTGACGGGGGAGCGATCCTCGCCCTACCGGCAGGCCGGGATCCGTCGTTTTGGCGAGACGGGCGCGTCGCGGGTCGGCGACGGTGGTGCACACGCGCGACGCTGTAGGGGGGCGGCGCCGTGCGAGGGCGATTCCTGCGGCGCTGAGCCGCCGCGTCCTACATCGATGCGACGGCCAGGCGATAGATGCGGATCGCCATCTCGCGCAGGCTCGAGTTGCGTCCGACGACCACGAACTCGGTGGCCTGATGCTGGAACGCGCACTGGAAGACGCCCGCGTCCGAGTAGTAGCGCGCGGTGTGGCCGTTGGACTGCGACGGAGTCGTTGCCCGTTGGGTGACGAACACGGAGTCGATCCCGTCGTCGAACGCCTGCACGATCGACTGCTCGCCGGTGATCGGATTGGTCACCACACGCGCGTGGTGGAACGAGTAGCCGGCACCGATGGACTCGTTGGCGAGCGGCAAGCTGACGACGCGTGCGGCCCGACTGGCGGCCTGTTCGAACGAGGGGAACGACTCGACGCCGAGGCGCGGGGTCCATACCCAAGCGTCGTCGATCGGCACCTGCGCAGCCGCGCCGAACGAGATGCTGGCGACCTCGAGCTCACCGACGAGTCGGCCCGCGGGTGAGAATTGGGCTCCGTAGAGAGGGAAGCCGCGCGCTGCGTCGAGATCGAGCAGCCAGCTAGGACGGTCGGCGGTCCGGCTCACCACCGCGATGCGGTTGGTGTGGCGCTGGGCGCGCAACGGCCCTTCGCCCAACAAGTGAACCGAGTAGTTGTGGCTGGCTCTCTCGACGTCGAAGACGCGGAAACTCTGGAAGCGGAAGAGGTAGTCGGCCTGCCCGCGGTAGACCTGCTGTCGCTGCTGGAGCTCCGGCGCCGACAGAGCACGCCCTTCGATTCCTCGAAGCTCGATGGAGAAGCGGTCGCCGTCCGGTCCGCTACCGGCACGGTGGAGCATCGTCTCGACGGCACCCACCATTTCGCCGCCTTGACCGTATCCCGAGAACGAGCCGCGGATCCGCCGTGTCTGGGTCGCTCGGTAGTCGATTGACTCGATCGCGGTCTCGACGCGTTCGAGCACCAGCTGGGCAAGGTCGTCCGGCAGCTGGGCCGACAAGGCTCGTGCCCCGAGAATCCCGACGACCGCGAGCCGGCCGAGCCGCGCGAGGATTCCCGGGGACGAGTGCATGGGTGACGAGCGTCTGTGGCGTCGACGCGGACGGAGAGGAGAGAGAGAAGAGGATGGAGAGGTGCGGCTTCGTTTGCTAGCGAGCGGCCACGTCGAGCAGGAAAACTGTGCAGTTCTCCTGCGACAGTGGTTCGTCGCTGACCCGGAAGACGAGTTCGGGAGGCTGCGATGTTCCGCGGAAAACGGCGAAAGCGCCTACGCTGACGATGATTGCGGCGGCGCAGGCCAGCAGCCCGCGTCGTGGGGACGACGGCATTGGGCGGGTGCCCCAGGCGGCGCGACGCGGCGCTCCGGTCTCGGGCACCACGCTCATGAGTTCGGCAACGTCGGAGGCCTCGCTCGGCTCGATCCAGGTGACATCGCGCGGGGCTCTCATCGGGGTGAAGGCCAGACGCAAGGTCGAAGCGCCGATCGCAGCGGCGGAATCTCGCTCTGCGCGCTCGTAGATGCGCCCCAGGAACTCCGAAGTCTGGAGCGTTCCGGGGGCAATCGGCCTCGTCCTCAGCGCTCGGCCCACGCGTTGGACACGGTCCGCGATCTGCCGATCGAGAGGGTCGCAGGATGGGGCCGAACCTGCCTGCAACTGGCGCCGGATGGCTTCCCGAAGCGATCGAAACGAGTTGGGTCGACTGGTCATGCGACGACTTCTCCGAAATGGGTTTGCAGGACCGGGTCCCGGCGCAAGACGTTCTCCATCGCCACGTGGGCGCGTGCCAGGCGGGATTTGACCGTTCCCATCGAGACTCCGAGCGCGTCACACAGCTCCTCGTAGCTCATTCCTTCGAGGTAGCGCAGCGCGAGGACAGCCCGGAGTTTCGGACTGATGCGGTTGAGGGCGGCCTGCACGAAGCCGCCGAGCTCGTTGCGGCTGGCGGACACCTGCGGGTCGACCTCGTCGCCGACCGGACTCTCGTGTTCGGGCACGGAGCCCAGCTCGACTGCCTGGCGCCGTGCACAGCGCGAGCGAACGACGTCGATGCTGCAGTTCACCACCAGGCGGAACAGCCAGGTCGAGAACAGCGAGCCGAAGCGGAACGCCGAAATCTTGCGAAACAGCAGTGCGAAGGCCTCTTGCTCCGCATCGAGGGCGTCTACCGAGTTGCCGGTGATGCGATAGGCGATCCCGTAGACCCGGTCGCGATAGCGGGTGTACAGGGTCTCGAACGCGAGCTCGAAGGCGTCCGAATTCGGGTCGCCGCAGGCTCGGACGAGCTCGGCGTCAGGATCGCGCGGTGGCTCGTGCACGGCCTTTGGACGCGCCGCTGGGCCGGACTTGTTCCCCGACCGGTTCCGGAAACGACCGCTCGACTGACGACCTGTCACCCGCCAGTGATGGCCCCCGGTCCGTCCGGGGCGATCATGATCCGGCCGACGAGGGTCGGGCAGTCAGTGTTGCACCGCAGGCCGTTGGCCGGCTGGCACTGCGACGTGTCCACCTCGCACAGGTAGCCGCCCGGCACCTGGCCGGTGATGATCAGGGTCTGGGCGCACACCCGGTTGCCGGCGAAGAACGAGTTGGAGGTGCCGTCGTGCGGTGCGAGGGACTGCCCCAACAGGACGCCTCGCGCCGTGTCCTTGCCGGCGGGTACGAGGGTCGAAATCTCGCCCGAGCTCTGGAACACGTAGATGCTCGAGGAGAGGAAGCGGCCGGACATGCTCGCGCGCGCGTTCACCATGCACGGCAACATGGGGGCGAAGTCGCGAGCGCGCGCCAGACGAAGGGTCGCGATGGCATACGCGCCCTCAGTGGGGTGCGGTCGCACACGGATGTTCATCGGCGAGCTGCCGAACAAGCTCGAGATCGGCACCTGCACGCCTTCGTTCGTCGACAGGAACGGCATGAACCACTGCAGGTCCATCTGGCCGGAAGCGAAGCGGAACAGGCAGTGCAGCCAGATGTAGCGCTCGCCGGTGCCGGGGTCGGGCAGCGAGGAGAGCACCACGCGCATCTCTTGGTCGATGGGCAACGGCGGCGTTGCCGCGTTCATCGACGTGTACTGCACAGCTTCGAGGAAGTCGTCTCGGCCGTCGTGATCGGAATCGGCGGACGTTGGGCTCGAGAGCGTGACCCACTCCAGAGCATCGGGGAGCAGATCGCCGTCCGAGTCTTGGAAGGGGTCGAATGCCATCGCGTGCAACACGTCGGTGTTGCGATTGCTCGATCCGTGGGGAGTGCACAGCGCCGCGATGCACGCAGCGAGCACGGTACTTCCCACGAGATATGGCCTTCTGATCATCGATACTCCGCTATGGGTGCCTGGGACGGACCAAGGGAGAGAGGTCATGGAAGTCTAGCGTCGATCGCCGGAGATCACACCCCTGGAGGGCGCTTTCGACCCGGGGGCTGTCATCGGGTAGTCTCGGAACGAGGCTCGGTCACCGGGGGGAGGCGGCCATCCAGCGACCGAGTGATTTCGCTCTGGAGAATACCGGCGTCGTTGGCCGTCACGGGCGCCCGGATACCCGGGCCGGTGGTCGTGACTCCTCCAAGCTGGACACTTGACGTGCGACTCGCTGTCGTGGACGGCGCGCACTGCCGCAGGGCGGGTGTGGCGATGGGCGGCAGCGCAGCGACGCCATCGGCGGAAGGGGCGCGCCAGACATCCCAAGATGGGCAGTCGCATCACGCGGTCGTTCGTGCGATCCCGAGGCACTCTGGCCTTCGGGCGCTGTTGCAAAACGGCCTTGTCCACGTAGAGTGCGCGCCACCCGAGCCTTCTGCCGCTGTGTCGCAAGGCGGTCGTTCGGCCAGCGCCCGTAGCTCAGCTGGATAGAGCGTCGGCCTCCGGAGCCGAAGGTCAGAGGTTCGAATCCTCTCGGGCGTACCAACTCCCGCCGCGGGGTTGCATCGGTGGACGTGGCCGCCAGGATTTGCGCCCTTGACGCACCTGCGCTACCTCCTGGACGCGCGTCGCGGTCGCGACCACCGCTTCGCCGTCGCCCTCGAGATGGACGTGCACCCGCATGGGGGCGATCTCGAGCTGTTCCTGCCGGTATGGACACCGGGGAGCTATCTGATCCGCGAATACCAGCGGCACCTCGGCGAGCTGCGTGCTTGCGACCCGGTAACGGGGCAGGCCGCGACCTGGTGCAAGTCGGCGAAGAACCGCTACCGCTTCCGAGTTGCGCCCTCGACTCGACGGCTGCGGATCGACTACACGGTCTTCGCTCACGAGCTGACCGTCCGCACCGCAGACCTGACCGAGGACCACGCATTCTGGAACGGGGCGTGCCTGTTCCTGTGGCCTGTCGGCGAGCGCGACGCCGGTGCGACCATCGACCTCGCGTTGCCCGACGGGTGGAGCGTCTGGACCTGGTTGCCACTCGAGTCCGAGCAGAGCCGGGTGCGCTATTCCGTGGCCGGTCTCGACCAGCTCGTCGACTGCCCGGTGCTCTGTTCCGCCGACGCACGCGTCGTGGACTTCGACGTCGCGGGGCGGCCACATCGCTTCGTCTTCGACGACCTCGCTGGCTTGGAGCTGCCCACCGGCCTGGCTGCCGACACCGCAGAGATCGTCACCCAGGCGATGCGCGTGTTCGGAGTCGAGTCGCTGCCGTACGAGCGCTACGACTTCTTGACCCTGCTCAGCGACCGGGGCCATGGAGGATTGGAGCACGCGGATGGATCGGTGCTCCTCGCTCCGCGCACGAACCTCACCAGCCCGCGTGGCTATCGCGACTTCATGGGGTTGGTGGCGCACGAGTTCTTCCATGTGTTCAACGTCAAGCGCCTGCGTCCGGAGGAGCTCTGGCAGGTGGACTACGAGGCCGAGAACCACACGCAGCTCCTGTGGGTGGCCGAGGGCTTCACCGCCTACTACGACGATCTCTTGTGCTGCAGGGCAGGTGTCGTGTCCGCGCGCAAGTACCTGCAGACCGTCGCCGACAACATCGCTGATGCCCATCGCACGCCGGGTCGCCTCGTGCATCCGCTCGCCGATGCCAGCTATGACGCATGGATCAAGCTGTATCGACCCGACGAGGACTCGCGCAACAGTTCGCAGAGCTACTACGTCAACGGCGGCTTGGCGGCCCTCTGCCTCGATCTCGAGATCCGCGTGCGCACGCGCGGCGTACGCGGCCTCGACGACGCCATGCAACTGCTGTGGAAGCGAACCTACCTGCGAGGTCGCGGCTACACGTACGACGATGTGGTCGCGGCGCTCACCGATGCGGCGGGCTCCGATCTCGCCACCTTGGTCGACAGCCTGGTGCGGCAGCCGTTCGACCCCGACTTCGCCGCCGCGCTGCGCCCCCTGGGCCTCGACCTGGTGCGGATGCCACTGACCGCAGATCGGCCGCCATATCTGGGGATCCAGCTTCAGGCCGGGACGACGATCGTCGCTTCGGTGTCGCGCTCGGGACCAGCGGCGCGGGGTGGTGTGGCGGCCGGCGACGAGATCCTGGCTGTGGGTGGGCTGCGCGCCACAAACGCTGCCTTGGACGAGATCCTGCGAGCCATCCCCCGTGGACACCAGCCGTGCTCGGTGCTCGTCGCCCGCCGTGGCCGCATCCTCGAGCGTCACGTCACGCTCGAGTCCGGCGAGGCGAACACCGGCTACCGCATCGACGTGGCTTCAGGTAGCTCTGCCGAGCAAGACGCGCTTCGCCGCGGCTGGCTGGGAAAGAAGTGCGCGGACGATCTGCAGTCTTCGTCCAGCCACGCTGCCCTCGAAGAGTGACCGGCCAGCGTCAGCGCGCACGAGCCCTTCACAGGCGCGCGTGGCTGCCGTCGCAGTAAGGAGCGTTGCCGGTCTCGCCGCACGCGCACCAGACCATCGTCTGCGGAGCCTCCAGGACGACCTTGAGCGGCGCCGTGTCCGTGCCGCGATGGGTGCCGTCGCAAAGAGGGTAGGTCGAACTACGCCTGCAACGGCACCAGGCGTGTTTGCCTGGCGCACAACGCTGGACGAAGGGGCCCTTTCGTGGTTGGCCGGGCGGTTGTGCAAACTCGTTCATCGGAAGCGGCGCACGACTCCACGGACGATGCCCCGGATCTCGACCGAGCGGGTGAAGATCGGTTCGAGCTTGGCGTTCGCAGGCTGCAAGCGAACCGTTCCGTCCGGCTCGCGGTAGAAGCGCTTGAGAGTCGCTTCTTCGTCCGCGAGCACGGCGACCACCACGTCACCATCGCGAGGAGTCTTCTTGCTCTCGACGACTACGAGATCGCCATCGGCGATGTGGTCCTCGATCATCGAATCACCGCGAACTTGCAGCAGGTAGTAGTTCGCCCCCGTGGGGACCAGGTCGGTCAGCGCGACGTCTTCGCGGTCCTCGACGGCTTCGATAGGCCGTCCCGCCCGAATCCGGCCCAGCAGTGGCAGCGACGGTGTCTCGTCTGCGGCCTCCGGTTCGTCCGGATCGAAGACCACCGCGACGGCGCGCGAGCGCCCGGGCTCGCGCACGACGGCGCCCTTGACCTCGAGCTGCCGGAGGTGTTCGTGCACGGTGATGCGGTTGATCCCGAGCGCTTGCGAGGCCTCGTCGAGCGTCGGTGCGATTCCGTGCGCTCGTCGGTAGTCACGGAAGAAGCGCAGGACGGTGGCCTGGCGCTCGGTCAGCATGATCGGCACGGGAAACCTCTCGACGATTCTCGCGATGGCTCCGGTTGCCTTCGGCAACCGGACCGGTGGTCAGAACAGGAGAGCGGCGGCAAAGAAGCAAGCCATCACCACGGCGATACCAATCAGGCCTCCAACCCCCGTGGCGTCATGCACCACGAGAGTGCGCGGCGGGTGCGTCGACTTGCTCGCCCAATATTCGGTGGTGCTGTGGTCGGTGGTGCTGTGGTGGGTGATGCTGTGGTCGGTGGTGCTGTAGTCACGGGTCCGGCGGGAAGAGCCCTTCTTCGGCGCGACTCCTGTGTTCGCGATGGTCTTCCTCGTCGAGGTGCCGCCCTCCTTGCGCGAGTCGGCCGGGGCTCGGGTCGCGGCGTCTCGACCCCCGAGGTTCCGGCGCCGGGCAGCGGTGCCGCGGGTGGTCATACCGTCGGCGATGCGGCCCGCGCAGGCGCCACCGTCGAGCGACACCGTTCGCCGCGGCGACGATGCCGTCCCGAGTCCGCTCCCCTTTACCGGCCATGCAGCGGGCCGCGCAGCCGGAGGCTGGTGCGCAGAGGTCGGCACGGACGGGGCCGGGGCCATGGCCCAGGCGGCTGCCGCAGAGCGCACGCGCAGGCCTTGTTTCCACGACCATCCGGACGTCGTGCGCGCGCCGGAGGTCACGCGGCACGAAGCCAGGACCGTGGGGGGCAGCGAGGCCGGGACGGCGGCCGACGGAGTGCCGCTGCCGGCAGCCCGCTGGAGCCGGCGCTCGACCGCGTGTGCGGTGGAGCTGGCATGGGTGCTGCGTTCGAACAAGCGGAGCTGAGCGACGGGGCGGCGTGTGGGTTGCGTCGTCATGGTAGGGTTTCGTCGGCCTGGAGTTCGTGAGACGTTAGCCAAACAAAACACGAACACAAGGAACCCTGACGAAATACTTACGAACTGACGTAAGTCGCGGCAAAGAAATGACAAACGTCCCCAGGCAAGCCGCGGGATGCATCGTCGTTCCGAGGCCGGGCGGGATGTCGGATGGCCGCGCGGTCGACTCTCCGCGATCCTCGGCCGTTGGCGCGAGGGAGCCCGGGTCACGCGGGTTGGGTCCCACGACTGGCCTCGAGGGCCGGCCAGTCCCCAGGTGCGAGCGCAACACGACGGGCCAAGCCGGGCGGTCTCAGTCCGGTCGATCCCCAGTCGAGCCGAGGCGACGGTGTCCTGCGCGTTGACGTGGCCTCGGCCGCCGTCGACCTTGGGTTCGGCATGCGCGCCCACGTATCGTCGCCACGCGTCAAGGCGTCGGCCCGTTGCCCGTCGAGATCCTCAATGCAGCACACCTCGTCTTCCCCTGCGGTGCGAACGATCGACGGGATGCCTGCCCGGCCGCGCGCCGGGTCGCTCGAGCGGTTGTGGAGAACAGGACGTTGAGCGCCATGGACCCCGAGCGCTACCAGCGGGTGAAGGCCGTGTTCCACGAGGCGGTGGAGCACCCGCCGGAGGCGCGAGCCGAGATCGTCCGCGCGCAGTGCGGCGACGACGCCGAGCTGCGGCAGCAGGTCGAGGCCTTGCTCGCCAGCCACGACCTGGCCGACGAGTTCCTCTCGCAGCCGGCGATGAAGGTGAAGGCCAGCGATCTCGTGCAGCCGGCGCCGGTTGGCGCGGCCACGGCGACGACGCCGAGCGGCGGCGCACAGACCACGTCGTCGTCCGACACCACCGCGACCGAGGCCCTCGGTGACGAGCGCGAGATCGGCCCCTACCGGCTACTCGAGGTCCTGGGCGAGGGTGGGATGGGCACCGTCTACAAGGCCGAGCAGCTCGTGCCCGTGCGCCGCATGGTCGCCCTGAAGCTGATCAAGCTGGGGATGGACACGCGCGAAGTGGTGGCCCGGTTCGAGGCCGAGCGCCAAGCCCTGGCGATGATGGACCACCCCTGCATCGCCAGAGTGCTCGACGCCGGCGCCACCGCTCGGGGCCGCCCGTACTTCGTCATGGAGTACGTGCCCGGCGTGCCGATCACCGAGCACGCCGACCGGCACAACCTCAACACGCACCAGCGTCTCCGCCTGTTCCTCGACGTCTGCGACGCGATCCATCACGCACACCAGCGCGCGGTCATCCACCGCGACCTCAAACCGTCGAACATCCTGGTGATGTTCCAGGACGGACACACGGTGCCGAAGATCATCGACTTCGGCATCGCCAAGGCGACCAACCATCACCTGACCGAGCGCACCGTGTTCACCGAGCAGGGGCGCATCATCGGGACGCCGGAGTACATGAGTCCGGAACAGGCCGAGATGACCGAGCAGGGCGTCGACATCCGTACCGACGTCTACTCGCTCGGTGTCATCCTGTACGAGCTGCTGGCGGGCGTCCTGCCGTTCACGTCGCAGGAGCTGCGGGCGCAAGGCTACGCTGGGCTGCAGAAGACCATCCGCGAGGTGGAGCCGCCGCGGCCGAGCACGCGCATCACCACGCTCGGGGCGACCGCGCCGGTCAAGATCGCGCAAGCGCGCAGCACCGACCTGCGCACCCTGGTGCGTCAGCTACGGGGCGACCTCGACTGGGTGGTGATGAAGGCGATGGCCAAGTCGCGCACCGAACGCTACGAGACGGCGTTCAGCCTGTCGGAGGACATCCGGCGCTACATGGCCGACGAGCCGGTGCGCGCCAAGCGGCCGAGCGTCGGCTACCGGATGCGCAAGTTCGTGCGTCGCAACCGTCTCGCCGTGGGCACCGTCGCCGCGGTGATCGTGGCGTTGGCGGTCGGCTTGGTCGTGGCCTACCGCGCCTACCGCGAACTGGCGGGCAAGGAGTCCGAGCTGCGCGTGGCTCTGGCCCAGGCGAACGCCAACGAACAGCGCGCCACCGAGAACGAGGCGAAGGCGGTCGCCAGCGAACAGGAGGCGCAACGTCGGCAGCAGGAGGCCGAAGCGGCGTTGCAGCAGGCCAGGGAGAGTCGAAGCCTGGCCGACACGACTGCCAAGGAGAAGGCGCTGCAAGTCGAGGAGAACGACGCGCTGGTGGCGCAAGCGATGTTCGGCGAACTCCTGGCGACCGCCGACTCGTTGTGGCCGACCTACCCCGACCGCATCCCCGACCTACGGGCGTGGTTGGAGCGGATGACGGCCATCGCGGGTCGCGTGCCGATGTTCGAGACGATCCGCGCGCGCTTGCGCGCCCGAGCGCTGCCAATCGACGCCGCGCAGGCGGAGGCCGACCGCACCTCGCATCCGCGCCATAGCGAACTGCAGGCACTCGAGGCCAAGCTCGCGCTGCCCGACCTCGGTGGCGAAGAGCGGGCACGCCTACAGTCGGCGTTGGCCGACCTTCGGCGCGAGGTGTCCGAGCGCCGCACCTGGACCTTCGCCGATCCCGAACTCGGCATGAAGCACGCGGTCATCGCCAAGCTGATCGACAACCTCGCGCGAGCCCATGCGCGCGATGGTCTGGTGGATGGCATGCGCTGGCGCCTGCGCGAGGCCGAGGCCATGCGCGAGCGCTCGATCGAGAGTCTCGCCGGCCGCTGGACCGAGGCCGCGATCGCCGTCACCGAGAGTCGGAGCTACGCGGCTGCGGTGGCGTCCGGCCTCCGCCTCGTGCCGCAGCTCGGACTCGCACCTCTGGGTGCCGATCCGAAGTCCGGCCTGCAGGAGTTCGCGGTCTTGCAGACGGGGACGGCGCCGCAGCGCGACTCCGGAGGCGTGCTCGCGATCGACGGCGACAGCGCGGTGGTGCTCGTGCTCCTGCCCGGGGGCACGTTCCACATGGGCGCGTCGCGCACCGGCCAGGTCAATGTCGACCCGTCTGCCCTCGACCACGAAGCACCGGTGCACGAGGTGAAGCTGGCGCCCTTCTTCATCGGCAAGCACGAGATGACCCAGGCGCAGTGGCAGCGGTGGATGGGAGGCAATCCCAGCTACTACCGTGCCGGCACCAGGGTCGCCGACATGCAGGACATCGGGGCGACCAATCCGGTCGAGACCGTGACCTGGGAAGAGGCGGACGAAGCGCTGCGCCGGCTCGGACTGGAGCTGCCGACCGAGGCCCAGTGGGAGTTCGCGGCGCGTGCGGGCACTTCGACCGCCTGGTTCACGGGCGATGCGCCCGCCTCGTTGCAGGGGTTCGCCAACCTGGCGGCGACCGACTCTCCGCGCGACTGGTCGCCCGACCTCCCCTTCGCCGACGGCTACCTGGTGCACGCCCCTGCCACCGCGGTGGCCGGGAACGCCTTCGGTTTGCATCACGTGCTCGGTAATGTGAGCGAGTGGTGCCGAGACGCCTATGGCAGCTACGCGGACCCGGTTCGCGCAGCTGACGGCCTTCGGGCCGCGGCGTCCTCTCTCCTGCGAGTCCATCGGGGTGGAAGCTACCGCTCGAACTCAGTCAAGGCCCGACTGGCGGCACGCGAGAACGATCCCGCCGACGCGCGCAGCGAGGGCCGGGGACTGCGCCCGGCCCGCCGTCTCGACCTGCGTTGACGGCATGCGTGCCGGCATTCGCCTGGCAGCTCCGCGCCGATCTGCGCTCCTCCTGTTGTTGGTGTGCGGGCTGTCGATTCGGCAACCGCTGCGCGCTCAGGGCGCGGCCACGACACCCGAGTCGTTCCTCGTCGACGCCGGGTTGGAGCGCGGTGCCGTACACGCGGCCGCGTTCGCCCCGGACGGGCGGCTCTGGCTGGCCACTTCGGAGGGCCTCCTCGCGTTCGACGGAGTGTGCTGGTCGCGCTTCGCCACGGACGCGGGCTTGCCCGGCTCTTTGGTGACCGCCGTCGCATGGCACGGCGACGAACTCTGGATCGGTACCGAGCACGGAGCTGGCCGCATGCACGCGGGACGCTTCGTCGCCGAGGGGCCGGTCACGGATCGACGGGTGCGCCGCCTGGCCGTGTCCGGCACCGGCGACTTGTGGCTGTGTGCGACGGGTGTCGTCTACCGTCGGCGCGGATCCGAATGGGAGCGGATGCTCGCCGGGGAACGCATCGTCGATGTCGCACCCCTCGGCGACGGGGATCTGATCTTGGTCGGCGAGGACAGGCTGTTGCGGGTCGGCGACGGCATGGTCGACCTACCGCTGCCCCCCCACCTCGATCTCACGCAACCCCTGGCCGCCGCGGCCGTGCAGGGAGGGATGATCGTCGCGGCCGGCGGCTCCCTGTGGACCTTGGCGCGCACCGGCGCTGGCGTCGTCTGGCGCCCGAGCGGGTTTGCCCAGCGGCAGAGGGTGTGTGCCGTGCTGCGCACCCGCGACGGCCGGACCGTGGCGTTCGCTGCCGCGGCGCGTCGCTTCGTGCTCTGTACGGAGTCCGCACTCCGACCCCTGTCGGGCGAGGCCTCCACCGACAGTGGTCTGGCGCGCGGCATCGTCGAGGCGCAAGACGGCAGCCTGTGGGCGTTCGGCGACGGGCTGCTGCTGCGCATGTCGCCGCCCGGCGCCGACCCGCGCGTCGAGATGCCCCCGCCGCGCCTGATCGATACCAGCGGCCGGGTCTGGTTCGCGGACGCGCAGAGGGTCGCCTGGCGGCGCGGGCGCGACTCGGTGATGACCCACGACCTCGCCCTGCCGATCGTGGTCGGCTCCGACTACCTCGTCGCTCGCAGTCGCGACAGCGACAACACCGTCGTCATCCAGGGCGACGAAAAGACGGTACTGCCGCTGCCTTTCCGGGCCAGTGGTCGACTGCGCATGTTGGTCGACGGCGCCGACGTGACTTGGGCGGTCCAGGCCGAGGGGCCGGTCCCGCAGATCGCCTCGCTCGAACCTGGCGACGGGTGGCGACCGAGCGATCTGCACGGCGCGGTCGGGTCCGACTACCTGCGCGCCCGAGTGAGCGCCGACCGCCACGACGGCTTGTGGTTGGCGTTGCCTCACGAGGTCCAGCCCTTGGTGCACGTGTCGTCTCGACGAGGCCCGGAGCCGTTGCACGTCCCCGAACCCCTGGCCGACGGCGACGTGGTCGTCGACGGACAGGATCGGCTGTGGGTCGTCGGCGCGAGTGGCCCGTGGAGCTACTCCCGCGATCGAGGTTGGCGACCACACGGCGACCGGTGGACGCAGGCGGTGGCTTGGATACGCGCCGTCGGCGACCGGATCGTCCTCGGCTGCGCACGCTGCCAGGACGGTGCCCCGGGCATCGTCGTGGTAGGCGGGGACTCCTCGGTCCACCACTCGCTGCCGGCGCCGCGCCTGCTGGGCGAGGACACCCGCGGCCTGTACGTGGCGGGAGGCAACGCGACCTACCTGGTGGCGGCGAGCGGTTCGGTCACGGCATTGGCGGGCCTCGACGCGCGCGACCTGACGTCGATCGTCGTCGACCGCGACCTTCGCGCCTGGCTCGGACACCGGGATCGCACGGTCTCCTCGCGAGACCTGCCGCCGCCGCACGCGTTCTTCTCGCTCGCCGAGCCGAGCCCCTTCGCGGGCGAAGCCTTCGACGTCCGGATCGACGTCGCCCACGCCTATGTCCCGAGGGACCGCATGCAGACGCCATGCGCCACTCTGGCATGGCGGATCGACGGCGGCGTCTGGACGCCAGAACGGTCGGCGCCGCGCGTGCTCCGCCTCGATGGGCTGCCAGCCGGGCGACACGGCATCGACCTGCTGGCGCGGGACGCCTTCGGGCGTCCGGCACCGCTGCGCACCTTGTCGGTCGACGTCCGTGCCAAGCCGCTGCAGGACCGAGCGTGGTTCCCGGCGGCACTCGCCGGAATCGTGGCGTTGGTGACCGTGCTGGCCGCGTTCGCCATGGTGACGAGTCGGCGGCTGATGCGGCAAACCGAGCGCCTGCGCGCCGCCGTCAAGCGGCGCACGCACAAGATCCGCAGCGAGCTGTTCCGACGCCGGCGTGCCGAACGCCATCTCCGACACCAGCATCGCGTGCTGGGGTTGCTCGCGACCGGCAAGCCGATCGAGCAGGCGCTCGGCGTCCTACTGCGCGGCCTGGAGGAGCGGTTGCCCCGCTGGCGCGGTGCCATCTGTCTGGTGGATGGCGACAGGCTGTCGCTGGCAGCGGCGCCGAGCCTGAGCGCATCCGCCGGCGCGGTGCTCGACGGTCTCCTGCTGGTCGCCGAGGGTTGCCCGTGTGCGTGCGCGGTGCGGGAGCGTCGCGTGGTCGTGCAGGACGCGACGGCGACGTGCTGGGACCAAGAGGCTTCGGCCGCGGGCGTCCACACCGTGTACGCGCAGCCGATCTTGTCGTCCAGCGGGGCGGCTCTGGGCGTCCTCGTGCTCCTGCGCGACGTCGCCGGCCCGCTGACGCAGGATCAGTCGGAGTTGGTCGACGCCGCCGCGCACATCGCCGCCGTCGCCATCGAGAGCAAGCGTGGCGAGGTGGAACGCTTCGAACTGCAGCAGGAAGTGCTCAACGCGCAGAAGCTGCGCAGTCTCGGCCTCCTCGCCGGCGGGATCGCCCACGACTTCAACAATCTGCTCACCGGCGTGCTCGGCTACGCGGGGCTGGCGCGCATGCAGACGATCACGGGCTCACCGGTGGACGAGGCGCTCGCCCAGGTCGAGATGGCCAGCGAGCGCGCGGCCGAACTGTGTGCGCAGCTGCTCGCCTACTCGGGGCGCGGGCGCTTCGTGGTCAAGCCGGTGGACCTGTCCGAGCTGGTGGCTGAGATGACTCGGATGCTGCGCCTACCCGTGTCGCGCAACGTCGCCCTGGAACTGAACCTGGTCCGCGACTTGCCCGCCATCGAAGCCGACGCGACACAGGTGCGGCAGGTGGTGATGAACCTCATCACCAACGCGGCAGATGCCGTCGGTGACGCGCGCGGGGAGATCACCGTCGAGACCGGCGTCGCCGAGTTGGACGCCGTGCGCCTGCGCAAGGTCGTCGTCGGTCGCGAGATCGCGCCTGGGCGCTACACCTACGCCGAGGTCCGTGACACCGGATGCGGCATGAACGACGCCACCCGGCGCAACGTGTTCGAGCCCTTCTTCTCCACCAAAGCCACGGGACGTGGGCTTGGCATGGCAGCGGTGCATGGAATCGTCCAGGGACACCGGGGAGCGATCGAACTCGACACCGGTCCCGGGCGCGGAACGACCATCCGTGTGTTCTTTCCGGCCAGCGACAAGCCGGCGGAGGCTTCGCGTCAGGTCGTGGTGACGCCGGACCTCCACGAGTCGGGAATGGTGTTGGTGGCCGAGGACGACCGAGTGGTGCGCGAACTGGCCCAGGCGGTGCTCGCCGACTCGGGCTTCCAGGTGATCGTCGCCGGCGACGGCGTCGCGGCTTCCCGAATCCTCGATGACGCTCGCTACGACTTCAGGGTCGTGCTCCTCGACATCGCGATGCCTCGTCGCACCGGGTTCGAGGTCCTGGCCGCGCTGCGTCAGCAAGGGCGGGACCTGCCGGTGGTTCTCACCAGCGGCAACGAGATGGCGGACGCGTCGGAGATCGCGCGCGACCCGCACACGCACTTCCTGCAGAAGCCGTACGGCCCGCACGCCCTCCTGCAGGTCTTGCGGCGCGCCCTGGGGGTGAATCGCCGTGGCGCCGCCCGCGGCTCCCGGTCGGGCAATCGGTCGGGGAATCGGTCGCGGTAGCGCCGCCCCCACCGGTGTGGGCGAATCGGCGGCCGGCGCGGGGCGCTGTCCGCCGGCTGGCGGGGCGCGCGGCCCGCCGAGTGCTCGCGCAACCAGCATTTCGGCGGTGGAGTCTGGCTCCATCCGCGGCAGGCTGGTGCGATGGCGGCGACCTCTGTCGTCCGTCCATCGAACGCTCGGCGGCTGTCTGCCACGGCTCCGCCCGAGCATCGAGCGTGCGCTCGACCTCGACGCCTGGCGTTCGGCCGGCCGACAGGGCGGGCGGTGTTGCCCCACCCGGCTATCATCGCTCGTGTGGCTTGTCGAAGCGATTTCTCCTGCCGGAAGGTCGTAGCCCCCAGGCCCGGGGGAGACGAGTTGCCGTTCGACCGTGGTGCTCGACACCGTGGTGCTCGCTACGGTGCTCGCCGCACCGGGCACGTGCCGCGACCCGACCTGCGAGCCTGGCTGCCGGCGCGGAAACTGGGGAGGCCATGACGATGGTCGACGCGGACTCCGGACCCGTGTTCGTACTGCGACCCGTGCGTGTCCCCGGTGTGCCGGATCGCATCGAGGTCGGCCACGGCGGTCTGTCGTTGGGGCGCGCGCAGTCGAACGACGTGGTCGTCCCCGGCGATGCGTATCCCCAGGTCTCAGCGCACCACGCTCGCATCACCGTCGTCGGCGACGAGGTCGTGCTCGAGGATCTGGGGTCTCGCAACGGCACCTTGGTCGCCGGCGGGCGCATCGACCGGCGTCGGCTGCAGGACGGCGACGTCGTGCAGCTCGGGGCGCAAGGGCCGCAGTTCGTGGTCGAATCGGTCGAGGGCGCGTCGGCGACGGTGATCGCGGACGGCGTCGTGCCGCGGCGTTCGGATCCCAGCCAGACGACGCTCCTACGCCTCAAGCGCGCGCTGGGGATCCCCGAGGACGCAGACGTGGGCTCGCTCATGCAGACCCACGCGCGGCGCGGCCGACTCGGTCTGTGGTTGAGCGTGGCGGCGGTGGCATTCGTCGGCGTGGCCATCGCCGTGGCCGCGACGCGGCAGCGCGACGACCGCATGGGATTCGAGCGCCTCGATGCCGAGCTGCGCCGGGAGCTGTCGGCGGCCTCGCGCGCCTTCGAGGAGCAACGTGACGCCTGGGAGGCGCAGAAGAGGCGGCTGAAGAGCGAGCGCGACGCCCTGCAGGCGCGAATCGATCAACTCGCCGACAAGGAGCTTTC
The DNA here is from genome assembly GCA_041398565.1 of Planctomycetota bacterium. Classification (GTDB taxonomy): domain Bacteria; phylum Planctomycetota; class UBA1135; order UBA1135; family UBA2386; genus DATGPD01. Next base: position 813,278 of record JAWKUN010000005.1, on the reverse strand, counting down.
GGCGTCGACGGAGCTGGCTCGGCTGCGCACGTCGCTCGATGCGACGAACGCGTCGCTGGAACGATTCGATCCCGTCAACGTCGAGCAGGAGCGCATGGCCGGTGTCGGTCGCATCCAACGCGCCGTCGTCTTCATCGAGACCCGTCTGCGTTTCCGCAGCAGCAAGACCAACGCGCTGTTGCGGCGACGCGGTGGTACCGCCGAGGACTCGGTGACCTTCGACGACAAGGCGGCGGTCTACGAGCGCGAGTCGAGCGGCTCGGGATTCTGCGTGTCGCCCGACGGCTTCATCGTCACCAATGCGCACGTCGTGCGCCCGCGAGGCTACGACAAGCCGATCGAGATCGACGAGAGCGAGAACCTGCAGCCGGAGCTGGTGTACGCGGTGGTGTTCTCGGGTAGCGACCAGCGACATCCGGCGCAGGTCGTGCGCGTCCTCGACGACGACGACATCGACCTGGCCCTGGTGAAGATCGAGGCCTTTCCGCAGATGCCCCTGCTGGACGACTTCCGCACGGATGCGCCGGTACCGATGCCGGGCGCGGAGGTGTACCTGCACGGCTTTCCGCTGGGCAAGATGGCGATCCAGGAGGGTGACCGCGTGATCGCCTCGAGCTTCCGCGGCATCCTCAGCCGCAGCGTGTCGACGTGGTTGCAGGTCGACGCTGCGGTGCATCCGGGCAACAGTGGCGGTCCGCTGACCGACGCGGCGGGGCGTGTCGTCGGCGTGGTCTGCCGCGTGCAGCGCATCCCCGAGGGGCCGTTGGCGCCCGAGATGGGCTACGCCATCCCCATCGCGGCGGTGGCGCGACTCTGGCCCCTGCCGGCGGAGGGCCGTTAGACGTGCGCGGATCAGAGGGCACAAGTATCTCTAGCACATGTACTTAGAGAGATCGCGCGGGGCGCACCGGCAGGTGCCGACAAGCACGGGGAAATCTTGGGGCCACCTGCGTGTTCGGACCGTGGCGCGTCCCTCCCCATGCTCGATCCGCGCGCGTTGCGCCGCTCCCACTTGTCTCGAGAAGGAACCCTAGTGCAGTGCCGCGTCACGTCTTCCCTGCGCGAAGACCACGCGCTGATTCGGCGCGCGGTCGCTGTGCTGCGGCGGATCACGCTCGAGGTCGGGGCCGGGGCTCGCTTCCCGGCAGCGGCGGTGGCGGCCGTGGCGGGGTTCTTGCGGGAGTTCGCCGAGCACCAGCACCATCGCAAGGAGGAGAGCCTGCTGCTGGCGACGCTCGCAGCGCACAGTGCCGACGACGCGGCCGAGAATGTCGGTGAGCTGTTGCGCGACCACGAGGAGACGCGCGAGTTGCTCTACACCTTGACCCTGTTCTGGGAGCCGACCCACGCGCTGACCGGGGAGGAGAGCTGCGCCTTCGTTCAGGTCGCGCGCACCTACGCCGACCGCATCGAGCGGCACATGGCGGAGGAGGAGTGCCGTTTCTTTCCCCTCGCCGATCGAGTGATCCCGGGGGACGAGCAGCTCGACCTGAGAGAACGGTTCGCGAGCCTCGACGCCGGGCGCCGCACGCGTGCGCAGTGGACGGAGGTCATCGCCGAACTCGAGCACGCCTGAGCTGCAAGTGGCGCGCAACCTCGCGCCACGCGCGAATTCGGCGATGCCGTTCCGCTTGCCATCGCGCCCAACTCGCTTGTTTCCAGCGGCACTGGAAGCCCCAGCAACAAAGTGGCCGGGGCCCCTTCTGGTCGGCGCGAAGCGCCGACCGCAACCAAGCCTTTGGTTGCGGCCCCGGCCGCGATGGGAGCCCGAGAAGAAATCATGATACGGGCTCCTAGCGCAGCCTGCGGCCGCACCAAAGGTGCGAGTCGGCGCTGCGCGCCGACCAGAGAGGGCCGCATGCCGCTCTATTGCCTGGGGCTTCCAGTGCTGCTCGGGCGTGGCGAACCCGGTACCGTCACGAATCGCACGTCCTGCAGATTCCGCGCGCGCCGCGAGGATTCGCAGCCCTTGCAGCTCAGATTGCCCCCGGTGGCCGCATCCGCGGCCACGCAGAGAGTGAGAAACCGATTGTTTCTCACTCTCTGAGCCGAAGGCTCGCGATCGCGAAGGCGATCGCCAGCAACATGGCTCGGAGCGTGTACTCTCGTTTCTCTCTCACGCTCTTGGCCGAAGGCTCGCGATCGCGCCTCCACCGCGGGCGGGTCTGCGCCGGTCGCTTGCTGTCGGGCCGCCTACGCGCTGCCACCTCTGGCACTCACCGCGCGCTGCGCTAAGGTGCGGCCATGCTGCTGCGGTTGGAGCGAGCTCTCGTCTTCTTCGACCTGGAGACCACCGGCCTGGATCTCGAAACCGATCGAATCGTCGAGATCGGCTTGGTGCGGGTCGAACCCGATGGTTCCCGTTGCTCGGTGGTCGAGCGAGTCGATCCCGGAATCGACATCCCGGACCAGTCGAGCCGCATCCACGGCATCCGCACCGAGGATGTGCGCGGCCTCTTCGGCAAGCCGCGTCTGGGCAAGGTGGCGCCGAGACTCCTGGAGTTCATCGGCGACGCCGACCTCGCCGGGTTCAACACGATCAACTTCGACCTGCCGATGTGGCTGCGCGAGTGCGAGCGGCACGACATCGCGTTCCAAACGGAGGGCCGCCATCAGGTCGACGCCAAGATCGTGTTCAATGCCAAGGAGACCTCTTGGGACCGCTTCCTCATGGGGCCCCGCACCTTGAAGGCGGCGGTGCGCCACTTCTGCGGGCGCGACCTCGAGGGTGCGCACTCGGCCGGGGCCGATGCCGACGCCACGGTCGACGTGTTGCTGGCGCAGTTGGCGCGCTACTCCGACCTGCCGCGCGACGTCCCGGGCCTGCACGACTTCTGCGCCCGCGCGCGTCAGGTGGTGGAGACCTGACCGCGATCGGGGCGGTCCCAGCGCGCCCGAGGGCCCTTTCACAGCGTCGCCACGAGCCGCTGTGGCGGTGTTCGCCGCGTTGGAGTCACACACGCCCCGCCGCCGCGCGCGAATCGCGGCGCCGCGGTGAACGGTGTTTGCCCTGCGTGAATCCCCGATAGAATCGACCCTACCCATGGCCGAACACGTCCCGATCGCCGACGTCAAGAACCTCATCGTGCAGAGTCTCAACCTGCAGGGCGTGGATGCGCACGACATCGACGACGACGCGCCTCTGTTCGGCGCCGGCCTCGGCCTCGACTCGGTCGACGCCCTCGAACTCGTCGTCGCGTTGGAGAAGACCTACGGCATCCAGGTTGCCGACGATCAGATCGGCCGCAAGGTGTTCGCCTCGGCGCGGACGTTGTGCGATTTCGTCAACGAGCGTCTGACGGCACCCGGAGGAGTCGACGCCAGTGGTGTCGGGGCCAGTGAGTGACGGTGCTTCGGCGCCCCCCGTCCTCGTCACTGGGCTCGGTGCGCTGTGCGGCTTCGGCCGCGGTGTCGAAGCGCTGCTCGCTGGCTTGCGTCGCGGGCGGCCTGCCTTCGGCGAACCGACCGTCTTCGATGCCGCGAACCACCGTACGCGGCTCGCCAGCGAGGTGCCCGAGGACGCGCCCTCGCAGCCGTGGGCGCCCGGGCTGAGCCGCGGCGATCGTTTCGCGGTGCACGCCGCGAACGAGGCGGTAGCGCACGCCGGCCTGACGCCTTCGGCTCTGACCCGAGCCGGTGTCTTCTTCGGCAGTAGCAATGGTGGCCTGCTCGAGGGCGAGGCGTTCTTTCGGCGCTTGCGGGCCGGGCAGGCTCGGCTCGGGCTGCGCAGCGTGGCTTCGCACCAGAACAACGGACCGGGCGACGCCGTGGCGCGCGCGTTGGGTTGCACGGGTCCGGTGCTGACGTGTTCGTCGGCGTGCACTTCGGCCAACATGGCGCTCGCCGCCGCGCTGTGCGCCTTGCGTCGCGGCGAGTGCGACGTGGCCCTGGCCGGCGGCGCCGATGCACTGTCCGAGGTCACCTACGCCGGCTTCAACGCCCTGCGTGCCATCGACCCGGCACCAGCGCGTCCGTTCCGAGCCGACCGTGCCGGCCTGTCGATGGGGGAAGGCGCCGGGGTCCTCGTCTTGGAGACGGCCCGTCACGCCGCGGCTCGCGGGGCGGTCGCTCTCGCCGAACTCGCCGGTGCCGGCTCCACCTGCGACGCGCACCACATGTCAGCCCCCAAGGACGATGGCCGCGGTCCGTTCGAGGCGATGCGGCGAGCCTTGGCCGATGCCGACGAACTGCCGAGCGCGGTGAGCTTCGTCAATGCGCATGGCACGGGAACGCCGCACAACGACGTCGTCGAGGCGCGTGCCCTGCGCGAGCTGCTCGGCGACCTGGTGCGCGACGTCCCGGTGACCTCGACCAAGAGCCTCGTCGGGCACTTGCTCGGGGCGTGTGGCGGCCTCGAGGCGGTCGCCTGCGTGCTCGGTCTGCTCCACCGCGAGGTCCACCCGACGGCCGGCCCCGGCGACGCCGACCCGGAGCTCGGTCTCGACCTGGTGCTCGGCGGTGTGCGCCGTCTGGCGGCGGCGAGGGTGGCCATGTCGAACAACCTGGCGTTCGGGGGCAACAACTGCACCATCGTCCTGCGCCGGGCGGCATCCTGACGTGCGCATCGACTCGGTCGTCATCACCGGCGTGGGCACTCTCGGCAGCTTCGGCGCCGGCAACGAGGCTCTGACCGCGGCGCTCGCCGAAGGGCGCGCCCTCACCACGGAGCTTCCCGATCCGGCGGGCTACCGGCACGCTGGCGCGGCGACTCGGGCTTCGCTGTGTGGGCACGTGCCTCTCGAGGGCTGGCTGGACCCGGCGCGCGCGCGCCGCATGAGCGCGCCGTCGCGCTACGCGGTCGCCGCCGCGCGGATGGCACTCGCCGACGCCGGCCTGCCGCTGTGCGCCGAAAGCGACGAGGTGCGTTCGGTGGCGATGGCGACGACCTTCGGTGCCGGCGTGTTCACCGAGCGGTTGCTGGCCGAGATCGTCACCAGCGGGCCACGCACTGCCTCGCCTTTCCTGTTCACCGACTGTGTCGCCAACGCGCCGGCAGGGCAGATCGCCATCGACGTTCGGGCGAGAGGCAGCAACAGCACGGTCGTCCAGCGCGAGGCAGGGGCCGTGTTGGCGGTCATCGAGGGGGCGCTCGACGTCGCTGCCGGCCGCTCGCACCTGTGTGTCGCCGGCCACGTCGAGGAGATCGGCGTGCTGGTGCACGCGGTGCTGGCGCGGTTGCGGGCGGTGTGCCCGCCTGACCCCGATGGCGTGCTCCGCGCGCGGCCCTTCGCACCGGACCGGCGCGGCTTCGTGGCGGGCGAGGGCAGCACGGCGCTGGTGCTCGAGCCCGCTGCCGCCGCGCGTGCCCGTGGTGCGCGGGTGCTGGCGCGCATCGTCGCTGCCGTGCGGGCCTTCGATCCGACGGCTCCACGGGCCGATTGGGGTCTGGGCCACGAGGTGCTCGCCGAGCGCTTGCGTGGCGGTCTGGCGCGGGCGGGGCTACGGCCGGCGGACATCGGCGCCATCGTCAGCTGCGCGTCGGGTAGTCGGCGCGGTGACGCTCTGGAGGCGCGCGTGCTGCGCGCGACCTTCGGCGATCTCCTGCCGCCAGTGTTGGCGCCGAAGGCAGTGACCGGCGAGTATGGCGGCGGCAACCTCGGCGCGGCTCTGTCGATCCTCGCCGGGGCGACTTGTGGTTTGCCGCCGGGGACGGCGGCGGATCCCGACCTGGGGATCCGCTTGCACGCGGGACCGATGCCGGCGCCGATGCGCCGGATCCTGGTGACGGCTCTGGCTTCCGGTGGTGCTGCTGCCTGGCTCGTGCTGGAACGAGATGCAACATGAAGACCGATTTCGACGTCGCGATCCTGGGTGGAGGTCTCGCCGGCAATCTGCTGGCCCGGCAGATCCACCGCGGACTTCCCGGTGTGCGTGTGGCCATGTTCGAGCGCGCGCGCCGGCCTTCGTTCAAGGTGGGCGAGGCGACCGTCGAGCTGTTCACCAACTACATGCTGCGCCGGCTCGGTCTGTCGACGCTCCTGTACGAGACGCAGTTGCCCAAGAACGGCCTGCGCTTCTTCTTCGACGCCGCGACCCGCGATGCGCGCCTCGAAGACATGACCGAGATGGGGTCGATGTCGCTGCCCTACCACCCGAGCTTCCAGATCGACCGCATGCGTCTGGAGACCGAGCTGCTGCGCCTCAACGGGGCGAGCGGTGTCGACGTGCGTTTCGGCACGGTGAGCGACCTGGTGCTGGGAGCTGCCGGCGAGCCGCATCGTTTCGTCGCCGAGAGCGACGGCAAGACGCATGCGCACACCGCGCGCTGGGTGATCGACGCCAGCGGTCGCACGAGCCTCATCGCCAAGCACAAGGGACTGCGCCAGCCGACCAAGGGGCACAGCGTCGCAGCGGCCTGGGGACGTTTCGAGAACGTGCTCGACGTCGATGACTACGGCGACAGCGCTTTTCGTGAGCGCGTGCGTTACACGGCGCGCCGGCTGTCGACCATCCACTTCGCCTACGAGGGCTACTGGATCTGGTTCATCCCGATCGGCAGGGGCGTGGTCTCGGTGGGCGTCGTCATCGACAAGACTTCGCCGCGCTACCGGTCGGCCATCACACAGCAGGACGGGTTCTTGGCCTTCCTGCGCGAGCACGCGGCCACCGCGCGTCTGCTGGAGAACGCGGACTTGCTCGATTTCCAGGCCTATGGCCAGATCGCCTACGGCAGCAAGCGCATCGTCGACGGGCGCGAACGCTGGGGATGCACCGGTGAGTCGGCCGCGTTCACCGACCCGTTCTACAGCCCCGGATCCGACTTCATCGCGCTCGCCAACGACTTCCTCGCCGATCTGCTGGCGCGCGATCTCGGCGGTGCCGAGCCGAGCGACGTCGCCGCGCACGCCGATCTGTACGAAGAGTACCTGCAGTACCGCTACCGGGCCAACCTGCTGCTCTACGAGGGGCAGTATCCGGTGCTCGGCTGCTATCCGGTGATGCGGGTGAAGTGGGAGTTCGACATCCAGTGCTACTACGACCTGTGGTTGCACGCCTACATGCAGGACCACCACCTGCAACCGGAGCGTCTGCGCGCCGACCTGCGCGAACGCACCTTCGTGCTGAGCGCGCTCGAGCGCTTCGCGCAGATGTTCGCGACCACGACCGATCGTCTGCGCGATGCGGGGGCCTACCATGCGCGCAATCTCGGCGAGTTCGGCGAGCCGCTCGAGCGCATCGGTTGCGTGAAGCACGTCGGGCTGCCCATGCCCGAGGAGGAGACGCGCGAGCGCATCCTCGGCTGCTTCCGCGCAGCTCGGCAGCGATGCTTCGACCTGGCGGGGGTGCGCGGTGGCGATGGGGCGGCGCCGAGCTTCGCCGACTTCGTCACCGGCCGCGCCTTCGTGCCGATGACCACGCAGGTCGCGACTCCGCCGCGGCGCGCGGAGGGCATGGCCGGTGCCAGCCTGAGCTGACCCGACCTCGCCGGCGACGACCGCGTCTACTTGCCGCCGATCACGATGTGCCCGTGGTCGGACACCACCAAGCCGAGCGCGTTGGCTCCCGGAGCGAGCACCAGAGCCTGGTTGAACAGACGCACGGTGGTCAGGACCGGCATCGCCGGGATCGTGAGGTTCCAGGTCGCGGTCGTGCCGACGGCCGCGAAGGGGTCAGTGAAGGCCGGGTCGACCTGCAGCGTGCAGCCCGGCATGCCGATCGGCCCCAGCGGGATGGGCAGCGGACCGACCGAAGAGTTGGTGTCGCTGCCGCCGAGCAGCATCACCGCGGCGGTGTTGCTGGGCACCGGTGCGACCAGCACCGAGAACACCTCCCCGAGCCAGGGCAGGCCCGAACTCGACAACCCCGGCACGCCGCCCAGCGAGCCGGAACATCCCGCTCCGAGCACGGTGAAGCCCGCCGGGCGCGTGGGCGCGTAGCGCCAGGTCTCGGACGTCGCCGAGGCGCCGAACATCAAGACCTCCTGGCGCAGACTGTCGTAGGCCAGGTAGGTGTCGCTGCGCGCCGCCGGCAGGGTCGCGGGGTTGCGCTGCAGCCAGTCGGTGCCGTCCCACTCCCAGGTGTCGGCGACGCCGGGACCGCCGAACATGACGATGCGGTGGCGCAGGTCGTCGGTGACCATCGAGTGGTCGTAGCGTGCCGGAGGCGAAGTGGCCGGCGTGAGCTGGGTCCAGTTGGAACCGTCGAAGTGCCAGGTGTCGGCGCCCATCAGGTAGCCGCTGAACAAGATCAGGCCGCCGCTGATCGGATCCCAGGCCATGTCGCTGGCCCGCCGTGGCGGCGGGCTGTTGGCGGTCGTGATCTGCGACCAGTTGCTGCCGTTCCACTCCCAGGTGTCATTGAGGTCGCCGGTGTCGTAGCCACCCCAGAGGATCACCGTGCCGCGCGTCGGCAGGTAGGCCATCGGGTGCGAGCGACGCGCCGGCGGCGACGTGGCAGGCGTCATCTGCGACCAGTTGTTTCCGTCCCACTCCCAAGTGTCGCCGAGCACGCCGCCGCCGTTGGGGATACCACCGAACAGGACGATGCGGCCGCGCACCGGGTCGTAGGCCATCGAGTGTGCGACGCGCGCCGGCGGGCTGGTCGCCGGGTTGCCCTGCACCCAGTTGCTTCCGTCCCACAGCCAGGTCTCGGCGACGCGCGTGCCGCCGAAGGTGCCACCGAACATCACTGTGCGGTCGGCGGGGGGGAAGTAGGTCATCGCGTGCGCGGTGAACGCCGGCGGCGAGACGGCCGGCGTGAGCTGGGTCCAGTTGGTCTGGGCTGCGAGCGGCATGGCGCCTAGCGCAGCGAGAACGAGTGCGTGACGGTGGGGCTTCTGCATGACGAGTCGATCGCGTCGCCACTCGGCGGCGTGACGAGAAGACTAGCCGGGCGCCGTCGCCGGCGCGGCCCGCCGCCGCACTTGCGTCCGACCGGTTGGCATTCGGCGAGATCGGCCCGGGGGCGTTGCGGCGCGCGCCGGACACGTATCGTCGCGGCGCAGTCAGCCCTTGCGTCGACCCGTGTCGGCGCCGCCCTTCTTGTCGTTCCCGTCGTCGCGCGCCGCCGGCGGGCGCGCGGCATCGTCGGCTTTCTCGGCAGCAGGCGCCGGCACGACGTGCTCGGTGATCGTGGCATCGGGCGGCAGGTCGAGCTCGAACGACTCGGGGACGGCCCGGGGGGCGTGCGTCAGGTTGCTCAGCTCGATGCGGACGTCGTCGCCGCGCGGGTCCTGATAGCCGAAGCCGCACAGCTTCGGTCCCTCGATGTCGAGGGTGAGCGTGATCTTGCTGGCCACGCGCTTGGTCTTGGCGTCGGTCGGGACCAGGGTCAGCAGCCGTCGCGTCGCGGCCCCTTCGACCGCGGTGCACGACTCGACCGCGAACCCCTTGTCCATGCGCGCCTGCGTCGGCGCCAGCGAATCGAACAGCAGCCGTGGCATCTCCTCCGACGGCAGCACGAAGCGCTCGAGACGCTTGCTGTCGGGGTGCCAGACCTCGTAGGTCTTGACGTCGAGGCGCACCACCGACGGTCGCGGCGACGTGACCACGAACACCACGCAGCCCGGTTCGCGCCGGAAGGCCAGCTTGCCCTCCGAACGCAGCGGCTTCTTGAACAGCTTGGTCGTGCGGTGCTGCACGTAGTCGGCGGTCATCTGCGCCATGTCCTTCTGTGCCGCGATCAGATCGGTGAGCAGCTTGTTGCCCTCGGCGACGGTGTCGGCTTGCGCCGCTACGTGGCACACGGAGAGGACGATGGCGGAGGCGGCAAGGCCGGCGGGAGGGAGCGGCATGGGTGCGAGGATAGGTCGAGACGCACGCGGACCGAAGGTGCAGACGGGCGGACGACGGAGGTGGCCGGCCATCACACCAGCCTTGCAGCGAACGGAGTCGGACTCCACCGCCGACCGTCGGGTCGCGGCCCGCGGTATCGGCGGCGCAATCGTCGCCGGTGGCCCGCCGGTCGCTCGCATCGACGATCCGCCGAGAGTCGCGGGTCGGGCAGGTCGCCTCGCCCGGCTTGACCTCGGCCGGGTAGCCTGGATCGAATGCAGGGTCCGATTCCGAGGCTTGCGCTGACGCTGCTGCCCGTTGTCGCCGTCGCTGCGGTGGCGCTGTTCTGGTCGCGTCGCGACGCCGACTCCGGCGAGAGCGCGACGCGCGCCCTCGAGAAGACCGCATACCTCGAGCGAACGTTGCGCGAACGCGACGACACGATCGCCGACCTTCGCCGGCAGGTGGACGAGCTGTCGCGGTCCGTCGCGTCTCTGACGTCGTCGATCCGCCAGACAGTGACGGAACCGTCGGCGACGAGCGTGCCGATCACGGTCGCCAAGGTCGACGGCGGTGTACAGCCGGCAACCGTGCGCGAGAATGCGGCTCTGGGGTGGCTGCAGCGCGTCCTCGGCGACAAGTTCGAGAAGCGTGGCGCCGACGCGCTCGAGTTCCTGCGCCACGGCACGATCCTCGACCTGCGCGGCACGGTGACCACCGACGACGATCTGGCGAATCTGTGGGTTCTGCCCAACCTCGAGTCGCTCGGCCTGCAAGGCACCGAGGTCACCGACACGGGCCTGCGTCACTTGGCGGCCTTGCCCAAGCTCGAGTTCTTGAATCTGCGCGCCACGGCGGTGGCCGGACCAGGCCTCGCCGCTCTGCCGAACTCGCTTCGACACGTCGATCTCACCGACTCTCAGGCGGGAGCCACGGGTTTCCAGTCGCTGCCGCCACTGCCGAGGTTGGCGACCCTGAAGCTCAACCGCCTGCCGGTCGGTGACACCGACCTCGACGTGTTGCCGCGCTGGCCGTTGCTGCGGCACCTGGAGATCGACGGAACCAAGATCACCGCCGACGGGCTCGTCCGATTGATGGCCGCCAACCCCGGCCTCACTCGGGTCGAGGTGCGTGGCTTGTCTCTGTCGACGGAGCAGCTCGATCGTCTGCGGCAACGCTACCCGCAGCTCGACCTGGTCTGGGGCGATCCGATGCTCGGCATGCTGCGAGGTCGGTGAGCCACCAGGCGTCGCGCGCCGAGTTCGCGTCGTTCTCGCGGCGCCGCGGTCAGCCGGTGCCATCGCCATGGCATGGCCGGAGATACCGAACGACGGGCACCATCACGAACAGGCTGGCGAGATAGCAGGCGAGCACACCGATCAGCGCGATCAGCCCGAGCGACCACAGACCCTGCATGGCCGAGGTCATGAGCGAGCCGAAGGCGAGGGCGGTGGTGGCGCTGGTTCGCCAGATCGCCACGCCGGTGTCCCCGAGCCCACTCGACGGCGCAGCGTGCCGCAGGTGGTTGGCGACGTGGATGCCGTCGTCGACGCCGATGCCGAGCAGGAAGGGCACCGCCACGAAGTTGGCGAGGTTGAGCGGGACGTCGAGTATGGCGAGCAGGCCGAGGGTGATGCCGGTGCCGACCACGACCGGCGACAGTGCCAGCCAGCCGAGCCAGTGGCCGCGCGTCATCAGGAGGGTGACGATCACGACCAGCAGGGCGGTGGCGAGGGCGCAGGTCTTGAGGTCGTGCAGCAGGAGGCGCCGGACCTCGCCGAGCAGGGCGAACGAGCCGAACGGCTCGGCCCTCGTTCCGAACTCGTCTCGCACCTGGTCGGAGAAGGTGTGCCAGGCGCCTTCGCTGCGCAGCGTGTGCGGGGTGTAGCAGAACGCCACCAGGCGGGTCCGGCCGCGGTCGTCGAGCTGGTAGCGCGCTGGCACAGGGCCCGGATCCGCGGCGAGCAAACCCTCGAACCGGCGCAGCACGCCTTCGAACTCGGCGGGCTCGAATCCGAGTTCGTCGAGGTCGCGCAGCGCTGCCTCCACCCAGCCGGCGGTCTCGGCGTGGAACGCGGCGACCGCGGCTTCTCGCTGCGGCGTCGTCAGCCAACGCTGCGGTCCGTCGGCGAAGGCGATCGTGCGCGCCGCCCGCAGGCGCTCGAGGCCGTCCGCCAGGGTCGCGGGCTCGATGTCCGGGTCGAGCAGGATCGCCGTCGGCAGCGGCGAGAAGCCCAGCATCGACTCGATGCGCACGCGCAGGTCGGCGGCGGCGCTGGTCTTGGCACTGAGCGCGTCGGCGTCGACGTCGAAGTCGACGCCGCGCTGCGCGGTGAGGATCCAGCCGGCGAGACCCGCGGCCAGCAGCACGGCGCCGAGGACGCGGCCGGTCGTCGCGCCGGCCAGGCGCTCGAGCCCGGCCGCCAGTCGACTTCGCGGCGGCCGCAGGTGGGCGAAGCGTTCGGGTCGCAGCATGACCGGCAGCAGTACGAACACCAGCAGCATCGCCAGGACCAGACCGAGCGACAGGAGGACGCCGAAGCCGGCCAGGCCCTGGAACTCGCCCAGCGTGAGCGACAAGAACGCCCCGCACGTGGTCAGTGCGCCCAGGAAGACGGGCAGACCGATGCCTCGAGCGGTGGCGCGGGTGGCGGCGTCGTGCGGCGCCGTCTGGCGCTCGGCGCTGTAGCGTGCCAGGTAGTGGATGCCGAAGTCGACACCGAGGCCCACCAGCACCGCCGCGGCGCCGACGGCGATGACGTTGAACGGTCCGAACAACGCGCCGCCCAGGGGCAGGGCCCAGACCACCGCCAGCACAGTCGGCAGCAGGACGAGCGGCGCCGCGAGCAGGCTGCCCAGAGCCCACGCCAGGTAGAGGCCCACCAGCAACGACGACGAGATCGACGACCACATCATGTCGTGCTGCATCCGGGTCGCTTGCTCGCGCGCCACGACGTAGCCGCCCCACATGTCGTAGGTCGTCGTGCCGAGGCGCGCCTCGACGTCGGCGAGCATGGCGCGGGCGAAGTCGGCGTCGTACGGCGGGCGCCGGCCCACCAAGCGCAGCACGCCCGTCTCGCCGCCGGCGAGCACCACGAAGCGACTGCCTGCGAGCGGGATGGGTAGGGCACGCGCGGCCAGATCGCCGAGCACCTCGCGCAACCGTAGGGGATCGTTGACCGCGAGTTCACGTCCGCCGATGGGGTCGCTCGCCAGGTCTTCCAGGGTTCGCTCGAGAGCGGCACGACGCTCACCGGTGAGCCGCGCCGCCAAGCGATCGCGGGTCGCCGCATCCATCTGCCGCAGCGGCGAGACCTGTGTCTGCTCGGCGACGCCCCCGAGGATCTGGCTGCGGGTGAGGAGGACCTCGGCCAGGAAGGGCGAGCCCCGCAGGCGGTCGGCGGCGGTCTGCAGGGTCTCTTCGACTTCGGCCAGATCGCGGCCGTGGAGGGCCACCAGCAGGCTGCGTCCGCCCGCGGTGCGCTCTTCGAGTTCGCGGAACACGTGCACTTCGCGCCCTTGTGGCAGCAGGCGCGAGATGTCGGGCTCGAGGCGGAACTCGCGCAGCTCGGCGACGGCGAGCGCGGTGAGGACGATGGCGAGGCCGACGACCAGGCGCGGCCAGCGCAGGCCGAGCGCGGCGAAGGCCTCGAACGCCCTGCCTCGCGTCACTGCAGTTCCTCGAGCTGGAACAGCCGGTCGTCGAGGTCGTCGGCAGCCTCTCGGCTCAGGACCCGCGCGCGCAGTCTGAGCCCAGGTGCGTCGACCTGGCCTTCGTCGCGGCCGAGCCGGTCGCACCAGGTGACGTAGCCGAGGCGGAAGGTGCGGCTTGCGATGCGGTCGCCGTCGAGGACGGCATCGGTGATCGCGGTGCCCGGGAAGAGGCCGCGGAGGTCGACGCTCGCCGGCGGTCCTGGGTAGCCGGCAACGACCCGCGCCGGCGCCGGTGGCGCGTGCTGTTCGAGGAGGGTGATGCCGAACAGCAAGGGCGGCGCCAGGGACGGATCGCCGGGTTCTCCACGCCATACGCGCGGGGCGTGGTCGCCCTGCATGACCGCGCCGATCGCGGTCGGCGTGGCGACGAGATCGAGGATGGGGGCGCCGAGTTCGGGCAGGAGCTGCAGGCGCACCGCTGGCGGCGACGGTCGGGTCACCAACAAGGCGTCGAACACCCCGGAAAGCGATCGACTCTGCACCTCGACTTCGAGATGGATGCGTTCCGCCCGTCCCGGCGCGAAGGTCAGGTGCGCCAGTTCTTCGCGTGGCAGGGTGGCGCGGCAGGCCGCGACGAGCAGGGCCAAGCAGGCGGCGCCGCGACCGGCGATGGACATCGGCGCATGTTAGGAGTCCGAGTCGTGGGAATCACCCGCGGCCGGGCGAGGCCTGTTCGCCGAGAACCGGAGTTGAGCCCTCCGGTGTAACGAACCGCGGATTCTCGGTTTTGTCGTCATGCCCCGAACGCCGCGTGCCACTCGGTTGCATGCGGCTTCGTCCGCACCCTGCCGCCACCAAGAACCAGCGAACCATGAGAAGTCTCTTCCTCTCCTCCACCTTCCTCGCCGCCACCGCCGGCCTCGGAGCGCAGGCCACGGTCATCGGTCTGACCGCCAACATCCAGGCGATCTCCCAGCAGGACATGAACACCTGCCAGACCCAGTCGTGCAACGTGACGTTGCTCGGCGGTTCCACCGGCAATCCCTGGGACGGCGGCACGGCTGTCGACATGACGCGCGGCGGGGTCTGGGTGACCAATGGCGTGCGCGTGGCGATGGTCAACCCGGACACCTGCGCTGTGATGTGTCCGCCTTTCACTCCGACCGTGGGCGGGACCATCACCGGCCTGGCCATGCACGAGCCGTCGGGCAACATCTACGCGCTGACCACCGCGAATGCCCTCTACACGATCGCCGCCACCTGCCCGTGGCAGATCATCACGCGCTGTCCACTCGCGCAGGTGATCCCGGCCGGCTGGGTGGCTGCCGGCCTGGCGGTGTCGGATCCTGGCGACTACATCTTCATCGCCGCCGCCGACCCGGCCGTGCCTGGCACGGCCACCGTCTTCGTGACCACGGTCGCCAACCCGTGCACGCCGATCTGCCGCATTCCGGCCTCGCGCTGCGGCGGCAACCCCATGGGCGTTCCCACCGGGGCCGGCTTCGATCCGTGCACCAACATGCTCTACGTGACCGACGGGCGGTTCACGACCGAGATCCGAGTCGACGTGCCGACCTGCCAGTTCACGTTCGCGCGCTGCTGCCGCAACAACAACCCCAACGGCGACCCCTACATCGGCCTGTGCTTCATGCCGGCGCGGTCGACGTCGACCGGCCGCGGCTGCACGCAGGCGCCCTGCGCCCTCTGCACCCCGACCCACACGGTGTCGACGGTGCCCTACCCGGGCAACCCGGCGTTCAACCTGCTGCTCTCGGGTGCGCCGTCGGGTGGCGTCGGCTACCTGCTGATGGGGCAGGGGCCGTGTCAGGCGGTGGGCATCCCGTTCTCGTGCGACGCGCTGCGCACGCTCCCGCTGTGGGGCGCATTCGGCCCGGTCCCGCTGGGCGGCGGCGGCGGCTGCACCGGCTCCGGTTCGGTCCCGATCGGCATCCCCAACAACTACGGCCTGTGCGGCCTGCAGGTCGCGACCCAGTGGTACGTGATCTGCCCCACCGGCGGCTCCGGCCTGAGCAACTGCGTCACCTGGACCATCTCCGGCAGCTGAAGTAACAGAGTGGAGTCAGGCTCCACTCTGTTACTTCTGTTCCCAGGGCAAGGGATCGTCGACGCGTCCCTTCTTCTCGGCGGTGCGCTCGCCCTCGGGGAGTTGCGACAGGAAGGCGGTCGTACCGAACGTGTCGTCGCCGCGCTGCACCTTGAGGTGGATGGCGTCGCCGGCCAGATGCTGGGCCACCAGCATCTGCAGGTCGAAGTGGTGGCGTACCTTCACGCCCTCGACTTCGAGCACGATGTCCTTGGGCTTGATGTCCATGCCGGCGGCGGTGCTTCCCGGCGCCACGCTGGTGATCCTGGCTCCGGGGCCCAGGAACTTGGGATCGGTGGCCACGCCGAGCCAGCCGCGGTGCAGAACCTCGCCCTCGCGCATGCGTGACAGCAGCGGCTCGATGTCCCGTAGTGTCGTCGCGAAGCCGATGCCCGAGTCGTACCAGTCGGCGCCGGCGTCGCGCCCTTGCGGTGACAGCGGCGCAGCGAGGCCGATCACCCGGCCGTCGAGGTCGATGACCGGACCGCCGTAGTTGGCCGGCGAGCAATTGGCGTCGATCTGCACTGCCCGGCCGAAGATCCGTCGCGTGGCCGACACGATCCCGACGTGCACGCTCGGCTGGGCGAGGCCGAACGTGCGCCCCAGCGCCAGCGCCCACTGACCGACCTGCACGTTCGCCGGGTCGAGCAGCTCGGGCACCGGCAAGTCGTCGACCTCGATCTTCACCAGAGCCAACCCGCGGCTGGTGTCTTCGCCCTTGCGCACCGCGTTGAAAGCGCGCCCGTCCGGCAGCGTCACCAGGATGGTGGTGGGGTCGTAGGCGAGCGCGAAGCGCGACACCGCGATCCAGCCGTCCGCGCTGAGCACGAGGCCGGTGGTTGCCCCCTGAGTCTGCTTGAAGCCCGGCGTCATCAGGTCCTTGAGGCCGCCGCCCTTCTTCTCGTCGCCTTCCTTCTTCTCGTCCGGCGCCTTGAACTCGTCGGGGTCCTTCTTCTGCGGCCGCTTCTTCGGTGCCTGAGCCCCGTCGGCGATCGCCGGTCCCGTCTCCTGCGCTCGGCGCGTGCCACCGAACGTCTCGACGCGCACGACGCTGGGTGCCACCCGGGCGACGGCGCGCTGCACGTCGGTCTGCAGCGCGAAGATCGGGTCTTGCCCCGGCGCGGGCATGGCGCCGACCGCGACGGTGGCGAGGATGAGCTGCCTCGGCTGGATCATTTGGCTTGCTCCAGGGTCATGTCGCCCTTCGCGACCGCGTTGCCGCGCTTGTAGGTCACCGTCACCGTCTGTCCTGGCCGCAGCTTGGCGATCACGTCGTCGAACTGACGGCAAGTTCGCACCGCGAACTCGTCGATCCGCACGATCAGGTCATCGGTCTTCAGGCCGGCCTTGGCCGCCGGCGATCCGGGCACGACCCGCTCTACGTAGGCGGGCGGCGAAGTCTGCCCGCTACCGTGGTCGAAGAGCTTGACGCCGTGGTAGGGCCGCGCCGTCGGCAACGCCGCTGCGGGGGTGGTCACCTTGCCCTCCGTCCAGCGCTCGATGTAGGGCAACAGGTCGCCCGCCGGGATCGCCGCGGAGATGTCGGTATTGGTCTCGCGCGACGTCGCCAAACGAGCGTTGAGTCCGACCCAGCGGCCGTCGATCGCGAACAGCCCGCCACCGCCGTGGCCCGGGTTGTTCATCGCGTCGGTGATCCACAGCGCGCCGTCGTAGTCGACGTCTTGCAGGCGGTAGCGAAGCCCGGTCCTGGCGTTGGCGACGAGCACCCCGAACGTCACCGACGCCTTCTCGCTGAACTCGGCCAGACGGAAGCAGTTGCCCACCGAGAACACGAAGTCGCCGGGCGCGAAGTCCCCGTCCTTCGGCACGCGCACGAACGGCAGCTCGCGCTTGCAGTCGATCTTGAGCATGCGCACTCCGAGCTTGTTCTCCGCTGGCAGAAGCTCGGCTGGCCACACGCTGCCGTCGTGGAGGACGACGCTGGTCTGTCCTTCCTGGATCATGACCTGATCCAGCGCCAGCACGTGCCCTGCGGCACTGACCAGCAGGCCGCTGCCATACGGCTGAACGGTCGCCAGCCCGGACGCGCCGTGCACCTTCACGACACACGGCAAGACGTCGTGGATGGCGCGTTCGAGCTGCGTGCGCGGCGGGCGCTCGGCAAAGGCGTAGGCGTCGGCGGCGGGTTGCTGCGCGGCCGGTGCCAGCGCCAGCAGGGCGCCGAAGAGGGAAGGGCGGAGCACGCGGAGCACTGTAGCGCGACAGGCCCACGCGCGCGTCGCCAGTCGGCCCGACCGACGCAGCGCCGACAGCTCGTCGTGCCATGCCAGCGCCGGATCCAACCCGTGCTCATGCGAGCTGGCATTGCCGCCCGAAACGCCTGGTCATGAACGTCGGGAGCACATGCAGCGCTTGTGCAGCGCAAGTCCAGTCCGCGGAAGGTCTCGCCGTCTTGAAGAAGGCGATGGACGCGCAGAAGGTCGAGGGCCAGGCCGCCCTCAAGCTGATCCAGACCGCGCCGGTGCCACCGGCGGCCCCGGGAACGGGCACCGTGGTCGACGTGCGCGCGTAGGCCGCCGCCTCACCGGGCGAAGCGCGCGTCGGCCGGCGGCACGCCGCCGATCTCGACGGCTCCCTCGGCGGCGGCCACGTCGTCGAGGTAGACACGCACCTTGCCGGGTGCGCACACGAACACCTCCACGTACTTCTTGCGCTCCGGATCGCGGAAGCCGTAGCCGGCGACCTCGCCGTCGGCGAAGAACCAGGCGCGGAGGACGCCGTCTCCGGGCAGGCGCAAACCGTAGGCGGGCCGATCGCCGCACATGCGGCCGCCGTCCAGCATCGCCCCTTCGAGTTGGTGCTGGCGCGCCTCGCCACGGTGCAACCACGGATTCGCCGCGAGCTCGCGCGCCAGCGCGGTGGCGGCCTCCAGCGACAGGTCGGAGACCGCGCCGTCGACGACGGCGAATCCCTTGGGCTCGACGCCGCCGGCTTCGAGCACGCGGCGTTCGCCCGTCAGGGTCAGCGCCGCCTGCGCGTCACGGCGTTCGACGACGCGCGTGCCGTTCCCGAGCTCGAGGGTCAGCGTGGCGCCGCTGGCGGCGCCCTCGTCCGGGGCGAAGCGCGCCACCAGAGCCGCCGCTGCCCGCCGGCGCTGCGTGTCGTCGGCCAGCCGATCCGGATCGCGGCTCGATCCGGTATCGAGACGCGACAGGCGCACGCGCGCCACGCGCTCGTCGCCGTAGCCGCGGCCCAGTTTGGAGCGGAAGCCGAGCGTCACTTCGGCGCCTGCGGGCAACACGCCCACCATGGTCGCCAGCTGGTTGGCGCTGCGTACCTTCGAGCCGTTGAAGGTGGTGATCTCGTCGCCGAGCTGCACGCCGTGCTCGGCGACGACACTGTCCTCGAAGATGGACTGCACGAACACGCCGTAGCGGCCGCGCTCGCCCGGCGCCTCCATGAACCACGCGTTCATGTCGAGGGTCCCGTGTTCGGCGTGCTTGCCCGCCATGAGGTCGGGCAGGAAGTTCTTGATCTGGTTGCTGGCGATCGCGAACCCCACCCCGACGTTGACGCGTCCGCGATCGCCGAGCGAGATGCGGCCGTTGATGCCGACGATCTCGCCGCGCAGATTGAACAACGGCCCACCCGAGTTACCCGGGTTGACCGGCGCGTCGACCTGGACGCAGTCGGGGTAGACGAGCATGCGGTTGCCGCCGCCCGGCTGGTAGCGGTGCGTACCCGACACGATGCCGAAGGTGGTGGTCGGCTGGAAGTCGGTGGCGAGAAGGAACGGGTTGCCCATGGCGAACACCGCCTCGCCGACCAAGAGTGCGTCGCTGTCGCCCAGGGTGGCGAACGGAAAGGTCTGTCCCTCGCTCTTGCGGCGCAGGAGCAGCACTGCGAGGTCGCTGCCCGGATCGACGCCCAGCACGGCCGCCGTGTATAGCTCGCCGTCGGGAAGGCCGATCACCATCTCCTTCACCTCGGTCTTGCCGACGACGTGCATGTTGGTGAGCACGAAGCCGTTCGGGTCGAAGATGACTCCCGAGCCGCCGCCGGGCTGGCCCTTCTGCATGACGCTGCACACGGCGGGCGCGACCTTGGCCATGACGGCGATGCGCTGCTGCTCCGCCTGGCGGGCTGCGTCCTCGCCGGCGGAGGCGCCTGCCTGCGCCGCGACGCCGGCAGCAGCGAGCGACAAGACCGAGGCGAGCGCGCGGGCCCGTGTACGCCGCGAGTCAGTGGCCGCGGCGGCGGGATCGACGGCAGAGGCGTGGACCACGTGGGGAGTGTGGCGGAGCACGGCCCGCTTGGCCAGGCCTGGCGCCCGTGCACCGGCTCGAGGCGTGGCTTGCCGGAGCTCCAGTGCCGCTGGAAGCGGCGAGTTCGGTGCTGTGGCAACGCAAGGCCATCGTCGAACTCGTGGTCGCGCGAGGACTCGCGGCTTGCAGTCTCGACACGTCGCCCCGCGCGGCGGCGTTCCGTGGGAAGTTACCCGTCCCGCGTCGCCGGCTACCGTGCTGGCGCGCCGACCCCCCGGCGGGTCCGGCGAACTTCGCCCTCTCGTGATCCCATGAAGCCGATCCTCCGCCTCTGCGCAGCCGCCTGCGCTGCCCCGTTCTTCGCCGCCACCACGGACGCACAGGGATTCCTGTGCGACTTCCAGCCCAACACGGCGGAGGTCGTCCTGAACACCGACTTCGCCCAGGTGCGCAGCCGCAACTGCCCGCCGGTGAACGTGGCGGGCGGCATCTTCTACTTCCGCAGCGTGCACATCCCGCAGGGTGTCACCGTGCGCGGCGAAGGCACGAATCCGATGATCTTCGTCGTGCTGGGCGATTTCGTGGTCGACGGCGACCTGGAGCTCGACGGCGGGCGCGGCATGCGCGTCGACACGCTGCGCTCGGCCAACTTCCCGGCGGCGGGTGGAATCGGAGTGTGCGGTGGCGGCAACGGCGGGCGGGGAAGCCCCAACTCCACCGGCACCAGCCTCAACGGCGAGCCTGGCTACGGGCCTCGGCAGGCCGTTGCGGCCGGCGGTGGCGGCGGCTTCATCTCGTGCACCGTGGCCAGCAACGGGCGCGGCTCCGGCGGCGGTGGTGGCAGCTTCGCCACGGCGGGCGACCCCTACTACAAGCTCCTCAACGTCGGCAACTCGCTCGTGCAGCAGGCAGGGCGCGGTGGGCTCGGCGGCACCGGCCGCAACCTGCCCGGCGGCTTGGCCGGCGGCTCGATCCTCGGCGACGGCGTCATCGACAACGACTTCTTCGGCCTGGGCTACGACCTGGCCGGGCGACGTGTCGTGGTCGGCGAGCTGGCGGGTCTGAGCGGTGGCGCAGGCGGCGGTGGTGGCGGCGACCAGTCGCCGCAGTGCAGCGGCAACGTCAACTGGATCGCGGATGCGCGCGGTGGTGGTGGCGGTGGCGGCGGCGGTGCGCTGGTGATCCTGGCCGGGGGCCGCATCGTCGTCGGCCCGACCGGTCACATCCGCTGCAACGGTGGCGACGGCGGCGGCGGTGAGCAGGCCGGCTCGAACAACGAGGGCGGCGGCGGCGGCGGCGGGTCCGGCGGCATGATCTCGCTGCTCTCCTACACCTACGTCGAGCTGCACGCGCACGGCGAGACCTACGCCAACAACGACTACGACTTCGCCATGTCGGCCGACGGCGGCGTCGGCACGCAGGGCGCATTCGCCGCCTTCGAGATCGCCGGCAAGTACCCGCCGCCGCCGGCGGGCGCCTTCGACCAGTACGGAGCCGGCGGTTTCGGTGGCCTCGGCGTCATCCAGATCTCGACCCTGGTGGACGGCCTGAACGCGGACGGCACCAACACCATCTTCGACGACAACGTGCACGTGGTGCGCAACGGCGTGCGCCTGACCGGTGCTGCCAAGCAGCGCTTCCTGGCGTGGCGCGGCTACCTGAACGCGGCCGGGGTCGGCGTCGACGACCACGGCGTGCCGACCAACGTCGGTGCCAACGAAGGCGACGTGCGTCCGTCGCCGTCCCTGCTGCCGCTGTTCCGTTAGGCGTCAGCGTCACTGGATCCACCCGCGGCGGAGCCGGTCGTGGCCGAGGACGCAACGTGGGGATGGCGTCCGGGGCACCCCGCGCCGAGCCCTCGATCGGGGCCCGGGTCGCCTGCACCATCTCTAGCCAGGCGAGAGGACGCGCTGCATCGCCTTGCGAGCCAGCGTCGTCCACGTGACGCGGTCGTCGTGCACCGGCTCGCCCCACACTGCGTCGCTCGAGGCCGGGGCCCGCAGGAGAGTCGCGTGGTGCACCGACACGCGGATGCGGTGGTGCGTGATGCCATGCCGCACGTCGCCGGCGGCTTCCAGGGCGACCCGAACCGCGCGCGGGCCGAGGTGGTCGTCCAGCCAGGTCTGCAGTTCCTCGCCGTCGATCACCGCAACCAGCGGGCCCGGTCCAGGAAGGTCGACCTGGCCGCCGTTGATCTCTCCGGCCGGTACCCGACGTCCGAGGACGCGGCCGTCGGCGTCGCGGACCATCGCGACGCGGGTGTGCACGTCGACCGCGGCGCGCCGGGTCGGCAGCAGAGGAAGTTCGTGTTGCCGCCCGTCGTGCCGCGCGACACAGTCGGCGCCGACCGGACAGGCGTCACAGCGCGGCGCGCGCGGCGTGCACACGCCGGCGCCGAGGTCCATGAGCGCCTGGTTGAAGTCGCCCGGACGCGCTCGGGCGAGCAGTTGCGTGGCGGCGGCGCGCACGGCGCGTGCGCCGACCCCTGTCTTGACGTTCGCGCTGATGCCGCGGTGCCGGGAGAGGACCCGCTCGACGTTGCCGTCGACCGCCGGGACCGGCTGGCCGAACGCGATCGAAGCGATCGCGCCCGCGGTGTAGGGGCCGACCCCCGGTAGCGCCGCGATCGCCTCGTGCTGCTCCGGCACTTTGCCGCCGTGCACCTCGACCACCGCGCGTGCGCCTTCTCGGAGCAGGCGCGCTCGGCGGTAGTAGCCGAGGCCGCGCCAGGCCTGCAGGACTTCGTCGTCGCTCGCGGCGGCGAAGGCCGCCGGCCCGGGGTAGCGGTCGAGGAAGCGCGCGAACGCCTCGCGCACCACCTCGACTCGCGTCTGCTGCAACATGACCTCGGAGACCCAGGTCGGCCACGGACCGGGAGCCTCGCGCCACGGCAGCCGGCGCCGGTGCGCGTCGTACCAGGCGAGCAAGCGCTCGGCGAAGCCGGGGCGCGCGCGCCTCGATTCTTGCGCACCTTCCGCTTGCGGCCGTTGCGGACGTCGTCGCGCTGCCATGGGTCGCGCAGTCTATCGGCGGCTCGCCAGGGCACGACAGCGGGCAGTGGCGAGCGTGCCGTCTTCCTCGCGCGCGTCGCGGGTACCCGGAACGAAAACGAGCGCGGCCGCGAGCTCGTCTCTCGCGGCCGCGCCGGGCGGCGGGTGCATCTGCACTCGGGGGCGTTGGCAGCCTGACCCGCTGCAGCTTGCCGCGCGGCGTCGTCACCGCGCGGCGTCACTCTGCTGGATCACTGCACTGTGTCACTGCACCGTGTCACTGTACCGGGCCGACCGTCGTCTCCAGGCGGTTGGTGGTGCCGAGGCCGAGGTTGTTCAGACCCGGCTGCGGCACCGCGAACTGGGTGAACAGGCCCTGGCCGATCAGCGAGTTGGTGGTGGGGAGCTGCATCTGCACGTTGGTGGTGCCGAAGCCGGCCACACCGAGCACGATCTGCGGCTGCAGGTAGAGGCGGCAGCCGCTGGCCCCGATCGGCGACAGGTCGATCGACGTGGCCTGGGCGCCGAACAGCAGGGTGGCGACACCGGCGAAGCTCGACGGCGCGTTGAGGCGGTACTGCACGTTCTGCCCCGGCGCCGGGTTGCCCGTGGCCGAGTGGCTGAAGCCGGGCGCGCAGCTCGAGCCCTGCGCGGTGAAGAAGCCGCTGTTGCGCATCATGACGATGGTCAGCCGCCCGTCCGAGTAGGGCTCGACGTCGATCATGCGGTAGTTGCCGTTGCGGCGCAGGGTCTCGGCGTAGCTCGGCGTGACGTTGAACCAAGTCGACAGCGACTGGCCGTTGTTGACCGAGATCATGTTGTAGCGGTCGTCGCCGACCTTCTCGATGTCGTAGAGCTGGTGCCCGAGCGACTGCAGGCGGGCGATGACGTTGCTGCCACTGTAGTTCAGCGCCCAGCTCCAGCTCAGCGCGTCGCTGCCGCTGTTGCGGATCATCACCGCCGCGTAGGCCGTCGTCGACCCGATGGTGTACCGGTTGAGGTCGATGATGCGCGCGCCGTTGTTCTGGTAGGCGGTCTGCAGGTCGCTGAACTGGACCCCGTAGTACCACCACCAGGACTTGGCGTTGCTGCCGCGGTTGTCCTCGAACAGCGCCGCGAAGCGCAGGCTGCCGTTCACCACGTAGGGCTCGAGGTCGTAGATGCGGACGCCCAGCGTGTTGATCTTGGTCGTCACGTCGGCGCCGGTCATGTTGTAGTACCAGTACCAGCGCTTGGCGTAGGCGCCCGTGTTCTTGACGAGAGCTGCCGTGACGTGGAACGGCGAGACGCTCGCGATCTCCAGGTCGGTGATCCGGTAGCCGGCATTGGTGTAGGAGATGACAGTCGCGGGGGCGACGTCGTGCACCCAGACCTGCTGGACCGGGTGACGGTTGAGGCGATCGTCTTCGGCCGCGAGGCTGGTCGCCGTGGTCAGGGCGGCGAGGAGGGGCAGGGCGAACAGCGGGTGGCAACGGGTGCGGGAGTCGTTCATGGCAGTTTTCGGGTTTGGAGTTCGGTGCGGCTCGTTGCCGCACGACTGCCCATCACCCCCGGCCGCCGGCCCTCACCGACTTTCCGCAGATTCCGCCGCCGTCCCCTAGAGCAGGCCGGGGTAGGCCTGCAGCAGGCGGCTCGCCACCATCTCGACCTCCGCGTTCATGGCCTCGGCCCCATCGACGGTTTCGCGCAGCTCGCGCTCGATCTGGGCACGCAGGGCGCGCCGGGCGCGGTAGGTCGCCTGGTCCACCGCGCCCAGCGAGAGTCCGAACCGCGCGGCGATCGACTCACGGCTGTCCGCCGAGCGCGGCTGCTGCGGATCCGGCCACGCCAGGCCGTAGTAGCGCACCAGGATCTCGCCGTCGCGCTCCCTGTCGGCGAACAGCTGCTGCAAGGCGAGGTGGAGCACGTGCCGGGCCCACTCGAGTTCGTCGGCCTGCTCGGCGTCGCGGTCGGCGGCCGCGGTGGCGGGCGAGTTGGTCTCGTCCAACTCGAGCACCGGCCGGCCGCGCCGGCGCTGCCGGTGCAGGAAGTTGCGCAGCACGGCCTGGATGTAGGCCCGGAACCGGCCGCCGCGCGGCTGCACCTTGGCGAGCACCGCGTGCTCGAACAGGTAGGAGAAGAACTCGGCGGTCAGCTCGTCGCCGCGCGCGTCGTCGCCGTGCGCGCGCCGAATCGCGCGTCGAATCGGCGCTTCGTAGCGCTCCAACAGCCGCCGCCACGATGCGTGCACCCGTCCGGGGTCGTCGGTGGCAACCGCGCCGAGCACCATGCTCCACTGCGTGGCGCTGCCCCAGGCGTCGGGTGCACTCGGCACGGCCGTCGAGAGCGCCGCTTCGATCGCTCCGAGTTCGAGGTGCTGGACCACCTGCTCGAGGGTCCGCTCGCACCGTTCGCGGTCACGGGCCACGCAACCGTCCGACGTCCCCAGCCGGCTGGCCACCGCCGCATCGTCCAGGCCCGACCAAGCGGCGAGGAGCAGCTTGCGATCGCGCGGCGGCATGAGCAGGAGGGCGAGCTTGCGCCGCGCGTTCCCGCGGCCTGGCTCGTCGTCGCGCCCGCGGTCGAGATCGAGCAGGGGGGCCGGTGCCAACGGAGGCAACGGCCGCCGCACTGCCTCGTGCGTGGTTTCCAGCTCGTGCGCGACCAGGCGCTCGAGCAGCGCCTGCGCGCGCGCGGGGTCGGCGACTGCAAAGGGTGGAGTCGTGTGCAGCACGCGCCGCGTCGCCTCCGCCACCGCGTCGCCGTCGTGGGCTGGCATCTTCGCGTGCAGGCGGGGCAGGCTCCACGCCGCCAGAGCCACGACGGCGTCCGGGTCGGCGGCGGCCCAACCGGTGAACCAGGCGTGCGGGTCCTCGGCCGGTCGAGTCGTCATGGCCCTTGCTACAGTAGAAGCTGTGTCACGGCCCCGAAAGGTCAGCCTGCCGCGGTGTCTCGGCGCGGCTCCGTGCGGGCCGTGCGCCGCGCCGCGGATCCGTCGAGCCCGCCCGCCGAGACAGGGCGAAGGGCGCGCGCGCGGATGACCGACGGCACTCTCTCCGACGGTGCCATGCGGGAGCTGCACAGCCTGGTCATGGCCTGCCTGGGGACCTCCGACCCCGAGCACGAGGTGCTGCAGCGCACGGCCGAGCGGCCGGACCTGCGCCCGCTGGCTCTGCAGATCGTGCGCCGGGCGCAGGCTTCGCCCCGCACGTTGGACGCTGGGGTGCCCACCTGCGTCGGGCCGTTCCGCATCGTGCGCGAACTCGGTGCCGGCGGCATGGGGGCGGTGTATCTGGCCGAGCAGACCGAGCCCATCGCCCGCATCGTCGCCCTCAAGCTGGTCAAGCTCGGCATGGACACCGACGCCGTGCTGCGCCGCTTCGACTTCGAGCGCCAGACGCTGGCGCGCATGAACCACGACAACATCGCGCGGGTGTTCGACGCCGGCCGCAGCGAGCGTGGTCAGCCCTACTTCGTGATGGAGTACGTGCCTGGCGTGCCCATCACCAAGTTCGCCGACGCGCGCGGGCTCGGCCTCGCGAAGCGGTTGCACCTGCTGCTGTCGGTGTGCGCCGGCGTGCAGCATGCACACCAGCGTGGCATCGTGCACCGCGACCTCAAGCCTGCCAACATCCTGGTGGTCGAGAGCGACGACGGCGGCGTGCCGAAGATCATCGACTTCGGACTGGCCCGCGCCGTGGAGCAGACCGGCGACGCCACCGAGCTGACCATGGCCGGCAGTGTGCTGGGTACGCCGGCCTACATGAGCCCCGAGCAGGCCGGCGCCGCCGACAGCGTCGACACGCGTGCCGACGTGTACGCGCTCGGCGTCGTGCTGTACGAACTCCTGACCGGTGAGCTGCCGTTCTCCAACGCCGAGTTGATGAGCCGCGGCCCGGACGAGATGCGACGGGTCATTCGCGAAGTCGAGCCGCCACGGCCGAGCCGCAAGCTGGCGCAGCCCGGAGTCGACGCCGCCGGTGCAGCGGCTGCGCGTTCGATGAGCCTGCCGGCGCTGAACGGCGCCCTGCAGCGCGAACTCGACTGGGTGGTGATGCTGGCCCTGCGCAAGGAGCGCGAGGAACGCTACGCCTCGGTGGGCGAGTTCGCCGCCGACCTGCGCCGCTACCTGAACGACGAACCGGTGTCGGCGACTGCGCCCAGCACCATCTACCGCGCGCGCAAGCTGCTGCGGCGCTACCGGGTGCAGGCCATCGCCGCCGCGTCCGTGCTGCTGGCGCTCGTGGGTGGCCTGGCAGCCAGCCTCTGGTTCCTGTTCGAGGCGCGCTTCGCCAAAGACCGCCTCGACCCGCTGGTCTTGCGTGCGCTCGAGCAGGAGGCGGCGCACGAGCTTTGGCCGGTGCACCCGGCGCGGGTCGTCCGCATGCAGCGGTGGCTGGAACGGGCCGAGGGGCTGCGCCAACGACTCGGCTTGCAGCGCGCCTACCTCGCCGAGCTCGAGGCACGGGCATCCGGCGCGGCTACGGTTGGGGATCCGCTGCTGGTCGAGCAGCTGCGCGAGCAACGGCAGGTGGTGCGAGCGATGGTGCGCCTGTGCGACACTGCGCCGACCGAGACCAACATCGCCGGCGTTTCGGCTCGGCTGAGGGCGGCTGGCTCCGTGCAGGCGCGCACCGTCGAGGCGTATGCACAGCAGTGGCAGGCGGCGCGCACGGCCATCGCCCGCAGCGAGCGCTACCGCGGCCTCGACTTGCCGCCGCAGCTCGGGCTCGTTCCCCTGGGAGTCGACCCGCACAGCGAACTGTGGGAGTTCTACCACCCGGACTCGGGCGCGCCGGATGCACCGCTGCCGGAACGCGACGCCGGTGGCCACGTGCCCATGACCGAGGCCAGCGGCTTGGTGTTCGTGCTCGTGCCGCCGGGCACGTTCACCATGGGCGCTGATCGGGCGCACGACGGCGATGCGTGCGAGCCGGACGAGGCGCCGCGGCACGAGGTGGCGCTGGAGGCCTTCTTCCTCAGCAAGTTCGAGTGCACGCAGGCGCAGTGGCGGCGATGGGCCGGCACCACCCCGAGCCTGTACCGTCCCGGCAGCAAGATGCCGGCCGGCTTGCCGCAGATCGGCTGGACCAACCCGGTCGAGAGCGTGACCTGGGACGAGGTCGTGGCCCTCACCGCCCGCTACTGTCTCGAACTGCCCACCGAGGCCCAGTGGGAGTACGCCTGCCGCGGCGGCACCACCACGCGCTACGCGTTCGGCGACGACCCGGCTCGGGTCACCTCCGGGTCCGGCTCGCCGCTGGACATGGGGCACTACGACAACATCGCCGACGCCTTCGGCGCCAAGGCCGCCAGCGGCTGGCCGGCGAGCGAAGCCTGGACCGACGGGCACGTCGTGCACGCGCCGGTCGGGACCTTCCTGCCGAATCCCTTCGGCCTGCACGACATGCACGGCAACCTGCGGGAGATGTGCCGCGACCCGCGGCTCCCGTACGGCAACCCAGTGCAGCCGGGCGACGGTCTGCGTCTGCCGACGGCCGATGCGTCCCCGGATCCGGGCCGGCGTATCGGGCGCGGCGGGTGCTGGCAAGACGACGCCATGCGCGCGCGCTGTGCCGATCGCCAGGAGGTGCCGGTGCTGATCCCCAGCGACCTCATCGGCTTCCGCCCGGCACGCCAGGTTCGACCCTGGCCCGACCCATTGCAGTGAAACGACCGAGAAGTTCTCCGGTTCTGGTCGTCGGCGCGGGCTGCACGTGACACGCTGGCGTCGGAGAATCCTCATCGTGCTGCATCTGCGTCTGCTCGTCGTCTGTTCGCTCCTGCTCACCTCGCTGCACGCGCAGGTCACGACTTGGACCGGTGCCCAGTCGACCGACTGGAACACGGCCGCCAACTGGTCGGCCGGTGTGCCGATCGACGCCACCGATGTGTCGGTGCCCGCGCGCCTGTCACGGATGCCGAGCCTGTCGGGCACCGGCGCGTGCCGCAACCTCAACGTGGCTTCCGGCGCGACCCTGACTCTCGTCGGCAGGGCCACCCTCGACGTCAACGCCAACGCCACGGCACGTGGCACGGTGACGGGCAGCGGCTTCGTGCGCATGCGGGCTCCCGCGACGCTGCTGGGCCGATTCGGCAACGTCCTCGTCGACGCTCCGTGTCGCGTGGTGGCGGGCAGCATCCTGGCCGGGACGCTCACCGCCAGCGCCGACTCGGTGGTGGAGTCGGGTTGCACGCTCGGAGCGCTCGTGCTCGACCGCGGGGCGACCGTCACGACCGACCACGCGGCGCTGGCGTCGGTGATCGTGTCCGGCGTGCTGGTCGTGCCCGCGGGCACCACCCTCGCCAATGCCGCGACGGTGCCGCTGGTGCTGCGCGGCACCAGCTTCGATGTCGCTGGCCGCGTCACCGGCGAGCTGGCCCTGGAGGTGTCGGCTCTGACGCGCTTCAGCCTGCGCGGCGCCGTCAGCGGCGACGTGTCGGTGAACACCGTGGCCGGTCAGAGCCTCACCATCGCCGGCAGTGGCGTGGGGCACATCGACGGCGCTCTGACCGTGACGGCGAGTTCGTCGGCGCGTGGCGACCTGTTCCTCACCGACGTGACCACCGGCGACGTGAGCCTCACGGTCACCAACGCCACCATCACCGGGCACGTGGAGTGCGGCGACTTCCGCCTGTTCAACTCGCGGCTCGTGGGCACACCGACCGACGAACTCGTCGTCGACACCATGGCGCTGCCCGGCGTTTCGCAGGTGACCGATCCGCCAGGACGCATCGTCGTGCGCCAAGGCATCACCATCAACAGCTCGAACAACTTCGCGCCGGTGCGCGGGGTCATCGTCTTCAACGACTCCGGGCAGAACGTGACGGTCGGGGTCTCCGACAACCCCCTGCCGCGCTTCTCGGAGATTCGGGTGGAGAACGGCGCGCAGGTGCTGTTCCGCAGCGGCAACGCCAACACCAGCGGCAAGGGGCCGCGTATCGACAACCTGACCGTCACCGACGGCGCCGCCGACGCCGTCTACTGCGTGCTCGACCAAGTCACCGTGGAGAGCGCGGGCGTGCTGACGGTGCGCACCGAAGCCGCGGCGAACCAGTGCATCGTCGGCCCCACCACGGTGCGCGGTC
The DNA here is from genome assembly GCA_041398565.1 of Planctomycetota bacterium. Taxonomy (GTDB): domain Bacteria; phylum Planctomycetota; class UBA1135; order UBA1135; family UBA2386; genus DATGPD01. The sequence continues at coordinate 783,523 of JAWKUN010000005.1, read as the reverse complement.
TCGCCACCTTCACCGATACCGACTTCGGCGACTCGACGCTGGCGAACTCGCTCACCGTCGACGACGGCGGCGACGTGCTGATCGGCAACGGCAGTCTGACGGTGACCGGCGACGTCGAGGTCGGCAGCGGGCGCCTGCGCCTCGGCGCCGGCGTCGGCTTGCTGGTCGCCACCGCCGGGCGCCTGCGTCTCGACGGCACGCCGCTGGCGCCCGCGGTCGTCGAAGGCAGCAACAGCGCCATGCAGGTCCTCGGCCGGCTCGAGGCGCGTTCGTTCCGCTTCTCGGGGATGAGCAGCGCCGGCGTGCGCATCGCCAGCACGGCGGTCCTGGGGCCACCGCCGTTCGACCTGCGTGGCGGACTGTTCAGCGGCGGCAGCCCGGGCGCAGTCCTTCTCGACCTGGCGCGTCCCGTGCCGACGACGCTCTTCGACCTCGACTTCGACGACACAGCGGCCGCACACAACGTGCGGGCGCTGACGAGCAGCGCGGCGATCACCATCGTCGACGCGCGCGGCAACCTGGCGGGCGCGGCCTTCGAGGACGACCCGGCAGGCCGCATCGCCTGGCGCGGGAACGCCACCCAGGTGTTCGGGCCGGCGGCGGCGCCGGGGGTGCACCGAAACACGGTGACGTTCACCTCCACCAACGAAGAGACGACCGCGTTCCGCCTGGCGCGCGTGCCGGGGCCGCCACTGGCGCCGGTCGCGGCGACGGGTCCGAGGTCGTACGTCGTCGTCGACGACGGTCTGCTCGCGGGCACGCTCTACACCTACACGCTCGAGCGGCAGCGCCTGTCACCCTTCGCCGGCGAGTGGCAGGCACTCGGCTCGGCTTCGGCGACGCCGCATGCCGCCAACGAGGGGATCACGCGCTTCGTCGGCGCCAACGGCTACGCCGATATCGCCAGCGCCCTCGCCGGGGCGTCGTCCGGCACCATCGTGTTCGTCGAGTCCGGCACCTACGGTGGCTTCGCTGTCGACCGGCCGGCACGGGTCATCGGCTCGGGCCTGGTCACGATCGAGGGGGCGGTGAGCGTCGCCAACGTGACCGGCGCCGGCGACGTCGTCCTCGACGGCCTGACGCTCGCGCCCGGTCACGCGCTGACGGTCGTCGACACGACCGTGCCGGTCGTCCTGCGCGCGGTCACCTGCCCCGGCGACCTGCGGGTCGAGCGCAGCCGCAAGGTGGCGGCACAGCGCGTGGTCATCGGCGCGGGCACCGCGCTGGTGGCCGCGACCGTGCACGTCGCCAGCAGCGGCCTGGCCGCGATCGACGCCAGCCAGGCGAGCCGGCTCGTGCACGCGGCCACCACCACCGGTGCGATCACCAGGGATCCGACTTCGGTCGTGATCGGGCAGGCCGGGGCGAGCGCCGTGCTGGACATGGCCCCGGCCTGGCCCGCAGGCACTCTGCAGACCCTCGCCGTGGGGCAGGGCGGCGGCGGCCATCTCTTCACCCTGCTGCTCGGCAGCGCCCACGACTATCTCGACCTGTCGGCGGCCCTGCCGCTCGACATGGTGCTGCTCCTCGCACCGACCTCGCTGGTGGCCCTGCCGGGCGGGGTCCTCGGAGCGACCGGTAGCTTCCGCCTCACCCTGCCGGTCCCGGCGGGGCCGCAGAACGCCGGTCTGGCGCTGCAGCTGCAGCTCCAGACCCTCGACCCGGTGACGCTGCAAGGCCGCTTCGCCGAGGTGCGTCAGGTCCAGTTCCTGCGTTAGGGGCCTGGCCACGGGATTCATCCGCGGCCGAGCCGCACCAGCGTGTCATCGCGGCTCCAGAGGGTCGCTCTCGGCCGGCAGCCGCAGACAGGGCCGCGTCGGGCGGCTCGACGCATTGTTGAAGCTGCTCGTGCGGCCCGCGAAGATGCAGGCTTCGCGCCCATCGCGCCCTGCCCCGAGGCCGCATGACCGACACTCCGCCGCCCGTCAAGCCGAGCTTCCCGCAGATCCTCCTCGAGAAGGAGATGCAGGAGAGCTACCTCACCTACTCGATGAGCGTGATCCTGAGTCGCGCTCTGCCCGACGTGCGCGACGGTCTCAAGCCGAGCCAACGCCGCATCCTGGTGGCGATGGACGACCTGAACCTGGGGCCGCGGGCCAAGTACCGCAAGTGCGCCAAGATCTGCGGTGACACGTCCGGCAACTACCATCCGCACGGCGACGCCGTCATCTATCCGACTCTGGTCGGCATGGCGCAGCACTTCACGTTGCGCTACCCGCTGGTCGACAGCCAGGGCAACTTCGGCGCCATCGACGGCAGCCCGCCGGCGGCCATGCGATACACGGAGGCGCGCATGGCGATGCCGACCGTGCACATGTTGGAGGACAAGGACCAGGAGACGGTCGACGTGCAGCCGAACTACGACGGTCGCCTGTACGAGCCGTCGGTCCTGCCGGGTCGCTTCCCCAACCTGATCTGCAACGGCACCACCGGGATCGCGGTCGGCATGGCGACCTCGCTGCCGCCGCACAACCTCACCGAGGTGGCGAACGCGCTCTACAAGCTGCTCGACGATCCCGGCGTCACCGTCGACGACCTGCTCAACGAGGTGCAGGGTCCGGACTTTCCGACCGGCGGCACCATCATGGGGCGCTCGGGCATCCGCAACGCCTACCGGTCCGGGCGCGGCGCCGTGGTCGTGCGCGGCAAGTACCACGTCGAGGAGAAGAATCGACGCAAGTACATCGTGTTCACCGAGGTGCCGTACCAGGTGAAGACGAACACCATCCTCGAGCGTATCGCGCACTTGGCCAAGACCGACCAGCTCGACACCGTTGCCGACTGCAACGACGAGACGAACTCGCGCGTCGGCCTGCGCCTGGTGATCGAGCTGAAGCGCGGCGTCGACGACGAGCTGGTGACCGTCAACCAGCTGTTCAAACTGACGCCGCTGCAGAGCAAGTTCTCGATCATCAATCTGGCGATCGACAAGGGGCAGCCGCGCACGCTCGGCTTCAAGCCGTTGCTCGAGGCCTACCGCGATCACCGCGTCGACGTCATCATCCGCCGCACGCGCTTCCAGCTGCGCCGCGCCGAGGAACGGCTCCACATCCTGGAGGGGCTGCGCATCGCGGTGCAGAACATCGACGAGGTCGTCGAGATCATCAAGACCTCGAAGAACGTCGAAGAGGCGCGGCAGCGCTTGACGGACCGGTTCCAGCTCACCGAGATCCAGGCGCGGGCGATCCTCGACATGCGCTTGGCGCGCCTCACCGGCCTCGAGATCGAGAAGCTGGAGGCCGAGTACGACGAGGTGAAGAAGAACATCGCCTACTACCACCGCATCCTCAGCGAGCCGAAGCTGCGCTTCGACATCATCCGCAAGGAGACGGAGGAGATGGTGGCCAGCTACGGCGACAAGCGTCGCACGATCATCTCCGACGAAGAGGTCGGCGACTTCGTCGCGGAGGACCTCATCGCCGAGGAGATGATGGCGGTGACCGTCAGCCACGAGGGCTACGTCAAGCGCACCGCGCTCGATCAGTACCGCAGCCAGAACCGTGGCGGCAAGGGCGTGGCGGGGGCCGAGACCAAGGAAGGCGACTTCATCGAGCACCTGTTCGTCGCCAGCACCCACGACTACATCCTGTTCTTCAGCGACCGGGGTCGAGTGTATTGGCGCAAGGTGTACGAGCTGCCCCTGTTCGGCCGCCAGGCGAAGGGACGGGCGCTGGTCAATGTGCTCGAGATGCAGGAAGGCGAGCGGCTCAACTCGGTGCTGCGGGTCGACACCTTCGAGGGCGAGCGCTTCCTGGTGACCGCGACGAGGAAGGGGCTGGTCAAGAAGACCGAGCTGTCGGCCTACGGGCGGCCGCGCGAGAAGGGGATCATCGCGGTGAGTCTGGAAGACGACGACCGCTTGATCGGGGTGGGGGTGTGCAAGCCCGGCGACAGCATCCTGCTGGGCACTGCCGACGGCATGGCGATTCGGTTCGAGGAGTCGGACGCACGCGCCATGGGGCGGCAGGCCTACGGCGTGCGCGGGGTCAAGCTCACCGAGGACGACGCGGTGGTCGGAATGGCCATCCCGCAGCCCGGGCAGTCGATCCTCACCTTGTGTGCCAACGGCTACGGCAAGCGTACGTCGCTCGAGGAATACCGGCTGCAGGGACGCGGCGGTCAAGGTCTCATCGACATCAAGACCACCGATCGCAACGGCAAGGCCGTGGGCATCCTGGCGGTGGCCGACAACGACGACATCATGCTGATCACGCGCCTCGGCCAGATCGTGCGGACGCCGGCCGGCCAGATCAGCCAGATCGGACGCAACACGCAGGGCGTCCGCTGCATCTCCTTCAAGAGCGAGGGCGATTCGCTGGTCTCCTTCACCAAGGTCCCCAGCGAAGACGCCTGATTCCACAGGGTGGAGCCTGGCTCCACCCTGTTACTTCGAGGCAGGACACCATGGGCAAGCTGCTCGCGCGGATCACCGATGACATGAAGGCGTCGCTCAAGGCGGGCGACAAGGACCGGCTGCAGGTGCTGCGCATGCTGATCGCGGCGATCAAGGCGCAGCAGATCGACAAGCAGAAGGACGACCTCGACGACGCCGAGGAGCAGGCCATCCTCGAGAAGGCGGTGAAGATGCGCAAGGACACCGTCGCGCAGGCCGAGGCAGCCGGTCGCAACGAGATCGCCGAGCGCGAGCGCGCCGAAGTCGCCGTGATCGAGGCCTACCTGCCGCAGAAGCTGTCGCCCGCGGACTTGGCCGAGAAGGTTCGCGCCTTGGCCGCCGAGGTCGGCTACGCCGGCCCGAGCGACGGTGGCCGCTTCATGAAGGAGTGGATGGCGCGCTACAAGGGTCTGGCCGACGGCCGCGACGTCCAGGCCGAGCTCAAGAAGGTCTCGGGCTGAGGGACTTGCGCTTCGCACGCAATCGTCGCCGATGCGGCACAATGCCGACATGAGACACGGGCCGTCGTTCTGTGCGCCGCTGCTGGTCGATGCCAGCCGGAGCGCGCCACCATCGACTTCGGCCTTCGCCGAGAACCTCGACGGCAAGCTCGCTGCGCCGGGGCACGGTCGCGTCGCCACCAGCGTGGCTCCCGAGAAGTCGTGAAGCGTCGGCTCGCCACGATCGCCGTCGTCCTGGCTGCGGCGATCCTCGTCGCCGTCGGTATCAGCCTGTGGCGCGCGCCCGGCGAGCCAGAGACTCTGCTGCCGGCGCAGCCGCCGCTGAGCGCGGAGGTGCAGCGCGAGTTGGCGGCGCGGATGGCGGCGCGCGTCGACGAGCGCCCCAACTTCGAGGCCGAGCGCCGGGACGCGGTCGCAGCTGCGGTACCGACCGAGCCGGCGGCAGTGCGGGTGCGGATCGTCGATGCCGGCACCGGCGATCCGCTGGCGGGGGCGGTGGTGTTCGACATCGTTGGCCGGCGTCAGCCGCAGAGGGCCGGTGCCGACGGGATCGTCACGCTCGCGCACGCGCACGGCGGCACGATCGCCGTCGTTGCCGAGGGCTACCTGGCGAAGTTGCCGACCGCGGGTGATGCCGACGACGCGGCCTTGGCGGCCGCTGCCGGCAGCGACGAGCTCGTCGACATCGCGCTGCGTCGCGACGACTTCACCCTTCCATGTGCCTTGCGTTTCCTCGATCAGGACGGCGCCGAGGTGGACAGTGGCGTGGCGTTCACGGTCGCTTGTCTGGACGAACCGCCGCCGACCGCGATGTCGTTTCCCAGCGCACGCTTGGCCTCGGGGGCGCGCGTCGACGCCGACATCGCCCGTGCTTGGCAGCAGAACGTGGCCGTGCAGCTCCTGCCCGGGGTCGCGGGACCGCTGCTGCACCTCGGCGTGCAGAGCAACGGGCGCGTGTTCGAGGCGCCCGACGGTCGTGCGGAGCTGCGCTTCGTCGCAGCCGGTCGCTACCGCGTGCTGGCGGTAGCGCGTGCCGCGCTGCTCGCCGGGGAAGCCGTGGTGCACGTGGCTGCCGGAGGGCCGGGTCCCTTCGACGTGCGCCTGCTGCCGGGTCGCTTCGTCGCCGGCACTGCCGTCGACGCCAGCGACGGCCGGCCGGTAGCGGGTGTCACCGTGCGCCTCGCCGAGCCAGCCGCGTCCGTGTTGAGCGAGACCGAGACGGATGCATCCGGCGAGTTTCGGCTTGGCCCGGTGGCGTCACCGAGCGTGAGCGTCGTCGCCACGAGCCGCCGCTACCGCGACGTGACCGCGGCGCTGGCTCCCGGCTCGCAGAACCGCCTCACCCTCACGCCGCGTCCGGTGCGACTGGTCCGCGGTGTGGTGCGCCGCCGGCCGGCAGCCGCGCCCATCGCCGGCGCGACCGTCTTGCTGCGTCAGGGCTTCGACGTCGAGGTCGAGACCAAGACCGGAGCCGACGGCGTGTTCGAGCTGTCGACCGTGGCGGACGTGCCGGAGCTGGTGGTGAAGGCGACGGGGTCGTTGACCTGGGTCGAGGTCATCCGCGACGTGCAAGAAAGCTACCCGTGCGACCTGTGGCCGAGCGAAGCCGCGGCGCGCGTGCAGGCGGGCGTCTCGGCGTCGGTCGAAGGGCGGGTCGTCGGTCCCGACAACCAGCCGCGCGCCGGCGTGCCTGTCCAGTTGCTCGGTGACGAGGCACCGGTGCCGGAAGGGCTGCCTGGACGCGTCGTGTGCGAGGGCCTGCTCCTGCCGCTTCTGCCTCTCACCACCAGTCGCGCCGACGGGTCGTTCGCGCTGGAGTGGGGCCAGGCCGGCACCTTCCGCGTGCTGGCGACCGACGGTGTCGCCAGCATCGATGATGCGACGCCGGTCACCTTGACGCTCGGCCAGAGCGTCCGCGGCCTGGTCCTGCGCGCATCGCGCTGAACCCGAGTCGAGTTGCGCCGACGCGGGCGTCGTGTCGCCCTGCTCGCGCTCTCTCGGTGCCTCAGCCTTCTTGGCGGGTGCTCTCGAGGATACGCAGGTAGGAAGCGTAGCGAAGCGGCGGAAGGTCGCCGTCTGCAGCCGCCTCCCGCACGGCACAGTCGGGTTCGTGCCAGTGGAGGCAGTCGCGGAATCGGCAGCGACCGAGAAACGCGTCGAACTCGGCGAAGCTCGCCCTCAGCTCGACGGGGTCGACCGCGTCCAGCCCGAAGGAGCGCACGCCGGGGGTGTCGATCACGCGCGTGCCGTCGCCGAGCTGCCGCAGGCTCGACGAGGTCGTCGTGTGTCGCCCCCTGCCGTCGTAGGCGCGCACGGCACCGACGGCGCGCGTGCCGCCTGGGTCGAGTGCGTTGAGCAGCGACGACTTGCCGACGCCGGAGTGACCGACGAACACGCAGGTCTTGCCGGCGAGAGATCGGCGCAAGATCTCGATGCCCTCGCCGTCCTTGGCGGCGCAGGTGACGACCGCAGCGCCGAGGTCGACGTAGGCCGCCAGGGTGCGGGTGAGCTCCGTCCGCTCGTCGGTCGCCAGCAGGTCGATCTTGTTCACGCAGACGACGGCGGCGACGCCACCGCGTGCCAGCGCCAGGAGCATGCGGTCGATCAGGCCCGGGCGCAGGGGCGGGTCCTTGGCGGCCACCACGATCACGCCGAGGTCGACGTTGGCGGCCAGGACCAGCTCGCGGTGGACGTTGCCAGGGTCGGGGCGCGCCAACCACGTGCGTCGCGGCAACCGCGCTTCGATGCGGGCCGGTCCGTCGGTGGTCGCGTAGGCGACCACGTCGCCGACGGCCAGTCGGAACGACGGGTCGACGCACAAGCGTCCCGAGACACGTGCCACCTCGCCGTTGTCGAGGTGCACGCGACCGTGGTGCACGGCGGCGACCATGGCCTGCGGCAGGCCGGCTGCCCCCGCGTCGGCAGGGCTCGTCGTGCCGCAGACCACCGTCTGTGGGCCGCGCACGATCTTCTCGAACGGCAGCTCGTCGTCGCTCCAGGTCCGCGCACGCGGCGTCGACCCGCCGCGCGCTGCTCGCCGCTGCTTCGAGGTGCGCTTGCGGCGCCGTTCCTCGTCGTGCCCGACGTGGTGGAGCATGCCGCGGCGGAAGCGCTCGAGCTGACGCTGCTTCTCTTCTGGACTCTGGTCGCGGCTCACGAGGCGGGCCATGCTAGCCCACCCGTTTCCGCGCGGCACAGCGGAGCCACCTGCAGCGCCGGCGCTCGGCGGCCGCGGGCTCGCAAGGGGCTCGGTGTCGCTGCCCCTCCGCCCGACGACCCTACCGCCCGACTACGACGTAGAGCGCGTCGCTCAGGCTCAGGCGCAGGTCGGCGAACTGCGCCACCAGGGTGAGTCCCACCAGCGCCGGGTCGGCGGGGATGGGGAGGGCGATCCGCTCGGTGGTGGCGGTGCGCTGCGGTGCGAGCACGGTGAAGATGTCGGCAACGCGCAGTTCGCACGCGGTCAGGCCAGGCAGCGTCGCAGTGGTCGCGCGGACACCGAGGAAGGCTGCGGCGGCGACGCTGGTGCTCGGCGTCTCGAAGCCGAAGCCGGCGGCGCCGAGGCGTGGCGCCGCCAGCAGCGTGATGGTCCGGCCGCAGGACGCGGACAGCACCTGCTGCTGGTAGGCCCCGATCGGCCTCGCGTCGAACGCCCACGGTTCCATGCCGTGGATACCGTCGTCGGCCCAGGCAACGATGCGATTGCCGACCGCAATCGGCCGCCCTGGATTGGAACTGCCCAGAGCGCGTACCCGGCCGACCAGCCTGGTCCCTGCAGCGGTGCCATCGCTGCTCCAGAGCTGTCGCTGCCCCAACGGCGTCGTCGCGGCGAACACGACGTGGCCGCTGTCGCCGGCAGCCGCGAAGTCGGTTGGGTACGAATCGCACGCACCGGGCTGCAGGTCGGCAATCCGATGCGTCCCCGCCAGCGTGCCGTCGCTGACCCAGGGCTCGCTACCCTGCCCGTCCGTGCCTCTGAAGAACAGCCGCTCGCCGGCCAGCCTCGGTTCCAAGGGCAGTACCGAGGTCAGGCGGAACGTGCCGCCGGTGGTCCCGTCGGTGCGCCACAGGCCATCGGCGGCGTGATAGTACGCGAGCGTGCTCGCCTTGCGCGCCAGCGTCGGCTGCGTCGCGTTCAGCACCGTCTGCGCGCCGTCGGCTTCGCGCACGGCCACCAAGCCCGCGGCGCCGGCCACGATCTTCCCGCCCAGGCTGCCCACGAGCACGGGGGCAGCACCCGTGCCAGGGAAGGTCGCGAAGCGTTCGGCGGCGGTGGCATTGGGCCGCACGCGCTCGAGGGCGCCATCGGCGCCGTCGCGCACCGACACGTAGACCCCGAGGTCGCCGACCGTGAGGCCGCGGACTGACAGGTTGGACCGAGACAGCGGCAACTGGTGAACCACCCGGTCGGCCCCGACGCGCAGGATCTCGTCGGCTCCTTGCCGAGCGAACACGGCGACGACCCCATCACCGGCCACGGTGAGGTTGCGCACGCCGTACGGTGAGGCGTCGCGGAGGAGCACGGTTCCGGCCGGCGTGCCGTCGGACTCGTACAGGCGCGAACCGGTGCTGAAGTAGAAGCGCCGGGGCCCGGCGACGACTTCGCCGTAGCTCGCAGGCACCAGCCTCGATGTCCCCTCCGGTGTGCCGTCGGTCCTCCAGATGCCGGCAAACCCGCCGAACGGCACGGTGAGCAGGGCGATCCCACCCCGGCTCGCGGCTCCGGGGAGGTCGTCGGTGCGCGCCGGCGGCAACGAACCGAGCGGGGTGCCGGTCGGAAGCTGGCGCAGCGAGTGCAACCCGGCCGCGTCGAGCACGCTGATCTCCACGCTGTCCAGGGTCGAGAGCTGCAGCAGCGTGCCGCGGGGCGTCGAGCCCAGCAACGAGCCGCGGGCGCCCACGACCAGGAGCCGGAGACCGCTCCGGTCGAGCGCGTAGACCGCAGGGTCGAATGCATTCTCGAACAGGAGCGCGCCTTCGTGCGTGCCCAACAGGGTCACGTTGCCGACGTTGGTGAGGGGCACGGCGGGGCCACCGTCGGTGACCGCGATCGAGTACGCGCCGCCCGTGCCCAGCAACAGGTACAGGTCGCCGCTGGATGCCCGGCTGTTCAGGAGTTGGGCAGTGTCGCTGACCAAGCGCACAGGCCCGAGGCCATCGCTGGCGAGGACGCGCGTGTTGATGCCGCTGCCCGGCTCGGCGAACACCAGGTAGTCGCCGGTCGCGCCCACCAGGCGGGTTGCTGCGGTGGACAGCACGTTCAGCGAACCGTCGAGCGCCCAGTAGCGGACCCGCTTCGAGGTCCCCACCGACTCGAGCAGGCCGAGCCCGCGCCGCGTCGGCAGGATGGCCTCGACCGAGCCGTCGCGCGTGAGCTGGCGGGTGGCCGCCGCCGTGCCGTCGGTTTCCCAGAGCTGGCCGGCCGAGTTGAAGAAGGCGCGCCCGTGTGCGGCGACCAGGCGCGTTCCGGTCCCGGTGATGCCGACGCCCAGACGCACGACGGTCCGTCCGTCCGGCTCGACGGCCCAGAGCTCCGAGCTGCTGCCGCCCACCGCTGTCGCGGCGAGCACCACCCGCGTCGACAGGCCGACGAACGCTTCGACGCTGCCGAAGGCCGCGATCTCTTCGGTGCCGGCGTTCGTGCCGTCCGTGCGCCAGAGGGAGCGGCCGTTGAGGCACCCGCTCAAGAGGAAGGCGAAGGACGACGTTGCGGTCCCGTCGGTCCAGCCGCTGACCGAATCGATGCTGGCGACGGTACCGGCCGTGGTGCCGTCGCTCCGCCAGATCACCAGGTCGTTGTCGACGAACAGCGCGAAGCTCGGCGTGCTCGTCAATGGTCGCATCGACAGGGGGAAGACGACGTTGCTGCCGGGAGCCAAGTCGGCCAGCAGAGTCTGGGCGCGGCCGGAGCCGCTCCACGCGGCCAGAATCGGAACGAGGAAGGCGAGATGGCGCATCGGTTGGGCACCGTTCGAGACGGGGGCGGGGGTTCTCGGCTCCAGAGACCCTCGGGGTCGTTCTCAGTGCCGGATGCCGAGACAGGGGGGCGACGCGACGGATAGCAGTGGCCGAGCGAGGCGTAACAGCCGAAGTCGCGAGGACGGTCGAGGGAATCGGCGAGGCTCATCGCCAGCGCCAGGATTTCCGAAACCGAGTTCCGCAGCGGCCTCTACATCTCCTCGGGCGCCGCCACTCCCAGCAGCGCCAGGCCGTCGCGCAGGACGTCGCGCGCCGCCAGCACCAGTGCCAGGCGGGCGCGCTTGACCGGAGGGTCGGCCGACAGCACGTGGTGGTCGCGCAGGTACGAGTGCACGTCGCCGGCCAGGCGGATGAGGAAGGTCGTCAGCTCGCTCGGCTCGCAGGCGTCGACCGCGCGCTGCAGGGTGGGGCCGAACTCGAGCAAGGATAGGCACACGTGCTCGGCGTCGGCGAGCAGCGCCCAGTCGATGTCGGCCGGAGTGGCGGGGACATCGCCCTCGGCCTTGCGCAGGATGCTCGACAGGCGCGCCACGGCGTACTGCACGTACGGGCCGGTCTCGCCGTCGAAGTTGAGCATCAGGTCCCAGTCGAACTTGACGTCCTTGATGCGTGCGTTCTTGAGGTCGTTGAACACGATCGCCGACACGCCGATCTGCTCGGCGACCTGATCCTTGTTCGGCAGGTCGGGGTTCTTCTCGGCGATGATGCGCTCGGTGTTGGCCACCGCCTCGTCGAGCACTTCGTCGAGGAACACCGCGTTGCCGGTGCGGGTGGCGAACTTGCCCCACTTGCCGGCCTCGTCCTTCGCCAGCACCAAACCGAAGGGCACGTGTTCGATGCGCGCCGCCAGGTCGCCGAGCCCCATCTTCGCCAGCACTGCCTTGAGCTGCTCGAAGTGCAAGCGCTGCTCGTGGCCGACGACGTAGAGGGCGCGGTCGAAGTGGAAGGTGTCGACACGGTAGAAGATCGCCGCCAGGTCGCGGGTGGCGTAGATCGTGGTGCCGTCGCTCTTGCGCAGGATGCACGGAGCGTCGATGCCGACGTCCTTCAGCTCCACCACTTCGGCTCCGTCCGAAAGCGTCAGCACACCGGCGTCGCGCACGCGCGCGATCGCCGCCTCCATCTTGTCCTCGTAGAAACTCTCGCCGGTGAAGTGGTCGAAGGTGACATTGAGGCGGCGATAGGGCCCCTGGAAGGCCTTCAGCGACACGTCGCGCAACCTCTGCCAGAGCCGGCGCTCGTCGTTGTCGTCGCCGGTCTCGAGCTTGCGGAAGTGCTCGGCGCTCTCGGCGTCCAACGTCGGGTTCTCCTTCGCCTCCTTGCCGTAGCGCACGTAGATCTCGAACAAGTGGCGCATCGGGCTCTTCGCCAGGGCCTCGTCCGAGCCCCAGTGCAGCCAGGCGGTCATGATCTTGCCGAACTGCGCGCCCCAGTCGCCGAGGTGGTTGATGCCGTGCACGGCGTGACCGACGTGGCGGTTGAGACGCACCAGCGCCGCGCCGATCACGGTCGAGCGCAGGTGACCGATGTGGAACGGCTTGGCGATGTTGGGCGAGCTGAAGTCGATGACGACGCTCTTGCCGGTCTTCGGCCACGGCCCGAAAGGTGCTTCGCCGCGCAGGGCGGCGCCCACCGACGCGTCGGCCAGCGCCGAGCGCCGGTAGCGGAAGTTGACGAAGGGGCCGGTCGCGGTGGCGCTCTCGACCACTGCGTCCGGGGTCATCGCCGCCGCGATCTCGGCCGCGACCTTCGGCGGCGGTTCGCCCTTGGCCTTGGCGATCGAGAAGCACGCGAGAGCCACGTCGCCGAACTTTCGGTCCTTCGGCAATTGCAGGGCGATGGTGTCGGGCGGCGTCAGCGCCGCCAGGCGAGCCAGGAGATGTTGCTTGAGGTCGGTCATCGTCGGGCGCGTGGCGAGGGGGCGATGCGAGCCTGGCCGCCGCGGGATTTCCAGCGCGGGTGCCGAATTGCGCCAACAGGAGTCCGCGTCACGGGAGGCGCGGCTCCGCCGCGGATGGATCCCGCGACGCCGACTCCTCCGGGGCACTCGATGCGCGGAGCGCCGTCGAGCCTTCGCGATCGCCCGAGCGTAGGCAACCTGACCGGAGTCGACCTGTGTGTGCCTCGCTGCTCCGTCGCCGCGAACAGCCCAGGATCCTTTGCGGGGCTCGCTCACGTACCCCGCGCGCCCGAGATCCGCGCGGCCTCGGCGCGTACCTCCGGCGACGGGTGTGCGCTGGCTTCGCGCAGCAACTGGTCGGCGACCGGTCCCCGCGCTCGCCGTAGGGCCTCGAGCGCGGCGAGGCACCCGGCCGTGCTCGTGGCGCGGTGGTAGCCGAGCGTCGCGATGTCAGCGGCTCGTGGCGAGTCGGTGTTGCCCCAGGCGGCCAGCCACAGCTCGTAGTCGGGTGAGTCGAACGATGGTTGCCGTTCGAGCAGCCGCGCGCCGGGGTCCTCGCGATCGGCGCCTCGCCCCGTGAGCGCGCCGAGCACGAGCATGCCGGTCGAGCCTTCGATGCCCGACAACGTCGCTGCGCGTGCCAGGTGATCGAACGTCTGCACCGATGGGGCTTCGAGGTGGTGCATCGCGCGCATGCACGCCGCCCGCAGCCGGGGCGTCGCCGCGTTCTGCGCCAGGCGCACGAGTGCGGTCTGCGAGTCGTCGGTCTCGGCCTGGGCGATCGCGCAGAGCGCGAAGTCCGCGACCTCGCGATCGAGGGTGCCGCCGAGCACGCGTGCCTCGAGGGTCGCGAGGACATCGCCGCGATCGGCGGCGGCCCAGGTCATCGCACAAAACACGTCGCCGAGTTCGTGGGTCGCGCGTTCGTCGAGGGCCTCACGCGACAGGAGGGTCGTGGCCCGCACGAGCGCGTCCTCGGCCGAGAACGCGGCGACCACGTCTCGACGCATCTGCAGGATCCCCGCCGGGAGACTGTGGCCGGCTGAGGGCGTGTTGGACGGAGTGGCTCCGTCGATCGCGGGCGGGGCGTCGATCGCCTGCCTGGTCGCGGGCACTCGCATGCGAGTGGCAGTTGTCTCCGTGGCGATCGGCTTCGTTCCTGGTTGGGCCGCGGAACGAGCTGTGGCCGGCGCGGTCTCTGGCAAGCGCGGGAGCAGCATCCACGCCATCGATCCGAGGATGGCCGTGGCGGACAGCACGAGCAGGTTGCGTTTCGTGGTCATGCCGAACGGATGGCAAGCGGCTGCGGTCCGTGACGCGCCGACCGGAGGAATCCGCCGGTCTTCGGGAGCCTGGTCAATCCACCGCGAGCGTGCGGCTCGGGAACAGCTTGACGTCGTTGACGAGGCCCCGGGATTCGTCGAAGTAGGCCGGATACGGGATCGAGATCCACCCGCCGAAGACCGGCGTCAAGCAGTTGATGGGATAGAAGACCCCCGTCGCAGAGAAGTGCTGGTAGACGGAATTGTCGTTCGCCATGGCGTAGAGGGTGCCGCCGGCCGACTGCGGCGTCGCCTGCATGCTGAGCCACAAGCGGTCCTTCACGTTCATGGTCGAGTTGACCTGGGAAGCGGAGAGCCCGCCGCTGGGTACACCGATTCCGACCGAGGCCCCTGAACTCCAAGCCCAGGTCCGCAAGTCCGCGTCGGCGCCGACGAGGTTGCCGGTCCGTGCCGAGGCAGCCGTCAGCTGGCCACGCGCGCCGATCGTCGTGTAGATGGCGAGGTACGGATTGCCGCCGATCGCGCCGCCGCTGCCTGCCTCGGTACCAGTGGTGTTCGCGAGGTCCACCTCGACGAATCGAGTCTGGGTCTTGAAGCTCGCGATCGACTCGTCCGCGTCTTCGCGGATCAGGCGCGTGGATGCCTGATTCCGGTAGTACAGCAGCGTGCCGCCGATGTAGAGACGCACCCGCTGCTCATGCTGGAAGGAAGAGGGAATCAGCCGGAAACGAGCGTCGATCCTGACGTATTCCTCGCTCCCGCTGTGGTCGCTGAGCCGGCTCTCGCAAGTGGCACCCGCGGTGCTCCCGGGGAACGTGTCCGCCGCCAGCTTGCTGAGCGCGCCGAGGGTGCGGTTGCCTACGGTCCGCGTGGTCGAGGCCTGGGCGCTGAGGCCAGTTGCGGTGAGGAGGCAGAGAGCGAGGGTGGTCTTCATCGTCGCGTGTCCTTCTTGGTTCGTTGGACGCCGGACAGATGGCAGTCGGGGGTGGAGCCGTGACGCGAGAACCGTGGAATCCTCGCCAGCGCGCGCGGCCCGTTGACGGACAGGGCCGATCGAGCCACGCGCGGCCGCGATGCAGGCCCTGGACGCAGTCCTGCTTGTCGTGCAGGAACACCAGGTTCGAACAACGCACCTCGAGCCGGACGCCCGAGGGTGCCGTGCACCGAATTGCGCCGGCGCCGGCGATGGCGTTCGATGCGAGGGTGAAACACCGACTCCTCCTCGTCGCGTTCTCCACGCTCGCTGCCGTCGCGCCGGCGCAGGATGCGTACTTCAACGTGCCGCTCGCCGCCCTGACGCTCGTCGAGGGCGACGCCAATCAGCTCGTCCAGGCGGCGAACGGCTGGGGATGGTCGGAGCCGCGCGTCGCCATCGACGGCGGGCAGGCCTGGCTCGACCTGGGCCCGACCCCGAACGCGTGGCGTGAGGAGGTCCACCTGCTCGCACGGGCGGCGCCCGGCAAGACGGTGCAAGGGACGATCGCGATCGGTCACTACCGATCGGGCTGGCAGGTTTGGCGTTTCGAGATCCCGGCCGACCGCGCCGACGCCAAGGAGGAGAACGCCGTCGTGCGGGCCGAGCGCGACGCCTACGCCCGCCTGCTCCAACTCGGCTGGGCTGGCGGCGCCTGGTTCCGGCATCGGCTCGAGGGTCTGAGCGCCAAGCTCGGGGAGACGGCGCCGGTGGGTCGCGGCAGGGGCGGCGGCGAGTTCGGAGACGAGGCGTACGAGATGTTCACCGCCGGGCGGGCGCTGGCCGAGAACCTGCAGCTCGACCGCGACATGAACGTGCGCGGCGACGGCGGCGGCGAGGTGGCGTTGGCGTCGCTGCCCGGCATCGACGTGCGCGAGTATGACTGGACGGCGCTGGTCGAGAAGCTGAAGCCACAGCTCGACCCGCTGGCGCGCTGCGTGCCGGCCGATCAGCACGCCTTCTTCGTATCCGATCTGGCGCGCGGCGCGCGTCTGTTGCGCGAGGCCGACCAGAACGGGGCGCCGGTGTTACAGGCGATGGAGCCTCGCTGCCAGGACGAGAACCTGCTGCGGCGCTACGAGGATCAGCTAGGCGTGCGCGCCGGCGAGATCGCCGGCATCGTCGGCGCCGGCAGCGCCGTGCTCACCGGCTCGGACGTCAGCTACCGCACCGGCACCGACGTGGCGCTCCTGGTCGAGGCCGGCGAGGCCGAGACGACGCTGGACGCGCTGTGGCAGCACATGTCGAAGACCGCGGGTGACGCCGTCGATGTCGGCGGCGAGCACGCCGGCGTGCGTTACCTCGGTCGCGCCTCGCGCGACCGGCGCGTGTCGCGCTACGCGGTGGCGCTGACCGGCGCGGTGGCGATCGGCAACAGCAAAGCGCAGATCGAGCGGCTGATCGACGTCGCCAAGGGTACGGTGCCGGCGCTGGCGAGTGCGCCGGAGTACGTCTACTTCCGCGACCGCTACGCCCGCGGTGGCGACGAGACCGGCTTCGCGATGCTCACCGACGCCACCATCCGCCGCTGGTGCAGCGCCCGCTGGCGCATCGGCGAACACCGGCGCATGCGGGCGCTGGCGCAGCTGTTCGAGACCACGGCGGCGCACGCCGAGGAGCTGGTACGGGGCAAGATCGCCAAGAAGGACTTGGCCGTGCCCGGCGACGAGATGTGGCTCGACCGCGACGGTGTGCATTCGGCGCGCTGGGGGTCGCTGTGGTTCTGCACGCCGGTCGCGGAGCTGGCCCTCGACAGCGTGACCGAGGCCGAGGCCGACGCTTACGGGCGTTGGCGTGATGGCTACCAGCGCAACTGGACCCAGTTCTTCGATCCGATCGCCCTGCGCGTGCAGGTCGACGACAAGGTGCTCGCGGCCGACGTCAGCGTCATGCCGCTGATCGCGGCGTCCGACTACAAGAAGAGCATCGAGGTGTCGCTGGGGGCCAAGATCGATCCGGCGCTCGCCGACGCGCACCCGGTGCTGGCGCGCCTGATGATGGCGATCAACCCGGCGTCGCGGCCGTTCAAGATGGGCACGCGCTTGGCGGCGTCGATGGCGCCAGGCCTCGATGTCGACCCGTTGGCCTGGATGGGCGAGACGGTGGCGCTCTTTGCCGACCCCGATCCGTTCTTCGCCGACCTGGCTGCGGCGGGCGATCCCGACGAGTTCATGCGGGACAACTGGTACCGCCTGCCGATAGGCCTGGAAGTCGCGGTGAAGAGCCCCTTGCGGCTCACTGCCTTCCTTGCCGGCCTGCGCGCCTTCGTCGAGGACACTGCGCCCGGCATGACCAGCTGGGCGGCGCAGGACCACGGCGGCAAGAAGTACGTGCGCGTCGGTCCGTCGGAGGAGAGCAAGCGCGAGATGCGCGAGCTCGAGCACGCGGCGCTCTTCTACGCGGTCTCGGGCAAGCGAGTCTTGTTCTCGCTGAACGAGGACCTCGTCAAACGGGCGCTCGACCGCGAGGTGGCGGCGGCCACGGTCAAGGACGGTGGCGCCAAGGATGGTGACACGCCGCCGGCCCCCGATCCCGTGCCGGTGCTCGGCGAGAGTATGGCGCTGCACGTGAGCGCCACCGGCGCCCAGGCCTTGCGTCAGTTGAGCGGCAAGGTCGCGCGCGACGAGCTGCAGCGCTACTCGTACCAGAACCTGCCGATCCTCGACGAGTGGAAGCGCCTGTTCCCCGACCTCGATCCGGTCGACGTGCACGAGCGCTTGTTCAAGGTGCGCCCCACTTGCCCGGGCGGCGGCCAGTACCTGTGGAGCGACGCCCGACACTGCGTCGAGTCGAGCACCTATGGCTCACCGTTCGCTCCCCGCAGCGGCCCCGTCTTCCCCCCCATCGTCGAGCGCCTGACCGCCGGCGACTTCGGCCTCACCTTCGAGAAGGACGGCCTCCGCGCCCGCGCCACCCTCACCCGCAAGTAACAGAGTGGAGTCAGGCTCCACCCTGTTACTTCGCTACGGGTTTTCCTAGGACCACGACTCCCAGCGCTGGTAGGCATCGGCGAGCCTCGCTTGCAGGTCGGCCTCCTGCTGCTGCAGCGACCTGAGTTTCGCCGAGTCGCGGTAGACGTCCTCCCGCGTCATCGCATCGCGCAGCGCCTTGAGTTCGTCCTCCATCGCGAAGATGTCGGCCTCGAGCTTCGCGAACATTTGCGGGTTGCGGACCTTGCCGCTCGTCGCCGCAGACTCGGCAGCGCGCGGCGCGGCGATGGTCTGCGGCGTTGCCTTGGCGCGTTGGGTCGCCTCCGCCGCCCGCGCCGCCTTCGCCTCCTCGGCGCTGCGCGTCAGATACTGGTCGAAGCCGCCGTCGAACATGCGACCACCGCGCTCGTCGAGCACGAACACCCGGTCGGCGAGCGCACGCACGAACGCCCGGTCGTGGCTGATCATGATGACGGCGCCGGTGTAGTTGCCGAGTGCCTCCTCGAGTCGTTCGCGCGTGGCGATGTCGAGATGGTTGGTCGGCTCGTCGAGGCAGAGGAAGTCGTAGTTGGTCCGGGTCAGGCGAGCGAGGCACAGGCGGCGTTTCTCGCCGCCGGACAGGCCGCTCACCGGCAGCTCGACGTCGTCGTCGCGGAACAGGAACAGCGCCAGGTGGTCGCGCAGCTCCTTCTCCGGCGTCGTCACTTCGCGTGCGCGCAACGCGTCGAGCACGGTGCCACTGCTGGGCAACTCGTGCATCTCCTGGCTGAAGTAGCCGGCGCGCGCGCCGACGGCGCGCTCGATACGCCCCTGCACGAAGCTGTCTTGGCCGGCGATCCAGCGCAGCAGCGTGCTCTTGCCGACACCGTTGCGCCCCAGCATCGCCAGCACTTCGCCGTGGAACACGCGGAGGTCGAGGCCCGAGAACAGCACGCGCCCGTCGGGCAGCCTGGCGCTCGCACCCTCGATGTCGACGATCGTCTGCCCCTTCTGGCCGCGGCCACCTGCGAAGCGCAGAGTCATGCGCGCGTTCGGCCCCTTCGGCCGGCTGATCAGCTCGAGCCGCTGCAGGCGCTTGAGTCGCCCCTTCGCCTGCGCCGAGTTCTGCCCCGCCATGTTGCGACGGATGTAGTCCGTCTCCTTGGCGACGAAGTCCTGCTGGTTCTTGTAGGCGCGTGCCTGGGTCAGCAGGTTGCTGTCGCGCTGCTGGGCGTAGGCGGTGTAGTTGCCGGAGAACGATGCCGTCGTTCCCCCCTCGACCTCGACGATCTCGCGGCACGTGGCGTCGAGGAAGGCGCGGTCGTGGCTGACGACGACCACCGCGCCCGGATAACGCTGCACGAAGTCCTCGAGGAACTCGATGCCCTGGAGGTCGAGGTGGTTGGTCGGCTCGTCGAGGATCAGGAGGTCGGCGGGCGTGGTCATCAGCGCGGCGAGCGACACGCGCGACTTCTCGCCACCGGACAGCACCGATGCGTCGCGCGCGAACCACTCGGGCCCGAACCCGAGGCCCGACAACACCCGCTCGCACAGGTTCTGGCGCTGGTAGCCACCGCCGGCCTCGAACACCGCCTGCAAGTGCCCGTAGTCCTCGAGCGCGTAGGGGTCGTCGGGGCGCGCGGCAAGCGTCTTCTCCAGCGTCGCCAGGGCGGCGCCGAGGCGCTCGAAGTCGCCGTTGCCGATCCGCACGTAGTCGAGGAGCGTGGATCCGGACTGGATCTGCGGGATCTGAGCGCCGTAGGCGATGCGCAGGGCCTTGCGCGCCTGGCGCGTGCCTCGGTCGGCCTCGTCGACCCCGGCCAGGATCTTGATCAGCGTCGTCTTGCCGGCGCCGTTGTCGCCGATGATGCCGATGCGCGCCTTGGGCTCGACGCGCAGGCCGGCACCCTCGAGCACGAGGTTGTCGCCGAAGCGGCGCTCGATCTGGCTGAGGCTGATCATGGCGAAGGCGCAAGGCTAGCCCGCGCCGTCGCACCGCGACCTCACTTCAAGCGGAACTCGAGCGCTTTCTGCTGCTCCTTGGCCACGTATTCGACGATCAGCGTCTGGCGGCGCGCGACGAACAGCTCGATGGTCTGCAGGAGCCCTTTGCTGTCGGTCACCGGCACGCCGTTGACGTGGGTGACGACGGCGTCGGTGGGCAAGCCCAGGCGGTCGAGCGGGTCGGGCAGACGCTGCAGCTTGAAGCCACGGTAGTAGAGGCCGTTCACGGTGCCGCTCGCAGTGCTGCCGATGGCGTCGCGCGAGAGTAGGTCCTTGCCGGTGGCGGCGACGCGGTCGAGGTCAGCGCTCGGATACAGCTCGACCAGGCCCGACGAGATGCGCCGAATCGGTGGGAACACGTCGTAGACGATGGCCTCGAGCCAGGCGCGCACCTGCTCGGCGGGCGCGTCGTCGGCCGGAACCGGGCGCGTCTCGGGGTCGACGGCGGCGAGGTAGGCCCGTGCCTGCTTGCGCACTTCGGCCTCGGAGTGGGTCAACGTCGCCGGCAGCAGCGTCTGCACCAGAGCCAGGGTCGGTGGCCCCTGATCCTTGCGGATCTTCACCAGTTCGCTCAAGAACCACAGACCCTGCGCCTGGTCGCGCGCTTCCTTGCACTCGAGCAGCGCGCACCACGGGTTGACGTCGAAGTCGTAGAGCGGCGCGTCGGGGTTGTTGAAGACGCGCGAGCCGGTCGCCTCGTTGCCGGCGTACTCGGTCGGCGATGGTGCCCGCGGATCGCTGCTGCCACCACGGTTCTTGGCCAACTGCACGCGCAAGAAGGCCAGCGCGCGCTGCATCGCGTCGGCGCGGATGCTCGCCACCGGCTCGCCCGGGATCAGCGACATGATGGCGATGGTGTCCTGGATCGAGTCGACCCAGTACGCCCCGTAGAAGCCAAGGCCACGGTCGGCGGCAGAGCCGCTCTCCTGGCACACCACGGCGAGGTAGCCGCCCATGCGCGCCGCCGCGACCTCGGCCTTGTCGCGCGCGTCGCGCCAGGCCGGGCTGGTGCACACCTCGCGGCCCTCCCTGTCGATCTCGATCTTGTACGAGCCGGGTGCGCGCACGATCGCCTGCATGGTGCGCAGGTGGTCGTACAGCTCGAGGGGCGGCTGCAGGTTCTTGTCGGGCACCCGGAATGGCCGCAGGTACTCGAACTGGGGGCGCATCGGCACGACGTGCACCGGCCGCGGGGTCTGGGCCCGCATCAGGGCCGGCAGAAGACAGAGTGTGGTGATCGCTACGTGTCGCATCGTCTCGGACCCCCGGAGCGCAAACCGTCCCGGCGCGTGACGCCGCTGATCTTAGGGAAACCGCGTAGTGAAAGCGCAGTTTGGTGTCAGACTCCACTCTGTTACTTGGCGAGCCACCAGAGGAGGAGGACTTGGCCGAGGCCGATCACCACGCCGAGCACACCGCCCAGAACCTCGATGGCGCGGAGCTCTCGGCGCGCCACCTCGAGGATGATGCTCTCGACCTTCTCGACGGAGAAGTCGGCGACCTTGCGCGTGACGATGGCGGCGACGTCGAGGCCGTTCTCGACCGCGTCTTCGAGCTGCTCGAGGATCACTTCGCGCCGCTCCAGAATGCCCTTGATGAGCGACTGCTTGATGTCGTCGATGCGCTCCGGCGTGAGGAAGCCACCGATCAGCGGCAGTCCGCGCAGCTGAGCGATCTTCGGCGCCAGGCCGGCTTCGAGCACCTTCGACAGGATGCCCTCGAAGTCGATCTTGGTGAACGCCTCGACGACGTCCTCGTGCGACAGCAAGTGGTTGCCGACGACACGGCCGATGCTCTCGGCCAAGTCACGTTGCCGGCGCCCGACCAGGCCTTGCACCTTGATGCCGAGGACGTTCACCGGCCGGATCGGCCGGAAGATCATCTTCACGGCAATCCAGTTGGTCACGTAGCCGATCACACCGCCGATGGCGGGGATGGCGATCCAGGTCCAGAGCGTCGGTACCATGGGGGCGGCGAAGCGTAGCGCCCCGCCGCCCGCGTTTCCGCCTACAGCAGGAAGCCGAGCTGGCGGTAGATCCCGGTCGGCGCGTGGCCGGAGAACCCGGGCACGACGATGTCCGTCTGCGGCGCCGTCAGACCGAAGTGCCGCTGGCAGACCTCGGCGATCATGGTCTGGAAGTGGGTCTTGGTCGGCACAGCGTTCTCGTAGATGCCGGTCATGTTGTGGCCCAGCGTCGTCCAGGCCTCGCCGAAGGAGTTGGGGTTGGCCGCGCAGTTGTAGACCCCGGGCCGCACGTTCACGCCGATCGCCATGCACAGCGCGCCGACGCCATGGTCGGTCCCGTCGCTGTTGTTCACGGCGTTGGTGCGACCGAACTCGGTGACGACCAGGATCAGCACTTCGTTGTTGGCGACGTTGACGGTGTCCTGGTACACGGAGTTCAAGCCCCAGCCGAGGACTTGCATCAAGCTCTCGTGCTGCGGCAATTGGCCGTTGTGCGTGTCGAATCCTCCGAAATCGACGCCGGCGACGCGGCAGTCGGTGCGCAGGAGCATGGACTTTGCCTCCTCGAGCTCGCGCATGAACTTGAACGACTGCCCGTTGTTCAGGGCCGCGGGTGCGCCGGCCGGCACCTGCGACGCATCGGTCGGATAGTTCGCCGGCTGGTGGTTGGTCGCCAGCCAGGCGCGCACGTTGGCGATGTCGGCCTCCGCCTCCATCATCCGCGTCGCGGTGGTGCGAATGAGTACGTCGATGTCGTCGGCCGGATTCACCACGGCGCTGCAGCCCCACAGCCCGGCGTTGTTGGTCGGATTGCCGCGCACGCGCTGGTACGGCACCGGCGCGCCGAACTCGTAGCTGGCCACGCTGCGAACGTGTGTCGTGATGCGGCCGGCGTCGCCGGAGCGGAACATGCGCTGCATGTGGCTGGCGATGCTCACCCCGCGCACCGCCGAGCTGGAGCCGACGTGGTCGAGCAGGCGGGCGACGAAGCCCTCCTTGGCGCCCGGCGTCTCGTCGGCCTGTTCCAGCTTGTCCATCTCCTCGAAGTGCGAGCGCGACGGGTTGTCGGTACCCATCGCGTGCAGGAACGCCACGTGCCCGTTGTTGATCGGTGCGAGCAGGCGCGCATGCAAGAACGGGTTGATCTTGGCGTAGGTCGAGCCGGGGACGAAACGCAGCGGCGCGGGATCGATCCAGACTCCGCCCGTACCTGCCAAGAAGCGCTGGGCTCGATAGGCGGTGGCGTCACCGGAGGGGATGATCGTGTTGACGCCGTCATTGGCGCCGCGCAGGAAGACGACCAGCGCCTTGCGGTAGGTCGGGACCGCAGCCGCATCGAACGCTGCGCTCGGGTTGCACAGCGCAGCCAGCCGTCCGGTCATGGCGCCCAGGCTGCCGAAGGCACCCAAGCGCAGGAGATCACGACGATCGAGCGATTTCATGGAGCACCTCACTTCTTGAAGGCCTGGGGAAGAGACGCGACGAGGAAGGCCAGCAGGTCGATGCGGCCCTGGTAGTCCTGATTGCTGCCCGGCGGGTTGCCGACGTTCAACCCCTGATTGAGGCCGTTCTCGGTCTGCGCCACCAGGCGCGCGCACTTGATCAGATCGGTCGAGTTCCAGTCGTCGACATACATGCGGCGAAGGAAGTACTCGGCAACGTGCAGTGGATTGGTGGCGCTGCCGCCGGTCACCAGGGTGCCGATCCCCGTGGCGACATCGGTCGGCAACGTGAATGCCACGGTCCCCTGGTAGGGTGGGTTGGCGTACGGCGGACCTCGGCGATGGATGGCCTTCGCGAACCCCGTCGCATCCATGTAGATCTGCGTGCCGGTCTGCTCGTAGCTGTCGTTGGGGAAGCCGTCGGGCGACGGGTAGCCGAACAGGTCCATCCCCATGTTCGTCGTCGTATCGAGCAGGGCGTCGAGGTCGCTGGGTGCGCTGACCGTGCCGCCCAGCGCGCGCACGACACCGACCGCGTACTCCATCGGGTTGCGCAGGCGCTTGCGCCGGTAGGTCGTGCCCTGGAACTGCGAGGAGTTCAGAAGCGTCGTCAGCACGGCGCGCAGGTCACCACCGTTGCTGCCCCAACTTGCCATGCACTGGGTGCGCAGGGTCGGCTCGTTGGCGTCGTCGCCGAGGAAGAAGCGGATCAGTTTGTCGCACACGAACTCCTTGGTGGCGTCGGCGTTGGCCAGGAACCACAAGACGGTGTAGGCATCGCGTTGGCCGAGCGCGGAGTTCTGCGGTTGCGCCGCGATCATGAGCTGCGGGATCGGGCCACCGCCGCCGAACAACACCTTGCTGTTGTAGTCGTGCCAGTCGGCGATGAACACGCGTTGCAGTGCGGTCGGGCTGGCGGGGAAGGTGATGAGGTTGCCGGGGAGAGAGCTTCGCCACAGGCTGACACCCGAGAAGCAGCTCGCCAGCGCTTCGATGTCGTTGTGCGTGTAGTTGTCCTGGTTCGCCAGGTTCTTCAGCCCCACCGTGTGCAGCTCGAGGCACTCGCGTGCGAAGTCCTCGTTGGGGATCGGGATCTTGTTGGCGAACAAGTTCAGATACGCGTTCATCGCCCGGCCCAACGAACTGGCGACGAGCAGGTCGTAGAACGTGCCGAGCGCGTGCTGACGGAACAGCGCGTTGGACTCCGCTTCGAACGCCACGGCGTCGGGGTCGGTGCCACCGAAGGCCAGTACCACCTGGCGGATCCGCCCGAAGTTGGTGTTGAAATGACGCTCCCAGAATTGGGTCATCACTTCGCGAAGTTGGTGGTCGCTGAAACAGGCGAGGACCGCTTGCAGTTGCTGCAGCTCGTCCAGAGTCGTGATCGTGCCGAGGCTGTTCACCAGCGCCGTCGCCGTGGCGTTGTCGCCGGCGGCGGGGTTGAGCTGGGCTTGCAGGTATGCGGCGATTCCGCCGGGTTGGCTGGCGGCCTGCAAGATCGGCAACGTGTGACCGAAGCTCGTGCGGCTGACCACGTGGAACGCCTGCGGGTCGAGCGCCTGCCCACAGATCGGTGCACCGGCCACGGCGAGGGTCGCGGCGGCGGCGCGGAGAGTCGATAGGGTCATTCGTGGCTCCTGGAAGGGGAACGAGGCACGCCGAGGCTTACGACTCGGTGTGTCCAGATCCCCTGGCGGGATCACCACGCGTGACCGGACCGGAAATCCGAGGGTCCGTCGGGCCTGTGCCAATCGGACCGCGGCGACCGGACTGGGCCGCAGACCGCTCGGCCCGGACGCCTGCCGCACCGGCGGCAGGTCGGCCCAGTCCAATGCCGGTCCAGTGCCGGTCCAGCGGCGGGTCAGCGCGTCAGCGCCGCAGCGGCGTTGACGAGGCCGTAGCCGAAGCGCGTGTCGTAGCCGCTGCTGCCGAGGTCGCGGCAGCTGGTCTCGATCGCGCTGCGCACCTGTGCGTTGCTGTAGGCAGGCTTGTTGGCCTTCACCAGGGCGGCGATGGCGGCGACGTGCGGTGTCGCCATCGACGTCCCCTGGAAGAAGTAGTAGCTGAACGAGGTCGGCGAACCCGAGGCGAAGGTCTGCTGCAGGATGCCGTCGCCGTAGCCGTCGCCGTTCTGGTCGACCGCGGTGTCGCCACCGGGAGCGACCACGTCGAGGCCCGACCCGTAGGTCGAGTAGCCGGCCTTGGCGCCGTCGAAGCGCGTGGCGCCGACGGCGATGCACTGGGTGTAGCGCGCCGGGTAGTTGACGCCGTTGCGGCCGGTGTTGCCGCTGGCGGCGCACAGGACGCAGCCGGCATTCCAGGCGTAGCTCACCGCCGACGACAGCGTCGTCGAGCCCGAGGTCCCGCCGAGACTCATGCTGACGACGTTGGCGCCGTGGTCGGCGGCCCAGCGGATGCCGTTGGCGATCGCGGTGTAGCTGCCGCTGCCGGCGCTGTTGAGCACCTTCACCGGCATGATGCGGCAGTTGTAGGCCAGGCCGGCCGTGCCCATGCCGTTGTTGGTGGACTGGCGCACCGTGCCGGCCACGTGCGTGCCGTGTCCGTTGTCGTCGTTGGCGTGCGCGGTGTTGCTCACGAAGTTCCAGGGCGAAACGAAGGTGGCTCCGGCGAGGTCGGGTGCCTGTGTGAACGAGCCGAAGCTCTCGTAGGCGACGCCCGTGTCGACGACGGCCACAGTCACGTTGGCGCCGCTCGACGTGTTCCAGGCGGTGACGGCGTTGACGCCGTAGTTGCTCACGGCGCTGCCGCTGACCATGCCCTGGTCGAAGAAGTTCCACTGGTACGGGCTGAAGAACGTGTCGTTGGGCACGAGCGGCAGCGGCGCCAGCTCGTCCTCGCACGGCAGTGCCTCGACCATCTGCCCCATGGTGTGGGCGACATAGTCGGGCTCGGCGTACTCGACGATGCTCTGGCGCGACAGCCAGGCGACCACGGCGTCGACGGTGCCCGCCGGCACGGCGATCACCTCGAAGGCGTTGCCGTAGCCGGTGGCGAGTCGCCGCAGACCGACGAGGTCGAGAGCGGCGTCGAGCGTCGGCGTCGCGTACGCGACCTTGAACTTGACGACCACGCGGTCGTCGAAGCGCTCGGCGACGGGCATGGGTTCGTTGGCGAAGCCGGAGATCGTGCTCTTGACCTCGAGCTGGTCTTGGCAGGGAAGGGATGCGGCCCATGTGAGGGCCGCGGCGGAGACGAGCATGCGCATGCGCGCGTTGACTCCTGACGAGTTGAGAGATTGCAGCCGCCGCGGACGTCGCCGCGAACCACGGCTGACGGACCAGCATTCAGTGATGGAGGTTGCTCCATCCGCTGCGAGGCTGGTGATGGGCGACGACCTCGATCGTCTGCCCGCCGGCGGATTATGCCGAGCGGTGCGCGAATGCGTCAGGGGGAGGGGCGACCTTGGTCGAGCGCCATTCGGCCGGAGGAGATCCCGGACGTCCGGTCGCGCCGGTGCGGCTCGCGGTCGTCCGGCGCCGTCGGCCGGCCAAGACTCGACGGTGCGTGCCACGCCGAGCCGGCTCCTCTCGTTGCCGGTCGGCTCTAGCCGCCCTTGAGCTTCTCGAGCTGCGCTTCGAGCTGCTTCAGGTAGCGCGCCAGCCGTGGGTCGTCGGCCTTGGCCTTCTTGAGGTGGTCGAGCACTTCCTCGAACAGCGCCGTGTCCTTCTCGCGCGCCGCGTGCGCGAAGATGTACTGCCAGAACGAGGTCTCGGTGCTGGTGTCGGGCAGGCGCCCGGCGCGGAACATGGCGACGAACTTCTCGCCGCCGACATGCTGCTGGTCGCGCGGTGTGTCGCGCAGGATCTCGCCGAACTGCAGGTTGACCAGCTGCTGATCGACCTTCTCGGCGTCGGCATCGGCGATCGGGAGCTTGGCGCGGCGCTCTGCCATCTCGGCGTACGGCCGGTTGCCCATCGCCAGCTCGGTCCGGAACAGCTCGAGTTCCGCGGCGCTACCGCCCTCGCCGGCCTCGACCGTCGCCCGCAGCTTCTGCCACGCAAGCAGGTCCTGATACGCCTGTTCGAGCTGCGCCACCGGCGTGACGTGCCCCACCTGCTTCAGCAGTGTGCCGTCGTCGGCGAGGAAGCTCATGGTCGGGAAGCCGATCCCGCCCTTCTCGAACAGGAGGTTCGGATAGGGCTCGTCGGCGACTCGCGACGTGTTGTGCAGGAACAACACCACCTTCTTCGACCACGCGGCGAACTCCTCGGTGGAGAGCACACGGCTCTCCAGCTGGTTGCACGGGGGTCAAGCCGCGTAGCTGCGCGTGAAGTACACCAGGACGAACTTGCCGTCCTTCTTGGCCTCTTCGCGCGCGGCGTCGTAGTCGAGCCGCCAGGCGGCGTTCTCGAACACCGGCTTGGCGAGCTTCTCGGCGCGCTTCTCCTTCAGCGCTTCTTGGTTCGAGGCCTGCGCGGGAGGAGCACCCGCGAGCAGGACCGCCGCGAACGCGGCGGCGAGGGACGAGGTCGAGCGATGCATCGCCGCGAATCTACGCCGCAGGGCGGTCGGGGTCGCGGGAATGTCGCCAGGGCGCACCCCGGGGCTTTACCCGGCCCCCGCGGTCTGCCAACGTCCCGGCATGCTCGTCGCTCGTGTCGTCGGTGCTGTGGTCGCTGCGCCAGTCTGGAACGTGTCTCGTCGCGGCCGGGGCCGCAACCAAGAGCTTGCTTGCAGTCGGCGCTTCGCGCCGACCGGAGGGGCCCCCGGGCGCTCTGTTGCCGGGGCTTCCAGTGCCGCTGGAAGTGGACGGGCTCAGCGCCGTGGCAGCGGAACGGCATCGCCGAGTTTGTGCGTGGCGCTGGGTTTCGCGGCACTTGCGGCCCGAGTGGCGGCCCAGGCGCCTTCGGGGCACGACTATCCGTACACCGCGGTCCCGTTCACCAGCGTCACGATCGACGATGCCTTCTGGCTGCCGCGCATGCAGACCAGCCGGGCGACGACGATTCCGTACGCCATCGAGCAGTGCGAGAAGACCGGGCGCATCCGCAACTTCGAGCGGGCCGGTGGCCAGCGCGACGGTGAGTTCGAGGGCAGCTACCCGTTCGACGACTCCGACGTCTACAAGATCGTCGAAGGGATCGCCTACGCGTTGCACCTGCAACCCGATCCGGCGCTCGACGCGCGTGCCGACGAGCTCATCGCCAAGATCGCCGCGGCGCAGGAGGAGGACGGCTACCTCTACACGGCGCGCACGCTGAAGTGCGAGCGCCTGAAGAGCTGGTACGGTGACGCGCGCTACGAGAAGGAGCAGGGCAGCCACGAGCTGTACAACGCCGGCCACCTGTTCGAGGCGGCCTGCGCCCACTTCGAGGCGACCGGCAGGCGCAACTTCCTCGACGTCGCCCTCGCGCTGGCCAACCGGCTGGCGAGCGACTTCGGGCCCCAAGGCGAGCACAAGCCGCCCGGGCACCAGGGCATCGAGATCGGTCTGTGCCGGCTCTACCGCGTCACCGGCGAGCGCCGCTGGCTCGACTTGGCTCGCTTCCTGCTCGAGGTACGCGGTGTGCACGAGGGCCGAGCGTCGTGGGGCGAGTACTGCCAGGACCACGTGCCGGTGCTGCAGCAGAAGGAGGCGGTCGGGCACGCCGTGCGCGCCGCCTACATGTACGCCGGCATGGCAGACGTGGCCGCGCTCACCGGTGAGAAGCGATGGATCGACGCCATCGACACCCTGTGGCAGGACGTCGTCGGCAAGAAGCTCTACCTCACCGGCGGCATCGGCGCGACCGGCGCCGGCGAAGCGTTCGGCAAGGCCTACGAGCTGCCCAATGCCAGCGCCTACTGCGAGACGTGCGCAGCGATCGCCAACGTGTTCTGGAACCACCGCCTGTTCCTGCTGCACGGCGACGGGCGGTACATCGACGTGCTCGAGCGCTCGCTCTACAACAACTGCCTGTCGGGCATCGGCCTCGACGGCAAGACCTTCTTCTACCCCAACGCTCTGGCGTCGTTCCAGGGCGCGCAGCGCAGCGCGTGGTTCGCGTGCGCTTGCTGCCCGAGCAACGATGCGCGTTTCGTGCCGTCGCTCGGGCGCTACGCCTACGCGCGGCAGGGAGACGACCTGTTCGTCAATCTCTTCGTCGCCGGCTCGGTGCGCGTCGCCATGCCGGGTGGCGAGGTCGGGCTGCGGGTGGACACCCGCTATCCGTGGGACGGCAGGGTGCAGATCACCGTGGACACCGACGCGCCGCGCCGCGTGCGCATGCGCCTGCGCGTGCCGGGCTGGGCGCGCGACCAGGTGGTGCCGAGCGACCTCTACGAGTTCGCCGACGCGATCGACGCGCGACCCACGGTCAGCGTCAACGGCCAGGTGCAGGACGCGGAGGTCGAGCGCGGCTACTTCGGGCTGGACCGGCTGTGGCAGAAGGGCGACGTGGTGACGCTCGACCTGCCCATGCCGGTGCGCAGGGTTCGCGCGCATGCAGAAGTCGCCGACTGCAGCGGACGCATCGCTCTGCAGCGCGGGCCGCTCGTGTACTGCGTCGAAGGCGTCGACACCAGCAGCGGTGACGTGCTCGACATGGTGGTCGGCGACGCCGATCTCACCGTCGAGGCGCGTAAGGACCTGCTCGGCGGCGTGGTCGTGGTGCGTGGCACCGGTACTCGCGTGCGTCGCACTCAGGACGGCGCCGGCCGCGAGGACGCCGGCGAGGTGACCTTCGCGGCGATTCCCTACTACGGCTGGGCGCACCGCGGCCGCACGCCCATGGCGGTGTGGCTGGCAGCGACGCCCGGCGCGGCGATTCCCGGTCCGGCCGACACGTTGGCGCACCGTGCCAAGGCCACGGCGTCGCACAACGGCCGGCTCACCGGAGCCCTCGCCGACCAGATGGACGTCGCCGCGCCCGGAGACAAGTCGCGCCCCTTCTTCCACTGGTGGCCGCGCCTCGGCGGTCGCGAGTGGGTGCAGTACGAGTTCGACCGGCCGGCCACCGTGCACGGCAGCGAGGTCTACTGGCTCCACGACCTTCCCCACGGCGCTTGCGACTACCCGGTGTCGTGGCGCGTGCTCTACCGCGATGGCGAGGGATGGAAGCCGGTGGAGGCGAAAGGCAGCTACGGCGTCACGCCCGGCGTCTACAACCGGGTCGAGTGGGCGCCGGTGACGACGACGGCTCTGCGCCTCGAGGTGCAGCTCGGGGAGAAGCTGTCGGCTGGGATCCACGAGTGGCGCCTGCTCGAAGGCGAGTGACGGTGGTCGCGGCCGGTCGGCTGGCCCGCGCGGGGGGCCGGGCTTGAGCGAACTCGCGCGGAGCGTCGCGACCTTGCGGCCGCGGGCGCGGGCGCTCGGCCTGTTCGAGGGGGCGGCGTCGGTGCACGTGGCGTGCGCGCCGGGTCGCCTCGACCTGATGGGCGGGATCGCCGACTACAGCGGCTCGCTGGTCCTGCAGCTTCCGCTCGACGTCGACACCGTCGTGCTGGCGGCGCCGCGCGGCGACCGCCTGGTGCGCGTGGTCAGCGAGCACGTCGGGGTCGAGCCCACGGCTGCCGCCGCGAGTCCGCGCGCGCACGCGGTCGACCTGACGGCGTTCGAAGCCTGCCGCACCCAGGGCTACGGGCCCTTGCGCGCCGAGCTGCACGGAGCGGGTGCCGACTGGTTCGGTTACGTCGCCGGCATCCTCGCGGTGCTCGCCAGAGAACACGGCGCCGACCTGCGCACCGGTGTCGACGTGTTGGTGTCGTCGCGCGTGCCGGAGGGCAAGGGCGTCAGCTCGTCGGCCTCGGTGGAGGTCGCGGCGGCGGCAGCTCTGTGCGCAGCCCTCGGCCTGCGCCTGGGTGACGGCGGCGGCGCGCCGTTCGTGGATCCGGCCGCATGTCGCGCGCTCGCGCTCGCCTGCCAGCGCGTCGAGAACCACGTCGTCGGCGCTGCCTGCGGGGTGATGGACCAGATGGCCGTCGCCAGTGGCCACCGCGGCCAGCTCCTGCGCCTGCTGTGCCAACCAGCGGAGGTGGAGGGCTACGTGCCGCTGCCACCCGGTCTCGCGGTGTGGGGGATCGATTCCGGTGTGCGCCACGCGGTGTCGGGGTCGGACTACACGTCGGTGCGGGTCGGAGCCTTCATGGGCTGGCGGATCGTCGCCGATCTGCTCGGGGTCGAGGTGCGTGCGTCCGCGTCCGGTGTCGAGTTCGAGCATCCGGAGTTCGGTAGCTACCTCGCCAACGTGCCGCCGTCGCAATGGCGCGCGCTGCGTGCGCGCGTACCCGAGACCCTTGGCGGCGCCGAGTTCCTGGCCCGCTACGGTGGCACCAACGACCCCGTCGCGCGCGTCGACCCGGCGCGGACGTACGCCGTGCGGCAGCCGACCGCGCACCCGATCGAGGAGCACGAGCGGGTCCGCGCCTTTGCGGCCCTTCTGGCACAGGCTCCTCCTCTGGCACGGGCACCGAGTCCTGAGGTCGGTGCGCGTTTGGGCTCGCTGATGTTCCGCTCCCATGCCAGCTACACAGCGTGTGGCCTGGGCTGCGCCGCCACCGACGTCCTGGTCGACGCGGTGCGCGCGGCCGGCTCGTCGATCGGCGTCTACGGCGCCAAGATCACCGGCGGCGGCAGCGGCGGCACGGTGGCGGTGCTCGGCAGGAACGACGCGGGCGAGGCCGTGCGCTCGATCGCCGGCGATCGGTTGGTGCTCAGCGTCGCAGCGGGCGACGGCGCACCGGTCCTGCGGCAGGGCGAGGTGCCTTGGTGAACCGTGCCGCGGCCGACCGGGAGCGAGCGCGGATCGCACCGATGCCCGCCTCAACGCAGCCAGTGCGGCGGGCCGAGTGCCTGCCACTGGCCCCACCCCGAGCCGCGATCTTCGGCTTCGACCAAGACAGCCGTGTGCTCGCCAGTCGGGCGAAGGCGCCAGACTCGCCAGCGCCCGCGGCAAGCGCCGGTGTCCAGTGTTTCCAGCTCCGCGCCGGTGACGGCGTCGAACGCACGCACGATCTGTCCCTTGGCGTCGGGGCCGACCAGCACGGGGATGCCGAGGGCGCGGTCGTGTAGTGGGAACGGACCCAGTGTGCAGCTACCGAGGTTGCGGTCGCTGCCGGCCCACGAGTCGGCGATGGGCATCGCGTCGGGAAGCGGCAGGAACCATGTGAGCTCCCCATCGCGGGTCCATGCCCCGGTGACGGTCACGCGGGTCTCGACGCGCCTGTCGAGGTCGGCGAGCGAGACCAGGGCGCCGGAGTCGCCTGCGCCACCGGCCTGCAGGCGCAAGGGCGCGCTGCCCGCGGCCACGAAGTAGGGCGAGGGCAGCACCCCCGAGTCGCCGCTCACCGCCCAGCCGGTCCACGACTGGCGGAGCGGTGCGTTCCGTGGTTCTGCCGCGGCGAGCCGGCCGCCGCCCACCAGGCGATCCTGGTCGTCGAGCAAGACGAGGGAGCGTGGGACTGCCGCGATCTCGGCGTCGACCCAGCCCTGCAGGCGCACGGCGCCGGAGCGTCCCGGCCGCGCTTCGACCACGTCGACGGCCCCAGCGACGTCGGAAGCACCCGGCACGTCGAGGCGCTGGCCGACCGCGGCAGCCCACGGACCGAGCGCCGCCAGGAACTCTCCTTCGAAGGACGGCAGAGGTGGTCCCACCAGCGCAGCAGCCATGGCGTGCGCGAGCGAATCGTCGCGCGGATCCGACACCGACGGCGCCTGCACTGCTCCCTCCAGCGGCAGCACCTGCTCGCCCGCCCCCACGAACACGTGGGCCTCGAGCAGCGGCGCCACCCGGTCGACGGTGCGCGCGTAGCCGACCCAGGCCAGCGTGCCATCGGCGCGCGGCGGCTCGATCCGGCACGAAGCGAAGCCGACGACGACGCCGCGGTCGGTGAGGACGACCGGCGCCGCCGCGGTGGTGTCGGGCGACGTCGCGATCCAGCCGCGCACCTCGACGCCGCCGCTCGGGCCCGCCACGGCCACCGCGGCGGTGATGGCCCCTCGCGCCCCGACGCTCGCCGTGTCGGCGCGTCCGAGGGTCGTGTGCTCGGCGAGGACTCGGCCGAGGAGGTCGAAGGTGGGCGCTCGGAAGACGGAGACGCGATGGGATCGCCAGCTGTCGACGATCTCTGCCAGGTGCGGCTGCGGCGGACAGAAGGTGTAGAGCGCCGCGAGGTCGCAGACCCGTGACGCTACGGCCATGGTTGCCCGTTCGAGTCCGTGCATGGTCCGCTGGTGTCGTTCGACGGCGCGGCCTTGCTGGATCAGACCGACTCCCAGGAAGGCGAGGACCACGACCCACCCGGTCGTCCTCCACAGCGTGCGACGTCCCGCTGCCACCAGCAGCTCGATGGCGATCGGCACCAGGCCCGCCCACATGAGCAACGCAGGCGTCGCGTAGCGATGCGCCAGGGCGGCCTGCAGCGGATCCATGCTGCGGCCCAGCGCGGTGACGCCGGCGGAACCGCAGGCGAAGAGCATGACCGCGACGCAAGCGGCGGCACCCGGCGAGCGGACGCGTCCCAGCGCAACGGCAGCGACGCTCGCGGCCACGATCACGACCCCGACGGCGCCCACCACGCCGGCGGCGGTGACGCCGAGGTCGGCGACCTGCGCGCCGAGGAACACGCACGCGAACGCGACCGCTCGCGGGAAGTCGTGCACCAGGGTCCACAGGGGCGATGTGTGCAGTGGTGGAGTCGTGTAGCCGACGAAGTAGGCGCCGACCGACAGCGCACCGACCGCGGCGATAACCGCCACGATCCAGCGCGGCAGGCTGAGACGCCAAGCGAGCAAGACCATGAGCGGCCAGACCAGGTTGCCATCGGCGCGCGAGTAGTTGGCGACGAAGGCTGCAGCCAGCGCGGCGACGCCGGCGACCCGGGCGCGCACGCGCCGGCCCGCGCTTCGCTGGGCGGAGCACTCGAGCACGAGCCAGAACGAAGCGCTCGCCGCCATGTAGACCAGCACGCTCGAGATCTGCACTCGCCAGACGAAGTTCTCCAGTTGATGGCAGGAGAACAGGAGCAGGGTCACGGCGGCAGTCATCGCCACGAACGCCGGTCGGTGGCGCCATCGCAGGTGGCGGCAGACCAGCGCCAGGACCACGACGTGCAGGACCTGCAACGACAGCTGTGCGGCGAGCATGAGGCGTCCCGTCGCGCCCGCCCATGCCCAGTCGGCACGGAAGAAGAGGCGCGGGAACGGGATGCGATGCTCGTTCTGCTGGCCGAAGAGGTCGCTCCAGCCCAAGCCGTCGCGCGCGTGCAGGAGGTCCTTCCACAGGATCTTGACGTCGTCCCACCGGGGCAGGTCGTGCCGTAGATGCAGTGCGCTCACCACGCACAGCGCGAGCTGGAAGACGGCAGCCGCGGTCAGACCCGCTGCCAGCCAGCGCAGCGGACGAGTTGCCTGCCCCTGGCCGTCCCGATCGTCTTCGAGCTCACCCAAGAGCCGCCAGCTTAACGCAGGGGCACGCTGCGCGTCCCGGCGACGGTCCTGGAGGCCGACCATGCCGCCGCGGTCGCGCCTCCGGCCGGCGCCGTTCGCTTGCGCCGACCCGGGCCCACGCCGCATCATCCGCAGACCCGGGCTGGCGCGCTGGTCTCGTCTCGGCGCCGGTCGCCCCCGACAGTCCGTCTGCACGCCCGACCATGTGGGAACAACGCTGGCATCCGCTGCGGCGCGAGTGGGTCATCGTCGCCGCGCACCGCAACGACCGCCCCTGGCTGGGCGAGACCGTGGCAGGCGCGGAGCAGCGCGCGCTGCCGGTCTACGACCCGGCGTGCACGTTCTGCCCCGGCAACGCGCGGGTCAGCGGCGCGCGGAACCCGGCCTACACCGGCGTCTTCGTGTTCGACAACGACCACCCGTGCGTCGGTCCGCTGGCGCCGGTGGACCTCCCCAGGCCGCCGGGCATCTTCCGCAGCCGTCCGGCGAACGGCGTGGCTCGCGTGGTGTGCTACACACCGCGCCACGATCTGGCGCTCGGCCAGCTCGGCGTCGAGGGTGTCGACGCGTTGCTCGCGTGCTGGCAGGAGCAGTATCGCGAGCTCGGTGCGCGGCAGGAAGTCGCGCACGTCTTGTTCTTCGAGAACCGCGGCGAGGTGGTGGGCGTGTCGAACCCGCATCCGCATTGCCAGATCTACGCCACCAACTTCGTGTTCAAGACCATCGAGAACGAAGTCGCGCACGCGCGCACACACCACGACGCGTGTGGTCGCTCGCTTTGGCAGGACATCGTGGCGAGCGAGGTGGAAGACGGTCGCCGCCTGCTCGACGGCAATGCCGATGCCGTCGCATTCGTGCCCTACTTTGCTCGCTACGCCTACGAGACCTTCGTCGGGCCACGGCGCAGCGTTCCCAGCCTGGCCGACCTCGACGACCGCGAGCGCCAGGCTCTGGCCGACGTCTTGCAGCGCACCCTGCGGCGGTTCGACGGCTTGTGGGGCATTCCGTTTCCCTACGTGATGGCGCTGCACCAGGCGCCGACCGACGGCGGCGATCACCGTGGCTTCGGCTTCCACATCGAGTTCCACCCGCCGCTGCGCAAACCCGGCCTCCTGAAGTACCTCGCTGGACCGGAAGTCGGCGGCGGCAGCTTCCTGTCCGACACCTGTCCGGAGGTGAAGGCAGCCGAGCTGCGCGCCGTGAAGTCCGCCTGAAACGGCATCGAACGGGGGGAGGTGCTCGGCGTGGCGTCGCTCGTCGGTCCTCACCGGTAGGGGGGGCGGCGGGGTGGAGCCCGCGTGAAAAGCACGCGACACGTGTCACCATCATCGGTGTGCAGGCCACTGGGGGAGTGGGTGTCGCGGACGGCATCCGCGTGGTGCGGGGCTCGCGGTCCCGCTCGCAGGTAGGGCTCTCGCGCCCAAGCTCTCGATCGGAAGCCGATCGAAACACGGATCGAAATCGAGGTTCGCAATGATCAGCCAAGTCGTGGTTTCGGTGGTCTGCACAGTGCTGAACCCGCAGGGGTGCGACGGGCGCGGTAGCACGCCAGTGCCGGCGGGGTGGGAGGCGGGTTCGGCGCTGCAGTGCGCCTTCGCGCCCAATGCCCCAGGCTTCCTGCTCTTCACTCCGGCCCACCGCGAGGTGGTGCCCCGCCCCGGCTATCGGCTCGGCGAGGCGCAGGTGCGCATGCAGTGGATCGTGCGCTTCCGCTGCACCGGGCTGTCGTTCCTCCCGGTGGTCCCGTACGAAGTGCGGGCCTACGGCTACGTGCTCGATGTAGCAGAGCAAGCCTGCAGCGGCTGAGTCCGTGTCGTGCCGATGGCCTCGGGCGTGACTCCAACCGAGATCCACGGGACATCTGGAGCCCGAGGGAAGAGGGTGGCGGTGCCTCGTGGTGCCCATCGCGGCGCAGGATGCGCATGGCGAACCGGGTGTCGCCTCTGCCAGTGACACCGCCTTCGCCGGCATCCTCGCTCGGCGTTTGCTGGCGGTCGTCTTCGCGACCGCGAGCGGGCTCAGGCCTGGACAGGTCCGACCCCTTCCTTTCTCCTGCACCGCCGGACTGTCATGCGCGCGTTCCCCCTCGTTCTCGTCCTCTGTCTGTCGGCCACCGCTCTGGCCCAAGCGACGGCGTCGAGCGCACCGGTCGCGGAGCCCGGGGTCGGCGCGACACTCGACGCCGCCGCGGCCAACCGCCCGCAACTCGAGCAGGCTCTGCGCGACGTGCCCGACGCCCACCGCGCCAGTCTGGAGTTCCTGCTGGCTCACATGCCAGCCCACGACGCCAAGACCCTGTCGGCCGAGTTCATCTTGCGGCAGATCGAGCTGGCCGAGGCAGCGCGGATGCGGGCGCCGTGGCGCGCCTGTCTCACCGACGACCTCTACCTGAACTTCGTGCTGCCCTACGCCCAGGCAACCGAGCGGCGAACGGAGTGGCGCGGCGACTTCGCCCAGCGCTTCGCGTCGGTGGTCGCCGACTGCAAGACGCCCGGCGAGGCGGCCCTGCGGCTCAACAGCTCGATCTTCGAATCCCTCGGCGTGCACTACTCGGTGGAGCGGGCACGCGCCGACCAGGATCCGCAGAGCTCGATCGAGCAGGGCAAGGCCTCCTGCACCGGCTTGTCGATCCTGCTCGCAGATGCGTGCCGCGCCGTCGGCGTGCCGGCTCGGCTCGTGTCGGTGCGCTGGCCGCACAAGCGCGGCAACCACACGTGGGTCGAGGTGTACGACGGCGAGACCTGGCGCTTCGTCGGGGCCGCCGAGCCCGATCCGGCCGGGCTCGGCCACGCCTGGTTCGTCGCCGATGCCGCTCGCTGCCACGGCGCCGATCCGGCCCACTCGATCTGGGCCGTGTCCTTCGCGTCGACCGGCCAGCGCTTCGCTGCCGGCTGGGCCCCGGGAGTCCTCTTGCATGGCCTCGACGTGACCGCCCACTACGCGCCGCCGACGGCGATCGCGGACGCCTCGGCGCCGGCGGCCGTTGCCGAGCCGGCCCAAGCTGCCGCGGCGGCAGCCGAAGTGGCAGCCGAAGTGGCAGCCGAAGTGGCACTGTCCGCTCAGTTCACCCGCTTCTTCGCCGCCACCGCCGCCGAGCAGGCTCGGTTCGGGTTCGACCGCAACCTCGACGCCGAACTGGCAACGAAGGAAGGCGACGCCCGGTTGCGGCGCTTGGCCTTCGCCGCGTTCCGGTCGGCTCCGCACGTCGACCTGCGCGCCGACCATGCCGCACACCGGGTGCGTGCCGGCGGCTACGAGAGTGCGTACGAGGTGCGCGACGTCGGCGAACCGGGTGATGACGGCTACGCGTTGGTGATCGCCCTGCACGGCGGAGGCGCGGTGGCCAAGCGAGTCAACGACGCGCAGTGGCGGATCATGCAGCGCTACTACCACGACCACCCCGAGGTCGGGGGTTACCGGTACGTCGCCCTGCGCGCGCCCACCGACGCCTGGAACGGCTTCTACACCGACTACGTCTATCCGCTGGTCGAGGCCTTGATCCGACAGTTCGTGGTGTGTGGCGGGGTCGACCCGGCTCGCGTTTGCATCATCGGCTATTCGCACGGCGGCTATGGCGTCTTCGCCATCGCGCCCAAGCTGCCCGACCGCTTCGCCGCAGCGCACGCCAGCGCCGCGGCACCCACCGACGGCGAGACCTCGATCGCGGGTCTGCACCACCTGCCCTTCTCGTTCCTGGTCGGCGAGAAGGATACGGCCTATGGCCGCGCCGACCGCTGTCGTGCCTTCGAGCAGCTGGCCGAGCAGGCGCGCGGCGACCACGCGGGCCTCTACCCGGTGACGGGCCAGATCGTGGCTGGGCACGGCCACACGGGCCTTCCCGACCGCGACAAGTTGGCCGAACTGGTCGTGCTCCGGCGCGTCGCCTGCCCGGCTCAGCTGGTGTGGGAGCTGACCGACGCCGTCGTGTGCGACCACTACTGGCTCGGTACCGACGCCCCCCGCAAGGGTGCGCGCGTCGCGGCGACGTTGCGCGGGCAGCGTCTCGACGTGACGACCGAGAACGTCGGCCGTCTGCGTGTCACCCTGGACGCCCGGCTTTGCGACGTCGATCGGCCGCTCGCGGTGGAGCGCGACGGCCGCGCGACGCAAGTGCGCCTGGCGCCGAGCCTCCGCACCCTGTGCCAGGGCATCCAGCGGCGGGGCGACGCCGACCTCGCCGGTTCCTGCGAGGTCTGGCTCGAGCCATGACCAGCGATCGGAGTCGGCATCGCGCATCCACGCCGGCCTCTGGTCCGCACACCGGCTCGGCGGGTCCGTCGACGCATCAGACGTTCCGTCTGATGCGTCGGATTTGCCGCGACCCCTCGACAACCCTGGAGGCTACGGCGGCTACGGATAGCCTTGCCCCCGATCGCAACTCACTGCCTTTGACGTCGACTATCTTGCGCTGCTTCGCCGCTGCCGCGGCTCTGGCCGCGGCCGGTCTCGCCCAGAGTCGCCCTCGTGTCCTCGAGATCGGGGTCGAGGCTCCTGCCCTACGTGGGTTGACCTGGTTGCAAGGCGAGCCAGTGACGGTGGAGAAGGGCAAGGTGCTCGTCGTCGAGTTCTGGGCGACTTGGTGCTCGGTCTGTCGAGTCTCGATCCCGACCCTCACGAGGCTGCAGCGCAGCGACGACGGCGACGTGCGCGTCGTCGGGATCGCATCGGCGCGCTTCGAGAGCGGGCGCGAGCGCGTCGAGTCCTTCGTGGCGCAGTGGAAGCCGCGCATCGGCTACGCGATCGCCTGGGACGGCCAGTCGACCGCTGCCGTGGACTGGCTCGACGCGGCGGGCCAGCGTGGCCTGCCGGTGACCTTCGTGGTCGGCCGGGATCGGCGCGTGGCCTGGATCGGCACGCCGACGGACGGTCTGAGCGACGTCGTGTCCCGCATCGCCGCTGGAGCCTTCGACATCGAGGTCGCGCGCAAGGTCTCCGCACTGCAGCGAGAGCTGTCCAAGGCGACCGTGCGCGGCGACCGCAGCGCCATTCTCGACGTCACCGAACGGTGGATCGGAGTGGATCCGAATCGGGCGACGCCTTGGATCAGCCGGTTCCGGGTCCTGGCCAGCGACGTCGCGGGCCTCGATGCCGCCGAGGAGTGCACCCGCAGAGCGCTCACCGAACTGGCGAAGACGCCGAGCGAGCTGGCACGCTTTGCCAACGAGGGCTTGTTCGCCGCGTCGGACGCCACCGCTTGCCACGAGTTGGGCCTGCGCACGATCGCCGAGGCGTTTCGGGCGCGCGAAGACGATCCACGACTCGCCATCGCCTACTTCTCGGCCCTGGCGGCCACGAAGCGCGACGAGGACGCCGAGAAGGCCGCCTGGCACGCGGTCGAGTTGGCCCGGGACGATGCGACTCTGCTCGCCAGCCTGGCCGGCGACCTGACCAACGCGCGCTACGGCAAGCGCTTCGTCGAGCAGGCGTTGGCGGCGCTGCACCGCGCCAGCGTGCTGGAACCCGACAACCACAGCCTCGAGCGCGCCGAGTTCGACATCCTGGCGCTCGTCGAGAAGGACGACGCCGCGGCTCGGGAGGTCGGCCAACGCCTGCTGCGCAGCGCCGCGCACGACGACGCGCTGCTCAACGAGTTCGCGTGGAGCTTGCTCGACAGCCCCTCGTACCGCGGCCGCTTCGAAGCGCTGGCCCTGCGGGCGTCGGAGATCGTGCACGCGTTGCCGAACGGGTCGAACTGGGCCTACGTGGACACGCTGGCCCGAGCCAAGTACGTCAACGGCTTCATCGACGAGGCGGTTCGACTGCAGCGTCAGGCCGTCGAACGCTGCGACGCGCGGCTCTACATGGGCGATCTGCGCCAGCGCCTGCGCATCTACGAGAAGGCCGCGGCCGAGAAACGCAAGTAGGAGTCGCTGGCAACGAGGGTGGCGCGGTGCTGCCCTCACTTCGGCGCGGTCAGTTCCGCTGCGCTCGGTGTTGTCAGTCCCGCGGCGTTCGGCGTGGGGGCGGACTCGGCGGGGGCCTTCGCCGCCCACTTCGCCAGCGTTGCGGCCATGACTTGCTTCTGCACCGGCTTGCTCAGGAAGTCGTCCATCCCGGCCGCCAGACAGGCGTCGCGATCTGCTGGCAGGACGTTGGCCGTGAGTGCCAGGATCGGCGTGCGGCTGTCGGTTTCGAGACCACGGATGGCGCGTGTGGCCTCGCAGCCGTCCATCTCCGGCATCTGGCAGTCCATGAGGATCGCGTCGAAGCGCTCGCGGCGGAACAGGTCCACCGCCTCGCGCCCGTTGGCGGCGAACAGTGCTTCGCAGCCGAGCTTCTGCAGCGTGGCGCCGATCACGTGCCGGTTGATGGCGTTGTCCTCCGCCACCAGCAGGCGGAGGCCGAGGCCGGTCGCGCCGCGTGCGGCGGCGCGCGCCGGGTCGTCTGGACCCCCGGTTCGCTGGCGGCGGTCGGGCGCCGCGGGCAGCAACGCCGCTTCGACCGCTTGCAGGAGGCGCGCCTCGCGGATGGGTTTGGCGATCCAGGCGTCCACGCCCACCTGACGCATTTCGTCCGGCGTCGGACGGCGTCCGGCGCCCGAGATCGCCACCAGCCGCGGCGGCGGGAACCCCTTGCTCGCGCGCAGCCGGCGCGCCGCCTCGAGGCCGTCTTCTTGGCCGTCGATCGCCAGGTCGATGATGACGACCGAGAAGGGTCTGCCGTTGTCGGCGGCCTGCCGCAGCGCTGCGACGGCCTGGCCGTGGTCGTTGGCCAGGTCGATACCGATGCGGGTCGGCGCCAGCATCAGCGCCAGGACCTGCCGGTTGGTCTCGTTGCCGTCGACGATGAGCGCGCCGAACGCGGAGTAGTCGCGAGCGACCGGCGCCGGCGCGGGCGTGGACGGCAGCTCGATCTCGAACCAGAAGGTGGAGCCGGCTCCGAGGCGGCTGTGGAGGCGGAGCTCGCCGCCCATCAACGCCACCAGGCGGCGGCTGATGGCCAGACCGAGGCCGGTGCCGCCGAACCGACGCGTCGTGGTGGCGTCTGCCTGCGCGAAGGGCTCGAACAACCGCTGCTGAACCTCCGGCGAGATGCCGATGCCCGTGTCCATCACCGAGACCCGCAAGGTGTGGCGATCGGCGCTCACCCGAACGTGTTCGACCATGACGAACACCTCACCCTCCATGGTGAACTTCACGGCGTTGCCGATGAGGTTGAGGAGCACCTGCCGCAGTCGGCCTGCGTCACCGACCAGACGGGCCGGGACAGCGTGGTCGAAGTGTGGAATGAGCTCGATGCTGCGGTTGTGCGCCGACGGCATGAGCAGGTCGAGGCAGTCGCTGACCGTGGTACGGATGTCGAACTCGCGGCAATCGAGCACCAGCTTGCCGGCCTCGATCTTGGAGTAGTCGAGGATGTCGTTGATGACCGTCAGCAGAGCGTGCGCCGACTGCTGGATGGTCCGGGTGTACTGCGCCTGTTCGCCGTCGAGCTCGGTCTCGGCGAGCAGATCCACCATGCCGAGGATGCCATTCATCGGCGTGCGGATCTCGTGGCTCATGTTGGCGAGGAAGCGGCTCTTGGCCAGCGTCGCGTTCTGCGCCACGGCGCGCGCCATCTCCCAGCGGCCGATGTGACGCGCTGCGGAACGTCCGACCCACCAGGCCAGGAACATGAACACGCCGGCACCCGCGCTGCTGAGAGCCATCACCGACAGGAGCGTGGCGCGCAGGTCCTGATGCAAGGCGTGTCCGGCGGCGAGCGCCACCCGGTTGGCCGAGTTCTCGAAGACTTGCAGGTCGTCCAGCATGCCGAGCCGCCAACCGACGACTGCGTCTTGCAGCTCGTCGCAACGCGTGCGCAGCGAGTGGAAGCGCCGCTGGAGCGGCACGAACCCGGCGTCGCGTGCCAGGTCGAAGTCGGCGTCGTCCTCGGGCAGGTGCGTCGGGCCCCGACGGGCCTCACCGACGAGGATGCGCGTGCAGTCGGCGAGTGCGGAGCGCAAACGCGGCAGACGCGGGTCGCGCGTGGCGACGTCGGTAGCGCGCATCAGCAGCGGCTGCAGCTGGCGCTCGACGAAGGTGTCGAAGCGAGGGCCGCTCTCGAACTCGAGAGCGCGCGAGAGCAAGTCAGGAAGCTGGACGAGATCGACCAGGGCCGGCTCGCGCGCGACCTCGAGTTCCTTCAGCGCGCGCGTGGGCGGCAGCCGCCGCGCGTGATGGACGGCCCGCGCGAGGTTCTCGACGCTGGCCACCGCGATGTCGGTGGCGGCCTGCCGGTAGCGCTCGCAGGCGTCGAAGTCGTGGCGCCAGCCCCGGCACTCCTGCATCAGCGAGTAGCCGAGGTCGCAGCGAAACGCGAGTGCTGCCAGCACGGCGTTGTCGGGGCTGTCTTCGGACAGGCGCGCCAAGGTGCGCAGAGTGTCGGTGAGCTGGCGCTCGAAGCCCGCCTCGCTGTCGTTCCCGGTGGCATCGGGTTCCCGGCGCAGGATGCGCAGCAGGTGCGAGTCGACCTGGTGCAACACGGC
This sequence comes from Planctomycetota bacterium, assembly GCA_041398565.1. Classification (GTDB taxonomy): domain Bacteria; phylum Planctomycetota; class UBA1135; order UBA1135; family UBA2386; genus DATGPD01. Next base: position 740,360 of record JAWKUN010000005.1, on the reverse strand, counting down.
CTTGAACGCCGCGGCCACCTGACCCTGGTCGTAGCGCCGGCGCACTTGCGCCTTCGTCCGCTCGTCGACCCGGCCGAAGTACACCAGCATGACCGAGGCGGCGATGCCGCCGAGGACCAGCGCCGCAGCGGCGAGGCGGAGCACGATCTTGGTCGAGAAGGCGACGGCGCCGACCGGCGCCTCTTGGGGCAGCCCGTCGTGGAGCCCGTCGTCTTCGTCGGTGGTTGCCGCCATCACTGCCGTCCTGGGTTCGTCGTCGGCCGAGCTTCGTCCAGGACGTCGGGTGCCGACGCGACCCTCGTGGTACCTTCGACCGGCGTCCGCGCGCGACTTGTCCATGCCTGCAATCACCCTCGTCACCGGCGCTTCCGGCTTCGTCGGCTGCCACCTGCTGCCGCGCCTCGTCGAGGCGGGCCACGCGGTGCGGTGCCTGGCGCGCGATCCGGCCTGGTCGACGACGCACGGCGAGGTGGTCGCGGGCTGCCTCGGCGACGAGGCCTCGCTGCGTCGGGCGCTCGACGGGGTCGACGTCGTCGTGCACCTGGCGGCACTGGTGTCCTTCGCTCGCAAGGACGCGGCCGAGTCCTTTGCCGTCAACGAGGCGGGCACACGGCGGCTGGCCGCCCTGGCGCGTGCGGCGGGGGTCCGCCGCTTCCTGCACGTCTCGTCGGTGGTCGCGATCGGCTACAGCGAGCGCGGCGAGATCCTCGACGAGACCGCGCCGTACAACGTGGCGCGCCTGCGCGTGCCCTATTGCGACAGCAAGCACGCTGCCGAGCAGGCCGTGCTCGACGAGGTCGAGCGCGGTCTCGACGCGGTCATCGTGAATCCTTCGTCGATGTTCGGTCCCGGCGATCGCCGCAAGGCACGCAACTCGCTTCTCGACGCGGCCCAGCGTGGGCGCGTGCCGTTCGCGCCCTCGGGTGGCGCCAACTTCGCCGACGTGCGTGACGTCGCCGCGGGCTGCGTCGCCGCGCTGACGCGCGGACGGCGTGGAGAGCGCTACATCCTCGGTGGTGAGAACCTGACCGGGCGCGAGCTGATGCGCACGGTGTTCGCCGCCGCGGGCCGCCGCCCGCCACGCTGGTCGCTGCCACGCCCCGTCACCAAGTTGCTGGCGGCGGGCGCCGGCGTGCTCGAACGGGTCGTCGACCTGCGGCCGCCGTTGACAGCGCAGATCCTGCGCATGGCATCGGCGTATTTCTGGTACGGCAGTGCCAAGGCCGAAGGCGAACTCGGCTACCGGGCACGCCCGGTGCTCGAGGCGGTGCAGGCGGCCTACCGCTGGATGGAAGAGGAAGGCATCGCCGGCGAGTAGGAGCGTGCCGATCGTTTCGCGCGGTCGTCGTGTTACATCCGCGCGCGTGAAGCCACCTCTGGATGCGCGGGTCTTGGGGCCCGCCCACAACGAGGTGAACCATGAGAGACCTATTCGTGTGTCTGGCGCTGTGCGCCATCGTCGGCCACGGCCGAGTTCTGTCTGCGCAGGTGAAGATCGACGAGGGAGCTTGCCCGCACCAGGTGGTGGAGCGGATCCCCGGGGCGATCCTGGCTGGCAACTCGGTGCGCTGCGGCAGCGGCGTGGAGTGGAACTTCGGCAGCGTGCGCTACACGTCGCCGGCCAACGTCTGCACCCTCCTGCTGACGTACACGCCGGAGCACTACCTGACCAAGCCGTCGCCGGGCTCGAACACCTACACCGAGCCCTCTGGCCGCGTGCCGGTGTACGTCGGGCGCTACCAGTGCAGGACGACGCACTTCTTGTTCCTCCCGATCGGCAGCACCTGCGAAGAGGTGTCCTTCACCGAGGCGTACCGCGTGCCCAGCTACGTCCAACACCGTTGTCGGGACTGAGGCCATGCGAAGTCCTGTCTGTTTGGCCGCCACGCTCGTGGCGGCGGCAGCGGCGTGTTTGCTGCTGCATCGGTTCTCCGGGTCGGTGCCGGCCAGCGTGCCGGCGCCGGCCGCCGAGTCTGGTGCCGTGGCGCCGTTTCCGGTGACCGCATCGGTGGTCGAGCGTCGTGCACTGGCGGAGCCACACGACTCGCCCGTGTCGCGCGGTTTCGACGCACTGGTGGCCGAGCTCATCGAGCTGACCCTGCGCGGCACGATCGAGTTCGAACGCGGGGCGAACGACGCGGCCGCGGCAACCGACGCCGAGGTGCGCAGCACCGTCGGAGAGGTTCTTTCCACCGTAGTCGACTACGAAGACCGTGCCCTCTTCGCGCTCAGCGAGGTGGGCGACACCGACGAGCCGCGCAGCAAGGCCGCGCGTACCGTGCACGGCCGCTTGCTGCACCTCGGGCTGCAGAAGCTGTCGACGCGTGCGCGATCCGGTGACACGCAGGCGCTCGACGGTTTCCTGGGCGCGCTCCTGGAGATCATGGTGCCCCATCGCGCGACCGCGGAGGTGGTGGCGTGGTTGCTCGCCGACACTCCCTACCTGGGCGCCGGACAGGAGGAGGCGGTGCTCCGTCTGGCGCAGACCGTACCCACCTACCCGTGGCTCGCGGATCATGTCCGGCGGCTGCTACTCACCCTCTGGCGCAACCTCGAGGCGAGCGGCTCCCGCGCACGCGATCAGATCGAGACCTTGGCGCTCATGCTCAAGGACGACACCAACGATGCGCTGCGGGCTGCGGCCCTCGAGCGGCTCGTCACCTCGACCGAGCCGGAGCTCGTGGAGTTCGTGTTGCGTGACGTGGAGGAACGCCGGGACGGCGAGCGCGCTCGCGACCTGGCGCAGGCGGCTGCCACCAAGCTGCCGGCCGAGGAGGCTCTGCGCGTGGCGCGCCGCCTGCGCTCGCTCGTGCCTTCGGAGATGATCCTGCCGGCGCTCGAGCTGGCGCGGCGCGACGACGGTGCGGTCCGCTCAGCCTACGAGTCTTTGGCCGCCGCCGGCGCCGACGGGCCTTGGCGAGCCGACCTGGTCTCGGGCTTGGGGTTCCAGCCGTCCACCGCGAATCTCACTCTCGTGGCGCACGCGTTCCGCAACGACCCCGACGTCGAGGTGCGCACACGCGCGTTGATGGCGCTGACTGCCAACGCGGCCGCCTCGTTCGGAACGCGGGCGTTGGCGGCCGCCGTGGACGACCCGACGCTGTGCGGAGGAGGTCCACGCTTGGGCATCCTGGTCGGAGCCCTCGGCAACCTCGCGCGAGCTGGCGAGCGCGAAGCGACCGAGCGCCTCGGACGGCGGCTGGCTGCGCGCGGCGATCTTCCGCCCACGGTGCGCGCGGAACTCGAAGGCCTGCTGCGGGACGGGCCACCAAGACCGCCGCGGTAATGAGCAGGCGGTTGGGGGGGGCCGCCTGTATGGCAGGGCGGTATGGCAGCCCAGCCGGGCAGCCAGCAGGGGACACCAGCAGGGGACACCAGCAGGGGACAGCGGGCCGGCCTCGGCTCGCCCCCGCCCCGGGGTCACTTCTTCTTCTCGGTGTGCTTGGTGTGCTTGCGCAGCTTCGCGCAGTACTTCATCAGCGTCAGCTTGGGCGTGCCAGGCTTCTTGCGGATGGTGTAATTGCGCTCGCCGGTCTCCTCGCAGACCAGGAACACGATCTCTTTCTTCTTCTTGGGCTTGGCCATGGCGATGACCTCGGCGCGGCTGGGACCGCGAGAATCCGGGGCGGAAACCGTAGCCGCGAGCCGGCGCCTTTCAAGCCTCGCGTCGACTGGGCCCCAGATCCCGGTCGTTCGGCCTGGCGACCGCGGTGAGTTGGGGGGGGCCGCCCCTGACGGCGGCCCTTCCGACTCGGCAGCCCAACCGCGAGATCGAGGCGAGGCCGTGGCAGAGGTTCGTTCCGGCCGTGAGGCGGTGTCGGGGACGAAGGCGAGGAGGCGGCGGGTGCGCTGGTTGCGTCGGCCGTAGGGCGCCGAGGAGTCGCCGCGGTGCATCGCAGCCGTCGGTCGGGCAACCCACGGGTTGCGCTCGCTTCGCTCGCCACGAGGGGCCGCCGGCGATGATGTTGTTCGGGGCTTCCAGGGTCGCTCGGTTGTTGCCGCGGGACCGTCCACACCAAGGGAGCGTCACGGCAGAGTTCGCGTTCCACGCGAGCAATCGCGGCCCTTGCAGCGCAGGAGGTCGGCCCCGAGAACGCGATGCCCTACGCTCCGGGGCCAACGTGCCACCCCGATCCGGCTCCGCGGCGTTGCGTGCCGACAAGTTCGCCCTGTACGAGCGCGCGGTGCAGGACCCGGCGCGCGCCGTCACCCTCCTGACGCGTCACTTCCGTGCCAGCGCCCGTCGCTCGGCTCGCATCCTGCGCGAGGACTTCTGCGGCAGCGCCGCGATCGCGCGCACCTGGGTGCAGCGGCACCGCGACAACGTCGCGTTCGCCGTCGACCACGACCCCACGACGCTCGCGTGGGCCGACGCCCGCGCCGACCGCACCCTGTCCGCGGCAGCGCGCGCGCGGCTCCACCTGCGCTGCGCCGACGTGCGCGCACCGCGCCAACCGCGTGCCGATGCCATCTGCGCCTTCAATTTCAGCTACTGCGTCCTCAAGACGGACTCCGCCCTCGCGGCCTACCTCCGTCGGTGCAAGGACGCCCTTCATCCAGGTGGCATCCTCATGCTGGACGTGTGGGGCGGCGCGATGACCCAGGTCGAGTTCGAGGACCGCCAGCGGATGGGTCGCTTCGTGTACGTCTGGGACCAGGCGCACTTCGACCCGCTCACTTACCACATCGACTGCCGCATCCACTTCGAGTTCGCCGACGGCACCGCCCTGCGCGACGCGTTCGTGTACGACTGGCGCCTGTGGACACCGCCGGAGCTCAGCCGGCTCGTCCACGCCGCCGGCTTCGCCAGCCATGGCTTCCTGTGGCAGGGCACGACGCCGCGCGGCCTCGGCAACGGTCGCTTTCGCCTAGCACGTGCGGGTGAGGCGGCCCCGCAGTGGATCGCATACCTCGTGGCGCGCCGAGACTGAACCGAGAGCACATCGCAGCCTGCGGCCGCACCAAGGGTGCGAGTCGGCGCCGCGCGCCGACCAGCGGGGGCCGCAGGACGCTTTGTGGCCGGCGGCTCCAGAGCTGCTCAGGCAGGGCGAATCCGGCACCATGGCGGACTACACGCCCTGCAGATTCGCGCGTGCCGCGAGGATTCGCAGCACTTGCAGCTCAGTAGCGCGCCCGCACGGCTTCCCGCTCGGGAGTGGCCGCGGTCTCGAGGCGGCAACGGACGGACTCGGCCAGGGGCTACTCCGACCGTGGCCGAGGGTCGCACCGCAATCGCCCACCCTTCTTGTCGGTCGCGGCCTCCGTTTCGCGTCCGAGACGACAGCCCGGACACGCTCTCGCCCAACTTCGAACCGAACATGCGAACGCTCCACGTCTTCCTCTTCGCGATCTCCACTCTGGTGCCGGTGGCGTCGCTCGCCGCGCAGTCCGCGCCGTCACAGCCGCGCGCGCATGCGCCGCTCGCCGTGGTCGGCTACGTGCAGGCACACGACCAGACCTTGTCGGCGTCGCGCAGCCCGCTCGGCGTGTCCGTGGCAGCGGCCGAGACCATCGTCTTCGGTCACGGCTCGTCGGTGCGCCTGCACTTCGATCGCTCGGAGCTCAGCAAGGGCTCGGTGCTCGAGATCGCCTCGTTGCTCGACGGCGCGACGGAGAGGCTGTGCCCGAAGGACTTCGTCGGTGGGTGCGCCTCGTCGGCGTACTTCAACGGTCCCGCCGTGAGACTGCAGCTCATCGCCGGCCCGGGCGCCACCGCATCTTCGGTGCACGTGTGTCGTTTGGCCGTCGGTGGCGGTAGTTGGACGCCAACGTCGATCTGTGGCTTGAGCGACGATCGTCTTCCCGCCCAGCACAACGCGGTCTGCCGCATGGTCATCGAGCTCGGCAGCACCATCGGCGTGTGCACGGGCTGGCTCGTCAACACTTCCAACGGCATCGCGACTGCTGGGCACTGCCTCGACATGCCCGACCTCACCGGCATGGTGGCGGAGTTCAACGTGCCGCTGTCCAACGCCGACGGCAGCCTGGTCCATCCTCCGGCGGAGCACCAGTACACCTACAGTCCGGGGACCGCGCGCTTCGTGAACGGTGGCGTCGGCAACGACTTCGGGGTCTTCCGCGTCGGCCCGAAGTTCCGGATCTTCCCCTACGCGCGCCAGGGCACGCGGTTCACGCTCGCCGCCCCGCAGAAGAACGTCTCGTGCACGCGCGCTGGCTGCGGGTCCGCCGATGGCGTGCGGAACTTCGCGCTCGAGGCTGCCATCGGCGACATCGATCGGGTCGTCGGCGACGAGGTGCGCTACCGCATCGACTCCAGCGGCGGCGACTCCGGCGGCCCGGTGTTCCGCAACGGCACGGTGGCCGTGGCCGTGCACACGCACAGCAGCTGCACGGTGCTGTTCGGCACCGCCTTCGGCACCAGCGCAGCGCACCCCACGTTCGCGAGCTTCGTGGCCGATCTACAGTGACGGCCGGGGCCGGCTGCGCGTGCGTCGTACGCAGGCGCGCGAGTGCCAACTGGAGACGGCGAGGGCGCTGCCGGCGAGTCGGAATTCACCGCGGGCTGAGCCGGCCGCGCTATGTTCGGCGCGCCCAGAAGGACCTTCCGAGACCGGCCCATGAGCACCCGCTGCGGCATCGTCCCGCTCACCCTGCTGACCCTCCTCGCTGCGCCGCTCGCCACCCAGCGCGAAGTCGGCTTTCTGCCCGAGCGTGCGCTCCGCTGGGGCGAAGCCGGCCCGACCGGCGGTGCCCGCGCGCGGGCCGCGGTGATCGTCACCGCCGACCGCTACGGGAATGCGGCGTTCGACGTGCCGAGCGCCAAACCGAGCGGCGAGGCGCTGCGCCAGGCGCTGGTGCAGCACGCCGGCTTCTCCCGAGCCTCGATCGTCGAGCTGTCGCGCGACCAGGTGCACGAGGCCGCGGTGCAGGCGGCGATCGAACGGGCGGCCTCCAGCATCGGCGACGGCAAGACGATCCAGCAGGGCACCCTGCTCGTGTTGTGGGTGGGGCACGGGTTCACGCAGGGTGGCGAGCAGCAGCTGTTCGGCCACTTCACGCAGCAGGTGGCGAACGGCTTTGCGCCGGTGGTGACTCAGCGGCAGCTCGTGGCTTGGCTGGACGCGGCCTACGCGGCTGCGCGCACGCGGGGGGTGGAGCTGGCGACGGCGCTGGTCGTGGACGCGTGCCGGCCGAACGTGGCGGCTCCGCCCAAGGACGCCGTCGCGGTGCGCGCCAAGGCGTGGCAGGTGTTCAGCGCCACCAGCGGCAAGTTCGCGCTCGCGCCGTCGCCGGGGGCGCCGTTCGTGTTCAGCCAGGCGTTCGCCGAGGCACTCGACATGCGCGCCAAGCAGAGCGGCACGGCCGACCTGGGTGACGTGTTTCGCCAGGCAAAGGAGTTGACCGAGCGGCGTACCGCGGGCTCCCAGGTGCCGGAGTTGGTGCCGCCGTCCGACTCGGTGTTGGCCAAGACCTCGCCGGCGGTGGTGGTGCCGCGGCGCATCGCGTTCAGGGTGCGCCTGGTGGACGCGCTGACCGGTGGCCGCGTCGAGCGCGCCGCGGTGCGCCTCGATGACACCAAGCACGAGACGAGCGAAGGCGGTCTGGCGCTGGCTGCGGCCCCGGGCAACCACCAGCTCGAGGTGCACGCCGAGGGATATCTCACGCGTTCCGAGTCGTTGCCCCTCGGCGACGAGCGTGCCGACGGCGAGGTGACGGTGCCGCTGCTACCGCACGTCACCGTGCTGCGCGTGCGGGTGACTCCGCCACGGGTAGTGGAGGTGCGTGCCCAAGTTGCCGGCGCTCGCGACCGCTACCACGTGCTGTCGGGCGTCACCGACGGCAAGGGCGAGGTCGAGCTGCGGGTTCCCGCCACCGGCGCCCGCATCGACCTGCAACTCATGCGCGGTAGCCGTCGGCTCGAGGTGGCAAGCATCGACGCTCAGCCGAGCGCGTGGCTTCGCGATCGATCCGGGCAGCACGCGGGTATCCCGCTCGTGGAGGCGCCAGTGGCGCTGTCGAAGGCTGCCCTCGACCAGCTCGGGGACGACCTGGGCCTCGGCGTCAGCGACTCGGCCGCCCCCGATGAGCAGCCTGACGTGCGCGGCTTCGATGCCAGCGAGTGGCAGGCCGCGCGACAGAACATCGCCTACGAGAGGTGGGACTTGGCGCGGACCAATCTGCAGAACATCGAAGCCGGAGGCTCGGCGATGACGGCGTGGCGTCGATACGTCGATGCTCGGTGGGCGCGCGCACGTCTGGAGCGAGCGCTCGCCACCGGGCGCCGAAACGGTGACTTCGATGCCGCCGACGAGGTCGTCGCCTGGTGGAAGGCCGCGCAGGGCAACCCTCAGGTCGCGAACCAGGAGGAGCTGTCGCGGCTGATGACCGAACTCGAACGCGAGCGCGTGCCCCTCGCCGTGCGCCAGGGATTCGAGGCCGGCAACCGAGCCTACGCCGCCGGCGATCTGGAGCAGGCTCTGGACAGCTACCTGGCGGTGCGCAGCCAGGCCAACGCCGACTACGGCCAGCGCTTCGACGAGCAGATCGAGGACATCAGGACACGGCTCTATTCGCGCCACCTGATGGCCGGCAACCAGCACGAGGCCGACGGCGACCTCGACAAGGCGAGGGCCAGCTACAAGGAGGCGCTGAAGTACAACGAGCGTGCCAGGCGTTATCTGGCGCGGCTGGACGGGACTGCGGTGTCTGAACTGCGTGTTCCCGGTGTCGTCGAGCCGCGCAAACCGGACAGTGCCAGGACCGCGCACGACGTGCTGGCGTCGCGATGGGGGCTGGCGATGCAGTACGTCCCCGACGAGTACGAGCTGCTCGCCGAGGTCGACTTCGAGCTGGCTCGACGTCTAGGGCTCGATCGAATCCCGGCAACGGATGACCTTGCGAAGGCCATGAACAGCGCCATGCCCGACTGCGACCGCGCCCTCATGGTCCTGATCGAACTCGACAACGGACACGCGCGTGGCATGCTGGCGATCGACACGAAGAACCCGCAGCGGGTGCGTGACCTCGTGTTCAACAAGGAGAGTGTGCCGGTGATCCAAGCCAAGGACCACCTCCTCGTGATCGCTGACACCGACGTGCGCGACACCGATCGCGCGGCGAAACCCGCGCCCGGGGTCGCCCCCGTTGCGGAGGCCGCCGAGTCCGAACAGCGGTTGTTCTTCTACTCGATGGCGCTGTCGAAGCTGAGCCAAGGTCACGCCAAGGGCGTGACAGTCACCGCTCGTCTGGCGTCGTCGTCTCCCGACCGTCTCGCCGTTCGTGGAACGTTCACCCTCCTGAAGAAGGATGCCGAGGACGCAGAGGCACTGACACGCATCGAGCGCGATCCCCGGCAGCTCATGGACCTTCTCCGCGACCGTTCGCCGGCGCTCGTGGTGCCGCTCCTCGAGCAGACGATCGATACCCTGCGCGTCCGAGTCGAGGGTCACGACGTGCACTTCGAGTTCACGAGTCCTCCCGTGAAGGACCTCATGACGCTGATCAAGTGACCGGCTGGCTGATCGGGATCGCGTCGCGCGCCGGGTCCACGAGTTCGCGGCCGTAGATCGGACACCTGTCGCAGAAGTTCGATCACATCGAGGTGCCCGTCGCTACGGTCCGTCCATGAAGACGATCTCCGGCTCCTTCGACGTCGAAGTCACCCCTGTCTCCGACGGCGACATCCCCGACGGCGTTGCGCGCATGAAGATCTCGAACAAGGTCTTCAAGGGTGTGCTCGACGCGCGCAGCGAGGGCGTGATGCTCGCGTATCGCGGCTCCGAGGGGGGCGCGGGTTACGTCGCGATGGAGGTCGTCGAGGGCACGCTCGACGGTCGTCGGGGTCGCTTCGTCCTGCAGCACTTCGGGCTGATGTCGGAGAGGGCCGAGGTCTTGCGCATCGAGGTCGTTCCCGGCTCGGGCACCGAGGAGCTCTCGGGCCTTCACGGCCAGATGAAGATCGTGATCGAAGCCGGCGTCCACGGTTACGTCTTCGACTACGCGATCGGCGACGAATGAAGGCCCCGAGGCTCGCCCCGAGCCAGCGAGTCGACGCGACGCTCGAGCCGTAGAGCCGAGTGGAACGCGGCCTCGGGCTGCCGCGCGCGCGCGAACGTCCTTCCGGCCACACGAGCGGAAGTGGACGTCCGGGCGCAAGACGGAAGCGGCCCGGCGCTGCGCTGTCGGGAGAAGGCACCGTCGGTCACGCGCTCCCGTGCAACCCGGTGACCGTGCGAGTCCGACATGGACGGCGGTGAGTTCGACCGTCGCCACAAGGGCGGTTGCACCGCGTGCGGATGCGCACGTCGAGTTGTGCGCGCCTTGTGCCATTCCGCTCACGCCTCGCGAATCCGCGGCAAAAGCAGCGAGTGCTGCATCCCACCTTGCTGACGGCGCGAACGCCGCGCGTCGCCTTCGCCAGCGACGCTCTCACACATCACACGCACGCCATGAAGACGTTCACTTCTCTACTCCTTGCCTCGGCTCTGGCCACCGGCGCCGCCGGGCAAGACGTCAAGCTCTCCGTCATCCACGGCATTCCGGGCCTACCCTCCGCGGTCGAGGTCTTCGCCAACAACAACCGTCTGTTCGCCTTCGACTTCGGCACCAGCCAGGGCCCGTTGTCCCTGCCGCCGGCGCGCTACGCGGTCGAGGTCAGGCTGCAGGGCATGCCGGTGCTGACGGCCAACCTCGATCTGCAGGCCGGACGCAACTACACCGCGATCGCTCACCTCGACGCGTCCGGCGGCAATGCCTTGACGCTCTTCGCGAACGACATCTCGTCGATCGTGGCCGGCAATGCCCGCGTCGTCGTGCGTCACACCGCGGCGGCGCCCGTCGTCGACGTGGAGCTGCGCCGGAACGGCAGCCTCACGGCTCGTCTCACCAACCTGTCGAACGGAGCCGGACAGCAAGGCGACGTCCCTGGCGGCGCATACACGGCCGCGATCTTCCCGGCCGGCGGCATGACGCCGGTGCTCGGCCCGGCCAGCGTCGATCTGCCGTCGGGAGTGGTCACGATCGTTTACGCCGTCGGTTCCCTGGCCGGCAGTAGCCTCGAGTTGTTCACGCAGCACATCGACCTCAACCCGCCGAAGGCAGCGCTCGAGGTGATCCACGGCATTCCCGGCCTGCCCGCGCCGGCCGAGGTGTTCGTCGACAACGCGTCGCTGTTCTCGTTCGACTTCTCCGACCGGCGTGGTCCGTTCGCTCTGGCACCGCAGACCTACGGCATCGATGTGCGCGTGCAGAGCCAGACCGTGCTGTCTGCCCGGCCCACCCTCGCTCCCGCGGCGCGCTACGTCGCGATCGCTCACTTGCGCGAGGGCGGCGGGATCGCGCTCGCGTTGTTCGCGAGCTCGGCGACGGCCCCGGCCGCCGGCAACGCCCGGGTGACCGTGCGTCACCTGGCAGACGCTCCGGCCGTGGACGTGGCCGTCGAGCAGGGCGGCCGCCGCATCGCCACCCTCACCGGGCTGCGCAATCCCAACGAGACGTCGGCCGAACTCCCGGGTGGCACCTACGACGTCAGCGTGTTTGCCGCCGGCACGACCAACCGCGTCCTCGGTCCCGTCAGCCTCGACCTCGAAGCCGGTGTCGCCTACGGCGTCAACGCAGTGGGAGCCTTGTCGGGCAGCACCCTCGGCCTCGTGCTCGAGCGGGTGAACTTCAATCCCCGATCGATCGCCCTCGGCGCGATCGGCACATCGTGCGGCGGTACGCTGAGTGCGAGCACGGATCGGCCCGACTTCGGCAACACCTTCCGCCTGCGCCTGGCCGGCGCGCAGCCGAACGGCATGGCCATGCTGCTCGTCGGCCGCAGCAACACGTCGATCGGCGGCCTGGCGCTGCCACTCGATCTGCGGCCCTACGGAGCCGCCGGGTGCACTCTCTACACCAGCGCCGACTTCGTCATGCCGATCGCCGTCGACGCGTCCGGGAGTGCGTTCATGCCGGTGTCCGTGCCGATGAACATGGCGCGGCAGGCGGCCTACGTGCAGTTCGCGTCGTCCACGAACCAGAACGCGCTCGGCGCCGTGTTCACCGGCGCGCTCGGACTCGGGGTCCGCTGACTCCGGGGCGGTTGCCGGCGCGCGCGCAGGAGTCGCACGCGCACGACCGCGTCACGGGCTGTTTGGGCAGGTCGTCGGCCGCGGGGTCGGCGGTGGACTCGCGGACAGTCGCGAGAGCGCCGCTGGGCGTCGTCGCCGCCGGCGGCGCCTGTACTTTCGGCGCGGGTTTCAGTTCGCCGGCCAGCCCACCGGTCGGCCGACGACCAGAGAGTTGCCGACCGGGTCGAAACAGGCCGCCTGCAGCACCAGCGATCCCGGCGGGAAGCCCGTGGGCACCACGACGCCGGGCAACTGCACGAACACGCGCCCGTGGCCGGGCGCTGGCGCGACCAGCAGGGGCACCGACACCGGGGCGACGATGTGCACGATCGCCAACTGGCCGGGTGGGCACGACACGCCCAGCTCGACGGTCACGGGGACGTCTCGCGCCGGGCAGGCGGGGATCGCGGCCAGCTCCGCTGCAGGGTCGTCGTTGCTGTCGATGCACGACAGGGTCCCGGCGGTGCCTGCGAACAGGCTCGCGTGGAGCGCCGCCGTGCTGTAGTCGCGGGTCAGCGAGAACACGTTGCTCGGGCCGCTGCCGTCGTCGGGCATCAGGAAGCGGTTGGCGCCGCGGTCCAGATCGACCCAGTTGAGGAAGCCGATCGCCGGGATGATCCGCGCCGCGCCGCCGGTGGCGGGCATCTCGAACGTCGACCCGAAGGTCGTGACCAGCAGCACGTCGTTGCTGCCGCCCGAAGGGTCACGGCACCACGCGACCGACGACACCTGCGGCACGCTCACGGTGCCGAGCAGGCTCGGCGCTCGGTACGAGCAGTCGGGGTTCTTGGCCATGCGGTAGATCTCGCCGCCGCCGGCGCCGACGACCGTGTCGAAGATGCCGAGGTAGAGGTTGCCGGAGTCGTCGCGCGTGATCGCGTTGTGCAGACCATTGGCGAGGCTGGCGATCCGCGTCGACGCCCCGGTCGCGCGGTCGATGCGGAAGATGCCGCCGCCGCCGCTGGCTCGCCCCGATGCGACGACCGGGTTGCCGTTGTCGTCGAAGGTGATCCCGGCGATCGACAGGGGCAGCCCGGTCGAGCCGTGCTGGGAGAACTGCGCCACCGTGCCGCCGGCAGACAAGCGGATCCAGTTGACCTGCCCGGACGTGTCGCCGTTCGAGTTGATGCCGCCGATCCAGACGCGGTCGTCGATCGGGTCCAACTGCACCGAGTTCACGCCGGTGCCGGCGCTGCCCGCGAGCCCGAGGCCGAGGATCTGCGTCGTGATGCCACCGCTGGACACGCGCCACAGGCCTTCGGTCCCGGCGGGGTGAGAAAACGCGCTGACGATCGCGTCGCCGCGCGGGATGCCTTGGGCCGCGGCGGCCGGAACGAGGAGGGACAGGAGGAATAGCTGGCGCATGTCTGTTGCGTTGGTTGGCTGGCCGCGGTGGACCACACGGCTGCCGGTGGGTCGCGGTCCCTGCCGCCGAAGTCTCGGGATTCCGACCCGAGTCCGGCCACGCCACCGCCATTCCGACCGCGGCAAACCGCAATCCGATCCGCGTCTTCGAACCTGAGTCCCAACTCCGCAATGCCATCGAGGACCTTGTTGCTGGTCCTCAGCGCGGCCGGCGGCCGCAACCCAAGGGTTGATGTCGGCGCAGCGCCGACCAGAGGGGGCCGCCGGCGCCGTTGTTGCTTGGAGCTTCCAGGGCTGCTCGGGCGTGGCCTGGTCAGCTCTGTGGCAACGGAACAACACGGCCGAATTCGCGCCCGCCGCGACGATTCGCAGCCCTTGCAGCTCAGCGCGGCCGGCGGCCGCAACCCAAAGGGTTGATGTCGGCGCAGCGCCGACCAGAGGGGGCCGCCGGCGCCGTTGTTGCTTGGAGCTTCCAGGGCTGCTCGGGCGTGGCCTGGTCAGCTCTGTGGCAACGGAACAACACGGCCGAATTCGCGCCCGCCGCGACGATTCGCAGCCCTTGCAGCTCAGGCTGCTCTCGAACTGCCGGCATGCCTGCGTCATCGTCAGGTGGCCGCCAAGCACCGCCCGCACGAGTTTCTGCCCCTCGGTAATCGGATCGGTCTCCATGGCATCTGGCCACGAGACCCACGGCGCTTCCCAGGGTCATGCTCGAGTGTCACCCATGCGCCCTGACTCGAGAGTCGCCCCGCTACCCGGATGGCGAACGTGACGTTTCTACCGCTATCGTCTTCTCCCTCTTCGGCATGCGACGCTCGCTTTCGGTCTTCATCTGCGCCCCGGCGGCCGCCTTCTTGCTGCTGCGCCTCCCGCAAGCGTGCATTCCGCTCGATGGCGACTCGTCTTGGCAGGAGTTGTTGCAGTTCGACTGGAACCAGCGGGCGCGCTGTGGAGTCGAAACCATGTTCACCTACGGTCCTGGCGGGTTCCTGCTGGGAACGAGCATCGTCTCGGCCGTCGAGGGTGCGCGCGACCGCTATTTCGCCGCGATCGCCTGGGCCGTGGTCGTCGCCATGGCGCTGTTCGGCGTCGTGGGGCGCATGCCGACCGCAAGATGGCGCGCGGCGTACGTGGCAGCCGCACTGCTCACCAGCCCGATCGCCATGACGAGCGATGCGTTCTTGCTCAACGCGTGCCTCGGGATCCTCACGCTGTTTCGGCTCACCGCCGCCGACCGACCCCCGGCGACCTCGCGGCTCGGCCCGCTCGACCTGACGCTACTTCTGTTGACCTGCCTGGTGTTCGCGGCCACCGGCTGGACCAAGTTCACCCACTTGGTGCAGGGCGTGGCTCTGATCGGAGTCGTCACCGGCGTACTGCTGCTGCAACGCCGCCTACGGATCGTGGGGCTGGTACTGGCGACGTTCGTCCTGGCCATGCTTGGGACTTGGCTCGCCTTGGGTCAGCGGCTCGGCGACCTGCCCGCCTACTTGCGCGGCTCGTGGGAGATCGCCAACGGGTACCAGGCTGCGCAGGGGAGGCGTGGACCCGACCAGGATCTGATTGTCGCCGAGTTCCTGGTCTGTGGTCACCTTTTGCTCGCAGGATGGGCAGTCTGGGCGGCGCGGACGCTGCCGCGCCTGGGTGCCGCGGCCATCGGGATGGTGACGTTGTTCTTCGCCTGGAAGTCCGCGTTCGTCCGGCACGACGAGGGACACGCGATGATCTTCTATGGGGTCGCTGCGCTGTCACCGTTCCTGCTTCTTGCCGCTGCTGGGCGAGTGCCGAGTTGGCCTTTTCGCGTGCTCGCGCTCGCGATGGTGCTCGTCGGCATCGGCGAGAACGTGTATGTGCGCGAGCGGATCGGCATCGGCTTCGCGAATGTCCCGGCCAGCATCGCCCACAACTTGGCACTCCTGCCAGTTGGTGCCTTCGACCGGCATGTTGCCGAGATGCTCGCATCCGAGCGTCTGCCACGATCGTTGCCGGAGACCCGGGCTCGAGTCGGTAAGGAAACGATCGACCTGATCGGCCTCGAGCAGGGCTACCTGTTCGAGAACGGACTCGAGATCAGTCACCGACCCGTCTTCCAGAGCTACTCGGTCTTCACGCCCTACCTGCAGCGACTCAATGGCGCGTTCTACGCGGGCGCCGAGGCGCCGCGCTACGTCCTCGCCCAAGTGAAGCCGATCGATGAGCATTTCCCGCTGGCTGAGGACAGCACGGCCTGGAAGGTGCTGCTCGACCGCTACTACCCCGTGGGAGCAGAGAAGGGCTTGCTGTTGCTCGAGCGGCAGTCGCAACCCTCGACCCAGGCGGCGACGCTCGCGGTCGAGCGGAGCGCGACGATGGGAGAGTGGGTGGACGTCCCGCCAGTGGAGGGGTGGTACGAATTGTCCATCCAGGTCGCGCAAACGATGCGGGGCAAGATCGCGGCGTTCGCTTTCCGGCCAGGTGAGATCTTCCTCGAGGTGCGCCGCGGCGACGCCACGTCTCGGTTCGAGATCGCGCCGCGCATGGTCGAAGAGAGCTTCCTCCTCGATCCGCTGATCGAGAGCGAGGCCGACCTGCTCGCCGGCTACGTCGGCGAGCCGCTGCCGCGGGTGACGGCGTTCCGGGTCGTACCGAGCACCGACGTGGAAGCGACGCACTTCGAGCCGGAATACGGCCTGCGCCTGCTGCATCGGCAGCCGCCTGCCGCCGCCGACGCCCAGTCGGCTGCGCACGCGCGGAGCTTTCTCATGTCGCTCAGGTTCCCCACGTTCTCGCTGGTCCCCGAGCGGGTTGAGCCGCCGCGGCAAGCCAACGCCTACGGCAACGGTGACGATCAATGGGTTCTGACGCACGCGCCGTGCAGATTGTATTTCACGTGGCCGGGCGGTCGGCACGTGCTTGCCGCCGAGTTTCGGATCGATCCCGGTGCCTACGAGCACGCCGGCGACGGTGCCTTCTTCCGCGTCTCTGCCGGCGAGGCCGGTGCGCGGCGCGTCGTCTTCGAACGCCAGCTCGATCCCTTCCGGCGGCCGGAGGATCGCGGTGCACAGCCGCTTCGACTCGAGCTCGCGTTGCAGCCCGGAGAGACGTTGGTGCTCGAGACCGACCCGGGCGCCCAGGGCAACAGTTCGTTCGACTGGACATGCTGGCGTCGGGTCCGACTCGACCCGCGTTGAGCGTGTGGGCTTCCTTGCTCGGCGTTGCTGGCGGTCGCTCTGGCGACAGCGAGCCGGCCATCGCACTCGTCGGCGCGAGCCCCCGGGAGCGCGATCCACGCTCGGGCAGCGTCGATCGACGGTCCACGGTTTCGCGGACTCGGCGGCTGACATCGGCTCGGCCCGTGGGTCTATCCAGGACAATCACCCATTCATGCCGACACCGATTCCGAACCGGACCACGCTCTTGCTGATCCTGGTGGCCGGCCTCGCGAGCGCGGCGACGCTGGTTCTCGCCATACGGCCGCTACCTGCCAGTGCCGACCTCCAAGGCGAGCTCGCGTCTCTGGTTGCCGAGCTGCGCGCCTTGCGTCAAGACCTGCGCCGCGAGACGTACCCGGCGGTCGCCGCCGTAGCCTCGCCGTCAAGTCCGACAGCCCAAGCCAGGCGCGATCCGCTTCCCGACCCGGCCCTGGATGCGCGGCTCGACAAGCTCGTAGCGAGCATCGGCTCACTGGTTGCGGTCGTTCGTGACCTGCCTCGAGTCGCGACCGCCGCCGCGCGATCACCCCTCGATCCACGCCTGCGCGACACCGGCGAGCAGTGGTCGGCGATCGACCCGTTCGTCGAACTCCACCGCCGCGATCCGCAGGCTGCCCGCCGCTCGATCCTGTTCCTGACCGCTCGCGAGGTCGTCGAGCGGTTCGGCATCCCGACCGAGAGCGGCGCTGGCAAGGGCTCGATGTGGATGGCCTACCAACGAAAGGACGAGCGCGGCAAGGTGGTCATGAACCTCCACCTCGGCTTCGCGGACGGCATCGTCATGTTCTGCGAGTTGGAAGTTCAGTAGCCGCGCACTCGGTCGTTGCGGTCGATTCCAGCGTGCCGAGCCGTGCATTCCCGAGTCGGCGAGGCGCGAACCCTCGCGCCTCCGGCGTCCTACCCCGCGACAACTTGGCTCAGAAGCCCAACTGCAGGATCGGCGCCAAGCCGAGGAAGGGTGGCCACAGGCTCGTTCCGGCGGTCGGACGGTTGTCGAGGACGGTGACGACGCGGTCGAACACGCCCATGAAGTTCGGGCGCAGGAGCACGCCCGAGCTGGCGGCTACGCCGAGTCCGTTCGCGGCCGTGTCGAGCACGAGGGCCTGGACCGCCACGAGCCGGCCGCGCAGGAGGGTCGACGAGGGCAGGGTGACGCTGGCGCGCGCTTCGCCCACCACATCCGAGGCGATCGGGGTCTGGATGTCGGGACCAGCCCACAGGAAGCACCCGGGGAGACCCAGCACGGTCAGGTCTTGACCGAAGCTCAGGCCCAGCGGGTTGCGCAGGAGCGGGTCGAAGAACGTGAACAGCACGCCCGGCGCCGTCGGCACGGCTTGCCGCAGCAGGAGCGGAAAGGCGCTGCCCGCCGCCGGAGGCGACGATCCGTTCGCGGTCAGGGTCATCGTCGTCGTGCCGCTCCGCGATCCGCAGCCGTGGCTGCCGAGCGTCATCGAGCCGCCGAGATCGACGCCGCCGGTAGCGTGCACGGCGTCGGTCCAATGGCCGGTGCTCACGTTCTGGTTCGGGGCGTAGTTCTGCCACTCCACGAAGAGGCTCGGGCCGGCGAACGTGAAAGGGGCGTCGAGCGGCAGGTCGATCATGTCGGCACCGATGGCGTCCCCCGCACCCAGCGCCGGGGTCGCCGGCACGCTGTACGTTCGACGAGCCGCCACCACCGTCAGCGAAGCCGGCCGGTTGGCCGGCATGTCCCACCCCATTTGCCGTGCCAGGAGCTGCGAGTCGCCGAGACGCAACTCGCAGTCGATGGTGCGTGCCGGGTCGGCCGGGTCGCCCGCGAAGGCAGGCCGCCGGAGGCGCATGCGTTGCAGGGGCTGGGCCGTCAGCGAAGCCGGGAGCACGCTCTGCTCGAACAAGACCTGCATCAGTCCGACCGACCAACGCACAGGCATCGAGATCGCCGCGTTGCCGGGCACGCGCTCGAAGCCTGGCGGGGCGCTCTCCCACCGAATCTGGGCCGTGACACCGCAGGCCATGAGGGGGACGAGAAGAAGGTTCCGCATTCGCCGACGCTCCGTGGACCGAGTGCCGAGTCGTCCGACGCCGCTCCTGGCGGCGGGGACTCGGCACAGGGAGAGATCGGTCCCGACCGGGCGCTCACTTGACTGGGCGCTCACCTGACGGGGCCTCACTTGACGGGCGCCCCACTTGCCTGGGGAGCTCTACGCGGCCCGACTCGGCGGGCGTCGCCTCGGCCGCGCGAGCCGGCGTGGCCCGACGTTGCCGATCATGCGCTGCTCGCGAGGACTCGCAGCTCTTGTAGCTCCATGCGCTCGACAGAAGCCACCACCCGACTGCGCCAAGGCGAGCCCGTAGGTCTCAGAAGCCGCCGTCGGCATTGAACCGTGCGACGAACGCCGCGAAGTAGTTTTCGTCGAGTTGAGTCTGACGGGGCTCTCCTGGCCCGAACGTGGCGGTGCCGATGAAGGTGCCGGAGACGATGACCGAACCGTCGGCCTGCCCGGCGATCGCGGACCCCGTGCTTCCGGACGGGCATCCCACTCGTTTGGCCCACCCGAGCGAGCCATCCGCTGCATAGCGCGCGACGAAAGCGTTGGCCTGCCCACTGCGCCCATCGGCGTAGAGGACGCTCTGATTCGGCTCGCCTGCTCCGAACACGGCGCCGAGCGAGAATCCGCCAGTCACGACACACGAACCGTCGGCCATGGCCACGATCGCCCTCCCCTCGTCCTTGATATCCGACGATCGAGCCGAGCCGCCCGCCCGCCGGGCCCAGGTGAGCGACCCGGTCGCGTCGTAGCGCGCGACGAAGATGTCGTTGTCGCCGTCGGCGTCGAGGACGGTTCGGTTGGGATCGCCCTCGCCGAACGTCGCCGTTCGCCAGAAGGACCCCGTGACCACGCTCGAGCCGTCGGGGAAGGCAGCGATGCCTTGGCCCGAGTCGGTCGACTCGCCGCCTGCTCGCCTGGCCCACGCGAGCGACCCGTCCGCGCCGAAACGGGCGACGAAGACATCTTGGTCGAACTCGCCGCCGGCGGCGGTGAGCCTGGTCTCGCCCTGCTGCCCCGGTCCGAGTGTCGCCGAGCCGAAGACATCCCCCAGAACGACGATCGCGCCGTCAGGGAGTCCGACGATCTTCGACGTCAGGCCTGCTCCGGCTCCGGCCGAGATGACCCAGTCGAGTGAGCCGTCCGTCGCGTAGCGGGCCAGGAAGAGGTCCGGTGCGATGCTCCGCGACGAGGTGAGCACGGTCTCGTTGGCCTCCCCCGGCCCGAAAGTCGCGTCGCCGTTGAAAGCTCCCACCACCATGAACGCCTGATCGGGTCGGAGCACGATCCCGTATCCGGAGTCGAAAGACCTCCCGCCGCCTGCGCGCTTGACCCACGCAAGGGTGCCGTCAGGGGCATAGCGGGCGACGAAGACATCCTTGTCGAACTCGCCGCCAGCGGCGGTGAGCGTCGTCTCGTTGGGCTCGCCCTCACCGAACGTCGCCGTTCCCTCGAAGGAGCCAGTGACGACACTGGAGCCGTCGGCCAGGGCCGCGACCCCGTGTCCGCCGTCCGGGCCGGTGCCTCCCGCACGCTTGGCCCACGTGAAAGAACCGTCCACCGCGTAGCGGGCAACGAACATGTCAACCGAACCGGCAGCGGTCAGGGTCGTTTGGTTCGGCGCGCCAGTCGCGAACGTCGCCACATCTTCGAACAGGCCCGTCACAATGCTCGACCCGTCGACGAGCGTCGCAACGCTTCCGACAAAGAAGCGGGAGCGAGCGTGCGTCGCCCACGCGACATCGGACACGATCAACTTGCCGGGCGCTCGAGCGTTCCGCGGCGCGTTGCGAACATCGGCGGTGACCCCGATCACCTGGTACTCGCCCTCGGGCAGGCCTGTCAGCTCACTGACCAGCTCTTGCGGCGCCCCGTTTTGATCGGCACGCGCATCGCTGAGTGGATACTGGTCGTTCGTCGTCGTGACGTCGCCGTCGGCGTCCGCGAACAACCGAGTCGTCGCCACATCGTCGGGATCGTCGTCCACGTAGGCGAGCGCGACGCGCCATCCCCGGCTGACGATCGTGTCCGTCGCCGGAAGGGTGATCGTCAGCGTCGGCGGGACATTGACAACCACTTGGCCGCCGCTTCCACCTCTGCTGCAGCCCGAGAACACGAGGGCGGTCAGCGCAGCGGCCTGCGTGAGGCGTGAACGCGCAATGACTGCGGAGAAGGGGACAGGGATGGGGAGAGTTCCGCTTCCTGGAGAAGGCGCGCTCATGGATTGATTGCCGCATTCTACCCACGAAAAGTCGCGGCGCTGGTCGCTCCGGCCAGGCCGCTTGCTTCGACGCCTCTTTGCGACTGCAGCAGGGGGCCATCCAGGAGCTCATCGACGTCGACACCCATCGCAGCCTGCGGCCGCACCGAAGGTGCGAGTCGGCGCTGCGCGCCGACCAGAAGAGCCGCAGGCCACTTTATTGCTGGGGCTTCCAGTGCCGCTGGAAACAAGCGAGTTGGGCGCGATGGCAAGCGGAACGGCATCGCCGAATTCGCGCGTGGCGCGAGGATCCGCGGCACTTGCAGCCCATTGGACGTCGTCGTCCCCCCCGCCGCTCTTTGCGGCGAACGGGATCGAGGAGGCGTGGACGGTCAGCGACGCGGGCGCGGCTTCGGGAGGGGCGGATCTTCGCAGGCGACGGCCAGGCGGACGTTCCGGCTGCCCGCGACGACGTGCACTCTCTGCGCCGACCAGGTGTAGCCGTCGACATCGCAGCGGGCGGACACCGTGTAGTCTCCGGCCGGCAAGCCGGTCACGCCGAACGAGCCAAGCGCGTCGGTGACGGTGCGGCGCGCGTCGACGCCGAGCAAACCGGACGGATCGCGGACGACGACGCTCACCCCGGGCCAGGGGCGGCCGCCAGCGGTGATGGTGCCGCGGATGGCGAGACCATCGTCGAGCACGATCTCGTGGCCTCGTCCACTTTGGGGGTCGATCACGGTCATGGCCGGCAGGAAGCCCTGATCGTCCACCCGGACGTGGACGGGCTGGGCCGGAAGGGACGGGATCTCCACCTCGCCGTGCGCGTCGGTGACGCACACGCGCGCCGGGAAGCGGCTGTCGAGCCGTACCGACACTCGAGCCTCGGGCACCGGCGATCCGCGTGGGTCGGTCACCCGCAGACGAACCGAGACGCCTTCGGTGAGCGTGAGGATCTCACCCACCTCGTCGAGGCGTGCGATGGCGAGCGCGCGGTTCGGAGCCGATACCAGCACCACCGCGTCCTCGAGGACTCGCAGCGCGGCACGACCGTCCCGATCGCTCCGACTCGCGGCCCGCAGCTGCCAGGCGTCGCCGGCGAACTGCGCGGTGGTGACCATCGCTTCCACCACTGGAGTGCCGGCGGCATCGACGATGCGCGCGTTGCGCCAGACGGCAGCCACGACCGGGGCGGTGATCTCGCGCGCCGGGGGCGCCCACACCTCGTCGACGGCGACGTCCCGGCCGGTCCCGGTGCGGATGCTCACTCGCAGCGGATGGTCCGCAGCCGGGAGCGCGACCGAGCCGCGCTGGTCGCGCGGGAGCTCCACCCAGCCGAACGGACGCACGTGCGCTGTCTGGTCTTCGCACAGCACCAACTTCGCCGCTGGCTCCGACGGGCGTTCGAGGGTCGTGGCTCCGGCGGGGCCGGGTGTGCAGGTGGTGACGAACCAGCCGTCCGGGTGTTCGATCAGGAGGTCGTACGAGCCGGGGGGAAGAGCGAGACGCTGCCCGTCGAGGCGGCCGAAGCAGACGCCACCGCTCGCCACCCAGGCACCGACCGCGCCGGAGCCGAGGTCCAGTGGCGTGACCGGCGCCAACTGCACGCGCTGTGGCGCTCCCGGAGCGACCCGCGGCAACAGCGCGCCGGCTGCTTCCCCGCGCAGCCACAGCGCGACCGGCACGCTGGTCTCCAGCGAGAACAGGCCGCGCTCGTCGGTGGTGCCGGAGCCCCCTGACGGTGGGAGGGCGTCTTCGAGAGCCCCGAGGCCGGCGTCGTGGCGCGAGCACCAGAAGGCTCGCACGCCCGCCGCCGGCCTCCCGTGTTCGTCACGCACGAGAACGTTGATGCGCTCGCGCTGCGCCCGCAGACCTGCGACCAGCTCGAGTGCCAAGAGGCAGGCGAGCCAGCGTCCTCGGCCGCCCCGGCCGCGCGTGGCTTCGAACTCGGTGCGCCGGCGATCGCGGGCCACGCCGGCCGAGGCGATCGGCGACGCCAGGTTCTTCGCGAGCACGGGCGGTCGGGGGGTCACGCGTGGGTCACTTGTCGCCGCGCGCCTTCTTGGTCTCGGTGGACGGCGACGGAGAGCCTGTCGCCTTGGCCGACTCCTGGCTCCCACACTGGTCCAGAGCCAGCAGGGCGAAGATCGTGCACAGGGCCGGCTGCCCTTCCCACCAACGGTCGTTGTGCTCGTTCACCCACGAGCCGTCCTCACGCTGGATCTTCTCCAGGTGGTCGCGCAGTTCCCGGCGCCAGTCGTGGCTGGCTTCGTCCGCGCCCTCGGTCGCCAGGTGGTCGACGCCGGCGACGTTGAGCGCTTTCGACATCGTCTCGTAGTAGTAGAAGAGCCCCTGATACTTACCGCTCTCGCCCATGGTGGGGCTGGCGCCCGGATTGGTCTCGACCGACCAGTTGCGGCGGATCCAGCGCACGGCTGCCTGCACCCGCGGATCGTCCTTGGCCACGCCGCACAGCAAGTAGGTCTTGAGCAGCGCATACGTCATCGAGCCGTAGCTGCGAGGTGTGCGGACGCCATCGGCGATCGTGTCGTAGCCGGCTGCCGAGTTGCCCGGGTAGTAGCCACAGCCGCCGTCGTCGCCCGGTTGGACCTCGAAGGTCTCCTTCGTGTTGCGATCGGTCGTCTCCCCGTGATAGTCGTTCACCGCACGCAGGTTCTGCGAGCGCTGCAGGAACACCAGTGCCTTGGTGTAGGCGTCGTTCTGGCCGTCCTTGGACGCCGCCCGCAGCGCCTCGATCGCGAACTGGGTGTTGCTCATGTCGCCGCGGCTCTTGGGGCCGTAGCCGAACGAACCGTAGTCGGGGTCGTCAGGTCCGTAGCCGTGCTGCTCCGTGTTCTGCGCACCGACCAAGTAGCCGTAGGCGCGCTGGATCGCCTCGGCGATGTCCTTGCGGCCGCGGTCGCAACGCGCGAGCGCATGGACCGCCGCCGACGTCTGGTAGTTCGGCAGGTTGTCGCCGAACGATCCGTCGGCGTTCTGGGCGGCCAGCACCGTGGCGAGCAGCTTGCCGGCCAGATCCTTCTCGGCCTCGTCCTGCAGCGCTTCCGGCTTGGTCATCACCGCCGCGAGGGCCAGGGCGGTGAGGCCGACGCTCGGGAACATCCCGCCACCGCGCGCCTCCTTGCCCCAGATGCTCCCTTCCTTCTGTTGGCCGAGCAGGTAGGTGATCCCTCGCTGCTGGCTGTCCTTGAATCCCGGGGCCGGAGTCGCGGTGTGGTCCTGCGGGCAGGCCAACCCTGTGCCAGCCAGACCGACTGCCGCGAGGGGAAGCGAGAGGACGAGGAGTCGGGACGCGCGTATGGACGCGCGAATGCACTTGGTTTCCATGGCGTTGAGGACGGTCGCGACTACGGGCGGCGGTCGCCGCAGAGCTCGCCCGGATCAACGGGTCGTTCTACTGGGCGGTTCGGCGTTCTGTCGACCACTTCGTTGGGGCGCTCGATTCGCCCAGGCCTGTCGTACGGGCGTGACAACTCGAAGCCGGTGAGAGGCGTGCGGCGACCCGGACCTCGCGCCCAGGGGGGAAAGAACAACCGGCTGAACCAGCCCGCGCGTGTTCCGTTGCAGAGACGTCTCCGTGCTGACGCCTTCGGCTCGTACGGTGCAGCGTCGCACTGGTTCTCTCTCAGCCTCCCCAGGCCGTTCGTCCGAGCCTGCCGCGCAGCTCGGGAACCGCTCCTGCAATCTCATGTCCGCAAACCACTCGCTCCGCACCCTTTCCCTGTTGATGGCCGTCGGCCTGCCGTCGCTCGCCATGCCGCGCCTGCCGTCCCAGCCTCCGTCGAACTGGACCACGGTGACGCTGCCTGCCAACCAGACGACGCCGCCGAACTCGATCGGCACGACGGTCACATTCCAGACCACCGATTCCGTGTGGCTCTACTCCGGTATCACCAAGGAGTGGACGGTGCTGCCGGTCAGCGGGACGCCGACGGTGTTCCAGGCCAACGACTACTGCATCGTACGCGACGGCAACTCGATCCACGCCTTCGCGTCGCACACCGGCGAGGTCGACACCATCACCACCAGCGGCTCGGCTACCGTCGTCAGCGGCTCGGCCAGCTCGTCGTGGGTGACCTTGGTCGCGGACGGGACGCAGGCCTGGGGTTTCGGTGCCTTCCACGGCCGTTGGGCGTCGCTGACGCTGTCGCAGCCCAACCCGACGATGGTGACCAGCCGTCTGACCGGGCTCTTGCAGGATGGCACGACGGTCTACGGGCTCAGTGCTCACCACGGAACCTTCGTCGGTGTCGCCGCGGACGCCAACGCGGTCCTCAGCCTCGTCGGTGAAGCCGAGGTCGGAACTGCGCACAGCCCAGGCGTGTTCCGCGCCTTTTCCGCCCAGCAGAACACCTGGGGCGTGCAGAACGTGCCGACCTCCGTCGCCACCCTGCAGCAGAACGAGTACGCGATGGCGTGGGCGGGTAACCAGATCTGGGCGTTCTCCGGTCTCTGTGGGGTCCTGGACACCTACACCGCCAACAATTCCATCCCCGCTGTGTCCGGCGCCGAGGGCGTCGCCGGGTTCATCGACGGCGGCGACGTCGTCTGCTACGGATCGGGTCGCGGTCGCTTCGTGGCGCGCGCGGCGCCGACGGCGCTGCTCCGCTTCGACTACCACTTCGCCCTGCTGGTCGACAACGCCGGCATCACACCCTTCTCGGCGGTCACTGGCGCCTTCGGACCGCCGATCGGTGGCAGCTTCACCGTGCAGACCAACGACGCCATCGCCTTCGCCGAAGACGGTGCCGGCGGCGGGTATGCGTACAGTCCGATCCGCAACGACTGGACGGCGACGCCGGCGGTGAGCGTGTCGTCGGCCGTGCTCGTGCGCGACGCCGTCGTGCTGGTGGAGGCGCTGGGCTACCAGGCCCTGTCGGCGCGGCACGGCACCTGGGTGCCGCTCGCGACCGCATCGGTGGGCAACTACATGGCTCCGGCCAACAGCGCCACGTTCCTGGCCTTCGACGGCGGCGGCAACACGGTGCACGTGTTCGACGCGCGCCTCAACCGCTGGGCGTCGGTCACGGGGCAAGCACCCTTCATCGCCAAGGTCTCGCGGCACACGGCCATGGTGCACGACACGTTCACCGCCTTCGGCTTCGGGCAGCCGTCGGGTGAGTGGTATTCCGTGCCGCTGAGCGCGGCGCCGAGCTCGTTCGACACCGCCAGCTCGATCGGCAACCTGGTGCACGGCACGCAGATCAGCGTCTACTCGGTGCAGGGGTCGTTCTCGTACACGGGCCGCTACCCGGAGTTCACCCAAGCGATCAACCTGGGCGCGACGCTTCGTCTGCATCAGGTGGCGGCGCCGGGCAGTGCCTTCGCGCTGATGTTCGGCAGCCAGCACGCGCGCATCGACCTCGGCCCGGCGCTCGGCCATCTCTACATCGATCCGGCCGGCCTCGCCTCGATCCCCTGGCCGCAGGTGATCGGCGTCAGCGGCATCCTGCACATCGACCTGCCGATTCCGAACAACCGGTTCCTCGTCGGTTCGCAGATCCAGCTGCAGACCGTGGTCCTCGAGCCGGCGGCGACCATGCCGTGGCTGTCGACTTCGGTGGCGCCGGTCTTGTTCTGACCGCGTCGCGTCGACGCCGTGCGAGGCCCTGACGACCGCTGCGTCGCACTGGACCTGGGAGAGAAGAGCCCGGCGAGCGCTGCGCGCCCGCCGGGCCCTCGGGGGTTCCGCCAGGTAACTTGACTCCTACCTTCGCCGACTCTTTCGGCCCGCATGGCATGGGGAGTTGAGCGTCGTGCGAGAATCCCGGCGGCGCGATCGTCGCGCCCGGCTCAGTACGGCATCACCCTCCCGGCGCTGACCCGCGCGTGCGATCGCTCCGCGCGCGGTGAACGGACCGACCCCAGGGCTCTCCGTGGCCCGACGCCAACTGCGGCCAGCTCGCCTCGACATGCGAGCGAGCCTCGTGGTCCGCTGCCCGCCGTCCCCCCATGTGCACTCGGATGGATGCGTCAGCCGACTGCGCCAGGGACGCCGCTGTCAACGCTTGGACCGTTTGCCCTTCTTCGGCTTCGAATTCGGCTCCGGTGCGGACGGCGCTTGCTCATCGGGCTCCCAGGCCATGATCCAGTTCCAACGCTCGCGTCGGAGCTGCTCGGCCCCCTCGGCTTGTTGCTCGACCAGAAGCTGGCGGATCCGGCCGAGTTCGCGCGCGAACGCCAGCGCGACGTCGTCATCCGGTGCGCGCTCCTGCAGCGTGTCGAGACGCTTGACCAGATCCGTGCGCTGAAATGCCTCGCCGTGGATCACGCCCAGGTCGGTCATCGGCTCGGCGAAGATCGTCAAGTCGAACGGGCTCAGGGAGGTCGGGGACTGCGAGTCGCCCGGCTTCAGGGGCAGTCCGAAACGCTGCAGGTCTCTCCGCGGGATCGCTTCCCACGTGCTCGTTTCCCGGCTGTAGCGGCGGAGGCTCCGAGGTTCGAGCCGCAGGCGGAGGATCGGGGCTCTGGTGTTCGGACTGGGCGGTTGCGTCGTGGGCTTGCCCGTCAGTACGGACAGGACCACCTGCTCCTGAGCCTCCCACTCCGCGATCCCCAGCCGCAGGTCCCGGGCGCGCTCCGCCCGACCCCGCTTCTCCGCCGCCTCGAGCTCCTGGTCGAGCTCGGCGCGTTTGCGGCGGTGCCGCGCCAGTTCGCTTTCGATCTCGGCGAAGGCCATGTAGACCGCGACCTTGGTGCGCGCGCGGTCGATGGCGAGCCAATCGGCGCTGGTCGGCGGCGTCCCCGACTGGGCGCGGCGCTCGAGATTGCGCCACATCTGCAGGAGGCCGTCCACGAGCCGATTGGTGTGGTCGCGGTCGTCGTAGTCGGTGGGCCGTTGCAGGCGGGCACCGCCGTCGTATTCGTCGGGGAAGGGCTTGGATTGCGCGGCGGCGACTTGGGGCAGTTCGGCAAGGACCCAGATCGAGAGCGCGAGACGAAGGGCATCGCCGTTCCGCAGCCGGTGAAGGGTGCAGCGTTGCATGCGTTGTGGAGGGACGTGGGAGCGCGAAGACTCGATCGTAGCCACACTCTGGCGGCGCGACGGTCTTCACCTTCACGATGCGGAGCCGCTGGTCGCCGAACCCGCCGCGTGGAACTCGCAAGCCGACCAGTGCGCGCCGCCTCGTTGACAACGTCCCGGCGGTTCCGATGCTGCTGGGGTGGCGTTCCACACCACGCGCTGGAGCCTGGTCGCGCGCGCCGGCACCGACGACCTTGCCGGCCGGCAGGCGTTGGCGGAGCTGTGTCAGGCGTACTGGCAGCCCGTCTACTGGCTCTATCGGCGGCTGCGCGTCGACCCCGAACGCGCCCGCGACCTCACGCAAGGCCTGTTCGCGCACCTGCTCGAACGTGGCGACCTGCGGCGCGCCGATCCGCAGCGCGGTCGCTTCCGCGCCTGGCTGCGCGCCTGCGCGCGGCATTGGCTCGCCGACGAGCACGAGCGCGAGCGGGCGCACAAGCGTGGCGGAGGCGCTGTTGTGCTGTCGCTCGACGTCGCGGCCGAGGAGTCGCGCTACGGCCTGCAGGCGGTCGACCATCTCGACGCCGAAGCTCTGTTCGAACGACGGTGGGCGCAGACGGTGATCGAGCGCGCGCTCGTGCGCCTCGAGCGCGAAGAGACCACCGCCCGGCGCGGTGCGCTCTTCCCGCACTTGCGGGTCGTGCTGGAGGGGGAGGGGCCGCGGCGGCCGTGGGCCGACCTGGCGCGCGAACTCGACACCAGCGAGGGGGCGCTCAAGGTGGCGGCGCACCGTCTGAGAGCCCGTTTCCGCGACTGCCTGGTGGCCGAAGTGCGCGACACCCTGCCCGACGACGTCGCGCCCGGCGACGAAGTGAACGAACTCCGGCGCAGCCTCGATGCCGGTGCCGAAACTCCGCGCCAATCTCGGTAACCTCGGCCGCGATCTCCGGCAGGGGAGGACATGGACACCGACGACCAGCGGCCTCCCGCCCACGACAAGCTCCTGCGCCAGGCGCTGGGTGCGACCGAGCATCCGGCGCCGTGGACGGCCCCGGGCCTCGACACTCTGGCGGCGGTGTTCCCGGAGCTGCTCGTCGAGGACCTGATCGGTCAGGGCGGGATGGCGGCGGTCTACCGCGCGGTGCAGAAGAAGCTCGAGCGGCGGGTCGCGCTCAAGGTGCTGCGCCCGGACCTGGCCAAGGAGCCGGAGTTCGTGGCGCGCTTCCTGCGCGAGGCCCGGGCGCTGGCGCAGCTGCAGCACCCGCACGTGCTGACCGTGTACGACTTCGGCGAGCGCGAGGGCCTGTGCTACCTGCTGGTCGAGTACGTCGACGGCGCCAACCTGCGCGAGCTGATGGCCATGGGTCGCCTGTCGCCGGCCGAGGCGCTGCGCTTGGTGCCGCAGGTGTGCGCGGGCCTGCAGTTCGCGCACGAGCACGGCATCGTGCACCGCGACGTCAAGCCGGAGAACGTGCTCGTCGACCGCCACGGCCAGGTGAGGCTGGCCGACTTCGGCCTGGCCAAGCTGGCCGGGGGCAGCGACCCGAGCCTGACCCGTTCGTCGATGGTGTTCGGCACGCCTCACTACATGGCGCCCGAGCAATGGCGCGGCAGCGGCACCGTCGACCACCGCGCCGACATCTATTCGCTCGGGGTGCTGCTGTACGAACTGTTGACCGGGCGGTTGCCGGTGGGCACCTACGAGCCGCCGTCGCGCAGCGCCGGCGTGCCGGCTGGGCTCGACCGGGTCGTGCACCGGTCGCTCGAACAGGAGCCGGAACGGCGCTACCAGAGCGCGCGCGAGGTGCAGCGCGAGGTCGAAGCACAGTCGACCGATGCGGCGGCACCGGAAGCTGCCGGCCGGCCGGTTGCCGCCGTGGCCGACGACGCGGGCTTCGTCCGCCGCGGCTGGGCCCTCTTCGTTCAGGCGGTGCTGCTCCTCTTGGTGTCCGGCGTCGGCTTGGCGATGTTCGTCGCAGTGCAGCGGCGGCGGTTCTTCGCGCGCGAGATCGCCGAGCACGAGATCGCGGTGCGCGAGAGGACGCTGGCCGCGATGCGCCAAGCGCTCGCTCAGGGTGACGCCTGGACGCAGGCGCCGCCGGAAGCGAAGACCTTCACTCTGGTCGAGGCCCTGCCGGCGCCGGCCTTCGCGGCCATCGTCGGCACCTGGGTCCTGGCCACGCTGGTCCTGGTCGCGCTCTTGCTGGTGCGGGCCGGACGTTACGGCCGCGGCCGCAGCCGCTTCTTGTGGTCGTTGGTGGCCGCCTGCGCGTGGCTGCCGTTCTTGGCGGGGCTCGGCTTCGGCCTGTTCCAGCTCGCCGGCAGCGGCGTGCGTCGCGACGCCATCGCCAACGTGCTGGCGGCCGGCTTCACCGCGACCGCGGCGGGCCTGCTCTTCGCCTGGCTGTGGCGGCGCAGCGCGACTCTGGCGCGCGGTCCCGAGCCGGCGCGGCGTTGGTTGCTGGCGAGCTCGTGTCTCGTCGCTCTCGCGTCGGCCGTGGGTGTGGCCACCTACGCTCAGGCCGCGCCGTCCGGGGTCACCACGACCCTGGTCCAGGGCGTGCTCCGCGGCGACCGTCTGCTCGGGGCGAGCCGTGCCACGGTCCTCGATTCCCTCGGACCCCCCCGTGCGATCTCCGCCTCGGCGACCGGAATGACGTGGACCTACCGCACGCCGGATGCCGCCGAGGCCACCCTCACCCTGCAGGGCGACCACGTGGCCGTGGCCGAGAGCCGGGCCCTGGTGCCGGAAGGTCGCGCCGGTGTCGGTCCCTACCTCGGCCAGCAGCTGCGCGACGTGGTGGCGCGCCTCGGCGCGCCGGTCGAGACGATGCACGGCAGGCTGGTCGACCGGTTCACCTTCGCCGGCGGCATCGAGATCACCGTCGCCCACGACGTGGTGATCGGTGTCGAGCGCGGCAAGTGAGAACGGCAAGCGGCGCCGGGTTGCCTCGAGTTGCAATCTCCGGCCGCATCGCCTGAGATCCATCCATGGCACCAGCTCCCGTCGCTCTGGTCACCGGCGGCAACCGCGGGATCGGCCTGGCGATCGCCCGTGCCCTGGCCGCGCGCGGTCTGCCGCTGGCTCTGGTTGCGCGCGACGAGGCGCAGCTGCGCAGCGCGGCGCAGCAGCTCGGCAGCAGCACGACGTGCCTGGCCCTCGATCTGGCCTCCTCGGGCGCGGCCGAGCGCGTGTCCGCCTGGCTGCAGGGTCGCTCGATCGAAGTGCTGGTGAACAACGCGGGCACGGCGCCGTCGGAGCGCTTCGAGGCGACCACCGACGAGGTGCTGCGCCACGTGCTGGCTCTGCACGTGCAGACGCCCTTCGCCCT
Organism: Planctomycetota bacterium; assembly: GCA_041398565.1. Taxonomy (GTDB): domain Bacteria; phylum Planctomycetota; class UBA1135; order UBA1135; family UBA2386; genus DATGPD01. The sequence continues at coordinate 709,189 of JAWKUN010000005.1, read as the reverse complement.
GGCGCGCCTCGCTCTCGCCGGCATGAAGGCGCGGGGTCGCGGCACCATCGTGCAGGTGGCCTCGACGGCCGGGCTCCGCGGCTTCCCGTTCACGGCGGCCTACTGCGCGGCCAAGCACGGCTTGCTGGGCTGGACGCGGGCGCTCATCAGTGAACTCGGCGACAGTCCTTTGCGCGTGTACGCGGTCTGCCCCGGCTTCGTCGACACCGAGCTGACGCGCGGGGCGGCGGCGCGGGTGGCGGCGCGTGGCAAGCAGACCGCTGACGAGGCGCTGGCCAAGATGGGGCAGCTCAATGTGCTCGGCCGCTTGCACTCCGTCGGCGAGATCGCCGCCTTCGTGGCGCAGCTCTGCGTCGACCGTCCGCCGAGCGGCGTCTTCGACCTCGACCGAGAGCCTCCGACGCGGGTCGAGTGACGGGCTGCGTGATGCTCAGCGCATGCTCGCCAGCAGCTCGTTGATCTGGGCTGCGGCGATGGTGAGCTTGGCGAAGCTCCACGGGCCGGTGCGTTCCAGCTGCTCCAGTGCGTGCTGGGCGTGCTTGGCTTGCGACTCGCACCGCGTGATGAGGCCGGTCATGGCGTCGTTCGCCCATGCGCCGAGGTCGGACTTCACCTCGGGCGGTGCGGCCGCGCCGGTCAACGCGATCTCCGTGGCCGTCAGTTGGTGGGCGTAGAACTCCTCGGTCATGCGCCGAACGGCCAGGCGATCCCAGTGCTCGGTGGACACCAGATCGCGTGCGGCGGCGCGCAGATTGTCGAATCCCAACCGATCGCCGATGGCGTGGAACACGAGCCCGACCGCCACCACCGGCAGCTGCACGCGCTGCGCCAAGTCGACGATGTCGAAGGCGGGTAGCAGCAGACGCAGCGAGGCGACATCGGCTGCGAGGTCGGCGGGGGCGCCGAGATCCTGGTATCCGCTCTGGGCCCGTGCCAGGCGTTCGGCCTCGGCTCCGGAAGCCTGGTCGGGTCCGAGGTCGACGAGCGCCTGCACTCCCGGCTGGTAGGCGGCGATGGTCGCGTCGATGCTCGGCGTGGCCTTCTCCGACCGGGCCTTGCGGGCCAGCCGGAAGGCCTGCCGTCGCATGAACCACACCATTTCGCGCAGCAGCTCGGTCTGGGCGCGGGTGGAGTCGTGATCGAGCTCGTGCACGCGCGCGCTCAGCTCGTCGATCTCGAACACGCAGCGAGCGACCTGGAAGGCCCGCGCGATCGACGGTCCGTCCGACTCCGAGATCTCGCGCACGCGGTGGATGAACACCGGGCCGCCGAAGTTGACGATGTCGTTGGCGAGCACCGTCGAGATGATCTCGCGTCGCAGGCGATGGCTCTGCATCTGCGGACGGAAGCGCCCCAATTCCTTGGGGAAGTAGCCTTCGAGCATGCGCTCGAAGTGCGGATCGTCCGGCACCGCGCTCTTGGTGAGTCCGTCGAACAGATCGATCTTGGCGTAGGCGACGAGGACCGCGGTCTCCGGCCGCGTCAGGCCTTGCCGCTGGTCGTGCAGGGTACGGACGTGGCCCATGGTCGGCAGACCCTCGACGGTGCGGTCGAGCTTGCCCGCGGCCTCGAGCTTCTCCATCAGGCGTTCGTGCGCGTCGAGGTCTTCGGCGGCGCACGCCTCGCACATGGTCAAGCACAGCGTCTGGTCGTAGTTGTGCTGGAGTACGTGCGCCGCCACCTCTTCGGTCATGGCGGCGAGCAACGGCTCGCGGTCGGCCGGCCGCAGCGCGTCGGTGGACATCGCCGCGTTGAGCAGGATCTTGATGTTCACCTCGTGGTCCGAGGTGTCGACGCCCGCGGAGTTGTCGACGGCGTCGGTGTTGATGCGCCCACCCCGGCGCGCGAAGACGATGCGTCCGGCCTGGGTCAGGGCGAGGTTGGCGCCCTCGCCCACCACCTTGGCGCGCAGGTCCTCGGCGTCGACGCGCAGGAGGTCGTTGGCCTTGTCGCCGACCTGCGACTGCGTCTCCGCCGCCGCCTTGACGTAGGTGCCGATGCCGCCGAAGTAGAGCAGCTCCACCGGCGCCTTGAGGATGGCGCGGATGATCTCGTTGGGGTCGAGGGCGCGGTCGGGGAGGCCCAGTAGCTGCCGCGCCGCCGGCTCCAGCTTGATCGACTTGGCCCGGCGCGAGTACACGCCGCCACCGGGGCTCAGCTTGGCCGCGTCGTAGTCGTTCCAAGACGACCCCTGCAGCTCGAACAGGCGCATGCGCTCCTGCCAGCTCACCGTCGGGTCGGGTTCGGGGTCGATGAAGATGTCGCGGTGGTCGAATGCCGCGACCAGGCAGATGTGCCGCGACAGCAGCATCGCATTGCCGAACACGTCGCCGGACATGTCGCCGACGCCTGCCACCGTGAACGGCGTCGCCTGGATGTCCTTGCCCATCTCGCGGAAGTGGCGCTTCACGGCTTCCCACGCGCCGCGGGCGGTGATCCCCATCTTCTTGTGGTCGTAGCCGGCGGACCCACCCGACGCGAAGGCATCGTGCAGCCAGAAACCGCGCTGGATCGCGACGGAGTTGGCGATGTCCGAGAAGGTCGCGGTGCCCTTGTCGGCGGCGACCACGAGATAGGGATCCTCGTTGTCCCAGCGCACCAGCGCTTCGGGCGGAACGACTTCGCCGCCGACCAGGTTGTCGGTGAGGTCGAGGAGCCCGGCGAGGAAGGTCTTGTAGGCGCGGATCGCCTCGACCTGCTGCGCGCGGCGGTCGGTGCCCGCGGGCAGCTGCTTGGGGTAGAAGCCGCCCTTGGCCCCCACCGGGACGATGACCGCGTTCTTCACCTGCTGCGCCTTGACCAGGCCGAGCACTTCGGTGCGGTAGTCGTCGCGACGATCCGACCAGCGCAGGCCGCCGCGGGCCACCGGACCGAACCGCAGGTGCACGCCCTCGACGTGTGGCGCCCACACGAAGATCTCGCGGTAGGGCTTGGGCAGCGGCAGATCCTCCAGGGTGCGCGACGCGATCTTGAACGACAGGTACGACTTCGGCGCCCCGTACTCGTCGAGCTGGTAGTAGTTGGTGCGTTGGATCGCCGCCACCAGCGCGGCGAGTCGACGCAGGACCCGGTCGTAGTCGAGGCTCGCGACCCGCTGCAGGCAACCCTCGATGCGCTGCTCCAGCTCCGTCTGCTTTTCGCGGCGCTCGTCGACGCTGGTGGGTCCCGGCTCGAATCGCGCGCGGAACAGGTCGAGGATCAGCCGCGTGATGTCCGAGTGGTGCGACAGCGCCTCTTCCTGGATGCCCTGCGAAGGATCGAGACCCGACTGCTGGCGGTAGCGGGCCAGCGCCCGCATGAGGGCGGCCTCGCGCCAGCTGACGCCGAGCTTGAGGATGAGACGATTGAAGCCGTCGTTCTCGGTGCGTCCCGACCACGCCGCCGCGAACGCCTGCTCGAACTCGTTCTCCACCGCATCGAACGCGATCGGTCGTCCGTCGGCGGAGCGCATCGAGAAGTCGTGCAGGAACATCTCGGCGCCCGGCACGCCCTCGGCGTCCGTCGGCTGCACCGGCTGCCCCGCCTCCTCGATGACGTAGAGGCCCATGGTCTCGAGGATCGGCAGGCAGCGCGACAGCTCGATTTTGCCGGCGCTGGAGTAGGCCTTGCAGCGCAAGGTCTCGGGACCGTCGTCCTCGTTGCGGTAGGCGCGCACGCGCACCGGCTCGTCGGCGGTCAGGCGCTCGAGCTCGAGGATGTCGGCCAGCGCCTGCGTGGCGTCGTTGTTCTCGCGGTAGCCGGCGGTGAAAGCATCCTCGTAGCGGTGGACCAGCTCGGTCGACGAGCCGGCGCGCCGTGCTTCGGCGTCGAAGGCGTCGTGCCACGTGCGGGCCAGGCGGGCGATGTCGTTCTCGAGCTGGCGTGGGTTCGGCTCGGGGTGGCCGGGGTCGGTGCCGATGATGTAGTGGACGCGCGCCAGCGGTCCGTCACCGTAGCTGGGGTAGACCGCCGAGATGCGGCCGGCGAAGGCGTCGCGCAGCACCTCGCCGGCCTGTCGCCGGACGTCGGTGCTGAAGCGGTCGCGGGGGAAGAACACCAGCGCCGACACGAAGCGATCGAACTGGTCGCGGCGCAGGAACAGCTTGGCGCGCGGCCGATCCATCAGGTGCAGGATGCCGAGGCTGGTCCGCAGCAGGTCCTCGGCGTCGGTCTGGAAGATCTCGTCGCGCGGGAAGGTCTCGAGGATGTGCTGCAGCCGGCGGTCGTCGCGCGAGCCCGGTCGTCGTTCGGCGCGCGCGATGACCTGCTGTACCTTGCGACGCAGCAGCGGCACCTTGCTGACGCTGCGGTTGTAGGCTTCGGAGGTGAACAGGCCGATGAAGCGAATCTCGCCCACGACCTCGCGCCGGCTGTCGTAGCGCTTGACGCCGATGTAGTCGGCGCGCACGCGCCGGTGCACGCGCGACTTGAGGTTGGCCTTGGCGACGATGATGGGTGTCGGCAGTCCGAGGAAGGCGCGGATCTGCGGCGTGAGGATGGTGGGCTCCCAGCCGCGGCGGAGGACGAAGCGGTGCTCGTCGCGGAGCAGGCCCAGGCCCGAGCCGGGGATGATCGCCGGCTCTTCCTGGGCGAGCGATCCATCCGAGGTCTTGACGAACTCGTAGTCGCGCACGCCGAGGAAGACGAAGTTCTGGTCGCAGAGCCAGTGCAGGAACTCGGCCGACTCGGCGATGTCGGCGCGCTCTTCGTCGTCGCGTCCTTGCAGTGCGGCGACTTCGTCGGCGCACTTCAGCATGCGCATCCTGATCGCCTCGCGCTCGCTCACGGCGATGCGCACGTCGTCGAGGGTCTCGCGCAGGCCGTCGAGCAAGGCCTGCCGCTTGTGCTCGGGCACCGGGTCGAGGTGCACCTGGATGTAGGACTCGTCCAGCTCGGTACCATTCGTGCCGCGCGCACCGCTGGCGTCGCGCTGCACCCGCACGATGGGGTGGAACATGGCGCGCACGCCGATGCCCTGTTCGGCGATCTCGCCCATCACCGAGTCGACGAGAAAGGGCGAGTCGGGGCCGACGATGTCGACGATGTCACGGCCCAGCGGGTGCCCACCGTGTCCCACCCCGGGAAGGAGGCGCTGGACGCGCTCGTGGCCGCTGCGCTGCGCCGACCACGTCCACATGGAATGCGCGAGCCCCACCATGTCGTCCGTGCTCACCCCTTCGAGATCGTCTCCCACAGCGTCGTCGTGCATCTGCTGCAGGAAGCTCCTGGCCTCCTGGGTCAGGCGGCCCTCGCGCAGGAAGCCAGGCCAGAGGCCTGATTCGGCGCGGGACACCAGGTCGGAGTAGGAGAAGGCGGGAGTGAGGGTGGGGCCGCTGTCCATGACCGCTGGAATCGGACCGCCAAGCTAACTTCGCCGGGCGGGCACGCAACAAGTGTGTCGGGGGCTTGGCAGACGACGCCGACGGTCGCGGCGCGGAAGCGTCGGCCGCGTCGCGCCGACGGACCGACAGGTCTCGGGCGACGACGTGGCCTGCGGCCCATTCCGCCGCCGCCTAGCGCGGCCGGCGGCCGCAACCCAAAGGGTTGATGTCGGCGCAGCGCCGACCAGAGGGGGCCGCCGGCGCTGTTGTAGCTTGGAGCTTCCAGGGCTGCTCGGGCGTGGCTTGGTCAGCTCTGTGGCAACGGAACAACACGGCCGAATTCGCGCCCGCCGCGACGATTCGCAGCCCTTGCAGCTCAGAGCGCGACACGCACCTTCGGTGCGGCTGCGGGCTGCGGGCTGCGGGGTGAACGCCCGACCGGCCGAGTTCTTTCCGTGCTCCGGACGCGAGGGTGGGCGCGCCGAATCACGGTGCGGAAGACGGCCGCCGCTCAGACGGCGCGATCAGGTGCCGATGCGCGCCTCCACGGCGTTCGACAGGACGATGGTCAGCGAGGGCGTCACGCTCGCCGCCTGCAGGTAGTACGAGGCGACGGCGGCGGCGCCGCCGTTCACCGGGAAGGCGACCCGCCCGCGCGCGTCGGTGGGCAGAGGGCCGAGCACCACGCCGGTGCCGATGTCGGGCAGCAGCCGTCCGCCGCCCGGGATCGGGATCGGCGTCGCGTAGCGGTTGTTGGAGACCACGAGGTAGACGGGTGCGCCGCCGGTGGCGCCGGTGGCGAGAACGGTGGCGATGCTACCCGCGGTCGCCAGGTCGTCGCCGCACACGCTCAGGCCCAGGCCGTTGCCGAAGCCGAGGTCGCTCTGGCAGGTCTCGCACTCGTCCGGAATCGTATTGCGGTTGCTGTCGAAGCTGTCGCCATTGGCGATGTCGACGCCGTCGTGCTGACCGTTGGCGTTGCAGTCGCCGAGCCGCAGGTAGTACACGTCCTGCTCGTTGTTGAACGTGGCGGAGTAGGCGAGGTGCGCGGCCGCCACCGTGGACTTCATGTCGTAGTAGTCACCGATCTTGTTCTGATTCGGCCACCCGACGACCGAGTTCCACGACGGGCTGACCGGCACGTTGCGCGACCAGCTGCTGCCGCCGTCGAGGGAGAAGGCGTAGTAGGTCTCGGACCGCGTCGCCGAGCCGGTGTTGCGCGTGTCGTTCCAAACCACGTCGATGCGGCCGGTGGGCGCCACCGACAGCGTGCCGAACCACTGCCAAGCACCATTGCCGGTGGCGTCGTCGTTGATACGCGTCGTCGCCGCGAAGGACGAACCGCCGTTGGTCGAGGTGGCGATGCGGATGTCGCACGGGTCGGCCGACGGGTCGTCGATCGAACACAGCGCATACACGTTGTTCGGACGCGTCGGGTCGGTGGCGACCTGCGCTTGGCCGAGCAGGCCGCCGGGATTGGGCGCGCCGTTGATCACCATGCGGCCGCCCATCGCCACGCTCACGGAGGTGAAGGCGGGGTTCTGGGCGGCGTTGCGCGCGTTGACCGACTTCGCCATCACGAACGAGCCGAAGTTCTGATTCACCAGGCCGAAGCAGAACAGGTCACCGTTGTTGGCGGTGGCCATCGTGCCGAAGGTCGGCCGTGACGGCACCGCGAACGCCGAGCTGAACGACGCGCCACCGTTGGTCGAGCGCACGAACGTGTTCGGCCCGTAGGCGGTCTGCCAGATGACGTAGAGGAAGTCTTGGCCGCTGGACGCGCTGCGGTCGACGAGCAGCCACGCCTTGTCGCCGCCGGTCAGGTTGGTGGCGGGTCCCCAGGCAGCGCCACCGTTCGTCGACTTGAACAGGTAGAGCAGGCGGGAGTTGGTGTTGGCGGGGTAGCTCAGGTAGTAGAAGTTGCCGCCGGTGTCGATGTCGACCACCGGGTCGCTGTTGAACTCGGCGGGTCGGATCGAGCCCGGGAAGGTCCAGGTCTGCCCGCCGTCGCTGGTGTAGGCCCAGCCGTTCTTGCGGAAGTTGGAGGCGACCGAATCGAACTGGCGCCAGCCGACGACCATTCGGTTGGGGTCGTTGGGGTCGACGGAGATCGACGGCTCGTTGGCGGCGTCCCCGGGGATGTTGGTCTGCGACCCGTTGACGTTCACTTGGATGCTGGCGAACGGACCGCGGCGAACGATGGTGCGCGGGCCGAACGGGTTGCTGCCAGCGAGAGGGTTGGTCGCTGGGGGTTGGTCGGGCTTCTCGTCGTGTCCCTGTGGGCGAGCCTGTTGGGCGGCGAGCGGGATGGCGAGGAGCGCGGTCAGGAGGGACGCGAGCGGCGTGTGCGGCATCGATGAGGGGCGCGGGTTGTCGCGCGGGAGGGAAGGGGCAAGGCGGGCAGGATGCCAGCAGGATACGCGGCGCGCGCGTGCGCCGACACGCCGGCCGGGGTGCGCCTGGCCGGAGCCGCCGTCGGCCCCTTGCCGTGGGCGTCGCGGCCGCAGCGGGGGGACATGTCGGCCGGGCTTTCGTTCTTTACGCCGCCCCCCCGTTCGCGGTCGACTTGCGCCCATGGCCGACGGACACCCCGAGATCAGCCTCCACACCGACCAGCACGGGGTCCTGACGATCACGCTCGATCGGCCCCACACGCTCAATTCGCTCACCTTCGAGATCTACGCCCGTCTCGAGCGCCTGTTCGTCGACCTGGAAGCCGACGCCAGCGTCAAGTGCGTGGTGCTCACCGGCAGCGGCCGCGGCTTCTGCAGCGGCGGCAACGTCGAGGAGATCATCAGGCCGTTGCTCGAACGCGACGCGGGACAGACCCTGCAGTTCACCCGCATGACCGGCGCGGTGGTGCGCAACATGCGGCGCCTGTCGAAACCGATCATCGCTGCGGTGAACGGCGTCGCCGCCGGTGCCGGCACCGTGCTGGCGCTGGCGTCCGACCTGCGCATCCTCTCGCATCAGGCGACGTTCGCCTTCCTGTTCAGCAAGGTCGGCCTCACCGGCGCCGACATGGGGGCGGCCTACTTGCTGCCGCGCGTGGTGGGTATGGGGCGTGCGACCGAGCTCTTGTTGTTCGGCGACAAGGTCGACGCCGCCGAGTGTCTGCGCATCGGGCTCGCCAACAAGGTGGTGCCGCACGAGGAGTTGATGGCCGAGGCGCACGCGTGGGCGCGCCGGCTGGCCACCGGGCCGACTCTGGCGCACGCGCTCACCAAACGCCTGCTGCTCAACGAGTCGCACATGGACCTCGATGCCGCCATCGAGCAGGAGGCGCAGGCGCAGGCGTTGCTGCTGCGGGCCTACGACCACGCCGAGTTCTATCGGGCCTGGTCGGAGAAGCGCCAGCCGAGGTTCGAGGGCCGATGAACGTCGTCGCGTCGGCCTTCCTGCCCGACCGCGAGCTCGCCGGCGACGACCTGGCGCTCGTGCAGCGCGTGCGCGCGTTCGCCGCCGCCCAGCTCGCGCCGCACGCGCGCCGCATCGACGAGGAGGGCGAGTTCCGGCGGGCGAGCGTGCGCGAGCTGGGCGAAGCAGGCATCCTCGGCGGCCCCATCGGCCCGAGCCACGGCGGTGGTGCCTGGACGCCGCTGCACGTGGCGCTCGCCAACGAGGAGCTCGGCGCGGTGTGCGGCAACACGCGCGGCTTCGTGGCGGTGCAGACCGGCCTCGTCGCTCAGTGTCTCGAGCGCTTCGGCGACGACGCGCAGCGGGCGGAATGGCTGCCCAAGCTGTGCCGAGGCGAGGTCATCGGCTGCTTCGCGCTGACCGAAGAGGATGCCGGCTCGGACGTGGCCAGCCTGGCGTGCCGAGCGCATGCGGACGGATCAGGCTACCGGCTGTCGGGTCGCAAGATCTGGATCACCAACGGCGGCGTTGCCGACGTGGCGATCGTGTTCGCCACCATCGATCCGGCGCTCGGGCGCGAGGGCATCACCGCGTTCCTGGTGCCGACCGATCGGCCGGGGCTGGAACGCACGCGCATGCCGGGCAGGGAGCTCGGCCACCGCGGGTCCGACCACGCGACCCTCGCCTTCGCCGACTTCGCCGCGCAGGCGTCCGAGGTGCTCGGCGGCGTCGGCCGAGGATTCGCGGTGGCCATGGGCGGGCTGAACGCTGGCCGCCTCTCGGTGGCGGCCGGCGCCGTCGGCATCCATCGCGCCGCGTTGCAGGCGGCTCTCGAGTTCACCGCCTCGCGCCGGCAGTTCGGCAAGCCCTTGGTCCGCTTCCAGATGGTCCAGGAGCGCCTCGCCGACTCGACCACCGAGCTGCACGCGGCGCGTCAACTCGTGTGGCGCTGCGCGCGCCTGCGCGCCGCCGGGCAGGAGACGGCGCTGGACCTGGCGATGGCCAAGGTGTGCGCGACCGAGGCCGCTTCGCGCGCTGCCGATGTCGCGGTGCAGTTGCACGGGGGCCGCGGCTACACCAGCGCCTTCCCGGCCGAGCGTCTGTTGCGCGACGCCGCGGCGCTGCGCATCTACGAGGGCACCTCGATGATCCAGAAGACGATCATCGCCCGCGGCCTGACGTCGACCTGAGGCGCGGCGCGCTCACTTCGGTCGTTTGGGTGTCACCGGGGTCGCGGTTTGCCGGTGATGTCGTCGGGCATGTTGGTGAAGGCGAAGATGACGACTGCCTGATCCTCCCAACCGTTCGGTCCAGGACGCGCCAGCCGGCTCTCCTCGACGTAGCGGAACTCGAGGATCACGTCCTCGTCGAGCACCGACAGCAGGAGGAAGTTCTGCAGCGTGCCCAGCCGACTCACGCACAGGGAGTTGGTGAGGATGGCGGTGCCGTTCTTGGCGGTGCCGATGCGCACGTTGGGCGCTTCGATGCGCACGCGGATGCGCGAGGTGAAGCTGTAGGCACCCTTGACCAGGTCCTGCAGCCAGGCGTTCACGGTGGGCCGCAGGTAGACCTGGCCGCGGGGGAAGTACGCCGACAGCGGCCCGGTGAACGCCACCGTGTCGTCGGTCTGCACGATCTCGAGCGACTTGCCGGTGCGTTCCTCGAACTCGCGCGGCAGGGTCTCGAGCAGGAACTCCTCCATCTCCTTCTTCTGCGCCGTCAGCAGCGGCGCCGGGTCGACCAGCGCACCGCCGGACTCGCCCTTCTCGAAGATGCCTTCGTCCTTGGTCTTGCCGCTGCCCTCGAAGTGGAAGGCGAACTGGATGCTCTTCTTCAGCTCCTTCAGCTTGCGCAGCTGCACCTCGCCGAGCGCGTACAACACGACGAAGAGTGCGAACAGCAGCGTCACCATGTCGGCGTAGCTGATGACCCACCGCTCGTGGTTGACGTGCTCTTCGTGCTTGTGCTTCTTGCCCATGCGGCACCGGGATCAGTGCTTGTCGCCACCCTTGTGGGCGTCGTGGGCGTACACCGACAGGCGGCTGCGCAACGCGCCCGGCGCCGCGCCGGACTGGATGCCGACCACGCCGTCGAGGATCATGCTCTTCATCAACTGGTCGTGCTGCACGTAGCGCTTGAGCTTGAACGACAGCGGCAAGCACACCACGTTGGCGTAGCCCACCCCGTACACCGTCGCCACGAACGCCACCGCGATACCCGGACCGATCGCGGCCGGGTTGTCGAGGTTCTCCATGACGTGGATGAGGCCGAGCACGGCGCCGAGCACGCCGACGGTCGGACACAGTGCGCCCCACGTCTCCCAGAACTTGAGGCCGGCGGTCGCCTCCTCCTCGGCGATCATCATGTCGATCTCGACGGTCTCGCGGATGACCTCGGCGCTGCTGCCGTCGATGGCCAGGGTCAGACACTTGCGCAGGAAGGGGTCGCCCTCGGTGCCGCTGGTGAAGCTCTCGAGCGCCAGCAGGCCCTCGCGGCGCGCCAGGTTGGCGAGCTCGAGGATCTTGTCCATCACTCCGCCGAAGTCGTTCTTGGTCGGGAAGATCGACTTCATGAACGCCTTGACGCCGAGCATCATGTCGGCCGGCGGCGTCGCAACCATGGTCGCCCCGAGCGAGCCGATGATGACGATGAGGAACGCCGTGCCCTGGACCAGTCCACCCGGGTGACCGCCTTCGAGGACCTGTCCGCCGATGACGCCGCCGAAGGCGACCAGCAGACCGAGAATGGTCATGATGTCCATGGTGCTCCCCCGCTAGCTGCAGCTCTCCGGGCATTGTCCGGACCGGGAAGCCGCGACTTGAGGGCCGAGCGGGGGGGGGCTCGGGTTCGGGCGGTGAGGCCGGCGGGTCGCGGCCTATGCTGGCGCGGGCATGGCGACTCCTTCCTGGCCACCCTACTGGAATCCCAAGAACGAGACCGCGAGCCGCGCCGACCTGCAGCGCCTGCAGTTGCACAAGCTGCAGCGCACCGTCGAGCGGGCGTACGCGACGAGCCCGTATCACCGTCGTTTGTACGACGGGGCGGGCGTCAAGCCGGCTGACATCGCGACGCTCGACGACATCCGGCGCCTGCCGTTCATGACGCGCGAGGACTGGATGGCCTGCCAGGCGGCCCAGCCGTTGTTCGGCGATCTCGTCACCCGACCTCCCGAACAGGCGATTCGCTACCACCTGACCTCGGGAACCAGCGGTCGGCAGCCACTGCGCGTGCTGGACTCGCGCAAGGACTGGGCCTGGATCGGCGAGGCCTGGTGCTACGGGTTCTGGGCCTTCGACGTCCGCCCCAGCGACGTGGTGTTCTTCGCCTTCTCCTACGGATCGTTCATCGGCTTCTGGGGGGCACACTACTGCTGCGAGAAGATCGGCTGCCTGGTCCTGCCGTCGGGCAACATGACGACCGAGAACCGCGTCAAGCAGCTGGTGGAGATGGGGGCGACGACGGTGTGTGCGACTCCGACCTACGCGCTGCGCATGGCGCAGGAGGCGCAGCGCATGGGTATCGATCTCAAGAAGGATGGCAAGGTCACCAAGGTGATCGTGTCGGGCGAGCCGGCCGGCAGCATCCCGGCCACCAAGAAGCTGATCGAAGACATGTGGGGCGCCAAGTGTGGCGACACCGCCGGCATGACCGAGATCGGCACCATCATGGTGTTCGAGTGCTGCCACCAGCCGGGCGGCGTCCACATCCTCGAAGACCACTTCATCGAGGAGGTGCTCGACCCCGCGAGCGGCGAGCCGGTGCCGTACGGCGAACGCGGCGAGCGCGTGGTGACGTCGTTCGGCCGCGGCTTCATTCCGCTGCTGCGCTACCGCACCAAGGACATGGTGGTGAAGGTGCCGCACTCGACCTGCGCCTGCGGGCGCTCGTTCGACATCTTCGAGGGCGGCATCCTCGGCCGCGTCGACGACATGAAGCTGGTGCGGGGCACCAACGTCTACCCGCGCGCCGTCGAGGCGATCGTGCGCGAGTGTGCTGACGTCGAGGAGTTCCAGATCGTGTTGACCAGAGAAGAGGGCATCCGCGACGAGATCACCGTGAAGGTGGAGTTCAAGCCGAGCGCCGCCGCGCGGGCCGAGGCTCTGTGCAAGGGTATGGCGCGCGAACTCGCCGCCGCGCACGAGGGTTTGCGCTTCAACGTGGTGGCGGCCGAGACCGGCGAGCTGCCGCGCTTCGAGCTCAAGGCCAAGCGGCTGCAAGACCTGAGGAACGTGTGATGGCGACCGACCCCCTCCCGCAAGACAAGGATCTCCTCGGGCGGCCTCTCGCCGAGCACGAACGCGAACTGCTCGACCTCTACCGGCGGCTGGTGACGATGTCGAAGCGAACCGACCTGCCGCCGTGCGCGCTCATGAACTGCCGCCAAGCGATGGCGATGCTGTGGAACGCGTGCGTCGACCTCGACCTGGTGTTCGAGGAGCCTGGCTGCGACTGACTGCCGGTGTCGGGCCCGAGGGGGCCGCCGGCCTGGAGCACCGCCGGGTGTGCTGAGGAGCCGTTGCGACCGCGGCTTCGGCCGCGACGTCGAGGTGGCAGAGGTTCGAACTCGCCGAGTGCCTGCACGTCGGGCCGCCGTTGCGGTCGGCCGAGAGGAGTGCGGAGAGTCCCTCGGCGGCCGGTCTGGTAGCTTCCCCGCCCGCGCGGACGCCGAGTTCTGGCGCCGCCCTCACTCATCGTTTCTCTCGAACCCAACGTGCGAACCACTCCAGCAGTTCTCATCCCTCTTCTCGCCTGTGTCGCGACCCCGCGCGCCCAGCAGCGCACTCTGGTGCTGCCGTCGGCCTTCGAACGTGTGTACGGTCGCGGCAGCTCGGCGGCGCTCGGTGGCTCGTCGACGCGCACACAGATGATCTTCGCGTCGCCGTTCCCGGCCAACACGACCGTGATGGGCGTCGGCCTGCGCGGCGCCGGCGCGACCACCGACAAGGCGGCTTTCACCGCCGACATCGAGGTGCACGCGTCCAGCACCACGAGCGCGCCGGGCGCCCTGTCCTCGACCTTCGCCAACAACATCGGCACCGACGAGGTCGCGGTCCTGCCCCGGCAGATGGTGAATGTGCTCGCCATGCCCGCCAACCGTTCCACGGCGATGTTCTCGCCGGTGCCGTTCCAGGCGCCGTTCGTGTTCGGAACCAACTCCGCCACCAACATCAACATCGACCTGTGGGTGTACGGGCGTTCGACCGGCGCTTCGTGGAGCACCGACCGCTGCTTCGCTTCGGCCAGCGGCACCGCGGCCACCGTCGGTCAGGGGTGCGGCGCCGGCACCATCACCTCGACGTCCGCCAACGGTACCTACGTCGGTGGCTCGACCCTGACCGTGAGTCTCGCGGGCGGTACCGCCAACGGCTCGGCGTGGCTCATGCCCTCGACCGACATGGCCGAGCTGGTGCCGGGCTTTCCGCTGCCGTTCGACCTCGGCCTCATCGGTGGGGCCACCGGCTGCGCCGTGCAGGTCAGCCCGCTGATGATGATCCCGACGCCGACTGACGGCACGGGTGCCGCAACGATCAGCCTGCCGGTCGGCCCGATCGGCGGCCTCGACACTGCCTGGCAGTGGCTCTACACGGTGCCGCCGAGTGGCGCCAACCCGCTCGGCGTCGAGGCGACCGCCACGCGCAAGATCTTCTTCGGCCCCGAAGTGTGTGTGCCGAGTGCGCAGTACGTGTGGGACTTGTCGAACGTCAACGCGACGACCGGGACCAGCACGACCGACGCGGTGCCGATCGTGCAGTTCACCGTCCAGTGAGCGATGCGCGCTCGGCCGCCGGCATTGCCGAGGCGGCCGAGCCGGCGACAATGTGACGACGATGCCCCTCGGCCGAACGGTCTCCTTCTCGTCGCTCTTCGTCGTCGCTTCGCTCGGGGCCCAGAGAATCGAGGAGCCATCTTCGGCGAAGGCGGAATCCGCCTTCGCCATCGTCGTCGACGACGAGACTTGGGCGGCGATCCCCGACGCCATCCGGCGCTATCGCGACGCCACCGAGACCGACGGGCTGGCGACTTCGATTGTCGTCGACGACCGGCACGACCCGGTCGCGTTGCGGCAGGCGCTCCGCTCTCTGCACCAGGGCGTGCCGTCGCTCGAGGGCGCCATTCTCGTCGGCGCCATCCCGGTGCCGATGCTGCGCGGCGCGCAGCACCTGACGACGTCGTTCAAGCTCGACGAGGACCGTTATCCGGCGCGACGTTCTTCGGTGCCCACCGACTGCACCTACGAGGACTTCGACCTGAGGGTCGAGCCGGCCGGGCGCGACGAGCAGCAGGCGTTGCTGCACTACTTCACCCTGAGCCCCGAGTCGGTGCAGCTGGTGCAGAGGGAGATCTACACGGCGCGTTTGTTCCCGCCCGCCGAAGGCCGCGCCGGAATGGAGGCCATGGCCAGATGCCTCGACCGCTTCGTGCGCGCGCGGACGGAGACACGGTCACTCGATCGCGTGCTGACGCTGATGGGGCATGGCTACGTCAGCGAGTCGCTGGACGCGTGGGCGGACGACCGCCAGCTGTTGCGCGAGGTGCTGCCGAATCTGTCCCGGCCGGGCGGCGCGTTGGTCTCCCTGCACCACGAACGCGGGCCGACTCTCGAGGCCATCTTGCGGCGCGAGCTGTCCGACTCTGACCTCGACTTGGCCATCCTGCACAGCCACGGTGATGACGATCGAGAGTACCTGTTGGGTGCGCCGAGCTTGCCCACGACGCAGGCCCAGGTCGACGAGGTGCGCCGCTACCTGCGCGCGCGCCTGCGTCGCGCGCGCGCGCGCGGGCAGTCGGAGGCGGACGTGCAGCGCGAGCTGCGCGAGCGGCTGGGCGTGCCGGACTCGTGGTTCGCGGGCGCCTTCGACGACGCGGTCACGCGCGCCGACGCGACGGCTGACGCGCTGAAGGAGTGGGCGGCCGACGAGGTGGCGACGCTGGCTTGCGGGGCCCGAGTGGTCGATCTCGACGCGTGCTTCAACGGCAACTTCACGGTGCGGCCGTGGCAGGCCGGGGCCTACCTCTACGGCAGCGGCGCGACCGTTGCCGTGGTGGCCAACACGGTGAACGTGGCGCAGGACGTCTGGGGAGATCGCGGGCTCTGCCACCTGGCGCTCGGCCAACGCCTGGGCGCCTGGCACAAGGCGCGGCCGCACATCGAATCGCATCTGTTCGGCGATCCGACCTTCCGCTTCGCGCGGCAGCGTGACGTCGATGCGGCAGATCGCCAGTTCGCCACGGCGACATGGGCGGAACCGGGTGGCGGCGACGAACGCCTGCTGACGGTCTTGCGCGAGGCGTCAGTCGCGGTCGTGCGGCGCGAAGCGTTGGCCGGACTGGCGCGACACCGTGGCCCGCAGTTGCCCGAGGCACTGTTGCTGGCGGCGTGCGACCCGTGCGAGAGCATCCGGCGCTCGGCCGTCGACTTGATGGGCGACGTCGGCGACGCCGAGTTCATCGCGCGGCTCGTACGTGCGGCGCTGCGCGACCCCTCCGAGCGCGTGGCGTTCCGCGCCCGCGAATCGCTCGGCAAGTACGAACCCCAGGCGGTAGCCGGCGCATTTGCGCGCGTCGCGGCGGAGCTGCCGATCGTCGGCGATCAGGCTCTGGCGCTCAGAGGCATGCAGACGCCCGGTTTCATCGCCGAGTACCGCACGAATGCCAAGGACCGCGCGCTGCCGTCGGCCAAGCGCATGACCGCGATCCGCACCTTCCGCCTCTACCGCGTGCACGCTGTCGTCGACGATCTGTTGGCTCTGGCTCAGGCCACCGACGACGAGCCCGCCGTGCGCCGCGCCGCCCTCGAAGCGCTCGGCTGGTTCGTGTACTCGGCGCGACGCAGCGACATCGAAGCCGTCGCCGCGCGCCTCGCTGGCGACACATCGATCCCGCCCGAGATCAGCCGCGAGGCCCTCAAGACCGTGCGCCGCCTGCAAGCCGGCGCCAACGATCCTCTCCTCCCCTGAACCAACACATCGGTGTCAGGCTCCACCCTGTTACTTCGCCGCGCACCAGGCGGCGAATGCCTCCGCTTCGCGCCAGGGGTCGAACGCCGTCGGCGGCACCGCCTGGTGGTAGGTGCGAAACGCCCGAGTGAAGCCGGCCGGGTCTTGCTGCCAGAACTCGAGAGCAGCAGCCGAGCCGTTCAGGAGCCGCTGGAAGCGCAGCTTGGCGATCAGCAACGCCGCCAAACGCAAGCCGTCTGCGTCGACGGGCGGCGCATCCGAGCGCGCGCGCAGGAACGCGACCGGGTCCGGTGCCAGCAAAGCGTCGGCGAGCAGAGCCTGGAGCCGCGCGAGGTCAGCGTCTGCCGGCACCCAGCACCTCCCGCGCTCGGCTCAGTTCGCGTCGCAGGCCGTCGACGTCGCCGTCGTCGACCGTTCCCTCCATCCGTTCGAGGGTGACGCCGCGAAGGTTCGCGCAACGTGGGGCCGTGCGCTCGTACAGGCGCCAGACCTCCTCCGGCACGGCGTGATCATGACTGTCGAGGCGAAGGACGCGGCCCGACGGCAGCCAACGCGGCTCGCTGTCGGATCCGCCCGAGAGGTGGATTTCGATCACCCGCGCCAGGTCGAGCCGATCGAGGTAGTCGCAGGGATCGACACCGAGGTTCTGCGCCATGGTGTGCACGTTGTGCAAGTCGAGCAGCAGGTGCGTGCGGGGCGCCGACAGGATGTCGCCCAAGAACGCCGGCTCGTCGCGCCAGTCGCCGAGCAGGAAGTAGAAGACGCTGTTCTCGATCCCGGTGTCGGGCACCACCTCTTGCAGTGCCATGAGGCGGGCGCGCACGACGGCTGCCGCCGCGGCGGTCATGGGCAGCGCGATGGGCAGCGTCACAGCCCGGCCGTCGAGCATCGCCGCGCCGAGGTGGTCGGTCAGCCAGAGGAAGTGGAATGCGGCGTGGTCTTCGGCGATGCGTGCCTGCCACGCTCGCTGGCGCGGCAGGTCGTTCGCGTCGGCGGTGCCGAAGCTGCCGCACACGGCGTGGCCGACGAAAGGCTTGCCGTAGCGGGCGCCGAGGTCGAGGAAGGCGCGCCAGTAGCCGTTGGGACACCACGCGCCGTCGTCGTCGCGTCGCCAGGTCGTCTCGGGGGTGACCTCGAGGTAGTCGGCCGTGGCGAACAAGGGCTCGAGAAGTTCGAGGTAGCGCTCGTCCGGCTGCAGCGTCACACCGACCGCGGCAGTCACAGGTCGGTGTAGAACCAGAGGAAACGTTCGCAGTACGCGGGCACCATGCCCATGCCGCAGGCGACGATCGATCGGTCTTGTGCGCCGGCGGTCGGCTCCTCGGGACTGCTGCCGCAGCCGCTGTCGCGGTGCCAGCGTCCGCCCGGCACGCGGCGCCGCACCAGTTCGTTTTCGATGGCCGCGAGCAACCGCTTCTGCTTGTCGGCGCGAGCGGCCTCGAGCTCGGACTCGAGCCGGCGGCGGAGGTCGGCGGTCGCGCGCACGATCAGGTCATCCTGCGCGGGTTTGCCGTCGACCCACCATGCTGTCAGTGCCTTCCGCTGCTCGGCGTCGAGCCGGGCCACGACTGCGTCGGCCATGTTGGTGAGGGTCGACCCGTGCCGGCGCAGCGTCTCGTGCAGGGACGCGGCGAGTCGCGCAACGCCGGCCTCGATGTGACGCTTGGTGCCCTCCACGTCTTCGCGCAACGCCTTTCCGCGGGGCTCCGGGAACAGCGGCGCGAGGTCGAGGTCCAGGCGCGTGACCTTCGGAGGTGGGGGGACCTCGCCGTGCTGGTTCGTGGCGCGATCGCCCACGTCGACCAGCAGCATCAGTGGTCGACCCTCGATTGCCGCAGCGCCGGTGACGCGCCGCACTTCCGGCAGCGTTGCGCACGCCGGAACGCATGTGGCGACGTCCAGCAGGGCCGATTCGCCGCCGTGGTTGAGGAGGGCGCTGATCCAACGGCTGCGCAGGTATGCCTCGTTGGCGTCCGTGGCGACGCTGTCGGGTACCACGAACACGAGGAGCGGCTTGCCCTGGGCGCGTGCCTTCGTCGCGGCGTCGCGCAGCTCACGCTCGCGCTCGGCGTCGGCGGGGCCTTGCGTTTCGAACCAGCGGCGGCACCAGGTCGTGGCGGTCCCCAGACCAGCGGCGGCCATGGCAGCGGAGAACAACTGACGGCGGTCGAGTTCGCTCATGGTTTGGCGGGTCGCAGACGGCGCGTGGGCCGCTTTGGTTCCCGTGCTCTGTCCAGACCATGGTATCGGCCGGCCCATCGGCACTGTCGACGCCGCGCCGGTCGTCCCGGTGACAGGGAGGTCTCGGCCTGTCCGGCCGCGGGCCGGTCACCGCGTCTCACGGCGCCAGGCGCTCGATCCTCCATGGCGAGCCGTGGCTGTAGCGGAAGCGGTCGTGCAGGCGGTGGTCGCGCCCCTGCCAGAACTCGAACGTGCGTGGCCGCACGAGGTAGCCGCCCCAGTCGCCGGGACGCGGCACGGGCGCGCTTCCGAGTCTCTCGGCGAGAGCGTTGACCTTCGCCTCGAGTTCACCCCGCGAGGCGATCGGCTGGCTCTGCGGCGACACCGACGCGGCGAGTTGGCTCGCGCGCGGGCGCGTGGAGAAGTAGGCGTCCGCGTCGACTTCGGGTAGGCGGCTCACGTCGCCGACGACGCGCACCTGCCGCGCTGTCGGCAGACTCCACCAGAAGGTGAGCGCTGCGCGGGGATCGCGCGCCAGGTGCCGGCCCTTGTCGCTGTCGAAGTGAGTGAAGAATCGGAAGCCCTGCGCGTCGACCGTCTTCAGCAAGACGATGCGACAACTCGGCGCGCCATCAGCGTCCACCGTGGCCAGCGCCATGCCATTCGGCTCCGACACACCCGCCGCAGTCGCCGCGGCGAGCCAGTCGTCGAAGAGTGCCATCGGGTCGGGCGGCAGGTCCCCGATCCCCAACTCACGGTCGCCGTAGTGGATGCGCAGATGCTCGAACTGGCGGCTGTCCATGGCACGAATCAACAAGGTGGAGTCTGACACCAAACCGTGGTTTCACCACGGGAAGACCCGTACAGAAAGCGAAGTTTGGTGTCTGACTCCACCTTGTTCCATGCCCGGAGCGGTGGCGACGGACCTGTCCTACGGCATCGTCACCACGGCCGGCGTCAGCAACCCGACCTCACCGTTGCCGACGGTCAATCCCTGCAGCCACAAGCTGCTGCCGGTCGCGATCGCCGGGAGCTGTATCTGCCAAGTCGCGTGGCCCTGGGCGTCGAGGCCGAGCACGGGCAGCACGAGCATGCCGGCGACGTCGAGGTAGAAGGTGCCGCCGAAGATCGGCACCGGTGTCGCTGCCGGTAGGCCTGCCCACAGACCGGCGAAGCCCGAGGGTTCGCCGGCCACGTTCGTGTCCAGGCGCGAATTGTCGTCGACGAACGCCCCGAGCGCGGGCACGGAGGCCATCGTCGTCGCCGTGTTGTTCGTGGTGCCGACCGCGGCGCCCTGTCCGACGACCAACTGGGTGAGGCCCGTGCACAGTCCGCCGAAGGCTCCGTCGATCGCGTCGTGGCCACCGCCGCCGAGCACGCGTGTGGCGGCGCCAGCCAGGTGGATCCGGGCGTCGCAGCTGCTGATGGCCGCGCTGCCGCCGGCGCCGAAGACGCTGCCCACCACCGAGCTGTCCAGCAGGATCAACGACGAGTCCGCGACTTGCATGGTCGCGAAGCCCGTCGCGTTCGAGGGTGCGACGGTGCATCGAGCCATCACCAGCTCCCGCACTCGCGTGACCTGCATCGAGACGGTGGACACCATCGGGAACGAGCACTCGGTCATCGTGACGAGTTCGTTGTCGGACACCTGCCACTGGTTGAGGGGGTAGGTGAAGGTGAACGTCGCGTCGCGGTCGACATCTTGCAGATGCACGCTGCCGCTGTTGCTGCGGACCAACAGTGAACAGTCGCCGCTCGTCGAGCTGCCGTTCTGGAACGGTGCGAGCCGCAGATTGCGCAGCACGGCGTGCTGGCCGGCCGGCACCAGGCCGACCTGCAGGCGGCCGACGATGCCGGGTCGGCCGCCGACGCCGACGACAGTCAGCCCCTTGCTGATCGATGCGCCCTGGTAGGGGCTCACCAGAGGGTCGACGTAACGCAGCGCGATGACATCACCGGGCGCTGCGGCAGCGACCGCGGCAGGCAGGTCGGTGAAGTTCGTGCCCGGTCGACCGAGCGCATCGACCACCCAGGTGGTCTGGGCACGCGGGCTGGTCAGGAGGACGAGGAGAACGAAACCGAGAGAGTGTGTGCGCATGTCGGACTCCTGACGGGACGTCGAGCCTAGCGCGAGCGCGAGGTGTGGCAAGGCGCCCGCGACGGCTTCAGGGCCGTGGCCGCGCCGCGAGCGTGTCGAGCACGCGCTGGCACTCGGCGTCGAGGTCTTCTTCGCTGCGGACTGCGTGGTAAGCCACCACTTGGCGCAGACAGCCGCGGAAGCGCTCACGCGCTTTCGCGTACGCCCGATGCGCGGCGTCGACATCCATCTGCAAGCGCGCGGCGATCGTGCGCACCGGCAGGCCCTGGGCGAAGCGCAGATCGAGCACGTCGGCGTGCAGACGCGCGGCGTCGTCGCCGGCGCGCGCGCGTTGCTCCAGGAGTTCCCTGGCTTCTTGGACCAAGGTCAAGGCCCATTGCCGGTCGAAGAACTCGGTCAACCCCGGGTCGTCGTCGGCTACTTGCACGAATGCGGTCTCCGCGCCGGCCGCTCGTTCATGACGTCGCGCCGCGCCTCGCTCGTGGCGCTGCGCCACGTGGCGGACGATCCCGAGCAAGAAGCCGCGAAACCCCTGCGCCGGGTCGGCTCGTCCCAGAGGTCCGCGCTCGGTCAGGCACTCGAGGAACACCTCCTGCGCGGCATCGTCGACGTCGGCGACCAGCGGCGTGTTGCGCCATCGACGGGCGAGGTAGGCGCGGATGAGGGCGTCGTAGCTGCGACCGAACTGCGAGTGCGCGCCCCGGTCGCCCTCGGCTGCGCGTCGAATCAGGGTCCAGCAGGTGTCGGGCACGTTCGCCATGCGCGTCCGATTGTCGGCGGGTGGCGGCGGGGCGACAAGCCGATCGCCGATGCCGGAGTCGGGGCGCCATCATTCGGTTTGTCACTGATTCGACGCCGGCGCCTCGGCATGGCAGACTCGCCCTGTTCATGAGTCCGTTGGAAGACCCGTCCGAGGATCCCGCGACCGATGCGCTCGACGATTCGCTCGATGGCGCTCTCGAGGGGGCCTTGCTCGCCGCGTA
The DNA here is from genome assembly GCA_041398565.1 of Planctomycetota bacterium. Classification (GTDB taxonomy): domain Bacteria; phylum Planctomycetota; class UBA1135; order UBA1135; family UBA2386; genus DATGPD01. The sequence continues at coordinate 687,312 of JAWKUN010000005.1, read as the reverse complement.
CGCCGGCAAGGCGCCGGATCCGATGCCCAGCGTTCTGGAAGCCCTGCGCGCGCGCGTCGACGCCGACATCGAAGTCGATCTCGTCACCGAACGCGACGTCACCGAACGCGACGGCGGGCCGGCTTCGACGCCCGACGCGGCGCGACGCCCCGAGTCCGACCTCGGCCGCCGCTACCGGGTCGGTGACGAACTGGCGCGTGGCGGCGTGGGGGTCGTGTTGCGCGGGCGCGACGTCGACCTGCGCCGCGATGTGGCGATGAAGCTGCTGCGCGACGAGCATGCCCACGACCCGCAGATCCTGGCGCGCTTCGTCGAGGAAGCGCAGGTGGCTGGCCAGCTCCAGCATCCCGGGATCGTTCCGGTCTACGAGCTGGGCATCGAGCCCGGCGGCCGGCCGTTCATCGTCATGAAGCTGGTGCGCGGCCGGACGCTCGCGTCGATCCTGGCTGCCGGCACCGAGGCGGTGTCGCCGGGACCCGATCCACACACCGGTGGGTTCGTGCTCGACGTGTTCGAACGTGTGTGCGAGACGATGGCCTACGTGCACGCGCGCGGCGTCGTGCACCGCGACCTGAAGCCGGCGAACGTGATGGTCGGGGCCTTCGGCGAGGTGCAGGTGGTGGACTGGGGATTCGCCAAGGTTCTCCGTCGTCCTGAGCCGGTGCCGCCGTTGCCCGCGGAGGCAGTGGCCACCACGCGCTCGAGTGACGAGGGCGCCCAGTCGGTGTCGGGCTCGGTGATGGGCACCCCGGCCTACATGGCGCCGGAGCAAGCGCGCGGCGACGTCGATCAGGTCGACGCCCGCGCCGACGTGTTCAGCCTCGGTTCGATCCTGTGCGAGATCCTCGCCGGCCGTCCGGCGTACGTCGGCAAGCGTGCCGAGCTGCTGCGTCTGGCCGCGCTCGGTGACCTCGGCGACGCGCACCGGGCGCTGGCCGAGTCTGGCGCCAGCACCGCCCTGGTGCAGCTCGCGCGACGCTGCCTGTCGAGTGCTCCGACCGACCGGCCGGCCGATGCCGGAGCTCTGGCCGCTGCGCTGCGTGCGCATCGCGGCGAGGTGGCGGCGCGGGCGCGACGTGCCGAGGTCGAGGCGGCGGAGGCGCGCGTGCGGGTGCGCGCGGCCCGTCGGCTGGCGGTCACCATCGTCGCGGCGGTCGCCCTCGGCGCGGTCGGCTGGTTGTCGGTGGCGGAGGCGGCCGCGTCGCGGCGCGCACTCGCGACCCAGCTGGCGACTCGGTCTCTCGAAGACGCGCGCGAGGCCTACGGCCAGGTGCGCGCCGCCACCGATCCCAGCGAACTCGAGCACGCGCACGCGGCGGCGCAGGCGGCCGCGACCCTGGCACGCGCCGACGGCGTGGTCGGCGACGTGCGCGAACGCGCCGAGGCCCTTCTGGCCACGGTGGGTGCCCGGCACGAGTCGGTGCGGGCGACGGCTGCGTCGCGGACTCGCGCCGCGGGCCTGCTGTCGCGCTTGCTCGAGCTCCGCGTGACCACGAACGAAGACGTGGCGCATCCTCGCTGGCCGATCACCGAGGCGCAGCGGCTCGACGGTGAGTATCGCGCAGCCTTCGCCACCTACGGCGTCGACGTGGACGCCGCGACCGAAGCCGAGGCGAGTGCGGCGTTGCAAGAGGTGGACGCAGCTGCCGAGCTGGCGGCCACGCTCGATCATTGGGCTCTGGCGCGCCGCACCTTGGCGCGTGGGACGCCTGCCGCGGCGGAAGCCGACGGTGCGTGTGCGCACCTGCACGCCGTGGCCGCGCGCCTGGACGCGAACCCTTGGCGCCAGGCCTTCCGGCGAGCGGTGGAGGCCGAAGCGCCGGCGGCGGAGCTGCTCGGGCTTGCCGGCGCGGCCGACGTCGACGGGCAACCGGCGCTGAGCTCGTTCCTGCTCGGCATGGCCCTGCTCGACGTCGGAGCGGTCGAGGACGCGGTCGCCTCTCTCGATCGCGGCGCGCGCACCCACCCCGGCGACTTCCTGCTGTGGTTCTGGCTCGGCATCGCCCGCCAACGTTGCGCCAACCCGGACGTCGACGCGATCTTGACCGCCTTCCAGACGGCGCGTGCCCTGCGGCCGGACTCGACCGAGGTGCAGCATCGCATGGGCATGGTGCTGGAGTGGCGTGGGGACGCGACGCACGCGCTGCGAGTGTTCGAAGCCCTGGCGCGCATCGAACCCGAGAACGACCATTGGCAGCTACACGTCGGTGGCACTCTGAGCCGGCTCGGTCGGGCGCAGGAGGCCGCGGAGCAGCTGCAAAGGGTGGTGGCGGCGCATCCGGATCGGGCGTCGGCGCACGTGATGCTCGGCCAAGCGCTGGGGCGTGCCGGCGATGTGCCCGGCGCGGTGGCTTGCTATCGGCGTGCCCTCGAGCTCGACCCGCGCTCGTCGCTGGCGCACTTCCGTCTCGGTCTGACCTTGAGCGACCAGCTCGACGACCCGGTGGCGGCGTTGGAAGAGCTGCGCGCAGCCTTCGCGCTCAGCGGCAATCCCGAGCACCTCTGGAGCGTCGCCAGCGTGCAGATGGGACGCGGCGAACTGGACGACGCGATCGCGAGCTTCCGACAGACGATCGAGCTCGATCCGCGCTTCGCCGAGGGGTATTGGGGTCTGGGTCGGGCATTGCACGCGGCGGGTGATCTCCCGGCAGCGATCGCGAGTCTGCAGCGCGCCATCGAGCTGTTCCCGGGGCGCGCCAAGTACCACTTCGAGCTGGCCGAGTGCCGGATCGCCGCAAACGACGAAGCCGGCGCGCTCGCCGACATCGAGCGGGGCTTGATCTACCGCCCCGATTGGCCGCCGGCGCTGTGCCGTCGCGGCGACTGCCTGACGGCGCTGCATCGCTACGACGAGGCAGTCGCCGCCATCCGGCGCGGCCACGAGTTGGGCTCGGCCGCGGGGTGGGACGAGCCCTCTGCCGATTGGGTCGCGCAGGCCGAGCGCGCGCAGGCGCAGGCGCGGCGCTGGGACGCGGTCGTGCGCGGCGACGCAGCGGCAACGAACGCCGCGGAGTGGGTCGACGCCGCGCGGCACGCCGCGATGACCGGGCGAACGGTGGCCGCGGCTCGGGCCTTCACGGCAGCCGTGTCTGCGCATCCCGAACTGGCCGCGGGTACGCCGCTCGTCGAAGCTGCGCGGGCGACGCTGCGGGCGGCGACAGCCACCGGCGGCGACGCGTTCGATCTCGCTGATACGGAACGCGCGCATTTGCGCGGCCAAGCATTGGCCTGGCTGCAGGCCAGGCTGGCAATCCTACGGGGCCAGCGCGCGTCTGCCGGCGAAGGGGCCAAGGCGGCCGCCGACGAGCTGTCGTCGTGGCTGCGGGAGGCGGACTTCGCGGCTACGCGGGAAGTCGCCGCGCAGGCCGATTGGCCGTCGGAGGAGGCGCGGGCCTGGCAGGCCTTCTGGCAGCGGGTGGGCGAGTGAGTCACCGAACGGCACACCGGTGATCGCGGTGGCGAGGCGCCGAACCGACGCCGACTCGGTCGCTCCGGGTGCGTGGCCGTCCTCGACCCGACGCCGTCACGAGGTGGAACTGGACAACGCCGGAATCTCCACGGCCCGCCCCGGTGCGATGCGGGCCAGGTGCAGGTGCGGCTGCGTCGCCACGTAGAGGCCGTCGATCTGATTGTGCGGCGACAGCGACGCCAGGCCTTCGACGCCGTCGAAGAAGCCGGCGTTGTCCAGCGCGCGGGCTCGGGTCGCGCCACTGAGCAGCTCGTCCTTGTTCTGGCGCAACGCCAGGTTCTCCTCGATGCGACGCTGCATCTCGCCCATGAGGTGCGCCGATGTGTGCTCGGCGTCGGCGAGGTCTTCGAGCCCGGACACCAGGTTGAGGAAGGCGCGCCGCAGGTTCGCGGGGTCGGCTTCGAAGTGGCTGAGCTTCTCCGCCTTGTCGTAGTACCCGGCCTTGCCGCGGGTCTGATAGAAGGCGCCGACGAACACCAGGAGTCGCAGGTAGGCCTGGCGGTAGCTCTGCTCGTAGTAGCTGACTGCCTCCGCTTCCGTCACCTCGCCGCGATGCACGCTGATGAGGCTGGCGGCCGCCAAGAGCCCGCTGTACATCGCCAGGTGTACGCCGGTGGACAACAGCGGATCGAGGAAGCACGCGGCGTCGCCGGCCAGGAAGAAGCCGGGGCCGGCGAACGAGTCGGCGCAGTACGAGTAGTCCTGCTCGACGCGTAGCTTGCCGTGCCGACGGCCGGGCGCGGTCATCTCGCTCATCAGCGGTGACTCGGCCAGTGCGCGTGCGTACAGCGTCTCGAGGTCGTGCTGGCGCAGGGCGGCGCGGTAGGCCTCCTGGCCGAGCACCACGCCGATGCTGGTCGTGCCGTCCCTGAACGGGATCGCCCAGATCCAGCCGTCCTCGATCGAGCCGACGGCGATGGCGCCCTCGCGCTCGCCAGGCAGCCGCTGCACGTCCTGCCAGTAGCCCCACACCGCCACGTTCTTGAACATCGAGTGGACGCGCCGGTTGTGCAGGTAGCGCGTCGCCAGGATGCCCTTGCGACCCGAGGCGTCGATGACGTGGTCGAAGTGGACGACGCCGCTCAGACCGCTCGCCTTCTGCTCCCAGCGCGCGGCCACTGGCCGACCGTCGGTGTGCTCGATGTCGCGCACCGCCGTGCCCTCGAACACCTGTACACCCTGCGCCGCCGCGTGCTTCAGCAGCATGTGGTCGAACTCGGCGCGCGGGACCTGGTAGGCGTGCGTGTAGTTGCCGCGCAGCTCGCCGAAGTCGAGGCTCCACTGCTCGCCCTTCCACTCGAGGTAGGCGCCGGGTTTGCGCATGAAGCCCTGGGCCGCCAGCAAGTCGCGGGCGCCGAGCAGCTCGACGATCTCGAGGCACGACGGCAGCAGCGATTCGCCGATGTGGTAGCGCGGAAAGACGTCGCGCTCGACCAGCATCGTGGCGATGCCGGCACGCGCCAGAAGCGTCGCGACCGTGCTGCCGGCAGGGCCGCCGCCGATGACCAGGACCTTGGTGTGCGTGGGGAGGGTCATGTTCAGCGCTCCGAACGGGTGAGGGCGTGAGAGGTGCCGTCCGGCTGGCTCCGCTGCGCCAGGCGCAGGAAGGCGTGCCAGCGTTCTTCGATGACGTCGACCACGGCGTCGGCGATGGCCAGGGCTTCGCGGCAGGTGGCGGGGTCGAGACGCAGGCAGCGGAACAGCTCGTCGGCTTCGTCGGTCTGATGGGTGAGGTGGCCCGGCTCGCGCGCGAAGTGCCGCGGGCCGAGGTACAGCAGCTCGCAGTCGAGTTCGTGCTCCAACTCCGTGCCGAGGGCGAGCAGGGCCGCGAACAAGCGGTGCGCCACCGCCTCCAGCGCCATCACCAGGCAGTAGCGCAGCGCCGGTGTGGCCGCGCGCTGCGCCAGCGCGCACAGCCGGTACACGGCGCGCCGCTGCTCGACGGTGTCGTCGCCGTAGAGTTGGCGCAGGTGCTGCGAACGTGGCATCGGCGCGTCGAGCCCGAGCTTCTCGAGGTCGTGCAGGTACCACGGCCAGTGCATCGCGTCCTCGGCCAGGTGGTGGTTGATCGCCGCCTTCAGCGGGTCGTCGGTCTCGTCGGCCGGGTAGGGAAGGACCTCGGCGTTGAGGTCCTTGAAGCCGAACACGAAGGGCGCTGCGGCGGCGAACCAGCTGGCGATTCTGGCGCGCGCGGGCGTGTTGGGATCGGTCAGCCAGCGCAGGAACGGATGGTCGGCAGCCCGGTGGGCGCGCTGCTCGATTTGGGCAAGGACGGTGTGCATCGCGATTCGAAGGGCGAGGGAGGAAACGAGACGCGCCAGTCGGTTGGCGTGCCGCACGGCCAGGGGTTCACCAGCGCCCGCGGTTTCCTCGCGTCGTTCCGCCTTTTCACGCCCGGGGCCGCCACCACGATCCGGCGGGCCGTGCAGGCCGAATCCCTGCGGCGGGTCGCAGGGCGTTGTCGGGTCCCGAGGTAGCCGCTACGGTCCCGGCCAATGAACGGTCGCGCGTCAGACAATGGCGAGCTGGCTCCCGGGCCGCTCGGCGCCGACCACCTCATAGAGTTGGTCTACGACGACCTTCGGCGGCTCGCCGTGGGCTGGATGGGCAAGGCGCAGTGGACCGTGCAGCCCACGGCGTTGGTCCACGAGGCCTACGCGCGTTGTGCGCGCTCCGCCGAGTTCCGCGACCGATCGCATTTCGCTGCCGTCGCGGCGAAGGCGATGCGCCAGCTCCTCGTCGACCACGCGCGCCGGCGCCGTGCCGGCCGCCGCGACGTCGAGCGACGCACCGAGATCGACGTCGAGACGCTCGGGCGGGAGGCGTGCGATGTTCTGGTGATCGACGATGCGCTCGGGTCGCTCGCGGGACTGGACGGGAGGAAGGCGCGCGTCGTCGAGCTCCGGGTGTTCGGGGGGTTGACCATCGAGCAGACCGCCACGGCGCTCGGCGTCTCGCACATGACGGTCTCCAATGATTGGCGGTTCGCGCGGGCGTGGCTTGCCGACCGCCTCGGTAGGTGACCGATGGCACACCTCGGCGAAACACCGGATGCCGCACAGGACTTCATCGCGCTCGAACGCGCCTTCACCCTCGCCGTGGACCTCGGCGCGGCCGAGCGCGAGCGTTTCGTCGCCGCGCACTTCGCGGGTCGCCCGGACCTGCAGGAGCAGTTGCGCCGGTTGCTTCGCTGCGACCTGACCCTCGAGGGGTTGGTTCGCGGCGTCGGCCTCGAGGCGCACGCGCTGATCGAAGCCCACCGTCCGCCGCAGACGATCGTCGGCTACGAACTCGGCGAGGAGCTGGGGCGCGGTGGGATGTCGGTCGTGTACGCGGCCGAGCAACTCGAACCACGCCGCCCGGTGGCGCTGAAGGTCATCCGTGGCCGTCCGGGGCGGCCGCTCGACCCCGCCCTCCTGCTGCGCGAGGCGCACGTGCTGGCGCGGCTCGACCACCCCGGCATCGCCCGGGTGTTCGCGACCGGCCGCACCGCCGACGGCGAGCCGTTCGTCGCGATGGAGCGGATCGACGGCGTCCATTTCGACCGTTTCGTCCACGACGAGGGTTGCGACCGGCGCCGGCGCGTCGAACTGTTGCGCGCCGTGTGCTCCGCGGTCGGGCACGCCCACCACCGCGGCATCGTGCACCGCGACCTCAAGCCCTCGAACGTGCTCGTCACGCCCGAGGGCGTCGTCAAGGTCGTCGACTTCGGCATCGCCCGCATCCTCGATCTCGCTTCCGAGCCGGAGGCGGCGTCGACGTCGAGTTCGGACCGCGCCGGCACGCCGCACTGGATGAGCCCCGAGCAGGTGCGCGGCGATCTCGACGCGATCGACGCGCGCAGCGACGTGTTCTCGCTCGGGAGGCTCGCCTACGAAGTGCTGCTCGGCGACCTCGCCGACCGGTCGCACCCCGACCCCGGCCAGCCGCCGCCGCCGTTGGCGCAGGTCGACCGCACCCTGCGCGGCGACCTCGACGCGATCGTCGCCAAGGCGCTGTCGGCCGACCCCGCTGGTCGCTACGCGGACGCCGATGCGCTGGGCGACGACCTGGCTCGCCACCAGAGCTGGCAGCCGGTCACGGCACGCCCGCCGCGGACGGCGTACGTGTGGGGTCGCTTCGTGCGCCGCCACCGGCTGGCGGTGGGCGCCCTGGTGGTCGTCGTGCTCAGCCTGGGCATCGGCCTCGGCGCCGCTTTGGTGGCGCTCGGCGAGGCGCGGGCATCGGAGGCGCGCGCCAGCGCGGCGCGCGATGCCGCCACGGCCGAGGCCGACGTCGCCAACGAACTCGCCGGTCGGCTCGAGGATGTGCTCAATATCGGCAAGACCTGGCGACTCTCGCCTGCGGTGCGTTTCGCGGACGTCCTCGCCCTGATGCGCGATCGGCTCGAACAGGACGTGCCGCACAGGCCGAGCGTGGCCTTCCGCATGCAGGCGGCGCTCGCCCGTGCGTTGCATACCGTGGCGAAGGGCCAAGAGGCGGTCGCGGCATTCGACCGCGCACTGATGCTGGCGCTGGATGCCCACTTGCCGCCGTCCCTCACCCGACTGGTCGAGGTCGACCGGATGCGCACCCTCATCGACCTCGGCTTGCACGACGATGCGATCGCCAGCGCGTCGAAGTTCCTTGATGACGCGTCGGCTCCGGTTGGCGACCACACGTTGCGGATCGAGGCGCACAACGTGCGTACCGAAGCGCTGACGGGGCTCCGACGGCTCGACGAGGCAGAGGCGGCCTTGGACCGTCTCGAGGCGTTCGACGCCGAGGTCGCCGACCCCGCCGATCATCGTCTGCTGACACGGCTGGTGATCCTGCGCCGCGCGGACCTGGCAAACGTGCGCGGCGACACGGACACGGCGCGACGTCTGGCCGACGAGCTGGTGAACGGCAACGCAGAACTACCTCCTTGGCCCGGAGACGAACGTGCATGGTACGTCCTGCGCGGCTGGTTGCGGCGGCTGACCGAGATGCCGGAGCAGGCCCAGCCGAAGGAGCGAATGAGCCCCAGGGAGCTAGCGGCGATGAGCAGGAGCTTCCTGCGAGCGGGCAAACCTGCCGATGCCGAGGCCCGCGCGCGCGAAGCGATGACGGCGCTCGAGCAGGCGGGTGAGACGTCGAGCCAGGCCTACCGGGCGGCGGAGAGCGTCTTGTCGACGGCGCTCGCGCGGCAGGCGCGGTGGCAGGAGGCCTTGCCGATCACCGAGCGTCTTCTGCGCGAAGTCAGCGCGGTCCGGGGCGCCGACGACCGAGACACGCGACAGATTCAGGTCGACTTGTTCATCGTGCTCGACGCCCTCGAGGCCTGGGACCGCATCGTCGCTGACACCGAGGCGGGGCTGCCGGTGGTGGACGCCTTGAAGAACGCCTGGTCCTTGCAGTCGCGCTACTACTTGCTGCGCGGCCGGGCGCTCTGCCAACTCGATCGCCTCGACGAAGCTGAACGTTGCCTGAGCCACGCGCAAGAGCTGCTCGCGGCGCACGGTCAGAAGAGCAAGCCGCTCACAGAGGCCATGAACCTCCTCGCCGAGCGTCGCGCCCGCGCGAAGTAGGCCTGCCGGCTTCCGCGGCAACCGCGTTGGCCGGCGGGCCCGTACCGTGCCGCAGCGAGGCGAGGCGGAGCGTGCGTTGCGGGTCGTTCTCCAGATGGCGAGAGCTTCGGTGGGCGTGCCCGGACAACTTCGGCTCTCGTCGCGCTGAGCTGCAAGGGCTGCGAATCGTCGCGGTGGGCGCGAATTCGGCCGTGTTGTTCCGTTGCCACAGAGCTGACCAGGCCACGCCCGAGCAGCCCTGGAAGCTCCAAGCAACAACAGCGCCGGCGGCCCCCTCTGGTCGGCGCTGCGCCGACATCAACCCTTTGGGTTGCGGCCGCCGGCCGCGCTGAGTACGCGACGCGCACGACCCCGTCGGCGCCTCCCCCTGAGCTCTGCCACCCACCTCGTCGTCGGGGCGGGATCCAGCCGTCACGGTCGGATCACGAACGCCCCGCCATCGCTGAACAGCGCGGGCAGTCCGGTCGCGGGCAGCGTCGCCCACTGGCAGTGGAGGAACACGCCACCCGTCCCCGCTGGTAGCGGCAGCGACAGGGATCCCGCGCAGCCGACACCCGCCACCGGCACGCTCAGCAGAATGCCGTTGAGGTCGAGCGCGCAGCCGCGCGCGGCGAGTGGCAGTCCGAGGGGAATGCTGGCGGCCCCAGGTCCGACGAGGAAGGCAGCGGCAACCGGATGGCCCGAGGCACCGGCCGCGGTCCACGCGACGGAGAACCCCTGGTTGCCTGCATAGGGAGCATCGCCGAACAGGCCGATCTGCGGGCCGCAGCTGCGACCGTACTGGAGACTGCCGCTCATCTCGTAGACCGTGTCGGAGTTCGCCTGCGCGAGCACCAACAACGTCGCGACGCCGTTCCTCCGATGGAACGCCGCGCCTCCGGCGATGCCGCCCGGCACCTGTCCGGCGAGTGTCGTGTCGCCGATCACGCGGACCCCGGTCAGCACTCCGCGCGCGGTGTCGAGTTCGACGGCGACGACTTGGGCGGGGTGGCCGCTGCCGCCCTGGCACCACAGCCACGCCCGGTCTTCGCCCCGGTAGGCGATCCCGAGCACGGCCAGCCCGGGGTTCGGGATGGTCTCCAACACGACGCCCTGGCGATCGAACAGATAGAGATCGGCGCTGGGGTTGCCGAGCTCGGAGGCGAGGAAGGCGACGGGTGCGTTCGGCTTGTCGGGCACGAAGCCCAGGGCCTGGACGCCGATGCCGGGCAAGGCGGCGGTCGGGATCGCCTTCGCCGGATCGAAGGTCTTGGTCACCGTGTCGAAGGCGTAGATCGGTCCGGCGGTCTTCTCCATCCCGCCGTAGACGTAGCGACCGTCATAGGCCAGGTCTCCCATCCCCGCCGTGGACGCGCTGGTGGCGGCGGGCAAAGGGTAGGTCGCCACATACGCCCCGGCCGCGTCCAGCTCGAGGAGCACGTGCGGGCCGGTGGGTGTCGCGCGTCGGGCACTGACGTAGAAGTGACCGGCATCGTCTACCTCCACACCCATCATTCCGCTGTAGGAGACCCCCGTCGCCTGGGCGACGATCGCCTGGACGTCCAGGGTGACACCGTTTGGCATGCCCAGAATGCCAGGTGCACCGCTGTCGCGTAGGACCCGCTCGCGCTGCACGGTTAGATCAGGAAGGCTCTTGAGCGTGACCTCGAGCGATTGCACCGAGGTCGCCGACGTGTACCCCTCGGTCAGGATTGCCAGCTCGTCTGCGACGACCATGGGCCCGCCGTTGGGCATGCCGATCTGGACCCCGGTGTTCCACGTGAACCACAGGCCCGCGGTCCGAGTCGGGGAGATCGATGCGAGTTGATAGCTGCTGCCGTCAGGCCAGATGCGCATCGTCGCCAGTACGCCAGTCGCACCGCGGACACTGGCCTGGAGCTGGCCGTCGAGGTAGGCGTCGACTCGCTGCGTCGGCGACCCGATCGCGGTGAAGTCGGCGTGGACGGCGAGCATCGAGCCGGAGTCGGTGACGTCGACCGTGCCGAGCGGGCCGCAACCCGACGAGCTGTACACGCCGCTGGCACCCAGCGTGAGGCTCGCGCCGGTCGGTGTGCCGGTCGCGGAGCCGAGCGGACTCCAGTTCATGTAGAACGCCTTGCTGTGATCGTGGTCGACGCGGACGCCGTCGAGGCCCGAAGAACCTACGTTGGCCACGGTCAGCGATGCGCCGGGTCCGTTCACCGTCAGCTGCGCGTTGCCGAGGGCAACGTGCGGAGAACCGAAGATGCACGGGGCCTGGGCGGGGAGCGTCGCGGACAACGCCAGGGCGAGCACTGCGGCTGCGGCCGATTCCACGAGGAACCGCATGCCGGGTTCGCTCTGCGAACGGTTGGGGCCGCCCCGAGCGGGCGATCGTGGGCTTGCTTGCCGTCGCCGCGCACGACTGTCGGCAGGGAGTCGGCGTTGTCCGGCTGGGGTTCGATTGGGAACACGGAACATGGGGGGCCTCCTGTGGCGAATCGGCGAGCGCGATGTGCGTCCGCTCGGACCATCCACGTGAACCGCTGCCGACCCACAAATCCGAACTCCCGAAATCTGCTCCACGCCGCTGCCGGCGCCGGGGCGTCGCGCTCTTTGCTGTCCCGCCGTCAGCGGCTACCGTCCGGCGCGATGTCCGAGGTCTTGTCCAGCCGGGTGCAGACCGGCGCGCCCGAGTTCCAGCAGAACCGCGACCACCACCTGCGTCTGATCGCCGACGTGCAGGCGGCCTTCGACAAGGTGGCGGCGGCCGGCGGCGCCGAGGCGACCGCGCGCCACGCCAAGCGCGGCAAGCTCCTGCCGCGCGCGCGCATCGACCGCATCGTCGACCCGGGCACCGCCTTCCTCGAGCTGTCGCCGCTGGCGGCGTGGGAGATGTACGACGGCGAGGCGCCGGCGGCCGGCGTCGTCACCGGGGTCGGCGTCGTCGAGGGGCGCGAGGTGATGATCGTGGCCAACGACGCCACGGTGAAGGGCGGCACCTACTTCCCGATGACGGTGAAGAAGCACGTGCGCGCTCAGGAGATCGCGCTCGAGAACCATCTGCCGTGCATCTACCTGGTCGACTCCGGCGGTGCCTTCCTGCCGTTGCAGGCCGACGTGTTCCCCGACCGTGACCACTTCGGCCGCATCTTCTACAACCAGGCGCAGATGTCGGCGCGCGGCATCATGCAGGTGGCGGTGGTGCTCGGCTCGTGCACGGCGGGTGGCGCCTACGTGCCGGCGATGAGCGACGAGAGCATCATCGTGAAGGGCAACGGCACCATCTTCCTCGGCGGTCCGCCGTTGGTGCGCGCCGCCACCGGCGAGATCGTGTCGGCCGAGGACCTCGGCGGCGCCGACGTGCACACGCGTATCTCCGGCGTCGCCGACCACTTCGCCGAGGACGAGGAGCACGCACTGGCGATGTGTCGCGAGATCGTGCGTCACCTCAACACCCGCAAGCCGGAGCAGGTGGCGATGGCAGCGGTGGAGGAGCCGGTCTACGACCCCGAGGAACTCCTCGGCGTGCTGCCCACCGACAGCCGCACGCCCTACGACGTGCGCGAGGTCATCGCACGGATCGTCGACGGCAGCCGCCTGCACGAGTTCAAGACCCGCTACGGCAACACGTTGGTCACCGGCTTCGCCCACATCTGGGGCATCCCGGTCGGGATCCTCGCCAACAACGGCATCCTGTTCTCGGAGAGCGCCCAGAAGGGGGCGCACTTCGTCGAGCTTTGCGCGCAGCGCAAGGTGCCGCTGCTGTTCCTGCAGAACATCACCGGCTTCATGGTGGGCCGCAAGTACGAGAACGGCGGCATCGCCAAGGACGGTGCCAAGATGGTGCAAGCGGTGGCGACGGCGCAGGTGCCGAAGATCACCGTCATCGTCGGCGGATCGTTCGGGGCCGGCAACTACGGCATGTGTGGGCGCGCCTACCAGCCGCGCTTCTTGTTCATGTGGCCGAACGCGCGCATCTCGGTGATGGGCGGCGAGCAGGCGGCCGGCGTCTTGGTGACGGTGAAGAAGGATCAGCTCGAGGCCAAGGGCCAGGCCCTGAGCGCCGCCGACGAAGAGGAGATCCGGCGGCCGATCCTCGCCAAGTACGAACACGAGGGCAACCCGTTCTACTCGACGGCGCGCCTGTGGGACGACGGCATCCTCGACCCGCGCAAGACGCGCGACGCGCTCGGCCTGGCGCTGTCGGCGACGCTCAATGCGACGATTCCCGACTACCGCGCGCCGGTGTTCCGCATGTGAGGCGGAGCGACCCGAGGGCCGAGGGAGTCATCGCGCGACGGTCGGCCACCATCGCTGCGTGACGACAGTCGCGCGAGGACGTCGGCCGATGTTCTCGGGCGACGAAGCGCCGGGTCTGCGCCGAGTCGGTGCGGCGGAATCACATCACTTGGCGTCCGACGTGAGCGATGCGCGATCTTCGCTCCGCCGGCCTGCATCGGCGTGGCGAGGACATCGCCGTCGTCGTCGATCCTCAGGTCGCCCTTCTTCGTGTTCCCCCGATAGCAGGCGAGGGGGGCGCCGTGCCGCAGGACGCCACCACCGGCGGTGACGCGGAGGCGCACCCGTCCCTCGTCGATGCGCACGACGAAACCTCGGGTCATCGCGTCGGGTGCCGCAACGCCCGCGCCGACGGTGGCGCGCGTGCGACCGAAGCCGTGCCCGAGCCAAGCGGCACAGGCCGCGGTCCACGGGTGCAGCTCACTCGGCCGATGGCCCCCGGTCGACGACGCCGAGGCCGATGCCGTGTCGACCGTGCTCGTAGACGTGCAGCTGGTGCGGAACGTGGTCGAGGGGTCTGGTCTCACGCCTTCGACCCACGCGATGCCGCGCGGGGTCGGCCCGTTCGAGGTGCCGCAGCGTCTGCCAATCAACCCGACCGTGACGGCACCCGGCTACCAAGTACGCCAGGTGCGGCAGGTCGTACCACGGCGAGGCGAGGCCGAGTGCACGCTGCGCGTCGTTCTCCAACCGACGGCGAAGCCTGCGGCCGCGTCCCCTCCGCCAGCCGTGTCGCGCCGAAGCGCGCCGCGTCCCGCCGCGGTGGAGCCGAACGCGGCCCTCCTGTCGTACCGACGGCCGCCGCCGCCACCGAGCCGCCTCCGCCCAGCAGACGACGACGACGCGGTCGTGGTCGAGCCCACGCGGCCGGCGGCCCGCCCGGCCGTCAGTCGGCGCGTCCTCGTCTCACGGCGTAGGATCGGCGAAGTGTCATTCGGGTCGTCCGAGCACGCGTCATGGTGCGCAATGGCGCTCCTGATTGGCTCGAGGGCGAGGGGGGCGATCAAAGGGCCAGGAACCTCCCCCGTTGGCCCGAGCGTCCGTCCCACAGTATCATCTGCCTCAGCGGCCAATGTGACCACGGTCGCCCGGATCCTGAAACCGATCCGCGGGTTCTGACACGAAGCCCCCCCTCCCTCCATCGACCGAGAAACACCATGCGGCAAACAGTCACTCCTAGGGCGCCGGTCCTGACCATAGCGTGGTTCAACACGTGCTCGACTCTCGCCACACTGGGACTCGCGTCCTCGACGTCGAGCCAGCAGTTGCTGGTGGAGCAGCGGACGAAGTCACACCTACCGCCGAGCGTGGAGGCCAGTTTCGGTGCGGCGCTCTTCGATGTGGACGGCGACGGTGACCTGGACCTGGTGGTCGCCAACAGCGGTCAGAACCGGCTTCACGTCAACGACGGGCACGCACACTTCGTCGACGTCGAGTTGCCGTTGGACACCGACGTCACGCGTGGGGTCGCGGCCGGCGACCTCGACGGCGACGGGCACCCGGATCTCGTGTGGGCCAACGACGCAGCCCAGAACCGTTTGTACCGGTGGACCGCGGCGGGATACGTCGACGCGACGGCGCGCCTGCCGGTGCGGATCGACCGCACGCAGGCGGTGGCCCTGGCGGACGTCGATGGAGACGGCGACTCGGACATCCTGTTCGGCAACTTCGCGGAGTCGCACCGGCTGTACCTGAACGACGGGGCCGGAGTCTTCGTCGACGTCACGGCCACGCACTTCGGTGCCGTCCCCAACGGCTACCAGACGCGGGCGATCCTCTTCGCCGACGTCGATGCCGACGGCGATCTGGACGCTTGGATCGCCTCCGCAGAGACCGTCGAACTGTTCGACAACGACGGCAGCGGGCACTTCACCGACGTCAGCGATCGCCTGCCCGCGCCGCGACCCGGCGCGCTGGGGCTCGCCTGTGCCGATCTCGACGGCGACGGCGACCTCGACCTCGTGTGCGGCACGGTGCGCGGGCAGCGCACTCGCGCCTACGCCAACGACGGCCTCGGCCGGTTCGTCGACGTCACCGCGTTGCGCCTTCCCGACGACTCCGACAGCGAGACCGGGGCGGTCCTCGCCGGCGACTTCGACGGCGACGGTGATCTCGACCTCGTCTTGGGCAACGGTTCGCTGTCGCCGGTACCCGTCGGGGCTCGCAACGCTCTCTGGCGCAACGACGGTAGCGGCGTGTTCGAGCGCACCGAGGGCGCGCGGGTCAGTGCCGACAGTGGCGTCACAGGGGCTGCCGTCGCCGGCGACCTCGATAGCGACGGCGATCTCGACTGGGTGGCGATACGGGGCGCGCGTCTCAATGTCGCGCGCGTTCCTCTGGCCAATCAGGTTCACCTGAACGATGGGCAGGGCTGGTTCGCGGTAGCCGACGAGACCGGCTTGCCGGTCGACATCGAGGTGAGCCTGGGGGCGGCTGTCGGCGACGTCGACGGTGACGGCGAACTCGACCTCGTGTTCGCCAACCAACCCGCGCTTCTGACGTTCGTGGGTGGGCGCAACCAGCTGTTCCTCCACGACGCGGAAGCGACGCGCTACGTCGAGGCCACCGCAGCGCAGTTCAGATCGGACCCCGCCGACACGCGCGCCGTCGCCTTGGCTGACGTCGACGGCGACTCCGACCTCGACCTCATTCTGGCCGACAGGAATGGTTGCCGCCTTCTCATCAACGACGGATTCGCACGCTTCGTAGATGCCACCGCCAGTCGTCTGCCTCCGTCCGGTCTGGTGATGTCGATCGCGGTGGGTGACGTCGACGGCGATCGTGATCTCGACCTCTTCGTAGGTCGCGACTGGGGTAGTGGGGGAGACATGCTGCTCATCAACGACGGCAGCGGCCACTTCGCAGACGTCTCCGCCTCGCACCTGCCGCAGGTCGAGAATCAGAGCGCGCGCGTCGTGCTCGTCGACGTCGACGGCGATGGTGACCTCGATGCCGTGGTCGCCGACTCCTTCCTGATCTTCCACACGAACCGGGTGTACACGAACGACGGCGGCGGTCGGTTCACCGACGAGACCGCGGTGCGCCTGCCCGAGGGGGGGACGCGCGCCTGGACGGTGGTGGCTTTCGATGCCGACGGCGACGGTGACGTCGACCTGGTGTTTGGCGACGACGCACAGGACAGGCTGTTCGTGAACGACGGGAGCGGATTCTTCCGGTCGGTGCCAGGGGCGCTGCCGACCGACCCGACTTCGACGGAAGCGCTGGCTGCCGGCGACCTCGACGGCGACGGCGACGTCGACCTCGTGCTGGGCAAGTCGGGGGCGTCGGGGAGTCGCGTGCTCGAGAATGACGGGCATGGGCTCTTCGTCGACCGCACTCGAGCTTTCTGGGGCGACGGCCCCGGCGCGGCACGGTGGATCGAGATTGCCGACCTCGATGCCGACGGCGACCAGGACGTGCTGGTGGTGCGCTCGGGCGGTGGCTTCGGCGGCGAAACGAATCTCCTGTATGCCAACCGGACGCGCCAGATCTCTGCACCCTGGGCCTTCGTGCCGGGGCGGGTGGCGCGTCTCACGTTCGAGGCCGCGCCGGGGCGTTCCAACCTGTTCCACCTGGCGATCCCGCTCTTGGCTCCCCGCCGGGCGCGGGTGCCTGTGCCCCCGTTCGGCGAGTTGGGCCTCGATCCGATGCAGTTGGTGATGCTCGAGCCGATCTATGTGCCGCCGCTGCCGGGAACCGCGACGTTGTCGCTGGCGGTCCCGGACAACCCGGCGTTGGTAGGCATGACGCTCTACTGGCAAGCGCTGTTGCTGCATCCGTTGCATCCGGCGCGCTTCACCAACGTGATCGCCGACGCGATCCGGCGCTGAGATGAGATGAGAGGGCCGGCCGGCTCACGCAGTCCGCGACGAATCGCGGCTGCAGAATAGGAGCTCGACCGACCCATGACTCACTCTACCTTGTCCGCGTCCCCATCCCAGCAGACCATCGCCCTCGACGTTGGCGACCGCCGCACCCACCTGTGCGCTCTCGCCGACCGCAAGGTGATCGGCCGCGCCTCGTTCCCCACGACCTCCGAAGGCCTCGCCGACGCGCTTCGTGCGTACCCGGGCTGCAAGGTGGTCCTCGAGGCTGGCTCGCAGTCGCCCTGGATGTCGCGTGCGATCCGTAGACTCGGGCACGAGGTTCAGGTTGCGAACCCTCGCCGGGTCGAACTGCTGTCGAAGGATCCGCGGAAGACCGACCGTCGTGACGCCGAGATGCTGGCGCGCATGTGCGCTGGCATGCCGGAGTTGCTCGGCTCTGTGCACCACCGTGGCGAGGTCGCGCAGTCGCACCTGTCCATCGTGCGTGCCCGCGACCTGCTGGTGCGCATGCGCACGATGGCGGTGCAGCAGACGCGCGGGATCTGCAAAGCGTTCGGGCTGACGTTGCCCAGTGCCTCGACGGACGGCTTCGTCGCCAAGGTCACGCCGTTGATCCCAGAGACCCTGAAGCCGGCGCTGGATCCGGTGCTGGCGACGATCCATCATCTCGCGAAGGGCATCCGCGCCTACGACCAACTGCTCGCGAGGCTCGCGGCCGAGCATTACCCCGAGGTCGCACGCATGCAGCAGATCGATGGCGTCGGCCCGGTGATCTCGGTTGCGTTCGTGCTGTCGATCGAGGATCCCAAGCGGTTCGCCAGCAGTCGACAGGTGGGCTCCTGGCTCGGGCTGTGCCCGCGCAGTCACTCCTCGGGCGACAGTTCTCCTCAGCTGCGAATCAGCAAGGCTGGGGACGGTCGGATGAGGCGCCTCCTGACCCAGGGGGCGCAGCGCATCCTCGGATCGTTCGGCAACGACTGCGACCTGCGGCGCTTCGGCCTGCAGATCGCGGCGCGAGGTGGCAAGTCGGCGAAGAAGAGAGCGATCACCGCCGTCGCTCGCAAACTTGCCGTGCTGATGCACAGGCTGTGGGTGACGGGCGCTGACTACGACCCACTCTACCAGGCCAAACTACGGGACCAGACTGACGCCAGCGCGCCGGTCTGACCCTTCGCTCTTTCCCCGAATCCACACCGAGGATCTGGTCAACAGCCTGAGCCTCGGCAACCAAGGACTCACCGCCCGATCCGGCGACTGCGCTTTCGGTTCGACCCTCGAGGTCGTCGCTGAGATAGCAGCGCCAGATCGGACGGATCTCACAGTGCACCTGGCTCGATCAGAGCCTTACAGAGTGCGAATGGAAGCGTGCGAGGTCCGACGTTGCCGTGGTTCTGGTTCAAGCGCCAGAGGCCCGGGAGGAGGATGATCTCTCGAATGACAGCTACTTGACGGCCACGGCCCTCTCATGGAAGCCGAAGGCTCGCGATCGCGAAGGCGATCGCCAGCGACGTGGCTCCAATCGCGGGGCGAGGCACCGACACCTCGGCTCGGGGCGGTCGCGGACGGGATCGACGGTCGGCCACGGCGACGCTGCGTTCGCCCTCGCGCCGAGTGCTCGTGCACGGGCGGGACTCAGCCGTGCGCGACGCCCTGCTGATGGCGGTCGCTTCGCTCAGCCACCGCTGGATGCGGCCGCGTCGGACGAGGAGCGCGACGGTGCGCGGCAGCGGTAGGCCGACGACGAAGCCGACCAGGTAGAGGAAGGTGGCCAGGAACAACACGTAGCCGGCGATGCCGTAGCTCAGGAACGAGCGTGCGCGGGGATTCATGGGTGGTGGCGCGGCAGAGGCTGCGCCCGATGGAGGTGCGTCGAAGTCGCGGGAGGGTGGTGATCCGCGCGTAGCACGACCCCGCGGCGATGGCGGCTGTCTACGAGACACGCGTCCGGTTGACGCGTGCCACCCGTGCCGGTTACCTGAGGTCATGAGATTGGCGTTCGCGTCGCTGCTTCTCGTGGTCGTTCTGGCGCAGACGCAAGACCCGCCCCCGCCCCAGCCGCCGCAGGGTGCGGCACCCCTGCCACAGGTGCCGGACGTGCCCATGACGCCGGTGCAGCGCAAGGACCTGTGGCAGCGCTTCGCGCCGCCGAGCCCGATCGCCGGCTCGTACCGCCTGAAGGCCGCGTCGTCCGGGGGACGGATCGCGACCACGTCGATCCGTGGCTTCCTCACCATCGGCCAGCGCCATCTCACCATCCAGATCCAGGACGAGACGGGGACGCCGGGCAAGCCGTCGATCCAGTCGAGCGTGCGCGAGTACGAGCTGCGCGGGCAACAGCTACGGACCACGGCGCGGTTCGGTGTGCGCGTCCCGTCGGGCGGCACGCCCGTGCTGGAGGCGGAAGGCCTGGTCGAGATGCGACTCGTCGCGCTGACCAGCACGTCCCTGAAGATTCTCCAACCCAGCGGCGACTACCTCGAGTTCGAGCGAGTCGAGTGACGGGCTGGCGCGTGTGGACGACCTGGAGCCCGGGACGAAGACGTCCGGGAGTTCGCCTGAAGCCGAAGGCTCGCGATCGCGAAGGCGATCGCCAGCAACCTGACTCGGAGCGTGTACGCTCGATTCTCTCTCACTGAGCTGCAAGGGCTGCGAATCGTCGCGGCGGGCACGAATTCGGCCGTGTTGTTCCGTTGCCACAGAGCTGACCAGGCCACGCCCGAGCAGCCCTGGAAGCTCCAAGCAACAACGGCGCCGGCGGCCCCCTCTGGTCGGCGCTGCGCCGACATCAACCCTTTGGGTTGCGGCCGCCGGCAGCGCTGAGAGACTGAGTTTCGCCGTCTCGTCGCTACCGAGGTCGGTTCGGCGGCTCGAGTTCCTCTGCGGGTGACGAGCGCCGACGCAGGGCGGTCTCCAGAGCGACGAACTCCGGCTGCTGTCGCAAGCCGTCGAACTCCGGGTCGCTGAGCACCGCTGCGTCGCGGAAGCCGGCGGCGACTGCCTCGGCGAGGATGGCCACGGCGCGGCTTGGATCGTCGCTCAACACGGCGAGCCTGGCCTCGGCATGGGCGTGCGGCGTTCGGGTCGCGGCCCGGGCGAGATCGCGCTCTGCCAGCGCTGCCGCTCGGTGCCCCTGGCGCGCCAGCGCATAGGCGCGCTGCCAGTGCCCTTCGGCGACCAGCTTCGGGCTGTGCTCACGGGGATCCGCCAACACCGCGTCGGCGAGCTGCAACGCTCGCGCCGGGTCGCCCTCGATGCGCGTGAGGTCGGCGAGCAACAACCGGCCGGTCAATTGCGCCTGCCGGCCGTCGTCGGTGTCCACGGCGAGCGCCGAACACTCCTCGAGCAGACGGCGAGCGGCGGCCAGTTGTCGCGTCCAGACCAGCAGGCGCGCGCGGGTGTTCGACGCAACGAGGCTGTTGGGATGCGTCGCGCCCAGGCGCTGGCGGAGGATCGCTTCGCCGCGCTCGGCGTGAGTCAGCGCCCGGGCGGGGTCGCCGAGGACTTCGTCGATCTGGGCGAGGTTGATCAAACCCACGCCCACGTCGGGATGTTCGGGACCGAGCGCTCGGCTCGCGATCTCGAGGTCCTGCAGCTGCAGCTCGCGCGCGCGTTCGTGGTTGCCCAGGTTGCGGTGGACCACTGCCAGGCTACCGATCATCGTGGCCGTGCGTGGATCGCCTTCGCCGTGGGCGCTGATCAGGATCGGAAGCGCGCGTTCGAAGCGGTCGCGCGCCGCCGCGTAGCGGTGTGCACGCAGGTCGATGTTGCCCATGTTGGCGAGCACGATGGCGGCGTCGCCGCTGATGCCTCCGTGCGACACCAGCAGGTCGTAGGTTCGCTGGTAGCACGCCAGCGCATCCTGCGGGCGGCTGCCGGCGAGCAATACACCGAGCTCGTTCAAGATCGGCCCGAGCACGAGGCTGTCGCTGCCGTACCGCTTCTCTTGGAGCGCCAGAGCTTCGCGCAGCGCCGTCTCGGCCCGGGCGAGGTCGCTGCGTCGACGACAGACGAGCCCGAGCCTCAGGAGGCACTCGGCGAGGTCGTGCTCGCCAGCCTCGCCCTGGCCGCGCGCGATGCGCACCGCGTCCTCGAGCACCGGTAGTGCCGCGTCGTAGCGACCGGTGCTGGCGTAGACGTTGCCGACCGTGCGCAGCAGGCGTGCCTGCAGCAACGGCCGGTCCTGCAAGTCGGAGCGGATCCACTGGGCTCCGTGCACCAACAATTCGTCGCGGTTCAGCTCGTGGCCATCCGCAGTCTCCGGCGTGAACCGATCGAACAGGCCCTCGACATAGTTCTCGAAGCGGCGGTTGAGGTTCTCCTCGGCGCGGGCGGCGGCCTCGGTCACGGCGGCTTGTTGGTGCCGAATCAACCCGAACGCGGCACCGGCGAGACCGAGCGCCACGGCGAGGGCGGCGGTCACCGCGGCCGCCACGCCGGCCTTGTGACGTTGGCAGAACTTGCGCAGGCGGTAGGTCCGGCTCGGCGGGCCGGCGAGTACCGGCTCGCGCGCCAGCAGACGGGTGATCTCGTGCTCGATCTCGCTGGCAGAGGCGTAGCGTCGCCGCGGGTCCTTCTCCATCGCCTTGCCCACGATCCAGTCGACTTCGCGCGGAAGGGTCGGGTCGACTCGGCTCGGTGGCAAGGGATTGATCTCGCGGATCGTGCGCGCCGCTTCGGCCAGCGCCACGCCGTCGAGGTCGTAGGGACGGCGGCCGGTAGTCAGCTCGTACAGGGTCGCCCCCAACGCGTACACGTCGGTGCGCGCATCGACCTCGTCGCGCCGGCCGTCGACCTGCTCCGGGCTCATCGACTCCAGCGTTCCCACGATCTCGCCGGTGCGGGTGTGCTGCGTCGTCTCACCGCCCTCGGCGTCGATGAGGCGGGCGATGCCGAAGTCGATGACCTTGACCTGGCCCTGACAGTCGACCAGCACGTTGGCGGCCTTAAGATCGCGGTGGATCACGCCGCGTTGGTGCGCGTGCTGCACGGCGCTGCACACCGACACGAACAGACGCAAGCGACGGTCGAGGTCGAGCGCCTCGTCACGGGCGTAGGCGACCAGTGGTCGCGCACCCTCGACGTACTCCAGCGCGAACCAAGGCAACGACATGGCCGCGTCCTCCGCCTCGAGCACGCCCGCTCCGTACACCTGGGCGATCGACGGGTGTTGCAGGGCACCGAGCAGCTCGGCCTCGAACCGGAAGCGACGCCGAAACTGCACCGACGCCAGACCGATGTGCATGGTCTTCACCGCGACCTTGCGCCGCGGTTCGTCCTGCTCGGCTTCCCACACCGTGCCCATGCCGCCGCTCGCCAGAGCACGCACGATACGGAAGCCACCGAGCCGGCGTCCTGCCAGAGTGGGTGCGAGGTCGGCGGGCAGGGGCGAGCGCAAGAAGTCGTCGTCTTGTCCCTCGGCGGCGAGCAGCTTCTCGACCATGGCTCCCAGCTCCGGGTCGTCGGCGCGCAGGCGCGCGAGCCGTGCTCGCCGGGCCGGGTCCTCGAGCGCCGAGATCTCCTCGAAGACGGGGCGCACCCGCCGCCAGTCGAGCTCGGCCGTCATGGCGCGCGCCCTCCGCCGCTGATCTGCACGCGCAACCAGGCGCGCGCCGTGCGCCAGTCGCGTTCGATCGACGCAGTCGACCGAGCGGTTGCCTGCGCCACCTCGGCGATCGACAAACCGGCGAAAAAGCGCAGCTCGACCACGCGTGCCAGTGCGGCGTCGATGGCCGCGAGTTGCACCAGCAGGTCGTCCAGCTCGACCAAGTCGGGTACGCGCGTCTCGAACAGCGCCAGCGCATCGTCGAGCGGCACGCGTTCTCCACCGGCCGTACGCTTGCCGGCGCGTGCCGAGCGCGCGTGGTCGACCAGCACCGAGCGCATGGCCTTGGCGGCGACGCCGAGGAAGTGGGCGCGACTCTCGAACTCCTGGCCGACGCGCGGTGCGATCTTCAGCCAGGCCTCGTGCACCACCGCCGTCGGTTGCAGGGTCTTGCCCGCGCGTCCGCGCATCAGACCGCCGGCCCGCATCCTGAGTTCGTCGTAGAGCAGGGCGTACAGCTCGTCGGCGGCCGTGTGCTCCCCGTTCGCCATCCGCTGCAGCAGCGTCGTGACCGGGAGGGCGTCCATCGTTCGGCTCGATCGGAGCTGGATTCTGGCGCCAGCGCGCCACCCCGGCAAGTCGACGCGCGGCGGGCCGACACGGCAGGATTGGAACGCGCGTGCCGTCGGCGGGAGCGGCAGCCGCCGGGCGCCAGCGAAGGATGGAGGCACGCCTGGCTCACGGCAGGAGCGTCCCGTGTCCATCAAGGAGGAGGGATTTCGGGAAGCGTCCGCCGAGGTGATGGAGCCGGGGCCGGTTTGCCGTGTCAGCCCGGCGCGACTGTCCGGTCGACGCCCCATTCCTCGAGAACCCCACGAGTCTGCACCCATGTCCACTCCATCCACCCGTCGCCGCGGGGCCGCCGCCGCGGTTGCCCTCCTGGCCGGCATCCTGCTCGCTCCGCGCGCCGCGGCTCAGGCCGATGCGACCACTCTGCCGCCCGACCGCATGGGCATCAAAGCGCCCACTCCGATGATGCCGGCATGCGAACCGTTGGCGGTGCCGCCGCCTCCACTCGCCGTCCTGAAGGTGCCGAAGCATGCGCTGCCACCGATTCCCATCGGCGGGCCGGGCAATCCACAGCCCACCAACGGTCCGGCCCGGGAGGCAGACCCGGTGGCCCCGGCCGGAACCGGCGCGTTCACCTACTTCCAGAACCGGCCGGTGCTGCCCACTGGCGCCAGCCGGTCGGCCGCCTCGGTCGTCGAACCCTGCGCCGTGAACCTGCGCGACACTGCCATGAGCGTGGGCAACTGGTATGCGGCGTTGTCGCGCGACCACGGCCAGACCTGGACCAACATCTTCCCGCAGTCCTTCTTCCCGGCCCTCGACGCCGGCTTCTGCTGCGACCAGCGCATCGACTACGTCCGCTCGCACGACATCACCGTGTGGCTCCTGCAGTACGGCTACAGCACCACGACTCGCAAGGGCAGCTACCAGATCGCGGTGGCGAACGGTCGTGACGAGCTGCGCGGCGCCAATCCTGCTGATTGGACCTTGTACCAGTTCGACCCCACCGACTTCGGCTTTCCGCTCGGCACCTGGCTCGACTTCCCCGACGTCGGCTTCAACGACGATTGGTTGTACCTCTCGGCCAACGTGTACGACGGCGCTTCGAGCAACTTCGTCGGTGCGGTGGTGTGGCGCGTGAGTCTCTTCGACTTGCAGAACGGCAACAGCGCGACGTTCAGCTACCTCACCGATGCCACCATGGGAGGTAACACGTACCGCTTCGCCACGCGCGCCGGCGACGGCACCGGCATGTACTGGGCGACGCTCATGAACACGACCACGATCCGCGTCTGGTACCAGAACACCATCGGCGTGCAGCGCAACTACGTCGACCGCACGACCGCGGCGTGGCAGTTCTCGTACAACGACACTTGCATCGGACCGGACAACCGCGGATGGCTCGGACGCAGCCCGATCGGCCTCATTCGTGGCGCCTGCGGCACCGCCAGCGAGCTCGTGTTCGCTTGGACCTCGGACGGCAACGGCACGACCCGCCCGCATCCGTACACCCGCGTCGCGCGCTTGCGAGTCAGCGACCGCTCGCTGCTGGCCGAGCACGACATCTACAGCGCCGATGATTGCTGGGCGTACGCCGCGCTCGACAGCAACAGCCTGGGGGACGTCGGTGGCGTCATCGCCATCGGCGGCGCCAACCGGTACGTGCGCACTTCGGCCTTCCTCATCGACCAGTACGATCGATGGAGCGCGGTCGTCGCCTACCGTATGGGCGACCCTACCAACAACCCGTCCGGCCAGGCGTTCGGCGACTACTTCGACGTGCAGCGCAGCTGGGTCGACGAGCGCACGTTCATCGGCGCCGGGACGTTCATGAACGGCGGCGACAGCAGCGCCGAGCCGCACTACACCTGGTTCGGCCGCAACGACTACGAGCCGGCGCCGGTCGGTCTGGCGGTCGCGTCGGCGCCGGTGGCGGGAGTTCCGCTCACCATCGACGTCACCGACATCAACGGCCTCAAGGATGGTACGACCGGCTTCCGTCGCACCTTCCTGCCGCGCCAGGGCTACGCGCTGACCGCGCCGTATGCGTTCACCACCGGTGGCACCACCTACATCTTCGAGCGCTGGGTGCACGACAACCTGCCGCAGCCAGAGGGCGAACTGGTGCTGACCGTCGCCGACATGGGCACCAGCGACGACACTGCCGAGGCCCGCTACCGCGCACGGCGCACGCTCGACGTGGTCACCAGCAGTCACATCACCACTCCGGTCGGGATCACGGTGACCCCGCGCGACCTCGGCGGTCAGTTCGGCGGCTTCACGCCGTTCTCGCGCCAATACGTGCAAGGCACCCAGGTGACCCTCACCATGCCCGCGGGCTCGGTGGGCGGTCACCCGTTCAAGCAGTGGCGGATCAACAATGTCGCCTACCCGGTCGGCCAGCTCAGCGTGACGTTCACCGTGGGCAGCAGCGACTTCACCGCCACGGCCGTGTTCCTGGTGCACACGCCGGGGACGTTCACAGCGTTCGGCAGCGGGTGCGCGGGCAGCAACGGCACGCCGACGCACTTCGGAGTCGGCCAGCCCGAAGTGGGGCAGACCATCGACTGGGGCCTGACTGCCGGCCCTGCGCAGGTCCCGGCCGTGCTCGTACTCGGGGCCTCCAACACGCTGTGGCAAGGGCTGCCCTTGCCGCTGCCCTTGCCTGGCGCCCCGGGCTGCAACTTGCAGGCGTCGATGGACGTGATCATCCCGACCACGACGCTGAGCGGTGGCGCTACCACCGTCAGCATCCCGATTCCCAACGTTCCGAGTCTGATCGGCGGCCACGTCTTCACCCAGTTCGCCTGCGTCGACCTGGCGATCAACCAGCTGGGCATCACCGTGAGCAACGGACTCGACACCCGCGTCGGCGGCAGCCGCTGACCGTTACTGCCAGCGTCCGACCGTCAGCGTCACGGCGTTCGACAGGGTCAACCCCGCGCGGTTGACGGCCGGGTCCACGACGCCCCACTGCACGTCGAAACGGGCGCCGAGGAGCGCTTCGTCGTTCGGGATCGGCAGTGGCCACAGGGCACCGCCGACCGGGCTGGTCGGGACGAAGAAGGTCATCGCCGGGCCGGCGAGGTCGATGTAGAGGTGGCAACCGGGCGCGCCCCACAGGCTCAGCTCGATGTCGATCGGGCCGCCGAGCAGCAGGAACGCGAGGGCGTTGGGCAGGCCGCCGCGCAGCTGGGCGAAGGTCGTCTCGTTCAAGGCCGGGCGATCGGCGGTGGCGCGCAGCAGCGCACTGTTGCTGCCGGGGCAGCTGCGGCCGCGGTGCTGGACACTCCCGGGCGTGCCGCCACCCGCGATGGGCTGGAGGCGCTGCACGACGCCGGCGCCGCCGCCGGCGTTCGGGTCGCCCAAGACCAGGTCAGGGTAGCCGTCCTGGTCGAGGTCGCCGACCCCGACCAACGAACCCGAGGAGCGGTAGGCGGCGAGCATCGAAAAGTCGCGGCCCGACCGCACGACCCACGAACCCATGAAGGCGAGGGCGAAGTCGGGATGCCCGTCGGCGTCGACGTCACCCAACGCCGCGGCATCGCCGTAGGTAGTCGCCAGGAGCAGGCCCGAATCCCAATTGGCCAGCGTCGCGTGCGTGCGACCGGAGAAAAGGTCGGCGCGCGTGTTCTGCACGACCACGTAGTCGATGAAGCCATCGCGATCGACGTCTCCGACTTGTCGAGTGGTGCCGCTCTCCGACGCCAGGAGCGCGCCGTTGCGCCCGGAGTAGAGCCACGCCGAACGGGGAGTCGCCGTCTGTGCGACGACGTCGTCGAAGCCGTCGCGGTCCAGGTCGCCGGCACCACCGTAGGAACTGACGCCGAAGGCGGTCGGCACGGTGATGTCGCGCAGGACGACCCCGGTGCGGCCGCTGAACAAGCGCAGGATCCTGCCGTCGGGCGACAAGGCGTGGTCGGGATAGCCGTCGGCGTCGACATCGTCGATGGCCGCTGCCAACTGGCTGTTCGCGCCGACCTGGGCCCGCGTCGCGCGACGCAGGACGATGCCGCGCGAGGGCGAATCCACCCGCCAGGCATCGCCATTGGTCGGGTTGTTCGGATTCTGCGGCATCGCCGCCATCAGGTCGGCGAGCCCGTCGCCGTCCAGGTCGCCGATGGCGCTGACACGCTGACCGAACTGCTCACCAGCGACGCTCCCCAGGCGTGTCCACGCCACACCCCCGGTCGCGCCACTGACGACGTCGACCGCGCCGAGGTCCACTTGTGCCGCGACGTCGCGTCCGGGGCTGGAGAAGGCGAAGTCGCCGCGACCGTCGCCATCGACGTCGCCGAGCCCGACCACGCTGGTGCCGGTGCGGTCTCCGGCCGTTCCCGCGAACGTCGTCGCGACCGGCAGATTCTGGTCGAAGGCCCGCACGAGTCCGGCGCCCGAGCCGTGCGTTGGCGCACCGGCCAGCACCCAGCGGCTGTGTGCCGGGAGCGCGCCGGGTCCCGACGGGCCGAGCGCGACCGCGCCGCCCAGTGCCTCACCAGATGTCTGACCGTTCAGGACCATGAGCGGCACCCACACGCGGGCACCCGGGACGCTACGGATCGACATCAAGTAGACGCATCCGGAGTCCGCCCCGAGGTTGTCGTCCCCTCGGGCGCCGATGGCCAGGTCGGGCTGCGCATCGGCGTCGAAGTCCACGCCTGACGCGAGCGCGAAGCCCAACCGATCGCCCGGCGTCTCTCCGCGCAGAGGTGCGGCGAGTTGGGCGCCATTGCTGCCGGACAGGGCGTGCACCGCTCCACCCTGGGGATGGCCGGTCGAGTCGCCGATGGCTCCCACCGCCAGGTCGGGCACTCCGTCGCCGTCTTGATCGCCGAGCCCGGCGACCGACCAACCGAACTGGTCGCCGCTGGCGCCACCACGCACCTCGTAGGTGCCTGCCGAAGTGATGACCTTCACCATTCCGTTGTCGGTGAGGCCTCCGGCGTCGGCACCGGGCGCACCTGCCGCGAAGCCCCAGGGTAGGCTTCCGCCGTACAGGCCGGTGAGCGACGAACCGAGCTGATCGGTCGAGAGCACGGTGGAGGCGAAGCCGGTCAGCAGAGCGAAGCGAGGCGCCACGCCCGAGTGCACCGCCACGCGTCCGGCGCTGAAGCCCCACTGCGGCGCGCCGACCGCGAAGTCGGGAACCCCGTCATTGTCGAAGTCGCCGACCGCGGCGATGGCGGACCCGAAAAGCTCGTTGCTGTTGGCGCCGAGAAGCGTGCCGAGCACGGTGTAGCCCGAACGCGGTGCGAAGTGCAGGATCGTGACCGCGCCGGTGTCGAATGGACCGAACGGGCCGCCGTCTTGGAGCGGACTGCCGACCGCGAGTTCGGCGATCCCGTCCTGGTCGAGGTCACCGATCGCGGCCAGCGCGGCGCCGAAGCGGGCGCCCGCTTGCGTGCCGCGCACCGACCACAGAGTCGAACGCGTGCGGCCGGAGAGCACCAGGATGGCGCCGGCATCGGCACCATTGGTTGCATCGCCCGGGGCGCCGACGACCACTTCGCGCCAGCCGTCGCCGTCGAGGTCTTCGACGACGAGGAGCGCTTGGCCGAGGTTCTGGTTCGCCGTGCCGCTTGTGGTGAAGATGGGACGCTGCGCCGCAAGACCGGCCAACGGCAGCATCCAAATCGAGATCGAGCGAAGGTGACGCATCGCTCGACGAGCGTCGGCGGTGGTGGCGATCCGTCGCGGATTCTGTCCATCGCGCCAGCGTTGCAGCGGATGGAGTCAGACGCCACGGCCAACGCTGGGCGGCGAACGACACGGGGTGGCGGCCCCGGCCTAAGGCAGCACCGTCGACGACAGCAGGTTGCTCAGGCGCGGGCGGCCCGTCGCGGTGCCGAGGATGTTGAACATCTGCGAGTGGAACGTCACCCCGACCAGCACCGGATCGGCGGGCACAGGCAGGTCGAAACCTGCCATCGGATCGATCCCGCCTGGCGGCACCGGCAGGGCGCCGAGGAAGGTGAAGCCCGCGCCGGGGCGTGTGTCGAGATACACGGTCCCGTACGGAGGGAACGGCACGGCGAGGGTGCTCAGGCTCACCCAGGTGCCGAGTGAATCCCCGGGAACGGATGCACACCGCACCTGCCAGATCTGCCCGAGCCGCGGCACGGCCAACTGCGTCAAGTAGGGCAGTGCGGCGACCGACGGGGCCGGGCGCACCGTCGCGCCGGTGAGATCGGGCATGCCGCAGCTCGAGTAGCCGTCCACGCGCACGAAGCCGTCGCCGCCTCGTGCCGTCGAGCCCGCGTCGACTCCGCCCGCGGCGTCGATCAGGCCCGACACGCGCACGCACTGCAGGGCACGGACGACGATGGCGCCGCCCGATCCCGGCCCGCCGCGGCCGGCGGGCGGCGGGAACGACACGGTCACGTCGCCGCCGCGCGCGCGCACGCTGCCGGAGATGGTGAGCGAACCATCGACGAACAGAGCGAGGGCGCCACCACCGCCGCCGCCGTTCGGGCCCACGCCTCCAGCCGTCGGATAGGTGCCGCCGCCGCCGCCGCTGCCGCCGCGCAGGTCGAAGGGCAGGATGGCGCCGTACGGCGGTGCGCTGCCCGTGCCCGCCGACGCGTGTGCGGCGGGTTTGCCGAGAAAGTCCATCGACAAGCCACCGAGCGCGCCGGCGCCTCCACCCGGGCCGTGGCCAGTCTCGCCGACCACCCCCAGGCCAACGGTGGAGGTGCCGCCGCGCCATCCTCCTGGCCCCGGCATCGGTCCCTGCGCGTCGGCTTCGAGGTCCCCGGCGATCGACGCGCTTCCCCGGCAGAGGATCACCGCGGGGTTGGGACCGCGCAGGCGCACGGTGACGCCGGCCGGGATGGCGATCGTGGTGAACTGGAACACGCCGCCATTGGCGGTCGTGTCGAGGGTCACGTCGGCGGCTGGCGTCAGGGGGCCGCTGGATCCGTTGCCACCGATCTGCGCCGGCAACAGTTGGACGAAACAGGTCAACGCGAGAAGCCTCATGGTGCGGATACAAGCTCCTCTCGTGGTGCGAATCCGTCGCGGTGACGCGGAGAAAGCCGCGCCGGGCACAGTGGTTCCGCTCTGGCAGAGGAGGTCGGCTCGAGTGGCGCTCGGCGGCCACCTGCTGGCTACCTGCTGGCAACCTGCGGGTAGCGAATGGCCACCGGTGACTTACCATGCTCGCGCTGCGGTGATGAAACCTTCGATTCCGAGCGGCACGCGCGACTTCGCGCCGGCCGAGATGTACCGGCGCAACTTCTTCTTCGACACGGTGCGCACGGTGTTCGCGCGCTACGGCTACCAGCCGTTGGAGACGCCGGCGATGGAGCACCTGACCACGCTCACCGGCAAGTACGGCGACGAGGGCGACAAGCTCATCTACAAGATCCTCAACAGCGGTGACTACCTGGCAGACGCTCCGGCCGATGCGCTGGCCGCTCGCGACACCCGCGCGCTGCTGCCGAAGATCTGCGAGAAGGCGCTGCGCTACGACCTGACGGTGCCGTTCGCACGCTTCGTCGTGATGCGGCAGCACGAGCTGCAGTTCCCCTTCAAGCGCTACCAGATCCAGCCGGTTTGGCGTGCAGACCGGCCGCAGAAGGGGCGCTACCGCGAGTTCGTGCAGTGCGACGTGGACGTGATCGGCTCGACCTCGTTGCTCAACGAACTGGAGCAGCTGCAGATCGTCAGCGAGGTGTTCCGCGCCGTCGACATCGGCGTGGTCGTGAAGTTCAACAACCGCAAGATCTTGTCCGGCATCGCCGGTGTGATCGGAGCGCCGGAGAAGCTGATCGACCTGACGGTGGCCATCGACAAGCTCGACAAGATCGGACCGGACAAGGTGGAGGCGGAACTGCGGCAGAAGGGTTTCGACGACGCGGCGCTGTCGTCGGTGCGCGAGCTGCTGGCGCTCACCGGCAGCAACGACGACAAGGTCGCGACCATGCGGCGAGTGCTCGACGGCAGCGACGTCGGCCAGCAGGGAGTCGCCGAGGTGACGGAGCTGCTGGCGCTCGCTCAGCGGTCGCCGGTGGCGCTGGTGCCGCTCGAGTTCGACGTCGCTCTGGCGCGCGGGCTCAGCTACTACACCGGGACCATTCTCGAGGTGAAGGTCAGTGACCCGCGCTCGACCTTCCAGAGCAGCATCTGCGGCGGCGGGCGCTACGACGACCTGACGGGTGTGTTCGGCTTGGCCGACATGTCGGGCGTCGGCATCAGCTTCGGGGCGGACCGCATCTGTGACGTGTTGCAGGAGCTCGGCACGGCGGGCGCGGGTCGCGTCGGGACCCGTCTGCTGGTGGTGAACTTCGGCGCTCAGGAGCTGGCGTTCGCGCTCGACATGGTCGCCGGAGTGCGCGCCGCTGGTGTCGCGGCAGAGCTCTACCCAGATGCGGTCAAGCTCAAGAAGCAGATGGCCTACGCCAACGCCCGCGGCATCCCGTTCGTCGCCATCGCCGGCGAGGAAGAGATCGCCAAGGGTGAGGTGACACTCAAGGACATGATCGGCGGCGAGCAGCGTCGGCTGCCGGTCCAGGCGCTCGCCGACGCGGTCCGCTGACGCGGCGCCGCGGGCAGGTCAGGAGCCGAGCAGACGGCGCAAGGGCGAGGGCATCTGAAGCCACACGCCGCGCACCACGGCGCGCCCGTCGTTGACGATGTTGGCGAGTTCGTTGCGCAGGGGTGTCGTCGCCAGCGTCCCCAGGTGACCGACGTCGAGACGCGCGACCTCGACCGAGATGGCACGGCTACGGGCAGGGGCGTGAGTCCGAGCGGAGGTTGCCCAGAACCAGGCGCCGAGCGCCAGCAGCAGGGCGGCCGCCAGCACTGTGACCAACGCGCGGGTGCTGCGGGAGTGCGTCGCGTGCGCGCGTCGCAATCGCTGCCGCAGTCTCTGCCGGGCGGCTGGCGGGAGACCGCTACCCCAGGCGAGCGCGTCCGTGCGCAGCTGCGCCTCGAGCGCGGCGAGGGGATCGACGTCGTCGGGTCGGGTCATCGCGTTTCCAAGGATAGCGCGTCTCGTTGCAGGATGCCGGCGAGGCGCGTGCGCGCGCGCAGCAGCAGGACGCGAACGGCGCCCTCGCTCTTGCCGAGGATCTCGCCGATCTCGGCTGCCGACTTGCTCTCACCGTAGAACAGCCAGAGCGAAGCGCGGGCTTCGGGTGGCAGGTGGGCGTGCACGACGTCCCACAAGTTGTTCCGTGCGTCGTCGAGCAGGACGACCGCTGCCGGATCGGGGCCGGCGGGACGGTCTTCGGCCACCAGGATCGGGTCGCGGCGGCCGCGTCGGTAGCTCGACGTCGCCAGGTTGGCGCCGAGCTTGAAAAGCCAACTGGAGAAGGACCGGGTCGGATCGAAGCGGGCGAGCGAGCGCCAACACTGCACCAGCGTGTCCTGTACGAGGTCTTCGGCGACGCTCTCCGACAGCGCGCGCATGCGCAGAAAGCGGAACAGGCGGTCGGCGTAGCGTTCGACCAAGGTGTCGAACGCCTCGCGATCGCCGCGCTGCGCGACGGTCGCCAGGTCGCGATCCGTGGCATCGCCGCGCGGGTCGCGGGCAGGTTGCTCGGTGCCGAGGTCCACGTGCCGTTCGTTCAGCGGATGAGTCGGCGGCTCTTCTTGCCGGCGCCTTGCTGTCGGGCACCACCGCGGCCGCCGAGCTCTTCTCGGATCGAACGCCGCGCCTCGTCGATCAGGCTGCGCGACACCTCGAACTCGAGGCTGACGCGGTTGCCGTCGCACTCGGCGTGGGCGTTCCCGAGCGCTTCGAGCACCTCTTGCGGGACGTCCTCATCGGGCTCGACCAGGGTGACCAGAGCCTTGAGTCCGTTCACCAGGGCTGCGATCTGGCGGGCGTCCTTGGCGGTCTCCGTTTGCACTGCGGCGGTGAAGCTGACGGTGCCGTCGTTCTCGGCGAGTTGCATGGACAGGTGCGTGGCCTTGTTGGCCATTCGCGAGGCGGGGGAGCGGTCCATGAGTTCGCGCAGGACGTCGGCGACCTCGACGTAGGCGATGCAACCAGGGCGCGTCGCCAAGGTGAGCGCGCCGTCATGGTCGTTGGCCTTGGCGCCACGCATTGCGCTGAGCGCCGGGAGCAGCTTGTCGGCATCGGTCGCGACCAGCAGCGCGCGATGGCCGCGCAGTCTGCCGCCGAGGCGCTGCACCGACAGGCACATCTCGACGTCCACG
Source organism: Planctomycetota bacterium (assembly GCA_041398565.1). Classification (GTDB taxonomy): domain Bacteria; phylum Planctomycetota; class UBA1135; order UBA1135; family UBA2386; genus DATGPD01. The sequence goes on along the minus strand of JAWKUN010000005.1, from coordinate 653,931 downwards.
CCGGCATCCTCGATGCCGAAGGCGGCGAGCATCTGGTCGGGGGCCAGTCGTTCGATGGTGGTGCCGCCGACGTCGCGGCTGGCGAGGGCTCCCATTTCACGCAGCTTGCCGAGCGTGACGTCGATGCGATCGGTGGTCAGCAACGCCAGGTTGGGCTCGCGGCCGTGCAGGTCGTCGCCGAACACCAGCAGTCCCTCGATGTCGCGCAGCGGATCGATGCCCCAGTCCTTGGCGAGTCGCTCGTTCCAGTCGCTCTTGAGGCGGATGTCGCCCTCGTCCTCGGCCAAGCGGGCGACCGCGGCCTGCACGAGGTCGCGGCCGACGAAGTCGAGCATGGCCTGCAGGTCGACGTAGCAGGCGAACTTCGCACCGGCCGGAACGAGGTCGGCGAGGGTGTCCTGCGCTCGGGGGGCGCCCAGGAGCGCGGCGACGGTGAGGAGAGGAATGACAGTCGAGTGCGCTTGCATGGCCGCGACTACGCTGCGGAAGGGGGCCGCGTTACCGGCCGCGCGCTTTTCGCCGCAGGAGGTCGAGGATTGCCGATTCGGCGTCCAACCGGGGTGTCAGGGCGCGATCAGGCGGCGCCGCCCGTCGTGGCTCAGCTTGCACCCGGGAGAGAGTTCACGGTCCCAGAGCTGGCAGGTCACCTGCTTGTGCTTCTGGTCCAGTCCCTCGCAGTAGTTGGTGAACTTGCAGCGACGCACCGCGGCGCCGCGACCTTCCTCGATCTTGGCGAACCAGTCGGGATCGGCCAAGCTCTGGCGCGCGGCGGCGACGATGTCAGCGTGACCCCCACGCAGGATGGCCTCGGCCTGGGCGAAGTCGCAGATTCCGCCGGCGGTGACGATCGGGGTGACGCAGCCGGCGGCACGCACGGCGCTGCGAATCGCGCTGGCCAGCGGCACGTTGCGCCCGAACGGTCCGCGGGTGTCGCTGCGGACCGTGGGCATGCACTCGTGTCCGGACGGCCCGGTGTACGGGTAGGCCGCCTCGCCGACAGGGGGTTGCTTGGCGTCCTCGAACTTGCCGCCCTTGGAGATCGACAGGAAGTCGAATCCGGCGCGCGCGAACTCGACCGCGTAGGCGCAGGCGTCGTCGAGCGTGCTGCCGCCGGCGATCGCTTCGTCGCCGAGCATGCGGCAGCCGACACAGGCGTCGACGCCGACCCGGGCGCGGACCGCGGCGAACACCTCGAGCGGCAAGCGCACGCGGCCGGCGTGGTCGCCGCCGTAGCCGTCGCTGCGCACGTTCAGGCGCGACAGGAAGGACGCCATGGTGTAGGCGTGCGCGTAGTGCAGTTCGACACCGTCGAAGCCGGCGCGGAACGCGCGCTCCGCCGCGTCGGCGAACAGGTCGGGCAGCACCCGGGGGAGGTCGCGGACGTGCGGCAGGTGGGTGTCGTTCACCGTCTCCCGGTACCCGAACGCGTAGTCCTGGAACTCGCGAGGGGTGAGGATGCCGCGCAGCGTGCCGTCGTCGAGTCGCGCGAGGGCTGCGCGCGCGTCGCCGTCGTCGTCGTCGGCGGCGGTGACGATGCCTCGCGCGCGCAGGGCTGCTCGGTGTGCATCGGTGACGCGCAGGTAGCGGGCGAAGTAGGTGTCCTTCGCCGGCCGGCGCTTGATGGCGAGGAAGTCGATGATCTGGATGAAGAGGCGCGTCTGGCCGCCGCTCGCTCGGCGCACGACGTCCACGAGGTCGCGCAGTCCAGGCAGGAACCGGTCGTGGCCGATGCGCAGGAGCGGGCCGCTGGGAATGTCGCGGATGCCGGTGGCCTCCACGACCAGCACGCCCGGACGCCCACGCGCGAAGCGCTCGTACCAAGCGAGCACGTCAGCGCTGACGAAGCCGTCCTCGGTCGCCCGCCACGGCACCATCGCCGGCACCCAGGTGCGGGTCCGCGCCGCGACGCGCCCGAGGCGAATCGGCCGAAACCAGAGCGCACGCGCCGCCTCCTCGGCCGTCGGCCAATCGGGTTCAGGCAGCGCGTGCTTCGTCAGATCCACCAGGAAACCCCGTAGCGAAGTAACAGGGTGGAGTCAGACTCCACTCTGTTGTTTCAGCCTAGCGCACGGCGGTGCGGAGGCGGGGGGTGGAACGCAGGTTCGCTGGGTTGGCGCCGAGGGCGACGTGGGCCCACTGGAAGAAGAGGTCGACTCCGGCCACGGCGCTGGGCAGGGGCAGGTTGATCGAGGCGGCGCCGGTGCCGCCTGTGACGGTGTTGAGGGAGAAGAGCAGGTTGGCCGGCGAGACCAGCAGGTGGCATCCCGTCATCCCGATCGAATCGAGCGGCAGGTCGGCCTGGCCCAAGGAGGTCAGGAGCACGGCCGAGGCGCCGGCGGCGGCGTTGGACAACGTCACGTTGAAGAACTCGGAACCGGCGTTCGACGTGCCGTTCGACGCGATCACGCCGCCGCAGCCGGTGCCGGACACGCTCACGGGCGACGACGGGTGGATCATCTTGCGCACGTAGAGCGGGTAGCCGGCCCCGGTCGTCGGGTAGGCGACGGTGAACTCGCGGACGTCGTTATCGAAGCACACCGCCGGAGCGCTGCTGCTGTCTGCGCCGCTGTAGAGCGTTGCCGTCTCGAGCACGCGCGAGTCGTAGCCGATGCGTGCGGCGTAGGTCCGCCACGAGCTGTTGTAGTAGCCGACGACCCAGTGGCTGCGGCTGTTGCTGTCGTACGCGATGTCGGAGGCCGCCAGTTCGGCGCCGGTACGCAGCAGGGAGTCGCGACGGAAGATCGGACTCGCGGCGCCTTCGGCGAAGTCGAAGCGGTTGAGGCGCAGCGTGTGCATCCACGAGATGATGTGCCCCGGGCTGGCGACGCCGTAGACAAGCATGTAGCGACCGCCACGGCCGTCCACCTGCGGCCGCAGCTTGTGCTCGCTGGTGGGGCTGTTGATGTAGGCGCGCGAGGTGACGCTGCCCGCCGGGGTCACTCGCACGACCGCCACGTCCCAGTCGTCGCTCAAGGCCGCGCGATTGTATTCGCCGAAGGCGACCACCCAGGATGCGCCGTCGCCATCACTCTCCTTGTTGACGCTCGGCCCGCCACGATCGTAGGTGGTGCCGGAAGCGGCACCGGCGAGATAGAACCTCCCGCCGTAGGTGTTGGCCGCGGTGTCGACGACCATGCCGTAGACGTCACCGTAGAACGGCGCGCCCACCGGGTCTTCCGACTTGAACGCGATCAACGCGCGGCCGCCGGTCGTGAACGATGCCGTGCCACCGACGTCGGGCTCGGTCCAGGTCTCGCTGACGGGCTTGTTCACCAAGGTCACCGTCGTGTCGGTGTTCAGGTCGGCCGACGCGTGCAGGTGGTAGCGGATCCAGGAGTAGTTGTTGTTGGCCGGGAACCGACGCTCGAGCGCGATGATGTACTTGTTCGATCCGCCGACGAAGGCGCCCGAGGTGTGGTCGGTGCTCCAGCTGGCGTCGATGTCGGTCCAGATGGTGCTGCTGCCGCCGGCCAGGCTGTCGTCGATGACGCGCGCGAAGGCGTCGTAGTCGGTGCCGGCCGAAGCGCGGCGGTAGACGACCATCAGATGGTTGGCGACGTCGTCGCGCACGATGCCGATCGTGCCCGCGTAGCCCGAGCCGGTCGACAGTGCCACCGGCGCCAGGAGCGGATCGACGGTCAGCGGGAAGGTCGCTTCTGCCAGCGCTCGGCTCGACAGGCGCAGGCCGATCTTGCCGTCCAGCACTCGCGTCTCCATCGGCGTGCGCCGGCCGTGCGCGTCGATGGCCACCGCCGCACCGTAGCGCACGCGCGCGTTGCCATCGCTGTCGTGGAACACGACCTCGCCGTGGCGCCAGTCGCAGGCGGCGGCGCTCAGTTCGCTGTCGATGGCCCCCTCGATGACCAGATCGCCGCCGGCCGCCGGCCGCGTGTTCAGTACGAAGGTCTGCTCGACGCCGTCGTCACGCACGTCGTAGGCCTCGACGATGTCGCCGCGTCGCAGTTCGAACCGCCAGTCGCTGGCGTGGGCCTGCGCGACTTGCAGCGGGCCGCTCGCGGCCACCTCGCCGACCCGCACGCTCGTCGTCGTCCAGCGCAGCGGCAGGTTCGTCGGAGCGTCCTTGCCGAGGACGGGGTAGAAGACGACGCCGCTGTCGAAGCGGGCCTTGTATCCAGCGCCCGAGGCCCACAGGCCGCCTCCCACTCCCTGGTCGGGAGCGACCGTGCGGATCGGGGACAGGAAGGGATGCGCGCCGAGGTCGGGCGAAACGCCGGGGATCGAAACGGGCTCTTGCGCGACGAGCCAGGCCGGCGCGCAGACGGCGAGAGTCAGAGTGTTCAGTGTGTTCTTCATGATTCGGAAAGCGTGTTGGTTCGCTTCCCGAAGAGTTGGGGGCGGCGCCCCGCGCTACACCCCCTCCGCGAAAAACCGCGGAGACCACCAGTTGGTGTCAGACTCCACCCTGTTACTTCGCGCGGACGGCGCTTGCCATTGCGGCGGCGACCTGCCCTGCTTCGTCTTCGCGCAGCTCCGGGTAGATGGGCAGCGCCAGGTTGGTGCGCGCGGCTTCCTCGGCCACCGGGAAGTCGCCCGCCGCGTAGCCGAGATGCGCGAAGCACGGCTGCTCGTGCAGCGGGATCGGGTAGTAGACGGCGCAGCCGATGCCTTGGTCGGTCAGCGTCTTGCGCACACGATCGCGCGGCACGCCGCGCAGGTGGGTCACGTACTGATGGTAGGTGTGTCCCGGCTGGTCTTCGGGCACACGCACGATCGCGTGCACGCCCTCGTCGGCGAACAGCGCACGGTAGCGCGCGGCGTTGGCGCGACGCTCGGCGTTCATTGCGTCGATGTGGCGGAGCTTGACCCGCAACACCGCGCACTGGAGCTCGTCGAGGCGGAAGTTGCCGCCGACGCGCTCGTGGCGGTAGGTGTCGCTCTGGCCGTGGTTGCGGAGCTGCCGCACGCGCGTGGCGAAGGCTGCGTCGCGGGCCGTCAGGAAGCCACCGTCGCCGGGGCCGCCCAGATTCTTGCTCGGGAACGTCGAGAAGCAGCCGCACACGCCGAACGCGCCGGCCTTCGTGCCATCGTGATGGCTGCCGATGGCTTGGCAAGCATCCTCGACGAGGGGAATGCCGCGCGGGGCGAGGATCGCGTCGAGTGCGCGCATGTCGGCGACGGCTCCGAACAGGTGCACGACGATCGCGGCCTTGATGTCCGGGTGCTGCTCGATCGCGGCCTCCAGCCCCTTTGGATCCATGGTGAGGAAGCGCGGCTCGACGTCGACGAACACCGGCTGCGCACCCAGGCGGGCCACCACTCCGGCGGTCGCGAAGAACGTGTAGACCGGCAACGCCACCTTGTCTCCAGGTCCGACGTCGAGGGCCATGAGGGCGGCGAGGAGCGCGTCGGTGCCCGACGACAGGGCTACGGTGTGGTCGACGCCGACATACGCGCTCAGCTCTTGCTCGAGGCCCGCGTTCTCGGGGCCGAGGATGTAGCGACCGCTGCGCAGCACACGCAGCGCCGCCTCCTCGATGTCCTGTTGCAGGCGGGTGTACTGGCGGGTGAGGTCGAGGAGAGGGACGGCCATCGGGCGCGGATGATAGGCGTCGGTCACGGCAACGCACTCGTCAGGTGCGCGGCAGCAGCTCCTTGGCCCGGAAACCGCCCGACTCGCGCTGGACGATCCGGAACCGGTCCAACACGGTGTGCAGCAACACCGCCGCGGTGGGGCAGCCGTCGTAGTGGGCCGGACGGCGTAGCGCCGCCTCGGCGTCGTGCGTCATGAACACGCGGCGTCCGTCGGCCCACGCCTGCCGCACGTGCTGCTCGACGGCAGCGCGCAGTTCTTCGGGTCTGTTGTCGAAGAGCAGGACGAGGTCGTCGACGCGAGCGGGGGTGGCAGCGGGGAACCAGAGAATGCAGGCGACGTGGTCGGGACCGGTGCCGCTGGTGAGGATCAGTGGGCTGCCGATGCCTACCTCGGCGCGCAGTCCGAGATAGAACGCGCGTGGATGTCCGTCTCCGGCCAGAGCCTCGAGGCGCACGAGACCGAGGGCGGCGCCGATGACCACGACGATCGTTTGACCTCTTGCGCCCAGGTGTCGGAGCACGACCAAGCTCGCCGGTACGGCCAAGCTCAGTTGCAGCATGCCGTCCATCGTGCGGTCTCCGTGCATCCAGGCGGTGGCGACGCCGCCGATCACCGCGGCGCACACGGTGATCCGCGCCATCGTCGCCTTCGCCCGGAACGCGCACACCAGCGCCACCAGCGACGCTGGCAGGAATGCGCGAAGCGCCTCCTTGGCGGTGATCGCGAGCAAGCGCACGGGGTCGGGGAACGCCGCAAGGTTGCCGGGCGCCGACATCGTCTCGGCACCCTGTGGCGGTGCTGGCTCGCGCGCGGCGATCCAGGCTACGACGGCGGCGAAAGAAGCAGCGGCGACAATGGCGAGCCAGGCCGCCGACGCGCGAGACCGCCCATCGCGGCGCACCACCACGTACGCGAAGGGAAGCAGCCAGGCGGCGACGAGCAAGCCGCTCGTGTCGAAGGCGTAACCACAGCCGGCGGTCGCTCCGGCCAGAGCGACTGCGAACCAGCCGCCACGCTCGCAGGCGAAGGTGGTCGAGAACGCAGCGATCGCCGCCAGGACGAGCACGAGAGCGAAGGGCTGCGATGCCGTGGCACCGCAGACGATGGCCGGCGACGTCGCGAGCAAGAGCGTCGCGCGGTGTGGGGGCACGGCTGGAACGAGGCGCCGCGCACCGAGGCCGACGAAGGCCAGCGCGACCCCGGTGCACAGCGCGCTCCACCAGCAGACCAGGGTCTGCGGTGCCGCCAGATACGACAGCGTGTCGGCGCGCTCGAGGATCGCACGCCACGCGGATCGCAGGTGGACGGCCTGCCCGTGGCCGCGGATCGCATCGAACCAGAGGACTTCGTCGCCGGACGGATGGCGTTGCCATAAGGCCGCGTAGGTCAGGCTCGCCAACGCCACGACGACGGCCACGAGCCAGTGCGATCGCGCGGCGGTACGGCTCATCGCAGGAGCGGTTCGACCTGGTCCGCCATCGCGACGGCCATCCGGCGCTGTGCCGCTCCGCCGGGATGGCCGTCGCCTTCGACCCACAGATCGGCACGCTGCTCGCCCCAGAACAGCGGCAACAGGTCGAACGTCGGGTAGCCGCCGCGTTCCCCCCACTCCGCGACACGCTCGTGCAGGAGGAAGAAGCGGTAGGTGTCGTCGAAGCGCTCGGTGAAGGCCGGCTGGATGAACACCAGAAGCGGTACCCCTCGCACGCGCAGAAAGGCATGGATTGCGGACAGGGCGTCGCGCGATCGGCGCCACTTGCGGCTGTTGGGCGCGAAGCTCTCGCGGTAGTCGAGCACGAGTTCGGCCTGGCGCGCCGAGCACAGGGGTTGGTCCGCTACCAGCCAACGTGCGACGGCATTGATCTTCGGCCGAACGACCTCGAGCAGCCAGGAACGGCAGTCCTCGAAGCGAAGGTCGGGCGACAAGGGCACGGTCATCACCGGCTCGGCATCGTTCATCACGTAGCCGAGCAACACCACGTGTGGGCTCACGGTGTCGAACACCTCGATCAGCGTGTCGTGCTCCTGAACGGTGTTGTAGCCGGGGACACCGCGGTTGAAGACCTCGACGTCGAGGCCGCGCGCGCGCAGCAAGCCCTGCAGGTGGCACGGGTAGGTCTGGTCGTCGGCCACCGCCAGACCGAACGTGTAGGAGTCGCCGAGGCACAGCACGCGGCGGGTCTGGGGCGTCGCGGTCGCGCGCGGCTGGATCCGCCAGCCGTCCGCATCGGTGTGGTAGGTGAGACGCAATGGCCCCGTCTCTTGGGGGATGGTCGCCTGGTAGGCCAGGTTCGGAAGGCAGCCGTAGTAGCGTCCGGGAGGCAGGAGGCGATAGAGGTCGTTGGTCCATGCCGCCAGGGCGCTCGCATACTCGCTGCGCAGGTGGGCACGGAAGACGAACTCCGCGGCCAGGAGGCCGAGCGCCACCGACACCGACACGGCGAGTGCTCGGGCGAGCGACCGTGACCGCGAGCGTGGCGTAGGCGGGGGTGGCATCCCGTATCCAGTGTAGGCGCGCGGGCGGCAGGCGTGCCGCGCCGTTCACGGGGCAGTTGCGGGGAGTCGCCGGTCGGCAACGCTCGGCCATCTCCGGACGTGCTGCCATCGACGTGTGCCCGGCGCGATCCGCGTCCGAGTCGCCTGTTTTCGTCCGAGCTCGTGTGCGCGGCAGCCTCAATCCGCGTGCAGAGTGCCGCCCTCGAGCGCCTTGCGGTGCAGGATGGGTGCGGGCGCGAAGCGTGCGCCGCCCGCACCGCGCGCGAGGACGTCGTTGGCTTGCCCCAGGCCCTGCAGCCGCCGGACCACCTCGGCGACGCCCAGGGTGTCGGCGTAGCGCAGCGGTCCGCCGCGGAAGGGAGCGAAGCCGGTGCCGAACACCATCGCCAGGTCGAGGTCCGCGGCGCTGGCGACCACGTTCTCTTCCAGGCAGCGTGCCGCCTCGTTCACCAGCGCCAGCACCAAACGGTCGACGAGCTGGTCGCCGGTGAAGCCGCGCGCGGTGGAGCCCTTCTGGTGGAAGTGGTTGAGTTCGCTGATCTGCGGCCGCTGGCTGCCGTTCCGGTCGTGACGATAGAAGCCGTGTCCCGTCTTCTTGCCGAGGCGGCCAGCGGCGATCAGGCTCTGCAGGCCGTCGCTCGGCTCCATACGCGCGCCGTAGGCGGCATGCAGCGAGGCCGCCGCGTGTGCCGCGATGTCGAAGCCGACCTCGTCGAGCAGAGCGAACGGCCCCATCGGCATGCCGAAGTCGCGCAGCAGGCGGTCGACGTGGGCCGGGTCGGCACCCTCGACGAACAGGCGCACCGCCTCGTCGAGGTACGGACCGAGGCACCGGTTGACGAGAAAGCCGGCTACGTCGCGCACCACCACCGGGGTCTTGCCGAGACGCACCGCCAGCGCGCAGGTGGCCGTCACCACCTCGTCGTGGGTCGCGCGACCTCGCACCACCTCCACCAGCGGCATCTTCTTCGGCGGATTGAAGAAGTGCATGCCGACGACGCGGCCGGGGCGCGGCAACGCCTCGGCAATGGCGTCTACCGACAGCGACGACGTGTTGGTGGCGAGGATGGTGTCCGGGCCGGCCTGGCGCGCGACTTCGTCGAACACCTTCCGTTTGACTTCGAGCCTCTCGGCGACGGCCTCGAGCACCAGATCGCAGCGGGCAAAGCCGATCAACTCGCGGGCGGGGTCGAGGCGGTCGTTGGCGGCATCGGCTTCCGCCACGGTCAGCTTGCGGCGTGCGCGCAGCTTGGCCACACCGGCGCGGTGTGCCAGCAGGGCCGAGTCGAGGGCCTCGGGCGACACGTCGTGCAAGCGCGTCCACACGCCCCGCTCGGCCAACAGGCTGGCGATGCCGCCGCCCATCACGCCGGCACCGATCACGGCGGCGCGGTCGGTCGGCTCGGCTTGGCGGCCGTCGGCCGGGCGTGCGCGCTTCTTGGCCGCCTCCGACATGAGGAAGAGACGCACCAGGTTCTTGCACACCGCTCCGGTCAACAGCGGCGCCAGGGCGTCGGCCTCGCGCTCGGCCCAGGCGCTTTCTGGCGTGCGTAGGCTGCGCAGCACCAGCTCCAGCGCGCGGCGCGGCGCCGGGTAGTGGCCGCGCGTCTGCGCGCGGACCACCTGCCGCGCCTTGTGGCCGATGAGCGCCACGGCGAGCGGGTTGCGGTCGACGAACCAGCGCGCGGCGCCGCGTCGCGAACCCAGCACCTTCTCGCGCCCGAGTGCGATCGCTGCCGCCACCGGCCGCAGGGTCTGCGGCTTGGTGAGGCGGTCGACCAGGCCGCGGCGCAGCGCGTCGCGCGGCCCGAGCATGCGTCCGTTCAGGATCACGTCGAGCGCTGCTGGCATGCCGATGCGGCGCGGCAGTCGATGCACGCCGCCCCACGCCGGGAAGATGCCGAGCTTGACCTCCGGTAGGCCGATCTGCGTCTTGTCGTGGTCGCTCAGCACGATGTGGTCGCAGCACAGCGCCAGCTCGCAGGCGCCGCCGGGCGCCGGGCCGCTGATCGCCGCGACGGTCGTCGCTCGGGCGTGCGCTACCTTGGCGAAGATCGCGTGCACCCCGTGCACGACGGCCTTTGCCGACGCCGGCTCACGCAGCGCCAGGATGGCTTCGACGTCGGCACCGGCGATGAACTGCTCGCTCGAGCGGCCGGTGAGCACGAGCCCGCGTATCGACGGATCGCGCGTCACCGTGTCGAGCGCGGCGTCGAAGTCGCGCAGCAGAGGCGCGTCGAACACGGCCAGGCTGCGGTGCGGCGGGTCGAACACCAGTACCGCCAGGCCTTCCTCCGGCCGCTCGACACGCACGCAGGCACCCGGCCGCGGCGCGTCGTTCGGCATGGGAAGACCCAGGAACGTGTTCATCGGCGCATCCTCTCCAGCACCACGGCGCCGCCCTGGCCGCCGCCGATGCACAGGGTCGCCAAGCCGAGACCGACCTCGCGCAGCGCCATCTCATGGGCGAGCGTCAGCAACAGGCGCGTGCCGGTGGCTCCGACGGGGTGGCCGAGGGCGATGGCGCCACCGTTGACGTTGGTCTTGGCGAAGTCGAGCGGGCCGAGGGCGCGCTCGCGTCCGAGGTGCTCGCGGGCGAAAGCATCGCTGGCGAACGCCTTGGCGCAGGCCAGCACCTGCGCCGCGAAGGCTTCGTTGATCTCGACGAGCCCCATGTCGGCGAGCGTGGCACCGGCCAGATCGAGTGCCTTGCTGCTGGCGAACACCGGGCCCAGCCCCATGCGCGCCGGGTCGCAGCCGGCCCACGCGTAGCTCTTGAGGCGGGCGAGCGGTGTGAGCCCGAGGGCGCGCGCGCGGTCGGCGGTCGTCACCAGCAGGGCCGCGGCTCCGTCGGTGATGCCGCACGAGTTGCCGACGGTGACGCGACCGTCGGGCTTCTCGAAGTATGGCCTGAGCTTGGCCAGCGCCTCGACGGTCTGGCCGTCGCGGATGCTGTCGTCGTGCGCCAGAGTCTTCGCGCCGGTGCCGGCGCCAAGCGGCAGCACCGGCACGATCTCGCGTGCCAGCCGGCCGGCGTCGCGCGCCGCCTGCGCCCGGCGGTGGCTCTCGCAGGCGTACTCGTCGGCCTCGCGTCGGCCGATGTCGAACTCGCGTGCCAGGATCTCGGCCGTCTTGCCCATGATCAGACCGGAGATCGGGTCGGTCAGGCCCTCGGTCAGCGCCACGCGCGGCGCCAGGAAGCGCGGTCGGAAGCGGGCGAGCGCTGCCAGGCGTTGGCCGACCGACTTGGCGCGCGTCAGGCGCGCGAAGAGATCCGTCATCTGCGGGCCGTAGGTGAGCGGGTATGCACTCATCACCTCGACGCCGACGCACAGGTACAGCTCGCCGACGCCGGCGGCGATGTCGGCAGCCGCGCAGGTCACGGCCTCGATGCCGCTGGCGCAGTTGCGGGCTACGGTGCGCGCCGGCACGTGCCGTGGCACACCCGCGCGCAGCGCCACGACGCGGCCGACGTTGACTTGGTCGTGCGCCGGGCCGACGCATCCGACCACGACCTCGGCGAGCTGAGCGGGGTCGACGCCCGTGCGCGCCAGCAGTTCGCGCGCCACGACAGCGCCGAGGTGGCCGGCGTCCTCCTTGGCGAAGCGGCCGCCGGCGCGCGCCCACGGCGTGCGCAGGCCCGCGGCGAGCACGATGTCGGGCTGCGGGCGGGCGGCGTAGCCGATCATGGTCGAAGGAGGGTGCCGGAGGCGGGGGAGGCCTGCGTCCTGGCTCGTCGTGTGTAGCGACTCTGCTGCCGAGAACAAGCCACAGGCGGTCGTGCCTCGCGGCCATCGTCGACAGTGCGCGGTCGACGCGCGGGCGCCACCTCGTTGCGGTGCGTTCGTGGTATCGGTTCGGTGAATCGGCTCGGTCGGGTCGGGCCTGGCGCTACGCTGGCACTCCCCGTGATCTGGTCGCTCTTTGCCACGCTCCTGATCCTCTTGGGCCTCGCCTTCGCTGGCCCGCCTCTGTGGGCGCTGGTGGCGGCAGCGAGCGTGGCTGTCGGCGTGCTGGCGTCACCTTGGTGGGGGCTGCCGTTGGCGATCGCCGCGGTGGTGTTGGCGTTGCCGCCCTTGCGTGTGCCGCTGCTGAGCCGGCCGGTGATGCGGTTCCTGCGGCGTGCCAACCTGCTGCCACAGATCTCCGACACCGAGCGCGCGGCGCTCGAGGCCGGCACGGTGTGGGTGGAGGGGGAGCTGTTCTCGGGGCGGCCGGACGCCAAGCGGCTGCTCGCGGCCGGGTATCCCGACCTGTCGGAACGCGAACGCGCGTTCCTCGACGGACCGGTGGCCCAGCTCTGCGCGATGACCACCGAATGGGAGATCCTGCAGCGGCGCGACCTGCCGGAGGCGGTGTGGGCGTTCCTCAAGCGGGAGCGCTTCTTCGGCCTCATCATCCCCGAGGAGTACGGTGGGCTCGGCTTCTCGGCGTCGGCGAACTCGGCGATCGTCGGCAAGGTGAGCTCGGTGTCGATCCCGCTGGGTATCACCGTGATGGTGCCGAACTCGCTCGGGCCCGCCGAGCTGCTCGTGCACTACGGCACGCAGGCACAGAAGAACCACTACCTGCCGCGCCTCGCGCGCGGCGAGGATGTGCCGGCGTTCGCGCTCACCGAGCCCGGAGCCGGATCCGACGCGGGTGCCATCGAGGCCGACGGCGTCGTGTTCCGGGGTGATGACGGCAAGCTCTGGCTGCGGCTCAACTGGCGCAAGCGCTACATCACTCTGGCGGCCGTGGCGACCGTGCTCGGGCTGGCGTTCAAGCTGCGCGATCCCGAAGGGCTGCTCGGCCGCGAACTCGGTCAGGATACCGACCTCGGGATCACCTGCGCCCTCGTTCCCACCGATGCCGCGGGCGTCGTGCTCGGCATGCGCCACGATCCGCTGGGGTTGCCGTTCTACAACTGTCCCACCGAGGGCCACGACGTGGTGGTGCCCATCGACGCGATCATCGGTGGGCCGGACGGTGCTGGGCGGGGTTGGCAGATGCTGATGGAGAGCCTGGCGGCAGGGCGTGGCATCTCGCTGCCGGCAACCAGCGCCTCGGGCTGCAAGAAGGCCGCGCGCGTGGCAGGCGCCTACGTCATGGTGCGCCAGCAGTTCGGGTTGCCGCTCGGCAGGTTCGAAGGGGTGCAGGAGGTGCTCGGCCGCATCGGTGGCTTCGCGTACGTGGTCGAAGCCGCGCGGCGCTACACGTGTGGGGCGCTCGACACCGGAGCCAAACCGGCGGTGGTGACGGCGATGATGAAGCTGCACACCACCGAGCTGTGCCGCAGGGCCGTCAACGACGCGATGGATCTCCTGGGTGGCGCTGCGATCTCGCGCGGGCCACGCAACACGCTGGCCATCGCCTACACCTCGATGCCGATCAGCATCACGGTCGAGGGCGCCAACATCCTGACGCGGACTCTGATGATCTTCGGCCAGGGGGCGATCCGCTGTCACCCGTACGCGCTGGCCGAGATCGAGGCGCTCGGACGTGGCGACGTCAGGGGCTTCGACCGTGCGCTCTGGGCGCACGTCGCGCATGTGGTGCGCAACGGCGCACGCGCGCTCGTGCTGTCGCTCAGTCGCGGGTTGCTGGCCGCATCGCCGGTGCCCGGGCCGGCGGCCGGCTACTGGCGCAAGCTGCAGTGGGCGTCGGCGTCGTTCGCGTTCTGGGCGGACGTGGCGATGGGCAGTCTCGGCGGCGACCTCAAGCGCCGTGAGATGCTCGCTGGGCGCTACTCCGACGTGTTCAGCGCGCTGTACCTGGCGACGGCCACACTGCGCCGTTTCGAAGCGGAGGGGGGTCGTGAGGAGGACGCGCCGTTCTTGCGCTGGTCGATGGACTGGTTGTTCGCGCGCATGCAGGAGGGGCTCGACGGGTTGTTCGCCAACCTCAGCGTCCCCGGCCTCACCTGGCTCCTGCGTGGCCCCGTTGCGTGGTGGTCGCGTCTCAATCCGTTCGGCGGAGGACCCAGCGACGCCGACACGCGCCTGGTCGCGCGCCTGCTGCAGATGCCCGGCGCCCAGCGCGACCGCGTCACGTCGGGCCTCTACCAGCCGCCGGCCGACCAGTTGGGTGTGGGCCAACTCGAGCGCGCCATGCACCTCGTGGCCGCCGCCGAGCCTGCCGTCGACAAGGTCAAGGCGGCTGTCCGCGCCGGCAAGCTGCCGCGCAGCGACCCGCCCGCGCTCGACCGCGCTCTCGCCGAGGGCGTCCTGACCGCCGCAGAGGTCGAGGCCATCCGAGCCGCCGACGCCGCGCGCCGCGCAGTCGTCGAGGTCGACGCCTTCTCCCTCGCCGACTACGCCACCAACCGCTGAACCACCACTTTGGTGTCAGACTCCACCCTGTTACTTCGCTAGGTGTTTTTCAGGAAGGTGGCGACGTCGTCGAGGAAGGCGTGCAAGAGGTCGCGGTCGGGGCCGGTCAGACCCACTTCGTCCATGGCGGCGGTCATCAGCTCGATCCAACGGTCGCGCGCCCGCTGGTCGACGCGAAACGGTGCGTGCCGCATGCGCAGACGGGGGTGGCCGCGCGCTTGGATGTAGCGCGGCGGTCCCCCGCATCGGTAGATCAGGAACTCGCGCAGCCGCTGCTCGGCCCCAGCGAAATCCTGCTCCGGGTACATCGGCCCGAGGATGTCGTCATGCGGCACGCGGCGATAGAACGCCGCCACCAGGCGCGTGAAGCCGTCCTCGCCGATGGTCGCGAAGAGGCCGGAAGGGTCGATGGGCTCGGCCACCCCCGCAGGCTAGCCCGCCCCGGCGCTCACAGGAACCGCGTGCTGGCGCGATTGCTCAGGTGTCCTGGCAGCGTCGCCCCGATGCCGAGCGTGAACGCCTGCAGGTGCAGCGTGTGGTTGCTCAGTGCGGTAGGAAGCGAGGCCGGGGCGGCGATCAGGGCCGTCCCCTCGCCGGTGTTGGTCAGCGAGGCCGACGCCACCGGCACGAGGACACTCGGCGTCAGGTACAGCGCGCCCGTAGCGAGGTTGCCGAGCGGCGAGCCAGGGCAGACGACACCGGAACTCGCGAACACCACGAACGAGCCGTTGGCGTTGTTGGCGTCGCGCACTCGGCAGGCGAGACCGTCGCTCCGCGTGCCCGAGACCTGCGGCCACATGCCTCCGAGCCCGTAGCTGGTGAAGTTGATCGCGCTGCCGTTGCTCCACGAGGGATCGACGTTGCCGACGTTCAGCACCGGCGCCAGCACGCGCACGCTCATGTTGTAGGCGCACACCGGGGGCTGCCTCGGCACGAGGCTGCCACTGACGCGATCCCATGCCAGGTTGGGCACCAGCGGACTCTCGGCCGGGTTGTCGCCGCGGGCAGGGCCACCGGTCGTCACCATGTGCCATGCCAGCCCGGTGAACGAGGTCGCGGGCGAGGTCTCCACTCCGAAGTAGAAGGTGTCGCAGGTCGGCAAGGCCGCCGACGGGGTCGCCAGGTCGTAGGTGATGATCCAGGCAGCGTTGCCCGACGATGGGGGTCCCGTCAGCGTCGAGGTCTGCATCAGGATGCCAGCGCTGTCGGTCGACGGCCGGCCGCCCGTGCCACGACGCACGAGGAGCGAGTAGGTGTTGCCGGTGGCCGAGGCCCGTTCCTGAAGCACGTGGCGGAACCCGATCAGGATCGTGCCGGTACCAGTGTTGTCCTGGCCGATGCCGCTGAAATGGGTGGCGGGGACTTCCATGAGGATCTCGCCCGGGTTGTTGCCGAGCGTGCCCCGTGTCGCGAAGTCCGCCGTGTTCGGAGCGGGGTAGATCTGGAACTCGCTCGCACGGAACTGCGCGGCCAGATGCTGGCAGGTGAGCAGGGCGAGGATATGGGAGAGACGCATGATCGGAAGGTGAAGGACCGCCGCGGGGGCCGTGACCGGGCCGGAGGCGCGGTCACATCGGCGGGTGGGCACGGCATCCTGACGATACGGCGGTGCGGGCTTGTTCCGCGCGCGCGTGTCTTTTTCGTGCCGAGCCATTCCGCAGCGGGCGCGGTGATGTCCGGCGCACGGTGGCATACGCGCAGAACCGGTCGCCTCTCCGGTCGGCGCGAAGCGCCGACTGAAATGAGCCCTTGGTTGCGGCCCATGCCGCAATGGGGGTTGTCACTTCGCTGCGGCGGAGCAACCATCCACGGTTCGCTCCCCGCGGCACCGTCTACAGTCTGCCGATGCGATCGCGTCTCCCACCGATTCGTTTGATCCGGAGCGAGACGATCGTGTGCGCTGCGGTTCTCGCCGGTCTCGGGGTCTATGCGCACTGGATGCCGCGCACCGATTCGACCGCGCCGACGTCGACCGCTCTGCCGGGGGGCACCGCCGAGGTGGCCATTCCCGCGTCCTTCCGCAACGGCTTCGGCCTGACCATGGTGTGGGTGCCGGCACAGTCCGTGGTGATGGGCTCGCGCACCGCCGATGCCGCGCCCGACGAACGGCCGCACGTGGCCGAGATCGGCCACGGCTTCTGGATCGCGTCGACCGAGGTGACGCGTGCGCAGTGGGCACGCGTGCTCAGCTCCGCGCCGTGGCGCAACCAGGACGATGCCGTTCCGCCGACATCGAGCAAGGAAGCCGGTGCAGCCGACTCCTTCGCGAGCGGCGAGGTGGCGGCGAGCGGCATGACCTGGTCGGAGGCCGTGACCTTCTGCGAGGCGCTCACCGTGCGCGAGTGGGCGAGCCGCGCGCTGCCCGACGGCCACGTCTACCGCTTGCCGACCGAAGCCGAGTGGGAGCTCGCGTGCCGAGCCGGGAGCGAGGGTGATTACTGCTGTCACGTCGTGGCGCTGCCGTCCTACGCGGTCTATGCCGACGCTCGCGACGGCGCCCACCCGCACCGCGTCGCCTCACGCCGCGCCAACGCATGGGGTTTGTTCGACATGCACGGCAACGTGTGGGAGTGGTGTCTCGACGCCGCCGCCACCCGCGACACCGGGCGCACCGTCGAGGTCGTCACCGACACCTACCGCAATGGCGCCTTCGACCCGTGCGGCCGCGTCGGCAACGAGCGCGTGTGCCGCGGCGGTAGCTTCGCCTACTCGGCGCCGTACCTTCGCTCGGCCAATCGCATGGCCTGCGCCCCCGACACGCGCGGCACCGACCTCGGCTTGCGTGTCGTGCTGGCGCGCTCGACGACAGTGCCCGCTTCGCGCCGGGAGCGCTGACCGAGACACCCGAGCCGGGCCGGCATCGGAACCTCGGCCGTCCTCAATCCAGGCTCGCCGCGTCCATCGCCGCCGCCAGGCACTGCTCCTTCACCGCCCGCAGGTCGAGCTTGCCGGTGCCGAGCAGCGGCAACGCGGTCACCTCGACGAACTGCTCGGCCCGCGGTACGAACAGCGGCGGCAGGCCGCGCTCGCTCAGGCGCTGCAGCACGGCCACGAGGTCTTGGCGTGCCACCGTCGTCAGCACCATCAAGCGCTCCCCCTTCTTGGTGTCGGGTACGCCGCACACGGCGAAGGCGCGCTCGGTGCGGCCGCTGCACTCCTGCAGGTGCTCCTCGACCGTGCCGTGCGGCACCATCTCGCCGCCGATCTTCGAGAAGCGCGACAGGCGGTCGGTGAGAAACAGGAAGCCGTCCTCGTCGAGGCGACCGATGTCGCCGGTGACGTAGCTGCCCCGGTGCATGGCGGCGGCGGTGAGGTCGGGCCTGCCGAGGTAGCCGCGCATCACGTTGGGGCCGCGCACCAACACCAGGCCGCTCTCGCCCACCGGCAGCGGCGTGCGCGTGTCGGGGTCGACGATGGAAACGGCGATGCCAGGCAGCGGCCGGCCCACCGACCCGCGGCGCGAGCCGGCCTGGTAGAAGCCGGGGGCGCGGTAGCCGGGCGTGCTGGCGGCGACGACGGGCGCGCACTCGGTGCAGCCGTAGCCCTGGATCGGTCGGATGCCGAAGCGGTCGGCGAAGGCGTCGGCGAGCGGATCGGGCAACTTCTCGGCGCCGGTCAGCACCACGCGCAGCGAACCGAACTGGCCCGGCTCGCAGCGGCGCAGGTAGAGCTGCAGGAAGGTCGGGGTCGCCAGCAGAATGGTGGCGCGGTGCTGCGCCACGAGTTCGCCGACCGCGGCGGCGTCGAGCGGATTGGGGTGGAAGACCATGCCGGCGCCCTGCTGCAGCGCGTACCACAGCGCCATGTTGCCGAACGAGTGGAACAGGGGGAGCACACCGACGAGACGGTCGCTCGGCTCGAGCGGAATGACCTGAGCGGTGGCTTCACAGTTGGCGTGCACGTTGGTGTGGGTGAGCTCGACGCCCTTGGGCTCGCCGGTGCTACCGCTGCTGAAGATCACCACCGCCACGTCGTCGCTGGTGACGCGGCGGGCGGCGCCACAGGCTCGCTCCAGTCGGCCGATCGGCCACAGTAGTGCCCGCAGTGCGGCGCCCGCGCGCTCGAGGCGTCCGCCGCCGGCCAGCAGGTCCTCGAGCGCCAGCACGCGGACGCCTTCGGGCAGCGTCACCGGCAGCTTGTCGAGGAAGGCACGCGACGTGAGGACGGTGCGTAGACCGGCCTGCCGCACGGCCGAGGCCAGCGCCGCCGGGCCGACCGTGTAGTTGAGTGGCACCGCCGTGCGGCCGGACAGGCTGGTTGCGACGGCGGCCAAGGCGCCGCCGACCGACGGCGGCAGCAAGATGCCCAGACGTTCCTCGCCGGCGCACGGCACTCGCAGCCGGCGCGCCAGCACGACGGCGCCCGCCGTGGCGCCGAGCCGCGACAGCCGGCGGCCTTGCGTGTCGGACAGCGCCGGCCGCCACGGGGCGCGGCGCGCCTGGCGCACGACGCCGACGTGCAGCGGGCGCAGTTCGCGCGCACGCAGGCGCCAGGCACGTTCGCCCAGCAGTTCGACCCGGCGGCGCACTTCCACCGGGGCCACGTCGTTGGCGAGCGGCGGCCCGAACGACACCGTGACCGGGCACGGCACGCGCGTCGGCCACCAGCGCACGCGCCCCTGCTGCGCGCTCAGGAGGCCGCCGTACACACGGTCGAGGTGCACCGGCACGATCTTGGCGCTGCGCCCCTTGACGATGCGCTGCAGACCGCGGCGGAAGGGCAGCGTGCTGCCCATGCGGCTGATCTCGCCCTCGGCGAACAGGCAGACGAGTTCGCCGTCGTCGAGGGCCTGGCCGGCCTCGCGCAGCGCCCGCAGCACGACGCGCGGGCCGCCGCTGCCGGTGATCGGGATGGCGCGCAGCGCGCGCAGGAAGGGCTTCAGGAGCGGTCTTTCGTACCAGTGCTTCTCGACCACGAAGCGGATCGGCCGGTCGAGGGCGGCGACCATGAACACGCCGTCGAGGAAGGACACGTGGTTCGGCACCAAGAGCGCGCCGCCGGTCTGCGGCACGTGGCGATCGCCGAGCACGCGCACCCGGTACAGGGTGTGCGCCGCCAGCAGCACGAGCATGCGCATCAGCGCCACCGGCAACAGCCAGATCGCCCACAGCGTGGCCGCCAGCGTCAGCGCGGCGGCGACCACCAGGATGGTCGCGGCGCTCGCCCCCTGGCGCGCGAGGAGCAGACAGCCGAGGTTGCCGGCGAGGATGCCGGCGAACGACAGGCCGTTGATGAGTGCGATCACCGCGCCGCGGCGGTCGGCCGGCGCGTGCCACTGCACCAGCGCGTTCAGCGGCACGACGACGAAGCCGCTGGCGACACCGAGCACGGTCATGAAGGCGCAGGTGCCGACGCGCCCCGGCGCCAGCAGACCCATCGCGCCGGTGCCGAACGCCAGGCCGAGCGCGCCCAGCGGGATGAGGCCGATCTCGACCTTGCCGCGCGCCAGGCGGCCGGCGAGCAGCGAGCCCATGCCGACGCCGATGGCGAACAGCGCGTACGGCAAGCCCGACAGCGTGTCGTCGAGGCCGAGCACTTGCTTGCCGTAGACCAGCACATCCTGGCCGAGCAGGCTGGCCAAGCCCCAGAACACGACCGTGCCGAGCATCGCCAGCCACAGCGCGCGCTTGCCGCGCAGGGCGCGCCAGGCCGAGCCGAGCACCACCCCGAACGGCTCGGCGCTGCCGCTGGGTGGTACCGGCGGCAGCGACAGCGCCGCGCCGAAGCCGACCACGGCCAGCACGCTCAGCACGGCGCCGCCGATCCACGGCTGCGGCCCGCACGCCGCCAGCAGCAGGCCGCCGGCGAGCGTGCCCAGGATGATCGCCAGGAAGCTCGCCGCTTCGAGTCGGCCGTTGGCGGTGGTCAGCGCCTCGTGCGGCAGGATCTCCGGCAGGATGCCGTATTTGGCAGGCGAGAACAGGGCGCTCTGCGCGCCCATGCCGGCCAGTACGACGAGGGGTAGCCAGCCGCTCGGCGCGACCGCCAGCGCCAGCGTGCCGCCCAGCATCAGGACGATCTCGGCGAACTTGGTCCACAGCACCAGCGAGCGCTTGCTGACCCGGTCGCCCAGCGCCATGGCCGGCAGCGAGCACAGCATGAGCGGCAGGGTGAACACGACGAACGCGAAGGTCGTCACCGACTGTGCCGCCATTTCACCCTCGTCGCGCACGGCGGCGATGGCGAGCAGCGTCACCATCATCTTGAAGGCGTTGTCGTTGAACGCTCCGAAGAACTGAGCCACCAGCAGGCCGCGGATATGCGGGGCCGGGGCGGGACGGATGTCGTCGGTGCTCGAGTTCATGCGGGTGCCTGGTTCGGACGCGGGAAGTATCGTCACGCGTGTCGTTTCCAGGGAGGAAGTTGTGCTGCACGCTTCGATAAGATCTGCTTCATGATCGACCTGAACCGCCTGGTCGGATTCCACTTGGTGGCGAGCCAGGGCGGCTACGCCCGGGCCGCTCGGGCCGCGCCGTATCCGATCACCCAGCCGGCCCTGCACCAGCAGGTGCGCAAGCTGGAGCGCGAGGTCGGGCTGCAGCTGTTGGAGCGCGTCGGCAAGGACCAGATGCGGCCGACGCCGGCGGGCGCGCACCTTCTGGCGTTCGTCGGCCCCTTCCTGCGCGACTTGCCGCAGGTGCTGCACGGCCTGCGCACCGGCGAGTTCGACGGCGCGCTCACCATCCACGCCGAGTCGCTGCTGATTCGCCAGCTCCTGCCCGACTGGCTGCTGGCCTTGCGCCGGCGGCGTCCGGCGGTGCAGCTCCACCTGCAGGAGTTGATCCACGTCGACGTCGGCCTGCTGCGCAGCGGCGCTGCCGACGCACTCGTCGCCCATCTGCCCGACGTTCCTCCTGACGTCGCCAGCCAAACGGTCGCGGTCGTGCACGCGTGCCTGGTGGTGCCGCGCGAGCATGCGCCGGCGCGCGGCCGGCCCAAGCTGCGCGAATTGGGGGCGTTGCCATTCCTCAGCTACCCGGTCGGCACCCGCCAACATGCGCTCCAGGTGCAGGCGCTCGTGCAACACGACATCTCCCCGGCCGCGTCGATCGCTCTCGACACCGCCGACGCCATCCTCGGCTTCGTCGAGTCGGGGCTCGGCTGGTCGCTGGTGCCGAGCCTCGACCCCGACGGGCCGAAGGGGCGGCGGCTGGCCGCGTACGCGTGGGGGAGTCCGCGCGTGACCTTTCCGATCGTGCTCGCGTGGCGCAAGGACGCGCCCGAGAACCCCATGCTCGATGCGTTGATCGCCTGCGCGCCGAAGCCGCGGTCGGGGTGAAGGCCGGGGCGCGCCGCCGCCGCTGCCGGGTCGGGCGGAGGCCCCGGGCACGCGCGTTGACATCCACCCCTCGATTGCCGCACTCCCCGACGTATTCGTGACGCCCTCGCCGCAACAGTCGCGGGCCTTCGCTGCTCGGATGCGCACCGATTGGAAGCACGCGCCCGGGTCAACGCCGCGTGCTCCGTCCGCACGGCCGCTTGCGCTTCCAACTGACCCAGCGTTCAGCGGTGGGGCCTGGCTCCATCCGCTGCAAGGCTGGGGCGATGGCCGACGGCCTCGGTCGTCCGGCCATCGCGCCGTTCGGCCGCGACCTCGACGTGGATCAGACAGGCGCGGCCGGGGCCGGTCGTGAGCAGGCGCGTCGGCGGCTGCGGCAGCAGCACGAAGTCCTCCGTGGCATCCGACCAGTCGGCGGCGAAACGGTGCACCACCGACCAGGTGGCGCCGTCGTCGTCCGAGCCGAGCAGCACCGCCCGACGGCCCTTGCGCCGGGCGACGAGGTCGGCGTCCATGGCGCACAAAGCGAACAGCCGGCCATCGCCGGCCACGGCGAGGCGCCGCACCTGCAGGTCGAGGGCGGCGGGCAAGGCGCGGAACTCGGGGACGCTTTCGAGGCCCGCTCGGAAGCGGAGCAGGCCGTTGCCGCTGGACAGTTCGGTGCCGAAGTGGAAGCCAGCGGCGGTCCGGGCGCACGCCACGAACCCGGCCCACGCCGGCCGTAGGCAGCGAAACGCGGCGCCGGTGCCCACGTACAGGCGCCGCTCGGCGCCGAGGTCGCCGGTGGTGATCAACACGCGTCCGTCCGCCAGGCACTGCACGAGGTGCACGTGGCGGGCCGGGAGGTGCTGCACCTCCACGAAGCTGCGCCCGGCATCGCGGCTGCGGTACACGCGCGCACAGCGTGCGCCGGGGAACACGCCGTACTCGCCGACCCACACCGTTCCGTCCGGGCCGAGCGAGACCCCGCTCTGTCGCACGAAGGCACGCGGCTCGGACAGCGGCAGCGCCAGCGTGCGCACGCCGGCTTGCAGTCGCTGCAGCCCGCCTCCCGACTCGACGGCGAAGACGAGGGCGTCGGGCGCGACCCAATGCAGGCACGCCACGCGCGTCGGCGTTGCGTCCACCAGACGCGTCACCTCGACGGCGCCGTCGGGCTCGGCGCGATCGTGGCGCCACAGCCGCCCGGCGCGGGCGATCCAGAGGCTGCCGTCGGCGGGATGCACGGTGGCCACGTCGATGTCTTCGCCGAACGTCGTCACGTCGGCCGGAGCCGGCGCGTCCAAGAAGCCGCCGTCGCGCGGCTCGAGTTCGGGCGCGGGCGTGGCGAAGATCGGCGCCGCGTGCCGCCGCACCACCCGCCGCCGGACCCAACTGCGCGCCAGCGAGCTGCGGGCGCGTGTCCACTGCACCGCCGCGACCACCTTCTTCGGTCCCCGCGCCGGCAAGTGTGGCGCGTGCAGGCAGCCGGAACAGAACACCGTGCCGCGTCGCGACAGGTGGGCCGCACGCAGGTTTTGCATCGGCGTGCCGTTCCAGATCTCTGCCGGGTCCTGATAGCGCACGTCGCCGAGGCAGTAGTCGGTCGGGATACAGCAGGGAAACACCTCGCCCGTGTACATCACGTTGAAGTTCTGGGCGAGGAACCAGCACAGGCCGTGACCCTCGAGCGTCGGTGGCACCTTCGGGCGCGGGTGTTGGGCGATCACGCTCGGGACGCCGAGTTCGGTGGTGAACAGGTTGAGGCCGGCCTCGCGCGCCGCCGTCGCCGCATCGGCGAGGTGTCCGGCGATCTCGGCCGGCGACATGCTGCGCTCGGGCTCTTCCTCCGGTGTCGGCTTCACCTCGTGCCGCAGCCGCTGCAGGACGATGCCGTCCGGCGCGAACTGGCGGGCGAAGCGCACGAAGTCGGCGAGGTGCGGCAGGTTGGAGCGCATCACCACGGCGCTCAGCGACAGCAGCACCCCGTCCGGCTGGCGTCGCCGCTCCTCGGCGATCGCGCTCAGGTTGCCGACGATGCGCTCGTAGCGCGCGCCGAGGCGAATCCGCTCGTAGACCTCGGGGACGTGGCTGTCGAGCGACACGTTGAGGTGGTCGAGGGCGCCGCGAGCTCGCTGGTAGACGTCGGGTGTCAGCAGGACGCCGTTGGTCACGGCGTCGACCCGCACCCCGAAGCGCAGTGCGCGCTCGAGCAGGAAGTCGAAGTCGACCGCGAGCGGGTCGCCACCTGCCGTCGTCAGCACGACCTTGTGCGCCGTGGGGAACAGCTCGTTCACGACGTGTTCCAGCACGCGCTGGTCGAGGCGGTGCTTGCCTTGCGCCAGATTGCGCGGACACATCACACACCGCAGGTTGCAGATGTCCGAGTGATTGAGGGTCACGACCTCCGGCAGACCGCGATAGACGATGGCGCGGCGTTCGACGTCCTCGCGCAACAACTGACTGTTGGCACGCTTGAGCGCGGGGTAGTCGCGGACCGGGCTGAGCATCGAACCGTTGATGGTGTGGGCGACCCTTCACGCCCACGTCGGATCGAGCGCCGCGCGTCGAGTGTAGCGCGGTGTGCCTCTGACCGTGCGGTGGGCGAGTCAGGTGTTCGGAGCGGGTTGCAGTCAGCGAGCGATCCGCGGAGACGCCGAGGTGCGGAACTCCGACACCGCGCGTCGGGATTCCGATGGCCGGCGGCGCGAGACCCGGGGCCGGAGCCCTGCCGTCCGCCGATCAACGATGACTCCCACGACGCTCGGCGATAGCAGAGCCTGCGGCGCGCGGGTTCCTACGTTGATGGTCTGCAGGTGCAGCGACAGCCCGGCGACCCTGGGATCGTCGAGGATGGGCACGCGCAGGTACGCGATCGGATCGTGGCCCAACCCACAAGTCTGCGCGTCGACGAGCACGATCGAGCTCGGATCGAGCTGCAGCGTCCCGAACGGCGGCCAGGGAATCACCGCCCCCTGCAGACGCGCGAAGAGGTAGACCGGGTCTCCCGGCACGGACACCGTGCCGAGTCGCAGACAGAGGGAGTCCCCTCCGTCGAACCGCTTGCGCGGCTGCGTGTTCAGCTCGGTGCGGATGGCAGCAGCGCGTCGATGTCCCGAGTGGGGATGGCGCCGGCGACCGCCGCCGCTAGGTCGCCGTTCGCCAGTTTCTCTGCCGAGTCGACCAGCGCGGCCATGGCGCGCCGGTAGAGGGCGCCTCCCAGGCTCACGCGCTTGACGCCGGCTTCGGCCAGCACCGCCAGCGGCACCGGGCCGGTGCCGGGTCCGATCACGACGGCGAGCGGCTTGGGCGCGACGGCGCGTGCGACCGTGCAGATCGCATCGAGGTCGGGCAGTGCCGGCGCGAACAGGACGTCGGCACCGACTTCGGCGAACGCGGTCAGGCGCCTGATGGTGTCGTCGAGGTCGGGCCGTCCGCGCAGGTAGTTGTCGGTCCGGCCGGTGAGCACGATGCGCCCGCGTGATGCAGCGGCCGCGCTCCTGACCCGGGTGACGGCCAGGTCGAAATCGTGGATGGGCCGGGCGGGATCGGGGGTGGTGTCCTCGATGCCGAGGCCGGCGAGGCCAGCCGCGACCGCAGCTTCGACCGTGCGGGCGCAGTCCTCTGGGTTGGCGCCGTACCCGTCTTCGAGATCGCCGTTGACCGGCAGCCCGGTCAACGTGGCCAGCAGCCGGGCGTGGTCGATCGCGACGTCACGGCTGACCGCGGCAACCCCGTCGTGCCGCCCGAGCGCGAAGGCCAGAGCCAGCGACGACGAGCCGAGCGCCTCGAAGCCTGCCCGCTGCAGCAGCAGTGCCGAGATGCCGTCCCAAGCGTTGGGCATGACAAAGGCGCCGGGGCGTTCGTGCAGGGCGCGGAAGGTGGCGGCGTGGGTGTTCACGGGGGCGAGGTTCCGGCGGCGGCTCGAGGGTACGGAGCTCGCATCTGTCGGGCGCCAAGGCCCTGCTCGTGCGAGCGCAGCTCGGAGCAGAAGGTGTCGGGCGTTCGATCGATCGTCAAGCGTCTCGGCCGATCACCGTGTTCGCGACGTCCTCGAGGAAGGAGCGCTCTTCACGCAGGATGAAGCGTTCCCGCCGGGCGCGCGCGAAGTTGGCGCTGCCCTCAGGGTCGGCCACGAGGCGCGCGCGGTAGGCCTCGTAGTCGGCGAGGCTCGCGAACCGGATCAGGCCGTAGGCGACGTCGTTGGTCCCCTCGTGCGGCAGGAAGTAGCCGACCAGGTCGCCGCCGCAGCGGGGGATGATGCGTCCCCATGCCTCGGCGTAGGCGCGGAAGGCATCGCGTTGGGCTGGGTCGAGCTGGTAGCGGATGAAGCAGGTGATGGTCATGGCCTGGATGCGCTGGTCGTCGGTATGGCTGACTCAGGACGCTAGTCGCATCGGGGTCGCGATGGTTCGACGCCGGACGAACGGTGGCGAGCGAGGCTCGCTGGCGACGGTTCGGCCCGCAGCGAACCCTTCGCGGCGGGACCGCGCTACTGTGACCGCGAATCCCGAGTTCCAGCATGATCGAAGGCCCACAGTTCGTCCGCGTCGCCGCGTTGATCGGCGACCGCGCGCGCGCCCAGGCGCTCGCCGTCCTGATGGGCGGGCAGGCGCTCACCGCGACCGAGCTGGCGCGCGTCGCCGGCGTCACGAAGCCGACGATGTCGGCTCACCTTGCCAAGTTGCTCGGCGCCGGACTGGTGGAGGTGCAGTGCCAGGGTCGGCATCGCTACTACGGCCTGGCCGACGCCGACGTCGCACATGCGCTCGAGACCTTGATGGGCGTGGCATTCCGCACCGGCGCCGTGCCGTTGCGATCGAGCCCGCGCGAGCCGGCGCTGCGTTTGGCGCGGCTGTGCTACGACCACTTGGCCGGGCGGCGGGGCGTCGAGCTGTTCGAACTCTTGCAGCAGCGCGGTGCGTGGACCGGCGGCGCAGACGACCTTCGTCTCACCGCCCGCGGGCGTGCCCTCTTCGCCGCCATCGACATCGACGTCGACGCCCTCGGTCATGGCCGCCGTCCACTGTGCCGCGCCTGCCTCGACTGGAGCGAGCGCCGGCAGCACCTGGCCGGGGCCCTGGGGGCGGCGCTGTGGACTCGATTGGTCGGGAACGGCTGGGCGCGTCGGCTCGCCGGCACGCGCGGCGTGGAGATCACGCAGGCTGGCGAGGCGGCACTGAGGCAATGGCTGGCGCCGCGTATCGCGGCGGTATGAGCGGCCCCCGCCGACGACCGCGAGTCGACAAGAGCCGCGGCCGGGTTGGCGCTCAGGTATGTGACGAACTCTGCACGAAGGGTCGGCCCTGCCAACACAGTTTGCGATGGGGACTCGAAAGGCCAAAGAGCTTCGACCGAGCTGGCCGACGACGGGAATCAGGATCTCCGGACCGGCGAGCAGGAAGCGGTTGGGCATCCCGATCGGACCAAGCTGCAGGGGAAGTGCACGTGCATGGCGGCGACGACTCTCATCGCGAGGAAGATACCGCCCGCGTCATCTCGGCGCCGCCGCCTTGACCCCGGACGGCGGCGTGGCCGCGGTCCGGGCCTGCAGCTAGGTCGGCCTACGCGTCGACGAACACCCGCACGCGCGTCACCTGCACCGGTGCACCGTTGCGCACGATCACGAACCGGAATGCGTTGCCGAGGTCGGCGCCGAGGTCGACGGCTCGGTCGCGCCATGGACCGGTGCTGCCGGGTTCGAGGTTGCCGCCGGCGTCGATGCGCGCCGCCTGCAGCTTGAACCACAGGGGCGAGCTGGCGTCTCCGAAGCGCGGCGCCACGCCGAAGGCCCGGTCGTCGCTGAAGCGCGTCGTGAGCCCGTTCACCGTCGCCTCGATCTCGAAGCGCACGTAGCGCGCCGCCAGCGGGGTGCCGGTCGCGTACCACGTGGACTGCTGGCCGGACTGGAGATCGCGGTCGAGCAGCGTGCCGAGGTTGTCGGGCGCGACCGGCGGGTTGGCTCGGGTGATGGTCGTGTTCGGACTCTCGATCCGGTAGAAGCCGGGTGCACCATCGCCACCGCGCGTCTCGACGTTGAGCGGCTGCACGACACCCGGGCGGACCCAGAGGCCGGCACCGCCGCCGACGTCGACGTCTTGCACATGCACGGACGACGCGCTCTGGACCACGATCGTGCCGCCGCCGCCGCCGCCAGCCGGCCCGGGCGGACCCTGCACCTGATGCAGGTAGTTGTCGAAGTGGGTGCCGCCGCGGGCCAACAACGCGCTCGCCGAACCGCACGTCACATCGTGACCCGCCCGCAGGCCGAGAGCGCCGCCACCGCCGGCGCCGCCGGCACCGATCTTCCAGACGATCGCCATGCCTGCGCGGTGGCCGTAGGCGTGGGATCCGCCCCCACCCCCGCCGGCTCCGCCGACGAGGAAGTGATCGAACGTCGGGCGCGGCGACGGGATGGGCAGGAGCTGGAACGACGCCCCGCCGGCGGTCGGGGGCCCGAGTTCGGGCGGAGTCACCGGCGTCCGCAGAGCGAGGCCGATCCCGCCCGCCCCGATCATGCCGCCGCCACCGCCACCACTCGGGACCTGCGCGCACTGTGTGAGGTAGTTGTGGGTGAGGGCCGCGTTGCTGGCGGGGAACTGCAGCGCGCCGCGACCGCCGGTGCCGAACGCCGCACCCGCGTAGGCGTGTCCGGCCGGTGCCTGCACGTCCTGCCCGTTGCCGCCGTTCGATGGATTGACCCCGTCGCTGGCGTCGGCGCCGTCGCCACCGCGGCCGCCGCCGCAGCCCGGGCGGCCGCCGGCTTGTCCACGCGGGACGACAGCGTTGGGGATCTGCAGCTGGGTCGCGCCGCTGACGTCGAGCACTCCGTCGATGACCACGGCGCCGCGCACCAGCCAGCGCGCCGGCGAAGAGCCGACCACGCGCACGGTGACTCCGCTGGGGATGGCGAAGGTCGCGAACTCGAAACGCCCGTCGTTCACGAACTCCTCCTGCCCACTGAGCGTGCGGTTCGCCGGCACCGAGAAGCCGCGCACCCCGTTGCGCGTGTCGCGTTGCAGGTCGAACTCGTACACCCCGTTGCCGAGGTCATCGAGAAGGCGGTAGTCGAAGTCGCCGTGCAGGCCGGAGCCGCCGACGAGTGCGATCGTCCCGAACGCCGACCCACCGGACCGCGCGCGGTCCAGCCGCGTGTTGGACGCGAACGCTTCTTCGACCGACCGCGCCGACAGGTCCGACACGAACGTCAGCGCCACGGCGCTCGTCGCGTCGACGATGCTGCCGCCGCGCGTCGCCAAGAGGGCGGCGTGGTGCAGAGTGAGGCCGAGCAGGGCCGGCGACGGCGCGAAGCCGCCGAATCCCATCGTGGCGCTACCCTGCGCGTCGAGGAAGCCGAGCGACGCCGAGTAGGGCGTCACGTTGGGGAAGCTCAGCGCATGGAACAGCAGCGGATCGGGGTTGAGCGGCAGACGGACGCTGCCGAAGAGCAGCCCGGGCGTCGTGCCGGAGGCCGAGCTGAGCAACAGGTAGGCGTATCCCGCGAGCGCCGTTCGCGTGTGGATCCGCATCTGCTGTAGCAGCGGCGCACCGACCGGCGACGAGATGCGCACCGCGGTCAGGGTGCGCGCCGCCGTGGTCAGGACCGCGGCGGTGGTCGCCCCCGCATTCGGATCGATCTGCGACGCCAGCAGCTCGGGGCGACCGTCGCCGTCGACATCGCCCGCTGTTGCCAGGAGGGGCAGGTCGGACCCGTTGCGGTAGTCGGCGTGCACCACGGCCAGGGACGCGCCGGAGCTGGTCGAGCGCACGCGGATGGTCACGAAGGCGGTTGCGGGCGCGAGACCGACGAGAGCCAGGTCCTCGCGACGGTCGCCGTCGACGTCGCCGGCGCGCGCCACACCTTCGCCGATCCGCTCGGACGTCGTGCCCGAGAAGGTGCGGGACACAGTCAGACCGGCGCCGGTCAGGACCACCACCGCGCCGAAGCCGGAGTTGGCGCCGGCCGATCCGACCGCCACGTCCGGCCGGCCGTCGGCGTCGGTGTCGCCGGCGTCGACCAGGGCGGTGATCGGTGTGCTGAACGGCAGCGACACCGAGCCGAGGCTCGCCCCGCTACGCCCCGAGAAGACGAGCAGCGCGTGCCCGGTCGCGGTGCGCACCGACACCGCGTAGTCGCCGGTTCCGTCGCTGTCCTGATCGGCCACGGCGATCATGAACTCGCCGGTGCGCTGACCGAACGTGCCCTGGTGGCCGCGCACGACCGCCAGCGTGCGCCCCGACAACAGCGCGACTGCGCCGGAGTCGACGGCCGGGAAGTCCGTGCCCGGCGCCGCGATCGCGAAGTCACGCACGCCGTCGCCGTCGATGTCCGCGAGTGCTGCGCACGATCCCATGCCGTCACCGGCGGCTACACCGCGGAACGTGTGCAGCAGGCCGTGTGCTCTCCCGGAGACGACGTGGACGGCGCCGGCACCAGCGCCGGCGGAGGAATCGTTCGGGGCACCGAGCACGTAGTCGTCGGTACCGTCGCCATCCAGGTCGCCGACGAATGCCATCGCTTGACCGAGGGCATCGGCGATGCCGCTGTCGATGCGACGGACGATGGCGCCGGTGCGCCCTGACACGACCAGGACTCGGCCGGTGGGGCCGGCGAGTGCCACGAGGTGATCGGGCACGCCGTCGGCGTCGAGATCGCTGCCACCCAGCAGCGCGCGCGGAATGACCGCGGTGTCGTTGAGATACAGGGTGGTGGCCGACTGGCCACGGACCGGTGCGACGGCAAACAACATCGCACCCGCGAGAATGAAGCGCATCGAGGAGCTCTCTCTTCGTCTGGCGCCCGGGGCAGGGCAACGCGCGAGTCTAGAGCGAGGCGCACACCCGGCAACCCCCTGGGGCATGGCCCACGGCCGACCATCGCTCGCGACACGCCCACGGCTGGCCGATCTGCCTGCGCAACTCGACGCGCCCCGATCCCGAGCTGTCGCCGATGGGCGCCCGTCTTCCTATCGTGACTCGGTCGAGCTTCGCATGACCGAGTCCGAGCAGAACAAGGCGCTGGTCCGCCGCTACTACCAGCAAGTCGTCAACACCGGAGACGTGGCTGCGATCGCCGACTTCGTGGCCGCCGACTACACCGAGGTGCACGCCGGGGTGCGCTACCCGCTCGGCGTCGAAGGTGCGCGCGACCACGTGCTGGGCGTGCGGCGCACCTATCCCGATCTGCACCTCACCATCCACCGCCAGATCGCCGAGGGCGAGTGGGTTGCCACGCAGGCGACCATGCGCGGGACGCAGGCCGGCGAGTGGATGGGCATCGCGCCGACCGGCAAGACGATCGAGGTCGCGGTGGTGAACGTCGATCGCGTCGTCGACGGCCGCATCGTCGAGCACGGCGGGGCTGCCGACCTGCTCACCCCTCTGTTCGCGATCGGCGCGGTGCGACCCGGGGGCGGTTCGAACTCGGATTCCGTGTGACGCTGGCACGAATGGCGGCAGCCGGCGCGCGGTCCGGCTCGGCGCGCGAGCACGGTGGGCTCCGCGTCGGCGGTGTCGGGCGCGGAGACCGAGCGGCCGTTCTCGCGGATCGTCGAGCTTCGACGATGCTCACGCGCTCGAGAGCGATCACGCTCCGTCCGCCGTGTCGGAGTCTTCGGGTGGCGCGTTCCGCGCGTGACTGCGCGCGACCCATCGCGCCTCCAAGGCGGACGACACGATGGACAGCATGATCGCCAGTGTGACCGGTGGAAAGCCGGGATGGACGAAGTGCTTGATCCCTTTGCCGAGCAGACCGCCGACGGCTCCGCCAAGGGCGCCGCCGATGGCCGAGGCGACGATGATCCGGCGAATCGAGGGCGAGGGTCTGTTCGTCTGCGGCGTGGTTGGCATGGCGTGACGAGGCGAGCAAGCGGTGTCAGCGCCGTGCAGCGCGGTTCGTGTCGGGGGCGTCAGGCAGCGGCTCGGTCGCGCAGGGAGCTCGTTCGCCGAGCCTTCTCGCGCCCCGCCGATTCTCGGCCATGGGTGCGAACGTGTGCAACCTCGAGGTGACGCCGAGGCTGGCACTCGCCGGCCTTCACAGCCGCAGGACCGTCTCGTAGGTCAGCTCGAAGCCGGCCGGGTCGAGCACGGCCCACACGAAGACGAAGCGAACGTCCGGCAACAGCGGCAGCGTTTGCGGCACGAGGATGGTCCATTCCTGCGGATCGCCCGCGTGGGTGATCGGTGGGACGCGCACGGCGGCGTGGTCGAGGATCGGGCCTGTGCGGACCCAGCCGCCGCCCGACCTCACCTCGAGCCACAGCCCGGCCCAGGCGAAGGCGGCGCCGCCGCCGACCGCGGGCTCGCCACCCGGCCCGAACCCGGTCAGGAAGGTCGACACGCCGAACTCGCCGTTCGGCCCGCACGTGCGGTAGGCGGACACGCCGAGCTGATGATTGGCGGGGAAGCCCGCGAAGACCTGCGGAACGCGGGGGACGCCGAAGCACCACGGCTCGATCCCCGCGGGCACGCTCGAAGTGAGGTTCCCCGGATCGGGCAGACAGAAGTCGCCGATGCCCTGGCCCCCCCCGATCTTGGTCGCGACCGGGACATCGCCGTCGTTCTCGCCGGGACACACCCACGGATACACCATGCCGATGCCCGTGGCCGGTTTGGTGCCCGGGGTCCAGGCCACGAACTCGATCTGCGTGCGCAGCGCGTCGTCGGTGGAGAACAGCATCCTGCCGTGGCGTTCGTCGATCGCGAGGCCGTCGATCGCGGTGTTCGGATTCGCGGACACGCTGTTCCAGGCGATGAATACCCGCGGTGGCGACCAGACCACTCCGTTCCACGACGAGCAGAACACGGTCCCGGCACTGGGCAAGGAGCTGCCCCACCAGGCCGCAGGCACGGCGCCGAGCGTCGACGGCTCGACCGTGAAGTAGAAGTTCGGGTTCGTCGGCAGGGGCGCGTTGTTCGCCATCCAGCTCTGGGCGGGCTCGCGGAGGCCGGTGTCCAGCTCGTACAGAGGGATGTGAGCATCGAGCGCCCGGATGTGTGGCAGGGCTCCCCCCAGACCGAGTTCCGTGCTGTCGAGTGCGCGCTCGGTGCGATCGACGAAGGGTGGGGGCAGCTCGGGGTCGCTGCCGCACAGCACGTAGCTGAACACGTCGCCACCGGCGCCGTCGGGTTGACACTGCTCGAGGCGGACGGGACCGACCGCGCCCTGGCTGTCCGGGTCGACGGTGAACAGCAGGATGGCCCACTCACCGGGTTGCAGGTTCTCGCGCCCGTTGTTGGCCGCGATCCACTCGCGGCCGATCGACATGGCTGCGACGCGGACCGCATTCTGGCCCTGCAAGATGCTCGAGAAGCGGAAGTCCGGCGTGGCCGGCTCGCACGGAGTGAAGGGTGTGGCGCGACTCCGGAGGAACCCCGGCCGCTTCGTCAGCAGCTCGTGGCCGCGGAGTCCCCCCTGTTCGCGGAAGGCGATCTGCGTGCCCACCACGGGCCCGGCCGAGTACGGAATCGCTTCGATGCGGACGTTGTCGAAGCACATGGTGTTGCCAGCCGTGCTACCGCCTGCGGCGAACCGCAGCGCCGTGGGGGTGGTCCCACCCGCGGCGCCTCCGCGCAGGTACCAATCGGTGGGGCTGTGCGAGTGGGTCGCCCCGGTGGCGAGATCCCGGATGCGCACTTCGGTGATCCGGTTGGTGGTGAGATCGAAGTCGGTCTCCCAGCGGTACCAGTGGTCGGCGCTCAGGTTCTGGAAGAATGGATCGGGGACGATGGCGCTGATCTGCGTTCCCGCGGCGTCGGAGCACGTGTAGTTCGCACGCCAGCTGTTCGCCTGCGCGGGATTGCTCCAGCGCGCGAGCGCGACGAACGCCTGCGACCCCGGCGCGTTCGGCTGCACCGAGAAGCTGCCGAGGTTCTGCGTCGCCGGCAGGGTGCCGGTGAACAGCGCGCAGACGTCGAACGCCGCCGTCCAGATGCCGGCCCCGCAGCCGTAGTCGATGTCGCGCTGCGCACGCGCTGTCGTTCCTGCACCGGGCGCCGTGCCGGCGACGAAGACACTGCCGCCGCCCGGGTTCTGGGGCACGCCGAGCGTGTTGTTGCTGTAGGTGAAGGAGAGGAAGCCCGAACTGCCGGCGGGCAGGTAGTAGGCGTCCTGGCCGGTCAGGGGGGTCCCGCCGGTCGACGCTTGCAGCGACTCGAACGTCGACGAGTACTGCGCCCGGACGGGCGCGTGAGCGAGCATGGCCACGGCCGCGACGACGGCCAGTCGGAACTTGTTCATCGGATCAACTCCTCTGGTGCAGTGCGGGTGAGACGAGGTTTCGTACGGGCCGTTTCGCCGGCGAACCAGGCGTTCGCGCTGGAACCCCCGCCGCGCGACGGCGGCACCGGTCCACGCTGGGACTGGCGGCCTCATGGCTCGATCGGTCGCGCTGCGCGCAAGCCGATTGCCGGCGGTGCGCTGGCGGCGGGGTTGCCGAAGCGGTAGGCCGAGGTCGCCTGGGTTGCCGGCGCCTTCCAGTAGCCGCCGCGGCAAGGATGCCTCCCGGTCGGCCGCCAGTTCGGGTCGAGGGGCAGGAGCAGTCCGTCGCCAAGGCGCGGCTGCGCGTTCTGGTAGTACTGGTAGTCGTCACGGCACCACTCGACGACATTGCCGATGATGCCGTAAAGCCCCCAAGGATTGGGTGCGAGTGCGTCGACGGGTGCGTGCACGACGTGGCCGTCGTCCCACGGTACGGGTCGTCCCTGCTCCAGTTTCGCTCGTTCGAGGACCTTCAGCGCCGACTGGTCGAACAGGTTGCCCGCGGCTTTGGCTCCGATCGAAGCCGCCTCGTCGCCCGTCCACCAGTTCGTCGTCGTCCCGGCACGAGCCGCGTATTCCCACTGCGCCTCCGTCGGGAGTGTGAGTCCCCAGCGCGCCAGCACACCGTCCGCCGACGACCAGTCGACACACTCGACCGGGTTGGCCAGGGTGATCGCCATTGCCTCGGCATCGGGACGGTAGGCGCTGGGGTTCTTGCCGGTCAGCAGGCGCCATTGCCCCTGCGAGATCTCGTGCTTGCCGAAGAAGAAGGCGTCGAGCGCGACGCCACGCTTCATCGGTGTCGATTCCGCGGGGGCGTCGGCGCCCATGTCGAATCGTCCGCCCGGCAGCAGCACCAGGACGACCGTCGTGCGATCGCCCACGATGTTCCAGCCGTCCGCACCAGGCTGCGGCACCTCGGCACCCGGCAATTGGCAAGCGAACTCCCAGAGGCGCGTGTGTGGATTGGCGCCGAGCGGCAGCAGCCCCACCTGCTCGCGGATCACCAGCCCGCCGTACTCGGGGCTCGCTGCGATCGCGGCGCAGGCCTCCTGCCACGCCCGTCTGCGTGCGCCGTCATTCGCGCGGCGCTGCAGCTCGTTGGCCCAGTCAAGGCGCCGTTGCGCGTCGGCCAGGACGCCGTCGGTGCCGCCGAGGGATTCGAGCCGGGGTATGAACGCGGCGAGGAAGTCCCTCAGCACCTTGAATCGAGGGCGCGCGAAGCTCGTTGCCCGGTCGGTGTCCAGTCGACGCTGCTCTGCGCGCAACTCATCGACCTCGCCGACACGCCGACGCACCGCGGCCGTCCACTCGGTCAGGAGCGCCACGCTCTCTGGCCGCGCCGGCCAGCGCGCGTGCGACTCCTGCGCCAGGAGCGCGTCGAGTTCGTCGCCCTTGGCGAGGAGGTCGAACAAGGCGAGGTTGCGGTTGGCTTCGGCGGCGTACACCGACACGGCGATCAGGCCGCCGACGAGCAGCAGAACGATGGTCGTCGCGGCGGCCACTGCGCCCCGATGGCGTCGCACGAACTTCCCCATCAGGTAGCGCTTGCTCGGTGGCCCCGCAGCGATCGGCTCGTGGGCGAGGTGCCGCCGCACGTCAGCGGCGAGTTCGGCGACGGTGCTGTAGCGACGCTCGCGCTCGGGCGCCGTCGCCGTCGTCGTGATCCAGTCGAGGTCGCCGCGCAGTCGACGCAGCAGCGCCCGCGAACTCTCGAGTCCGCGTCGCCGCGCCGCCTCATCCGCCGCGCCGCCGAGCCGGTTGAGCCGCGTGCTGGGCCGAGTCGGCTCGCTCTCGACCATCACCCGGCGAAGCTCGAACGGATCGCCCCGGACGCCCGGAGCGAGCTCGAACGGCAGGACCCCGGTCAGGAGTTCGTACAGCACGACCCCGAGGGAGTACACGTCGGTGCGGGTGTCGACCCCGTCGGCACCCACCCTCGCTTGCTCGGGGCTCAGGTACCCCGGAGTGCCGAGGAACTGGCCGATCTCCGTGAAGGTCGCCCCGTCCACGAGTGGTTGCCCGAACGCCTTCGCCAGGCCGAAGTCGATCACCGTGGCGTGCGGGTGCCCGGGCTCGCCGCCGACCAGGATGTTCGAGGGCTTGAGGTCGCGATGGATGATGCCGTTCTGGTGGGCGTGCTGGACCGCTTCGCAGACTTGGAGGAACAGTTCGAGGCGGTCGTGGATCGCGACCCTGTGCCGGTCGCACCACTTCGAGATCGGCTCGCCATCGACGAACTCCATGACGAAGTAGGGGCGGTGCTCGGCAGTGTTGCCGGCCTCGAGGACTTTGGCGACTCCGGGGTGGGCGAGCCGCGCCAGCGCCTGACGCTCGCGCTGGAAGCGCGCCAAGTAGTCACGACCGGCGATGCCGGGCTTCATGAGCTTCACGGCGACGCGCCGGTGCAACGGCCCCGTCTGCTGCGCCAGATAGACCGTCCCCATGCCTCCTGTGCCGAGGACGTCGAGGATCTCGTAGTCGCCGACCCGTTCGGGGTGTGGGTCTTCGAGCATCGCGTCCCGCGTCAGGCGCTGGTCGAGCTCGTTGCGGCGCGCCAGGTCGCCGTCGCAGACCCGGTCGAGGAACGCGTCGCGTTCGTCGATCGGTAGCGCGCGGGCGTCGCTGACGATCAGGTCGTCCAGGGTGCTTCGCGCGCCGCTCTGTCCTTGCAGCAGCAACGCCAGGTCTTCGCGCAGCTCGTCGTGGGCTGCGAGGAACTCGGCCTCCGGCTCCGCCGCCCCGGCTTGCCGCCGGGCGACGTATTGGCGCATCGCTGCGAAAGCCGCGGCGAGGCGCTCGGGTCGGCTGTCGCGGGCGTCCACGGCGAAACCCCGATCCTCGGGTGGCGCATGCTAGCATCGCCCGGCATGGGCTCGCAAGCCGACCCCACGGCGGTCCTCCTCGCGCGGTGGGCCCGCGGCGACGACGCCGCGCGTAACGAGTTGCTCGTGCGCGATCTGCAGTGGGTCCGAGCCTACGTGCACCGTCGCCTCGGCGACCAGGTGCGGCGCTGGTGCGAGACGGGCGATCTCGTCCAGGAGGTCATGCTCCGGATGATGGCCTACGCGCCGAGATTCCCGGTCGCGACCAAGCATCAGTGGCGGGGGCTGGTCGGCCGGATCACTTTGAACGCCATCCGAGGCGCGGCGCGCGGCCTGCGCGCACTCGAGGATGTGCCCGAGCGGCTGACCACGCTCGTCGAGTCCATCGTCGGCGACCACGCGGGCAAGGCGTTCGCGCGCCCCGACGCCAACGCCGAGGCCGGTGAGGAGCTGGCCAATCTCAGGCTGGGGCTGCTGGTGCTCGGCGTCGAGGACCAGCTCATCCTGGAGCTCCATTTCCAAGGCTCGACCGATGCCGAGATCGGCGAGCGCCTCGGTAGGAACGGGAACGCCGTGCGCACGCGGCGGGCGCGGGCGCTCAACAAGCTGTTCGAGCTGTCCGAGGAGATCCGCGCCGGGACGATCGGCCGCAGGTTCGAGGGCGAGGGCGCGGCGCCCGAGGGATAGCTCGTCCGGCGGCGAGGCGCGCGAGAGTGTCGGGCGCGGCCGCGGGCAGCGCGCGGCGGGATCGGGCGCGGTCTCGCCGCAGCGCCTGGATTCGTGCCGGAGGCGTACGAACGCCACGTGCCCGCGAACTCCTACCGCAGGAGCTCCACCCGTCGGATGGGTCGGCGCCCAACCAAGACTGATTCGACGAAGAGGTCAGAAGAGATGAAAGCCAATTGTGTCTTGTGGTCGATGGCCGTCATGGCCGCTGCATCCGCGCAGAGTGTGCAGTCCGATCCTGTGGCCGGTCCGGCCGAGCCGCTGCCGAACGAGGCGATGGGCGGTCGACCGAGGTCGTCGCCCATCGCTCCAGCCTTGCAGCGGATGGAGCCAGACTCCACCGCTGAACGCTGGATGCGCGGTCGACAGATGTCGCCGGCCACCGCGTCAGCCTTGCAGCGGATGGAGCCAGACTCCACCGCTGAACGCAGCGTCGCAACTCTGCTCCAGAGGCGCTCGGACGCGTGGAGCATCCCGATCCGTAGGAGCGATGCGGGCGTCTGGGCGTCCGGCGAGACCTTCAAGGTGTCCTTCCACGACGGCTACACGTTCTATCCGGTGCTCGGCGAGGCCTACTCGGAGCACTTGCCTTGGAGCTGGCGGACCGAGTCGGTCACCGTCGGCAGCAGCGCTCTGCTGGAAGAGTCGGAGTCTCTGCCCGAGCCGAAGTGTTCCGACTGGCGTTGCGAGTTCGGCTTCCGGAATCTCGTGGAGGCCTACGACGTGCGCAACGACGACGTCGAGCAGACCTTCACGATCGACCGGCGCCCGGCGGTGGCGGGGGACCTGGTCATCACCGGACGGATCACGACCGCGCTCGTGTCCGAACACGTCGACGGAAAGCACACCAAGCTGGTGTTCCGTCACCCGGACGGTGCGTCCATCCTCGAATACAGCGCGGCCTACGCCTTCGACGCCGCGGGGCGCACTACCGATGTCCACACCAGCTGGGACGGCGAGCGCATCCGGCTGACCCTGGCGGGGAGCTGGCTCGCGCAAGCGACCTACCCCGTCACCGTCGACCCCTGCACCTCGCAGACGTTCCTCTCGTCCGGCGGCGGCACCCACACGCGGGCCTTCGATCTGTCGATCGGCTGGGACAACCAGCAGGAGAAGATGCTGCTCGCCTACTCGCGCCGCTCGATCGCCGGCGGCGACGCCGACCTCGTGGTGCGCATGGCCGACTACGACTTCTCCAACAACGTGGTGGTCTTCGAGGACCTCGACCCGGACCGAGAGTCCGATCAGGCAGACGTGGCGTTCGTCGGCGGGGCCAACCGCTGGGTCGTCGTCCACCGTCGTATCACGAGCGGTGGAGACTGGGTCATCCGGGTGAACGTCAGGAGCAACACCGGCGCGGGTGTCTGGGCCGACTCGGTGAGTCCGAGCGCAGGCCGGCGCTACTCCAACCCTTCGGTGGGTGGCGTGCGCGGCGGCGCGTCCGGAGACCGCGCGCTCCTCGTGTACCAGCGCGACATCGTCGGCGACGAAGAGCACTCGACGATCCATGCCCGCACCATCGACGCGTCGGCCAATGCCGCCGCGGTCGGGTCGCAGGTGACGGTCTCGCTGGGTGACGGCGCGCGCGACAGCCAGAATCCGCACGTCAACCAGGAGTCGGCGGGCGGTGGCGATCGCTTCGTGGTGGTGTGGCAGGAGAAGCGTGATCCGGCCAACGAAGACTGGGACATCCTCGCGCGGAAGGTCCGGCCGAACGGCACGCCTGACGCGGCCCAGCACCGAATCGGCCTGCAGAACTCGACCCCGAAGCACCGTGCCCAACCCAGGGTCGCCGGCTCCGGCGATCGATTCATGATCTCCTACTACCGTTGGGAGGATCCCTTCGGCGCCACCGACTTCCGTGTTCAACGTGTGCAGTGGGAGGACGACGCCGCCCCGGTCGTCGTCTGCCGCCGGACGATCGCACAGGGCGTGGGGCCCTTCAACACGTTCTTCAACGGCGACATCGCGTTCGACACGGAGACGAGGTCGCACTGGGCCGTCACCTATCGGCAAGGGAGTCTCGGCGGCTCGGCCAATCCGGTGTACGTGCACCGCATCGGCTTCGACTGCGCCGAAGTCGAGACGTGCCAGGTGGTGGCAGAGCTTCGGGATCCCGCGATCGCGTTCAACGACACCCGCAGCGAGTTCCCGTTCATCTACGCGGCAGTGCCGACGCCGTACCAACTCTATGGCCGGCGGCTGCGCCACGACACGGCGATCGGTACCGCCCAATACGGGACCGGATGCGGTGGCACGATCGGCGCCACGCTGCCGGCGTCCGGGAGCGACACGTTCACCGTGAGCCTCAGCGGCGTGCCTGCCGTGTCGTGCGGTCTGGTGGCGGCGCTGATGGTCGCCGCCGGTCCGGCTGACTTGCCCCTGTTCGGCGGCTGCCGGCTCAACGTCGATCTCGGCAGCGGCTTGGTCCTGCCGACCGTGCCGATCGTGGCTTGCGAGTCGTCGGTGAACCTCGAACTCCCGTCGTACCTGGTCGGCGACGCCTACTACCAGTGGGTGTACCTCGATCCCAGCGCGCCGTTCTCTCCCCAGATCCGCTCGACACCCGGGCTGAGGGTGCGGATTCGGAACTGACGAGCGGGCGCGGTCGGCTCCCCGTCGTCCGCGCTCGCACCGTGCGGTCCGAGGAGACCGGCCGGTGAGCGACGCGCTGCCGGTTCGAGTCCCGGGCACGTCGCTCGAGGGAAGACGTTGGGCCAGGAGGCTCGTCAGAGTCGCGCCCGACCGGCTCCGGCTCGAGCCGCACGCGCTCGTGCGCGCTGAGCGTGACCCTTCCGGGATTCCTGTTGGTCGCGTGTACGAAAGCCGCGCGCCGGCGCACTGCATCTGCTGGAGGCTCGGCCCATCGACGGGCGGTCGTCCAACACCTGAAGACAGAGATGCAGCCAAAGCGCGCATCCAAAGCGAGAAGTGAAATGAAAACCAACCTTGTCATGTGGTCGCGGAGAACCCCGACGATGTCTGCCAAGATCAAGTCCATCGCCACCCTGGCGATCCCGTTCGCGATCGTCCTGGCGTCTGCGGAGGCGCAGCGTCCGGTCGACCGCACGCACGCGGCGTTCCTGGAGTGGAAGGCGCGTCAGGAGCCGGCGTCGCCGCTCGGCCTGACCGCCTCGGAGTCGCGCTGCGGTCTGACGATCTACGGCGACTCGATGCAGCTGGCTACCGGCGGTGACGCGCTGACCGTCCACGTCTCTGGTGCGCTCCCCGAGGCGCCACTGCTCTTGGCCTTCGGCGCCGAGCGCGCGACGCGGCTCGGTCTGGGTACGGCGTGCCCGTTGCTGCAGCCGACCTTCACAGTTCCGCTCCTGAGCGACGTGCGTGGCTTCGGCAACGTCGTGCTTCCGCCCACGTCGCTCGGTCGCACGCCGCTCTTCGTGCAGGCGCTGCAGCGGGTGCCGGGTCAGGGCTCCGCGGGTCTGCTCGCGAGTCCGGCGCTCGCACTGCAATCCATGGCCGAGTCCGGCGGCGGCACCGCGAGCGACGACGGCGCGCGCGGCGGCCAGCTCGGTCCCCAGTGCGTGCACTACGCACCTTGGGAGCTCGTCGGGGTCGCGATCGCGCCCAACGACCGGTGCTACGCGTTCTACAAGGACGGGAAGCGCAGCATCGGCTGGAGCCTGGATCTCGACGCGTACGCGGGGGCCAGCTCGTACAGCCTGCCACCGGGCTACAGCACGAACGACATCGTCGGGATCGCGTGCTCGCCCC
Source organism: Planctomycetota bacterium (assembly GCA_041398565.1). Lineage (GTDB taxonomy): Bacteria > Planctomycetota > UBA1135 > UBA1135 > UBA2386 > DATGPD01. Next base: position 612,770 of record JAWKUN010000005.1, on the reverse strand, counting down.
AGAGCAAGTTCTACGTCTTCTACAAGGACGGCAAGCGCAGCGTCGGCACCAGCACGAACCTCGACGCGTACGAGGGACCGAGAACCTACGCGTTGCCCGCTGGCCTGCTGGTCACCGAGGGCGACATCGCCGCCGTCGCGTGCGCGAAGTCCGACAGCAAGATCTACACCTGGTTCAAGCCGGGGTGGCCCTGCTACCGCAGCAAGGGCTGGAGCCGCGACCTGGGCGCCTACGACGCGGCGACGGCCTTCGACCCATCGCCGAGGAACGCCTATCAGATCAATGGCATCGGCATCGCGTCGGACAACAAGGTCTACTGCTGGTTCAGCGACCGGAGCCGCAGCGTCGGCACGAGCTTGGACCTGCACGCCCACACCCTGCTGCCAGCCCCGACCTACGAGCTGGCCTGCAAGTGACGCGGACCTCGGCCGCGCCAGACCGGGTCAGGCGCGGTCGGCGCGGCCGTGCGGGTGGCCCGGATGGTCGCGAGGACGGGGGGAGCCGATCGCCTTCGCCACCGGTGGGTGATCCGACCGGCGAGCGACGCTCGAATCGTCGTTCCAAAAACTGAGCGAGATGGCTAAGTGTTGTCGTTCCCGTGTGCCCGGCACCCAAGGACAGCGACAGCTATCAGGCCATCTTCACCGCGCTCGCGCACTCGGCGCGGCGGCGCGTGCTGATGACCCTGAACTTCGAGGGCGGGTCGATGACGGCCGGTCAGATCGCCGACTTGTTCGAACACGCCTGGCCGACCACGACACGTCACCTCCGTGTGCTCGAGTCGGCCGGCCTCGTGCGTCAGGTGCGCGACGGGCGGACGCGCATCTACTCGATCGACCGACGTCGCCTGGCGTTGGCGCGAGACTGGATCGCCTGGTTCTTCAAGCAACCCTGGTGAGCGGCCAAACATGAACACTGAAGCCTCGGACCAACCACAGCTGTTTCGCATCAACCTCGAGGTCGACGACATCGACGCCGCGGCGAAGTTCTACGGCACCCTGCTCGGCCAGAGCGGGCGCAAGGCGCCGGGCGCGCGGTGCTACTTCACTGCTGGCAGCGTCACGCTCCAAGTCGTCGACGTGTCCGACTCGGGGGCGCCGCACCCGGCCGCGAAAGCCCTCTACTTCACGGTCCAGGATCTCGACGCGGTGTTCGGGCGCGCACAGGAGCTCGGCTGCCTGGCGGGGGACGACGTGCACGGCGAACCGGCGGGGGCGATTTCGGTGCGGCCGTGGGGCGAGCGCTCGTTCTACGCCGAGGATCCGTGGCGCAATCCGCTGTGCTTCGTCGAGGCCGGCACGGTCTACCCGGGCTGACTCGCGGTGCCCGCTCGACGCAAGCCATCTGCAAAGTCCGACCTGCGCGCCCAGGCGAAGTCGACGCCGAGGTCGAAGTCGACGCCGAAGCCGACCAGAGAGTCGACGAAGCGCGCCGCCGCGAGCCCGCGGCCGCGCGTTCGCCGCGCCGTGCGCTTCCGCTCGACGCTCGTCGCCGGTCACAAGGGTGTGACCGCGCTGATCGTGCCGTTCGATCCGCGCGCCACCTGGGCCGTCGAGCCGGTCGCGCTCGATGCTCGCCGCGAGGGTTGGCTCGTCGCCGGCGTGCTCGATGGCGTCGCCTTCTTCGGTTGGATCGGCCAGCGCTGGGGCCGCTACTTCACGATTGTCGACAGCGACCTGCGGGCGCAGGCCGGTGTCGCGGTCGGTGACGAATGCGAAGTCGCGCTCCGCCCGACCACGGACCCCCGAGCGTTGGCCAAGGCTCTCGAACAAGCGCCGCGGACGACCGCGCCCGGACGTCGTGGCCGCAAGCGCGAGTAGCTGGCGCCGCGCGGCACCACCGCGGCTGCGACGCCCGCGTGGCCGAAGGTGCGGAAGCACGTTGGCGACGTGTTCGGGGCTGTCAGGTTCGGTCCGCGACCGGTGACAGCGGAGGCGGCCTCGTCGAGTGGCTGCGGCTTGCCAGAGTTCGTGGTTCTCGCGGGGCGCTAGACTGGCGCCGTGGACGCCGAGGATCGCCGGAAGCACGAAGCCTCAGAGGAGCCGGTGGACGCCGCGGCCTGCCTGCCGCGCATCTACGACGAGCTCCGTCGGCTGGCGGCGAGATACGTGGGCAAAGACGCGGGCACGCTGCAGCCCACGGCCCTCGTCCACGAGGCGTTCCTGAAGCTGGCGAATGCCGGCTTCCGCGACCTCGGTCACTTCCGGGCCGTGGCCGCCACCGCCATGCGTCAAGCCTTGGTCGACCACGCGCGCGGCCGGTCGGCGGCCAAGCGTGGCGGTGGCGCCGAGCCGACGCTCTGCGATGTCGCCGAGCTGCAGGCCCCACCGACCGACGTGCTCGTGCTCGACGACGCGCTCACCGAGCTCCGACGTCTCGATGGCCGTAAGGCGGACGTGGTCGAGCTGCGCGTGTTCGGAGGCCTGACGATCGACGAGGCCGCCACGCACCTGCGGGTCTCCCACATGACGGTCAGCAACGACTGGCGCTTCGCACGGGCATGGCTGGCCAAGCGGTTCGCCGAAGACCTGAACTGAACCCGGGCCGCTCTTGGGCGCGGCCTGGGACGAGGCCGCGCCGGGACCACGACGGGACTATGCAGGCCGGTGCGCATCGGCGACGCTCTCTGAATGGAGAAGGCTCGGTTTGCCCGCCTCGAAGCCCTGTTCCAGATGGCTGCCGACACCCCACCGGAGCTGCGCGCCGACCTGCTCGCGCGCGCCTGCCCGCACGACCCGGCGCTGCAGCACGAGGTGCTGGACCTGTTGGCGGCGGATCGGGGCTCGTCGTTCCTCGCCGCCGTGGGCCCCGCCACCTTCGGCCCCGCTGCCGATGACCCCGAGCCTCGATCCCTGCCTGGCTACCGCATCGTTCGACGGTTGGGCGCGGGCGGCATGGGGAGGGTGTACGAGGCCGAGCAGCTCGAGCCGCGCCGGTCGGTCGCGGTCAAGGTGCTGCGTCAGATGGCCGAACCGGCGCGCGCGCGCCTGCGCCGCGAGGCTGAGATGCAAGCTCGCTTGCAGCACCGCCATATCGCGCAGGTCTACGTCGCCGACACGTTCGGCGAGGTGCCCTACCTCGTCATGGAGTTGGTGGCGGGCGACCGCCTCGACGCCTGGGTTGCTCAGCGGCGGCCGGCGCGCGCAGTGTGCATCGACCTGTTGCTGCAGGTCTGTGCCGCCGTGGAGCACGCGCACCAGCGCGGGATCGTCCACCGCGACCTGAAGCCCGCCAACGTGATGGTCGACGCCGACGGCTCGGTCAAGGTACTGGACTTCGGCATCGCTGCCGCGATCGAGTCGACCGAGAAGGTGCGCCCGGCAGGAACCCTCGGCTACATGAGCCCGGAGCAGCTGTGCGGCGAACCCGGGGCCAGCGACACCCGCGCCGACGTGTACTCGCTGGGCGTGATCGCCTACGAGCTGCTGGCGGGCCGGGCCCCGTTCGCGTCGATCGCGGAGCGTGGCGACTGCGCCGATGTCGGCACCGGCGGCGCCCCCTTGTTGGGTCGCCTCGACCCGAGCCTGCGCGGCGACCTCGAGGCCATCGTCGCGTGCGCCATGGCGTCGGACCCCGATGAGCGCTACCCGGCAGTGGCCTCGCTCGCGGCGGACCTGCGCCGCGTGCTGCGGCGCGAACCGGTGTCGGTCCGGCCGGCCAGCCTCGGTTACGTGGCCGCGCGCTTCGCGCAGCGTCACCGCGGCACCGTGGTCGCAGCCAGCTTGGGAGTCACGGCGCTGATCGGCGGCCTGACGGCGTCGCTCCTTCTCCTGAGCCGCGCCCACGCCGCCGAGTCCGAGGCTCGGGCAGCGCGGGCCCAGGCCGAGAGCGAGGCCGACGTCGCCCGCGAGCATGCCGACCTGTTGGAAGGCGTGTTCGCCGCGCCCAACCACAACCGGGGTGCGTTGGTGCCTGGACAGCGGGCTGCTGACACCAAGGTCGTCGACGTGCTGGACGCTGCGGCCGAGCGCTTGATCGCCGACCCGCCGCGCCCGGCGACCGAACTGTTCGTGCGCACCCTGCTCGGAGGCACCTACCTGTCGCTCGACCTGACCGACAAGGCAGTCGAGCAGCTCGACCGTGCGGCGCGGCTGGAACCCGGTGCCGTGCGCGGTGGATGGCAGAAGAAGGTCGCCGCCCTCGGTCTGCTCGCCATGGCCCAGGGCAAGCGACAGCAGCACGACGAGGCTCTGGCCGCCGCCGAGCGGGCGCTGGCGCACGCGCACGCGCCCGGCGGCGCCGAAGAGGAAGCGGCCCGCGCGTTCCTGGCGCGCGCCTTCTCCCGCAGCGGACGGGCCGCCCGCGCGCCGAGCGCCGCCGCCGAGGAGCCACCGGCCACGACCGTGATGATGGCCCTCGAGCAGATCCGCCAGGTCGCTCGTGCCGGTTCCGGCGCAGATGCGCTCGAGCGCCTCGAGCAGCTGCGCCCGCGTGTCGTGGCGCTACCCCTGGCGGCCGGTGCACGCATCGACTTCGTGACCGTCGAAGGTGATCTCTTGATGGACATGGGTCGGCAGGCCGAGGCGGCCGCGCGCTTCGCCTCCTACCACGAGGAGCTGGTGCGCGAGCTCGGTCCGGCGCACGGCCGCAGCCTCGAGTTCGGCAATCGCGTCGCACAGGCGTGGTTCCGGCTCGGCTGGTTCGCGCGCGCGCGTCGGCTGGTCGAGAGCGCCGTTGCCGCCGCCCGCGAAGCCCGCACGGACGTGGCGCGGCCACTCGGCTTCTTGCTGCGGACGCTCGCCACCCTCGACATCGCCGACTACCGGCCGCAGCAGGCCTGTGACCGCGTCGACGAGTGCCTTCGCCTCCTGCGCGAGCAGAGTGCCGACGAGCATTCCAGGCCCGTGCTGGAGCAGCGTCAGGCGCACGCCCACTACGCATGGTTGGCAGGGCACGTCGACGAAGCGTGCCGCGAACTCGAAGCCGTGTGCGCGGACTTCGACGTCGGTTTCCCACCGAACCAGGGCGTCGAGGCGCACAAGCTGCTCGGCTTGGTCTTGGCCGAGCTCGGGCGGGTCGACCCGGCAGTCGAGCACTTCCGACTGACCCTCGACAACGGCGCAGAACCCTCGCCGCCGCAAGTGGTCGCCGAGATCAGGTTCGCACTCGAAGCCTCGGCGCAGCCGCAAGCGGCCGCGGCCTTTCCGTTTCCGCCCCAGGTGCGCACCGGTCGTCGTTCCGGCATGCAGATGCCGGCCACGGCTCTCCTCAGCCTGCAGCGCTACGTGGAGCGCGGTCACGCCGCGCAGGTGGCCGCCGCCCTGGATCGCCGCGTCGAGCGCGGCATGACCGGCCCGCACCTGGCCTTCGCTCAGGTCGTGCGGGCCAACGCGCAGGCCGCCTGCGGTCGGCTCGAGGCGGCGCGCGCCTCGCTCGCGGCAGCGGAAGAGGTGCTCACGCGGGCGGATGCACACTGCCCCGAGCGATTGGCGCAGGCGATGGCGGACTTGCGCGCTCGTCTGTGAACGTGGCCGGTCGGTTCGGGGCCCGAGGCCCGTATCACGTCGAAGCGTGAGTCAGCTCAGGTTCCCGCCAACGTGAACTCGAACGCGTCGCTGAGCGCCGTGCCGAAGCCCGGGCACACAACGAACCACTGCGCGCACATGGGTTGGCCGCAGAGGTTGGGGGCGACCGGTAGGGAGAGGGCGCTCACAGCGCTACCGCTGCACGGCGGCGCACCGAGGATCGGTGCCGGTGGGAGCACGACCGCGGTGAACAGCGACGGGTAGAGCACTCCGCAGTAGGGACGCGGCAGGGCCAGGCCGGCGCCACACGTGCCGGGCTGCAGGAACAAGAAGGCGGTCGACCCGACTGGCGCGTCCTCGAGGCGAACGAGGAACGTCGTGCCGATGCTCGGGTCTCCGGTGCTCTCGGTGTGCATCGTCGGACAACTCGGGCACGGCGCCACGCTGCAGCTACGCCCCAGCCTGCGGCTGCGCCAGCACGGCACGAAGGCGAGGCCTCGGTACGTGGGCGCCGACTGCTTGTCGCAGCATTGGCCGAAGCGCAGCTGGCAGGTCCGAACGTCGGTCACGGTCGCTTCCTGCGTGGTTCGGCCATCGGTGGCCCACAGGCGCCTGCTGCAGGCATCGAAGGCCAAGCCCGTGACCAGCGTCGGCTGGCAGGTGAACAAGCGGGTTTCGCACAACGGAACACACGGCGAGCTGGCCGAAGTGATCCACAGCAAGTTCGACCATGCCGCGCCGCTCGGCGTCGACACGCTGATGAACAGGACGTCCTCCACCTCGTCGTAGGCGAGACCCGCCGCGACGGCGGTGCCTGGCAGCGTGTGGCGGCAGGTCACCGGCTGACCCGGGCATCGCCCAGTGTTGTCGTAGGTCGTCACCTCCATGTAGCCTGGACGAGTCGCGAGCTGGAACAGGCGTGGTCGTTGGTCGGCAACGGCCAGTCCGCTCACGACGGCCTGAGGATCGGACAGGGTCGCGCGGAACGGTGCGCAGCGCGGCGCGCACGTGCTCGCCGTGTCGACGGAGTACTCGGCGAGCACCACACCGTCGCTCACCCACGCCGTCTGGTAGCGCGAGTCGTAGGCGGTGCCGCCGGCGTACGCCGCGACCGCGCGCACCGGCTGCGCGGTGAGGCATCGCGTCCGCGCCGGCTGGCAGGCGTCGACGTCCTGCGTGTCGAGGTAGCCGGTGCTGGCTGGCAACGGCAGGTCCGACCATCCCACGAGCTGCACGTCGCAGTTGCCGCTGCTCGTCAGGTCGACGACTTCGACGTCGTCGACGTAGTAGATCGCGAATTGGGTGACCCCACCGGTCACCGTGACCGCGGTGGTGGCGGCGTTGTCGCGGAAGTTGCCGATGGCGATGTGATCCTCGCCCCCGGCTGCCACGAACGTCCCGCTCACCTGAACCCAGTTCACCTTGTCGGTGAGCAGGGATGCGTTCTCGACCTGTGGCGTCACCGGCAGCGGGCCGGCCGGCGGGCCACTGTGCGCTCCGGCCTGTAGGTGAGCCCCGACCTCGGCGATCCCGTAGCCCGACTTGTCGCACAGCGACACCCAGAAGGACACGCGGTAGGTGTTCCCGGCGACCAGCGGTGCCGTCAGCACGCCGGCGCAGTACTCGCGGGGGTTGGCCGGTAGCTGGCCGTAGGTGATGAACGAGGCGTACGCCTGCCCCCCGTGCGCCGCCTGCACCCCGTAGAAGTTGGTCGGCACGGACGGCGTCAGCGTCGAGCACGCGTTGAGGTAGTCGGGTGTCTGCGCGTTGGGCGAATACCAGCCGGTGGCGTATGCGAGCTGGCCGGACGTCGTGGGGCAGGTCGCGTATGTCTCGAAACCCGGGTTCGAGCAGAGGTTCTGGGCACCGGCCGCGGCGGCGAACAGGGCCACCAGGCCGAGCGGCCACAGGGTGGAGGTGTGCACGAGCATGTGCAGGAGTGACCGGAGCTGGCTCGATGCTGACCGAAAACACGAAATCGTCGATCGCGGCCGAGCGTGTGCGGCCGACGAACCCGACGGCGCTCGGCTGGAAGTCGGTCGGCCGCAGCGGACACCGATCCGAGCCGCGGCAACGAAGCGATCGGTGCGGCCGCGCCCTGCCCGGCAGGCGCGTCAGGACCTCGCGCACGTCGGCTGCGACTAATCCGCCGACCCCACGAGTTGCACGGCATCGATCTCCTGCCAGCTGGCAACGGCGTCGAGGTCGAGCGTCAGCTTCACGCGCGCGACGAGGTAGTCGGTCTTCGGCACGCGCACGGCGAACCACGCGATCGCGTTGAGCGCGCCGGATGGGCGCGCGGGATCGACGCCCTGCCACCAGAGGTGCGACGTGCCACTTTCGTCGATGGCCTCGACCTTCACGATCGCACCGGGGTTGTAGGTCTGGCGCACGCGCACTTCTGTTGCGTGCACGGCCTTGACGAAGGTGAGCTCGACCCATTCGAGACCCTTGGCCGAGCTGTGGTGGCACCACGCCTTGGGGTTGTCGTTGCCGTCCGGCACGTCAGGGGGCCCGACGAGCTGCACGGCGCCGTAGTTGGGCGTGCCGTACTCGGAACCCGCCTTCGCGCTGGCGACCCACTGGCCGTTGGCGTCGGCCAGGATGGCGGCCTCAGCCAGCTCGGCGACGGGAACGACGACACCGCTCGGCGGCGCGTCTGCCACTCCGGGCGGGGCTTGCGGCGAAGGTGGGGCCGGCACGCCTGACAGTTCGCGGGGCGTCGTCGGGGCTGCAGGTTCCTCCGACAGCGCTGCCAGAGGTGCGAACACCGACGCCGGGGGATTGGTCCAGGCAGGCGGGGGCGTGGCTGCTGGCGCTGCTGCGAGAAGGCGCTGTTCGAGGTCGAGGAGCTCGAACGGTGGATGTGGCAACGTCGCGCGGGCGGCCAGATCGAGGGCCCGCTCGACGAGCGCCCGCGCGGCGCCCAGGTTGCCGCCACGTGCTGACAGGGCGGCCCGCATGGCGAGCACTTCGATGTCGTCGGGGTCTCGAGCCAAGACCGTGTCCAGATGCCGGGCGCTCTCGGCGGGGGAGCCGGCGAACAGGCTGTCGTGCGCCCGGGCGATCGCACGCGCGGAGACGCGCGCGAGATCGTTCGAAGGTGCCACGACCTGCACCGTGGCAAGCGACGACTCGACTTCGCCCGACCAGCCCTTGGTGCCCCGCACGACCAAGCGGGCGCGCACGAAGTAGTTTCCCCGTGCGACGGCCGCCATGCTCGCGGTCGAGAAGTACCAACGCCCCGTGGCGATGCGCTCGTCGTCGAGAACCACCCGAGGCAACGCGCCGTCGTCGGCCGCACGCGCTGTGGCAGTGACCGTACGGTCGCCGGCCCGCAGCAGCTCGACGTGGACGCACGCGATCACGTTGCCCCCGTTCGGCGCGAGTTCGAGGGGCGCTGTCGCATCCGCCGGCGCCTCGAGCCGCACCACCACGTGCCACGGTTCACCCTGCTCGACCTCGCCCCGGTCGACGCCTCGTAGCGAGATGGCTACCTCCGGCGCGACGGTGACGCTGCCCGCGGGCGTCCGTTGAGCCGGCACGGTGCCGATCAGGGCGACCACGGCACCCAACACCGAACCGACGATGGGCGGACGACGGCAGTCGCCGGCCATCGGACCAGCCTTGCCGCGGATGGGGTCGGACTCCACCGCTGGACGCGGTGTGCGCGCGCGGGGGCTCATGACTCGGGTGCCGGAATGGCGTCGTTGGGACAGATCTGGCCGAAGCAGTTGCCGCGGCCGGACGCGCAGTCGCCGAACCGCGGCTGCGGCTCGTGGTCTCGGTGGTTGCCACCGGTGCCGGCCGGACCGCGACACAGCTCGTGGCCGATGGGGTTCTTGCCAGGGCGGATCAAGTAGTAGGTGTTGGCGCGACCCTGCGCCGGATACGCGTTCGCGAAGAAGTAGCGCATGACGCACCCGACGTCGCCGGACTGCAGACAGTTGGGATTGGCGGAGTAGATGCGCCGGTCGAACTTGCCGCCGCCCGAGAAGCCATGCCCCGTCCATTCGGCCTTGGTGGTCCCTCCCGCCACGGACGTGTGGAGCGCCAGCTCCTCGAAGAAGCGGGCGTCCTTCCCCCAGCGCGAGAACTGCGCGGCCCGACGCTCCGCGTAGGCCCTTCCGCCTCCAGGGTTGAGGGGATCGGTGCGTTCGCGGTCCAGCGCGCGCTCGAACGCGGGCCCCAGCAGCTCGGCCACGTCTTCATGGGTGTCCTCCCAGTACAGGTGGATCGTGGGGCCGCGGTCGAAATCACTCCAGACCTTCGGGCGGCTGGCGAAGATCGTCGCGGCGAGGTCCGCGTCGGAGGGGGGCAACCTCTGCACGAAGCGCGGTAGGCCGGTCGAGTTCATCGGATCGCCTGCACCCTGGAAGAACAGGTCCATCGGCCGGTCGCCGCCCTCCCCGTGGTGCTGGGCGCCCACGGAGTGGGCCAGCTCGTGCGCCACGGCGACGTCGTAGGCGGAGTCCGCATCGGACTTCGGCAGGTTGGCGAACTTGTTCCACTCGTCGGTGAAGACGCTCTTGGGATCGCCGCGGCGCAGGATGCCCATCGACAGCGTCGTGGCCGGCCGGCCGGCCCGTGACGGATCGCGGAGCGTGGTCTTCCCGCCGGTGACGTCGCCCTGCCGCCAAGGTATCTCCGCGATGAAGACGCCGTGCTGCTTCACGCGATGCGGGCCGTCGCGGCGGTTGCCGTTCATGACCCGCACTCGCCAGTCGAACTCCGCATCCGTGATCCTCGCATGCACGCGGAGCTTCGCGATGCGCGCGAAGAGCGCGATGCCGGCGCGGCCATCCGCACCATCGCCGCCGTTCGATGCGCCGACGCCGATCTTGTTCTGAACGAAGAAGTCCTTGCGTTCAGGATCGCCGTCGATGTGTCGCCCGGCTTCCACCCAGCCGCGGTACTCCTCGTAGAGGGTGAAACCGTCGCCGTTCATCGGCTGACCGGCGACCTTCTCGTCGTCGGCACTGGCGGCGAGGTCGGTCGCACGGTGGTCTTCGCACCACTTCGCCGCCACCCAGTCCGGACCCCTGCGGCGCGGCAGACGCACGATGTCCTGATCGCCACCCTCGCCCTTCATCAGGCCGATGATCTCGCGACCGTCCTTCAGGACGCAGACGACGCGCAGCTCCGACTTGGCGCCGAAGTCGAAGCACTCGATCGCCGCATCGGCAAAGGGACGGCCACTGCGGTCCTTCGGCGGGCCGACCACCTCGCCCTTCTGCCCGTTGTCGGAGATCACCGGGAACGCGAACTGGGGCACGTCGGGGGGCAGGCTGTCGAGGTCGCGATCGCCGGCCGACATGGCGTCCCACTCGCGCAGGAACCGCTTCACCGCCGCCGGGTCGGGGCCACCGGAGCCGTCGGTGAACTCGGCGAGCCGCAGATCGAAGTCTTCGTCCTTCGCCGCCAGCGGCCAGTTCAAGCAGACCCCCGGCTCGCGCGAAGTGTCGAGCAGCTCGAAGCGGAAGCGATCCACTTCGGGGATGTCTTCGCTCCGGCCCTTCTTCGACCTCAGCACGGCGCGTGCGACCAGCGCGCTGCCGGGCTTCTTCGGGTCCTGGATCGAGCCCCTTGGCAGCCAGTCGGCGTAGCCGTCGATCGTCACCTCGCATTCGAGATCGTCGTACACGGGACAGAGCACGACGCGGCCGCGGTAGACGTAGCCGTGGGTGCCATCGCCCTCGGTCTTCTGCGTGGTCCGATCGTCGGTGAAGGTGATGACCCCCGGCGGTGCGCGGAAGTCCCACCAGCCGGCGCGTTGCTCGCCCTTGTAGAGGGTCGGCACCGCGCGCAGCAGCGGCGTCGTGCGATCGACCGAGCGCCGGTTCTGCTCGGAGCCGATCCAGCCGGATGTCCGGCCGGTCGGCCACTCGTCGTTCGCGCCCGGCCCGAAGGTGGCGAGGCCCTCCTTCAGTTTGACCCGGAACGTCACGGCCGAACTCGGGACGCGCCCGGCGCCGGCTGTCTGCGTGGCGTGCGCAGATGCCCCGGATTCGGCAGACGACTCGCTGCTCAGCCACTGCTCGACGCCGGTGCCGACCCACTCGAACGTGCCCTCCGTCGGGTCGGCCGACACGCCGGCCGACGCGCGCCGTAGCCGGAACCGGCTCGACGTCTGCGCCTCGCGCCAGGTCTGTGCCCACAGCGATGCGTTGAGGCTGTTGCGGTAGTCGTAGGTCCTCGTCTCCGACGCTTCCCAGAAGCCGACCCACTCGGTGACCGACGCCCATTGCCGCGCCGCATCTTGATCGACTCTCGCTTGTCCGCGCGAGGTGTGAGCGAGCGTGGCCGTTGCCAGCACCGACACGAGGAGCCGCATTGCGGCACTCTACCCGGCGGATTCCGCCGGACGAGCGAGCGCGTGAAGCGTGGCCGGGAGGCTGCCCGTCGGACTTGCGAACCTGGCAGCAGGTCGATCGGTCGACCTCTGGGTCCTCGAGCAACGCGAGGATCTGTCCCCAACGGATCGGGCGCCTCACTCCGTGGCCAGGCAGGCGTCGAGCCTGCCGGTCTTGCTGCATGGAGCTTGCTTGCCCCATCCCGCGAAATCCTGTTCGGTATCCGTCTCTCGGGAGTGAAGAGCCTCATGTCGAACCGTAGTCCCCTCCGTCTCGGTCGCTGCACACCCCGAACGTCACTCGCGCCGCCGCTCCGAATCGAGAACCGTCTGGCGCCCGGGGAGATCGCCGATCGTCAACCAGCCTCCAGCGGCGGACTCTGGCGCCAGTCGCTGCAAGGCTGGTGCGATGGTCGGCGATTCGCGTCGTCCACCCGTCGCTCTGGGCGGCGGACGCGCCTCTCGCTTGCGGTGCTCACACTCGGCTTCGCGTTGCCTGCCGCTGCACAACGGTCGGCGCCGGACGCTTTGGCCGAAGCTCGATTCGCCTACGAACTCGGCATGGACCGACTGCGAGACGAGGTGAGGGCTGTCTTGACGAAGGGGCCTGACGCAACTTTCGAAGAGCGGCTGCAGCGCGCGGAGGCGTTCGTCGAATCCGGCGTGTGGCCCGAAGGAGTCGATCCGTCTCTGTGGGACCGCTTCGTTCGACTGCGCGGGGACCTCGACAAGGCATATCAGACCGCGGGGAACTCGCTGATGCAGGAGGACCTGAAACTCGCCAGGTCGATCCTGGAGCAGATGAGGCGTTGGCAGTCGGTGAATGACTTGAACGGGTGGACCGCCGTCGCCACGACCGCCGCTGCGAGCGAGAGGGCGGAAGGGGACGTGGACACCGTCGATCGACCTGTCGTTGCCGAACGAGGTGTCGCGCGGCTCGCGGTCGAGCTTCCCGCGGCCTACCGACTCGAGGTGCGGGGCAGGTTGGCGGAGAAGCGACCCGTGACCTTGCTGGTTCCTTTCGCGCGCCGCATGGTTCGTCTCGAGCTGCAGGTGGACGACAACGGCTGGTTCCACGCCTTCGTTGCCGTGATCCTGGATCCGAACGGCGATCCGGTCTTGGATCTGCAGGCGGGCTTCAAGGGGCGAGGCACCGAACAAGGCTCCGACAGTGACGATGCGGTCCCCTTGCTCGAGGCCGCCGGAGCTTCCCTCCAGACCGTGCGCTGGAAGCGCGTCTGCCCAGGGGAAGTCGAAGCGCCGGTGAACGTCGCGGACGAGAGTTCGGTGCGGAAGGACCCGGCAGCAGAGGCCTCGGCGCAGAACGACAAGGCAGAGCGCCGTCAAGTCGCGGCGGAGATCAAGCGGCTCGAGAAGAAGCGAGGCGACGCCCTGGGCGCGATCGCGACCTGGAGCAAGCTCATCGAGGCCAACGAGAGACGGATCAAGACGAAGGAAGAGCAGATCGCTTCGCTGAAACGTCGCCACCGGAGGCCGGATCCATCGGATCTCGAGGCCGACAAGAAGCGCTATCTGTCGGAGAACCGCGGCCTGCGTGCGCACATCGCTGCCAAGAGGAAGGAGATCGCTGCCCTCGACGGCCAGCTGAGTGCGTTGCGCGAGCGGCTGTAGTAATCTGGTGTGGGCGCCGCGGGCGCGGGGGGGGGGCGGAGGTCAGCTTGGCGGTAGGGGGGCCGAGGACACGGCCGCAGGACGTAGGCGCGCGCGAATTCCGCGGCCGGATGTCCACGGCGCGGCCGTCCGGGTCACTAGATGGGCACGAGAACCAACCAGTGAGCTCGAACATGCTCCCCAACACCTTCCGTCACATCCCGCTCCTTTCCTTCCTCTGCGCGGTCGCCAGCGCCCAGACGATCCTCACCCTGCCCGCGGGCATCGGTGACGACCCGCGCAGTGTCGTCGTCATCGGCAACGGATCGCACGTCGCGATTTCCAACCAGGTCGATGGTTGGTTGCACGTCGTCAACGTGACCAACCAGTTCAACCCGACCCTGGCCACGAGCTACAACCCACCCTTCGGCGACCAGTGGTTCGAGGCGGAGTACACGCCGCAGTTCGGTGGCCGGCTGTTCACCGGGCACCGAGGCGGGGGTCTGAACATGATCGACGTGAGCAACCCCCTGGCGCCGGTCTCGGTGGCCCAGGTGCCGACGATCTACCACTTCCGTGGCTTGCGCTACCGGCCGCTCACCAGCGGCGGCGCTCTCTTCTACAACGAGACCAACAGCGGTCTGAACGTGTTCCAGGTCAACGGCACCGGCACCGGCATGGCGTCGGTGTGGAACGACTACGCCGCCAACCAGGACGGCAACGGCATGGAGATCGTCGGTGACATCCTCTACCAGATGGGGACGCCGCCCAACGCGACCGCCACGCGCTTGCACCGTGGGTTCGACATCGGCAACCCGTTCCTGCCGGTGATGACGATGAACAACACCCTCGTCAACCAGGAGCCGGCCGGCGGCCATTGTCAGCTGCGCAAGCAGCCGATCCTGCCCTACGTCCTGGCCTCGCGTTGGAACGACGGGCTGCAACTGCACGACTGCACGTTCCCGAACTCGCCGGTGATCTACCCCATCCTGCCGGCGAGCCCGACGATCCGTTGCTGGGGCGCGGCTTTCATCGCCCCGACAGTGGCCATCGCCTACGGCTCGGTCACCGTCGGCAGCGTCACCGTCTACTGGTGGATGTTCCTGCAGGTGCTGCCGGGTCCGGTCATCACACCGCTCGGCGTGATCACGGTGCCCCTCGACACGCACGACATCACGGTGAACCCGAACACCAACAACATCTACGTGGTCGGCCGCGTCAACGGCAACGGCGCCGGCCAGCTGTGGGTGTTCTAGACCAACTCGGCGATGGGCGGTCGACCGGAGTCGTCGCCCATCGCTCCAGCCTTGCATCGGACGGAGCCGGGCTCCACCGCTGGACGCTAGAACGACCGGCGGCCGCGAGCGTGGCGCGCCGCCGTCAGGACATGCGCTTGACGGTGACCGTCATCCCGCCGACGTTGTCGGAGTATCCGACGAACGCGTCGTTCGCGTAGAGGCTGAGGAAGCCGTGGCCGTTCGCCGTGATGGTCGCGGAGACGCCGATCTGGAACTCGCTCCCATTGACGTGCGAGGCGGGGCTCTGGAAGCGAGCGTGGCGCTCACCGATGAGGCACATCATGTTCGCCGGGACGCGGCGCGCGAAGTCGGTCAACCCAGGGGTGTAGCCGTTGGCCCCGGTGGCCGGCGGTGAGTACCACTGCATGCCGTTGCGCCACGAACCGCTCGCCGTGAAGCGGTAGACCTTGCCATGGACGAGGTAGACCTGCGGCAGGCTGTGGATCTGGTTGGCGGGGACGAAGAACGTGCGCTCCTGCCCGACCGCCAGCTGGCACTGGTCCCGGAAGATCAGGTTCGACTCACCGGAGACGACGTGCTGCGAGTCCTGCACCTTCTGGGTTCCCACGAGCAGCTCCCAGAACGGTCGACTCGTCGAGTAGGACAGCGCGGCGGCTTGTCCGGCACGATGGTCGTCCTTGACGAAGCGCCGCCAGAAGTCGCTCAGCATCGGCTCGGGCATGTAGTTGTTCTTGTCGGATCCGATCGAGACCTTGGCACCGATCGCCAGCCAATCGTCGTTCAGCGTGCTGCCGTAGCAGTTGCACATGTAGACCAAGCGCAGGTTGAACTGGAAGCCGCTGCCGTGACGCGCGCGAGCGTCGGTCAACATGCTGCGGATCGTGCCGGGATGCACGATCACCCGGGAGAAGGTGCCACCGATGACCTCGATGGTCGAGCCCGTCAGGTTGGGGCGCTGGTGGAGAACCAAGAGGTTCTCGGCGCCGTGGCCGAGCACGCAGAGGTCGACGACGCGACCAGCCAGGCTCTCCTGGATCAGGTTGTTCAGGAGGTTGTCGCGGGTGCAGAGGCCATCGGACAGGTTGATGAAGCGCTGGTAGGAGCCCTGCGCGAGCTGGGCGAACTTGGCCGCTTCGCCGGTCTCGACGAACTGATCGACGATGGCCTCGGCGGCGGTCCGCAACTGGGGCTCCATCCACTCGGTGAGCGACGACCGGCCGCTGTTCTCCTGCAAGAGGATGAGGGTGCGGCTCTGGGCAGGCGCGGCGGCGACGAGCGAGGAGGTCGCGGCGGCGATCACGAGTTTGGCGAGCGGGTTCATGGTGGTTCTCGTTAGGAGTGTCATTGGGTTTCGGATGACCGAGTCTTGCTCGGACACCCTGTCGAGAGTCGCCCTCGCCGCCGCGTGACAGACCGAGTCGGGTTTTTCGAGACCTGGCGGGCTCTCGCCGTTCGTCCCCCGCCGCGCGGCAGATCGCAGGATCGGTTGGCGTGGAGAGCCAACAGGCCGCGGCGGGCGGTGCCGTCGTAGGCCGCGCGGATCCTCCCGCGCGCAGGGGGGGGCGCATGGGTGGACCCCGTCGTTCCCGGGTCAATGGCGTCCACGCCCCGGCGCACGGAACGCATCGCGACTCCGGTGGCTGGCCTCGAGCCGCGCTCGCGTCAGCGGGCGTCTGCTCCAAGGGCCGCCGGGCCCGGGCCCCTCGCCTGACCCGTTCCCTAGTAGCCCGCGCGTTCCAGGGCCATCGACAAGCGGATCTTCGCCCGATGCGCGAGCTGACGACAGGCGTCCTCACTGCGGCCGGTCTGCGTCGCGATCTCGGCGAACGTCAGGCCGGCGATGCGCGCCAGCGACAGCACTTCTCGCTGTTCGTCGGAAAGGGTGTCGAACGCCGCCTCGAGGACTTGCACCTGCTGCTTGGCGTCGAGGACGCGGCTTGGCGTGGCCACCGACGCATATGCCTGGAGCACAGGATCCGGCACGTCGCCGCTCGCGTCGCGTTGCGGTGATGCCACCCGCCGGATGTCGCGCTTGTCGCGGCGCCAATAGCGAGCGCGTTCGATCAGCTTGCGTAGCGCCAGCGTGTAGAGCCAACCCTTGAACTTCGCATCTCCGGCGTAGTGGAAGCGGCCGCGCTCCGCGATGGCGTCGCGACACACCGACTGCACGATGTCGGAGAGCGACTCCTGCGCTCGGATGGCCTTGCCTGCTCGCAGCCGCACGAAGGCGTGCAACCCGGAGAGGTGTTGCTCCAGCAAGGCGTCGATCTCTGCTGCGTCGGGGGCGGCGCCGGAAGACGGGGCCGTCGACTCGTCTCCGGACGTCATCGCTGCAGTCTCTGTCTGTCCTGGAAAGGTGTCAATCGGGCACCGGCGGCGCACGCTTGCAGCGGTCGCTGTGCGCTGGAGGTGGCGTCCCGATCGGGCGGTCTTGCGATCCTCCCGTCGGTTGGGCACCCGTTCGGCCCGGCAGCGCTCGCGGCGCCCACAGGCCTTGGCGACGGCCCCCCTGATCCGCGGCGCGCTACCCCGCCCGCCACTGCTTGGCCAGCGCGCGCGGCGACTCGCACAGCAGATCGGCGACCGCCAGTGTCCCCAGGCGCGCCTCGTCGAAGCTCGGCTCGGTCTCGGTCACTGCGTCACGTAGCTCCGCAAGGCGATCGTGGTAGCCGTGCAACACGCTGTGCATCGCGTCGGCCGGGACCTGGTGCTGGAAGGCGACATGCAGCAGGGTGATGCCCACCGTCTTGCCGCCGTGCACCTCAGGCACCAGGATCACGGTGCGGCCGTCGCTGGCGCCGCGTGCCACCAGCAAGCGGCGCTTGCGCGCCACGGCGTGCTTCGTGCCGCGCAGGAGCGGCTCGCGTTCCGTGCGCGAACGCAGCTCGCGCGCCACGCCGCCGCGGCCGATGACCTGCACCGTCGCGGCGTCGCCGTCGGCGTCGCCGTCGATGCGGTAGCGGGTGAAGCCGAGGACCTTGCGCACGGCCGGGGCCAGCGCCGCCAGCGTGCGCAGGTCGGCGTAGCGCACGTGGTCGCGGGGCGCGCCGGCGGCCAGCAGCTCCTGCACGGTCGGCACGGTCAACAGTGCCTCGTCGGAGCGAGAGATGCCGACGGTCACCGTCTTGGCCTGGTGCTTGATGGCGTCGACCGGCCGGGTCAGCTCCTCGATGGCACGGGTAAGCGCCAGCGTCAGCTCCTCGATCACCACCGCCGGGGTGCCCGTCGCACCGTGCGCAGACTCGTAGGCTTCGAGCGGCAGGTCGCCGAGCGCGAAGCGCAGTAGCGACGTCAGGCGCGTGGCCGTGCTGGCCTCGACCGTGCCGTCGTACTCGCGGGCGACCAGCATCTGGAAGAAACGCTGCGCGTGCGGTCGCAGCGCCGGCGCCAACTCGGCCAGCAGCTGGTCGCTGCCACGGTGGTCGTGTGGCAGGAGGCCCGACACGAGGCCCTCGATGGCTGCGCGCGCCTGGCGCAGCGGCCGTGCCGTGGCGTCGATCGCCAGTGCCGCGTGGTAGCCCAGCAGGTGGCCGGCGACGGTGGTGAGCACGAAGGCGAGGCGCGGGTGCACCGGCGGCACGTGGATCACGTCGGCGGCGGCGCGGTAGCGATCCTCGCCGTCCGTCGCGATCACCAGGGGCAGGCCCTTGTGCGCCTTGTAGATCGCCACTTCCTTGCCCACGTCGTCGGCGGTCGAGCCGGTGAGGCCGGCGGCGCACACCAGCACCAACGGCTCCGACGACAGATCGATGTGCTTCTTGTCCTCGGTGGCGTCGCAGGGGATCGCCTTGTAGCACAGCTCGCTGAGCTTGATGCGGATCTCTTGCGCCGCGACGCGGTTGGCGCCGTTGCCGACCAGCGCCCAGTAGCGGCGCTTGGTCATGTGCCGGCGCGCCACCTGCGCGATCTGCGGGGCGCGCTCGAGCACCTGGCGCATCGCCGCCGGCAGCTCGCGCAGGCCGTGCAGCACGTCGTGCTCCGCGGCGTCGTCGGCGAAGCCGAGCTCGCGCGCCACCGCGAACGCCAGCAAGAAGCCGGCGGCGATCTGCGCGTAGAAGGCCTTGGTCGAGGCGACGCTCATCTCGACGTCGCGCCCATCCGAGGTGAACAGCACGCCGTCCGACTTGTCGCACAGGTCGCTGCCACGCCGGTTGACGATCGAGAGCACCGCTGCTCCGCGCTGGCGCACCAGGTCGACGGTGCGGTTCGTGTCGGTGGTGGTGCCCGACTGACTGATGGCGACGATCAGCGTGTCGCGCATGTCCTCGCGCATGGCGAAGCCCGACAGCTCGGTGGCCGGCAGGGCGCGCACGTGGATGTTGCTGCGGCGCAAGCAGCCTTCGAATGCGGCAGCCGCGCCCTGGCCGGCGACCGCGGCCGTGCCCTGGCCGATCAGGTAGATGCGCTGGATCTCGCGGCGGCGCAGGCGTTCGCGCACCGCCTGCGGCAGCGACTCCTCGCCGAGTTGCACGCGCAGCTTGCCGCCTGACTCCACGGTGCGCCCGCGCAACGTCTTGTGCAGCGAGCGCGGCGACTCGGTGATCTCCTTCAGCAGGAAGTGCGGGAAGCTGCCGCGGTCGATGTCGCGGGTCGTGATCTTGGCGCGCAGTTCGTCGCGCGCTTCGAGCGGCAGCGGCGTGCCGTCGTAGGCGCTGCGCTCGATGCCGCCGAGTTCGCCAGCCAGGTCGCGGCGCAGCACCAGGATCTGGCCGCGGCTGGCGTCGGGGTTGGCCGGGTTGCCCGGCGTTTCGCCGTCCATGCGCACGTAGCGCAGGCAGTCCTCGACCACGCCGTACGGCTCGCTGGCCACCACGAAGGTGTCCTCGGCCAGGCCGACGTACAGCGCCTGACCGCTGCCGCGCAGCGCCAGCAGGAGCGTGTCGGGCGCCTGGGCCGGAGCGGCGGCGATTGCCACCGAGCCCTCGAAGCTCGCCACCGTGGTGCGGAAGGCGTCGCGCGGCGGCACGCTCTCGCGCAGGCGACGCGCGATCAGCACCGGGATGACCTTGGCGTCGGTAGTGATCTCCGGCGCGATGCGGAGCCCGGCGCTCGCCTTGAGGTCGGCGTAGTTGTCGACATCGCCGTTGAGCGCTGCGACCACGTAGGGGCCATCGTCGCCACCGAGCTCTTCTTGGTTGAGCGGGTGGGCGTTCGCCTGGCTGACGATGCCGACGCTGGCCCAGCGCGTGTGTCCGAGCACGGTCGCTCGGGCACCTTCGGCGTGCAGTGCGCGCCGCAGCAGCGGGTCGGCACGGATGGCGTCGCGCAAGGTCCGGGTGTTGTCGCCGAGTTCGCCGATCTCGGCGGCCGCCTTGTACACGAAGCTCAGGTGGCCTTCGGCGGTGACGCGCACCGAGCCGGTGCCGAACAGTGGATCACCGCCGCGCGCCAGCAGTTCGCTGCGCAGCGCCGGCTTCTCGAGGTCGAGCCCGTGGTCGCACACGTACACGTGCAGGCCGGCCGAGTCGCGGCCGCGCACCTCCAGGCGGTCGAGCGCCGACAGCGCCGTCTGCAGGGCGAGGTAGCCGCGCAGCGCCGCGCTGCTGCCCTCGGGGCCGGCGAGGTCGACGACGGCGCGGTAGGTGCGCAGGCGGTCTCGCGCCACCGACCACGTGGCGTCCTTGAGTCGCACCAGCGTGGCGTTCAGCTCCTCCAGGTGGGTCGTCGCGATGGCGGCACCGCCGGCGTCGAGCGCGTTCTCCAGCGCGTCGAGGCGTCGCTGCAGCGATTCGGCTGCGCTGTCGATCTCGGCTGCCAGTTCGCCGCCGTCCTGCCGCAAGGCCAGCACGCCGCGCTCACCGAGCAGAGCGGTGTCGAGGTCGCGCATCCGATCGGCGGCCGTGGCCAGCCCGGCGCGCAGATCGGCCGCTCGGGCCGGGTCCAGGTCGCCGGCCGGCAAGGCGTCGAGGGCGCCGCGCAGGAGGCGGCGAAGGTCGTCGGCCGCTGGGGGACGCTTGCCGCTGGGGCGAAGGAGGACGGCGATGATTCCGCACATGGGTGGGCTTCGAGCTGCCCGTCGCGCGAACGGGACTTGCGGCAACGGCACTATGCGTTCCGCCAGTGGTTTTTCGAGCCGGGCATGGTGCTCGCTTGACCTCGTGCCGCCCGGACCCGCGCCGCTGTTGCGAATTGCAGCACCTACCGTGCTGAACCAACAGAGTGGAGTCTGACACCGATCGTACGGGTTCGATTACCGACCTTGCTCGTAGAGTTCGAGCCGGCAGTCGAAGCCGCCGAAGTCGACGACTTGGCTGGCGCGCAGGCGCAAGCCGCGCGGCGCGCGCGGGGGTGCCAGAGGGTTGGGCAGGACCAGTCGTCCGCCCGGGCGCAGCACCTCGCTGGCGACCGTCAGCAGATCGTCGATCAGGCGGCGCACGTCGGGTGTGTGCACCCGTCGTCCCATCGGCGGATTGGTGAGGATCAGGCTGACGGACCCGGGCCGCAGGTAGCGGCGGGCGTAGGCGCGGAAGTCGAGCTGGACGAAGTCGGCGACCACAGCGGCCGGCGCGCCGTGACGGCGCGCGGCGGCGAAGTTCGCTCGCGCCACGTCGAGCGCGCGTGCGTCGACGTCGCAGCCGTGCACAGCGCGCACACCGCCCAGCAGGACGCGCTCGACAAGCTCCATGCCCGAGCCGCAGAACGGGTCCCAAACCACCTCTTCCGTCGCGTGGCCGGCGAAGCGCGCCATGCCGGCCGCCAGGCGCGGGTGCGACGCGGCCGGGATGTCGCCGACGCGGTAGGCCAAGCGCGGATCGGGCGCGACGTGCGGCACGAGTTCGAGGCCGACCCGACCGGCGGCGTCGTGGACGGCGGCGGTCCAGCGTGCCTGTCGCGCGTCGTTGTGCAGGGTGGGGCAGATCGCGTGGGCGCGGTCGGCGAGGCGGCGCACCGCGGCGCGCTGGTGCCCGCGTGCCGCGAACTCGATGCGGTAGCGCGGTGTGCCGCGGGTGAACGCCGCGACGAGCTGTCGCGCCCGGGGTCCGGTGAGGAGGCGAGCCAGCGCCTCGGTCTCCCCGGCGTCCGGGGCTACCGCTCCGAGGGCGAAGCCGACGGTGTCGAAGCAGCGCAGGCGGTAGATTTCGGCGAGCGCGAACGGTCGGCGCGGGGTCAGGGCGACGAGCCCGGGTTCGATCGCCTCGATCCGCATCTGGCCGCCCCCACCGAACCGCTGCTCGACTTCCTCGGCGAGGATCCGCTCGTAGCCCCGCCGCCCGCGCAGGTGGAGGCGCAGGTCGTCGCCCTCGACCATGGCGCTCGGGTCGATGGAGCCGGGGTCATCGTCTCGGGCGAGGCGCGCGTCGACCTTCCGCACCGCAACGCGCTCCTCGGGCCGGTTGCTACCGATGAGTCGCTCGCGGGTCGCCGGTCCGCCGATCTTGGCCAGCGCGTCGACCAGCACCTTGCGCTCGCTGGTGCTCGCGGCCACGGCGAGTCGCGCCAGCAAGGCGGCTTCGTCGGTCGCGTCGCTGCCCAGACCCGGCAGCGCCGCCGCGGCGTAGCGGCGCACCTTCTCTTCGGGGTCGCTCAGCAGTCGCCGCAGCCAGGCGCGCGCCGTCGCCGTCTGCGCGTGGTCGCCAGTGCGGGCGAACACCGCGCCCACGGCACGCACCACGCCGACCCGGGCCAAGCGCTCGGTGCCGGTCGCAGCCTCGAAGCGCGGCACTTCCACCTGCCACAGCTCGGCGCAAGTCAACGCGCGCAGGCGGCGAAACGACTCCTTCCCGAGCTGCTTGCGCGAGGGGTTCGGATCCTGGTCGGCGGTCGCGGACATGGACGTGGCGGCGGGCGCCGGCGTGGCCTCAGGTGTTGCCGGCGAGGAAGCCGAAGTGGAGGGCCAGCTCCTCGACGACCGCCGCGATGGGGCGACCGGTGGTGTCGACGATCACGTCGGCTTGCCCGTAGAGAGGCTCGCGCTCGGCCAGGATGGCGCACAGGTTGTGGAAGGCACGATCGTCGTCGGCCATCGGGCGGGTGTCGCCCTGCGCCACGACCCGCGTCCAGTGCTCTTGGGGCTGCGCGCGCAGCCACACCGTGAAGGCGTGCTGACGCAGGAACGCGAACGTGTCCGACGCGGTGACCAGGCCGCCGCCGGTGGCCAGCACGCACGCCGCCGGAGTCGCCAACAAGTCGCGCAGCGCCTCGCTCTCCAAGCGGCGGTAGAGGGCCTCGCCATGCACCTGGAACAGATCCGGCAGCGCCTGGCCGGCGCGTTCCTCGACCTTGGCGTCGAGTTCGACCAACGGCAACGCCAGCCGCTCGGCGAGCGCGGCGCCGATGGTGCTCTTGCCAGCGCCGCGCAGGCCGAGCAGGGCCACGACTCGCTTCACGTGGCTCTTGTCCAGCGGTCGTGCCGCTCGCCACAGAAGACCGTCGACACTGGTGCCCAGCGCGTCGGCCAGCTCGACCAGGCGCAGCAGCGAAGGGTTCGCCTTGCCGGTCTCGATGTCGGCGAGGAAGCGTTGCGAGATCCCCGTCTTGCCGCTGAGCGCGGCGCGGGTCCATCCGTGCGCGTGGCGCAGGCTGCGCACCGTGTCGGCCAGGGCGGTCAGGAGCGGATGGGTCACGAGAATGCAGTTTAGTGCCGAAAGCCGTGGGGTCAACGTCGAGCAACCTGCAGTAACCTGCTTGCACGGGGCAACGGCTGCCCTTACAAGCTCGCTCTCGAACGCGGGGGCATGCGTCGCTCCTGCTCCTGCTCGCCGATGATCGACTTCAACGCACACCCCGACCGCTACCACCACTGGCGGCTGACCTTCGACGGCCCCGTCGCGCGCCTCGAGATGGTGGTCGATCCCGACCATCCGTTCGCGCCCGGCAAGTACGAGCTCAAGCTCAACAGCTACGACCTGGGCGTCGACATCGAGCTGCAGGACGCCGTGCAGCGCGTCCGCTTCGAACACCCCGAGACCAAGGTGCTCGTCGTCACCAGCGGGCGCGACCGCGTGTTCTGCGCCGGCGCCAACATTCCGATGCTGGCGACGTCGCCCCACGCCTTCAAGGTCAACTTCTGCAAGTTCACCAACGAGACGCGCCTGTCGCTCGAGGATGCGAGCCGCACTTCGGGGATCAAGACGATCGCCGCGCTCAACGGCACGTCGGCCGGCGGTGGCTACGAGCTGGCGATTTCCTGCGACGAGATCTACCTGGTCGACGACGGCAACTCGGTGGTGTCGCTGCCCGAAGTGCCGCTGCTGGGGGTGCTGCCTGGCACCGGTGGTCTGACTCGGCTGGTCGACAAGCGCAAGATCCGCCGCGACCAGGCCGACATGTTCTCGACCCTGGCCGAGGGCGTGAAGGGCAAGCGCGCCAAGGCCTGGAGCCTCATCGACGACTACTTCCCGAAGAGTCGCTTTGCCGAGAAGGTGCAGGAGCGCGCCCTGGCTCTGGCCAAGGCGGCGCCGGACAAGGCTGGACCCGGTATCCAGCTGCGCCCGATCGAGCCGCAGGTCGACGGCAACACCTACGCCTACGAGTTCGTGCGGCTCGAGGTCGATCCCGAGCAGCGTCTGGCGCGCCTGACGGTGACCGCGCCCAGCACGCCGCAGCCGACGACGCCCGCGCAGTACGCGTCGGTCGGCGACCAGGCCTGGGCGGTCAAGGCGTTTCGGGAGCTCGACGACGCACTGCTGCACCTGCGTTTCGAACACAGCAAGATCGGTCTGGTCCTGCTGCACACGCGGGGCGACATCGACGCCGTGCTGGCGGTCGAGAAGAACTTGGTGGCGCACCAGGATCACTGGCTCGTGCGCGAGGTCATCGCGCTCATGGCGCGCGTGCTGCGGCGCTACGAACTCACGGCCAAGAGCTTCTTCGCGCTGGCCGAGCAAGGCAGCTGCTTCGCCGGCTCGCTGCTCGAACTGGCGTTGGCCGGCGACCGCATCTACGCGCTCGACGATCCCGACCAGCCGGTCGAGCTGGCGGTCGGGCCCATGTCCGGCGGCGCGCTGCCGATGTCGCACGGCCTCACCCGGCTGCAGAGCCGCTTCCTGCGCACGCCGGCGCAGGCCGACAAGCTGGCCAAGGAGATGCCGCGTCTCGATGCGGCCGCGGCCAACGACGAGGGCCTCGTCACCGTGCTGGCCGACGCCATCGACTGGGACGACGAGGTGCGCCTCGCCATCGAAGAACGCTTGTCCCTGTCGCCCGACGCGCTCACCGGCATGGAGGCGAGTCTGCGCTTCGGCGGCGCCGAGACCTGCGACTCGAAGATCTTCGGTCGCCTCAGCGCCTGGCAGAACTGGATCTTCATCCGGCCCAACGCCGTCGGTCCCGAAGGGGCGCTGACGCGCTACGGCCAACCCGAACCCGCCCGCTTCGATTGGAGTCGCACATGAGCACGGTCGATCTCGACGCCAAGATCCCCAACAACGTCGGTCTCAAGGACGACAAGCGCCTGCTGCGCGCTCTCGAGAAGTGGCAGCCCAACTTCCTCGACTGGTGGGCGCAGATGGGGCCCACCGACTTCAACAAGGACCAGATCTACCTGCGCACCGCGGTCGGCGTCGGCAAGGGTGGTTGGGCCCACTTCGACTACGTGAAGATGCCGGACTACCGCTGGGGCATCTTCCTGGCCGAGCCGGTCGCCGACCGCAAGATCCACTTCGGCGACAGCATCGGCGCGCCGGTGTGGAGCGAAGTGCCCGGCGAGTTCCGCAACCGCCTGCGCCGGCTCATCGTCACCCAAGGCGACACCGAGCCGGCGTCGGTCGAGCAACAGCGCATGCTCGGGCACACCTGCCCGTCGCTGTACGACCTGCGCAGCCTGTTCCAGGTGAACGTGGAGGAGGGGCGCCACCTCTGGGCGATGGTCTACCTGCTGCACAGCTATTTCGGCGCCGATGGCCGCGACGAGGCCGACGAGATGCTGCAGCGGCGCAGCGGCAACCCCGACAAGCCGCGCATCCTGCAGGCGTTCAACAACCCCATCGACACCTGGGTCGACTTCTTCGCGTTCACCACGTTCACCGACCGCGACGGCAAGTACCAGCTGGCAGCTCTCGCCGAGAGCAGCTTCGACCCGCTCGCGCGCTCGACGCAGTTCATGCTGACCGAGGAGGCTTACCACATGCAGACGGGCGAGAACGGCATCGGCCGCATCGCCCACCGCACGGCGCAGCTCCTCAAGGAGGGCCAGGACCCGCGCAAGGTCGGCGCCATTCCGTTCGACATCCTGCAGAAGTACGTCAACTTCTGGGCGTCGGCCTCGATGGACCTGTTCGGTGGTGAGGACTCGACCAACGCCGCCGAATCGTTCGGCTCCGGCCTCAAGGGTCGCTACCGCGAAGGCGACGGGATCTACAAGGATCCGAAGGCGCTCGGCCAGAACTACTCGATCGAAGTGCCGGACGACTCGGGCAACCTGATCAAACAGGACGTGCCGCTGCGTCGGGCCATGAACGCGCTGCTGCTCGACGCCTACGTCGCCGACTGCAAGCGCATCGTCGACCGCTGGAACCGCGATCTGCAAGCGATCGGCGCCGACTTCCAGTTCCAGCTGCCCGACAAGCGCTTCCATCGCTACCAGGGCGTCTACGCCAACTACAAGTTCACGCCGCAGGGCCAGCTGATCTCCGAGGCGGACTGGACCAAGCACAGCGTCGATTGGCTGCCCACCCAGGCCGACCGCGACTACGTCAAGTCGTGCATGGTGCAGGTGACCGAGCCCGGCAAGTTCGCCAACTGGATCGCGCCGCCCGCGATGGGCGTCAACAACCAGGCGATCGACTTCGAGTACGTCAAGTTCCACTGAGAGCCCGAGAAGAAATCATGATACGGGCTCTCAGATTGCCCCCGGTGGCCGCATCCGCGGCCACGCAGAGAGTGAGAAGCCGATTGTTTCTCACTCTCTGAGCCCACCGCGCGCGATCGCTCGGCTGATCGCGACGGCGATACCGAGCCGCAGCGGCCGCGGCGCCGCGACAACCTCCCGCAATCGACCAAGATGACGCGTTTGATCTACGTCTGTGAAGGTGGCGACTGCACCGAGCGCGGCTCGGGGGACATCCACGACAACCTCAAGGAGGTCCTGGATGCCCGCGATCCTCACGAAGAGAAGGTGCGCTTGCGCCGCTATCCGTGCTTCGGTGGCTGCGAGTGCGGCATCAACGTCACCGTCTTCCCGGACCGGGTCTTCTACAGCCGTGTCACCAAGGAAGACCTGCCCGACATCGTCGAGCACGTGCTCGAGGACGGCCAACCGGTGGAGCGACTCACCGGCAAGGTGAAGCCGGACGTCGAGCAGATGGTGTGGGAGATGCTGGATTCGCCGTACTGAGGCCGGCGCGGCGGGCACGCGGGATCGTGCCGATCGCGATTCCGGGGGTCGGGGTGGTGGGGCCGAGATCCGACCGGCAGGTCCGCTGTCTGTCGGAGGTCGCCGCCAGGCTGCCGTCAGTTCAAGGGTTCCACTGCACCATGATCTCGGCGCGCAGCGGATCGGTCGAGCCAGGGATCTTCACCGCCTGGCCCTGTGGGTCGTGCTCGGTGACGAACAGGTTCTCGGCGAAGCCGATCGAGGCGGATGGGTCGAGCGCGCTGATCCTGACGCGGCGGCCGTCGGTCTTGCCGTTGGCGTCGGGCACGAGCTCGACCTTCGCTCCCGAGGCTCCCGTCCACTTCCACGTCGAGTCGGTCAACCACCAGCCGCCGCGGTGGACGAACAGCTCGACCGCTTGGCTGCCCTTGAGCTGGACCAGCGACACGTTGGGGCTGCCTTCTCGGTACACGACCAGCACCGGAGCGCCCGGCGGCTGGATCCGCGCGTGCAGATTGTGGAGGTCGTTCTGGATCGCGCGCAGGTCGTTGCGGATGTCGAGGTTGTCCGAGCCGCAACTCGCGAGAAGCAGGACGCACAGTGCTGACCGCCTCAGCCGGGCCGTGCTGCGGCCGGAAGGCACCTTCGGGGGCGAGTTCGTGCAACCAGAGTGCGAATCCGAGGCGGGGTAATGCCGGCCCAGGGTCGTTCCGAACGAGTTCATCTTCGATCTCCTCGACTCTGCGAAAGACGTCACGCAGCAGCGCTCCGTCAGCGGAGTCTAACCTGATCGAGAGAGCCCGTCAGGATCACGCGTGCGTGGGGTGGAGATGGTCGCCGGCGCTCCGCCCCAGGTCGGTATTCTCGGCGACTCTCAAAGCGACGAACTCGGTCGGCCTCGGGCTGGCCCTCGCCGACGGGTGCGAGGGGGCCGGCCTCGGCCGGTCGTCTGTCGGCGATCGCTCGAAGCGCCGCAACCCCGAACGAACATCCCGGAGCATGACCATGACGACGGTTCGCAAGATGCGGGAGTTCGTGCAGGAGTGGGCCGCGGATCCGACCAACAAGATGCTTCTCCTGGACGAGAACCGCGACGCTCTGCGTCGCCACTGCAATACGCGTATGGCCGGCTCGGCGTCGTCGATCGTCGAGCAGATGGGCACCTACCACCTGGTCGTTGGACAGGCAGCTGTTCTGCGAGGGGAGGTGGCCGGCTGGCAACAGATGCGCTTGGGCAGCCGATACAGGAGCGAGGCCTTGCTGTTGCGCAGTCGGCATTGGCGGAACATCCCCGACCCAGGATGGTCCCCGTTCACTCCGCTCACCGCGGCGCACACGACGGCCGTCTGCTTGGCCCTCGCCGACCCCGAGGCTGGACCTTGGCTCGACTTGTTCCGCGGCGGCATGAGCGAGCGCTTCTGGCAACACGCGGGCGAATACCCGCGGTTCATGCAGGCGATCGCCGACCTGCGCGCTGGCGACGCCCCTCGGGTGGGGGCCGACCTGCTCGGGGACTACGCCGCCGTGATCGAATCCTGGCGCGACGTTGGCGCACTCGAAGCGGCGTTGAACCGCGCGCTCGACCGCCACCGGGAGCGCAGCAAGACCAAGCGCAAGGGCGACCTGGCGGAGTTCGAGGACGTCGTGGTCTACGCGTTTCCGGCCGAGGTGCTGGCCGTCGTGCGTGTGCGCGAGGCGATCGGGTTGCCGGTTCCGGAACTGACACACGCGTTGTGGCAATCGCCGTTGACGTGTGGGTGTGCCGAGGGGCCGTGGCCGAGCGACGACACGCTCGCGACCATCATGCGGCTTCCCTAGGGTGCGCGCGCGGGCGCTTGTCGTACGACGGCGATGACCTCCTGGCGCTCGGTAGCGCAGCCGCCATGCCTCGGCGATGACCCTTCCTGCCGCGCGTACCGTTCCTACCCCGGCTTGCGCCAGGGACCGGTGATCGCCAACGTCATTCCCGGTTGCTGGATGTTGACGAACAGGGTCGAAGCGTCAGGCGAGAACGTGGCGCCGGTCATCTCTTCGCCGCTGGCGACGTTCTCGGCGAACTTGTAGGCCTGGCCTTCGGGCGTGATGCCGACCAGGAACTCCGGCTTGTCGCCGTCCTCGCACACGAGGAGATCACCCCACGGCGTCAGGGTGAGGTTGTCGCAGTTCTCGAGCAGGTCCTTGCCGGGCGACTCGTAGAAGATTTCGAGCGTGGAGGCCGAGGGCGCGTCGGCCTTGCCCAGGTCCTCATCCGGATCCGGACGCAGGCAGAAGATCTGACCCACTTTGGCCGGGCCGCCGATCGTGCACGTGAACCAGACACAGCCGTCGTGCGCGTGCATGCCCTCGCCGCGTGCGAAGCGAGCGGCTCCCTTGCCGAACCCCTGCTTGCGCAGGTCGTCGTTCGGAGACTCGGGATTCTCGATGTCCACCCAGGTGATGGGCAGGCGCTGGCCCGGTGCGATGCGGCCCTGTTCGGCGTGGTTCGAAGTATTGGCGGCCTTGCGCTCGCGCAGCACCAGCGCCTGCAAGCGGCCGCCGGCCGAGAGCACGCCCGCTTGGTTCGGCAGGAATCGATAGAGCAGGCCGTCGGCGCGGTCCTCCGTCAGGTAGACGGCTCCGGTCGCCGGATCGACCGCTGCAGCCTCGTGGTAGAACCGGCCCATGGCCACCAACGGCACCGGTTCGACGAGCCCGGTCGCGTTCGCCGGCACTTCGAAGCAGAAGCCGTGGTCCCGCTCGAACGTGCCGCCTGCCCGCACGTCGCTCTCCTCGCACGACAGCCACGAGCCCCACGGGGTGGCGCCACCGGCGCAGTTGCGGACGGTGCCGGCGAGGCTCAGGTGTTGGCGCTCGACGGTCAGCGTCTTGGTGTCGACCACCAGGGTGGTGGTGCCGCCGAGTGCGGGCACGGCGCCGTGCCCGGCGTCGTACAGGCGCGCGCGCAGTTCGGGCGTGAGTCTCTCGTTCTTGCTGCCGAACGCGCCCTGCACGATCACGGTCAGTTCGTGGTTGCGCACCAGCACCGTCCGCCCGTTCTCGCCGGCGAAGGCCGCCATACCGTCGGGCGCGCCCGGCACGAGGAGGCCGTCCGCCATCGTGTCGCCGGTGCGCGACAGCACCTTGTAGGAGAAGCCGCGCGGCAAGCGCAGGATCTTGTCCGGGTCGTCTTGCAGGGGGCCGTAGCCGACGTCGTCGCCGCCCGTCGCGAACGGCCCACGCCGTCCCAGCCGGCTGAGCGCCGCTGCGCCAGCACCTGCCAGCGTCAGCGCGAAGAAGGAGCGTCGTGTCCACATGGGTCGGTATTGTGCGCGCTCCAGCCCCGAGCGAGAAGGTGTCGGCCGCTGGAGACGATGACCGATCCGCCGGCCGCCGGCAGGCTGCGCGGGCTCAGTCCTTCGGCAGCTCGCGGATCTCCACCGTGCCGCCGGCCTCGAACACCGGGTTCCCTTGCACCAGGTCGCGCGCCTCTTCCAGGCTCGCGGCACGCACTCGGATGTAGCCGGTCAGGTGGCGCGTGATGCCGACGCGTTCCCGGCGTTCAGCGGTGGAGCCTGGCTCCATCCGCTGCAAGGCTGGAGCGATGGCCGACGACTCTTGTCGTTCGGCCATCGCGGCCTTCGACACGCACACGCCGTCGCCGATCGAGCTGCCACCCTCGAAGGCGCCGAGCCGGCGCAAGCGCGCGAGGTAGGCGCCCCAGTCTGCCTCGCCGCCGGCCACGGGCTTGCCGTCGTCGTGCATCAACAGGATGTAGTCGGCCATGCCCTTCACTCTCCGTCTCTCACTCTTCGCGTCCACCGCCGGCCGTGACCTCGGCCGGTGGATGGTAGAGCGTGC
This sequence comes from Planctomycetota bacterium, assembly GCA_041398565.1. Lineage (GTDB taxonomy): Bacteria > Planctomycetota > UBA1135 > UBA1135 > UBA2386 > DATGPD01. The sequence goes on along the minus strand of JAWKUN010000005.1, from coordinate 581,993 downwards.
TGGCCCAACGGCGGAAGTCCATGCGGCCGTACCAGCGGGCGTACATCTCGAACACGCGGTCGAGCCGACTCGTGCCCCAGCCGGTGTGGCCGTAGATCAGTGCCAGCTCGCCACGCGCTCGGTCGAGATCGCCGGTGCGCTGCAACACGTAGACGGCCGCCGCCAGGCCGGTGCGGTCGGCGCCCGCCTTGCAGTGGATCAGCAGGGGATACTCGGCCGTGGCGAACGTGTCCCAGAGCGTCACCAGCTGCGCTGCGCTCGGGTAGACGCGTGCCGACAATGGCAGGGCGACGACCTGCAGGTCGGCCTGTTCGATCACGTCGGCGAGCTCGGGATCCGGCTCGGCGCCCCGCAGCCGCACCACCGTGCGGATGCCGTGCTCGTCCACCCATTCGCGGAGGTCTGCCGCCCGCGGCTGCGCCGCGCGAAACACGCGGTCGGCCTCCACCACGTGGAAGTTGCTGCAGCCGACCGTGAGGAAGGCGAGGAGGGCGGTCGCGACCGTGCCGGGGCTGGGTGGGCTCACAGCGGCATCCAACCACGATCGCACGGCCGGTGCCATTGCATTGCCCGGCGTCCCGACGAGTCGACGCGCGGTAGACGGAGGCTGGCGTCTTCGCCTCGCACGGCCCTCAACGCACGATGCGCTCGGCCAGCACGTTGGTCAGGCGAGCCTCGCTGCCGTCGTGGACCACCAGGGCTTGTGCGAACAGGCCGAGACCGACCAGTGCCGACGTGTTCGGGATCGGCAGCGGCACGGTCACCGTGCCCGCCGGCGGCAACAGCGGTACCGCCGGCAGGACGACGAGGCTGCTCGGATCGAGGCCGAGCGTGCCCCAAGGGGGCAAGGCGATCGACGCGGGCGCCGCGGCGAGGAGCGGCACCGCCGTCTGCAGCGCGGTGGCGTAGCTCGGTTTGGCGAACACCTGCAACGGCCAGGCGGTGCCGATCTTGGCCAGCTGCGGCGACCAGATCTGCCGGTGGTGATTGACGAGCAGCGTGCTCTGCAGCCAGTCGCTGCCGCGCACAAGGTCGACGTCGCCGTCCCCGTCGACGTCGCCCACGGCGAACGCGCGGCTGCGGTCGGAGGTGGACGGCATGCGCGGCCAGCTCGCATCGCGGAAGGTGCCGCTGCCGTCGTTGAGGTAGAGCTTGTCGTGGTGGTCGTTGTCTCCGCACAGCACGTCGAGATCGCCGTCGCCATCGACGTCGGCGAAGGCGATGGCGAAAGTGTTGAAGTAGTCGTAGACCAGGTCGCGGTCGGCGAAGTGGCCGCTGCCGTCGTTGACGTAGAGCCGATTGAAGCGGCCGAGGCCGACTCCGTCGTTGCCCACGGCGAGATCGAGATCGCCGTCTCCGTCGACATCCCCCAAGGCGATGCTCGCGGTCGGAAAGGGCCAGACCCCCGGCATGTGGGTTGCCGACGCATCGGTGAAGGTTCCCGTGCCGTCGTTCAGGAACAACCCGTTCTCCTCGGAGCGCGTCTGCCCGTTGCCGAGCACGATGTCGAGGTCGGAGTCGCCGTCGACGTCGCCGAGTGCGATGGCGCGCGTCTCGAACACCACCGAGGGCATCTTGGCGAAAGTCGCGTCGGCGAAGAAGCCGGAGCCGTCGTTGAGGAACAGCCCACAGCGCTCGCCGAGGTTGCCGACGACGAGGTCGAGATCGCCGTCCCCGTCGACGTCGCCCAACGCGACCGCCCGGGTGGCGTCGAGGATCCCGGGCAGGCGTGCCGATGTCACGTCGGTGAAGCGCGCGCTGCCGTCGTTCAACAACAGGCGGTTCTGCTGACGCAGGTTGCCGAACACGACGTCGAGGTCGCCGTCGCCGTCGACGTCGCCGAGCGCCACCGCGTGCGAGTCGTCGAGCGGCGTCGGCATGTGGCCGGCGGGCGACGTCTTGAAGTTGCCGCGCCCATCGTTCATGTGCACACCGTCGGACTCGACGGCTTCGCCGTAGTCGCCGCTGGCCGACACCAGGTCGAGGTCGCCATCGCCGTCGAGGTCGCCGAGCGCCAGAGCGGCCATGCCCACCCACGGTGTTTCGAGCCGTTGCGTCGTCGCATCGGCGAAGGCGCCGGCACCGTCGTTGAAGAACAGACGGTTGACCTGCCCGGTGTCGGCGGTGAGCAGGTCGAGGTCGCCGTCGCCGTCGAGGTCGGCCAGCGCGACGTCGATCGTGGTGCTGTTGACCTGCGGCAGTCGCGCCACCGACACATCGGTGAAGACGCCGGTGCCGTCGTTGACGAACAGTTGATCGGCACCGGTGGTGGTGTAGACCAGGTCGAGGTCGGCATCGCCGTCGACGTCGGCCAGCGCGCTGCGCCAGTGGTAGACTCCGGCCGCGGACAGGCGGCCGGCCGTGGCGTCGCTGAAGGTGCCGGAGCCGTCGTTGAGGAACAGGACGGCGGGCGAGTTCCAGTGGCCGACGACGAGGTCGTGATCGCCGTCGCCATCGACGTCCCCGAAGCTGACGCTGGCCGAGTTGAGCTGTTGGCCGGGCAGCCGCGTGGCGGTCACGTCGGTGAAGTGGGCTTGCCCGTCGTTGAGGTAGAGGCGGCGCAGCCCGTAGTTGGCGAAGGCCAGGTCGATGTCGCCGTCGCCGTCGACGTCGGCGGCTGCGACATCCCACGTGCTCTCCGTGTCGAGCGGCATGTGCGTCGTCGTCACGTCGGTGAAGTGGCCGGAGCCGTCATTGAGGTAGATCGTCTCCTGGCGGTAGTTGCCGCAGACGAGATCGAGGTCGGAGTCGCCGTCGAGATCGATCAGCACCAGATCACGGGTCTCGCTGGCTTGAGTGGGCAGATGACCGAAGGTCATGTCGGCGAAGTGGCCAGAGCCGTCGTTCAGGAACAGTCGGTTCTGCCAGGAGTCCCCGGTGACGAAGTCGGGATCGCCGTCGCCGTCGACATCGCCGGTGGCGAGCCCGAGCGTGTGCCACGACCCGCGCGGGAGGTGTGTGGCCGTGACGTCGACGAAGCGGCCCGAGCCGTCGTTGAGCAGCAACTCGTTCTGGGCGCCGGTGACGATCGAACCGTTGCCCACGAGCAGGTCTCGATCACCGTCGCCGTCGACGTCCACCGCCCGCACGGCGCGGCTGTTGGAGCGGCTCGCAGGCACGTACGATCTGATCGACTCGGCGAACTGGGTCTGCGCCTGTAGCGATGCGGCAACGACCAAGGGAGCGAAGAGGGCGGCGCGGCAGCGGCGCTTCGGGGACCGGGTGTCGTTCATCGGCGGGGTGGGGTTGGTCGGCCGAGCTGTGGCCGCCACGATGAACCGGAGCCACTCGCGGATGTGGCTGCCAAAAAAGAGCGCTGCCGGCCGCGGGCGCTCGCTGCCGCCGAACTGGCCGCGAGGCTTGGCGCCGCCCGAATCCCGGGCGATCCTCCGTGCATGTGTCGAACATCACGACGCGGCGGTGGATCGGGTCTCGCTGCAGGAATCTCGGTGGCACCGTCCGAGCGGGCGACTCGACCGCGAGCCGAAGAACGGCTCGTGCGTGCAGGACTCGGCTGGCTCTCCGTCTCTCTCCTCGCGGCTTGCTCGAGTGGCATTCCCGTGCAGCCACCGGCGGTCTCCGCCGTCGTCCTGGCCATCGACGTGCCGCCCAATCCGTCCGGCGACGTCGCCCTGCGCGTCACCGTCGCCGACGTCGAGGTGTTGCCCGTCGACGTGGTGCTGGAGGTGTCCTTCGATGCCGGCCGCACCTGGCGCGCCGGCCGTCCGGCCGCCGGGGCGGTGACCACGGGTCTGTCGACGTCGGCCGCCGGCATACGTCACGAGGTCTTGTGGGACTCGCTGGCTGACGCCGGCTTCCGGCCGGTGGCCGGCGCCCAGTTGCGCGTCGTGCCGACGCGCGGTGGCATCCGCGGCACCGGACTGGCGATCGCCATGCCCGTGCTCGACAACCTGCCGCTGGCTGCCCGCAGGGTCGATCACTACTTCATCGACTACGGCCCGCTGTCGCCGAGCACGCTGGCGTTGGCACAGACCTTCCAGCTGGCGATCGTGCACCCGTTCACCGGCAACGTGACGCGGGCCCAGATCCAGGACCTACAGGACGGAGTCGATCCGTCGGACCCCGCCGACGACGTGCTGGTCCTCGCCTACATCTCGATCGGCGAGGATCTGCGCACGGTCGGTGTCAGCGACGCGCAGATGCTCGGCGAGGCGCGCTTCGTCGGCGATGGCAGCGGACCACGCGTCGATCCGCGCGGCCCGGACGCCGACGGACAGTCGCTCGTCGGCATCGACCCGCGCGGCACCGCCTCGAACGGCGGCGGCGGCTACGCGTCCTGGTATCTCGACGACAACTCGGTCGACCGCAGCCCGACGCACACCGGCGATGGCCTGCCGGACCGCAACAGCATCTTCGGTGGCTGCTTCGTCAATGCCGGAGACCCGGCGTGGTTCGACGCGCTCGACGCGATGCAGATGGACGGGGTGGACCGCGTGCCGGGCATGCGAGAGCTGTTGACGTCCACCTACGGGCGCGGGCTCGGCTGCGACGGTCTCTTCCTCGACACCGTCGACACCTGCGCCCCCAACTTCTACACCGACGCGAGCAGCCCCAACCAGTCGGAGTTCGAGTGGACGGCACCCGGGTTCCGCGACTTCATGCAGCGATTGCGTGCGACCTACTCGACCGCGCTGGTGCTACAGAACCGCGGCCTGTTCTTCTACGACCCGCGCCTTCCGCACTACGCGGTGAACCCGCGCTCGTACGTCGACTACCTGAAGTTCGAGAGCTACCGGTTGAACTCGAACACCTTCGAGGAGTTCAACCCGTACTTCTTCGCCGACAACAAGTTCAACTTCACGCCGAAGATCATGGCCGAGGCCAACCGCCCCGACGGCTTCCGGGTGCTGTCGCTCGGCTACGCGGAAGGGCCGTCGGGCAACATGGACCGGCGCACGTTGATCGGGCAGTCGACTCTGGGGCGGGCCTCGCTGCTCGAGGACATCCGCGAGGCGCAGGATCTCGCCGGCTTCCGGCACTTCCTCACCGACGGTGCGGTGCAGTACCCGAACACTTTCGTGCGCGACAACTCCTCGTTCGTCGACACCGCGCCGCCCGCCTGGACCAGCACGTACAACGCCAACGTGTTCGCTTGGCCGACGCCGCCGCAGGCGCCCGACCCTCGCGTCGGCGTGCAGGAGGTGGCCGCGGGCGCCGACTCGGCGACCGTGCGCTGGGACGTGGCCCTCGACCTGAACCGGGTGCACTACGCGCTCTACTACCAGCCGGCACCGTTCGACTTCGTTGCCGACCCCGACCTGGCGGCCGCTACCCGCTTGGTGCCCGAGCCCGCGGTGGGCGACGGCTACCTCGGCGGCGGACCGACCTCGTACGCCAATCAGGCGCGTGTCGACGGCCTGCAGCCGGGCACGACCTACTTCTTCTGCGTGCGCGCCTTCGATGAGGCCGGCAACGAGGAGAAGAACCAGACCGTGCTGAGCGCCACTCCGCAGCGCCGGACGACGATCACGATCGATGGTGCGTTCGACGACTGGAGCTCGGTGGTGCTGGCGCACACCGACCCGGCCGATGTGCCGGACTCGTCCGGCCCGGACTGGCAGAGCATCTGGGTGACCAACGACGACACCAACCTGTACGTGCGCTTCACCTCGGAGAATGCCTTCAACCTCGACGGCTCGCCGAACTTCGGCTACTCGCGCACGCTGGTGTTCATCGACACGGACGACGACCCGTCGACGGGCTACGCGGTGTCGGGCAGCGTCGGCAGCGAGCTCTTGGTGGCGGGCGACAGCCTGTACGTGCAGAGCGCTGGCAACTTCAACGGCGGCCTGCTGCAGCCGCTGAGCGTCGCCCCGCGCTTCTCGGTCACCGACTGCGAGTTCGCGGTGCCGCTGGCGCAGATCCGGGCGCAGACTGCCAACGCATCGCGCCTGCGCCTGCTCTTCGTCAACGACGAGGTGAACGACTACGCGCCCGACAGCGGCCACGTCGCCTTCACCCTCCTGACCCAGTAGTCAGGCATCGGCGAGTCCTGCCTCGTATCGCGGTTCCAGCGTTCAGCGGTGGATCTCCGGCTCCATCCGCTGCCTGGGTGGAGCGGTGGGGCCACTCCGTCGTCCGCCCATCGCTCGTATCGGCGTGGCGCGCTAAGGTGAACCGGTGACCCGCATCCTCCTCAGCGACCTGGGAACGCAGCGCACAGAGAGTCTCGTCGCCTACCGGGAACGGGGTGGCTATTCCGCGCTGCAGCGCGCGGTGACGGGGATGCAGGCAGCGGACGTCCAGGCGGCGGTCGCGGAGTCGGGCCTGCGCGGGCGCGGTGGTGCCGCCTTTCCCACCGCCAAGAAGTGGGAGCTGGCGGCGCGGCAGGCGGCGCCGCGACGGTTCGTCGTCGCCAACGGCGGCGAGCACGAGCCTGGCTCCGACAAGGACAAGGTGCTCGTTGCCCGGCATCCGCACAGCGTGCTCGAAGGCATGGCACTGTGCGCCTACGCCACCGGCGCCGACGAGGGTGTGCTCTACCTCATCGAGGACATGGCCGAGCCGTTGGCGGCAGCACGAGCGGCGATCGACGAGGCGCGCGCCGCCGGTCTCCTCGGTCGCGGCCTGTTCGGATCGGCCTTCTCCTTCGACGTGCGTATCCACCGGGGGCCGACCACCTACGTCGCGGGCGAGGAGACCGCTGCTCTGGATGCGATCGCCGGGGGGCCGGGCAGGCCGCGCAAGAAGCCGCCCTACCCCGGGCAGCAAGGCATCGACGGCATGCCCACCACCGTCAACAACGTCGAGACGCTGGCGCACGTGGCGTGGATCGTGCGCGAAGGCGGGGCGGCCTTCTCGGCTATGGGCACGACCGAGAGCAAGGGCACGCTGCTGTTCACGCTCGGACGGGAGGTGCGGCGCCCGGGGGTCTACGAGCTGCCGTTCGGCAGCACCTACCGCCACTTGATCGACGACGTCGGCGGCGGGCTCGCCAGCGGCAGGGCGGTGCGCGCGGTGCTACCGGCGATGTCGTGCGGCTTCCTCGCCGCCGAGCACCTCGACGTGCCGATCGGCTACGAGACGTTGAAGGAGCACGGCACCGGCCCGGGCTGCGGCGGCGTGCGGGTCGTGGCCGAAGGCGACGATCCCGTGGATTTCACGCTGCGCATCGCCGAGTTCTTCATGCGCGAGCAGTGCGGCCAGTGTCCGCCCTGCCGCATGGAGACCAACCAGATGGTGCACGTCCTGCAGGGCGTGCTCGCCGGCAAGGGGGCGGGCTACGCCGAGAAGCTCGACAAGCTGGCGGCCTTCGCCCGCGGCAAGGGCTTCTGTTCGCTGATCGAGATGGCCGCGGCGCCGGTGCTGAGCGCGCTGCGCATCTTCGCCGACGACTTCCGCGCGCGTGCCGGGGGCTAGGCCGAGCGTCGGCCCGATGCACCCATCAGCGCCCGCTCGCCGGCTCGCTCTGGTTCACCAGCCGCAAGAGATGGTAGAGGCGTTCGGGCGAGAAAGCCCCGTGCGGACTGGTGATGGTCCAGTCGGTGAGGCGCGTCAGCGGATGGTGGCCGCGCTGACCCTCGTGCAGGTCGTCGACGAAGAACGGTTCGTTCAGCAGGGTCGCGTCGACGTTCTCGCCGTCGAGGGCGTGCACCTCGAACCACAGGTGCTCGTGCTTGGGCATGTCGTCGCCTGCGGTGCTACTCTCGAAGCCGAGCTTGACCGTGAAGCTCCACTCCTCGTCGCCGGCAAAGCGGCGGTGCAGGTCGACGAACGTCGACAGCTTCTCCTTGGCGAGACGACTGGCCCGTTCCGCTTCGTGGTCGGACACGTAGTAGACCGGGTTCTTCTCGAGAATCGGCACGCACGACGACAGGCCGACGTAGCGGCGACGCTTGACCCCCTGAGCCGGCACGAACAGCACGCCGGCCGGCCCGAAGTGGGTGTCGTCGCGATCGGGCTGCGTGCCCAGGTGTCCCGCCGGAAGGCGTTCGATCGCCGTCTCCCACGGCAGCCAGACCAGCTCGAGCCTCTCGCCGACGGTGAACTTCTCGTCCGGGGTTGGCACGCCGAGTTCCAGGAACTGCGAGCCCACCTGTTGCACGAAGTCGGCGATGACTTCGGCCTGCCGTTCGGGCACCTCGAGCGCCTCGAGCTCGATGCACCCCGCGCGCAGGAGGCCATGGGTGTGCACCCAGCACAGGCTACCCTCGTCTGCCGACTCCGGCCGCATCGTCAGGACGCTGAACAGCATCTCGAACGAAGGCGGCACCTCGGACTGCGCAGCGTCCAACGCCCACGCACCCGAATGGGCGCGAAGGCTGGCTTCGTCGTACACGGCGACGAGCGAGGGGCTCAGCGCGCACAGGAGCTTGAGGACGCTGTGGAAGTCCTCGGCGGCGCGGTCGCCGAACACGCCGGCCACACCCACCCGCCAGCGCGCGTCCAGACTCTCGGCGCGTTCGGCCTCGGTGAAGCCTTCCCAGTCGAGGTGGTCGTCGCCGAGCGGTTCCGACGGCGCGATGAACACGCGCAGCGGCCAGGGCTCGTCTTCTTCGCGCACGCGCACGGTGACCTCGAACTCCCAGTGTGAGTCGCGGGCGTAGTCGCGGGTCTCGGTGACGACCACGTCGTCGACGAGAAGGCCCGGGCAGGTCCGCAGTCGCCGTTCGGCGTCGGCGGCCGAGAGGTAGCCGGCGCGGTTGGGGAGGTAGGCGTAGACCGGCCAACTCTCGGCGTTCTCGCCGTGGAGGAGCTCGGCGTATTTGGGAGGCAGCTCCATTCGGATGGCGCGAACTGTAGCGCCAACTGCCTGCCGACGCCCGGGTGAGTGTGGCTAGTCGCAGCCCGTGGCGTCGTCCAGGGGTCGGCAGCTGCGTGCCGACCAGGAGGGCCGCAGGCTGGCTTGTTGCCGGGGCGCGAAACGCCGGGGTTCGCGGCACTCCCCCGAGGATGTCCCGAGCTCGCGGGCGCTGGCCCGCTCGGCTCCCCCGTGAAACGCGGTCTGCCCAGCTCTTGTGCGACCTGGCGGGCCCCTCCTAGACTACGCGCTGTCTCGTCGCACGCATCCGAGCGCGATCCGGTTGCGGATCCTGCCCGGCTGCTCCGGGGGTGCGTGCAGAGCTCGGGTCGGTACGGCGAGCCGTTCCGCCGCCCTGGCTCGTAGCCCATCGATCAGCGAGGACCGAGTGCCCAAAGAAGAAGCCATCGTCTTGGAAGGAAGGGTCGTCGAGAACCTTCCCAATGCCATGTTCCGGGTAGAGACCGAGAACGGTCATCAGATCCTGGCCCACGTCTCGGGCAAGATGCGCAAGTTCTACATCCGCATCCTGCCAGGCGACAAGGTGACGGTCGAAGTGTCGCCGTACGACCTCACGCGCGGCCGCATCACCTACCGCGGCAAGTAGCGCCGGCGGCATGGCGCCCACGGCGTCGCGGGTTCGCCGGTGCCCCGCTGACCCTGGCGCGAAACTCGGCGACCGCCGCCGGATAGTGCTCGTGGCCGCGGCCTCGCATGCTCCCGTGTGGACGCTCGCCACGACCCGGTATATCTATGCGCCCCTCCAAGCGCTCTCGCGATCCGGCTCCGAGTGGGCGGTCGGCAAGGCCTCGCGCCTCGGCGCGCTGTCCTGTCGCACCGTCTCCTGTCTCGGGGAGTGAAGCCGGGAAACGGGACGTCTCACTCGACACGCTTCCGGCTGCGACCGTTGCGATGCCGCTCCGGGCGACGGTCATGTCCACCAACTACTCGCCTCACGACCTGCCGGTCTCCAAGATCCCCGACTTCCTCGAAGACCGGGTGATCGAGATCCTCGGTCAGCCGGAGGCCGAGCGCAGCGAGGCGTTGCGTGGCCTCCTGGAATCGGTGCCCGAGCACGCGACCGCGATCCGCAAGTGGCTCGAGGCGGCGCTCGACACCACGCGCGAACACGACCGCGAGCTCGCCGAGACGCTCGGGTTGTTCGAGACCAAGGAGCCCGAGCCGGTCCGGGTGGGGCCCTACCGCATCCTCGAGCCGATCGGGCACGGGGGCATGGGTTCGGTCTACCTCGCCGAGCAGATGGAGCTCTTGCGCCGGCGGGTGGCGCTCAAGCTGATCAAGCTGGGCATGGACACGCGCGAGATCATCGCGCGTTTCGAGGCCGAGCGGCAAGCGCTGGCGATGATGAACCACCCCAACATCGCGCGTGTCTACGACGCCGGGGTGACCGAGCAGGGCCGCCCCTACTTCGTGATGGAGTACGTGCCCGGCGTGCCGATCACGCAGTACTGCGACACGCACCGCCTGCGCCTGGAGGAGCGCCTCGAGTTGTTCATCCAGGTGTGCGACGCGGTCAAGCACGCCCACCAGCGCGGGGTCCTGCACCGCGATCTCAAGCCGTCGAACGTGCTGGTGATGCGCTTGGACGGCCGGCCGGTGCCCAAGATCATCGATTTCGGCGTCGCCAAGGCAACCAACCAGCGCCTCACCGAGAAGACCATCTTCACCCAGCAGGGTCGCATCATCGGCACGCCGGAGTACATGAGCCCCGAGCAGGCGGAGACATCGGGCCTGGAGGTGGATGCACGCACCGACGTGTACTCGTTGGGGGTGGTCCTCTACGAGCTGTTGTGTGGCCACCTGCCCTTCGACCGCGACCGTCTGCGCAAGGCTGGCTTGGCCGAGATCCACCGCATCATCCGCGAGGTCGAGCCGCCGCGGCCGAGCCAGCGCGTCGCCGGTGCGTCGTCGCGCGCCGAGGGTGCCGCCTACCACCGCCGTCTCGGGGCCAGCGCCCTCGAGAAGGAGCTGCGCGGCAGCCTGGACTGGATCACCATGACGGCGATGGAGAAGGACCCGGCGCGCCGCTACCCGGACGCCGATCAGCTCGCCGCCGATTGCGCGCGCTACCTGCGCAACGAGCATGTCCTGGCCGGCCCGCCCAGCTCGGTCTATCGCGTGCGCACGTTCCTGCGCCGGCACCGCACGGTCGTTCGCTTCACCTTGGGTGGCGTCGCCCTGCTGGGGATCTCGGCCTGGGCGCTCACCCGCAAGGAGGGGCTGCTTCGCGAGGCGACTCGTACCGCCGAGTCGGCGGCCGCCGACCTGGTGGCCAAGGACCAGCAGATCGACCAGCTGCGCGCACAGCTGCAGCGCGCACAGAACGAACTGAGCGGCGTCCGGACGAAGCTCGAGGCCTCGCGCCCTGCCGGCGGCCCGACTCAGGAAGACATCGAGAAGGCGACCCGCGACCTCGAACAAGAGCGCCTGCGCACACAGCGGTTGGAGACCGAGGTCACCGAGGTGCAGGATCAGCTGGCACGGGCCTCCATGGCCGGAACGCGCTTGCTGGCGGTCGACGGCGTGGTGGCGCAGATCGAGCGTCTGCTGGAGGAGGCACCGAATCTCGGGCTGGTCTCGCCGGCGCACTGCGAGGCCATGCGCGGCTGGATCGAGCGCGCCAAGGAGGCCGGTACGTTCGGTACCGAGTTGCGTGGCAAACTCGGCGCCGACATCGACACCATCCCTCAGGGTGCACGCCTGGCGGGGCTTCTCGACGACCTGGGCGACGACGACCACGGGCGGATCGCGGCCGTGCGGGACAACCTGCGCACGGCTCTGCAATACAGCGAGCTCTCGACCATCGAGGCGGCGGAGGCGTGGAAGGCAGCGCAGGGCCGGGTCGCTGCCGTCGCCGACGTCGGCGGCAGGTATGGCGGGATTCGTCTCCCCCTGCGGGCCGGACTCGTCCCCTTGGGGCCCGATCCGGTGTCCCAGCTCGAGGAGTTCGCCTTCCTGCCGAGCGGCACCGTGCCGCAGCGCGACCCGCGCGGCAAGCTGGTGATCGACGACGACAGTGCCATCGTGCTGGTGCTCCTGCCGACGGATTCGATCGACATGGGCGGCTCGAAGGTCGATCCATGGCAGGCCGAGGCGACGCCGCTGGCCGGACCGATGTCGCACCCTCTGCGCACGGTGTTGCTGGAGGCCTTCTACCTCGGCAAGTACGAGACCACGCAGGGCCAGTGGTTGCGCCTGCTCGGCGCCGACAACCCGGCTACGTTCGCTGCCGGGCAAGACGTGGACGGGCGCCGCATCACCGCGCGTCATCCGGTGGAGAGCGTCAGTCAGGCTCGGGCCGGCTCGATGCTGGTGCGCTGGGGGCTCGACCTGCCGACCGAGGCGCAGTGGGAGTACGGAGCTCGCGCCGGCACGCACACGACCTGGTGGCCGGGCAACGATGTCGGGTCGCTGAAGGGCGTCGCCAACCTGCTCGACCGCGCCGGCCTCGACTTCGGCATCGGCGGTGGCGGCGCGCGGCCGTCCGACAACGACGGGTTCGCCGTGCACGCGCCGGTCGGTTCCTTCGCCCCGAACCCGTTCGGCCTGCACGACGTGCACGGCAACGTCGCCGAGTGGTGCCGGGACTGGTTGGTGGACTACGACGTCGAAGTGATGCCTGGCGATGGGCTGGCGCGCGCCGAGACCGGTCGCCTGCGTGTCCATCGGGGTGGCAGCTTTGCCGATCGACCGCCGATCGCGCGCTCGCGCCACCGCGGCGGCGACTTCCCGACCACCCGCTCGGCGACGATCGGGGTGCGCGTGGCGATGACGCTCGAGTAGCCCGCGGGTTCGTACGGTGGCTGCGACGCGCGCGTTCCGACGGCGTCCCGTCAGCGCGTCCAGCGCTGCGGGTCGGTGAGCACGGTCGCCAGGAAGGCGATGGCGGCCCCGCCCAGGGCCAGCTCGCGCTCGTTGACCGCCTCGAGGGTGTCGCGGGCGCTGTGGTGGTAGTCGAAGTAGCGGTGGTCGGAGACCAGGAGGGCGAACATCGGCACGCCCGACTTCGCCATCGGGTTGATGTCGGCCCCGCCGCCGCCGGGAAGCAGTACTCCCATGCCCAGCTCGCGCAGCGGCGTCAAGTGCACCGCGAAGGCGGCTCGTGCCTGGTCGTTGCCCGACATCGAGAAGCCGCGCGGGTCGAAGCCGCCGTGGTCGGTCTCGAGTGCCGCGACGTGGTGGGCGAGCTCGTCGGCATGCTGCGCCGCGTAGCCCAGGCCGCCGCGCAGACCGTTCTCCTCGTTGGCGAACAGGACCACCCGCAGGGTTCGTGCCAAGGGGATGTGGCCTTGGACGAGCAACCGCGCGGCTTCGAGGCAGTGGACGCAGCCGGCGCCGTCGTCGTGCGCGCCGTCGCCGGTGTCCCAGGCGTCGAGGTGGCCGCCGATGACGACGATCTCCTCGGGCTTCTCGTGGCCGACGATCTCGCCGACCACGTTGGCACCCTCGACTTCGCCCGCGCTGGCGCAGTCGAGTTCGAGGGTCAGCTCCACCGCTTCGTCGGCGGCGACGCGCGCCGCGAGTGCGTCGGCACCATTGGTGCTGATCGCCACCGCCGGCACCTTCGGCAGGTCGTCTCGGTAGTACATCGCGCCGGTGTGCGGATCATCGTCGAGAGACGTGGTCACCGACCGCACGATGGCCGCAACCGCACCCACCTTGGCCGCCTCGATGGCGCCGTTGCCGCGCTGCGGCACTGCGTCGCCGTAGGCAGAGAACGTGTTGCGCAGCACGCGCGGCATCGGCCGGTTGAAGAGGACCATCTTGCCCTTGGCCTCGGCTGCGCGTGCCCGCAGCTCCTCGAAGCTGCGCACCACGACGACTTGGGCGCGCAGCGGCGCGTCGCCGGTGCCGATGCTGCCGCCGAGTGCGGTGATCGGGTAGGCGACGTCGCCGTGCTCGGTCTTGGCCGACAGACGCTCGACGGTGCCGCGTCTCCAGCACGGCACCATCACCTTCTCCAGACGCACGTTCTCCAAGCCGAGGCGACGCATCTCGCCGACTGCCCACTGCTGGGCTGCATCCATGCCCGGCGAGCCCGACAGGCGCTTGGGGGCAGCCGCCAACAGTCCCCGCAGGATGGCGATCGCCTGGTTGTCGTCGAGCGCACGATCGACGAGCTGCTGCGCCAGGGTGTCGCGCGCCAGCGACGGTGGACTCTGGGCGGAAGTGCAAGCGAGGAGCGTGGTCAGGGCGAGGGCCGTGCGCATGCTCAAGTTGTAGGCACGGCCGCGCCGCGCGGCGCAGAAAACACGCGTAGCCCAGGGGCTCGCGCCCTTCGTCACGGAGGATCCGGGTCAGGTGCCGATCGGCTGCCCGTCGTCGCGCGTGATCACCAGGGTGGCCGAGCGAGGGCGGCCGTCGTGGTCGCCGTTCGGCCATTTGCTGACTGCAGTCGGCGTCTTCGGATCGCCGAACGACTCGGCGAGTTCGCCCGGGTGCTGGATGTTCACGAACATCGTCCTGCAGTCGGGAGTGAAGGCCACGCCGGTGATCTCGCAACCGCGCGGGCCGGTGAGGAAACGGCGCGCCTCGCCCGTGGCGACGTCGATCGCCAGCATCTGGTTGTTGCCGAGCTTCTCGAACGGGGTCTCTTGCAGGAGCGATGTGCTGACGTCGGTCTGGACCCAGAGCACGCCACCGCGAGGATCCATGGTCAGACCGTCGGGGCTGGCGAAGTCCTGGTCGGCGCAGCCGGGCGCGTCCTTGATGTTGCCGCGTCGGTCGGCGAGGCCGCTCTTGCGGTAGCCGCACAGGACGAACAGGCTCCACTGGAACGTCGTCGCGGTCGGGTCGCCGCCGGTCTCGCGGAAGCGCGCGATGTGGCCGTAGATGTTGTCGGCGCGCGGATTGGCAGGCGTCGGGCCCTCGTTCCCCGGCACACCTCGCTTGCTGTTGTTGGTGAGGCTCACGTACACGTTGCGCACCTGGCGGGTGCGGGCGTCCTGGTCGGCGGCGATCCACTCCGGGCGGTCCATCTTGGTGGCGGCCACCAGATCGGCTGCGCGCCGCGCGAACACCAGCACCTCCGGCTGCGAGCCGAACTCGCCGCCGTGGGCGATGGCCGGATCGTCCACCGACAGCTCCAGCCAACGGCCCGTGTCACCGCTGTCGAAGCGTGCGACGTACAGCTTGCCTTCGTCGAGCAGAGTCCAGTTGTGTTCGCGCTTGCGCGCGCGCGCCGCATCGTCGTCGCCTTCCAGCTCGGGTTCGAAGGCCTTCGTGCTGACGAACTTGTAGACGTACTCGAAGCGCGCGTCGTCGCCCATGTAGACGACGACCCGCATGTCGGGGGCGACCACGACCGCGGCGTTCTCGTGGCGGAAGCGGCCGAGCGCCGTGCGTTTGCACGGCGGCCTGTCGGGATCGCGCGGATCGATCTCCACCACCCAGCCGTAGCGGTGGCAGTGGTTGCGGTACTCGACCTTGTCGGCGTCGAAGCGCGGGTCGAAGCGGTCCCAGCCGTACGTCGAGCGCCAACCGGGAACGTAGCTCTCGGCCGCGCCGATCCCGTAGCGTGCGAAGCGCCGCTCGACGATGCGCTCGGCGGCGTCCATCTCGCCTCCGCTCCGTCCCGACTTCGGGGTGCGCGCGAAGTAGTCTTGCACGTTCTCCTCGCAGGTCAGGTAGGTCCCCCAAGGCGTCCGGCCGTTGGCACAGTTGGCGAACGTGCCGTCGGTGGCGGTGCCGTCCTTCTCGTACGCCTGGTCGAAGGCGCCGTGCGTTCGGAGCAGAGCGTGGCCCCGAGCGGGACCGGCGATCTCGATGCGGTCGTGGCCGGTGACGCGGCGCCCGCTACGGATGTGCCACTCGCCGTCGGTCTTCTCGATCGCGAGGATCGACACGCCGACGGCGGCCTTCGACTTGCGCACCTTGTCGGCTGTCCACGGCTGCACGCCATCGGGGTGGAGCAGTCCCTCGTCGGTGTACTCGTGGTTGATCGCCAGGAAGCCGCGCGTCGACGAGCCTTCCAGGGTGCAGGTCGCAGCGTTCCAGCGCGGGTCGGCAGGGAAGAAGGCCATGCCGTCGTGGTGCATGCCGGCCTGTTCGCGTTGGTCGGCGGCGCTGGCCCGCGGTGTCCACTCGGGTCCGCCCGGTCGGACGGGCGTGCCCCAGGGGAAGAACACGCGGCAGCGGTAGCCCGCGGGCACGCGCACCGCGTCGTCGTGCGATGCCGCTACCGGCGCGAAGGCGAAGTGGGCGGGACCGTCGGCGCGCGCCTGCGAATCGACAAGGGAGCCGGCCTGGTTGCTCAGGGTCGCCGGCGGTCGCCCCGCCGACCCAGAGTCCTTCGGGCTCTGACTGCGTGCGCGGTCGAGCCCGAACAAGGCGGCGAGGGCCGAGGTCGTGCTCAGCCACGTGCGGCGACTGAGGCTGGTGGCGGTGATGCGATCGAGCGGGGAGGTGGGTTCGAACATCGAGTTCCGCGGCGCGGGAAGGCGGTTCCACCCCAGTGTGGCCGGCGCCGGGCGCAGGTCCAGGTGGAGCCGAGGTGGAGCGGTGGACCGAGGACCCGATAGTCGCTGGTCGGCTCGTGGCCGTAGGCCCGGTCGGGATGAAGGTTCGGCCAAGCCGGGCCGGCCGCGAGCCGATCTCGCACCGGGCGGCGCCGTGCAACCGAGCGGGTTGTGCTTGCCCGCACGCGCACGTTCGCGTACGCCGCTGGGCCATGAAGCGTCTCACCGCGGGGTTCTTGTTCGCCTCGGGCTCGGTGGTGTCGGTGGCACAGAGCCCGACCTCGCCGGCGGCGTCGGCGGGCTGGGTGACCCTGTTCGACGGCACGTCGACCGAGGCGTGGCGGGGATACGGCTCCGCCGACTTCCCCGAGACCGGGTGGGTGGTGCGTGACGGCGCGCTGGTACACGAGGCGCGGGGCGGCGGCGGGGATGTGATCACTCGGCGGCAGTTCGCCAACTTCGAGCTCGAGCTGCAGTGGCGGATCGGGCCCAAGGCGAACAGCGGCATCCTCTACCGCGTCGTCGAGAGCAAGCAGCCTCCCTACTTCAGCGGCCCCGAGTACCAGCTGCTCGACGACGCCGCACACGAGGCCAGCCCCGACACCAGTGCGGCGGCGCTGTACGCGCTGGCGGCACCGGTCGGCAAGACTCTGAAGCCGGCCGGCGCGTGGAACGACGCCCGCATCGTCGTGCGCGGAGACCACCTCGAGCATTGGCTGAACGGCAAGATGGTGGTCGAGGTCGACTTCGCGTCGGAGTCCTACAAGGCGGCGCTCGCCAAGAGCAAGTTCGCCAAGTGGCCGGAGTTCAACATGCACCGGCGCGGCCACATCAGCTTGCAGGACCATGGCGACGAGGTGGCGTTCCGCAACATCAGGGTTCGCGAGCTGCCGCCGGAGCAGGCCCGCCTGGGGGAGGAAGTCGTTCTCTTCGACGGCAGCGGCCTGGATGCCTTCGCGTGCTTCCTGAAGGACGGGGCCGAGATGGGCGACGTGTGGTCGGTCGTCGACGGCGAACTGGTGTGCAGCGGCAAGCCGACCGGGTATCTCTACACCAAGGACACGTTCGACAACTTCGTCCTGCAGTTGCAGTGGCGCTTCGACCCGAAGAAGGGCGCTGGCAACAGCGGCGTCCTGCTGCGCATGAGCGGTGAGCACAAGGTGTGGCCTCGCAGCATCGAGGCGCAACTGGAGTCGGGCAACGCCGGCGACTTCTGGAACATCGGCAAGTTCGGCATGAACACGGAAGCGGCGCGTCGCAACGGCCGCAACACCAAGAAGACCCACGCTGCCGAGAAGCCGTTGGGCGAGTGGAACCGGTACGAGATCGTCGTCGACGGCTCGTGGGTCCAGTTGCGTGTCAACGGCGAGGTGGTGAATGAGGCGTGGGACTGCGAGGTCCTGCCCGGGCACATCGGCTTGCAGTCGGAGGGTGCCGAGATCCACTTCCGCGACATCCGCGTGCGACCGCTGCGCTGAAGCCGTGACCGAGCCACGAGCCCCGTTCACCCGGATCACGCGCGCGGTCCTCGTGGAGAACCGCTGGCACCGCTACTGCCGCGACGAGTACGTGCGTCGCGACGGCACGACCGGCGAGTACTTCTACATCGACATGCCGGGCTCTTGTGGAACGGTGCCGCTCTTCGACGACGGGTCGACCGTGCTGGTTCGGGTGCGGCGCTACCTGCTCGATTGCGAGCTGTGGGAGTTTCCGATCGGCGGCATGAGACCCGGCGAGGATCCCCTCGCGGTGGCCCAGCACGAGCTCGAGGAAGAGGCCGGGCTGACCGCGCGGCGCTGGACCAAGCTCGGACAGTTCGCACCCTACAAGGGCGTCTCCAACGAGGTCTGCCACTTCTTCTTGGCGCAGGACCTCGCGTGGACGGCGCAGAAGCTCGAGGCCGAGGAAGACATCGCCGTGCACCAGATGTCGCTGGCCGAGGCGCGCCGGCTCTTGCTGGCGCAGACCGTGGGCGACGGGCAGTCGATGGTCGGGCTGATGCTGCTCGAGGCGATGCAGTCCGGCGGCGGCGGCCGGTCCTGACCGAGCGGCTTCCCTCGCTCGGCGTTGCTGGCGCCCGCGAGTCTGCCTGGCTCAGCGGCCGAGGAGCCAGCCGAACAGACGTGCGAAGAAGCCCTGGCGCGGTGCCTGGGCCATGTGCTGCGTGCTCCCGTCCTGAGCGGAGGACTGGTCCTCGTCGGTGTTGCTGGGCTCCGCTGCCATGAGTGCGGGTGTCGCCGATGGGGGGCGGGCGTCGCCGTCGAGGTCGAAGGAGTCCAAGGCGTCGCCGTAGTCCTCGTCGGCGATGTCGACTTGCTCATGGAAGGTCACCTCACGCACGGCGAAGTCGTCGTTGGGCAGGCTCACGGGTTCTCCTTGGTCGGTCAGGTCAGTATCGGCGGCGTTGCACCGTCGGCTTGGGGGGCGATCGACCCGGGCCGTGTAGCCTCGGCCGCAGGGGCGGTTCGCGATCGGCGCGAGGCCTGGCGGCGGGACTGGACACGCGACGACCGAGCGGATGCCATCCCCACCATGTCCATCTCCCGCTCACTCCCAGCGCTGGTGACCGTGGTCCTCGCCGGCTGCGCCGCGGACACCGCCAAGGACTCGCAGACGAATCCGACCAGCCCCGCCCCCAGTGTTCCCGCTGCCCAGGGCACGGTCGCCGACCTGAGCCTCGGCAAGGTCGCCTGAAACGGCTGCGTCGCCACCGTGCGTGGCGCCCTGAAGGAGGTCGAAGGCGTGCTCGCCGTCGACATCGAGGCCGGCGACGAGAACTTCAAGGTCACCTACGACCCCGCCAAGGTGCAGCCCGACGCGATCGTGGCCGCCCTGCACGCTGCCGGCGAGACCAAGGCGAAGCTCGAGTAGACAGGCGCGTCGCACCCGGAGTCGCCTGCGGCGTTGGCACGATCGCCCGCGACCCGTGCCCGCGCCCCGAGCTGCGCCGCGGAGCGGCGTCGGCTCCATCAGGCGGCGTCCCCCTCCCCGTGTTCCGAGCCCCCTTGCCTAGTAGATCCTGTAGACCTTGCGGCCGCCGAGCTGCGAGAGCAGCCAATCGAGCGCGGCCGCGCCCGCCGGAAGCAGCGTGCCCAGGCCGAGCGGTTGCTGGACTCGAACGGTGAATCCGCGCTCCGTGGCCGTGGCCGCGAGGACGACGTCGTCGATCGCGGCACACACCGCTTCTGCGTCCGGGATCTCGTCGGGCTCGAACCCCAGCCGATTGGCGCCGGCGCGGATGCCGGTGCTGGCGAGACCCCAGTAGGCGTCGACGGCTGCCTGGAAGCGGGCCGTGAGGAAGATCCCCGCGTGCGGCGCGACTTTCGTGGCCGCCACGAAGCGTGGATCGCTCGCCAGGGCATCGTCGCCGAGTTCGCCCGACCTCAGGTGGCGCTTGACGACGTTGCTGAAGTTGGAGGCGACAAGCCAGCCGTCGTGCAGGGCGACCGTGGGGGAGATGCGCATGTCGCGCATGCGCACGTCGGTCGACCAGACCTTGGCGCCGTCGATCTCTTCGTAGCGCACCTCGCCCAGATGGGCATCGCTGGCGACCTGGCGCAGCAGCCCCTCCGCCTTGTCCATGTCGCGCACCTTGGCGAAGACGGTGAAGGTGACGAAAGGCGGCAACGGCTGTGGCAGGTCGAGCGCGATACTGATCTCGCCTCCGAGCGCACCGAGCACGTCCTCGAGGAGCTGGAGCCTCTTACCGCGGAACTCGCGTCCCAGCTCGCGGCGCAGCTCGTGCTCGGCACCCGGCGGCAGCGCGTGCAGCGTGCGCGCGAAGGCTTCCTTGGCGGCGTCCACGTCGAACGCGAACGACGCGAACAGCGCCGTGTTGCGCTTGACCCAGCGCGCCGCGTGGTTGCTCACCGGCTTGGACAGGAGCGTCTTCAGCAGGCCGTCGGTCGGTCCGGGCAACGTCAGGTCCAGCAGGTCGCAGGCGTTCTTGCCGTCGTGCGCCAGGCCGACGAACAGTTCCGGGGCGCCGGTGATGCCCAATGCCTGGCCGAGAGTCGCGGCCTCGTACGGCAGGAGCGGCGCCAGTGCCTGCGCGAAAGGTCGCGCGTTCACCAGCAACGACGCCATCCGCTTGCCGCGCAGGAGGCCGCGGCCCTGCTCGAGGCACGCGTCCTTTGCCAGGCTGGGCGTCTGGTTTTGCAGGCAGGCCAGGCATTCGGCGAGGTAGCCCGGGCTGTTGCCGATCAGGCAGTAGCGGCCGCGCGTGCCGTACAGCACCTGCCCGTGGCGTGGCAGGTCGAGGCGTGCGAACTCGACCCCACCGATCACCTGTGTGCTGCGCACGGCGTTTGGAGCGTTCTGTGCGAGGCGGTCGATCAGGGGCGAGAAGGGGCGCGCTGCGGCGTCATCGCGCGCGAGTGCGACCAGCGCCAGGGACGGCAGCATGTTCTCGCCCATGAAGACCGGCCGGCCGACGCCCAGCGCGAGGCCTCCGTCGAGCAACCCGCGGACTTCGGTCGCCGAGATCCCCAGCCGGGCGAGAGCTTGCTGCGCCTTCTCCAACTCGCGCTGGCCCCGTTGGGCACCCAGGGCTTGCAGGTTCTTCGTGCCGACATCGCCGAGGATCTGTTGCGCCAGGCCGACCAGCCGCGCCTGGTGGAAGGTGGCGGCCTGTTCGTCGATCCCGGTCAGGTCGACGAACGCCCACGATCCCGCGGGGAAGGCTGCGGCGAGGTCCGCCTGCGCTGGCGCGAGGGTCGCCAGGAGCAGGGGGGAGAGAATGGAAGCAACGGTTCTGGTGGCCATGATCGCGGACGGAGGAACTCGAAGGGGACCCGTTACGAGAGTCTTCGGCCATTACACCAAGTGCGGTGAAAGAGCTGGCAACACGCTGTCGGGCGTCGTGGGGCGGCCGCGGGCAAGGGGGCTTCGGGCCGCCGCGTCCCGCGCGCCGCGGTCCCCGTACGGACCTTGCCGTGGGAGACAGCGCATGCGAGCGGAGTGGCCTGGGTGTCGGCGCGTGGTCGGCGGCAAGGGCTGCGCCGTGCGACCGATCGTGTTTTCCCGAGCGGGGCCCCGAGGCATGATCGTCCTTTCGCGAACACGCCATGCTGATGAGTCTGCACATCCGTGACTTGGCCCTGATCGAGCGCGCCGAGCTGCAGTTCGGGCGCGGCCTGAACGTGATCTCGGGCGAGACCGGCGGCGGCAAGTCCCTCGTGGTCACGGCCCTCAAGCTCCTGCGCGGAGAGAAGGCCCAGGGCCAGCTGGTCCGCCACGGAGCCGCCGAGTTGCGCGTCGACGCCGAGTTCGCCCTCGGTGTGGGCGAGCGCGCGCGGGCGGTCCCGGACGCGGTCGAACGCGAGCTCGGACTTGCGCTCGACGGTGACGTGGTACTGGTGACCCGCATCGTCGATGGAGCCGGGCGCAGCCGAGTGCGCATCAACGACCGCCCCGCCACCCTCGCCACCCTGCGGGCGCTGGGCACGCTCCTCCTCGAGATCCACGGCCAGGACGACTCGCGCTGTCTGATGCGGCCCGAGATCCAGTGCGAGACGCTCGACGCGTTCGGCGGGCTGGCCGCCGTGCGCAATGCCTTCGCCGAGGCCCTCGCGGAGGCGCGTACGGTGCGCTCCCGCTACGAGGCGGCACGCGCCTCGAGCCGCGACAAGGGCCAGCGTCTCGACTTCCTGCGCTACCAACTGGACGCGATGCAGGGTCTGGCGCTGACGCCTGGCGAGACGGTGCGCCTCGAGGAGGAGCACCGTCTGCTCGCGCACCTGGACCGGCAACGCGAGCTGCTACAAGGCGTTCTCGCAGTTCTGCAGGACGCCGACGACAACGTCGCCTCCATGTTGGCGCGTGCCACGCGTCACGCGGCGGAGGCTGCCGAGATCGATCGTTCGCTGGCCGATGCGGCGCGGCAGCTCGACGAGGCGGAGGCGTTGGTGGCCGATGCGGCGCGGACCCTGCAGTCCGGACTGGGCCGACTCGAGGACGATCCGTCCCGACTGCGCGCAGTCGAGGAGCGTCTCGCGGCCGTGCGCGACGGGCTCGCTCGCTTCGGCCCGTCGGAAGACGACTGGTTCGCGGCGCAGGCCGAGACGCTGGCAGAGTTGCAGCGTCTCACCGACGAGAGCGAGCAACCCGAGGCCTTGGCTGCCGAGCTGGGCGCGTGCGTGGGCCGCGCCGCCGAGGCCGCGCGCAAGCTCCTGCGCGCGCGCAAGAAGGTGATTCCCGCCTTCTGTGCCGCGGTCACCAGCGAACTCGCCAGCCTGAAGATGAGCGAGACGCGGCTGCGCGTCGACATGGAGAGCGAGGTCGACCCGACTCAGCTGCTCGACGCGGCCACCGGCCATGGTCCGTCGCCGGTCGAGTTCATGGTGCGGGTCAATCCTGGCGAGCCTTTCCACTCGCTGCGCGAGACGGCGTCCGGGGGCGAGATGGCTCGTCTGGTGCTGGCGGTCAAGAAGTGCCTCGCCGATCAGGACCGCGTGCCCTTCGTGGTGTTCGACGAGATCGACTCGGAGATCGGCGGCCGTCTGGGCCTGGCCGTCGGGCGCAAGCTGCGCGAAGTGAGCGAGCACCACCAAGTGCTCATCGTGACGCACCTGCCGCAGGTCGCCGCGTTCGCTCAGACGCACTTCCGGGTGGAGAAGAGCGTGTCGAGCGGGCGCACGCGGTCGGAGGTGGTGACGCTCGACGCCGCCGCGCGCGAGGCGGAGCTGGCGGCGATGGGCAGCTGGGACGGCGCCGATCAGGCCGCCTTGGCGGAGGCGCGCCGGCTCGTGGCGCGGGCGCAGGGCGGGGAGTGAGCCCTGTCGGGACGATCCTGCCACGAGCCTGACGTTGGGCGAAGGGACCGCCTTGCCGACCTTGCGGCGCTTCGCGGCCTCAGCAGCCTTCCTTCTTCTTCTTGCGGGCCGGGGCCGGAACCACGTCACCGGGCGGGGAGGTGGGCATCGGTGGCACGATCCGCGTCGCTGCCTGGGCGCTGCCGGCGCCCAGCGCGGCACCGCCGAAGTACTTCGCGACGGCAGCGCGCTTCCTGAACTCGACCTGCTCGCTGGTGGGCGCGTCCGCCGCAGGAGCGACCGGGAACAGGACCTTCTCCTTCCACTCCTCGATGCCGCCGAACAGCATGTAGACCGACCGGTAGCCCATCGCCTTGAACAGCAACCAAGCCTGCGCCGCGTGGATCCCGCCGTCGCTGACGAAGACCAGGAGCTCGTTGCGCTGCGCCAGGTCGGTCGCGACGCGCGTGAGCGGCACGTTGACAGCACCCGGGATGTGGTAGGTCGCGAACTCGTCTGGCTCGCGCACGTCGATCAACCGGTAGTCGTTCCGCCCCTGGAGGATCCAGTCGGCGAGCTCCGTCGGCCACACGTGGTCGGCCTTGGTACCGGCCTCGAGCGCGAGCTGCTTCGCGTCGAGCTGGGCGACGCCTCTGCGGTAGGGGTCGCCGGCGAACGGTGCCACCAGTCCCAACCCCAGCAGCGCCAGCGCGAAGGCACGCACCGGGGTGATCCGGCGCACCGGTTCGAGCAGAGAGCCAGGGCCGGGCAGCTTGCCGCCGATCCGGCGCTCGGCCCATTCGGCGGCGAGGAACGCCCCGAGAGCCATCACGGCGACGGCCGCCACGACCATGCCGTAAGGGAGGCCGAACTGCTGCGCGAGGGTCACCTGACCGAGCGGGGTCGTCCTCAGCCAGCCCTGGATGCCGGGGTAGATCTCGGCGAACCCGACGAGGCCGCCGATCATGCCGAGCAGATACACCATGCCGTCGACGCGGCCGGTGGCCGCCGACACGCACGACGTACCCGGGCAGTAGCCGCCGATGATGAAGCCCGCACCGAGGACCAGCCCGCCGACGATCTGGGGCACCAGGAAGGTCGGAGTCAGGTAGACCAGCGAGAGGTCGAGCACGCCGAGACGCCCGAGGAGGAACGTGCCGATCATCGCCGTGACGATGGCGGTGAACATCACCTTCAGCACGCGCAGGTCGCGGAAGTAGAACTGCGCCGCGAGCACCCGGGCGTTGCCGAACCCGGCCCGCTCCAGCGTGAAGCCGAAGGCGATGCCGGTGACGAAGGCCACGACCAGCGACACCTCGTCGCCGAAGGCGCCGAACTTGAAGAACGGGGCGATCACAGCCACGCCCTCCGCAGCAGACCGGCCAGTGCGTAGGCGCCGGCGAAGATGCACAACATGAATGCCCAGCTGCCGACGTTGAGCAGAGCGCCGCCGGTGAGCGCTTGGCCGCTGGTGCAGCCGAGCGCGATCTTGGCGCCGACGCCCATCAAGGCGCCGCCGACCGCGGCCAGGACCAGGCGCGGCGCCGTACCGATGCGCGGCCCCTTCTCGACCTTGAAGCGCAGACGGTTGGCCAGGGCGCCCGACAGGAACCCGCCGACGAACACACCGAGGACTTCGAACACGAGCCAGTCCTCGAGCGGGCTCGAGGACCCGTCGCCGAGGTAGCTGGCGTAGAAGTCGTTGCCGTCGGCGTGCGCCGGGGCCACGGCGTGCACCGCGGTGGCCACTGCCGTGGTGAACGCACCGGACGCACCGAGCCCGCGCCCCATGACGACGAAGGTGGCGAGGAGCACCAGACCGAGGCAGAAGCCGGCGAGGTAGGGGTTGGCGTGCGGCCGCTCCGGGAGGGGACCTTGGGCGGGATTGTGCATCGTGACCACCGTTCAGTGCAGTGCCGTGGCGGCCCAATGGCTCGCCTGACCGGCTTGGACGAAGACGAAGCGGAGCACGAGGCCGCCGAGCAGCACGAGCAACGAGGGCGCGAGCGTGTGGCGGATCCTGTGCTGGAGTTCGAAGTGCTGGAGAGTCAGGGGCAGCAGGAGCCCGAGCCCGACCACGAACACCCAGAACACCGCGGCGTACGGACCGGTCAGGAGCAGGTCCGCCGCCTGTCGATGCACGGCGCTCGCGGTGGTGTGCCCCAAGAGGAACGTGCCGAGCAGAGCGGCTTCGACGGTGAGGAAGCTGTTGTCGGCCTGCAACAGCTCCGGCGCCTCGCTCTCGACTCGAAGGGCTCGCGGCTGCAAGGGCGACCGCGAGCAGAGTCGGGCGGGGTCAGGGGCCTGGGCGAAACCCGTCTCCTCGCCGGCGGGCGGCGTGGCCTGCGGCCAGCGAGTGAGCCTGGCGATCAGGAAGTCGGCGAACGCCGGCCGCTCGCCCGCCGGCGAGGACAGCACCAGGATCGCGTGCAGTAGAGCGGCGGCAGTCGACAGGCCGGAGAACAAGAACAGCGGGCCGAGCACCGCACTCGCCCACAGCGGCCGCGCACCGAGCGTGCCGAGCAGCAGTCCCGTGTAGACGCCCAATCCGACGCCGAGCACGATGTTGGCCAGAGCGATCGCCAGCACGACGCGCGGGCGCGCGAGCAGCCGGTCGCTGACCCGCCGCAGCACTGGAAACCGGCTGGTCAACGCCGGGAGCGCGACCGGCAGGTGCAGGAGTGCGTTGGCCGCCAACGCGGGGTAGACCGCGAGCAGGATCCACGCTCCCCACGACATCGGCGAGGTGACCTGGAACGTCAGGTACAGCCGCCAGACGCAGGCCTTGTGGCTCAGATCGAGGAACAGCGCCAGCATGCCCACGCTGAGCAAGGCCAAGGCGATCCACGGGCCGGCCGTCCAGCAGACCATCGGCTGCCGGACGCGCGGGCGCGCCAGCAGCAGGCGCATGCCGGCGATGACCATCAGGCCGGCGACGAGACCGCCGAGGAAGAGATACACGGGGATCTCCCAACCCCAAGCGTCGAGCACCGGGTCGATCCCATGGTTGTGGCGGTGAATGACGTGTTCGTCCATCGCGGAACCTCAGGTCAGGTAGTGGACGCGGGGCTCGGTGCCGGCCTCGGGCAGGATCGTGTGGTGCGGCCGCGTGGCGAGCAGTCGGCTGACGTCGCTGTGTGGGTCCTCGGCGTCGCCGAAGTGCATGCACCGTGTCGGACAGACCGACACGCACGCTGGCAGGAGTCCTTGTTCGACGCGGTGGATGCAGAAGGTGCACTTGTCGACGTGACCGTCGGGGTGGACGTAGCGAGCGTCGTAGGGGCACGCGGCGATGCAGGCCTTGCAGCCGATGCACTTGTCGCCCTCGACGAGCACGACACCGCCACGCTCGTGCACGTGGCTGGCGCCGGTCGGGCAGCAGTCGACGCACGGTGGATGGGCGCAGTGGTTGCACCGCTCGGAGCGGATCTCGAGGCCGAGGGACGGGAACTCGCCGCGCACCGTCTCGGTGATCCAGTCGCGATTGAATCCCTCGGGCACGTCGTTCTCGGTCTTGCAGGCGACGACGCAGTCCATGCAGCCGACACAGCGGCGCGTGTCGATGGCCATGACGTAGCGCGCCATGAGTCAGTCCTTTGTCTCGATGGTGACGAAGTTGACGTTCATCCCCGTGCCCCCCATCAGCGGGTCGGTGGTGTAGCGGGTGATGAGCTCCGCGTCGCTCGCCCCCTTCCCCAATGCATGGCGCAGACCGCGCGCGGTGTGGCCGAAGCCGTGGACGAGGTAGACGCAGTCGGGGCGGATGCGTCGCGTCGCGTTCACCTTGACGCGGTTGCCGAGCACGCCGTCCTGGTTGCGCAGGCGCACCATGTCGCCGGTCCGCAGGCCGAGCCGGCTCGCCACACGGTGGTTGACCCACACGCAGTTCTCGTCCATCAGGTCGGAGAGCAGCCGGTTGCTGTGCGTGCGGCTGAACGAGTGCATCGGCGCGCGGCCGAACAGCAGCCGGAATGCGGCGGGCGGTCCGGGTTCGGGCGGCGTGTAGCGCGGCACCGGGTCGAAGCCGGCGCGCTCGAGCTGCGTCGAATAGAACTCGATCTTGCCGGACGGCGTGGGGAACTCCGCCGGCGCACCGTCCTCGAAGTACAGCGGCTGCGGTGCCCCGAGCAGGACGCCCTTCTCCTTCAGCTCCTCGTAGCTGAGGCCCGCCGCGCGCACGCGATGCGCCAGGTACTCCTCGATGTCCTGCCAGGGGAACCAGGCACCCAGGCCGAGCCTTGCGGCGAGCTGGCGGGCGATCCACCAGTTGGGCTTCTGGTCGTGTGGCGGCGCGACCACCGGCTGCCGCAGCGCCAGGAAGGGCTGTCTGAAGTACTCCGGGTTCAGCTCGTCGAAGCGCTCCAGATACACCGACTCCGGCAGGACGACGTCGGCCCAGCCGGCGATCTCGCTCGGAACGACGTCGACCACCACCAGCAGGTCGAGCTGCTGGATGGCGCGGAGGGTCGCCGCTTGATCGGGCAGTGCGTGCAGCAGGTTGGTCGCGTAGACCATCCAGCCCTTGATCGGATACGGCTGGCCGCTCAGCGTCGCCTCGCGGATACCGGTGGTGATCGCCTCGCCAGCGAAGGGGAACTTCCGCTCGGGGTTGTCCAGCCGGCCACGCTTGGGCTCGGGATAGTCCGGGTAGGGGTAGCTCGGCACATCGATGCTCGCGGGCACGTAGAACCCGCCCTTGCGGCCCCAGCTGCCCAGAAGACCGTTCAGCAGGGCGATGGCGCGGCTGCGTTGCGCGTCGTCGCCGTACCAGTTGACGTGGCGGCCCGGGTGCACCAGGGTCGCTGGCTTGTGCCGCGCCATCTCGCGCGCCGTGGCGCGGATGAGTTCGGGCTCGATCCCGGTCTCGGGGTAGGCCCACTCCGGCGTGCAGTCCTGCAGCGCCGCCGCAAACGATTCGAAACCGAACCCGTGCTCGGCGACGTAGTCGGCGTCGTAGAGCTTCTCGTCGACGATCACCTTCATCCACGCGAGCAGCAGCGCCAGGTCGGTTCCGGGCCTGATCGGCAGGTAATGCTTGGCCTTGCTCGCCGCGACCGAGAAGCGTGGATCGACCACGATGATGCTGGCACCCCGGCCGATGGCCTCGGCGAATTCCTGCACTTGGGTGTTGTGCATGTTCTCGCCCAGGTGGGAACCGATGAGCACCAGGCAGTCGGTGTTGGCGATGTCGGTGCGCTCGGGTGATCCGACGCCTTCGCCGAAGGTCAGCTCGAAGCCGGTCTCGCGGGGGCCACGGCACTGCGCGAACGACGGCGCGGCGATGTTGGGCGAGCCGAACGCCCTGAAGGTGTGCTTGAGGAAGGTGCCGCCGATGCCGTGCGCGAACAGCGCCATCGACTCCGGGCCGTGCTGGGCGGCGATCTTCTGCATCCGCGTCGCCACGTAGTCGAGCGCTTCCTCCCAACTGATTTCCTGCCACTTCTCCTCGCCGCGTTCGTGCGTGCGGATCAGGGGCGTGCGCAGGCGGTCCGGGTCGCTGTGCGCGCCGATGCCGCCCGTGCCGCGCGGGCACAGCCGGCCGCGGCACAGCGGGTCGTCGGGGTTGCCCTCGATCTTCCATAGCCGGCCGCCGCGGACGCTGGCGATGGCGCCGCACTTCCAGAAGCAGACGTCGCAGAAGGTCGGCACGGTGCGGACCCGGGGGTCGAGCGGATCGCGGAGGCCCGAGCAGAGCCCGGCTGCTCGGCCCGCCACACCCGCGCCGAGCACCGATGCGGTGGAGATCTTCAGGAAACGGCGGCGGGACAGCGCATTCATGGCGAAGGGAACCGCCGGCCCGCTCGACGCGGAGGCCGCGCGCGGTTCGGCGTCGCCTCGGTTCGCTGGCCGTGACGGAGAGGAAGCATCGTTCGCCGTCCGAACGCGCGCACCTTCGCCGGCCTTTCAGGCTGCTCGCACGACACACCCGCCGATGTGGCGACCGAGCGTGGTCTCGGCGCGTGACCGCAGGGGGTGGCCGGTCGCAGCCTCGCGACGGCGCGGGTCCGACTCTACTCGCGGCGCCGGCGCGGACTCCTAGTTCACGAGGGCGACGGTGAGGGCGAGGGATTCCGGCTCCTTGTCCATGGCGTCGTACATGCCGACGAAACGTTCGGCTTCCTCGGTGTCGACGTTGCGCAGTGGGTCGACCCATGCCGGTGGCACGGTTTGGTAGAGCAGCGACGAGACGACGACGATCGCGCCCTGTTTGCCAGGGGGCAGCTTCAGCTCGTAGTGCACGACGTCTTCGCCGCCGACGAAGTCGGTGTCTCCGCCGAGACCCCGCGGGGCGGTGTGCTCGGCGTGTGGGCCGTCGGCACGCCATCCCTTCGGCAAGAGCCGCGTGTCCTTGCCGTTGCGGACCATCTTGGTCAGGTGGGTGGTCGGCTTGCCGTCGACATCGACAGGGATGCACTCGTACACGACGACGTCCTTCGGTTCGGTCACGCGGTCGACGTGGGGCAGCGCTCGCTCGTCGCCGACGCCGCGCAGCCGGCCTTGTTCGTCGACGTCTCCCGACACGAACACGGGCTCGTTGCCGATGCGCACCACGGTGCGCAGCCAGGCGCGCCGCGCCGGGTAACCGGTGGGAAGCTTGTGCCCGGTGCGGTTGGTCACGCGCACCGCGAACGTCAACGTGTCGCCGGCGCGGGTCGCGCCCTCGATGGCGAGGCTCGCGGTGGTATGGGCGAGCTGCTGGCGGGTGGCGCGCGCGGTGCGTCGCAGCCCCTCCGCGCTCGCCTCGACGCCGAGGGCGTCCCGGTTCTTTGCCAGCAGGTCGAGCATGAAGGCGTTGCCACCGACGAAGGCGTGCGCGCGCACTTCGGGTCGCGTGGCGATGTTGAAGTCGAGTCCGCGCGGGTTGCGGGCGATCTTCAGCTCACCTTGGGCCGGCATGTGGCACTGCTGGCAGGTGCGCGACTCGTCATTGCGTCCCTCCTCGTCGCTGTAGACGCTGTTGCGCCACTCGAGGAACGGCGTCTGCTCCGGATAGGTGTGCCCGGGCGTGTGGGAGGTGAAGAGCGTGTGGCAGGCGCCGCACAGGCCGGCATCGCGCACGTGTGGGCCCCACTCCACCGTGTAGCCCGTGTGCATGCGCATCGGCTGGAACGCCGGCTCGGAATAGGGCCCGAAGATCGTGTTGGCGGCGACGATCGGCAGGTTGCCGGAGAACGTCTCTTCACGGCCGAGCTTGCCCGGCTGCACCTGGTGGCACACCGTGCAGGACACGCCGTCGCGTGCGTGCGCGCTGCCAGCGGCCGCAGCGATGCTCGGCGCGGCTGCCCCGGCCAAGCGTGCCTCGTGGTGGGCGATCGGACCGTGGCAGCGCAAGCAGAGTCCCTCGATCTCGGCACGGCGCTCGGGCGCTGCGGCGACCTCCTTGCTCACCTGCGCGCGCCAATACGGGTCGCGGAAGGAGTTGGCCATCATGGTCGCCTGCCAGGTGTGGAACGGCGAGACGTCGTCACCGGTGGCGTTCCACATCGCGCGCGCCGTCGGTGCCGCGCTGTGACACAACGCGCATGCGTCCGAGGTGAGGAAGTGGTCGTCGGGACCGACGACACCGGACATGCGTCCCATGCCGCGGCCCTGGGCGGTGAGCGCCGCCGCCGACGTCGAGAGGAACGCGAGGAATGCGACGGGGCGAATCGACATGGTTGGGGTTGGGCTGCAGGTGCTGCGAATCCTCGCGTCGACCGCGAGATCTGCCAGGCTCTTGTTTCGCGATGGTGCCGGATTCGCCAGGCTCGAGCAGCGCTGGAGTCCCGGCGGTATCGAAGCCTGCGGCCCCTCGGTTCGGCGCGTAGTCCGACAGCACCCTTGGCTGCGGCCGCAGGCTGCGAGGGTCCGGGCGTCAACGCCGGTGATCGTCCGGGGATTTCGTCCTGATGCCGCCTGGAAGCGTGACCGTCAGGTGGCTGGCAGCGAGTTCGCAGCCGTGCGCAGTCGGTCGGCGACCTCGCTGGCCGTGCCGATGCTCACGTGCAGGTCGCGCAGCAGGCCGTCGTCCAGCGAGTAGATGAAGCCGTGCACCAGGAGGCGCTGGCCGCGTGTCCAGGCGTCTTGCACGATCGTCGTCTGGCACACGTTGTGGACCTGCTCGATCACGTTCAGCTCGCACAGGCGGTCGTGGCGCCCCTCCGCCGGCGTCGCTTCGAGCTGGGTCTCGTACTTGCGCTGCACGTCCTGCACGTGACGCAGCCAGTTGTCGACGAGGCCGAGGCGCCGGTCGGCGAGGGCGGCGGCGACGCCGCCGCACCCGTAGTGGCCGGTCACCATCACGTGCTCGACGGCCAGCACGTCGACGGCGAACTGCAGCACCGAGAGGCAGTTCAGGTCGGCGTGCAGGACGACGTTGGCCACGTTGCGGTGCACGAAGATCTCGCCGGGTAGCAGACCGATGATCTGGTTGGCGGGTACGCGGCTGTCGGAGCAGCCGATCCACAGGTACTTCGGCGCCTGAGCCGCCGCCAGGCGGGCGAAGAACTCCGGGTCGTCGCGGCGCATGCGCACGCTCCAGTCGCGGTTGTTCGCCAGCAGGCGATCGAGTTCGGTCATGGTGAGATCGTCGCGCCGCGGCCGCCGAGCGCAACGTCGCCGCTGGCCGGCGCCGTGTTCGCGGCGGCGAGGGCCAGCGGCGAGGGGGGCGGGCTCGCGTGGGGCGACCGGGGGCAAAGCAGGGAGATCGTCCCGAGTGGGTGACGAAGCCCCGACCACTTCGCTCCGTCCGGGGAGCCCCGAGGAAACAGCCGACCCCGAGCCAACATGATCTCCCCAACAAGGTCCTTCCCACCCCAATTGGCGTGCGCACTGCTCGTCACGCTCGCTCCCGCTGCCGTCGCGGCCCAGGCCCCGGCGGCAGACGCGAAGGTCATGCGCACCGTGGGCGCGGCGATGATGGAGGCCGCCGCCGCACCCTCGTTCCAGAACCTCATCGTCTCCGGCGCCAAGGTCCGCTCGGCGACCCATCGGTTGCTCGGCGACATGACCTGGCACCGCCGGCTCGACCAGGCCGTCGCCGCTGCGCGCGCGCAGAACAAGCCGATCGTCTGGGTGCAGGCGCTCGGCGAGCTGCGCGGACTGACTTGAAGCGCGGCGCAGAGCTTCCGGGGCGTGACCCTGGTCGACGAGACTGTCCGGCAGATGCTGCGCGACCGCTTCGTGGTCGGCTGGCACAACATCTGGCGTGAGGACTACGTGGGTCAATCGCACGGCTACCGTCGCGATCAGCTCGCGGTGGGCACCACGAACGGTGCCGGTGGACGCAACATGCAGATCTTCGTGCTGGCCCCCGACCTCACCGTGGTGCACGCCTTGCCCGGGTTCTGGCACCCCGAGGACTTCGCGCACGAGCTGCGTCTGGCCGAGGGCCTGTTCTCCCTGTGGCAGGACGGTCAGCTCTCGCGGCAGCAGAAGGACGACATGTTCCGGGCCGTGCAACTGGCCGAGTGCCGATCTCGGTGCGAAGCGACCGTGGCCCGCAGCGGCTGGCAGCACTTCGACGCGCATGCCGAGCGCGTGCGCGCGCGCAGCGAGCCGCGAGACACGCTGGCGTGCGTGTCGTTGCCCGCGGATCTGGGCATGGTCACGCTGCTGAAGCCACTCAACGTGCTGGCTCACGAACGCATGGCCGAGCGACCCTTCCTGCCCTTCGCCGAGTTCGACGTCGAGGGCTTCGTCGACTACGGCCGGCCCTACTACGACAACAACGCCGGCCGCGGCACGAAGGGAGCCGTCCTGCCGAAGGCACCGAAGTCCAAGCCCGCCTACCACTGGCTGTAGCATCGCGCGACGCGGCGGGGGCCGGGTCGGGTCAGCGCAGCGTGGTGCTCAGCAAGTGCAACAGCTCCGCGTGGGCTCTCGCCGCGGCGCCGTGCGCCGGATCGGTGCTCGGGTGCAGGCGCGGGCCAGGGTGGACCCAGACGATGGTGCCGGCGCGGTTCACCAGGATGCTGATGCTGGTGGCCGCCTCCGGGGCGCCGCGCGCTCGCAGGTCGGCGAGTTTCTGCCAACGCGCGTCGGCGGCGACAGGGCCGCCGAAGCCCCTCTCGGTGGCGAAGGCGCGGACCTGATTGTCGTCGACCTCGCGAATCGGCTTCGGGTGGTACATGCCGACGACCGCCAGACCTCGCGTCGCGAAACGTTGCCGCAGTTCCTCGAGCGCCGGCAGGGTCGCCGCGCAGAACGGACACCCCTCGGTCCACCAGCGCACCAGGGTCAGTTCGTGGTCCGCGAAGGCGAAGGGCTCGAGGAAGCGGGCGCCTCCCGGTTGGCCGCCTCCCAGTTGATCGAAGGGCTGCCCGACCAGCGCGGCGGCTCTCGGCAGCGACACGTCGAGCCAGACCAGACGATGGTCCGAGCTGACCACGGGGTCGCCGTCGCCCACGAGCGCGAACAGTGGCTCTTCGGCGCGCGGCCAGAACACGCCGCCGCACCAAGGCTGCAGACCCCGCGACGGCAACACGTAGTCGAGGTGCAGGTTGCCCACCGAGCTGTCGGCGAAGTCGCCGGTGTCGAGGCCAGGATCGCCTCGCTGCCTCGTGTTGGCTCCGCCCTGCCGCTTTGCCGCCTCGATGCCGCCGGCGCTCCTCGGCATCAGGCTGGCATCGATGCGCGCGTGCTCGAGCAGTTGGTCGATGGCCGGGGGGCCGTCGCCGTCGCTGGGGTCGGCGTTCAGGTCGCCGGCCACCACGAAGTGCTCGCCGGCCGCAAGCCCTCCTCGCTGTCCGGCGTCGTCGCGGATCCACGCACTGCGCTCGGCGTCGACGTAGTCGGCCCACAACCGGATCTCGTCGTGGTTGCGCTTGCCGTTGCGATCCTCCGGTCCGTCGAACACCGGCGGCGTGGGATGGCTCGCCAGCAAGTGCACGCACGTCGAGCCCACTTCGATCGGTATGTCCCAATGGCTCTTGGACGACAGGCGCATCGCGTCGCGCGCCGGCGCGCCGTACCAGTCCGCGGGCTCGTCGGTGTGCGGGTCGTCGGGCCACCAGGCGTCGGGCATGTCCTTCCACAGCAGCGAGCGGAAGGTCCGCACCCGGGTGCGCGCGATCGGCAGACGCGACAAAACCACCATGCCGTACTGCCCCGGGAACGCGCCGTATCCGAAGGCATCGCCGGCGCCGTCCGTCTTGCCGTCCCGGTCCAGATCGAGTCCGCTGGGTTCGCCGGTGTTGACCGCAGCGACGAACGCGTGCTCGAAAGAGATCGGCTGCGCGTCGCCGTGCGCCTTGCCGAGGTAGTCGGCGCGGAAGACTGCCAGCGCCGCGCCCTCGGCGTCCCAGTCGAACTCGTTGAGCAGCAGGACGTCGGGCCGGGCTCGCTGCACGATCTCGGCGACGGCGTGCGCCTGGGCGCTCCCGGCGCGCAGATCACGCGCGAGGTCGCCCGCGTGCGGCCGGTTGAGCGCCACGTTGAACGTGGCGAAGCGCACCATGGGCACCGCCTCTTGGCCGCGCGCCGTGCGCGCCAGCCCCGTCAGTGCGAGCCCGGCGGCGTAGAGGTGCCAGAACCGCATGGGGCGCATCGTAGCGCCCGTCGGCTCAGTTCGACTTCTTCTCGGGCTTGGCCTCGGCGCCAGCCTTGCTCTCGGACCCGGACTTGGCGCCGGTCTCGCAGCACTCGGTCTTGCCGCTCGTGGCACCGGTCTCGCAGGACTCGGTCTTGGCCGGCGTCGTCGCGCCGCCCTGGCAGCAACCGCTACCGCCGCCGCCCTGGCAGCAGCCCGCCGCCGCCGGCTTGCCGGTCTCGCAGCATGCCGCTCCAGCGCCGCCGGGAGCAGCCATCGCGCCGGGCGCGGCCATCGCTGCCGGAGCCTTGCCGTCGCCGTGGGCCTCGCCCTTGTGCTCGGCGTGCTCGGACGCCTTCTCGGCCTTCTTCGCCTCGGCCTTCGGTGCCACCTTCGCCGCCATGGCGTTGGGCGTGGCCTTGAACTTGTCGAGGCAGTCCTCGCAGCACAGCTTGACCAGCGTGGTTCCGTGCATCACCGCGACGGCGCTCGCGTCGAGCTCATGGCCCGACACCGGGCAGCTCTTGGCGGCGTAGCTCGCCGCCTGCTTGGCGAATGCTGCCGCCTGGACCTGCGCCACGGCCTTGGCCGGGTCGTTGGTGAGCTTGCCCTTGCAGTTGCTGCAGCACAGCTTGACCAGCGTGTTGTCGACGACCACGGACACCGCCTTGTCGTCGAGAGTCTTGCCACTGATCGGGCAGGTGGTGAGCGGATACGAGTCGGCTTGCGCCTTGGTCACCGCCGCCTCGAGCTTGGCGATGTACGGCTTGGGGTCCTTCTCGACCTTGGCCTGACACTTCTTGCAGCAGGTCTTGAAGGTGTGGCCTTCGACGGTGAACACCTTGGCCGAGTCGTCGATGTCCTCGTCGGACACGACGCAGGTGTCGAGCGGGTAGCCGTCGGTCGTCTGGTACTTGGGTTCGCCCGCGGGCTTGGCCGCCGCGTCCTGGGCTCGGAGACCGGCGAAGCCGGTGAGGCAGAGAAGGAAAGGAAGGAGTCGGATCATGGCTGGTTGCTTGGACGAGTCGGATACTACGACGGCATCGTGGCCTTCTACAGCCCGCAGGGCGCGGAACTGTCGGCGCCCCCGTCTCAGGCTGGCATCGGCTGGGCGCTCTGCGGGGGGCAAGGCGATTCGGACACTCTACGCGCCGAGCGCGCCTTCGTGCCGAGTAGATCCGTCCCGCCGTTTCGGCAGGTCGAGGACTCCGGGCGGCATTCAGTGGCTCCGAATTCCATCGGTGTCACGGCCGCCAACTCCCGACTCGGTTTCGCTCGGTCGGATCCGGCCGTGCCGTCGTGCGGCCTCGAGAGTCAGCGCTTGTCGTCGTCTCCTGCCAGGGTGGTCAGGGCAAAGGCCTCGGCTCGCGTGCCACGCGCCAGCCGATTGTCGGTGAACCACTCGTGGTGGCCGATGCCTGCCTGCCCGCGCGGCAGGGTCGCGTCGATCGTCTGCAGGACGGTCTGCCCGTCGACGAGGAAGCGCAGCGCGGTGCCCCGCGCCTCGATGCGCAGCCGCCGCCAGGCCGTGGTCGGCCGTAGGACCGGGCTCGACAGCAGGTCGGTGGCCGCTCCGCGCAGCACCCGCGAGCAACGGACCCGCCCGTCACCCG
The DNA here is from genome assembly GCA_041398565.1 of Planctomycetota bacterium. Classification (GTDB taxonomy): domain Bacteria; phylum Planctomycetota; class UBA1135; order UBA1135; family UBA2386; genus DATGPD01. The sequence goes on along the minus strand of JAWKUN010000005.1, from coordinate 545,880 downwards.
AGTCCCAGGTCAGCGCGTAGCAGCTGCCGCCGCCGGTGTCGTCGAAGGTGCCATTGCCGTCGTCACGGGCGAAGATGCCGACACGCTCGAAGCCGTTCGCCGACAGCTCGGGCCGGTAGTCGCAGTAGATCTGCGCCTCGACGGCGTAGTCGGTGGCATCCAAGGGGCCGATGCGCTCGGTGTCGTAGCCACCGTTCGGATCCTGCACCACCAGCGCGTAGCCGTCGCCGCCGGGCGCGGCCGGAGCCACCGGCCGCACGGCGTGCGGCGCGAACTTCGTCTGCCAGACGGCGAGGTCCCGGCCCTTGGCGGTGAAGCGGTCGATCAGCGGCAGCGGCGAGGGAGCACGTCCGACGCGTGTGTCGAGCAGCATCCACCACAGGTAGCGGAAGTGGCGGACGTGGTCGCTGGCCTGGTCGCCGTCGAAGCCGTGCACCGCGCACGTGCCGCGCTCGGTGCGCCAGGCCTGGACCATGCCGAGGGGGTTGACCCCCGGCCACGGCGTGCGCGCCAGGCCGAGAGTGGCGATGAGGTAATCGGCGCATTCGGTGGTGCTGGCGTAGGTGCCAGGCACGATCGCCGAGTGGCTGAAGCGGAAGTCTTTGCTGCCAGCGACAGCGTCGCGTGCCAGTGCGACGAAGCCCGTCATCTGCGCCGGGTTGACCCGGTTGCCGTTGACGTAGCTCGTGTGCAAGCCGTCGCCGAGCAGAACCGCGTCGACGCGCGACGCCAGGGCGGGCACCGCGAGAACCTCGCGCACACCGGCGTAGCCGGCCGAGAAGGCGCTGAGCGCCAGCTGCGCCACGAGCGATTGCCCCGGGGTGGGACGTCTCGACTGCAGGGCCGCCTCGACGCGGTCGAGCAGGCGCGGGAGCGCCTGCGGGTCGCGGAAGTAGCCGGTGTACACCGAGCTGAAGCCGTCGATGTGGACGGTCACCAGCGCAGCGCGACGCCAGGTCGAATAGAAGGCGTCTTGCGCCAAGGCATGGCTGCCGTGCATGTGCACGACGACGTCGAGTGGCTCACCCATCCGCGGCAAGTGCGCCGGCAGGAAGAGGCGGCTGGCGCCGTCGATCTGGATGCGCTCGCCCGGTGCTTGGGTCGCGGCGGGTGCCGCCAACGACAGCAAGGCGAAGAGCAGCAGCGCCGGCTGCGCGGCGCGCATGCCTCGCGAGAGGCGATCAGGTCGGCCACAGGAGAGGCTGGGGAGGGCGCGCTGGCGCATGGGTCACCATCATGCCGGGGATCTCGACCGGCGTCGCCCGCGACCCCGGCCGCCACGGAGACCGGCTTCGCCGCATTCTTGCCCGGCGGTGCCGGCGATCGCCTTCGCGATCGCGAGCCTCTCGGCTCATGCGCGCAGTTCCTCGTAGGCGGCCTGCACCTCGCGGAAGCGCGCCGCGGCCTCCTGCGCCGCGGCGTCGCCGAGGTGGATGTGGCGGTCGGGATGGAACTTCTTGGCGAGGAGTCGATAGCGGGTGCGCACGTCGGCGTCGCTCGCGGTTTCGTCGAGTCCCAGGATCTGCAGGGCGCGCTCGCGTGCGGATGTCGGCCCGGTGCGCGTCGAGCTCGCGCGCTCGCCGTCTCCGTGGCGGCTGCCGCGACCGAGGTAGGAGTGCTTGGCGTGCCAGAAGATCCGGCGCGCCTGCTGCGGGTCGAGTCCGAGCCCCTTGGCGGCGTCGCGCAGGGCTTCGCGCTCGCGCTCGTTGAAGCGCTGGTCGGCGAACGTCACCAGGCACGCCCAGAAGAACACCGTCTCGGTCTCCGAACGGCTGAGCGTCTCGCGCATGCTGCGCGCGAGTGGGCCGACTTGTGCCGTCGTCAGGCGCTCTTCGTGCCAGCGGGCGATGTCGCGCACGTCGTCCGGCGGGAAGCGATCGAGAACGAACTGCCGCACCAGGGCGCGCTCCGGCTCGCCGGCGGCGCCGTCGGCCTCTGCCACCGCGAGCAGCAGCCAGTACACCTGCCGTGGCAGGGTGCTGCGCCGGAACTCGCGGGCGAAATCGGCGCGCGCCTGGGTCAGCAGCTCGCGCTCGACGGCCTGGATGCGCGTCAGGCGGGCGAAGGCGTGGCTGGCGACGTAGACGCCGAGCGCCACCACCGGGAAGGCGGAAAGTGCCCACGAGGTGCCGACCGCGCGCACGCCGATCAGCACCACGGTCACCGCCAGCACGAACTCGATCTGGCTCCGCCTCTTGTCGGCTTGCAGCGGTGACAGCATGCCGGGGAGCTGGCGCCGGGCGATGCCGTGGCGCCGTCTCGAATCAGAGACCGACCTTGAAGGCGAACTTCAGCGCCGAGCCCTGCCGGTTCATGGTCAGGTCGAGCGAACGGGGCATCTCCTCGCTGTTGGCCATGCCGTTGCTCATCGTCGCCGCCATCTCGGCGACCTTCACGCTGAGGGTGAGGAGAGCGGAGCCGTCGAGGGCGCCGCGCTTCACCTTGTCGTCGAGGATCGAGTCGACGACGCTCTTGGCCTCGGACTCGCTGCTGGTCATGAACAGGTAAGGGCCGGCGATGCCGGTGAAGGTCGTCGACTTCTCGTCGCCCATGGGCGTCGAGATCTCGGCGACGGTCCGGGTCATCGACACGTCGCGATGCTTGGCGGCGTCGTCCTTGATCTCGATGTCGGCGTTCGGGTTGGCCTCGCTGCTCGCCTGCCGCCAGGCCTTGTAGTCGGCGCTCGCCATCAGCGAGGCGGCCTTCTGGCTGTCGACGAGCCCGGCGACCATCTTCTGCGTCTTCTCGGGCAGGAGTGCCATGGCCATGGTGCCGTCCATCTGGGCGACGAAGTCCTTCACCATCGCCATGAACTTGGCCTTCTCCTCCTTGTCGGCGGCGCCGCCACCGACCACGATGCCGAGGAAGGGCTGGACCATCTGCGACAGCGTCGTCGCCGGCATGTTGGTCGTCAGGTGAAGGAGGGCGTCGGGTTGGTTCAGGAGCGGCGCACCCGCCTTGTTGGGCTCGAGATTGCCCACGAACTTCGCCAACCAGCCGTCCGCAGCCGCGGCGACGTCGACCTTGCCGTCGAAGCCCTTGTCGGGCGAGCCGGTGACGTCGACGGCGATCGCATCGATCTGGTTGGGGAAGGCGAACACGTCTTCGATGAGCTTGTTGAGATCCCCCGGGCTCACACCCATCTGCGGTGCAGCGAAGCCCGCCATCATCGAGACCTGGCCCTGAACCTGCTGGATCCTGTCGCCGAAGATCGACATCAGCGCCGACGGCTTGGCGCGCAGTGACAGGAAGCCGGATGCGGTCTTCTCGGAGGTCACCTTCAGTGTGCCGTCGTTGCCGAGCGACATGACGAAGCACTCGCCGTCCTCGGTCTTGGGCAGGTCGCTGCTCGCGTACGAGAACATGTCGGCGACCTGCGATGCGACGTCGGCGTCGGTGGTCTTGATGACGAGGGCGGCGGCGCCGGTGTTCGCCGCCTCCTGTCCTGGCAGCCAGGCGGCCAGGGCGAGAGTGGAAAAGGACAGGATGGACGTGGAGATGGGATTCATGTTGGCCGTCGGGCGCGGGCGCTGGCCGCGCGCTGGTTTCGTGGGCGCCTTACTGACGCGCGAAGGCGCAGGATATAGGGCGCGCATTCGCAGATTCATGCAATCTCCGGCCCCGTTCGGCGGCCGTGTCAGCGCGGTCCGAACAGGCGCCAACGGACGGCGGCGCTAGCGCTCAGGCCTTGCGGTCCGCCGGCGTCGAGCACCAACCCCTGGGCGAAGAACTCCAGGCCGGCGAAAGCCGGATCGTCGGGCAGGGCGAGGTTCCACGCGGCCCAGCCGTCGCCGCCGCCGGAGCCGTGCAGCAGTTGTCCGAGCGGCAAGACCTGCAGGGCCGGGGTCAGTCCGACCAAGACCTGCACGCCGAACAGGGAGCTACGGCCGGGCGCGAGGTCGAGCAGCAACGACGCCGGCGCGGTGGCGGCGCCGTCGGTGAGGGCCATGTGGAACTCGCCGTTGCCGAGGAGCGGGGGCTCGATCGCCACCAGCCTCGGCACCCGTCCACCGGTTCCGGCCGTACCCCGACCGTAGTGGCGCGGCGAGCGCGGGCCGGAAGCCGACAGGGCCGGGTGGTCGAAAGGCGGCGCGCCGGTGACGGCGCGCGCGTCGGTGAGGGGCCGGTCGAGAAACGCGAGCAGGGCGGCCTTCTCGTTGGCGTTGAGACCCAGCGGCTGCACCAGGTGGCTGCGGTTCTCGGCGAAGTCGCCGCCGCGGTCGTAGAAGTCCACCACGTCCGCGAGCGTTGCCATGCCGCCGTTGTGGAAGTACGGCGCGCGCTGCGCGACGTTGCGCAGCGAGGGTGTCTTGAATGCGCCGACATCCCGCGCTTGGCGGGTGATCGAGGCGCGCCCCGGGTCCTCGCTCGGCGGGCGCACACCGATGTTGAAGAAGCGGCTGCCGCCGAACGTCGGGCTCTCGTGACACAGAGTGCAACGCGAGCGCTGGAACACCGCGAAGCCCTCCTCTTCGAGCGGCGTCAGCGCCCCTTGCTCGCCGGCGAGGTAGCGGTCCATCGGCGTTTCGCTCGGCACCAGCGTGCGCTCGTACGAGGCGATCGCCATGGCGATGCGCACCGGGGTGACGTCGGTGGTGCCGAAGGCGTCGGTGAACAACTCCGGGTAGCTCCGGCGGCCGATGAACCCGGCCAGCGCCGCGGGGACGCGCGCCGCCAGCGCCAGCGGCCGGCTACCGCGCACGCGGTCGACGACGGTGGGCCACTCGGTGCCGGTCTGCGTCATCTCCACTTCGTTGAGGAACGGCTCCATGGCCTGGCGTTCGAGCGCGCCGCCCTGGGAGATGACCAGCTGGCGCGTCGCCGGGTCGTAGAGCTGCTGCGGCGCGCGACCGTCCCAGAACAGGTCGCTGTCGTACGCGGCCATGAGGATCGAAGGCGCCTTGCGGTGGGTCGCCTGGCGCTGCAGCCCGAAGAACGGCTCCCACGCGTAGGGGCCTTCGCTGCTGGTGAACACCACGCCGAACGACCCGTGCACGTCGTCGTCGGTGGCGGCGAGGCCGTCGAAGCCGGGATGCAGCGCCGCCGGTCGCGGGTCGCTGCCGCCGGCCTCGGGCACGTGGCACGTCGCGCAGGCCACGGTCTTGCTCGACGAGATCTGCTCGTCCCAGAACAGGGCCTTGCCGAGGGCGACCTTGGCCGGCGTCATGGGGTTCTCGACCGGTACGGGCGGCGGATCGAGGCGCGCTTGGCCGAGCAAGGGCGAGGCTGCGGCGAGGGCGAGCGTGGCGAGGCGCATCACCAGGATTGTAGTCGCCACCGTAGCTGGCAGCCGACCCTCGCGATGGGCGGACGACCGAAGTCGCCGCCACCGCACCAGCCTTGCAGCGGATGCAGCCAGGCTCCACCTCTGAGCGCGGTCGGGGGCGGCGGCGAACGCTGTTTCGCACTCGGGTCCACGACGTACGGTCGCGCGAGGTGGCGCCCGTGTCAGCGGAAGTACGCTCGAAGCTCTTCGATCACTCGGGCCGGCGGCAGTCGGCTGGGGGCCAGGGCGCGGGTCACTTCGCCGTAGGCCTGCGCCGCAGGAACGCCGTAGTACAGCTCCGGAATCGGCTCGGTCGGCGCGTCCGCGTTCCAGCGCGCCGCGCCGACCGTGGTCAGGCCGCCCTCCAGGTCTTGCAGACGTGCCGCGATAGGTCGCAGGTCGCGGCGCGCCGGCGGCGAGATCGTGACCATGTCGAACCAACTCTCGGTCCGTTCGTGCAGGCGGTAGAGCCGGCCCTGGCTGCCGGCGGCCTGCACGTGCAGGACCCGGTGCAGGAAGGCGAGGGTGTTGAGCACCATGCGCGGCACGGGCGTGTCGCTCTCGAGCACGCTCAAGCCCTCGGCGTGGAACAGGCTCCGGCGCAAGGCACCGGTCCGCGCCGCGTCCAGTGCGGTGAGCACGGCGCTCAGCTCGTCGGCGTAGAGCGGCGCCAGCGCTTCGGGCCGGTCGAGCACTTCGTCGGCGTGGTCGAGCAGCCAGAGGTAGCGGCGATGATTGCGTTGGGGGAGCGAACCCTCCAACTGGCCGTACAGCGGTGTGCCCGGCCGCTTGCCGAGGTTCAGCACGATGCGGTCGATGGCGAAGGCACGCGGAGTGACGAAGATGCCGTAGTCCCCGGTGGCTGCCGCCGCGAGGCACACCTCTTCACGGGCGAGGGCCACCTCGGGACGCGTCACGGCAAGCAACGACAGGAACCCGTCGGTGTCGTAGTGGTCGTTCAACACCTGCGTGGCGCCCGCCAGCAAAGCTGCACGCGCCGCCTCGCTCGCCCGCGCAAAGCGCAGGCAGATGCCCGTGCTGAGGTCGGCCTTGAGGTCGGCCGGGGTGCGGTTGCCGGGCCAGTGCGAGAGGTTCGGTCCCTCCGGACTCATGCCGTCGACCGAGAGGTGCCAGGGGCGCAGGGTAGGGTCGTCCGCCGCGGTGAGGACCGGGAGCATCCGCGCAGTCTTGGCGGGGCCCGGCCGCGACGCAAGGCACGTCGATGCCGCGCGCTGAGCCCGCGATGGCTGGACGACAGGCCGCGCCGGCATCGCCCCGGCTTGCAGCGGATGGAGACAGGCTCACCGGCGAAAGCTGGGTCGGCGCTTGCATCCGCGGCCGTGCCGTGGCTAGGATCCCCGCCCCCCAAGGCAGGGGGGCGTAGCTCAATTGGTTAGAGTACCGGACTGTCGATCCGGTGGTTGCGGGTTCGAGTCCCGTCGCCCTCGCCAGACGAAACCCCTCGGAACGGTCCCTGAAGGTTCGTTCCGCGGGGTTTCTCGTTGGTGGAGCGCGACACCCGTCGGTGCCCCGCGGCCACGCGAGCACCGATCCGACCGGATGGTGTTCGCTCCCGTCCCACGCTGCCCCTTGGGACGGAATGCCAACCCTCGTGCCGCGGGCCTTCGTCCCGCTACTCCTCCTCCTGGGCCACGCGGCCCAGGCCCAAGAGCCGGCCTCGCCGCCGCCTCACACCGGCTGGCTCACCGCCCAGCAGGTGGCCGGCCGCGACCTGGACGTTCCGCAGCCGCCGCGCGCGGCCAGCCAGCAGCTCCCCGACCACGCGTTGCCGCCGCTGCCGGTGGGCACCGGCAGCCTGCCGCAGCCGTCCTCGCCGGCGACCTCCATCCGGCTCGCCGGCGCCGCTGCTCCGGCTGCCGGTCAGTTCACCTACTTCCAGGCCTGGAACTCCAAGCCGTCGGGCGGGTCGTCCTCGGTCGTCACCGAGCCGACCGTCATCGTCAACCGTGACACCGCGTTCCAGACCGGCAACTGGTATGCGGCCTTGTCCACCGACTCGGGGGTCACCTGGACGCACGTGAACCCCTACACGCGCTTGCCTGCGGCCGACGCTGGCTTCTGCTGCGACCAGAAGACGATCCACATCGCGTCGCACGACACCACGGTCTGGCTCCTGCAATACGGCTACAGCGGTACCACGCAATCGGGGCGGCACAGGATCGCCTACACCAGCGGCCGCGCCGGGTTGCGCAACAACGCGTGGAGCTACTACGACCTCACGCCGCAGTTCTTCGGGTTCGCCAACCACTGGCTCGACTTCCCCGACCTCACGGTCACGACGACGCACGTGTACGGGACGACCAACGTCTTCACGCCGGGTGGCACGAACGTCGACTCGATCCTCTGGCGCGCCGAACTCAACGACTTCGTCAACGGCGGCACCACGAACTTCGCGTGGTACCTGCGCTCGACCATCGGCAGCGCCGGCGGCTTCCGCCTGGCGGCGTCGGTGACACCGACGATGTATGCGGCTGCGCACGTGACGCTCACGAGCCTGCGGGCGTATCGGTGGGGCGCCACCGGCAACATCGCGTGGACCGACGTCACGGTGCCGCAATGGGCGCAGGGCACGTGCACCATGGTCGGCGCCGACGGGCGCGACTGGGCCGGCTTCGCCGACGGGCGCGTGCTCGGCGGCTACGCCGGATCCGCCGAGTACGGGTTCATGTGGACGTCGTCGCCGGTCACCGGCCGCGCGCGGCCGTTCACCCGCGTCGCGCGCATCCGAACGTCGGACAACACGCTGATTGCCGCCGAGGACATCTGGAACTCGACCGACGCGTTCCTCTACCCGGCCTGCGCTACCAACGCGTCGGGCAACATCGGCTTCACGGTCGCGCACGGCAGCAGCTCGGTCTACGCGCACACGGTCGCCGGCATCGTCGACGGCTACGCGCCGAGCTTCGCCGGACAGACTCTGTGGGCGGCGTCGAACGGCACGCACGGCCCCGACCGCAACCGTTGGGGTGACTACTTCTCCGTCGCACTGCACACGTCTTTCCCCAACACCTTCGTCAGCATCGGCAAGCGGCAGGTCAGCGGCCCCGCCGATGGCAACGCCGAGCCGCAGTTCCTGTGGTTCGGACGCGACGACTTCACGCCGGTCTGGGTCGACCTCACCGTCAGTTCCTCGCCGGTCGGCGGCATCCCGATCACGATCGCCGAGACCGACCGTTTCGGCCGCAAGGACGGCTTCACCGGTTTCTCGCGCAGCTTCCCCGCGCACCAGAGCTACACGCTGACGGCGCCCGCCCAGTTCGTCAGCGGCGGCCAGACCTACGTCTTCAACGTGTGGGTCCTCAACGGCAACCAGACGACGCCCGGACAGCGCACGCTGTACGTCGACGACATCGGCGGCGTTGCCGACGTGGTCGAGGCCAACTACGTGTTGCTGCGCACGCTGACGGTCGACTCGACGCCGGCGCGCGGGGTGCCCATCACCGTCGGCTTCGCCGATCGCAACGGCCAGAGCGACGGCGTCACGGCGTTCACACGCGTCTACGGCGACGTGACCAATGGCGGGACGTTCAACCTGACTGCGCCGGACACGTTCGGTGGCAACTACCTTCGTCGCTGGTACGTGAACGGAACCCCGTATCCGCCGCGCCAGCGCACGGTGCCGGTGCTGATGAACCGCGACGTCACCGTGGTCGCCGACTACGGCGACATCGCCGCCATCGGCCCGCAGTGGACCAACATCTCCCAGGGGTTGCAGCCGGGCGGACGTCTGATGCACGGCCTGGCCTACGACGCCAACCGCGACCGGGTGGTGCTGTTCGGCGGCAGCACCGACGGCGCAACGACGAGCTACAACGACGTGTGGGAGCTCGCCGACTCGACGTGGCAGAACGTGGTGGTCTCCTCGCGACCACCGGCGCGCATGGGGCACAGCATGGTCTACGACGTCAATCGCGCCGAGACGATCGTCTTCGGCGGCCGCGCCAACTCGTCGACCTACTTCAACGACACCTGGGGCTGGGGCGGCTCGGCGTGGGTGAACCTGGCGCCGACGAACCCGCCGCCCGCGCGCGCTCTCGCGGCGATGGCCTACTGCTCGAACTGGAACTCGATCCTGCTGTTCGGCGGCTTCGGTCCGAACGGCAACCTCAACGACACCTGGGTCCTCGACCCGCTGGCGCTGGTCTGGACGCGGGCCACCCCGGCGACCGTCCCGCCGGCGATGTCGGGCGCTGCTCTCGCCTTCGATGTGTGGCGCGGTGTCGCCGTCCTCGTCGGGCGCAACGCCGCGTCGACCGAACAAGAGGTCTGGGAGTTCGATCGGACCAACTGGACTCGGCGCAACACGGCGGGACCGCTGCCGCGCGGTGGCGATGCGATCGTCTACGACCACCTGCGCCGGCGAACGGTCCTGTTCGCGGGCGGCTGGTCGGGCATCGGCGTGCAGGCCGACACGTGGGAGTGGGACGGCGCCGCGTGGAAGGAGCGCATCCCGCTCGTCGTACCCGGGGGGCGCGAGTGGCACGCCCTCGCCTGGGACACCGCCCGCAATCGCGTCGTGCTGTTCGGTGGCAGCTCCGGCAACCTGGGGCTCGGCAATCGCAACGACACCTGGCAGTACGCGTACGGCTGCGACGTGGTCGGCCCGGGACACCCCGGTGGCGGCCTGCCGATCACCTGCACGAGCCAGCCGCGCATCGGCAGCAGCTTTTGCGTGCAGTTCCCGGCCGCGATCGGTGTCGGCGCGGCGCTGATCGGTTTGCACACTCCGATCCTGCCACCCCTGCCGTTCCCACCGCCGGTGTTCTGCGACACCGCCTTCTTCTACACGCTCGGCGACATCGTGCTGAGCACCAGCGGCAACCCGGCGACCCTGTGCATTCCGATACCGGCCGATCCGACCCTGACGTGGAGCCCGTTCACGCTCCAGGGGGTTGCCGTCGATCCGGCCAGCTGCGTGCGGGCGACCGACGGGTTGCTGGTCGTGTTGCAGCCCTAGCGGTTCACGCCGCCGGCACCGGTGCCGGCGGCTCGTCCACCGGGCGTGGCTCGCGCCACGCCGCCAGGCAAAGTGCGGAGAACATCAGGGCCAGCACGCTCTGCAACCAGATCGGCAGGCAGTGGCGGCCGATCTCCATCGCATCGGCGTGGAAGGCGAAGAACGCCAGCGGCCACAGGCACAGGTAGAACCAGGCGCACACGAGGGTGAGGAAGACGCGGGCGCGGCTGCGCCGGCGCCAGGCCAGCGTCGCCAGCCAGAGCAGCAGAGCGACGTTGGCGGCGTGCAGCCATTTGTGCTCGATGCGGACCACGGTGCGCTTCTTGTACGCTGCGTCGGGGTAGAAGCCGGCGGTGTAGACGCTCCACTGCAGCACGTCTTCCTTGCGGTCCCAGAACGACTCGACGGCGTACTGCGGGTGCTGCAGCAGGGTCAGGCCGTACGCCTTCTTGCCCTCGGTCACCAGCCAGCGACGGAAGTCCTCCAGCTCGGGGTCGCGGTAGAAGGCCAGGTCGTCGTCGTGCGCCCAGGTGCCGCGCCGTCGCTCGAGCGCCGGACTCATCGGCATCCCGTGCGCCACCATCGTCTGCGTCAACGCTTCGTCGGGCAGGATGCGCTGGCCGACGTTGTTGAGCATCTCGAACACCCAGCGACCTTCGATCGGGCTCTTGCCGGTGTGGTCGGCGCAGTAGAAGGCGAAGTAGAAGTCGCCGCCGAGGAACAGGATCGTCGCCAGCATGCTCAGCGTGCCGAGGCGGCGCAGGCCACGCAGCGCCAGTGCGAGGGGCACCAGCGCCAGGCAGTAGTAGCCGGTGAAGTCGCGCACCGTGGTGCACGCGAACAGCGTTGCCAGCCACAGCCACAGCCAGCGCCGGCGTTCGAGTGCCCGCCACAGGCAGGCGGCGGCGAGCGTGACGAGAGACGTCGCGAACGACTCCGACAGGACGATGTGGTTCCAGGCGGCGAATTCGGGATAGAGGGCGAAGTTCACCGTGGCGAGCGCCAGCACGGCGGCCGCCCAGAGTTGCCTCGGACGCGTCGATGCCAGCCACAGCCAGCTGCCGAAGGCGGCGAAGTACACCACCGTCTGCACGGCGACGAGCAGGCGCACGTTGTCGCCGAAGGCGCGCAGCGCCAGCGGATACAGGAACGGCTTCGACTCGAACAAGAGGTCGGGGAAGCGCAACGGCTTCGCCGCGATGTTGCGCATCAAGTCCGTGTCGCTGAAGGCGCGCGGCACCGCGCCCATCGACAGGTAGACGTAGGCGCAGAGCCACAGTGCGGCGGAACCCGCGAACACGAACCAGCGCGCCCTCGACCGGTGCACGCGCACGTGGGGGCTGCCGGCCTCGTCGTGCATGGATCGAGTCTAGAGGTCCGACCCGCGCGGACGCCTCGCGATTTCAGGCCACAGCCGCGTCGTGGCGCCGTGGACCGGTGGCGCTGACGTCGGCGCCGTTGCCTGGCCGCCTGCAGTGTCGGCCGAGTGTGGGGCGATCGAGCCGCCTCCGCCTCACGAGGGGGCTCAGCGCTGCCGGCGGCCGCAACCCAAAGGGTTGATGTCGGCGCAGCGCCGACCAGAGGGGGCCGCCGGCGCTGTTGTTGCTTGGAGCTTCCAGGGCTGCTCGGGCGTGGCCTGGTCAGCTCTGTGGCAACGGAACAACACGGCCGAATTCGTCCCCGCCGCGACGATTCGCAGCCCTTGCAGCTCAGGAGGGCTGCTTGCGCAGCTTGGCGAGCACTTGCTCGGTCGTCGGGAACTCGTCGTCCATGGCCCGCTTGTTCCAGACCTCGCGGCCGTCGGCGGTGACGATGAAGTCACCGCGGCCGCCGGGCTGCAGGTCGACCTGTGCTTCGGGGAAGGCCTTCTCGATGTCGGCGCCCAGACCGGACGCCCGCGGCAGGTAGTTTCAAACGACGCAGTATTCGATGCGGATCTTCATGGGCAGAGCTGCCGCGAATCTTCGCGACGCGCGTGAAATGTGCCAGGCCCGACTTTCGCTGGGGTGCGGAAATCGTCGGGCACCAGAGCGCGTTTCTCGCGGCTCGGTCCGGGGGTGCCGGCCAGCCGTCCGAGGCGGTCGGATGGCCTGCGGGCCCCACGAGTTCGCCATCGCCGAGGCTTTTCTCGCCGTGTCCTTGTCGCGATCTGCCGCCCCCCCCAAATTGCGCCGGCGTGCCCGCGCCCGGCAGAGCCCTGACTGCACCCTCGTACGTCGACACCGACGAGGGCCTGCGCCGTCTGGCGCAGCGGCTGCTCGGCGAGCGCGCCATCGCCGTCGACACCGAGTCGAACTCGCTCTTCGCCCACCGCGAGCGCCTGTGCCTGATCCAGGTGAGCAGTGCGCATGGCGACTTCCTGGTCGACCCGCTGGCCATCCGCGACCTGTCACCGCTGGTGCCGGTGTTCGCAGGAGCCGGCATCGTCAAGGTGTTCCACGACGCCGAGTACGACATCATCGCGCTCAAGCGGGCCCATCCGTTCGAGTTCGCCAGCGTCTTCGACACCAAGGTGGCGGCGATGTCGCTCGGCCGGCACAGCCTCGGGCTGGCTGCGGCTCTGTCCGAGCACTTCGGCGTGCAACTCGACAAGCGGCTGCAGCGCAGCGACTGGGGGCATCGCCCGCTCAGCGACGAGCAGAAGGAGTACGCGCGACTCGATACGCACTACCTGACGGAACTGGCGCAGCGCCTGCGCACGCAGCTCATCGAGGCAGGCGAGATCCACGTGCTCGAGGTGGCGTCGGAGTGTCGGCGCCTCATGGCACAGGTCCCGCCGCCGCGCACCTTCGATCCCGACGGCTACGCCACCTTGCGCGGCGTCGAGTCGCTCGATCCGGCTGGCCGCCGCCGCCTGCGCGAGTTGTTCGGGGTGCGCGAGCGTATCGCCGCCGACCGCGACCTCCCCCCCTTCAAGGTGCTGCACAACGACACGCTGGTCGAGATCGCGCGCCGAGCGCCGCAGTCGGCGGCGGACCTGCACGCCGTGCCCGGTCTGTTTCCCAAGCTGATCGAGCGCTTCGGCGGCGCGGTGCTGTCGGCGCTGCGTCGCGCCGAGCGCCTGCGTCCGATCGAGGACCTGCCACGCTGCGAGAACGACGGCGCGCTGCGTTTGTCGCCGGCGCAGCGCCGCGTCCACGAGCGCCTGCGCACCTGGCGCAAGAGCGCGGCCGCGGCCCGCCGCGTCGACGCGTCGCTGGTGCTGCCGCGCGGCGTGCTCGAGGCGCTCGCCACCGCGCGCCCCCGGCCCCGCGACACGGATGGTCTCCTGGCGTGCGGTCTGCTCGAGCCGTGGCGCGTCGCCCACTACGGCGCCGGCATCTTGGCGGCGCTGGGGTGAGCGTTCCCGCCCGGGGCGAGGCGAAGTCGGGGTTACGCCTGGCTGGGGGCGGGCTGCGTCGCGTGCGTCTGTGCGGCGTGCTGGCCCAGCCACGTGGCGATCAGTAGCACGCTCGGACCGGTCCATTGCAGCAGCAGGCGGTCGAGACTCGAGCGCACGTGGTGGTCGAAGTCTTCCTCGGGTGACAGCAGCATCGAGGCGCAGACGACTGCGAGGCCGAGGGCCAGCAGCGTGCCGAGGCCGCGCGGGCGTGTCGCCCGCGGTCCGGCCGCGAAGGGTGCCAGGGCCAGCAGCGGCCAGAGGAGGCCGAACCGCTGCAGAGCCAACGCCTGCTGGCAGAGCGCCGCCAGGAGCGCTGGCACGCGGGCGAGGCGGCCCGGTAGGACGCGCAGGTTGTGGAGATAGCCCCCCAGCGCGCCTTCGTCGCTGCCGAGGGCTGCCGCGGTCGCCAAGACCACCGCGGCGGCGCCGGCCAGCAGCCAGATGGTTGGGCGCCGGCCCACCGAGGGCCGCACCCACACCAGCAGGGGGGTGACCGCCGTCAGCGCCGCAAGTCGCGGTGTCCAGGCGACACTGGCGGCGGCAGCGGGACCGACCGCGAGGAAGGTGCGCACCGGTAACCACACGGCCAGGGCCAGGGTCGAACCGAGGGCGGCCCCGGCGACGAGGCGGCGTTCGCCGCTCCACCACGCCGCTGCCGTCACCACCAGCGCGTAGATCGTGCCTTCGGGTTTCAACACCACCGCCAGCGTGCAGGCGGCACCCAGCAGGAGGCCGTCGCGCAGGACCAGGCCGGCGCCGGCCGCGGTGAGAGCCAACAGGATGGCGGTTTCGCCGTAGCCGGAATCGACGGCGCCGCTGGTGGGCGTCACCAGCATCGGCATGAGGCCGAGGCCGGCGACGGCGAGCCAGCAGGTGCGTCCGGGCCAGCCGCCGCGCCGCAGCGCGAGCCCCAGCGTCGCCAGCAGCGCTGCCCAGAGCGAGGGGAAGAGGGCGCGGCCGCCGCTACCCAGCAGGTGCGCCAGGCTGGCCTGCCACAGCGGCTGCACCAGCGGATAGTCGCGGCTCTGCGCGAACACCGCGTGGTCGGTGAAATACGGCTGCAGCAGCGTCGGCGCCTCGGTGAGCACGCGCGCGCGCATTTCCCAGGCGACGAAGCCGTCCCAGTGCCGCGCCGGTGTTGCCAGCGCCCCGAACGCGAGGGCGACGAGCACCGCGGCGAGGACGATCACGACAGCGATGACCAGCCCGCGCGGCGCGCCGCGGGGGTCGACCACGGTGTCTCGCACCGGCGCCGCGACGATGCCGGCGAGCACGCAGGCGGGCAGCCAGCCGGGCCAGACGCTGGCGCCGGCGCCGAGCAGACCCAGCGCCAGCAGACCGTGCGCAGCCATGCCGATCAGGCCGCCTCGCACGACTCGCCACGCCCAGGTGCTGGCCGAGCTGGGGACTTGCGACAGCGCCGCGGCGGCCTCGTTCACCGAGCCTCGATCCTCAGGCGCTGCACCTTGCCGCGCTGCTCTGGTTCGCACACCAGGACGGCGGTGGCTCGGCGTCCATCGATCGGGCCGCTCGCCACCGGGCGATGCAAAGGAATGCTGCCGTCGCCGGCGACCCAGCACTCGGCGTAGAGCAGGCGCGGGTAGATCAGCGGCGGCACGAACTCGACCGCGCCGCTGGTCGCGCCGCGGTGCAGGACCACGGTGTCCGATTGCGTGTGCTGCAAGATCCAGTCGACCGCGGCGGCGCCGTCGTGCTCCTTGGTGTCGAGGAAGAAGCGCACCTCTCCCCGCTGGCGGAGCTCGGCGATGCGCCGCCAGCGCTTGCCGTACACGTCGAACGGCACGCGCGCCGCGGCGATGGCCAGGTGACCGAGCGCGAGCGCTCCACAGATCCGGCGCCAGGGGATGGGCACGCCGCCAGTGTAAATCGCCGATGGCCGGACGACAGAAGTCGTCGGCCATCGCACCAGCCTTGCAGCGGATGGAGCCAAGGCTCCACCGCTGAACGCTGACTCCGCTGCCCCGCACGCATCGAGTGCGTATCCGCCCCTTCGTGGGCGCACGCGGGGCGAGTAACCTCGGGGCCATGTCCCCTCCGCGTCCGTTCCTGCGTCCGGCCGTCGTGCTCGAACGCCCGGCGCTGTGCGTGCACGCCGACGGCGGCGTGGCCCTGGTGCGCCAGGCTCTGCTCGCCGTCGCCAGCTGGCGACAGCTCGGCTTCGTCTGTCTGGCGGTCGACTACCAGGCGCACGTCGCCAACGACGTGGCCCGGGTGCGGGCCGAGATCACCACGCAACGACAGATCGAGGCGGCGCTGGCCGGCGTCGGCGGCGGTTTCCACGGCACCTTCGTCTATCCGCGGCCGGGCGAGAGCGTCGATCCCGACGTGCCGCGGGCCAGCGTGTTCGCGCGCCTCATCATGGAGGCGACGGCCCAGCACCGCGTCGACCTGCCACGGTCGCTCTTCGTCGCCCATGGTCTGGATGCCGTCGAGGGGGCTCGCATCGCCGGCATCCCGTGCGGTTGGATCGCCGCCGCGAGCGATGGGCGCGCGCGCGAACTTGCCGCGCGCCCGTCGGCGCGACCCGACTACGTGTGGGACGATCTGGCCGCGGTGCGGGTCGCCGTCGCCCGGCAGCGCGAGCGCGGCGCCGAGGCGTGAGATCGCCAGCACGCGCGGTCTGGCAAAAAGCTCGCGCGCGGCGCGTCGTGCCGGTCGGCTACCATCTGCGCGGAGACCAAGTGGCTTGATCCTCACCCGCAGTCCATTCCGAGTCACCCTCGGCGGCGGTGGCACCGACCTGCCGTCGTACTACGCGCGCCACGGCGGCTTCGTGCTGGCCATGGGGCTCGACAAGTACATGTACATCTCGCTGAACGTGCCGATCGTCGATCGCATGATCCGCGTGCAGTACATGCGCAGCGAGATGGTCGAGCACCCCGATCAGCTCAAGCACGAGCTGGCGCGCGAGGCCCTCAAGCGGCACGAGATCTTCTCGCAGATCGAGGTCACCTCCACCGCCGACCTGCCGGCGGGCAGCGGGTTGGGCTCGTCGAGCTGCTACCTGGTCGGGCTCTTGGCGGCGCTGCATGCCTACCGACGCCGGCTGTGCTCGCTGGCCGACCTGGCCGAGGAGGCGGCCGAGATCGAGCTGGGCTTGCTGCAGCAGCCGATCGGCAAGGAGGACCAGTACATGGCCGCGTTCGGCGGCATGAGCGTCTTGGAGATCGACCGCTCGGGCAGCGTCAAGCATCGCTACGCCCAGGTGCCGCTGTCGTCGTTGCCCGATCTGGTCGCCAACGTGCACCTCTACTGGACCGGCATCCGTCGCAGCGGGCCCGAGGTGCTGCGCGATCAGTTCCAGGCCATGCACGATCCGTCGTCGCCGCGGCACCCGGTGGTGGAAGAGGCTCTGCACGCCATCAAGGACCTCGGCCACCAGGCTCTGGCGGCGATCGAGGAGGGCAACTTCGACACCTTCGGCGCGCTCATGGACCGACACTGGGAGTTCAAGAAGCGGATGTCGCCGCGCATCACCATCCCGGGGATCGACGAGCTGTACGGCGAGCTCAAGGGACGTTTCGGGGTGCTGGGTGCGAAGGTCGCAGGACCGGGCGGTGGTGGCTTCATCATGGTGTACGCCCCGGCGCGGCATGCCGAGGTGACCACCTTCATGGCCGAGCGTGGTCTCAAGCGCCTGCACTACAACATCGAGTTCGAGGGGGTGAAGGTCATCACCAACACCACGCCGTACGCGGGGGGCTACACCCCCGAGGTGGTCGGTCACCATGGGCGCTGAAGGGGATCCGACTCGGCCTTCGGCATGGCGATGACCGACGGCGCGTTGACCTTCGCGATCCCGTGCCGCGATGGCGAGCGGCACCTGCCGGCGCTGCTGCGGTCGCTCCTCGCGCAGACCGTGCCGTGCCGCCTGCTGCTGCTGGACGACGCCTCCAGCGACGCCTCGGTGTCGGTGGCGCGTGCGGTCGCGGGCGATGCCCTCGCCGTGGTGCGCAACGACGAAGCGCTCGGGATCCCCGGCAACTGGAACCGCGCGGCCGACCTCGTCGGCACCGAGTTCTTCTGTCTGGCGCACCAGGACGATGTCTACGCGCCCGAGTTCGGAGCGGCCATGCTCGAAGCGCTGCGCTGCGCACCGGATGCTGCGGCGGCGCACTGTCCGGCTCGGGCCATCGACGACGAGGGGCGCGTGCTGCACTCGCTGCCGGAGCGCTACAAGGCCAGGTTCTGGCGCAGCCTGCCGCCGGCCGAGCCGCCGGAGAGCGGCTTCCGGCGCCTGTTCGGCGGCAACTACGTCAACTGCGCGTCACTCGTGTACCGGCGCGCCGCGTTCGTCGCGGTGGGGCGCTTCGACGCGGACTTCCGCTTCGCTCCTGACTGGGAGTGGTTGTTGCGGGCGCACGCCAAGGGCTGGCGGTTGGCGGCGGTGCCGCACGCCCTCGTTTCCTACCGGCGGCATCCGCGGCAAGCCACGCAGCAGGCGGCTCGCAGCCTGCGGCGCTACCGCGAAGAGCACGCCATCCTGCAGAGTGCGCGCGCCGTGGGAGAGGGGATCCTGCCGCAGGGTGGGCGCAGCAACGCGATGCGCGACAACCTGCTGTACGACGCCTTCGCCGACCTGGAGGCAGGCGAACTCGGCGCGGCACGCGACAAGCTCGAGCTGCTGGCCGAGTTGGACCCGAGGGCGCGGCGCAGCGCGCCGGCCCGAGCCGTGGCCACCGCGCTTCGCCTCGGCTGGCCGGCGCGCAAGGCCCTGTCCTTGGCGCTGTCGGGCTACGTCGGGCTGGTGACCCGGTGAGCCCTCCGCGTGGGCCCGGTTCGCGGAGCTCGGCGGGCGGCGTGCGCACGTCTCGGGCCGCCGGAGCAGTGCGCGAAGAGGTCGTGCGCGAAGAGCGGCCCGGCGTCGTCCTCCACGGCCGACCACGCTAGAGGACTGCACATGCGCGTTGCGCACGTCGTCGTCACCTACCCGCCCTACCGCGGCGGCATGGGCAACGTCGCGCACGCCTACGTCGAGGGATTGCGGCGGCGCGGAGTCGACGCCGCGGTGTTCACGCCGCGCGTCCCCGGCAGCGAGGCCGACCCGCCGTTCGTGCACAGGTTGCGGCCATGGCTCCGCTCGGGGCAGTGCGCGGTGTTGCCGACACTGCTCACGGCCACGGCCGCCTTCGACCTGGTGCACTTGCACTTTCCCTTCTTCGGCGCCGCCCAGTTCGTGGCGCTGCGCCGCCGGATGCGCCGGCGTCCGCGCCTGGTCCTCACCTACCACATGGATGCCAGCGCGGGCGGTCTGCGTGGTGCCGTCTTCGCCGCGCACCGGCGGCTGCTGCTGCCGTGGATCGTGCGCAGCGCCGACCGCGTGCTGGTTGCCTCACGGGACTACGCTGCGCACGCGGCGCTCGAGCGCGTGCGGAACGTCCGCGCGGCCGTCGAGGAGCACCCGTTCGGTGTCGACGAGCGGCGCTTCGCGCCCGGAGCCGAGAGCGAAGCGCGCGCCCGCCTGCGCCTCGACTCGGCTCCGACCGTCGTCTTCGTCGGGGGGCTCGACCGCGCCCACGCCTTCAAGGGGCTCGACGTGCTCTTGCAGGCGTGCGCGGCGTTGCGCGCTGACGTGCGCGTCGTCGTCGCTGGCGACGGCGATCAGCGGCCGGGCTACGAAGATCGCGCGCGCGCGCTCGGGTTGGCGGACCGCGCGCGTTTCCTCGGCAGCGTGAGCGACGAGGATCTGCCGGACGTGTACCGCGCCGCCGACGTCGTGGCGTTTCCTTCGGTGTCCCGCGCCGAGGCGTTCGGGCTGGTCGCGCTGGAAGCCGCGGCCAGCGCGCGCCCGGTGGTCGCCTCCGACCTGCCCGGGGTGCGCACCGTGGTGCAGGCCGAGCAGACCGGACTCCTGGTTGACCCCGGCGCGGTGGGGCCCCTGGCCGGAGCCTTGGCCCGCGTGCTCGCCGACGAGCGCCTGCGTCGCGACCTCGGTGCCCGCGCGCGCGCCCGGGTCGAGCGCGAGTTCACCCTCGAGCGCGCCCTCGACCGGCTGCAGGCCACCTACGCGGCGGTGCTGGCCGAGTGAGAGGGCACGTCAGCCGCGACAGAGGGTGACGCCGTCTTCGGTCGCCAGCCAGTGCACACGGCAATCGAAATCCTGCATGGGCACGCGGTCGACGATCTGGTGGGTGAAGGCGAGGCCGCAGGTCACCAGATCCGGGTGGCGCCCGAGACACCGGTCGTAGAAGCCGCCGCCGCGGCCGAGTCGGCCGCCGGTGCGATCGAAGGCCAGACCGGGCACGATGGCGACGTCGATCGATGCCAGTGCCACGGGTTGACCGCCCTCCGGCTCGCGCACGCCGAGCGAGCTGGTGCGCAGGCAGCCGAGGTTGCCGATCGCCACGCCCTCGAGCTGGCCGGTGTGAACGACGACGCGCGGTACGACGAGCCGCTTGCGTGCGGCGAGGATGCCCTCGAGCAGCGACGCTGTGTCGATCTCGTCGCGCAACGACACGAACACGAACACGGACTGCGCCGCCTCGAACCAGGGGGCTCTGGCGATCGCGCCGCAAGCGACGCGTGAATGCACGGCGCGTTCGGCCGACGGCAGCGCCTGCAGGCGCGCTCGCATCGATGCACGCAGTGTGCGCTTGGTTTCCACCACGCTCGGATCGTCGGCATCCATCGGTCGTCGTTGTCTCCTCGCTGGTCGGCGCCCACCCGGGCGGGCACATGATAGACGACCTTGCGACGGCGGTGCCCGCGTCAGGGGTGGGGGACGCTGGCCAAGCCCTCGAGGAGGCTCGCGAAGCGATCGATGTAGGTCGCCGCCTCCAGACCCGGAGCCTGGCTGGCGATACGGCCGCGCTGGGTCCGGAGTCGATCGACGCGGGCGCAAGCGGCGGCGATGGCGGCGGCCAGGGCCGGTGGGTCGTCCGGCGCCACCAGCGCGCCACCGTCCGGGGACACGTACTCGGGCAGACCACCGACGGCGCTGGCGACCACGAAGGCGCCGTGGGCCTGCGCTTCGCAGGCGACGAGGTTGGCGCCCTCGTGGCAGAGAGACGGCACCACGACGACGTCTGTGCGGGCGTAGAGGGCGCACAGGTCCGTCTGTCGCAGCCGACCGTGCACGGTGATCGACGCGTCGGCCGCCGCGGCGGCCTGCACGTCCTCCCGCAGCGCGCCGTCGCCGGCGATGTGCAGCTCGGCGTTGGCATTGCGCAAGCGCCAGGCTGCCAGCAGCACCTGCACGCCCTTGTGGGCGACGAGCTGGCCAGCGAACGCGACCCGCGCCGGACCAGGAGGGACGTTCCCGGCGGCTGCGGCCGGGCGGGGGAGCGGCAGGACCTCGGTCCGGCTGTGGGGGAAGAAACCGGCGGCGCGGTGCTCGGAGAGTAGGTAGCGCGAGGGTGACAGCACGAGGTCGGGGCTGGCGAGTCGCGCGCGGGCGCGACGGGCGTGGAATCCGCGCAGCGCCGGCGTCGCGTCGCCCCGTCGCTCGCGCCCGTGCACGAGCACGCCGCTGGCGACACACAGCTGCAGGTCGTGCAGCACGTGGACGTGTGGCACACCTGCGCGTCGCGGCGCCTCCGCGACGCGCAGGCCGAGTCCCTTCAGGTTGTGCGACACCATCAAGTCGGCGTCGGCCTCGCGCAGGATGGCGTCGACGTGCCGCGCATTGCGCGGCGAGCTCAGGTCGCGCAGGTGCCACGCCGCGCGCAGGAGCCAGGGCCAGCGAGCTGCATCGTGCGGGTGGTATAGATTGTCCGGCTGCAGGCGGTGCACGGAGGCGTCGCTGCGTCGACCATCGGTGAAACCGCTCCGCTCCCCCGGCGCCGCCAGACTCACCACGTCGACTCGGTGTCCCCGAGCACGCAAACCTTCGACACCCACGCGCGCCACGGTTTCGGCGCCGCCCACGTCCTCGAGGTAGCGGCTGGCGACGACGACGATACGCAGCGGCCGGATCGCCGGCGCGCTCACGACGTCCTCGCGCCCGGGGTCATTGCCAGCGTGCCAGCAGCGCCCGGAAGTAGGGGTCGAAGGCCTCGGCCTTGGTCTTCCAGCTCCAGCTCCGGATGCGCTCCAGGTTCTCGTCGGACAGAGCACGGAACTGCTTGCGGTCGGCGAGCAACCGGCGCAGTGCCTTCTTCAGGCCGTCGACCGAGCGCTCCTCCAACACGAACTGCATCTGCGCCGGCCCGAACGCTTGCGGCACGATGCCGACGTCGGTGGTCACCACCGGTACGCCACAGGCCATCGATTCGAGGACCGGATTCGGAGTGCCTTCGATCTTCGACGTGCACACGTACACGTCGATGCCTGCGTAGTAAGCCGGCATTTCTTCGTGGGCGATGCGCCGCTCCTGACGGTCGGCGAAGCGCGTCCTGATCGGCAGCCCCTCCGCGCGCAACTGCTCGATGGCCGGCTTGAGGATGGTGTGCACGCCCTTGAAATCCTCGAGCTCGGACGACCACTTGCTGTTGCCGGCCCAGCCGATGACCACCTCGCGCTGCTCGAGCTCGTCGAGCCGCGCCAGGTCGCGCGGGCGGAAGACATCGAGATCGACGCCGTCCTCGAGCACGGCGATAGGCGGCGGGAAGCCCTCGACGTTGGCGTAGATCGTGTGCAGCTTCTGCGAGGCCACGTAGTAGCCGGAGACGCGGTCGTGGAACAGCCGAGCGCGCTGTTGCAGGCTCTTCTTGTCGAGCAAGAGGTGGTCGTAGATCGCCGTCGACAGCAAGGGTCGGCGCAGAAAGCGCCGCTCGAAGTCGTCGGGGTCGAGGCCGAGGCCGGCGAGTTCACGGCGGTGCCATTCGGAACCCAGGAGCCCGACGTGCTCGCGCCAGAACAGGTGCACGATCGACGCGCCTTCGGCCAGCATGAGCACCCGGTTGACGTCGCCGACGACGTCGACCGGCACGGTGGTGAAGTCGTAGCGGTCGCCCAGGTGGCGCGTGACCTGCTTGGCGATGTTGCTGAACGCCCAGCCGTCGGTGTCGGTGGCCAGCACGATCCCGACCTTGCCGCGTGGCTGCGCGGGTACGGACCTGGCGTCGTCGCCGGCGGGCACCTCGCTGTCGATGCCGAGTTCGCGCTGTCGCTGTGCCAGCCACTCGTCGACGGCCGTGCCCCATACGCGGAAGCCCCACTTCTTCTCGAGGTGCATCGCCGAGTCGAACAGAGTCTGGCGAGCGAAGCGCTGCCGCTCGTAGTCGCGGTCTGCGTTGCTGTCGGGCTCCGGGTGGTCGTGCACCAGCAGCGTTGCCGAGGTGGAGCCGACCTTCAGACCGGCGCGAAACAGCCGGATCGAGAAGTCGATGTCCTCGAAGCCGACGAACATCGCGTCGTCGTAGCCGCCGAGTTCTTCGAAGGTCCGCTTCCTGAACACGCAGGCTCCGCCGAACAGGAACGTCGACAGCACGCCGTCCTTGGGCAGTCGGCCAGCACCCTCCTGGCGGAACGCCGAGCCGGCTCCGATGTACAGCTGGTTGCCCTCGAAGCTGACGTAGAGGTGGCCGGTGAAGGCGAACAACGTGTGCCGGTCGGGATCGAGGAGCGGCAGGCTGAGGAAGTGACAGCCCAGCACCGCCAGGTCGCGCTGGATGGTCGGCAGCGGATTGCCGACGAAGTAGATGTCGTTGTCGAGGCACATCACCCAGTCGGTGGCGACGTGGGGGATGGTGCGGTTGCGACCGCCACCGACGCCGTGGTTCTTGCCGAGCTCGACGATGCGCGTGCGCAGCGGCAGCGCCGCGCAGGCATCGCGCACGGCGGCGAGCTCGTGGGCCTCCGAGCCGTTGTCGACGACCAAGATCTCGCCGGCGAAATCGGCGAGATGTTCGCCGATCGAACGCAGCAGACGGATCGACAGCGCCGAGCGGTTGAGCGACAGGAACGAGATCGTCAGGTTCTCGCCGCGGTCGCCGATGTTGGCGCCGGCCGGGCCGTCGGCACCTTCGGCCAGCAGGCGGTGCCACTCGGCGCTGACGTAGCCGCGGAGGTCGATGCGCTCGTTCAACCGCTCGGCGACACCACGAGTGAGGTCCACGGTCAGCGGCCCCGCAGGCGACGGACGAGGCCGCCGGCGATGCCGCGGGCGCGCGCGACCTGCTGGCGGGCGAATGCGGCGCCGCGCTCGAGGGTGAGGCGCGGCAGTGCCGTGGCCGGGACCTGCTGGGCCGCCAGCAGCTGCTGCACTCGCTCGCGCATCAGGCGGTTCTCGATCTCGGCTGCCTGTCTGTGCAGCTCGGCGTTGCGCAGCTTGGTGCGCAGGCCGCCCACGTCGGCGGCCATGTCGCGCAGGCGCCGCACCTGGGTGTGCAGCAGTTCGACGAGCTTGCCGTCGTCGCGCTCGTCGCTCGGTAGACCGCGTGCGCCGTCGCTCAGGCCGACGCTCGCGGTGAGCGCATCGAGCTCCCCCACGCACGAGATCAAGTGCGGGCGGAGGTCGCCGCGGTGCGTGCTGTTCCAGAGTTCGGTCTTGGCGCGATCGAGTTCGTCGCGCAGCGAGTCCGCCGCCCAACGGCTGGCGAATGCGTCCATGCTGCAAGGGTGGAACACGGCCGACGGCGCTTCCCGCCGCGCTCCTGCTGCGCGCCGATCCCACACGCCCAGGAAGTAGCTGCAGTTGCCCTCGGTGAGCGTCTCGTCGGTCGCCACCGTCAGAGCTTCGACCGCGGCGCCTTCGACGATGCTACGCGGCGGCGCACCGGCTTCGGTGGCGCCACGCACCTCGCGGCCGACGTTGACGAAGCCGCCGACCGGCCAGCCGAACAGCCAGTCGGTCGCCGGGCCCAGCTCGCCCTCGGCCAGGGCACGGAATTCGGCGAACGTGTACTTGCGGCGGTGGTACGGGTTGCGTTGTTCGGGCTGGGGGTAGTACCAGTGGTCGTTCGGGCACGAAACGAGGACCACGCCGTCGGTCTTGGCCAGGCGCCCGAGGTCGGCGAGGAAGCCGGCGGCATCCTCCACGTGTTCGACGGTCTCGAACGAGACGACCACGTCGAAGATCGCCGGCGCGAACGAGGCCGACAGCTGCTCCGCGCTCGCACAGTGGTACTCGACCTTGGGCGAGGCGAAGTTCTGGCGGGCGCCGGCGATCGCGTCGGCCGAGACGTCGACGGCGTCGACCGCCGCCGCCGACCAACGCTCGGCGAGGGCGAAGGCGCCGTAGCCCTCGCCGCAGGCGACGTCGAGCACGCGCTTGCCGGCGCAGTAGCGGCGCGCGGGCAGGTAACGACTGAGGTGGATGGCGGCTTCCGTCGCCGAGTACTTCGTCCCTGCGTGGAAGGACAGGCGTTCGATGATCTCGGTCACAGCGTGCCGCAGAACATAGCGGCCTCGGCAGCTTCCTCCCATCGCGGCCGGGGCCGCAACCAAGCGCTTGGTTGCAGTCGGCGCTTCGCGCCGACCAGAAAGGGCCCCGGCCACTTTGTTGCTGGGGCTTCCAGTGCCGCTGGAAGCGGGCGAGTTCGGCGCGTTGGCAAGCGGGACGGCATCGCCGAATTCGCGTGACGCGAGGATCCGCGGCACTTGCAGCCCGTGAACCCCGCCGAGGGCCCGCAGCCGCGGGCGCGCTCAGCGCAGCGCCACGCCGCGGCAGATCGTGCCGGTCGTCGCGCTCCAGAGCTGGGCACCGCTCGCGACGTCGTGGCCGTAGAGGTTGCCGAGGTTGCCGGTGACCACGATCTGCTCGCCGTCGGGGCTCAGGGCCATGTGGTTGCACTCCACCGTGGTCGGGAAGAGACGCTGCTGGAAGTAGGTCGATCCGGGCTGCAGGTCGATGACGCCGACGCTGCGGGATCCGCCGTAGACGCACAGCAGGTAGCGCCCGCGCGGGTCGATGTCGAGGTCGGTGGGCACCACCTCGGTGTGCGGCGTGGTACGCGTCATGGCGCCGGTCGACAGCGACACACGCGAGATGCCGCCGCCGCCGGCCAGGCTGCCGTGCACGACGTAGGCGACGAGTCCGTCGGCGGCCACCTCGGCGTCCGACATGAAGTAGAGCGGAACGCTCACGTCGTAGGTCGCCAGATGCTGGTCACGCGTGGGCGAGGTCGGATCGACGTCGACGACGACGAGGCGCGACAGGCCGTTCAGGTCGCTGGCCGCGAGCACGACCCGGTTGCCGCTCGCCGAAATCGAGGCGCCGAGCAGCGCCATGTTGGTGAGGGTCGGCAGTCCGCTCACGGTGGCCACGCGGTTGCCGAAGCTCGCCGAGTTCCTGTCGATGTCCATGCGGTCCATGGCCAGCACGCCACCGGTCATCATGCGAGGGACGTACGCCCACTGACCGCTGGGGTGTACCAGGATGCGCAGGTTGCCATTGACCAGGGCACGCGCGGTGAGCTGAACCGGCGGCCACGTGGTCGTGTCGAAGGTCGTGAACACCTCGGATTGGCGCCCGTTCGGGCCGATCGTCATCGCCAGCTGTCCGTCGGGACTGAGCGCCAGGTCGAGCTCGGCCTGGCCGAACGCAGCGGTGGCGAGCGGACCATTGGGTAGGTCGTAGGCGAAGACTCGTGAGCTGCCGACGGCGAGCGCGCGGGCGGAATCGCGGATGGTGATGCGCACGCCGTCGCTGAGGCCGAGGCCGCCGGGCATGGACGGGTCGACGAACACCCACTGGGTGTAGAGGTCGAGGCCCGCGTAGCGGGGAATCGGGAACGGCACCGCGCCCTCGCCCGCGGGCGACAGGGTCGTGAAGCCGAGGACCCCGAAGTACGCCGCCGTCGGGTCGAGCAGCAGCGTGCCGCCGGCGAACGGGATCGCGGCCTTGCCGGTGGCGAGGACGCATGCAGCGAAGGCGCCGGGCCGGCCGTGCGTGAGGGTGAACTGGAAGGCGGCGTTGCCGACGTTCGGTCCACCGCGGATCCAAGCCTGCGGCGCGGCGCCGAGGCTGCTGGTGGTTCCGGTGCCGTAGGGCGATGCGGCGGTGCCGCCTTCGTCGGCGGCGAGCGGAGCGCACAGGGTCAGGGCAGCGGTCAACGCGACGGACGGGAACCGTGCTCGGGGAAACAGGGTCGGGGAGAACAGGGTCAGGCGGTCGATCATCGGTCGGAGCGCAGTGTTCTGTGGCCGCCAGGCGTGTCTGGCAGGCGGATGGTCTGGCAGGGCGAGGCTTCTTCCGCGGACCGCAGGCGGAGGTGTCAGCTTTCCCTTGGATCCAACCGTGGCGGCGGGGCCCAAAAAAGCGCCGGCGGCTGACACCGCCCGTGCCTCTCACAGCAAGATGGTACCGGTGTCCGACTCGACGAGCGACTTCCTGGCGTGGCGGGACCGCGGCGACCTGCGAGCCCTGGCGCGCGCGTTCGACGCCGTGGCGCCGGAGCTGCTGCTCGCCGCGTGGCACGTGGCTCCGTGCGGGGCCGACGCCGAGGACCTGGTGCAAGGCACCTTCCTGTGCGCACTCGAGGCCGCCGAGCGCTTCGACGCCGAGCGCCGGCTGACCCCCTGGCTCGTCGGCATCCTCACCAACTTGGCGCGCAAGGAGCGCGGTCGCCGCCGCCGTCTCGATCACGAGCGTGCGTCGCCCGCGGCCGCGCTGCCCGATCCTGCCGACGAGGTCGCAGAGCGCGAGTTCGCCCAGAGCCTCGCCGAATGCCTGGCGGCCATGCCGCAGCCGTACCGCTCGACCCTGACGCTCCGCTGGGTCCACGGCCTCACGCCGGCGCAGATCGCGCGCTCGCAGGGTCTCTCCCTCGGCACCGTCAAGACGCAGCTGCATCGCGGCCTCGAGCGCCTGCGGCAGACGTTGCCCGCCGGCGTGACCGCCAGCGCGTTCCTGACCCTCGGTGTTCCGGCGCGCGCCATGGCCGACGTTCGCGAAGCGGTGTTGCACCGGGCGCGCGTG
Source organism: Planctomycetota bacterium (assembly GCA_041398565.1). Classification (GTDB taxonomy): domain Bacteria; phylum Planctomycetota; class UBA1135; order UBA1135; family UBA2386; genus DATGPD01. The sequence continues at coordinate 518,432 of JAWKUN010000005.1, read as the reverse complement.
CTGCGCCCGGCCGCGGTAGAGGCCACCGTGGGTAGCACCCTGCGCTCCCTGTCGGCTCGCGTTGGACCGGTGGGCGTCGTCGCTGCCTGCGTCCTGACCGGCGTGCTGGCGATCGTCGCCACCGAACGATCGGCGAGCGTCGAATCCGTCGCGCTCGCGGCGGCGGCCGTCACGCAGCCGCGAGGAGCCGGCCCGGCCTTCTCACCCGCCGCGCAGCGCCGCCCGTTGGGTGCGCAGAGTGCGCCCGGCGAGTCCGCGTCGGCGCGCGCGCTCCTGGTGCGCTTTGCCGGCGATGGCGAACCCGCGCGCGAGGCGCTGGTGAGCGTCGTCCCTTGGACGGACTCCGACCCGTGGCTGCGCGAGACCTGGCAGCGCACGGACGCGGAGGGAAGGCTGCCCCTGCCGGCTCAGCCAGGACGCTACCGCGTCGAGCCTCTGTGCGCCGATCGCCCGACGATGATCGACGTCGGTTCGGCCGCCGCGGCGCTGCCTGCGCTCGACATCGTGCGCGGCGTCCGTGTGCGCGGACGTGTCGTCGACGAGCGCGGTGCGCCGGTGGCAGATGCCGCCGTGTGGATGAGCCGCGCGAGCTCTGCCAGCGACGGCGTCGTCCTGGCTCGATCCGATGCCGACGGCGCCTTCGTCGTGGATGACGTGCCGAACGCCCGCGCGTTGGCCGCGTGGACCGATGACGGTCCCGCGTCGAGTCAGGAGATCGTGCGTGGCGCACCTGGCACGGAGCGGTCGCTGCTCCTGCAGTTGGGGCCTCGCTCGCGCGCGGTGCGTGGGCGCTTGCTCGACGAGGTCGGTCGCCCGGTGGCCGGTGCGCGACTCACCGATGCGCCCGGTGCGCGGACCGCAATCGGCGCGCGGCGGCCGCCGCCAGCCCGCACGGTGGCGACCGACAGCGACGGCTGTTTCGCCTGGCCGGCTGCAAGCTCTACGGTCCTGTGCGCCCGCGCGCCGGGCTTCGCGCTGACTGTCGTGCACCTCGACGCCGATCGCCGTGGTGTCCAGGAGTTCGCCCTGGCGCGTGGGCGCATGTTGCGCGGGCGTGCTACGAGCGCGGACGGACAGGCGGCGGCGGGCGCGCGAGTCGACGTCCGCTGCGTGGTCGCCAGCGAGGGGGCGGCGCCGCTGTCGCCGACGTGGATGCACGCGCAGGCCGTGGCCGGAGGCGACGGCTGCTTCCGCATCGAAGGACTTCCCGAGGCCGAGGTGTGCGTGCGGGTGTTGGCGCCCGACGGCAGCGTGGCCACCCTTCGTCTCGCGCCGAGCACGCGGGCGGAGCTCGATTGGGACGCGCGCCTGCAGCCGCCGACGCGGGTGGCGGGGCAGGTCGTCACCGAGCTCGGCGAGCCGCTGGTGGGATGCGCCCTGCAGGTGATGCTGGATGCGCCGTTCCAGGAGGCGCAGAGCGTGCTGCTCGACGCTCGGGGCCATTTCGAAGTGCACGGCGTACCCGCGCGCCGCTTCCGGCTGCGCGTCGGCCGCCCGGGCGCGGCCTGGCACTGGCCGCTGAAGGTGTGGCGTTGCGACGAGAGCGACGACGTGTCCGCTTTGCGTCTCGTGGTGCCCGCCGTTTGTCTGCCGTCGGCGTCGGTGCGCGGGCGAGTGTGCGACGACGGCGGCAGGCCGCGTGCGGACGCCGTGGTGACCCTCACCGATCGAGCCGGCTGCGCGCTGCGCGCGGTGTGCCAGCCGCCCGACGCCGCGTTCCGGCTGGGGCCGGTACCGGCCGGACGCTATCGGTTGGAAGTCGCGGCGCCTGGCTTGCCGCCGCTCGTCCGCGAGCTCGCGATGCGCGTGGACGACGACCGGGACCTCGCTCCGCTCGTGCTGGCACCGGCGCCCGCCGATTCGCTGGTCGAACCGCTCGTCGGGTCGTTCGTCGAGGGGCGGGCCGTCGGCCCGCGCTGAAGGCGCCGTGCCGTGCCGTGCGGCGCGGCGCGGCGGCCGGTCGTGGGCTCAAGTCTGCCTTGGCGACGCGGGAGGGTGGGTTACCATGGTTCGCAACCGATGGCCCTGGTCAATCCGCCCGTCTCGCCAGGCAACACGCGCATGTGCGTGCTGCCGTTCACGACGCCGAGCATCGAGCCCGACGGCAGCGTCCGGCTGTGCTCGGCGGCCAGCATCTTCGACTATCTGCCCGAGACCATGATGGGCAACATCCACGAGGGCGGCCTCGTGGCAGTGTGGCGCAACGAGAAGTTCCGCTCTCTGCGCCGCTCGTTGCTGACCGGCAACGGCTTGCGACCTTATTGCGACCGCTGTGAGTACCGGTTCGAGGGGCCGACCTGGCTCATCACGTTCCACCTGGCTCTGCTGGCGCACAATCGTGCGGGCACAGCCGATCCGGCGATCGTCAACCTGGTGCTGCGCTACAGGGGGCGCTACGACGAGTACGCGAGGACGGCGGTGGCGCATGGGCTCTGGGTCGAGCCGCTCCCGGCCGGTCTGCCGCGCAAGGCGGGTTCGGTCACCGACCTGCTCGACGGCGGTGAACGCGTGCTGGAATTCACCGGCGCGCAGACCTGGTCGGACCTGACGGTGCCGATCGCGCCGGCGCTCGCCAAGCAACTGGCCAAGGGTGGTAGCGCCGCGCTGGCCGTTCGCTGGCGCAATCTCGTGGATGGCGAGGTGGCGCCAGCGGCGCCCAACGTCCGCGTCAGCTTCGAGGAGGAGGACTTGCGTCGCATCGCCTACGCGTTCCAGACCGTCGCCGACGGGGTCGCGGTCGATGCGTCGTTCCCGCTCGGCGCCATGGAGCGGAGCGTCGGCGATCTGTCTTGGCGCGACGTGGTGCGCGTGCGCATCGGCGGCTTCGGTCCTGCCGGCACGGCGATCGCCATCGAGGAGTTGGCGGTGGTATCCGGCTTGGAGGGCGACGATGCGGCGATGGTGGACGGCGTCGAGTCGTTGGTCGAGGGTTCGGCCACCCCGGTCGACATCGACCTCAACACGCTCAACCGCTGCAACGTGTCGTGCGTGATGTGTCCCTACGCCATCAAGTACGACGACCACCACGAAGAGAAGTCGCCGCTCTACCGCCTGACCCTGGACGAGTACAAGGCGATCGTCGACGGCATGAACGTCGCGTCCGCGCACTTCGTCGGCGCCTACGCCGAGCCGCTGATGAACAAAGAGTTGTTCGCCATGCTCGAGTATGCCCGCGCTCATGGCACCAAGACGGCCGTGACCAGCAATGCCACGCTGCTCTCGCGCGCCTTCGCCGAGAAGCTCGTCGGTGCGGGCCTCGGCCTCCTCACCGTGTCGCTGCACGGTGCCAGCAAGGAGGTGGCGGAGAAGATCATGCGCAAGGCCGACTTCGACAAGGTCGTCGCCAACATCCGGACCCTGCAGCAGGTCAAGAAGGAGAGGGGCAGCAAGACGCCGGTCATCCAGGTGAACTACGTCGGCCAGCGCGACAACGTGCAGGATCTGCCCGAGTTCATGCGCCTGGCCGCTTCGCTCGGGATCCCGAGCGTCTACTTCGTTCATTTGCTGGTCACGCCGTACGTCGACGAGCGCGCCAGCCTCATCCACTACCCCGAGCCCCTCACGCGCGCCGTGCGTGAGGCACAGGCAGTCGCCAAGAGCGTCGGTGTGACGCTGTACGTGAGCCCGTCGTACACGGCGGTCATCGACGAGTACGAGAAGAGCCAAGGGTTGGCGGCGGCTCGGGCCTGAGCCGTGACAGCCTGAGCCCGCGACAGAGCGTCTGCTACACTGCTGCGCCTCGAACGAGCAATGATGACAGCGCGACGATGACAGAGCTTCGGGAGACGACGTGCCCGGAGTGCGGTGCGACGAACGAGTCGGGTGAGCGATTCTGCGCCAGTTGTGGCCTGGTCCTGCCGCGCAAGGCTGCTCCGGCGGCCGTTCCGACGCCGGCACCGACGCGACGCCTGCGCCGGCGCGAGGAGAGCCGCATGGTGGGCAAGTCGCAGAGCGTGCTCGGTTCGATCCGCGCGCTGTACGGCGTGCTGGCCCTGTTGGCGGGACTGACGGCGATCTTCGCCTGGGGGGCCTACATCGATCTCGACCATCGCGCCGCGACCGATTTCCTGGTGGTGACGCTGGTCACCGTCACCGCCGGAATCAACATCGCCGGGTTCCTCTTCTTCGATGCCAGCCCGTTCGTTTGGACGGTGGTGCTGGCGGCGCTGCAGACGTTGAGTCTGGCGGTGAAGGTAGCGATGGCGTCGGCGTGGACCGGTTTCCTCATCGCAGTGCTCTCGATCCAAGGACTGCTGGTCCTGGCCCTGTGGTGCGCCGTGCCGATCACCGCGCGTGTGACCGAGATCCTGCGCGAGCGTGCGGTCGAGGCCAAGGCCTCGGGCAGGGCCTCGCCGCTGTCGACGCGCGCGGCCGCGCGCGACATGCAGGATCGGCGGCGAGCGCTGCGCACCTTCGCCGTCGCGGCGCTCGCGGTGCTGGTCGTGGCGTTGCTCGCAGCATGGCTGCCGTACCGTGCCTCGGCCGCTCGCCGCGCCGAGGCAGCCGATCGGGCGCGGCAGGCGGCCGCCGCCAATGACGATCGGCGGGCCAAGCGCGACGAGCGCGCGGGCGAACTCGAGGCCACCGCCGCCGAGTTTCGCAGCGATTGGGCCAAGTCCGACCTTGCGCGCGTGAAGACCTACTTCGAGGCCGACAAGCAGGCGACCTACTGGCCCAAGGTGGTCGAGGTCCTGGAGAAGCGCGGTTGGCAAGACGATCTGCCCGCACTCGGGGATGCCGAGGTGAACGACCAGGGGCTCGACGGCTTCGACGTGTTCTACGAGATCGACGACGTCGAGCGTCTCAAGACGCGCTGGAGCTACATCGACGGCAAGTGGCGCATCGTGCGCTTCATGTTCTCCAAGCTCTAGACACGTGGCGTCCATGCGGCAGGATCCCGGTCGCCTTCGTCGCCATGGCCGCGACCAGGGGGCGGCGACCGTGCGCTTCTGTTCGGGTTGTGGTCGCAGCCTCGCGCGCCGCGACAACTTCTGCGGCGCCTGCGGCGTGCCGTCCGCGGAGGCGCTCGACGCGGCGCGGGCGCAGGTCGTCGCCGAGCACGCGCGCTCGCGCCGCATGGGCGAGGCGATGGCGCTCGTCTTCGTCGGGGTCCTCGCCGCGGTGCTGGGGCTCTCGACCTGGGGCCCCGATGCCCCCAGCTTGGCGATGACCGGGTTGCTGGGGGCCGAACTCGGCATCGGTGCGGCTGCTCTGCAGCGACTCGGCTGGCATCGTTGGCGGGCCAGCCTGGGGCGAATGCCGACGGCGGGGCACCTGGCTTGTGCACTGCCCGTGGCGGCCGCGAGCCTGGCGGTGGCGTTCGGCTACACCGCCTTGCTGCGCACACTGGTCGCGGCCCCGGCGCCCGAGGCCGAGCCCGGACGCTGGCTGTCGCTGTCGGTCCTGCTCGGAGTCTTGTTGGTGCCCGTGTGCGAGGAATGGCTGTGCCGTGGCGTGCTGTGGATCGCCGTGCGGCCGGTCGCGTCGGCCGGGGTGACGCTCTGCGTCACCGCGGCGCTGTTCGCTCTCCTGCACGGTCTGAACGGCGGCTACCTGCTGGAGGTGCCACACAGGTTCGTCGGCGGGCTGCTGTTCGGCTGGCTGCGCGCGCGCAGCGGCAGCTTGCTGCCGAGCGTCGTGGCGCACGCGCTGCACAACGGCGTGGCTTCCATCGGCGCGTGAGCGAACGCCGCCCTACCCCTTGCGCTTGCGCCGCCGAGGGACGTGCAGTGATGCCTCGAAGGCTTCGGCGCCGTGCTTCGCCTCCTTGAGGTCGGCGGCGAGAGCGGAGGTGTGGAAGGCGAAGGCGCGGCGGAAGCCTGCCTGCTGCAGGTCTTCGCGCGCGGGGATGGTCTTCTTCGCCAGGGCTCGCTGTGCGGCCTCCTGGTACTCGAGCATCGTGCCGCCGAGTACCAGCTCGATCGGTGGCCAGGGGATCGGCGGCACCTTGGGGAAGCGCTCGTACACGCGGAAGCGGTCGAGGTCGATGAAGACCAGCTCGTAGATCAAGCACTGGCTGGCGCTGCGGCCGAGCACGTCGAGAGCCGTGCCGCCCAGCACGTGAAGTGGGCCGAGGGTCAGCTCGGCGACCTCCGGATGGTTGAGCAGCCACCAGTAGGTGCGGCAGCGCATGACCTGACGCTTGGCGCGCGGTGACAGCCAGACGGCCAGATTCTGGTAGTAGTTGGCGATCGCCTTTTGCGCGGCGCTGCCGTCGGCGCTGTAGGCGGGTGAGCCCGACGTCCAGCCCCAGAGGTTGATGTTGAAGTAGTGGTGCCAGGTGGCGTCGGCGACGATCCGGCCGACGGACACGTCGTCGCCGTCGTAGGCGATGGTCACCGGGTAGATCTTGCCGTTGCGCTTGTCGGTGCCCTTGGCCTCGATCGTGGGAATCGGCTGGTAGCCGCCGGCCGTGGACGGCCACTCGCTGCCGTAGGTCGTGGGCAGCACCGGCAGGCCTTCGTGCATGTGGTCGGGGAACACGTCGATCAACCCGTCCTTGCCGCAGAAGAGGGGGTGCGGGCGCCGGCGGCGGACGAAGTACGGGATCCACGACGGGATGGTGTGGCGGGTGAGGATGAGGCGCTGCGGTACGTTGTCTTGCTGCTGCGGCTGCCCACCGAGGTTCAGGTCGGGAAACGCGAGCGTCGGCACCATCGTGTTGTGGTTGTCGGTGGTGCTCGAGTCCGGCAGCCCCTCCCACTTGCGCAGCTGGCCGGCGCGGGGAACAGCGCGGCCGATGGCGCGGCCCAGGTTCAGGAGCGGGTCGAGTCCGGCGGCTGCTCCGATCGGTTTGGGATTGGCGTGGTCACCGGTGATCAACACGCCGCCGCCCGCGTCCATCCACGCGCGCAACGCGCTGACCTCGCTGGTGGTGAGCTCGTTCTGCTGCGCCGTGGGGAGGTTGCACTGCAGCACGCCGAAGAACCACACCTGGTCGTAGTTGGCCAGCAGGGTCGCGGTCAGCTTCTTGGCGGCGTGCCCGCCGGTGTGCCGGTTGACGAGGTCGAACTCGAAGGACGCGTAGAACGGATTGCCGTCGACGATCCAGTCGCGCATGAGCTGCAGGCCGAACTGCGCCGACTTGTTCATCTGCACCGAGGTCGAGTCGGTGTAGAGGAGGATGCGCACCTTGGGTCTGCGGCAGAACAGCGGGTAGAGCAGGTCCTTGCGCGTGAGTTCGGGAAGGTGCGGCTCGAGGTCTGGGGGCACGGGGCCGGGCATGACGTCTCCTGCGGCCCGCGGGCCGCGCACAGTCGGGGTTGTCTCCTGGCTCCGGGGGCTGGAGGTCGCACCAGCCGTCGGCCCGGAAGCGCTTTGGACAACGTCGAGGGGCGTCCGCACCTGCCACGTTTTCTCGCACGATTCCGCCTTCGCTCCGGCACCGTGCTCGAGTCTCGGTGCAGGTCGGCTTCCGCGGCAGGCGGGCGGAGGCAAGCGCCGGTTCGGCGAGTGCCGATGGTGGCCGCCGCAGCGTTCGAGAGCACGAGCCCGAGGGAATCGGCCGTCGGGTCGACGGGACTCGCCGTGGCCGACCGAGCGCGAATCGACCGCGCCCGGTGGGCGTTGCTGCACGGCCGCCGGCGGCGGGACACGCTGCGGCTCGAAGCGTCGACTTCGGGCCGATGTGCCGTTGCCGGCGCGACGCGGCGCGTCAGCTGCCGATCGTGGTACGGATCGTGTCCGACGTCGCGATCGCGACGCCGAAGACGCTGGCGGCGCAGCCGCCGTTGCCGGCCTCGATACCCTGCGAGTAGACGTTGCCACCGACCAGGCTGGAGTTGCACGGGATCCGCAGGCCGATCTGCGAGCCGAAGATCAGGACGGTCACGTCCGTGCCGAGGTTGCAGCCAGCCGGGCAGAGCGGCAGGCAGGTGTTGCTGAGACCGATGAACATCGCCGTCGCGTTCGGCACCGAGAAGTAGACGTTGCCGCCGATGTTCGGGCTGCCGCTGGCGGTCTGCGCCAGGCCGGCGCAGCCGCTGCACGTCACCGAGAAGGTGCCGGTGCCGGGCAGCACGTCCGCGAACGAGCGACCGACCACGACGTCGTCGACGTCGATGAAGCCGGTGTAGTCGTTGGACTGGCGGAAGGCGAAGCCCTCCATGGCGTCACCCATGAACGTGCCGGTGTGGTTGATGCTCGGCGCCGAGCCACAGGTGGGGTCGAGCCACAGCTCGCTGCGACCGGTCGACGCGTCCCAAGAGATCACCACGGCGTACCAAGTGTCGAAGGCGAGGTCGCCGGGCCAGACGGCGCCGGCACCCAGGCTGCCGTTGTCGGCGTTGATGGCGAGGCCGAAGTCACCCGCGGCCGCAGGGCTCATGAGGCCGGTGCGCGCACGGAACAGCGTGCCCGAGTCCTTGAAGTGGGCGAAGTAGAGACCGTCGTTGTCCGGGTTGACGGGATTGCCGGAGGGGACGCGGAAGCGGAAGGACGCGTAGATCGTGTCGGTGGCGGCGAAAGGTGCGAACGACTTGTTGACGTCCTCGCCCGAGCCGGCGCTCTGGTCCAGCGTCGCGTACGAGCCGTTGGACATGATCTGCTTGTTGCCGGCGCCACTGTGCGCCACCCAGCCGTTGGCGGTGAGCGCGCCGGTGTAGGAGAAGGCGTCGCTGGCCACGACCTGGGCGGAGGCGAGGGACGCGAGGGACAAGACGGAGACGAGAGAGAGTGTGCAGCGCATCGGAATTCGTAGGTGGATCCGTGAACCTCCGAACGCCCTGGCAGCAGGCCCGGAGCGATCGAGCGCTCGTCGGAGCGCCGCCACGGTCTTAGCTCCACCGCCTGGCTCGGGCAGCCCTCGTTGCGAGCCTTCACGAGATCTTGTCGCGCGCCTCCCGTCGCGGGCGGCGCGTGGCATCATGGAGCGGGTGGCGTCCCGCGGCGCCACCCGCTCCCGTCCAGTCCGTCGCCAGGACACCGCTCATGCACACACGCAAGCTCCTCGTTCTCGCCGCCGTCTTGTCGCTGTCGCCGCCGTGCCTCCGGGCCCAGGGGTCGGTCGGCATCAACCTCTTCCGCGGCGTGGTCACGCTCTCGGGCGTGCTGTGCGGCTTCACCTGCAACAGCACCGGTCAGGCGACCGCGCTGGTCGGCGACACGATCGGCATCCGCCTGCTCGGCCAGGACCAGTGGCCCGGGGCGGTCATGATCGGCGCCGGTCCCGCGGTGCCCTGTCCTGGCCTCCCGGTGCCGGGCATCGGCAACACCTTGCTGGTCGACTTGAACACGCTGCTGGTGCTCGCGACGTCGGGGAGCATCACCGGGGCAGCGCGCGGCAACTGCGGCGAGACCGCCAACCAAGTGATGGTCACGCTCACGCTGCCACGCCTGCCGGTGGGCACGATGGTCCACTTCCAGGGCCTCGTGTACGACAACTTCCAACCGGCGTTCACTCGGGCGATCGAGCTGACGATCAACTAGTCTCCGCGACCGGCGACGTCCCGCCGAGCCGGCGTGTTCGTCCGGGTCGACGCGGCTTGGTCTCGTCGCACGCGGCGACCGTGGAGATCCGCACGGGGCAAGCTGCGCGAAGACCGCGCGGTTCCGCTGCGGACCGACACCGCGACGACAGCCGTGCAGCGGCTCGAGGCAGGCCCCACCGCTGAACGCCGGCTCGAACTCCAGGCTCGGAGCGTGAGAGAGAATCGAGCGTACACGCTCCGAGCCATGTTGCTGGCGATGGCCTTCGCGATCGCGAGCCTTCGGCTAGCGGATCGTGACGTCCACGGTGTCCGAGACCACCGCCTGACCGAGGTTTGCGCAGCCGCCCGGCGTCCCGACGGCGCCTCCTTGCACCGCGATCGTCGCGTGGATCAGGCTCGGCACGTTGGGGATCGACAGGGTCAGGGTCGAACCGAGCAGCATCACCGCCATAGTCGTGCCGAGCTGGCACGTGCTGCCGCGGCACAGGACGGTCGACGCCGGTGCGCCGAGAAACACGACTTCGGGTCCCGATGCACCGCTGAGGTCGAAGCGGATGGTCTGGCCCGGCGCCGGGACAGGGCTGCCGCTCGCGTACGAGATCTGTAGGCCGCCACAAGCCGTGGCCCGCCTGCTGAATCCGCCGTTGGGGGTGACGCCTTGGTACACGCTGCCCTCGATCGCGAAACTGGTGGGCGGTGAGTCGAGATCCCAGACGCAGCCGAACCGCAGCGCTTCGCCGCCGCCGCTGCGGTTGGCGACCAGGCCGGCGGTGGAGGTGTCCAGGACGGACCTGGACAGCGCGGCGCGAGCTTCGACCAGGAAGAGGTCCATGCCGAAGTACAGGGTCGAGACGTAGATGTCGCGGTCCGTGGGCGAGTACTCGTCGAGGTAGGAGACTGCGAAGCGACTGCCGTCGGTGTCGGCGTGCGGACGGGACTGATTGCGGACGCGCACCGTCGACGACAGGCCCTCGCGGTCGGCCAGGAAGCCACTGTGGACAGGCGCTGGGGTCGTGCCGTCGCGAAACACCCGCAGGTAGATGTCCTGGTCGCCGCGCGCGGCCGTGGTGAAGGCGACGAGCCAGTAACGACCGCCGGCCAAATCGTTGCTGAGCGAAGTCGGGCAGGGTTCGGTGTCGTCGTCGGCAGCGGCGGTGTCGATCGGGAAGGTCGGCGTGTCCAGGTTCCCGTTCCAGCGCACGCGCGCGCCGTAGATGTCCCGTTGCCCGTTCACTTGGCGCACCCAAGTCACCGGCCATACCTGCTGCTGGCTCGGCAGCGCCCCGTCGCTGTTGGCGATGCGCGGCGAGTAGTCGTCGCCGTTGGAGTTGTCGATCTGCGCCACCGAGCCGATCGGGGTCCCTGTCGTGGTCACCATCCGGTAATGGATGTCGTGGTCTGTGGCCGAGAAGTTGCGTTGCCACACGACACAGAACGCCGAGGGGGCGGCGAACTCGCCGCCGACGTCGGGACGAACCTTGTCGCCGAACTCGGGGCCGCTGATCTCGAAGGGCGTGCCGACGGTGTTGGAGCCGACGCTGCGGGTCACGCCCCAGACGCTGCGGGCACTACCACCGTTCGGCGTGCGTGTTGCCACGGCCAAGAAGTTGCTGCCGCTGGCGGCGACGCGACCGCTCTGCCAGCTGTCGGTCGAGATGTCGAGCAGCGACAGGCTTCCGGGCACGATGTTGCCGTCGCGGTCGACTTCGACTGCGTGCAGGTCGTAGTCCGCGGTGCTGAAGATGACGGTCCACACCACCAAGTAGCGGCCGGAGACGGCAGAGAAGGCGATGTCGGGGAAGGTCAGGGCACTGCTGCTCTGCTGCGCGGTGAAGGTGCGCAGGATCGGATCGACCGTGATCGGGAACACCGCCGCGGCGATGGTTGCCGCGCTGGCGCTGAGAGTGAGTGTGTTGCCGACCAGGCGTGTCTGCATCGGCAGTCGATCCCCGTGCGCATCGACCAACACGGCATCGCCGTAGTGGACGTGCCCCAGCGGTGAGGCAAAGACCAGCCCGTCTCGATCACGCTGACCGACCAGCTCGGTCTGCACCCGTAGCTCGACCTCGAGCGCGCCCGCGAAGCGCTCGCGGATGACGAAGTCCTGCTCGACCTGTCGGGCCCCGACGCGGTAGCGCTCGACGACCGCACCACGCTCGACACTCAAGACCTGGCCGCTGCGGCGGAGCGCCGGCTCATCCAGCATCGTCGGGGTGCTGCCGGTGCGGACCGCGAGCAGGGTCAGTGACAGCGGATGGTCCCGCTCCGCGTCGGAGCCGAAGAAGGGCACGTATTGGAACGTGTCGCTGGTCAGGATCGCCTTGTAGGTGGCCCCGCGCGCCCAGATCGCGTCGGCACCATTGCTGCCGAGCACCACCTGGTCTTGTGGCATGCTCGGTCGGAAGGACTTGCCGTTGGGGAGGGTCGCGAGACCAGCGTGCTCCGGTGGTTTGACCGATCCCGCTCGGCGCGGAGCGCCGACCGCGGCCGGACCTTTGGTGGAGGCTCCAGCCGCGACGGGTGGCGTCGGGCTCGGTGGCAGTGACGACCGAGGCTTTCGGTCGAGGTCGAGGGGAGGTAGGGGGACGAGGACCTTGGTCGGGTCCTGCGCGGCCGCTGCGCAGGCGAGGCCTAGGCACCAGGCGAGAATCGAGGCGAGCGATGGCTTCATGGTTCCGTTGGCGGAGGTTCGGGGTTCGGGCGTCTGGAAAGGCCGGAGCCGGCTCGATCTGTCACCGTGCACCGCGGACTTTTCTCGCCGGCGCGACCGTCCCGGGTGGCCGCCGCAAACTGGGATGCGAGTCGGCGCTGCGCGCCGAGTGGCGCCGACCAGCCTGCCATCGTCTCGGGGCCTACGGTGCGACTCGGCGTGGCGGCGCCTCATTCCGCGCCGCGAGGATGCCTAGCGTGGCCCATCGGCGGGTCGTCTGGTGGCAAGGTCCGCCGCCATGGCCGGATGCCGCTCCGTGCCGCGTGACGAATGGCGCGACCGTTCGACCCCGGCGGCGGGCTGCTACCATTGACTCGGCACGCCCATGCCCGACGACAGTCGCTGTGACGTCGAACGACTGCAGTCCGGAGAGCCGACAGCGCTCGCCGGGTTGGTGGTGCGGCACCTTCCTGGCCTCCAGGCCTACTTGCGCCTGCGCATGGGTGGTCTGCTGCGCGCCAAGGAGTCCTGCTCGGATCTGGTGCAGTCGGTCTGCCGCGAGGTGCTCGGGGAGATCGGGCGCTTCGAGTATCGCGGCGAGGCAGCGTTCAAGCACTGGCTCTACACCCGTGCCCGGCACAAGCTGTTGCACCGGGCAAGGGACCTCGGCGCTCAGCGTCGCAATGCGAGCCGCGAACAGCCGATCGACGGCATGGTCTCCCGCGATGTGCTCGACGCCTACCGGACGCTTGCCACACCGAGCCGCGTCCTCGCGGCGCAGGAAGAGGTCGCCCGTATCGAGCGCGCGTTCGATGCGCTGCCCGACGACTACCGAGAGGCCGTCTCGATGCGTCGCATGATGGGCCTCGAGTATGCCGAGATCGCTGAACGCATGGGGCGTAGCCAGGGAGCCGTGCGCAACCTGGTACACCGGGCGATCGCGCGCTTGACCATCGAGCTCGAGGCGGGGGAGGGCCCGTCGTCCTGAGGGCTCGGCCTCCCTCGATGGCCGGCGTCGCGGCTCGCGGCACGCCATCGCGAGCTCGCTGGCAGGATGCCCGTGCGCACACGGGTCAATGCCCGTGGTGACGGCAGGTCTCGTCCTGGTTCTGTAGGTTGACGAGGAGCTTGCGCGACAGCGGGTCGGTCGCCGCGGACAGTTCCTCGCGTAGGCGGTCGATCTCTTGGCGCGCGTCGGCGTAGCGCTCCATGGCGAGAAGCACTTCGACCGCGTCCGACCTCAGCATGCAGCGATTGGCCGCCCCGTCGGTCAACATCGCGGCGCGCCGCAATGCGTCGAGTGCGAGGTCCAAGTCGCGCTCCGGGAAGGACTCGTCTTGCAGGTGGAACAGTGCCAGGGAGCGCCAGCGCATGGCGCGTTCGGGACGCTCGCGTACCGCGCGCAGCAGCTCTTCGTGCGCCTCCCGCGACCGTCCCAGACGCTTGAGAGCGATGGCCTTGGTCAGCGACGCGTAGTCGTAGGTGGGATCGGCGGCGATTGCGCGGTCGAGGTAAGGCAGGGCTTGCTCGGACTGGCCGACCGCGATGAGCGACTCGGCGTAGTTGTTCTGCAGGCGCACGCTGCCGGTGAGACGCTCGACGAACGGCCGCAAGAGGTCGAGGGCCGCCTGGTGCTCGCCGCGGCGGGCCAGCACGTTGCCGAGACCCAGCGCCGTGGAGAGATGCTGCGGGCGCGCGTGCAGGGCGGCTCGGTAGTGGGTCTCGGCCGCATCCATGTCGCCGTCGTCGAAGGCCAGACGACCCAGGTCGTACTGCGCCAGGTAGTGGTTGGGGTCGTCGTCCGGTACTTCGCGCAGAAGATCTCGCGCACCAGTGCGGTCGCCCAAGGCCTCGAGGGCCGCGCTCAAGCCGATGCGCACCGCTGTCTCGGCGGCACCGCCGCCGCGAGCGCGTCGGTAGAGCGACACCGCGGCGGCCGGGTCGTACAAGGCTCTGGCGCGCGCCTGCGCCAGCATCGCGGCCACGTCGTCCGGCCAGTGCGCCGCCAAGGCGTCGGCGGTGGCTCGCGCCGTGTCGGCGTCGTGGGTGAAGTGGAGCACGTGCGCGAGCGCACACAAGAGATGTGGACGCGGTCGTGGCGCCAGCAGGATCGCACGCTCGAGCCACCGTTGTGCACGGCGCAGTGCCGCGAAGTCGACGCGATCGGCCGTGCGGGCCTGCTCGGCGAGTGCTGCCATCGTCAGCTCGATGCCGCCTTCGGGCTCGCCGAGGCCACGACGCTTGACGTCGGCCGCGATGGGATCGCGACCGGCGGCGAGGCAGGCGACCTCGATCCAGGCGCGCGTCGTGGTGCTGGGCCAGGTCGAACGCCCCCCAGCGAGTGCCGCCGTGGCTGCCTCGGCCCGACCGGCGTGGGCCAACGCTAGCACTTCGAGCGCCGCAACTTCGGGGTCCTCCGGCGCTTCGGCGCGGGCCGCCCGCAAGGTGATGACTCCTTCTGCCGGCGATCCGCTCAGCATCTGCAGAACTCCGTGCAGCAGATGGGCCTCGGTGCGCTCGCTGCGGAGGCGCTGCTCGGCGAATGCGACCAGGGGCCTTCGCGCGTAGAGGACACCGCCGAGGGCGGCCACGACCGGCACACCGAGCAAGAGCAAGGCCGCCAGGATGGCCTTGAGCGGTTCGCGCCGCGTCCAGCGCCGCACCCGGCCCAGCGGCGTGATCGATCGCGCCGAGACGGGCTGGTGGCGCAGCACGGCGCGCAGGTCCGCGGCGAGGGCGGCGGCACTCGCGTAGCGACGGAGGGGGTCCTTCTCGAGTGCCTTGTCGAGCACTGCCGCCAGATCGGTGGTCGCCGCCGGTTGTAGGCGCTGCACCGAGGTCGGCTCGTTGTTGCGCAGGGCGTGCAGCACCTCGGCGTCGCTGTCGCCGGCGAACGGGCGCCGGAGCGTCACCATCTCGTACAACGTCGCGCCCAGGGAGAACACGTCGCTGCGCGCGTCGGCCGCGCGTGCGTCGACGGCTTGTTCCGGGGCCATGTAGCTCGGAGTCCCGAGGAAGCCGCCGCTGCGCGTCAGCGTCGGTGCCGCCTCGAACACTGCGAGGCCGAAGTCGACCAGCACGGCGCGTCCGTCGCGTCGCACCAGGATGTTCGAGGGCTTGACGTCGCGGTGAACGACGCCGGCCTCATGCGCCGCCGCGAGGGCATCGGCTACCTGCGCTCCGAGTTCGAGCATCGTTGCCACGAAGCTCGCCGACCACGGGTCGACAAGGGTGCTGGCGGTAGACGCGGTGACGGACACGTGCTCGGTGTCCTTGGCAGGTTCCTGCACCAGCGCATCGACGACTCGGCCGACGTCGGCACCGTCCAGGTGCGCGATGGCGCGCCGCCGCAGGTCGTCGAGGACCGCGTTGAGTGGCGCACCGGGCACGACGTCCATGGCGTACCAGTGGCAGCCTTGCTCCTCGCCGACCGCGTGGATCGGCACGATGCCGCTGTGTCGCAGGCGCGCTGCGGCGAGCCCCTCGCGCTGGAAGCGCGCCACCGCCTTGGCGTCGAGGGTGAAGCATGGAGGCAGCACCTTGAGCGCCACGCGACGCCCGAGCGAGCGCTGCCGCGCTTCGTACACGATCCCCATCCCGCCGCGTCCGAGTTCACCCAGGATCTCGAAGTCGCCGAGCACGGCGGGTGGCGACGTCGCGAAAGGCGGGATCGTAGCCGCGGTCGTGGGTCCACCGTCGAGGTTGGCGAGTGCCGCGCGGATCAGCGCCACGTGCTCGGGATGGCCTCGCAGAATCGCGTCCAGGGCGGCGCGGTCGCCACGCTCGTGCGCGTCCAGGCACCGCACCAGCAGATCTTCTACCTGAGCGTTGGTCTTGGTCTCGTGCTCGGAACCGCGCACTGCAGCATGTTAGTGGCCGCCGCCGGCGCTGACCCGCAGCCGTTGGTGTTCGTGCCTGACGGGCCGTTCACGGACGTGGTCGCCAGCCGTCCGCGAACCCGCGGTGGGAAGGCGGGCGGGACGGCGAGGCATGACCCTCGGACCGGTGGTTCTCGCCTCGCCGGATGCGGCCGCGACATGCCTCCGACGCGCGTAAGGCTCAGTCGGCCGTCCGACCGTGGTACTCCGGAAACGACCGCGCGTAGGCCGGTACCACTTCGGCGGCCGGTCCGAAGGCGCGCACTCGGCCCTTCTCCAGCCAGAGCCCCCACTTGCACAGGCTGGTGATGGCGGCGAGGTCGTGCGAGACGAGCACCACGGTGACGCCGCGCGCCAAGAAGCTCTCCATCGTCTCCTTGCACTTGCTCTGGAACGCCTTGTCGCCGACGGACAGCAGCTCGTCGATCAGCAGGATGTCGGGCTCGATGTGCGCGATCACCGAAAAGCCCAGGCGCGCGGCCATGCCGGTGGAGTAGGTCTTGATCGGGGCGTCGATGAAGTCACGCAGGCCGGAGAACTCGACGATGGCGTCGAAGCGCGCGTCGACCTCCTGACGGCTCAATCCGAGCAAGGCCGCGTTGAGGTACACGTTCTCGGCGCCGGTGAGGTCCATGTGGAAGCCGGCGCCCAGCTCGAGCAACGGGCCGATGCGGCCGTTCACCTCGACGCGACCCGAGGTCGGGCGCGAGGTGCCGGCGATGAGCGACAGCAGCGTCGACTTGCCGGCGCCGTTGGTGCCCACGACTCCGAGCGACTCGCCGCGCTCGATCCGGAACGACACGTCGGTGAGCGCCGAGAGCCGCTCGACCCGCGCCGGCCGTGCCAGCAGCGCCTGGATCACCTCGCGCGCCAAGAAGCGGCGCTGGTGGGCCAGCAGGTAGGTCTTGCCGACGTGCTCGAAGGTGATCGCGGCCATCAGACGAGGTCGGCGAAGTCGCGCTCGTGCACCCAGAACTTGCGCACGCCGAGCGCGCCGAGCACCAGAGTGATGCCGGCGGCGACGCCCAGGGTGGTGAGGTCGGGGGAAGTGCCGCGGATCAGGACCGCCCGGTAACCGTCGATGATGCCGGCGAGCGGGTTCAGCCAGTAGGCGTTGTGCATCCAGGCGGGCATGTTCTTGAACTGCGCCGGGTCGTACATGACCGGCGACAGCCAGAACAGCACCAGCATCAGCGAGTCGATCATGTACTGCACGTCGCGGTAGGTGACGTTGAGCGCCGCCACCAGCAGGCCGACGCCGACGACCAGCCCGAAGTGCACGGCGAAGATCACCGGCAGCCACAGCAGGTTGAGGCCGAAGTGCGCCGTCGAAGGACGGTTGATCCAAAGCACCAGCGCCACCAGCGGCACCTGGATGGCCAGGTGGATGAGGTTGGTGAGGACCACGGAGAACGGCAGGAGCTGACGCGGGAAGGCGACCTTCTTCACCAGGCCGGCGTTGCCGACCACCGCCATCGCGCAGCCGGTGAGGCAGTAGCTGACGAAGTTGAACGGCACGATGCCGACGATGGCGCGCGATGCCGGGGCGTCGGGGGGGTTCGCGGGGTCGGCGAACGCGTACACCATCACGAAGGTGAGCACCGCCATCATCACCAGCGGCTGCACCACGGCCCACACGAAGCCGAGTGCCTGGTTGCGGTACATCACCTTCAGGTTCTTGCTCACCAGGTTCTCGAGCACGAACCGGTAGCGGACGGTGTCGGTGAAGGTCTGCACGGAGCGGCGAGAACCTAACCCGGACGATTCGCGAACGCGCGTCGCGAG
The DNA here is from genome assembly GCA_041398565.1 of Planctomycetota bacterium. GTDB lineage: Bacteria > Planctomycetota > UBA1135 > UBA1135 > UBA2386 > DATGPD01. Next base: position 500,691 of record JAWKUN010000005.1, on the reverse strand, counting down.
TGCGTCGAAATCGCGTCGTGGCTCCGAAGGCAGCCCCGCGCGCGCAGCCCGGTCCTGAGGTCCGTGCACCCGAGCGAGCCGCCGCGGGCGGCCGCGCACGCTGCCATCCGACGACGTCGAAACACGACTTCCGCGTGCTCCCGACCGGCCGTCGCCAGTCGTCCCGGCAACGCGACGCCTCGCCGGCCAGGGAGAGGTGTCGCCGTGTCAGCGTTCGCCGGCGCGGCTGCCGTCGGGCAGCAGGATGCCGGGCATGCGCACGGTGTCGAGGCCGCTGCAGTCGAGGCCCTGCACCGAGCCCTCGGTCAGGAAGGCGCGCACGACTTCGGCCACCTGCGGCACGCCACCGACGCCGTGGCAGCCGGCGACGACGATGTGCAGGCTGTTCGGCAAGTGCGACGCGGCCTCGGCGCCCCAGCGCGGTGGGGTCACCGGATCGTGCGTGCCCGAGAGCAGCAGCGTCGGCACGTCGACGCGGACCGGCTCGCCGTAGCCGGGAGACACCGCGCCGCGCGGCCAGAAGGCGGCGATCGACAGCTGCGCGCGAACGCGCGTGTCGCCGAGGAACGTGCCCTTGCACTCGCGTTCGATCTCCGCCTCGTCGATGCGCGGCAGGTCTTCGGCGGCGGTCACGCACATCAGCATGCCGAACGCCAGGGCCTCGCTGAGACGGCGGTTGCTCTGCAGGGCCACCGACGCGAAGGGTGCCAGGTCGCCGGCCGCCGCCTGGTGCAGCAAGAGCGGCACGCGCCGGTTGCCGCCCACGTAGTAGAGCAGCACGCGCAGAGCGTCGGCGAAGACCGCGCGGGTCAGGCGCACGCGCAACGGCGGCTCGCCCTCGCCGCGCGCGATGTCGACCGTCGCGGGCTCTCGGTCGAGGCGCTCGAGCACCGTGGCGAGGTCGCCGCGCAGATCGGGGTAGGCGGCTTTGCTGCGCGGGTCGGCCTCGCACTCGGCGACGAGGGTCTCGAATCCGTCCTGAGCCGAGCGCGCGTGGTGCAGGGGGTTCTCGAAGGCGATGGGCGCCACGCCGTCCAGCACGGCGGCGCGCACGTGCTCGCGGTGCCGGCGCATGTAGACCAGCGCCGCACGTGTCCCGTAGCTGCCGCCCATCAGGTTGATCTGCGTGTGGCCCAGCGCCTGGCGCACGGCGTCGAGATCGTCCATGGCGATCTCGGTGGTGTAGCAGCGCAGGTCGGCGTGGGTTTCGAGCTGGGACAGAGCTGCGCGGAAGGGCTCCGGCGCGAACATCCACTCGAGGTAGCCTGCGGGGTCGTCGGCGCTGCCCGGCGTGTCGACGCGCAGCGGGTTGGAGCGGCCGGTGCCACGTTGGTCGACCAGGACGATGTCGCGTTCCTCGCGCATCCAGCTCCGCGCGAACATCGCGACCATCGTCGTGGCGGCTTGGCCCGGGCCGCCCGCCAGGAAGTAGATCGGGTCGGGTCGGGGCTCGGCGGCGCGCGCCGGTACGACCACCACGCGCAGGTGCAGCGCGCGGCGCCGTGGGTGCGCGCGATCTTCGGGCACGGTGAGCTCGCCCACGCGGACGCGTTCGCCGCTGGCGCGGTCCAGAACTTCGCGCAGCTCGAGTTTCGTGGCCGGCACCTCGGTCGCTTGCGCGATCGCGGCACCGGCCGTCGCCGCTGCCAGGAGGGTGCCAGCCAGCAGCGGCTGGCGACCAGGGCCCGAAGGCGCGGACGGACTGCGGCGACCGTGCGCGGCGACGAGGATGCGAGGCGAGGCCATTGCCCCCTTGTAGCCGGCACCTTCGCGCGGGACGTCGCCGGCACTTCCCGGATCGAGCCCGCGGCGGTAGCACGGGGGGGTGGCTTCCCCACCCGTACGCCCCGAGTTCGACGTCCCGGAGCTCGATGCCCGCTACCCCCTGCCGGCGTCGGCGCGTGCCGAGCTGGGCGAACACGGCCACCTGACGTTGCGCGGTGTCCTGGAGGCGGCCGAGATCACCGCCGTGCGCAGTGCGGTGCACCGGGCCGCGGCTCGGGTGCCCGCCCTCGAACCGACGGCCACCGAGGGCGAGGCCTACGCGCGGGCGTTCCGCCAGCACACCAACCTGTGGCGCGTCGACCCGGGAGTGGCGCGCTTCACGCTGGCGCCACGGCTGGCGCGGCTGGCGGCCGAGCTGCTCGGGGTGGTGGCTGTGCGCCTCTACCACGACCAGGCGCTCTTCAAGCTGCCGGGGGGCAGTGCGACCCCATGGCACCAGGACAAGCACTACTGGCCCATCGACCAGGAGATGCTGACCCTCTGGATGCCGCTGGTGGATCTCGAGCCGGACATGGGGGAGCTGCACTTCGCCCGCGGCTCGCACCTCGGCGGCGCCCTCAGCGACCACCCGATTTCCGCTGCTTCGCAAGACGAGCTCGCTGCTCTGGTGCGTCGCCGTGGCCACGAGGTCGTCGGCACCGGGGCCATGCGCGCGGGCGATGTGTCGGTCCATCTCGCCTGGACGGCGCATGCGGCCGGCGCCAACGCCACCGCGACCTGCCGCGAGGCCATGACCGTGATCTGGATGCCCGATGGCGCGCACGTCCTGCCCCCGGCGACAGCGGGGCAACGTGCCGACCTTTCGACGTGGTTGCCGGGCCTGCAGCCGGGCGACCTGGCCGCCTCGGCACTGAACCCGCGCGCCCCGGCGCCAGCCCAGACGCCGCCGCCGGACGCTTCCGCCGTTCGTCGCTGAAGCCTGGCTCCATCGGCTGCAAGGCTGACGCGATGGCCGACGCCCCCTGCCGTCCGACCATCGTTCAGTATGCTTGGGACGTGAACTCCGCGGACGTCACCTCGTGGAGCCTGATCCTCGGCGCGGCCGCCGGCAAGGCGATCGACCGCGAGGCGTTCGCTCGTCTGTACGGACCGGTGATCCGTTCGTACCTGGCGGCGCGCTGGCACCTCTCGTTCGAGGACGCTGCGGTCGTCGACGGCACCAGCGACGTCTTCGTCGAGTGTTTCAAGGGTGGGGGAGCGCTCGAGCGGGTCGACAGCCAGCGTCCCGGTGGCTTCCGTGCCTTCTTGTACGGCGTCGTGCGCAACGTCGCGTTGATGACCGAGCGCAAGCTGGCGCGGCGACGCGAGCGAGGGACGCAGGGCAGTCTCGACTTCGATGCTCTGCCCGATGCGGAGGACACTTTGTCCCGCGTGTTCGATCGCGCCTGGGCCGAGGCCGTGGTCCGCGAAGCGCGTGCCCGCATGGCGCAGCGCGCACAGCGCTCGCCGGCGGCGAGCCGCCGGCTGCAGACCTTGACCATGCGCTTCGAGCAGGGTTTGGCGCCGCGCCACATCGCCGCGGCGAACGAGGTACCGGTCGAGCGCGTGTACGAACTGCTGCGCGAGGCGCGCACCGAGTTCCGAGCGACGCTGCTCGAGGTCATGGCCACCTATCATCCCAACAGCACCGAGGCCGAGGTCGAACGGCTGTGCGTCGATCTGCTCGCCAGCTTGCGGTGAGAGAGCCGCCGAGGGCGCGCAGTGCCCGACCCGATCGGCCGCCTTGTCGCCGCGGTTTTCCGGTGCTGCCGGGGCGTGGCGAGCCGAGCCGCATGGCGAACGAAGCTGCCGGCGGATTCCGTGCACGCCGCGAGGATTCACGGCTCCCCGAGCCCAAGAATCCGCCAGCCCGGCAAACCTAGGGAGTCATGTCCGACCCGGTTCCTCACGACCTGGACGACCTGCTCGATCTCGGCCTGGCGACCGCGTTCGGCATGAGCGGAGGCGCGTGGGCGAGTTCGACGGGTGCGCCGGCGCTCGGCGACTCGGTGACGCACCCGGAGTCCCTCGCCGACCTGCCGGCGAAGATCGGCAAGTACCAGATCCTCGACATCCTGGCCCAGGGCGGCATGGGTGTCGTCGCTCGGGCGCGCGACGAAGAGCTGCAGCGCGAGGTCGCGATCAAGTTCCTGCGCCGTTCCCTCGCCGGCAACGAGGCGTTGCAGCAGCTGTTCCGGGACGAGGCGTGCGTGATGGGGGCGCTGCAGCACCCGGGCATCGTCGCCATCCACGACGTGGGGCGAACCGAGGACGGGCGCCTCTACTACGTGATGCGCCTCGTTGCCGGCCAGTCGCTGCAAGCGCTGCTGCAACGCGCGCGGCAGGAAGGCGGGGGCATCGGTAGCCATTCGCATCTGCTCGCCACCTTCGCGCGCGTGTGCGAGACGATGGCGTTCGCGCACGACCGCCAGGTCGTGCACGGCGACCTGAAGCCCGCGAACATCATGGTCGGCGACTTCGGCGAGGTGCAGATCCTCGACTGGGGTTTCGCCCGCGCGGCGCGCTCGGAGATCGCGCACGCGGTCAAGGCGTCCGCCGATCCCGCCATCGACGCGGCGTTGCCCCGGGTGGTCGGCACGCCGGCCTACATGGCGCCGGAGCAGGCGCGCGGCCAGGTCGAGGCGATCGACGCGCGCACGGATGTTTTCACGCTCGGCGGCATGCTGTGCGAGATCCTCACCGGCGAGCCACCCTATCGCGGGGTGAATCGCGACGAGGTCTTCCTGCGGGCGTCGCGTGCATGGCTCGACGACGCGCACGCTCGGTTGGACGCTTGCAGCGACCACCAGGACGTCGTGCGTCTGGCGCACCACTGTCTGCAGGCGGAGAAGGACGCGCGGCCCGGCGATGCCGGCGTCGTCGCGGCAGCGATCCACGGTCACCTGGCCGCGGTCGACGCGCGCGCGCGCGCCCTCGCTCTCGAGGCGGCCGAGGCGCGCGCGCGCGCGGCCGAAGAGCGCAAGGCGCGCCGCGCGACGCTGGCGCTGAGCGCGGTGGTCGTCACTGCCGTGGCCGGCGCGGTCCTCGCCATGCTGTGGTACCTGCGGCGTGAAGACGCGCACCGCCTCGGTGCCGAGGAGCGGGTGCACATCGCCACCCGGCAGATGGAGGAGACGCGCGCGCGCGCACGCGCGGCCGCGACCGACCAGACCGCGGCCTGGAACGAAGTGCTGGCGCAGGCGCGAGCGGCCGAGCAGATCGCAGCGGCGCCGCAGGTCTCTGCCTCGCTGCGCGGCGAGGTGGCGGCGCTGCGCGGCTCCGTCGAGGCGGAGGCGCAGGGCGAGCTGCGCGAGGTGCGCGCGAGGGCGCTCCTGGACGAGACTCGTCCCCACCGCGGCGAGGATCGCACCCTGGAACGGATCGATCGCGACCACACCGAGCTGATGGAGGTGTTCGGAGTCGACATCGATCGCGACGACCCGGCCACTGTCGCCGAGGCGATTCGTGCCACGAGCATGGCGGCGGAACTCTCCGACGCCTTGCACCATTGGGGGCACCTGCGGCGCGCACGCAAGGCTGCCGATGCTCCCTACTGGCGGCGGCCGTTCGCGGCGGCCGACGCCATCGACCTCGATCCTTGGCGCACCGCCCTGCGGCGCATGTGCTGCGAGCACGATCTCGCGGCCATGCGTGCCGAAGCCGATGCCGCCAAGGTCGCGCAGGTCAGCGGCCAGGGCCTGGCGATGCTCGCCGAGTGCTTGGAGGCCGGTGGCGACCGCGACTTGGCGGTGCGTACCTACCGCATGGCGTATCTGCGGCAGCCGGGGGACTACACCGTTGCGCACGACTTGGCCGTGCTGCTGGGGGAATCGAAGTCGCCGCCGCGCGACGAGATCACGCGCTTGTTCTCGGCCGCCGCCGCACTGCGCCCGCGCAGCGCGCACGCTCTCGTCGACCTGGCGATGGCCCTCTACGAGAACGGCGAACGAGAGTCTGCCAAGGTGGTGATCGAGCAAGCGCGGCAGTTGGCACCCGGTTATCGCCGAGTGTGGGTCTGCCTGGCCGCGTTCGCGGCCGCGAAGGATCCGCAGCGGGCGTTGGAGGCTGCGCGCGAATTGGTGCGCCTGGCACCGCAGCGCGTCGATTCGCACCTGATCCTGGCGCGCACTCTGCTGCTGTGCGGAGCGCGCGAAGACGCGCTCGACGCCAGTCGAGTCGCGGTGCAGGTCGCGCCCCGGTCTACCGAGGCGCTGTCGATGCTGGCCACGGTGCTGATCGAGCAGGGTCGGCTGGAAGAGGCGATCGCCACGCAGCGTGCCGCGGTGGCGGCGAACGCAGACGAACCGGTGGCGTGGTACCACCTGGGGCTCGCCTTGGATCGAGCTGGCGTCGCCGGTGAAGCCGAGGCCGCCTACCGCAAGGCCATCGAGTTCGATCCCGACTATCCGGAAGCGTGGTGCAACCTGGGCGGTGTGCTCGGGGGCCGCGCGGCCTTCGCCGAAGCGCTCGAGGCCGTCCGCAAGGGGGCTGCACGCGGCGCTCAGCGCGGTGCGGCGTGGACGTATCCGACCGATCGCTGGGTCGCCGACCTGGAGCAGCAGTCGGCCCTCCTCGCCGACCTCGCGCGCCTTCGCGGTGACGCCGACGCGCTGGCGGCGCGGCACGACTTGCCGAGGTTGGCGCGGTTGGCGCTTGCAAGCGGCGATCCGTCGCAGGCTCTGCAGATCCTCGAGACGGCGGCCGAGGCCACCGGCAACAACCTGCCGCTCGATGCGCTGTTCGCCGCGGCCGGGGTCGTGGGGCTTGCCGGTGCCGGCGGGGACGCGGTGTCGGAGGCCGAGGGTGCCCACGCCAGCGTGGTCGCGCGTGAACTGTTGGCGTCGGTGGCGGAGCAGACCGAGCGCGTGCTTGGCGGCGCGCCTGCCCAGGTGGCGATGGCGCGGGCGGTCGCCGAGAAGCTGCTCCTGGCCTCGTCGCTCGCGCCGGTGCGCGACGAGGGCCTGGCCGGTCTGTCCGCGGACGAGCGGCGAGCTTGGCAGGTGGCTTGGAAGCGACTGCGCGACGCGCGCGATGCGCTGCCTTGACCGGCTGCGTGATGCTCCGCATGGCACCGAGACCGCGCGGACCCGTCTGCCCTTCGGCAGGCGGACGACCGCGGCCGCGGCAGCCTGCGAATCAGTGAGCTTCCAGGTGCTCCTGGATGCGCTCGTAGCTGTTCTTCGGGCGCTCGGCCTTGCGCGCGCAGTAGACCTGCTGTAGCGCGCAGAGCGTGTCACCCCGCGAGACGAGCCCCACCAGGTTCCCGTCGCAATCGACGACGGGTAGTCGCCGGATCGGGTAGTCGTGGAAGAGTTCGGCCACGTGGAACAGGTCGGTGTCCGGTGAGACACAGTGGAACTGACGCCGCATGTGCTGGGCGACGGTGCCCGAGGGTTCGGCCTCGTAGGCCGCGGCCGCGACCACCGTCAGGCAGTCGCGCTCGCTGAACATCCCTCGGATCTTGCCGTCTTCCACCACCGGGGCGCCGGAGATCCGCTTCTGGAGCAGGGTCTGCACGGCGTCGAGCACACCTTGGTCGGGGGCCAGGGTGACGACGTTGCGCTGCATGACCTGCTCTGCGGTGAGCAAGGTTCTGTCAGCGGTCATGGGTCGGATGATAGCCGGGAACCCGCGCGCGTGGATCCGCTCGACCGAAGACCTGTTCCGCCGGAGATCAATCAGGTTGTCAAAATCCGCTCAACCGAAATGACCCCGGCGCACTCGGTTGCCGGGAAATCGGTGGGGCGACAGGGGGGCTAGAGCCAGCCTTCGTCGGTGGAGCCCGGCTCCCTCCGCCGCAGTCGAAGCGATGGCTCACGCACTCTGACCGGCCTGCCACCGCAGGTTTTCCCTGACTTGGACGCGCGGAGCGTCCCGACGGTCAGCTCCCTCGGCCGGGACCGTCCGCTGCCGTGGACACTCGAGGACCGGCTTCTTCCGTGGACTCGGCCCTCGAGCACAGAGAAGCCCCCAAGAAACCAGCGCGCGGCAGACTTCGGACTGGTGGGCGTTCCGTCGCCCTGCACCGCCACGGTCGGTCACGACCGCCCTCATTCTTCCCTTCTCCGCAAATCATGACTCGATCCTTCCCTACGCCGGCCGTGATCCTCGCCGCCGCGATCGGGGCCAGCGCGGTCGCCCAGGGGCCGGCCAGTCTCGTCGCCGACATCGCCCCGACGCCGACCGCCGCCAACCCGAACTCCAACGCGCGCGCCTTCTTCCCCGCGGGCAGCTTCATGCTGTTCCAGGGCACCGATGACGCCAACGGCGCCGAGCTGTGGCGCACCGACGGCACCGCCGCCGGCACCTTCATGGTGAAGGACATCAACCCCGGCCCCGGCGACGCGAGCGTGTTCAGCTTCGTCGAGTTGTCGGCCGGCGTGTACCTGTTCCAGGCCCTCGAGGTGTCGACGGGTCAGGAGCTGTGGCGCACCGATGGCACCGCCGCGGGCACATCGTTGGTGAAGGACATCCGGCCGGGCAACGACAGCTCGGTGCAGTTCGGCACCATGGTCAACATGGGTGGCGTCGTCTACTTCTCGGCGCACGACGGCACCAACGGCTTCGAGCTGTGGCGCACCGACGGCACCGCCGCCGGCACCTTCATGGTGAAGGACATCAACCCCGGCGCCAACGCTGCCAGCTCGTCGCCCAACAACCTCACGGTGATCGGGTCGACGCTGTTCTTCCGCGCCAACGACGGCACCAACGGCACCGAGCTGTGGAAGAGCGACGGCACTGCCGCCGGCACCCAGCTGGTGTTCGACATCAACCCCGGCTCCGGCAGCGGCAGCCCGGGCAACCTCGCCGTCTACGGCGGCCTGCTCTACTTCGGCGCGTTCGACCCGACGAACGGCAACGAGCTGTGGGTGACCGACGGCACGACGACGACCCTGGTCGGCGACATCCGCCCCGGCACCGCCAGCGCCACGCCCGGCGGGCTCACCGAGTTCAGCGGCAAGCTCTACTTCACGGCCAACGACGGCACCAACGGCACCGAGCTGTGGAGCTGGGACGGCACCACTCTGGCGATGGCGGCCGACATCAATCCGGGTTCGGGCAGCGGCTTCCCCGGCTTCCTGACCGTGGTCGGCACGGACCTGATGATGGCTGCCAGCGACGGCACCAACGGCACCGAGCTGTGGAAGTTCGACGGCACGACGGCCACCATGGTCCTCGACATCAACGCCGGCACGGGCAGCTCGTCGCCCAACAACCTGGCCGAGGTCAACGGCAAGCTGGTGTTCACGCCGAACGACCCCACGACCGGCCGCGAGCCCTGGGTGAGCGACGGCACCGCTGCCGGCACGTTCCTGCTGCAGGACATCAACCCGGGCACCGCCGCCTCGTCGGTGAACTTCTTCACCTCGTTCCTCGGCTTCTCCTACTTCCAGGCAGTGGACCCGAACTTCGGTCAGGAGCTGTTCCGCACCGACGGCACGGTCGCCAACACCGGCCTGTTCAAGGACCTCAATCCGCCGAACGCGTACTCGAACCCGACGTCGATCACCGACAGCCGTGGCAATCAGTTCGCCATCTTCGTCGCCGACGACGGTATCAACGGCGCCGAGCTGTGGGGCAGTGACGGCACGCTGGTCGGCACCGCGCTGATCAAGGACATCAACGGCACCCCGGCGGCCAGCACCGTCGGCAACCTGACCGCGGTCGGCAACCGGGTGTTCTTCACCGCCGATGACGGTCTCAACGGCCGTGAGCTGTGGATCACCGACGGCACCAACGCCGGCACGCAGCTGGTGGCGGACATCCGCGTCGGTACCACCGGTTCGTTCCCGTTCTACCTGACCGAGTACAAGGGCAAGCTCTACTTCGCGGCCGGCGACGGCGTCAACGGCACCGAGCTGTGGGTGAGCGACGGCACTGCGGCCGGCACCATGATGGTCGCCGACATCAACCCCGGCTCGTCCAGCGGCAGCATCTCGTCGCTGACCGTGGTGAACGGCACGCTCTTCTTCGCCGCCAGCAACGGCAGCGCGGTCAACGGCACCGAGCTGTGGATGAGCGATGGCACCACCGCCGGCACCATGATGGTCGCCGACATCAACTCCGGCACCGGCGCCTCCGCCCCGACGAACCTGATCGCGTTCCAGGACAAGATCTTCTTCGTCGCCACCGACGGCACGTCGAACCGCGAGGTGTTCATGAGCGACGGCACGGCGGCGGGCACGCAGCTGGTGTTGGACATCAACCCGGGCACCGGCTCGGCCAACCCGAACATGCTCGGCATCGCCAACGGCTACCTGTTCTTCTCGGCCACCGACGGCACCAACGGTGTCGAGCTGTGGCGGACGGACGGCACCGCGGCGGGCACGATCATGGTGCGCGACATCCACTCGGGCGCGTTCGATGCGGACCCGACGGCGTTCGCGACCATCGGCAACATCGGCGTGTTCTACGCCACCGACGGCGTCAGCGGCTTCGAGCCGTGGCGTACCGATGGCACGGCCGCGGGCACCACGCAGATCGCCGACATCTTCCCGGGCGCGCTCGGCAGCATGTCCTCGCGCATGTTCATGTTCGCGGTCGAGGGATCCAACCGCGCGCTGTTCCCGGCCACCAACGGGCTGACCGGCGTCGAGCTGTGGCGCACCGACGGCACCGCCGCCGGCACCGTGCTGCACCAGGACATCTCGGTCGGTCCCGACGGTTCCAACCCGGGCGCGCCGACGCAGGTCGGCTGCCTGCTGATGTTCTCGGCGCAGAACGGTACGCAAGGCCAAGAGCTGTGGAAGATGAACAGCACCGCCAGCTCGTCGGTGTACGGCGTCGGCTGCCCGGGCACGGGTGGCAAGTACCCGCACATCTCGGGCGCCGGTGGCGCGCCGACGCTCGGCAACGCGAGCTACGGCGTCCAGGTCAGCAACGCGCTGCCGCTCAGCACGAGCTTCGTGCTGCTGCACGTCGGCCGTGGCGAGCTGCCGTTGGGCGGTGGCTGCACCTACTACGGCAACCCGGTCCTGCTCCTGCTCGCGGTCGCCGCGCCGACCAACGCATCGGGCGTGGGCGTGGTGCCGCTGCCGGTGCCGAACGTGTCGACCCTGGCCTGCCTGCAGCTGTTCGCGCAGCACGCGGTGCTGGACCCGGCCGGCTCGCTCAACAGCCTCCTGGCGCTGTCAGAAGGCCTCAAGATCCTGTTCAACCCGAACTGATCCGCAGAGAGTGAGCCTCCCCCGACCGTCGGTCGGCGCGGAGGCTGTGCATGATGGTGACGCTGGAATCCCCGTCGGCTCGGGTAGCCGACGGGGTTCCTTCTCGAAGACGGCCACGGCACGGAGTCGCGGCCCAAGGATTCAAGTCGCCGAGGTCGGGCAGGTGCGCCGGACGCCAGGCGCGAGGAGAGATCGAGATGTTGTTCCGTAGCCTGTCCCTGCTTCGTGGCCCGATCGCGGCCCTTGCCCTCGCCCTCGCGGCGCCTGCGCAGGGCACGCCTTCGCTGGTGCGCGACATCAACTTCAACTTGGTGGGCGCCAACCCGGCTTCGAATCCCACCAGCCTGACCGTCGCCGGGCCCGACATCTACTTCTCTGCCGTCGACGCCGTCCTCGGCACCGAGTTGTGGCGCACGAACGGGACCGTCGCCGGCACCTTCTTGGTGAAGGACATCAACCCGGTGGGAAGCTCGGCACCGGCCAACTTCGCCGTGCTCGGCACCACCGTCTACTTCGCCGCCAACGACGGCGTCAACGGCGTGGAACTGTGGCGCAGCGACGGCACGACCGTGGGCACCTTCATGGTGAAGGACATCAACCCCGGTGCCGCCAGCTCGTCGCCGGCGCAGATGATCGCCTTCAACGGCGCGCTCTACTTCGCGGCCAACGACGGCACGTCGGGCACCGAGTTGTGGCGCAGCGACGGCACCGCCGCCGGCACGGTGCGCTTGGTCGACATCAATCCGGGGAGCGCGGCGAGCACGCCGACGGGCCTGACGGTTCTGGGCAGCGCCTTCCTCTTCCGCGCCACCACGGCGCAGTTCGGTGCCGAGCTGTGGCGCAGCGACGGCACCGCGGCGGGCACGGCCCAACTCGTGGACATCAACACCGGCGGCAGCTCCGGTCCGGGCGAGTTCACCGTGTTGAACAACCGCGTGCTGTTCGCGGCCAACGACGGCAACAGCGGCACCGAGCTGTGGACGACCGATGGCACGGCGGCGGGCACGTTCCTCCTGCTGGACGTCAATCCGGCCGGCAGCGCATCGCCCGGCTCGTTCAAGGTGGTCGGCAACCGCTGCTTCTTCCTGGCGTTCACCGCGACGGCCGGCCGTGAGCTCCACGTCACCGACGGCACGGCAGGCAACACCCAGTTCGTGGCGGACATCGAGCCGGGCACCGGCAACGCGTCGGTGCAGTCGATGGTGGCCTTCGGCAACACCCTCTACTTCTCGGCGACCACGACGGCGGCCGGCAGTGAGCTCTGGCGCAGCGACGGGACGACCTCCGGGACGCACATCGTGACCGAGCTGCGGAGCGGCCCGGCGAGCAGCGGTGTGCTCTCCATCATCGGCACGCCGGCCGGACTGTTGTTCGGTGGCAACGACGGCGTCACCGGCAGCGAACTGTGGCGGAGCGACGGTACCGCGGCGGGCACGGTTCAGGTCTCCGATCAGAACGTGGGTGCCGCGAGCAGCACGCCCACCATGCTGACCGCCGTCGGCAACTTCGTGTTCTTCAGCGCCGACGATGGCTTCACCGGCCGCGAGCTGTGGCTCACCGACGGCAACTTCGTCGCATCGCTCGGCGACCTCAATCCCGAGGCACCATCGTCGACGCCCACCGAGATCGTCGATGCGCGCGGACGTACCACGGTGTGGTTCGCGGCGACAGACGGTTTCACCGGTCGCGAGCTGTGGCGGAGCGACGGCACGGCCAACGGCACGACCCTCGTGCACGACATCAATCCAGGCGCCGCGTCGAGCAGCCCGACCCAGATCACCGCGGTCGACAGCTCGGTCTTCTTCGTGGCCGACGACGGTTCGTCCGGCAACGAGGTGTGGGTGTCGAACGCGACGGGCACGCGCCTGGTGCGCGACCTGAACCCGGGCAGCGGCAGCAGCGCGCCGGGCGACCTCACCGAGTTCAACGGCCGCCTCTACTTCCGCGCCAACGACGGCGCCAGCGGGATCGAGCTGTGGCAGGCGGACACGTCGACGGCGACGCTGGTGAAGGACATCTTCCAGGGACCGACGGGTAGCTCGCCGGAGGGGCTCGTCGCCTTCCAGGGCCACCTGTACTTCGCGGCCAACGACGGCAGCAGCGGCGTGGAGCTGTGGCGCTCCGACGGCACCGCGAACGGCACGGTCCTGTTCGCCGACATCTATCCCGGTCCCCAGGGATCGACGCCCACGTCCTTCACCGTCGTCGGCGGCACCATGTTCTTCGTCGCCAACGACCCGACGAGCGGCCGCGAGCTGTGGAAGACCGACGGCACGACCGCCGGCACGGTCCTGGTGGCCGACATCCAGGCCGGGGTCGGCGGCGGTTCGCCGACCAACCTGACTGCCGCGGCGACCCGGCTGTTCTTCACCGCCAACAACGGCACCAACGGCATCGAGCCCTGGGTCTCGGATGGCACCTCGGCCGGCACGCGGTTGGTGGCCGACATCGTCAGCGGTGCGGCCAGCTCGGCGAGCCGCCTGCTCTCCGCGCTCGGCGACAACCTCCTGTTCGCTGCCGACGACGGCACGCACGGGAGCGAAGTGTGGTTCAGCAACGGGACGGCCGCCGGGACCATCATGCTGCGGGACGTGTTCCCCGGTGCCAGCGACGGCATTCCGGCCGCGGGAGGCTTCTTCTTCGCGCCGCCCGGGGCGCAGCGCGCGGTCTTCGCTGCGGCGGACTCCGTGAGCGGGCTCGAGCTCTGGCGAACCGACGGCACCGTCGCCGGAACCCAGCGCCACTTCGACCTCGCGACCGGCCCCTACTTCGGCGCGCCGTCGCGACCGGTCAGCGCCACGTCGACGCTGTTCTTCTCCGGCCGCGGGCCGGGGACCATCGGTATCGAGCTGTGGTCGATGCGCAGCATGGCCGCGGCGACTCCGATCGGCACGCCCGGCTGCCGTGGCACGGGTGGCCGTGCTCCGATCGAGTCGGCCGTGGGGACGCCGAGCGTCGGCAACGCCGCCTTCGCCCTGCGCCTGAGCCACGCGCGGCCGGCCAGCCCGGTGGTCCTGCTGCTCGGCGTCGACCCGCTCCTGGTGCCCTTGACGCCGGCGTGCGGCCTCTACCTCAATCCCATCGTGAACCTGGGCGCAGCTTCGGATGGCAACGGCAGCGCCACCATTCCCCTGCCCGTCCCGGGGCGCGGTGGCCTGACCGGGCGCGTGATCTACACCCAGTTCGCCGTCGCCGACCCAGCCGGGCCGGTGTTCAACGCGCTCACCGTGACCAACGGGCTGCAGGTCGTCATCAACGACCAGTGAGCCGGTGATCGTGGCGCCCGCGCCCCGGTGCCAACAGGGCCGCCGCGACGAGCGCCAGATTTCTTCCGCTCCGCGGCGGCGCTCCGCCCTAGCAGGTGGTCCCGCCCGGAGCAGTCGCGATACGGATCGCGGCTGACGAGAGACGGTGGCCCTTCCAGCCGGGCAGTCCGGCGCTGCGTCCTCTGCTAGTATGGCCGTCCACCGTTCCATACCCCTGCGTGCCACGACCGTGGCGGGCAGGAGTCGCTCGCGGATCTTCGCGCCGCTCTCCGATCGCGCCAGCCGGAAGATGAACACGCCCTCCCTGCCGCTGGGACCGTTGCTGACAGCGGCACGCGCGGGGGACCGGGACGCGATGGACCAGCTGCTGGTTCACTACTACCCGACCGTCCGCGGCATGGTGCACCGCAGTCTGGCGGCCGACCTACGCCGCAAGAAGCCCTGGCTCTCGGCGATGTTCAGCACCGGCGACATCGTGCAAGAGGTGTTCCAGAGCGTCGTGCGCGATCTCGACCACTTCGAGAGCGACAACGAGGGTGCGTTCGTGAACTACCTGGTGTCGCTCGTGCAGAATCGCCTGCTCGACGCGGTGCGCTTTCACGAGGCCCTGCGGCGCAATCCGCGGCGGGCTCCGCACGGTCTCGACCGCATCGGGCAGGAAGCCACCGATACGCGCGGACCCGCCGAGGTCGTCGAGGCCGAGGAGCAGCTGCGGCGCTATGCGGTCGCCATCGCCCGCCTGTCGCCGCGCGAGCGCACTCTGCTCCGCCGGCGCCTGCACACGACCGAGACGTTCGCCCAGCTGGCGGAGCATCTCGGCTACCCGTCCGAGGACAGCGCGCGCAAGGCGTTCTACGCGGCGCAGGCGCGCCTGCTGGTCGAGTTCCGCACGCAGAGACCATGACCGACGACGGCCACTCGGACGAGGACTTGGTCTTGCGCTACGTGTCGCAAGGTCTGGAGTTGCGCGACGGCGGCGCCGACGTGTCGGCCGAGCAGTTGTGCGCGGCCCACCCGCACCTCGTCGAGCGGGTGCGCGATGTCCTCGACAGCGCCGGAGGCCTGGTGACGATCGACCGTTCGGCCCAGGACTTCGATCCGCTCGCACGCCGCCTGGTCGGTGGTCGCTACCGTCTCGAGGAGCGCGTCGGTGCCGGCGCGATGGGGGTGGTGTACCGGGCAGTCGACATCGAACTGCGCCGCGTGGTGGCAGTGAAGGTGCTGCAGACGGGCTTGTTCGGCGGCGGCAGCACCGAGGCGGAGGCGCGCTTCGCGCGCGAGGCGGAGGTACTCGCGGCCCTGCAACACCCCAGTGTCGTCACGGTCTTCGACCGCGGCACCACCGAGGACGGGGTGATGTTCCTCGTCATGGAGCTTCTGCAGGGCGAGTCTCTGGCGCACCTCCTCGAAGACCAGGCCAGGACGAGTGCACCGACCCCTGGCGACGACACCGGCTGGCTCGTCGACCGACTCGGCGGGACGGCGCGCATGGAGAAGAGCTGGCTCCGGCAGGTCGTGGCGTGGGCGGCGGACCTGGCGGCCGGACTCGCTGCCGCGCACCACGCCGGCGTGCTGCATCGCGACGTGAAGCCGTCGAACGTGTTCGTCGACGTCCACGGACGCGCGCGCCTGCTCGACTTCGGCATCGCCGCCCGCGTCGCGCACCCGACGCTCGACGATCGGCGGCAGGGCGGGTTGGGAACACCGGCCTACATGGCGCCGGAGCAGGTCGACCCCGACGTGCCGGTCGCGCCGACCCTGGACGTGTACGGGCTCACCGCGACTCTCTACCACGCGATCACGCTGCGTCCGCCCTACCAGGGCACGCCGTCGCAGGTCATCGCCGGGCTGCAGCGCCGCGAGCCCCTCGCGGCCTATTCCTTGCGCCCCGGTCTGCCGCGCGACCTCCAGGCCATCCTCGACCGTGGCATGGCACGGCGTGCCAGCGCACGCTACCCGACTGCGACCGACCTGGAAGCCGACCTGCGGCGCTTCCTCGCGTACCAGCCGGTGTCGGCGCGAGCGCGGACGCCTCTGGGCCGCGTCTGCTCGCGTCTGGCGCGCTCTCCCGCGGCGCGCCTCGTCGGTGCCGCGGTGCTGGTCGCCCTCGCCACCATGGGGTGGATTTGGTGGAGCGCGCACCTGAGCCGCGTGCGTGCCGCGCGCTGGGTCGAGACGTGGGCGGCGTTGCCGCCCAACTTCGGGTTGTCGCCCCGGATGGGAAACCGGGTGGTCACCGAGCCGGTCGAGTTCGACGCCCTTCGCGCTCTCTTCGATCGCGCCGTTGCCGACTGCGCCGACCCGGTGCCTTCGCAGTTGTTCCGCGCCGCGTTTCGCCTCGACCACGGCGACGTCGAGGGCGCGCAACGCGACATGGCCGCGGTCGTCGCCTTCGAGCCCACCGCCTACGGCAATGGACTCGGCGCTTGCTACCGCGCGCTGCCGGCCGATGCGCGCGGCGCCCGTGCCCTCGACCTCGAGCATCTCGCCGATCCCTCCACGCCGCGCGACTGCTACCTGGCCGCCTACCATGCCCTGCGCTTGTGGGCGACGGCCGATGCGCCGGCGCGGGCCCGGTCGCTTCTCGACCGGCGCGATCTGGACGAGTGGCCGCCGGCCCAGGACCTACTCGGAACGCTCTTGCTGGCGCAGGCGACCGTCGAGGACCGCGTCGACCGCGGGCAGGCGCTCGAGACCTACCGGCGCCTGCACGAACTGGCCATTGCCTTGGAGACGCGGCTGGGCCGCCGCACCGCCACCACCGCCAAGTTCTTGGGATCGGCGCTCCTCGGCGAGCGGCGCTACGCCGAGGCGCTGTCGACGCTGGAGGAAGGTGTCTCGATCTCGCTGTGGTCGTACGGCCTGCAGAACAACCTCGCACTCGCCTATCGCCGCGGCGGCAAGCCGGCGCTGGCCCGCGACTTGGCCCGCGACCTCGTCGCCCGACGCCCCGCCATGCTGGTCGGCTACGTCACGCTGGTCGGCGCCTGTCTGGATCTCGCCGACTACGAGGCGGCGCGGGCCACGGTCGACGCGATGCCCTTGCCCGACGACGACGCCGGTCGTCGCGAGCGCGCGTACCGGCACGGTCTGGTGGAGCACGCCTACGCGCTGGCGTTGATGTGCGAGGGCCGCGAGTGCCGCGAGCAGGCGGCGCGGGCCGAGGCTCTGCTGCGGGAATACGGGCGCGATACCGACGAGCTGCGCGTCGCCTCGGCCCTGGCGACCGGCAACGTCGACCTCGTTCTGTCGATGCAGCTCGACTTGCTGGAGCGAGATCCGCTGGACCCCGCCGGACTCGACAGCCTGCGCGCTCTCCTGCCTCGAGAAGCCGACACCCTGCTCACCGCGCGCCTGCGTGAGCTGTTGGCCCGACAGAGCGTCGAGAGCCGCCGCGCCCGCGGCGGCGACCCGACGCCGGGGTCCGCACGACCGAATCCCCCTGACGACTCCTTACGATCGCGATGAGAAACCTCCTCCCTCTCCTGTTCCTGGCGCCGTTCGCCAGCCATCCGTGTCTCGCGCAGGGAGTTCCCCTGGCCTCGGTCGAGGCACGCGGGCCGCACGCCTCGATCCCACTGGCGATCTGCCTGCCGGGGAACCACGGCACGATCCTGCTGAAGTCTTGGGGCGACCAGAGCTCGCCGCCGCAGCCGATCGCGGCGCCCACGACGGCTGGCGTGCCGGACTTCAGCGCCACGGCGATGTTCGGCAGCTTCGCGCAGGAAATCGACATCGACGCCATGTCGACCGGCAACGATCTCTTGCCCCTCGTCCACCAGCCCCTCGAACCGAGCAGCTGGTACATCGACCCGGATCCGAACAGCAACGACGGCTGGGTGGCGTTCCTGTTCTCGGTGCGCAAGAACACCGCCGGTAGCAGCGACGGCATCGTGTGGCAACGCGCCCCCGTCGCCAATGGGGCGGGCGGCGACGTGTATGGCGTCTTCGTCGAGGCGGACACCGATCCGTCGAGCGAGGGCATTCCCAGCGAGCTGGTCGACCACGTCGTGCTCGAACAGGGTGGGGAGCACATCGGGTTCTCCGCGCCGTTGCCGGACGTGGTGGCCGTCGATCCCTTCATCCCTCGCATCGCGGCCGGCTTCCACAACAGCAACAGCAACAACTTCCTCGTCAACAACGCCCTGACGACGACCGGGTCGGGGACCTACATCGCGGCCACGTTCTACTTCTCGCTGACGCCATCGAGCGCGGCCGTGGTGTCGACGCTCAGGGTGAACAACGTGAGCTGGGTCGGGGCCATGCCGAACCGCGCGTTGACGGGCGCTGACGTCCTCGCCATCACCTGGAACGGGACGTCCTGGTCGAACCCGTACGTGTACCGCACGTACGAGATGTTCGGGCTCGATCCCGGAGCCGACATCGACTCGCTCTGTGTCGACGTCGTCGACGACCACACCACGTTCTCGCTCTGCGGCTCCCCGCTGCTCTCCGCCCATTGGCCGAGCCATCCTGCGCCGCAGACCCGTCCCGTGCGCAGGACCAGCGATGGCCAGCCCATACGTCTCGTCAATACCGGCGACGTGGACTCGATCTGTGCCTTCGATCCCGAGCGCGCCATGTTCCACAGGATGCACGGGATCCCGGTGGCCAGCGCCGTCGTGGTGCCGGCCATCGGTCTGTCGGTGGCCGCCAACGCGGACCTGACCGGCTACCACGCCATCGTCTCGGGCTGGAAGACAGGCTCAACTCCTGTGGACGGGACCATCAGGCTCTACGTCTCGTTCAACGGCGGCGCCCCCATGCAGATCGGCCTCCCGGTCCAGCGCTCCCGTGCCGACAGCTCGGTGCCCTTCTACCTGCCGTACACTTGGCCGTCGTCGAAGACCTCGATCAGCCTGGTCGCCACCTTCCAGCCCGCGGGCTCGCCGGACCTGTATTGGACCTGGGTGGTCAAGCTCCGCAACTGACCGTGCGGTACGCGGCGCCTGACGGCCGCGACCCTGCACGCGCTCGCAGCAAGTTGCCAGCGTCGATTCGCTCCGCTCCGCGCGGGCACAGCGCCTTCTGGGTCTGGGCGCGGGTTTCCCGCGCCCCACGCCGCACACGTCGTGCGGCGTGGCTTCTCCAGAGAGACGAACATGCAGATGCTTCGACGTTCCTTCTTCCAGTTGCTGCTCGGGCTGGTGGCCTTCCTCGGCTTGGGTGCCGGGGTCCAGGCGCAGTCCGGTTCCTACACCCTGAGCTCGGGCACGGGCACGGGGCCGATCGCCGCCAACCCCGGCGCCACCAACGTGCAGGTGACGCCGACGACGGGCACGGTGGTGGTGTCCATCACCTACGAGGATGGCAAGACCAGGGTCTACACGGCGACCCGGGATGCGCCGGTGAACGTCACGCGATGGCGTAACGACCACTCGGCGTACGCGGTCGAGTCGATCGCCATCTCGTACCCGCCGCAGCCGCCCGGCACGCACGACGCGCTCGGGCGCTACAAGATCCAATAGGTCCTCAGCGTGCGTCCCGCGGCCCCAGTCCGAGTTCCTCGGCATGGGGCCGCAGGGCCTCGATGACCGAGAGCGCGTGGTCCGCCAGCGCCACGCCGAGCACCTCGCAGCCGCGCAGCACCTCTTCGCGTTCGACGGTGGCGGCGAAGCGCGCGTCCTTGAAGCGCTTGAGCACGCTCTTCGGCTCGAGGGTGGCGATCCCGTCCGGGCGCACCAGCGCGCACGCCATGACGAAGCCGGTCAGCTCGTCGCTGGCGACGAGCGCCTTGGCCATCTCCGTGCCGTAGGGCTGATTCCACTTGGTGTAGTGGGCGGCGATGGCGTCGGCGAGTTCGCCCTCGCCTCGCTGGCGCAGCTCGCCGACGATGCGATGCGGGTGCTCGTTCGGCCACTTCTCGTAGTCGGCATCGTGGAGGAGTCCGGCGATGCCCCACTGTTCTTCGTCGCCGCCGCGAGCCCTGGCCTGGGCACGCATCACGATCTCGACGGCGCGTGCGTGTCGCAGCAGGCTCTGGCCGTCGGTCATCGAGCGCAGGAGGTCGAGTGCGTCCGGGTACTGCATGGTGGTCGCTCGATCACCCGACGCCGTAGCGCCGGCTCAGTACGTTCATGTGATGGGTCGCGTGTCCGGCGGTGATCCACACCAGGCTGCGCACGGTGAACCTGTTGCCGCTGGCGGTGCCGGTGCGCGCGCAAGCTTCGGGCGAGAAGCTCCGGAACAGAGACAGGGTGCCCGAGCGCACGTGCCGCAACTCGTCGACGAGATCGGCGATCGGCCGGGCGTCGAAGCCGGCGGTGTCCATCCAGGCATCCTGGTCCATGCCCGGCAGCTCGCCCGTGTCGCCCCGTGCGAAGGCCAGGGCTCGGTAGGCGAACACCCGCTCGCCGTCCAGCACGTGGCCGACGACCTGCTTGACGCTCCACTTCCCCTCGGCGTAGCGGTGCGCGGCGCGGGCATCGTCGAGGCCGGCGAGGGTCCGCTGCATGCGCTCCGCCTCCGCAGCCATGTGCTGCAACGCATCGTCGCCGCGGACCTGGTCGACGTAGTCGCTGTAGTAGGGAGCGTGCTCGCCCGGCGCCGGTCGGGGGATGGCTGGCATGCGGCCATGATCGCCGACGCTCGGCGGCGATCCGCGCAAAACGGCGAGAACGTGGCGGACGACCCGACCTCGGCCCCGCCGCCACGAAAACCATGGCCGCCCGCAGTGCTTCTCAGGCTTGCGGAACCGTGCGACGCAAGCGTCCGATCCCGAGGCAATTCCGCTTCGGCGACCGCGCGTGCGGCGGCGGCGACGCGCGGCAGCGACGGGTCGCGGACCACGGCGATGGGTGCGGCACGGGCGAAGGTGGGCAGTCCGGAGACTGCCCGGGTGCTCGCCCGGCGGCTCAGCACGATGGCGTATCCCGCCCCGCCGCGCCGGCACCAACGGGTCCGATCCCCTTCGCCTTCTGGAGTGGTCATGTCCAAGCAGACAACCCCCACGCACGCTCAGCTGATCCTGGGTGACAAGCGGCTGGACCTCCCCGTGTTCGTGGGCACGGAGAACGAGGTCGCCATCGACATTCGCAAGCTGCGCGCCGAGACCGGTGCGATCACCTACGACCCGGGCCTCGGCAACACGGGGTCGTGCAAGAGCCACATCACCTTCCTCGACGGCGAGAAGGGGATCCTGCGCTATGCGGGCTATCCGATCGAGCAGCTCGCCGAACAGAGCCACTTCCTCGAGGTCGCCTGGCTGTTGGTCAACCAGGAGCTTCCGGATCAGGCCCAGCTGGCCGAGTTCGAGCGCCAGGTCACCTACCACACCATGGTGCACGAGGACTTCCGCCGCTTCTTCTCGTCGTTCCCGAAGGCGGGGCACCCCATGGCGATCTGCGCCGCGGCGGTCGGTGCGCTGTCGACCTTCTACGAGGACGTGCACTTCGACGACCCGGCCGACCAACGCAAGGCTGCGGCGGTGCGCCTGCTGGCCAAGATGCCGACCATCGCTGCCTACAGCTACAAGCACCACCTCGGGCAGCCGTTCATGTATCCGCGCAACGACCTGACCTACGCCGCCAACATCCTGCACATGATGTTCGCGACGCCGTGCGAGCGCTACGAGCCCGATCCGGTGCTGGCGCGGGCGCTGGATCTGCTGCTGATCCTGCACGCCGATCACGAACAGAACTGCTCGACCAGCACCGTGCGCACCGTCGGCAGCTCGCAGGCCAACCTGTTCGCCAGCGTCGCCGCCGGCATCTCGGCGCTGTGGGGGCCGCTGCACGGCGGCGCCAACCAGAAGGTCATCGAGATGCTGATGTCGATTCGCGACGGCGAACGCACGGCCAAGCAGTTCATGGAGCTGGCGAAGGCCAAGGACAGCGGCGTGCGGCTGATGGGTTTCGGCCACCGCGTCTACAAGAACCACGACCCGCGCGCGCGCATCCTCAAGACGGCGTGCACCGACGTGCTGGCCAAGCTCGGCACCAAGGACCCGCTGCTCGAGATCGCGATGGAGCTGGAGGAGATCGCGCTCGAGGACGACTACTTCGTGCAGCGCAAGCTTTACCCGAACGTCGACTTCTACTCGGGCATCATCTACAAGGCGCTCGGCATCCCGACCGACATGTTCACCGTGTTCTTCGCGATGGGGCGGCTGCCGGGGTGGATCGCTCAATGGCTCGAGTTCCACGGCGACGCCGACAGCAAGATCGTGCGCCCGCGTCAGGTGTTCGTCGGCTCGAGCCAGCGTGCCTACGTGCCGGTCGACAAGCGCGGACGCAAGCCCAGGGGCAAGGAGCTGGTCGGCGTCTGACTCGTGCACCTGCTTGCGACTCGCGCGTGACGGCGACGTCGGCGCGCGGGTCGCCCGCGCAGACCTGCCGTCCGAGCGTCACAGCGCCGGAAGCTCGTCCTCGTCTTCTTCCCACACGAGGTCCGCCGACGGCGGCAGCGAGGCGAGGGTCTTGCGCACCATGGCGACGTGCTCCGTCTCCTCGTCGCGCAGTTCCGCGAAGAGCGTGCGGATGGCCGGATCGGTGACGTGGGCCAGCGCCTCCTCGTAGAAGGCGTGCGCCTTCTGCTCGGCGGCGAGTGCCACCTCGAACGCTTGACGGGTCGACATGTCGGACCGCGGCGCTCCGTGATCGGGGGCTTCGACGTCGAAGAGGTCGTCCCGGGTCACGCGCCGGGGCGTGTCGCCGAAGCGTTCCTTGCGCCGCGCGGCGAGCGCCTTGCCGTGCTTGGCTTCGTTCTCCGCCATCGAAGCGAAGACGCTGGCGGCATCGCCGGCCGCTCGATGGCCGATCTGGGCCGCGAACAGCCGATAGCGGTCGTAGGCCTCCGCCTCGATCAGCACCGCGAGATCGAGGGCGTCCATGAGGTCGAGCTTGGCGAAGTCGAGGCGCGTGGGCATGGCTGCCCTGCACGTTGTCGTCGCGGCGGACGGCGGTCAAGGCGCAGGGCGGATGCGTCGCCGATCGCCTGTGCCCGCGCGGCACGGCCTACGCACTGTGGCCGAGTCGGTCGGTTGCAGAGCCTGTTTGGTTGCAGTCGTCGGAGCGCTCGCCCGCTCGTCGGGCTGGGGCGGAGCTCCGTCACATCCGAGCGTAGTCACTCGGGCTCAGACACCGCGTGATCATCGACTGGCGATGGCGAGGAGGGAGTGGCTGTCTCGGGTCAGGGGGCTGCGATCGAAGTCGCCGTGGATCTCGAAGCGGGAGAAGCCGGCGCGCTCGAGCAGCAGTTCCAGCTCGTTCTTGTAGATCCAGCGCAGCTCGGTGTGCGAGCGCACGGACTCGCGCAGTCTGCCCGCGGCATCGATGTGCTCGATGTCCATGTCGGAGACCTGCGTCTGCTGCACCGGGTCGAAGGTGCGGGTGTCGTAGATGCGCAGCATGCCGTCGCCGCTGGGATGCGGCGCCTCGTGCTCGAGCACGCGGTCGGCAGGGCCGGTCCACAGCTCGGGGCGCGGGAAGCTGAGGTGCAGGCCGAACTCGCCGCCCGGATCGAGGTGTTCGCGACAGCGCACCAGGGTGGCGAGCTGTGCCCGCGTGGTCAGGTTGTGCGCGAACGAGTTGAAGGCGCAGATCACGCGCCGGTAGCGCCGCGGCAGCGTGAAGTCGTCCATCGACGCCAGAGTGAGGCTCGACCGATGTCCCAGCTGCGCGACCTTGCCGCGCGCGTACTCCAGCATCGGCGCCGACGAGTCGACGCCGTCGACATCCAGGCCGGCCTCCAGCAACCTAACCAGGATGCGGCCGGTTCCACAGCCGACCTCGAGCACCGGCCCCTGTCCCTCGTGGGCGAACTGCAGCCAGAACGGGATGTCGAACCCCAGGTCGTCGAGCAGAGCGTCGTAGAGGTCGGGGCGGTCGAAGGGCGAGGCCGACATGCGCGGGCAGGTTAGGTTGTTGCTGGATCCACGCCAACCTCGGAGGTCGCCGGGGCGGCGCGTCAGCTATGGTCCACCGCAGGTTCTCCTTGCCTTGCGCCTCGCGCTCCTGACCACCCTGTCGCTGTGGACTCTCACGTCCTGCACTGCCGTCGATGTTTCGCCGGCAGGGATGTCGCCTGCCATGTCGTATCAGGACTCCGTGCCTCCACCTGGGCGCTGCCGTGCCCACGACCTGGGCGTCGCGTTCGGTGCCTTCCCCAGCGGTCCCCTGGCCGCCATCACCGACGTGCCCGGCGTGCGCGTCGGCCATTGCACGGTCACCGGCGCAGGCGCCTGCACCGGGGTCACCGTCGTGTTGCCGCACGCCGAGAACCCCTACCTCGCCCGCGTCCCGGCGGGTGTGCACGTGCACAACGGCTTCGGCAAGCCGTTCGGTTTCCCACAGGTGGAGGAACTCGGCGAGCTGGAGACGCCGATCGCGCTCACCGGCACGCTCAACGTTCCTCGCGTCGCCGACGCGCTCATCGACCACGTTCTGGCCCTGCCCGGCTGCGAGCGCGTCCGCTCGCTGAACCCGTTGGTGCTGGAGACCAACGACGGCCGTCTCAGCGATCTGCGCTCGCGTCCGGTACACGCCGAACACGTCGCCGCGGCGCTGAGCGACGCGCGCACCGGACCGATGGCGGTCGGCTGCGTCGGCGCTGGCCGCGGCACGATCTGCTTCGGCTACAAGGGCGGCATCGGCTCGGCTTCGCGGGTGCTGGGCCGCTACACGCTTGGGGTGCTGGTGCAGTCCAACTTCGGCGGCCGGTTGGCGATCGCGGGCGTGCCGCTGCCCGACGCGAGGCGCCAGGCTGCCGGCGGTGCCGCGACCGACAACGGCTCGTGTGCCATCGTCATCGCGACCGATGCGCCGATCGGTGCCCGCAACCTGCGCCGGCTGGCTGCCCGGGCCTTTGCCGGCATGGCGCGCACCGGCGCTTCGTTCGCCAACGGCAGCGGCGACTACGCGCTGGCGTTCAGCACCGCGCCCGAGCTGCGCCGAGGGCCGAGCGACCAGCAGGTCGGTGGAAGCGAACTCGGCAACGAGGCGATGAGCCCGTTCTTCGCCGCCGTTGCCGACGCCACCGAGGAAGCGATCGTCGACTCGCTGTGTGCGGCGGAGACCACCACGTGCAATGGCGTCACCGTACCGGCGCTGCCGCTGGATCTCCTCCGCGATCGCGAGACGAGGTGAGTTCCACGGAATCGCGTCAGGGTTGTCGCGTACGGGTCTGACGCGGCCACCGCGCGCGAGGCTGCTCGATCGGCGCGTCCAGCTTCAGGATCGCGACCCGAAGTAGAAGCTGACCAGAGCCGCGGAGACGTACTGCATGCGCCAGTGCGCCAGGCGTTCGTGCAGGTCGTGGATCCATCCTTGATCCGGCAGACCCTGCAACTCGCCCACGACCATGAACACGAGCACGACCGTGGCCACCAGCGACAGCGTCGCGCGCAGGTCCTCGATCGCCCGCGACGGACGCCGCTTGCCGCGGGTGACCAGGCGCGTGATCAGCACTCCGGTGAGAAAGCCCAGGACCAGGAACAGTGACATCACGCCCGGGTTGTCACCGATCGCGAGCAGGCGTCCCTGCCGGAAGAGAAGGACCGCGACGGCGACGAAGCCGATCGCCAGCAGGAAGCGGATGGCGCCGCGTGGCAGGTAGAGCGGCGGCGGGCTGGCGTCGCTCGCCAGCGACGGCCGATGCCGGGCAGCGAAGTAGTGCCCGAGCACGATGAACATGACGTTCTGCACGTAGTACGGGATTTGCCGCTGCGGCGACAGCACCAGCGCCGCGCAGACGGTGGCGGCCACGGCGATGGCGAGTAGGCCACGCACGCTGCCTCCAGGCAGACCAAAGGCGTGCAGGCGCTTCCAGTCGGGTGCGGGCGATGTGAGCTCGGTCATGGCGAGGTCATCGTGGCCGGCAGCGCGGGACGTGCAAAGTGGCCGACTGCGCGGCGTCGGAGATCCTGCGCACCTACACTACCGGCCATGACCTCCGACCGTTGCTGTGACGACGGCGCCTGCCATCCTCGCCTCGATCGGCGCCAGATGCTGTCCGCGGCGGGGCTCGCCTGGGCGCCGAGGCTGCGCAACCAGGATCCGACGCCGCCTCAGGACCGAGCCGTGCCCGCCGACAAGAAGCTCGACCCGAAGTGGCTGGCATCCCTGACGGCGCGCGGCGAGCGCAAGGTGTTCCGCGGCGAGGAGCGGCGCTCGATCGGCATGCCATGCGGCGGCATCGCTGCCGGTCAGCTCTACGTGCGCGGCGACGGCACGTTGGGCTGGTTCTGGCTGCAGAACGACGCCTGCAACACCGGCTACGGTGGGCGAACGAAGATCAAGACGGCGCTCGGTGAGTATCCGGTGGCGTACACGAGCGAGACGCCGCCGAGCCCGTTCGCTCAGGGGTTCGCCCTGCGCGTGCAGCGCGGCGGTGGGGAGGCCGCCGTGCGCCGCCTCGACGACCACGGCTGCGCCGACATCGGCTTCGTCGGCGAGTATCCGGTGGCGACGGTGCGCTACGAGGACGAAGAGGACCCGCTGCCGGTCGGCGTCGAGCTCGAGGTGTTCTCGCCGTTCGTGCCGCTCGCCGCCGCCGACTCGGCGCTGCCGCTCACCGTGCTGCGTTTCCATCTGCACAACCGCGGCGACGCGTGCGTGGCAACCGTCGCCGGCTGGCTGGAGAACCCGGTGCTGCGCGCCGCCGCCGACCGGGTCGCTGCACGCCTACGCAACGTGTGCGTGCAACACGCCGGCATCACCTCGGTCCTGTTCGAGCCGGTGGCGGATGTCGCCGCCAGCGATCCACGCCTGGTGGTGTTCGCGGACTTCGAGTCCGGCTACGGCGATTGGCACAAGGAGGGCGAAGCGTTCGGCGACGCCCCCGCCACGGGCACGTTGCCCGACCAGCAGGAGGTGTCGGGCTTCCAGGGCGAGGGCCTGGTCAACACCTTCCGCGACGGCGACAAGAGCACCGGCCGCCTGCGTTCGCCCGAGTTCGACATCGAGCTGCCGTACATCGCCTTCCGCATCGGTGGCGGCAACCACCCGCACCGCACGTGCATGGACCTCGTGGTCGACGGCAAGGTGGTGCGTACTGCCACTGGCCGCGACCAAGAACGCCTGGTGCCGATGCACTGGGACGTGCGCGCGCTGCGCGGCAAGCGCGCCCACCTCGAGATCGTCGACGACGCCACCGGCGCCTGGGGGCACGTGAACGTCGACCAGATCGTGTTCGCCGGCGCGCCGCCCGAGGTCGAGCCGCTCGGCCGGCACCCGCAGTGGGGTGACGTCGCGCTCAGCGCGCACGGCGACGCGGCCAGCGCCTGCGCCCACCTCGGTGACGCCGATGCCGTGCTGGCCGCGCTGCACGCCTCGGCACGGCTCGCCGGTCCGGCCCTTGCCGGCTTCCCGCTCGGCAGCCCGGGCCTGGGAGCGGTGGCGCAGACGGTGGCCCTCGCCGCCGGCGCCCGCGCCACGCTGACCTTCACCCTCACTTGGTGCTTCCCGCACCGGCACCAGGACGCCGCCGGGGGCGTGGGCAGCGGGGCGATGGTCGGCGCCGACGGCCAGAGGGTCGGCAACATGTACGCGAACTGGTTCCGCTCGGCGCTCGACGTGGCGCGTCACTTCGCTGCGCACGGCGAGCGCCTGGTGCAGGGCACGTTCGCCTTCCGCGACGCCCTCTACGACACCACCCTGCCGTACTGGTTCGTGCAGCGGGTCAGCGCGCCGCTCGCCAACCTGGCGACCGAGACCTGCCAGTGGTGGCAGGACGGCCGGTTCTGGGCGTTCGAGGGCGTCGGCTGCTGCCACGGCACCTGCGGCCACGTGTGGAACTACGCGCAGGGTCTGGCGCGCCTGTTCCCGGAGCTCGAGCGCACCGTGCGCGAACGGCAGGACCTGGCGCCCGAGGCCGGCTTCGACGAGAAGACCGGCGCGGTGCGCTTCCGCGGCCATCCGAGCTGGCGCCTGTGGGCCGGCGACGCCCAGGCGGGCACGGTGCTGAAGTGCTACCGCGAGCATCTGGTGTCGGCCGACGACGCGTTCCTGCACCGGGTGTGGCCGCACCTGAAGCGAGTGCTCGACTTCCTGATCGAGCAGGACCCCGACGCCGATGGTCTCATCGAGGGTCGACAGCACAACACCTACGACATCGACTTCTTCGGCGCCAACACGATGGTCGGCTCGCTCTACCTGGCGGCACTGCGCGCCGGCGCGGCGATGAGCGAGATTCTCGGCGACACTCGGTACGCGGCGCGCCTGCGCGCCATCGCGGCGCGTGGCGCCGACGCCTCGATGCAGCGCCTGTGGAACGGCGAGTGGTTCGTGCAGGACGTCGACCTCGCCCAGCACGGCAAGGACCAGTACGAGGATGGCTGCCTCTCCGACCAGCTGTTCGGTCAGAGCTGGGCGCACCAGCTCGACCTCGGCTTCCTCTATCCGGAGAGCGCGGTGCGCAGCGCGATGCGGGCCATCTGGCGCCACAACTGGGCCCCGGACGTGGGACCGCCGAACGCGGCGCACAAGCCCGAGCGTGCCTTCGCTCGGCCCGGCGAGGCAGGTTTGCTGCTCTGCACTTGGCCCAAGGGCGACCACCCCGGTGACAAGGGCGTGCGTTACCGCGACGAGGTGTGGACCGGCATCGAGTACCAGGTGGCGGCGGAGATGCTGTACGAGGGCATGGTGCAGGAAGGCCTGGCCGTCGTGCGTGCGGTCCACGACCGCTACGACGGCAGCAAGCACAACCCGTGGAACGAGATCGAGTGCGGCGACCACTACGCGCGGGCGCTGGCGAGCTGGGGCTGCCTGCTCGGCGTCAGCGGCTTCGCCTACGACGGGCCGGCCGGTCGCATCGGCTTCGCGCCCCGGCTCGGCGCCGGCGACTTCCGCGCCTTCTTCTCCGCCGCCGAGGGCTTCGGCACCTTCAGCCAGCGCCTCGAGACCGGTGCGCTGGCGGCGAGGATCGGCGTGCGTCACGGTAGCTTGCGCCTGACGCAGGTGGACTTGAGCCCGCCACACGTGGTGGCAGGGGTGCGGGTGCGGCTCGGCGGCCGCGAGCTGGTGGCGCGGCACGCGGCGACGGACGGCAGGTTGCACGTCGTCTTCGATGCCGTGACGCTGCTCGCCGGCGACGAGCTGGAGGTGCGCGCGCTGGTGTAGCGCCCCCCGCGACGAAGCGGCTACCGTGCGGCGCATCGCTGTCGACGTGACGCCCACGCGAACAAGGCGACGATCACTCTCACCGCGCCTTCGACGGTCACGGTCGGCCCGATCGAGACCGACGTCACTTCTGCGCCGATCCAGGCGCACTCGCCGTCGCCGATGCGGCAGTGGGCGGGGGCACCCGCCGACCGGGGCAAGGGTGCGCGCGCTGCTCTACTCCCAGAACGACTTCTTCGCCGATTCGCACTTCAGGTCGTCGGCCGTCGAGGCGGCGGTCTACCCCTCGGCCGGCCTGCCCACCTACTCCAGTCTGCGCTGGAAGGCCAATCCGGGCCACATCGGCGGCGCGACCTACTGGGCCTACGGGGGGACGACCACTCTTGTCGATCCGTTGCTGGAAGAGATCGTGGCCATGAACTCGGCGTTCGTGCCGGCCACCGGCGGCACGGCGACGCTGTGCGTGTGGACGCCGCCGTCCACCACGCCGCGCTACTGCTTCGTCCTGCTGGGTGCCCTGCAGTCGCCAGGGTTGAACCTCGGCGTGTCGTCCGTCGTCGGATGGCTCGTCAATCGGCCGTTCAGCATGGGCATCCTGCCCGCGGTCCTGGCCGACCCGGACTACGGCGAGGCGACCTACACGCTCCGCACGCCGCCGATGCGGCCGGGCACGATCATCGACATGCAGGCGGGTAGCTTCGAACTCGGCAGCGACCGCGTCGCGCTGGGCTCGTCCGCCGTGCTGAAGGGTGGGTAGACGCGGGCGGACTGCACGCACCGGGCGCCGGCACGGCTCGCAAGAAGCGGTGGCATCGACAGCGCGCGGTTCCGTCGCCGTGGTCGAACGACCGGCGACGGCGCACGTCGGCACGCCGGCCCGTGTGTCGAACCGAGTCGACCGGCGGACACGGCCACGCGCTTCCTGCGGTCGCACTGCCCGCCACCCGGGAACCCTCCTATGGTGCGGGGGTGCTTCGCCTCCTGCGCCTCGCTCTCGTGGTCCCCACTCTCCTCCTTGCAGCGCCTGGCCAACAGCGCGTCTTCGTGGACGCGCGCGCGCTCGGCAGCGGTGACGGCTCGTCCTGGGCCAATGCCCACACCGACCTGCAGGCGGCGCTCGCTCGGCCAGGCGCGCTCGAGATCTGGGTCGCGGAGGGGACCTACCACCCTTCGGCCGGGGGTGACCGCAACGCCACGTTCACCCTGCGCTCGGGGATCGCCGTGTACGGCGGCTTCTCCGGCGTGGAGACCGAGGTGTGGCAGCGCAACGCGCGCGCCCATCCGACGGTGCTCAGCGGCGACCTCAACGGCGACGACGTGACCGGCAGCGGTCTGTACTGGTATTCGGGCGCCGCCGGTTTCGGCGAGAACAGCTACCGCGTGATCACGGCGGAGCAGGCCGATGCCAGCACGGTGCTCGACGGCTGCGTGGTCGAAGGCGGCTACGCCTACGACACCACTGGCGGCGTCACTGCCGGTGGCGGCTTGTTCGCCCGCGACTCAGCGCTCACGGTGCGCGGCTGCACCTTCCGCCACAACTTCGCCTACTGGTACGGTGGCGCGGTCGCGCTGTTCGGTGGGCAGCCGACGCTCGCGGCGTGCACCGTGGTCGAGAACATGGTGTCCGACGGTCGGGGCGGTGGAGTGGCGCTGTCCGGCACCGTGGCGGCGACGTTGCGCGACGATCAGTTCCGCGCCAACACTGCGCGCGGCTACGTCGACGGTTCGGGTGGTGCCCTCTACATCGACTTCGACGCCGGCTGCGGGGTGAGCGGCTGCCGTTTCGTCGGCAACGAGAGCCGGATCTTCGCCGGCGGCCGCAGTCCGGCAACCGGCGGCGCCGTGTTCAACGGCGGCACCGGCACCGCCTTCGCGCGCTGTGCGTTCGTCGGCAACCTGTCCAACTACGGCGGCGGCATCTTCTCCTACCGCGGCATGGCCGTGAGCGACTGCCTGTTCGACGGCAACCGGGTCGCCAACTACAACGGGCTTGCCGGTTCGGGTGCCGGGCTGGCGGCGGTCGGGCTGGTCACCCCGATCGGCATCAGCGTGCGCGGGTGCACCTTCGTGCACGGTGTCGCCACCGACGACGGGGGCGGCATGTTCGTGTCGAACATCACCGGTCCGGTGACCGGCTGCGTGTTCTGGAACAACCGCGACGTCGATGGCTCGATCGGTCGCTCGCAGTGCCGTGGCGCCAATCCGCGCTACTCCTGCGTGCAGAATCTGCTGGTCGGGCCGCCGAACGAGGATCCTCCCGACCCGCGCAACTACCCGGGCTCGATCGCGCTCGATCCGGTCTTCGTCGACGCCGATGGCCCCGACAACCTCGCCGGCAACGAAGACGACGACCTGCGGCTGACGGCGGCGTCGCCATGCATCGACGTCGCCGAGGCCGCGGTTGCGGTCGGCCCCCTCGACGTCGGCGGCATGCCGCGCAGGTTGGACGGCGACCTCGATGGCACCCTGCGCGCCGACATGGGAGCGCACGAGTTCGGCCTGGCCGCCCTGCGCACCACGGTCGCACGGTCGCTGAGCCAGGTCGACGTCGATCTCGACGTGCTGGGGGCTGCCTCGACGCTGGGCTTCCTGTGCATCGGCGTGCCTGGCCCGGGCCTGCCCATCCTGACGCTGGGCGAGCTGGCGATTGATCTGCAGCAACCGCTCCTGGTCGTGCCTCTCGGACCGCTGCCGGCGCACCTGGCGCTGGGTGTCGCGCCGAGCGGTGCGCGGCTGCAGGCACAGCCGCTCGGGCTCACGACTTCGTTGCGCGGCACCTTCGGCAACGCCATCACGCTCGACCTCTGACCGGTTGCAGTTCGCCGGTTGGTGGGGGGGCGTTGGCCGCGCTGCGTGGACTGTGGCGCCGTGCGCGTCGCGACCTATTGCTGTGCGTGCTTCAGCAGCCAGCGATACAGAGCCGGGCTGCCATACAGGTCGGGCCAGTCGTTGTCTTCGTAGGTGGTGAACACCTTGTCGTGCAGCAGGTAGTCGGTGCCCGCCGCGTCCTCTTGACCGATGCGGTAGAAGGTCTCCTCGCCCATCGACTCGAGCTTGTCGACCACCGCCGCCGACTCCTGGAACGCGACTTCCTTGTCCTTGGTGTTGTGGCCGACCCACAGCGGCATGCGCAGCAACGCTTCGTAGCTGGTGATGCCGAAGTTCATGCCGCGGATCGGCACGGCGGCGGCGAAGCGGTGCGGGATGCGCGAGGCCAGTCCCCAGGCACCGTGGCCGCCGCGGCCGGCGCCGGTCACGTAGACCCGCTTGCCGTCCACTCGGTAGTCGGTCGCGACCTGGTCGAGGATCTCTTCGATCGCCGCTTCCTGGGCGAAGAACTGTCGCTCCTCGAAGCCGCCGTCGAGCATGTGCGGCATGACCACGATGAAGGTGTCGAGCAGCAGCCGGTACGTCTCGGACAGCGGCACGCGGCCGCCTTCCACCACCTTGGCCAAGTCCTGCACCTTGGCGATCGCCTTGCGCATGGTGTTGGCCAGCGCCGTGCTGCACGCGTCGCTCACGTCGCCGCCGACAGCGCAGCCGCCGCCGAGGAACAGCAGCACCGGGTACTGGTCGGCCGCCATGCGGTCGTAGCTGCGCGGCAGGTAGAGCACGTAGCCGTCGACGATGCCGCCGGTGTAGCGGCCGGTGACGGTCACGAACTCGCCCGGCTGCCCGGGCGCGTCGTTGGCGGCAGCGCCGGCGGCGCGGCTACCGTCGAGCCACGACACGTCGACCGAGCCCGACTCCGAGTGGGTGCGGATGGTCGAGCCGCCGCCGTTCAGCTCGTGGGTCCAGCGGCCGCCGGCGTGCTGTCCGCCCCACGGGTCGCGGATCTCGCCGGAGCTGGCCACCGCATCGACGGTCAGCGCGTCGTTCTTGTCGAGGCCGAGACCGACGTGGCCGCGGTTCGATCGAAGCGTGCAGTCGCCGCAGCCTCCGGCATAGACCGCGGCGTAGACGTTGCCGCGATCGCTGATCGCCTGCAGCGTGCCGGGCCCGATCTCGCCGCGGATGTCGGCACTGTCGCTGCGCGCCGCCACGTCGCCGCGGATGCGGCCGAGTTCGATCGCGCCGCTGGCGCTCACCACCTGCACGTCGCCGCGCAGGTTGCCGACGCGTATCGTGCCAGTGGTGGTGGTCAGGTCGAGGTCGAACGCGGCCGGCACCAGCAAACGTACGGCGGCGGCGCGGATCGGGTTCGATGGGTGCGCACGGGCGAACCCCGGGTCGACCTCGCAGCGCATCTCGACCGAGTCGTCGCGCTGCGCCAACACCACCAGCCGGTGGCCCTTGGCGAACGCCGCCGCCTGCGTCTCGTCGGTGGCCAGCACCTTGTTGGTCAGCTCGAGCTGTACCTGGTCGACGTTGCCGGCGCGTACCGTGACGTCGGCGAAGCCGGCGGCGAGGGTGAGCTTGCCGCCTTCACCGATCGGGAATGTGTGCTGGCTGTGCTGCTCGAAGATCTCGTTGGCCGCCACCATCGCCGGCACCGCGCCGAGCAGACCCGCCGTTGCGTGCGAACCGGGCGGGGCGCCGCCGCCGTCGGCTCTGCGCTCGGCCAGGCCCCAGGCCAGCAGCGCCACCGCCGCCGCGGTGAGTAGGGCCGCGCTCCAGCGCCGCCACGTGCCACCGGCGCGCGGTGGCAGCTCGGCCCAACCGCGCGATGGCGCCGCCACCGCTGTGGGGTTCTGCAGATGCGCCAGCTCGGCGCCGAGGATCTCGGCCACCTGGTCAGCCGAGGCGAAGCGGGCGTCGCGGTCCTTTTGCTGCAGGCGGGCGACGAACGCCGCCAGCCACGGTGCGATCTCCGGGTTGGCCTCGCGGATCGGGCGCGGCTCGCTGTCGCACACGCGCTTGATCACGCCGAACACCGATTCGGCGCGGAACGGCGAGTGGCCGGTGCATGCCGCATACAGCGTGCTGCCCAGGCTGAACAGGTCGGAGCGCGGGTCGACCGGCTCGCCCTTGGCTTGCTCGGGCGACATGTACTGCGGGGTGCCGGCGATCACGCCGCTGCGCGTCATCGCCGCCTCGTCGGCCACGCGCGCCAGGCCGAAGTCGGTGACCATGGCGCGTTCGACCTGGTCCTCGAGCATGACGTTGGCCGGCTTGACGTCGCGGTGCACGATGCCCTGCTTGTGCGCCTCGGCCAGGCCGCGCGCCACCTGCATGCCGATGCGCACCACCTCGCAGGTGTCGAGTGGCCCGCGCTGGTTGATCCGCTGCTGCAGTGAACCGCCGGCGGCGTACTGCATGACCAGGTATGGCAGCCCGCGGTGCTCGTCGACTGCGTGCACCGGCACCACGTGCTCGTGGCTGACCGCGGCGATGGCCTTGGCCTCGCGCTCGAAGCGCACCCGTGCCGGGCCGTTGCCGGCGAACGAAGGCGACAGCATCTTGATCGCCACGTAGCGGTTGAGCTGCGACTCGAACGCCTTCATCACGATGCCGGTGCTGCCGCGACCGACCAGCCCGCACACTTCGTAGCGACCGACGCGGCCGAGCATGGCCGGGTCGTCGGTCGGGTCGAGATACTCCCGCAGCTTGCGCAGGTCGCGCTCGCGGCTCTCGGCGCTGTCGGGCTCGAAGCCGCCGAACGTGTCGGCGCTGGTCGCGGCCTGCAGGTGTTCGCGCACGTCGTGCCACGCCGAGGGTGCGCCGGTCAGGCTCTCCATGCGCGCGCGGCAGGTGTCGCACTGGCCGATGTGCTCGGCCACCTGCGATTCGTCGTGCGCGTCGAGCCGCTCGTCGAGGAAGCGCCGCAGGCGCTCCTCGGTGTAGCACTGGACCTTCGATGGTGTGGACATGCTCGCTTACCTCGTCGCTCTCTCGTCGGGGGTGGTCAGGGGCTCGTCCACGTCGAGCTGGAACCGTTCCAGCTCGTGCGTGTCGAGCCCGGCGATCACCTTCCGAATCCGCGCGAACACGCGGCACTTGGCCGTGTACACGCTGCCCATCGACATGCCGAGCTGGGCGGCGACGTCTTCGGGTCGCTGCCCGAGGATCGCCGTGCGCCAGAACGCCTGCCAGGAGCTGTCCGCAACGTGCGGCCGCACCTGCTCCGAGGCCCAACGCATCAAGGCGCGCCGGTACTCCAAGCCGAAGGCGGTGTCCTGCGCGTCGCGACTCGCCGGCACTTCGGCGAGCACCGCCGCCACTCGCGAGTCGCCGCTGCCGACTGCGGCCTGGCGCGCGCGCTCGTCGATGCGACGCACCGCGATGTTGCGCGCCACGCGGAACAGCCAGCCGCGGAACGAGCCCCGCTCCGGGTCCTCGTCCCAGGCCTGGCTACCGGTCTGCGCCAGCCGCTGGTCGACGGCGGTGAGCACCTCCTGAGTCACGTCGCAGGCGTCGGCGTGCTGCAGGCCGCGGGCGCGGCACGAGCGGTAGATCGCCTGTTCGTAGACCTCGAGGAACCGGTGCCACGCGTCGTCGCTGCGCTGGCGCAGCTGCAGCAGCAGGCTGCGGCGGGTTTGGGGCAGTTCGGGCATGGGATGCGTCCGACGGATTCGGTCGGTAGCGACATCTCCGCGGCGGCGGCCGGATCTTACACGTGGGCGTCGATTTCCGCGGATCGCGCAGGTGGTGGGCAAGGACCGGCGGTGACGGCGCCGCTGGCGGACGGTCACATCGGGCAAGACGCGGTCGACCAGCCAGAGGCGCCATGTCGCCAAACTCCGTGCTCCGCGGGACGGGTGGATCCCGCGGCTTTGCAGGCGCAGGCGATGAGGTCGTCCTCGCCACGCCGAGCTGCGGACGCGACAGAGAGACGGCGCGCGTGTGGCGTCGGTCAGCGCCAGCGAACCGGTTCCGGCGCACTGCCGACGAGGTGCAGTCCGGTCGGCCCGACCGTGAAGCCCTGTGCGCAGAGCTCGAGCGTTGCCACCACCGCTGGTGCCGCGAGGAGCACGGGCACGCTCAGCAGACCGTCAGCGCCGAGGACGCCGGGAGCGGGCGCCGGCAAGGTGAAGTACGGCGCCGACAAGATGTCGCAGTAGAGCGTGCCGAACGGCAGAACGAGCGACGACGGTGCCGTGCTGAACACCACCGACACTGCGTCGCCCGGCGTGCCACGCACCATCGTCTTGCTCGGTAGTGGAGGTGCGCCGGGCAAGATGTAGGTCTGGAACTCGGAGTCGAGCGGGTACTGGAAGAACGAGTGCGTGGCGTTCGGGCTGCCGAGAGCGTGCGCCATGTGCAGGGTGTCGACGACGCAGGCGACGTTCTGATCGGGCGCGACCGCCGGTGGCGACGGGATGGCACCGGAGAGACTGCGCACGTCGCCGCGCTGAGCGCTGATGCCGAGGATGTCGCCGCCGCTGCCGCTGTAGTCCACGACTGCGACGTTGCGGTCGACGAGGATCGTCGGCGGTCCGGCGAACCCCGGTGTCAGCGACTTCCAGGTGTTGGTGCGCTCGTGCCAGTAGGTCAGTTGGCCGGTCCCGGCGTCGTGCATGGCGAAGGTCGAGCCGCCGAAGTCGTGCGTCGACGCCCCGACCATGGGCGGACCGGCGCTCCAGACGTCGAAGCGGCCCGAGTAGACGGTGCGATTGCCGGCACCGAACGCGAGCGCGTAGCAGCTCCGCACCTCGAACTGGCCGGTAAGGAAGCCGCCGGGCAGCGGCTGCACCGGCGCCCAGTGGTTGGTCAGCGCCGAGAACGCGTGCAGATCGGCAAGGCCATCGGCGGCCACGAACACGCTCTTGCCGGCCTTCACCGTGGCCATGTAGGTCGGCAGGGCTCGACTCTGCCAACTACCGCCGGCGACGCCGCTGAACGCGTACAGCACCTGGTTGGTCGAGTCCTCGACCATCACCCAATCGGAGCGCGCGAGCCCGGTGTGCACCGTGTAGGCCGTGCCCGCTGCCAGGGACAACGACGCCCAAGTGCCCGGACGGGCGCCGAAGGCCATGAGGGTCGACGGTGCCCCGATCAAGCCGGTCTGATCGACCAGCACCACGTTGTCGGTGACGCGCACGACGCCGGCGAGCGAGCTGCCGAGCGTCCACGCTCCGGTGTATGCGCTGTAGGCACAATTGCGGCCGCCGATCCCGGACGCGGCGCGAATCAAGGCGACGTTGTGGTCGATGACTGCGGCGCTGGACGTGCGCTGCGCCGGCGAGGGGCTCCACATTCCGATCACGCCGCTGAAGGCCGACACGCTGGCCGGCGGCGGCGGGTCCAAGAGGAGCACGTTGCCGTCGCTCGACAGCGCGGCGCCGGTGACCCAGGGCGTGCTCGACCAGCTCGCCTGACGCGCGCTGAAGCCGATGGCTTGGTCGCCGGCGCGCAGGCCGCACACGAAGCGGCTCCCGGTCACGAGCGAGGCGACCGGTGCCGGATACGGCACCCAGGTGTTGGTCTGCGCGCTGTAGGCGAGCGCTTCCTGCAGGCCGACCCCCGGCCGCGTGCCGATCAACAAGATCACGTCGTCGAACACGCGAACGACGATGGGCGGCGCGACGAAGCTGACGTCGGCGACGGTGTGGAGGCGAGCGCTGTAGGCGCGGTACGCGACCGGCGACAGTGCGACGAGGCCGGTCCAGTCGCCGTGCGCGAACGGCACGGTCGGGTCTGGCACGCCCAAGTCGCGCCAGCCGACGCCCATCGCCGAGTAGGCATACAGGTGGCCGTTGCAGTCGACGTAGGTCGCGAAAGCACTTTGGGTGACGTCGGGTGGCGCGACAGGCGCGCAAGGCAGGGTCTGCCACTGCGCGCCGATGGCGGCGACCATGCATGTGGGCACAGCGAGCCAACGTAGGGAAGAGATCATGTTCACGGCCTTTGGAGGCGGGGTCCGGCTCGCGTCCACGGCGCCTCGTGCGTGGTTCGAGGGCATCGCCGACCACGCGGGACGCCACCTCTGACACGTCGTTCCGGCCCACTTCCCCAAGGCGGCCGGGAAACTCGCGCGCCGGTCGGGGCGTGCGAGGTCGCCGCCGACCGGATACCTGAGGTGCCGGCACGCGGCCCAGGACCTGGGCGATTGCGCGGAAGCCGGTCGAGATGGTCGTCGAGAACGATGGGTCGTGTCGTGTTCTGAAACAACGCGATCGAGCCCCCTGCGGCGTCTTGGTCGCGTGGCGTCATCGCCCTTCCAAGAGCCACGCCACCAACGTCGCGCCGAGGATGACCAAGAACTGGGATCCGAGCGCCGATGCGACCGCGCGTGCCCGCAACGTTGCGCCGACGAAGCCGGCGGCGGCACGCGCGTACAGGAGGATCGGCAAGGCGCCCTGTGCGACGTAGGTGCTCGTTCGCCATGGGCCGACCGGAGCGAACGCTGCAAGCACCATCAGTGGCACCTGGATCCCGGCGGCGATGGCGTAGGCAAAGAGCGCGACCACGTACCAAGAGAGCCAGGGCTCACGGAGCCGCGCCGTCTTGGTGAGCATGGCCATGACCAAGGCAACCGGTAGGGCGATCACGACGAAAGAGAGCGGCCCCCAGCGCATGGCGAGTGGCAGCAAGCCGACCTCGATGTAGGCGGTACCCGTGGGCGTGCGCGCTTTCCCCATGTCTTGCAAGAGCGGATGGAGGACCGCGACGACGAGTCCGATGACGACCAGGAGTTTGAGTGGGTTCGCATAGCGACGGCGCATGCCTTCGATCCACTTGCGCGCGACCGCCCCGGGATCGACGGCGGCGTCCAAGAACGTCCGGATCAGAGGCAGTTCGAGCGTGAAGATCGCGCCGAGTGTCTCGCGGACCAGGTCCCCGAGTCGGAGCCCGTGCGCATCCAATCGCTGGGCGCAGAAGGGGCAATACCGCACGGGTGCTGGCGCGCTCGGTCGTCTCGTTTCGGACGCGCTCGCGCCGTCGCACGATACGTGACGACCGCAATCGGGGCAGGCACGCGAGCTTTGCATCGCGGCAGCGTACACGGCATGCGGACCGTCGCCGGGGTCGGTCAGTCGCTGGCGCTTGCCATCAGCGCGGCAACCGCGGCCACGTGCACGATGTCGTCGGCGGAGCAGCCGCGCGACAGGTCGAGGCACGGCTTGGCGAGCCCCTGCACGAGTGGGCCGAAGGCGAGGAAGCCCCCCAGGCGTTGGGTGATCTTGTAGGCGATGTTGCCGGCGTTGAGGTCGGGGAAGACGAGCACGTTCGCGCGGCCGGCGACCGGGCTGTCCGGCGCCTTGCGCGCTCCGACCTCGGGGACGAACGCGGCGTCGAACTGCAGCTCGCCGTCGGCGGCGATGTCGGGCCACTGCTGGTGGAAGGCGGCGCATGCGGTGCGCACCTTGTCGACGTGCGGGTGCTCGGCGCTCCCCTTGGTGGAGAACGACAGGAACGCCACGCGCGGTTCGACCTCGGCCAGGACGCGGTGGTTCAGGGCGGTGGTGTAGGCGATCGCCGCCAGCTGGCCGGCGTCGGGGTCCGGTATGACTCCGCAGTCGGCGTAGCTGAGCACGGTCTCGCCGCGCACCATGAGGAACGTCGAGGACACGACCGGCACGCCCGGCGCCGTGCCGACGCAGAACAAGCCGGCGCGCAGCACGTGTGCCGTGGCGTGGGCCGCGCCGGCGACGCTGGCGTCGGCGTGGCCGAGCGCCACGAGCCCGGCGCCGAAGAACACCGGATCGCGCGCCAACTCGGCTGCCTGCGCCCTCGTCATGCCCTTGCCCTTGCGTCGCTCGAAGACGAGGTCGGCCACCTGTGCGCAGCGGCGGTCCCGTGCGGGATCCTCCACCCACACGACTTCGGCCAGGCCCGCGTCCTCGATCTGGATGCGCGCCTCCCGCGTGCGCGGGTCGCTGGTCTCCGGCAGGACGACCCGCCGGCGCGCGGCTCGGGCCCGGGCGTGCAGTCGTTCCAGGAACGGCGACTCCACGGCCGGCGCCAAGCCCGTCAGATCTCCATCTCCAGGAGCCCGAGGCCGTGCGTCTTGCCCTGCGCATCGGTCTTGAGGCTCTCGCTCCCGCCGCCGCCGAGGCTGTCGCGCAGGATGAAGTTGAGCGCCAGCAGGTTCGGTGCCTCGTAGCGCAGGACCTCGCCCTTGCAGATGGCCTTGAAGTGCTCCTTCACGCGCTCGGGCGTGAGCACTCGCTTCAGCACCTCGTAGTCGGCGGCGGTCCGGGCGTAGATGCCGACGTTGCTGCCGTCGCCCTTGTCGCCGGAGCGGGCGTAGGCGATGTCACCGAGTCTGCGCTTCATCACACCGTCTCCACGTGGATGGTCGTCTTGACCTTGTCGCGGCCGAGCAGCGCCGGCCAGTAGCTGATGATCTCGCTCGCCTTCGGCCGGCCGCCGGCGAAGCCGGTGACCCCCGGTGGCCCGCTCGTCACCAGCGGCACGATCTCCATGCCGAAGCGGTCGCACTTGGCCTCGTCTTGCGACTTCACCCCCAGGCGCAGCACGACCTCGGGCGGATCGACCGGCGGCACGATGCCCTCGAGGCAGACCCCCGTGCCCAGCAGCTCGACCGACTTCTCCTGCGGTTCGAAGGTCACGCCGTCGAGCGCCAACCGGCCGAACACCACGTCGGCGCACAGCTTGGCCTTGGCCACGGCGTCGGGTCCGCTGATGGTGAGCTGGCCGCTGGCCTTGAAGCCGTTGTGGTAGCTGATCGAGACCTTGTAGGTCGGCGGTGCTGGCTCGCCCTTGATGCCGAACACCCGCACGCGGTCGGGGCCGACTTGCTCCATGCGGATCGTGTCGAAGCGGGCGGTGCAGTCCGGGCCCAGGTAGCGCGCCGGGTCGCCCATCTCGTACAGGAGCTGCGCCGTGATGGTGCGCGTGTCGACGAGTCCGCCGGTGCCCTCGTGCTTGGTCACGAAGAAGGTCCCATCGGGGTGCGCCTCGATCACCGGGTAGCCGATGCGCACGAAGTCGTTCACCTCGCGCCAGCCGGTGAAGTTGCCCCCGGTGCACTGCGCGCCACACTCGACGATGTGGCCGGCGATGGTCGCCGCCGCCAGCTTGTCCCAGTCGCCGTCCCGCCAGCCGAACTCGTACAGCAACGGGCCGGCCACCAGCGCCGGGTCGGTGATGCGCCCGCCGATGACGATGTCGGCGCCGGCTGCCAGGCACTCGGCCACCGGTCGTGCACCGATGTAGACGTTGGCCGCCGACAGGCGGTCTTGCACCTCGGTCAGCGGCTCGCCCGTGTCCATGTTGGCGAGCGGCTCGCCCTGCGCGATCAGCTCGGGCACCCGCGCCAGCACATCATCGCCCTCGATGACTCCGACGCGCAGGCCCGCGAGTCCCTTCTTGCGTGCCAGCGCCACCACCGCCGCCATGCAAGCGCGCGGGTTCACGCCGCCGGCATTGGCGATCACCTTCACCTTCTTGGCGACCAGCTCCTCGAGCATGCGGTCGAGCATCTTCAAGAAGTCGGTGGCGTAGCCGGCATCGGCCCGCCGCTGCTTCTGCTTCTGCATGATGCTCATGGTCACCTCCGCCAGGTAGTCGAGCGTCAGGTAGTCGAGGGGCCCCTCGCGGACGAGCCGCACGGGCCCGAGGATCGAGTCGCCCCAGAAGCCTTGACCGTTCGCTACGAGGACCTTGTCGCGCATGGGAGGAAGCGAAAGCCGGCAGGATAGGCCGGCGGCTCGGCGCGTCCCACCTCGGGCGGCAATCTCCGAGATGCTCGGGGGCTGGACGCGCCGAGCTGCGCGTCGGTCAGGCTCAGCGGCGCTTGCCGCCGGCCTTCGACGCCGCGCCGGAGAGCACGCGTGCCGCGCCCTTGACGACGTTGAAACCGGGCATCTGCGTGAAGTCGGGCGGTGCCTTGTCGGTGACGGCAACCCGTGTCTTGGTGGCTTGATCGGTGGCGAGGCCGGCCGGCGCCGGATGCGGCTCGGCGACCGTGCGCGCTGCCGGTTGCGCCGCTGGCCGCGCCGCCGGCTGGGCGACCGCCGGGGCGTTGGCTGCGGCGCCGACGGCCCGGTGCGTTCCGCCGGCAGGACGCTTGGCAGGGGGCTGGGGCGCCGCGCTGCCTGCGCGACCGGCGACGGCCTCGCGGTTGGGCGGGGTCGGGGCGGGCTGTGGCGCGCGCGGCGCCGGGGTGGCGGCGCGCACCGGCGCCGGCTTCGCCAGCGGGCGAGAAGCGGCCGGCCGTTGCTCGGCAGCGGGTATGGCGGGTGCGCGCGGTGCGTCGGCAGGCGCCGGGGTGGGCGCGGCCGCCTTGAGCGCCGGACGCGGTGCTGTCGTCGGCAGCGGGCCCTGGTCCGGTCTGGGCTTGCGCGGCACCGCGGCGACGCGCGGCGGCGTGGCGGTGGTGGTGCGCATGGTGGGGCGTGCGAGGCCGGCGCTCCAGCTCGAGGTCTCGGGCTTCGTGGCCGGCGCCGTGGCCTGGGCGGACACCGGCGCAGGCGTCGGCTTGGCAGTCGCCGGTTGCACGCGCGGCAGCAGGAGTTCGCGCAGGGTCTCGCGGTTGCCGTACACCATCAGGCCCAGCAGGCGCGAGGCGAAGAACAGCGGGGCGACCGCCAGCGGGCCGACGACCGAGGCCTGTAGATAGAGCTGCGATCCCGCGGTGAGGATGGCCGACAGCGCCGCCGGGAGAGCCACCAGGGTGCACACGCCGGCGGTCGCGGCATAGTCGCCGCGCAAGGCGGTCACCGCCGGGAACAGGTAGTTGGGCGAGAGGGCGCGCCAGTCGTCGGTGAGCTGGCGGATCGCCATCGCCGCGGGCAACAGGAACGCGCCGAGCGCCGCCGCCACCAGAGTCGACACACTGAGGCCCTGCACGCAGGCGAGTGCGATCGCCGGGCCGAGGAACACGAGCGTGAGCACCAGGGCGTCGAGGAGGAAACGACCGGACTGCCGCGACAGCTCGCGCACCTGTGGGATGCGCGGAGGATCCTGCAGTCCCCGCGCCGCATCGATCAGGATGCGCCGGCTCATGCCGCCGACCACAGCGGCCACGCACAGTGCCGGGAGCGCGGCGATGGCAGGAAACAGGAACGAACTGCTGGTCGTCGAGGTCAGGAAGCCGCCGAGACCCACGACGATCGGGAACGTCATGGTCGTGACGATGGTCGTCAGCGGCATGTGGTCCTCGAACAGCACACGCGTCGCATCGACGATGTCGTCCCTCACCGACCGCGGCTCCGGAGCGGCTTCGGTCTCGTCGTCGGCCTGGAGCAGGCCGCGACGTTGCAACAGGTGTTCGGCCTCGCGCCGCAAGCGCGGGTCGCGGATACGTTCGTAGGAGAGGAGGGCCTCGTCGCGATGGCCGAGGCGCAGGCAGACTTCGGTCATTTCGCGCCAGGTGGCGTCGGAGCCCGTGCCGGTCTCGAGGGCGCGATGGAGTGCCGCGTAGCGGCGATGAGGAGATTCCGACGAAACTGGAGTCCCGAGCTTGTCGAGTTGCATTTGCCCCCTGGCTGTGTGAACCGTTCTCTGGACGGCATGTCGGTCGACTCGGCACCGAGCTTGAGACAGGTGACGTACCCTTGCACGGGACGTGCATCGATTCGAGACGGTCGAGGGGAAGGGGCCGATGTCATGGTGCGCGCACCGCGGCGCGGTCAAGAGCCGTCGTGCCGGCTGTCGATGCAACGGGCATGGGAAGAGTCGGCGATCGGGATCATCGGGTGTCGGCATCGCGCGGGCGACGCGCTTGCTGTGTCGTGGCGCTGGTTGCGGGTCTGGCCGCGGCGCATGCCTCCGCGCAGGTGTACCTGCCGCGCAGCATGGCC
The DNA here is from genome assembly GCA_041398565.1 of Planctomycetota bacterium. Taxonomy (GTDB): domain Bacteria; phylum Planctomycetota; class UBA1135; order UBA1135; family UBA2386; genus DATGPD01. The sequence continues at coordinate 456,787 of JAWKUN010000005.1, read as the reverse complement.
ACCCAGGAAGGAGGAGCGTCGACCGCACTGCCGTTCGGGATCGACCAGCCGCTGCGCATGCTGAGCATCTACGACCACGACGAGGTGCCCTGGAGCGCGCCGACGCTCGTCTCCGCCCTCGACCTGCGGGCCGACAACGACGTCCCGAACTCGACGCAGTTCGCCGCCAAGCAGTACATCGACATGTGGGTCGTGATGTCGACCGCGGGTCGGACCTCGGCGACGGCGAGCACCACCTTCGACGACAACCACGGCCTCGACCGGGTGGTCGTGTACAGCGGCCGACTGGCGCTGCCGGCACAGCCGGCGACGGCCCAGGCGCCGCGCCCCTGCAACATCGCGATCCCCTTCTCGCAGCCGTTCTACTTCGACCTGTCGCCCATCCGTGGTCCGCAGCCGCGGAACCCGGGTTTGGCGGTCGAGATCGTCGTCAACCTGCAGCCCACCGGCGACTACCGCCTGGACTTGCCGGTTCAGTGCAACAGCACCATCACCAGCTTCGGCCAGCGCGGGCCCGCCTGTCAGACGGGTCGAGGCGCGCCGCTCACCATCGCCCCCAATTCGTCGATCCAGGCCGGTGACCGCATCACGTACACCGTGGCCAACATGCCGAGCATGGCGCCGTTCGTCGTCGCCATCGGTTCGCAGCCGGGGGTGGGGATGTGGGGGCAGCTGCCGCTGCCGTTTCCTCTGGCGTCTTTCGGCGCACCCGACTGCTTCATCAACACCGACTGGATGATGGTGTCGCCGGCCCTCGCCGATCAGGCGGGCCAGGGGCAGGTGTCCTACCCGCTGCCGTCGAACCGCAATCTGGTCGGGCGCACCCTGCACGCGCAGGCGCTCTGTCGTGACCTCGCTGCCAACCCCTTCCTCCACGTCACGTCGCTCGGCGTGTCGGCGACGGTCTGCGGCCCGCTGGCGGTGGCGCGGGTCGTGTACGTGGGTGGTGCCCGCGCGCAGCAGGGCGCGGTCAGCTACGGCGCGGCCTTCATCATGTGCGCGCGCTGAGGCCGGCCCGTGCGGCGCATCGCCGCACGGACATCCCGGCGAACGAAAACGCGGGGGATCGTTCGGCGCGCGGCCCTGGTGCGGGTCTAGTCTGGATCTAGACTCGGTGAGCCACCCGCCGGTGGCTGCGTTTCCCATGAGCCCGTCGTCGCCGCCTCCTGCCGCCGCCATGCGCGTCTTCCTCTGCCGCCCACGCGGCTTCTGTGCCGGGGTCGAGCGCGCCATCGAGGTGGTCGAGCGCGCCTTGCAGAAGTTCGGTCCTCCCGTCTACGTCCGCCACGAGATCGTGCACAACCGCGTCGTCGTCGAGGACCTGACCGCCAAGGGCGCGGTCTTCGTCGACGACCTCGATCTCGTGCCGGCCGGCAGCCACGTGGTCTTCTCGGCACACGGGGTCGCTCCGGCCGTCGTCGAGGCCGCGCGCGGCCTGCGTTTGATCGCCATCGACGCCACCTGCCCGCTGGTCACCAAGGTGCACGTGGAGGCGCGGCGGTTCGCGCGCGACGGCTACACCATCCTGTTGATCGGCCACGCCGAGCACGTCGAAGTCGAAGGTGTGGTGGGCGAGGCGCCCGACCGCACCGTCGTGGTGCCCACGCCCGAGGCGGCGCGCGCCGCTGTCGTCGAAGATGCCGACCGCGTTGCGGTGTTGACCCAGACGACCCTCAGCGTCGACGAAGCGGCGCGCGTCATGCGGGAGCTCCGTGCCCGCTTCCCGCGCCTGGTGACGCCGCGCAAGGAGGACATCTGCTACGCCACGACCAATCGCCAGGACGCGGTCAAGAAGCTGCACGGCGAGGTCGATCTGTGGCTCGTCATCGGCGACCGCAGCAGCTCCAACAGCAACCGCTTGCGCGAGATCGCGGCGTCCTCGGGCGTGCCGGCCTACCTCGTGCTCGACGCCAGCGGCATCGATCCGGAGTGGTTCGGTGGAATCCGCGCCGTCGGGGTAACTTCCGGCGCATCGACACCCGAGGTGTCGGTGCAGTCGGTCGTCAGCCGCCTGCGCCAACTCGGCGCGACCACGGTCGAGGAGGTCGATGGCGTGCGCGAGGACATCGAGTTCTCCTTGCCGGCACTGCTCCGGTGAAGATCGCGCTCGCGCAGATCAACCCCACGGTCGGCGACTTCGCCGGCAACGCGCGCCTGATCGAGGAGGCGGCACACGCCGCGCGCCGAGACGGCGCCCGCGTCGTCGTCTTCCCCGAGCTGTCGGTCTGTGGCTATCCGGCCGAGGATCTGCTGCAGCGACCGGCGTTCGTGGCCGCACACGATCGCACCCTCGACGGCCTGGCCAACGCTCTGCCGCCGGACGTCTGCGTCCTGGTCGGCTGCTTGGCGCCCAACGAGGAGAAGGCGAGCGGCGGGCGTCCGCTCTTCAACGCCGTCGCCGCGATCGAGGACGGCCTGGCGCGGATCGTGGCACGCAAGTCGCTCCTGCCCACGTACGACGTGTTCGACGAGTCGCGCTACTTCGAGGCGTGGACGCGGCCCGAGGAGAACCTGGTCGAGGTGGCGGGGACGACGCTCGGCGTGGTCGTGTGCGAAGACGGATGGAACGACGTCGAGTTCTGGCACGACCGCCTCTACCGCATCGACCCGGTGGAGCGCGTCGTCTCGGCCGGGGCTCGGGTGGTCGTCAACCTGTCGGCGAGCCCGTGGTGTGCCGGCCTCGAGGACTTGCGCTTCCGGATGGTGCAAGCGCAGAGCCGCCGCCACGGCGTGCCGATGGTCTACGTCAACATGGTCGGCGGCAACGTCGCGATGCAGTTCGACGGCGGCTCGTTGGCCGTGCGGTCGGACGGACTCGCCTTCGCGCCGGTGTTCTTCGCTCCGGCTCTCCATGTCGTCGACCTCGACGCGCCTTGGCAGCAACCGATGCCGGTGCACACCGTCGACGAGATGCGCTACCGCGCGATCGTGCAGGGGATCCGCGACTACGGGCACAAGTTCGGACTACGGCGCGCCGTTCTCGGTCTGTCCGGTGGCATCGACAGCGCGCTGGTGGCGACGCTCGCGACGGATGCTCTCGGCCGGGAGAACGTCGTCGGCATGGCGATGCCGTCGCGCTACAGCAGCCCCGGCAGCGTCGAGGATGCGCGCGCGCTGGCGCGCAACCTCGGCATCCGCCTGGTCGAGGTGCCGATCGTCGACCTGCAGACCACCTACGCCTCGGCGCTCGCCGAGGTGTTCGCCGAGACCACGCCGGGGTTGGCCGAAGAGAACCTGCAGGCTCGAATGCGGGCGAGCCTGCTGATGGCGTTCTCCAACAAGTTCGGCCACATGTTGCTCACCACCGGCAACAAGAGCGAGTGCGCGGTGGGCTACTGCACCCTCTACGGCGACACCTGCGGCGCCCTGGCGCCGATCGCCGATCTGTGGAAGACCGAGGTCTACGACCTCGCGCGCTGGATCAATCGCGACGGCGAGCGCATCCCGGTCAATTCGATCGACAAGGCGCCGTCGGCGGAGCTGCGCGAGGGTCAGCTGGACACCGACAGCTTGCCGCCGTACGCGAGCCTCGACCCCGTCCTCCGCGGTCTCGTCGAGCGGCAACTGTCGTGTCGCGAGACCGCGGTCGAGACCGGGATGGAGCGCGAGCGCGTGGAGCAGCTCTACGCGATGCTGCAGAAGAGCGAGTTCAAGCGCTACCAGTACCCTCCGACCCTGCGTTTGACCGAGCGCAGCTGGAGCGGTCGGCGCGTGCCGGTCAGCCACCGCTTCTTGCGTGAAGACGATGCGTGACGCGCGGCGTCTGATGTTGGCGCTCGGTGGCTGGGCGGCGCTGGCCTCTTGCGCGGGCCTGTTGCCCTCGGCGGACGCGCACGTCGAGCTGGCGCGCGATCCGGTGCTCGTGCCGCTCGTCTTCGACGAAGGCGTCCCGCTGGTAGATGTCTGGATCGACGGCCGGGGGCCGCATCTGTTCAAGCTCGACACCGGTTCGGGGCCGTGCGTCGTCACCGATCGGCTCGCCGAGCGCCTGCAACTGCCGCTGCAGAGCGTGAACGGCTTGCTCACCGGGGCCAACGGGGTCACGCGCAAGGTCGGTCGCGTCGCCCGGCTGGACACGATGGGTCTGGGCGAAGGTGCTGCCCTGCGCGATGTCCGCGCCTTCGTCCTGCCTGCCGAGGATCTCGACGTGCACGACATTCGTCGCCCCGTCGAGGGGATCCTCGGCTACGCGATGTTCGTGCAGTGCACCATGGTGATCGACTACCGGAGGCGAGCTCTCGAGTTGAGCCGGGCGCCGCTGCCGGCGGCGGACGGACGCGAGGTGCTGGTGATGACCGTGCAGAGCAAGACGCCCCGCGTGACTCTCAGCGTCGCCGGCCGGCCGATGGAGGTCTTGATCGACACCGGCAACGACCAAGGGCTGATCCTCACCGAAGAGCAGGGAGCCGGCTTGCCCTACGTCGACGCGCCGTCGGTGGGGCCGTTGCTGTCGACGGTCTCGGGAATGGTGCGGGTGCGTCTGGCCCGACTCGACGCCGACGTCGCCATCGGCGGGCATCGCGTCCGGCGTCCCGTGGTGTCGCTCATGCAGTGTGGCGGCCCGATGCTGGGCGCCGAGCTGCTGTCGCACTTCCGAGTCAGCCTCGACGGTCGGGGACGGCGGGTGCGCTTCGAGCGCGCGCAGGAGCGGCCCGTCACCGTGGACTCGCGGATCACCGACGGGCTGGGTCTGCGGCGGGCGAGCCAGGGTTGGGACGTGGTCGACGTGATTCCCGACTCTCCTGCCGACCGCGAGGGCGTGCGCATGGGCGACCATGTGCGTCAGATCGACTACATCGGTCGCGGCCGTTACCGGATCGAGGTCGGGCGTGGCGGCGACTACCGCGAGGTCCGACTGCGCGCCGCGCCTCTCGTCAGGTAGGCTCGTGCGGATGGAACCGATCTTCTGCGCGGGGCGCTTCCTGGCGTCCCTGGGGCAAGAGGTCCTCGAAGCGCGCGATCCCCGCAGTGGCGAGCTGTTGCCGGGGCGCTACCCGGTGTCGCCGCGCCGCGAACTCGAGGCGATGGTGACGGCGGGCAAGGCGGCGGCGGCGGCTCTGCGCTCGGTGGTGCCGGCGCGGCGAGCCGACTTCCTCGAGCGCTGTGCCATCGAGATCGAGGCAGATGCGGATGCCATCGCCGCCCGCGCCGCCGGGGAGACCGGGCTGGCGCTGAAGCCGCGCCTGCGCGAGGTGGAGATGGCGCGAACCCTGGGGCAGCTGCGCCAAGCTGCCGCGGCCGTGCGCGACGGCGGCTGGGCGCTGCCGACCATGGATCCGCAGAACGACCTGCGTTCGGCGTACTTCGCGCTCGGCGGGCCGGTGCTGGTCATCGGGCCCTCCAACTTCCCGCTGGCATTCAACAGCATGTGCGGCGGTGACTTCGCCAGTGCGATCGCCGCTGGCAACCCCGTGATCGGCAAGGCGCACCCAGGGCATCCCGGTACGACGCTCCTGCTGGCTCGCTGTATCGAGCGGGCGCTCACTGCGTGCGGTGACCTACCGCCGGCGCTGGTGCAGATGTTCTTCCACTGCTCGTCCGACGACGGTCTGTGGTTGGTGGCGCACCCGGGTGTCTCGGCCGTGGGTTTCACCGGTTCGCGCGCGAGCGGGTTGCGGATCAAGGCCGCCGCCGACGCGGCCGGCAAACCGGCCTACCTCGAGATGTCGAGCATCAACCCGGTGTTCGTGCTGCCTGGCGCGCTGCGCGGTGGCGTCGATCAGTTCGCCGACGACTTTGCTGCGTCGAGCCTCCTCGCTGCGGGGCAGATGTGCACGAACCCGGGGCTTGTGATCGCTTTGGCCGGAGACGCAGCCGATGCGCTGCTGGCGGCGGTGACGGCGCGCTTGCGGGCCGCACCCGCCGGCACCCTGCTGGGCGCCGGCGGCGTGACGCAGCTCGAGAGCGCGGTCGCGACGCTGCGGTCGGCAGGCGCCCAGGTGGTGGCTGGCGGAGAACGCGAGCCGGGGCCGGCGTGTCGTTTCCAGAACACCGTCCTGCGGGTGCGTGGCTCCGAGTTCCTCGCCGCGAGCGATGCGTTGCAGACCGAGGCCTTCGGCAGCACGTCGCTGTTCGTGGTGGTCGAGGATCTCGACGAGATGCTACTCGTCGCCGAGAGCCTGCACGGCAACCTGTGTGGCGCGATCTACAGCGGCACGGACGACGCCGACGAGGCGGCCTACCGGCGTCTCGAGCCGATCCTGCGCGAGAGGGTCGGCAGGCTGATGAACGACAAGATGCCCACCGGAGTGGCGGTGAGTCCGGCCATGAATCACGGTGGGCCCTACCCGGCGACCGGGCACCCGGGGTTCACGGGGGTCGGCTTTCCGGCGGCCATCAGGCGCTTCGCCAAGCTGACCTGCTACGACCACGTGCGCCCGCATCGCCTGCCGGAGCTGCTGCGCTAACGTAGACGCCCCCATGCCGCACGAACCGTTCGGTCGCCTGGCGCAGCGCCGCGCCCACCTCGAGCGCGGCAACCTGCTGCGCTCGCTCACCGACGTGATCAACAAGGTCGAGGGTGGGATCAACCTCGGCCAAGGGGTGTGCGATCTCGACCAACCGCCCCCCTTGATCGCCGGCGCGCTCGATTCCGTGGCCGGCAAGACGGACCGCCAGCTCTACACACCCTACGCCGGTCTGCCGGAGTTGCGGGCCGGCGTGGCGGAGCGGCTGCGGCGCTACAACGGGCTCGACGTGCAGGCCGATGACGTGGCGATCACCGCCGGATCGTCCGGGGCGTTCTTTGCCGCCGGGATGACCTTGTTCGATGCGGGCGACGAGGTGGTTCTCTTCGAGCCCTTCTATCCCTACCACCGGGCGTCGCTGCAGCTGATGGGCGTCCGGCCGGTGAGCGTGCGGCTGGGCGCGGACTACCGGCCCGACTTCGCGTCCTTGCGACGAGCGCTCGGGGCCAAGACGCGTGCCGTGGTCGTCAACACGCCGGCCAACCCCAGTGGCATGGTGTGGCGGCGCGACGAACTGGAGCAGCTCGGTGCGCTCCTCGACGGCACCGACATCGTGTTGCTCACCGACGAGGTGTACGAGTACATGGTGTTCGACGGGCGTGAGCACGTGTCGCCGGGCACGATCCCGAGTTTGCGCCAGCGTACGCTGACCATCGGTGGCTACAGCAAGACCTACTCGATCACCGGCTGGCGCATCGGCTACTTGGCCGGGCCGTCAGCGATCGTCGACGCCGTCGGTGTCGTTTTCGATCAGATGAACGTGTGTGCCGCCCGACCGATGCAGCGTGGCGTGGCCCGCGCTCTGGCCGAGCTACCGGACACCTTCTACAGCGACTTGTGTTCCACCTACGAGCGCAAGCGCGACGAGTTCTGCGCCGCGCTGCGCGACGCCGGGTTCACGTTCGTCACCCCCGAGGGTGCCTACTACGTCATGGCCGACTACACCCGGGTGTTCGGCGACAAGGATCCGCACGCTGCGGTGCTCGAGATGATCGAACGCGTGCGCATCAACGGCGTGCCAGGCCACGTGTTCCACGAGGATCCGCGCGGCGTCCGCACCATCCGCTTCAACTTCGCCGTGCGCCCCCCGGTGCTCGCCGAGGCCTGCCGCCGCCTACGCAATCTCCCGTAGCGAAGTAACAGAGTGGAGCCAGGCTCCTCTCTGTTACTTCAGGACGATGAGGAGGTCGTCGGCTTGGACGGCGTCGCGCAGCTTGCACACGACCTCGGCGACTTTGGCCGCCCGCGGCGCGCGCACGACGGTCTCCATCTTCATGGCCTCGAGCGTGAGGAGCGGTGCGCCCTCGTTGACCTCCTGGCCCGCGACGCAGTTCACGGCGATCACCTTGCCCGGCATGCTGGCGCCGATGTGGTTGGGGTCGGCGCGGTCGGCGCGCCGCGCCGTGGCTTCCGGGTCGGCCAACGACCGGTCGACGACACTCACGTGGCGGCCCTGGCCATTGAGTTCGAAGTACACCGTGCGGGTGCCGTCCTCGAACGCGTCGCTCACCGCCTGCAGACGGATGACCAGGGTCTTGCCTGCCTCCAGCTCGACCCAGATCTCCTCCTCCGGCTCCATGCCGTAGAAGTAGTGCGGCGTGTCGAGGATCGACACGTTGGCGTGACGACGGAAGAAATCGAAGTAGTCGTTCATCACGCGCGGGTAGAGCGCGGCGCTCAACGCGTCACGGCGGCTGAGCTTGCGATTCCACTTGGTGCCGAGGTCGGCCTGCAGCTTGTCGAGATCGAGCGGCTCCATGGCCTCGCCCGGCCGTCCTTCGACCACCGGCAGCCCGCGCAACACGGCGTCCTGCAGGTCCTTCGGAAAGCCTCCCTTGGGGCGACCGAGGCTCCCTTGGAAGTAGGTCACCACGCTCTGCGGGAAGTCGAGGCGGGCGGCCTCTGCCAGGACTCTGGCCCGCGTCTTGGTCGTGCTGTCCTCCAAGGTGTCGCCGACTTCGAGCAGGCCGTTCTGCACCAGGAACGTCGCGAAGTCACCGACCATCTTGCTGCTCGGTGTCACCTTGGGGATGTCGCCGACGACCTGGTTGACCACGGCGAAAGCCAGCTTCACGTCGTTCCACCGGCTCAGCAGGCCGAGCTCTGCCACCTGCGGCCGGAGGTTGCTGTACTGCCCACCGGGGATCTCGTGGAAGTAGATCTCCGACGTGCTGCTCTTGAGACCGCACTCGAACGGCGCGTAGTACTCGCGCACCGACTCCCAGTAGTCGCAAAGCGATTGCAGCGGCTTGTTGCGCATGCCGGTGTCGTTCGTCGTGCCGTGCAGCGCCGCCACCAGCGCATTCATGCTGGGCTGGCTGGTCAAGCCTGCCATCGGCGCCAGCGCCACGTCGACGATGTGGACGCCGGCTCGGATCGCCTCGATCAGCGTCGCCACGCCGTTGCCGCTGGTGTCGTGCGTGTGCAGGTGGATGGGGAGGCGCGTCACCTCTCGCAGGCGACCGATGAGCTGCTTGGCGGCCTTCGGGCGGATCAGGCCTGCCATGTCCTTGATGCACAAGAAGTGCGCGCCCATGTCCTCGATGCGTCGGGCGAGGTCGACGTAGTACTCGAGGTCGTACTTCTTGCGCGCCGGGTTGGCGACGTCGCCCGTGTAGCAGATCGCGACCTCGGCCACCTTGCCGGTCTTGCGCACGCGCTCGACCGCGAAGCGCATGTTGTCGAGGTCGTTCAGGCTGTCGAACACGCGGAAGACATCGATGCCGGCGGTGGCCGCCTCGTCGATGAACGCCTCGACGACGTTGTCGGGGTAGCTGGTGTAGCCGACGGCGTTGGCGCCGCGCAGCAGCATCTGCTGCAGCACGTTCGGCACGGCCTGCTTCAGCAAGCGCAGTCGTTCCCACGGGTCCTCGTTGAGGAAGCGGTAGGCGACGTCGAACGTGGCACCGCCCCAGGTCTCCAGCGAGAACAGCTGCGGCGCCAGGCGGGCTGTGGCGCCGGCGATCTTCAGGATGTCGTAGGTGCGCACGCGCGTGGCCAGAAGGCTCTGGTGCGCATCGCGCATGGTGGTGTCGGTCAGCAGCGGTCGGTCCTGGCCGAGGACCCAGCGCGCCAGGCCTTCGGGACCCTGTTCGGCCAAGACCTGTGCCGTGCCGTCGGGAGCCGGCGCCTCGTCGACCGTCGGGACCGGCGGCGGCAGCAGCTTGCTGGGGGCCAGACGCGCCGGGGCCTTGATCGTCGGATGGCCGTTGACGATGACTTCGGCGAGGTAGAGCAGCAGCTTGGTCGCGCGGTCGCGCCGCGGCGTCAGCTCGAACAGTTCCGGCGTGTCGTCGATGAAGCGCGTGTAGGTGCTGCCGTTGAGGAACGTGTCGTGCTGCAGGACGTTCTCCAGGAACTGCAGGTTGGTCTTCACGCCGCGGATTCGGAACTCGGTGAGAGCGCGCAGGTTCTTGGCTGCCGCTTCGCGAAAAGTGCGCGCCCGTGCGGTCACCTTGACCAGCAGCGAGTCGTAGTGCGGCGACACCACGGCTCCGGCGTAGCCGTTGCTCGAGTCGAGGCGTATGCCGAAGCCGGCCGCGGCACGGTAGGCCAGGATCGTGCCGGTGTCGGGCATGAAGTGATTGCCCGGATCCTCGGTGGTGACGCGACACTGGATGGCGAAGCCCTGCGGCCGCACGTCCGACTGACTCCAGATGCGGATGTCCTCCGACGCCAGCAGATGGCCTTCGGCGATGCGGATCTGGGCCTGCACGAGGTCGATGCCGGTGACCTCCTCGGTCACCGTGTGCTCCACCTGCAGGCGTGGGTTGACCTCGATGAAGTAGTGCACGTCGCCGGCGACCAGGAACTCGACGGTGCCGGCGTTGACGTAGTTGGCGGCCCGCGCCAGCTTCAGTGCGTCGTCGTGCAGGCGGCGGCGCACGTGGTCGGGCAGATTGGGTGCCGGAGCGATCTCGATGACCTTCTGGTGGCGCCGCTGCACGGAGCAGTCACGTTCGTGCACGTGGACGAGGTTGCCGGCGATGTCGCCGAGGACCTGCACCTCGATGTGGCGCACGCGCTCCAGCAGCTTCTCCAGGAAGACGAAGCCGCTGCCGAAGGCGGCCTTCGCCTCGCGGCTGGCGGCCGCGATGGCCTCGTCGAGGTCGGCCTCGCTCCGCACCATGCGCATCCCGCGGCCGCCACCGCCGTGCGCGGCCTTGATGATGACCGGAGCGTGTTCGCGGAAGAACTGCCGTGCCGCTTCGTGTCCCTCGGCGTTGGCGATGTCGACGTTCAATCCGGGCACCGTGCGGACGCCGGCGCGCTGCGCGAGCTCGCGCGCGAGCACCTTGTCGCCCAGCGTGCGCATGGCGTTCGGCGGAGGGCCGATGAAGGTGATGCCGTGCGCGGCGCACGCGGCAGCGAACTCGGCATTCTCCGACAAGAAGCCGTAGCCCGGGTGGATGGCGCTCACGTTGGCTCGCGCGGCTACCTCGAGGATCTCCTCGACGCCGAGGTAGGCCTCGATCGGGCTGCGGTTCTTGCCGACGAGGTAGGCCTCGTCGGCCTTGTACCGATGCTGTTGGTTGCGATCCTCTTCACTGAAGATCGCGACGGTCTTGATGCCGAGCTCGGAGCAGGCGCGGAAGACGCGGATCGCGATCTCGCCGCGATTGGCGCACAGGATCTTGCGGAAGCGAGCGGTTTCCATGCGAGGGCTTCCTCGTTTTATCGGCAGAGGTGGCGAATGCACGCAACCGTGGCGCGGTCACCCGTGGTCACCGGCGCGCAGAACGTCGTAGCCGACGGCCCACGAGGTCGAGCAGTTCTCGGCCACCGCAAGCGACGTGGAGAAGGGCATAGGTGGCGATGCCGATGGTCACCGGCAGCATCAGGTGCCATACGGCGCGCGCCACCCGGCCGGCGGCCGGCACCAGGTGGGTGCTCCCCGCCACGGCTACGGTCATGCCGGCGCTGGCCACGACGATGCGCAGCATGGGGCCGACGCTCGGGCGTCCCGACGGCAGCATCGTCCGGAGACGCGCGCGCAGCCACACCGCGTTGAGCAGCGAACACAGCGAGGTCGCCAGGGTCAGGCCTTCGGTGCCCATGCGGAAGCCGAGCACGAAGACGAGATTGGCGACGACGTTGACCGCCAGCAGCACGACGGACGCGATGGCCGGTGTGCGCGTGTCGGCGAGCGCGTAGAGGGCGCGGGCGTAGAGCTGCGCGACCGACAGGAAGGGCAGGCCGGCGACGAGATAGCCGGTCGCCAGGGCCGTGCGCTGCGCGTCCGCCTCGGTGTAGCTGCCGTGCACGAAGGCGACCGACACCAGTTCGTCGCTCAGCGCCCACAACCCGAGCGCCGCAGGGAACGCCAGGATCAACGTCCCGTGCACGGCGACGTCGAGCTTGCGCTTCACGCCGGCCAGGTCGCCCTGGGCGGCGAGCAGCGACAGGGTCGGGAACACCGCGGTCGCCGCCGCCAGCGCCGTCAGCGCGTGGGGAAACAGCAGCAAACGGTTGGCCAGGTAGATGTGGGTGCTGCTTCCCGGGCCGGTGAGGTACTCGGCCAGGTTCTGGCTGACGAGGATCGACAGCTGTGCCACCGACAGGCCGAGCATGGTGGGTGCCATGGCGCCGAACACGGCAGCGCTGGCGTCGCCCCGTCGCGGCAGGCGCGGTCGGGGCAGGAATCCTCGGCGGGCCAGGGGCACCACTCCGAGGGCCAGCTGGGCGAAGCCACCGACCAGGAGCATCGCCGCCACGAACATGGTGACAGAGCGACCGTCGCTGAGCCCGAGATGTCCCGCGGCCACGATGCCGCCGATCCACAGGACGTTCAGCAAGACGGGAGACGCGGCCGGCAGCGCGAACTGACCGAGTGCGTTCTGGACGCCGGCGTAGGTGGCGGCCAGGCAGATGGGGATCACGTAGGGGAAGAGGACGAGGGTCAGGTCGAGCAGCAGCCGACCGCTCTCGTGGCGAGGCACTCCGGCCGCGTTCGGGTCGAGCCCGACGCTGTCCGGCGGCAGCAGCAGGCAGGTGACGGTGACCAGGACCGTCAACAAGGTCAGCCCGAGTCCCAGAGCCCCGGTCACGCCGGCGAGCAGGTCCTTCGCCTCCGCGTCGCAGCGCGTGCGCGCGCGCGCGAACGCCGGCACCAACGCCGCCGACAGGGCCCCCTCGCCGAACAAGCGGCGCAGCAGGTTGGGGATCGCCCACGCGCGCGTGAACGCCCCCATCGCCCAACTGGTGCCGAGCAGATGGGTCATCATGGTGTCCCGGACCAAGCCGAGGATCCGGGAGACCAGCGTCACGACCGAGATCGCCGACGCCGCGCGCAGGGTGCTCACCGCGGCGGATTGTCCGTCGCGATCGCGCCTTGCCAACCATCAAGGGCCGACGTCGGTGACGCTTCCGCTCCGCCGCGCCGCCAAGCTGGTCGGTCGCGCGCCGGTCTCGACCCGGGCCTCGTGTGGCGCGGCGGATCCGGCGCCGATTCGATGCTGCCGGGCCCTTTCCCTGTGCCCCGGCATCCTCGAACATTGGCATCCGGTTCTCTCGGGTCCCTCCGCCACCTCGCGCCATGCAAAAGTCGATCGCCTTCGTTCTGTCCCTCGCCGCGTCGCTGGCGGGGCAGGTCCCGACCCCTGGTCCCGACGATCCCGGGACGTCGTTCCACTTCCGTGTTCCGGCGCCGGTGGCACCCGGCCTCCGCCTGGCTCTCGAGCGCGTCTTCGGCTGTGACTGCGCGACGCACGCCGCCGGTGCCGACCTCGACGTGATCGTGATGCCCGACGAGCTGGAGGCGTTCCGGCGCCTCGCGCCAGCCGGCGTGACGCTCGTGGGGCGCGGGCGACCCTACCGCGACATCGCCGCCGCAGGACCGTCGGTGCCCGATGCCAACTACTTCACGACGGCCGAGATCCTCACCGAGGTGACGACCCTGGCGACGACCTACCCGACGCTGGCTCGGGTCGTCGACCTGACCACGCTTCCCGGGGCGGCGCGCACGCACAACGGCAACAGCGTCTGGGCGCTCAAGGTCAGCGACAACGTCGCCAGCGACGAGCCCGAGCCGGCGATCGTGTTGGCGGCGCAACACCACGCGCGCGAACTCAACTCACCGTACATCGTCATCGGCGCCATGCGCCGCATCCTGCAGACGTACGCCTCCGATCCCGCGATCCGCCAGGTGGTCGACGACCACGAGCTGTGGTTCGTGCCTTGCATCAATCCGGACGGCGTCGACCACGTCTGGAACGTCGACAACAACTGGCGCAAGAACCGGCGCAACAGCGGGGCGAACTTCGGTGTCGACAACAACCGCAACTACCCGGTGATGTGGAGCTCGGCGTGCGGTGGCTCGACCAGCACCAGCTCGGAGACCTACCGCGGCCCGGCGCCGCTGAGCGAGCCCGAGAACCAGACGCTCATGGCCCTGCACCGTGCCGTGCGCCCGATGATCTACCTCGACTTCCACAGCTCGGGGCAGGAGGTGCTGTTTCCCTACAGCACGTGCGCCACGGTGAGTTCGACCGTGCGCACCTTCCTCCAGCGCTACGTCGATGACCTGCGCGGTCCGATGGCCTACGGGACGCGGCCGCCGTCGGCAGCGGGCGAGGCGCCCGAAGCGCAGTGGGTCGAGTCGGGGACACTGTCGTTCCTCACCGAGATCATGACCTCGTTCCAGCCGCCCTTCAGCAGCACGCAGACGGAGGAATCGACGCGGGTGTGGCCGGGTGTGCGCCGGGCCCTCACCACCTGGCGGCCGGCGCTGCGCGGCCGCGTGCGCGCCGTGTCCGGCGACCCGCTGGAGACCACGATCACCTTCACGCCCAGCGTGTTCAACATGGGAGAGAAGACGGTGAGCCGGGCGCGCGACGGGGTGTACGGGCTGTGGCTGCCGCTCGGCACCCACCAGGTGACGTTCACCGTCAGCGGCTACCGTCCGTTCACTACAAGCGTGACCGTGAGCGCCTACGACCAGCCGCAGGACCTCGATGTGTGCCTGATTCCCACCTGGGTCGATCCGACGCTCGCCAAGGCCGGCAGCGACCGACTGGGCACGGTGACGTCGCTCACCTACACGAGTCCGGGCGATGGAGGCGACGCGTACTTCGTCGCCATCGCCCTCGGTACGTCTCCGGGCATCCCGCTCGGATGCGACCGTACCGTGCCTCTGAACGGCGACCCGCTGTTCCTGGCCTCGCTGCAGCCCGGATCGCCGATCGCCAACGGCATCGGCGTCCTTCCGGGCAGCGGCCAGATCGTGGCACAGCTCTTCATCCCGGCGATCCCGGCGCTGGCCGGCCTGACCGTGCATGCGGGCGGGGTGACGATGGGCGACCCCTTCCCGTTCCGGGTGAAGAAGTTCAGCCCGTCGGTCGCGATCACGTTCTTGCCGTGAACGCGGCGGGCGGCGATCGCCGCGGACTGGCGCGATCCGGTCGCCGCATCTTCGTCGGCGACATCCAGGGGTGTCGCGAACCGCTCGCACGGCTCCTGGCGGCGGTCGCCTTCGATCCCGCAGTCGACACGCTCTTCCCGGTGGGCGATCTGGTCAACAAGGGGCCCGATTCCGAGGGCACGCTGCGCTTGCTCCGCGATGTCGATGCTCGGCCGGTGTTGGGCAACCATGATCTCTACTGGCTGAGCGCCGGTCGCGTCCGTGACCGGGAGTCCGCTGCGTGGTTGCGTGCCCAGCCGATCGTGCGCGACCTCGGCGACATCCTGCTCGTGCATGCAGGCGTCCACCCGCACTGGCGAGTCGAGACTCTGGCGCACAGAGTGCTGACCGACGCCGACATCGAGTTCGCCACCAACGTGCGCTACTGCACGCAGGAGGGCGAGCGCCCCGCCGAGGACTGGCCGCCGCCGGGACCACCTTTCCGTCCCTGGGACGAGTTCTACCGCGGTGACAAGCGCATCGTCTTCGGCCATTGGGCGCGGCGTGGTCTGGTGCGGACGCCGCGGGTCGTCGGCCTCGACAGCGGCTGCGTGTACGGGATGCAGCTGTCGGCGTGGATCGCGGAAGAAGACCGGGTCGTGCAGGTGTCGGCGGCGCCCTGAGCTGCAAGGGCTGCGAATCGGTCGCGGCGGGGGCGAATTCGGCCGTGTTGTTCCGTTGCCATAGAGCTGACCAGGCCACGCCCGAGCAGCCTTGGAAGCTCCAAGCAACAACAGCGCCGGCGGCCCCCTCTGGTCGGCGCTGCGCCGACATCAACCCTTTGGGTTGCGGCCGCCGGCAGCGCTGAAGGTGCCGCGGGTCGAGTCTGCGTCGGTCGTGTGCGGCGACGACCGGTTCGTCAGTTCAAGAACTGGCGCAGCACGGCCTCGACCAGGGGCTGCAGGCGCTGGGCCAGTTCGGCGTTGGCGTAGCCGATCCAACCGACATCTCCGGTCGTCTGCATCGCCGCGTCGAACGTGGCCCCGTCGAGGTCGGTGATGATGCAGCCGGCCTCCTGCGCGATCAGGGCGGTGCACAGATCGTACGGGTGTGAACACAGCGCGCGGGCCTGGCCGAGCTTGGCATGCGCCCGCGGACGGACGTCGAGCGCGAAGCGATCGCGGCCCAGGGCCAGTTCGGCGATCTGCGCCCCCGAGCTCATGTAGAGGTCCGTGTAGACCTCCGCGCGCCAGGGTTCGGGCAGGTCGAGGTGACGCCGGAGGATCTCCTCTTCGATGCGGGCGATCAGGTCTTTGGCACCGAGGAAGAAGTTGCAGGAAGCCACGAAGCCGAAGCGCAACGACTTGGCCGGCGACGGTTGGACGGCGATGGGGTTGGGGTGGCCGCCGGCATGCGTGCGGTCGCCGTGGCTGCCGCCGCCGCGCACTGACCAAAGCCGCGCGTGCGACGTCTGCCAACTCGGCGGCAGTTCGGTCATGCTGGCGACGACCACGTCGGCGAGACGCGTGGCTTCGCCGCGTTCGGGGGCGATCGCGGCCAGGCTCCAGGCGCTGCGCTTGTCGTGCATGAGCGGGCGCGTGCCGTCGATCGGGTCGACCAGGAGGCGCCACCGCGGTTCGCCGCGGCCGAAGACGACGCCCTCCTGCGGCAGGCCTTCGGCGCACAGGCGCAGCGGCTCTTCCCTGCCCCACGCCTCGCAGTGCGCCAAGAGCACCCGCTCCGCGTGGACGTCGATGGTGAAGATCGTGTCGTCGTCGCCGACACGGTCGACCTGGCTCAGCTCCGCGCTCTGGTGGCGCGTCTGCGCGTCCCGAACCGCAGCGCGAATCTGTTCCTGGAGGGCCAAGAGGCGCTGGGCGAGGGGGTGCACGGGTCACACGGTAGCGCGCAGAAAGCTCCGGCCTCTCGTCCCCGTCGGCGTTCTCGTCTCGGACTCTCTCGTCGTCGCCGCCTTCCGTCGCGCGCCGATCTGGCGTAGCGTCCCGCTTGCGGGCCCATAGCTCAATTGGTCAGAGCATCCGGCTCATACCCGGTGGGTTGCAGGTTCGAGTCCTGCTGGGCCTACCACTGCCGCGCGAGGCGCGGCAGTGTTTGGCCCAGCAGGACTCTGGCGCTGCGCTGCGGGCGCAAAGCACCCGCAGCGCGCGAAGCGAGTCCGGGGGGCGAGGACGCCAGCGGCGCGAGGAAGCGGCGTGAGGACAGCGGCGTGAGGACAGTGGCGTGAGGACAGTGGCGCGCGTCAGTCGGTGCGGAGGCGGAGGAAGGCGGCGTCGAGACGTAGGTTGTCGAGGTCGGGGTCGTCGAGGGGGGCGCCGCGGAAGGTGGCGTCGAGGCTGCAGGCGCGGGTCACCATGTCCAGTGCGCGCTCCTTGTCGCCCGCGATCGCCAGGTAGCAGCCGAGGTTGAAGTGGGCGGTGGCGTTGGCGGGTTCGCGCTGGATCAAGCGCTCCATGCAGGCGATCGCCCGCGGTAGGCGCCCTGTCCGTTTGCAGCACCACGCTTCGGTCAAGTCGAGCCACTCGGGGTCGTGGTGCAGCGGGCGCAGGGATTCGATGTCGGCCAAGGCATCCACGAAGCGCTCCAACTCGACGAACGCGCGCACGCGCAAGCGTAGGCCCACGGAGCGTGCTCCGGGATTCGCGAGCAGCGGCTCGAGCTTGCGGAGTGCCACGTCGGGGCAGCCGAGGTCCAACCACCCGTCGACTTCGAGGGCGCGGCGCTGCAGGGAATGAGGGACGGCGAGCATCGAGCGGCTCGGCGGACGACGATGCCTCATTGTCGTTGCCGCGGCGGCGAGCGCAACCGGGGTGGCGGCCTCACGCGCCCGGACTCGGCTTTCAGCCGAGCGGCGGGCGCAGGACCTCGTGGCCGCGGGCGCGCACGGGCACGACGTCGACGAAGCGTTCGCCATCGACCAGCACCGCCTCGTCGGCGAGATTGACCGTGGGGCAGACGTGCTTGGGGACGAGCCGAAGCCGATCGCCCAGACCCGGCATCGGGCCCTCGCCCACGCGCTCCAATGGCAGGTGCTCCTCGCTCGGGGTCCGTGCGTGCAGGTGTGGGTGGCCGACGACCGCGGCACAGGGATCACCGCACGCCGCATCCAGAGTCTTGCTGCCGGCGTCGCAGCTGATGCGATCGGTACGCGGGGCGGCGATGACGGTCGAGAGCACCGTTGCCGCCGGCGTGAAGCCGGGGATTTGGAAGTCGGCGCTGGTCGTGTCCCAGTACACCACGGTTCCCGGGCTGACTCGATGGCGATAGCCGGCCAACCGGTCGTCGCGCAAGGCGTGCTGGAAGGTGGGAGTGCCGCTGGTCACGACCTCGAGCGCCGCCGGGTCGGCGATCGGCATGCTGCCGAGCTTGGCTGTCAGGCGGTCGAGCACCGCCCGCACTCCGGACCGACGTGCGTCGTCGTCACCGCGCAGATGGCCTTCGTAGCACTGCACGCCTCGCAGTGCGTCGCCGGCGCTGCGCAGGGTGGCGACGATGCGGGCAGTCTGGTCGAGTGGGATGCCGCTGCGTCCATAGCCCGGATCGAGATCGACGAACAACCCGAGGCTGTTCGATGTGGCGCGGACTCCGTCGGCGTGCGCAGGGTCCTCGGTGAGGATCGACAGCCGATGCTGCGGAAAGGCCGCGGCGAGCTCACCCACGCGGCGCAGGTTGGCGCCGTGGTGGGCGATGGCGACGAGGAGGTCGATGGGCTCTCGCGCCAGCGACAGCAGCACGTGCGCTTCGCGTGACGTCGCGCACTTGAAGTGGCGTACTCCGATCGCCAACAGCGTGGCCAGCACTTCCGGGACCTTGCAGGTCTTGACGTGGGGACGCCAGCGATCCAGTTCGCCGCCGAGCATCCGGGCCATGGTGGCCAGGTTGCTGCGGACTGCGGCGAGGTCGACGACGAGGCACGGCGTCTGCAGGTCGGTCAGGAGCGTGGACATGGTCGCCACGATTGTGCCTGGATCCGCCGCGCCGGCCACGTGCCGAGCTGGGCGAACAGGGGCGACGACGCCACGGATGTGCCCCGTGACGCGGACTCCTCCGGGGCTAGGCTTCCCGGGTCGCGGACGTCTCGATGTCCCCCAGCAAGCGTCCCACGCGCTCCCAGATCGGTTGGGCGTGAGGTTGCAGGCGGTGGTCGCCGCCTTCGATCAGCCACAGCTCCTTGCGTGGGCAGGCGATGTCCGTGAACACCTGTTCGCTCTCACGGGCGGGCACCACTTCGTCGTGCGTGCCGTGGATGATCAGCGTCGGCACCTGGATGCGCCGGGCCATGTCGCACTCCGGCCAGGCCTCGGCGTCGACCAGTACGTCCTCGTCGATCTCGACCTCGATCCAGGAATTGGCGATGACGATGCGGTCGCCCCGCCTCGGGCGTGCGCGCATGCGGTGCAGGAACCCGAAGGCGGGCGCGATCAGTACCAGACCGGCGATACGGTCGGCCGCCCGGGTCGCGGTCCACGCTGCGACCATGCCTCCGAGCGACGAGCCCACGAGCACGGCGCGGCCGGCGTGGGCCAACGCTGCCTCTGCGTCGGCGACGAGGCCGGACAGGGTCATCGTCGCCAGCGTGCCAGCCGACTCGCCGTGGCCGCGGAAGTCGAGGCGCACCAGGCGACGGTGCTTGCGCTGAGCCCACTCGAGCAGGGAGGCGCTCCTCTCGGAGAGGCGGCTGGAGGCCAGCCCGTGCAGGAACACCAGCGCCGGGTCGCCGCCGGCGATCTCGTCGGCTGCCAGACTCACGCCGTCCGCCGAGGTCAGGCTCAGTCGGCGCGGTGGGCTGGCCGGCACGGGACTAGACGATCTTCTCGATGGCCTCGATCCGCACCTGGCGCGGGCCGTGAGGACCCTGGATGGTCGCCGTGTCGTCGATGCTCTTGCCCAGCAGATCCTTCGCCAGGGGGGCGCGGTAGCTGACGATGTCGTCCTCCACCGCGTCCCACGGCCCGAGCACACGCCAGGTCTGTCGATCCTCGCCACTGTCGTCGGCGAAGGTCACCTTCGTCCCCGGCGCCACGACGGCGCCGGTGACGTCCTGCTCCTCGATCAGCTTGGCCTTGCGCAGGTCCGCGTCCATCTCTTGGGCGCGCCCCGTCAGGTTGCGCTGCTCCTCCATCGCCGCCTCCCACTCGCTGTTCTCGCTGAGGTCACCCAGTGCGGCGGCGGCGCCGATCGCCTTCGAGTTGGCGGGGATCTTCTCGTCGACCAGCTTGCGGTACTCCTCGCGCTGGCGCGCCAAGCCGGCCCGCGTGACGAAGACGAAGTCCTCCTCCCAGAACTGCTTGGTCGGGCCCTCGTCGAGGTCGGGGAAGCGCCGGGACACGGCGCGCAGCACCAGCGAGGCGACTTCCTGCGGGAAGTCCTCGCCGCCGCGCTCGGTGATGCCGACCCATTCGCGCATGTTCTCGCGGTCGACGTCCTCGAGCACTTTGCCGAGGAACGACTTCTTGCCGGCGAGCAAGCTGGTGACGCGACCGAGTAGGCGGCCCAGCGTGGGGTTGCCGCGCTTGTCGGCGGCGAGCACGCGGGTGAGGTGCAGCAGGACCCGGGCGACGGCAATGTCCGACGGGCGTTCCGTCTGCTCGTCGAAGGCTCCCGATGCGTAGAGGCGTCCGAGCAAGTAGGTGGTGGCCGGATGTCGGCGTGGGTAAGGCGCCACCTGGTCCCACAGCGGCAACAGGCGCAGTGCGTGACCGCGCTGCTCCAGCAGATCGACGGCCTTCTCGACGACGTTGTGGGGAATGCGGGTGATGTTGGGGACCAGCAAGTCGGCCCAGGTCGGTCCCAGCGCTTCCTCGAGCAGGCCGACAGCCTGCTCGCCGTCGACGATCTGGCCGAAGCGTTCCGGGTAGAAGACTCCGGCCTCGTCGAACAGCAGGGCACGCAGCGCGTCGGCGGCGCGCGCGTCGGGGATCTGGCGTCCACCGGCCTCGAGCAGCAGGAGTCCGTCGAGGATCTGCCCCGGCGCGACGTTGGCGCGGTTGCGCAGGGCGGCGACCAGGCGTTCCTGGGCCATGTCCAGCAGCGTCTCCCGGGCTCGGTTGTCCTCGCAGCGCGACAGGTGCTCGCGACAGATGGCGAGCGCATTGCCGAGGTCGTCGGCGAAGCCCATCGCCCGCCGGGCTTCGTCCGTGAGGCTCAGGGGCTGTTTGCGCAGGACGAAGGTCGGGCGGTTGGCGCTGCCCTCGATCTGCAGCCACGGGTCGACCGTGGCCTCGGCGCGCGCCCGCTTCCAGAACGTCGCCCACTTGCTGGTGGGGATGACGGCGGGAGTCAGCGTCTCCTTCAGCTGGGTGCTGGTGATCTTGCCACGCATCATCCGCGCCCCCTTGCGGATCAGCTGCGAGGGTGCCGACTCCGCCAGGTTGCGAAGCCCGTCGAGGTCGACCAGGCGCATGGCGCGCAGGTCGTCGGGGTCCAGCGGCTTGAAGCTGTCGAGGGCGGTCTCGAGCGGCAGGTCCATCGTCTTGCCCGAGGCGAAGCGCACCGAGATCTCCTCACGGTCGGGAAAGACGCGCTCGACGACGCCTTCTCCCCAGCCGCCACGGTGGTAGATGACGTTGCCCGTCGTGTAGCGCACCAGGGCCTCGAACGCCTCGAAGGTGTCCGGCGACAGGTTGCTTCCCAGGCGGGACCTCTCCTTGAACAGCGGGAACCAGGCCTCTTCGGCGAAGACCTGCTCGGTCAGCTCGAGCAGGCGGCGCGCCAGCGACTCGTTGTGGGCGCCGCGACGCACCGCCGTGGAGGCGAGCATGCGAGCATCCGCAGGACGGCCGCTCTGCGCCATGGCGTCGACCATGGTCGACGCCATGGCGAGCGCGCGCGACGCCATGTCGGCGTCGCACAGCGCCTCGATCGCTGCGCAGTAGGCTTCCGCCGGACCGGGAGCGGCGATCGAGCTCTCCCAAGCCCGCTCGAGCTCTTCGAATTGTCTGGAACGGGCTAGATCGATCAGGGCGTGTGCGGTCAACTCGGACACGGTCGAAAAAAGCGGGCGAGGCAGGCTAACGAAAGCGACGCTCGGTGTCCATCATCGAGGTCCATCGTCGCTGTTCTCGTCGATGTTCTCATCGTCAGCGGGACGCGTTCGCTTCGAGCTCCTTCAAGGCGGCGTCGGGTCGGCGTCGGCACAT
This sequence comes from Planctomycetota bacterium, assembly GCA_041398565.1. Classification (GTDB taxonomy): domain Bacteria; phylum Planctomycetota; class UBA1135; order UBA1135; family UBA2386; genus DATGPD01. The sequence continues at coordinate 434,825 of JAWKUN010000005.1, read as the reverse complement.
CAGTCGGCCAGGCGGCTCACCAACGCGACCGCGTTCTGGACGTCCGTCGCCTCGTCGTAGACGTCGAGCGGGATCTCGTCGAGGAGCTCCTCGCTGCCCACGAAGCTCACGTAGAACTCCAGACCGTACGACCTTCGGAAGGCGCGGACCTTGTCCAGCAGGCCGGGCTCGACCGCGTCGAGCGCCTCGATGACCACCGTCTTGCCCTCACGGCCGCGCCCGCGCACGACGATCATCGGCGCGTAGGCGGCGACGCTCTCGTCCTCGAGGCGCACTTCGAAGTGACGCGGGTGGTGGCTGTGTGCCACCCCCTCGCGCGAGAGCAGGTCGCACAGCAGGCGCTCCACCCGGCTGCTGAGCATGCGCCCGCCGCAGCGGCCGTAGCCGACTCCGGCGCCGCTGCCGCCGCTCGGCAGCACGTCGTCGTCGTCGAAGGCCATCATCGCGCGGGCGACGGTCGCGGGCTGGAGGGGCATCCCCGTCCGCTTGTCGCTCTTGGCCGGCGTCTTGCTTCGCTTGCGCAAGGAGCCGACCGGGCTCTTCGCAGCCGCGGGCTTCTTGACGTTCTTGGGTGTGTTCGTAGGGGCCGGTGCGGGACCGACCTTCTTCTTGGTCGTGGAAGACGCCATGTGGGGCAGTTCGCGCGGCCAAGGCAAGGGCCGGCCGCAGCTGAAGAATGGTGGAAGTCGCCGGGAATTGCACGGCAGGACGATGTCGTCTCCGCCTGCGGTCGGGGCGCCGGATCGCCCGAGGACGGGAGTCTAGCCGACCCCCGTGGGTCCGGGAAGTGGCCCCATCGCAGCGTCCCGGCCGCAGCGTCCCGAGAGCGGGTCACGAGGCCCCCGGCGCCCGAATCGCCGGGTGCCCCGACCCGTCCTCAGTTCAGGTCGAGGGTCTGGCGGTTGCCGAGATTCAGGTCGGCAAGCGACGCGACGTGGAGCCCCTGCAGATGCAAGCTGTTGCCGCGCAACGCGGGGACGTTGGGGATCGACAGGTCGAAGGCGGCGAAGCCGCCGGCGCCGAGCGGCACGCCGGTCAGGAAGACCAGGCCGGTCGGATCCAGCAGCAGGCGGCCGCCGACGCCCGGGATGGGCAGGTCGGCGATACCGGAGCTCAGCAGCGGCACTACGACGGCGCCGGTGCGGCCGTTCAGTCCGACGCGAGCCCGGCTGCCGATGCTGCCCGACGACAGGAGGGTCAGCGCGCCGTCGGTGGCGATGCCCTCGATCGCGAAGTCGTCGACCAAGGCCTCCACCAGCGACGGGTTGTTGTCCTGCGCGCGCCAGCGAACACGCATCTGCGCGGTCAGCGCGAGCGGGATCTCGGCCGAGAACCGGACCCAGGCGCCGGTCGAGGTCGAGGTCGACAGCAGGGGTGTCCAACTGCTGCCGTCGTTGTTGCTGATGGCCACCTCGAACGCGTCGTCGCTGGTGGACTCCGCGTACCAGTACCAGAAGGACACCTGGGCGAACTGCAGGTGGCGAAGGTCGAGGCGCGGCGACAAGAGCTCGGTGATGCCGCCGTCGACGTCGTAGGTGCCGGCGCTGGTGCCGGCGCGGCCGTCGGTCACCCAGCACAGGGTGCCGCTGGCGCTGTGGTTGGCGCCGGGCTGGATCACCGTGGAGCCGTTCACCGTCTGCTGCGGGGCACTGCGCTCGAACAGGCCGGTGGTGGCCGTGCCGCCGGCCGCGCGCGTGAAGCCGCGGTCCTGCTCCATGTCGTCGTCGACCGCGACGCGCGACGGCGCCATCGGCACGCGCACCGTGGTCTCGACACTCTGGCCGTCTGCGGCGGCGGCGACGCGCAGCTCGACCAGCAGTCCCGAGTAGCTGGCGGGAACCGAGAAGGTCAGCGGACTCGACGCGTTGTTGGCGCTGCCGAATCGGGCGATCGGAGCGAGGCTGGTGCTGCCGTTGCCGATGGTGATGCCCGGCGAGATCGCGGTGAGCGTGAGCTGCACGGCTTGCTGGAGAGCGAAGCCGCCGTCGTTGGCCACGGAGACGACGACGTTGCCGCTCTCGCCCGGCTCGACGTTGCCGTTGTTGTTGCCACCCGCGCCTTCGGTCACGGCGACGGTGCCGACGGTCAGCATGGCGCCGGACGTGATCGCGATCTGCCGCAGCATGTGCTGGTGCCGGTTGGCGATCGCCACCGTCTGCGTCGAGTTCGGCCAGAACCCGCCTTCGTTGGAGCGACCCAGCTCCGGCGTCCAAGCCAGCATCCCGTGCACCACATGGTTGTGGTCGACCGAAGTGCCGGCGGCGATGTACAGGCTGGTGGACACCGGTCCGAACGCGAGTCCGTTCTGCGCCGTGGCCCGCGCGCCGATGGCGTTGTAGTCGGCGACGTTGGTCGGACTGCCGGCCTGCCAGCCCCACGGGTGCAGCAGGATGTCGGTGTAGGTGTGGCACGACATGCCTTGCACGAAATGGCGGCTCTGGACGAAGTTGTCGATGGCCACGATCTCGGGCTCGGACATCGGCGAGGGGCCCCGGTACGTCTCGCTGTTGGGATCTGTGGAGTTGCCGCCGTTGGGGGCGCTCCATCCGGTGGCGTAGTTGCGGTTGATGTCGACGCCGAAGCTGCCGCCGCCGTTGTTGCGCCGGTTCTTGCGCCACAAGCCGCCACCGTTGGGGTTGGTGGTGCGGTTGTACTCGTGGCCGTCGGGGTTGAGGACCGGCACGAAGAACAGCTCGCGGTGGTCGAGGATCGCGCGCGCCTCGGGATCGGAGGCGTAGCCGGTGAGCAGGCGGTCCATGAACAGGAGCATGGTCTCCACGGACAGCGGCTCGCGGGCGTGGTGGACGCCGTCGAAGAGCACCTCGGGCTCGTTCTCGTCGATGCCGACGTTGTCGCTCATCTTCACCATCCAGATGTCGCGACCTTCGTGCGTCTGACCGATGCTGACCTTGGGCGCGCACAGCGTCGGATAGTCGCGCGCGAACGAGTCGAGGATCGCGACGATCTCGGCGTACGTGTAGTGCCCGCCCATGCTGCCCTGTCCGAGCGGCGGGGTCAGGGTCTGCGGGCGTGGCACGCCGGACTTCGCCAGCTCGGCCGCGTAGTGCTTCTCGAGGTCGACGATGGCGACCTCGAAGTCGAGGCCCGCCTGACGGAGGGTGTCGATGTCGGCGTCGGTGGCGATGACGTCGACCTTCTTCGCCGGGATCTCGATCGCCGTGCACGCGGCCAGATCGAGGTCGAGGCGCAGCAGTCGGTCCATCGTGTGGGCATCACGGACGAGGACCTGCACCAGGTGGCGCGGAGGAGAGGCGGGCGGCGTGGTCTGGCCGACGAGGGCGCCGCAGAGCAGGAGGAAGAGAGCGTGTCGCATGCGAAGACGGGCTGGAACGCGCGAATCGAGAGACGGGCAGGCTGGGACGAGTCTAGCAGGCGGCCGGCCGCCGGAAGGTCGCGCGATGCCTGGCGCGGGTACCACGGCACAAACCGGTCACGGCGTTTGACACCGGCGTGGCCGCCACCGATCCTCGCGTGCGAGGCATGCTGCGCCGCGGGCTCCTACTCTTCGTGTTGCTGCTCGCCGCCGGGTGGCACGCCTGGGGCTTGTGGCGCCGGTACCGACCGGTGGCACCGGCAGAAGCGGTGGCGCTCCTGCGCAACGGCACCGCCGACGCCGCCCTGCGCGGCCGCTGCCTTGCGGCCCTGCGCGATGCCGTCGATCCGGAGCCGCACGCCCGCGTCCTCGCGGTGGCAGCGGCGATCGCGCTCGAGGATCGGACGGCCTACGCCCAGTTGGCGGCCCGGCTCGGACGCGCCGCCTCGCTGATCACCGGAACGGGCGAGTCGTGGCCGCCACCCGATCGGCTGGACGCTGAACTGCGGGATCTGGCGCTCGGCGAGCACTGGTTGCACCACCTTCTGCGGGGTCAGTGGCTGCGGTCTCGGGGCGATCCGGCGGCACGGGACGAGTTGACGGCCGCGGCGGCGTCGGCGGCCTGGAGCAACGTCGGTTTCGGCGCCGAATTGGCGCAGGCAGCCCTGGCGCAGCTCCCCGGCCCCGGCCGCTAGGCTGCTGCCGAGCGGCGAGAGACGCTGCCGAGCGGCGAGAGACGCTGCCGAGCGGCGAGAGACGCTGCCGAGCGGCGGAGGCAGCTGCCCAGCGGCGGCAGGAGGAGGCCGCGCCTCCGCCATCGCGGCCCAGCCGGAGGCTCAAGGTGCGGCGCTGCGCTGGTCGATCCCATGCCACGTGAAGGCCGGCGAAACGATGGACAACACGCGCTTGGGCTCGATTCTCCTCGAGAACCCGCTGATGCGGCAGGAGGACATCGAGCGGTGTCTCGAGATTCAAGCCCTCACCGGCGGCACGCGTCCTCTCGGCGAGATCCTCATCCAGGAAGGGGTGATCTCGGGCGCCATGCTGGAGGAGCTCCTGGCCATCCAGCAGTCGCGCCGGGCGGACACGCGTGGCACGGCCGTGGTCGAGGGAACCGGCATCCTGAGCTACCTGCGCTCGGCGGTCGAGCACAAGGCGTCCGACCTGATCATGAGCGAGGGCCGCAATGTCCTGATCCGCACCGGCGGACAGCTGCGGGAGCTCACCAGCGAGCCGATCGCCTCCAAGGACCTCTTCGACTTCCTCACCGCGCGCTTCGGCGCCGACGTCATGACGAAACTGGCGGAGGCGAAGACGGTCAGCCGTGACTTCTGCGAAGAAGGACTCGCGCGCGGTCGGATCGCGGCCTTCCGCCACTTCGATGGGCTGTGCGTGACGATCCGCCTGCACCCGACCGAGGTGCGCGACCCACAGGCGTCCGGCCTCCCCGTCGAGCTGCTGCGTGCCTTGGGGCAGGGCAAGGGCATGATCCTCATCTGCGGCGAGGTGCGCTCGGGGATCACCGAGACCTTGGCGTCGCTCCTCTACATCACGGCGAAGGACAAGAGCCGAGTCGTGTTGGTGCTCGATCACGACTTCGAGGCGCCGCTGCCGGAGTTCGGCGCCGTGGCGACTCGGCGCAAGATCGGGGTCGACACCGTCAACATGGCCAGCGCGCTGCGCGCCGCGACGATCGAGGCGCCCGACGTCATCTTCGTCGGCGACGCCAGCGATGTGGTGACGTTCGACCTGGCCTTGCGCGCTGCCGAGGCGGGTCACCTCGTCGTGGCTGCCGTGCGCGCCCGCAGCGTGGTCGCCGCGCTCGAGCGCGTCCTCAACGGCTATCCGGCCTACGACGTGCCGCGCGTGCGGACGTCGCTGGCGGCGGTAGTCAACTGCGTGATGGCGCAGCACCTGCTGCCGACCAACGAGCGCGAGGGTGCGGTCCTGGCCACCGAGATCCTGGTCTCCAACGATGCCTCGCGCGAGATCGTGCGTGGCGGCGCGTTGACCCAACTCAACTTGCTGATGCGTCTCGAGAGTTCCGAGTGCGGCCACAGCCTCGACGACAGCCTCATCGGCCTGATCGAGACCAAGCGCGTGCGCTTCGAAGACGCGTTCGTGCGTGCCGAAGACAAGACCAAGCTGTTGCAGGTTGCCCAGAAGAGGTGAGGTGACGACGTGTCTGCAGAAGAAGTGACGAACGAGCAGCGCTTGCCCCTGGAAGACCTGCTGGCCAGCTTGGTGCGGACCGGTGCGTCGTCGGTGATGCTGGTGCCCGGACATCCGCCGCTGGTGCGCGTGCAGGGCACCTTGGTGCCGACCGAGGGGCCGCCGCTGGATGCCGCGGGCGTCGAGGCGCTCCTCCAAGGCGCCCTGTTCGAGGATCAGTGGGAACGCGTGCACGCCGGCGAGGAGGTGCACGCGCTCTACACGGCGGTGACCGGCGAACGCTTTCGCACGGCGATCATGCGCCAGGACGGCGGCGTCAAGGCCATCCTGCGCCGGGTGCCGCAGCAGGTGCCGAGCTTCGAGTCGCTGGGTCTGCCGGAACTGCTGAGCAGTTTCATCGAGTTCCAGAGCGGGCTGGTGGTTCTCACCGGCGTGCTGGGCTCCGGCAAGAGCACGACGCTGGCGGCGATGGTCGATCGCTTGAACCGCACCACGAACGAGGTGGTGGTGACCCTCGAGCAGCCGATCGAGTACTTGTTCGAGGCCAGCTCGGCGCTGGTTCACCAGCGCGAGCTCGGTGTGCACGTGTGCACCTACTCCCAGGGTGTGCTGGACGCCGCGAACCACGGCGCCGACGTCGTGGTCGTCGGCGATCTGTGCGACTACGACACCTTGGAAGCGGCGGTGACCGCGGCCGAGAAGGGCCTACTGGTCCTGACCACCGTGCACGCCAGCGGGGTCGTCGGCAGCCTCTACGACCTCGTGAGCATGTGTCCGGTCGACGAGCGGCCGCGCATGCGTGTGCGCTTGGCGCACGTGCTGCGCGCCGTCATGTCGCAGGCGCTCATCCGGCGCAGCCAGACCAAGGGGCGGGTGCCGGTGCTCGAGATCCTGATCAACAACGCCAACGTGCGGCAGCACCTGCGCAGCGGCGCCTTCCAGGAGCTTCCGGCGGTGATGGAGAAGAGCCGCGGCTTGGGCATGCAGACCGTCGACCAGGGCCTGCGCGCGCTGCTCGCGCGCAACCTCATCTCGGTCGACGAGGCTCTCTACCACGCCACCAACCGCGATGCGGTCGCCGGCAACACCACCCGCCGCGTGGCGGCATCGCCGCGCGCCTGAGGCCGCGGGCGGTAGCGGGGAGTCGGCCGCGTCTCAGCGCGGCGCCTACGGGCAGATGGTGACGCGGAAGCCGCGCGACGCGGCGAGGCCCTGCGCCCCGCCGGCGTCGGCGGTGACCACCTGTGCGTGGATCGTGCCGCCGCCGAGGCTGGCCTGGTTGGGGATCGGCACGTTGACCGCGGCGCGGCCGGACGCATCGACCCCGCCGACGACCTGCACGTAGGGCTGCGTCAGATCGACGTTGAGGGTGATGCCGAAGATCGGCGTGCTGGCCGCCGCGCTGCCGACGAACAGCGCGAACGGCGCGTTGGCGGCGGCATCGCGGACCTCGAGCGCGAAGGTCGTCCGGTTCACCTGGGCGAAGCCGCCGCCGTAGTCGACCGCCGGGGCCTTGCCGCCGGTGCCGGGGGTGGCCGTGCCGTATTGCAGCGGCACGCCGCAGGTCGGCTCGACGATGTGGAAGCCGGTCTGCATGTCGGTCAGATAGATGTTGCCCGACGGCTGGAAGGGGTAGCAACCCCAGCACCCGTGGTAGTCGTTGTTGGTCTGCGGGCTGGTGTCGTAGCTGCAGATCAGTCGCGGCATCGCCGGTTCGCTGATGTCGACGGCGTAGAAGCCGGCCGAGTAGCACGACAGGAAGCAGACCTTGCCCAGGATGAAGGCGTTGTGCACGGTGGCACCGGTCGGGCTGCAGAACGTCGAGATCTGGATGGGGGCGGTCTTGAGGGTGATGTCCCAGAAGGCCAGGCAGCCGCCGTGGTTCTCGTCGGTGGTCACCATCAGCGTCGCGTCCTGGTTCACCCAGGCGTTGTGGGTGAACGCGCCGGGCGTCGTGCGCGTGCTGACGATCGTCAGCGTCGGGAAGTTGCGCGCGTCCAGGATGCGAACCGAGCCCGAGTTGATCTGGGCCAGGTAGGTGTAGTCGCCGTTGGGTTGGCAGTCGTGCACGTAGGCCGAGCTGTATGTGGCGAGCTGCGGCGGCGCCGTCGGGTTGGCGGCGACGTCGAAGACGGTGCAGCCGCCGCCGGGGTTGGAGCCGCCGTTCGCCCACAGACGTCCGGTGCTCGGGTCGACCGACAGGCTGTGCGAGCGCGAGCCGAAGGTGCTCGCCAACACCGGGGTGCCGCTGACCAGGGAGATCGCCTGGAGCGGACCGTGCTCGGTGCTGATGTAGGCGTAGTTGCCGTGGCTGTCGGCCTCACGCCAGAAGTACGGCGAGCTGGTGCTGCCCGGGCCGGCGATCTCGCCGAGTTCGACCGGCGCCGCCGGATTGCTGCAGTCGTAGAAGATCGTGCCCGTCCGGGTCGGCACGACTGCGATCTCGCGTCCGTTGACCACCATGCCCCAGATGCCGGCGTAGTTGTTGCGCGGCGAGACCGCGCCCGGGTACTTGTCGACGCGGGCGACCAGGCGGGCATTGACCGTCTGCGCTTGCAGCGACGGGAGGGCGAGGCATGCCGCGGCGGCGGCTTGGACGAGGACGGCTTTCGAGGTCACGAGAGATGCTCCGGTCTGGGCGAGATCGTGGGGACGCGAAGTTTGCGCCGCGTTCGGCGATCCGGCAAGCCGGGGTGATCCGGGCGGCCCGGCCGCCCTCCCGGCCCGGTCAGTCGGGCTGCCAGCGGCGGGCGAGCTCGATCTCGTTGCGGCGTACGCGCCGGTAGTAGGCGCGCATGCTGAGGCGAGCGGCGCTGTCGCTGTCGACGAACATGGTGACGTCGGGGTGCAATTGCAGTGCGCTCGCCGGGCAGAAACTCGACAACGCGCCTTCGACGGCGGCGCGAACGGCTTCTGCCTTCTTGGGTCCGAACGACTGCAACAGGATGCGCTTGGTCTCCAGGATGGTGCCGATGCCCATGGTGGTCGCCATCTCCGGCTGGGGCTCGCCAGGCCCGTAGAAGCGGGCGTTGTCCGCCAGTGTCTTGTCGGTGAGGGTCTTCACCCGTGTGCGCGAGGCGAGCGACGACGTCGGCTCGTTGAAGCCGATGTGGCCATTGCTGCCGATGCCCAGGATCTGGATGTCGATGCCGCCGACGTCGCGGATCGCCGCTTCGTAGGCAGCGCAGGCGGCGGCCAGGTCGTCGCCCTCGACCGGAGGGAAGTGGGTGTTGGCTGCGGGGATCTCGATGCCGTCGAACAAGTGGGCCCGCATGAAGTGCCGGTAGCTCTGCGCGTGGTCCGCCGCCAGGCCGATGTACTCGTCGAGGTTGAACGTGCGCACGGCGGCGAAGTCGACGCCCGCCTCGCGATGCGCGCGCACCAGGCGCTCGTACACGCCGATCGGTGTCGACCCGGTGGCCAGGCCGAGCACCAGGTCGGGTTTGTGCTGCAGCGCGCGCAGGATTTCATCGGCAACCAGTTCGGCCGCCTCGTCCCGGCTCGCACACTCGATCACGCGCATGCACACACGACACGCGCCGCAGCCATCCGTTGCAAGGGCCGTCGCGCCCTTCGGTGGTGGCGCCGGGCGCGGTGTCGGCGATGGCGCGGGGCGAGATTCGGTCTCTGCCGCGTGCGCCGGCGACTCAGGTGGTCGCGGTCTCGGTCTTGCGCTTGCCGAACACGCCCCGGACCTTGTTCTTGAGCGCGATGCCGGCCTTGCGCCGCACGTCGACGAGGAACGTCTCGAGCTTGCGAGTCTCCTTGCCGCGCAGCGCGTTCCAGCCGATCTGCGCCACGCGCCATGGCCGGCGCGCGAACGAGGTGCCGTAGAAGTTGGCGAGGATCCGGTACTTCCAGCGCGTCAGCTGTTGCGCCGACAGGTGGTCGCAGTAGCAGTTCTCCGGCAGCAGCTTCTCTTCGTTGGCGAAGATCGGGGTCAGCAGGAAGTCGTCGTCGAGCTGGATGCGACCGCGGCCCAACAGTTCGTGGTACAGCTGCGTGTTGGGGATCGGGAAGAAGAAGCCGACCGCGACGTCGTCGATACCGATCCGCGCCAGCTGGCGCACGAGCGCCGCCGTCTGCTCGAGGTCGTCCTTGGTGTCGTGCGGAAAGCCGATGACGATGAACGCGGTGATGTTGAGGCCGTTGCGCACCGACGCCTTGGCGGCGTTCAGGAGCGACTCGGTCTTCATGCGCTTCTGGATGAGTTGGCGGGTGCGCTCGCTACCGCTCTCCGGGGCGAAGGCCAGCGATCGCCCGCCGGTCTTCGCCAGCAGGCTCGCCACTTCGTCGTCGACCACCTCGCAGCGCGTCCCCGACGGGAACTGCCAGGTGACCGGCAGCTTGCGCGCCAGCAGCTCGTTGCAGAAGGCGATGATCCAATCGCGCTTGACGATCGCGGTCAGGTCCTGGAACGGGAAGTTGGTGGCCGCGAACGTCCTGTAGTAGTGCTCGATCTCGTCGACGACGTCCTTGGCGTCGCGCGGGTACCACTTCGTCGTCCACATGTTGGGCGAGCTGCAGTACGTGCACTGGTACGGACAGCCGCGCGTCGCCAGGATGGGGATGGTCTTGCCCATCTTGACGCCGTTGACGTAGTTGTGGTGGTTGTACGTGTCGATGCGGAACAGGTCCCACGCCGGCCAGGCGATCTCGTCGACGGCCTTCTTGCGCGCGCGCACCTGCAAGCTGCGCACCGGTTTGCCGGTGGCGTCGCGGTAGACCACGCTGGGGATCGACGCGAAGTCGGGAGTCGGCTTGCCGAGTTCGGCCAGGACCTCGACGGCACCGTCCTCGCCCTCGCCCAGCACGATGACGTCGATCGGCGCCTGCGCCATCGAGTGTTCGGCGAGGCCGGTGAAGTGCTCGCCGCCACACACGATCGGCGTGTGCGGGCGGGCGTGCTTGATCGCGGCGATGAGCTCGCGCACCAGCGGCCAGGAGAACGACCACATGTTGGTGACGCCGATGACGTCGGCGTCCGGGTCGAGGCGGGTGACGATCTCCGGGACGGTCAGGCCGAGGGCGAAGAGTTGCTTGCGAGCGCCCTGGGTCACCTGGTCGGGGGCCTCGGCCACGGCATCGATGATGCTGACGGTGTGTCCGGCCCGGCGCAAGGCGGCGGCGATGTAGGCGAGCCCGAGCGGGAGGCTCGGGCGCAGCGCCGTCATGGCGTGCACGTTCAGGTAGACCGGCGGATGGATGAGCTGGACCTTCATGGAGCTGGGGCGGAGCGGCGCTGCCGGAAGGCCGGCGCGGCCGAAGGGGTATGCGATGGAACTAGGATAGCCAACCGGGTTGGCGGAGGCGCGTGGCACGAGCCACGGGTTGCGCCTTCGCCCGGACCGCCGCCGCCGCCACAGGAACGTGGTCTCACATCGAGAGGGGCGCCGGCTTTCGCGCCGCCGCACCAGTCGGGGCGGTGAGTCGTCCCGCGCGCGGCAGGAGACCGTCCGGGCCGGACTCCCCCGGAGATCTCGGACGTGCCCGTCGCATCTGGTTTTCTTCTGCGCCGGCTCAAGGTCGCCTCCCGGTCGTCGTCGATGAAGGCCTATCGAAGTCCACGCCTCCGCCGGGAGGCGCCGGCGATCAAGGCAAAGGGGAGAGCATGGGCCTTCGGGTCAATACCAACATCGCGTCGATCAACGCGCAGCGCAGCGTCGCTGGCGTGACCGAGCAGCTGAACCGCAGCTTCCGCAAGCTGTCGACGGGCTTGCGCATCAGCACCGCGGCCGACGATGCCGCTGGCCTCGCCATCTCGGAGCGGCTGCGTTCGCAGATCGCCTCCATCCGGCAGGCGCGGCGCAACGCCAACGACGGCATCTCGTTGGTGCAGGTCGGTGAAGGTGCGCTGAACGAGGTCAGCAACATCATGGTGCGCCTGCGCGAGCTGTCGATCCAGTCGGCGAACGGTGCGACCTCGGCCAACGACCGCGACACGCTGCAGGAGGAGTTCCGCAGTCTGGTCAACGAGATCGACCGCATCGCGCAGTCGACTCAGTTCAACGGGGTTCGTCTCCTCGACGGTTCGCAGACGACGGTCAGCTTCCAGGTCGGCATCGACACGACGCCGAACGTCGACGTGCTGAACGTCTCGCTGACCGCCGCGATGGCCTCGAACCTCGGGTTGGCGACACTCGACATCGGCTCTGCCGGTGACTTCTCCTCGGCGATCGCCTCCATCGACACGGCCATCAACCTCGTGTCGTCGATCCGCGGGCGCTTCGGTGCGGTGCAGAACCGCCTCACTTCGACCATCGCCAATCTCGGTGTCTCGGACGAGTCGTTGAGCGCGGCCGAGAGCCGCATCCGCGACGTCGACGTCGCCAACGAGACGGCGACGCTGACCCGCTTCTCGATCCTGCAGCAAGCGGCCATCTCGATCCTGGCGCAGGCCAATGCGCAGCCGCAGGCTGCGCTCAACCTGCTGCAGTAGCAGGCCTCCGGCGCGATGGCTCGCGCGAGCGTGAGACTCCGGCGTTGCCGGCGGACCGACGAGGGCGGGCCATCCGGCGCCGTAGGGCGCGAGCGGGCCGCGCCGGGCGGCCGTCAGCGCGCGGCGAAGCGATGTTCGGCGGGGATCACCGCGCTGACGTTGTTGAGGCGGAGCAGGCCGTTGCTCACCATGCTCACGAATTGCTCGGTGAGCTCGGGATCGAGTTGGCGGCCGGCCTCCGACAGCAGCACCTGGCACGCCTTGTCTTCGGGCAAGGGCGTACGGTACGGGCGGACCGAGGTGATGGCGTCGTAGTAATCGACGAGCTTCACCAGGCGGGCGCCGAAGGGGATCTCCTCGCCCCGCATGCGGTCGGGGTAGCCGGTGCCGTCCCAGTTCTCGTGGTGCCGCTCGGCGATCGGGACGATGTCGGCCATCACGCGCACCGGACGCAGCATCTTGGCGCCGTCACTCGGATGCCGCTGCATGATCTCCCACTCTTCCGGAGTGAGCTGGTTGGGGCTGTTGAGGATCGCGTCCGGCACCGCCACCTTGCCGATGTCGTGCAGCTTGGCGCCGAACGCGATGGTCTCGCATTCCTGGTCCGGCAGGTTGAGGTAACGAGCGAAGACCTTGGATCGGTGGGCGACGCGGTCGCTGTGCTCGCGCGTGTACTGCGACTTGGCGTCGATGACGTTCGCCAGTCCGACCATGAAGGCGACCAGGTGCTCGCGGGTGACGCCCGCGCGCAGGTTGGCGATCGTCGACTGCTGGGTGCGCTCGCGCGCGCGATTGACGTTGGCCAGGCGCTGCAGGGTGAGCACCAGGGTCGGCTGGTCGATGGGGCGACGGACGACGTCCATGGCGCCTTCGCGCATGGCGTCGATCGCCATGTCCGCGTGCGGTTCGTCGGTCGTCCAGACCACGGCGCAGTCCAGCCCCACCGCGTCGAGGGCGTGCATGAGCTGTGAGGTGCCGCCCGGGCACATCGCGGGGTTGGCGAGGATCAGGCCCGGTCCGCGCGCTTCGGCGAGTTCCAGAGCCGTCTCCAGATCCGATGCGATCAGAGCTTCGTAACCCAACAGGCGCAGCTGCCGTCCGAGCTGCTGGGCGACTCGGACGTCGTTGTCGGCGATGAGAATCTTGATGGGTGCCTCCCGGGCGTGCCCTTCGTCGTTCGATCATCGGCGTCGAAGCCGTCAGCACTTGATCGGCGATTCGACAGGCGAATGTGCGCACCGGGCATCCGTTCGTAGGGAGGCACCGCACGGACGCGGGGGGCGGATCCGGACACTCTCCGCCGGTTCCGCCCCTGGCAGGGGCAGGTCCGCGCTGCGGCTCTCAGGCGCTCTCGAGGTGGTCGGCGACGACCTGTGCCACGGCGCAAGTCAGGTTCTTACCCATCGGGATGTGCAGGAACTCGTTGGGACCGTGCGCATTCGACGCCGGGCCCAGCACGCCGGTGATCATGAACTGGGCCTTGGGGAACTTGGCGCCGAGCATCCCCATGAAGGGGATCGTGCCGCCTTCGCCCATGTAGACGGCTTCGCGCCCGAACCAGGCCTGCGAGGCATTCTCGATGCTCTCGCGCAGCCAGGCTTGCAGCGGCGGCGCGTTCCAGCCCGAGGCGCCGTGCTCGGCCGCGAAGGTGACCTTGGCGCCGTAGGGGGGATCCTTCTCGAGGATGGCTCGCATCGCTCGCGTGGCCTGATCGGGGTCGCACGTCGGCGGCAGGCGCAGGCTGAGCTTCAGCGCCGTGAATGGCCTGAGAACGTTGCCGGCGCTGCCGACGGGGGGAATGCCGTCGGCGCCGATGGTGGCCAGGAAGGGGCGCCAGGTACGGTTCAGCACCAACTCGGTCAGGTCGTTCGACATGGCGTGCGCCTTGCCGCTGAACGGAAAGCGCTTGGCAATCGAATCGCCGAGGACGCGCGCGGCGACGGCAGCCTGCTCGCGGCGCTCGTCGGGGATCTCGACGTAGAAGTCCCGCGGCTTGATCTCGCCGGTAGTGGCGTCCTCGAGCCGCTCGACCAGCGAGCGGGCGATCCGGAAGCTCGACGGCACCACGCCGCTGGCGTCACCCGAGTGGACGCCTTCTTCGAGGATCTGCACCTTCAGGGTGCCGGCCGCCATGCCGCGCAGGGACGTCGTGCACCACAACTGGTCGTAGTTGCCGCAGCCGGAGTCGAGGCAGACGACGAGGCTGGGGGTCCCGATCCGTGCCTGCAGGTGGTCGATGTAGTAGGGGAGGTCGTAGCTGCCGCTCTCCTCGCACCCCTCGATCAACACGACGCAGCGGGCGTGCGGCAGCCCCTGCTCGACCAGAGCGCGGATGGCGGTGAGCGAGGCGAAGGCGGCGTAGCCATCGTCGGCGCCCCCGCGCCCGTACAGCTTGTCGCCCTTGAGCACCGGCTTCCACGGACCGAGGTCGTCGAACCAGCCGGTCATTTCCGGCTGCTTGTCGAGATGTCCATAGAGCAGCACGCAGTCATCGTCGCCGCGCTGGCTCTTCTTGCCGGGGATCTCCATGAAGATGAGGGGGGTGCGCGGCTTGCCGCTCTCGTCGTTCAGACGCACCACCTCGAGGTGCAGCCCTTCGATCCGTTGCTCCCGGCACCACCCGGCGATCAGGTCCACGGCGCGGTCCATGTGGCCGTGGGAGTGCCACTCGGCATCGAAGGCCGGCGACTTGTTCGGGATCTTGATGTAGTCGACGAGCGTCGGCACGATCGAGCGATCCCACGTCGTGTCCACGAGCGATCGGATCTTGCTGGTGTTCATGCCGACGAGCGTAGGCGGGCATTCGGGCCGGGGAAAGGCAGGCAGGGCCAAAGCGGGCGCGGCAGCCCCGTCGCGCCGTCGGGGGTCGATCTGCGGACCCGCCTGCACGCCGGTCGGACGTCAGCCTGGCGACGACGCGATTTCGACGCACTCGCGACGCGGGTGAGCCTTCGAGCTAATGTCCCGCTCCGATGAAGTGGCAACTCGTTGCCGCGATGTGCGCGCTGATCGCGCTCGCGGTCTGGCTGGTCATGGGAGAGGCGGCGGCCGAACGAGTCGAACTCGCGCCGGGCGCACGCGGCGTCGAGCTGCGCTTGGGCACGGGCAAGGGTTGGCTGGAGGTGCGCGATTCGACCGACGGCGACCGTCAGTTCCGGGTCCGGTTCGCCAACGAGCCGTCGCCGCCGCGCGTGCTGACGGGCGATGAGTTCGTGCAGATCTTCGGTCGCGTGCCGTCGGACCTGGTCGGAGAGCCGGCGCAGAACTGGCTGTTCCGGGTGTTCAACATCACCAGCTGGACCGGCCTCGCCTGGGTGACCCTCGGCTTCGTCGGGCAGATGCTCTTCCTGGCGCGCATGCTCGTGCAGTGGCTGGCGTCGGAGAAGGAACAGCGCAGCATCGTACCCGTGGGCTTCTGGTGGCTCAGCCTGGTGGGGGGCGCGATGCTGTTCGCCTACTTCGTCTGGCGCCGCGACATCGTCGGTGTGCTCGGGCAGACCACCGGCGTCGTGGTCTACGCCCGCAATCTGCGCCTGATCTACAAGCGACGGTGAGCGCGCGGGCGATGGCCGACGAGGCCGCGCCCGCGCACTCGTTCGGGCTAGAAGCTGCCGATCGACCAGGTCAGGCCGCTCGAGTGCGCGATGCCGCCCGCGGCGCCGGAATCGGCCCAGAAGGTCTGGAAGTGCACGGTCCCCGAACTCAGGTTCGGCACCTGCAGTGGCAGCGACGACACGCCCGTGCCGTCGAACGGCGCCATCGAGAACGAAGTCACCGGCAGGACGTAGATGGTGCCGAACGGCGGCAGCGGCACGTTCGTCTGCGACGTGCCGATCACGACGATGGGGGCCGCACCGGTCAAGCCGTTGCCGATGGCGAGGGGAACCGACTGGCCGGCGAAGGGTCGGTTGAGCACCCACTCCGCCAGGCCGGGGGTTCCGGCCTTGGCGGCGCCGTACGGCGTCGCTTCGGCGACGTTCTGCGAGCGCGGCTGGTAGTTGATCGCCAGCAGCGAGTGCAGCGTCTCGCTGGCGTTCGGCGGCAGGGTCAGCGTCCAGCTGAAGGCGCCGGTGTAGTCCTGCATGTTCATGGGCAGGGTGCCGTTGGCCAGCTGGTGGCTGGTGGTGAGGATGTTGTCGCGCAGCGTCGGGAACACCGCGGCCTCCCAGGCCTGGTAGCCGTTGCCCATGAAGAACACCGAGTTGAAGCTCGGATCGGTGACGCGGGTTTGGCCCGCCGGCAGGTTCGCGACCTGCGACGCCGAGTCGTCCGACGAGATGCCGTCGATGTCGATGTCGGCGTAGCTGTAGACGGTGATGGTGAGTGCCGCCCCGGTGTTGTTGGTGATGGTCATCGCCTGGGTCGACACGCCGGTCGTCGAGCCTGTCGAGTAGAGCCGGTTGACCAACCGCGCCGCGAACATCCGGCCGTCCACGTCGGCCCAGTCGAGCGTGCCCGACTTGCGGTCGCTCGACAGCGTCGCCGTCAGCTGGCCGTTGCTGCTGTTGAAGGCCGAACCGGTGGCGTCACCGCTCACCTGGTAGTACCACCAGCTCGCCGCCAGGTGGTTCGCCGTGGACGTGTTGAAGATGACCCGCCCGCCGGTGTCGGTGGTCGACGTCGGGTAGGACGAGTACTGGAAGATCGCGTTCCGGTCCTGAATGGTCAGGGCGGACTGTGCGGTGGCAACGCCGACGAACGCGAGCAGGGAAAGCGCGAGACGCATGGCTGTTCCTCGAGACAGGGAAGGGCGGTCGCGGCGGCGTGCCGCAGCCGTGCGGCGATGATAGCGGCCGACTCAGGCCGGCGCCGGCGCCGGACGGCGGCGGAGCGCAAGCGCGGCCTCGACGGTCGTCCACGCTGCGAGCGCCAGCATCACCGCACCGACGCTCGACAGGAGCGTGCCGGCCTGAGGATTGCGGATCTGGATCCACAGCGCGCTCATGGTCACGGCGAGCATGAACAGCGCCGGCAGGCCCACGGCGACCTGGAGCAGCCGTGGCTTGCCGGTCCGACCGAGCCACAACAGCAAGCCGGTGAGGGTGAGGCCCGCGAGCAGCTGATTGCTCGAGCCGAACAGCGGCCAGATCACTTGATAGGCGGGAACCGAGACGCCCCGCGCGTTGGTGATGGTCTGCGCCGTCGCCCAGAGCGGCAGGGCCAGCGAGGCGACCGTTCCGACCAAACCGGCCGTGCGCCCGCGCCAGCCGGTGATCTCCGAGAACAGGTAGCGCGCGAGGCGCGTGCACACGTCCAGGGTGTCGTAGACGAAGGTGGCGAAGGCCAGCATGCCGAAGGTCACCGCCAGCTGCAGCGGCACGCCGAGGGCGGTGAGGAAACGGCCCACGCCGTAGCCGAAGATCTTGTCGGGGTTGAGCCGGGCGATGTTGCTCTCGGCCGGCAGCACCATCACGCAGGCCAGCGCGATCAGCGCCACGACGCCCTCCAGCAGCATGCCGCCGTAGCCGACGAGGTGGGCGTCCGGCTCCCGGTCGATCTGCTTGCTGGTCGTGCCCGAACAGACGAGGCCGTGGAAGCCACTGCACGCGCCGCAGGCGATGGTGATGAACAGGAAGGGCACGAGAGTCTGCCCGTTGCCGGCGACGAAGCCCTTGTAGGCCGGGAACTCGATGGCGGGGTTGCGCAACACGATCCCCAGCAGCCCGCCGAACAGCATCACGTACAGGAAGAAGCCGCCGAGGTAGCCGCGCGGCTGCAGCAGCAGCCACACCGGCAAGACGGAGGCGATTCCGCAGTAGACGAGGATGATCCACGCCCAGTGCCGCGACGGGATGGCACCTTCGGCTCGGAGGTCGAGCGGAAGGTGCGGGCCGACCCAGATGGCCAGAGCGACCAAGGGCACGAAGATCACCGTGTTCAGCCACAGCGGCGGCCGCAGAGCCTTGGTCACCAAGCCCATGAGCAGGCCGAGACCCAGGTAGAGCATCGAGCTGCTGGCGACGCCAGCGCCGGGGACGGCGAGGTGGCCGCCTTGGGCGTCCGGGAGCGAGACGTCGAGATTCTCGACGAAGGCGCGCGCGGTGACGTCGGTGAAGGCGGTGATGACGTAGATCAGCGCCAGCCAGATGTAGAGCGAGAAGGCGACGTACACGCGGCCGTTGAGGTGCTGGCGCATGATCGCGGCCACCGAGCGACCGCCGTGGCGGACCGAGCCCACCAGCGCGGCGAAGTCGTGCATGGCGCCGATGACGATGCAGCCGAGCACGATCCACAGCAGCGACGGGGCGTAGCCGAAGGCGAGACAGGCCAGGATCGGACCGGCGATCGGGCCAGCTGCCGAGATCGCCGAGAAGTGCTGCGACAGCAGGTAGAAGCGACCGGTGGGCGCGTAGTCGATGCCGTCGCACTGGGTGTGCGCCGGCGTCGTCGTCTTGGCGTCGAGGCCGAACCAGCGCGACAGCAGGCGGCCGTACACGAGGTGAGCGACCGTGAACAGGGCGAGGCAGCCGAGGAGCAACGGCGCGAGCGTCATGGGCGCGAGCATCCTCGCTCCGGGCGTTGACCGGATCCACGTCCGTCCGTCCGGTGGAATCGATTTCCCCGGCACCCCGCGGCGTGCGCGCCGCCGAGGTCATCGCCTATCGTCCCGGCATGGACGTCGAGGAGTTCCGTCGTGCCGGGCATGAGCTGGTCGACTGGGTCGCGGACTTTCGCGCCGGCCTCGCCGGCTTGCCGGTGATGGCCGCCGTGCGGCCGGGCGACGTGCGCGCACGCCTGCCGGTTTCGCCTCCCGCCGAGCCCGAGGCCTTCGCGAGCGTGCTGGCCGACCTCGACGCGTTCGTGGTGCCCGGCCTGTCGCACTTCCAGCATCCGCGCTTCTTCGGCTACTTCCCGTCGAACGCGATGCTCGCCAGCGTTCTGGGCGACTACCTCAGCACGGGGCTCGGCGCGCTCGGGTTGTCCTGGCAGGCGGCACCGGCGCTCACCGAGGTGGAAGAGACCATGATCGACTGGCTGCGGCAGATGCTGGGGCTGGCGCCGTCCTGGCGCGGCGCGCTGCAGGACACGGCTTCGACCGCGACGCTGCTGGCCCTGCTGTGCGCCCGTGAGCGCAGCACGAACTTCTCGCTGGCCAGCCGCGGTCTGCAGGGGCAAGCGAAGGCCCTGGTGGTGTACGTGTCGCGATACGCGCACAGCAGCGTCGAGAAGGCCGCGCTGCTGGCCGGCTTCGGTCGCGACAACGTGCGCGCCGTCGACGTCGATGCCGAGTTCGCCCTCGACCCGCAGGCCCTGGCCTCGGCCCTGGACACCGACGTCGCGGCAGGCCGGGTGCCCTGCGCGGTGGTCGTCACCTCGGGCACCACCACCACCACGGCCTTCGACCCGGTCGGCACCGCGGTCGACTTGGCGGCGCGGCACGGTGCGTGGGTGCACGTCGACGCGGCGATGGCCGGCAACGCCATGATCCTGCCCGAGTGTCGCTCGCTCTGGGCCGGTGTCGACGGCGCCGACTCGCTGGTGGTCAATCCACACAAGTGGTTGGGGGCGGCCTTCGACTGCTCGGCGTTCTTCGTGCGCGACGCCCAGCACCTGATTCGAGTCATGGGGACCAACCCCAGCTACCTGCAGACCGCTGCCGACAACGACGTGACCAACTACCGCGACTGGGGCATCGCGCTCGGTCGCCGCTTCCGCGCCCTCAAGCTGTGGACCCTCGTGCGGCTCGAGGGCTTGCACGGCCTGCAGGAGCGCTTGCGCCGCGACCTCGCCAACGCGCGCTGGCTGGCCGCGCAGGTGGCCGGGGCCGCGGACTGGCAGGTGCTGGCGCCGGTGCACCTGCAGACGGTGTGCGTGCGGCACGCGCCGGCGGGGCTGGCCGGCGAGGCGCTGGATCGCCACACGCTCGCCTGGGTCGATCGGATCAACCGCAGTGGGGAGGCCTACCTCACACCGGCGCAGCTCGAGGGGCGCTGGATGTGTCGCGTCAGCGTCGGGGCTGCGGCGACCGAGCGCGACGACGTCGTCGCGCTGTGGCAGGCGATGCGCGCGGCGGCCTCGGCGTGAAGCCGCGGCGCGCGCGTCCGGTCAGTTGGTGATGAAGAAGTCGATGACGTTCGACATCGTGATCACCGGCAGCGACGCGCTGAGGGTCGCCGACTGCATCGTCCAGTAGGAACCGGCGAGGCTGGGGACGTTGGGGATCGGCAGGTTGAACAGCGACACGCCGCCAGCGGTCGTCCCGGAAGCCAGCAGGATCGAGGGGCTCACGTACAGGCGGCCCTGGAAGATGGGCAGCGAGATCGGTGGCTGCAGCGCCGTGTCGAGGAAGGCGCCCCACGCGGTCCCCGTGGCGCCGAACACCGCGTACTCGGCTGCGGTGCCGATCTGGTACTCCTTGCCCGCCGGCTGCGTCACGCTGCGCATGGTCGTCGTCGCCGGTGCGTCGGAGAACAGTCGCATCGACAGTACGGCGTTGGTGCTGAACTGGACGACGTCGGTGGTCGAGCCGCCGAGGCCGAAGGCGCTGAACGCGTACTTGGCCGGTGACAGGTCGGTGCGGTGCGGCGAACCCGTGGTCTGGTGGGTGACGACGCCGGGCACCGGGTTGGTGACGCGGTCGTAGACCTTGGTGAGCGACACCACGAGGTTGTCTCTGCCGTTGTAGGCGAACGGCGTGCTGAAGTTGATCGTCACCCAGGTGTTGATCGCCCAGGGCACGGTGACGGCCGCGTTGAGCACCGGCTGCGGTGCCGGCAGGTTGCCGGAGAACGAGTTGCCGAGCGACGTCGCCGTGGTGTGGCTCAGCTCGATGCCGATGTTGGTGTAGGCCACCGCGGCGTTCGACGACTGGCAGTTCACGGCGATGCCCGAGAGCATGCAGGGGACGCCCGGCAGGTAGTGCGCCGGGATGAGCTGCTGCCAGCGGCCTTCGTCGAAGTTGGGCGACGAGCTGAAGCCGAAGGGGGTCAGGTTGCCGCTGCCGGCGCGCACGGTGTCCGCCGGATACGCGAGCGGGTTCTGTGCGGCGAGAGAAGCGGTGACGAGAGCGACGGCGGCGAGGAGTTTGGTCTGCATTCGTGGAGGTGGGATAGGGAGATGCGGAACAGGCGGCCTGATTATGAGCGTCCCGCGGTCGTTGTGTGCACCCTCCCTCCCAGGGTTCAAAGGGGCGGATGGGCGCGCCAGTTCCTCAGCGCTGCCGGCGGCCGCAACCCAAAGGGTTGATGTCGGCGCAGCGCCGACCGGAGGGGGCCGCCGGCGCTGTTGTAGCTTGGAGCTTCCAGGGCTGCTCGGGCGTGGCCTGGTCAGCTCTGTGGCAACGGAACAACACGGCCGAATTCGCGCCCGCCGCGACGATTCGCAGCCCTTGCAGCTCAGGTGGCGAACGGCGCGCCGCCACGGGTTTTTCCGGAGCACGGCGGGTGGGGCGGCACCACCGCGGCGCGCCTCGCAACGAATCCGGCTTCCTTGCCCGGCGTTGCCGGCGGCCACGCTTGCGGCCGCGAGCCGTTCGGCTAGTCCAGCTCCAGCGCGGCCTCTTCCTCGCGGGTGATGCCGGTCTCGAACCGGCTGCCGAGGTAGACGCGCTTCACCGTCTCGTTCTCGATGATCGACTTGGCGTCGCCTTCGGCGATCACGGTGCCGCGGTCGAGGATGTAGGAGCGGCTGGAGATGCGCAGCGTCTCGGCCACCGAGTGGTCGGTGATGAGGATGGCGATGCCGCGCGCGCACAGGTTGACCAGGATCTTCTGGATCTCCTCGACCGTGATCGGGTCGACGCCGGCGAACGGCTCGTCGAGCAAGAGCAGCGACGGCTGCGTCGCCAGCGCCCGGCTGATCTCCAGGCGGCGACGTTCGCCGCCCGAGAGCGTGGCGGCCTTCGAGTCGAGCAGGCGCGTGAGCTGCAGCTCCTCGAGCAGTTCGAGGGCGCGGTCGTTGCGCTCGGCGCGCGGCACCCGGCGCGCTTCGAGCACCGCCAGCACGTTGTCGAGCACCGTCATGTTGCGGAACACCGACGGCTCCTGCGACAGGTAGCCCAGCCCGCGGCGCGCCCGCCGGTACATCGGCATCTTGGTGATGTCCTTGCCGTGGAACTGCACGCGGCCGGTGTCGGGCTTGACCATGCCGACCACCATGCGGAAGGTCGTGGTCTTGCCGGCACCGTTGGGGCCGAGCAGGCCGACGATCTCGCCCTCGTCGACGTGGATGCTGACGTCGTCGACGACGCGGCGGCGCTTGTAGGTCTTGGTGAGGCCGCGGGTGCTCAGCAGCGTCGCCATGGCGTCAGCGGATGAAGCCGAACCGCATCGGTCCGATCGGCCAGATCGGCCAGAAGTTCAGCAGGGGCCGGCCGAGGACGTGTTCGCGCGGCACGAACTGCACGCGGTGCGAGCGCGGCTGCCACGGCCCCTTGTCGCCCGCGAACCACACGCCCGACACCACGCCGTAGGCCTTGTCGGACGGGCTGAGGTTGGGCTGTCCGTGCAGGACGTGCACTTCGCCCAAGTCGTCGGTGAACACGACGGCATCGCGCTCGGGCACCAGCACCGGGTTCTCGTCGGCATCGACCTCGTCGCTGAGCCCCTTCGGCCGCAGGTTGCCCACCATCTTGCGCGCCTCGGGGTGCGTGGTGGGGTCGACGAGAGTGCCGTCCGGCTCGACGCCGACGGTGATGGCGCGCCACTCGCGCGCGTCCGCCGACTGCTCGGGGTTGTCGCCCATCATGAAGAAGTGACCCTCCGGCACCTCGATCGGGACGCCCTTGCTGAGCGAGCCGAGCTTGTATTGGATGTCGCGCTCGACGACGAGGTCGCTCACCCGGATCTGGTCGCCGCCGCGCACGTTGACGGCGAGCGTCGCCGCGCCGACCGGCAGCTCGTCGAGTACGAGGTACGGATGGCACGCGAGTTCCGCGATCTGCGTGCCGTCGCGTTCGGCGAGCAGCACGCCGTCGACGTGGGTGAAACGGATGCCGACGCGGCTGCCGTTGCCCAGCGCGAAATCGACCGGCTCGCTCGCCTTCACTTCCTTGCCGCCCTCGCGGACGACCAACCGGGCCTTGCCGCCGCCTACCTCGAGAGCGAAACGCAGCGCCTTGTTGCTCTTGCCAGGCGGGCGCGTGTCCAGCTCGACCGCCAGGTTCTCGACCGTGCCCGAGGCCTGCAGGGTGAAGGCCAATCGCGCGTCGGCGACAGCCTCGAAGCTGGCCATCATCGTCCGTGCGTCGGCGCGCATGGCCTTCGCCACCGAGGTCGGGTAGCCGTCGTACACACGGTCGGCGAGCCCGCCGTGGCCCTGGTCGGTGTAGCTCACGGTCACGCTGCGGCCGGGCTCGGCCCGCGTGCTGAGCACTCCGTCTTCTTCCGTCCACTGCGGCTGCGCCGAGAAGTAGCCGTCGAGCAGGCGCGACTTGTCGTCCAGGTACATGCGTGCCGGGAACAGCTCTTTCCACTGGCCCTTCTGGATGTTGGCCGGCTTGCGGATCGGCGCCTGCTCCTTGCCGTCGGCGTCGACCGGCACCAGGTTGCCGCCGCCGATGATGAAGCGGTCGCCGCCGACGCCGACGATGCGCTTGACGTAGCTCTGCACCTGTCGGATCGGGTAGCGGAACACGACGATGTCCCAGCGCTTGGGCTCGAACAGCGCGTAGCGCAGCTTGTCGACGATCAGGCGATCGTGCACGCCGGCCGGCGGGCAGCCCATCATGGTCGGCTGCATCGACGGCGTGGGGATCTGGTAGGCCTCCAGCAGGAAGGGCTTGAGCAGCACCGCGAACAGGATGGCGATGGCGAACGACTCGACGTTGTCGCGCACCGGACGGTGCGACTTCGCCCGCTTCTTGCCGCTGGCGCGGTCGACCGCGCCGCGCCCGAGGTCGACGACGTCGCCGGGTGTCACCAACTCGACCATGGTCAGTCCTCCTCCTCGCTGGTCAGCACCGCCAAGAACGCCTTCTGCGGGATGTCGACGTTGCCGATCGACTTCATGCGCTTCTTGCCTTCTTTCTGCTTCTCCCACAGCTTGCGCTTGCGGCTGATGTCGCCGCCGTAGCACTTGGCGGTGACGTTCTTGGCCAGGGCGGCGATGTTCTCGCGGGCGATGATCTTGCCGCCGATCGCGCACTGCAGCGCCACCTCGAACAGGTGGCGCGGGATCTCCTTGCGCAGCTTCTTCAGCACCTTGCGCCCGCGCGACTCGGCCTGGTCTTTGTGGCAGATGATCGACAGGGCGTCGACCTCCTTGCCGCCGACCAGGATGCGCATGCGCACCAGGTTGCTCACCTGATAGCCGATGACCTCGTAGTCCATCGTGCCGTAGCCGCGGGTCATCGACTTCAGCCTGTCGTGGAAGTCGAAGATGATCTCGGCGAACGGGATCTCCCAGCAGATCATCACCCGTTCGCGGCCGTAGTACTCGGTCTTCTTGTAGATGCCGCGCCGCTCGGTGCCGAGCTTCATCACGGCGCCGATGCAGTCCGACGGCACGACGATGTTGACCGCCGCGATCGGCTCGAGGTAGTCGGCGATGGTCGCCGGGTCGGGTAGCTCGGACGGCGAGTGGATCTCGAGCTCCGCCTGCGGCTCGCCCGGCTTGGCGTGCTGCCGCACACGGTAGGTGACGTTGGGTGCGGTCTGCACCAGGTCGAGGTCTTCCTCGCGCTCGAGCCGCAGCTGGATGATCTCCATGTGCAGCAGGCCGAGGAAGCCGCAGCGGAAGCCGAAGCCCAGGGCGTCGCTGGTCTCGGGCTCGAAGATGAACGAGCTGTCGTTGAGGCGTAGCTTGTCGAGCGACTTGCGCAGGTTCTCGAAGTCGCTCGGGTTGGTCGGGTAGATGCCGCAGAACACCATCGGCTTCGGCTGGCGGAAGCCGGGCAGGGGCGTGGCGCGCAGCTTCTCGTCGGCGTGCGTCACCGTGTCGCCGATCACCACGTCCTGCAGCTTCTTGACGTTGGCGATCAGGTAGCCCGCCTCGCCGGCGTGCAGCTGCGGCTCCGGCATCATCTTGCCGGGCACCAAGCGGCCGATTTCCTGTACCTCGTAGGTGGTCTTCGTGCCGGGCATGTACACCATCTCGCCCTTCTTGATGGTGCCCTGGATGACGCGGATGTAGACCACCACGCCGCGGTAGTCGTTGTAGATGGCGTCGAAGATCAGGGCCTGCAGCTTGGCGTCGGGGTTGCCGCTCGGCGGCGGCACCTTGTCGACGATGGCCTCGAGCACCGCTTCGACGCCCTGGCCGGTCTTGGCCGACACCGGGATGGCGTCTTCGGCGGGCAGGCAGATCGCGTCTTCGATCTCGGTCGCGACCTCTTCGGGGCGGGCGTGCGGCAGGTCGATCTTGTTGATGACCGGGATGATCGCCAGCTGGTTCTGCTCGGCGAGGTGGGCGTTGACCACCGTCTGCGCCTCGACGCCCTGCGAGGCGTCCACCAGGAGGATGGCGCCTTCGCACGCCTGCATCGACTTCTGCACCTCGTAGTTGAAGTCGATGTGGCCAGGCGTGTCGATGAGGTTGAACAGGTAGGTCTTGCCGTCCTTGGCCGTGTAGCGCATCGCCACCGGGTGCGCCTTGATGGTGATGCCGCGCTCGCGCTCGAGATCCATCGAGTCGAGGAGCTGCTGCTGCATCTCGCGCTTCTGCACGGTCCCGGTCAGCTCGAGAAGGCGGTCGGCCAGCGTCGACTTGCCGTGGTCGACGTGGGCGATGATGCTGAAGTTGCGGATCTGCGAGATCTCGGTCACGGGCGGGCGGTGTCTTCTCGGGCGCGGCAGCCGCGGTCCGGTGCAGGATCGGCCGGACCGGTCCTCGGTGCAGCCGTGCGCGGCGGGAAAAGCCCTGCATCCTAGCCGGCGCCGGACGGGTTGAAACCGGCAGACGCGATTCGGCGGGCGTCGGGGCGACAACCCGCAGGGCCCGTCTACCGCCGCCGCAGCACGATGTAGTCCTGCCAGCCCGACGGCCCCTCGTGTGCGGCCACGACCTCGAACAGGTCGGTCCAATGCCGGCGGATGTAGCTCGGGTAGAAGAACGTCATGCCGTAGCGGGGGGCCATCTCGGCTGGCAGCGAGGAAACCTCGAAGTCGTACGGGAAGAACGCGTACTCGCCGGCCTCGAGGCGCGGCTTGGCGGCGCGCAGCTCGTCGCCGGTCGGGAAGGTGAACTCGCGCGCACGCGGGCCCAGGATCTCGTCGACGCAGCGACGACCCGCCGTGGTCAGGACCAGCGCGGCGCCCGGCTCGGTGACACGGTGCAGGTCCTCGAGCCAGGCGCGGTGCAGCTTCTCGTCGAGATGCGTGAAGACCGAGTAGGCGTACACCGCGCGGAAGGTGTTGTCCGGATACGGGCTCGGCGGCCACGCCGACAGCTGCTCGAAGTGGGCGTAGTCGAGGTTGGCGCGGCACCAGGCGATCGCCTTCTCGTCGGGGTCGGCGCCGTGCAGCTGCACCGTGTCGGCGAGGCGAGCCATGAAGCGCAGGATGCGGGCACAGCCGCAGCCGAAGTCCAGGAGCTTGCCGCCGGACGTCAGGGTGAAGCCGCCCTCGGCCAGCAGGGTGAAGAGCTGGCGTGCCTCGCTGAGGCCGGACTCTTGGAAGAACTCGATTCCAGCCTGCGCCGAGACCACGTTGCCGATCAGCTCGAGGGGCGGCACGGGCACCAGCGCCGCCACCTCCGGATGCTGGCGCAGACCGTCCGACATGAGCCACACCCAGTAGTCGAGGCCGGCTGGACTGGCGAAGCGCTGGCGGAGATCGGAGCGCGCGTCGTAGATGCGCTGACCTTCGGCGAACAGGCGGGCGAGCAGCATGGGGCACAGCACCCTACCGCAGCACGGCGCGGCGCACGAGGTTCCCGCGCCGCGCCGTGGGGCGTGGTGGGCGATTCGGCGGCGGCGACCCTGCGACCGCGAGCCCTCAGGCTCGGTGCGCGAGCCAGTCGGCGAGGCGGCGCAGGGCGCGGCCCCGATGGCTGACGACATCCTTCTCGGCAGCGCCCAGTTCGGCCATCGTCGGCGCGGCGCTCTCGGAGCGCGTGGCATCCGGGACGAAGATCGGGTCGTAGCCGAAACCCCCGCCCCCTCGTGGGCTGGAGGCCATGCTGCCCTCGCAAGTGTCCTGGACCTCGTGCAGCACCTGGCCGCTGGCGTCCGCCACGCAGAGTGCGCACACGAAGCGCGCCGTGCGCTGTGCCTGCGGCACGTCGCGCAGCTCGGCGAGGATCTTCGCCACACGGTCGTCGTCGCTGGCGTCGGCGCCGGCGTAGCGGGCCGACAGCACGCCCGGCCGGCCGCCCAGCGCATCGACGCACAGGCCGGAGTCGTCACCCAGGGCCGGCGCACCCACGGCCCGCGCCAGGGTGACGGCCTTGATGCGCGCGTTGCCCGCGAAGTCGGGTGCGTCTTCGACGATGCGAACCGGCTGCGGTGCCGCCTCGAGGCCGCGCAGGTCGAACCCGAGCGGCTGCAGCAGGCGCTCGAGTTCGAGGCGCTTCTTGCGGTTGGCGCTGGCGATCCAGAGCACGCGGCTCACAGGCCGAGCACGGCCTTTTGCGCTGCCTGGACCTGGGCGTTGCCGGCCCGGGCCAGCTCCAGCAGCTCCAGGAGCCGATCGTGGCCGAACGGCGTCTTCTCGGCGGCGCCTTGCACTTCGATGAAGCGGTCGTCGTCGGTGCACACGACGTTCATGTCGACGTCGGCGCGAGAGTCTTCCTGATAGTCGAGATCGAGTGCGGCGGCGCCGTCGACGAGGCCGACCGAGATCGCCGACAGGCCGGTGCGCAACGGCCAGGTGCGCACGATCTTGCGCTCCTCGAGCCAGAGCAGGGCGTCGTAGAGGGCGACGTAGGCTCCGTTGATCGCCGCGGTGCGGGTGCCGCCGTCGGCGGACACCACGTCGCAGTCGATCCACAGCGTGATCTCCGGCAGCTGCTTGAGGTCCAGAACGGCGCGCAGGGAACGGCCGATCAGGCGTTGGATCTCGAGCGAGCGTCCGTCGACGCGGTTGCCGCGCTCGCGCTGCTTCCTCGGCGAAGTCGAGCCGGGCAGCATCGAGTACTCCGCGGTCAGCCACGCGCCGCGCTGACCACTGAGCCAGGCCGGTACCTGATCCTGATAGCTGACCGTACACAGCACGCGGGTGTCGCCGCTCTCGACGAGCACCGAGCCGATCGCGGCGGTCGCGCCGAACGAACGGGTGAGCTTGAGGGGTCGGATCTGGTCGGGCTGACGTCCGTCCTTGCGTTTGATGGCTGGTTCCTCGGAAAAAAGGGCCGCGAGCATAGTCGGCCGCGCCGAGGCCGCAACTGTCAGCTGTGAGCGCAGGTTGCCGCCGCAGACCTTTCCGGCGGAACGACGACCGAGACGGGCGCACCACGCAGGGCTCGGTGCGTCACCGCCGGGTCAGGATGCGGCGCGGGTGTTGGCGATGCCGATGTGCGCCAGAGCGTCGCGCAACTCCATCATCCCGAACGGCGGGGGCACGGTGGCGATGCGGGCGCGCGGCTCCGCCAGGGCCGTGGCGAGGATCGGTTGCTCGGTGCGGCCGAGCAGGAGGGCACGGAGGTCGGGCTGCTGCGCCAGCGCCTCCACCAGCAACTCCTCGCCGGTCGTCTGGCCGCTCGTCGCCTCGACGACCAGCAGCTCGAAGCGGTCGGGCGTGGCGCGCCACAAGGTCCGCGCGGACATCCCGTCGGCACAGAGAAAGACCTGCCGTCCGGTCCGCTCCAGCTCCTGACCTACCATGTGGCGCACGGCCGGGTTGCTCTCGAAAACGAGCGCGCCGCCGAATTCGTGCGCCACCGGCTCGGGCTGGCGCGACGCTTCGGCGGGCGCCGCTTCGAACTCCGCGGCAGGCAGAGCGATGGACGCCAGCGCCTCGACGCCGGGGTTCACGTGCAGCGTCCATTCGGCTCCGAGCGCGGTGAGGAGGTTGCCCGCCGCACGGTGCGCCAGGGCCACGCGCGGGTCGTCGAGGCACCCTGCCGGCGCGTTCTCCTCGACTTCGGCCGTCATCTCGACGACGACGGCGTGCGCCTGCTCGTCGAGCGCGTTGCGGGTGCGCAGGGTGACCTTGCTCGCGCCCGGCTCGCGGCGGAACACCACCTCCGCCAGCAGCAAGAGGGCCTGGCGCAGCACGCGCGGGTCGACGTGCACCTCCGGCGCCGACGATGCCAGATCGACCACCACGCGGAAGCGCCCGGCATGGGATTGCACCAGCTCCTGCTGCACGCTGGCGACGACGTCGTCGATGCGCGTGGCCGCGGGCTGGATGTCGATCGTGCCGACCGCCGACTGGATCGTCTCGCTCAGCGTGCGCAGGCGCCGCACCGCGGCGCACAGGTGTTCGGCATGGTGCTCGCACGGCTCCTCGGCGCACACGGCTTCGAGCAGCAGTTGTGCCGTGCCTTCGATACCCGATGCCAGCGTCGCCAGCTCGGCGCCGACCCCGGCCACGACTTCCGGTATCTCCCGCTTGGAGGAGGCGAGCGACGCCTGTCGCGGCGCGGCCTCGAGCCGCCGGCGCCACAGGCGATCGCGCCACAGCGCGACCGCCGTGACGGATGCGAGCGCGAGGGATAGGACGAAGGTCGTGAGCACTGCGAGAGCGCGACGCAAGCTACGCAGAGCGACGGGGCACGCAAGCGCTTCACCAGCGCAACGCTCTCCACAAACGATGGAAGTCGTTGCCGCACGCCACTGCGCGTCGCCAAAAAAAACGCCCGAGCGATCGAGCCCGCGCGTTCTCTCTCGAGCGGTGCTGCTTGTCTGTGCTAGCGCTCGGCGCGCGCCTTCGGCGCGAGGAGTGCGGCAT
The DNA here is from genome assembly GCA_041398565.1 of Planctomycetota bacterium. Classification (GTDB taxonomy): domain Bacteria; phylum Planctomycetota; class UBA1135; order UBA1135; family UBA2386; genus DATGPD01. Next base: position 405,112 of record JAWKUN010000005.1, on the reverse strand, counting down.
GCGCGATCTCCGCGACTTGCTGCGCCCACTCCTGCATCCGCGCACGCGTCCGCGCCAGATGCGCGTCGGTGTTGCCCGCGGCTTCGATCATGCGTGGCATGTGTGCGTCGAAGATCGCCGTCCACGCCGGGAACGGGTCGTAGCTCGCGCTCCACAAGGGCTGCGGCAGCGCGGGCGCGCTGCGTCCGATCGCGTCGGACACCTTGGCGACGTCGAACTCCTCGACCGCCAAGACCATCTGGACCTGTTCGCGCAGCGAGTAGGCGCCGGCGACCGGCTCTTCGTACCGGCGCAGACGAGCTGGCAGCGGACGGTCGGGGGGCAGGACCAGCGACAGGGCCACGGCCTCACGGAACGCGCGGTACTGGCGATAGGCGAGGAACGCGTCGTGCAGAGCGTCGTGCGCGGTTTGCAGGTCGCCGCGCACCTTGCTCGTCGCTTCGCCGCCGTGCTTGGGCACGAACTGGTTGACGAAGTCGCTGAGCATCGCGTCGTAGAAGAACACGCTCTCGGCAGTGCCGGCGGTCCGATCGAGCGCCTGGTAGAACGACTCGTCGCCGTTGCGCCAGGCTTCGAGGAACGCGGCGAAGCGATCGGCGCTGGTGTCGGTGTCGAGACGGCGCAGCAGGTCGGCGAGCGCGTGGTCCGAGCCCGGCAGGATGCCGGCGAGAGCCGATTCCACCGCGGCGCGGTTGGCCGCCAGCGCGAGGGCGTCCTTGCTGGCCTTCGAAAGGGACGGGATCGGCTCGACCACGCCCACACCGAACACGTAGCGAGCGGTGGTTGGCAGAGCCGCGGCGTCGGGGACGCCCCTGGTTTTCTTGGCGGCGCGGACGGCCAGACGGTCCGCTCGCGGCTCGCGGTTCGCCGCGGCGTCTCGTTGGCGCGAGCGCAGGCTGTCGAACCACGGAATGCTCAGGCCGGCGGCTCGTTCCGCGATCCGTGCCGCCAGCGCCGCTTGCTGGGGCGGGCGCTTGCGCGCGAGGGCGGCGATGTCTTCCGGCGACTGGGCCGCGCCGGGTCCCGCCGAGACGCCCAGAGCCAGGGCGGCCAGGGTCAGCGTGCGGCAGAGCCTGCTACGGCAGAGCCGGCACGTACGGGCGGCGGTCGGATGCGGCACGGGATGGTCGAGCATGGGGTCGCGCAGGATGGGTGCAGGATGGTCGTGCAGGGTGGTCCTGCGGTGAAGGCGGCTTCTTGCCCTCGTGCGCTATCGACCAGTGGGCGTCATTGACGCGAGTGCGGCGCCTGCGGCCAAGGGCAAAAGCTCGGGAGGTCTGACTGCCCGCGGCGCCCGTGGGGTTCGGCGTGACGTAAGCGCGCGTCAAGGGCTGGTTGGCACCGCGAGGTTGGCGTGCTGCAGCTTGAAGTGCGCACGTCGCCGTGGCCGATAGTCTCCCCAGGCGAACGGCAGCAGGAGAGCGCATGAGCACCAAGTACTCGCGATGTACCGACGGACGTTGCGGCAGTCCCGGCTGCCCCCGATGCGACGCTGACCGAGCGCTCGGCGTGTTCCTGGCCGAACTGGCGGACGGGCATCCTCGCATCCGCCGGCGGCTCGACCAGCCGGTGCTCATCTACCACATCCCGCGCACCGGGGGCTCGTTCCTGTGCAACATGCTCCAGCAACTCGACGTCCTGGTGCTGCACTGCGACGTGGCCGGTGACTGGGAAGCGTGCGCGCGGGCGCTGCGCGGCGGCACACGTGGCGGCTTGGTGATCCTCGGGCACACCGCGAAGGATCTGAAGGCGGCGCATCGCGACGTGTCCTTCGCCGAGTACGCGGTCTGCTGGCGCGATCCGTTCGAGATCTGTGCCTCGGAGTACCACGGCATCCGCAATGCGGTGCCCGGCTACCACCTCTTCGACCATCACCTCCGCCGCGAGTGTCTGGCGTGCGGGTCGCTCGCCGAGTGGGTCGAGACGTACCAGCGCAACAACCCCATCTCGAAGGTCCTCGGCGACAACACCCCGACCATGTTGCACGCCATGACCTACGCTCGCGACGTGGAAGCTCTGCTGCTCGAGGTGTTCGGGTTGGCCGTCGACGTGACGCGCGACTTCGGTTTCGACCCAGGCCTCTTTCGGCCCGGCCGGTGGGCGAGCACGGTCGACACCGCGGAGCTGCGGCGTCTGTACGAGCTGAACCGGGAAGACCACGAACTCGGCGCCGATGCCTGCACGCTCGCCGCCGGTCGCGTCTGAAGGCAACTGCAGTCGACCCTACGGCGGATCGCGCTACGCTGGCGCCATGATGCGGCACGCGCTGTTGGCAGCGTTCCTCGTCCTGGTGGCGGCAGCCGTGGCGTGGCTGCTCTGGCGGGGAGACGAGACCGCGGGCGGTGCGGATCCGGTCGTGCCGCGCGCCGAAATCGGGTCGCCGCCGCCGGCGGCGCTCTCGGCCGAAGCCGGCGTGGCCGAGACGCCCACGAGCGAACCGGCACCGACCGAGGCCGCCGAGCGCGTCGAGGTGCCCTTCGAGCCGCCGCAGCCCGCCGGTGCCGGCAGCGGCCGCGTGGTCGGCACCGTGCGATGGGCCGACGATCGCCAGCCGGTGGCCGACGTCTCGGTGCGGCTGCTGGGCGGGTTCGGGATGGCCGAGCACGCGCGCGCGCTGCAGACGCGCACGGCTGCCGACGGATCGTTCGCCTTCGCGGCGGCGCCGGTGCGCTGGTGCGTCGTCGTGTCCGCGCTGGGCGGCGAGGCGAGGCTGTCGGTGGTCGCGGACACCGAGACGCACGTCGAGCTGCTGGTGCCGCGCGGTGCCGCCGTCGAAGGCGTCGTCGTCGACGAGGCCGGCCAGCCGGTGGCGCGGGCGGAGGTTTGGCTGTCGTCGGTCCACGGCGGCCCGGACTGCGGCGACGTGGTCGCACGCAGCGACGCACGCGGTGCCTTCCGCATCGAGAGCGTGACCGCACGGCGCTGGATCGGGGCGCGCGCCCGCGGCTTCGTCGGCTCGGCCGTGAGTCTGGTCGAGGGCGCCCCGAGCCGGCTGGAGCTGGTCCTGGTCCGCAACGATGCGCGCGTGCGCGGCTTCGTGCGCGATGCGCGCGGACAACGGTGTGCGAACGCGGTGGTGGTGGCGAGCCCGCCGGGCACGCCCGGCTGGCGGCGGGGAACCGATGGCACGCAGCAGCGCGTGTGGGCGCCCGTCTCCGCGCTCTCCGACGAGGAGGGCGCGTTCTTGCTCGACGGCCTGCCGCCGGGTGCGTTGTCGGTGCGCGCCCATGCGCCTGGGCATGGCAAGGCGGCCACCGAGGTCGACGTGGCGGCGGGCGCCGTCGCCGAGCTGGTACTGACGCTGCCGGAGCCGGCGGCGGTGCACGGTCGCGTCACTGCCGACGACGGCGCGCCCTTGCAGGCCTACCTCATGTTCGGCACCGACACCCTCGACCGCACCTGGGCGTCGAGCGGCGAGGACGGGGTCTTCCGCGCCGAAGGCCTGACGCCGGGCAAGGTCGCAGCGAGCGTGGTCCGCGACGGCAAGCCTGCGCTGGAAGTCGAACTCGATCTCGCTGCGGGCGAGGACCGCGAGTGGAACCCGGTGCTCGGCCGAGCGGGCTCGCTACGCGGACAGGTCGTCGACAGCCGCCAGCAGCCGCTGGTCGGCGCCTACGTCGTGGCGTTCCGTGGCAGCGGCGGCCTGGGCGAGACGGTGACGGACGCGCGCGGGAGCTTTGCTTTCGCCAACATGCCGCGCGAAGAGCTGACCCTACGCGTCGGCTTCCAGCCGCAGGGTAGCGGCGGGCGCACCCGGACCACCGCGCTCGTGGTCCCGGGCATCGTGCCACCACGCGACGACCTCGTGCTGGTGGTGCCCGACGATCGCCTGCCGAGCGTGCGCCTGCGCGCGCGCGTGCTGCGTGCCGACGGGATGCCTGCGACCGGAGCGACGCTCTGGCTGGGCGGGGGCGAGGACCGGGGCCTGGTGCGGGCGCAGGCCGACGCGCGTGGTGAGATCCAGCTGCAAGACTTGATGCCCGGTTCGTTCTACGTCTCGGTGCACGACGGCGAGCACCCGACGCTGTTCCTCGGCCGCCGCACCTTCGCGGCGCACGACGTCGTCGACCTCGGTGATCTGCGCCTCGCCGCCGGTGGCCGCATCGTGGTGACACCGCGGCCGGCGCCCGGCGTCGACATCGGCGGCCTGACCATCGAGGCGCTCGACGCCGAACTGCGTTCGGCGGGGACATTGCAGGCCGCCGGCAGCTCGTTGCGTTCGCCGGTGCTGCCCGCCGGCAAGGTCACGCTCGTGGTGGGTGGGCCTGGCATCGCCCGGGCGCGGCACGAGGTCGTCGTCGAGGCCGGACGCGAGCTGGCGATCGATCTGTCGTTGGAACCAGGCCGCCACCGCACCGTGCGTATCACGCTGCCCGCGGGGGCGCCGGCGCCACGCTGGGTCTGGTCGACGGTGTTCGGCGCCGATGGCCGCGAGGTGTTGGGCGGCGCGGGTGCCGAGCGCGATGGGAGTGGCGCGTGGACCCTGGAGCTTTGGCTGCCGGCACGCGACTGCTCGTTGATGGTCGGTGCCGATGGCCAGAAGCTGCGCGGCCAGCTGGCGCTGCCGGCGTCGCTGCCGGACGGCGCCGTCCTCGACCTTGCCCTGCAGGCCCGCTGAGCTGTAAGGGCTGCGAATCGTCGCGGCGGGCGCGAATTCGGCCGTGTTGTTCCGTTGCCACAGAGCTGACCAGGCCACGCCCGAGCAGCCCTGGAAGCTCCAAGCTACAACAGCGCCGGCGGCCCCCTCTGGTCGGCGCTGCGCCGACATCAACCCTTTGGGTTGCGGCCGCCGGCCGCGCTAGCGAACCGGTCTGGGCGCGCGCCGCGCTTCAACCCAGCCGGAAGCGATGCTCGATCCAACCCTGGACCTGCGCGCCCGGCACCTCGACCAGGCGGTCGCCCACCCGGAGGCGCCCGCACGCGCGCACGAGGGTGGCGGCGACGAAGCGGCGGTGGCCGACGGTGACCTCCTCGAAGCCAGGCGTGCCTTCGCTGGCGATGGCCGCGCGCGGCACGCCGAGGAAACGGACGCGCAGACGGTGGTCGGACAGTTGGTTGTGGATGCGCACGACCATGCGCACGGTCGTCTCGTCTCGTCGCCCTTCGAGCAAGAGTTCGCAGGGGAAGCCCGTCGGCCGCCGGCCCAGTCTGCCGTGCAGGGTCAGGCGGTCGGCGCGCGCGTGCTTCAGCATCTGCACCGGGCGCAGGAAGGTCGGCGAGAACAGGCGTGCGCGCTCGTCGTCCTTGGCGACGAAGCCGTCGAGCGTGCCGAGGTCGGCCCGATCCTCGAAGGCCACGCAATGCTCGACGTTGAGGTCGGCGTCACGCACGATCAGATGCACGCCGCCCTTGCGCGAGAAGCGCACCCGTGCGCCGCCGCTCTCGACCAAGAACTCGCGCTGCTTGCGCAGCTCCTTGCCTTCGAGCACCCGTGTCAAGGGATCGTCGAACGGGTCGGGTTCCGCCGGTGTCTCGGGGCAGAGGCTGAGTGCTTCCTCGTAGGCGACCGCGAGTCCGCGCGCGGTGCCGTCCTGGATGGTGCCGGCCGCGAGGTCGGGGGTGTCGAGTCCGGCCAGGCGTTCCCGCGCCGCTTCGCCGCTCTTGGCCGCGGCTGCGCGCCATGCTCGCCATGCCGCCAGCTTGAGATCGACGCGCGCGTCGGCGCTGCCCGGCCCGGGGTGCTGGAAGGGCGGGGTCGCCGATGGGGCCAGGCGGGCGCGTTGCGCCAGGGTCGTCGCGGCCCGCTCCGGGCTCGGTGGCAGGTCGGCAGCGGGAGCCTCGGACATCGGCCTCGTCGTACCCGCAACCGGGAGGCGAACGCCAGCGCCGTGGGCGGGACTTGGCCGCAAGTGCCGCGACGGCAGCTGGTCTTCCCGCCGGCCGCCGCTTGCCAGGTATTGTTGCCAGCTTCGACCGGCGTCGGTCGCGGTTGCGCTCGCGACCGTCCGACCAGTTCGACCATGGCCGCGCCCTCGCACTTCGCCTTCTGTCTGTCCTTGGCGCTCGCCCTCCCGGCGCAGCACACCGTCCAGCTGGCCTATCGGGCGATGCCCGACTTCGATCTGCTGTTGCCCGACGAGACGTGGGTGAAGGCGTCCACCACGATCGCACTGCTGCACGCGCGCGGCGCGGGCTTCGCAGCGGAGGTCGATGGGATGACTCTGCGGGTCGACACCGACGGAGATGGCCGCCTCGACCAGGTGTCCAAGGGGCTCGACCACCACGTGGTCCTGCGCGGCAAGCGGCCTGACGGTTCGCAGCTGGCGTACGCGCTGCGCCTGCGCACGTCCGGCCTCGGCGCGACCTTCGCCTACAGCAGCAGCGGCGCCATGGTCGGCGTGGTCGAAGGCGTGCCGATCCAGGTGATCGACCAGAACAACGACGGCGTCTTCAACGAGGAGGGCGTCGACGCGATCGTGGTCGGCAAGTCGCGTGCGGCCAGCTTCCTGTCGCGCGTGGTGAACCTGAACGGTGCCCTCTACAGCTTGACGATCGACGCGGCAGGGCGGTCGGCGACCACCCTGCCGTACGAAGGACCCGCGGGCGTGCTCGATCTGCGCTCTGGCTTGCGCGTCGTCGGCAAGTTGGAGGCGGCGGTGGTGAGCGACCTCGCGGGGAAGCTGTCGTTCGAGGTCGGCAACGCCAGGCGCGGCGTGCTGGTGCCTGCCGGGGTGTACGTGTTCACCGGCGGTCTGGCGACCAAGGGTGCGGAGAAGGGCACGCTGCGCGCCGGCCAGATGCACCCGCTCGTGGTCGCGGCGGGCGGCCGGACGACCCTGCAGTGGGGTGCACCGTTGCGCGCCGAGTTCAGCACGACGCGCGTCGGCGACAAGGTGACCGTCGGCCGCACGGTTCGCTACTACGGCCGGGCCGGCGAGGAGTGGATTCCGCCGCGCGCGTTCGCGCGCAGCCCCAAGATCGAAGTGTTCGACGCGGGCGCCTGCACGGAGAGCCAGCCCTTCGACACGTGTTGAGGCGGTGTGCTGCGAGCCACCTCCGTGCGAGCTGGCGACGAGACGACGGTGGTGACCCTGCACTTGACGCACAAGTGGAGCGTGTTCGGCCCCGTGTCGGGCTCGGCGGTGATCCCGCCGGGGAATGCTGCGGCGGGGAGCGGGCAGGTCCCGTAGACCGCGAGTCGGGCAGGTGCGAGCTCCGCGCGCGCCGCGTCCCGCCCTGCGACCAGCACCGCGGCACTGTCGCGAGACGCATCAGTTGCGGTGCGATCGAGCCGATAGGAGGGGCGTGATCGAAGTTCGCTTGTGGGGTGACCCGTTCGCGTCGGCGCCCGAGTCCCTCGCCCTGCGGGCGACCCTGCTGGCCGCGGACGCGGCGGGGGTCGGCTGCGGGTTGACGCTGACCCCGGTGAAGCTGCGGCCCCGATCCGTGCCCGGCGGCCGCGTGGTCGTGCTCGACGACGGTTGCGGCGGCAAGCTCGAGGTCGCCACCGTGGCCAGCGAAGAGGAAGTGGCGGCGATCGTCGCGGCGGTGCAGCGAAGCGTGGTGGCCACGGCGCCGCTGGCGGTGTTCGGCGACGCCGACGACCTCGAGCAAGCGGGGCTCGAACACCCCGAAGCGTGTGCCGTGCTCGCCGGCGAGCTGCTGCCCGACGTCTTGTTCGGCAGGGTTCGTGTCGCACTGGCCGACGCCGGACACGACGAACGCGGGGAATGGGTCGATGCGCGCGAGTTGCAGGGAGTGGCGAGCGACGTCGCGGGTGCCGACCCGCATCGCCTGCTTCTGGTCGGCAGCGACGTGCACGCACATGGCCTCGATCTGGCGCTGGAGGTCCTTTCGATCGTGCAGCGCGAACACCCGGTCTCGGTCACCGTGGTGGTCGAGACGGCTGCACTGGCCACGGTCCGCGATCTCGTGCGGCGTTCCGACGTGCGCGCCGAGGTCCGCGCTGCCGCGCCCTGCGAGCTGGTGGCCGAGCACGCGGTGGTCCTGCTGCCGTGGCGCGCAACGATCGCTCCCGATCTCCTGGTGCGCTTTCTGGCGACAGGCCGCACGGTCATCGCCTCGCGACATGCGGCGACGGCGGCGATGCTCGCCGACGGGTGCTGCCTGCCGGTCGGCGGCGCGATCGACGGCGACGAGTTCGAGCCCGACTCCCGTCATCTGCTGGCACAAGTGCGGCGCGCGGTGAGCGACCTGGACGACGCGCGTGCGCGAGGCCGCCGCGGGCGCGCGTTCGCCTGGACCTACTGGCGCGGTCCTCGGCCGGCGCTGCCGCCGGCGGCCCCGCCGCCGACGGGCGAACGGCCGAGCCTGGTGCTCGAGGCGCCGCTGTTCGAACTCAGCTCGTCGTCGTTGCTGACGATCGCCACGGCGCGCGCGCTCGTGGCGCGCGACGCGGTCGACCTGTTCGTGGTGCCGCGCGGAGCGCACCAGGCGAGCCTGCGGCACCTGCGCCAAGAGGCGCCCGAGGTGTTGGAGCGCTGCGTGCGTCAGCCGCCGGCGCAGGTCGATCTGTGGCTGGCGACGGGCTGGCCCCCGCGTGCGGCGCGGCCGTCGCAGGCGCGCTCGTTCGCCGTGCGCGTCGACTGGGAGTACGGGGCCCTGCCCGTGGCGCTGTCGCCCGTCGTCGTACGCGAAGCCGATCTGGTGGTCGTGCACTCGCACGCGGTGGAGGCGACCATCGCCGCGTCCGGCCGCCACCGCGAGACCATCGCGCTCGTGCCGCACGGCGTCGACGGCTCCGTCTTCGAGCCGCGGGCGACACCCCTCGCCGACGTGGTCCGCTTCAAGGGGGACCGCGCCGCCATCCTGTTCACGGGTGGGCTGATCTGGCGCAAGGGCATCGACGTTCTCCTGAACGCGCTGCTGCAGATGCCCGCGGAGCTGCGCCGGCGCATCTGTCTGGTGGTCAAGCCGATGGGGGCACGCACCAGTTACCGCGGCTTCGAACTCGGCGAGCTGGTGCATCGGTTCCAGCGCGCCGGCGCCGTCGACACATTGGTGGTCGACCGCGAGCTGTCGCCGCGCGAAATGGCCGGCCTCTACACTGCCAGCGACGTGTACGCGCATCCGTACCGCGGCGAAGGCTTCGGCCTGCCGGTGCTCGAAGCCCTCGCGTGCGGCGTGCCTGCTGTCGTGACCGCCGGAGGCAGCACCGACGACTTTGCCTGGGGCGGCGGCTGCCTGCGCGTGGCCGCGATCCATCGCAGCGTCGAACTCGCCGAGCCCTGCCTGTCGCAGCCGTGGGTGCTCGAGCCCGACGTCGGCTCGCTCGGCGCGGCGCTGGCACGCGCAGTGCGCGAAAGGAACGAGCTGCGGCAGACCGCGCAGGCGTCGGCGCCGGTGGTGGCGCTGCGCTCGTCGTGGTCGATCGCCGCAGCGCAGCTCGAGGCGTTGGCGGCTCGGGCGCGCGTGCCGGCGCGCGAACTCGCGGGCGTCGGCTGACGCGACCTGTAGAGCGACCGCCGACCGGGTCGTGGTCGCCGTGATGCCGACCGCGCCCGTCGGTCAGCCGGCCACCGGCCCCGTCGTCACCACCCGCGCCAAGGTCGCGCCGACGGTCTTCAGCAGGTCGGTCTCGACCTTGGTGAACTCGTACGGCACGGGCTTGGCGACGCCGAGCACGCCGCGCACGTCGCCGTCGAGCAGCATCGGGCAGGCGATCGATCCCTCCATCTGCGTCAGCTTGGCTCCCGGTCGGACCACCCCCGAGTCGTCGCTCTGCAGGTTGCACACCTGCACCGGTTCCTTGCGCTCGGCGGCGATGCCGGCCATCCCGCGTCCGATCGGCACCCGCGTCACCTTGGCGACCACGGCGTCGGGCAGGCCGCGCTGGGCCACGAGCTCGAGTTCGCCGCTCGCGCCGAGGACGTGGATGGTGCCGAGCGGGCAGTCGAAGTGTTCGAGCGTGCGCTCGAGGATCTGCTGCCAGGGGGTGGGAGACTGCCGGACGAAGCCGTCGACGGCGTCGAGCAGGGGGTCGCGCTTGCCGCTCATGCCGACATCTTTGCTGTCGGGGCGCTGCCGCGCAAAGGGGTGATCGGCGCGTCGCCGGCGGCGACGACCGGATCGACCTCGGTCAGCGCAGGATCACGCGACCGCCTGGCGGCATCTGCTGCAACGGCCCGGGCACGCCGATGTCGTGCCCGACCAACATCTGGAACACCAGGTCGAGGCCGCGAAGCGAGCGGATGTTGGGCATGGGGAAGATGGCCTGTCCTTGTCCCCGCCACACACCCGGGTAGAGCGACACCGTCGACATCTCCATGTAGACGCGCATGCCGAGCTGCGTGGTCGGCTGTTCGGTACCGAGGCTGAACAGCCAGACTCCGAGGTACCCGGCGGGCAGGTCGTGCGCCAGATGGATGGTTCCGCCGAGCGCGATCGACTGCTCGGCGACGTGCGTGCTGGCCAGCTGCGGCACCGCGATCGAGCCGCTCGCCGAAGCGTTGGCTCCGAGGTTGAGTCCGCCGACGTAGCTGCTGCCGATGGTCACCGGCGACGACGCGGTGCCGCTGATGGCACCGCCGTCGAAGCGGCAGCCGGTGAAGGTCGCAGCGCTGCTGCCGGTGACGCTGGTGGTCACGTTGGCGAACGCGCTCCGGCTCGCCGACACGGTCGTGCCAGTGGTGCCGTCGAGGTCGGTGCTGCCCCCCGTCTGCCGCACGTTGTCGAGCCGCAGCACGGCCCCGCCCGCCAGTGCCAGCGAGCCGCCGAACTGCGAGTCCTCGACCGCGATCTTGGTGTTGGTGCCGACTCCACCCAGGCGCAGGGCCGTGCCGGACGCGGTCAGGTCGGCCATGCGCACGAGGGCGTCAGTGAGCGCGGACGCGTGGCCGTCGATGCTGATGCCGGTCGGTACGTTGCGCGTCACCATGTCGAGCAGGTCGAGCACGACCCCGCGGTCGGCGCTGGCGTTGGCTCGCCGCACGACCAGGCCGGCTACCGTCTGGTTCTGGAAGGTCGAACGATCCAGCCGCAAGTTGTAGGAGTTGCCGCCCGGACCGAGGTTGACGACGAAGGCCTCGCCGCCGCCGTCGAACAGGCAGCCGCGCATGGCGATCTCCCCGCGCCGGTTGCGGCCCAGATCGTCGATGCGCACCGGATTGGGGATGTTCACGAACGTCGAGTTCTCGAAGCGGAGGAACGTCTCGCCGTCGTTCTGGGTGAGGTAGACCTGCACCGCCGCGTTCGTCTGACCCTCGAAGCGCACGTTCTCGAACGTGCTGCCGTAGAACGTGTCGCGCTGTACGACCCGCACCGCTTCGGCGCCGCCGCGCAGGATCAGGCGGCGAAAGTCGCAGTAGTCGCTGTCGACGAGGAAGCCGTTCGTCGTGCCGATGTCGATCGTCGCCGGGTAGGGCGAGCCGGAGATGTTCAAGCCGTGCGGCAGGTTGACGATCGTGTCCAGATCGCGCTCCAGCGTCACGGTCGGGACCTGCGTGGTGTCGATGTCGGCAACGGCGATGTCACCGCCGATGAAGCCGATCTGCATCTGCTCCGCCTGTGACATCTGCGACGTGAGCAGGGTCCGGTTGTGCAGCATGATCGCTTCGTTGAGCGACAACAGGTTGTCGCCGATCTGGCCGTGCGAGCGGGGGTCGTTGACGATGGCGACCGCGTGCTGCGGCTGTTGTCCCCACAACGCCGCCGTCCCGAGCGAGGCGACGAGTGGGAGTCGATGGAGAAGGCGCATGACGGAATCCGGACTGCGACGAGGGTGCAGCAGGCAAGCATGCCGTGGCCGGGGCCGCGGGCAAAGAGGCGGCGACAAGGGGCGTGCGCGGCCTGCGGGCAGCGCGCTGCGGCCGAGCTTCTGTGGTGCCGGCCCGGAGGGGACTTGCGACAGGTCGGCGGGCGCCGCCGGCCGCGGTGCCGGAACGAGAATCTGCCGCGTTTCGACGAAAGGTCCTGCCGTCCGCCCTGGGCGCACGCCGCCGGCCTATGCTTCCCCCCCGGTCACCCGCGGTACGAGGTGGCCGCGACTGCTCGTCCGCCTCGTCTCGGAGTCCCTGTCGATGTCAACCAGATCGCCGTTTCGCGGCCGTTCCCATGGCCTGCGCGCCGCTTTGGGCGTGAGCGACGACCACCGATCCGGACTCGGCGACGCTCGGCGTGCGCCCGACCATCGCGTCGGGCACATCGTCGCGGAACGGCATCACCGAGGACACCCGCGCCGCTGTGCGCGATGCTTCGGCCGAGGGTGTTCGCCGGGCGCGTCGGTGTGATGGCGAGCACGGCGCACGTTTCCGTCGGGACGCGCAAACTCCTCGTGGTGGGTCTGCTGGCAGCCTTCGTCACGCAAGCAGCCTTCGTGTATGGCGATGACGTGGCGGCGGGGCAGGCGGCGCTCTCGCCGACCGAGCTTCGCGGTCGGCAGGTGTTCTTGTCGCACAACTGCTACGCCTGTCACCAGATCTACGGCTTCGGAGGCTTTCTCGGACCGGATCTCACCAATGCCGCGCAACGCGTGCCACGCGCGCGCCTCGAGGAGCTGCTGACGCACGGGAGCAAGCAGATGCCGGCGTTCGCCCTGCCCGCCGCCGACATCGATGCGGTCGAAGCCTATCTCCGCGCGGTCGATCGGACCGGTGTCGGGGTGGCGCGCTATCGGGTGCCGCCTCCGCTCGACGCGGTGCGGGACGCACTGTGCGGCAAGATCGCCGGCGCAGCCGAAGAGGTGCAGCGCGGTCACCAGGTGTTCACGACCTTCTGCACGGCGTGCCACTTGCCGTTGCGCGCGAACCCGTTGGGGGCCATGGTCGCGCCCGATCCATCGGGCATCGCGGCGCGGCTCTCCGTGGACGAGATCGAGCGCACCATCACGGAAGGCCGGCCGCAGCGCGGCATGCCGCCGGCGCCGATCACGGCGGCGCAGCGCCGCGATGTCGTCGCGTTCCTCGTGTGGCTCGCGTCGTGTCGGGCTGACCTCGTCACCGAGTGCGGCGCCGGGACCGAGCAGAGCCTGCCGTGGTGGGAATTCCGATGAAGGATCTCGACTTCGTGGTGCGCGTCCAGCTGCGCATGGCGCTGGCCTGTCTCGTGCTGGCGTTGCTCGGTGGAGCCGCGAGCGTCCTGCACTACCTGCCGGCGGCGTCGTCGTGGCTCAACGCCCACGACCTCACCATGCCGCGGGTGCGCCCGGTCCACACCACCTTCGTGACGCTGTGGATCTACGGTGCCGGGGTGGCCATGGTGTACGCCTGGATGGCGCGAGACGGCGGCGGGCTGCGTCGGGGCGACCTGGTGCGCTTCAAGCTGCACACGCTGTGTTGGATCACGGCCGGTCTGGGCATCTTCGTCACCGCGTTGCTCGGCGTCTCGTCCGGGCGCGAGTACCTCGAGTTCCACCCGGCCTTCGCCGTGCCGCTCCTGCTCGGCTGGGTGTTGTTCGCCTGGTCGTTCTGGAAGCGGGCGTTCGTCGGCTTCTGGAGCAGGCCCGTCTACGTGTACATGTGGACGGTCGGCACGTGCCTCTTCGTGTACGCCTTCGTCGAGGCACACGTCTGGTTGCTGCCGGGGGTCGGCGATCGCCCCCTGCGCGACCTGCAGTTGCAGTGGAAGTCGTGCGGCACCCTGGTCGGGTCGTTCAACTTCATGGTCTACGGCACCATCGCCTATCTGCGCGAGCGCATCTCGGGCGAGACGACGCCTGGCCAGTCGCGCTGGGCCTTCGCCTTGTTCGGCGTGGGATGCCTCAATTCGTTCACCAACTACGTGCACCACACCTACCACGTGCCGCAGGACGTGACCGCGAAGTGGATCGCGTTCCTGGTGTCGATGGCGGAGATCGTCATCCTCTGGCGGGTGCTCGGCGACGTGGTGGCGAGCCTGCGCAGCGAGGCGCCACGCCACCCGGCGCTGCGCTTCATGGCCTCGGCACGCAACTGGAACCTGGTGAGCCTGACGCTGGCCATCGTCATCTCGGTGCCACCCTGGAACGCGGTGATCCACGGCACGCACGCCGTCGCCGCGCACGCGATGGGTGCCGAGATCGGCATCGACTCGATGGCGCTGTTCGCCGCCGTGAGCTGGCTCCTGCTGCAGCGCCACCCCGAGCGGCAGGCAGCGCTCACGGTTCCCGGACGCCTGCGCGCGCTCAACTTCGCCGCCGGCGCCCTGGTCGGCTGGCTGTTCGTCGTCGGCGTCGCCAACGGTTGGACGCGCTACCACGGCGAAGTGCCGCCACAGTGGGTGACCTCGGCGTTCTGGGTGTTCCCCGTGCTCGGCGGCACCTTCGCCCTGTTGCTGCTCGGTCTGGTCGCGCGCTGGTGGGGCTTGCTGCGGCAGGAAGCGAGCTCGGCGGCGACAGTCGAGCCTGCCGAGGCCGGTGCGCCGGCGCCGGCCGGCAGTTGGATGGGCGAACCGGCGCGGCATTGAGCCGGCGCCGGTGCACCCGCTTGGTGAACGGACGTCCATTCATCCTGGCGTGAGTTCAGCCGATGCGCCGATCAGTTCGGCCTCACACCGCGTCGCTTCCAAGGTAGCCGGCTGCGGCGGCTACCTTGCTCGGCGTTGCTGGCAGTCGCCCATGCGACCGCGAGCCCTTTGGGCTGCAAGTGCTGCGGATCCTCGCGGCGCGCGCCAAATCGGCAGGGCGTGCAATTCGCCCCGGCGCCGAATCCGCCATGTCTGAGCAGCACTGGAAGCCCCCGGCAACAAAGCGGCCTGCGGCCTCTCTGGTCGGCGCGCAGCGCCGACTCGCACCTTTGGTGCGGCCGCAGGCTGCGATGTGCTCAGCGCGGCCGGCGGCCGCAACCCAAAGGGTTGATGTCGGCGCAGCGCCGACCAGAGGGGGCCGCCGGCGCTGTGTTGCTTGGAGCTTCCAGGGCTGCTCGGGCGTGGCCTGGTCAGCTCTGTGGCAACGGAACAACACGGCCGAATTCGTGCCCGCCGCGACGATTCGCAGCCCTTGCAGCTCAGAAGGACCCGGCGCGAGAGAGGATGCCGTTGCTGACGATCCACGGACCCGACGCAGGGATCACCAGTGCCTGGAAGATGAGCCCGACGTAGAGGCTCGACACGGTCGTCGGGATGGTGACGTTCGTCACCAGCGGCGACGCACCCGCATTCAGGGTCACGGCGGTACCCGCGGTGACGAAGGCTGTGCCGTTGCCGAAGCTGACCGGCGTTCGCGGGGCCAAGTCGCCGAGCAAGAAGATGAACCCCGTCCCGCTGTTGTCCGTGGCGGTCAACTGGAAGGTCGATCCCAGCGTGGGGCGGACCGAGTTCGGCCGCAGCTGCAGGGTCGGCGGATTGGGAAGCGACAGGTGGCTGGCCAGCGGAGACACCTGGATCTCCGACTGCAGCGGCGTGGCGTTCATCCGTGCGGTGATGAGGTCGGTCGTGCCCATGCCACGCACGTCCGGGCCGGTCGCGATGCCGCCGGTGAACCCGGTCGTGCTCGACCCACTCATCTGCGCGATGACCGACAGGGTGCTGTTGGTCGGGGTGGTGAAGATGCGGAGGTTCTGGTTGTCGGTGGCGGCGAAGTCGCCGCGGCCGTCTCCGTCGACGTCTCCGAGTGCGGCGACGCGGCCGAGCTGGGTGGCGCCAGTGCCGTAGTTGAACGACGACATCGCGACGGTCGGAGTCACGCGATTGAACACGTGCACCGTGCGAGCGCCGGGCGCGAGGACGGCGAACTCGGTGTTGCTGTCGCCGGTCAGGTCACCGATGGCGGCGACGCTGAAGCCGAAGCGTTCGTTGCTCACGCCTCGAACCAGCGTTGCGAGCGACGTGGCGGACGTGCTGCCGAGCGAGAATACGCGCACGTACCCGGCCAGGTTGGTGTTGAACGGAGCGCCGACCGCGAGCGTGTTGCCGGACGCGGCGAGCGACGTGCCGAACTGGCCGAGGGCCGTACTGGCGAACGAGTAGAGGATCGCACCCGTGGTGCAATCGCACACGGAGACCGTGTTGCTTCCGGGAGAGCCCACGGCGATCTCGTTGCCGGCGACGCCGTTCACGTTGCCGACGTTGACGATGCTCCAGCCGAAGTTCACGCCGGCTCCGCCCGTGATGGTGCGGATCACCGCGAGCGTGCTGCCGGAGTAGATGTAGACGCGACCGGATCCGGGCGCTCCGACGGCGAAGTCCTCTACCGCGTCGCCGTCGACAAAGCCGACGTTGGCGAGCGCGCGGCCGAACAGGGCCGGCGGGAAAGCTTGGGGATCGTTGATGATCGTGAAGCTGGCTCCCTCGGTGAACCACACGCCGACCGAGCCGGCCACGGTAGAGGAGTTGCCAGTGTCGCTGAAGAGAACGTCTCGCTGACCTCCGCCGCTGAGGAGGTCGCCGGCGATGCACGTCTCGTCGCCGAACCCGGGAAACGGGTTGAGGTTCATGACTTGTGCGGGCAGCGCGCCGACGAGCAGCGGACTGCAAACGAGAAGAAGCTTGATGCTCATGATGGGTTGGGGTTGTCGCGCACGAAGCGTGCGTGGGCCCGGTTGGTGTCCGGCCGGCGGTCTTGGCTTCGCCGGCCTGCGTTTTTTCGTGCGCACCCATCGCGATGCGGGGGCGATCAAGCCGCCGTGCAAGCAAAAATGGTTGCAGCGCGACCCGCTTCCGCGCGTCCTGGTCAGTTTCACCGAACTTGGTTGCTGCAGTGAATCGAGGCGATGAGCGCGGGGCCTCGGACGAGAACGTCGACAGGATGATGTGGACGCGGGGCAGGAGCGGCGACGCGGCAAGCGACCACGGACGCGCGCGTGCCATCGCTCCGTCTCGCCCTCACGAGTCGGTGCCAGCGCCGGCCGGCAGCCGGCGCGGTGCTCGTGGTCAGCCCTTCAGCTTGCGCACGCGTTCGACCAGGTCGTCGCCGTGCGAGTCGACGCGAACGCCCTCGTCGATGGCCCGCAGCACTCCCTTGTCGTCGATGACGAACGTGATCCGCTTGCTGAACGGACGTTGGGCCATCATCGCGTCGTACTTGCGCGCGGCGCTGGCGTCCGGATCGCTGAGCAGCGCGAAGTTCAGCTTCTGTGCCGCCACGAAGGCGGCCTGCGCGGCCACGTCGTCGACGCTGATGCCCAGCACGCGCACGCCGAGCTCCTCCAGTCGGGTCGCTGCGTCCCGCAGCGAGCAAACCTCCTTCGTTCAACCGGGCGTCATCGCCTTGGGGTAGAAGGCGAGGGCGGTCCAGGTGTCGCTGGCGCCGCCTACCCGCACCGCGTGGCCGGTGTGGTCGTTGAGGGAGAAGACGGGCGCCGGCTTGCCGACCGTGGCGAGGACGGGAACGGGCGCCGGTGTCGGCGGGTCCTGGGGCAGGCCCACGCGGGGTAGGGCCAGGAGTCCGGCGGCGCAAGCCGCGGCGAAGAAGACGCGCATGCCGCGCAGTCTACGAACGACGCTGCTAGCCTGCCATCGGCGCGCGCGCCGGGGACGGCGTGCCGATCTCCGGGCAGCCGTCGGCGACGCGGTCGACGAACGAGCGCAGCTCGTACATGTCTTCGGCGCCCAGACCTTGGCCGATGAAGGCTGCACCGTAGGTGAAGCCAGCCAGACCCAACGCCGCACCGACGCCCCAGAACGCCCAGGGCGACGTACCCAGCGTGACCTGCACGAAGCCGTAGCACAGCGCCGCCATGGCGCCGCAACCCAGCGCCAGGTAGATCGCCACGAACGCGGTCCATACCGGGGAGCTGGGCGAGAAGCGTCCGTGCAGGATGCGTAGCCCGTCGTCGCCGGTCTCGACATCGAGATGCAGCGCCGGCGACCAGATGCGACGCCGATCGCTGCGGATGCGCAGGATGGCGCCCTCGGCGAAGGTCTGGCCGCGACACGGTCCGTCTGCCAGAGTCAGAGCCCGCGAAAGCGCGGCGAAGAAGGCCCCTGGCTCGTTTGCCAGCGGCCGCACGAACTCCGGGCGTACGCGCGGGCGGGTCATGGCCCGGATGATAGCGCGACGGCGTCGGCGCCGTCCGTGGTCGGGCCCATGGCCGTTGGCGGTCCGCGTCACGGGAGGCGCCGCGGATGAACGCCGCGACGCGGACTCCTTAGGCTGGCGGCCAGCACCACGCGAACACCGCGCCCGTTGCCAGCGCGTACAGGAGGCCGTCGAAGACGAACTTGCACGTCGTACTCCAGGCGACCCCCTTCCAGATCGAGTTGGTGACGTTGGTGAACGCGTAGCCGAGGAAGGCGGCGGTCGACGTGAAGCGGAACACCGTGCGGAACGGGATCCCGCGCGGCAAGACGATGGTCGCCAGGTAGGCGACCAGGAAGCTGACCAGCAGCGCGAACGCGAACCACTGCAGCAGGCTGCGGCCCATGTCGAAGCTCTTCATGACCACCATCGATCCGACCGGGCCCTGCTGGCGCTTGGCGACGATCTCCGGCGAGTTCATCTCGCGCATCGACTGGGCACAGGGGAACACGTACTCGCCGCTGCCCGCGCGCTGCTGGCGCAGTGCCGTCAGGATCGCGTCCTCGTCCGGCAGCTTCTTGAAGTCGTTCTTGTGCAGCTGCACGGCCATGTGGATCAGCGAGCTGACCACGAACACCGCGACGGCCGAGAGGAGAACGGGGAGCCAGAGGTCGACGAGGGTCGCCATCCCGGGAATGTGCCGGGTCGGGTGGCCGCCGGGCAAGTGCGCAGATCCCGGCGTGCGGGCACCGGCCTGCCCACCTCCGCCCTACCGCCAGCGCGCCCGGATGCGCACCACCCGGCGCAGCTCGTCGAGCGACTGCAGGATCTTCCGGCGGATGTCGTCCGCGAGGTCCTTGCGCTCGGCGAGGAACTCTTCGACCGTGGCCAGCGCCCGAGCCGAACTGTGGCCGTTGACGAAGCCGTCGATCCACGCCGGCATGAAGAAGATCTTGCGGTTCTGCTTCACCCACTCGACCTGATCGAGGGCGGGGCGGAGATGGGGCAGGGTCAGCTCGTCCTGGCCCGGCCAGTGGAAGAACTCCAGGCTCTGTTGCACCCACTGCTCCGGCGGCTCCACCAGGTCGAGATAGGTGGCGAAGTAGCGGGCCTTGCTGTCCTTGGTCGGTGTCGCTGCGTCGGCCAGGTAGCGGAACTTGGCCACGTCGTCCTCGGTGGGGAGCTTGCTGCGCACCGCGCGGTCGCGCTGCTGGGCCACCAGCGCGGCCAGACCGAGGTAGGCATCCTGAGACCCCAGCGCCAGACCGCCGGGCAGCTTCCGCGTGGCCACGACGGACCCGACCAACGCCAGGGTCGCGTCGCTCTGGCCGAGGCGCACCAGGCAGCGGAAGGTCTGCAGCCAAAGCGCCGGCAGATCGGCCTGCAGCTGCCGGCGCAGGAGGTCTTCGGCACGTGCCCGCATGGGTGCGGCGCGCTCCGGCGGCAGGTAGCGCAGCAGGCACTGCGACAGCGCGCCCAAGAGCCAGGCGTGTGCCTCCGGCTCGCGCTCGTCCGCGAGCAGGGTCAGCGCCAGATCGACGAAGCGCATCGGGTCGAGTTCGCCGGCGCGCAGCGTTTCGCGCATGGCGGTGAGGGTCACCGCTCGCACCAGGGGGTCGGTCTCGCGCGGCAGCGCGGCGAGCAGGGCGTCGACGCTGCGTGCGTCGAGCAGGAACAGGGCGTAGGCCTGATCGCCGGGATTGAGCACCACCCAGT
Organism: Planctomycetota bacterium; assembly: GCA_041398565.1. GTDB lineage: Bacteria > Planctomycetota > UBA1135 > UBA1135 > UBA2386 > DATGPD01. The sequence continues at coordinate 385,566 of JAWKUN010000005.1, read as the reverse complement.
CGAGTCCCTGATGCCCGATCAGCTCCGGCACTTCGGCGCGCGGTCCCTCGAGGACGACGTCGCAGCGCAGGCGATCCGTGCCGCTCGCCGCCAGCACCTGCAGGCGCAGCGGCCAGCGCGTCGCCGCATCGGCGTCACCCTCGGCCTCTTGCCGCACCGCGAAGCTGGCGACGCGCCCGTCGGCGCCGAGGCTCCAATCGGCGCGCACGCGCGGCAGGCCGGCGGTGAGGATCCACGCGTCCGACCAGCGTTCCAACTTCTTCTCGCTGGCTTGTTCGAGGCAGGACACCAGGTCCTTCCAGGTGGCGTTGCCCCAAGCGAAGCGGGACAAGTAGGTGCTCACGCCGGCGCGGAAGCTCTCGGCGCCGAGTCGCGCCTCGAGCTCGCGCAGGACGGCTGGCGCCTTGTTGTAGACGATGGCACCGTAGGCCGACTTGGCGTCGGCGAGGTTGGCGAGCGCCTGGTAGACCGGCGTGGTGCCCGGAGTGGCGTCGACGTCGTAGGCGCGCGGCTTCACGCGTCGGTGGAAAGCCACCCAGGCCCGGCGCTGCGGCTCGAGCTCCTCGATGAGGCGGTAGCCCATGAAGGTGGCGAAACCCTCCTTCAGCCACAAGTCGTCGAACCACACGAACGACACCAGGTTGCCGAACCACTGGTGGCTCACCTCGTGGTAGACGAGTGCCGAGCGGTTGACGCGTTCGCCCTCGGTGGGTGCGTGGTCGAACGACAGGGCCTGGTCGCGGTAGAAGATCGCGCCGGGGTGTTCCATGCCGCCGTACGGGAAGCCCGGCACCAGCACGAAGTCGAGCTTGCCGAACGGATAGGGGCGGTCGAAGTGTGTCGCCAGCCACTCGACTGCGCGCGCGTGCATGGCGAACAGCGCGTCCGCCTCGACGCGTGCTCGTTCCTGTGGCCGCAAGTACATGCGCATGCGTCGCTCCGGGTCGTGCCCGGCGCGCAGCGGCAAAGGGCTCTCGAGCACCTCGAAGTCGCCGGCGGCGAAGGCGAACAAGTAGGTGCTGATCCGCTCGCTCGCGACGAACTCTAGCCGGGCGGTGCCGTCGCCGTCCTCGGTGCGGTGGAGCAGGTCACCGTTGCCGACCACCTGCCAGGCAGCGGGCGCCTGCACGCGCAGGAGGAAGGTGGCTTTGAGGTCGGGCTGGTCGAAGCAGGGAAACAGCCGGTGGGCGTCGGCCGGTACGAGCAGCGTGTAGAGGTACTCCTGCCCCGTGGCCTGATCGCGGTAGCGAGTCAGCGGCGTGCCCGTGGCGGCGACCAGGCTGGAGAACTCGGCTTCGACCTCGTTCTCGCCCTGGCTCAAGCGATCCGCCGGCAGGAGGACGTGGCCGGCGACGCGGCGCACGTCGTCGGCAGCGCTGCCGTTGATGCGCACCTCGCGCAGCAGGTCGCCGGCAAAGTCGAGGACCACGCCGTTCGGCGGCGGCGCGCCGGCGAGGGTGAAGCGTGCCACGACTCGGCCGTGCACCCGGTCGGCGTTCTTGGCGAGGGCGAAGTCCAGGTCGTAGGCGACCTGGGTCAGCTGCTGACTGCGCGCTGCCGCAAGCTCGCGGCTGATGCCAGGAGTCGGATCTTGCAGCGAGAGCACCATGGTCAGGGAGGCGAGTACGGACAGCATGCCTCGCCCAATCTACGAGGTCGCAACTGCCGGTGCGCGCCCCGACCGCGGCCCCGCCGCCGCCTACTGGACGCGCTGGACGCCGAGCACGACCACGCGTCCGGCCGAGGGGGCCTCGGCCACGCCGACCCCCACGATCACCTCGGAGCGGCCGTCGCCGTCCAGGTCGGCGGCGCACAGCGAGACGCCGAAGCGCTCGCCGACGCGGGCGCCGCGTTCCTCGGCGAGGACCGTGAGCGTCTTGCTGGACACGAACTGGACGTAGCCGCCGTTCTCGGTGGACGGTGCGCCGACCACGAAGTCGGCGACACCGTCGCCGTCGAGGTCGCTGGTGGCGGCCAGAGTGCGACCGAACTGATCGAGGTGCGTGCGGCCCCGCAGCGTGTGCAGCACCTTGCGCGTCCGGCTCGACAGGATGCGCACTTCGCCGCAACGTTCGTCGGCGTCGCCGGCGTTCCAAGCGCCCACCGCCAGGTCGGCGCGGCCATCGCCATCGAGGTCGGGAAGGCTGCACACCGAAGCGCCGAAGTAGGTGCCGCTGTCGCCGGAGAAGCGTGCCAGTACGTTGCCGTTGCGCCCCGAGACCAGCGTGGCGCTGCCCGGGCGCCGGTTGCCCTCGCGGGCCCCCTCGGCGCCGACGAGGAAGTCGGGCACGTCGTCGCCGTCGCTGTCGTCGACCGCCGTCACGCTCCAGCCGAAGCGGTCCTCGGCGGCGTTGCCCCACACCGAGAACAGGAGGCGGGCCTTCTTGCCCGAGTAGACATCGACGCGGCCGATCTCGAGCTCGGCCTTCGTGCTCGAGCGGCGCTGGTCGGCGTAGGGCGCACCGATCGCGTAGTCGGCACACCCGTCCCGGTCGATGTCGCCCAGCGCGGTCAGCGCCCAACCGAAGCCGGCACGGTCTTCGCCCCAGATCTCGCGCAGCAGGCGGCCGTCCTTGCCGGCGAAGAAGCCGACGCACCCGGCGTGCTCGTGCTTCTCGTCGTTGGCGTAGGGCGCGGCGACCACCACGTCGGCGATGCCGTCGCCGTCGCAGTCGCCTCCGGCCAGCGCGAAACCGAAGCCGGCGCCGTCGCGCGTGCCTCGGTGCAGGTAGCGCAGCGCGCCGGTCTTGCCCGAGTGCACCTCCACGCTGCCATCGGTGTCCGGACTCGACGGGTCGCGTGGAGCGCCGATGGCGTAGTCGGGCAGGCCGTCGTGGTCGAGGTCGCCCAGGACGGCGAGGCCGTGGCCGAAGCCGGCACCGGTCATCTCGCCCAGGTGCTCGCGCACGACGACGATCCGGACGGACGCGCCCGGACTCGCGGGCGCTGCCACGGCCGGTACCGATGGTTCCTGCGCCGAAAGGGCGAGCACGAGGCTGAGCATGTTCATGGGAGTCCGATCGGGCAGGCCCCGAGTATAGGAGCGACGTCGGCGTCGGTAACCCGAAGCGCCGCGCCCCACTGTCGGTGGCGACGTGGCGGACGGGCGGACCCGGCAGTGGGGCGCAGGGGATGCAGCGAGGTTGGGATGCCGGCTCGGATGCAGATCGGGTTCGACGGGTCCGACGCTGGCGACCGGTGGCGTGTAGCGGCCGCCGCTACCCGTCACCGCCCCGAAGGTGCGCGCGGAGCCAGGCGCGCGCGAAGGCCCACTCGTCCTTGACCGTCGTGATCGAGATGCACAACGCTTGCGCCGTCTCCTCGATCGTCAGACCGGAGAAGTAGCGCAGCATGACGATCTCGGCCTTGCGCTCGTCGAGGGCGCGAAGCTTGGCCAACGCCGCGTCCAGCGCCACGATCTGGCTCGACTCGCACAGGCCGGGATCCGCGCCGACGATGCACGACTCGCTCGGCTCTTGCCGCGCGTGGCGGCCGCCGCGCTTCTCGGACCGCCGCGATCGTGCTCGCTCGACGACGATCCGCCGCATGGCTTCGGCCGCCGCGCCGAAGAAGTGGCGACGGTTCTGCCATGCGATCGGCTCGCCCTTGGTCAGGCGTGCATACGCCTCGTGTACCAACTCGGTGGCGACGACGCTGTGCCCGACCGGCTCTCGCGCCAGGCGCCGGTGGGCCAACCGGCGCAAGGCCTCGTAGACCGCGGGTAGGATCTCGGCGGCCACCGCTGGGTCGTCGCCGGCACGATTGCGCAGGGTCTGCCCGATCGTGCCGTCATCGAATGTCGGGTCCGTGTCCACTTGCTCTGTCCTTGGCCGGTCGCCGCGCCACCACCGTATCGCGGCCGCGGCTTGCAGGGTCACCTGATGGGCGGGCGGGTTCAGGCGGCCCTCCCGAGGAAACCGGCGGCGCCGGCTTCCTTGCTCGGTGTTGCTGGCGGTCGCCCTTGCGACCGCGGGTCCTTCACGGTCAGGGCCCGATGATCACCTCGGCCGTGTTGCTCAGCGCGAGACCCGCCGGGTTCGCGGCCGGGTCGAGGACCGCGGCCTGGAGGTAGAAGGTCGCGCCGGGCGGTGCCGTCATGATCGCCTGCCAGAACGCGCCGCTGGCGGAGCCGCCGCACGGCCCCTGATAGTCGGGCCGTGTGGCCAGCAAGCACCGGGTCATGCCCAGGAACGAGAGGTCGACCGGCGGCTGGTAGCGCAGGAAGCCGGCCATCATCAGCACGTTGCTCGTCGGCAGGCTGGGTGGGATACCCGAGATCTCGACCCGGAACAGTTGGTTGGTTCGCGGCACCATGCCGGGAGCCGGCGCGATCCGCGGCACGCCGTTCTGCCCGCAGCCGACCTCGATGGTGGTGAACGTGCCCTGGCTCGGGGTCAACACCAGGCGCCAGTTGTCGAGGCCCACGTTGCGCAGCTGGCTCCCCGCCGTGGTGTGCGTGGTCGCGGCGAAGAAGCCGACCTGCATCGGAGCACCGATCGGGCTGAAGTCGGGGCTCCCCGTGCCCCAGTTGCCCACGCTCGAGTCCCAGTAGCGGAAGCTGGACTCGGTCAGGCCGGTGGCCGACTTCACCGTCCACGAAGGCTCGGGGGTGATGGCCGTGCGCGCGGCGTACACGCGTCCGTTCTGCAAGATGGCCGGTCCGATGGCGAAGCCGTCGAGGCCGATCACGGCGAACAGGCGCGAGTCGATCCGAAAGTCCACTTGCCCCAGTCGTCCGTGCGCGGCCGGGTCGTACACGGCGCCGTTGCGGAAGTGGAAGCCCCACAGCTGCGATGGGTTGGAGGTGGTGGAGCCGTTGTGCACGTGCACCACTTCGCGGTAGGCGCCTGGGTTGCCGCCCGTGCCATGATCGACGACGGAGATGGTGCCCCCGGCGCCGGTGATGCTGCGGACGACGGTCCAGTCGGCCGCCTGCAGCTGGTCGTCCGAGAAGACCACCGCGCCGCCCTGCGCCAGGGCCGCCGGCGCCAGCAACAGTGCCAGAAGCGAGCCGCACCGCGAGAAGGTCGGGTGGATGTGTGGAGGTTGCATGATCTTGGTTCCCTTCGTGTTGTTTCGTGACGGCGTGGTCCACGGCCGTGGTGGGCCGCCTGCGACCCGCTCGTGCCGTTCACACGGCCGCGACCAACGCTCACTCGGTCATGCGACGGGGGCTGCTCGGAGTGGCCGGACGAGCTGCGAAAAAACGCGACGCGCCTTTCGCCGTTCGGTCACCGGCGCCTGGCGCGCCAGCTCTCGGCTTCCCTGTCGTGGCCGGCCTCGGGGTCGGCGGCGTGCCAAGCGTCGAACATGGCGGTGATTCGCTCGACCACGATGGCGGTCTGCTCGTGCTCCGCGCCCCAGGCGCGGACCGCGAGGGCGTGGGCCTCGAGCAGCTCGTCTCGCGCGCGCGCGTGCTCGCCGGCGGCCACGTCATCGTCCGCGACGCGCTGCAAGAGCAGCGCCGCGTGGCGAGCGGCGGCCACGGTCTGCGGCTGAGCCTCTCCGAGTCGGGCCTCGAAGCCCACCAGCGCCTCGCGCACGCAGGCCAGCGCCTCGCGCAGGCGACCCTTCGCGCGCAGGACGCCGCCGAGTTCGTGGATCGAGGCCAACGTGTTGGGGCCGTCGTCGCCTTGCCGCTCGCGCAGGACGGCGACCGCCTTGCGCAGGTGCGTTTCTGCCTCGTCGAGTTGGCCGCGATACCGCAGAACCACGCCGAGGTTGCCGTGCGCCATCGCAGTGCGGTCGTGGTCTTCACCGAACACCGCGATCAGGCCAGCGAGGGCCGTGCGGAAGCTCGCTTCGGCGTCCTCGAACTTGCGCTGGTAGAGCTGCACCGACCCCAGGCTGCCCAGGGTGATCAGGACGCTCATGTGTCGCTCGTCGAAGTGGCGGCGTCGGCCGGCCAGAGCTTGACGCAGCAGCGACTCGGCTTCGTCGAGGCGGCCGCGCACCTGCAGCAAGGTGCCGAGGTTGTGCATGGAGGTGAACGTCTCCGGATGGTCATCGCCGCGCGCGCGTCGGACCCCATCCAGCTCCTGACGCAAGCACGCTTCGGCTTCGTCCAGCTTGCCGCGGGCTTCGAGCAAGACCCCCAGATTCGCGAGTTGGGCGAGGGTGTCGGCATGGCCCTCGCCCAGGGCGGACCTGCACCCGTCGAGCGCTTCGCGTAGCAGCTTTTCGGCCTCCTCCATGTGCCCCCGCCGCTGCAGGAGCACGCCGAGGTTGCCGAGGGTGTTCAGGGTGAGGGGATGATCGTTGCCCAGCGCCAGGCGGAATCCGGCCAGCGCCTGGCGCACGCACGCCTCGGCTTCCGCATCCTCGTTGCGGGTGTCGAGCAGCATGCCGAGATTGTTGAGGGTGACGAGGGTGTCGACGTCGTGATCGCCGCGCACGCGGCGTTGGCTCGCGAGCGCGGTGCGGTCGAGTTCCTCGGCTTCGTCGTACGCGCCGCGGTCCTTGAGCAGGGCGGCCAGGTTGTTCATCGTGCTGAGCGTGTCCGGATCGTCGTCGCCGAACAGCAGGCGCAGGCTTGCCAGCGCTCGACGGTGGCCGTCTTCGGCCAGGTCCAGGTGACCGAGAGCCTCCTCCAGCACGGCGACGTTCTCCGTGGCGTTCAGAGTGTCGCGGTCGTCAGGGCCGAGCACACGCTGCGAGCGCGCCAGGGCGTCGCGTAGATGCGCCTCGGCCTCCGGCAAGCGGCCGCGGGCCTGCAGCAGCAGGCCGGTGCGGCCGATCGACTCCAGGGTGTCGCGGGCGTCGTCGCCGAGCTCCTGGCGCCGTATCGCAAGCGCCTTCTCCTGCGGCGCCGTGGCCGCCTCGAGCAGGCCGAGCTTGGCCATGGTCGTGGCCGTGGCCTGCAGGAGGCGCGCGCGGATCAGCGGCTGTGCTTCCAGCTCGCCGTCGATGGCTCGCAGGGCTCGGCCGAAGACGTGGTCGCCGAGCACCTGCAGGCCGAGATCGGTGAAGTTCACGCCGTCGGTGGCTTCGGCGAGCTCCTGGGTCCGCTGCTCGATCGTGGCCGGCGCGATCCCGCGCGTCTGCATGCCGCGTCGCGCCTCGTCGAGCAGTCCACGGCGCAGGTCCACCGCCATCTTGGCGGTGTCGACGTCGCGCAACCGGCTCTCCTGGAACTTGGCGATGGTCTCCAGATCGCTCGCCCGCTGTTCGGCCAGCTGCAAGTTGGTCGAAGCTCGCGCCAAGCCGACCGACGTGCCGACGATGCCGCCGACGAGAACCAGCAGGAGCGTCGCCACGCCGATCACCAACAGCCGGTTGCGCTGCACGAACTTGGTCAGGCGGTAGGTCGTCGTCGGCGCGTGCGCCTGCACCGGCCGACGCTCGAGGTGGGCCTGGATGTCGGCGGCCAGCTCGTGCACGGTTGCGTAACGCCGGGCCGGGTCCTTCTCGAGACATCGCAGCACGACCCAGTCGAGGTCGCCGCGCAGGCGCCGCACCAGGGCGTCGGCGGTGGTGCCGCGTAGTTCGGCCGCGGCCGTGGTCTCGGCAGGCACCGTGGTGATCTTGGTGCTGGGTCGCGGGGGTGGCTTCTCGCGGATCGTCCGGCACATCGCGTCGTAGCCCCCACCTCGCAGCTCGCCGGACTCGAACGGCCGTTTGCCCGTGAGGAGCTCGTAGAGCACGACTCCCAGCGTGTACACGTCGCTGCGGATATCGACGTCGCCGCCCTCGATGCCGGCTTGCTCGGGCGACATGTACTCCGGCGTGCCGAGGATCGCGCCCTGTTCGGTGCACAGGGTGCGCGCGGCGAGCGGGCGATCGATGGCGCGAGCGAGCCCGAAGTCGATGATCTTGGCCCGTGGTTGGCCGTCGACGAGGGCCACCAGCAGGTTGTTCGGCGTGAGATCGCGGTGGATCACACCCTTGGCATGGGCGTGCTGCACGCCACCGCACACCTGGCCGAACAGGCGCAGCCGATCGTCGAGCGGCAGTCGCTGCTGGTCGCAGAATCTGGTGATCGGAGCACCCTGCACGTACTCCATCGCGAAGTAGGGGCGGCCGTTCGCGGTCGCGCCGGCTTCGAACACCTTGGCGATGGTGGGGTGGTCCATCAGGGCCAGCGCCTGTCGTTCGACGGCGAAGCGTGCCAGCACCGCCTTGGAGTCCATGCCCGGCTTGATCACCTTGAGCGCGACCTGACGGCGTACCGGCTGGCGTTGCTCGGCCAGGAACACCGAGCCCATGCCACCTTCGCCCACCGGGGCCACGATCACGAACGAGCCGACTCGATCGCCGACGGTGAAGTCGCCACAGGCGGGCAGGAGGTCGTCTGCCGCCTGCGTCGGCACATCCTCGGCGAGCAGCCGCGCGAGCTCCGTGACCAACGCGGCGTCGGCGCCCGTGCGCGATGCCAGGTAGGCGCGCTGGGCAGCCGGATCGAGGGCGCGCGCGGTCCGGAACAGCTCCGCCAACCTCGCCATGCGCACTCGTTCGTCGGGGCTCATGGTCGGCGCGGCTCCCGTCGACCCGGACGATTCTCGGCGAGGCTCATCCCGCGCTCACGATACGGGCCGCGAGCGGGCTCAGTCGCGCCGGGTTTTCCCGCGGCTGCGCGCGCCGCGCCGGTACGCACTCGTTCCCGCCTCCGGGGCGTGCACGAAGGTGGGGTCGTCGGCCTGGCGTCGCCGCGCGTCCAGCGCCGCCTTCGGCGGCCGGCTCGGGATCAGGCACCGAGGCCCGTCGCCGATCAGGTCCTGGCGAGCGGCGTCGAGCAGGGCAGCGTGCACGACGAACCAGTTCTCGGGCTTGAAGAACTGCATCAGCGCGCGCTGCACGAGGCGGTCGCGCAGCTTCTTCACCGTCGCGACCGGCTGCATGGTCATCGGGTCGAGGCCGGTGTGGTACATGCACGTGGCGATGTCCATCGGCGCCGGGATGAAGTCCTGCACCTGCTGCGGGCGGTAGCCGTGCGCCTTGAGGAACTCGGCCAGCTCGATCATCTCGTGCACACCGCTGCCGGGATGGCTGGCGATGAAGTAGGGCACCAGGTACTGCTGCTTGCCGGCGCGGCCGCTGGCCGCTTGGAAGCGCTCGGCGAAGGCCAGGAACGAAGCCGCACCGGGCTTCTTCATCTTGTCGAGCACGTTCTCGGCGACGTGCTCGGGCGCCACCTTGAGCTGCCCGCCGACGTGGTGGCGTGCCAACTCGTCGAGGTAGGCGTCGCTGCGCGCTGCCAGGTCCATGCGGATGCCCGAGGCGACGCGCACCGACTCGACGCCGGGCACGGCGCGCGCCTGCCGCAACAGCGCGATGGTCGGCGCGTGGTCGGTGCCGAGCAGCTTGCAGATGGTCGGGTGCACGCACGACAGGCGCCGGCAGCGCGCCTCGATCTCCGGCCGGGTGCACTGCATGCGGTACATGTTGGCGGTCGGTCCGCCGACGTCGCTGACGTGCCCCTTGAAGTCCGGCTGCTGCGCCAACGCCTGCAGCTCGCGCACGATCGAGTCCTCGCTGCGGCTCTGGATGGCGCGCCCTTGGTGCATGGTGATCGAGCAGAAGGTGCAGCCGCCGAAGCAGCCACGCATGATCGTCACCGAGTCCTTGATCATCTGGTGCGCCGGCACCGGCTCCGTGTAGCTCGGGTGCGGCCGGCGCGTGTAGGGCAGGTCGTAGATCGCGTCCATGCCGCCCACGTCGAGGCGCAGCGCCGGCGGGTTCACCACCACCGTGCGGTCGCCGTGCCGCTGCACCAACCGACGGGCGTTGAGTGGGTTGGTCTCGTGGTGTACCTGGCGCGTCATGGTCGCGAACGCCACCGGGTCGGTGCGCACCGTCTCGAAGCTCGGCAGCTCGACGGTGGAGTCGTCGCAAGCCGTGCCCGGCCCGGCGAAGGTGTGGGCCGGCAGGGACTCGCTCCTGCCCATGAGGTAGGCGATCCCGCGCAGGTCGCGCAGGCGCGTCACGTCTTCGCCCGCCGCCAGACGTCGGGCGATCGCCACGATGGTCGCCTCGCCCATGCCGAAGCCAAGCAGGTCGGCCTTGCTGGACACGAGGATGCTCGTCCGGACCGTCTCGGACCAGTAGTCGAAGTGGGCGACACGGCGCAGCGATGCCTCGACGCCGCCGACCACCACCGGCACGTCGGGGAACGCCTCGCGGCAGCGCTGCGCGTACACGTTGGTGGCGCGGTCGGGTCGTAGGCCGATGCGACCCCCCGGCGAGTAGGCGTCGTCGTTGCGACGCTTCTTGTTCGCCGTGTAGTGGTTGATCATCGAGTCCATGTTGCCGGCGCTCACCGCGTAGAAGAGGCGCGGGCGACCCAGGGCCCGCCACGCATCGGCGCTCTTCCAATCGGGCTGCGGCAGGATGGCCACCTTGAAGCCGTGCGCCTCGAGCACGCGGCCGAGCACGGCGGCGGCGAACGACGGGTGGTCGACGTAGGCGTCTCCGGACACGAACACGACGTCGGGCTGCGTCCAGCCGCGCGCCTCGATCTCGGCGCGCGAGATGGGCAGGAATCGGTCGGTGGCGGCGCAGGGGCTTGGCAAGGCGGCGATGGCGTCGGCAGGACCCGGCGATGATAGCGCGAGTGGACGCTCGCGCACGCTGTCGGGCTGCGTTGCTGGGTTTGGGCGGCCGGTCGGGGGGCGGCCCTTGACGCGGCGAGAAACCGTGAGTCGATTCGCCGGCCTCGGGTCTCAAGCATGGCGATGTCCCTCTCCGACGCTCTCCATCGACACGCCGCCGCGCCGAGGACCGCGGCGTGCGCCGAGGTGCTGCTGCGCGAGACGTCGTGGTTGCATCAGCTGGTGGCCGGCCTCGCCCGGGACGGGCACGACGTCGACGACGTCGTCCAAGAGGTAAGGATCCTGGCGCTGACCCGCGCGCCGACCCAGACGCGCTCGATGCGCGCATGGCTGACCGCGGTCGCGCGGCACGTGACGGCACGTCGAGGTCGACGCGCGCGCCTCGGCGAGCGGTGCGAGCGTCTGGCGGCGCGTCCGGAGGCCTTGCCTGCGACCAGCGACGTCGTGGCGCGCGTCGAAGCACATCACCGCGTGGTCGAAGCGGTGTTGTCACTCGACGAGCCCTATCGCTCGACCGTCCTACTGCGCTTCTTCGAAGGGCACGGTCCGACCGCGATCGCGCGGGCGGCCGGCTGCCCGGTGGCGACCGTGCGCACGCGCCTCGCGCGCGGGCTGCACACGCTGCGCGGACGTCTCGAGACCGCGCTCGGCCCGCGCGGCGGGTGGGCGTCTTCGTTGGGATTCGTCGTGCTGCGGCCGGCGGCGGTGACGAGCACCGTCGCGACCGGAGGCTCAGGAGGTCTGGTCGGAATGGGAGTGAAGAAGATGTGTGCCGCGGGCGTGGCGCTCGCGTTGGTCGCCTCGCTCGCCACGTTTGCGTACTGGTCGGCGACGGACGCCGGCGACGGCCATGGGGCGATGGTCGCGCCGCTGGTGACGCCGTCGAGCGCACGCGGTGGTCTGAGCGCGGAGGTGCCGGAGCCGGTGGCCGAACCGACTCCGGTGACCCGCACCGCCGTGGCGACCGAGGAGCCCGGCGAGGAACTGGTTGAGGACACCGGCTCCCTGCCGTCGGCCGCGGCCGGCGAAGTGGTGGTGCTGGTCCTCGACCGAGCCGGGCGCCGCGTGGTCGGCGCCCGTGTGTGGCGCGAGGTGGAGGAGGCGACGACGGAGGTCGATGTGGCAAGCCTCGGGTTCGCGCCGGCGAAGGCAGCCTTCTCGATGCAGGTCGACGCCGCGCGCGCCCTCGTCTTCGCATCCTTGGCCCCGGGCGACGCCGGTGGCGGCGATCGCCACGACGCGAGTCCGTGGTTCGCGATCGACCCGCAGGGGGTCGACGCCGTCACGAGGGCCGATCGTCTGACTCTCGACTTGGCAGAGTCGCGATCGCGAGGGCGGTCGCCGGCATCACCGAGAAGTGAAGCTGGCGAGGCCCTCTTGCTCGCGAGCCTGGCGCATGGGTCCGACCGCGAATCGTCGGTGGCGTCGCTCGTCGCGTTTCTGGACCGGAGCGTGTCTTCCCGGCGCAAGCGCCTGCAGGAGGTCGGCAGGACCGGACGCGACGGCACGTGTCGCGTACCCGCGACGGGTACCCTCACGTTGCTGGCCACCACGGCGCGCGCCTCGTCGGGTTTGATCCGATTCGAAGTGCCGGCGTCGGGTGTGCAGGTCGTGCTCGAAGTGGTCGACCTCTGCGCCGTCCGCGGCGTCGTCGTCGACGCGGCGGGGCAGCCGTTGGCCGGCGCCGAGGTCGAGTCCAGCCCGTCCGACTCGTGGCCGCAGGCCCGGCGCTGCACCGCCACGACCGGGGCCGACGGTCGCTTCGAGCTGAGCCTCGACGCCGCGGGTTGGCACGACGGGCACCACGACGCCGACCAGGTCGTCGGGGCGCGAGGCCAGACCTCGGGGTGGCATGAGTTGGCGGCACGCAAGGGCGATGCGTCGTCCGAGACGTCGCGCATCGAGGCAGCGCCGGGCAGCTCCGTCGAGGTGCGTCTCCGCATGCTCGGCGCGGTGACCCTGACCGGCGCGGTGCGCGATCCGCGCGGTGCCGTCTGCGCCGGTGCCGCCGTGCACGTCGAGCGCACCGACCGAGATCCGTCGGCGGATCCCCGCGTGCGGCCGTTCTCGGCCGAGGTCACGACCGGCGAGGACGGGTCCTTCTGCGTGCTGCTGCCGAGTGCGGGCGACTATCTGGCCATGGCCAAGCACGACGAGTGGGCTCCGGGCCCGATGACGCCCGTGCACGTGGCGACCGGCGCGCCGCCGTTGCACGTGCGTCTGGACTTGAGCGACCGCGGGGTGATACGCGGCACCGTGCGCTGGCAAGACGGCCTTCCCGTCGCCGGGGCCCGCATCACCGCGCAGCCGCAGGCTGCGGACGGTCCGCCCGGCTCGTCGCGCGCGTTCCTCGGTGACGCGATCAGCGCCGAGACCGACGCCGGCGGCGCCTATCGCATCGAGGGTCTGATTCCCCGCCGGCGCTACGCGTTGCAGTGCACTCCCGATCCGGCGCGGCCCTACGCGCGCGCGATCCGGTCCGACGTCGAGCCCTCCCTGCAAGACTTCGCGTTCGACCGCGACGCCCTGCGCGGAGCGTCGCTGCGCCTACTCCTGCAGACCGACGGGGAGCCTCCGCCCCGATCGGCGCGGGTCGTGGTCTGCAAGCGGCGTGACGCCGTTTGGCTGCCCGGGACGGCGCACCAAGTCGAGGTGCGGGACGGTCAGCTCTGGATCGAGGGGCTCGAGCGCGGAGCGACCTACGCGGTGGAGGTCCGCGGCACGGACTACGGGCGCTGTCGGGCCGCGCCTTTCGTCGCCGGCGTCGACGGCGAGCGGCTGCTGCGTCTCGTGCGTCCGGGTGCGGTCGATGTGCGGGTCCACGACGGCCGCGGGCGTCCCGTGCTCGGTGCCCGCGTCGTGCTGCGCGAGGCTGCGCCCGACGGGTTGCGTCGCGACGACGTCGAGCGCCGAACCGACGTGTCGGGGTGTGCGGCTTGGGAGAGCGTGTCGGTGCTGCCGTGGACGGTGTTCGCCGAGGCGGGAGGACGGCGCAGCGAGACCACGTCGTTCGTGCCCGAGGCCGAGGGCAAGACGACAGTCGAGTTGACGGTCCCGCGCTGAACTGCGACGGCCGGACGACGAGGTCGTCGGCCATCGCTCCGCCCGTGCAGCGGATGGAGCCAGCTGAACGCTGGTTGCCTGAAAGCGCGCCTGGACTGTGCCGCCTGAGTTCGGGCGTCTGTCGTTGCATGGCGTCGGCGCGCGTGCACCTTGGCGGCACGATGACTCGGGCGAACGCGGCCACTTGCTTCGTCTGCACGCGCGCGCAGACTCCTGTCGTGCCGTTCCGCTACGAATACCCGCGCCCGATGGTGACCGTCGACGTCGCGCTCTTCGCCCCCGCGGCGACGGCCGCTGCCGGGCTGCGCGTCCTCCTCATCCAGCGTGCCAGGGCTCCGTTCGCCGGCACCTGGGCGCTGCCCGGTGGGTTCCTCGACATGGACGAGGAACTCGCCGACGCCGCACGCCGGGAGCTGCGCGAAGAGACCTCGATCAAGGTCGCGCGTCTGATGCCGCTCGGCACCTACGGCAAAGTCGGGCGTGACCCGCGGGGACGCACGATCTCCGTGGTCTACCTGGCCGCCGGCGACGCCGATCGTCTGCGCCCGCGCGCTGGCGACGATGCCGGCGAGGTGGCGTGGCATCCGGTGGCCGCCCTACCGCGGCTCGCGTTCGATCACCGTCAGATCGTGCGCGACGGGGTCGAGCGCCTGCGCGAAGCGGCGCGCCGCCCGACCGCTCTCGTGCGCGCGCTGTTCGGCACGCGGCCCGGGCCGGCGGCCGGACGGCTGGTGCGCGCCCTACGCCACGAGTGACGCGACAGGTCGTGGGCCGTACTCGGATGGGTCTGTGAGAGAAACGAGCGTACGGGCTCTCATCTCAGCGGACGACTTGCGTGCCGCGCACCGAGAACCCGCGGGCGTAGCGCTTGTCGAGCAGCTGGTCGGCCTCGGGGCGGTCCTTCACGCGCATCGCGCCGGCGTCCCATCGGAGCTCGCCGCCGGCGCGGAGTGCCACGTTGCCCAGCAGCACGGCTTCGGTGAACGGGCCGGCGTAGCGCGCGAAGCCCGACGACGTCTGTCCCTCGCCGCGGATGGCGGCCAGCCACTCGGCGGTGATCTGCCAGCTCGGACGAGGCTTGCCGTCGGCGCCCATCACCATGGGGACGCGAGGCAGGAAGGGTGTCGGCGGACGGTAGGCGCCGAACTTGTCGTCGGGGAGCAGGCGGTAGCGGGCACCGTAGTCGTCGTCGACGTACATCACGCCTTCGCTGCCCACGAAGATGGAGCCGCCAGCGCTCCACTTCGTGTCGGCCGGCAGCAGGGCCTGCGGCGGACGGTGGCCGCCGTCGTACCACACCAGTTCGACCGGGCCCCACTTGCCGCGCGCAGGGAAGGCGTAGCGCAGGATCGACTTGGTGGGCGCCGTTTCGTCGTTCTTCGCGTCTTGTGCTTCGACTCGCACGCTGTCGGGTGCTCCGAGTTCGAGGCCCGAGAACGCCAGGTTCATCAGGTGGCATGCCATGTCGCCGAGAGCGCCGGTGCCGAAGTCCCAGAAGCCGCGCCAGTGGAACGGGTGGTAGCCGCTGTGGAACGGGCGATACGGGGCGGGACCGAGGAAGAGATCCCAGCGCAGGTTCTCGGGGATGATCTCGGCGCCGTCGGGGCGTGGCTGGCCCTGCTTCCAGATCGGCCGGTTGGTCCAGACGTGCACCGTGTGGACGTCGCCGATGGCTCCCGAGCGGAGCACCTCGGTGCCTTCGCGGAAACCGTCCATGGCGGTGCCCTGGTTGCCCATCTGCGTGACGACTCCCATCTCACGCTCGAGGCTCGCCAGCAGCCGCGCCTCGGCGACGGTGTGCGTCAGCGGCTTCTGCACCCGTACCGCCAGCTTGCGTCGCATGGCGGCGGCGGCGATCGGCGCGTGGCTGTGGTCGGGGGTGGAGACGACCACCCCGTCGAGGTCGGCCTCGGCCTCGAGCAGATCGCGCCAATCGGCGTAGAAGCGCGCCTCCTTGCACTGGGCCCGCGCCGCCTCCGCCATCTTGGTGTCGACGTCGCACAGGGCGACGATCTCCTCGCCCATACAGCCATCGAGGTCGCTCTTGCCCATGCCACCGCAGCCGACGACGGCGAGGCGCAAGCGCTCGTTCGGGCGCCGCCGGGCGGGGGCGAGGAGTCGGGCGGACTCGGTGTGGGTGAAGAACGTCGCGGAGCCGAGCGCTGAAAGCTTCAAGAGGTCGCGACGGTGGAGAGGTGAGTGCGAGTCGAGGGCCATGTGCGTGCGACGGGGGAGGAATCCGGCAGGAGTCGAGGATAGCAACGCCGCCGGGCGCGTCCGGCTTGCAAGCTCGTGCAGAGGGTCTTGGCGCGGCGGCATGCGGGCGGGCGGCGCGGCCGGCTGGTGCTTCGTGGAACCGGGGTCGGTGGGTCGCTAGAAAGGCGGAGTGCGGCGGATCACGGGTACCACGGTCTACACCTACGCGGCCTGTCCGCGCGCCGCGGAGCTCGACCTGCACGAGGATCGCAGCAAGCGCCGGCCGCTCACCGCTGCCGAAGAGCTGGTCCGCCAGCGCGGGCGCGAGCTGGAGGCGATGCGCACGGCCGACCTCGGCTACGCGGAGCCGGGGTTCGAGCGCGGCGAGTGGGACGAGGGGGCGCGGCAGACTCAGAGCTTCCTGCAAGAAGGGGTGGCGGGCGTCATGCAGGCGGTGCTGCTCGACGGCGACTGGCTCGGCGTCCCGGACCTGCTGCGCAAAGAAGCAGGTGCGTCCGCGCTCGGCGACTTCCACTACGTCGTCGGCGACGTCAAGTCGTCGAGCATGGCGCGCGCCGACCAAGCGCTGCAGGTAGCGTTCTACGGTCGCCTGCTGGCGCGTGTTCAGGATCGCCCGCCGAGCTACGGCTTCCTGTGGCTGAAGGACGGCCGCGAGCAGCGCCTGCCGCTGGCCGAGCTCGACCCTGTGCTCGACGACGTGCTCGACCGCCTGGTCGCGTTGGCTCGCGGCAAGGCCGACATCGAGCGACCGTTCCTGTCGTCGTCGTGCGGGCGGTGCCACTGGTCGACGGCGTGCGCGGCGACGCTGGTGGCGAGCGAGGATCTGTCACTGCTCGACGGCATGACGCGCGGACTGCGCAGCGCGCTGGCGGCGGTCGGGGTGAGGCGCGTGTCCGACCTGGCCAGCGCCGGCGTCGAGCGCCTGTGTCGACGTGCGCACCTCGAGAGCGCGCTGGTGCGACGCCTGCAGCTGAGTGCGCGCGCCTTCGCGGCCGGCGAGGTGCTGCCCGTGCCGGACGCGGCCGAGACCGCGCGCATCGAGTCGTCGGCCGCATGCGTCCACGTCCTCGTCGACACCTTCGCCGAACGGCTGCTGTGCGTCGGCGCGAGCTGGTGCCAGTCCGGGCGCGCGCGCCGAGTCGTGCGCGTTCCCGCGACTCCGGCGCAGGCGTGGGACGCGTTCCAGGAGGTGGTGGCGGCCGTGCCGGCGAGTGCATCCCTCCTGCACTGGGGCGGCGCGTTGCCGAGTTGGTTCCGCCTCGCTTCGCACGCCCACTTGGGCGACGTCGACCTGCACGGCCGCTTGGTGGACGTGTCGCGCCGGCTGCGTGGAGTCGTGGCCTTCCCGCGGGCCGTGTTCGGCCTGCGCGACGCTGTCGGCGCCGGTTTGCAGCGCGACCCCGACCGAGCCGGGGAGGCCGAGGCCGCGCCGCTCTGGGTCGAGATGGCGGACGGACGCGAGCGTCTGCTGGCCAAGATGGAGCAAGACCTCGACGACCTCGAGGCGCTGGTGGCGCGCCACCTGTTGCCCGCCGCCGCTGCTGCTCCGCAAGCAGAGTCGCCCGGGTGCGCCAGCGTCGACATGGGCGGGGTCTGAGCGGCAGAGGGTCGCCACGTCGGGCGATCGTCGCAAGCCGAAGCGAAGCGGACGTCGGCGACGACGCGCCAGCCTCACGGATGCCGAGATTCCCGAGCGAGAGCCACGTCTGGGAAAACCGGCGCCGTGCGCTCTACGATGCCTGCCCAGCCGGGACGTTCAGCAAGGCTCGAGCCGCATGCGATCCACTCTCCTCCTCTTTCTCTCCATCCCGTCCCTCCTCGCGGCGATGCCGGCGCAGGAAACGGCCACCCTCGAACCGTCGACCAAGGTCGCGCCCTTGGTGGTCAAGACCTCCAGGATCGACCTGGCTGAGAGATTGACCAGGTCGAGCGGGCAGGACGTGCCCGAGATCAGCGCCGGCGAGCACTACCTCCTGACCATGTCGAGCGAGGGCGAGATCGAGGTCGCCAAGGGCAATGGCGTCGTGGCGCTGGTCGAGGTCGAGGCGCGGCCGAGGGTCCTGATGGAGATGTTCGCCGACCAGGTCGACCAGGCGCTGAGGACAGCCAAGATGGTGGCCAGCATGGCCGCGGCCTCGTCGCCGGCCACGCCCGTGGACATGGCCAAGATGATGGACGCCATGTTCGCCTTCCCCAAGCAGGTCGAGACCATGACCCTGCGCGTCGACGGCGACGAGGCCAAGGGTTGGGACGCGCACGCCGAGTTCGTGCCGGTGGCCAAGGGCGATCTGGAGGCGTTCGCGCAGGACGTGGCGGCGTCGGGCAAAGGCGCGCCGCGTCTGGGCGAGGGTGCGACGGCGGTGGCTGTCGATCTGGCACCGAAGGCGCTCGCGCGCGTCGCTGGCGCCCTCACCGGCCTGATGACCGCCGGGGAGGGCAAGGACCAGCAGCCGAGAGTCCAGAAGCTGCTCGATGCGCAGATCGCGGCCAGCGATGGCACGATGGCGATGGTGCTGGTCCCCGACGCCATTCGCATGGTCGTGGGCGCTTCGGATGCGGACGCCATGCACAAGCTGCTCACCAGCGGCGATTGGGCGGAGTTGCAACGCGTCTACATGGCTTCGATGCCCGACGCGGACGTGCGGGTCGAGCAAGAGAAGGTCGGCGATCTGGACGTCGTGCGCACCCGTGCCGATCTCGGCGTCGACAGCCCGCTCCTCGCCGACGGCAAGATGGACGGCCGAGCGGCCGTGGTCGGCGACATGCTGATCTCGGTGGTCAACGGCGGACCGAAGGCGTTCGAGGCGATGGTGCAGCAGGTGCGCGACGGCAAGCTCGAACGGGCGCCGCTGGCGAACGGCGCCGTCCTCGTCATGAGTGCCAAGATCGGCGACATGATCGGCATGAGCGGGCAGGAGGCGCCGGACGGGGCGCCCGACCTGGTACGTCTGATGCTCGGCAGGAAGGACAAGGCGACCCTCGCGCTCGACGTGCAGGTTCGCATGTAGGGTGAGCGCGCCGGTCGAGATGGACTTCGAGCAACGCCTGCTTCGGTTCCTGCTGCTCGAAGAGCACGACGAGCGCCGGCAGCACCATGACCTGCGGGCGATGCCGGTCGACCAGCGCGTGCTCGAGGGTGAGTGCATCGCCGCAGCGCGCGTCGTGCCGGGCCAGACCTCGGCCGAGCGGCTGGTGCTGCAGGTCGAGGAGAACCTCAGCAAGTTCCGGCAGGGCGACGCGGTGACGCTGAGCGACGGCCGCAACCTGGCCTTCGGGTCGGCGTGGGTGTACGGCGGCTACGACGACCGCACCCGGCTGCTGTCGCTGGAGCGCGACCGCTACGGCGACCCGTCGTCTCGGGTCGACGAAGGCGGCGTCTACTGCGTCGACCGCCGCGCCATCGGCGCGCGCGGCCGCCTGCGCGATGTCGTCCGGGCCGGGTTCGCCGACCCGCGCGTGCGCGCGTTGCTCGAGGGCAGGCTGCCACCTGCGGCCGACGCGGAGCGCATCGCCCGTGCGCGGGTGCGGCTGGCGGAGCGCGGCCTCAACCCGGCCCAGGTCGAAGCCGGTGCGCAGGCGGTGGGGACCGACGGCGTCGGCCTCGTGCAGGGGCCGCCCGGCACCGGCAAGACGCGTCTGCTCGGCGAGATCCTGGCCTTGTTGTGCGGGGCCAAGTGCCGCATCGCCCTGTCGGCGTTCACGCACAAGGCGGTGGACCACGCCCTGCTGACCGTGCGCCGCCTGTCGCCGCGGCTGCCGGTGTTCAAGCTGTCGGATCGGGACGAGCCGGAACTCGCCGCACAAGGCGTTCGGATCCTGTCGCCGAAGCGGGCTCAGTACCTGCCGAAGGAGGCCGCTCTGGTGGGTGGCACCGCGTTCGCCTTGGCCAGGTTGCCCGACGGCGAGCGCTTCCACTTCACGGTGTTCGACGAAGCGGGCCAGCTGCCGATCCCGCACGCCATCGCCGGGCTCAACCTGGCGCAACGCTGGATGTTCTTCGGCGACCACAAACAGCTGCCGCCGGTGATCAGCGCCCGCCACGCCGACACCGAGGCGGCGGCGTCGATCTTCGAGCACCTCACCAGGACCTACCCGTGCCCGGTGCTCGACGTGACCTACCGCATGAACGAGCGAGTCTGCGCGGTGGTCAGCACGCTGTTCTACGACGGCATCCTGCGGCCGGAGCCGAGCGTCGGCGCGCGGCGCCTGGCCTTCGTGCCCGGCGGGCGCTTCGACGCGGTGCTCGATCCCGAGCATCCGGTGATCCTGGCGCGCGTCGATCATCTGCAGCCGGGCATGCGCTCGCTGGCGGAGGCCAACCTCGTGGCCGATCTGCTCGAGGAGCTGGTGCGCCGCCACGGCGTGCCGCCGGCCGAGATCGCCGTCATCGCCCCGTTCCGCGCGCAGGTGCGCGTGATCCGCAGCGCCCTGCAACGCAAGGGCCTGGCCGGCACCGAGGCGGTGACCATCGACACCGTCGAGCGCATCCAAGGGCAGGAGCGCGAAGTCATCGTCCTGTCCCTGGCAGTCGGCGATCCCGACGCGCTCGAGCGGCGCGGCACGTTCTTCCTCAGCACCAACCGGCTCAACGTCGCCCTGTCGCGCGCCCGCGTCAAGGCGATCGTCGTCGGTTCGCGTTCGACCTTCGAGGCGCTGCCGGGCGACGTCGAGGGACTGCGCGCCGCCGCCGCGTTCCGCCGGCTCTACCGCATGCTGCCGCAGGTCGACCTCACCGCCGTGTACGCCCAGTAGTCGCTTCAGCCGCCGGCGATGTGCCCGGACGTCGGATCGACGTTCAGGTCGAGGCGCTCGTCGTCGCGCGTGCAGAACACGAAGCCGTACATCATCTCTTCGAACGTCTGCTGCCCGAAGCGCACGGTCGCGCTCGCATCCGGATTGAACGGGTTGAGCCGGCTGTTGTCGAAGTGGGCGATCACCTCGACGCGCGTGCCCGCGGGCAGCCTCACCGCGCCGTCGTGGCAACGGTAGGAGGACTGCCAGTCGAAGTCGTAGTTCGGGATCATCAGCAGCGTGTCCGGCTCGGCGTTCGGGCGATGCGCGACGAAGGTCATGTCACGGCCGCGCAGATGCATGTGCGCGAACATGCCGATCACCGTCGAGTCGGCCACGACCTTGCGCGCCCCGGCCACTCGGTGCGCCGGTGCGCCCGGCGGGATCGCGAAGCGCGTATTGGTCACCACCAGCACCTCGGCGCGTCGCGTGACTCTGGTCTTGGGGAAGCGCAGACCGACGCGGATGCGGTCCGACTCCTTCTTGCCGGTGGTCACGTAGTGGGCCTGCAAGCCCAGGACCGAGCCCGCCGGGATCCGCATCGCCGTGCCCGGATCGAGCACGAGGGGATCGCCGCCGGGCACGAAGCCGGTGATGAAGCCGTCGGGTGAGTAGCCCTTCTTCAGCTCGAAGTACGCGAGGTTGGCGTGGTGCAGGACGCGCCGGTTGCTGGGCAGGATCTCGACGGCCTCGACCCAGGTCTCCGCCTGCACCACCAGCGGGAAGACGAGGTACTTGTAGGGCACGACGCCGTCGGCGGGCAGGCGGACGCTGCCGGGCAGCTCGAGCACGAGGTCGGGGGTTCCGATCCGCCACGGCCCGTCGTCGAAGGTGCGCGTCGGCGGCGCGTCGGCCACGTCGCCCTTGGCCATGCCCGAGCGCAGCCAATCGTCGAGCACGGAGCGCTCGTCGACGCCGAGGCCGCGCCGATTGCGGAAGTCGCCGTGCGCGTCGCTGGCGTGCCACGGCGGCATGAGCTGCCGAGCGACGACCTCGCCGATCATCTCGCCGTGGTCGCGCACGTCGTCGTAGTCCAGGAGGGGGAACGGCCCGGCGCCGCCGCGGTGATGGCAGTCCTGGCAGTGCCGCTGCACGATCGGCTCGACGTCGCGGTGGAAGGTGTAGCGATTGGTCGCCGGCGGCGTCGTCGGCACGCGTACCAGGCAGCCCTCCACCGGGGTCTCGGGCACCTCGACGTCGCCGCCGGCGAGCACGGCGTCGAGCGCCAGCGCGAGGTCGGCACGCGTGGATGAATCCCTGGCCTTGCTGTAGCGCACCCGGTCGTCGACACGACCGCGGTAGCGCAGGCGTCGCTCGCCGTCGAGGACCACCGCCGTCGTGGTCCGTTCGATGCCCAGTGCCTGCAAGAAGCGGAAGTCGGCGTCGAGCGCGAACGGATAGGGTTGCTCGAACTCCAGAACCTGCGTGCCCATGTCGCGCACGGTGTCACCCGCGCCGACGTCGACCGCCAAGAACTGCACGCCGCGCGGCGCATACGCCCGGTGCAGGCGAGCCACTTCCGGCAGGATCCGTCCGACCATGGGACAGTCCTTGCTGACGAAGAACAGCACGAGCGCGGTGGGCGAGCCGAAGTCCGACAGCCGGCGCCGCTGCGCGCGGATGTCGAGGAACGAGAGGTCTTCCACCCGCGCGCCGAGCGCCACCGGCGCGTCCGGGTGGGCCTGAGCCACGGCCATGGCCTGCACCAGCAGGGTGCCGAGGAAGGGAGCGCGCGCCAGCATGCGCGGAGTATAGGTGGCGGGCCGCGGACCGGCAGCGCGGGGCGACACGCGGGTCCGTGGGAAGCTCTCGCGTTCTCGCGACTTCCCTGGTGGTCGGATGCGCGACCGTGCACCGGCATCCGAACAGCCGGCTCGTACTACCTTCGCGGCTCGTACCGCATCGCCACGGCCCCGGAACCCAGCTGCACCTGGCCCACGGGTTTCAAGTCCACGTACTTGGACAGACCCGCGAACAGGGCTGGTCCGTGGCCCACCAGCCTGGGTTGCACGACGAACTCGTACTCGTCGATCAAGCCCAGCTCGGTCAACGCCAACGGCAGCTTCACACCTCCCGTGAGCAAACCCCTACCAGGCTGCTGCTTCAGCGCTCGGACGGCTTGGCCCAGATCTCCGCGCACCAGCTCCGCGTTCCAATCGACCCGTTCCAAGGTGCTGGAGACGACGTACTTCCTTGCCGCGTCGATCTTCCTGGCGAATGGCTCCGTCCAATCCGGCCTGGCCCCCGCCGGCGACCGCCATCCCGCCTCCATCATCTGGTAGGTCACCCGGCCGAAGAGGAGGGCGTCGGCCCGATCGAAGTTCTCGACCACGTGCCGGTGCAGCTCCTCGTCCGCCTGCATCGCCCGATGATCGCAGCATCCGTCCAGAGTGACGTTGATCGAGTACCGAAGGGGCCGCATCACGCGAGGGTAATGAGCGCCGCAGGGCAGCTCAACCGCTCGGCGGCGGCAGAACGGGCGCTACCGCGGCTTGTCAGGGGACGCTCTCGTCACCAACCGTCATTGGTGAAGGCCCACTCCACGGCCTCGGGGTCTTGGGTCACGCGGTGACCCGACTCGAGCGCCCTGGAATCCTCGACGACTCACGGCCCGACCCGCGTGGGCGGTCGTCGGCCATCGCACCAGCCTTGCAGCGGACGGAGCCAAGCTCCACCACTGAACGCCGGTTCGGATTTCCCGCCGCTCGCCGATCGAGGCGTCGCCACTTGCAGCGTGCCCTCGATTCAACGATCTCTGTCGACCTCCTGCCCGCCGCAACCGAAGCCCGCGCGCGCCCACCGGTCTTGCGACCTCCGTCGTGGCCGGGTGGCCCGTCCCCGGCACCACCGCGATCTGGCACTCGTGCGCCGGGTCCTGGCTCGCGATCCCGCGGCCGTCGAGTTGTTCCTCGAGCGCACGCGTCGCATCGACTCGTTCGTGGCCGCGGCCAGCCTCCGTCGCGGGCGCGCGCTGGACGAGCACACGTTGCGGGACATCGCGCAGGACGTCTTCGTCGGCGTATGGAGCAACCTGACCTCCTACCGGGGCGAGGCCGGGCTGCTGACGTGGGTCTACCGCTTCTGCGAACTTCGAGTACACAACGCCCTGCGCCGCTCGGCGGTGCGCCGCCTGCAGGCCTTGCCCGACGCACTCGTCGATCCGAGTCCTTTGGTCGGCGAACAGGCGGACACCGCCGAGGTCGTCGACCAGGCACTCGGTGTGCTCGAACCGCTCGACGCCACCATCCTGCGCCTGAAAGTCTTCGAGGCTCGGTCGTTCGAGGACATCGGGGGGCAGACGTCCGGCCTGGCGAGCACGGTCAAGTCTCGCTACTACCGAGCTCTGGCGCGTTTGCGGAGCGCGCCCATCTGTCTGACCCGCAGCCTGCGGCACGCCGTCTGAGTCGGTCGCGACTCGCGGATGCGGTCGCGCCGAATCATGGCGGTGCGGAGTTCGCAGGCGTGCGCGGGCCGCAGCGAAGCCCCGGCGACATGGCAGTTTGCGGGCCTTCCGGTCGGCGGCGCCACGCCGGCGCGCGCGCCAAAAATGCTGGTTTTCCGCGCCGATCGCTTCGCCTCGCGACGCCGCTTGGGACGTGAAGTGCTACGTTCCTCTGCCAGCGCCCCTGCACGCGCGATCTGGTCCGAGTCGAACGATGCTCTTCCCCGACTTCGCCGAGGTCCTGGCTGCCGCACGGGCCGGAGATCGAGCGGCGCTCGACCGCCTGATCGCGGAGCTCTACCCCAAGGTCCGTGAGCTGGTACACGCCTCGCTGGCCACCGACCTGCGGCGCAAGCGGCCGTGGCTGACGGCGATGTTCAGCACCGGCGACGTCGTGCAGGAGGTGTTCTGCGGCGTGATCCGCGACCTCGACGGCTTCCACAGCGTGCACGACGGCGCTTTCGTGAACTACCTGGCCACCCTGGTGAAGAACCGGCTGGTCGACGCCGTGCGCTTCCACCAGGCGATGCGGCGCGACGTGCGTCGGGTCGGCAACCCGATCGACGAGGACGCGATGGCCCGCGGCGTCGACCCGTTGGCGGCGGCCGAGCTGGAGGACGAGCTGCGCGCCTACACGCGGGCACTGGCCACGTTCCCCCAACACGAGCAGCTGCTGCTGCGCGAGCGCTTGAACGGCGCGCGCACCTTCAAAGAACTCGCGGACTTGCTGGGCTTCGGCTCGGAAGACGCCGCGCGCCGAGCATTCCATGCGGCGCAAGCGCGGTTGCTGTTGCGCCTCGGCCAACTCGAATCGAGGCCGAGCGAGTGATGCGCGACGGGGCACTGGACGAGGACGTCCTGGTCGACTACGTCTCGCGCGCCCTCGACATGCGCGAGCGTGGTGAGGAGCCGCGCTTGGCGGAGCTGTGCCGGGATCACCCGGAGCTGATCGATCGCGTCGCGGCGATGCTCGCTCGCGCCCCGAAGCTGGCCGGCTTCGCGGCCCGGGCGTCGGGCTTCGACGGCTTGCAGGGGCGTGTCCTCGCCGGCCGCTATCGCCTCGACGAACGGCTCGGCGCCGGCGCCATGGGCATCGTCTACCGCGCCTTCGACACCGAGCTCGCTCGGGCGGTCGCGGTCAAGGTGCTGCGTCCCGAACTCTTCGGCGGGCCGGACGCCGAGAAGCGCTTCCTGCGGGAAGCCGAGGTCCTGGCGGCGCTGCACCACCCGAACGTCGTGGCCGTGTACGACCGCGGCTGCACCCCCGACGGGGTGTCGTTCCTGGTGATGGAGCTCCTGACCGGGCAGCCGCTGGTGGTCCTGCTGGACGAGTACGAACGCCGCAAGGAGGGGGGGCCGGCGGCGCTCGACGAGGTCGCCTTCGTGGGCGAACTGCTCGGTGACAGTTGCGACCTCGATGCGACCTGGCTCCGGCAGGCCGTGCGGTGGACTGCGGAGCTGGCCCGCGGCCTGGCCGAAGCGCATCGACTCGGGATCCTGCACCGAGACGTCAAGCCGTCCAATGTGTTCATCGACCACGACGGGCACGCCCGTCTGCTCGACTTCGGAGTGGCCGCGAGCAGTCGTCACGCGACCCTCACCGTGGGCGGCGAATCGGCGCTCGGCACGCCCGGCTACATCGCGCCGGAAGTCATCACCGATCAGGCTCCTGCGGCACCGGCTGCCGACATCTACGGTCTGGCCGCCACGCTCTACCACATGTTGACCCGACGGCCGCCGTATCTCGGCACCGTCACCCACATCATCGCCAGCGTCCAGCGACGCGATCCGATCCCGGTCGGCAAGCTGCGGCCCGGCCTACCGCGCGACCTGCACGCCATCGTCGACCGCGCCATGGCGCGGCGCGTGAGCGAGCGCTACGCGAGCATGGCCGAGTTCGAGCGCGACCTGCGCGCGTTCCTGAACCACCAGCCGGTGACGGCGCGGCCGCTGTCGCTGTTCGATCGCGCCTGGCGTCGAGGTCGGCGTTCGCCGAGTGCTCGCGTGGCGGCGGCCGGTGTCGCGCTGCTCGTCTTGGCCGGGACCGTCTACGAGTGGCGCGCCATCGCCGATCGCGCCCGTGTGGCTCGCTACCTCGACGCGAGCGTGCGCTTGCCGCCCGGACTGGGTCTGGAGAACCCGGCCTTCCGGGCCTTCACCGACGACGCCGAGCGCAAGGCGATCTCGGCCCTGCTCGATGCGGCCGTCGCCGACGCCGCCGAACCGCTGCCGGCGCGCGTGCTGCGGGCAGCGTTCCTGCTCGACCAGGGCGAGCCGGCCGCCGCAGCCGACGACCTCGAAGCCCTCGCCGAGGTCGAAGGCACGGATTTGGCGCGAGCGTTGGCCGAGCGCTACCGCGCGGCTGCGATGCGCGGAGGCCGCGGGCACCAGGCGCTCGACCTTGCCGGGCTGCCGGAGCCGAGCACGCTGCACGACCGCTATCTCGTGGCGTTCCACGAGCTCCGCGGCGGGGCCAGCGCGACGTCGAACGAACGCGACATCCAGTGGTTCGAAGCCGCGGACCCTGCCTGGCTACCGGGACAGGAGATGCTGGCCAGTGCCCTGCACTTCAAGGCGAAGCGCTTCCAGACCGCCGATCCGAAGCTGGCGCTGAGCATTTCGAACCGTGCTCTCGAGGTGGCGACCCGCATCGAGGCGCTGCGTGGTCGCCGATCCGCCACGACGGCGCAGCAGATCGGCAGCGCGCTCCTGGCACAGCAGCGCTACGCCAAGGCCTGGCAGGTCCTGGCGGAGGGGTGCGAGCTGTGTCCTTGGTCGAACGGACTGCTGCGCAATCTGGCCACGGCGCAGCGACGCGCCGGCGACCTGGAAGGAGCGATCGCTACCTGCGAGCGCGGCATCCGGCTGCGGCCGGCGTTCTTGCCGCACTACCAGGCGTTGGCGCAGGCGTGGACCGACCTCGGCGACTACGACCGCGCCCGGGCCGAGATCGCCGCGGCGCCGGTCGCCGACGATGCCGCTGGAGCGCGCCTGCACCACGGTCTCATGGGGCTCACCGAGTACGGCATCGCGCTCGACCAGCTGGCGACGGAGCCGAAGGCCAGCATGGCCAGCGCCCACGCCGCGATGGAGCATTTCGTGGCGGCCGGCGAGACGACGCGGCCGGAGTACGCGATCTGCAAAGCCAGGGCCAGCGGCAATCCCGAAGCTCTCTTCGACCTCCTCCTCGAGCAATGGGCGGCCGACCCGACCTCGTGGCTCGCCACGGGCAATCTCGCGCACGCGCTGCCGCCGACCCTCGACGCGGACGCGGTGGTGTGGCTCCTGGAGGGCTTGCGCCGGCTGGCCGAGTCCCAGGCGCCGCCGCGTCCCATCACCCAACCGACCTCTCCACGACCCTCCCAAGCGCCCTCGACTCTCAACAACGACTCGGAGACAGCCAAGTGAAGCCTCTGCCCTGCATCGTCTCGTTCCTGCTCGCATCCGCGGCCTTCGCGCAGAGCCCACCGACCCGTGGCGTGTTCCAGGCGATCCCCCACCTGTTCTCGGTCGACACCGGCAGCTCGCCGCTCGACCTCGCTTGGAAGCCGCAGGGAGACATCCCGTCCACGGTCCAGCCGATCGTGCCGGTGGCCGCCGCCAACTGCCCGGACTTCAAGCGAGCCGAGCTGTTCGGCGCCTACGAGCCCTACGTCGAACTCGACGCCATGTCGACCGGCAACGACCACATCCCGACGCCCTCCGCGACCGGTGTCTTGGACCCCGGGCAGGATGGATGGTTGGCCTTCACCTTCTCGGTGCGGCACGGCTCGATGCGGACCAACTCGGTCATGGCGGCGCGGGCGCCCCAGGTCGAGGGTGACATCTACGGCTACTTCGTGCCCGGAGCGAGCGTGGTCGTGGAGACCGGCGTGCCCAGCGCCGTGGTCGACCAGCTCTTCTTCGAGCAAGGGCCAGAGCACATCGGTCTGTTGCCGACGGCCGACATCGATGCACACGACGCCTACGCCCCGTACGTCCAGGCGGGCGAGAGCGCTCCGAGTGCGCTGCTCTTCCGCAACGACGCGTTCTTCTTCTCGGTGACTCCGGCCAGCGCGGCGGCGCTGAATACACAGTTCGGCGGCTTCTCCGGGGTGCCCGTGCACGCGGCGGACGTGTACGTGGTCTACTGGGACTCGATGCAAGGCGCGTGGGAGAAGCCGGAGCTGTTTCGTTCGTTCGCGCAGCTCGGACTGACGAGTCAGGACGACGTCGATGCCCTGGCGGTCCGGTCCATTGCCAGCCACGTGTTGCCGGACGTCGTGATGTTCTCGACCCGCAACCCGGATCCCAACCTGACCCTGCTCGTGCAGATCCCGGGGACCAGCACGAGCGTGCCGCCGAAGGATCGCTTCAATCAGCCGATCCGCCTCATCAACTCGGGAGACATCGACGCGGTGTCGGTCTACGACCCCGAGTTCGCCACCTACAATCGGCGCCTCGGTTGGCCGGTGTCGCGTCCGGAACTGTCGCAACCCGCGTTGAGCCTCGGCCTGCACAACGAGACCGGCGGCTCGACGACGTTGGTGTCGGTGGCGGGTTTCCGCGCTTCCGACGCCGGTCGGCTCGACCTGTGGATTCGGGTCGGCGGGCAAAGCGGCACCGTCACCCTCTACAAGGGCATCGGTGTCCGCTATCCGTCGCAGACCTACGCCTGGAGCCGGAGCGTGGTGCTGCCCGGGCTCGGGGCCGGCGACTTCGACATGTGGGCCATGTTCTGGTCCGACACCGGCGCCCACAAGTACTCCTGGGTCACGCGCATCCGGCAGTGATCGTGCGGCTGCCGCGCCCGCTCGCACGCGGTCTACGGTACGAACAGCCACCAGAGGGCGACCGGCACGGCGGCGCCGAGCGTCGCCACC
This sequence comes from Planctomycetota bacterium, assembly GCA_041398565.1. Taxonomy (GTDB): domain Bacteria; phylum Planctomycetota; class UBA1135; order UBA1135; family UBA2386; genus DATGPD01. Next base: position 356,644 of record JAWKUN010000005.1, on the reverse strand, counting down.
AGCATGCCGGCCAGGCGACGCTTCTTGAGGTAGCACAGGAGCCAGAGGCCGGTGAGGCCCGACACGGTGACCACGACCGCCGACACGTCGACGACCCAGCTCCACACCGGACCGGTGTCGCGGCCCTTGTGCAGGTCGTCGATGAGCGCGAACGCGCCCTTGCGCGTCTCGGTGAGCTCGTAGGTCGCGTGCTCGCGGTCGACCACGGCGTCGGCGGTGTAGCCGGGCCCTTTGAAGACGATGACGCACTCGTCGGCTGCCACCTGGAACTCACAGACCGTGCCGGCGATGCCGTGCACGCGGCGCAGGTGCTCGACCACGGCCAGCCTGTCGGCGACACTGTCGTCGGCCTGACCGAGCCACGCGGCGTCGAGCGTGCCCTTCTCTTCGCGGGTGCTCTCGGCTCCGGACTCGAACCATGCTGCGTGGTTCAGGGTCAGGCCGGTGATGCCGAAGAAGACGACCGCGAGGAAGCCCAGCATCGACACGTAGGTGTGCAGCCAGCGCACGATCCACGCCAAGCTCCGGCGTGGTGCACCGGCGCTCACTTGGGTTCGCCCTTGCCGAGCCGGACGCTGGCGCCGGCAATCTCCTGATTGCCTTCCATGGTGTGCGCGAAGGCCGCGTCGCCGATCTCGACCGGCTGGCGCATGCACTGGTAGGTACCGTGCTCCCGTGCCGCTTCGATGCACAGCACGTAGGCGCCCTTCGCCACCTTGTCGCCGTAGTCGTCGATGCCGTCCCAGGTCAGGGAGTACTTGCCCGGCTTGCGCGTGGCGCCGCTGATGGCGTCGACGTAGTCGCCGTCGCGCCGATAGTGCTTGTACCAACGGCGCAGATCGGACAGCCACCGGGGCTGCTCCACCCACAGCGCCAGGGTGCGCACCGCCACACCGGTGGAGTTCTCGATCCACACCGCCACGTAAGGCCGCCGGTAGCCACCGCGGCGTCGGCGGCCCGACGCTCCATCGGCCGAGGGGCCGCGGATCTCGAGGTCGACCGAGAACTCGAAGTCCTCGGGCCACGGCGGGCCGGCCGCCGCCGCCGCCGGTGCCGCCGGCGTCGTGGGGTCGACGAAGCCGCGCCATGCCTTGCTCTCGCACACCTTGCCGTCTCGGCCGACGACCACCCCGGCGCTGCCATCGACCGAGTCGAGCAGAGCGATGCCCTCGACCGGCCCCAGCACGGACACGATCGTGGCCAGAGCGTCGGCGGTGGTGGCGTCGGGCGCGATCACCGTGCTGCCGAGGACGGCGTCGCACGGACGCCCGGTGCGTGGGTCGAGCAGGTGCGAGTGGTGCACGCCCCCGACGTCGAAGCCGCGAGCGTAGCCGCCACTCGAGGCGACGGCGGCATTGCGCACCCGCACGACCGCGAGCGGCGTGGCGTTGTCGGCGGGGTGGCGCGGGTCCTTCACCGAAACGGCGCGCGGCTCGCTGGCGCGCACGCGCACGTCGCCGCCGATCTCGAGCGTGTGCAGCGAGGCGTGCTCGACGTGCACGTCGCTCGCCTTCTCCAGGATGTAGCCCTTGGCCAGGGCATCGACGGTCACCGACGTGCCCGGGCGCGGGGCGAGTCGGCGGGTGCGGGCGTCGAACGACCACGCCGGTTCGGTCAGGCTTGCCGCGGCGGCGGCCAGGTCCTCGGCCTTGGGCTCGGCGCCGGTCTCGACGGCGGTCTGCCAGAGCGACACCAGGACACCCACGCCAGCGTGGAAAGCGCCGTGCGTGCGCTCGCGCCAGTGGTCGCACGCGGTCACCACCTCGGCCAGCTCCGGCGACACCTCGACCGCCTCGGTGGACCGCAGCGCGCGGCGCAGCTCGCTGTCGGCGTCCCAGGTGCTGACCACGTGCGCCAGACGGTCGATCTCGCGCAGCACCGCCTGCTCGAGCTGGTGCGCGGCCTGCTCGTCGCGGGCATGCACGCACATGCGCAACGAGGTGCCGAGGATGTTCTCGTGTGCGAACGTGAAGTCGTCCCCACGGTCGCCCGAAGTCTGCGCCGGGGCGGCCGAAGCGAGCGCGAGTGCGGCGAGGAGACGAACGCGTTGGGGCGGGGAGGGGCGGGAGAGCATGGGCCGGAACGAGTGAACAAGGCGTGCGACCGCGTCGCCAGCGCATTCGGCTCCGGGGTGCGCACCGGAGCCGACACCGGAGTGCGGATGCGCCGGGAGCGGATGGACTGCTGTAACGGTGGGCGGCCGTCGGCACCCCGGCGAAACACGCTCCGTCGACTCCCGCCATCCCGGTGCGACCCGCCGGCAGGCGTCGTGGACAACGGTGCGGCGTGGACGGCCCGGTGGGACCGAGTCCCCGACGACGGATGGCCTACGACCCGGCGATCGGGTGCGTCTGGGCAGTCGAGCAGGCGGGTCGGCGGGTGCCGAAGCCGGCGCCCTGGATGGCGGTGACCGAGTCGGCCGTCGGCTGGGATCGTCGGTTGCGACCGGCCGATTTCGGCGGCGCCGGCGCGCTCGAGCCGGCGTCGTCTGTGCTGCAAGGGCTGCGAATCGTGGCGGCGGGCACGAATTCGGCCGTGTTGTTCCGTTGCCACAGAGCTGACCAGGCCACGCCCGAGCAGCCCTGGAAGCTCCAAGCAACAACAGCGCCGGCGGCCCCCTCTGGTCGGCGCTGCGCCGACATCAACCCTTTGGGTTGCGGCCGCCGGCTGCGCTGTGGACCGGTCGCTGAAACCCGTCAGTCGAACCGTCAGTGGAACACGGAGAGCAACAGGTAGCCGGCGAAGAGTCCGATCCCGAGCAGGGTGCCGAAGACGAGCACGCGGAGGATCGAGCCCAGCAAGGACGGCTCCGGGCGCTCGCTCTTCATTCTGCACTCGCCTCGACCAGGGCAACGAACGCGGCCTCGTCGAGGATGGTCAGCCCGAGCTTCTCCGCCTTCTGCAGCTTGCTGCCGGCCCGGCTGCCCGCGACCACGTGCGTCACCACCTTGGTGATCGAGTCGACGACGCGGGCGCCACGTGCCTCCACCAGTTCCTTGGCCTGCTCGCGGCTGAGGGTGCCGAGCCCACCGGTGAAGCAGAACACGCTCCCGGCCAGCGGCCCGGTCGCAGCGACCTCCTGTTTGGGCTGTGCCAGCACCTCGACTCCCGCGCGGTGCGCTGCGTGCAGGAAGCGCTTGTTGCCGTCGTTGGCGAAGAAGGCGTGCAGCGCTCTGGCCACCTCGGTCCCCACCCCCTTGACCTCGTCGAAGTCCTCCTCGCTGGCAGCGGTGACGGCTTCGAGCGTACCGAAGTGCGCCGCCAGATCCTTGGCCGTCTGCTCGCCGACATGGCGGATGCCGAGCGCGTTCAGGTAGCGGGCCAGCGCCGGGCGCTTGGCGCGCGCGATCTGCGCGCACAGCTTGTCGAAGCTGCGCTTGCCCCAACCCTCCAGCGCGGTGATCTCGGCTTCGTGCTGCTCCAGAGTGAACACGTCTTCGGGGTGCGAGAGCAGGCCGGCTTCGACCAGCTGGTCGATCTTCTCCGGACCGAGTCCCTCGATGTCGAGAGCGCGCCGGCCGCACATGTGCACGATGTGGCCACGCAGCTGGTCGGGACACTCGACGTTCTGGCAGTACACGAACTTGCCCTCGGTCTCGAGCGGGCCGCTGCAACTCGGGCAGTGCGCGGGAATGTGCGCCGGGTGCGAGTCCGGCGGGCGCGCCAGGACGCGCATGACCTCGGGGATCACGTCGCCGGCACGCTCGACCTCGACGGTGTCGCCGGCGCGGATGTCGCGCTCGGCGAGCAGCGCCCAGTTGTGCAAGGTCGCGCGCTTGACGGTCACGCCAGCCAGCTCGATCGGCTCCAGGTTGGCCACCGGCGTGACGGCTCCGGTGCGGCCGACCTGCGCCGTGATCGACACCACGGTGGTGGTGGCCCGCCGCGGTGCGAACTTGTAGGCCAGGAGCCAGCGCGGTGCGCGCGCGGTGCGCCCGAGCCTCTGCTGGAGCTCGACCTCGTCGACCTTGGCGACGACACCGTCCATCTCGTAGTCGATGACGTCGCGACGTACCTCGAGCTCGTGGTGGAACGCGAGCACGCCGTCGATGTCGCGGGCGACCACGAAGTCGGTGGCAACCTCGAAGCCCCACGCGCGCAGCTGCTCGCGGACGGCCGCGTAGGTGGCGGGGACGGGTTCTCCCTCCCAGGCACCGACACCCCAGGCGATGAACTCGAGGCCCCGCCGGCGCACGATCGCCGGATCCAGCTGCTTGAGGGTGCCGGCCGCCGCGTTGCGCGGGTTGCGGAACGGAGTCTCGGTGGTGGTCTCGGCTTCTTCGCGCAGACGCTCGAAAGTCGGCCGGCTGAAGATCACTTCGCCGCGGACCTCGCAGCGCTGCGGCCGGCCGTCGTGCCCGGGGAGGCGCAGCGGCACGTTGCGGATGGTGCGCACGTTACGGGTGATGTCCTCGCCACGGGCGCCGTCGCCGCGCGACAGGGCGAGCGTCAACGTGCCGTCCTCGTACAGCAGATTCGCCGACACCCCGTCGAACTTGGGTTCCACCGCCCAGCGCAGGGCGGCACCGTCGTCGAGACCGAGGAAGCGGCGGGTGCGCTTGTCGAATTCGCGCACCGCGTCTTCGCTGGTGAGCGACTCGATCGACAGCATCGGCACCCGATGCTCGTGGGTGGCGATGTCGGTGCCGGTGGGCAGAGGCGCACCCACGCGCTGGGTCGGCGAGTCCGCCGTGATCAGGTCGGGGTGGGCCGTTTCGAGGGCGCGCAGCCGGACGAACAGCGCGTCGTACTCCGAGTCGGAGATGTCGGACTGGCCGCGGTTGTAGTACTGGTCGTCGGCGCGCGCGATCTCCGACCGCAGCCCAGCCGCCTCTTCGGCGAACTCTCTCGCGCTCGGTTTCGACGGGGCGTGTTCGTGGCTTGAACCAGGCTGCACGGCGAGATCCTAGACGAGGGCCGTCGAAGACTCGACGGCAGGGAAACGGTCGCGCGGGCGCTTCCGGCGAGACGCGCTCCCTCGAGTGTCGCCAACCGACCCAGCATGTGGCATCGCGGCATGGGACAGCGCCTGGCAAGCCCTCCGGGCCTCTCAGCGCTGCCGGCGGCCGCAACCCAAAGGGTTGATGTCGGCGCAGCGCCGACCAGAGGGGGCCGCCGGCGCTGTTGTTGCTTGGAGCTTCCAGGGCTGCTCGGGCGTGGCCTGGTCAGCTCTGTGGCAACGGAACAACACGGCCGAATTCGCGCGCGCCGCGACGATTCGCAGCCCTTGCAGCTCAGAACGGCACCTGCCCTGGCTCGGGCAGGGGGCGGTAGCCGCTGTAGGGCACCTCGTTGCGCCGGACGACTTCGCCCAGGGCGTTGCGGTACTCGGTCGGTCGCACGTCGACGAAGGCTCGTCGACCTTCGAGGTCCTTGGCTTCGACTCGCACGCGCCCCTCGCTGGGCAAGCCGAGCGCCGCGAACACCCGCCGCACGCGCGGCAGCGCCCGTTCGCCGAAGGTGAGCGAATCCCACGCCGCTTGCCGCCCAGCGAACTCGCCCTCGCGCACCGTCAGCCGGAAGCTCCAGCGTTCTTCGCCGTGGCGTGTGACGCCAGGACGCACGTCGCTCACTTCGCACAGGTAGGTTCCGGGCGGCACGCTGGTGAAGTCGGTGACCGCGTCGCTGTCGGAGAACTCGAGCTCCATGTTGTCCTCACTGGGTGATGGTTGTTCGTTTAGGCTCGCACTCCCAGTGGCCGCGATTCCCGCCTTGGTTACCGACAAAGTCGACGACACGAGCGACTTCCTGGCGCTGGCGCGTACCCACTACGAGAACTTTCCCGTCGGCTCGTGGCTCGTGCCCAGAGAGCACCGGCCGCACATCTGGCGCATCTATGCCTTCGCTCGCGTCGCCGACGACCTCGCCGACGAGCGACAGGATGCGGCGGCGCTCGCCGCGTTCCGCGCCGCGTTCATCGAGCACCTGAGCGGGGAGCCCGTGCGTCCGGTGCCGCTGCTGGCCGACCTCGTGTCGACGATCGAGACGCGGCGGCTGCCCCCGCGCCTGTTCTTCGACTTGTTGGACGCGTTCGCACTCGACCTCGAAGTGAGCCGGCACGACGAAGCGAGCCTGCTCGCATACTGCCGTAAGTCCGCCGATCCGGTCGGACGCTTGGTGTTGCGGGTGTTCGGACACGACGAGCCGCGCCTCGACGCCTGGTCGGACCGCCTCTGTACCGGGCTCCAGCTTCTCAACCACCTGCAGGACATCGGCGAGGACCTGCGGATCCGCGACCGTGTCTACTTCCCGCGCGAGGACCTCGTGCGTTTCGGGGTCGACGAGGATCGACTGCGGGCGCCCACGGCCGACGCCGCGGTGCGGGCCCTCGTGGGGCACTGGCACGCGCGGGTCACCGGCATGTTCCGGGACGGCTGGCCCCTGCTCGGCGCCGTGCACGGCCGCCTGCGGCTCGAGCTACGTGCGATCTGCTGGGGCGCGGTGCTGTGTCTGCGCAAGATCGCGGCGCAGCGCCACGACGTGCTCGCGGCAAGAGCGCGCCTCAAAGGTTTGGCGAAGGCTTCGTTGCCGCTGCGGGCGCTGCTCGGCGGCACGCCGAGGGAGCTGCGGTGACCGTCGCCGCCGCGCTGCAGACGCCCGAAGAGATCGCCAAGGCGTCGGGCTCGTCGTTCCTGGTGTCGTTCGCGGCGTTGGCGTCGGACCGCCGGCGGGCGCTCACCGCCGTCTACGCCTTCTGCCGCGTCGCCGACGACGCGGCCGACGATGCCGACAGCACGCGCGATGGGCGCGAGCGTCTGGCGTTCTGGCGGCAGGAACTCGAGGCTGCGGCGGCGGGCGTGCCGCACACCGTCGTCGGCGAGAGGCTGGCGGCGGCGATGAGCACCTACGGTGTCGACGCGCGTCACCTGCACGCGGTGCTCGACGGCGTCGCCATGGACCTCGATGGCGTGCGCTGCGACACCCTCGATCAGCTCTTGGCCTACTGCGACAAGGTGGCCTCGGCGGTCGGTCTGGCCTGCCTGCCGGTGTTCGGTGCGTCGGGAGTGCACGCCGAGCGCTATGCCGTCGCGCTCGGCCGGGCCCTGCAGCTCACCAACATCGCGCGCGACGTGCGGGCCGACGCGGCCGGTGGGCGCTGCTACGTGCCGGCGACGTGGCTCGTCGAAGAGGCGGTCGACAGCTCCTGGCTGGCAGCACCTGCCGACTCAGGACAGGCGGCCGCGGTGTCGCGTCTGCTGGCTCGCTTGGCGGCGGTCGCACGCGGCTTCTTCGCCGAGGCCGACGTGGAGTTGGGCAAGGTCGCCGACCGGCGCGTGCTGCTCGCCCCGGAGACGATGGCGGCGGTGTATCGCCGCTTGTTGCAGCGCATCGAGGCTGGCGGTGCCGCTGCCGTGCGCCAGGGGCGCCGCGCCCGCGTGCCCGCGTGGGAGAAGCTGTGGCTCGCCTGGCAGACGCGGCGGCGCCTGCGATGACGGTGCCTGCTGGCGGCGGGCGCCGGCGAGCCCTGGTGCTGGGAGGTGGCGTGGCGGGCATCGCTGCGGCGCTCGAACTCGCCGACAGTGGCGCCGAGGTCTCGCTGCTCGAGCAGCACGGTTGGCTCGGTGGCCGCGTGTTCTCCTGCGCCGATGCGCGCCTCGGTGCGGCGCGCGACAACGGCCCGCACGTCATGCTCGGCTGCTACGACGCGTTCCGTGCGCTGCTGCGCCGGCTGGGCAGCGAAGACGCTTTCGTGCGCGCGCCGGCGCTGTCGGTTGCCTACGCCGACGCGTACGGTCGGTGGTCGGCGCTGCGCCTGCCGTCGTGGCCGGTGCCGCTGGCCATGCCCTGGGCGGTGCTACGCATGCCTGGGCTCGGCCTGGGCGAACGCCTGCGGGCGCTGCTCGGCTTCGCCGGCACACTGCTCGGTGCGCGCGGCTCCGACAGCCTCGAGCAGTGGTTGGCGCGCTGGCGCCAGCACGGCGGGCCGCGCCGCTTCCTGTGGGAGCCGCTGTGCCTGGCCGTCATGAACGCGGCGCCCTCGCGCACGTCGGCGCGCCTGTTCTTGCGGACCATGCGACGCGCGTTCCTGCGCGGCGCGGCGCGCGGGGCCATCTGGATCCCGGATCGGCCGTGGAGCGCGATCGTGGGCGAACCGGCTCTGCGCGCCCTCGCCAGCAGCGGTGTGCAGGTGCGCCTGCGCTGTCGCGTGCGCGGACTCGACGTGGAACGGGGACGTGTTTGCGGCCTACGCGTCGACGACGTGGCGACTGGCGCCAGCCGGCTGGGTGTGGCGCCGAGCGACACGGTCGTTTCGACCTTGCCGTGGCACCGTCTGGCAGCGTTGCTGCCCGACGACGAGGTGGCGGCCGGTGCAGCGTGCTGGCGCGGCGCGCCGATCGTGTCGGTGTACTTCGCCCTCGACGCCGATCCGCCCTTGCCCGACGCGCCGCTGGTGGCGCTGGTGGACGGCGACCCGTTCCATTTCCTGGTGCGCCGGCCGTCCGACCCCAAGCGTTGCTTCGCGTTGCTGGCGGGCGACGCCGCGGGCTTCGACGGCGCCAGCGTGCACGAGATCGTCGCCCGCGCCGGCGCGCAGCTGACGCGCCACTTCCCGGGCGTGCGCGTCGACCCGGCGTGCGCGCGCGTGGTGCGCGAGGCGCGCGCCACGCTCCTGATCGAGCCTGGCTCCGACGCGGCGCGTCCGCGCTGCGGCCCGCATCCGCGGGTCGAGAACCTGCGGCTCGCCGGCGACTGGTGTGCGACGGGGTTGCCCTCGACGCTCGAGGGCGCAGCCGTCTCGGCGGCGTTGGCGCTGGCGACGGGCGCCGCCGGCAGTCGTCGCGGCTGGTAGGTCGATCCGGGCCGCGCGCCTCAGAGCCTGAGAGAGAATCCTCTCGAAGGCTCTGCGCGGCCGCGTAGGCGGCCGCCAATCGGGATTCTGAGCAGCAAGGGCTGCGAATCGTCGCGGCGGGCGCGAATTCGGCGGTGTTGTTCCGTTGCCACAGAGCTGACCAGGCTACGCCCGAGCAGCCCTGGAAGCTCCAAGCAACAACAGCGCCGGCGGCCCCCTCTGGTCGGCGCTGCGCCGACATCAACCCTTTGGGTTGCGGCCGCCGGCAGCGCTGAGCTGCAAGGGCTGCGAATCGTCGCGGCGGGCGCGAATTCGGCGGTGTTGTTCCGTTGCCACAGAGCTGCTCGGGCGTGGCGAATCCGGCACCGTCACGGATTGCACGCCCTCGGCTTCCGCGCCCGCCGCGACGATTCGCAGCACTTGCAGCTCAGCGCGGCGCCAACGCCAGCCACAGCCGCTCGAACTCGCCGGCGAACGCCTGCAGCAGCCGTGGCTCGCCGCTGACCACGAAGTTCTCCTCGTTCTCGTCGGCGGCGGCGCGCGTCCAGTTGTAGCTGCCGGTCAGCACGAGGCGCCGGTCGAACAACGCGAACTTGTGGTGCATGTGCTTGGGCGAGCGGTCGATCGCCACCGGGATCCCGGCCTGGGACAAGCGCGGGATGTCGGACCCGAGGTCGCCGGCCTTCTCGTCGTCGGTGAGCACGCGCACTCGAACGCGCCGTGCGTGCGCCTCCAGCAAGACGCGAGCGATGCGGTCGTCGGTGATCGTGAACACGCACACGTCGATCGTGTGCCGTGCGCCGTCGATCAGTTGGATCACTCGGTTCACGCACCCTGGGCCGGGGCCGAACCAAGCCTCGGCGACCTGCCGCTGCGGCGCCGGCGGCAGGAGCAGCTTGGTGACGTCCTCGCACCAGGCGAGCAGATCGCGGGTCGCCGCGTCGCCGGCGCGCGCGCTCGCCGCAGCGAACACGCGTGCGCGCAACACGGCCAGGTCTTCTGCCGTCGGTTCCTTGGCGGCCAGAGCCGCCTGTAGGGCTTGCTTCTCGCTCCGCGTCAGCCGGTGGTCGTCGAGGGTGCGCAGAAGGTCGTCGCCGAGTTCGTCGAGGCGCATGGCGTCGAGGATGGCGTGCGGGCGAGCAGCTGCAAGGAGGGGACGTCGCGCTGACCCTCGGGCGAGCCTGCGAGCGACGGGCGGAGGAAGCCGAGGCCTGCGAAGATCGGCTCGCGCCTGCCGCGGCCCGGTCAGCAAAAAAACGGGTGAGAGGCGCCGAAGCGCTTCTCACCCGCACAGAGGCGGGGCTCCTGCTTACCCGCCCTTGACTCGGGCCTTCGCCTTCGGACTGGTCTCGAGCATGTCGAGTCCGGCCGGAAGCGTCAGCGATCGCGCCTGGGCGCCGTGGCGCCCTTCGACGCGGTGATGCTCATGTTGCTCGCCACGATCGAGGTGGCCCAAGACCTGCTCCGGCAGGACGTCGCCTGCCGGCGCGGTGGTGAGCCAGCTTTCAGCGGTGGAGCCTGGCTCGGTGCGCTGCGAGGCTGGTGCGACGGCCGGCGACCTCTGTCGTTCGGCCATCGCCACTTCGATGTCGTCGATCCCGCAACCGGGCGATTCCAACGTCGCCGTGAACTCTCGCTCGCGCTCGGCGATGTCGGTCGGGAGTGAACCCGGACCCGGCTGCGGCGAGGGAGCCCCGTCCCAGATTCGGCCGAAGAGCCCTTCGATCCGGTGCGGCGGGCTCGCTGCCAGCCGCGTCGGGTCGCTCTTGCGCCAAGGTGCGAGTCTCATCGAGCCTCCGGGAGGATGCAGTGCGGGCGCTGCCCGCACACCCCGAACGGGCCGTTGGCGCGCCGGTTTTCGTTTGCAAGAAGGCGATGGCCCCCGGCGTTCTCGAGCCTAGGTGACGGACATGACTTTCAAGCGCATCCTGATCGCGACCGACTTCTCGGACTTGGCGGCGCGTGGCGTCCAGTGCGGGATCGACCTCGCGCGCGCCACCAAGGCCAGCGTGCTCCTCCTGCACGTCATCGAAAACACCTGGTATCCAGGCACTTTCGGCATGGGCGCCATGCCGCTGCCCGACCTCGAATCGGAGGTGCGCAAGGCGGCCAAGGAACGCCTCGACAAGCTCGCGACCGAACTCGGCACGAGCGAGGTGAACTGTCGAGTGCAGCTTCGCGACGGTGTGCCGTGGTCGGAGATCGTCAACGCTGCCAAGGAAGAGAAGGTCGACCTGATCGTGCTGTCGACGCACGGCTACACCGGCATCAAGCACGCGCTTCTCGGCAGCCAGGCCGAGCGCGTGGTGCGCACGGCCACATGTCCGGTGCTGACGGTGCCCGACGAGAAGGCCTGATCCCGACCTTCTGACTCTCGGGCAGCGGCGAGTTGCGGGGCGCTGTCGATCGTCGAGGTGTACTCGGCGTCGGCATCGTCCCGAAGACTTCCGCCGCGGACAGGATCAGCGGAACGGACCCTGCCACGCGAGATTGCGCAGCCCAGGCACGCTGCCGCGCGCGCGTCCCCGGGGCGGCCCACTGGCGTCGTACTCGAACGCGTAGCCCGGCGTGGCGAAGTTGATCCACTCGCCGTCCTCGTTCCGGTACTCGAACGGCGCGTCGAAGTCGATCGAGTAGATGCCGACCCATCCCGCCAATTTCGAAATGGGCTGCAGCCCGTAGGTAACGTCGTACTGGTTGGTCAGGAGGTTCTCGCAGTCGCATTGGATCGCGAAGCGCGCTGGCCGCACGTAGTCCCAACTCTGATCGGGCCACTGGAAGCGCTGCAGCGGCACGTTGATGCGGATGCGCGCGTCCTGGAACGAGATGCCTGGCGGCGTGCGCATGGGTGGCCAGAGACGCATGGTCACGTAGGTGAGGAACCCCATGCGACGTTCGCCCAACGGCCAGGGCGGCGCGTCGCGCACGAAGATGAACTCGACCTCGCCGGGCGCGTGCGTCCTGAAAGTCAGTTCGCACGGAGTGGCGTCCGTGGCCGTGGCCTTGACCACCACTTGTTCCGGCGAGAACGAGGCCCGGTAGACGGTCGACGCCCCGGTCCGCCGGCTGAGGGCACCGCGGCCCTCGGGGGTCACGGCCCAAGTGACGCTGACCGCGGGTTGGGTGCGCAGGCGGACCCGCTCGCCGATGCCCAGCTCCATCCGTGCAGTGGGATCGAGCGTGCGGCAGTCGGTCGTGCACTCGATGTCGAAGAGCGTGAAGGTCCGTTCGATCCAGCGTCCGGCGAGGATGTTGTCGCACGGGAAGACATAGCCTGCGAACGTCATCGTGGCGTGGCCCGCGATCGGCGGCACCGTCAGCACCACGGAGTAGGTGGGGCCGGCTGCCTTCAGCACGACCGCCTGCGCGCCCCCGGCGCGCGCGAACACGATGATGCACTCTTCTTCTGCGATTGCGCCTCGCACTTCGACGTCACCACCTGCCGGCCAGCACATGGCCGGCGGCGTGACGAACATGGTCTGGGCGACGAGGCTCGGCGCGGTCGTGGCCACGCCTGCGATCGACAGCGCGCAGGCCGCGAGGCAGCCGAGCAGAGGAGATCGGTCGGTGAGGGTTCTGTCCATGGCAACGCTCCTTGGCTCCGTCGATCAACGCGCACGCCGTGGCCGCGGTTTTCGTGCCGCGCCGATGGGCCCAGCGGGTTCGGCCGCTTGCACGTCGACGGTGCGCCACAGTGCTGAGGGCACGGGCGCGGCGAGTTCGCCGACCTGGCTAGAAGATGACGCCGGCAGTGAAGTCGACCACCCACTCGTCCTCGCCGCGCTCGCGGTCGGGGTTGTAGGCGGCGCTCACCACGACCGGGCCGGTGTCGCGCGACATCAAGCGCAGGGCGAAGCCCAGGGCGTAGCGCATGTCGTTCAAGTCGTAGCTCGACACGTCGGCGCCGACGTTGCCGGCGTCGGCGAACAGTGCCACGTCGAGCGGACCCAGTACGGTCGCGACGAGTTCGGTGCGCGCGAAGTTGTGGAACTCGCCGCCACGCAGGGCGCCGGTTGCGTCGCGCGGCCCCAGGCGACTCTCGCGGAACGATCGCACCGTGTCGTAACCGCCGAGGAAGAAGCGTTCGGGCACCGGCACGCCGGCCGAGCCGCGGCCCGGCCACAGCAAGCCGGCTTCGGCTTCCAGCGACCAGCGCAGGCGTTCGTTCAGTGGCAGCCACAAGCCGGCACCGACGCGCAGGCGGGTGAACTCGACGTCGGCACCGAACGCGTCGTCGACGCGATCGAGGCGCACGAAGGCCTTGTGGCCGCGCGTGGGCAGCAGGCGGTTGTCGGTGCCGTCGAGGTCGGCTGCCAACGACACACGACCCTCGGTGTAGTCGCGGCCCACGTTCGAGGTGCTCGCCGCGTCGAAGGTGGTGTCGAAGTGCTGCATGAGCGCGTAGCTGGCGGAGAGGCTCAGCCCCTCGCCCATGTAGCGGCGCAGCTCGACGGTGCCGCCGGCGCCACGGTCGGTGAAGGCCGGGCGCTCGTTGTAGAAGAAGTCGCCGCCCACGGTGAGCGACGTGTTCTCGTCGAAGATTCCGCTGTGCAGGTAGCGGCCGCCGAAGTGGTAGCCGCGGTAGCCGACGTGCACGTGCCCCAGCAGGTCGTGGCGGTCGCCGAGCACGTCGCGACCCTCGACCATGAAGTTGTAGCCCAGGCGGCGCCACGGGTGCACGTAGGGCGCGCCGCGCAGCACCAGGCCGGTCGTCTCCTGGGTGTCGATCAACACGCGCATGCGCTCGTCGTCGAGCGGTTCGTAGCGCACGTCGAGACGTTCGAACTCGCCGGTGGCCGACAGGGTGGCGATGCCGCGGCGCTCGATGTCGCCGTCGAAGCGCTGACCGACGCGCAGGCCGAGCTTGTCGCGCACCAGGGCCTTGGGTACGCGGCGGCTGCCGAGCACCTCGACTTCCTCGACGGTGCGTGCCGGTCCGGCCGCCACCGCCAGACGCAAAGACACCTTGCCGGCCGCGGCATCGCGGTCGGCCGACACGCGCAGCTCGGGCTCGGCATGACCGCGGCGCCGCAGGGCGGCGAGCACGCGGCCGACGAAGGTCTCGACCTGGCCGCGCGTGCAGAACTCGCCCAGCGGCGCCGATGGCAGGTCGTCGCCGAGGAGCGCCGGCAGGGACTCGGGCACCGCGAATCCGTCGATGCGGTAGCGCGGCCCCTCGTGGGCGACGTGCAGCGACACCTTCGCCGAGCCGGTGACGTCATCGCGCTCGACCGTCGGTGCGTCGAGGCGCGCATCGAGGTAGCCGGCGTCGAGGTAGCGTGTCTGGACGAGCTGCAGCCAGCGCCCCAGCTCGTCCGGGTCGAGCGGATCACCGGCACGGAACGTCGGCGCCAGCGGCGCCCGTAGACCCTCGATGTAGCCCCACAAGCGCAGCAGGTCGTCGGTCGCGACGGCACTGTTGCCGGAGACGCTGAGCTGGTTGATGGACCAGCGGCGTCCTTCGACGACGGTGAACTCCAGCGCACCGCCGGCGAGCTCCGCCGGCGTCACCTCGACGTCGGCGTAGCCGCGCGCGTGGTAGGCACGGCGCAGGGCCTCGGCAGCGCGTGCGAGGCGCTCGGCGTCGCCCGGAGCGGCGTTGGCGGCGTCGGCGACCAGAGCGTGCAGCTCGCTCTGCCCCAACGCGCTCACGCCCGGGAAGCTGACCGGCCGTGCCAGGGGCTCGGGGGTCGCCGTGCACGCCGCCGCGAGCGCCAGCCAGACGCCGGAGAGGTGCGCGCGGCGATGCCGGCGGCTGCGCTGCGGATCGTGCATGGCGCGAGCGTACCGCCGGGGTGCGGCGAGGCCATCGCGTTCGCGAGCGGTGGAGCTCGGGGCTACGCTCGCCATGGTCATGGTCCGCTTCGCCCGCGTCGTAACGTTCGTCCTCGCCGTGGTGCCCGCACTGGCGCCGGCGCAGGGGCGGGACACCGCTGCCCCGACGCCCCAGGCGGCCACCCAGGACGGTGATGCCGCCTCGTCGCTGATGACCCTGTCGGCGGTGCTCGACCGCATGGCGCAGAAGCAGGGCGAGCTCGCCGAGCTGCAGAAGGCCGCCGCCGCGGCCGGTACCGAGTCCCAGAAGCTGGCGCTGCTCGCCGACCTGGACAAGGCGCAGGCACAGCTCGACGAACTGCAGCGCACGCTCGACGCCATCGCCACCGGCGTCGACCTCGGCGCGCAGGATGCCTCGGCCACCCGTTTCGACGCGGTGGCCGAGGTCGAGAAGCTGCTGCGGCCGCTGATCGAGGAGCTCAAGGACATCACCGCCGAGCCGCGGCAGCTCTCCGAGCTGCGCAGCGAGCTGCAGCGCCAGGGGGCGCGGCTCGACCTGATGCAGCGCGGTCTGGAACGCGTTCGGCGTCTGCGCGAGATGACCGCCGACGAACGGTTGCGCGCGGCGCTGACGGCGGTCGAGGACCGCTGGCGCCGCCGCGCCACCGACGCGCGCAATGCGCAGACCATCATCCGCCACCAACTCGACGAACGTGAGCGCGACCGCCCGTCGCTGTACGAGTCGACGCGCAGCTTCCTCGGCAAGTTCTTTCGCGAGCGGGGGCTCAATCTCCTCCTGGCGGCAGCGGCGTTCGCGCTGGTCCTGTTCGGGCTGAACTGGCTCTACAAGCCGATCGCGCGCCGGGTGCCGTTGCCGGCCCAGCGGCGCTTCGCCTTCCGCCTGATCGCGGTCGTCTACCACATCTCCGCGTTCCTGTTGGCGTTGACCGCGGCGCTCATGGTGCTGTATGCGGCAGGCGACTGGATCCTGCTCGGCTTGGCGCTTCTGTTCCTGCTGGGCGTGCTGTGGGCGGGCTGGAACACCGTGCCGCGCTTCCTCGAGCAGATCGGGCTGATGCTGAACCTCGGCTCGATCCGCGAGTCCGAGCGCCTGGTCCTCGACGGATTGCCGTGGCGCGTCGACCGCATCCACTTCCACGTGCGCCTGGTCAATCCGGCGCTCACCGGCGGCGTGCTGCGCATGCCGATCCGCCAGCTCGTGGGACTGCGCTCGCGCCCGTGCCGCGAGCACGAGCCCTGGTTCCCGAGTCTCGAGGGCGACTGGGTCGTCGTCGACGGGCAGCGTGGACGCGTGCTGCTGCAGACGCCGGAGACGGTGCAAGTCGACGTCTTCGGCGCGCGCGTCACCTACACCACTGCGGACTACCTGGCGGCCAAGCCGACCAACCTGACGCACGGCTTCCGCGTGCGCAGCTCCTTCGGGATCGACTACAGCCACCAGGCGATCGCCACCGGCGACGTGCCGCGCCTCATGCGCGAGCGCCTCGACCGCGAGCTACGGCAGCTGGTCGGCGACGACAACGTCGCCCGGCTCGACGTCGAGTTCCAAGCGGCTGGAGCGTCGTCGCTCGACTACATCGCTCTGGCCGACCTGCGAGGCGGGGCAGCGTCGTTCTACGAGCGCATCCCGCGCCTGCTGCAGCGCGCGCTGGTGGACGTGTGCAACGAGCGCGGCTGGACCATCCCGTTCCCGCAGCTCACCGTGCATCGGGCCGCTACGTGAACGTGCCAGTGGCGTGTGCGTGCGGGGTATGTTCGGTCCACGGTGCGTTCGTCCCACCGACTGGCGCGATGGACGGCACCTCTGTGGTCTGCGCCTTCGGTCCCGGGGCACGCTCCTACCATGGGCTGCAAGTGCCGCGAAACCTCGCGTCGCGCGCGAATTCGGCGATGTCGTTCCGCTGCCAAGGCGCTGAACTCGCCCACTTCCAGCGGCACTGGAAGCCCCGGCAACAAAGTGGCCGGGGCCCCTCTCTGGTCGGCGCGAAGCGCCGACCGCAACCAAGCCTTTGGTTGCGGCCCCGGCCGCGTTGGGTCGTAGGGGCATGGGTCGTAGTGGGTAGCCGGCAGCCGAAGCGCCGGCGTCGCCAACGCGCACGGGCCGGCACGGGCGCTCCACGCTATCTTGTCCGTCCCGATCCATGGGCTGCCGCATCTCGCACGATAGCCCGAGCCGCCTGGGCGTCTCCGCCGAGCGGCCGGAGTTCCACGCGCTCGCCATGCCGCAGGGCGGGCGCGGCGAGATCGACAACCTGCTGCTGGAGTGCACGCGCTTGCCCGGCATGCGCTTGCTGCGCATCTACACCCCGGCGCCGGAGCTGCGTGGCGATGGTCCGCTGCCGGTCGTGCTGGTCAACGATGGGCACAAGGCGTTCGAGCCGCACGACCACCGCACGGTGTCGCCGCTGCACCAGACCGGCACGCTGCAGCTGCATCGCGTCATGGACGGCCTGCTGTGCGAGAGTCGAGTGCGTCCGGCGGTCGTCGTGGCGGTGGCGGTGCACTCCGGATCGCGCGCCGACCAATACGTGCCCATCCGCACGCGGTACGGCGGCACGCAGTTCGGCGGCCAAGGCGAAGCCTACCTCGACCTGCTCGAACACGAGGTGCTGCCAGCCGTGCGGCAGCATCTGCGCCACGTCCCGATCGCCGAGAACGCCGCCGACCGGGTGTTGATGGGGGCGTCGATCGGCGGGGTCTCGGCGCTGTATGGCGCGATGACGCGCCCGTCGGTGTTCGGCGGTGCGATCGCGCTGTCGCCGTCCGCCTGGGTCGACGACGGCTTCCTCACGCGCTTGGTGCAGGGCAACGGCGGGGTGCCCGGCCGGATCGCCGCCGACATCGGCCACGCCGAGCGACCGGCCATCCGCGAGCACTGCCAGCAGCTGTTCCAGGCGCTGTCGGCCAAGAGGAACGGCAACGTGCTCGCCACCTCGGTCGATGGCGTGCACAACGAGGACAGTTGGCGGGCAAGGGTGCCGCCCTTGCTGCAGCACGTGCTCGGCCAGCCCTGAGGCTCCGGTCAGCGGCGACCGCCGTCCCGCGCTTGCGACCGGCTCAGCCCGCGCGCTGCGAGTCGCGCACCAGAGCGGCCACGGCGGCCAGCAGCTCTTCGCGCGCGAACGGCTTCTGCAAGAAGGCGCTGGCGGCGGTCCCCATCGCCCGCGGGTTCGCGTCGGGCGTGTGTCCCGACAGGAACAGCACCGGCACCGAGCGCCCCTCGTCCGCCAAGCACCGGACGAGTTCGACTCCGCCCATGCGCGGCATGACCACGTCGGTCACCAAGACGTCGATCGCGCCCGCGTGTCCGTGCGCGGCCGTGCGGGCGGCCGCTCCGTCTGCCGCCGCGAGCACCGAGTAGCCGTGGCGCTCGAGCGTGTGCCGCACGAGGTCGCGTATCGTGGGCTCGTCCTCGACGAGGAGAACGGTCGCCGAGGTGGCGGGCGCGGGTTCCGGTGCCGCGGTCGCCGTGGTCGGCGTCGATGGCGCCGCCACGCGCGGCAGCCAGATGCGCACGTGGGTGCCCTGCCCGGGCGCGCTGTCGAGCACGATGGCGCCGCCACTCTGTCTCACCACGCCGTACACCGTCGCGAGTCCGAGGCCGGTGCCCTCGCCAGGGGCTTTGGTGGTGAAGAACGGCTCGAAGACCCGCGCGCACACCTCGGGCGTCATGCCGATGCCGACGTCGCGCACGCTGAGTTCGACGTACGGCCCGGGTTCGACGGCCAGCTCCTGCGCCGCCTCGCCCGCGAGTTCGGTCACCGACGTGGCGATGGTCAGCGCTCCACCCCGCTGCATCGCGTCCCGCGCGTTGACCGCGAGGTTCACCAGCACCTGCTGGAGCTGGCTCCGGTCGGCGCGGACCCAGGCCGGACCCTGGTGGCTCTCGTTGAACACGATGTCGGCGCCGAGCAGGCGTCGCAGCATGCTCGCGAGGTCGGCGATGACCTCGGTGAGGTCGAGCGTCGCCAGGCTCACGACCTGCTGCCGGCTGAACGTGAGGAGCTGGCGGGTGAGGCTGGCACCGCGGTCGACGGCGGCGAGGATCTCGAGCGCGGCGGCGCGCACTTCTTCGTCGCCGGAGTCTTCGCGGACGACCTCGGCGTACGACTGCACCGCCGTCAGCAGATTGTTGAAGTCGTGGGCCACACCGCCCGCCAGTTTGCCGACCGCTTCGAGCTTCTGCGCCCGACGCAGCCGGAGCTCGAGCGTTTGCGAGTGCGCCGCGCTGTTCTTGCGCTCCGCCACCAGGGCGCCGACGACGAGGGGGACGCACACGACGGTCAGGTCGAAGATCTGGGCGGCGACGTGGCGCTCGCCGAAGGGCGCCGCCAGGAACGGGCCCATGCCGTGCACCGTGGCGAGCGCGACGAAGACCGCCGTCAGTGCGGCCACCGACATGGCGCCCCGCGGCCCGAAACGAAGCGCCGCGTACAGGGCGCCGGGTAGCACCCCGTACAGCAAGGTGATCGCCGTGGTGGCCGGCAGCGGCAGTTCGAACACGATGTACACGAGGGCGACCGCGGCCAGTCCGATCGCGGTGGCCTCGGCGACGGCGCGGAGCGACACCGCGCGCCGGGTGCGAGCGGACCACGACAAGGCCAGGGGCAGGACGGTCACGGTTCCGAGTGCGTTCATGCGCCACCAGCCCGCCCAGCCCGACATCAAGTCGAGGGAGTGTGCGGTGGTCCCCGGCATGCTGCGTCCGATCCACGAACACACCATGCTCACCACGGGCGCCACAGCCGCAGCCGCGCACACCGCCAGCACGTCGCGGAGGCGGGCGCACTCGGCGTCGAAGCGCAAGCGGCGGAGGACCATGACTCCCAGTGCGGCCTCGCCGGCGCTCCCCAGTGCTTCGGGTACCGCCACGCTCAGGTCGTAGTCGAGCCACAGCCGATGCAGCGCCGTTGCCAGTGCCACCGTCCAGACCGCGCGCAGTCCGAGCAGCCACACCAGGGCGATGGCGGCGCCCGAGGGCAGCCAGACGATGGCTTGGTTGACGGCAGGGACGTCACTGCCGCTGCCGCTGGCGATCGCCAAGCCCAGCAGCAGACCGGTGGCCGCGAGGCGCGTGGCCGCGGCGGTGAGGGGCCGGCTCGCGCGCGAGGACGCAGCGCTGCGAGTGGCGTTGATCGTCTGCAAGGGAGTGCCTCCCGACGGGGGCCATGCCGGATCGAACCGGGGCTGCGCGTCGGGCCGAGAGACCGGCCTGCGCGCCCCGGGCGGCGGCGGGAATCGAGGGCAAGCGGCTGGCATTGTAGCCCTCTGTTGGCCGCGGGCCGAGCGCGGCGCGACGAGATCTCGGCGACGGCTGCCACGCCTCGTCCTTCGCCGCCGTGTTGCGACGCCGTGTCAGAACGGGAGGCCCACCGACAGGTGCAGCACCCAAGTCTCCTCGCCGGGTCGCCGGTCCGGGTTGACCGCGCCGTCGAGGCGGACCGGGCCGATCGGCAGCACCAGGCGCAGGCCGGCGCCTATGCCGTAGCGCAGGTCGGAGAGTCCGTAGGCGTCGGCGTCCTTGCCGACGTTGCCGGCGTCGCCGAACACCGCTCCGTGCAGCGCACCGACGATCGGGAAGCGCAGCTCGGCGCCGAACACGTTGTAGAACTGACCGCCTTCGGGCACGCCGGTGACGGACAACGGTCCCAGCCGGGCTTCCTTGAACGAGCGCACGCTCGACTCGCCGCCGTTGAAGAAGCGTTCTTGCACCGGGAGGCCGGTCTCGTCGTGCGGCCACGTGATGCCACCGCTCAGGCCGAGCCCGACCACGACGTCCTCGGCGAGCGAGTGGAACAACGTCGCCGACCAGGACACCCGGTCGAGGTCGACCGTGCCGCCGAGGAAGCTGCGTGCGCTCTCGACCTTCAATTCCTCGCGATGCCCGTGCGCGGGGTAGAGCGGCGAATCGCGGCGATCCAGAACCAGCTCGGCGAACACGCTGCCGATCTCGAACGCGCTCGGTGCCGCGCCGCGCACCAGGTCGTCGCTGGTGTTGGCGTCGCGCGACTGCAGCGCGTAGCCGACGCGACCGCGCAACGATCGGGTGAGGTTGCGTGCCAGGGCCACGTCCACGCCGCGCGAGCGGTCGGTGAAGGTGGGCTCCTCGCGCTCGCGCACGTAGCCGGCGGTGGTCAGCGACGTCTTCGTGCCCAGCACGTTCGGCACGGTCCAAGACGCCGACAGTCCCAGGCTCTTGAAGCTGGCACGAGCGCCGACCGTGGCGCGGTGGCCGCGACCGAGCACGTTGCGGTCGGTGAAGGCGATGCCGCCGCGCAGACTCTCGTAGCTGCCGTACCCGGCCAGGAAGTCGAGCTCCCGCGCCTTCAGCTCTTCGACCACGACTACCAGGATCAGTTCGGAGCCGTCGGCGCTCGCAGGCCGCCGTTCGACGTCGACTCGTCGGAACAAGCCGGTCAGGTAGGCCTCGCGCGTCGTCTCCTCGACCTTGCTACCGTCGTACCATTCGCCCGCGTGGAAGCGGATGGCGCGGTCGATGACGCTGCGTGCCGTGCGGTCGAGTCCCTCGATCTCGACGCCGACCACCTTGGCGCGCTTGCCGGCACTGCCGGAGAGGCGGGCGTGCACGGTGTGTGCGGCGCCGTCGCGTTCGATCCCGAGCTCGATGTGCGGCGCCGGGTAGCCGTCGCTCTCGAGCTGCAGGCGCGCGCGCTGGCGCAGCATCTCGAGGCGATCGCGGTCGTAGTCGGCGCCGACCTCTTGGTCGAGCCCCAGGCGAGCTCGGTCGAGCGGCAGCTCTGCAGCGACCGCGAAATCGGCGACGGAGTAGCGCGTGCCTTCGTCGATGGTGAAGCGGACGCGGGCCGCCGAGCTGCCGGGTGGGCGGGTGACTTCCGGCGCCGATACCTTGGCATCGAGGAAGCCACGCAAGCCGTAGAGCGCGCGCATCGACACGCGCCACGCCGCCAGTTCCTCGGCGACGAAGTACGGATCGCCGGTGCCGACCAAGCCGGATTGGGTGCGCGACCACAGCGCGCGCAGCTCGTCGTCGCCGAGGGCGTGATTGCCTTCCAGCGTCACCTCCTCGATCGTGACCCGCGGCCCCTCGTCGACGACGAACACCACGCGCGGCCGGCGCCCGCGCTCCAGTCGGTAGCTCACCTTGGCGTCGGGGAAACCCAGCGTCTGGTAGTGGTCGCGCAGGTCTTGCGCGGCGTCGTAGAGCGGGGCCTCGTCTTCGGGGTGCTTCTCGAAGTCGATCAACAGGTCCTCGATGACGCGCCGCAGGCGGAATTCGAAGGCGGAGCTCTGGCCCTCGAAGGCGACGTCGATCGAGGTCAGCGGCTGGTCGTCGGTCGCCGTCGTGCTGCACGCCGCCAGCAGGATGAGGAGTGCCGGCCGCCACGCGAGGAGTGGGGACGGGCGGGTGCTCGAGCGTTCGTGCGGGGACCTCATCGGAAGCGGATGCGGTACACCACGCCCATGTTGATGTCCTCGTACACGTCCCGCTCGCCCTGCAGGTAGAAGCGGTTGCCGACGCGGAACTCGACGACGATGCTCTCGGTGCCGCCGCTCGACATCTCGGTGCCGGTCTCGATGGTGAAGCGATCGAGGAAGCTCTCCTTCGCCTCGGTCGACTCGGAGCCGAAGATCCAGTCGGCGAACTCCTCCGCCAGGTAGGCGCCGAGCACCGTGCCGACGCCGGTGGTGCTGCGCAAGGCCTCGGGGCGGGCGCCGGTCGTCACCAGCACGACCAGGTCTTCCGGCGGGAGCACCGGATCGGAGTGCAACACGATGTCGGGACGGTCGTACGGTCCGCGTGCGTTCACCTGCACGTCGAAGCCGTGGCGGCGCCCGCGGGCGTTCAGGGTCAGCGTCGGTCGGCGCGGCGCCTCGGCGGTGAACTGCAGGAGCAGCGTCGTCGCGCGCATGCGCACGCCGGGCAGGATCACGGCAGCGTCGGGGCCCGACACCGTGCCGAGCAGGCGCGGCTCCGCCAGCGAGCCGAGGAGCTGGAGCTGAGCGTCGAGCTTGCCGTCGAGCACGTTGGTCTTGATCGCGAACGGCTCGGCGGTGACCACCGCGACGTCGAGGCGGGCGTGCACGGGCTCGGGCAGCTCGACACCGGGGATGGTGAGGCCCTGGCTGGTCGCGGCCCCGCCGGTGCGCCGCAGGTCGAAGAACGGCACGCGCGTCACGAGCTTGCTGTCGCGCAGCCCGACCCGCCCACTGACAGCCAGGTCGCGCAGCGGCCCGTCGATGTGCAGGTCGAGGTCGGCGCGCACCTTCACGCCGTTCTTGCGCTGCAACAGAACGTTGTCGCCGTCCACGATCAGCGCCGCCTCGGCCTCGGGCCAGCTCTGCCACCACGGACCCGGCGCGCGCACGCTGCCGGTGACCTTGATCGGCCCCTTGCCGCGCGTGGCGCGCGCTTCCACCACCTCGAGGGTCGAGGGCGTCAGACTCAGCTCGGCGGCGATGTCGTCGAGGCGCTCGCCGTCGGCCGTGCGCAGCCGTCCTGATGCCAAGCGCGCCGTGGCGCGCAGGTCGGGTGCGGCCGGCGTACCGCGCAGGTGCGCATCGCCGCTCAGCGTGCCTTCGATCTCGTCGAACGGCAGGGCTACGCCGAGCCAGGTCGTGATGGTGGCGACGGTCATCGCGTCGAGGGTGAGGTCGGCCTGCGCGGCCGCGTCGAGTGCGCGCCCGGCGTCGCCGTCGGCCAGCAGGCTGGCCGGCGACCAAGCGAGCGTGCCAGCCCCCCTGGCGGTGGTCGGGCCGAGGCGCACCTCCAGGTCGTCGACCTTGGTGGTGTCGGCGTCGGCCGTCAGCGAGAGGTCGGCGTGTGCGGGGTCCGGCGCTCCGTCGACGAAGCCGGTCGCGTGCAGGTCGGCGCGCAGATCGGTGGTGCCGCGCGTCTTGACCAGGATGGAGCCGGACACGCGCAAGCGCAGGTCCTCGGTCGGGGTGTCGCCTCCGGCCGGCTCGGGCTCGGCGGCCAGGCGTAGAGGGTCCACGTCGAGAAGCTCGAGCTGCAGGTCGGCGGCCTGGCGCAGCGCCGCCTGCCAGTCGAGATCGGCGGCGAGGCCCACGGTTCCGTGCAGAGTGGCACGCCCGCCGTAGGCATCTTCGACCTGCACTCGCGTGACCGTGAGCGCGTCGTCTTGCCAGGCCAGCGCGCCGGTGAAGGCGAGGCGCTCGCGGCCGATCACCGTGCTCCCGGTCAGATCGGTGGTCAGGCGCGCGTCACCCAGCGCGATGGTGCCGCTGGCGTGCAGATCGAGGTCGGCGGCGCCAGCCGCACGCAACACCGCGCCCAGGTCGAGGTCGTCCACACGCACGTCGACCCGACCGGTGCGGAGCAAGTCCGACAGGCCTCCGGTCAGCGGGATGGTGGCGCTGGCCGTGGCCACGTCCCGGTCGGTCTGGGTCAGGTGTACGTCCTGCAGGGTCAGGAGGGTGTCGTTCCAGCGCGCCGTCGCACGCATGCGCGTGGGCTGCGGTAGAGCCAACGCGCTACCGCTCAGCTCGAGGTCACACCACGCTGCGTCGAACGGTTGCAGTGAAACACGCACCAGACCGCGCGCCGCCAGGGTGCGGGCGCCTTCGTCGCGCGCATCGACTGCCACGTCGGTGGCCAGCACCAGAGCGCCGTCGGTGTCGACGCCCAAGCTGCCCTGCACCGCCGCTGCGAGCGGTCGCACCGGCAGGTCGGGTGGCAGCGGCAGGGGGTCGAAGTCGGTGATCCTGGCTTCGAACTGCAGCGGTCGCGCCAGCGCCGTGTCGCCCAGCGCCAGCGCACCGGCGTGCACGTGGAGGCTGCCGGCGGCGCATTCCAACCGGCTGTCGTCGACGTACACGAGTGGGCCGACCACGCGGGCGCGCACGTTGCCGCGGATCGGGAGCTGGGCGCGAAGGACCTCGGGCAGCAGCGACGCGAACGGCGAGAGGTCGGCCACCGACAGGCTCACGTCGCCGGCGGTCGGGAGCGGAGGCTCGACCAGCGGCAGGCGACCGTCGCGCACCCGCGCTCGGACGCCGTCGGTGTCGAGGTCGAGGTGTGCGATGCGCAGCTCTGTTTCGTCGAGCGCCACCGTGCCCGATGCCCGTCGCACGTCTCGCCCGGCGATGCGCAGGCCGTCGGTGTGCACGCCGCCGGCACACGAGAAGCCCGGCGCCAGACGCACGCGCGCCAAGGCTTCGACTCGCCCGCCCGCGAGATCGGCGGTGGGCGCGAAGAAGCGCACGATGTGCGCGACGTCGTCGGTGCGCGCGGTCGCCGCGATCTCGCCGGTGGCGCGCAGCTCGCCGGCCGCGGTCACCCCTGGTGCCGCGAGGCTGAACGGGCGCAGGGGCGCTGACGGCGCCGGCCCGATGTGTGCGCGCACGGGTCCCGACAGAATCGAGTCGCCGTCGCGCAGCGTGAAGTCCGCCACGTCGACTTCGGCGCCCTCGGGTAGGAGGCGGGTCAGCGTGCCGAGGTCCGGTGGCGCGTCGTCGGCCGGTGCAGCCTCCGCTTCCGCTCCGGCAGGCCATGCGATCTCGACCACGCGTGCCTGCACCCGAGCGCGGCGGATGCCGGCCAGATCGCCGTGCCACAGCAGGCGCAGGGGATCGACCTGCACGGCCAGGTGCCCGCCTTCGAGGCGGCGCAACACTCGGCCGTCGTTCACCTGCACGTCGTCGACGAAGACGGTGGTGACCCAGTCGCCTCGGATGGACCCGATCTCGACTCGCGCCCCGAGAGCCTCGCCGACGAGCTGGGTCAACGTGCGCCGCAGCCAGCCCTCGAGCAACGGTCGGCGTGCCAGATACGCGAGCTCCAGCACGACGACCACGAGCAGCACGAGGCGAGCCGACCAGCGCCCGATGCCGCGCAGCCAGGCGGTGGGGCGCACCGCCATCGCGTCGCCCACGCGAGCCTCGTCCGCGGACGTCACGTCAGGACGTCTGTGCCAGCGGAGGAACCGGACCAGGCAGGAGCATCACCGCCGATAGGCTAGCGCGCGTCGTCGCACCAGGTCCACTCGATCCGGGCGGGCGTCGTGGCGAACGTCGCGAGAAGGTGCTCGCGTCGCGCGCGCGGACGGCCACAATCGCGCCTCCATGTTCAAGCGGCGTTACCGCTACCGCTTCGGCGACATCGACCACGCCGGCATCGCCTACTACCCGGCGCTCCTGCACGCCTGTCACTGCGCGTTCGAGGACTTCTGGGCCGACGACCTCGGCGTCACCTACCCGAGTCTGATGTCCGAGCACAATCTGGGGTTTCCCGCCGTGCATCTCGAGGCCGACTTCCTGGCGCAGATCCGCTACGGCGACGAGCCGGAGATCGCCGTCGGCGTGTTGCGCGTCGGTCGCAGCTCGGTCGATTTCGGTTTCTGGTGGACGACCGGCGAGCCCGCGTGCCACGTCCGCATCACCACCGTGGCGGTGGCGATGGACACGCTGCAGAAGATGGCGCTGCCGGAGCGCTGGCGGCAGGAGTTCACGGCGCGGCTCGTGACGGAGCCGCCTTTTCACGGGCGCGGAGCCGGCGGCTCGGCGAATCTGAGCTGACGGCCGACGGCGCCGCCGGGTCCCATGAGCGAGGTCACCTGCGAGCAGTCTCGTGCCGCGCGCAGCCCGCGCCGCGACACCGTGAGCTCGAGATCCACGAAGATCTGCCGTGCGTCTCGTTGCGCCAACGGCGGCGGCGAGCGTGGCTGCCCGCGGCGAGGCTGCATCGGCACGAGCAGGAGGGGCGTGGGAAGGTGAACCCGCGATCGTGTCCACACGACCCGCGCGAGAACGGTTGGGAGCGTTCGGCGGCGGCGTGGATCACCGAGCAAGGTGAGCGAGGCGACTTCGGCCGCCGGGAGGTGTTGGATCCGGTCATGCTGCCGTGGGCGCTGCGCGGAGCGCCAGGGCGAGTTCTCGACGTGGGCTGCGGTGAGGGACGCTTCTGCCGCCTGCTGCAGTCGCACGGGATCCGAGCGATCGGCATCGATCCCACGGCGAAGCTGTTGGCGCGAGCCCGTGCTCTCGATCCCCCAGGGACCTACGTCGAGGGGCGCGCCGAGGAACTGCCTTTCGACGACTCGACCTTCGATCTCGTGGTGAGTTACCTCAGCCTGATCGACATCCCTCGGCTGGAGCCGGCGATCACGGAGATGGTCCGCGTGTTGCGTCCGCGAGGCCGACTGCTGATCGCCAACCTCACGAGCTTCACGACGGCTCGCCGCGATGGCGGTCTGTGGCGCCGCGCGTTCGGGTGGTTGCTGGGAGCACCCGTCGCTCGCTACCTCGAGGAGCATGCTCGATGGATCGACTACCGCGGGATCCGCGTCCTCAACCACCATCGGCCGCTCGCTACCTACATGCGACTCTTGCTCGCCGCGGGTCTGGAACTCGTCGACTTCGACGAGCCGCCGCCGCGCGAGGGCGCGCCCGAGCTCCGGGCCGCGCGCTACCGCCGTGCCCCGTGGTTCGTGGTGATGGAGTGGCGCAAAGCGACGGGCGACGGCGGAAACGGGGAGTCCGCTGACACTGTCGGTGATCGCGTCGAGTTCGTTCCGTAGGACCAGCCCATGGTAGGAGCGTCGGCGCCACGGGTCCCTCGTCCACTCCACCTCGTGGTCGGCGGGGCGGGGCTGGGTGGACAGCCTCCTCGAAGTGCGCTTGCATTCCCGCTCATCTCTGACGCGGAGTGCAGCCGCTCCGGGGAGCGGCCTTGGTCGCGCACTTCGACGTGCGTCACGAGCGCGACAGCAGCACTGCGTCCAGCGCGTCGGTTGCCGTGAGACAGTTGGCACCGCCCAACGTGAGCGCCTGGAACGTGAGGCGCGCGCCGACCAGCGCCGGGTTCGCGGGGATGCCGAGGTCCACGGTGGCAGCGTTCGTCGGCACGTAGGTGAGCAGGTCGACGAACATGCGTAGGTTGCGGCACCCGAGCGGTGGCGGCAGCACCAGGCGCGGCGTGGTGGCCGGTCCGGCGGCGAAGTACACGAGTGCGGCGCCGTTGACCGGGAACGCCAGGCGGAAGACATCCCCGACCACGGGTTGGGTCTCGTAGGTGAGCGGCAGCGGCGCGGCCGGGTCGCCGACGCCGGCCGGATCGACGTTGGACCAGAGCTGGTGCAGCGACGCTCCGGACGACAGCACCACGCGGCCGCGCGCCGCATCGAAGGTGGCGGCGTGGCTCACCAGCGCCGGCGACGTGGTCTCGGGCGTGCGCTGGATCCAGTCGCTGCCGTCGTACTCCCACACGTCCTGCAGCGTCACGAGCCCGGCGCCGAAGCCACCGTGCAGGACCAGGCGCGCGCGCACCGGGTCGTACAACAGGACGTGGCCCTGGCGTGCGGGCGGCACGTGCGCCGTCACGACCTGTGACCAGCCGGCGCTCGCACTGAACTGCCAGGTGTCGTTCATGAGGCCGCCGCTGCCCGAGCCGCCGAACACGAGGGTCTTCCCGGTCGGCGGATACCAGGCCATCGCGTGCGCCGTGCGCGCCGGCGGCCGCACGAACGCCGACACCGGAACCCAGCCCGACGCGCGCGTGAACGTCCAGGTGTCGTTGGTGGCGGCACCGTCGTCGCCGCCGAACAGCACCGCCCGCCCGGCCGCTTCGTCCATGCACAGCGCGTGGCCCGAGCGCGGCGACGGTCCAGTGCCGGCCACCCCGATCCAGTCCTTGTTCGCCGCGTCCAGGAGCCAGGTGTCGCCGAGCCAGGCGTTGTTCGGAGCGCGGCCGCCGAACACCAGGACCTTGTTCTCGCCCGAGAGCCATGTGGCCGCGTGGTCCTGGCGCGCCGGCAGGCGGTGCACCGGCAGCGTGCGCCTCCAGTCGTGGCCGTCCCAGTCCCACCAGTCGCCGGTCGTCGCACCGCCGTCGACGCCGCCGATCAGCACGTCGAGGTGGCGCACCGGATCGAAGGTGAGGCTGTGGCTGGAGCGTGTGCCCAGGCCGGGCGCCGGGGGGATCACCGACCAGGCACTGCCGGTCCAGGCGCTCAGCGCCAAGAAGCTCCAGGCGATCAGGCTCACCGCGACACACTGCTGCCGCTCGGTGTCGTAGACGAGCGAGGGCGACAGGACGGCGCCGGTGCCGAACGCCTGCCAGGTCCGGCCGTCGAACTCCCAGGTGTTCTGACCGTCGGTCACGACCACGCGGCTGCGCGCCGCGTCGAAGGCCATCGAGTGCCGGTCCAGCGCCGGGCCGGTGCTGTTGCGCAGCGCCCATTGCCGGCCGTCGTACTCCCAGAACTCGGGGCTCAACGTCGTGCCGGGAAGCTGGCCACCGTGCAGCACGATGGTCCCTCGCCCGGCGTGCCAACACATCGCCGGCGCCAGGCGTGCCGAGGGCGGCGTGCCCGAACCGGGTGCCCAGGTACCTGCGTTGACGTCGTACTCCCAGGCATCCGCCAGCGAGTTGGTGGCCTGGTCGAGGCCGCCGTAGAGCACCAGCCGGTTGCGGTTCGGGTCGAACGCCATGTTGGCGAACGTGCGCGCCGGTGGCCGCGTGGCCCCGGTCGGGGCGAGGGTCCAGCGAATGCCGTCCCAGCGCCACAGGTCGTCGGTGGCGATGGTTCCGAGCGCGTTCTCACCGCCGAACAGCCAGCAAGCGCCGGCGCCGGCGGCCATGGCTCCGAACCGGCGGCGACTCGGCGCCTGCGGTGGCGCGCGCAGCGCCCACACCCCATCGCCGAATTCCCAGGTCTCGGCCACGACCTCGTTCGACGGGTAGAGCTGCCCGCCGAACGCCACGATCCGCCCGCGGCTCGAGTCGAACGCCGTCATCGCGTCGAGGCGAGGCGAAGGGTACGGGTCGGCCGCCACGGTCGTTCCGGTGCCGCCGAGCGAGGCCCAGGCCGTGCCATCCCAGGTGCGCGTGCCGAGGCTCGGAAGCCAGCCGAAGAACGGAGCTTTGCGTCTGCCACCGGTGTGCACGAGCTGCTGGCGCCGCGCGTCGAAGACCAGGGTGCCGTCGGTGCCCGTCACGCTGTACGGCAGCGATCCGGCGCGCAGTTGCCACCCGCTCGGTCGCAGGACCCAGGTCTCGCCCGAGTCCGTCGTGCCGCCGACGTCGCCGCCCACGAGCACGACTTCGCCGCGCGCTTCGTCGAGCGCCATGACGTGGCCGCTGCGTGGGCTCGGTCCGCTGACGGGGACCGTGACCCAGTTGCTTCCGTCGAAGGCCCAGGTATCGGACAGAAGGGTCGCCTGGCTGGTGCCGCCGAACAGCACCACGCGGCCCGACGCCGGGTCGAAGGCCATGGCGTGCCCGCTGCGCGGGGTGGGGGCGGTGGCGGGGAACACCTGGGTCCAGCCGCCGCTGCGCCACAGCCAGGTGTCGCCGAGGTCGCCGGCGGTGCCGACGCCGCCGAACAGCACCACGGCGCCGGAACGACGGTCGAGCGTCATGGCGGTGTGCGACCGTGACGCCGGGCGCGTGCCCAGGCCGGGCACGGGCACCGCGCCAGGCAGCGTCGGGTCCCAGCGCCACGTCTCGTCGGAGCGGGAGACGTCGGAGTTCAGCCCGCCGAACAGTACGACCGTGCCGGTGGCGTCAACCGCGGTGGCTCCGTACGCCCGAAGCGGGAACGGCGACGAAGTCGTCAGTTCCATGCTGTCCAGGCCCTCGTACTGCAGGAGCTGGCGGGGCACCACACTGTTGAAACCGAGCCCGCCCACGAGCGTCACCCGTCCCCGCTGGGCGTCGTAGAAGCCGAACGGTGCCTGCAGGCTCTCGCCGGGGCGTGCCGCGACCGGAGCCAGCGTGAGTTGAGCCTGGACGGCGCCGGCCAGGGCCAGAGCGACGATCGGATAGGGACGGGTCATGCGTGTCATGGCGGGGCGAGGGGACCGGGCGGACACCGAGTCCGCACCCGGGGGCAATGCCAGGGCGCGGCGCGGATCACGCGTTCCGCGTGAAACCTCAGGCGGCCGGAGTTCGCCTTGGCTGCGGTTGAAGGACCGGGCATCCCGTCGCCCAGCCACGCTTCTCGTCGATCTGGCGCCATACTCCTGTCCACTCCGGCCGATGGCCCACCCTCCCGACCCGAAGGACAGCGTCGATCTGGTGCGCCGGGTCGCGAGCGGCGACGACGCCAGCCTGGGCGCACTCCTCGAGCGCTACCTGCCGCGCCTGCGGGCGTTCGTCCGCCTGCGGGTCGACGCGGGCATGCGCCAGCGCGAATCGTGCTCCGACCTGGTGCAGTCGGTGTGTCGCCAGGTCCTCGAGGGGGCGCCGACCTTCGAGTGGCGCAGCGAGGAGGCGTTCCGCGGCTGGCTGTTCAAGACCGCCCTCAACAAGCTGCGCGAGCGCGCCCGCTTCCACCGCGCCGAGCGTCGCCATCCCAAGCACGAACGTGCGGCCGACTCGAACGGCGACGACCACCTGCTGCCGATGTACCTGCGCGTCACGACACCGACCGAGGCGGCCGCGGCGCACGAACTCGCCGAGCGCATCGAGCGCGCCTTCGACCGGCTCCCCGAGGACTACCGCGAGGTCATCACCCTGTCGCGCATCGTCAGCCTGTCCCGAGCCGAGGTCGCTCAGGCGATGCAGCGGTCGGAGGGCGCGGTCAGCATGCTGCTCGGGCGCGCCCTCCTCGAACTGGTGGCGGTGCTGGACGGTCGCCGCGATCCCGCCCCCTGAACGCGCCGCAAGCCACGGTGGTCAGCGCGCGAGCGCCGCTTCCACCTCGCGCCAGAGCGACACGGTGGTGCCGGGGGCATCGGGTCGGGCGGCCAGCGCGGCGAGCGGCGCGCCGTCGGTGCGCGCGCCCGCGTCGTCGCCGAGGGCGTGCCGTGCCAGAGCGCGGGCTGCGCGCAGGCTCGCCTCAGGCCAGCCGCTCGCGGCCAGGTCGGCCTCCGTCAACGGCGCGGTCACCTCGAGGGCGCGGTCCGGCTCCCCGAGTCGCACGCTCGCCAACGCGAGGACGCCGGTCGCGAGCCTGGATCCGGGTTCGACCTGCGCCAGGTATGCCTCGGCGACGCGGCGCATGGACCGGTACCGCTCGGCCGGCAGATCGGGCTGAACGACCAGGTCCGCGGCGGCGCTGACGACGCACCAGGGCATCGGCAGCGACCAGCGCTCGCTGTCGCGCATCCAGGCGCGGACCTCGGGATCCAGATCGACGTGGTCGTCGATCGCCGCCAGCACCTCGTCGCGGGTGCGCAGCTCGGCGCGCAGCTCGGCGTGCAACGACCTGGCCGCGAGGAGCCCGGCGGTCCGCAGCACGTCGCCTGCGGCGACGGCCGATGCCGCGCGGAGCACCTGGCAGGTCCCGTCCTCGCAGCCGGCAGCGACGACGCGTCCGGTCGGGTCGCAGGCAACCGTCAAGACCGGCGCGTCGCCCAGCTTGCGGGTCAGCAGGGCCTCGCCCGACTGCGCGTCCCAGAACACGACCGATCCGTCGTCGTGACCGGTGACGATCCGCCGGCCACCGGGGAGCGAGGCCACGGCGCGCGCTGGGCTGCTGCTCGATCGCCGCCAGATCGGATGCCCGTCGCGCGCGTCGCGTTGCACCACGTCGTTGCCCACCACCAGGAACAGAGTCCGGTCGTCGTCGGCCACTGCGAGATCGGCGATCAGGCTGCTCTCGGCGCACAACACCGTGCCCGCCTGTGCCGCCGCCAGGTTCCAACGAACGACCTGCCCGCTGAGGCGCGCGGCGTACGCGACCGTGCCGGCGCGGTCGAGAGCGCAGGTGTTGCACGCCCCGGATCCGCCCGCGAGCGGTTGCGGCACCGACGGTTCGGCGGCGGCCGCGATCCAACAGCCTGCCTGGCCGGCGATCAGCAGGCGCCCGGGTGCGGCGGCCAGGTCGTAGATCCAACCGTCGCTGACCTTGAGGTCCGGCAGATGCGCGGTCGTGCTCGGGTCCATGGTCGTCAACCAACCGTGGTACGAGGCCGACACCGCGTGGCCAGCGGCGCCGACCGCGAGCGCGTTGACATGGTGGGGATAGTCGAGGCGCGCCAGCAGAGGCATGCCGGTGACCGTGTCCCAGACGCGCACCGAACCGTCCTGAGACGCCGAGACGAGGCGGTCGCCGTCGGGCAGGAAGGCGACGCGGGTCACAGCGCCGACGTGGCCGCGCAGCTCGAAGTGGGCAGGGCTGCCGAACGGACTCCACAGACGGACCGTGTGGTCCTCGCCCGCGGTCGCGATCAACATGCGCGCGCCGGCGAACGCGACACAGCTGATCGCGCCATCGTGGCCTAGGTGGACACCCAGGAGTCGGCCGGTGGCGACCTCCCAGCAGCGAACAGACCCGTCGCGCCCGCCCGCGACCAGGTAGCGGCCGGTCTGATCGAACGCGACGTCGCGCACTGCGAACGCACCGCCGAGCACCTGCACGCTGCGCCCGCTCGGGATCTCGACGACGAGGAGGCGTCCGGACGCGTCGGCGAGGACGGCACGGTCGCCGCCGGTCGAGACGTTGATGGCGACGAACCCGGTCGGCGTCGCGTCGGGAACGCGCAGGCACGAGCGGCCGGTCTGCAGGTCCCACACGTCGAGGCGCCGGCCCGACACCGACGTCAGGAAGCGGTCGTCGTGGACCATCAGCTGCTCGGGCGCCACGCCCACGGCTTCCAGCACGATCTCGCGACGCGGCGTGAGGAGCTGCGGGTCGAGTTCGACGAGGCGCCAACCGCCGAGGCTCACCAGGGGAGCGCGGCCGTCGATCCCCAACCAGACTGCTTCCCGGCGCGACGCCCGCCGGCGTTCGGCGAGCACCGTGTGCGTCGCGACGTTCACGACGCTGGTGTGCCCGGCCGCGTCGTTTGCCAGCAAGCGGTCGCCGTCGGCGCTGAACGAGAGCTGCCAGATGCTGGCGTCGTGGTGGGTGAACTCGTGGGCCGTGGCTCCCCGGCGGAGGTCCCACAGCCGGATCGTGCCCTTGGCGTCGCCCGAGGCCAGCAGTGACGTGTCGCGGTTGATCGCCACAGCCCCGACCGGGTCGGCGTGGCCGGTCATGACCGCGAGGCTGCCGTCGACCGCGAGCGACAGGTGCTGCCACTCGAAGCCGCGCAGCGCCGGCGGACAGGCCGCCAGGCGTCGCCGCGCCTCGCCGACGTCGTGCATCTGCAGCGCCGCCCACGCCGCTGCCAGACTCGCTTCGAAGGCGCGCTGCACCTGTGCCGTCTCCGCGGCGCGGGCCCGGTCGCGCTGGCCGGCGATGCCGATGGCGATGGCCGTCGGCGTGCCACTGGCGGCGAGCGCCCCCAGCACGAGGCCGGTGGCCAGCGCCGGTCGCCGCTGGGTCCAGCGCACGAGGCGGCGCACCGGGCTGGCGGGGCGCGCCGTGATCGGCCGCCGGCCCAGCACGTTGTCGAGGTCCTGCGCCAGACCCGCGGCGCCGGCGTACCGTCGCCGCGGCTCCGGCTCGGTGGCCTTCCCGCACACCGCGCTCAGTTCCCAGGAGATCGATCGGTTGTCGGTGGCCGGCGCGCGGCCATCGCCGTGCAGGATGCGTTCGCGCGTCGTCTCGCGCGACGCGGCGAGGAACGGTTGGCGCAGCGTCAAGATCTCGCGCAGCAGGACGCCGAGCCCGTACACGTCGGTGCGTTCGTCCCCGACTTCGCCGCGGATCTGTTCGGGCGCCATGTACGGCAGCGAGCCGACGTGGGCGCCGGCCAGCGTCATGCGGTCGGCTCCGGCCGGCTGAGCCAGGCCGAAGTCGAGCAACACGACGCGCCCCTCGACCGTCACCATCACGTTGCTCGGCTTGATGTCGCGGTGGACGATCCCGTGCTCGTGCGCGTGCGCCACGGCCAGGGCCACGCGGCGCACGATCGCCGTGCACACCGTCGTCCACGGACCGTCGAACGTCTCTCGGCCAGCGGGTTCCACCGGCGCGCCGGCGCGATCGCCCACCACGCGCGCCAGGTCGGCGCCCGTGAGTTCCTCGGGACGCCGGCCCGCCAGAGCGCCGACGACGTCGTCGAGGCTCGCGCCGCGCAGCAGCTCCATGGCCAGATAGGGGACCCCGTGCTCCTCGCCGACCGCGAACACCGAGACGATCCCCGGGTGCGAGAGGCGGGCCACGGCGGTGACCTCGCGCCGGAAGCGTTCGCGTGCACCGTCGAAGTAGAGCTG
Organism: Planctomycetota bacterium; assembly: GCA_041398565.1. Lineage (GTDB taxonomy): Bacteria > Planctomycetota > UBA1135 > UBA1135 > UBA2386 > DATGPD01. The sequence goes on along the minus strand of JAWKUN010000005.1, from coordinate 322,010 downwards.
CTCGGGCCGCACCAGCTTCAGCGCGACGAGCCGATCGAGGCGCTCCTGGCGGGCGACGTAGACGACGCCCATGCCGCCGCGTCCGAGCCGTTCGCGCGGTTGGAACTCGCCGAGCCGCTCGGGCACCGCGAGGTCGTCGGTGGGTGCGGGCAGGCTCTCGTGGAACCCGAGACCGCACAGGAGTCCGAACCGCCGGCGGATCTCGTCGGCGTGCGCCACGTTGCAGGCACACAGGTCGTCGATCGCGGCAGACCAGGCCGATTCCGGCAGTTCGAGCACCGGCAGCATGAGTTGGTCGATCGGATCGAAGGCGGTCATGTCACGCAGCAAGCTACCGGTCGGGGGACCGACGGATGAGACAACGCCACGCGTCGCTCGGCATCACGCAAGATTGGGATCACCGGACGGAGAGCCTCTTGCGATGGACTCGCTACGGAAGGTGGAGGCGGTCGCTGCCGGCACGAGTTCACGGGCCTGGTGACGGAGCCCGGGAGCCGGCGGCTCGGCGACGCTAGGCTGACGGCCGGGACGCGGTGCGCCCGGTTCGTCCCGCAGGACTCCCATGAGCGAGATCACCCGCGAGCAGTTTCTTGCCGAGCGCAGCCCGCGCCGCGGCGCCGGCAATCCGCAACGCATGTGCGTGCCGGTGTGGGAGTGGCTCGTGCGTGCCGAGATCAGTGCCTGGGAGGCGAACCAGAAGTTCCAGGGGCCCGACCCGAGCGACGCCGGACCTGGCTGGTGTTTCGACCGCCACGGCTGCTCGCGCACCGAACTGCCCGACGGTCGCGTCGTGCACATCGCCGGCGAGCACGAGGACCACTACGACCCGGACTTCTACATCTACAACGACGTCGTCGTGCGTTACCCGGGCGATCGCGTCGCGATCTTCGGCTACTCGGAGCACGCGTTTCCGCCCACCGACTTCCACAGCGCCACGCTGGTCGGCGACCAAATCGTGGTGCTCGGCAACCTCGGCTACCCCGAGCGACGGTGTCCGGGGCACACGCCGGTCCACCTCCTGCATCTCGACGCGCTGCGCTTTTCCGAGCTGGCGACTCGCGGGGACGCACCGGGTTGGATCTTCAAGCACACGGCCGAACTCGCCGACGATGGGAACACCTTGGTCGTCCGCGGCGGCACGATCCATCACGAACACGACGTCCTGCGCGACAACGTCGACGACTTCGCCCTGGCTCTGCCGCAAGGAACGTGGACCCGGCTGACGCGGCGACCGTGGCAGCAGTGGGCCGTGCACCGCGCCGACGGGGACGACCTGCTCCTGTTCTTCATGGAGCTGGCGGCCTTGTACACGCAGTTTCCCGACGCGCGTCCGGACGGCCCGGCGAACCCGGCCTTGGCCGCCGCCGGCGTCGAGACCGATCCGTTCGTCGCGCTGAAGCAGGCAGGCTGTCGGTTCGACCTCGCGACCTATCGGCAGCTCTACCACGGTGTCGGCCTCGGCGATCCGGCGGGCGAGTGGGAGCATCCGGTGCGTGCCCGGTACCGGCTCGACGCGGCCGAGGTGACCTACGAAGAGAGCAGCGATGCGGTGCGCCTCAAGGTCGTCGGCCACGTCGAGACGGCACGAGTGCGCGCGCTGTGCGAGGAGCTGCGCGCGAAGCTCGAGCGGCTGCAGGGGACCGCATGCGTCGTGGCGTTCGAGGGAGGCAACGGCCGGGACGACAGGTGACGCGGCCGTTTTCTCGGAAAGACGAAGCTGTGGCGTGCCACCGCGGACCTAACAGCCATTCGGCCCGCCGCGACTCCGCTGCCCCGGAACTCGCCTCGAACCACCTGCTCGACATGCACCGACATCTGCTTGCGCTGTTCCTCTTCGCTCCCGTCGGCCTGGCCCAAACGGGCACCCTGATCGGTGACGACCCCGACCAATCGAACTGGCCGCACCCCAAGGCCCCCACTTCCAATCCGTACCCGCGCAGTACCGCGTCGCCGGATGAAGTCACCAAGCGCGACGAGATCGCCCAGTTGGGCAAGGCGCTGTTTTGGGAGGAACAGGTGTCGAGCGACAACACCATGGCGTGCGGCACCTGCCACTCGCCGGCCCACGGCGGCATCGACGGGAGGCCCGGCGGCAACCACACGAACGGCAACGTCGGGTCGTTCGGCGTCGTGCCGCAAGCAGTGAGCCAGTGGGGCACCGTCGACTTCGACAGCACAGCGCCGTCCACGCAAGCCACCAAGCGCGGCGTCACGCCGGTGGCGGCCCCGACCATGATCGGGGCCTACCTGTTCGAGAAGCTGTTCTGGAACCTGCGGGCGGGACCGGACTTCGCCGACGCCAACGGCAATCCCCTTCCGGGCTTCGCTACCGATGCCGCGCTCGAAGCGCTCGCGGTCGAGCCGCCGTTGTCGGCGGTCGAGATGGGCCACGAGGGGATCGCCTGGAGCGGCTTCCTGCAGGCCAAGCTCGGCACCTCCCTGCCGTTGGCGATGGTAGACCCGGCGACGATTCCCGCCGACATCCAGTGGATCGTGACGTCGGGCGCCAACTACCACGCGGTCTTCGATACGGTGTTCAGCGGTTACTCGATCGTCGGCAACGACCAGGGTGTCACCCGGGAGCGCTTCGCGATGGCGATCGCGCACTACCTGCGCACGCTCATCCCAGATCACGCGCCGATCGATCTCGGGACGATGACCGCGGCGCAGATCCGCGGCTTCGACATCATGAAGCAGAACACGCATGGCAGCTGTTTCAGTTGCCACTCGCACTCGGGCGACCCGACCCTGACATCGGACGGGAAGCTCGACGACCCGTTCGACAACCTCTTCTCGGACGGCGACTTCACCTTCATCGGTCTGTTCAACGGCAAGAACATCGACCAACCGGCGCGTAAGACGGCGACGCTGCGCAACCTCCGCCTGCACCCGGCCTTCTTCAGCATCGGCAAGGCCTTCACCCAGACGCAGCTGATCGACTTCTACGTCAACGGTGTGCGCCACGGCTCGCCCGACAGCGCCACCACCTTCGGCCCCCTGACGACACAGCAGCGGCTCGACGTTGCCGACTTCTTGTTCAACGCGCTGACCGACCCGCGTGTCACCGCCGAGCAGGCACCGTTCGATCATCCGCGGCTCTACAGCTCCACCGTGACTTTCGGCGCCAACAAGTTCGGGGTCGGCACCCCGCCGGCCGGTCTGACGCTGGTGCCCGAGATCATCGCCAACTCGCCGCCGCTCATCCCCAAGGGCAACGAGCCGATCTGGCTGAAGCTCGGCGTCGCACGCGTCGAGCCCAACGCGCTCACCGCCGTCCTGTTCAGTCTGGCGCAGGGAACCGGCTCGCCCCTCTGGGTCGGCAGCCCGATGTTCTTCGACTACGGCCACGCCGCCAACGTCAACGGCTACTCCACCTACCGCGCGTCCTTCCCACTCAACGCCTCGCTCGTCGGCGTGCCGCTCCACTTCCAGTGGCAGGTGCAGGGCGCCCACGGCGACGCTTGGTCGAACGCGGCGACTTTCGTTCCGTTCCAGTACTGACCCGTCGTACCCCCGCGTCGCGTCAGGATCCGAGCACGAGGTCGAGCGCCCAGGTCAGGGTCAGCGGTCCGCCTGGACCCAGCGGATCGAACCAGATGCCCTGCGTGTAGAGCCGCAGGTTGCACAGCAGGGAGTCGAACGGCACCGGCAGGGGGTAGGTGGCGCCGATGCCCGGACCGCCCCACGGCACGAAGCCCAGGGTGATCGGCGGCGGCGCCAGCGCGATCTGCACGTTGCCGGCGGCACCGGGCGCGCAGCCGAGACGTGGCACGGGCAGCAGACCGGGTGCGGCGGCGACGAACAGCACGGTCGGCGAGCCGACGGTGATCGCGCAGGCGTTGCCCGGATCATCGATCCGCACGGCGAAGGCGGCATTGCCGAGTTGAGGCGTGGTGCCGAGCGGGACCTCGAACAGACTCGCCGGCGCGTTGAGCGGCGGCACATCGGGCCGCGATACCGCTGCGGCCATGGTCGAGCAGCACGCCGTGGCGCTCACCTCCCACACTTCCTCGCCGCCGGACACCGTGTCGTGCACCGTGAAGTAGACGCTGTTGCCCGGCCCGAACGACGACGGTGCGACGATCAGATCCTGCAGGCCCTCGGTGTGCCCGGGCATACCGATGGTGAGCACCAGCGTGGCGACGTTCAGAGCCGGGTTGATACGAAAGATGCCGGTGCCGCCGGTGGTGCCCGAGTAGGAGACGTAGACCGTCCCGGTCACGTCGCACACCGCCGCCCGGCTGCCGGCGATGAACGGCAGCGCGCTGGCAGTGAACATCGCCTGCAGCGCCAGCGGGCTCGCGGTCGCCGCGTGCGGCGGGAACGGCGCGAAGCTGATGATCCCGCTGTTGAAGTCGCCGACCCACACCCAGTTGCCGGCTGGCTGGATCACCAGGTCGTCACCGCCGCCCGGAAGAGCCGCGACGGGCACGTGGGTGATGCTGCCCGGGCCGGCGAAGGTCGCCGAGTGGATCCCACCGGCAGCGACGTCGCTGGTGAACACGATGTCGCCCGGGGGAACCACCGATCCGCCCGCACCCTGCGAGAAGTCCATGCCGAACGTCCCCGCCGAGAAGATCGGCGGAGTCACCAGAGACCAGATGCCCGGCACTCCGGTGGCCAGGTTGACCGTGACCAGGCGCTCGGGAACCGGAGCCGTCATGTCCTGTGTGACGAGCACGTTGCGCGCCAGGTCGACTTCCATGTCGGTCCCGCGTTCGTTGATGGCGAAGCCACTGTTGAGCAGCAGCGGCGTGACCACCCCGCCCGGCAGAGCCACGCGGAAGATGTGTGTGGTGACGCCGGGCGCGGCCAGCGGCGGGTTCAACAGCTGCACCAAGAGGCCGCGGGTCGTGGGGTCGTAGGCGATGCTCTCGATGTCGCCGACGGGCAACGTCGTCTCCAGCAGTGTTTGGCTCGGATGCAGTGGCGCCGTCGAGTCGACGTGCTTGATCAGCACATGGCCTCCTTCGACGAGGACGACCTGACCGGCGAGCGAAGCGCAGAGGGTGACGGAGAAGGCCGCGAACGTGCGCGACACGAGCGTGCTGGCGAATGGCATGGCTACGACTCCTTGCGGACTTCCTGCTCTCGGAGCGGCGCGGTGAGCGTTGGCACATCGCTGGCGACCGAGGCTTCGACAGCCCGTGCACGAACGTCCCTTGCAATCGTCCTCTTTCACGCCGCGGGTCGGGGCGAGCCGTCGCGGTCGGCCCGCCGTCATCGGCCGACGACGCCAGCCGGTGCCGCTGCGTCCGCGGCCGTATCGCCGGCCTACCTTCGACGCACTGCGTCGCACGTCCACCCGGCTCGACCGCGGCGACGGGTTCGCACATGATGACGGCGCTCGATGTTCTCCTCTCGCTTCTGTGTCGTCGTGATGCTCGGCGCCGGACCGTTGGCCGCACTCCCGTCGGCGCAGGCTGGGTTCCCACCGCCGCCCGTGCCCGTGGGCAACCCGCAGACGCCGGACAAGGTCCTGCTCGGCAAGGCGCTGTTCTGGGACGAGCAGCTTTCGTCGACGCGCACCATGGCGTGCGGGACGTGTCACGTGTTCGCGCACGGCGGCGCCGACCCACGGCCGGCGGTGGCGCCGGGTCGCGACGGGATCGAGGGCACCGATGACGACGTGCGCGGCTCGGCCGGGGTCGTGCGGCACGACCGGCGCGTCCGCATGCACTTCGACGACGCGTTCGGGTTGCAGCCCCGCGTGACGGCGCGCCGGGCGCCGAGTGTCGTCAACGCGGCCTACGCGGCGGAGCTGTTCGTCGACGGTCGCGCCGGCGGTCGTTTCCTCGATCCGGTCAGCGGTGCGGTGGTGCTGCCGCAGCACGCGGCGCTCGAGTCGCAAGCGGCGGTGCCGCCGGTGAGCGAAGTGGAGATGGCGCACTTCGGCCGTTCATGGACGGAGATCGCCGCCGACCTGCCGCGCCTGCGGCCGCTGGCTCTGGCCAGCAACGTGCCGGCCGCGCTGCAGCAGTTCGTGGCGGGGCAGACCTACGCGTCGTTGTTCCAGCGCGTGTTCGGCACGCCTGCGGTGACGCCGGTGCGCATCGTGTTCGCGATCGCCGCCTACCAGCGCACCCTGGTCAGCGACCAATCGCGCTACGACCTCTACCTCGCCGGCCGGGTCAGCCTCGATGCGGCAGAGGTGCGCGGTTTGGAGAAGTTCAAGGAGTTCTGTCTCCCCTGCCATCACGACATCGAACCCTCGAGCTCGGGGCCGGTCGAGGTCGACTACCGCAACATCGGCGTGCGCCCCGTCGACGAGGACGTCGGCCGGTTCGCCGTCACCGGCGATGTCCGCGACCGCGGGCGCTTCCGCGTGCCGGGCCTGCGCAACGTCGCCCTGCGCGCGCCCTACTTCCACAACGGCAGCGCCCTCGACTTGGAGCAGATCCTCGACTTCTACTCGCGCGGCGGCGACTTCGCCGACAACCGCGACCCGCTGATGGATCGCCTGCCCGGACACATCGACAACTTCGACCGCGTCTTCCTGCGCCGCTTCCTCGAGGCGCTCACCGACCCACGCGTGCAGCAGGAACGGCCGCCGTTCGATCGGCCGACGCTGTGGAGCGAGAGCGCGGCAGCGCCGGTGCGTGTGGGCGAGGGTACGGGTCCGGTGGGTGGCCGGCCGCCACGGATCGCCTTCGCGGCGCCCGGGTTTGCCGGCCGCGACTTCGAGCTCGGCGTCGACCGCGTGCCAGCCGGGATTGCGGCGGTGCTGCTCCTCGATGTCGAGACCCGCACCCGGCCGTTGCGCGTGCTCGGCCTCGACCTGCACCTGGCTCTGACGCCGGCGCTGGTGGTGTTGCCGGCGCCGCGGCCCACCTGGGGTCGTGGCCCCGACGACGGCCGAGTGGTCTTCCGCCTACGCCTGCCGCCCACTGGGGGGGTGGCCTTTGCCGGGGAATGGCTGGCGCTCGACGGGCGCGGCCCCAGCGGCCTGACCAGCTCGGGGGCATTGTCGGTGCCGGTGTTCTGAAGGGGTCGATGGGCGGTCGACCGAGGTCGTCGCCCATCGCACCAGCCTTGCAGCGGATGGAGCCACGCTCCATCGCTGAACGCTGGCTGCAGACGTTCTTGCGCTGCAGCGCGTCGGCGCGGGAGTTTCCTTCCTGGGTTTTCCCAACTAGGCTCGCCTCGCCTGCGCTCGCCTCGACCCTGGCTTCTTGCCGCAATCGCATGAAACACCGTCTCGCCCTCGTCGCATCCTCGTCCCTCTTGTTGGCCGTGAACGGGGTGGCTCAGGTGCAGATCGCACCCATCGCGCCGGCTCCGATCGCACCCGCGCTCTCGGTCTGGCCGGGATACGCGCGCGACCCCTCGCACAACGCCATCTCCGGCGTGTCGGCGCAGAACCTGTCGCGCATCAAGTGGCAGACGCCGGTCGACCTCATGCCGCAGTACAGCGGCAGCTCTCTCTTGATCCACTACGGCTCGCCGCTGGTGACGCCGGCGGGCATGGTCCTCGTGACGGTCAAGACCCAGGCATCCGGCAGCTACCAAGTGGAAGGACACTTGAGCAGCACCGGAGCCACCGTGTGGACAACGACGACCGACTACGTGCTGCCGCCGCACGGCTGGACACCGAGCGTCGGCTCGACGCTCACGACGCAGAACGACCTGGTGATCCCCGCCATCGGCGGCACCGTGCTCTACCGCTCCACGCCGGATCTCGTGGGTGGATCGGTGCGCCGTGACGCGTTCTTCGGCATGTCGAACTACAACGCCAACCCGGCGGCCTACGACGCGAGCGTCTTCATCTCCACGCCCATCACCGCGGACGCGGCCGGCAATCTCTACTTCGGGTTCGTCGTGCGTGGCACGACGCCGCTCAACCTGGTCAGCGGCCTGGCGCGCATCTCCGCCGGCGGTGTGGGGTCGTGGGTGTCCGCGGCGAACGCGGCCAACGACACCGCCATCCGCAAGGTCGTCTACAACTGCGCTCCGGCGCTGAGCCGCGACGGCTCGTCCGTGTACGTGGCGGTGACGAACACCAACAACTCCGGCTTCGGCACCGGCTATCTCGTGAAGCTCGACAGCACGACTCTGGCGATGCAGGCGCGGGTGCGGCTCAAGGACGTCTCGGTGCCGACGCTCGACGCCCGTCTACCCGACGACGGCACCGCGTCGCCGACCGTCGGCCCTGACGGCGACGTGTACTTCGGCGTCTTCGAGGGCTCGGGGGTGAACAACCACTCGCGCGGCTGGCTCACGCACTTCGACGCCAACCTCACGCAGACCAAGCTGGGAAGCGCATTCGGCTGGGACGACACCGCCTCGGTGGTGCCGCGCGCTGCGGTGCCCGGCTACACCGGCCCGTCCGCCTACCTCCTGCTCACCAAGTACAACAACTACGGCTACCCCGGTGGCGGCGACGGCCTGAACAAGCTGGCGGTGATCGACCCGAACGTGTCGATGGTCGACCCCATCAGCGGCGCGACGGTGATGAACACCGTGCGTACCATCCTCGGGCCGACTCCGGACCAGAACTGGCCGGGTGGGGTTCGCGAGTGGTGCATCAACACGGCGGCGATCGACGTCGCCCGCCACTGCGCGATCGTCAACTGCGAGGACGGCAAGGTCTACCGCTGGGACCTGGGCACCAACACGTTGCTCGACCCGGTCGTGTTGACCGTGGGCATCGGCGAAGCGTACACGCCGACGATCATCGGCCACGACGGCACTTCCTACGCGATCAACAACGGCATCCTGTTCGCCCTGGGCCAGTAGCCCGGGATCGTTTCAGTTCCGCGGCCGCGCGTGCTTGCCGGCCGCCTGCGGCAGGCGCAGGGTGACCACGCTGCCGACGGTGCCAACGACGACGTGATCGGCGCTGGCCACCAGGGCGAACACCGGCGCGTCGAGACGCGACAGCTCGCGGACGTCACCGTCGCCAGCGTCGGCGAGCAAGAGGACGCGGCCGTCGCTGGTGCCGCACACCAGCGTTTCCTCGTCGCGCCAGGTAAGGCTGGTGATCTCGGCGCCGAGGCGCAGGTAGCTCCGGCGCAGGCGGCCGTCGCGGCCGTGGATGCGCACCTTGCCGTCGGTGGCGCCGGACGCGATGCGGTCGCCGCGGGCGGCGATCGCCAGGCACTCGACGCCGGCTGTGTGATCGACCAGGCGCGTCGCGGTTCCGGTCGTCAGGTCGAGAACCCGCACGACGCCGTCGAGGCCGGCGGACACCAGGAGCCGCCCGTCGGGCGAGAAGGCCACGGCGCGGCAGGGCGCCGTGTGCGCGGAGTCGACGCTCGACGCGTCCAGGTTCGGCAAGGCCAGCAGGTGCAGGCGGCCGTCGGCACCGCCGACCGCCACGCGCGTCTGGTCGGGAGCGACCGCGACCGCGTAGCACACATCGTCGGCCAGCGCGCGCTGCACGCGCACGCCGTCTCGGCCGAGGCGCGCCACCGAGCCGAGGCGGGCCGGCGCGCCACCCACGGCCACCACGTCGCCACCGGCGAGCGGGGCGAGGGCGAAGACGCGAAACGGCGCCGGCGTGGCTCGCCGGGCGTGCGCCCAGAGAACGCCGGCTTGCGAGGCGGACGCGACCCCATCCGGCACCACCACGACGGACGTCACCGGGCCGACGTGCGCCCCCTCACCTTCTGGCGCGGGCGCGGGCGAGTCGGAGTGGGCGCGCGTGTCGGCGGCGGCGTCGTCGCGCGCCGCTGGTGCCTGGCACGCTGCCGAGAAGAGAAGCACCATCGCGGGTGCTCGACGGCGCTCGAGCATCGAGGTCACGCCAGCACGCGCGTCAGCACCGTCGCTCCTTCCGGGACCAACCGCACCGGGCGACCGTCCGGAGTGTGCAGGATCGTCGTGGCGTCGGCGCGCAGGGCGTGCACCAGCGTCGCGAACAGGTCGGCGGGGGTGCAGGCGTCGCTGGCGGGCTCCTCGCCGCGAGCGTCGGTGCTGCCGAATACCACGCCGCGGGCGATGCCGGCGCCGTACAGCAAGACCGACTGCGCCCGTGGCCAGTGGTCGCGCCCCGCCGACGGGTTGAGGCGAGGCGTGCGCCCGAACTCGCTGGCGACACAGACGACGGTGTCGCCGTCGCCGTCCTCGAGGTCGTCGAGCAGAGCAGGCACCGCTTGGTCGAGCGCGTCGAGCTTCGCCGGGAATCCGTAGCCGAGAGCGCGGGCGATGCGCTGGTGGTGGTCCCAGCCGGTGTCGCGCACCAGCACGGTGCGTGCGCCGGCTCGCACCAGGCGCCGGGCCAACAGGCAGCTCTGACCCAGGCGGTGGCGCCCGTAGCGTTCGCGCACGGCGGCGGGCTCGCGGGCCAGGTCGAACGCAGCGCTGACCTCGGGGTCGCTGCGCATGGCCAATGCCTGCTGCACGAAGGCGTCGCGCTCCCGCTCGGCGGGGCTGCGTGGTGCGCCGTCGAGCCGGTCGAGTGTGGCCAGCAACCGCAGGTGCTGACGGCGGTCGCCGCCACCACCGAGCCCGCGCACCGAGAACTCGGCGCGGCCGGGATCGCCGCCGACCTCGAACGGCCCCGCCGACGCTGGGAGGAAGCCGGCGCCGCCGTACTGGGGCGCGTCGGGGATGGCGACGAACGGTGGCAAGGTGGTCGGCGGCGCGGCGTGCGTGACCGCGGCCGGCAGCGATGGGTGGACGAGCACCGGTGATGGTCGTCGGCCGGTGAGCAACAGGTGCGAACCGCGGTCGTGGTTGCCTTCGCCGTGGGTGATCGACCGCACCAGGGCACAGCGCGGCAGCCGTTCGGCCAGGCGCGGTAGGCGATCGCTGAAGAAGACGCCGTCGATCGGCGTGGTCCGGCTGCCGAGATCGCCGCGGATGTGCACGCCGGCTTCGGGTTTGCCGTCGAACGTGTCGATGTGCGACGCGCCTCCGTCGAGCCAGACGAGGATCAAGCGGCGCGGGCCGCTGCGCGGCCCCGGCAGCAGGCTCAGGGCGGCCAGCCCAGCCAGCAACTCGCGCCTGGAGCAAGTGGGTTCCGCGCCGGCTTCGCGCGGCGTCTTTGTCAGTCGGACAGACATTTCTGAAACGACCGGCAGCATACCAGTGACCGTTGGTTGCGCCGCTCCGACCCGACAGTCTCCGCTGCACGGAACGCTATGCTGCCGTCAGATCGAGCAGGGAAGCGCACATCCGCGCGAGTTCGGGGAGTGACTCCTCCAGCCTGCGGGGGTAGTGCCGTCGCCTGCCCGAGCCCCCTCTCCCCTCTGAGCTCGACTGATCTCGCAATGACACGTTTCGTGGCGCAACGCGCCCTCTTGTTGACCGTCCTTCCTGTCGGATTGACGGCTCAGATCCAGCCCCTCGTCAACCTCAACGTCGACCCGGCGTCGGCACTCTCGTCCGAACCCGAGGACTTCGTGGCCGCGTCGCAGGGCGGCGCCTTCTTCGTCGCCTCCACTCTGGCACTCGGCCAGGAGCTCTGGCACGTCGACGCGGCGAACAACGTGCGTCTCGTGGCGGACATCGCGTCCGGGAGTGCAAGTTCGTCTCCGATCGGCTTGGTCCGCTTCGGTGATGGCGTCCTCTTCGGAGCAACGCGCGGCATCGGCACCGAGCGGACCTTGCTGGCAGTGGATCGGCCGGGGGCGGTTCCCCGCCGGATCCTCAGCGATCAGTTCACCGTCGTCCGCCTGCCCTCGGGCATGGTGGCCGACGCTGCCGGTACCCGTGTGTTCTTCATCGCCGAGACGGACACGGAGGGGCGTGAGCTGTGGGTCACCGACGGCTCGGTTGCGCGCATGCTGCGCGACATCCGACCGGGAGTCGGCAGTTCGCTCCCGGTTGCGCTGGTGCCGTTCCAGAGCGGCATCGCCTTCCTCGCCGACGACGGGGTGCACGGCTTCGAGCTGTGGGTGAGCGACGGCACCCCGGCCGGCACGCGCATGGTCGTCGACCTCTTCCCCGGCGCCGATTGGGGCGTGTACGGCGCGGTCACGCCGGGCGTGCTCGGCAATCGCCTGATCTTCGCCGGCAGCGACGGGATCAGCGGCTACGAGCCCTGGGTGAGCGACGGCACCGCGGCGGGCACGCAGCGTCTCGCCGACCTAGTGCCCGGTGTCGACTCGTCGTTCCCCGGCCGTTTCGTGCGCTTCGGCAGCCGTGTAGCCTTCGCGGCGCGCGACAAGGCGTACGTCACCGACGGCACTCCGGCCGGCACGCAGCTGCTCCTGGATCCGAATACGGGTGTGAGCGGCTACGTGCGGGAGATCGTCGCCACGGGTGACGGACGCTTGTTCTTCTACGCCAGCAACGACGTGGTCGGCCCCGAGCTGTGGGTCAGCGATGGGACGGCCGCGGGAACGTACGTGCTCGACATCCTGCCCGGTCCGCTGGGGCTGGCGCCGCAAGGCCTGTCGCCGGCGCGGAGCCGTGTCTACTTCTACACGCCGCGCAACGAGGTCGTGGTGTCCGATGGCACCGTCGCGGGGACAGTCGTCCTGCACGACCGGGCCGGCACGCCGCAGAGCTCGCCCCTGGCGTTGAGCGATACACGTGCGCTCTGTGTCGTCGCCGAGCCGGCGACCGGCCGCGAACCCTGGGTCACCGACGGCACCGTTGCGGGCACATCCCTCCTGATCGACCTCGAACCGACCGTCGCCGACGCGGACTCGTCGCCGCAGCACCTGGGTACCGTCGGCTCCAGGGCGGTCTTCAGGGCGACCCGAAACGTGGGCGGCGCGCCGGAGATCTTCGCCACCGACGGCACGGCCCGCTCGACGCGCCAGATCGGTGCGATCGCGAGCGCGGCGGTGGCGCAGATGGACGACTGGATCCTGCTGCAGTACAGCGCGCAGACGCGCCGCACCGACGGCACCGCGGCCGGCACCTTCGACCTGCCGGTGGGTCGCGCGTCTGGGCAAGGAGCCGCCCTCGACGGCGTGCGCGCCTTGTTCGGCGCGACCGCTCCTGGCCAGTCCGACATCGAGCTGTGGATCTCCGACGGCACCGCGGCGGGCACCGCCCAGGTGGCCGACCTCCTGCCGGGCAACAGCTCGAACCCGTACGACTTCGTGCGCGTCGGGGCACGTGTGTTCTTCAGCGCCATGGACGCGCAGAATCGGCGCCAGCTGTGGGTCAGCGATGGCACCGCCGCGGGAACACGTCTGACCCGTGCGGTGCAGGCCACCAGCGCCGGGGTGCGGGTGTTGGCCGCGGCCGGCGACCGCGTCGTGTTCCTCGCCGACGACGGCGTCATCGGGCCGGCACTGTGGGCGAGCGACGGCACCAGCGCGGGCACGGTGCCGTTGACGGCTACCGGACAGGTGACCCCCCAGGTGTTCGCGGTCTCCGTCGGTGCACGCGCCGTCGTGCAGGTCCTGGCGGCCGGCGGCGGCGCCGAGTTCATCGGCACCGACGGCACGGCTGCGGGCACGCAGTCGCTCCTCACCGTCCCCGTTGGCGGCCGCCTGACGCGGGTCGGCGACCGCGCCTTCTGTCCGATCGCGGTCACGGGCAGCGGCGGCGGGCGGACCGACCTGGTGATCACCGACGGCACCGTCGCTGGAACCTCGATCGCCCCGGTGCCGCTGTCGCCGGCCAGCGTCGCGGCGACGATCGCGGTTTCGGACACGCGCCTCGCCATCCTGCGGTTGCCGTCGGCCGGCTTCGAGGCGGTCTTGACCGACGGCACGCTTGCCGGCACCGAGATCGTGACCGGCGACCCGCGCGTGACTGCGATGACGCCGGGCGTGGCAGGCGGGCGCCTGCACTTCGCTGCCGACGACGGGCTGCACGGCCTCGAGCCGTGGGTGCTCGACCTGGGTGCGCACGCGCAGCGCCAGGGCATCGGTTGCGGCGGCCTGGACCTGACCGTCGGCCGGCCGCGTCTGGGCGCCAACCTGAGCTTCGCCGTGCGCGGCGGCGTCGCCGGCGCGGCGCGGGCCCTCTTGCTCGGACCGGCGGTCACCCCGCTGCGCATTGGCGGCACGAGCTGCGTGCTGCAGTGCGAGCCGTTGGTGGCGCTGGCGCTGCCGGCCTCGGGTGTCCTGCCGCTGAGCGTGCCTGCCGGCGCGTCGCAGCTCGTGGGCCTGGCGGTCGGCTCGCAGGCGGTGGCCATCCCTGGCGCCGCCACGTTCGATCTGTCGAACGCGCAACGCCTGACGTTCGGCTTCTAGGACCGACGCGAGTCGTCGCGGCTGGCGCCGCGACGACTCCGTGAGCCGGCGGCCGCAAGGTCCTCGCGCTGCGCGAAGAACCGCGGAGGCCGCAGCTCAGCGCACGAACTCGAATTCGCGGCTGGCCAGCAGCGCTGACGCACACGTGTGCAGATCGAACCCGGCCAGCAGCGCCGCGCGCTCGTCATCGGTCGGCGCGCGTGACAGACACGCCGCGAAGAGCGCGTCGAGTTGCTCTCGCGGCGTGCCGCCGATCGCCTGCAAGGCTGCCAGCGCGTTGTCCGGCGCGTGCAGGGCGTGCCGGAAGGTCTCGCCGTCGAGCACTTCGAGCTGGCGGCGAAGGGGCGATGCGGGCAGAGCCGGTAGCACGGACTCGGCGACGCCGAGCACTGCCGCCATGGCCCGGCGTCGCGTGTCCGGATCGAGCGGCTTGCTGGCACGCCAGGCGAAAAAGCGCGTGCGCGGGTCGTCGACCTGTTCATCGCCGGCGCTGTCGAGGCCGTACACGCGCGAGGTAGCGATCGCCGCCACCAACGGTCGCAGGCGTTGGCCGTTGACGTGGAACTCGGCCCGCAGCGCGTCGAGCCACGCCTCGTGCACCGCGGGGTTGGTGTCGCGGTGGTCGTCGAGCGGCTCCACGAGACCGCGGCCGAGCAACCACGCGAACACGCGGTTGCACAGCGCCCGTGCCGCGAGGTCGTGACGCCGGTCGTGCAAGAAGGAGTGGAGCTCGGTTGGCGCGGGCACGTCTTCGAGCAAGGGCAGCAGGCGCGGGGCGATGGGTCGGCCGGAGTCGCCGTCGAACAAGGCGCCGCGCGCTGCGGCTGCTGACGGCATGGCCATCTCGGTCGATGCCGGCATGCCGCCGCGTGGCGAGGGCCGCTTGTCGGTGAAGCACGCCGCGAAGGCCAGGTGATCGCGCTGGCGCCAGCGGTCGTGCGGGTGGTCGTGGCAGCGCGCGCATCCGACCCGTACGCCGAGGAGCGAGCGCGCGACCAGTTCGGCGCGGTCGCGCGGATCCTCGTGTTGCTGTAGGAACGGGCCGTCGAGGTCGAGGATGGCGCGCGTCAGCTGCGGCCACGGCGCGTCGCTGGCCGCGAAGCTCGCCAGGCGCGCGCGCAGCGCCTGCACGCGGGCGCGTCGCGGCGCCGGGGCCGTCTCGTCGTCTTGGAGCTCGAGCCAGGTCGCCAGCCGCCGGCTCAGCACCTCGGTGAACGCGGGCGATGCCAGCAGTTCGTCGACCGTGGCCTGCACGCGCGTCGCCGCGGGCCGCGCGAGGAAACGCTGCCGGGCCTGGTCGCTCGGCGGCATGCCGGCGAGGTCCAGGTACAGACGGCGGAGCAGGCGCTCGGGAGGTGCCTGCGGCGCCGCCGTCAGGCCGAGCTGGTCCAGACGAGTGACGAACGCTTCGTCGAGCGGTGCCGAGGCGCTGCCAGCGTCAGGTGCCACGTCGGCGAACTGCCGGGTGACCGAGACCCTGGCGCTGCGGCCGCCGTAGCGCGCGAACAGGAAGGTCTCGCCCGGACCGACCTCGGTGATGTTGCCGCCGGGGTCGATGCGCGCGACACGATCGTCGCTCGAGGAGAACAGCGCCAGGTGGCTCACGTCGACGACGCGCACGGCGCCCGCGTCCGCGAAGCGTGCCTCGGCGACGAGGCGATCACCGCTGCGGCGGGCGGACAGCTCGTCGAGGTGCTCGTCCGGCGCGCACGCGAAGGGGGCGCCGACGGCGATCCAGGCGCGCAAGAGCGCATGCTCGGGGCTCCCTTCTTCCAGCCGGCGACCGCCCCCGTGGCGGATGCGCCGCAACGGCTTCTGCAGGAGCAGGCTCCGATCCGGCGCGACGAGGTCGAGCCGACGACCACCCAGCGCACGGGCGATGGCGGCGTAGTCGGCTCGCGGGTGGCTTCCGAACAGCGACAGCTTGAAGCCGCCCTGGCCGGTGGCGGCTCCGTGGCAGTAGGCCGACGCGCAGCCCTGGCGTTGGAGCAGGGGCAAGACGTCGCACACGAAGTCGACGCGCGCGGCCGACGGACGACTCGGTGTTCGCGAGCCCCCGGCGCTCGGCGCCATCAACAGGGGAGGCAACAGCAGCAGCGCCCATGGCGCGATCCGTCGGGCGCCGGCGGCGCGCCATCGATACCGGCGCGCTCCCACCTCACTTGCCGGGGTCGGTCTTCTGGTGGGCGTCCACGTAGGCCGCGCAGCGCTTCTGTGCGGCCTCGCTGCCGTAGCCGCGGCTCGCCACCAGTTCGAACATCGCCACCGCTTGCCGCTCGAGGTCGGCGTCGCTGCCGACCCGCGCGTCGATGTCACGGAACGCAGCGTCGAGATCCTGCTCGGTCGCCGACTGCTGGACGATCGCGCGCAGGAGCTTGCGCAACTCGGGGTCGTCCGGTGCCTTGCCGGCTCGCGCTCGTTCGCGATCGGGCGCGTCGGCACCGGCGACAGGCGGGCGACGATCAGGTGGCGCGCCGCGCCGGTCGTTCGCACCGCCCATGCGCGTGGTCTCGCGCGCCGCCTGCCGGCGGGTCTGCACGAGCAGGGCTGCCGTCAGGTCGAGGAGCTCGCCGTCGGCATTCGGGTACTTGCGGGCCAGTAGCGCGCGCGTGCCGCCGACGTCCTCCGGCAGCGGCCCGGTCATCGCGGTCACCCAGCCGGCGAGCTGCGGCACGTCCTGCGCGCCGGTATCCGTGTAGCCGACGCTGCGCACCACCTTGCCCTTGTCGGCGAGCACGAGCGTCGCCGTGCACTTGCGGTCGAGGCCGTAGCTGCCCGGACCGTCGACGCCATCGACGCTCACCACCATCGGGTAGGTCAGCGCCAGCGCCGGCGACGCGCGCTCGACCTGCTGTTCGGCGGCCGTGCGGTCGCTCGCCAGCAGCACGGTGCAGGCGTGGAAGCCCTGGAGACCGTGTGCCGCGGCGAGACGGTCGAGCCCGCGCACCAGCGGCGCCACGTTGCGATTCAGCTCGCCCACGAAGAGGAGCGCCCCCGGCCCCTGCCCGATCACCGCGGCAGCATCGAACGTCGTCCCGGCGCGTGCTCCGGTCGGCGCGTACACCTGCGCCTTGCCGAGGTCGCTGCCCGCTTCCGGGCCCGACGGGGTCTGGGCCGGTAGGACGGTCGTCCAGGCGAGGAGGGAAGGAACGAGCACGCCGAGGGCACGCATGCGGACGAGTCTAGGAGTCCGCGTCCCGGGATTCATCCGCGGCGGAGCCGCGCCTGTTCGGACTCCTGGGAGATCGCCTTGCGAAGGCGGCCGTATGACGGCGAGTTCGGCGGGTAGCATTGGAGGCCCCCGAGGGAGCTAGAACCCCGGAGCCCGCACCGAGCCCATGCAGCCCGTCTCTTCTGCCATTCCCGGCATCTATCCGAGCGACACCATGCGCATCCCGTTCAACCGGGCGGTGCCGATCGGCAATGAGATGGCCTACATCCAGCGCGCCGTCACCAACGCCAAGCTGGCGACGGACGGCGAGTTCAACCATCGCACGCAAAGGCTTCTGTCCGAGCGACTGGGCGTGCCGGGGGTGTTGCTCACCAACTCGTGTACGTCGGCGCTGGAGATCGCCGTGGTGCTGGCCGGGGTGGGGCCGGGCGACGAGGTGATCCTGCCTTCGTTCACCTTCGTCTCCACGGCCAACTCGGTGGTGCGCGCCGGTGGCACGCCGGTCTTCGTCGACATCCGTCCGGACACCCTGAACCTCGACGAAGAGAAGATCGAAGCGGCGATCACGCCCCGCACCAAGGCGATCATGCCGATGCACTACGCCGGCGTGGCCTGCGCCATGGACGTGATCCGACGCATTGCCGACGCGCACGGTCTGAAGGTCCTCGAGGACGCGGCGCACGCGCTCGATGCGTTCTGGGACGACCGGCCACTCGGTACGGTCGGTGACTTCGGCACCTTCAGCTTCCACGAGACCAAGAACTTCATTGCCGGCGAGGGCGGCGCGCTGGTGGTTGCCGACACCAAACTCATGCTCAAGGCCGAGGTGTTGCGCAACAAGGGCACCGACCGGGCACGTTTCGATCGCAAGGAAGTCGACCGCTACACGTGGGTCGGCGTCGGCAGCAGTTGTGGCCCCTCGGAGCTGCAGACCGCGTTCCTGTTCGCGCAGCTCGAGCACATGGACGACATCGACGCGCGGCGCAAGGCGATCTGGGACGTCTACCACGAAGGGCTGCGCCCCCTCGGCGAGCGTGGGGTCGTGCAGCTCCCGGCGGTTCCCGCGCGCTGCCGGCCGAACGCGCACATCTACTACCTGATCGCCGAGAACGCGGCGGCCCGCGCCGATCTGCAGCGTTCGCTGGCCAGCAAGGGCATCCAGGCCAGCACGCACTACGTGCCGCTGCACAGCTCGCCGTACGGCAAGCAGATCGCGCGCACCCCGTTTCCGCTGGCGGTCACGGAGGACATCGCGCCCCGTCTGGTGCGCCTGCCGCTCTACCACGCACTCACCTTGGCCGAGGCCGCCGAGGTGCGCGACGCGGTGCTCGCGTTCTTCGCCTGACGAAGGGGGCGATGGGCGGTCGACCGAACTCGTCGCCCATCGCTCCAGCCTTGCAGCGGATGGAGCCAGGCTCCACCGCTGAACGCTGGGTCGGGGCTCACCGCAGGCGCGCCACCGCGCGGTGACGAAAGCAGCCCGTCAGGTGGTCGTTCACCATCCCCGACGCCTGCATGAACGCGTAGCAGATGGTCGAGCCGACGAACTTGAAGCCGCGCTTCTTGAGGTCCTTGCTCATCGCGTCGGACTCGGTGGTGCAGGCCGGAACGTCGCCGCTCGTGCGGCGGCGGGCCTGGAGCGGGCGGCCGCCGACGAAGCTCCACAGGTGCTCGGCCAGCGGTCGCTCGCGTCCGAGCGTGAGGCAGGCGCGCGCGTTCTTCACCACGGCGTCGAGCTTGCTGCGCAGACGCACCAGTCCGGCGTCCTGCATCAGGCGGTCGATGCGAGCGTCGGTGAAGCGCGCCACCTTGGCGATGTCAAAGTCACGGAAAGCGCGCCGGTAGTTGTCGCGCTTGCGCAGGATCGTGATCCAGCTCAGCCCGGCCTGGGCTCCCTCGAGGCACAACAGCTCGAACAGGGCGCGGTCGTCGCGCTCGGGTACTCCCCACTCACGGTCGTGGTAGGCGACGTAGTCGGGATCCGTTCCGCACCACGGACACCGAAGTAACAGGGTGGAGTCTGACACCAAACGGTGGGTTCGCAGGATGGCGTGGACGTGGTAGGCTCCCGGCTTCCCGGAAGGTTCCAATGCACGAGAGGGTACACATGGAAACGTCGACGGCGGGTCTCGTACCCGTACTCTTGCTCACCTTGACCAGCGCCCTGAGCGCGCAAGGCGAGAAGGTCGGGTGGCGATCGCTCAAGGGCGAGCAGGCTCCCGACATCTCGGCCTCGACGTGGTTCAACGTCGGCGATCAGGTGGCGAGCGCCGAGGCCCTGCAGGGCAAGGTCTGGCTGTTGGAGTTCTTCGCCACTTGGTGAGGGCCGTGCATGAGCAAGGTCGGCGACCTTGCAGAACTGCACAAGAAGTACTTCGACGTCGGCTTTCGTGTCGTCGCCATCTCGAGCGAGGCGCCTGACCTGGTCAAGCGCAAGATGATCGAGGGCGCCGGTGCGACCTACTGGATCGGTTCCGATCCCGACGGTGCCACCCACACGCGCTACAGCGATGGCGGCTCCACCGCCATTCCGCGCTTCTACCTGGTCGGTGCCGACGGCAAGGTGATCTCCTCCAAGCCCCCGTCCGAAGCGGAGCTGCGCCAACTGCTGGAGAAGCCGCTGCTGCTGGAGCGGGAGACGCACGCCAAGCTGGCGCGGTCGCGCACGGCCTACGACGCTGGCGTGTTCGGCGCCGCGCACAAGGTCGCCAAGGCTCTGCTCAAGGACAAGGACGCCGCGGTCGCGGCGGACGCTGCGCTCGTCTGTTCCAAGATCGAGGGGCGCGCCGAGTTCCTGCAGAAGCTCATGGCCCTGGAGAGCGAGCGCGACCCCAACGAGCGCTACGGCGACCTCCTGCGCT
The DNA here is from genome assembly GCA_041398565.1 of Planctomycetota bacterium. Taxonomy (GTDB): domain Bacteria; phylum Planctomycetota; class UBA1135; order UBA1135; family UBA2386; genus DATGPD01. The sequence continues at coordinate 301,875 of JAWKUN010000005.1, read as the reverse complement.
TCGCCTTCGAGTACGACGGTCTGGCTCCGGCGCGGTGGGCACGCACGCAGCTCGCCGACCTCAAGAAGGTCGATCGGGTCAAGGGGTTCCTGCCCGAGTGGTCGAAGTACGAGAACGCGCTGCGCTCGGAGATGCTCGCCGAGGGCAACCCCGACAAGCTGCGTCTGGTGCAGAAGCTGTACGACGAGGTCGCACGCAAGTTCGACCGCTCGCTCGTCGGCGAGCTCGCTACGGCGGCGAGCAAGCGGCTCGAGGGCGGCCACTAGGTTCGCGTCCCACCGTGGGCGGCGGCCGTGCGGCGAGCTAACGTCGCCGCATGGCCACTTCCGGTCTCGCCCGCAGCAGCCGCGCGCGCCATGCGGCTTTCGTCGAGCGGTGGCGCGCCCACCCAGCCGATCTCGAAGCCGACCGACATGGGGCGGCGACCTCCCCGGTCGACCGCGGCTCGAGCTGGCGCCGCTACCGCGATTGGTTGTGGCCCCGACGCGCGGCCCTGGCGTTCGTCGCCGGTCTCGGCGCCGCCGGGATCGTCTTCGAGCTGGCCTGGCCCCTGGTGTCGCGTTACCTCATCGACGACATCGTTCTCGACAGCGGGCGGCCGGTGGCCACGCGCAAGGTCGAGCTCCTGATCACCGCGGCGGTGATGCTCGGCGTGTTCCTGCTGGGCAGCCTGGCCGGCTTCTGGCGGCAGCTGCGCGCGACGCTGCTGAGCACGCGCCTGGCCTTCGATCTGCGCGTGCGCTTGTTCGACCGCATCTTGCGGCTGCCGCTCGAGCAGGTCCAGGCGATGAAGACCGGCGGCGTCATCTCGCGCCTGTCGACCGACGTCGACAGCACCACCGACCTGGTGCAGAACGCGCTCCTGTCGCCGCTGCTGTCGGTGCTGCGCCTGATCGCGATGCTGTCGGTGATGTTCGTGCTCGAGTGGCGGGTGGCGCTGACCGCGCTGCTGATCATGCCGCCGATCATGCTGGTGCATCACCGCTTCATCCGGCGCGTGCGTCCGATCTTCCGAGCCATCGGTGCCGACCGCCAGGAGATCGACGGCCGCACCGGGGAGGCGGTGGGCGGCCTGCGTGTGGTGCGTGGCTTCGCACGCGAACGCGCCGAGCGCCGCACCTACGCCGTCGGCCTGCACACCGTCATCCGCAAGCGAGTGCTGGCGGCGCGCACGCACGGCGCCGTCAACTTCGTGTGGGGCCTGATGATGCCGGTGGCCAACCTGACCGTGATCGGCTTCGGCGGCTGGCTGGTGATGGCCGGCACCACCACGATCGGCACGCTCATGGCACTGCAGTCGTACTTCTGGCGCCTGCTCGAACCCGTGCTGCAGCTGGTCAACTCGATCTCGGAGACGCAGCGCGGCCTGGCGGCGATGGAGCGGGTGTTCGACGTGCTGGCGCGGCCGCCGGAGAAGCCCGATCGGCCGGGGGCGCAGGTGGCGGCGCGCACCTTCCGCACCTTGCGCTTCGAGAACGTGTCCTTCGGCTACGGCGACGGTCGCACGGTGCTGCACGGGATCGACTTCGAAGTGCACGGCGGTGCCACCGTGGCGCTGGTGGGTCCCAGCGGCGCAGGCAAGACGACGGTCACCGACCTGGTGGCGCGCTTCCACGATCCGAGCGAGGGGCGGATCAGCCTCGACGGCGTCGACCTGCGCGACCTGCGCCTCGACAGCTACCGCCGTCTGCTCGGCATCGTGCAGCAGGAGACCTTCCTGTTCGACGGCAGCGTGCGCGACAACATCCGCTACGCGCGCCGCTCGGCCGCTGCCGCCGAGGTCGAGGACGCGGCACGGCGCGCCAATGCGGATGCCTTCGTCCGCGACTTGCCCGACGGCTACGACACCTGGATCGGCGAGCGCGGCGTCAAGCTGTCGGGTGGGCAGCGGCAGCGCCTGGCCATCGCCCGGGCGCTGCTGGCGGACCCGGCGATCTTGATCCTCGACGAGGCGACGTCGAACCTCGACACCGAGAGCGAGCGCCTCATCCAGGAGTCGCTGCACGTGCTGCTGCGCGGGCGCACGACCTTCGTGATCGCGCACCGCCTCAGCACGATCGCCGCGGCGGATCTCATCGTCGTCCTCGACAAGGGGCGCGTGGTCGAACGCGGCACGCATCAGGAGCTGTTGGCACGCGGAGGACGCTACCGCCGCATGGTCGAGCTGCAGGCGAAGGGCGTGCTCGATCCTTGGAGCGAGTGAGCGGGCGTTCGACGCCGCGATTCCTTCCGCTCGCCGGCGGCCGTGCGCCTTTGTTGTCGGCCCCGCACTCGGTGGGGCATGACATCGACCACGGACACCAACATGACATCCACTCGCTTTGCGCGCTCGAGCGCGTGCTTCCTCTTCGCGTTGCTCTCGATCGGGACCCTGTCGGCGCGGGCTACCGCGCAGAATGGCCCGGCGGGAGCGTCGGGCACTCAAGACCATCCAGACGGCTTCCCCGGCGGTGACGCGATCGGTACGACCGGCAACGGCGGCGACGGTGGTTCCGCCTGGACCGGCGGCGGCAACGGGTCGGGCGGGACCGGCGGTCAGGGCGGCGTCGTGGCCGGCAACGGCGGCGTCGGTGGCAAGGGCTTCGGGACCGGCCAGGGGGGGCGCGGCGGCCACGCCCTTTCGGGTACGGGCGGCGCCGGCGGCACCGGCGGCAACAACGGCGGACGCGGCGGCGACGGCGGCAGCGGTCTCGACAACAACTCGTCCGGCGGACGCGGTGGCGTCGGCGGGGCAGGCGGGGCGGGTGTGACCGGCGGCCCTGGCGGCGACGGGGGCAAGGGCATCGGCAACGGCACCGGAGGCAATGGCGGCGCCGGCGGTGCGGGTGGCGCCAACGCCAGCGGCGGCGACGGTGGCAAGGGTGGAGCCGGCGGTCCGGGGGTGCCCGGACAGCAGGGCGGTGGCGCCGGCGGCACTGGCGGCAAGGGCGGCGCCGGCGGCGCGCCCAACGGCGCGGGTGGCAAGGGTGGTGACGGCGGGGATGGCGGCTTCGGCGCCCGCGGCGGCGAGGGTGGCGCCGGTGGCGAGGGTACCGGCAACGCCAAGGGTGGCGACGGGGGCAAGGGCGGCCAGCCCGGACAGACCTCGACCGTCGGCGGCGTCGGCTTCATGGGCGAGAAGGGTGGCGACGGTGGCTGCGGTTGCCCGGGCGGCACGGGCGGTCCCGGGGGGAAGGGTGGTCAGGGCGGCAACGCGGCCTACGGCGTTGGCGGCTACATCGGAGCCGGTGGGCGCGGCGGACAGGGCGGCGTCGGCGGCAACGGCGGCAAGGCCAAGAACTCGACCTGCGATGTCGGCGCCGGCGGCGGCGGCGGAATGGGCGGGCCGGGTGGATCCGGCAACCCCGACGGGAGCACGGGTCCGACCGGACGAGACGGGCAGAAGGGAGTGGGCCTCTGTCGAGGCGAGTAGCCGACCGGCCTGACGGGCGCTGGACGTAGACGCACGGTCCGGCGCCCGTCGATTCCCCGAGTGCGTCCGCAGCAGTCTGCCAGTCGGTCACGGAGTTCGATCATGTTCACGTCGCGCCCTTCTCTCGCTCTCTTGCTGACCCTCGGGTCGGCGCTGTCGTTCGCCTCGGTGTCCGTTCGCGTCGATGGCGCGGAGCGGCCGCGCGGGCCCGATGCACTCTCCGGGGAGGTCGTCACCCTGCGCTCGCTCGACGACCTCACGGCCACCTTCGGTTTTTCCACCAACGACCACGGCTACGTCGTCGAGCGCGGCGAGATCCGCAATCGGATCAGCCACATCGCCTTCGACCGCTGGGCCGAGGACGCGCTGGTGGTCGGCATCCAGGGGCGCTCGCGCGGCGTCATCAAGGACATCGGCGACGTGCGCACCGACGGTACCAAGATGTCGGTGCTGCCGGCGTTGGTACGCGACGGAGCGCGGGTGCTGTGTCAGACGCGGGAGCGCTCCGGTTTCCCGCGCGACGGGATCGCCGTCGACGAGGAGTCGAAGGCCGCGGCCACCGCGCGCGTCGAGCTGGGCCACCTCTATCTGCTGCGGCTCGACGACGAGGACGCCACGTACTTCGTCGCTCTGCGGGTCGTCGAACATCATCCCGGACAGGCTGTGACCTTCCGGTGGAGGATGCTGTGACGGTCCATGGGCGCCGCTTGGCTCGGCAAGGGCACGCCGGCCCGTTGCTGCTGGTTGCGGGGTGTCTCGGTCTGGCGGTTTGGGCGCTGCGGCTCGCACGCGCCGACGATGGCTCCCGCGCCGCTACGGCGGTCGCTCGCGAGTTGCCGCGCGCTGCCGGCGCGGACGTGCGCGCCGCAGGCCCCGCGGTCGCCGATCGGCGCGGCCGCCGGCAGGTCTTGGCGCCGGTCGACGTGCAGGTGTGCGACGAGTTCGGTCTGGCGGTCGCCGGCACCGACGTCTTTGCCCAGTGCCGCGTGGCCGACGACCCTGGTGGCGGGGTGCGCGACGGTACGACCGATGCGCGCGGCGTCGCTCACCTGTCCCTGCCGATCGCCGACTTTCCGTGGCTCGTCCAGGCCAACTGGCGGCAGCGCACGCACGCCGACCATGGGCGTGCCGCCGCTGACCTGAGCGTGTGCGACGGCGACGCGCGGGAGGTCGTGCTCCGTCTGGCCAAGCTCGATGCGAGTCTGCTGGTGCGCGTGCTCGACGACACCGGTCAGCCGGTCGCCGGCTCCGCTGTCGACGTCAACTTCGAGGGGCGCGTTCAGGACACCGGCCCGGACGGGTGCACGCGATTCGAGCACATGCCCGCCGGCGCGCGCCCGATCGACGTGCGCTTGCCTCCCGCGCGTTCCGACCTGAGCGTGACCGACGCCGGCCGGCGCCCGGTCACCCTGAAGCACGGTCACAGCGAGAGTCTCACCTTCGTCGCCGCGCGGCGCGGCGAGCTCGTCGTGCGCCTCGCACCACCCTCGCCGGATGCGACCGGCACCTGCATCGAGCTCCACCACCTCGGACCCGCCGGCTTGCTGTCCGCGTCGCTCGACCGCGCCGGTTGCGCGCGTTTCGCGCGGCTCGCCGCCGGCGAGTACCGCGTGTCGGCGCGCCTGCCCGCTGTGTCCGAGTGGAACTGCTTGACCTGGGATCGGGTGCGGATCGACGCCGGCGCGCGCGTCGAGCACTCCTTGCGGCTCGTGCGTTCCGACGCACACCTGGCGGGGGTGGTCGTGGACCAGGATGGCCGGCGCGTCGCGGGTGCGCCGGTGTCGGCCTTCCCGCTCGCGGGCGAGTATGCCGGAGCGGGGAAGAAGTCGACGTGGACCGATGCCAACGGTGAGTTCGAGCTGCGCGGGTTGTGCGCCGCGGCGACGGCGGTGGGCGTCGACGTCACTGCGATCGAGACTGCACACTTCCGGCCGCTCGGCGGCAGCAGCGTGCCCTTCGTCGAAGTGGAGGCGCCCACTGCCGGCATGGTGCTTCGCCTGCTCCCGGGCCATCGCCTGCGCGGGAAAGTGGTGGGCGTAGACGGTCGGCCGCTGCCCGATTGCGAGGTCTCGCTGCTGCGCGATGGTGAATCGGTGGAGCTGCGCGCGCGCACGCGGGTCGACCGCCGTCCGCCTTGCGAGACCGACGTGGCGCTCGAGGCGGGTGGCTACGAATTCGCGCACCTGGCGCCCGGTGTCTACGAGTTGTCCGCAGCCGACGGCGACCTTCGCGCGCGGCAGCGCATCGAGGTGACGGGCGAGCTCGACGTCGTCAGCGCCCCGGTACTTCGGCTCGAGGTGCGGCCATGAGGTGCTCGGTAACTGCCGGGTGTATGCCTGGCCTGCTGGTGTCCGTGGCGTGCGCGGTGCCGGTGGCGGCGAGCGCGCCGCAGGCCGCGACGCCCGCCGCCGTGGCCTTCGGTTCTCGTGCCGAGCTGCAGCGGCTGGATCGCCGCGCCCTCCTGCGACGTCTGCAGGATGTGCTCGACGAACTGGTGTCGGCCGAGCCGACTCCTGGCCAGGACCCGCGCGCCCTGGCGCTCGCCGACGCCGAGGCGGCGCTGCTGACCGCGCTCGTGCGTGCCGGCTGCGACCAAGACCTGTGGCTATCCGAAACGGGGGCTGGCACCGAGTCGATCCGATTCGCCGCCGATGGCCGTGTCGACGAGTTGGAGCACGGATTCCGCCTCGGAGGCTGCTGGGTGGTCGGTCGTGTCGCGCGCGCCGCGGCGGAGCCGGCGTTCGAGCTGCTGGAAGAGGCCTGGCGATGCGCCGAGGCCGCCGAGCTGCGACCCAGCGAGATGCGCGGCCTGCCGGCCGCAGCGCCGATGGTGGTCACCTTCGACGACATCCGTGCTGGCTCCGACCAGGCTCTCGCCTTCGTGGTCGGCGGCCTCGGCTTCTCCCGCCCTCGCTTGCGCACTCCGGAGTTCGTGCGCGACGCCGTGGTGGTGCTGCTGCCGAGCGCCGACGGAGAGCCGCGTTGGCTGGTGCAAGGGCACGCCACGGTGACGATGCGTGGCGCACGGCGAACGGGCGAGGTGTGTTTGACCGGCGCTGGCGGGCAGACGGTGACGATGCGGGTGACCGTGACCACGCGCCACGATGCCCGCACGCCGAAGTCGGTGACGGCTCGTCGCTGTGGAGCCGACGGGACGTGGCGCGCGGCGGCCGACTTCGAGTGGCTCGCCGACCCGATGGGGCCCCCGAGCGTGCGCCTCGAGCGCGCCGCACCCGGCAGCGCCTGCATCGAGGTGTTCGGGGATGGTCCACGCCGCTTCCGGCTGTTGGTGTCGGGGAGGTCGGCGATCGCCGCCGAAGAGGTTCTCGTCGTGCGCGTCCCCGACCACGAGGAGCCGTTGCGCATCCGGCTCGCGGTCGCCGACTGATTCCCGGTAGAGGCCAATCGCTCGCCAGCCCGGCTCCTCGGCAGCAATCCGGCGTCGAGCGGTAGCGTCAGACTCTCGATCCGATGCGCGGCCGGGTCTGGTCGAATGCGCGCGCGCGGCGACAATGGTCGCTTCGACTCCATGACTCGACGCCCACTGCACCGACGCGACTTCCTGCGTTTCGCCGCGACGGCCGCGACCGCAGCCTGCTCGTCCGAGGAGACTCCGATGGCCCATCCCTCCACCACGACCGAGGCCGAGCCCACGCCGACCGCAAGGGAGCTGCCGATGCCCGTGCTCTTCGTTTCGCACGGGGCGCCGACGCTGGCGCTCGATGCCGTTGCCGGTGCCGACTTCGCGCGCATGGCGCAGGCCCTGCCGCGACCGCGCGCCGTGCTGGTGGTGTCCGCCCACTGGCTGCATGCGCCCGCCACGATCGGAACGCGCCGCGCGAGGCCCTTGGTGTACGACTTCGGCGGCTTTCCCGACGCGCTACGCGAGGTGGAGTACGCCGCGCCGGCGGCAGCGGCGCTGGCCGACGAGCTCGGGCGGCGGCTGCCGGCGCTCGCCCGTGACGACGAGCGCGGCTGGGATCACGGTGTGTGGGTGCCTCTGGTGCACATGTATCCGCACGCCCACGTGCCGGTGCTGCAGTTGTCGATGCCGCACGCGTGGCAGCCGCGCCAGATGTTCGAGCTGGGACGGCAGCTGGCGCCGCTACGCGACGAGGAAGTGCTGGTGCTGGCCAGTGGGGGTGCCGTGCACAACTTGCGGCGGCTGGACTGGGACGGCGGCACGACACCGCCGCAATGGGCGACGACCTTCGAGGCGTGGTTGCGCGACCGCCTGAGCCGAGGAGCCGTCGACGACCTCGTTGCCTTTCGCCACGAGGCGCCGGACCTGCAACTCGCACATCCGACGGACGACCATTTCGTGCCGCTACTGGTGGCTCTCGGTGCCGCTTCGGCGCGCCCGTCGCCGACGACCTTTCCAATCACGGGCTGGGAATACGGCTCGCTCAGCCGCCTGGCCGTGCGCTGGGGGTAGTTGCGGCAAGGCGGCCGCGCCAGCGTCTGGTCGGCGCACAGCGCCGACTCGCACCCTGGTACGGGCGCGGGCGGCGACAGCACGTTTCCACACCTCAGCCTCGCCTGGTCTTGGCGCGGGTCTTGCGCTGGCTCTGGCGCGACGACTTGACCACGGCGTCGGCGGCAGCGGGAGCCGCCTTGCACTCGAGCAGCGCCGACAGGATCAGCGGTACCACGATGGTGGCGTCCGACTCGATGACGAACATCGGCGTCTTCTCAGTGAGCTTGTCCCAGGTGATCTTCTCGTTGGGGGTGGCGCCGGAGTACGAGCCGTACGACGTGGTCGAGTCGGAGATCTGGCAGAAGTAGGCCCACGGCTTCACCGGCTCCTCCAGGTCGTACTTGATCGACGGCACGACGCAGATCGGGAAGTCGCCCGCGATGCCACCGCCGATCTGGAAGAAGCCGACGCCGCGGCCCTTCGACAGCGTCCGGTAGTCGTCGTAGAGCTGCGTCATGTACTCGATGCCCGACTTGACGATGCTGGCGCTGCAGTCGCCGAGCTTGACGTGCGAGGCGAAGATGTTGCCGAAGGTCGAGTCCTCGTGGCCCGGCACCACCAGCGGCAGCTTGGCCTTGGCGGCGGCCAGCAGCCAGCACTCGTCGGGGTTGCCCTCGAACAGCTTCTTGTCGAGCTTCAGGACCAGCTCGTAGAAGTACTCGTGCCAGAAGCGTCGCTCGCCGCGCTGGGTCGCCTTCGTCCACATCGGCACCAGGTACTTCTCGACGGCACGGAACGCCTCGTCCTCGGGGATGCTGGTGTCGGTGACGCGACGCATCCGCTGCTCGAGGATGGCGGTGTCGTCGGCCTTGGTGAAGTACCGGTACTCGGGAAAGTCCTTGTAGCTGTGGTGCGCCACCAGGCGGAACAGCGACTCCTCGAGGTTGGCGCCGGTCACCGACAGGCCGTGCACGAGGCCGGCGCGGATCGCCGGGGCCAGGGTGATGCCGAGCTGCGCCGACGACATCGCGCCGGCCATCGCCCAGTACATGCGTCCGCCGCCGCGCACGTGCTCCCAGTACGCCAGCAGCGCGTCGCGGGTCGAACGCGCGTTGAAGTTCTGATAGTTGCGCGTGACGAACTCGAGGATCGGGAGGGCGGACTTGGCCATGGCTCGGGGCGGCGAAGATTGGGTGTGGCGTCGGCACAAGTCAACGGCAACGGGCTGCTCTCGTCGGAACGGCCGGCCGACTCGTGCCTGCGACCACACGTTTCGACGACGGCGCCCAGCCTGGGCTCGCGACACGCGCACGGGCTCGCGGCGGTCCTCGGTCGGTGTCGCGTGGCGACGGCGTCTCGGGCAGCCGTTGCATGCGCGAGGCGCGCTCACCGTCGCTGACGACGAGGGTCGGACTCCTTCGTCGGAGCCGATGCGTCCACCACCGCGTTCGATCGGCCGCTCGGTCACGTCTTCCAGCGTTCGGCGGTGGAGCCTTGGGTCCATCCGCTGCAAGGCTGGTGCGATGGCCGACGACTTCTGTCGTCCGGCCATCGCTCGGTTCGATCGCCGGTGGTTTCGGGTGCGGCCGACGTCTGTCGGAGTCCCGCGGCGAGCACCTGGATTCGTCGGTTTCCCGGATTCCTCGCGGCCGGAACCCGGACGCCGCGGCAAAGCGCGACGCAGACGAAAACCGGCGCGAAGCCCGGTCCTTCTCGCAGCACCGATCCGGGCCTCGCCGGCAAGCGCGACGCTTCGACGCCGGCGCGCGCGGTCCGACGAACGGAGTGCCACCATGCCAACGACATCTGCCTCGTCCGTGATCCTCGCCCTCGGCACCGCCACGATCGCGGCGGCCCAGTCCCCGACCTGGCGCGCCGACCTCGTCGGCAGCCCGCCGGCGACCTGGACGTCGGCGACCGCGGCGGTCGCGGTCAACGACGCCGGCCTGGTGCTGGGATTCACCACCGTGGCCTCGGTGCGGCGGCCGTGGGTCGGCTCGCCGACCACCGGGCTGCAACTCCTGCCGCTGCCGGCGAACACGACCTACGCCGACGCTCTGGCGGTGAACGAGGCCGGAGTCGTCGCCGGCCAGGTACTGGTCAGCGGCTCTGTGTCGCGTGGGGTCATCTGGCAACCGACCGCCAACGGCTACCAGCTGTTCATGCTGCCGAGCGGCAGCAACGGCCAGTTTCCGTTCGACGCACGCGGCATCAACGACCGCGGCGACGTCGTCGGCAAGTACGGCCCGCTGGCGGCAAGCTACGTCTGGAACGCCACCAGCGGGGTGACGCAGATCGCCGGCTTCCCCGACATTCCGGACGCCGTCAACAACCAGCGCCAGATCCTCGGCGGGACGTTGCGCATGGACCTCGACACCAGCGTGCTCGAGGATCTCGGCAACCCGACCGGCACCGGCTTCAACTACCTCTTCACCGAGCTGTGGAAGATCAACGACGCCGGCGAGTGTGGGGGCTACGGCAACGTGGCGACCGGCCAGACGCGCAACAAGCAGGCGGTGCGCTTCACCGACGGGCCGACCTGGATCGCCTTCAACGCGCAACCGGCGACATCGGCCAACGTGACCGGTCTGGCGGCGACCGGCGACACCGCGTACCAGGTCGCACTGCTCGGGATGTTCGTCTACGTCGATGGCCACGGCAGCCTGACTCTGCAGAGCATGCTGGCACCGGCCTACGCGCACTGGAACCTGAGTGGCAGTTTCGCGCCGGTCATCAGCCGCGGCGGACGCGTGGCCTGCAACGGCGTCGACAGCAGGAGCGGCCAGGCCGGCATCGTGCTCCTGACGCCGTTGCCGTTCGTCGACCTCGGTGGCGGCACGCTCGGCGCGCTCGGTCGACCGGTCCTCAACGGCTACGGTCGGCTGCGCGGCGGCGAGCAGGTGCGCCTGCGTCTGGCCAGCGCGGCTCTGGCCAGCCCGGCCTTCCTGGCGTTGTCGACGCGCGCCAACCCGTTGCCGATCTTCGGCGGCACCTTCCACCCCGACGCCGCCAGCGCGGTCGTGGTGCCGTTGCCCACCGATCGCCTCGGTCGCGTCGATCTGACCCTGTCATGGCCGTCGGCGCCGAGCGGGACCACCGTGTTCGTGCAGGCTGGAGCCCTCGACGCCGCCGCCAACCAGGGTGTGTGTCTGTCGAACGCGATCGTCGGGGCTGCCGAGTAGCACCGGCGAGTCGCGCTGCCAGCCGCGACCGGGGATCGTCCGTCCTGGTCGCGTCCGCGCATCCACCGCACGGCCGATGCAGTTTGTCCAATCGCGCGTGTCCACAGCGGCGTCGGAGGCAGGTTCGAGCGTGGTGGTGCCTCGCGTCGGGCCGGCGAGGCTCGGCACGGGCATTGCGCACCGGCCCGCATGGTCGAGGCAGCGACGAACTCGCCGGCCGCGGGCGCCTGGTGGGTGCGTGGTCCGCACCGCACGTGGCGAGTCGTGCGGCGCGCGGTGCTGGCCTTCTTCGAGGATCAAGCCCTCACCCACGGCGCGGCGGTGGCGTTCTTCAGCGGGCTGTCGCTGGCACCGATCCTGATCTTGCTCGTCTGGCTGTCGTCGGTGCTCGGCCCCGGTCTGCGCGACCTGCTGGTCGATCACGTCGCCGAGCTCGTCGGTGCGCAAGGCGGTCAGGTCGTGCGCATGGTCATCGACAACGCCGATGCGCACGTCGATGTCGCCCATATCGCCGGCTGGATCAGCCTCGGCACGCTCCTGTTCTCGGCGACGGCGGTGTTCGCGCAGCTGCAGACGGCGCTCAACACCATCTGGGGCGTCCGCAGCGATCCGACGGGCTTCGACGTCTGGGCGTGGCTGCGCAAACGCCTCCTTTCACTCGGGCTCATCGTCTCGATCGGCTTCCTCCTGCTGGTGTCGTTGGTGGTGAGTTCGGGCCTGGCGGCCCTCACCCACGCTTGGCGCGACCGCCTGCCAGCGGCCGGGTTGCTGTGGAACGCGCTCGATCTGGTGGTGCCGTTCCTCGTCTACCTACTGGTGTTCATGGCCGTCTTCCGCTACTTGCCGGATGCCGAGCTGCGCTGGCGCCACGTGTTCTTCGGTGGCGTCGTCACGGCATCGCTGTTCGTCGTGGGCAAGTGGCTGATCGGCCTCTACCTCGGCACCAGTGCGCTGGGGTCGGCCTACGGCGCCGCCGGCTCGCTGGTGCTGATGCTGGTGTGGACCTACTACTCGGCAGCGATCGTGCTGTTCGGCGCCGAGCTGACCCAGGCCTTCGTGCGTGAGCTCGGTGAACGCGTCGCGGTCGAGGCGCACGCGGTCGCTGACGACCAGGAGCACAGGTCGCGGCGCGCCACCGACCCACGAGCTGGCGTCCCACTTCGTCGCGGCCTGGGGTAGCCCGTCGCCGACGCGACCTGGCCGCTCGCTGGCGCCGAGGATAGGGTGTCGCGATGTCCACCGCGGCCGAGCGGACGCGTGCCAAGGGCTTCGTCCAGCGCTTCGGGCGCGACGCCGTGGCTTGGCAGGGTCTCGAGTCGGGGTGTCGCTACTGGTTCGGCGACGACGCGTGCGTCGCCTACGTCGACACGGGCGCGGCGTGGGTGGCCGCCGGGTCACCGTGGTGCGAAGCCGCGCGCGTCGAAGGCGTGGCGGCCGCTTTCGTCGTCGCGGCGCGTACGGTCGGCAAGCGCGCCTGCTTCTTCGGCGTCGAGGATCGACATCTCTGGCCCGGCATGGAGCGTCTGCTGCTCGGCCAGCAGGCGACGTTCGCCCCCGGGAGCTGGGAGGCGGCCGTCGCCGGGCACCGCCGCCTGCGCGAACAGCTGCGGCGCGCGCGCAAGAAGGGCGTGCGCGTGCGCCGAGCCGGTGCGGCAGACCTGCGCGAGGGCAGCGAGCTGCGCGCGCGGGTCGACGCGGTGGCTGACGCGTGGCTACGGGCGCGCCGCCTGGAGCCGATGGGCTTCCTGGTGTCGCTGGAACCGTTCGCGTTCGCCGAGGCGCACCGCTACTACGTCGCCGAGCTCGGCGACACGGTCGTCGCCTTCACGTCGTTGGTGCCCGTGCCGCAGCGTGGCGGCTGGCTGGTCGAGGACTCGTTCCGTCACCAGAGCGCTCCCAACGGCACGGCGGAGCTGGTGCTGGACGCGGTCGTGCGCGATGCCGGCGGCGCGTTCGTCGCCCTCGGCCTGGCGCCGTTGGCTGGCCCCGTGCCGTCGCTGCTGCGCGTTGCCGGCACCCTGGCGCGGCCGCTGTACGACTTCCGCTCGCTCGAGGCGTTCCGCCGCCGACTCCATCCAGGAGCATGGGAAGGGGTTTGGATGCTCTACCCCGCCGGCGGTCGTGCGCGCGTGGTCTTCGCCGTGGTCGATGCCCTGCGAGCGTTCGCCGGCGGCTCGCTGGTCGCTTTCGGCTGGCGCAGCTTCTGGCGGCGACCCAGCGTGCTGCCATGGGTGCTGGCCGTTCCCCTGGTGCCATGGACCGTCGTGCTCGCCGTGCTCGCGGTCATCGACGACGGCGCGCTGATGGGCTTCTCGCGTGCTGCGCTCGTGGCCTGGGTCGCCTGGGACGGTGTCTTGGCGGTCTTGCTGTTTCGCGCGGCGCGACGGCCGACGCGGCGAAAGCTGTGGGCTCTGGCGACGGCGGCAGCGATCGACGCGAGTCTGTCTCTGGTGCACCTTCTGCGGGTGGGTCTCGGCACCACCGCTGTGGCCGCCGGGCTCCGCCTGGCCGGCGCCGTCGCCCCCGTGTGCGGGGCTCTGGGCCTCGCGTGGGCAGCCGGTCGTGCCGCGCCAGCGGTGCGCCGGCGCGCGCCCTGACGTCGCACACCGCGTCTGTGAGGTGCGGCGCAGGCCGCTCGGCCGCGACCTTCCGACCTACCACTACGGTCGCCCAGGTGACGGCGAAGCGTCAGCGGTGGCCGCCCTCGGTGGGTGCCGAGCCCAGGTTCTCGTACAGCCACGTGTACGACACCCGCTTGGGCCCGGGCTCCAACTCGTCGTGCTCGTTCTGCAGCCGCGTGCGCTGCTTGGCCAACGCCGATCGCTCGGCCCCCTGTGCCTTGAGCAGCTTGGCGCGCTCCTTGGCTGCAGCTTCGTCGTCGAGGTTCTCGGTCGCCTTGGCCACGGCCTCGCCGAGCACATCGAGCTTGGCGTCGAGCTCCTCCAGCTCGGCCTTCAGCGCCGCCACGCGACGCTGCTCGGCGGCGGAGAGCTGCCGCGGCTTGGGCAGCCAGTGCGAGTAGCCACCGACGAGCACGTCGAGGTCGCCGTCGCCGTCGGCGTCGCCGAAGTCCATGTAGATGCCGGAGTCGGGGCGCTCGGGGCCGTCGACACTCTGCTTGCTGCTCGGCCCGATCAACACCAATGGCGCGCCGAACGCAGGGACTTTCTCGGTCCCCGTGTTGAGGTAGACGTAGACGCCACCGCCCGGACTGGTCTGGTAGGCGTCGCCCATGCTGCCGCAGGCGAGGTCCCACAGGCCGTCGCGATTCCAGTCGACGAGGCGCATGGTCGCCACCGTGCCGGGAACCCGCAACGGTTGGCCGCCGGCGAGCACCAGCGTGTTCTTGGTGGCGAAGGCATGATCGGCGCCGGTGCCTTCGTTGATGCGCAGGAACACGTAGCCCCCCGCGTCGTGGTCACCGAGGAGGAGGTCGAGATCGCCGTCGCCGTCGAAGTCCACGGCCAGGGCCGAAGTGAGGTGGCCTTCCATCACGTCGTAGGCGCCGTCACAGCGCCGCGTCGAGTCCCACTTCTTGGTGTCGTAGTTCCAGAACTGATTCAGCACGATGCGCTGGTCGTCCCGGTCGAGGATCTGCTTCGGCTGCCGGAAGCCCTTGCCGGTGCCGAGCGCCACGTGTGGCGAGCCGTCGAACGTGCCGGCGACGATGTCGAGGTGGCCGTCGCCGTTGAAGTCCACGAACTGTGGACTCATGCCGATGCATCACCAGTTGTGGAAGTCGATCTGCTTGCCTTCCTCATCCTCGAGCTTGGCCTCCGCGGCGTAGCTGCCGTCGGCCTGGCGCAGGGCGTAGGTCATCCGCCCGATGAGATCGCCGATGACGATGTCGTCGCGGCCGTCGCCGTTCACGTCGTGGAACACGGGCGATGGGAACAAACGGCGTTCACCGAGGAAGGACTCGCCCGCGCGCAAGCGCACCGGTGCGGCGAAGGTGGTGGCCGGTTGCTGGTCGCTCGGACCCTGACCGGGGAGCCGGCCGCCAAAGGCGGTCGCCAGCGCGGCGCCGCCGAGCAAGAGATGGAGACTGTTTGCAGCCATGTTCATGTGAGTGGTTCGGACGCTGTGCTGGAAACGTGGCCTCGGGGGCGCGCGCCCCGATCCGACCGGGGCTCGAGGATACTGGGCTTCACGTGCTGCGAGTCCTCGCGGCGCGCGCGAATCTGCGAGGCGGTGCAATTCGCCACGGTGCCGAGTCCGCCATGCCTGAGCAGCACTGGAAGCCCTCGGCAACAAAGCGGCCTGCGGTTCGTCCGGTCGGCGCGCAGCGCCGACTCGCACCTTTGGTGCGGCCGCGGGCCGTGATGGGGTCCGGGCCTCGCCCGGCGGGATCGCGGGCAATGAACCCGGGCGCAAGAGTGTTCGCCCCGCGCCAAACGTCGGCCCTGGTGCCTGGCTCGCGGCCACGGTTCGATAGGGGCTCCTCGGGAACCATCCATGTCGAAACTCCGCGCGATCATCGTCCTCGTCCTCTTGGTGGTCTTCTCGGCTGCTGTGTGGTTCGTGATGTCCGAGAGAGTCGATGGCGCCCGCTCCGATCGCGCGGCCGCTGGTGATACGGCATCTGACGCGGCATCGGCGTTGGCGGCCGACGCCGGGGCGTCGGCCGGTGAGGCTGGGGCGGAGCGCTCGGCGCTCGAGGGTGGCGAACTCGCGCCGCAGGCCGGGCGGGGTGCGGCTTCGCCCATTGTCGGGCGTGTCGTCGGACCCGACGGCTCGCCTGTGTCGGGGGCGAGGGTGACCTGCGCGCCGCCCCTGCTCGTGGGTTTCGGCGTCGTCGATGCCGACGAGGGTCCCGACTTCGGCGACGTTGCCGGCTTGCGCCGGCGGGCGGCTGCCATCGCCGCCGACCGGGCAGAGACGACGACCGACGCCGACGGACGCTTCGAGGTGACGCCCCGCGGCGAGGAGTCGCGGCTCGATCTGTGGGTGCTCGCCCGCGGCTACGTCGTTCAGGGCAAGCCGGTGACGCGGCCTCGCGACGCGGCGCGGGATGTCGGCGCGATCGAGTTGCAGCGCGGCGCGGTGGTGCGTGGCAAGGTCGTCGACGCGACGAGCCGACCGGTGGCCGGGGCGACGGTACGGCACACGAGCAACAACTCCGACGTGCTCGGCACGTTCGTCCTCGAAGGCGGTGACGACGTGGCGACACTGGCCATCGGCATGGAGGTGGCGACGACCGACACCGAGGGGTGCTTCGAGTTGCAGCACGTGCGCGCCGGCGACTTCGCTCTGGTCGTGCGGCACGCACAGCACCCACGGCTGCGCGTCGCCGATCTGAAGGTCGAGGTGGAGACCGAGCTGAGCGACCTCCTGCTGCAATTGGGGCCTCCGGCGGCGATCTCCGGTCGCGTCGTCGACCCCCCGGCGGACGTGTCGTCGCTGTGTGCGAGGGCTCTGCGCCGGCCGGTGGAGGGCGACGGACGTCGGGCGCCCGAGCCGTCGCGGCGGGAGGCGGAGGTGACCTGCGACGTCGCCGCCGACGGCACCTTCACCCTGGCACCATTGGAGGGCGGCGTCGAGTACGACGTCTGGCTGGCCGACCGCATCCGCACCTGGCCGGGCTTCGCCCTCGCCAGCCAGGTCGTGCAAGTGCGTGCCGGCGCGACCGGGGTCGACCTGCGCTACGAGGCGGGCGTGGGTGTGGCGTTCACCGTGCTCGACGGCCGCGGCGGGGCGCCGTTGGAGAAGCTCTGGGTGGAAGCCACCTTGCGCGACAAGGGTCGGGGCTACGGTTGGCCGCCGCCCGTGGTGCGCCTCGTCGAGTATCCGCAAGGCAGGGTGGTCGTCGGTGGCTTGCGGCCGCGGCCGGGGCAGACTCTCACGCTGCGCGTCGACGGCACCGGCTACAGCCGATTCGAGCGCGAAGGTATCGAGCTGCCGCTCACCGGCAGCGTCGACCTCGGCACCGTGCGTCTGCAGCCGGCACCGGTGGTGCGCGTGCGGGTGGTGGACAAGAACGGCGAGCCCGTGCCGGGAGCGTCCGCGCGTCTGGCGAAGAAGGACGGCGGCGTCGGCAATCCCTTCGAGCGGTTCATGGCGTCAACGCAAGCGCGGGGGCCGCGCGCCGCTCGGACCGACGCCGACGGGCGATGTGTGCTCAACGCCGACCTCGACGTCGAGTCGGAGCTCACCGTGCGCAGCAACGACTTCGCGCCCTACCGCAGCGAGGCCTTCGAGGTCGGGGCGGAGGGAGCCGACCGCGACGTGCAGTTGCTGCTGGGTGGCAGCGTCGCCGTCGAGGCGGTCGACGAGCGCGGGCAACCGCTGGCCAAGGCGACGGTCGCGCACAAGGGGCCGGGCGCCGATGAGCTACCGAACGACTTGGAGACCGACCCGGCGGGGCGAGTCGTGTTCGAGCGCCTGCCCCCGGGCGAGCACGGGTTCCGCCTGCGTGACGGCGGCGAGGGGCCGATGATTCGGTTCGGAAACATGAGCGGGAGCTTCGGTGGCGGCGAGTCCAAGAGCGCGACATGGGAGTCGGTCGAAGTGGTCGACGAGGTGCGCACCTCGGTACGCATCACGAAGGCGCCGCCGGCGCAGCTCTCGGGCGTCGTGCGTGAGAACGGCGTGCCCTTGGCGCACGCGAGAGTGACGTTCCAGCGTGGAGCCGGCGACGGCGGCGACCTGCGGTTCCTCTTCGTCGGCGCGGACGGCGGCAAGTCCGCGGAAACCGATGGCGAGGGGCGCTACACCTTCGAGGGTCTCGTCGCCGGCGAGCACCGCCTGCGCATCACGCACGACGACCGTGCCATGTCGACGACGGTGCCGGTGACCCTGGCGATCGGCGCCAACGTCGCCGACGTCGAGCTCGACGTGACATCGGTGCGCGGTGTTGTGCGAACTGGCGACGGCAAGCCGGTCGCCGGGGCCAGGGTGCGCGTGCAGGCACCTGGCGGAGGCGGAGGCATCCAGTTCGGCTTCGTCGACGTCGGCGGCCGCGCGGTCGGTGGCGGTGGTGGCGGCAAGTCGGTCGAGACGGATGCCGAGGGTGCCTACCTCGTGCGCGGGGTCGCCAGCGGCAAGCCCGTCGTGCTCGAGGTGCGGGCCGACGACTTCGTCACCGCGCGGTCGGCCCCCTTCGAGGTGCAGAGCGGGGCGACGAAGTCCGGCGTCGACATGACCCTGATGCCGGCCGGCCACATCCGCGTGCATGCGACGGCGGGCAACGGCAACGGTGTGCTGGCGCGGGCGGTCGAACAGGGCGACCAGCGGCGACAGGCGCAGGCCGGCTTCGACAAGGGCGAGGCGATGCTGAAGAACCTGGCGCCGGGACGCTGGTCCTTGACCATCCACCTCGGCCCCGAACAGGTCGTCTCCCGTGAGGTCGAGGTCGTGGCCGGACGCACGACGCGGGTCGACGTCTGAGGGTGCAGAAGCGGCGTCTGCCGCTTCTGCGGGTGGGCAGAGTGCGCGGTCGCCTGTGCGCCGCGCCTCGCCGACGCTCAGCGCGAGTTGGCGCGCACCTCGAGCCCGCGGCTGAACGCCACGTTCTGCGGGGCGCCGGAGTCGACGATCGCCGACTGGAAGTAGACCGGCGTGTCGACGAGCGCCGGGTCGGCCGGGAGCGGGATGCCGAGGTTGGCGCCGGCGGCCGGGACACCGATCGTCAGCACCGCCGCCGGATTCACCAGCACCGTGCCGCCGAGCAGCGGGATCGACGCCGTGGCCGAGCCGATCACCAGCGCACCGCCGGTGTTGGCGTTGAGCGAGTTGCCGATCCGCAGGGTCATCGTGCGGCCGATGGCCGGGCGCGTCGACGCGTCGATCGCGGGCACGCCGTTGGTGCCGGCCAGGCCGATGCCGTAGAGCGAGGCCTCGTAGCCGAAGCGCACGGTGCGCGTGCGCCAGATGTTGGTCTGGAAGATGTACTCCTGGTAGGTCCAGAAGCCCACGTCATCGACGGCGTCGACGTCGGTGTAGCTGTAGTCGCCGAAGCGGTTGCGGCCGGAGCCGTCGAGACGGTTCCACGACGCTTCGCCGACCTTGGTCATGATCGGTGCCGAGGTCACGCCAGCCGGATCGTCGAAGCGGCGCGCCGACACGAAGGTCGAGCAGTACGAACCGGCATGGCTGCCGGAGAAGCCGAGGCCGATGTTGCCGTCCTTGTCGACGGCGATGCTGGCGAAGTAGTAGTGCCACAGGGTGTCGCCCAGCGTGCCGCTCTGGCGCAGACCCAGCGGCGCGATGCCCATCTCGTACCAGCGGCAGCCGGCGCGACCGTTGACGCTGATGTTGTGCGCCGTGTAGATCGAGCCGTTGCGGAAGATGGCGTTCATCGGCCGCGCGTCGATGGTGTTGATGTTGGTCGTGCTGCCGAGCGCCGGCGCCGTCGGCGCCGAGGAGTGCGACGGGATGCTGACCGAGCCGACGTTGGTGAGGGTCGGCGCCGTCAGCGGCGGGTTGACGCGGCGCACGCGCAGGAGGGTGCTCGACTGGCGCGACACGCAGTACTCGCCGCCAGGATCGCCGTGCGTGACGCAGGGCTGGATGGCACTCTCGTAGGGCAGGGCGCGGAACGCGGTGATGGTGCCGAGTGAAGGCGGGTTGGCGACGAGCGGCGCCTTGTCGATGCAGAACAGCGTCATCTGCGCCGTGCCGCCGACCATGTAGGAGGCGGCGTAGATGCCGCGTGCATCGACGCCGAGCGTCGGGTAGTCGGGCCAGCGGCCCGCATCGGTGCCTTGCGCGGTCACGAACGAGAACTTGAACCAGGCAGCGGTCGGGTCGGTCGTCTGCGACACCGCGAAGAAGTAGGTGGCCGGGTTGCTGCCGGTGCTGAAGTTGGTGGCCAGGGCGATGTAGCGCCGCGCGTGCGGGTCGAACACGATGCGCGGGTCACCGACCGTGCCCGACGCTCCCGGGAAGAACGCGGTCAGGCTGGTGTTGATGACGCGCGCGTTGGTGGTCTTCGACCAGGCCGACAGGTTCGAGTTGGTGATCGACAGGTAGTGGTCGGGACCGTTGCAGCCGTGCGTGTCCGGCGGGATCAGGTTGGCACCCGGATCGCCCTGGGTGGTGGCGATGACGTTGTCCCACACGTTGGGCGTGGTGACGCCGGCGCCCGCCGGGGGCAACCAGGAGTCGTCGACGGCCCCTTCGCCGAGCTGCGGCGTCTTCGGCGCCGGCACGATGTCGCTCTTCTCGAGCGGCGTCTTGAAGCCGGTGCCCGTCTCCCAGGTCAGGCCGGCGTAGTCGGTGCCGGTGAGGGTGTGCTTGAACGAGAGATCCTCGAAGTCGAGCGTGCGCGTGGTCTGCGGCTTGCCGGCCTCGGCGAAGGTCAGGTCGTCGAGCGCGACGAAGCCGAAGTGTTCGACGTGCGGCACCGTCTGCACGACGATGCGGTCGACGCCGGCGAAGCCGAGGCTGACGCGACGCTGGTCGCGTGCGACGGGCGTCCACGCCGTGTGCGCGACCTCCTCGCCGTTCCGGTAGCCGACGAAGCGCACGGCGCTGGCCGGCGCGCCACCGTGTCCGGCTGCCCAGATGTCGACGACGTCGACCGGGCGACCGAAACCGATCCCCATCTTGGGGTCGCCCCATTCGTTGACGATGGCGATCAGGCCGGAGTGGACCTGGGTGTCGGCGGTGTCACCGGGGACGATCCACTGGCCGTCCTGGCCGTGCCAGCCGAGGTCGACCGGTGCCGGCTTGGGCATGGTGCGCTCGCGCTCCATGACCTGCTCCATGGTCTCGAGGACGAGCGGGGAGATCGCCGAGGCGGGGACCCGCTCGCCTCGGACGGTCTCCTGGCTGCGGGTGGTGACGGAGAGCAACGGTGTGGCGCAGAGGACGGCGCCGAAGAGAGAAAGGTGTGGGAATCGCATTGGGAAGGAGGGACGAGAACGCGCGCGGCGCGCGCCGAGAAGGGCCGGCCCGAGAAGTGTGGCCCGCGCACGAGAGGCTGGCAACCTGCGGTGCGGCGGTTCGGCCGGTCCTCCGGCGCCGCAGGCCCCGCAGCGGCGCGCGTCCCCTCGCGCCATGGCCGTGGCACGGCGGATTGGGCACCTGCCCGCGCCGTGGCCGCGCTGCAGCCGAGTCGCGAGGTGATCCGCGGGCGTTCGGCCAGGGCGACGTTCCTGGTCCACCAAGCTTGTCTAACTACACTTAGTTGTCTAAGTGTAAAGCATGCCTCGCACGTCCCACCCCACGCCGCGTGAGTTGGCCATCCTCAAGGTCCTCTGGCAGCGCGGCGAAGCCACCGTGCGCGAGGTGTACGAAGCTCTGCGTGACGAACTCGGCATCGTGCAGAACACGGTGCAAGCGTTCCTGCGCACCATGGAGGACAAGGGTCTGGTCACGCACCGGCTCGAAGGCCGGTCGTTCGTCTACCGCGCGCAGGCCGCGGCCGAGACGACGCGCCACGGCCTGTTGCGCGGCCTCCTCGACCGCGCCTTCGATGGCGCGATGGACCAGCTCGTCGCCAGTGCGCTGAGCCTGCGCCGGCCGACCACCGACGAGCTGGCGCGCCTGCGCGCGCTGATCGACCGCGCCGAGGCGGGCGAGGACGCGGGCGACGCGCCGCGCCGACGGAGGCGACGCTCGTGAGCGCCGGCGCGCGGTTGGTCGAACTGGCACCGGCGCTGGCGCTCGGCAGCACGGTTCTGCTCGGTCTCGGTTGCTTGTTGGCGGCGTCGCGCGTGCTGCGTGTACGGCAGCTCGCCGCCGAGATGGCCGTCGCCGCGACCTTGCTCTTCGTCGCGGCGGCGCTCGTGCCCATCCCGCGGCCAATCGCCGCGGGGGTCGCGTTCACGCCCGATCCCGAGGGTGTGCCCGCGCTTTCCAGCGCGCCGCCCGTGCCGGCACCGCGCGGGGCCGCCCGATCGGCTGCCGTCGTGCCGAGGGCCGTCGCACCGGCAGCCCCCGAGGCGGCAGGCGAGGCAGTCGACGAGGCAGTCGGCGAGGAAGTGGGCGGCGACGCCACGACCGCGCGCAGCCGTCCAGAGTCGTGGGCGACCACCCTCGCCGAACTCTGGCTGACCGTGTCGATCGGCCTGGCGTCTTGGTTGGTGTTCGGCTGGCTGCGGCTCGTCGTCTTGGTGCGCCGCGCGCGTCCTGCCCCGGCCGAGCTGGTGGCTTTGGTGGCGCGGCTCGAAGGGCCACGGCGGCTGCCGCCGCTGCTGGTGTCGCGTCACGCGATCCGTCCGTTCTGCGCCGGCGTCTGGCGCCCGGTGATCGTGCTTCCGGCCGCCCTGCTCTCGACGACCTCGACCTGCGGCGACCCTCGCGGCCGGCAGATCGCGGCCACGGTCGTCCTGCACGAGCTGGCGCACGTCAGGCGTGGCGACCCTTGGCGGGGACTGCTCTTCGCGCTGGCCCTGCCCGCTCTGTTCGCGCACCCGTTGTTCTGGTGGCTGCGCCGCGGCGCGCGTCGCGCTGCCGAGATGGTCGCCGACGCCGAGGCTGCGCGCGCGTCGGGAGGACGCGCCGGCTACGCCCGCGCCCTGCTCGACCTGGTCGAGCACACCCGCACCGTACCGTCGCCGCTCGTCGGCGCGGTCTTCGTGTTCCGTCAACCCTCCGAACTCACCCAGAGGATCGAGATGCTGCTCTCTTCGCACGACATGTCTTCGCGGCGCGCTCCGACCGCCCGCACGGTCTGCCACTCTCTCGGCCTCGCCTTGGCGACTGCCGCGTGCATCGGCGTCTGGGGCCTCGCGCCGTTGGCGGCCCAGGACCCGAGCCCACCGCCGGCCAACGACGTCGTCCCACGGCTCCAGGACGAGCGCGACGCGCTCCGCGACGAGGTCGCCGCGTTGCGCCGCGAGCTCGCCGAACTGCGGGAGGTGGCCGGCAAGATCGGTGCCTCGGTGCCTGCACCCGAGCCCGACCCGACCAGCACGCCGGAGGGTTCGCCTTCCGCTCAGCGGCCCGGCGCCCACAGCGACGAACGTGTGCAGGCCAAGATCCAGGAGTTCCTGCGTCGGTCAGCGGCCGCCCTGACAGATGCGGAGACGCGCGAGATCACCGTCGCGCCGGGCGACTCGCTGCAGTCGTTGGCCAAGCGTTGGGCCGGCGATGCTTCGGACGCGACTCTCGCCCGGATCGTCGCGCTGAACGAGGGCGTCGATCCACGGCGCCTGCGCGTCGGCCAGCACTTGCGCGTGCCGGCTCGCTCGCAGCAGGCCGGCCAGGCGGCATCGGTCGACGAGCCCCGCACCGTCGGGCAGGCTCGGGGACAGAGCGTCGATGCGGGTGCGGCGCTCGACCTGATGATGCGCCGCATCGACCTCGAGAGCGACGTCGCGCAGGCGCGTCTGCGGATCGAGAGCGTCGCTCGAGCCAACGATGCCGGCTCGGTGGACGCGGCGGCCATCGAGGCCGCCCGCATCGTGATGCGCGGTGCCGAGCGCAAGCTCGCTCTGGTCGTGCGCGGCATCGAGCTGCAGTGCGAAGCGCTGCGCGCCGACATCGACGTCGCGGCGACCCGGCTCGACTCTGCACGCCAACTCCAGGAGCGTGGCTACGTCGGCGCCGCCGAGGTGCGGCAGCAAGAAGCACATGTCCTCCGGCTGCGCTCGGTCCTCGAGATCCTCGACGGCCCGGCGCCGACGCGGCGGTGACTGCGCTCAGCGCTCCTTGCGCACCGCTTCGCGCCGGCACGCGGTGGGCTACAGCTGCACGACGACGCGCGCCGGCGTGGTCGCGAAGGTGATGCTGCCCGCGGCGAGGTCCACCACCAGAGCCGCGTGGTCCAGCACGGTGTCCGGCGGCAGCAGGCCGCCCGACGGCAGGGTGAAGGTGCAGCTCGCGCGCCCGGCAGCGTCGAGGGTGCCGATCGACGGGGTCAGGATCGGCGTGTTGTAGGTGCCGACCAGCAGGGACAGGTAGGCATCGAAGTTGAGCGGCAGGGTCACGGTCGGGGTGAGCGGGATGCCCGGCGTGGTGCCGGCGAAGCTGCCGACGAACAGGTAGAGGTTGTTGGCGTTGCCGGTGCCGGCGTCCATCGTCAGCACCTGCGAGCCGCCGTTCGCCGAGCTGACGCCGTAGACGTCGCTGCACAGGCTGAGCGCCTCGTTGAGGCTGCCGGGGTTGAGGGCCTGCGGGCCGTAGCCGGAGGCCAGGCCGCCCTGGATCTCGCCGGTCGTCGAGCTGACGAAGTCGAACGAGTAGGGACCCGTCACTCCGGGCGCCGTCACGTCGGCGACGGTCCAGCACAGCGGGGTGCCGCTCGCGGAGTAGATGCGGTAGTAGCAGTCGGGCGTGAACACGCCGTTGTAGGCGAAGTTGGTGCCGCCGAGCTGGGCTGCATACAGTAGGTCCGCGGCGCCGCCGTCGGTGCCCGACACGGCGTCGACCACGGTGAAGCCGGGGATGCCGGCGTCGAGCGTGCCGTCGTTGTCGGTGTCGAGGTCGGTGTTGACCGCCGGCGCCGTACCGAAGCCGAGCACGAAGGTGTTGGTGCCGTTCTCGATGTCGGGCGTGGGGTTGAAGACGACCACGCTGGTCGCCGCGTCGGGGGCCGGCGACAGCACCGCCGAGGTGTCGCGGATCAGGAGGAGGCCGTTGCTGCCGGTCGAGTAGGCGCTCAGATCGATCGCCTGGTCGACCACGCCGGCGGCGGTGCCGTCGCCTTCGATGGCGAGGAAGTAGTAGCCGGTCAGCTGCGTGTTGGCGGGGCCGCGGATCTCGATGAACTCCTGGCCGTCGTCGGTGCCAGGCGCGTCGATGAGGAGTTCGCTGAGGGTGAACTGGGCGCGCGCCGCAGTGGTGAGGCCGAGCGCGAGCGCGACGGTCGGGATGAGGGTGAGCTTCATGGCTTCGTTGGAAGTGGGTGTGGTTGGCGACGGCCAGGGCCGTCTCGGATCGGCGTGGAATCCGACTGCGCCGTGCGCGAGGAATCGCCTCGGTTCTTCGTGAAGGAATGCGACGGCTGGCGAGGCCGCCGAGCCGAGCGCGTATCCTCGGGCCGGAGGTTCGCCCACGTTCTCCCTGCACAACTTGATCACCGCCGTCGACTCGCACACCGCGGGCGAGCCGACCCGCATCGTGACCGCCGGCATTCCGCCCGTTCCCGGCGCGACGATGGCGCACAAGCGTGCCTGGTTGCGCGACCACCTCGACCACTTGCGATGCGGCCTCGTGCACGAGCCGCGCGGCCACGACGCGATCGTGCTCGCCTTCCTGACCCCACCGGAGTCCTCGGCGGCGCGCTACGGAGTCGTGTTCGCCAACGACTCCGGCTACCTCGGCATGTGCGGGCACGGCGCCATCGGGGTGGCGACGGCCTTGGTGGCGCTCGGCATGGTCGAAGTCGCCGAGCCGACCACGGAGTTGACGTTGGACACTCCGGCGGGCCCGGTGCAGGCGTCGGTGACGGTCGAAGGCGGAAAGCCGCGGTCGGTGCGGCTGCGCAACGTGGCGTCGTTCGTCTCCGAGCGCGACCTCGAGGTGGCGGTGCCGGGGGTGGGGCGGGTCCGTCTCGACGTTGCCTACGGTGGCAACTGGTTCGCGATCCTGCCCGAGGACCAGGTAGGCGCGAAGGTCGAGTTCGCGGCGCTACCCGACCTGATGGACCATGCCATGCGCGTGCGCCGCGCGCTGCAGGACGAGGGACACTTCGGTTTCGACCCGCAGACCGGTGAGCGGCAGGTGATCGACCACGTCGAGATCTACCGTGAGTTGCCGAGCGATGCAGGTCCGCGCACGCGCACGCTCACGTTGTGCCCCGGTGTGGCCTACGATCGGTCCCCCTGCGGCACGGGCACCTCGGCCAAGATGGCGGTGCTGTGGGCCAAGGGCGCGCTGCGTATCGGGCAGACCTTCGTCAACGAGAGCGTCATCGGCACCGCTTTCCGCGGACGCTTGGTACAGGAGACCGATGCGCACGGGCGGCGCGCGGTGGTACCCGAGATCGAGGGGTCGGCCTACCTGACGGCACTGCAACAGTTCGTCTTCGACCCGGACGACCCGCTGCGCTTCGGCATCCCCGCCTTCACGCGTGCGGAAAGCGATCGGCGTGGAGCTGGGCCCACACCGCCGGCAGGGTCCTGACTGCGAGCGCGGCCAGGAAGCCGAGCGCTGCCGTGCCGACGTGATCGGGGCGCGCGGGGAACGGAGCGAGGTGCAGCCACGCGGCCAGGAGGATGGCGGAGATCGCCGCTTCTGCGATCTGCACCGGTTGACGGTGCGCTGCCAGCAGAGCGGCGACGATCTGCGTGACGAAGTCGCCCAGCACGACGCCGGTGACGAACGGCGCCAGCTCGGGATGGGCGTGCGCGAGCCAGAGCAGCGACCCCCAACCGCACAGGCGGACGAGAGCCCCGAGCGGGTTCGGTGGCGCGATGTCGGGGTCCACGTCGCGGTTCGACGGCACCCGGTTCTCTTCGGCGCACCACGGCGGCGTGCTAGAGTCCGACCCCGTGCGCCGACTCGTCGTTCTCGTGTCGTTGTCTGCGGCTTGTGCCCCGATCCCGCACTCCCCGGCCGTTCGCACCGTGCCCATGCCGGCCTCGATGCCGGTTGCCCGCGCTGCGGTGTCGTCGTGGCGGGAACTGGGGCGCTCGGTCGAGGGGCGGCCGATCCGGGCGCGCACGGTCGGCTACGGGCCGCGCCGGGTGCTCTGGGTGGGCGGCATCCACGGCAACGAGCCCGAGGGGTCGATCGCCACCGCGTCGTTGCCCGCCGACTTCCTGGCGGCCGGTCTCGCCGAGCGCGTCACTCTGACCGTGATCGAGGACATCAATCCCGACGGCCGCGCCGCCAAGACGCGTGGCAACTCGCACGGCGTCGACCTCAATCGGAACTTCCCGGCGAAGACGTTCGCTGCCAGCGCCGGCCGTGGCGCGGCACCGCTCAGCGAACCGGAAGCCAGGGTGCTGCACGATGCCATCCGGGACCAGCGCCCTGATTTGGTGGTGGTGTGCCACGCCTGGCACGACCGCCATTTCATCAACTTCGACGGCCCGGCGCGCGAACTGGCACAGCGCTTCGCCGACCTGAGCGGCTACCCGTTGGTCGAGTCGCGCGCCTTCGACCCGACGCCTGGTTCTCTGGGCTCTTGGGTCGGCAACGACCTCGGGCGCGCGATCCTCACCATCGAGTGGCACAAGGGCAAGGACTGGCAGATGGCCTGGGACGAGACGCGCGTGGCCGCCCTCGCCGCAATCGAAGGTTGAAGTAACAGGGTGGAGTCTGACACCAAACTTCGCGTTCGCACGGGGGTTTCCCGGTGATGTTCTGGCTGCGGCGCTTGCTGTGGATGATCCCGTCGCTGTTGGGGATCTCGTTGGTGACCTTCGCGCTCATCGATCTGGCGCCGGCCGACCGCGCCTTGCTGGAACTCGCGGGTGTCGAATCGGCCGCCAGCGCTCAGGCGCGGGCCCAAGCGCTGCACGACATGCGCGTGCGTTTCGGGCAGATCGATCCGGCCAGCGGCGTCGAGTTCTCCTTCGGCGAGCGTTATGCGCGTTGGCTGCAGCACGCGATACGCCTCGACTTCGCCGCGGCCAGCGACGATCCCGCCGACTTCACCCAGCGCATCACCACTGCCCTGCCGGTGACCCTCCTGCTCGCCTTCGTCGCCGTGGTCGCGGCGGTGGTGGTCTCGGTGCCGCTGGGCACATGGCTAGGACTGGGGCGCGGGCGCCGTCTGCAGCGCTTCGTGTCGACGCTTCTGCTCCTGCTGTGGTCTGTGCCCGAGTTCCTACTGGGGACCCTGCTGGTTCTCTTCCTGGCGGGAGGGCTCGCCCCCGCCTTGTTGCCGGGCGCCGGGCTGCGCTCGCCGGGCTCGGAGACGTGGGCGCTGCCGGCCCAGATGCTGGACCTCGCCGCGCACCTGATTCTGCCGGTGGCCACCCTGGCCCTCGGTCCGTCCGTGTGGCTGACACGGCAGCTGCGCGAATCGATGGCGCGTGCCGCGACCAGCGACTTCGTCGTGGCGTTGCGCGGCTTCGGCGTGGACGAGCGGACCGTGCGCCGGCGCATCGTCCGCAACGGTCTGGTGCCGCTCGCCACCGCGGTGGGGACCCTGCTGCCCATGCTGGTGTCGGGCTCGGTGGTCGTAGAACGCATCTTCGGCCTGCCCGGCCTGGGCGACCTCGCGTGCCGCGCGGTGCACGCGCGCGAAGTGCCCATGGTGATGGCGATGACCATGCTGGTGGCCGTCGTCACCCTGATCGGCCTGGTCGTCTCCGACCTACTGCACCGCGCCCTCGACCCGAGGGTCGCGTGGGGGCGCCGGTGACGGCACGGCGTTGGGCATGGGTGGCGTTCCTGGTGCTGGTCGCGTGCGGGGCCTTGGCGCCGCTGCTGTGCAACGACCTGCCGCTGGTCGCCCGCACAGCCGACGGCTTCCGCTTTCCGGCCTTCGTCGCGTTGCGTGGCATGCCGTTGCCGCCGCCCGATGGAGCCACCTGGAAGGAGTGGTGGGCTGCTCTGCCCGACGGCGGACCGCAGTGGGCCTGGATGCCGCCCTGGCCATGGTCGCCCAACGAGGTCACCCCGAACGTGCTCGCCGCACCCGATCTGCGCCACCCGCTCGGTACCGACGACACCGGTCGCGACGTGCTTGCGCGCCTCGTGCACGGTGCCGGCACCACGCTGCTCGTCGCGCTCGGGGCGGTCGGTCTGGCGCTGCTGATCGGCGTGCCGTTGGGCGCGATCGCCGGCTACTGCGCGTTCACCTGGATCGACACGCTCGTCCTGCGGGTGGTCGAGGTGTTCTTGTGCTTCCCGGCGCTGTTCCTCGCGTTGAGCGCGGTGGCTCTGCTCGGCGGATCGCCGCTGACCCTCATCCTCGTGCTCGGTGTCGTCAACTGGACCCACTTCACCCGCGTCGTGCGCGGCGAGTTCCTTTCGTTGCGCGAGCGCGAGTTCGTGCTCGCCGCGCGCAACCTCGGCGTGTCGTCGGCGCGCATCGTCTGCCGGCACATGCTGCCGCAGGTGAAGGGCGCCATCCTGGTCGTCGCCGCCTTCGGCGCCGCCGGGGCCATGATCGTCGAGTCCGGACTCTCGTTCCTCGGCCTCGGTGCCGGCCTGCATCTGCCCTCGTGGGGCAGCATGCTGGCGCAGGGCAAGGAACACGCGCACGCGGGTGCTTGGCACCTGTGGTTGTTTCCGACCCTGGCCCTGGCGACCGCGGTCCTCAGCCTGCACGTCCTCGCCGACGCGCGACCGGCACCGCCCTACAAGCGCTGCAGCAGTCTGGCGACGTCCGGTGGCGCCAGTGCGCCGTTGCCTTCGGGGTCCAGCGGCGGCTGACGCAGCTCCAGGATCCGCATCACCGCGTACGAGCACGCTTGGCGCGCGTGCGAGGGGAAGCGCGCGTCGCCCAGCTTCTCCACCAAGAAGCGGGTGACCGTGTCGCTCTTCAGCTTGATCGCTGCTTTCACGATCTCGTCGTCGACCGGGTCGTGGCGCAGCCCCTTCTCGATGGCGGCGAGGTCGCCACGCTGCACGATGTCGAGCGCCGCCACCTCGGTTCGCTGCGTGCGCCGATCGACGAGGGCGTAGACCTCGTCGAGGTCGCGCCGATGCTCGGTGCCGAACGCCAGGGCCAGCACCTGCTTGAGGATGGTGTCCTCGCCCTCGAGCAGCGAGTACACACCGTGGCCCTCCGTAGCGATCGATTCGAACGAACGCTTGGTGTCGGGGTTGGGCTGGCGGCTGCGCACGCCGTCGACCGTGGCGATGGCGTGCACGAAGGCTTGGCCGCGCGCAAAGCTCTGCACCAGCGTGCGCAGGCTTCTCTCGTCTTCGCGATGCGGCGGCGCATCGCCGATCAGAACGACCACGCGACGCGAGTTCGGCAGCCAGCGCTGGGTGGTCGCCTGTTTGAGGCCCTCGAGCACGGCCTCCTCGAAGTCGCCGCCGCCGGCGGCCTGGATCGTGTGCATGAAGTTCATCACCCGGTAGACGTCGAGCGTCACCGGCACGTTGCGCGTCACGTACTCCTCGCTGCCCCCGCGGTCACGGTAGGTGACGATGCCGATGCGTGCCGTCGGCACGAGGGCGTGCAGGGTCTCGACCATGCGGAAGATCCGGCGCTTGGCGGCCATCAGCACGCGGTCCATCGAGCCGGTGCTGTCGAACACGAAGACGATCTCGAGGCCCGTCTCGCGCAGCTTGGCCACGGTCGCGCGCAGGTTCCCCTTGCGCAGTGCGTCGCTGCCGAGACCGAAGATGTCGTCGCTGCCTCCGCGCTTGCCGCGCACCGACGTCAGGCCGATGCCGTCGAAGCCGCTGGTGAAGGCGCTGGTGTCGAAGGCCGGCTCCACGTCCTTGGCCTCCGGCACCTGCATCGACTCGACCCTCGGCTCGAGGGTCTGCTCGTCGCGCTCGACTTCCTCCACCTGCGGTACTTCCTGCGGCGACTCGTCGAGCACGATGTCCTCGTCCACGCTCGCCAGCAGGATCTTGGCCGTCGCGTCGGGCTTCTGGCCGGCCGGCGGCGTGGCGAACAGCCAGCTCAGGAGGAGCAACAAGACGGCGTGCGCCGCCACCGAGATCAGGAACCAAGGGGCGTGCGCCAGTTCGCGCGCCATGATCTCCTGGAAGGTCTCCTCGTGGTGTCCCGGCCGGCCGGGGCGCGGCACCGGCAGGATCTCGGTGAGCACGGTCAGCTCGGCCTCGACGTCGCCGAAGCGGGGGCGGTCGCCGGGTACCAGCTTCGCGCGCTGCACCCGAATGCCGCCGACGAAGGTGCCGCCACTCGAATGCAGGTCCTCGAGGACCACGTCGTCGCCGGCGACGCTCAGGCGCGCGTGCTCGTCGGCGATCGATCCGTGGACGACGCGGATGGTGGCGGTGTCGCCTTGGCCGATGACGTAGGTCCGCCCGTCGTGCAGCGCGACGGACTGTTCGCCGATTCGCAGGCGGAAGCGTGGGGATCCGGGCATCGGTCAGGAGAAGTCGAGTGCGCCTGACCGCACGGGGGTGGGCGGCGTCGCGGGGGTGAGGGCGCCAGGGCGCCGGCAACTCACGGAACGAGCGTCGAACGCCGCTCCGGCGAACGCTGCAACCGGCCGCACGCGCCGGGTCGGATGGGACATCTCGGGGCGGCTGCGGCTGTCACGGGCGGCGCGCGCACCGGCCAGCCGTCCGGGCCGAGCGTGCAGCAACGGCGCGGCGTTGCCAAACGCGTCAGCGGCGGTCACGATGTTGCCGGTGCGGTTCATTCGAGCGGTCGGGCGCGCGGTGCGTGATCTTTGCCGGAACTTCCGGATTCGCCAGAGCCTACTCGCCGGCGATGTGGAAAGGCGGGGGCTCGGGTCGGACCGGGCGTCGCAGGTCGGTGACGTGCCTGCGCACTTCTGCAGCGTGGCGGCTGCCTGCAGGATGACGGCCGGAGGGGCGGTATGAGCCTACGGGTCATCGGCGGGGAGTATCGCGGTCGGGTGCTGACCACCGTGCGCGGTTTCGGCACCCGGCCGCTGCTCGGGCAAGTCCGCGAGGCCGTCTTCAACGTCCTCGGGCAGCGCCTCGACGACATGGTGGTGTGGGACCTGTTCGCTGGCACCGGTGCCAACGGCATCGAGTCCCTGTCGCGGGGCGCCCGGCGGGTCTGGTTCCTCGACAAGGCGAACCAGGCGCTGCAGGTCTTGGGGCGCAACCTGCAGGCGCTGGGCGAGGACGCGACCCGTCGCAGCGTCGTGCTCAAGGCCGACGCCTGGGATCCGCCGGCGCTCGTCCCCGACGGGATGAGCGAGGAAGTGGCGCCGGACATCGTCTTTCTCGATCCGCCCTACCCCCTCGTCGCCGAGGATCCCGTCCGCGCCGCGTATCGCGCGCAGCGGCTGGTGCAGCGTTTGGCTCCCGGTGGCGTTCTGTGCTTCCACTTCCGGGACGGCCAGCTGGACGTCGACGACTTCGACGCCGGACTCGACGTCGACCTGCGCGTGTGGGGGACGACCGCGTTCGCGTTCGTGCGGGTGCGCGATGGCGACTGACGGCTGCCGCCACCCCGGCGCAAGGCTGCGGCGATGGGTGGCGACCTCGTTCGTCCGCCGACCTACTTGTTCACTCGAGCGCCGTTGGTCAGCACGAGGGAGCCGTTCGGCCGCAGGCCCACCACCTGGATTCCCAGAGCGCCGTAGGGCAGCGCCTCGACCGGCGGCCGGTACACGAACGTGTCGGTCGTCGTTCCCGTGGCCAGCGACATGTAGGGGCCGGCGATGTCGAACCAGATGCGGCACGGCGTGACCCACGGGATGCCGGCAGCGACCGGCAGGCCGAAGAACACCGCCAGCGCCGTGTTCGGAGCCAAGTTGTCGACGATCAGACGGAAGTCGAGGTTGCCGTCGACCGGGATCGACTCCACCGCGAGCTGCGACGGCGCTCCCAGGCCGATCACGCACCCGTCACCGTAGGCGACAGCGTTCTCGCCGGCGTGGTTGGCCATGCCGAGGGTGGGCGACTCGTCGCGGAACCACTGGTTGGGCGCGGTCGGCTCGGCCAGGTTGCGTGAGTCGAGAGCGATCGACTGGCCCGTGTAGGGGGAGAGAACGCGCGCGTAGTAGTACCAGCGTCCGTTCTGCGCGGCGAGGTCCTCGCGCGGGAACAGGCCGGTCGACGAGCCCCACGCGACGAAGTCGCGGTAGTAGCTGGCGGTGTTGACCTCGTTGGCGTTGCGCGTAGCGACCAGGCCGAGCGCGCCGCCGGCGGGGTCGAGCGGCTCACCGCGCAGGAAGAACAGGAAGTGGTACGAAGTGTCGCCGGTGTCGAGCAAGAGAGGGTTGGTGTTGCCCACCTCGATCGGGTTGAGCCAGCGGATGCGCAGGAAGCTGCCCCGCGGCAGCATGGTCCCGGCCGGGAAGCCCCACCAGTAGGCGCCGGCGCGGCCGGCCGTCTCGGTGGCCTGGTAGATCGACCAGGCGCTGAGGTCGAGGTCGGCGGAGTCGAAGTTGGCCACCTCGATCACCTGGTTGTCGAAGTCGATCTCGTTGATCTGCAGGTAGTTCTGGCTGCTGATCGTGCCCGAGAGTGCGGCTGCCAGCAGGCAGGCGAGGCGGGTCGAGCGGTGGGCGGCCCGACCGCGGGCGGGGACGGTTTCGGGCGCGGGACGGGCGGCGAGCGCGAGGGTGCGGTGCTGCATAGGGGGGAGACGGGATCCGAACTCGAGACAGCATACGCGCCCGCGGGTTCGCGCGGGACCGTTCCGATTCCGGTTCCCATGTCTCCAGGGCGCAAGTGCGCGAATCCTTGCGGCGCGGGCGAACCCTAGAGAAGCCCGCAATCCTCCATGGTGTGGAAACCGACGCGCCCGCCCTCCGGTCGGCGCGCAGCGCCGACCCGCACCCCGGTACTGCCGCAGGCCGCGCTGGGGCTCCGACGGACTGGGCTGGGGACTGGGCTGGGGACTGGGCTGGGGGACTGGGCTGGGGGGCTGGGCTGGGATCTGGGCTGGGTCTGCCCCGACGGCGCCCACACCATCGCGACATCGCCCATCAAGACTGCCGGCTGCCCCGGTCGATAGCTGTTTCGTCATGCCGCGATGTGCGGCGCAGACGACTGACGGAAGAGTGCAGGGGTCTCGAACGACAAGGGATGGGGAATCAGAAGCCCTCTGCGGAAGAGTTGATCGCGGAGCTGGTGCGTCGGCCCGAATCGCGGGCCCGGCGCGTCGAGATCCTGCGCGAGCTCGTCCGCCGTGGCGAGGAGCTTCCCGATGCCATGTTGGACGAGGCCATGCGCAGGTTGATGGATCTGCTCACCCGCTGAAGCGGTGGCGTCCGATCGAAGAGAGACAGGGCTGACATGAAGCTTTCCAAACTGAGCTTGACCCTCACTCTGCCTTGCGTCCTCGCCACGAGCGTTGCTGCCCAGTGGCGGGAAGCGAAGCAGATCAAGAACACCGTGTGCACGACGTTGTCGCAGGTGCGCGCCCATCCGGACGCCTACCGCAACGTGAAGGTGCAGTTCGATATCCAGTTCGCCACTCTGGGCGGGATCTCCAATCCGTTCTTCACCCAGTTCGTGCCGACGGACTTCGCCAACTTCCACGCCTGGGCGGTGGAGCAGCCGATCTGGCGCAAGCAGGCCTTCGACGACGTGTTCGGACTGCTGTTCATCTCGAAGTCCAGCGACCAGCTGCAAGAGCTCTACAACACGAGCACCTTCCAGCGGCTGCGCGTCACCGGCTTGGTTCGCAACACGTTCCAGAACCAGCCGTGGATCGAAGTGACCGAGTACGACAAGCTCGACGAGCAGGTGGGCTGGGCGACGCTGTCGCACCTCTACCGCGCCGACCAGTGGATGGAGCGCCGGCAGTGGCAGCAGGCCTTGTCGGAGCTGTCGTTGGCTTCGCAGGGGAGCAATCCCAGCGATGTCCTGAGCGAGATCTACAAGACCATGGGCGTGTGCTACCTGCGCGTCGGCGAGTCCGAGCGCGCGCTGGCGCACCTGCAGAGCGCCAAGAAGATGGCCGGCGAGCGTCCCGATCCGGAGATCGAGGGGCTCATCGCCACCGCCTCGCTCGATCCGTCGCGCGAGCTCGACCGTGCGGTCAACAAGACCGAGATCCGCGAGTTCGAGCGGCCGATGTGGGAAGTCTTCGAGGTCGAGGGCCGCACGGTCACGCCGCCGGCCCAGCCGCAGCGCTGAGCGCGCGGCGCGTCACCCGGAACCGTCCGGCCGGGTGGCAAGGGCCTTGCGCGGGGCCGGCGACGCATCGCCGGCGACGTCTGCCCCATCGGGGCCAGGGCCGCAACCGAGTGCTTGTTGCCGGCCTCCGGTGCCGCTGGAAGTGGGCGACTTCAGCGCCTTTGCCGCGGAACGGCATCGTCGAGTCCGCGCACGGCGCGGGGACTCGCGGCGCTTGCAGCCCATGCGCCAGCACAGGCCGGGGAAATTCGTGCGGGCGCCGCGGGTTGCCGCCCGACCGCCGGTCACCGGACCCGCTTCGGCCGGCGGCGCGACTTCCTGCGTCATGGCGAACCGCGAGCTTCTCCGAGACGGCCTTCTCCCGAGCGACATCGCGCGCGAAGATCGTGTGCGCCGATGAGTGCGCCCGCCTCGCAGCGCGTGTCCGGACCACCAACGCCTCTCGATCCGACGGCGCAACCCGACCTGCGTGTCCGCCCCGGCGGCGAGCCTGAGGTCCACCGCGGGCTGGCGACCTTCGCCACCGTCACCACCGCCCTCACTCTGGTGCTCATCCAGATCGGCGCCATGGTGACCAGCACCGGATCCGGCTTGGCCTACCCCGACTGGCCCATGGCCAACGGTTCTTGGTGGCCACCGGAGATGAGTCGGTGGAGCGCGGGTCTGCTCGAGCACGGCCATCGCACCAGCGGCGCAGTGATCGGCCTGCTGGTGTTGACCCTCACCGTGTGGACGCTCGCGGTCGAGCGCCGGCGCTGGCCGCGCCGGTTGGCGATCGCGCTCCTGGCGCTGGTCTCCGTGCAAGGCGTGGTCGGCGGCAAGGGCGTCCAATGGGGCCTGCCCCTGTGGACCTCGGCGCTGCACGGCGTGCTGGCCCAGGTCCTGCTCTGCGCGCTCACCGTCTTCGCCTTCGGGCAGGCGCGCGCCTGGTGGCGGCAGTTCCCGTTGCCCGCGGCCGACGTCGGCGGGGCGCGGCGCCTGGCGACAGTGTCGCTGGTCGCCGTGTTCGTGCAGCTCGTGCTCGGCGCGGTGGTGCGGCACGCCAACCTGCACGGCGTGTTGTGGTTGCACATCACGGTGGCGGTGGTGGTGGCCCTCCTGATCCTGGTGGCGGCGCTCTACGCAGGCGCGCGTCTGGGTGCGGTACCCGGGATCCGACGCACGGCGCGATGGTTGCTCGGCGTACTGACGCTTCAGCTCGCGCTGGGCGTGGCGACGGTGGTCGTGCGGGGCGGCGGCAAGGCGACGGCGACCGTCGATCAGTACGGCCGTGCCTTGGTCATCACCGGCCACGTCGTGGTCGGCGCGGTCATGTTCCTGCTGGCGACCTTGCTGTGCGCGCGCGTGTGGCGCAACGCGGTGCGCGCCGCCTGAGGACCGATGGAGTCGTCTCGCTCGACTCCGTTCTCGTCTGGTGGAGGCGCGTCCGACATGGCAGGATGCGCGAAAGTCAGCCCGATGTCGGCTTGCGATGACCGAACGATCTCCAGGCGTGGCGCGTCGCGTCTGGCCGCGCTGCTCGAACTCGGCAAGCTGCGCCTGTCGACGCTTGCCATCGTCGCCGTGCTGGCCGGGATCGCGCTCGGTGCGCAGGTGCCGCTGGCGACACACACCGTGGTGCTCACCGGGGTCGGCACTCTGCTGGTGGCGGTGGCCGGCAACGCGCTGAACATGCTGATCGAGCGCGAGCGCGACAAGCGCATGGCGCGCACGGCCGGGCGTCCGTTGCCCACCGGGCGCCTGCTGCCGATCGAGGTGGCCGGATTCGGGATCGTCTGTGCCGTGCTCGGCCTCGCAGCGCTTTGGTTCGGCAGCAATCCTCTGGCCACCGCGCTGTGCGCCACGATCCTCTTCACCTACGTCCTCGTCTACACGCCGCTCAAGCCGGTCACTACGCTCAACACGCTGGTCGGAGCGGTACCCGGGGCGCTGCCGCCGGTGGTGGGCTACGCCGCCGCGGCCGGTTACGTCGACACGCGGGCGCTGGCGCTGTTCCTCATCCTGTTCTTCTGGCAGATCCCGCACTTCCTCGCCATCGCCTGGCGCTACCGCGAGGACTACCGGCGCGGCGGCATGCGCATGCTGTCGGTGGTCGATCCCAAGGGACGCGCCACCGCGGTGCAGATGATCGTCTACACCCTGGCGCTGCTGATCGTGAGTCTGTGGCCGCCGCGCCTGCTCATGACGGGTGACCTCTATCCCCTGCTGGCGATCCTCCTGGGCGTCTTCTTCCTGGTGCCGGTGGTCGTGGCGGCGGCGCGGCGCACCGACGCGGCGATGCGCGGGGCATTCCTGGCCTCGATCGTCTACCTGCCGCTGCTGCTCGGTGCCATGCTTCTCGACCGGCCATGACCATCCCCGCAGTGAACGACCCGGTCGCGACCACCCAGGCGGTGACTGCGCGCGGTCTGACCCACCGCTACGGCGAGCGCGTCGCCCTGCGCGACGTCGGCTTCCGAGTCGAGCGCGGCACCAAGTACGCCTTCCTCGGTCCCAACGGGTCCGGCAAGTCGACGCTGTTCAAGCTGCTGGCGACGATCTTGCCGGTGCAGCAGGGCGACCTGTGGGCGATGGGCGTCGACGTCACGCGCGCGCCGGCGTCGCTGCGCGCCCAGCTCGGCGTGGTGTTCCAGTCGCCGGCCATCGACCGCAAGCTGACCGTTCGCCAGAACCTGCTCTACGGCGGGCGCATGTTCGGCCTGTCCGGGCGCCGACTCGACGACCGCGTGGCCGAAGTGATGGCGCGGACCCAGCTCGCCGAGCGCGCGGGCGACAAGGTGGAGACCCTGTCCGGAGGGCTGCGCCGGCGGGTCGAACTGGCCAAGTGCCTACTGCACCAGCCAGCGTTGTTGGTGCTCGACGAGCCGACCACCGGCCTCGATCCGACGGCACGGCGCGACTTGTGGAGCCTGCTGTCGGGGTTCGAGGGCTCGACCGTCATGTTCACCACGCACCTGCTCGACGAAGCCGAAGCGGCCGACCGTGTCCTGATCCTGCACGCGGGAGAAGTGGTGGCCGAGGGCACTCCCGCCGAGCTGTCGCGGTCGGTGGGCGGCGAGGCGCTCGAGGTCAGCGTCGATCCCGAGCAGGCCGACGCGGTGCGCGCCGAGCTGCAGGAGCGGTTCCAGATCGAGGCCAAGGCGTTCGACGGAACTCTGCGCGCGCAGGTGGCCGACGCTCACCGCCTGGTGGCGGCCGTCGTCGACGCGCTCGGCGAGCGTGCCCGGAGGGTGGCGGTGAGTCCGCCGTCGCTGCTCGACGTCTACTTTCTCAAGACCGGCGCGCCGTTCGCCGCTGCTGGCGACGGCGACGGCGACCGCGACGGCAAGCGTCAGCCGGCATCCCGGAGGCGTCGATGAGCGGTGCCGTGACGGCCCTGTGGCAACGCGAGCTGGTGCGCTTCTTGGGCGATCGCTCGCGAGTGGTCGGCTCGCTCGGTCAGCCGGTCGTGTTCTTCCTGTTGTTCGCGGGGGCTCTGCGCGACTCGCTGCGCGTCGGCGACCAGACCTACGGCCAGTACTTCTTCGCCGGCACGCTGGCCATGATCGTGATGTTCACGGCGATCTTCGCCACCATCACGGTGATCGAAGACCGCAAGGAGGGCTTCTTGCAAGGTGTGTTGGTAGCGCCGGTGCCCCGCAGCGCCATCGCTCTCGGCAAGGTCCTCGGCGGAGCCACCCTGGGGTTCGGGCTCGGCCTGGTCTTCTTGCTCGGTGGCTGCGCCTTCGGTCTGTCGCCCACCGAGCCGCTGCGCCTCTTGGCGGCGGCGGGAGTCCTCCTGCTGCTGGCGTTCGCGCTCACCGGCTGCGGGTTCGCGCTGGCCTGGCTGATGGACAGCACCGCCGGCTACCACGGCGTGATGATGCTGGTTCTGATGCCGGCTCTGCTGCTGTCGGGAGCCTTCTTTCCGGCGCCGGGTGCGCACGCCATCGTGCGCGGTCTCATGGCTGCCAACCCGTTGACCTACGGCGTGGCGCTCCTGCGTCACGCGCTCGGCAACGTCGATCCTGCGATGGGTCTGCCGAGCCTGACGGTGTGCCTGGCGGTCAGCCTCGTCTTCGCCGCGGCCAGCTTCGCGCTGGCCACCTTCGTCACTACGCGCCGCAGCGCCCGCGATGCCACCTGAGGCTCCCTGGTACTCGTTCTTCCCGCACGTCAACGCGTCGCTCAACGCGTTGGCCGCGCTGCTCATCGTCGCCGGCTTGATCGCCGTCAAGCGGGGGCGAATCGAGCTGCACAAGAAGCTGATGCTGGCGGCGTTCGCTGTCTCGGCCGCCTTCCTCGCCTGCTATCTGACCTACCATCTGAGCAAGGACGCGCCAGTGCCCTTCCGTGGCGAGGGCTGGGCGCGGACCGTCTACCGCGCCATCCTCTTCAGCCACATCGTGTTCGCCGTGGTGCAGCTGCCGCTGATCCTCATGACGATCCGGCTGGGCCTTCGCGACGAGCGGGCACGGCACCGGCGCTGGGCCAAGGTGACTGCGCCGATGTGGCTCTACGTGTCGGTGACCGGTGTGGTCGTCTATCTGATGCTCTACCGCTGGTAGGGACGGTCGGACGGAAAGTGGCGCGCGTCACGGTTCCTTGGCCCGGTCCGAACTGTCTGCGGTCGAGAGGTTTGGTCCGTTGCGACCGCGCCGACGGAAGCTGTCGCTCGCACTGTGCCGCCGGCGAACGTCGGACCGGACTCGCCCGATGGCGCGCACCGGGTTGACCCTGTGGTGCGCCCGCATACCCTCGTCTCGTCTGTCCTGTCTCGTTCTGCCTCAAACCCGAGCCCAAGGTTCTCTGGTACGGAAGCTCCCATGCAACACACTCGTCTCCTGGCGGTCGGCGCCCTCTTTGCCGCCCCGCTCTTCGCGCAAACGGCTTTCGTGTCGCCCGTGGCGGCCGCGGCAGTCGACGGCAACGCGTCCAACTCGTTCCCCTGGAACACCACGATCATCTGCCGCTACATGCAGGTCCACTCCGACACGGTCGGCACGCCGATGGTCGTCACCCAGGTGGCGCAGCGGCGTAACGGCACGAGCACGCCGCCCGGCGGCAGCCGCACGGTCGACCTCGAGCTGTTCATGGGTGAGTCGGTGGCCTGGAACCGGATCAGCTACGTGTTCGCCGCCAACTACATCGGCGGCTCGTCGCAGGTCGTGACCCGGCAGGTGGTGAACATCGGCCCTCTGACCGGAGCCGGCAACCCGGCGCCGTTCGAGATGCTCATCCCGCTCAGCACGCCCTTCGCGTACACCGGGGTCAACTCTCTGGCCTGGGAAGCGGTGCAGTACTCGAACGCGGCGTCGGGCACGTTCACCACGGTCGACACGCACCAGGGGACGGCCACGAACGGCTCGTCGTCGCTCACCGGCGCAGGCTGCGTCGCCACCGGCCAGACGAGCACCATGGACCTGCAGGTCCAGCACGTCGACCGCGGCGGCGCCTACCAGGTCGGCTTCTACGTGCGCTACGCCCCGGCTGGCGCGCCGACCGTGCTGTACCTCGGTTCCAGCAACCCGAACCTGTCGTTCCCGGGCCTGTGCGGCAACCTGTACACCGACCTCGCCGCGGTGCTCGCCTCGGGCGTCGCCGACGCCAACGGTGATCTTCGCGAAACCGCTTCGACGGCCACCAGCTCGTATCCGTACGCGCCGTGGACCTTCGTGATGCCGAACGTGCTGGGCGCGCCCACCCTCTACGTGCAGGCCCACGCGTTCGATGCCGGTCGCACCGACCCGGTGCCGATCTGCAACAGCAACGGCCGCAGCTTCGCGGTGCCCGCCCCGAACATCGGCACCATCTCCGAGGTGTCGCGCCTCTACAACTTCCAGTTCCAGGGTCCGAGCTACCCCAACGCCACGCCGCTGACGCTGGACCACGGCTACGCCGCCGTCACCGAGTTCACCTACTAGGGAAAGGGGCAGGCGAGGGGCCGGGCCTCGCGGCCCTTGGAGCCGACGCCCGCTGAGGCGGGCGCGGCTCGCGGGCCTCTTCGCCGCCTGTGCTGGGATCCGGTCGAGGAGGCCCTCCGGCGCGCAAGCCAGGTCGGCCTGCGGCGTCTATCGTTGCATCGAGGTCGACTCATGCAACTGAGAGCACGCTTCCACGCCGGCATCCTCCTCGCCTTGACGGCCGGGCTCGCGGGTCAGTCGGCGTCCTCGCAACTCGGGCCCACGTCTCTGCGTGGCCGCGTCTGCGACGAGCGCGGGCAGCCGCTGGCCGGAGTCGGCGTGGTCGTCGTTTCCGACGGCACGCCGCGGACGGAGTGCGCTTGGGCCGAGGGCACGGTGCGCACCGACGCGCGGGGACACTTCGAGGTCGCATGGCAGCGAGACGCCGAAGGCGCCGCCGCCGAACCGGCGCACGCCGGCGTGCAGGTGCTCATCGCGACGCCGGGACGGGTCGCTGCGGTGGTCGTCCCCGACGCGCTGTGGGTGCGGCGCAGCTGGCAGGGGGTCGCCGATCCGCGTCTTTCGGTGGATGTGGTGCTGCCACCCGCGGTCGAGCTGCGCGGTCGCGTTCGCGACGTCGACGGCCAGCCGATCGCCGGTGCCTTGGTGACGGCCAGCGACGCGTGCGCCAGTCTGCCGGCGAGTGTCCTCGACGCGTTCGTCGACACGACGAGCGAAGTCGCCTACCGCAGCGCGACCCGCACCGGCGCCGACGGTCGCTTCGTGCTGCCCGGCGTGTTCGCCAGCGGGTCGGTCGTGACGGTGCGCGCCGACGGCTTCTACGAGCGGACGCTGCGGCCGGTGAGCCGCGCCACGCCGCTGGCGCTCGACCTGCAGAGAAGCGGCTACTGCGCTGGCCGCGTCGTCGACGCCGACGGCCAACCGTGCCGCGCGCTCGTGGTCTTCCACTTCGAGACCCTCGCCAGCCCCCTCGTGGTCACGACCGGTGCCGACGGCGCCTTCCGGCAGTCGCTGCCGGTGGTCGGTCGCTACCGCGCGCGTGCGTCGGCCACGGACGGCGTCGCCAGTGGTGAAAGCCCGCTGCTGTCCGCGCCGGCGGACGATCTGATCCTCCGCGTGGTCGCGTCGGACCCCGCGTTCGTCGTGCGGATCGTGGCCAAGGACGGCGGTGCCCCGATCGACGGTGCGCGCGCCGGCGTGGTCTGGTTCGGGGAGGGCGAGGGTTCGTTCACCGAGTACCTGGCCGACACGATCCAGCCGACCGCGGACGCGCGTGCCGGCGTCGTGCGGCTCGCCGCGCCCGGTCCGCGAGACCAGACCATGGGCATCGTCGTCGTCACCGCTCCGGGCTTCGCGCGCTGCACGATGAAGCGCGTCGCGTGGAATCCCGAGCGTCCGGAGCTGCGCGTCGAGCTGGAGCCCGAAGCCACCGTCGCTGGCGTGGTGCGCGGCGCCGACGGTGAGCCGCTGGCCGGCGCGTGTGTGCGCCTGAGCTTGCAGCGTCCGCAACCGGACGGCGTCGTCTTCGCCGGTGCTTCGCTCCTGGCGGCGGTCACGGCCGTCACCGACGCCGCGGGCACGTTCGCGGTCGGCGGGCTCGCCGCGGGTACCTACGAACTCGTCGCCCTCGTGCCCGATCGCCCGGCGACGCCGCGTCGGGAGGTGCGGTTGGTGGTCGGCCAGCACGAGGGGGAGGTCGCGTTGGTCGTGCCGCGCGGCGTGAGCCTGCGCGGCGAGCTCTCGCATCCGCCGGGTGACTGTGCCTTCCGGCTCGAACTGACCGACCGCACCGCCATGGGGTTCCAGGGTCTCGTCCTGCCGGATGGCGGTGATGCCGGCACGCCGCTGCGCACGACTGCTCCCGGTCCGGACGGCGGCTTCGTGCTGCGGGGCCTGGCCCCTGGCCGGCGGAAGCTGGAACTCGCCGCGCGCTACAGCCTTCGCGGTGGGCCGGTCCGCTTGGCTCTGGCGGACGTGCGCGTGCGGGGGGACGACCTCGAGTTGGAATTCGATGCCGCGCGCCAGCCGGCGAGCGAAGTGCACGGTCGAGTGACGTGCACGGGTGCGGTGCTGCCGAGCGATTCCCTGATGGTCGTCGCTCGGCCGGTCGAGGCGCTCGAGATGGTGATACAAGGTTGGGGAAGTGCGGTGCGGGAGGCAGTGGGCGCCGACGGTGCCTTTGCCCTGCGCGTGGCGCCCGGCAAGTACCGTTTCGAGGTGGTCGACCTGACGAGCGGGGTCGTCTTGAACCCCGATGCCGACGTGGTCGAGGTCGGCGCCGCTGGCGCGTCGCGTGCGATCGAGCTGACCTTGGGCCGCGTGCGCGTGCACCTTCGGTCGCCTGCGGGCACAGAGGTGGCCGTCAGCCACGTCGAACTGCGCCTTCGCCAGCAAGCCGCGGGGGCGTTCGCGGTGCCGTGGGACGACAGCTCGTACGACTCTGGGGTCGGGGTCGTGCTGCAGCCGGGCCAGACCACGGTGGACTTGGTCGCGCCGGCCGGCGACCTGAGGCTCTCGGCGCGCAGCCACGTCGCCGGTCTGTTCCCCGCTGGAACGGAACCCACGGACCCGCGCCCACTCGGTGCCATCGAGATCGCCGTGAAATCCGACCGGGTCGTGGAATGCGACCTCGAGCTCACACCTCTGAACATCCCGACCGGCAAGTGAGGACGCGACCACTGCGCGCCTTCCGCGCGGATTCGGCCCGGCGTGCGAGATCCGCCCTGCAGGCCCGTGCCGGCGGCCGCACTGGCCACGTACCGCCCTTGCGGCGGCGGGAGCCGGACTCTGCCCCTGAACGCTGGAACGAGTGCAACGATCGGCGCGACCTCCGGTTCTTCCTGCCATGAACCTCCTCCGCCCCCTGACACTGTCCTGCGTCTTCCTGGCTGGCTCGCTCGCGGCCCAGACCGTGAAGGTCTTCCCGTTCGATCACGTGAACCTCGAGGGATCGTCGTCGATCACCAGCCGGCCGCTGTCAGCCGGAGTGAGCCGCGTGATGCTGATCTACTCGAAGTGGCGCCTCGGCATCGCCAACGGCGGGCAGATCAGCCGCGTCGGCTTCCGCCCCGACATGCTCGGCACCGGTACCGGGCACCAGGTCCAGATGGAGATCTGGATGGGGCACAGCGACAACCTGGGTACGGGTGTGTCGACGACGTTCGACAACAACTACCTAGCCCCCGCCGTGCGCGTGTACGACCGGCAGATCTTCTCGCTGCCCACGGTTCCGTCGGTGAGCACAGGCCCCAACCCGAACACCATCTGGATCCCGCTCGACCGCACCTTCGCTTACGACAACACCCACAACCTGGTGGTCGAGTACCGCATCTTCGCCAACAGCAACGGCAACGCCGCCTTCACCTATCGCCTCGATGTCGGCAGTTTCGTGTCCGACACCACGACGTTCGGGACCGCGTGCCAGACGTCGAGCAACCGCAGCCCGGCCATCACCACGCAGCCGGTCCAGGCCGGCGGCTCGATGGGCCTGTCGCTCACCAACGGACCTGCCAGCAGCTCCGGTGTGCTCCTGATCGGCTCCAGCAACAGCACGTGGAACGGCGTTCCGCTGCCGCTGGGACTCGACAGCTTCGGCGCGACCGGCTGCACGCTGCAAGTGGCGATCGATGCCAACGTCACCATCAGTACCAACACGGGCGGTGCGTTGTCGGTCAGCCTGCCGGTGCCCGGTGTGCTCGCCCTCTACGGCCGCACGCTCTACTTCCAGGCCGCGCTCGGGGACCTGTTCGCCAACTCGGCCGGGTTCGTCACCTCGGCCAGCGCGTCCACCACGATCGGCGTCAGTCCGCAGGCGACGATGCTGGCGGCCACCGGCAGCACGACGGCGACGATCGGTTCGCGCACCAACTCGACGGGGCTGATCTCGCTCTTCGAGTACTGAGGCCGACGGGGCCGGCGACCGCACGCGCGTTCGCCGGCGACGACGCGCCTTCGCGATCGCAAGCCTTCGGCTCAGTTCGCGAACAGGCGTCCGCAGAACCACGTCTCGGCCGCGACCCAGCCGTTGGCAGCGCCGCCCCAGCCGTTGTTGACGTAGAAGGAACGCGCACGCTTCCGCCCCCACCACACCCTCTTCGAGCGCTCGGCGTAGCCGTAGGCCAGTGGGTAGTGGGCCAGCCAGCCGGTGCCGACGACGGTCGGCTTGCCCGCCACGATCGAG
This sequence comes from Planctomycetota bacterium, assembly GCA_041398565.1. Classification (GTDB taxonomy): domain Bacteria; phylum Planctomycetota; class UBA1135; order UBA1135; family UBA2386; genus DATGPD01. The sequence goes on along the minus strand of JAWKUN010000005.1, from coordinate 257,222 downwards.
TCCCGGGCCAGGTTCCGCAGCGCGGGGCGATGGACCCCGAACAAGTCATAGTGCGTCGTCAACGTGGCCCCCGTGCGCCCGCTGAGGTAGCGGTCGGCCCGGTGCATCGTCCATGCCGCAGTGAGACCCGACGTGCCGCTGCACAACGTCAGTACGTGATCGTGGATCTCGACGAGCGCGTTCCGGACGCCAGGATCGTTCGCCGCGGGTGCGTCGGCATTGGCACCGCGACCGCCGTTCTGACGGTAGAGACCCCAACGGTGGGCCCACTTGGGATCGCCGATCGCAGCTCGGTGGTCGGCCCAGCCGAACAGCATCATCCACGCCACCGGACCGCAGCCCACCAGACAAGGGCCGTGGAGGAACTGGTTGTAGGAGCGCTGGTCGTCGTGGGACCCGGCCCAGGAGTAGGTCCACGGCCCCCAGGAGGTCGATGCTCCCGGGTTGCGTTCGTCTTGCCATTGGTCCGCGCCGGCGAGCTTCAGGTTCTCGATCATTGCCCGGTAGCTCTGCACGTAGCCGGCTTTGAGTGCTCCCCACGAGGACCAGGCCCGCTGCGTGTACCCACCGCGGACCGTCGGGTCGGGCAGGAGCTGCGTCGGCAGGTCGCCGATCTGGGCGACCTGCAGCCCGGTCGCGTCCTCGCCCACGTACGACAAGGCGTCGACCTTGTAGATCCTCGCGATCCTCGCTTGGTTCGCCCTCGCTTGGTGATCGAGGGCTCTCTCGATCGGTTCGCCGCGGTCACTCCAGTGGGCAATCGGCAGATCGTGCTCGCCGGTCGACACGACGATGAAGCCGCCGTGGCTGACCGGGAACTCGTAGTAGGCGACGCCGACGACGTCCGGGCGATAGAAGGGCACCGGCGGCCCGACTCCACTGGAGGCGTGCCACCCGTCTGCGAGGCCATCACGAACCACCGTCTGTAGGAACGTGGTTGCGCGGGCCTCGCAGGTCGGCCTGTCGTCGACCTGAGACGACAGGCCGTCGCCGCCGGTCACCAGCAACTCCGAGAGCACGAGTTGGCCATCGTCGTCCTCTTGCAGGAGCTGGGAGTAGAGCCACGCGGTTCCAAGCTGCTCCAGGTAGCCGGTGAGTTCGGAGCCGAATCCGCCGCTGTCCGGCACGAGCACCAGCGTGGTCGGGTCGATCAGCAGGCTGCCGCCCACGCCGGGGACCTGGATCGGAGCGGCGGCCGGAGCGAAGCCGAGGAGTTGGTACTCGATGCGCCGCGGCAATGCCGGGAAGTTCCCCTGCGTCGGCGGGGTCGGATCCATGATCAGCTCGTCGCTCGATCCGAGCTCTGCACAAGCACCCTCGGACAGAGCGAGACGGAGCGCGTTCCCGGCACCAGGATCGAGCACTCCCCACTGCGCATACAGGCGCGTCCCGTCGAGGCCGGGGTCGTTCGGAATCGGCAACCCGATGCTCGCGCTTCCGCTGCCGTCGCTGATCGTCGTCATCGTGATCGTGGGCGCGACCAGCACGGTGCACTGCGGCGCACCGAACAGTCCGAGGGAGAGGCTCTGCTGCGCGAAGCCGAGCATCGGAAACGCCGGCGCATTGGCATTGGCGTTGGTCAGGGTGAACTCGAGTGTGGCACCCGTCTGCGGCGGCCCGCGATGGCCGATCGCCGGGACCCCGGCCGACCCGGCGCATCCGGTTCCATACGTCGCGAAGCTGCCCTGAGCGGCTGCTCCGGCCGTGATGAGTGCCGCGCACACGATGGAGGCGGGGATGGAAGGAATGGGTCGCATGTCGTGGTTCTCGATCAAGTCAGCGCGAGGTTGCGCCAAACGCTTGAGGTCCCGTGCGACAGGGATGCGGACAGAGAAAATCCGAGCATCCGGGGCGCGCCCGGCGCCTTGCGGGGGCGGCAGGGTCCGCGTCCGGCTCGGTGCGTCGCCGCCGACCCGCGGTGCATCTCATTGTAATGGTCGGTGTGTGATGACCGACAACCTGCCGTACGGCAACGTCTACGACAGGACGTCGGGCGCACGGATGAGGCCGAGCGGTTTTCCGAGGGGCGCTCGAGTGACAAAAACCTCGGAACTTCCGAAGCAGGTGGCCAACTGCTTTGCTGACTCCGGGGGGTGTGCTCTCGGGAGCGCTGGGGCACGATGCGCGGCACGTCATCGCGCTGGCAGGCGATCAGGACCGACCTCGTCGATGAAACACGAAGTGCGGAAACCACACCGAGCCCGCGGGCTAGTGGCTCTTGCCTGCGTTGGTGCGTCCCCTCCACACGCCTACACCGTCTTTCGACATGCAATCGCTTCGCTGTCTCACGCTGGCCATCAGCGCGTGCCTTCTTCCGAACCTGCGCGCACAGGTGCGCGAGTTCGGTTACCAGCACTTCGACGCCCGGGCTTCGCGCCTGCTCGCCGCGGTGGATCTCAACGGCGACGGCCGGCTCGATCTCGCCGCTCAGGGGCCGATCCTGCACGAGCAGATCGGGCAACTCCGTTTCACCGACATCGCCGGGCATGCGCTGCCGCCCGGTGTCTTCGGCACCGCGACCACGTTCTTCGACGTGAGTGGCGATGGCGTCGTCGACATCGTCGGGCTGAGCACAGCGTCACTGCGTGTCGCGGTTCGGGCGGGTGGCCTCTACCGCGACGAGTCCTGGCGGGTGCCAGCCGCATCGCTGGCTGGGACCCTGTTGCACGGCGATGTCGATCGGGATGGCGACCTCGACTTGTTGGTCACCGGCAGTTCGCTCGCCGTCCTGCGGAACGACGGCCGTGGGGTCTTCACGTTGGACTCCGGGCGAGGGCCCGCCGCGAGTGGGATCGCCGCCGCGGTGGACCTCGATGGCGACGGCGCGGTCGAGGTCGTGGTCGGCGGCTATGACCTCACCCTGCTGGTCAACGACGGGAGCGGCTCCTTCACGTCGCGCTCCGTGCCGCTCGCATTGCTCACCAACGCCGTGCTGCACTTCGACTACGACGGCGACGGCGACATCGACATCGCGGTCGGCGGCCAGGACGCCAACTCGCCGCTGCGTCTGCTGCGCAATGACGGCGGCCTGAACTTCAGCGATCAATCGGGCACGCTGCCCGCGGTCGGCTACACCGTCCGCGACCTCGCGGCTCTCGACATCGACAACGACGGCGATCAGGACCTGTTCATCGCGGCCGAAGGCCTCGTCAGCGAGATCTTGATCAATACACCCAGCGGCTACGTTCGCTCCACCGCGCCGCTCGTGCCTTCCGCGGTCGGCGTCCGCGACGTCGTGAGCGGCGACTTCGATGGCGACGGCCGTGCGGATCTGGTAGTGCGCGAGGTCGGCAACGCGAATGTGACCTTGTGGCACAACGTCGGCGGGAAGTTGGCAGCGATCAACCCGCCGCGGATCGTGCCGGGTACCCGCCATCTCGTCGATCTCGACAACGACGGCGATGTCGACAGCGTCGGCCTGTTCGATCGCAGTGTCGTCGCCGAGGGAATGCCCGTACTGTTCACTGCCAGGAACGACGGTAGCGGCCGCCAGTTGCTGCAGCAGACGATCCGGTTGACGGATGACGTGCTCGATCTGTACGTCGCCGAACTCAACGGCGATGGCAGGAAGGACGTCATCGCCATCACGGGCGTGGCGCAGGTCGGTCCGGCGACGTTGCGCCAGTTCCTCGGCGACGGCCGCGGCAACCTTGCAGTCGGGCCGACACAGCAGGTGATCTACCGGGCGGCGAGCGGAGGCATCGCGGTCGACGACCTCGATGGCGATGGCGACGACGACTTGGTGTGGCCGACTCCGGCGGGTGCATTCGTGATGCAGAATGTCCGCGCCACCACGGGCTTTCTGCCGGCGCCGCTGCCGGGCTCGAACCAGCTCACCGTGCAAGCGGTGGCCTACGACTTGGACCGCGACGGCCGCGCCGACGTGTTGACGAGCGGCCGCGACGGCATACGCGTGTTCGCGAACCGTGGCGGCCTGACGTTCGTCGAGATCGTCGGCGCCGCCCCGAACGCGACGCAGAGCGCGCCGATCGCGCTCGGTCGCGGCGCCATCCCCGGCCAGGAAGTGGTGCTGTTCTCGTACCCACCCTTCGGTGGCATGCAGACGCATTCGTGGAACGGCAGCTCGTTCCAGCCACTCGCGGCATCGTCGCTCACTGTCACCGCAAGCAGCTTGCGCACGATCAACTTGGACGTCGTGGGTGGCGATCGCTTCGTGCTCTCGTCGCGCTATGCCACCCGCATCTTGAGCACGTCTTTGGTCGACGTGACGTCGCTGGTCGAGGGCGCCGCATCCGCCGAGATCGCCGCACATGGCGATGTCGACCTCGATGGCGACATGGACGTCGTGCTCGATGGCGTGCCGGGAACGGGCTACTTCGACACCATCCCTTGGTGGTTGGCCCAGGGCCCGCGCAAGCAGTTGAGCGCGCCGTTCGCACCATCGCCGGGGAACGACTACCGCATCGACTACACCAACCAGATCGGTTCCGTGCAGTCCGTGCTGCTGCTCAACACGCGCTCCGTGCGCGCGGTGCTGCCGTTCGGCGTGCTGCGGGTCGATCCCACGGGCATGCTTGCCGTGCCCCTGCCGTACGGCACCAGGTCCAGCGTGCAGTTCGCTCTGCCACCGAGTCGGGCGCTGCTGGGCCTGATGCTCGCGGCGCAAGTGCTGTCTGCCCGTGGCACGGAGCTCGAGCTGAGCAATCTCGTTCTCGAGACGATTCGCTGAGTCGTCGTGGCCGGGGCGACTCCCGTCGGGTAGACACCCGAACGGCCGACCACGAGGCCTACAGCCCGAGAGTCGCCGTGCCCAGCTGCGTCGCTCGGACGTCGCAGGGCGGCGGCGCGTTCTCGAACAGGAAGACCTGGATGTCGAGCTGGCTGCCCGAGAAGCTCGGGTTCGCGGGGATCGGCACCGAGAAGAGCACAGGGTTGCCGACGTTCTGCAGGATCATGGAAGTCGTGCCCGAGCCGAAGGTGAGGAACGACGTGCAGCCGCATCGGGAGACCGGCGTGCGGCTGCCGGGTGGTTCGATGCCCGCGATCAGCGTGGCCCCGGGAATGGTGCCGTCGACGGCGAGTTCGAGCGTCGATCCCAGGATCGGCAACGACCGTTGAACGGCTCTGAGCGACAGGGCAGCGAGCGAACCGGTGGCGAAGCACGGGCTCATGTCCGCGGCGAAGAATGCGACCGGACTCGGGGTGAAGTCGAGGGTCCCGTGTGCTCCGCCTGTCGTGGCGACGGTGGCGCGGAGCCGATTGTTGCTCCCGGGTTGGAAGAACAGCGACAGGTCCTCGGCGTCGATCCTCGTGCCGCTCACCAGACGCCAGCGGAACCCATCCCACTCCCAGACGCCCTCGTCAGGGGAATACAGAACCACGACGTCGCGGCTCGGGTCGTAGGTCATCGTCGGCTCTGATTGCGCGGCTGGTCCCAGGCCGACGAACTGCTGCCAGGAGCCACTCGTGTTCGAAGAAGGCGTGAACACCCATGTGTCACCGAGGTGTCTGCCCTGGATGTCCTGGCCACCGAACAAGAGGGTTGCTCCGTCTGGGGCGCGGCACATGCCGTGGAGCCAGCGGGCCGGTGGCAGTGCCCCGTTCTGCGTGACCGGTTGCCAGTCGACCAGATCGAAGCGCCAGAGGTCGTCCAACAGCCTGAACGACGAAGAGCCACCGTGCAGCAGCACACTTCCGTCGGCGCTGGCCATCGCCGCACCCCAGCGAGCGATGGGTGCGGTGGTCGTCGTCAGCACCTGCCACGTACGGACGTTGCTGACAGTCCTCAGGCGACGCGTCGTGCGCGAGAGTCCGATCCCGGCTCGGGTGTCGAATCCACCGAACATGACGAGTTCCACAGCGCCGTTGTCGCTGGCGATGGCGGGGAACAACAGCACGGCGGGGCTCGGCAGTGGATCCTGCAGTTGCGTCCAGGTATCGCCGACCAAGAGGAAGGTGCCGAAGCCCTGCCGTGCCTCGTAGCGGACCGGAAGTGCCGGCAGCACGCCGTTGTTGAGCAGCGCGGTAGCGCCGCGATCCGGGGCTCCAGGGATCGGCGCGGTGCTCCAGGACTGAGCAGCGGCGAAACCGGTCGCCGTGAGAGCGGCCGCCGCGAACGCGTGGGTGCGGAACGTCATGCCGCGTTGGTTCACGGCGAGGCAGCCATGGCTGCGGCATCGTTCACTTTTCTGGCCCGGCTCGAGCGTCGTGGCCCGTGCGGCCGCAGTCGCCGGGTCGCGGTGACCAGAAGGGGCCCCGGCCACTTTGTTGCTGGGGCTTCCAGTGCCGCTGGAAACAAGCGAGTTGGGCGCGATGGCTAGCGGAACGGCATCGCCGAATTCGCGCGTGGCGCGAGGATCCGCGGCACTTGCAGCTCAGTGGAAGTCCTGAGTCAGCTTGGTCGCCAGCGTCCAGGCCCACTGCAGCATCACGACGAGTCCGAGGTGCATGGGCCGTATGGTGCCGAGCGCCCGCACCGCACCCAGCAAGAGCAGCGGCAGTAGGAACATCCACAGGCGTGGCGTCTCGGCAAAGGTGGAGCTGGCGGCGGCCAGGACGACGAGGATCGCGGCGACCACCGGGTTGACGAGGTCGAGGCCGAGCGTCGAGGCCGCCTCGCGTGGGTGGCCCGACGCGTAACGCCACAGAGTCGCGAGCGAGCGACCCAGCGCCGCCAGCCAAACGACCGTCACGCCTGGATTCGCCCACCAGGCGAATTCGACCAGGTTCATGCGCGCCGCCGCCGCGACGTGGCCGACGTCCCAGGTCCAGCGTTTCCAGCGCTCGTGCGCGGCCAGGGCGGCTTGATAGCGGTGTGTCGGGTCGTAGAGCGGTGACATGAGCAGCCAGACGAGCGCGACGCATGCGCCGAGGCCGGCGCACAGACCGAGCGTCCTCTGCCAGCGCGCATCTCGCGGTGCGGTCGCGACGGTGAAGACCGGTGCCAGGGCGATCGCTGGCGCGAGCCCGAACGAAACGAAGGCCATGCCCCAGGCCAGGAGGCCGCCGAGGGCTCCGTACGCCACGCTTCGCCGGCTGTCGCCGGCACGCGCCGCGATCACCCAGAGCGTGGTGGCGGCCGTGGGGAACAGGGCTTGATCGAGGTGGAGGACGACGAGCGAGAACGGCGCCGACAGCACGAACAGGAGCGCTGGCACCAGCCACGTGTCGCCCGTCAGGAAGCGCCGCCCCAGCGCGCCGAGCGGCCACACGACCAGAGCGGCGAGGAACGGCAGCAGCCAGGTCATCAGCTCGACCAGATGGCCGAAGCGATGGGTCGCACTGCCAGGCAACGGATAGCGGTCGGGCAGGTCCGCGGGGACCAGACGTTGCGCCAGCCGCTCGAGGGCGACGTAGAGCAGGAGCTGGCCCGGTGGCTTGACCGCGCAGTAGGGGTTGTCACGGCCGGCCAGATTCTCGTAGTCGGTCAGCAGGTCGAGTGCCGGCCGGCCGCTGGCCGCGATGCGCGCGAACTCGGAGTGGCCCGTGAACACGACGCGCTCCCGTAGGGCGTCGAGCCCGCGCCCCTCGGCCAGGGCGGCGCCATACTGCGCAGCGACGCCGGCAGCGAAGAGGCAGCAGGTGGCCAGGGCGTAGCGCCGGCGCACGCGGTAGGCGACGACGCTCAGCACGCCGACCGTCGCGCAGGCGAGGAGCAGCCACGCCACCTGCGGTGGTTTGCCTCGCAGTGGCCAGAACCAGCCACGCAAGGCGTGCACGGTCGGCACGCCTGCGAGGAGCGTGCCGATGGCCAGCGCGCTGACCACGCACAGGGCGGCCAGCGCGCTCCTTGGGAGGATGCCTGCGCGCACCGTGGCCAGGATAGGCAGCCGCCACCCGAGGCCAAGCGTGGCGCTCACGAGTCGCAGTCGGTTTTGCGGAGGGACCATGCGGTCCGTCCGCACGCCAGGTGCGACGTGTTGGGTCGAGATGCGCCTCGGCGGCGGTGAAGGGGTGACACCCGCGGCGTGCGGCCGTGCTCACACGAGAGTGCGCAGAAGCTCGAGGGCCGGCGCCACCCGCACTCCGCTCGGAGTCACGAAGTCTTTCTTGCCGCGTAGCGACACCTGCCACGCGTCTGCTCCCTCGAACCGCTCGTGCAGGTAGCGGAGGCTCGGATCCAGGCTATCGTCCCCGAGCTTGCATTCGACGAGCAGCAGCGGTCGGCGGCCATCGACGACGACGAAGTCGACTTCACGCCCGTCGGTGTCACGGAAGTAGCGCAGCTCGAGTGCCCGACCCTGGGTGTCTTGCTGCCAGTGCACCCACTTCAGCAGATGACTGCCGATCAGATTCTCGAAGCGTGCGGCTTCGTCCGCGACCACCGCCCAGTTCCAGTGATAGTGCTTCTGCGCCTTCTTGATGGCCCGGACCTTCGGCGTGCCGAACGGTGACACGCGGAAGATCGCGAACAGGCGCTCGAGAATCGCCAACCACGATGCCAGCGTCTTGTGGCTGACCTGAAGGTCTTCGCGCAGTGCGTTGATCGAGAGCAGCGATCCGACCAGCTCTTGCAGGCGCAGCATCAGCAGCTCGAGGTTGCCGATGTCGTGCACTCGTTCGAGGCTACGCACCTCCTCGCGCAGAAGCAGGTCGCGGTACTCTCGCGACCAGCGGCGGGCCTCGGTCTCGGACCCGCTGAAGAACGGCTCGGGGAAGCCGCCGAGTGCGAACAGCTGTTGCAGGTCGCCGGCAGTGGTGATGTCCAGCTCCCGGCACGACAGTGGATGCAGGCGTAGCAGGTGGTAGCGACCTTGCAGCGAGTCGCCCGAGTAGCGGTAGAAATCGAGCCGCGCGCTGCCGGTGACGAGGATGCGCTGGCCGGCACGACGACCGTCCCACAGTCCTTTGAGCCAGTTTCGCCAGGTGCGGTACTTGTGAATCTCATCGAAGATCCACAGCTTCGCCACCGGCAGCTCGCGGGCGAGGATCCGCTCCCGGTGCTCGGCCACATCCCAGTTCAGGTAGCCCTGAGACGCTCCGGGGAGCGCCAAGGCCAGAGTCGTCTTGCCCACTTGGCGCGGGCCGGCGACGAAGACCATCTTCTTGCGGAGGTCACCTTCGATCTGCGGCCGGAGGTAGCGCGCGTTCACGGAAGAATTGGAGCATGGTCAAAATCGTCTGTCAACAATTTCGACTGCGGGTCAAAACGTCAGTGAAGCAGGGGCGTTCGGAGCGGCTGCGAATTCGGAATGGCTGAGCGTGACGCCTTCGTGCTGGTGGGTCGAGCCGCCACCTGAGGCGGAGCGTCGCGTCACCTGGTGCCGAGCCAGGCTTCGAGGCCGGAGGTGAGAGCGACGCCCGCCGCATTGGCGGTGGGGTCGACCACCACCGCCTGCTCGAGCAGGGACCGGCCGACGAGCGAGAGTTGGGCTGGCAGAGGGATCGACAGCGTGACGGTTCCGGTGGGGTTGGCCAGCGCGAGGATCACGTCGGGGGCTACCCACACGCGACAATTGGTCATGCCCAGAACAGTCAGATCCAACGGTAGCGGCACGCTGCCCCAGCTTCGGAACGAGCTGCCGAGCATGAACGCGCTCGGCGCGCCTGGCGGGGCGTTGTGCAGCGTGGTGCGCAGGCTGGTGCCCAACACCGGCGGCCGCGTCGGGTCGCCGGCGAGGGAGGCGCCGCTGCAGCTGGCGCCGAAGGTGCGGAACGCGGCGGTCGCCGCGCCGCTCGCCATGCGCTGCCAGATACCGACGTTGCCGCCGACCCAGCCGGTGTCGACGTCGAGGAAGGCGGCGCTGTGCAGGTCGACACCCTGGGTGCCGGGGATCGTCTCGGCGAGCCACGTCTGTCCGCCGTCGGTCGTGCGCGCGAAGAAGCCATTCCAACCGGCAATCACCGCCGTCGATCCGTCCACCACGCTGATCGCTTCGATCGCGGTGAGCGGCGCGGGGGTGTGCGGGTTCTGCACCGTCCAGGTGGCGCCGCCGTCGGTGGTTCGCACGACTTGCGAGGCGAAGCCGACCGCCCAGCCGACGTTGGCGTCGGCGAAATCGACGTCGGTGAACTCAGCGCCGGCACGCATCTGCTGCGTCCAGGTCTGGCCGGCGTCGTCGGTGCGCCAGATGTCGCGGCCGACGGCCCAGCCGGTGTTGGCGTCTCGGAAGTGAACGCCGCGCAGCGAGGCCCCCGGCGGACCGACTTGCTGCCACGAGGTGCCGCCGTCGGTCGTGCGCAACACCGAGGCGAACTGCGGCCCGGCTGGCAACGAAGCGCCGACGACGAAGGCGTGCGTGGCGTCGATCGCCGCGATGCCACGGTATTCGAAGTTCGGCACGCGCACCTGCTCTCGCCACGTGCGTCCGCCGTCGGTCGAGCCGGACACGATGCCGACGTCGCCTTGGAACAGGCGCTCGACGCCGCACGCCCAACCGACGCGCGCGTCCGCGAAGCCGACGCCCTTCAGGGCGCCGAACTCGTCGAAGCCGGCGACTCCGATCCGTTCCCAGCGCCGCCCGCCGTCGGTGGTGAGGACGATCTCTCCGAAGTCGTGGGCACCGAAGGCGCGCCGCACGTCGAGCGCGTGCAAGTCGTAGGTGATGCCGCCGGCGCCGCTCTGCAGCGTCGTCCAGTTGTCGCCGCCGTCGTAGGAGACGCCGATGGTGCCCCGTTCGCCGCTGAACAAGGCGACCGCGTCGTCCGCGTACTCGACGTCCCACAGGCGCACCCCGCTGCCCTGTGGTCGGACCTCGCGCCAGGTCGCGCCGCCGTCGTGGGTGACGACGACGTTGCCGGCTTCGCCGACCGAGATGCCGTTGCGGCGGTCGCGGAAACGGGCGCCGTGCGACCAGGTGTTGGCGGGCACCGCTGCCGGCACCCAGGTCTGACCTCCGTCTCGCGTGTGCAGGAAGGCGTCACCGCCAATGGCCCAGCCCTCGAGTGCATCGAAGAACTGGATCGTGCTCAGGTAGGCGCTGCTGTTGGAGTGGACGAGCGACCAGCTCTGGCCGCCGTCGATGCTGCGGACGATCGTGCCGCCGATGCCCACGGCGAAGCCGAGGAGCCGGTCGACGAACCAGATCGAACTCATGGTCGTGCCCCCGGGCGCCGACACCGCGCTCCATGAGAGGCCGCCGTCGAGCGTGCGGTAGGTCACCGAACCGTTGCCGCACGCCCAGCCGCGCTGTGTGTCGAGGAAGAAGATGTCGTAGATCGAACCCCAGTTGTTGTCCTGGACCCAGGTGCGCCCTCCATCCACGGTGTGGAAGAAGCCATTGCCGGCAGCCCAACCGTGCAGCGGATCGACGAAGTACAGCGACCACAGCGAGTTGGTCGGCAGAGAAGTCACCTGCCACTGCCGCCCACCATCGACCGTGTGCACGATGTCGCCGGCGGCACCGAACGTGTTCGCACTGGCGCCGAACACCTCGTGCGGCGAGATCACAGCCAGGGCCATCACCCCGTTCGGTGAGGGCAGGGTCGCCTGCTTGGCCCATTGGGCGGTCGCCGAGCCGGCTCCGATCGACGCGAGCGTGAGAAGACCGAGAGAGTGACGAAGGGACATGGTTGGTGGGGGTAGCGGACGCCCGGCTTCGGCGCCGCTCGGCGAGCGGGCCGCCCGCAGGGTCGCCTCGTGGACCACACAGGTCGCGGGTGCGACCGGTGCGCAACTCCGGGGCCGAGCTCGATCCGTGCGAAAGGCGGACGACTCGGGCTCACCGGGTGCAGATGCCGCACGCGCTGGTGCCCACGCCGTCCGATCCTGGCGCGGGCACCCATGCTGACTCAGACGGGCGTCGTCATTGACCCACCGTCACCCGCAGCCCGTCGCTGGCCACTGGACCGCGTGGGTTGGCCGAGAACTGGTTGGCGAGCCACTGGAAGGTGAACGTCTGGCCGACCAGGAGCGGCGAGCCGGGGATGGGCAGGGTCACCGTGGCGGTGCCGATCGGCGTCACCGGGAACAGGCCGATGACGGCGTTCAGCTCGTTCCAAAGCAGGCTGCCCGGTGAGCCGATGACGCCGAGGTCGAATGGTAGGCCGCCGGGATCGTCGCGCAGGCCGAGGGTGAGGAAGGCGTCGTTGGCCGGCACACCGAACACCGGCAGGATCGCGCCGCTCAGCTCCACCGTCACCTGGCCGCCGATGACGATGCGTGTGCTGGGCGAGCCGATCTCGGGGAAGAAGTTGTAGTAGCCGAAGCCGCGCAGACCGTACTTGCGGGCCGAGCCGAGCTGCACGTACTCGTCGGCGCCGAGGTCGGGCAGCTGCGGGCCGTTCGGTCGGCTGACGCTGCTGCGCGGGTCGCCCTCGTAGTCAGTGGCTGGCAGCGGCGTGGCGACGTTGCCGGCGTCGATGCACGGCGAGCTCGGGTCGAGCTTGTAGAGCGGGCGAATCAGGCGCGGGTCGGTCATGCCCAAGTTGCCGGTGCCGGCGTAGCTGACGTTCAGGAACGACGAGTAGGTGATCGCCGGCGAGCCCTGCACCTCGGTGCCGTTGGCGAAGATGCAGTGGTCGAAGGTGGTGGGCGCGCCGGTGCTCAGCCCCAGGCCGTTGTCGGCCAGGGTGAGGCTGTGGGCGACGACCGGAGTGTTCCCCGACAGCAGAATGCCGCGGGCGGTGTTGCCGCACACCATGTCGGATTGGAGGGTGACCGTGCTGTTGCTGCCGGACACGGCGCTCGACACACCAGTGTCCGTGTTGAACAGGAAGCGGTCGCGCTCCGAGCGCAACAGGAGCTGGACCGAGGGACCGGCAGACACATCCAGACCGACGTCGCATTGGGTGACCGTGTTGTCGCGCGACTCGACGGCGCAGGTGCCGGTGCCGCTGAGATCGGCGCGGACGCCGCGAGTGCACCCCTGCACGACGTTGCCGGACAGGGTGAGACTGTAGGGACCCGGTGCGAGCGTGCCGGCGAAGACGACGCCGCTGCCGCAGCGCAGGAACGACGACTGTTGGATCAGGGCGCTGGGGTCGCTCGGGCGGACGATGTCCAACCACACTGCTTCCTGGCGGATGTCGCGGAACGAGCAGGAGTACACCTCGAAGTTGGTGGTCAGCGCCGCCGGGCCCGAGCGCACGTGGATGCCGCGCTCGCAGGCCTGGAACCAGTTCGAGCGGAACGTGCCGCCGACGTTGCCGCCGGCGCTGGTGTCATCCAGGAAGATCGCTGCGTCGCTGAGTCCGGTGAACGTGCACTCCTCCACGTCCGGGTACACGACCGCCCCGGACACCGTGGCGAACACCTCGATGCCGCGCGGTGCGTCGGTGAACAGGCTCTGGAAGAAGCGTGGGTCGATCCCGCGCGAGTTGTCGGCCTGGTCGATGCGCACGCCCGCCACCGTTTGGTTGCGGAAGGTGCAGTCCTGGATGCGCGGGCGGTGGCGCTGGTTGGCGGAGTTGCCCATACGCATGCCGTGGGAGCCGCCGTCGAAGACCAAGTAGCGCATCGTCGACGGGTTGCGCGAGTAGACGATGGCCGGGTCGAACAGCATGGCGACGCCGCCGACGGGAGGCTGCAGGATCGGCATGCGGCCGTGGCCCACGAAGCTGCCCTCGATCCACAGGTTGTAGGCGGGGCGGATCGGCATGACCTCGCCGTTGGTGCTCGGCGAGTACACCTGGTCGCCTTCGACGTAGAGGGTGTTCCACTCGCTGGAGTTGGTGATCGGCGGGATCTGCGTGATCGCGTAGGTGATGGTCTTCCACGGCATCGCCGGCGAGCCGCCATAGCTCGGATGGTCGCGTCCGGTGCGACCATTGACGTAGAAGTCGGCGACACTTTGTGCGCTGGTCAGTGACGCCAAGCCGAGCGTCGCGACAGCGAGAAGCTTGGTGAGGTGCACGATGGGTCCTTCCTGTGTCCTTCTGGAGTCCTTCGGGTTCGTGAAGCGAACGCACACGCATCGCGCGAGTTTTCGCGGCCCCTGCGTGTGCTCGCACACGTTGCACACGGATCGGCGACGAGTCAATGCGCGTGCGATGGCAATCGTCGATGCGGGCTCTCGCTCGTTCGCGGAGCGACCGAGAGCGTGCGCTCACGGCTGGAGCACTGGATGCGCCGGCGACCGAGGTCGCCGCCCATCGCACCAGCGATCAGCGGATGGAGTCAGATTCCACCGCTGAACGCTGACTCCCCGCATCGCGATACTTGCTGGTGGCACGCATCGGTCGCACAGTCCGAGTCCGGTCGGACCGGCGTGGGCGCGGAGACCTACTCGACCTTGATGACTTCGACCGGGCAGTCGTGGGCCGCGTCGCGGATCTCCTCGTCCTTCTCCTGCAACCAGGCGCCGGCGTCACGCTTGATGACGCACGTCTCCCCGTTCTCCACCAGGAACACCTCGGGGCAGTAGCTCGTGCACAGACTGCAGGCGATGCAACCCTCTTCGATCCAGACGCGCTTGATGCCGGACATGCGGGGTCGCGCCTTCTAGAGCCGGTGGCGACGGCGGGCAAGCCAGAGCCTCCGCGGGGTTTTCGCGTGCGCTGCTGCGGCTTCCTGGCATTCCGTGGGCGAACTCGCCGCGGACTCGCGCCGTGGTCTACTCAAGACACTATCCAGAAATGACTTATCGCTCTCTCCTCGGCGCTCTCTCGGTGCTGACCGCGGCGCTGCCTCTCGCCGCGCAGCAAGACGCCGTGCCATGCGGTCAGGACGTGCACACGTCGATCGCTCCCGAACGCGCCGGGCTCATGGCCCCGGGCATCGACATCCCCGTGCCTCCTCAGGGGGCGCGCGACCCGGGTCACCCGGACCCGCGCCGCGTCCTTCCGATCGGACCGGACCGCGGGATCCCGCAGCCGACCACGCCGCCCGCCGCCGAGGCCGGCACCACCGGGCCGACGACTGGCAACTTCACCTTCTTCACCAACCGCGAGTGTCGACCGACCGGTGCCAACACGTCGACGACCGCGGCGGTCGAGCCGTCGGCCGCCGTCTGTCAGGACACGGTGTGGCAGACCGGCAACTGGTTCGCGGCGCTGTCGCGCGACTCGGGGCAGACCTTCGACTACGTGAACCCCTACACGTTCTTCCCGGCCGTCGACGGCGGCTTCTGCTGCGACCAGCGCGTCGAGTACGTGCGCTCGCACGACATCACGGTCTGGTACATGCAGAACGCGTACAGCGCATCGACCGGCGTCGGCTCGATCCGGCTGGCGGTGGCGGCCGGGCGCGACGATCTGCGCAGTGGCGTCGCCAGCAGCTGGAAGCGCTGGGTCTTCGATCCGACGCGCTTCGGCTTCCCGACCAACCACTGGTTCGACTTCCCCGACGTCTCCTACAACGACACGTACTTCTACTGGACCTCGAACGTGTTCCGTCATGAGACCAACGGCAGCAACACGTTCGTCTCCGCGCTGCGCGTGCGCATCCCGTTGTCGCAGCTGCAAGCCGGCGGCACGGTCAGCTTCTCGTACTTCCGTGGTGATGTGGCCGGCAACGGCGGCGGTGCCTCGTGGCGTCTGGCCAACGGCGGCGACGGCAGCGAGATGTTCTGGGCCGACTACATCAACACCACGACGATGCGCATCTGGCGGCAGGACGCGGCCGGCAACAACAGCTTCGTCGATCGCGGCATCGCTTCCTTCACCGGTGGCACCGCTTCGTGCGTCGGCCCCGACGGCCGCGATTGGATGGGCAACGTCATGGGTCGCATTCGCGGCTCGTGGGGGCAGAGCACCGAGATCGGCTTCATCTGGACCTGCAACTCGCAAGGTGGCCGGCCCAATCCGTACCTGCGCGTGTCGCGCTTCCGCAGCTCCGACCGCACGCTCGTCGCCGAGTCCGACATCTGGAGCAGCGCGAACTGCTTCGGCTTCGCCGCCGCCGAGGCCAACAGCCTGGGTCACGTCGGAATCGTCACGGCCATCGGTTCGGCGACCAACTACGTCCATTGCAGCGCCACCATCATCGACTCCTACCAAGGGTGGACCGGCGGCCTGACTTTCTACTCCCTGCGCAGTGGCGTCGCGGGCCCGACCGGCAACCGTTTCGGCGACTACTTCGACGTGCAGCGCAACTGGGTCGACCAGCGCACCTTCGTCGGCACGGGCTCGGCCATGACCTCGTCGAGCACGTCGACGTCCCACTACGCCTGGTTCGGCCGCGACGACTACGCGCCGACCTGGGTGGTGCTCAACGTCGACGCCACCAACGCGATCAGGGTGCCGATCGCGCTCGACGTGACCGACCGCAACAGCCTCAAGGACGGCAACACCAGCTTCACCCGCACGTTCACCCCGCGGCAGGGCTACACGGTGACGGCGCCGCTCACGCACACCAGCGGTGGCACGAGCTACGTGTTCCGGCGCTGGGCGCACAAGGTGTCGCCGTCGGGCGCCTGGCAGCTGCAGCCGATCGGGCAGCTCGACCTAACCGTCGACGACATCGGCACCGAGGACGACACCGTCGAGGCGCGCTACGACGCGCAGCGCGTCCTCACCATCGGCTCGACCAACCCGACCAGCGGCGTGGCGATCGCGGTGAGCATCGACGACCTCAACGGTCGTCGTGATGGCTCCACCACGTTCACGCGCGTCTACCGCGACGGCGATTCGGTGACGCTCACGGCGCCCGCCACGACTGGCAACAACCCGTTCCGGCGTTGGCGCCGCGGCACCCAGGTGAGCGCCAACCTCAGCGTGACCCTCACCGTGAGCGCCGACGAGACCGTCGTCGCCGAGTACTGGAACTACACCCCGGGCACGTTCGTGTCCTACGGGGCCGGCTGCCCGGGCACCAACAACAACGTGCCGGCACACCGGGGCTCCGGTACGCCGGAGACCGGTCAGACCATCGACTACGAGGTCTTGCTCCCCAACGGCAGCAGCTTCGGCTCGTTGGCCATCGGCACGCGCTCGGCGCCGATTCCGCTGTCGACGATCGGCATGGGCCCGCGCTGCACCCTCGACGTGTACCCGGTGGCGCTGTCCCTGCCGTTCTCGCTGAACGCGCTCGGCTTCGGCAGCCTGTCGGTGGCGGTGCCCAACCAGGCCTCGCTGATCGGCGGCCGGCTGTCGACGCAGGCGACGGTGGCCGACCGCGGCGTGTCGACGCCTCTGCCGCTGGTGCAGAGCAACGCCGTCGAGACGACCATCGGCGGGCGGCGCTAGCCTGCCCTGCGACCTCCGTGGTCTCGGTGGTTCTTCTCCGCCGCGGCCGCGGACCGAGAGCGGTGCCTGAAGTTCCGGGTCGCTGCGCTAGTCTCGGCTGCCCCATGGTAGCCACGCCCCGACCTCCGCACGCGCGCGGCACGGTCTTCGACCGTGCCGCGTCGTCGCCGTTCGCGCCTGCCCGTCCGGCCACCGCCGAGGAGGCCTCGTGAAGGCCCTCGTCGTGCGCGAGCACGGTGGCCTCGAGCGCCTGGTGTTCGAAGAACGTCCGACGCCCGAGCCTGGTCCCGGCGAGGTGCGCGTCGCGGTGCGCGCGGTGGGGGTGAACCATCTGGACACTTGGGTTCGCCGCGGCGTGCCGGGCCACAAGTTCCCGCTGCCGTTGGTGCTGGGCAGCGACGCGGCCGGGGTGGTCGACGCGGTGGGCAGCCGGGTCGAGAGTGTTGCCGAGGGTGATGAGGTGGTCCTCCTGCCCGGCGTGTCGTGCGGCGCGTGCGAAGCCTGTCTCGACGGCGACGACAACCTGTGTCGGAGCTACGCGATCCTCGGCGAAGGCCGCGACGGCGCCTGTGCGCAGTTCGTGGTGGTGCCCGCTGCCAACGTCGCGCCGAAACCGAAGCGGCTCGACTTCGTCCAGGCCGCGTGCGTGCCGCTGGTGTTCCAGACCGCCGACGCCATGCTGCGCAAGGCGCGCCTGCGCGAGGGCGACGTCGTGCTGGTGCACGCCGCTGGCTCCGGCGTCGGCAGCGCCGCCATCCAGCTGGCCAAGATGCGCGGTGCCACCGTGCTCACTACCGCGGGTGGCCCCGACAAGTGCGAAGCCGCGCTCCAGCTCGGCGCCGACGTCGCCATCGACTACCGCAACGAGGACTTCGCCGCGCGCGTGCGCGAGCACACCGGCAAGCGCGGCGTCGACGTCGTGTTCGAGCACGTCGGTCAGGCGACGTTTCCGGGCTCGGTGAAGTGTCTGGCGCGCGGCGGGCGGCTCGTGACCTGCGGCGCCACTACCGGCGGTCAGGTCGAGATCAGCCTGCACCAGGTGTTCTTCAAGAACCTCGAGATCATCGGCAACACCATGGGGCGCAAGGGCGACCTGCGGCGACTGCTGCGCGTGTTCGACCAAGGCCGCTTGCGGCCGGTGCTCGACCGGGTACTGGTGCTGTCGCAGGTGGCCGAGGCGCACCGTCTGCTCGAGGAGCGGCAGACCTTCGGCAAGGTGGTTCTGGAGCCGTAGGCCAGACGTGCCTACGTGGCGGTGGCGTCATGTCCGGTCATCACGGCGCCCGCGCCGGCGCTGCTGCTCCTCGACGAAGGCAGCGCCCAGGACCCCGGCCGGGATCGCGAACATGGCGATCCCCAGGATCGCCACCATGCCGCCGAGGAGCCGGCCGGCCGGTGTGATCGGGGTGATGTCGCCGTAGCCGACGGTCGTGAACGTCGCGATGCCCCACCACATCGCGGTGGGGATGCTGTCGAACGCAGGGTTGGCATCGTTCTCGAGCACGAACATGAGCGACGACGCCATTACCAGGAGGAGCAGCATCACGACCAGCGTCGACACGAGCTCGGGCGCCTTGCTGCGCAGGATGCGGCCGAAGGTCTGCAGCGACGAGGAGTAGCGCGTGAGCTTCAGCAGTCGGAGCAGTCGGAGCAGGCGCACGGCGCGGAGCATGCGCAGGTCGAGCGCCTGCATGGTCAAGAGGCCGGGAAGCACCGACAGCAGGTCGATCAGCATCATCGGCTGGCGGGCGCAGCGCAGCCGGCCGCGCACGGGGTCGGCGAAGCGCGGGTTCTCCGGGCACGACCACAGCCGCAGCGCGTACTCGAGGCCGAACACCACGAGGGAGAATGTCTCGAAGGCGCCGAACGCGTCGCCGTACCGTGCGTGGATGCGCGGCACGCTGTCCAGCACGACGGCGGTCACGTTGGCCAGGATCAACAAGACCAGGCCCAGGTCGACTGCGCGACTCAGGCGGTCGCCGTCGGCCGCGACTTCGAGCAACCGGTGCACGCGTCGGCGCAGCATCGCCGCAGGAGAGCCGGATCCGTCGACGGAAGCAACCACGACCGAGCTGCGGACTCCGCGTCGGATCGTGGCACTCTCGAGCGCTGAGTCTCGACTCGGTCAGAAGTCGCCGATCCCGATCCGCGCGCCGAGGGAGAGGGCCAACCCGTTCAGGGCGGCGTTGGTCGGGTCGAGGGTCAGGCCCTGCGCGATGAACTGTAGGCCCATGAGGCTCGGCACTTCGGGAACAGGCAGCGGCAACGTGGCGAGGGTTCCGGTGCGGGTCGTCGCCGCGCTGTGGAACAGCGTGGCAGGATCGACCGTGAGCTGGCAGGTCCCCAATCGCACTCCGGTCATGGCCGTGTTCGTCGACACGAGGAAGACGACCGGGGCGGTCGGTGTCGGCGGGTCCTGGTGCCAGAAGTCGAGCGCGTAGTTGGCGTTGCCAACCACTCCGAGACCAGACGCGAGGATGTATGGCAGAATCGAGCCCTGGCAGTCCGTCTCCGGCGGCAACGGCCGAACTCCTGCTACGGGATTCCGGCTGAAGACCCATGTCTCACCGAAGCGACTGGAGCCGGCCTCGCCGCCGAAGCAGACCAGGTGTCGGCGGTCCACGTCCCAGGTGGCTGACGCGTGTGCGCGTGGCGAGGGTGCCGGTGCCGGGGTCGTGACCGCCGACCAGACGTTGCCGTTCCAGGCCTGCAACTGCGGGTACGGGTAGTACGTCGCGGAGTTCTTGCCGCCGAAGGCGAGCACCGTCTGTGTGGCAGCGTCATAGGTCATGGCGCAACCGGCGCGCGCGGGAAGCCCTGGCGTCGAACTCGATCGCAGCGTCCATGTCACGCCGTCGTAGGTCCAGGTGTCGGTCAGATAGGTGGTCACGTTGTTGGCATAGAAACGGCCGGAGTGCAACAGAACCTCGTTGCGCGCCGCGTCGAACGCCAAGCCTGCTTCGGCGCGTGCCGGGGGCGAGGTCGCGGGCATCCTCTGTTGCCAATCGTTGCCGTCCCACTCCCAGGTGTCGCTGAGGAAGACCTGGCTCGTCCCCAGTCCGCCGAACAGAACGACCCGACCACGCGCCGCGTCGTAGGTCATCGCATGCGACCAGCGTGCCGGCGGCCGATGCGCCGGCGTAGCCAGTGTCCAGGTGTTGCCGTCCCAGCTCCACGTGTCGTCACGGGCCACGCCGGTGTCGAGGCCTCCGAAGAGAATGATGCGACCCTGCGCTGCATCGAAGGTCATGGCGTGCGCCGACCGCGCGGTCGGCGCGGCAGTCGGCTGTAGCTTGGTCCATCCACCGTTCTTGAAGCGCCACGTCTCGGCCGAGGACACGAACTGCACATGTCCGCCGAACAACACGACCTCTCTCCGCGCCGCGTCGAAAGCCGCTGCATGCTCTCGAAGCGGCGGCGGCGCCTCGGTCGCTTGCCTGATCGCCCAGTTGGCGCCGTCGAATTCCCAGGTGTCTCCCGTGAGCCCCGAGGCGCCTTCTCCGCAGGCGATGACGACGCGGTTGCGTTGTGGATCGAACGCCGCGCCGTGGCCGGTGCGCGCCGGCGGCGTGACCGCCGTGGCCACCGATGTCCAGTTCGTACCGTCCCACTCCCAGGTGTCCGCGCGCGGTGTGCCGCTGTCACCGCCGAACAGCACGACGCGGCGCCGAACCGGATCCCAGGTCATGCTGTGACCGCTGCGCGCCGGTGGAGCTGCCAGCGGTGTGAGTCGTGTCCAAACGCTGCCGTTCCAAGTCCAGGTGTCGGCCAGCGGCTGACCGCTCGCGACATCGCGACCACCGAACATGATGATCGAGTTCCGCGTGCCGTCGTAGGCCATGGCTGGTTCGTCGCGACCCGTGGGACCGGCGGCAACGGCGACCGATGTCCAGGCCGTGCCGTCACACTCCCAAACGGCGAGTTGCGCGGTGCCGGCGGTGCTACCACCCCACACCACGACACGTCGACGCGACTCGTCGAAGGCGGCGGCGAAGTAGGTCGGGTCGGCCGGCGACGGAGCCTGAGCCACGGGCCGCCAACGCAATCCCTGGAACGACCAGGCGCTCACTGTCGTGCCGGTGAAGCCCACGACCAGCACCCGTTGCCCCGCCGTGTCCACGACGAGTCGCGGAGTCGCTCCCAAATCGGGCGGTTGGGACTCGGCGGGTCGAACCCACGCTCCACGCGCGAGCTCCCAGGTGCCCGTCTCCCACTCCGTCGGTGTCGTGGTCTCTCCCCCGTACAACACGAGCCGTTGCCGTTGCGGATCGAAGGCCAGCCCGGAGTGTCGTCTCGGGGTCAGGGTGTCAGCGATGCCCCAGTGCTGAGCTCGAAGCCTGGAGTTCGAGTGGAGGGTGAGGAGCGTCAGCACTGAGACGCGCGCAGCGGTGCTCAGGCGAAAGGCTTGGTCGAACTGTCGAATCACAGCATTCTCCGAACGAGTGCGTACGCGGGGGCGGTCGGACAGCTGCTCTGGCGGCGCTTGGACGATGGCGGTTGGGCTGGAGGTTCCGTCGCGGTCCAGTTCTCGCGGACGGTTTCTCGCGGCGAGCGTGTTCGGGAGTCGACGACCGTCACAGCGGTGTCGGTTCCAATGGCGCGTTCCGCCGCGCTTGACACCGTCTCCGAGGATGCGTCTCCGAGGATCGCGACCTATCGGTCGTCGAGGGCACGCTGGTATGCAGCGGTGATCTCGCTACCGAAGCAGCACAGCACCACGTGCAGCGACGCCGGTGCGGCGCGCACCTCGCGGACGGCCACCGCGGCGGCTCGGTCGAGCGGGTAGCCGTACACGCCGCAACTGATCGCCGGGAACGCGATGCTGGCGACGTCCAGGCTCCGGGCCAGGCGCAGCGAGCTGCGGTAGCAAGACGCCAGGAGCTCCGGTTCGCCGGCGGCGCCGCCACTCCATACCGGGCCGACGGTGTGGATGACATGGCGTGCGAAGAGCGCAAAGCCGGGGGTGGCGCGTGCCTCGCCGGTGGGGCAGCGCACGCCGGGACGGACCTCGGGCAGGGCGCGGCAGGCGGCGAGCAGCTCTGGCCCCGCGGCGCGGTGGATGGCACCGTCGACGCCGCCGCCGCCCAGCAACCGTTCGTTCGCCGCGTTCACCAGGGCGTCGACGCGCAGGGTGGTGAGGTCGGCCTCGACGAGTTCGATCTGTGGTGGCACCGGACGGGATCGTAGCTCGCCGTGATGGTGGTGCTCAGGCGCGCGTGATCACCACCTCCAGGTATTCGCCGGGCACCACCAGACCGCGCGAATCGCCACGATCGAGGCTCGTGAGCAGCGCGGTGATCTCGGTCGCGAGGGTCTGCTGCCCCGCCGGCGGCAGACTGGCGAACGCGCGCATCGTCGGACCGTAGTAGGTACGGAACACCTCGAGCCAGTGGGCCGCCGAGCGGTAGCGGAAGGTGAAGATCTGTCGCCGCACGTCGAGGCGATGGGCGCCGAACAACTCGTGCAGGCGCGCCTCGGTGCCCCAGAGCAACGGCGACCGAACGCCCTGGGGCGGCGGCAGATGTCCGGCGAGGATCGCGAACAGGCGGCCGATGAAGCCCCCCGGCGTCCAGTTGGCGAGGCCGATGCGGCCGCCCGGGCGGCACACCCGCAGCAACTCCGCCGCCGCCCGGTCCTGGTCGGGCGTGAACATCACGCCGAAGGTGGAGAGCACCACGTCGAAGCTGCCCTCGGCGAACGGCAGCTCTTCCGCGTCGGCCTCCAGGAACTCGGCAGCGAGGTGGTCGGCGATGGCACGAGCCTGGCCGCGCGCCAGGAGCGCGGGCACGTAGTCGGTGGAGGTCACCGCGGCGAAGCGGCGCGCCGCGGCCAGGGTGGCGTTGCCGTTGCCGGCGGCGACGTCGAGCACGCGCTCGCCGGATCGAAGGTCGACGGCTTCGCACAACTGCTCGCCGACGATCTGCAGGGTGTTGCCGATGACGGCGTAGTCGCCGTCGGACCACACGGTCTGTTGGCGGCGCTTGAGGGCGCGTAGGTCGGGGGGAGCAGGCTCGTGGATGGTCATGGCAGGGGCTTCGGCTGGAAACAGACCGCCGGTCGTAGCCGACCGGCGTCTCGGATGCATGGAGCGGCGCGGCGGGCGGCACCGCACGCTGGATGGCCGGTTCTCGTTCGACCCCCCGCGGAATTCCTGGCCAGCGCGGTGGCTTGGAGCACTCGGACCGGTCGACCCTGTGGCGCACCGGTTCGCGTTGGCGCCGGCACCGTCAGCGAAGCAGCTCGGCCAGCGGGTCGTCGAGTTGGGTCGGGCCCCCGTTCCAGCCGTTGCTGAGCTCGAGGTTGGCGCTGCCCTGGTAGACGACTCTGCCGTCGGGCCCCAACAGGAGGATCAGTGGCAGGCCCTTCACCGCGTAGGCGCCGAGGGTGAGGTTGCCGTCGTCGACGCCGACGTGCGCCGTGGGCATCGGGTGCGAAGCGAGGTATCCCTTCACCTTGGCCTCGTCGCTGCCGCCGTCGCAGAACACCACCAGGGCGACGTTCTTGTCCTTGCCCCGCTCGACCAGGCTGTCGAAGAGGCGGGTACACGGGATGGCGCGGTCTTGCTCGACCGACCAGAACGCCAAGACGACCGGCCGGCCGCGCAGATCGCCGAGGCGGACCGGCTCGCCCTGGACCCACTCGCGCGCCTGCAGGATCGGCGGCTCGATGCCGACGAACGACTCCATCTGTCGGACGCCGGTGCCGAGGGCGCGCTTCTTCGTGGCGATGACGCGCTCGGCGACGTCGAGCGTGGTGCCCACGTCGCGCGGGGCGTAGCGCACGTTGCGGAACATGGTCTGGCCGACGCCGGCGACCAGGCCGAGACCCCCGTGCGCGGCGGCCAGCGACGGCAGCTCGTAGGTGCGCAGGAAGGCGCCGTCCAGGAACACCGACACGCGCGTGCCGAGCACGTCGATGCGCAGCCGCAGCCAGTGGTTGTCGACCATCCATGGTCGATGCTCCTGCGCGGTGAACGTGCCGCCCGCACAGGTCACGAAGTCGAGCACGTCGGTCGGCTGCAACAGCACGGCGCGGAAGTCGGTCTCGTCCTTCACTGCGAAGCACAGGCCCATGCGCGCGCCGAGGTAGCCGCCGTTGCCGTCGTTGGCGACCCGCATCTCGGCCTCGAGCGAGAAGTCGCCGTCAGTTGCCACGTCGAGGAGGAGTTGTCGGGTGAGGAACTTCGCATCGAACTCCTCCGACGCGGCCGGCTTGGTGTTGACACCGATCGGCCGCGGAGGCGGCAGCTCTCCCGGGACCTGCGCGACGATCCCGGCGCCGGTGGCGCGGAAGCCTTCGGCGGCGCGGAAGCCGCGCAGCGTGTTCTCTTCGTCGACTCCGTGCCACGGCAGCAGGCGAGCGCGCTCGCCGGCAGCCAGTTCGGCGACGGCCGGCAGCGCTTCGGCGACGCCGAGGTCATCGGCGAGGCGCTCGGCGAGCAGCAAGGCCAGACTCGGCAGGTTCGCGGCGCGGTAGCGTTCCACCAGCGCCATGCCGTCGGTGACAGCCTTGGCGTGCGCCTTGCCGAGCAGCGCCAGCGTCGGGTCGAGACTCTGCAAGCGGTCGCCCGCCTCCTTGGCCGGCGCGCTGTCGGCGTCGCCGCGCAGCGTGTACCAGGCGCGCGCCGCACGGTAGCTCGAGACGGCATCGTCGGTGCGCTCGAGACCTTCCTGCAGCTTGCCCAGCTTGGCCCACGCGGCGGCGTCCTCGGGACGTGCGCGGCAGGCTTCTTCGAGGACGGGCAAGGCGTCGACGCGCGCGCCGCTCCGGAGCAGCCCGTCGGCGAGCGGCATCGGGTCGAACGGATCCGTCGCCATGGTCGCGCGGTCGCGCGCCGCCAGCACGCTCCTGTGCCAGACTCCGGTCAGCGCATCGACGCTCTTCGCCGGCGAGTCCGCGGCCGCGAGCACAGCCTGCGCGAAGGTGTCGACGAGGTCGGTGGGCGCTGCCGTCGCGCAGCTCTGCATCCAGGTGCGCAGGCCGCCGTGGAACGGGCGGCGTCCCGTGCCGTCTCGGTGGTCCAGTAGGAAGGACACGAGGCTGGATGCGGGGGGCATCCAGGTCGGGCCGAACGGTGCTTCGCCGCCCACCAACATGCGCGCGGTCGGTGCCTTGGTCGCGTCGCCGTCGGCGCTGGCCATGGTTCCCGCGGCGCAGCGCTGCGCCATCGTCGCGAGGACGGCCCAGTCCACCACTGCCGGTGCGAGGCGACCGTCGTGAGCGAGGTCGGCCGCCGCGAACCGCGCGGCGCTGCCGTGGCGCAACCAAGGTGGCGCGTGGGGCAGGGCGAGGCTCGAGAACACCTCGGCGACTGCCCCGCACAGCGCGCGGCGCAGATCGCGGCGTGGCAGCTGCGCGTCGGCCCAGGCGTCGATCGTGGTCGGGCTGGACACGGCGGCGATGGCATCGGCGGGGCGCCCGAAGTTCTGCGCGTGGTCGTCTCGACTCTTGGCGATGCGAACCTCGATCCTCGGGAACGGGGCGTCGGCCGGCAGCGGCGGGAAGAACGCGACGCAGGCGTCGTAGGCCGCCTCGACCGCGCTGGCCGCCAGGGTCAGGACCTCGCGGCCGGCGTCGGTGCGCACGGTGAAGTGAGCGGTCTTCTCCTGCCAAGCCTTCGCCCACGTGTCGTGCTTGGCATCCTGCTCGTGGCGCCAGGCGTCGGAGGTGGCGGCGTCGAGGTCGCGCGGAAGGTAGGCGTCCGGATCGAGTCCGAGCGCTTTGCACGCCGCGGCGACCCCGCGTGCCGCGGCAGCGTTCTTGGGGTCGATGGCGAGGACGTGACGGTGGACGGCGAGGGTGGCGGCGGGATCCTTGCGCTTCTCCTGCTCCTTGACGGCGCTGGCGAGCAGGCGCAGGTAGGCGTTGCGCAGGGTGTCCCATCCCTTGGCATCGGCGTCGAGGGAGGCGAGCTGCTTCTCGACCTCGCCGATGGCCGCGAACGGCACTGGCTTGCTGGCGCGCGCCAGCTCGAGCCATCGATGCAGGGCCACGGCGCCGAGGTCCTTGTCCTTCTGCGCCAGGGCCAAGGTCGCCAGCAAGCGTAGGTTGGCCAGGTCGTTGCCGTCGTGCTCGACCGCACGCTTCGCGGTGGCCAGCGCCAGCTCGCCCTTGCCCTGGGCGGCCTGGGCCTCGGCGCGGGCGCGCAGGACTTCGGTGAAGACCTCGCTGGCGGATGCCTGGCCGGCGAGGCTGTGCGACGAGACGGCGAAGAGGAGCGAAAGGGTCGGGATCGACCGCATGGGAGGTGGGCGGGCGGTGGCGGTGGGTCGGGACTCCCCGCACCATAGCGTTGGGTGCGGCGGCGAAGCACGCGCCGGACCTCGACTTCTCGAGGCCTCGGGCTCGCCGGCATTGCCGCTGCTCTTCTGCCTCGCCGAGTCGACGGCGCGCACGCCACGAGCCGCCTGCAAACGTCGTCACTGCCATGCGCTCCACATGTGCGGCCGCGAATCGTCTGCGATAGCATTCCCCGCGTCATGTCCACGCAGCGTGTCCGAACCCGCGTTTCCTTCGTCCTCCTCGCGTTCCTGGCCGCCTGCGGCGAGGATGCGGCGCCGGCCGCTGGCGCCGGCCCGGCTGCCGAACCTCCGGCCACGGTCTCGGCCGAACTCACCGCCAAGTTGGCGGCGGCCGACAAGAAGGACGGCACCGAGGACAAGGTCGTGCACATGTGCGCCGGCTGTGGCCTCGGCATGGCGGGCAAGGCCGAGAACACCCTGCAGGTCGGCGGCTACGCCATGCACTTCTGCAAGCACGACTGTCAGGAGCGCTTCCGCCGCGACGCAGTCGGCGAGTTGACGCGCCTGAAGGTCGACTGACGCGCCGCGTTCGGCTCGGGAAGCGGGCCGTCGTGTCGGTGCGACATCCTGCGCCAACGGCAACCGACGAACCGTCGACAACGAGACACCATGAAACCGACTCCCGCCGGCTGGCCCCGCATCTCCTCGTCTCTCTACTACGACGACCCGCGTGCCGCGATCGACTGGCTGTGCCGCGCCTTCGGCTTCGAGGTGCGCCTGCTCGTCGACGGCGACGGCGGCCGGGTCGAGCACTCGGAGCTCACCTACGGCGACGGTGTCGTCATGGTGGCCGGTGCCGACAAGTGCGACAAGTACGCCTTCGTCCGCTCGCCGAGCCAGGTGGGCGGTGGCAACACTCAGAACATGATGCTCTACGTCGACGACGTCGCCGCGCACTGCGCACGCGCGAAGGCCGCCGGCGCCACGATCACGCGCGAGTTGGAGACGCACGACTACGGCGACGACTACTGGGTCGACCGCGGCTACGGCTGCCGCGACCTCGGCGGTCACCACTGGTGGTTCATGCAACGCTTGAAGACCGCCGGACGAGCGGTGTGAGATCGACGCGCGTGACCGTCCCTCAGCCGCGCACGACGAACGAGTAGGTCTTCCGGTCGGTGAGCCATGTGGCGATCGGCAGCGACCACTTGCCGGTCTTGCCGGCGGCGTGCTCCTGGACGGAGATGGTCTCGAGGTGCCAATCAGAGCTCAGACCGCTGTCGTCGAAGGTGATGGAGACGCCGGTGACGGTTCCGACGTAGCGCTGCTTCGGCAGCAGGAACGTCTCGGTCTTGCCCTGCTCGAAGAAGTTGCGGTGGCCACCCTGGTCGCGCAGTCGGTTCAAACGCACGGCGGCCGTCTGCCCGCCGGCGCCGCGGATGACCAGGTCGACGTTGGAGTCGGTGCCGGCCTTGCGGATGTTGCTCGTCTTCACCACGACCAGGTAGTCCATTTCGGTGGGCGGCGCCGGCGGCTTGCTCGGTGTCGGCGTCGTGGTCGGTGCGTCGGCCACGATGTGGGCGGGCTGCGGCTGCTGGTCGCCGCCGGCTGGGGGGGTCGCCTGCGCGGCACCGGTCCAGGTGACCGGCACGATGTTCGAGCGCACGTCGGCGCCGCGCAGGGTGCGCACCCAGACGCGGTCCTGGCCCGGCGCATGCCCGGTGAGACGGAAGGCGAAGTTACCCTGTGCGTCGGTCGTGCCCATGAGCGTGGTGCCGGCGTGCGGGCCGGACTGGACCTCGAGCACGAGCGGTACGTCGCCCACTGGCGCGGAGTCGCCGTCGAGGACCTGGGTCGCGAACACTCGCTCGGCGCCGGTTGCCTGCGTCGCCTGCTCGGGGGTGAGGCGGATCTGGTCCGGGCGTCCGCCCATGAACACGCGCAGGCGCGGCCACGTCACCTGGTGTCCTTCGGCGTCGGCGAAGGCGATCCCATCGAACACGTCGGTCGGCCCTCCGCGGGTGTCCATGCCGGGCCGCACCTGGAAGCTGAGCTTGGCGGTGGTGCCGCCGAGTTCGGCTACGTTCCAGACGATCGTCCGCCCGTCGAGCGTGGCGGCGCCGGCGCTGGCCGCCACGTCGTCGGCTTCCAGCGGTGCCTTGACCGGACAGCGCACCACGATCGAGGTGCCGCCCGGCCTCTGCACCGCTGCCATGAGCGCCTGCAGCGACGGCGTCAGTGCTGCAAACGCGTTCACCGCGAACATGTGCTTCTCGACCGGCGTCGACGCGACGAGGGCCATGCCGCTTCGGCTGATGCCTTGGCCCACGCCGACGACGAAGCGCTCGAGGCCGGCGGCATCGGCAGCCGCGCACGCCGGGCCGAGATCGTTGACGCCCTGGTTGCTGGAGCCGTCCGTCACCATCACCATCGCTGCGCGGCGGTCGCCGCGTGCCTGCGCCGCGGCGAGGGTCGCCCGCACCGCCGCGGCATGGTTGGTCGGGCCCGACCGAGACACCGCGTTGCGAAGCGTGTCCAGGATCTGTTGCCGTGCCGACGAGGCGGGGAGCACCGTGTTCGCGGAGCCATTGAACTGCAGGATCCCCACGCGCAGGGTTCCGTCGGCGAATCCCGCGGAGGGCAGGCTCTCCACCAGGCGCGCCGCGAAGTCCGTCAGCGCCCGCCACTCGACGGTGTCGATGCTCCCCGATTCGTCGAGCACCAGGTAGAGGTCGAGCTTGCTCTGCTGGCTGAGCCACTCGCCAGTGAGCGTCAGCTCGACGCGGGCGGGGTGGTCCGGCGTGGCCTTCTGCGTTTCGACGGTCGCCCGCGCCACCACTCCGCCCTGCGGCGTCGCGGCGGCGGTCGGGCGGGGGAGCACGGTGAGCGTGGCCAGCAGGGCGGCCGTCACGTGGGGTCGGAGAGTGATCATGGTGGTCGGGGTCGGAGTGGTCGGATGGCGCGGCGCGCGGCCGGCATCTCGAACTCCGCCAGGCGGGTGGCCTCCCCTTCACCGATCGGCACGTTTTTTCGCCGGCCCCCGGAGCCGGCGAATCTTCGGCCGGCACCCTCCGCCGACACGTGGGCGGGCGGCCAGCCACCCGGCGCCCGGTCGGCGCGGCGGCCCGTTGGCGCCCTCCGGCGCCGGCCGCCGCGACGCCTCACTTCTTCTTGGTGTACGTCTCGTGCAGGGTCGCTGCTTCGCCGGCGTCGTTCGCGTGTGCGATGGTGAATTCGAGCGAGCCGTCCTGGTTGCGCTTCGCCGCGATGTCGACCGTCGCCTTCTTCTCCGCCGTCTCCTGAACGACGCCTTGGAACTTGGCGCTCTGACGGTCGGCGCCGGGCTGGCCGGACAGGCGCATGATCGCGTTCGACTCCGTGTACATCCACACGCCCTCGATCTGCTTGGCGGCCGCGTTCCAGCCGTAGATGCGCATGCCCTTGATCTTGGTGCCCATGAGCTCGCCCTCGTTCTCTTCGAGCAGGAAGCGGCCGTCGAGGATGGAGGTGAGCTTGGCGGTGCCCTTCGACTGAATCGCGTCGCCCTGCGGCGGCGTGAAGGTGAGGGCGACGTCGTACTCGCCGGCGAGCGACGCCATCATGCGGTGCACGCCCGTCTTCGGCGGGCTGCCATGGTCCTGGTTCTGCGCCGCGGGCGCCCGATCTTGGGCCAGGCGAGGGACGAAGACGCCGAGGAGCGAACCCACGGCGACGAGAGAAACGGAGCGGATCAACATGCCGTCAAGCATGGCATGCCGCTTCGCGGGCGGTCAAACCCGCTGTCGGCAAGTTGCGTCGGGGATGGGACCACCGCACGCGAGCGCGCGCGAACCGGTCCGACCCGGGTACATGGGTGACACTCGAGCGTGACCGCTGGGGGAGTCGAGGGGGTTTGTTGCCGGAAGGCATTGACGCAGACGGATCCGGTGACGAAGACGTTGAAGTTCGTGCCCGCCCACGCGGATGGCCTGCTCAGCCCTCGCCCGAGCTGGGCTGGGTGTCACCCATGTGTCCGGTCAAAGGTGTTACCCATGTTCACGGTTGCACAAGGGGTCCGCCCCCCGATTCACAGTTCGTGTGCAGTAACCGCGCGACCGATATCAGCGGATCACACCGTACACACCGTTGCTCAAGTCCACGCCGGCGGGGGTCAACGACGGCCAGTGCGCCGACTGGAAAGCAAACGCGCGGCCGACGAGACCCGAGTTGTTCGGGATCACGACGTCATACAGCCAACCGGCGTAACCGGGACCGATGAAAGTGGGCAGGGCCAGACTGCCGAGCCTTGGCGAGGCTAGCGACGGCGCGACGAACACCAAGCCCCGACCGGCGCCCACGTCGTGCACGATCGCGTCGGCGGCACCGTCACCGTCGATGTCGCCTGCCAGACGTCCGTCGCCCTGCGGAATCAGGCCGCCACCCCATTGTCCAGCATTGACGAAGCCGGTCCCGGTCGAGAGGTAGACGAACCAATCGCCGCCTTGCACGGCGATCGCGTCAGCCTTGCCGTCGCCGTTGACGTCGGCGACCAGTTGCTGCGTCGACCAGGTGCCGTGCCCCGCGGGGCTCCATGGGGTCGGCGGGGCGAAGGAGTTGACCTGCGACAGCTGCACGGACCACGCACCCAGGTCGACATGGAACGTAATCGCGTCGGCCCGACCGTCGCCGTTGACGTCGGCAAGAGCGTGCCAGCTCGAACCGACCCCGTCGTAGCCCCAGATGCTCGGGGTGCCCACAGTCGTTCCGTTACAGAGCGCGACGTGCCACGCCGCCGGTGCCGCTCCATCCCACACCACCAGGTCGGTGCGGCCGTCGCCGTTCACGTCGCCGACGAGGTAGTCCTGCTTGTTCGGCAGGAAGCCAGTAGCGAGTTGCGTCGGCGACTGGAAGCCGGTGCCGAGGCTGCGCGCGACTCGCCAGGTGCCGGTCGCGGGTTCGACCACGATGGCGTCGTCCTTGCCGTCACCGTCGAAGTCGCCGAGGAACTCGCGCGTCGTCGAAGTGCCGTGATTGCCGAGCCAGTTCGGCAAGTGCGGCAGCAACCGATAGCCGTTCGAAATGCCGACGTGCCAGGTGCCTGTGTTCGGCACGAAGTTGACGACATCGGCCCGGTCGTCGCCGTTGACGTCGCCGGTCAGGTACCTCTCGTTCGGGAAGATGCCCATACCCTGCGCCCACTGGGCGAACGTCGGCCGCTCGGCGAAGATGCCGGCCAGTACCATCGTGTTCGGATCGACGAACAGGTCACAGCTACCGAGCGAGATCGGCGTCGCCATCGGGGCGCTGTGGAAGAGGGAGCCGATGCCCGCGGCCGAGCGTGAGCCGAACGCCGTGGCCGTCTGCCCCACGACCAGCGCGCTGAGCATCATCGATGGCGGCTCGAACCCGGAACCACATCCAAGACCGACCTTCTCCCTGTCCAGACCGGAGAACACCGTCACCCGTTCGGTGGCGCCCTGCTTCCAGCCGATCGCGATCGCACCGTAGCCCGAGCGGGTCACTCCCCGCGGCCCGGCGACCGCCGTGACTTCGCCGACTCCGAATAGCGAGAAATCGAACAGGAAGGCGCCGGTGCGTCCACTGACGACACGGGCGCCATTGGGAATCGAGTTGAAGGGCACGAACAAGTCCCAGCGGCGATAGGCGTCGACGAAGTCGGGCCAACCGTCGCCGTCGAAGTCTCCGCCGGCCGAGACGAGGATGCACCGACGGTCATAGTTGGGCTGCTCTGCTGATCCATGGAGGTATGCGCCGGCAACACCGGCGACCCAGAAGCCACCCGAGCGATGGGTCGTGGATGAAGCAGGCGCGTTCTTGCTGGCCCCAAGCAAGTCTGGCAACCCGTCACGGTTGACGTCTCCTGCCGCCACGATGCTGTTTCCCGACGAAACGGCGTACATGCGGCTCTCCCATGTCTGTGTGGTCGGCAGCTCGTAGCATCGCATGAGGGCCTGCGAGGGGGACGCCGTGGTAACGACGACCGCATACTCGCCGACGCCATTGCCGTTGGTGTCGAAGACGCCCACGCACGGTACATTCGGGACCGAAGCGAGCAGCAGCCCACCGGTCCCGCGGAAGATGCGTTGTTCTCTATCACTGCCGACGATGATGTCGCCGCGTTGGTCCCCGTCGAGGTCGCCCGCCGCGGCGACGTACGTCGCAAAGTTGGCCATGCCGTCGATGATCGCCCAGATCTCGTTGCCGCTGCTGCCGGAGAAGAGCCGCACTACACCCCGACCGATCGCGGTCACGGCGTAGGGATAGGTCACCGCGTAGTCGGGCACGCCGTCGCCGTCCACGTCGCCCAGGTCGGCCACCAGCGTTCCCATCTGTTGCCCGGGCGCATCGCCGAAGTGCCGTCGGATCACCGACCCGTTGCGGCCGGAGCGTAGTTCGGCGAGACCGGCGTCCGTGCCCGACGTGTCGTCGAGCGGACTACCTATCAGGATATCGCCGAAGCCGTCTCGGTCGACGTCGCCGACCAGAGCGACCGAAGCGCCGTAGCCCTTACCGGTGCCATAGGTGCCGGTGAACTCGAACAGTCGGGCCTGTGCTGCGGCCCGATCGGCGGCAAAAGGGGCGAGCAGCAGCGCCACCAACAGGGACAAGGGCATGGCGTGGTTGGTATATGGGATTGGGCGGCTGCGGTGGATGGTTGGGCTCATGACTGGCTCCTCTCGGCTATGGTCCAGCCGGATGCGGCAGGTGGCAGCACCGGCTGCGGAGAGAGGCGCAGAGTCGCCGGCCGTTGGAAAAAAAAGCGGCTGTTTTTATCGAATCGTGAATCAGCGCGTTCGCGCCACTACGCTTGCTTTTCTGTCGCCCACGACGCCCCGAGAATGCCGCGCAGCTGCTGAGCTGCGCTCTGCCCGCCGCGACCGTATCCGCTATCGACTGGCGCACGCTCGTGTGTGTCGATGAGATGCGCGAAAACTGCGCACGTGCGACCGCCGAGTTCTGAACGCGCAACTTGAGCCGGTCGGGCGGTGGGCGGAGGCACGCCTTGGCGGATCGGCGTGGCAGGAGCGCAGTCGGCCACGCCGCTGGTTCCGGTGGAGGCGTCGATCCATCAGGAAGCATCAGAGCCGAGGAATTGCTACTCCCGCCGCAACACCCCGCCGCACAGCCACCGACTCCGCCAGCGACAACGGCGTCAGAGCCAGTGCCCAGCGCCAGAGCCATGAATCGATCCGTGCTCGGCGCGTGGTCGAGGCTGAGCGATCCGCCGCGGGCCGGGCTGTCGTTGATCGCCGGCGACTGGTTCCGCGAATTGGTGCGGCCGTTGTTGCGTACGGTTTGGTCGATGCCGTTGAGTGGATGCTCGATGTGCGCGGGTACGGATTGCCGGCTTGGGCCGTCGGGTTGCTCGACGCCATCATGTTCTCTGCGGACTCGCCGGCTCGATGTGGATCGCGGCGTCGATGGGGATGCTGCCGGGCGTGACCGTGGTCCCATAGACGCCAAGGCATCCTTGGCGTTCGCGCGCCACGATGCCGAGCACGTCGGGCGTGCGTTCACCGGTGGCCGGATCGATGGTGATCACCGCGCAGCGGCCGTCGCGCTTGTCGATGCGTATCTCGGCCTCGCCGATGCGGAGCGTGCGGCCAACCCACGCGTCTTCGGCGAAAGGCGCGGTCTCCGCCGCGTCGACGAGGATGTTGGGCCGGAAGCGTTCGACCCCCAGCGCGATGCCCGCACGCCGCGCCAGCTCCCGGATCGTCTGCAGGGTGATCAGCGACAGCGGAAACGTGTCGAAGATGCCCCGGTCCTGCTTGATCGCGCGGGCGCCGGAGGGATACAGGAGCGCGGCGAGCGCCGGATCGATCACGTCGAACTCCTGGCCGGAGGGCGTCCGCACCCGGGTGTCCGAATTGTCGGGCCGGGCTGCATCGACGAGTCGCGGCACATAGTGGTTCATGTCCGCTCGTTCGCGCAGCGTGAGCCAAGGAAAGCCGCTGCGCGGCGCATCCTCGCGGACGAAGGCCCAGCGTCGATCGCCGGCAAAGCCGTGCCACGAGACCTCGGCAACGGCGAGGGCCTCGCCTGCCATCGACTTGACCGGATATCGCCAGAGGCCGGCGACGCGGCCGACGACGGGGACATGCTGCAGATCACGCATGAGTCACCTCTCGGAAGAGGCGCCCTTGGTGGAGAATCCGTATCGAGCGTGACGGAAGGAACCCGCTGCAGCGCCTCTCGATGGGATCGGCGGGCGAGCACATCGCTGCACACCGTTTGAGGGCTCGCAGCGAATCCGCATGCCGGCCACGAGTCAAGCGCTGGCAAGATCCACCGGCGCGGCCGAATTACCGGACGGCCAGGAGGTGCGCCCTGGAAGTCCGTGATGGAAACGGGCCAGCGGCAGCTCCGCCGCCCCGCTTGCACCCGCGGCTCGTGCGCCAGGAACCGGCCGCACGCTGGTGCGCTGGCCGGCGAGGCGGCACACTGGATGCCCAGGAGGCATGGTTGTCGGGCGGTTCTCGGCCCCCAACGCAGGGATGTCCCTCGCAACACGATTCTCGATCGCCTCGGCGTTGCTGGTGGTGGTCTCGAGCTTGGTGCTCGGTGGGCTGGTGTTCGGCGAGTTCGAGAAGCACCTGGCTTCGGCGAAGCTCGCCGACTTGCAGCGCGGGGTCGAGTTGCAGGGGCTGCGCTGGATGGGCGTCGTCGATCGGCTCCGTCGCGATGTCCGGTTCCTCGCGCGTACCCCACCCGTGCAGGGCATCGTGCGCGCGGTCGGCGCCGGCGGGGTCGATCCTCGGGACGGCAGCAAGCTGGAGGTTTGGTTCGAGCGGCTCGAGACGATCTTCGAGCAACTGCTGCTCAACAACGACAGCTACGTGCAGGCGCGCTACATCGGCCTCGCCGACGATGGGCGCGAACTGGTGCGCGTGGATCGCGACGGGCCCGGCGGTGCCGTGCATCGCGTGGTGCACGAGCAACTGCAGGCGAAGGGCGACCGGTACTACGTCTTGGACATCTCCGACGTGCCGGCGGGGGAGTTCTACGTGTCAGCGACCGATCTCAACCGCGAGCGCGAGGAGATCGTGCAGCCGTTCGCTCTGACCCTGCGGATCGCGATGCCCGTTCACGGTGGCAACGGCCAGCCGTTCGGTCTGATGGTCATCAACCTCGACCTGAGCCGGGCCATCGGGGAACTCGGCAGGATGATACGAGACGGCTGGGGCTTCCACATGGTCGACCAGAATGGGCACTACCTGCACGAACCGTCGGGGGAGAGGCTCTACGGCTTCGAGTTCGGGCGCGAACCGGCGGCCTTCGCTGACTTCCCGTTCCTTGAGCATGCCAGCGCAGCCGACACGAGTGGCGTGGTGCGTCGAGTCGACGGGGATCATCTCGTCGTAGCGCATCGGGTCGACTTCGGTGGGGTGACCTCACCGCGCAGCGTCACCTTCCTCGTCGACACCCAGAGCGACGTCCGTTGGGCCGCGGCATGGCAGGCGGTGCAGCACATCGGCATCTACGTGGTGCTGCTGTTGGCTGCGGCCGTGACCTTCGGCGTGTGGTTCTCGCGGCGGATCTCGCGGCCAATCCTCGGACTCGCCGACGCCGTCGCGCACGCGCGGACCGAAGGCGCGACGGTGCAGTTGCCGGCCAATCTGACGGGTGAGGCCGGCGTGCTCGGCGCCGCGTTGCAGAGATCGTACGATCGGCTCCTGCAGAGGCAGCGCGCGCTCGAACGGAGCAACAAGGAGCTGGACCAGTTCGCATACGTCGCCTCGCACGATCTGCAGGAGCCGGTGCGCACGATCTCGACCTTCGCGGACATGCTCAAGACGGAGCAAGGCGAGCGGCTCGACGACGAGGGGCGCAGGCAGCTGCAGTTCCTCGTCGAATCCTGTGCGCGCATGCGGTCGATCATCCACAGCCTGCTCGAGTACGGTCGGCTCGGGCGCGAGGTGAAGCCGGCGCCGTTGGATTGTCGTGAGCTGCTCGACGAGATCCGCGCCGATCTGGCGTCGCGGCTCGCGGAGGCGGGCGGTCGGCTCGAAGTCGGCCCCATGCCGACGCTCGTCTCCGATCGCGACCAGCTGCGGATGCTGTTCCAGAACCTCATCGTCAACGCGCTGAAGTTCCGTCGCGACGGTGTCGCACCCTTCGTCAGTGTGACGGCACGACCCGGGTCGGTCCCGGGGAGTTGGCACTTCGTCGTCAGCGACAATGGCATCGGCGTGCCGGTCGAGCACCGCGAGCGGATCTTCCTGATCTTCCAGCGTCTGCACTCGCGAGCGGCGTACGACGGCACGGGAATCGGCCTCGCGCATTGCAGGAAGATCGTGGACCTTCATGGTGGCCGCATTTGGGTCGAGGACTCGGACCTCGGTGGCGCCGCCTTCCACTGCGAACTGGAGAGCCTGCAAACATGAAGCTCCTGAACTGCGTTCTGCTCGTCGACGACAGCGAGGCGGACAACTACATCCACGGGCGCGTGCTGCGGAAGGTCGGGTGTGCTGCGCGCATCGAGGCGGTTCTCGATGGCAGCCAGGCGCTGGAGTTCCTGCGCAAGGCCACGGATGGCGCCTACCCGCAGCCCGAGGTCATCTTTCTCGACATCAACATGCCGGTCATGTCGGGCTGGGAGTTCATCGAGGAGTACCGTGGGTTGCCGGCTGAGCAACGCGGGGACACCGTCGTGATGATGCTGAGCACGTCGCTCAATCCCGATGACCGCCGACGCGCCGAGGAGCTCGACGTGCTCCATGGCTTCCTGTCCAAGCCGCTCACCGAGGCGGCGGTGCGCGATCTGCTCGCGGACGCGTTCCCGGACCATTTTCCTCGGGTCTGAACGCTCAGCGCTGCCGGCGGCCGCAACCCAAAGGGTTGATGTCGGCGCAGCGCCGACCAGAGGGGGCCGCCGGCGCTGTTGTTGCTTGGAGCTTCCAGGGCTGCTCGGGCGTGGCCTGGTCAGCTCTGTGGCAACGGAACAACACCGCCGAATTCGCGCCCGCCGCGACGATTCGCAGCCCTTGCAGCTCAGGGCGCGTGCCTCGACCCTCAGCACCACTTCGGTGACCTCGCCGCAACCATGCGAGGAGCGCGCGCGCGTAGCCGCGACGGCGCTGGCGCACATGCCGCGCCGTTGGAGATACCCAATGCCATGGAGTAATCCTGACCGAGCCGTAGAGCCGCTCTGCGCAGATACGGACGAAACGCGACCGCGGACTTCCGGGACAAACACGGTCCTTCCCTGTCTGTGGAAGCGGCGCCAGCGCCGACTGCCTCCGGATCTTCGGTTTGGGGAGCGGCCGCGCTGGGGGGCGCTACGGAGAAGACCCAATGGCCGACGGCACGTCGGCCGCTAGCATCGCTGACATGGGTAGAGTCACTTCGGTCGTCTTGGGTCTCGTCTTGTCGAGCCCGGTCTTCGGTCAACTCAGCTGCTCGGCAGCCAACTACGGACCATCGTGCGGGCCGACGCTGTCGGCCACGTTTCAGCCGCTGGGAAGCCACCAGCGCATCGTGTTCCAGATGACCGGCGGTTACCCCGACAGCGTGCACGGTCAGCTCATCATCGGGCTCATCAACCCGAACTACCCCATCCCGGGGACGTCGTGCTTCCTTCTCACCGACTGGTACTTCGGTCACGGCTTCGCGTGGCAAGAAGGCACCGCGGTGGTGACCCACTCCTGGCCCAACGAAGTGATCGGACTCCTTCGCTTCCAGGCGTTCGCGTTCCGCCTCTCGGGCCAGGGCGTGGAGCTGATGGGCAGCAACGGCGTTGCCGCGACTTGTCTGCTGCCATAGCGCGCGGTCGCCCGCGCCGCTGGCGCAGCGCGGGGAGCGCATGACCGGCGGCCGCTGGGCGGCGTCGTGCTACCGCACGCCGAGCGCCAGCGCGGCGCCGTTGCTGAGCGCGGCGCCGAGCGGATTGGTGCCGCCGGCGTTGACGGCGAGGCCCTGCACGTAGAGCGGCAAGCCGACGAGGCCTGGGTCGTGGGGCAGGGGCTGGGTCCAGACCGCCCGGTTGCCGGACAGTGAGAGCCCGAGCAGCACGTCGGCCGAGGTCCACAGGGTGCAGCCGGGGAAGGGCAGCGGCGCGGCACCGGTGCTACGACCCAGCAACAGCGCCGGGACGCTCGTGGCCGGCAAGTAGTCGAGCGCGAGACTCAGGGTGTCGCCGACCCATGCCGCCGAGTTCGGCATTGCGTGCAGGGACGGGGTGCCGAGGCTGCCTGGACAGCCGTTGCCGAAGGTGGTGAACCGCGGTGGCGAGAGCGAGCCACATTCCCACGTGTCCACGAGCGGTGTCCCGCTGGACTGGCCCGAGAACACCACCACGCGTTGTCGGGCGGCGTCGTAGGTCGTGGCATGGCCGTGGCGCGCCGGCGGCCCACCGGCTGTGGTCAGGTCCGTCCACACCGAGCCGTCCCACTCCCAGGTGTCCTCGAACGCGAACAGCCCGCCGTGGGAGCCGCCGAACAGGATCACGCGCTGGCGCACGGTGTCGTAGGCCAGCGCGTGGCCCCGGCGATCCGGCGGCGGGTTG
The DNA here is from genome assembly GCA_041398565.1 of Planctomycetota bacterium. Taxonomy (GTDB): domain Bacteria; phylum Planctomycetota; class UBA1135; order UBA1135; family UBA2386; genus DATGPD01. The sequence goes on along the minus strand of JAWKUN010000005.1, from coordinate 218,447 downwards.
GGCGGCGACGCGAAGTGCCACGTGCCATCCCACGTCCACGTGTCCGAGTAGGCACTGCCGGCAAAGAGCACCACGCTGTGTCGGATCTCGTCGTACGCCATCGCGTGCAGCGAGCGCGCCGGCGGACTCGGGTTGGCGGGCTCGAGGCTCCAGTCGGTGCCGTCCCACACCCAGGTGTCCTGGAGTTCTCCGAGCGCGTCGGCGCCGCCGAACAACAGCACGCGCTGCCGCGCGGCGTGGTCGGCGATGGCGTGGTCGGCGCGGGCCGGCGGGTTGTGGGCGGGCGTCGCCTGCGTCCAGGTCGTGCCGTCCCAGGTCCAGGTGTCCGCGAACTCGTCCCCGGCCGCGTCGCGCCCGCCGAACAGCACGGCCACGCGGCGTGCGCAGTCGAAGGCCAAGGCGTGTCCGGAGCGTGCCGGAGGTCGCGCTGTGGGCGTACGCTCGGTCCAGTTCACCCCGTCCCACTCCCAGGTATCGTCGCGCGCGCCGGCGGCGTAGCGCTCGTTGCCGCCGAACAGCACCACGACCCGTCGGTCGGGGTCGTACGTCATCGCGTGTCCGCTGCGGGGCGTGGGGCTGAGCGACGGGGTTGCCTGCTGCCAGCGCACGCCACCCTGGGCCAGGCAGATCCCGTGCGCAGCGAACAGGAGCAGCCCCGCGAGCTTCGTGGTAGTCGCGAGCATCGTTACCTCCTCGGCCGGTACATTAGGCCGCTGTCTTGCCGTCGCCGCTTGCCGCAGTGCGTAGGAGAGGTGCGCACTCGGTTCGGGTCGCATCGAGGTCGTTGTCTGGTCGTCGGGGGTGAGGCGCTGGAGGCGCGCGTCGAAGTCGCCGTGGCCCGGCTGGACGTTGGGCGGCACCTGGCAGTTGCCGACCATCGACGGCGTGCCCGGGGTGTCCATCTCGAGCCACGCCAAAGCGTTCCACGGGTCGACTTGCCCCATTCTCCGAACGACAGACGCGGCGACCCTCCGGCACGACCCGGCTCGCGAGATTGCCGCGGAGCGCAACGATCGCTGGCGTCGATGAACCGTCCCGGTGGCACGCGACCGAGCCGGTGCCCCAAACCAGCGCCCACGGAACCAGCCCAAGGTAGCATCCCGACGCCGCCCACGACTCGAGACGACCATGCGCCCACAACTCGCAACTCTCGCACTCGCGAGCAGCTTCGCTGCCGCCCAGATCTCGGTGACCAACGTGCACCCGCTGCGCCAGCGGACCACGGTCAGTCCGGCGACTTCGATCAGCATCACGTTCGCCGAAGCTCTCCAGCCGACGTCGGTGCATGGCGGATCGTTCGCGGTGTACGGCCGCTGGAGCGGGGTCGCGCGGGGTACGCTGCAGCTCAGCAATGGCAATCAGACGGTGACCTTCGCGCCGTCCCGCCCGTTCTTTCCCGGCGAGACCGTCACCGTGATGCTGTCGGACGCGGTGACCGCCGTCTCCAACCGGCGCTTGAACGGTGGCTACACGTGGTCGTTCTGGACGCAGCCGGCACGCGGGACGCGCACTCTGTCTCTCGCCGCCACGATCCCGGTCCGACGCAGCGGCGAAGCACGCATTCGCACCTACGGCGCGTACGCCGGCGATCTCGACCGCGACGGCGCACCCGACCTCAGTCTGCCCAACGAGGATGCCAACGACGTGCGCGTGCTGCGCAACGACGGCTGCGGCAATTACTCGCTGCCCGTGCTGCACCCGCTGCAGCCGGGCAACGTGCCGAGCACCAACGAGGGGCAGGACTTCAACGGCGATGGCTTCATCGACCTCGCGGTCGGCAACATCGCGGCTGGCGCGCTGTCGATCCTGCTCGGCGATGGCAATGGCGGCTATCTCCCCGCGGTGCAGTACCCGAGTGGTTCCGGCACACGCGGGCTCTGCGTGCTCGACGTCGACGGCGACGGCGACGTCGACGTGGTGACCGCCAACCGTGTGTCTTCGAACCTGGCTCTGCACCGCAACCGCGGCGACGGCACCTTCGCGCCGGCGACCTTCTTCGACGGGGGCGGCGACAACGAGACCGCGGTGGCGGCGGCGGACGCCGACGGCGACGGCATCGCCGACCTGTTCGTCGGGTGCAACGGCTCTTCCACCATCACCGTGCTGCGCGGAGACGGTGCCGGCGGATTCACGCTGTCGGGATCGACGCCGGTGCAGGGCCAGCCGTGGATGATCGTGGTCGGCGACGTCGACGGCGACGGTGTCCCCGACGCGGTGACCTGCAACTCCAGCCAGCCGCGCGTGGCGGTCGCGCGCGGCAACGGCAGCGGCGGCCTGCTGGCCGCGGCGCACTACACCGTGGGCGCGTTCCCTCTCGCCATCGACCTCGGCGACATCGACGGCGACGGTGCTCTCGATTTCGTGGCATCGAACTTCTCCGGCAGCGGCTTCACCGCGTACTGGAACGCCGGCAACGGGACGTTCACCGCGCCGGTCACTCTGCCGTCGCCGCAGGCGGGGTCGTGCGCGATTCTGGTGGACGACGATCGCGACGGCGACCTCGACGTGGTGGGAGTCGACGAACTCGCCGACGTGCTCCTGCTCTATCGCCAGACGACCCCGGTGCCGCCAGGGGTGCAACCCGCCGACTGCCGAGCGACCCTTCGCCTCGATCAACTCGCGGGATACGCCGGGTTCGGAAGCGCGCCGCGCGAGAGCACCACCGGCGCGACTTTGTTCGTCGGCGTGACCGGCGGGGCCGCGCAGGCGTTCGCCGTGTTTCTGGGCCTGTCCGCCCAACCCGGGGCGGTGCTGCCGTTCGGCACCTTCAACCTGCAGCCGGCGCCGCTCTTGCCACTCCCCGCGGCGGTCACCGATCCCTTCGGCGAGGCCACGATCGCGCTGCCCATCCCGCTCGGCGCGGCGGTGCCGTTCACGCTGACCGCGCAAGGCGTCGTACTCGATCCCACGCACCCGTCGGGCGCCCGCCTCACCAACGCCGAGTCGGTGTCGGTCCCGCGCTGATCTCGCTCGTTGCGTATCTGCGAACCCTGCTCGCAACGACTGCGGAGTCACTCGGTCGACTTCCCTCGGACCCTGTTTGACTTGCCCCACTTGACGCCGCGTGAGGGAGAATGTCAAAGAGCGCAATGTTCTCTGCAGGTGTTCTTGACGTCCTTTCTCGGCTCACCACCGGCATGGTCGTGAGCCTCACGTTGGCGAGCCAAGCCACGGCACAACAGACCTGGAACATTGCCGCTCAGGATTTGCCTGCCGCGATCCTGGCGGCGGCGCCAGGTGATGTCTTGTTGGTGAGCGGAGTCGGGTTCTTCCAGCAGCCGCTGCTGATCGACAAGCCCTTGCACATTCACGGTCAGCCCGGGGCGCAAATCAGCTCGGTCGCGGAAGTCGCCATCGAAGGTATCGCCGCCGGGCAAGCCGTCACCCTGCAGAACTTCGCCGTCAGCGGTCAACTGTCGATCCGCCGCTGCGCCGGTACCGTGCTCCTCAGCGATATCCGCGGGCTCATTGCCAGCGGCCCTGAGATCCTGATCGACGCCTCACTCGATACCGCGATCGCGAATTGCCACACGATCGCGACGTTGCGCGTCAGCGGCTCATCGCTCACGGTTGCGGACTCGCAGATCGCGGCGCCGTCGTTGGGTACGCGCCTGCTCGGCAGGCCATCGCCCGCGCTGATCGCGCTCAACTCGCACGTGCGCCTGTCGCAGAGCACGTTGGTCGGCGGCAGCTCCGAGTTCCTCACCGCCGATCCGTACCCGGCCGCGGCGCTCGACAACAGTACGCTGCGCGTGAGCGGCGCCGACGCGGGGTTGGTGGCAGGTGTCCGCATCGGCACGCCAGTGAGTGCGGTGATCGGCAACGGCAGCATGGTGCTCGACCCGGCAGCAACGCTCACGCCCTCGGGCGGCGCGGGCGCGATCGGCACCGGCATCGTCGTGACCCGGCGCGCCCACCCCACCACCTCGCTCACGCCGACGGCGCTCGGCGCGGTCGGCACGATCACGCTACGCGGCACCCCTGGCGATGCTGGCGCGCTGTTGTTCGGTTTGCCGACGCTCGCGTCGTCGGTGCGCGGCGTGGTGGGCGAACTGCGCCTGGCCGCGCCAGCGCTGATCACCATCGGTCAACTCGACGCCAGTGGACGGATCACTTTCTCGTTCACGGTGCCGTCGCTGCCGTTGCTGCGCGGGCTGTCGCTGCGCTGGCAGGGTATCACCAGCGACGCGGTCACGCCGATCTGGGCCGAGCCGGCGACCGAGTGCCACTTCTGAAGGGGACCACCGTGTCTCACGCGCTTCGAGAAGGATGACCCGTCAGCGCTTTCGCGCGGATGGACGTCGCCGACTTCGCGCGGATTCGCAGCACTTGCCGCCCGGTCGGTGAGAACTCTCCCCCGCCGGCGTCGGCCGCCACTGGCATGCGACTTGCCGTTTCCACGGTCCGCAGCCTCGGGGATCTCCTCGACTCGCTCCTCTCCGTGACACCGTCGCTCGACCTCACTGCGATCGTTACGCGCCCGCCACATGCCTGCGGGGCGGAACCCTCGGGCCAGGCGAGCGCGGCGATCCCTCCCACGCGCGTGAGTCGCGCGGCCGGGTGGGCCCCGTTGGGGATTCTCGTAACGGCGGCGGTTGTCTGTCGCCCCCGTCGAGAAGCCGACGCGCGCCTTCTCACCAACACGTTTGCAAGGACCCAGCATGAACGCATTCGCACGCGCAGCCGTGGCTGCTGCTGCCCTTCCCGTCGTGGCCGCTGCCCAGATCCTGGTGGAGCAAGCCGAACCCGCACAGTTCCAGAACCTGCGCGGCAGTGCCGGCAACTCCTGGCCCAGCGCCGTCGCCACCGGCGACTTCGATGCCGACGGCAGGGTCGACCTCCTCGCCGCGGTGTGGCCAGACGGGATGCTGCTGGCCCGCCAGCGCACGGATGGCCTGTTCCAACGGTGGGAATCGGTGGCATGGCCCGCCTCCGGGTGGCCGACGCGCGATCAGGAGGCGCGCGACTTCGACGGCGACGGGGCACTCGATGTGGTCACGCTCTCCACGAGCAACCGCCAGCTCGAGATCGTGTTCGGGGACGGACGCGGCGGCTTCCCACGGCTGCGGACCGTTCCCTCCGCGGTGGGAGTGGACGCGAACCTCCGCGCCGGTGACCTCGACGGCGACGGCGACCTCGACCTGATCTGGGGTGCCCGCGATCTCGTCGTGCTGCGCAACGACGGCGCCGGCGGCTTCACCCTCGAGCACCAGGCGGTGCCGCTGGCGGTCTGGCCCCTGGCCAACGGCGCCCTGTTGACCGACTTCGACCGCGACGGTGACCTCGATCTGTTCTGGGGCGTCGACCTGCTGGTCAACGATGGCCGCGGCGTCTTCCACAACGAGACCCTCGCCCGCCTGCCGCCGACGATGTCCAACACGCCCCTGGCCGCGGGTGACTTCGACGGCAACGGCACGGTCGACGTGGTCGGTGGCACGCGTGTCTACCTCCAGGACGGCAATGGCGTCTTCGCGGAGCGGGCGCTCCCGATCGCCGCGGCCCAGGTGTGGGACGTCGCGGCGCTCGACGTGGACGGCGACGGCGACCTCGACCTGGCAGTCGGCGGTGTCGATGCGGACGCGACGCTGTTGATGAACGACGGAAGCGCCCACTTCGTGGAGCAGGCGCTGTATGCCGGCGACGACCAGGAGGTCCTGGCCGCATTGGACGTGGACGGCGACGGCGACCGGGATCTCCTCGGTCGCATGCACTTGTTCCTGAACGTCGGCCAGCCGGCGCTGATCGATGCGACGCCAGCATCGTTGGCGGCGCGGACGGCTCAGCGCAGCGCGCGGTCGTCCGTGGGCGATGTGGATGGCGACGGCGATCTCGACGTGGTGATGCTCGAAGACTGCCGTGCGACCCTCTACCACAACGACGGCGTGTCGGGTCTGCACGCCGACCCGAGCGCGATCCCGTCAGACTGCAATCATCTCGACGTGGACCTGGGCGACCTGGACGGCGACGGCGACCTCGACCTCCTGATCGGCGCGCGGCTCTACGCCAACGACGGGCGCGGCCGCTTCACGTCCGCTGGCAGCATCCCGCTGCTCGGCGGCACCGCGGCGGTCCTGCACGACCTCGATGGTGACGGCGACCTCGACGCCGTGGTCGGACAAGGCTGGTTCCGCAACGACGGCGGCTTCGTGTTCACCGAGGTCGCCGCCCCTTGGCGTGGCGCGGTGACCGACTTCGCGATCGGCGACGTCGACGGCGATGGCTTCGTCGACCTGTTCGCCGCCATGGACAACCAGAACCTCGGCGGCGCCCAGGATCGCCTGTTCCGTGGCGACGGTCGGGGCAACTTCGTCGATGTCACCACCGCTTCGCTGCCGCAGGTGGCGAACCCGACGGTGTCGAGCCAGGCGGCCGACCTGGACGGCGACGGCGACTTGGACCTTCTGCTCGGCTACTACGAGAACCCGCTCATCGGCGACGACCGCTACGAGACGCACGTGTACGAGAACGACGGCGCCGGCCGTTTCGTGGACACGACGCTGGCGATGTTCGGCTCGATCCCCGTGGGCGAGCGTCCTCTGGCTCGCGATCTCGACGGTGACGGCGATCTCGACGTCCTGGTCAGCGGCCGAGCGCTACAGGTCTTCGAACGGACGTCTGCCGGCTTCGTCGACCGCTCCACCACCTGGGTCACGCGCGAGTTCGGCACGGCCCTCGTCGCCGCGGACCTCGACGAGGACGGCGACGACGATGTCGTGCTCACGTCGGCGTTCGCGCCGGCGCGGGTGGCGACCAACCACCTGCAGCAGCTACATGCGTCGCATCTGGCGGGCACCGGCCGACATGTTTTCTTGGACGCCTATGCGGGGTCTGGCACGGTGGTGGCGGGGCTGATTGCCGGTCGTCTGTTGGCGCCGAAGGTGCCCACCCCGTTCGGCCGTCTGGGCGTGGATCCCGCCAGCGCCGTGGCCTTGCCGGGCCTGCTCGCTGCCGGGGTCGGCACGCCGGTGAGCTGGACCGTGCCGGTGCCGAACGATCCGGCCCTCGTCGGCCTCACGCTGTTCGGCCAGGCGGTCTTCGCGGGCAGCGCCGACCCGCGCACTTGGCGGCTGTCGAACGTGGTGCGCCTGCGCGTCGTCGAGTGATCGACTGGGTCGACCCTGCCGCCGTCAGCGCAGCGCCACGAAGCCCGGCGCCGACGGCACCGCGAACGTGCGCACCTGCGTCAGCGTCGCGGTGTCGATCTCGTGCACGGCGCTGCCGTCACGCACGGCCAGGTAGAGCAGCTCGCCAGCGTCGGTCAGGGCGATGCCTCCGAGCTGGCCCAGGGGCAAGCCGGTGGTGTAGGTGCGCGACTGCCGGTAGTTGGAGCTGGTCGGGTCGACGTCGACCTGCACGAGCATGGTGGGGTTGAACGAGCCGCCCGCCACCGCGAAGTAGAGGTAGCGATGGCGCGGGTCGACTGCCAGGCTGTTGATGACGCGACCGGTCGGCGTGGGGCCGAAGCTCACCTCGCCGCCGATGTTCTGCACGCCGGGTGCACCCGGATCCCAGTCGATGCGGGTCATGGTCGCCGGGTCCACGAGGTTGACTTCGGTGTTGCCGCCGAGCGGTCCGGCCGCCAGGTAGAGCACGCTGCCGTCGCAGCTCATCACCTCGTCCCACACGAACTGACCGCTCAGCGGCAGGGCGCCGACCTGCTGGTGGTAGGTCGAGCTGCCAGTGCGGGTGTCGTACTTGAACACGCCGGGAGTGCCACCGATGCCGAGGTTGGCGAGGTAACCGGAGTCGCCGTTCGGATCGAACTCCATGCGCAAGGCGCTGATGCTCATCGGGTCGAAGCCGCCGCCGGGAAACGGCTGGCCGAAGTTGCTGGAGCTCGGGTCGGCGTCGAAGACCTCCACCAACGGCGTCGTGGTGCTGGGGCCCTGGTTGACGACGTAGGCGCGCCGGCCGTCGGGGTGCATGTGCACGTTCCACGGCGAGGTGCCTGCCGGCGACGGCATGTCGAACAGGTGCTGCGGCACGGGACCGGTGGCGGCGTCGAACACCGACACCGCGCGCGTCAGCCCGCCGCACACCAGGAGATGCGTGCCGCGGGGGGTGAACGTCACGCCGTCGCCGTTGTCGACGGCGCCGCCGCCGAACGTGCGCACCGTGCCGGTGGCCAGCTCGATGACCACCTGCGCGTCAGGTGAGCCGCCGACCGAGCGCGTCGCCACCAGCATCCCCGGCCGCTTGGGGCGCATGGTCAGGCCGGGCGTGGCGGCGACGCCGACGAAGGCGCCCGCCGGGTCGGCGACGAAGACCTGGCCGTGCAGCTCGGCGCCGAGCAGCAGGCTCAGGTTGGGGAGAGGCAGCGGCACGGTGAGGCTGCCGCCGCCGGCGCCGCTGCCGTTGAGTGGCAGCGGCGGCAGCGCCACCGCACTGCTGGTGTCGACGAGGATGCGCAGACCGGCGATCGGCAGATCGACCCGCGCCGGTGCCACGAAGCCAGCGCCGATCGAGCCACCCAGGCCGCGCTCGAGCTGCCAGGCGAAGCCGGCGTGGCCCGGCCGCGGCGTGCTGTTCGCCCACAGGGTCGGCACGAAGCCGCCGCTGCCCGGAGTGCCGGTGCCGTACACGGTCAACGCAGGCTCGCCGCCACCGGGCGCGGCCGACAGCAGCGAGGGCAAGAGCGAGAGCGAAGCCAGGGATCGGAGAGCGAGACAGGTTTTCACGTCGAACCTCGTGCAGCAAGGCGTGGCGAGACCAACCCGCCCACGTGCCAGCGCATGTGCCGGTCGACCGTCGCGTGCGACAGGAAATCCGCGGTCCCTGGCCGCTGGTCCCCATCCGTCGGTACCCGACTGTCCGTCCAGCGCCGTCGGCACCAGCGCGCGCGACGCGCGGCCGTCGGCTCCCGGCCCGCGGCGGTGCCCGGCAGCGTGGCGCGGTTCGCGCTATGTTGCTCCGGCCAACCTCTCTCGCTCTCCATGCAACACTGCCGCGAGCTCGCGTCCCTCAGCGACGAGCGTCTGCTGCTCCGTTTTCGTGAGGCCCACGACGAAGCAGCCTTCGCGCTCCTGTTCCAGCGGCGGGCCGTGCCCCTGCGCCGCGCCGCTCGCTTGCTGGGTGCTGCCCCGGCCGAGGTCGAAGACCTGGTGCAGAGCACCTTCCTGCAGGCGCTGCGCAGCGTCGACACCTTCGATGCGGCCCGCTCGCTGCGCGCTTGGCTACACGGCATCCTCGTCAACCAGGTGCGCATGGCGCGCCGCCACTCGGCCCGCCGCCCGCGACCGACCTCGCCGCTGAACGACGAGGACGCGACGTGCGCGCCGCGCTCGCTACTCGAAGAGACGCGGGCCGGCTTGCGTGATGCGGTCGCCAGCCTGCCGTCGCCGTATCGGGAAGTGGTGTCGTTGCGCTTCGAGCACGGCATGGACACCGCTGCCATCGCGCGGCGCCTCGCCCGCACCGAAGGCGCCGTGCGCAAGCAGACCGAACGCGGCCTCGAGATGTTGCGGCGCATGTTGCCGGTCGGCCTGGCCGGCGGCGTGGCGCTGTGGCTGGCGAGTGCCGGACCGAGAGCCGCGCGCCGGTTGCGTCCAGCGGCGCGCCCGAGTCGCGCTTGGGCTGCCGCCGGTTTGCTGGCGACGCTCTCTCTCGGGGCGTTGGCCTGCGCCGCGGTTTGGTCGGAGGCTGCTCCGTCGGTGCTCGCCGCCGCCTCGCAACCAGCGTCGACGGCCACGGTGCCAGTCGCGGCAGCGCCGGCGCGCCGCCGCATCGCGGCGCCGCCGCGTTCCTCGCCGCGCGCCGAGGCGGAGGGTGCGCGGGTGCACGTCTTGCTGCCCGACGGAACCCCGGCCCGCCACCTGCCGGTGCGCGTGCTGCGCCGCGACCTGCCGCTGCAGGCGGCGCAGCTGCGTCCGCTCGCCGAGCTGCGGAGCGACGGCGAGGGTTGGCTGCGCTTGCCGGCGCTGCCGGTCGCGCGGTGGGCGCTGTCGGTCGACGGCGCGCTGCCACGGCGCCACCTGGAGAGCGATGCGCCCGTGGCGATGACCGCCGTCGACTGGACCGTGGCTGCGCTCCGGCGGGTGTCGGGGGTGGTGCTCGATGCCGACGACCACCCGGTGGCCGATGCCGCCATCTTGGTGTCCGCTACCGGTGGGCAGGGCGACGTCGGTGACGTGGTCGGTCGCAGCGACGGGTGCGGCCGCTTCACGGTGACGCTTGCGTGCGAGCAGCCGCACGTGTGGGCGTCCCGCTCCGGTCACTGCGCATCGGCGATCCAACAGGTAGAGGCCGGCGACGGACATTCGCTGAATCTGCGCCTGGGCGAAGCGGGCGTGCGGCTTCAGGGTCGCGTCGGCTGTGTGCGGCGCGATCTGCAGTCGGGCCTGGCCCTGGTGGGCTGGTTCCCGTCCCTGCAGCCGGCGGCGCGGCCACCGGTGTACGTGCTGGCCGACGACGACGGGCGCTTCGCCCTCGAAGACTTGCCGCCGGGCGACGGTTTGCTGGTCGTGCACCACGCAGGGCTGGCGCCGGCGATGCGCCCGCTGACCTTGCGCGGCGACCGCGTCGACTGCGGTGCGATCATGCTCGAACGCGGCGTGCAGCTCGACGGCACGGTGCGCGACGAGACCGGCCGCCCTTGTGCGGATCTGGTGGTGCGGGTCACCGCCGCGCGGCCGGCGGCCGACTCGAGCGACGGCGGCCTCGGCGCGCTCACCACGACGACCGATCGCGACGGTCGCTACCACGTCGAAGGCGTCGCCCCGGGTGCGGTGCACGTGCTGGCGTTCGGCGGCAGCGCTTGGCCGCCGCGGCGCGCGCACTGTCGTCTCGACCTGTTCGCCGACGCAAGCTGCGACCTCATCGTGCACGCCACGCCCTTCGTGCGCGGTCGTGTGCTCTCCGCCGACGGTACGCCGCTGTCGGGTTGGCGCATCGCCACGCTGCCGCACGACCTGCCGCTGGCAGCGTTCGCGCCGTTCTGGCAAGGGCTCGCCACCACCGCGGCCGACGGCTCGTTCCGCCTGAGCTGTCGCTCGCGTGCCACCCGCGTGGCGGTGTTCGCGCCCGCTGGGGTCGGCAGCACGTGGCCGCTGCTGGTGCGTGACTGCCGCAGTGCCGGCGACGACGCGACGGTGGAGCTGCGGGTGCCAAGCGTGGCGGAACGCGCGCCCGCCGTCGAGTCCGGCAAGGTCGTCGCGGCCGCGGCGACTCTCGCGGAGCTCGACTTGCGCCTGGAGCACGCGCGCTGGCCGCTGCCGCAGCCTGTGACCATCGACGCGGCCGGCCGCTATCGCTTGCCGGTGCTCGCCTCCGGCCCCTACTCGCTACGCCTGCAGCGCCGCGGGGTCCTCGGCGAACTCGCCGTGGCGTTCGAGGTCGCGGCCGGCGCCGACCGAGCCGCTCCGGCCGCGCCGACCCTGGTGTGGGACGAGCCGGTGCGCATGCGCCTGCGCCTGCAGCACGCGGGCGCCGGCGAGCAGCTCGAGGGCGGCACGTTCCTCTTGCTCGGCGACTCCGGGCAACCGCTCGCGCGTGGGAGCGTCGAGGTCGGCGTCACCAGGAGCCTGCTCGTCGTGCCGGGCCGCTACCAGCTGGTGGCCTGGTCGGCGCGCTGCGCGCCGGTGCGTAGGTCGCTGGTCGTCTCGGCGGGCTGCGAACACGAGGTCGATGTCGAGCTGACCGCGGCCGCGCCGTGCTGCGTGTCGATCGACTGCAACGACATCGGCAGTCCGTGGCTGCAGCGCGGCCCGATGGCGGTGCGGGTGTCGGACGGCGAGGGGCGCGCGTTGCTCTACGACCTACTGCCTGGCACGGAGGCCAGCTTGCGCCTCGGGCTGCCGGCGGGTCGCGACTACACCGTGTGCGTGGTGAGTGCGTGCGGCCGCCGCTGCGAGCGTCGGTTCACGGTCGACGACACCGGCGACACCTCGGTGCCGCTGGCCTTGCCGTAGGAGATCGCGTGACCAAGGCCTTCCTCGTGTTGCTCCTGCTCGCCAACGCCATGGTCCTGCTCGGCCAGATTTGGCCCGAGGGCGCCCCGCCGTTCGCCCGGGCCGCCAACATCGCGACGCTGTCCACAGACGTGCTGCTGTGTGCGGTGCTGCTGCTGCGGACGCGCCCGGTTCGGGTCTGACCCCGGGGGCGCCGTGGCGCGCCCTTGGCAGTCGCGCGACGCCCCGGCACGATCGCGGCATGACCGAACCGACCAAGCCCGTGCTGCTGGAACGCCGCGGCGACGTGGCGCTCGTCACTCTGAATGCACCCGAGCGGCGCAACGCCATCGACCTGGCCATGGTGCAAGGGCTGCACGCAGCGCTCGACGAGTTGCAGGCCGACGACCGCGTGGCCGCCCTGGTGCTGACGGGCGCCGGGGACAAGGCGTTCGCCGCCGGCGCCGACATCGCGCAGCTGCGCCAGCGACGTTCGCCGCAGGCGCTCGCCGCGATCAACTCGGCGATCTTCAAACGCATCGAGGAGTTCCCGGCGCCGACCATCGCCGCGATCAAGGGTTTCGCGCTCGGCGGCGGCTGCGAGCTGGCGATCGCCTGCGATCTGCGCGTCGCTGGCGAGTCGGCCAAGATGGGGCAGCCCGAGGTCAAGCTCGGCATCATTCCGGCGGCCGGCGGCACCTACCGCCTGCCGCGCCTCGTCGGCTTGGGCCGCGCGCGCGAGTTGATCTTCACCGGCCGGGTGATAGACGCCGCCGAGTGCCTGCGCATCGGCCTGGTCAACACGGTGGTGCCGGACGCGGCCGTGCTCGACACGGCGCTGTCGCTCGCGAACGAGATCGCGGGCAACGGCCGCCTCGCCGTCCGCATGGCCAAGCTGGCGCTCAACGCGGTCGCGCGCCCCGGCGAGGCGCACGCGCTCACCCTCGAGAGCGTGGCCCAGGCGGTGTGCTTCGACAGCGACGACAAGGTGGCGCGCATGGACGCCTTCCTCGCCAAGAGCAAGAGCCGGGAGAAGGCGTAGGCGCGCGCGTCGCTACAGCCCGAGCACGGCAGCGGCACCGTTGGTGACGCGGATCATGCTCGGCACGCAGGTCGGCCGGCAGCTGCTGTACAGCTCCGCCCACTGCATGTAGAGCGTGAAGCCCATCAGGGCCGCGTTGTTCGGCACCGCGATCGCCACCTGGTTGTCGAACGAGGATCCCAGCCAGGGCATCGGCACCACGAACTCGGTGCTCGTGTAGAGGAAGCAGTTCGGTGGCTGCAGGGAAGACAACACCGGCACCGGGACCTGGGTCTGCTGCAGGCCCATCAGGAACAACGGCCAGTCTTCGCTCACCGGCGTCCGTCCCGACGGCAGGGCGGCGAAGCTGACGGTGAACGTGGTGCCGAGCACCGGCAGCCCGCTGTTGCGGATGAGCGGCGGCGGGTTGCTCGGGTTGCAGCCGGTGCCGTAGGCGGTGAAGCTCGCCTGTGCCGCGACCGGCGCGGACAGGCAGGCGAGCACGAGGAGCGTGCGCATCTTCATGGTGGTGGATGGGACTCGCCGACCAGACCGTCGACGGGACGACATCCCCTCTTGCCATGAGCGCGCCGTTCTTGGGGCTGCGAGTGCTGCGAATCCTCGCGTCGCGCTGCAAAATCCCGCGCTCGTCCGCCCGCGGTCACCTCCCGATCGTGTGCGCGTCGCCCGGGTGCAGGAGCGGCAGCGCGAGCGTGTCGGCAACCTCGCCGTCCTTCAGGAGCAGGAGGTTGCGTGCGCGGGTGCTGCACGAGAACACCTCTGACTTGCCGGCGTGCAGCGGCAGGTCGGTCACGGCGTTGGTGCTGCCGACCGAGAGCACCAGGAGGTCGAGCGGTTTGCCATCGCCGTCGGTCAAGGCGACGGCGTCAGCGCGGTCGCTGCCGCCGCCGAGGTCGACGCGCAGCTGGCAGCGCCCCTCCACTACGAAATCCGTACCCCCTCCCGCCATCGTCGCTTCGAGCTCGGCACGGCGCGGGACGATCGTCTCACCGCGCAACACCACGAAACAGCCGTGTTTGGGCACGTCGCGCAGGGTGAAACGTCCTTCCCGGTCGGTGCGGGTGCGCGCGCCGGGGAAGTCGAAGCGCAGCTCGACGCGTCCGCCGAAGGCGCGGGCCCGCACCGCGTGTGCGTCGCAGCGCAGCGATACGTCGACGTCGGCGACCGGCACGCCGGCGCTCACCACGCGGCCCGCGAACGTCGACCAGGCCTCGGGCCGCTCGAGTGCGATCCGTGCGTCGTGGGTGCCGGCCTCGATCGTCGCCGTGGTCTGCGTCTGCAAGGTCGCGCTCACCAGGACGCACAGCCGGTAGGCGCGCGCTGCGAGACCCGGGATCTCGAAGTGACCGCCGCCGTCAGTGGTGGCGTAGTTCCAGCAAGCGAGCGGCGGCGGCTTCGTCATGTGGTAGTCCCAATCGTCGTCGCCGTCCTTCTCGGGCAGGTTCGCCGCCGACTCGAGCGCCTGCGGTGGAACGGCAGCGCCGCCTGCCAGGGCCTCGCACTGCATCGGCATCATGCCGAGCATGCCGAAGGTGGTCGCGTCGGCGAGCCAGACGTGGGCGCCCTCGACCGGCTGGCCCTCGTGGTCGACGACGATCCCGGCGATCGACAGCGCCGGAGGTCCCAGGTGCAGCTCGACGTAGTCGGGCCAGGACGCGCCGGGGTCGCGATCGAGGACGGCCGGCTGGAAGCCCTGCAGCACGGCGCGCAGCTGCTCGGCAGTGACGGCGCGCGCCAGGTCGAGAGTGAAGAAGCCGCGCTCGTCGGCGACCACCGAGGTGAGGCCGAGGGCCACCCGCGCACCGCCGGCGCCCTCGCCGAGGTGGGTCAGCACGCGGCCGCGCAGAGCACCCGCGGTGGCCACCGTCGGCCGGCGCAGAACGATCTCGAGGTCGTCGTGGGCCGGCGGCGGCGCCGCGACTTCGACGCTGTCGTAGCCGTCGAGCACGACGCGCAGGGTGCAGCCCGGAAGGTCGGGCACGCGGCTGAAGGTGAAGCGTCCGGCCGCGGCGGTGCGCGCGGTGAAGGTGCGAGCTTGCGAGGCTTGCATGTCGGTGGCGAACTCGGCTGACCAGTCGCGCGGCAGCGACAGGCGCAGGTGCGCACCCGGCAGAGGCCGCTGGTGTTCATCGACGACGCGGCCGCCGAAGTCGTACGCACTGGCCACCACCACGACCGCCGGTTGGGCCGCCTCGCGCGTGCACACGCCTTCGCGCAGCGTGACGTGGCCGGGGTCGGCGGCCACCAGGGTCGCCGGAGAAATGTGCGTCTGCAGTTCGAACGCGCCGCCCGGGCCGCTGCGCACCACCTCCCGCGCCGGCGCCTCGCGCAGCGCCAGGGCGATTCCCGGGCCGAGGGTGCCGTCGGCCAGGTAGACCGTGCCGCGCGCGCAGAAGCCGGTTTCGGGCGCCCCGGATGCCGGCGCTGGCGCGGCGAGCCGTACCGGAGCGCGGCGCTCGGCGCGGTCGCTCTCGCCGGCCGCCATGCCGCCGCTGGAGCCTGCCGCGCCGGGATCGCGCCGCCCAGCGACGCGCGCGTCGCCCGCGTCGTCCTCGCGCGGACTCGTGCCTTCGCGCGCCAAGGTCGCGTAGGTGCTCACCGACACGGCCACCGCTACCGCGGCAGCCACGATTGCTGTCTTGGTCTTCATCGGGATTCCTATCGCTGTGGTGATGGTCACGGGCCACCACGGTGCGGCGCCCAGCGGCGCCAGCGCTCCCAACCACTGGTGCCGGCCCTGCGTGGCGTCGAGCCTGGCGCGCAGCATCTGCAGCGCGCGGGTCAGACGGCTCTGGACGGTGGCGGCCGGGACACCCGCGCGACGGGCGATCTCGCGTGGGGCCAGGCCTTCGAAGAAGCGCAGCAGCACTGTGCTCCGGTACGGCTCGTCGAGCGCCAATACCTGGGCCATCAGCGCCCGCTGCGTCTCGGCGCGCGCCACCAGGTCATCGGTGGCGCTGACGCACTCCGCGCGGGCCGCACGCGTTTCGCGGTCACGGCGGCGTCGGGTCGAGCGCAGCGCTTGCTTCCACAGGTTGCGGACGACGGCGGCGCCGAAGGCTCGCGTCTCGACCGCCGTTGTCCCCAGCCGAACGGTGGCGACGCAGGCGTCCTGGGCGATGTCGTCGGCGGCGTCGGCGTTGCGGGCGAGCGAGCGTGCCAGGGCTCGCAGCCAGGCCAGATCGGTCAGATGCCGGGCGTCGGAGCCGGCAGCGGGGTCGCGCATCGTGGAGACCATTGCCACAAGCACCGGATTCGATGCAGGTCGGGGAGGATTCCCGAGCGGCGCCGTCGAGCCCGGAGCCGTGCGTCGGCCTTCGAGGTCAGATCTCGCGGGTCATGAACACGCTGAACTCGTTGTCGACGTAGCCGGTGAAGGCCGCGCAGCGGACGAACCCGGCACTCTCGTACAGCCGCTGCGCCGGCACGAACGCCGGCGAGGAGCCAGTCTCGAGCCACAGGCGAAGCATGCCCTGTGCCCGCGCTTGCTGCAGCAGGTGTTCGAGGATGGCGCGGCCCACTCCCTGGCCCAGGAAAGCGTCGGCGACCCGCATCGACTTGATCTCGCCCTCGGTGGCCGCGAGGCGCTTGAGCGCGCCGCAGCCGGCGATCTCGCTGCCGATCCACGCCGACCAGAACGTGACGTCCGCGCCGCGCAGCTTGTCGATGTCGAAGGCGCGCACGGCTTCGGGCGGCGAATGCTCGTGCATGCCTCGCAGGTGGCGCGCCACCAGGGCGCGCGTCGGCTCGCCGGAGAGATCGTCGCGACGGAACTCGATGGTGGGCATCGGCCCGGCATTGTGCGCCGGCGTCGCCGCGGTCTCCACCGTCGGTGGGTTCGCGTCCGGCGCGCTTACCGCCCCGGGATGCGCTCGTCCAGGCGCGCGATCATCGCCCGCGCCGCCTCGCTCATCGGCTGCTTGACCAGTTCGACGTAGAGCTGGTCGACGGCGCGCGGCGTGCGCGCGACTTCGGCGAGGGTCTTGCCCTCGGCGACCAGCTTCTGCCCGTACTCGTTGGTCACGAAGTCCATCCGCAGCAGGCGGAAGTGGTGCGTGCGCCAGCCCAGGTACCACGCCCAGTTGGTGTAGTACTCGAAGCTCCGCTCGTTGAAGGCGCGCAGGTGCGTCGGATCCGACCACGCGCCCAGCGACAGGTCGTAGGGCACGGCGATCTTGAACACGCCTCCGTCCCGGAGCCAGCCGAGCAGGGTGGTCATCGCCGTCGTGAGGTCGCGGATGTGCTCCAGCACGTCCTGGGCGACGATCTCGGCGAAGGTCTCGGGCCCGAGCAGGACAGGGCCGAAGCGCTTGGTGTGCACGGCCAGCTCGCCACGCGGCAGTGGCCGGTTGAGGTCGAACACCACGTCGGGTCCCCAGCGTGGGTCGACGTCGAGGTTCAGCCAGTCGGGGTGGAACTGCTTGCCGCTACCGACGTGCAGCACCGGCGGCACTGCACACGCCACGCCTGCCACTTGCTCTTCGTGCGAGACCAACGCCAACTTCGCGCCTCCACCCGTACTTCGGCAACTCGTCCCCGTGGCCTTGATCTCCGCCGCATCAGGTCCACCCGGCGGCTTCGCCGCGCGCGTCCCGGCCGGGGCTCGACCCGCGGGCAGGCGGATCAGGCCCACGGCAAGGACACCTCGGGAAACCAGAGTGGACTGGCCGAGCCAGGCGAGGTTCTGTCGGCGCCCGTCGCGAGAGTCCCATCCAGGGAGTCAAGCCGGCGCCGCGGCCAGCCGAAGTCCACCTCATGTCCGACGGGGTGCGCCGACTCGATTGCCGGGAGATGCGGTGTCCGATGCCCATCGTGCAGATGGCCATGGCCCTGCGCACTCTGGCCCCCGGTGACGAGCTTCTGGTGGAGGCGACCGATCCCGCTTTCCTGGCCGACGTGCGTGCCTGGTCGCGCATGAGCGGCAACCCGATCGAGGACGAGCAAGACGGCCCGGTGAAGCAGGTGCGCGTGCGCAAGAAGGTGGCACCATGACCTGCACGATGCCGGCAGCGGCCGCGGCGGTGGGCGGCGAGGCGACGTCGAAGAGTGCCTCGTTCGTGGTGTTCAGCGGCGAGCTGGATCGCCTGTTGATGGCGTTCACTCTCGCCACCGGCGCCGCCGCGAGCGGGTTGAAGACGACGATGTTCTTCACCTTCTGGTCGCTGGCGGCGCTGCGCACCGACCGACGCACGGGCGGGAAGAACCTGATCGAGCGCATGTTCGGCTGGATGATCCCGCGCGGCACCGAGGCCCTGCCGATGTCGCGCCTCAACTTCGCGGGCATGGGGCCGAAGCTGATCCGCTGGCGCATGCGACGCCAGAACGTCGCGTCGCTCGAGGAGCAGATCGCCGCGGCGCAGGCGCTCGGTGTGGAGATCGTCGTATGCGAGACCTCGATGGAGCTCATGGGCTTCCGGCGCGAGGAGATGCTGGCGGGCGTCACCTTCGGCGGTGTCGCCCAGTGTCTCGCCAGTGCGACCGCCGCCGAAGTGGCGATGGTGGTCTGACGTGGGCGAGAACCCCAGACGCCTGCAGGTGGTGGTGACGACGGGGCCCAAGGACCCGACTCGCGCGCGCTTCGCGCTGGAGGCGGCGCTGGCCGCCGTCGCCAGCGGTCTCGGTGTCACGGTGTTCCTCACCCTCGATGCCACCGTGTGGGCCTGCGAGTCGCGGCGCTACGTGTGCGGCGAGACCGTGTACGGGTTGATGGATCAGCTGGCGTCGATGGGGGCCAGCGTCGTGTGCTGTTCGGCCTGCGCCCTCGACAAGTGCGGGACGCAGGGTGAGGCCAAGATCGCCACGGCGCCGGGAATCGAACTGGTGGGGCTGGCGACGCTGATGGAGCAGGTGGCGTCCGGGGTGCCGACCGTCACGTTCTAGAGCAGGCCATGGCGGAGCCCTCGTCCGAGACCCTGCAGCGCCGGATCGCGGAGCTCGAGGCCGAGAACGTCCGCTTGCACCGCCAAGCCGAGGACGTGGCCACCGCCAATGTCCACGCCGCGCTGCAGATGGTCGAGGTGCACGAGGCTCGCGAGCGCGAGCTGCAGGCCAAGAACCGCGAGGTCGAGGCCGCGCTGCAGCGCGCCGAGGAAGCGTCGCGGCAGAAGAGTCGATTCCTCGCCAACATGAGCCACGAGCTCCGCACGCCGCTCAGTGGCATCGTCGGCATGGCGGAGTTGCTGCGCGACAGCCCGTTGCGGCCGACGCAGCGCGACTACGTCGACGCGATCGTGCGCACCACCGACAGTTTCCTCGAGCTCATCAACCAGCTCCTCGACTTCTCCAAGATCGAGGCCGGGCGCGTCGAGCTGGAGCGCGTCGAGGTCGATCTGTGGCGCCTGCTCGAGGACACCGCCCAGCACATGCAGGTGGGTGCCGACGCCAAGGCGATCGCCTTCGACTTCGACCTCGACTGCAGCGTGCCGCGCCGCATCCTGGGCGATCCACTGCGCCTGCGCCAGGTGTTGCAGAACCTCGCCAGCAACGCCCTGAAGTTCACCAGCGCCGGCGAGGTGGCTCTAGCCGCGCGCTGTTGCGGCACGCCGCCGACGTTGGAGATCGAGGTGCGGGACACCGGCTGCGGCATCCCCGACGACGTGGCGGCACGTCTGTTCGAGCCGTTCGTGCAGGCGGATGCCTCGACGACGCGCCGTTTCGGTGGCACCGGCTTGGGCTTGGTGATCTGCAGGCACCTGCTGGCCGCCATGGGCGGGGAGCTGGAGATGAGCAGCGTCGCCGGAGAAGGCACTACCTTCCGCGTGCACTTGCCCGTGCAAACCGTCGTTTCGCCGCTGCCGGTTTGCGCGGCTGGGAACGCGCACGATTGCGCGCCCTGCGCGTGGCGGCCGGAGGTGGCGACACCCGGTCGCCGCCGGGCGTTGGTGCGAGCCGGCGCGCGCACCGCCCCGCGTCTGCGCCAGCACCTGGCGTCGCTCGGCTTCGTCGCCGACGCGTGCGACGTCGCCGACGCGGAGCTGCTGGTGATCGAGTGCGACGGCGATGGGCGCGCCGAGAGCGAGGCGCTGCGTCGCCTGCACGGGCCTCGACTGCCGCGCACCGTGTTCCTGGTGCGGGGGGCCCCGGGTGCCGCCGAGCGCGGCGATCGCTGCGCGGCCTTCACCTTCCTGCAGCAGCCGCTGCGGCCGTCGCTGCTACGACGAGCGGTGTTGGAAGAGCCGAGCGCGGAGCCGGAGCCCACAAGAGCGTCGAAGGACGTGGACATCGCCGGCATGCGGGTCCTCGTGGCGGAGGACACCGAGGTCAACCGAGTGGTCGTCGCGGCACAGCTCGCGCGTCTCGGCTGTCACGTGGTCTGTGTGGAGAACGGGCAGGCGGCAGTCGAGGCCGCCGCGCACGCGACGTTCGACCTCGTGCTCATGGACTGCCACATGCCCGGCCTCGACGGCTACGCCGCCACGGCGGCGATCCGCGCTGCCGAGGGGGCGGGGCGGCACACGCCGATCCTGGCGCTCACTGCCAACGCCCTGCTCGGACACAAGGAGCAGTGTCTGGCGGCCGGGATGGACGACCTCCTGGCCAAGCCGCTGCGAGCCGCCGACCTTCACATGGCGCTGCGGCGGTTCCGCCGGCCAGCCGTCGTGTGACGCGCCGGCCGCGAGGCGGTTCGCGGCCTCGAGGGTGCCCTGGTCGGCCGCGGCCGCGCATGGCGTTCCGGATTTGTGAGTCCCGAGGTCGGTGTCGGACAGAGGCCGGGGTGTGGATTCCGACCGCCGAACGTGACCGACCTTGACCCAGTCCGCTCCACTCGTTCGCATCACGAAGCGGCTCGCGTGGGATTCCATCCACCCGCGGCGTCGGGCCGTTTCGACGAAGCCCGTGTCCGACAACACCTCCGACCCGGCCGCGCTGCGCCGCGACCTCGCGCTCGTGCGTGACGCCGACCGAGGCGCTCCGAAAGCCGTGGACGCGCTCGGAGACCGCTTGCGCCAGGTGCCCGTTTTCGTCGGCCGGATCCTCCGCCGTCTGGGGCGTCGCTTGTCGGCCGCGGATCGCGACGACGTCCAGCAGGACGTCTGCGTCGGGATCATCAGGCGCCTCGACAGCTACCATGGGCTCGCTTCCCTGGATGCCTGGATCTACCGCTTCTGCCAGTACACGCTGCAGAACCGCTTCCGCGCCGGCAGGATCAGGACCGAGGAACTCGACTTCGAAGTGGCCGACGAGCGCATGGAACCGGCGAGCAACGACGAATTCGTCGACCGAGTGATCGGGGTGGTCCGCACCATGGGCGGCCTCGAAGCCGAGGTCATCCGCCTGCGGTGCTTCGAGGGTCTGCCGTTCGCTGAGATCGGCGAGCGGCTCGGCAAGAAGACGGCCACGGTGAAGACGTTGTTCCATCGTGGCGTCGAACGGGTGCGCGCGCGGGTGGGGGCGCCCGAGAGCGTCGCGCCGCGCGCGCGTCGTCTGGGAGAAGAACATGGGAACTGAGGAGAGCGTGTTACAGCGGTTGGCGACCGGCGAACTCGACCCGGCCTCGCCCGAGGCCCGGCGGGCACTGGCGGCGGATCCGGAGCTGGCGCGGCGGTGGCAGGAGACGCAGGCGATCCTGTCGGCCATCGCCGCGGGCGCTCCGAGCCAGGAAGACGAAGAAGACGACGAGGCGGAGCTGGCCCGCGCCGGCGATCGGATGCTGGCCACGGCCCGCCGCGAACTCCTCGGCCGTCGCCCGGCAAGGCCACGGTGGCCGTGGCTGCTGGTGGCCGCGCTCGTGGTCGTCGCTGCCGGATGGTGGGCGCTGTGGATGCGCCCGCCCGGGCTGGGCCGTGCGTCGCCGCAGACCTACCTGGGCGGCGGCACGGACACCGAGCGCGCGTCGACGCCGCTCGCGGTGTCGCGCCAGCGGCCGCTCGAGCTGGCGTGGGACGATGCGCGGCCGCTCGGCGGTTACGGGGTTCGGATCGGCGAGCGGACTTGGCGGTGTCCGCGGCCGCCGCTGGTCTTGCCGGCTGCCGAACTCGCTAGCATGCCGGCTCGCGTCGCATGCAGCATCACCTGGAAAGACGACGGCGGCCGCGAGCGTCGCATCGAACGCACCCTGGTGTTCGAGGACTGACGAGGCTCGCGCCCCGGCAACCGGCTGCGATCGCCGTTGCGCGCGCGAGCGTGCCTGGTTCTGCGGGGCCGGAGTACGGGGCCTGGCGCGTGAGCGCGGCGGCGGTGTTCCTGCTGCTGGCGGGTGCGGCCTTGGCCGTCGTGTGGCGACTCCGCTCGCCGCCGCGCGTCGATGCCGAGCCTGCGGCCTCGGTGCGCGCGCCAAACGGAGCAACGCCGGATCCGATCGCGTCGTTGCCGCCGGCGCTGCGGGCCTTGCTGCGTCCGTGCGGCCTCACCCAGCCGCCGGAACCGCGCGACCTCACCACCGACGAGGTGGAGGCGGCTGCGCCCGTGCTGCTCGCTGGCGGCTTCGCGCCCGAGGTGCACGATCAGGTCGCGCACATGAACGCCAGCGTGGCCGCGGCCCTGCGGGCGCAGGGCCGGCCCGACGACGCGCTGCGGCAGCTCCAGGACTTCCGCCGCTCGGTGGCGACCGACTGGGTGCTGTACGAGTACCACTGGCTCCTGTTGGCCGAGATGCTCCACCACGCCGAGCGGCCCGACGAGGCCTTGGCCAGCATCGCCGAGGGCCTGGCGGTGGTCGAGGCGCGCAAGCGCGCCGGGTCGTGGCGACCAGGCGATCCGCAGGACCAGGAGTGCTTGTTGCTCAGCTTGCGCGCGATGATCCGCCAGGCCGAGGGCGACGTTCTCGCCGCCGACGAGGACGTGCGCCGGGTGCGCGACATGGACGTCGCCACGCCGCAGGCGCGGTTCCACCGCCTGCTCGTGCTCGCCGACCAGCTGCTGATCTACGACGACCACGACTGGGCGGTGGAGGTGGTCGAGGCCGCCGAGGAGTTCGTCGGCGAACCCCTCGCGCGCCTCTACCTCGGAGTGGCGCAGGCCGGTGTGCCGACCCTGCGCGAGCAAGCGATGGCGCACTTGCGGGCGTCGCGCGAGGACCCGGCCCTGACACCGTCGCAGCGGGCCTTGGCCGCGGCCAAGGCCGTGCAGACGCTGCTGCTCTCCGACGCACCGGCCGCGGCCTTGCGTCGGGAGATCGACGCCGCCGACGCGATCCTGGTCGCCGCCTTCGACGATCCGGCGCAGCGCGCAGCCGCAGCGCGCAAGCTGAACGTCGCCTGTGCCGACGCGTGGCTTGCCCACGGCAGCGCGATGGGTCGCGACGGCGTCGCGTTGCTCGAGTTCTTGTCCGCCGATCTCGCCTCCCTGGTGGAGTCGTGGCGGGGCCGGGCGGTCGACGACAGCGGCCACGCCTACCTCTGGGACGACGACCGCGCCTGGCTGCTGACGACGCTGTTGCGTTTGGAGTGGCGACTGGCGCCCGATGCCGAGTCGCGCTGGCGCCGGGTCCTCGCTCGACTTCTGCAGGTGCAAAGCGTGCTGGATCTCGACGTGCCGCCGGTCGCCGACGTCGATGCCGTGCGTGCCTACTTCGCCGGCGCCGAGGGTGGCCTGCTGGTGTACGTGACCGGCCGCTCGTGCTCGCTCGTCTTTGCGCTGGACGCGCACGGCGCCGAGCTGATCGAGACCCTGCCTGCCGCTTCCCGTCTGCGCGGTCGCCAAGATCGCTTGCTCGCCCGCCTGCAGGCCTGTGCGGTCTCCGCGCCGGATGCCGCGACCGAGGCCACGACCCTCGCATGGGACGACATGCGCGAGGTCGGGGCCGAGCTGGTTCCGAGTGCGCTCGCGAAGCGCCTGACGGCGTGGCGCGAGATGTCGGTGTGTTCCATGGGCTTGCTCGACGCGCTCCCCTTCGATGCTCTGGTCGTGCCGGGCAGCGACGGCGTGCCGATCGGCGAGCGCTGGCCGGTGGCGCACGCCGTCTCGCTGGCCCACGATCCGCAGCGGCGGCCGGCGGCGGCGTCAGGGGCGGAAACCGGCGTCTTGTTCCTGGCCAGCCTGATGCCGTCGTCGGCGGTCGCGTCCCGGCTGAGGGCGACACCCGAGCGCCTGCCTGAAGACGCCCTGGCGGCATGTGCGCGCGCGTTGCCCGCGCCGCCGAAGCTGCTCTGT
Source organism: Planctomycetota bacterium (assembly GCA_041398565.1). GTDB lineage: Bacteria > Planctomycetota > UBA1135 > UBA1135 > UBA2386 > DATGPD01. The sequence goes on along the minus strand of JAWKUN010000005.1, from coordinate 194,429 downwards.
GACGAGGCGGCGACCCCGGCGGCGTGGGGAGAGGTCGAGGAAGCGCAGCCGCGCTTGCTGCACGTCATCGCCCATGGGCATCGAGGTACTTGGCGACGGCGTCCGTTCAACACGGTCGCCCTCACGCCAGAAGGTGCGGGCGCCGACGGCGTGCTGAGCGTGGCGCACCTGCGCCGCCGTCCCGCCACGTTCGCGGTCCTCTCGGCCTGCGACCACGCCGACACGGTGCAAGTGCGCGGCGACTTCCCGCTGGTCAGCTCGCTCGCGGGAGCCCTGTTGCGCCGCGGGGTCGCCGCGGTCCTGGCACCGCTGGGCAAGCTGCAGCTCGGCCCGCATCTCGACTTCTTGGCGTCGTTCGACCGTCACCTCGGCGAGGGCGCGACCTTCGCCGAGGCGCTGCGGGCGACCCGCGCGGAGCGAGCCGGCCGCGTCGACTTCGCCGAACGGGTCCGCAGCCTCATGCTGCAGGCGTTCGGCTGTGGGCACGCGCCGGTCTTCGAGCGGCGCTGAGCCGGGTCCGGCGCAGCGGGGCGCTCACTGCACGCCTTCGGGCGGCACGACCTTCTTCGGCGTGACCAGGAAGATGGGCTTCACCGGGGGCCAGGCGCCGACGCGGCGGTTGCCGCCGCTGCCTCCCGCCGGGGGCGGGTCCTGGCCGGTCGCCGCGAAGACCGGCTGCCCTTGCCCGTCCACGGTCACCTCCGATTGGCTGTCGATGCTGTAGCCGCCTTCGGGAAGCTCCGGCAGCTCGCCAACCAGTCGAGTCGTGATGTCCCACCACTTCTCGTCGTTCAGTCCGTCGATCGTCTTCGACACGGCGAACACGAAGTTGGAGGCCGGGCCGACGTCGACGATGACGCCGTTGGCGATCTGGACCCGCCGGACCTCGAACATGAACGCCTCGCCTTGCCACAGCATGCCGGTCACTCCCGGCAGGGTCATGAGGGTGGCGGCCTGCCCCTGGGCATCGATCTCGGCGACGCTGCCGCCGACGATCTCGCCCTCGATGTTGGTCTCGCCGCCCTGCACGTCGTCGAACTTCCACACCAGCACCACCACGTGGTCACCGTTTCCCGGCGGCACGTTCCAGCGGACGCCGATGCGGGAACTCTCCGAGCCCGGGGTCGTGTCGAAGTCCTCGAGTGCCATCCATCCCAGGGTCTGGTTCTCGGAGTCGACGAACTGGGCGACCGAGAAGCCGGTGGTCGTGGCCGGCGGGGCCGGTGCGTCGGTGACGACGACCGCCTCGCCCGCCCCCGACGCCAGCACGATGTCGGCGATGCCGTCGCCGTTGACGTCGGCGATGCAAGCGGGCGCCATGTTCGGTGGCGGGCTCGGCGGCAGTGGCGTGAGGTCGGCGAGGACGGTCGCGTTGGCCACGTCGAAGCCGCCGCCGGCGACGCCGTGCACGAGGATCGGGTCCGTCGCGGTCGAGATCAGCACGTCCGGATACGCGTCGGCCGGAGGTTGCGCGTTGCGCAGGAGGCCCATGGCGATGCCGCGGACGTCGGGCGCGATCGTCAGCGTGCCGTGCGCCACCGTCTGCCCGGGCTTGCGCTCGTTGAGGAACCACTGCGTGGCTCCCTTGGACAGGGTCATGAACGACTGCGTCGGGGTCACGCACATGCGTCCGTCCAGGAGCACCGCCGACACCGAGTCGTAGAGCGTGCCGCCAAGGGTGTACACGCGCACGCCGTCGCCAGCGAGCACCGCGAACTCGAGCGATCCGCCGGGGAAGTAGTCGGCGAGCGCGACGTCGAAGACGGGCTGGGCACCGACGACGACCGCGATTTCGCTGAGGACGCCACCTGCGTACACGGCGACGCGGACGCGGCGGTTGTCGGCGGTGTCGGAGCCGCCGATGAGGATGTGCCAGGTCGGATTGGCGAGGTCACGCCGGGCGACCAGCTTGCGGATCGTCGACCAGCCGGCGAGCGTGTTGGACGCTGCCTCCATCGCGATGTCGGTCGAAGCGTCGTCCTGGAACACCTGCAGGCCGGCCTGCGTGATGGTGGCCACGGCCTCCACGGCGGGGGCGTCGGCCTCGAGCGTGGCGACGGCGCGGATCGTCAGGCCGGCCGGGGTCACGTCGTCGAGCGCGAAAGCCGCGGTCGGATCGGGCGCCAGATACATCCGGTCGTTGCGCGAGATCACGAGCACTCGGCCGGGATAGCCCCGGATCAAACGGCCGCAGGCGACATGGCGGAAGGTGTCGGCAGACGCTGACGCCGGCCACGGGTACGAGCCGTGGACCTGGGCCGAGGCCGATCCGGTGGCGAGACCTGCCAGGACGCAGAGGGTGAACGATCGCAAGGTTGTCATGCTGGAGGGTCGTGGATTCCGTTGGGGAGAGGCGGTCGCTGTCGGGGTCTGTCCCCAAGCGGTCGAATGGTCTCAGAAATCCGACTCGTTGTTCGAACGCCGCGTCAGCCGCCGACGACGATGCGCCCTCCGCCACTCACGCTCACTCCCATGGGGTTGGCGGCCGGGTCGGCCACGAACAACTGGGTGTGCAAGACGGTCCCGGACACCTCGGCGGACGCCGGCACCACCAGGTCGACGCGTTGCTGGCCAGCGCGGTCCGCTCCCAGCGGAGTCTGTACGAACCAGTCGGTGTAGACCTTGCAGCCGAAGGCGCCGAGCGGCGCCAGATCGAGGGGCAGCGCCACGCCGTTCCAACTCGTGCGCGAGAGCCCGTAGACCAGGACGCAGGCGCCGTCGGGAACGACGCCGCGCACCGCCAGCGACATGGCGCGGCCCGGGCGCGCGTCGCCGACCGGATCGAGGAGAGGCATGGCCGGGGTCAGGCCATCGGCCATGAGGCTCATGACCATGGCGGTCGGCTCGCGGATCACCGGTCCGCCGTGGCGGAATTGGTACACGCGCCCGACCGACCCGTCGGTGACCGCGTCGAACCACAAGCCGAAGGCGCGGTTGCCGTGGTCGTTGCCGTGCGTGTCGATGTCGACGAGCAGGTTGCGCCCGGGAGCGGTGTTGACGGTGAACGGCACGTCGAGGGCCAGCACGTAGTCGAACGCCGACAGGTCGCTGCGCCGGTTGAGGCCGGGCAGGCTCATGGCGCCGCTGCGGACGCGCGTCGGCGGGCCGAGGTTGGCGTTGGCGGCGAAGGACGGCTGCATCTGATTCGCCGCGAAGCTGGTGAATGCCAGCGTGACGTCGAGGTCGACGCGCGCGTTCGGCGAGTAGGCCTCGCCCGAGTCGCGCCGGAAGCCGAGGCGATGCAGGGTGAACGGGGCCTGGCCGCCGAGCCAGCCGTGCTCGACCACCTGCTGCACGCGTACCGGCTCCTCGGCGAGCGGCACGCGCGTGTTGTCGTTGCCGAACTGGGTGTGCGCCACCGGCGGCACCACGATGCCGAAGGCCGGGTTCTCACCGCTGCCCAGACAGCCTGGTCCCAAGGTCAGGAAGCTGCCCGGCTGCACGCCACCGCTACGGTCGTCGCCGACGATCAGCGCGAACGGCACGTCGTAGGGAGGCGGCGTGGTGAAGCGCGTCGCCACCACCTGCAGGCGGTAGCGCCCGCTCTGCCGCGCCTCGAACACGACCTTCTCGTACAGGTTGCGTGGCGTTTCGGACGCGACGCGGAGCCGGCCGTCGGGAGCGAAGACGTAGAGGTCGAGGTTGTCCCAGTCGACCTGATTGCCGGGCGAGGTGCGGGGCCACACCAGCGTCGCCGCGTAGCGGCGGCCGGCCAGCAGATCGAAGGTGTAGTTCTGCTCGCTGGCGCCGTTCTGGGCCAGACTGCCGCGCAACAGGCGATCGTGTTCGAGTGCCGCTACGGCCAGGTCGGTCCGCAGCATGCCCAGGCCGTAGCGGAACCGACCGTAGCTCGGGTTGGCCGCGGCGATGTCTTCGACGCCGTGCAGGATCGCCGCCTTGGTGTCGAGCGCCGAGAGGGTCGGATCGACTCCACGCAGCATTGCCGCGGTGCCGGCCACCTGCGGCGCCGCGAAGCTCGTGCCCACGACCCAGCGCACCGCGTTCTCGTCGTCGTGCTTGGCCGCGAACAGCTGGCCGAGCGCCACCAGATCGGGCCAGAAGCGCTCGCCGTCGTTCGGCAGCGGCCCCCACGTGGATGTCGGATCGACCTGGCGTTGCTCATTGGAGACGGAGCCCACGGCGAGGCCGCTGCAGTTGCTGTGGCTGCGGGCCGAGGAGTGTGGGAAGGTCCCGTCGTTGCCGCTCGACGTCACCACGAGCACGTCGGTGAAATAGCCCAAGAGATCGAGGGCGATCTGCTGCGGGTGCGTCGGATCGGGCTGTCCGGCCAGGCTGCAGTTCACCACGCGCACGTCGTGCCGCACGCGGTCGAGGGCGATCTGCTGGAAGGCGGCGGTCAGTGCGTCGTCGGGGACGATGCCGGTCGGGTCGACGACCCGGTAGCTCACCAGGTCGGCGCCGTAGGCGAAGCCGTCGTCGGAGAGCGGCGGCGCGTTCCAGTCGACGCCGACGGCGATGCTGGCCACCGCGGTCCCGTGCCCGTCGTAGTCGTCGGGCGGTGGCGGCGTGGTGCCGTTGGCGGCGATGCCGTAGGCGCCGACCAGGCGGTGGCCGCTGCCGCCGCGTTGGCGGAAGGCGCGGTGCGGCACTCCCGTGCTGGCGTAGTCGCGGGCGATGCCGCTGTCGACGATGCCGACCGCGGTGCCGCGACCGGAGTAGCGTGGGTCCTGCTGGACGAGGTCGGCGTTGGTGAAGCGGTCGCCGGTGGCGTCGCGCAGGTGTTCGCCCGCGGCGGCGACGGGGACGACCTCGAGCACGCCAGGTAGACACGCGAGGTCGTCGGCGCCCATCGCCGGCGGAGCCGACACGGTGATGGCGCTGGTCAACCAGAAGGCGAAGCGGACGCGCGCGCCGCAGGCGACGAGGCGAGCGCGCAGTTCGACCTGCTCGGCCGTCGCCTGCTCCTGCAGCTCGGCCAGCACCGCCTCGGCCCGGTCGCGCTCGCCGGCGAGGACGTGCGCGCGGAGGGCGTGCAGCCGGGCCAGGCGTCCGGGGCCGTCGGTCTGGTGCCGCAGCCAATAGGCTCCTTCGACCACGCGCCCCGGCTCCTGCCTGGACGCCTGCCCGCGCACGCTCGATGCGCAGAACAGAACGCCGGCTGCGGCAGCCGCGAGGATGCGGCGGCCGGTCCACCGGCTGCCATCGTCGCGTGCAAGGCCAGCCACGGCTCTACCTTAGCCGATGGGGGACGCGGTGAGCCGGGGTGCGGCAGGCGGTGCGCGCGGGGGAGGGCGCGGTGCCACCGGACGCTGAGTGCCGGCGGGTTCCGCTCTACAGGAATGTCACAGTGCGGGCAGCGCGCGCAGGCCCTACAGTCGCTCCGTCCACGCCCGTCACACGCCGGCTGCGCCGCACGCCGGACCCTGGAATCCTCGCGTCTTCAGCAACTCTCGCCGTGGAGGCCCAAAGCGCCGAAGTCGAGTTCGAGCGTCACCGCGAGCGGTTGCTCTCGGTGATCTACCTTCGCATGGGTCCGGATCTCCGCACTCGGCTCGATCCGGAGGACATCCTGCAGGAGGTCGCCATCGAGGCGATGAACAGTTGGCACACTCTCGACGACCCGCGCAACGCCGGCGCCTGGCTCGTCGTTCTGGCCAAGCGCAAGGTGGCGCGTGTGTTGCGCGACCAGGTCGGGGTGGCGGCGCGCGATCCCAGCAAGGAGCGGGCGATCCGGACCGACTTCGCGGTGCACGACGCGCGCACCGGCCCGGTGACCGCGGCCGATCGCAAAGATCGCTTGGCCTTGCTCGAAGAGGCGCTGCAGAAGCTCTCGCCCGACCACCGCGAGGTGATCCTCCTCACCCGCATCGAGGGGCTTTCGGCACGCGAGGTGGGCGAGCGTATGGGCAGGACGGAAAATGCCATCAACTTGCTGCTCGGTCGGGCGCTCCGCCGTTTGGCCGAAGAACTCGATCTCTAGCCTGTCGCTCGACCGAGCCCAGCCGCCCGAGCCGTGACCGAGCCTGCCGACGAATTCGATGCCGTCGACCGCCGCGTGGCGGAGCACCTCGCGCGTGGAGGCAGCGGCCCGCACCGAGCGAGCGATCCCGAGTTCGACGAGACGCAGAACGACGACCTGTTTCGCCGTCTCAACGCGCTCGACTTCGTGGACGCGATCGTCGGCGGGGCCGGCGTGCCCGAGCGCATCGGCGACTACCGGGTGACGTCGCTGCTCGGTCGCGGCGGAATGGGAACGGTGTACGGAGCGTTCCAGGAGAGCCTGGAACGCGAGGTCGCCCTCAAGGTGCTGGCGCCCTCGCTGTCGGCCGACCCGACCATGCGCCGGCGCTTCCGGGTGGAGGCGCGCGCCACCGCCGCGCTGCACCACCAGCACATCGTGCCGATCTACGACTTCGGCGAGGCCGGCGGCCTGCTCTTCTTCACCATGGAGAAGATCGACGGCGTCAGCCTCGACCAGCACATCGCGCGAGCGCGTCGCGAGGGGCGCATGCTGTTCTCGCCACGCGAGGCGGCGCGTCGGTTCGCTGGCGTGGCCGACGCGCTGGCGCACGCGCATCGCCGCCGCATCCTGCACCGCGACGTCAAGCCGGCCAACTTGCTGGTGCACCGCGACGGCACGTTGGCACTGGCCGACTTCGGCCTGTCGCGGGTGCTCGGTGAGGCCAGCATCCGCAGTAGCGGTCGCGGTGGCTTCCTCGGCACCCTGCAGTACGCGTCCCCCGAGCAGGCGCGCTCCGAACACCTGACTCCGGCGAGCGACCTCTACTCGTTGGGCGTCACCGTGTACGAGGCCGTGTCCGGGCAGCTGCCGTTCCGCGCCGAGACGCCCGAGGCGGTGCTCGACGCCCTGCTCAATCAGGATCCGCGCAACCTGCGCAGCGTGCGTCCCGACGTGCCTCCGGACCTCGCGGCGATCGTCGGCAAGCTGTTGCACAAGGACGCGGTCGATCGCTACGCCGACGGTGAGACCCTCGCGCGCGACCTGCGGCGCGTGGCCGACGGCGAGCCGGTGTACGTGCGTCGGCAACCTCTGGCTCTGCGGCTGTGGCGGCGCGTGCGCCGGCGTCCGGGCCTGGCGGCGGCGGTGGCGGTGGCCGGCTTGCTGGGGCTGACCTCGATCTACGCGATCACGATGCGTGCGATCGACATGAGCAACAATCGGCTCGCCAGCTACCAGAGCCTGATCGGCGAGGCGATCCGCACTCTCGCCGACGACCCCGGTCAGCTGAGTGGCCCGGACGACCTCCTGGCGGTGTTGGCTGGGGTGGGCCACGACGTCGCGCCGTCGGCGGCGGTGCACGCGGCCATCGAACGCGCGCGCAGTCTCGCGCCGGAGCAGCCGGGCGCCGGGGCGCTGCGAGCCGCCTACGAGGCGCGGGGCCTACCGGAGGCCGAGGCCGAGTTGCTCGCTGGCCACGGCCTGCGGGCGAAGCAGATGCTCGACGAGCGCATCAAGCAGAGCCTGCGCGATCTTGCGACGACGCAGCCCCTCGACCAGGTCCGTTTGTACCGCCTGTTCTTGGCGCGGGCGATCGCATGTCTCACCGCGCCGGTCGGCGACGTCGCGCAGGCGCGCGCCGACCTCCAGGTGGCGTCGCTGTTCCGGCCCGGCGCCTACGCGCCGCGCGTGCTCGGGGCGCTGCTCGAGCTGGCGCTCTCGCGTGACACGGAGACGGCCGTACAGGATCTCGAGGCACTCGCGCGCGGCGGCCCACCCGGCGGCACCAGGATCGTGCTCGAGTTGCTCGGCGCCATGTTCGGTGACGTGCGCCCGGCAACGTCTCAGGCGATGCGCTTGCCCTTGGCCCGCGCGCGCCGCGGACGCCTGTTGATCGCCGCGCTGGAGAGGCTTGCAGCCGGCGAAGTCGCCACGGACGGGGTGCGGTGGTCGGGGCTCGAGGGCGAACTGGCGGAGGTCGCGGAGCAGGCGCTTCGGCGCGGTGTCGGGCGGACGTCGGATGCGTTGCGGTCGGCCCGCCGCCGGCTGGCCGAGGAAGTCGATGCGCGTGCGCCCTTGCAGTCCTGGAACTACGTGTTCGAGCTGCTGCAACGTGGCAACGCCGCCGACCGCAGCCTGCTCGCGGCCGAGCTGCGTCCGCTGGCATGCCTCGACCTGCTGGCGCTCGACCCCGCGCGCGCGGTGGTGGCAGCGCTGCGGCCGATGCTCGAGTCGGCGGCCGACGACGCCGACGGGGCCGGGGATCCGGGTGTGGCTGCCGAGCTCCGCGCACGCGTGCGCCTGATCTTGTCGCCCAGGTCGGCGCGCCCGTTCGTCGAGGCCTGGGTCAAGCAGGCGCTCGACGACCCCGAGGCCTACATGGCGCGCCTGGAGTGTTGCATCGCCGAGGGCGCGTTCGACGACGCCAAGGATGCCGCCATCGTCGCGGTTCAGCGCGCCCCGCACCGAGACTTGCTGGGGCGCCGCGTGCTCGACCGCCTGCGCATCGCCGCCAGCGGCGATGCGCGGCGTGCGGCGGCTTGGTTGCAGGTCCACGCTCAGTTCGAGCCATGGCTGTGATGGGTGGATCGAAGTCCAGGCGCCGACCGCCGGCCGCACCGGTGGTGGAACCCGCCGACCAGCGCGGTGCCGTGCGTTGGTGGTTGCTCGGACTCGTCGCCGTCTTGCTGGCCTCGCTGGCCGTGTGGGGGTCGTGGCTGCGGCGGACGGACGGCGACCGCGAAGTGCCTACCGGCAGCGGCGCCGGGCCGCTCCGGGCGAAGGGCGAAGCCCCGGCCGAGCTGGCGCCGCACCTGCGCGTGCGTGGGCGGGTGCTGGCGCCGGACGGCAGCCCGGCCGAAGGCGCCGACGTCGCCCTCTTCCATCTGGCTGGTGCAGAGCCGGTCCTACCGCCGCCAGATCCCGCCGCGGTCTTCCACACCGGCCGCGAGGGTACGTTCGCGTTCGACGTCGCGCGGGGTCCCGACCTCGCGGTGGGGGCGCGCATGCCGGGCTTCATCTCGATGCTGGTGCCGGTCGTCGACGCGCGCCGCGAGCTCGTGTTGCGCTTGGCCGACGCGTACGAAGTTCGGGGCTACGTCAGCGAGTACTTCGCACCGGTGGAGGGCTGCGAGGTGGTGCTCGAAGCCGAGGACGATCGGCTGTCGCGCGTCACGCGGACGGGAGCGGACGGCGCCTTCCGCTTCACCGAGGTCTACCCGGGGTTGGTCACGTTGTCGGCGCGTACGGCGATGTACCGCCCGGCCGTGCGCACCGGCATCGTCGTCGGCAGCAGCGAGCCGCTGCGGTTGCAGTTCCACGAGGCGGCGCTGGCGGTCCTCGGGCACGTCTGGCTCGACGAGCAGGCCACGGTGCCGGCCGCCGGCGCCTCGGTGCGTGCCACGTTGCAGCGCGGCGAAGGTGCCCGCCGCCACGGCGTGCCGCACACGGCGGTGGTCGCCCCCGACGGCAGCTTCCGACTCCTCGGGCTCGGACCCGGGATGCACCGGGTCGAGGTCGCGCATCCCGAGCGTTCCACCGCCGTGCGCATGCTCGACGTCGATCCGCGCCTGCCTGCCGATCTCGACGTGCGGCTGGTGCCGCGGGCCCCGGTGCGCGGGCGCTTGGCCGGCGGCGAGTCGACGAGCGCCGAACTGCTGTTGGTCACCGAAGCCGGCGAGCGCGCGCGCACCCGTGCCGACACGGGTGGCCGGTTCGAGTTTCCGGGCACCCTGTCGGTGGGGCCGGCGAGCCTGGTGCTCCTCGATCGGTCCGTGTGCTTCGAGCGTTCGTCGAGTCGTAGGGTGCAGATCGAGGTGGGCGCGGACACGGCGACCACCCTGACCGTGGCGCCGACGCTCCTCTTGGTCGGCGACGTGGCCGATCCATCCGGCAAGCCGATCGCCGGCGCCGAGGTCTATGTCGATTCCGAGCGGATGCCGGGGATCGACCTCCTGCGCGAGCCTGCCGCGGTGACCGACGCCGAGGGCGGCTACCACTTGCACGTCGCCAGCAATGCCGCGCTCGAGTTGACCTTCGAGCACCCGCGCTACGCCACCCTGACGCAGCGCTTGCCGCGCGATGCCAGCGGCGTGCAGCAGACGGTGACCTTGCACCCGCCCAGTCGCATCCTCGGTCAGGTGGTTCGGGACGGCCAGCCGCTGCCGGCCGCGATCGTGCACCTGGCCACCGAGGGACCCATGCGCGGTTGGGCGACCACGGGGCCGGACGGATCGTTCATCCTGCACGGAGTGCCGCCGGGCGAGCACGAGCTCTTCGTGCGCTACGGCACGCTGAGCGAGCGGAGCACGCTGGTGCAGGTGGAGCCCGCCCGCGACCCCAAGCCCGTTCTGCTGACCTTGCCGCCCGGACGGATCCTCGAGGGGGTGGTGCTCGACGGACAGCGCCGGCCGGTCGAGGGCGCTCTGGTGAGCATCGACGGGGCCGCCGGGATCGCCGTCAACAGCGACGCCGCCGGCCGCTTCGCGCTCGATGCTCCGCGTGGCGAGGTCGTGGTGCGCGCCTTCGCACCGGGTTGGCGCCTGCAGGAGACGCGACAGGTTCCGGCCGAGGGCGTCGACGTCGAGATCGTGCTACCCCTGCCGCCGCACGGCCGCCTGATCGCGCGCGTTCAGGGGTTGTCCGGCCAGACCCTGCGCGGCGCCCTGCTGACCCTGGCGCCAGCAGGTGTGGTGCGGCGCGACGTGGCGCGGTCCGGGCGCAGCACGCACTGGGTCGACCTGCACGACGGCAAGCTCGACTTCGACCGCTTGCCGATCGGCGACTGGAGTCTGGCGCTGCGCTGCTCCGGCTACGCGCCCTTCGTGGTCGAGCGTTCAGTGCGGGAAGGCGCGGCCGTCGACCTCGGGGTCTGCCGGCTGGAGCCCGGTGCGCGTGTGCGCGGCGTCGTGCTCGACGAGGCCGGACGCCAGGTGCCTGCAGCGCAGGTGCTGCTCGGGAGCGAGGCGGACGCGTTGGTGGTGAGCGAGGCATCGCGGGTGCGCGGTGACGATCTGTTCGGCGTGCGCGCCGATCTGCGCGGGCGATTCGAGTTGTCCGGGGTGTCGTCTCGGGCCACGACCCTGGTCGTGCTGGCGCCGGGGTTCGCACCCCAGGAAGTGGCGGTGCGGCTGCCGGCCGACCTCCTGCGCCGCGACCCGCTACCCATCACCCTCACCCGCGGCGTCGACGTCGTCGTGCAGGTGGTCGACGCCGGCGGGCAGCCGGTGAGCGGTCGCATGGTCGAGCTCGGACGCGACGGGTTCTCGGTCGACGTCGGGCGAACCGATGCCGACGGGCGTTGCGTGTTCCACTCCTGCTCGCGCGGCGAGTACCGGGTCGGCATCCTCGGCACACCGGTCGAGGACACCGTCGAGGTGCTGCAGCAGCAGACCTATCACGTGCCCCTGCGCCTCGACGACCGCTGATCGGGACGGGATCGCGATTCGAGCGACCCTGGTAGGCGGCCGCGCCGGATCAGCTGCGCATCTTCTTGAGCTTGGCGATCGCGCCGAGCACGTTGGTCCCCTTCGCCGAGCGCTCGCCCGCGATCGACTGGGCCAGGCCGCTCGCCGGCGGTTCGTCGCCGGCGGTGCCCCCGGTCTTGGCCGGCGGTGGCGGCGTGGATTCGCCGCTCTTGTCGCGACCGCTCGGGGTGCTGCCGCCGAGGCTGGTGATCTCGCGACGCAACGCGGCGAGCGCGTCCTGGATCGGCGACAGGTCGACGGATGCGGCCCGGCCACCCTTGCCGAGCTCGGCGATGCGTCCGGCGAGTTCCTTGCCGAGGTCGGCGCACACCTTCTGGTTGCTGGCGGCGAGCTTCTTGTCGACGTCGTGGGCGAAGGCCGTCAGGTGCTTCTGCAGGGCGTCCGGGCCGCCGTGGCCGAGGGCGGCATCGAGCTTGCTCTGCACCTCCGTCATGGCGTCGGCCAGGGCGCGCTGCAGACCGTCTCCGGCCGAGCTGCCGGACTCGCTCTGCTTGCGCAGGATCTCCTCGATGCGGTTCATGCCGCCCTCGGTGGCGACGCGCACGGCCTGCACGTTGGTTTGGCTGTTGGCCACCTGCGCCGCGACGTCGGCGAGCTGGCTGGTCATCTCGACCAGCGGCTTGCCGAAGGTCTTGGTCGCCTTGGTCAGGTTGTTGAGCTTCTCCTCGTGCCGTTGCAGCGCGAACAAGACCTGGCCGATCTCGTCGCCGGACATCGCGGTCGCGGCGCGCGTGGCGTCGGCCTCGTGCAGTGCCTGCGTGGTGGCGTCGACCTGGTCGGCGACCGCCAGTACCTCGTGCAGGCTGGTGGCGATCTCGAACAGCATGTCGCCGTTGCGCTGCTGGCGGCCGAGGACGATGCCCACACCCCAGGTGGCGATGCCGAAGCCGAGGAGCAGGGTCGGAGTCAGCCCCATGCGCGTCACCGCGTCCAGCAGTTGCGCCAGCGCCGGCGGGCGGGAGGCGGTGGCGACCGCCATCAGGATCCCGAGCAGGAAGATCGTGATGCCGAGGCCGATCCAGGCGCCGTGCACCGCTGCCGGCTGCCGGCCGACCGCCTGGTCGGGGCGCACGCGGGCGGTGGGACGGATGGCTTCCTCGGGCAGGTCTTCGAGCGAGTCGAGTGCGTCGTCGAGTTCGGCGAACTCCATCTCCTCCTCGGGCTCCGAAGCTGCCGGAGCCGAGGTGGCGGCCGTCGGCTCGCGGAACAGGGGCAGCTCGTCGAGCTCGCGGACGTCGTTCTTTCCAGGCTTCCGGCTCATGTCGTGGTGCGATACCCTCTCACGGTCGTGTCGGAATCATCGGCATTCGCAGCCCGCCTCCTGAACGGCGTCGGCAGCGGCAGCACGCGGCCTTGCCATCGCCGCTGGCAGCGCGCCCGGTCGGGCGCTCGTCGTCGGCGCCAGTTGCCGCCGCCTTCAGCACCGTGCCTCCGGGCGACCCAGCCATCCCCATCCTAGGTGTGCGATCCATGAGCCGCGAACTGAAGGGGGTGGCAGCTGCTCCGGGCATCGCGATCGCCCGGATCGTGCACTTCCACACCGACTTCGATTTCATCCCCTCGCGCCGGCTGGAGGGTGACGAAGAGGTCCAGCCCGAGATCCGCCGCCTCGAGGATGCCATCGACTCGGCGTCGCGGTCGATCCTGTTCCTGCGCCACGAGCTGTCCACCACGCTGTCGGACCACGACGCCAAGATCTACGACGTCGAGCTGTCCCTGCTGCACGACAAGACGTTCAAGGGCGACCTGGTGCGCGAGATCGAGGCGTCGCGCAGCAACGCCGAGACCGCGCTGCAGACGGTGATCGCGCGCTACGAGCAGGTGTTCGAGCGCATGGAGGACGCGGTGATGCGCGAGCGCGCCGCCGACATCCGCGACGTCGGCCGGCAGCTCCTCACGGCGTTGCTGGCGCGCGAGCGCTCGGTCTTCACCGCCAAGGGGCAGGACTTCGTGTTCGCTGCCGACGAGTTCCTGCCCACCGACGCCGGCATCCTCGACCGGCGCCATCTGCGCGGGATCGTCACTGCGCGCGGCGGCAAGTACTCGCACGGCGCCATCCTGGCTCGCTCGCTCGGGATCCCGTCCGTGGCCGGCGTCGAGGCCGTCTTGGTCAAGGCGAAGACCGGCGACCTCGTGGTCGTCGACGGCGACTCCGGCAGCGTTCTCCTGCGGCCTGGCCCCGAGGAGCTGCAGCGCGCCCAGCAGATGGTGGCCGAGCGGCAGGCGGTCGAGCAGCGACTCGACGACCTGCGTCAGGCCGATGCCATCACCTCCGACGGCGCGGTGGTGCAGCTCTACGTCAACGTCGAGGGTGTGCGCGAGCTCGACCACTTGCGGGAGAACGTGGTGGCCGGCATCGGGCTGTTCCGCACCGAGTTCGCGTTCATGGAGCGGCTGAAGTTCCCCAACGAGGAGGAGCAGCTGAGGATGTATCGGACTGCGGTCGAGGCCGCCGGTCCGAGCCGCACCACGACCTTCCGGACGCTCGACATCGGCGGCGACAAGCCGCTGCGCTACTTCCGGACCCCCGAGGAGCGCAACCCGGTCCTCGGTTGGCGCGGGCTGCGCATCAGCTTGGGCTGGCCCGACATCTTCTTCACCCAGGTGCGGGCGATCCTGCGCGCCGCCGCGGGTGCGCGCGCCCGCATCCTCTTCCCGATGGTCACCACGGTCGAGGAGGTGCAGCGGGCGGTGGCCACCGTGCGTCAAGTGCAGAAGGACCTCGCCGACGCTTCGGAGCCGCACGCCGAGGACGCCGAGATCGGGGTCATGATCGAGATCCCTGCCCTGGTCGAGATCCTCCCCGCGGTCCTGCCCCTGGTCGACTTCGTCTCCGTCGGGAGCAACGACCTGGTGCAGTACATGCTGGCGGTGGACCGCGACAACCCGCGCGTGGCCGAGATGTACGACCCGTGTCACCCGGGAGTGCTGCGCGTGCTGGCGCGGATCGCTGAGGCGGCGAACGCCGGCGGCAAGCCGGCGTCGATCTGCGGCGAGATCGCTGGCGACCACTACTACACCCCGCTGCTGCTCGGAATGGGCTTCCGCGAGCTGTCGATGGCGCCGGTGTTCTTGCCGCGCGTCAAGCTGATGGTCCGCACCTTCTCGATCGACGAGTGCCGCGCACTGGTGGATCGAGCCCTCGCGGCCGGGTCGGCGGCCGAAGTCCGGCGTCTGGCACGTGAGGAGTGCCGGCGACGCTTCGCGCGCTTCCTCGATGCGGACCGGGCTCCGGGCGCCCCTGGAGGACGGGACTGACCGTGGCGTTGCGTACGGGAGCTTGGTCGGCCCCCGAACTCGACTTCTTGCGCCGCGCCTTCGGCCAGCGCGTCCTCGCCGACGTCGCCCGGCGCCTGCGGCGGTCGGAAGCCAGCGTGCTGGCGCGCGCGCAGGTGATGTTCGCGGGCCGCCGCAAGCGCCGGCCGTGGCTCGCCGAGGACGACGAGCGCTTGCGGGTCGGCTACGGCGTGGTCGCCGACGCCGAGCTGGCGCTGGCCCTACAGCGCACCCTGGCCGACCTGCGCGAGCGCGTGCGCCTGCTGCGCCGGCAGTGTCGGCCGCGCGTCTGGACCTCGGCCGAGCGGGCGCTGCTCAAACGGGTGTACGGCACTCGCAGCGCCGCGGCGCTCGAGGTGCGGCTCGGGCGTCCGAGCAAGGACATCGAGGCGCAGGCGCAACGGCTGTGCTTGCGCAAGGACCGTCGCCACGCCGTGCGCCTCCGGCAATCCACGAGCGTGCCGCGCTGGACGGCGCAGGATGTCGCCCGCCTGCGTGAGCTGTATCCGACCAGCGACAACCTCGACGTGGCGCAGGCGATCGGCCGTTCGGTGAAGAGCGTTGCCAACAAGGCGAACCAGCTCGGACTGAGGAAGCGCAAGCGCTGGCTGCGCCAAGCCGGTCGCGCTGCAGCATCGCGCCGCTGGCGGCGCTGAGGCCGGCGGCCGCAGGCTCGGTCCGGACGGTGTTGGCGCCGATGCCACGGGAGTCTGCGTCCCAGGTCCGTCCTCGATTCCCGATCAAATGCTCAACCTGCCCACGCCCGCCGGTCGATCTCCGCATTGCCGCATTTGAAAAGGCACCAGCCGAGAATCGGGAAGGGAAACGAACATGGAGATCGCTGGCCAGAAGAGCCAAGGCTTGTCCGTCACCGTCCTCAACGAGGACAAGACGGTCATCATCTCCTTCAATGACCGCAGTCTGAACTTCTACGTTACGGACTCGCTCAAGGAGGCGTTGAAGGAGACCATCAACACCAAGATCGACGAGGGGATCACGCACTTCGTGCTCAACCTCGACAACGTCAAGATCATCGACTCTTGCGGTGTGGGCCTCATCATCGTGGCGAACAACGTGATCACTTCGCGCAACGCGAAGCTGTATCTCTGCCACATCAAGCCGTTCATCATCAAGATCTTCGAGATCATGCGCATCTCGAAGCACCTCGCGATCTTCCCCACCGAGGACGCGGCTCTCGACGCCATCAAGCAGAGCACCTGAGCGTCCCGGCTGACCCGAAGACTCACCGTAGTCAGTTGGGTCGGCCGCCCAGGGTGACGGGATGACCGGGTTCGCCGACGTCATGAACGGGGTCGTCTTCGCCGACGCGGAGGGCAATCTCGCCCTCTTGAATCCGGCGGCAGCCCACCTTTCCGGCCTCGGCTCGGTGGCCTCGATCGGCCGGCCGCTGGCCCAGTTGTGCGGGCGCGGCGAGCTGATGGACGCGGTGATCGCGCACCACGAGGCCGCGGGCGACCGCGGCAGCAGCACGAAGGTGGTGGAGATCCACCACAGCGAGCGCGACCTCCTCTACATCCGCCTGCAGACCGACGTGGTGCGAGACGCGCACGGACGCGCAGCCGGCGTGATGTCGATCCTGGAGGACGTCACCGCCAACTACAAGACCGACCAGCTGCGGAACCAGTACCTGTCGATCGTCGCGCACGAGCTACGCACGCCGTTGACCGGCATCAAGACCTTCTCGACCATGCTGGCCAAGGGCCGCTTGGGTGCACTCGAGCCGCGCCAGCGCGAAGTCGCCGAGTCGATCCGCGAACAGTCGATCCGACTGGAGCATCAGATCGACAAGTTGGTGAACCTCGGCTTCCTCGAGAGCCAGGAGTACGGCCGCGACCTGCAGACCTTCGACGTCCTCGAGCTGGTGCGCGCCTCGGTGACGCCGTTGCTGCAACCGGCGCGCGACAAGACTCTCGAAGTCAGTCTCGACCTTCCCGAGACCGCAGTGGCCGTGCAGGCCGACCGCAGCGACTTGCGCCGGGCGCTGCAGGCGCTGGTGGAGAACGCGGTGAAGTTCACGCCGGCCGGCGGCAGAGTCCGGGTGTTCGCCTCGATCGAGGACAGCGAGGTCTCGATCGGTGTCGAAGACAGCGGCATCGGCATCGACCCCCGCTACCACCGGCGCATCTTCGAGCGGTTCTTCCAGGTCGAGGACCCGTTGACCCGACATCATGGCGGCGCCGGCCTCGGCCTGTTCGTGGCGCAGGGCATCGTGGCGGCTCACGGCAGCCGGATCGAAGTGACCAGCGAACTCGGATCGGGAGCGAAGTTCGCTTTCTCCCTTCGGAAATGTGGCTCCACTGGTCGATCTGGGGACGAGGGCTGAACGACAACCACGAGCAGGGCCATGGAGCGGACGATACTGATCATCGAGGACGAGAAACTCATCATCGTCTCCACCCAGATGGTGTTGGAGGCGGCGGGTTTCCGTGTCGAGTCTGCGACAAACGGCGAAGCCGGGATCTCGAAGGCCCGTGAATTGCGTCCGGACCTGATCCTCCTCGACATCATGATGCCGGGGATCGACGGCTGGGAGACGCTCACCCGTCTCAAGCGTGATCCGGAGACCGCGGCCATTCCCGTCATCATCTTCACCGCGCGCGAGCACACTCGCGGCCACCAGAAGAGCACGGAGATGGGCGCCGCCGACTACTTCCGCAAGCCGTTCGAGCCGGACGAGCTGATCGAGCTCGTCGAGAAGCACATCGGCTCGCAGGTCTGAGCCCGGGGGGCTCGCGGTCGCAAGGGCGACCGCCAGCAACGCCGAGCAAGGAGGCCAGCGACGCCGGTTTCGTGGCGCGGCCCGGCTCAGCGCTCGGGACGCACCGCGCGCGTGATCTTCGCCACGCAGGCGTCGACCGACGCGACGTCGGGTGCCAAACAGGTGTAGAGCGCCTCGCGCAGTTCGTTCGCCGTGGCACCGAAGTGCAGGGCGCCGCGTCCGTGCGCCACCATCTGCGGCGTCTGTTGCATCGCCGCCAGCACGGCCGTGGCGACGATCTCGCGTGTCCGCGGCGGTAGCGCTGGTCGAGTGAGGATGCGGCCGTAGGCGACGTCGAGCACGAAGGCCCGTAGCTCACCGTGGCCACGCGCGAGCATGTCGGCGACCGCGACCGCGTTCTTGCCGTAGATCGCGTCGAAGAGGGCGCGCCCGGCGGCCGGTTGATCGGCCTCCGGCAGGGTGCCCCCCTGCGGCGGGTGCTCGCTCGGCCACGCCGAGTTCAGCGCCTCGAACGCGGTGATCGAACGGGGAAAGCCGTAGAAGAGGACGCCCTGCAGCAGACCTTCTGCGACGCTGTCGCGGCAGCAGCCGCGGTCGCGCGCCGCCGCGAGTACGCGTTCGAACCGCGGCCAGTCGCCGCAGCACGCCGCCGCTTGGGCGCACACGATCACGCGCAGGTCCGGATCCAGCCCGGGACGTGCGAGGAGGAACTCGACTTGCGGTTGCACGAGACGATCCCTAGCGCACGCCGCTCCGGAAGTCGCGTATCCCTGGCCCAAAGCGGATCGTACCCTGGCTCGAGGGTGGCTTCACTAGCCGCCTTGTCACCGTGTGTACGGCAGCAGCTGCGGACATGAGCTACCACGCGGCTCCCAACCTTCCAATCGGTGCGTGCGATGTGGGAGTGACCGCTCAATCCGTCTCTGCGCAATCACTCGGTGAAAACAAAGTGCATGTTCCGAGAAGCTGTCACCCCCGCGTCGGCGGCGGGGGCGCATAGTGGGGGCGGTCCGGGGATCAGCGTTCGGCGGGTTGAGCACCGGAGCCTCTTTTCCACGTCCCTCCGCCATGTCTCTCACACCACACCTCATCGCCATGAAGCAAGCGACGCTCCTCGCCGCAACCCTGCTGGCTTGTGCCGCCCCAGCGGCGGCGCAATGGACTGACAACTTCGAGACCTACACAGCCAACCAAGCGCTCGACAACGTCGGCGGCTGGTTCGGCTGGGACAACACCCCGGCGGCGGCCGCCTCGGTCGACGGTAGCCGCTCCCGCAGCTTCCCCAACTCCTTGCTGGTCAGCGGGACGACCGACGCCGTCCATCCGCAGCTCGGCGCGACCGCCGGCAAGTGGCGCTTCACCGCCTGGAACTACATCCCTGCGGGCGGGCTCGCCGGCGGTGACGTCTACTTCATCCTGAACAACGTCTACAACCACGGCGGCCCCTACAGCTGGACCGTGGAGCTGAAGGCGAGCGGCACGACGATCGTCGACGACCTGCGCGCGCACACGCCGCAGCCGCTCGTATTCGACCAGTGGGTGGAGGTTCGCGTCGACATCGATCTCGATACCAACACCATCGCTCAGTACTACAACGGCGCCCTGATCTCGTCCGGCGTCTACGCTGCGTCGGGGCCGTTGGCGGTTGCCAACGTCGACCTGTTCTCGACCGGCGGCACCTGCAACTGGGACGACGTCTCGCTGGCCTGGCGCGGCGACGCGTTCGAGACCTACACCGCCGCCACCGTCCTCGACAACGTCGGCGGCTGGTTCGGCTGGGACAACACCCCGGCGGCGGCGGGGACGGCGGACAACTCCGTGGCGCGCAGCGCCCCCAACTCGTTGCGCGTGTCGGGCACGACCGACGCAGTGCACCCGCAGATCGGCATCGCCGGCGGCGGCCGCTGGATCGTCTCGGCGTGGCAGTACCTGGCCACCGGCAGCCTCGCCGCCGGCGACGCGTACTTCATCCTCAACAACGTCTACAACCACGGCGGCCCCTACTCGTGGACCACCGAGCTGAAGTGCAGCGGCACGACGATCGTCGACGACCTACGCGCGCACACGCCGCAGCCCCTGGTGTTCGACCAGTGGGTCGAGGTTCGCGTCGAGATCGACCTGGACGCGAACACGGTGAAGAACTTCTACAACGGCGCCCTCATCTCGCAGGGCACGTATGCCGCCAGCGGCCCGCGCGCGGTGGCGAACATCGACCTGTTCTCGACCGGCGGCCTGTGCAACTGGGACGACATCACCTTCACGCCCGTGGCCGCGCCGCCGTGCTACGAGACCAACCTCGGCACCGCGCTCAACATGATCGACGACTCGGTGTCGGCTCAGACGCTGGGCTTCACCTTCCCCTACCCGGGTGGCAGCACCACCAGCATCACGATCTGTGCCAACGGCTTCATCTGGCTGGACAGCGCGCAGACGAACAACGACTGGGCGAACTCGGTCGCCAAGTTCTTGGGCTCGTCGCAGGCAACGCCGCGCATCTGCGCCGCCTGGCGCGACTTCAACCCGGCCATCGTCGGCGCGGATGACGTCTACTTCAACCAGTTCGCGGACCGCGCGGTGGTCACCTGGCACAACATCTACCGTCTCAGCGGCTCGACGCCGATGACCGTGCAGTGCCAGATGCTGGCCGACGGTTCGGTCTACGTCTACTACGACGTCAACTACGACACGACGGGTGGCACCGCCAACTCCGGCCGCACGCTGACCGGGATCAAGGCGGCGACGGGCACCGTCACCGATCCTGGTGCGACCGACATCTCGGCGTCGTTGCCGGTGTCGACCGCCGGCCCGGTGGTGTACGAGTACTTCGCAGACTCGGCGCTGTTCGACCTGCAAGGTCGCTGTGTGCGCTTCGAGCCCAACACCGCCGGCGGCTACGATGTGTCGTTCCGCTTCGACTGCGGCGCGTCGGCGTCGGCCTACGGCACGGGCTGCCCGGCCTCGGCGCCGCTGACCATGACCACCAGCGCACCGCCGGTGATCGGGTCGACCTTCACCTGGGACGTCACCAACGTGCCGACCAACACCACCGCCGCGGCGCTGATGCTGGCCACCGGCAACGCCAACGTCAGCCTGTCGCCGTTCGGCTTCACCGGCTGCTCCTCGTACACCACGATGGACCTGCCGGTGGCGCTGCCGTTCACGCCGCCGACGGCGCAGCTCCCGGGCACGGTGCCGGTCAACGTCGAGCTGGTCGGCTTGTCGCTCTACAGCCAGGCCGTGGTCGTCGAGAACATGGTGACCGTCTACACGTCCAACGGCGTGGCCCTGACCTTCGGCAAGAACTGAGCTCGAACGTGGCTCGGTCGGGGGCTGATCGCCCTCGGCACCGTGGCCACGCGCGCGGCGCCGGTTTCGGCGCCGCGCGCACGTACGGCCGACGCCCAACCGAGTGCGAAGAGCGGAGTTGGAACAGCCGAACTCGAACAGCCGAGGTCGAGAGGCCAAGGTCGGGCAGCCGCGACGACGGGGCGCATCCCCGTTCGCGCACCGAGCCGAGGTCGACCCTCAGAGGTCGGCGCTCACCATCGCCACGTCGCCGGCGATCGTCTCCCAGTCGACGTCGGTCAGGCCGAGCGCGGCGAGTGAGTCGTTGCCGAGCACGTCGCCCGGCCAGGCGGTGGGCTCATCGAGCGAGCGGTGCGCCATGGTGTTGGCGGCGGCGATGAGGAAGCCCTTGGCCCACTGCTCGGCCTCGGTCGCCGGGCTGTGGTGGTACATGATCGCTGCCTGCAGATCGGGCGACAGCTTCCAGCGCTGCGCCAGAAGGCCGCCGACGTGGGCGTGCGAGAAGCCGAACATCTGCGCTTCGGCCTTCGCCAAGGGCAGGCCGTTCTTGCGCGCGAAGACGATCGCCTCGGCGAATTGCTGCGGCCGGCTGTCGAGCAGGACCATCTTGCCGACGTCGTGCACGAGGCCGCAGGTGTAGGCGTCCTCGCGGTCGAGGCCGACGTTCTTGGCGCGTGCGGCGATCATGCGTGCGGCCACCGCCACCTTGAAGCTGTGGTCCCAGAGCTGGGTCGGATCGAAGCCTTGCAGGGCCTCGACGTCCTTGAACTGCTCCATGACCGTAGCCTGCACGACCAGGTTCTTGATGACCTTGAGGCCGAGGATGCTGCAGGCCAGCGTGATCGACGACACCGGGTTCTTCGGCGCGTAGATCGAGCTGTTCACCAGGCGCAACACCTTGGCGCCGATCGCCGGATCCTTCTCGATGACGCCGGCCGCTTCCTTGGCCGATCCCTCCGGCGAGGCGACGACGCGGTTGATCTCGAGAAGTGTCGACGGGATCGTCGGGATGTTGACCGTCGAATCGATCAGTTCCTCGAGTTCCGCGGACGTCGTGATCATGCTCCCCCTGCCTCCTTTTCGAGTGAACCGGGGGGTCGGCTTGACCGCGACGGCCGGCATCCGTGTGCGCCGGCCGGAGGTCGCGACGCCATCGCGCTTGCAGGCCACGGTCAGCGTGCGACGCGACCGGCGTCCTCGTAGAACGAGAGCCTGTCCCGGGCCGACGACTGCTCGGCAGGCGTGAGGGTGCCCGGCATCGGCCGCAGTCGCAGCGCCGTTGCCAGCGCCGCGCTGAGTTCGTTGCGGAGCCGGTCCTCGACCTGGTGTGGGTCGACCGAGTCGGCGACGGCGCCACAGAACGGCGTGGCCGTCGGCGCGTGCAGCACGATCGAGCCGTGGTGCAGGACGCGGGCGCGTGGCGCGCGCACGCGGCGCTGCGCCGAACCGACGATCTTGCGCCTGCTCGCCGCCGCCACCAGGTCGTGGGGCCCGGCGGTGGCAAAGCACCAGCCGGACCCGCGGCTGCGGCCGCTCGGCGCCCCCGCGCCGCGTACCAGCTCGGTCGGTACGCCGACGGCTGCCAGCGCCACCTGCACCGCGGTGTGCAGCAGCACGTAGCTCGCCGCCACGTCCTTCGGCAGCAGCTCTGCGTCGAGGGTGAGCGCGAAGGTGAGCTCGTCGTCGTGGTAGATCGCGCCACCGCCGGTTCGCCTGCGGACCACGCGGTGCCGTCCCGGCACCTCGGCGAACGCCGCGCCGTCTTGGAACCAGCCGAGGGACAGGCCCGGTGGGTCCCAGCGGTACAGGCGCAACGTGGGTGGCCCGCTGGCCAGCAGCAGCGCCTCGTCGATCGCCATGTTCCAGGCCGGGGGGGCCGCGCCTGCATCGAGCACGCGCAGGCCATCGGCGGGCCACGGCGCCGGGTCCGTCACTCCTGGTCGAGCGTCGCCTCGTAGGCGGCGGCGTCGAGCAGATCGGGCGCCTGAGCCGTGAACTTCACCTTGATCATCCAGCCAGCGCCGAACGCGTCCTCCTTCAGCGTGTCCAGCTCGTCGGGCAGGTCGTCGTTCACCTCGACGATCTCGCCGGTCACGGGCGAGTAGATGTCGGACACCGCCTTCACCGATTCGATCTCGGCGAAGGCCTTGCCGGCGGTGACCGCCGTGCCGACCTCGGGGAGGTCGAGGAACACCAGGTCGGACAGGTGCGCCACGGCGTAGTCGGAGATTCCGACGGTGGCGACTCCGTCCGAGATCTTGCACCACTCGTGGCTCTTGAGGTACTTGCGGTCGTTGGGACGCATGGATCGAGGACAGTTGGGGTTCGGGATGGCGCCGCGTCAGCGGGCGCGCTTGTAGAACGGAAGCGCCGCGACCACGGCCGGCTCACGCTTGTCGCGCACGCCGAACGTCAGCTCGGTGCCCGGCTCGGCCAGGGAGCCGGGAACGTAGGCGGTGGCGATGTTGGTGTCGAGAGTCGGTGACAGCGCTCCCGACCGGACCGGACCGAGTTCCGCGTCGCCGTGGAAGACGGGGTAACCCTGGCGTGGCACGCGCTTGCTCGGGCTGGTGAGCCCGACCAACCGGCGCGGATCGGGCCCGGGCGCGGCCTGGTAGCGCTCGAGCGCCTGTCGCCCGACGAAGTCGTGCGTGAACTTCACGGCGAAGGACAGGCCGGCTTCGAGTGGGTTGGTGCCGGTGTCGATCTCGTGGCCGTAGAGTGGCATGCCGGCTTCCAGGCGCAAGGTGTCGCGCGCGCCGAGGCCGCACGGCACGACACCGCGGGCGCGCCCCTCTTCGAGCAACGCGTTCCACAGCGTCTCGGTGTCGCCCGCGGGCGGGTAGAACTCGAAGCCGTCCTCGCCGGTGTAGCCGGTGCGCGACAGCGACAGGTCGACCCCAGCGACCTTGGCTGGCATCCACTTGTAGTACTTGAGGGTCGACAGGTCGGCGTCGGTGAGAGCCTGCGTCACCGCGGCGGCGACGGGACCCTGGATGGCGAACATGCCGAGGCTGTCCGTCGTGTCGACCACCTTGGCGTCGGCGAACTTGGCGGCCGCGGCGCGCAGGAGTGCCAGGTCCTGGTCGCAGTTGCTGGCGTTGACCACCAGGAAGAATCCGTCGGCGACCGGCTCGCGGTAGACCAGGATGTCGTCGAGGATGCCGCCGTCCTCGCGCAGGAACATGCTGTAGCGGATCGCACCGGGCTGGATCTGGGCGGCGTCGTTGCACTGCACGTGCTGCAGCAGGGCGAGCGCGTCCTTGCCGTGCACGTGCACTCGGCCCATGTGGCCGAGGTCGAACAGCCCGGCGCGCTGGCGCACCGCCGCGATCTCTTCCAGGATGCCGGCGTACTGCACCGGCATGTCCCAGCCGGCGAACGGGACCATGCGGGCGCCGAGGCGGCGGTGCGCGGCGTTGAGGACTGTCGACTTCATGGGCAGTTTCGCACGAGACGCGTCGACGGTGCGGGTCCTGGTGGACGCGTCCGTCGGGCGGGAGGGTAGAGCCGGCGCCGACGCCGAGCAAGGCTGGCGCCGCCCGAGCCGGGGTCCTGGCGCCGACTGGCTGGTAGGACCGTTCCTGGCGCCGGGCGCGCACCGGAGCCGCGCCGGCTCGGGGTCGGCGGCGACGAGGATCGCGGGAGCATCCGCCGTGGGGCGAGCGATGGCGACCCGCGGCGGGGCTCAATTGGCGAAGCGCGGGATGCCGATAGGCGAGGTGGTCGACCGCGAGGCTCGTGCTCGCGCGGCTGGTCCCACACGTACACATCGAAGAGAACCCATGGCGCTAAAGGGCGATCTCGCGAGCGTTGACCTGGCACAGGTCTTCCAGATGCTCGCGATGAACCAGAAGGTGGGACTGCTCATGATCCAGGCACCTCGTGCCTGGCGAGCGCTCTACTTCGATCACCGTGGAGTGACGCTCTACTACAACGAGCACACCCTTCTCGACCGGGTCCTGTCGTCGATGGTCATCACCGGCGCGGTGGCCGAGGAGGCGGTACGTGACGCCCGCGACCACGCCGCGCGCACCCAGGGCACCGTCGTCGACAGCTTGTTGGCCGGCGGCTACCTCGGCGAGGATCAGCTGGTCACCGCCTTCCGTTCCAGCGTCGAGGAGGAGATCTACGACCTGTTCTTCTGGCGCGACGCCCGCTTCGAGTTCTTCGAGGGGGCGGCGACGTTCGAGGGCTACGAGGGTGTCGTCAACGACGAGTTCTTCTTCTCGACCGACGGGCTCATCATGGAAGCCGCCCGCCGCATCGACGAGTGGGGCTACATCCGCGAGCGCGTAGCGGGTCCGCTCGAGGTGTTCCGAGCGGCGGGGACGGTCGCCTTCGACCTCGACGAGGACGTCATCGCGGTTCTCGACCTGGTCGACGGCAAGCGCAACATCGCGCGCTTGATCGAGATCACCGGGCTGCCGGGATTCCACGTCTACAAGACGATCGCGCTCCTGCTCGATGCCGGCCACGTCTTGCCCATGGCGCCGCGCGACCTGCTGGCCAGCGCCAAGGAGTGCGTGTCGGAGGGGCGGCTGCAGGATGCCGTCAACCTGTTCGAGAAGGCCATCGCCTCCGGCGAGGGCGTGCCCACGGCGCACTCCCTGGTGGCGCAGGTCTACCAGGCGATGCAGGAGTTCGAGCTCGCCGTCTACCACCTCAACTGCGAGGCCGAGTACCACGCCAACGCCGGCAACGTCAAGCAGGCCGTGTCGTTGCTCGTACACGCCACGAAGACCCTGCCGACGCACCTGGCCGCGCGCGCGCGCCTGGTGAGCCTGACCGTCGGACGCAACGACCTCAAGACGGCCGACTTCGACCCGATCACCGAGGGCAAGAACCTGGTCGAGCTGTTCTTGGAGATGGGCGAGGTGGAGAGGGTCAAGACCCTGCTCGAAGACCTGCTGCGCACCAATCCCAACGACATCGAGCTGAAGAAGAGCCTGGTCGGCGTGCACACCAAGGCGGGCGACACCCGTCGCGTCATCGAGCTCTACGAGTCGATCGCCGCCGACCTGGTGCGCCAGCACGATCCGATCGAGGCGGTCAAGTTCCTGCAGAAGATCCTGATCCTCGACCGGTCGCGCAAGGACGTCTCCGAGCGCATCAAGTCGTTGTACGAGATCGACGAGCGCGGACGGTCGCGCCGGCGCAGCCTGGTGGCGCTGGGCGTCGCACTGGTGATCGTGATCGCGCTCGGCGCACTGTGGTACGTGTACGAGCAGCACGCACGCAAGCACTACGAGCGCATCGACGTGTCCGACCACCTGTCGGCCAAGAACTACGTCGCGGCCGCCACCGTCTACAAGGGCTTCATCGACTCCTACCCCTTCACCATCGTCGGCAAGGACGCCGAAGCCGAGTTGGTGCGCATCCAGGGGCTGCAAGCAGCCTACGAGGCGGAGATCGCCGCCAAGAACCAGGAGAGGCAGCGAGAGCTCGGCCGGCGCCGGACGCTCTACAAGCTGGAGTTCGAGCGCTACCGTTCGGAATCCACTGCACAGAACCTGGACGGCGCCCTGGAAGCACTGGAGTCGGTGCGCAAGTCGGTGGCCGAGTGTGGCGACACCGTCGACCTGGCTTGGTCGGAACAGGTGAAGCTGGAGAAGAGCTACGTCGAACTGCGCGAGTACCTGGGTAAGGCGGCGGCTCTCGAGCGGTCGGCGCGCGAGAAGACCAAGGACGGGCAGTGGCAGCAGGCGCGCAAGGACCTGCTGGAGCTCGTGCGCGACTACAACCTGACCCGTGCCGCGCGCAGCGTGCGGCTACCGGTGCAGATCGGCTCGCGGCCGGCGGGCGCCGCGATCGTCCAGGACGGCGCGCCGGTGACCGTCGACCGAGGCGGCGAGCGTGTGTCCGCAACCACGCCAGCAGTGCTGTGGTTGGCCGCCAGCGGGGTCGAGGAGTTCGAGCTGCGGTCGCCCGGATTCGAGGTCGAGCACCTCGAGGTCGATCCGCGGGCGGCCGACGCGGTGACGGCGCTGCTGACACCGTCGCCCACTCAGAGATTCCACTTCGACGCCATTGCCACCAGCGGTCCGGCGGTGGGCGCCGGCTACCTCGGCGTCGGCCTGCGCGGCGGCAAGATCGGGCTGAACGATGTCGGCAGCGCCCAGCACTCGCAGGTGCTGAGCCTGCCCGGACTCTCCGAGCTTGCCGGCCACGTCGTCTTCTCGACCAGCCGCGTCGTGTTCCGCACCAACGAGGGCAGCCTCGCCTGCCACGACCTGACTGGCGGCCAACGCCTGTGGCTGGTCGACAGCCGCGCCGCGGCCACGGCCGAGCACGACCCGATCGTGCAGGACGGCCGCGTGTTCCTCGCCGACAGCAACGGTCAGATGGTCTGCCTCAGCCTGGAGACAGGGCGCGAGCTTTGGGTGCGCAACCTCGACGGGCCTGTCGCCGGGGTGCCGACTCTGGTCAACCGCACGGTGCGCGTGGCCACCAAGAGCGGCATGCTCTACCGGCTGGACGCCAACGACGGTCGCCCCGACCGTAGCGCGCAGCTGCACTTCGACAACGGCATCAGCTCCGGCGTCGTGGTGCTCGAGGGCGTGCTCGTGCTGGGGACCGGCGACGGACGCCTGGTCGCGGTGCACGAGAGCACCGGCAAGACGAAGTGGGAGCTGCAGCTCGGACGGGCGCCTCGCGTCGGCGAAGTGGTCGTCGGCCCCGACGCGACGGTCTTCGTCCCGAGCAGCGACGACTCGCTGCTCCGGGTGTCGGTGCGCACCGGTGAGATCGAGCGGCGTACCAAGCTGAACGGCGATCGAACCTGTGGCTTCGAGGTCGCCGGAGCCCGTGTCTTCACGATTCTCGACCGCCGCCTCGACGCGTCCCGAACCGAGGGCGTGCTGGTCGCCCTCGACTCCACGACCATGGAGACCCTGTGGGAGTATCGCGACGAGAATGGTTTCGTCGGAGCGCCAGTGTCCGATGGCTCCGCCATCTACGTGACTGCATCCGGTGGTGAGGTCCTGCGCTTCGAGTGATGCGATGAACCCGCTCCAGTCACATGTCGATACCGAGCAGACCGTGATCGCGAGGCGAAAGCACGTCCCGAGCCAGCCCGCTGGCCTCCCGGGCCCGGGTTCCTGCCTGGGGCCGCGCGCCGCCGTGCCGGCCAGGAGACTGCCGTGAAACTCCTCAACCGTCTGCGGATCTGGAAGGAGCTGCGCACTCTCGAAGCCAAGGTGCGCGAGGAGCCTTCCCCGACCACCTTCGTCGATCTCGGCCAGGTCTACATCAACCTGGGCATGCTGAACGAGACCCTGGCGGCCGCGGACGAGGGCCTGCGTCTGTTCCCGAACTCCACCGAGCTGCGCAAGCTGCTCAAGTTCGCCAAGCGCAAGCAACTGGATGGGCGCATCAAGGACCTCCGCCAGCGCCTGAGCAAGAGTCCGTCGCCCAAGCTCTACCGCGAGCTGTCGCAGATCTACGTCGAGCTGGGCGACTTCGGTGCCGTGCAGGGCACGTGCGAGGAGTGCATTCGTCGGTTTCCGAAGGACGCTGCCGCTCACCTCGTCCTCGGGCGCACTCGGCTGTCCAACTTCTACCGTGACCTCACGCCGCGCGACGGACTGGAAGCCGTGCGCAACCTGCAGAAGGTGCTCGAACTCGAGCCCGACGACGTCAACGCGCACCGGCTGCTGGCCGAGGTGCTCTACCGCAGCGGCGCGGTCCGCGCGTCGATCGCCCACCTCGAGCGTCTCGTCCGCCTGGAGCCGCAGGACAACGAGGTAGCCCTGGCTCTCGACACCATCCGCAACCAGCCGCGGCCACAGGCCGAGGACCTCGACGTGCTGTTCCACGCGGTCGAGTCGGCCGGACGACTCGCCTACGGACCGCTGGTTCGCGAGACGAGCCGCACCGCGCACGAGGAGGGATCGGTGGGGCACATTCGCGAGGCTCTGGCGCACATCGCCGAGCTCTCGGGAGTGCACAAGGCGGCCTACATCCGCGGCGCCAAGGCGCTGGTGAAGGGCGACATCCGCGACGGCCGCGACTCGTTCCTGAGGGTGGTGCGGGTCGTCGCCAAGGCGGCGCAGCGCGCGGCCCGCCGGATGGACATCGGCAACTTCAGCAAGGGCGTGATGGACGGCACCTTCGGCCACATTTGCGTGTGCTGCTTCGGCGACGTCGTGGCGGCCGTGCTGTGTCAGGAGGGCGCGGCGACCGACCAGATCCTCACCGATCTGCAGGAGTTGGTGGCCAGTTCGTTGTGCGAGCGGGACTAGGACGGGACCAGGCAATGATGACCACGATCCGCGACGTTCTCGATTCACTGCGGGAAGTGCCCGGCATCAAGGGCGCCGCCTTGGTCACTCCCGACGGCATCGTCATCGCGACGTCGCTGCCTGCGACCCTCAATGCCGATGTGGTGGCCGGTCTTGCCTCGTTCCTCATCACGACCACCCGCCGCTCGCTGAGCGAGGGCGGCCTGGGCGACTTCTGTCGATTCGTGGTGCAGGCCACCAACGGCAAGATCCTGTTGATGGATCTCGGCGATTCGTTCCTGATCGTCCACACCGACCAGTTCGCGCGGCTGGAGTCGAGCCGCATGGAAGTCGACGAAGCGGCGCGCGAGATCCAGCGGCTGTCGCGCGTCAGCGTCTAGCGCGCGCAGCGTCTCGGTCCGCGGCCGTCGCTCAGGACCCGGATCTGGGTCTGGCAGTGGTGCAGGCGTTGCG
The DNA here is from genome assembly GCA_041398565.1 of Planctomycetota bacterium. Taxonomy (GTDB): domain Bacteria; phylum Planctomycetota; class UBA1135; order UBA1135; family UBA2386; genus DATGPD01. The sequence goes on along the minus strand of JAWKUN010000005.1, from coordinate 165,005 downwards.
CGAGCGCCAGGCAACGCCCCGTCTCAGCGGTTGCGAGACTCAGGCGAAGCGGCCTCGGCGCAGCAGCATGCCGAGGTGCGGCGCGCGGCCACGGGTGCCAGGCGCGCGTCCCGCCCCGCCGCCGGAGGTGTCGGCCACGGACGCCGCGGACCCGGGGGTGGATCGAAGCGGTCGCGCCGGTTCTCGCGCCAGCCGAACGTCGGCACCGAGCGACTTTGCGACGAAACGTGTGGATTCCACGACGCCTGTCCTCAAGACGCGTGCCCCAGCCTTCCGATGAGCCATTGTAACGCGGAGCGCCCTCAGGCCCCGCGCGCGCTCTGGGAGCACTCGCCGATGGTTCAGATCAACTTCGCGCTCAAGGAAGTCAACTGCAAGATCGTCTACTACGGTCCGGGGATGAGTGGCAAGACCACCAACCTCGAGGTCGTACATCAAAAGGCCCCGGAGGAGAACAAGGGTGAGCTGACGTCGATCTCGACGGACGGCGACCGCACGCTGTTCTTCGACTTCATGCCACTCGACCTCGGCAACGTGGCGGGCATGCGCACGAAGTTCCAGCTCTACACCGTGCCGGGCCAGGTCTACTACAACTCGACCCGCAAGCTCGTGCTGCAGGGTGTCGACGGCGTGATCTTCATCGCCGACTCCGACCCGGACAAGCTGCAGGAGAACATCGAGAGCTACGACAACCTGGTGGAGAACTTGCGCGAGTACGGCAAGGACATCCGCGAGGTTCCGCACGTCATCCAGTACAACAAGCGCGACCTGCCGAACGCGATGTCGGTCGAGGCTCTCGACAAGGGCATGAACAAGTTCGGCGTGCCGACGTTCGAGGCTGTGGCGGCGACCGGCGAAGGCGTCTTCCCGACGCTCAAGGTGCTGGCCGGCATGGTGCTCGAGAGCATCGACCGTGGCTCGCCCTCGGAGAAGCGGCAAGACTCGGCTGGCGCGCGTCGCTCCGCACAGGCTGGCGCTCGGGCGCCGGCTGCACGCTCCGCGGCACCCGCGGGTGCCACCGCCACTGCGGCACCGCCGGCCCGCGCCGGTCAGACCAAGCGCCCGCCGGCTGCGGCTGCCGCTGGGGCCGCCGCCAAGGCACCGCCGCCGCCCTCGGCCGGCGGTCGCGCTCCCGCGCGTCCCGCCGCGGCTCTCTCGGCCACTCGGCGCGTCGCGCCGATGCAGGTCGCCAACCGCAGCAAGCACGCTCAGCAGCCAGCCGCCGCGCCGCGCCGCGGCGGATCCGGGCTCGTCGTCGCGCTCGTCGTCACCCTGGTGGCGGCCATCGCGGGCGCGGTCTACTTCGTCATGCAGAACCCGCTGTGAGGTGACGCCCATGGGCAAGATGTCCGCCAATGAAAAGCTCCGGCACGACCGACTGACCTTCTACAAGGAAGACGTCGACCGGATCGAGAAGCTGCTGACCGAGTTCCTGCGCCTGTCGGGCGCCAAGTGCGCCTTGCTGATCGACAAGGAAGGCCACCTCGTCACCAAGAGCGGCGAGGTGCGCACCATCGACATGGACACCATCTCGGCGCTGGTGGCCGGCTCGTTCGCCGCCACCAAGGAGATGGCGCGCCTGCTCGGCGAAGAGGAGTTCACCGCGCTCTACCACCAAGGCCAGCGCGACAACATCCAGCTGTCGCTGGTCGGCGACCGCACCCTGCTGACCATCCTGTTCGACGATCGCACGACGGTGGGCATGGTCCGCCTCTACGCCAGCGAAACGGCGAAGAAGCTGGCGGACGTCTACCAGCAGGTGAGCAGCCGGCCGCAGGCCGAGCAGCCGCTCGGCGGCGCCTACGGCGACTCGGCGAAGAAGCGCCTCGAGAACCTGTTCAACTGAGCGCGGGCGGACGCCGCACTGCGTTCTGACGCTGCGCCCGAGCGCTCTGGCGCCGACAGCTCGATCGCCGGCCGACGGGGTCGTCGGCCATCGCGCCAGCCTTGCTGGCCGCTGAACGCTGGTTGTGCTGGCAGCCGCAACCGATCGCCGCCCACCGATTTCTTTGCGCGGCGGACGGCCTCCTTGCGCCAACGCTTCCGATCGGGTCCGGCAGCGACACGCGCGTGTCGGCCACGACCCGCCTTCTTGATCGGAAACGCGGGTGTCGCGACCTCGGAGCGCGCCGACATCGTCATCGGCTGAGGCCCTCTCCCTCTCGGCCCGAGGTTGGGCTAGCATCCGGGCGGGCCAAGGGTGGGCTGGCGCGTGCGACCGGAGTCGACAGGACCGATGAACAGCTCGAGACGTGCCCTGGATCTCTTCGAGATCCTGGTGTCCTTGCCGCCCGCCGAGCGGGAGGTGCGCCTGATCGAGCAGTGCGCGGATGACCCGGCGCTGCGGCGCGAAGTCGGGCGCATGCTGGTCGCCGACGACTTGCTGCAGGGGGATCCGACGTCGACGCCACGTGTGGAGCTGGACGAAGGGGCCCGGGTGGGCGACTACCGGATTCTGGCGACGCTCGGCCGCGGCGCACACGGCGTCGTCTATCGAGCGCGGCAGAGCTATCCGGAGCGAGACGTCGCACTCAAGATCCTGCACGGCAACGGCATGAGCACGCAGCGCCGTTTCGCAGCCGAGATCACCACGCTGGCGCGCCTGCAGCACCCGCACATCGTGCAGTTCTATGCCGCGGGGAGCGCTGTCTGCGCTGGTGGACCGGTCTCCTACCTGGCCATGGAGATCGTCGATGGCGGGTGCGACCTGCGGGCGTTCCTGCAGTCCCGACGGCTCACCGTCCGCGAGCGCGTCGAGCTCCTGGTGAAGTTGGCTGATGCCCTCGAGCACGCTCATCAGCGCGCGGTGCTACACCGAGACCTCAAACCCGAGAACATCCTCGTGGCGTTGTCGAGTGACGGCTCGGGCCGGCCGATGATCGTCGACTTCGGAGTGGCGCGCGCGTGCGAAGCGGAGGCGTTCGACGGAACGGTCGACGCGTTCGTTGGCACGCCGGCGTACAGCGCGCCGGAGACTCTGGGTGTCGGTGTCGGTATGCACGACGTGCGTGCCGATGTCTACTCGCTCGGAGTCGTCGCGTTCGAAACGCTCGCCGGCGAGGCACCGACCGTGGTCCCCGGCAGCGACGCCGTGGTTGCGTTGCTGCAGCGTTCCCGGGCGCCGGCGCGGCGCTTGCGCGATGTCGTGCCGCGTCTCGGCCGCGAGCTCGACCAGGTGATGGCCATGGCGTTGGCTTCCGATCCGGCACGACGCTATCAGTCCGCGCGCGCCTTCGGCGACGATCTGCGGGCCTGGTTGCGGTGCGAGCCGGTGCTCGCGCGGCGAGGAGGATCGATCTACCGAGTCTGCAAGTTCGTGCAGCGACGCCCGGCCATCTCGGCCCTCCTCGTGGCGTCGCTGCTGCTGCTGTTCTCGGTGTTCGGCGTGTGGGAGGTGCGCAACATCGAGGGGCGACGAACGCTGCGCGTCGTTCAGGTCGTCCTCAAGACGGCGATCGACGGTCTGGATCGACTGCCCAGCACGGCGAAGCTGCGCGGAGCCTGCCTCGACGACCTGTGGCGGGACATGGAGCCTCTGGCGGATCGCCGATCGGACGATTCGCTGACGTCGACAGTGCTTGCGAACCTGGTGCGTGCCCGTGCCAACGTGGAGCGTGACCTCGGCAATTGGAGTGCGGCAGCGGAGCTGCGTCGTCGTGGTCTGGCAGTCCGGCAGAGCCTGTTCGAGCGTGACTCGAGCCCCGTCATCGAGAGCGATCTGGCGACCGACCTCGTGCTCATGGGCGACGTGTGGGCCGACCAAGGCGACTACGAGGCGGCTCGACCATGGTACGAAGATGCGCACAGTCACTTCGCCGCACTGGCCGGCGCGCACCCGGACGACCGACGCCTTGTCGACGACTATGGCTGCAGCCTGGATCGTCTGTCTGGCCTCATCACCGTCCTGGGCGACTCGGGGAGTCTCGGTGGCAACGACGCGCTGCTGACCGAGCGTGCCAGGGTCAACGCGATCCTGCAGGTCTTGGCGCCACACCACCAGGCGACGCTGCTCGGCGAGAACAGCTACTGGGCTGCGCGTGCGGACCAGGCACGGGCCCAGGGCGACTCCGCGGCCCAGTTCGCGTATCTGCAAGGCTGTATGGCGACGGCGCGCGAATTGGTGGCCCGCTACGGTGGCGAGCGACTGGCGCAGCTTCGTTTGGTGATCGCTGCCCGCCGTCTGGCTTCGGCCGCGCTGGAGGTCGGGCGCCCGGAGGAAGCGCGTGCCGTGCTCGACGAGGCTCGCGCGCCTGCGACGGCGGTCTTCGCCTGGCAGGAGGGCGTGGGAATTCGTGACGCACTCTTCTTCGACGTCGTCGACGCAGAGACACACCTGGTGGAGCGGCACCGCGTCGAGGCGTCGCGTCTCGCGCGGGAGGTCGTCGACTACGTGGCAGCACACCCCAAGCCCTTTCTACGAGACCTTGGCGCCCGCGCGGCGAACGTCGCGGAGACCGCTGCCTCCGGGCGCTGAGCGCGATCGGTGATGGGGGCGAGTTGCGTCGATTCGTCGACGATGACGGCTCAAGACGCTTCCAGGCGCGCCATCAACCAGGCCACGGCGGCGCGCAGGCGGTAGTGCACGCACCGCGAACTCAGGCCGGTCGTCTTCGCGATGTCCTCGATCGACTGGCCGTGTACGACGCGTGCCTCGAAGACGTGGGCGTGCTCGGCACTGAGGCCGCGCAAGTAGCCGAGCAACTCGGAGATCGTATTGTCCGTCGGCTGATCAGCGGGTACCGGAAGGGTGTCGGGGTCGGCAGCGACGACCCGGCCACGGTTGCGCTTCCTTGCACCACGACGGCGCTCGTAGTCCACCAGGACCCGCCGCATCGCGGTCGATGCTGCCGCCACGAAGATGGCCCCGCCCTGCGGATTCCAGCCGAAGCGGAGCAACCGCAGATAAGCCTCGTGCACGATGGCCGTGGGCGTCAGCGTATGGCTCTTGCGCTCACCCGCGGCCAGCTTGCGCGCGCGCTGCTTCATCTTGGCATAGATGTCCAGCGTGGCGACGTCGTCCGGCGTCCGAAGCCCTGACCCGTTTCCCGAAGCGATCGATTCCATCGATGAGCTGACTCTGGAGGCGCGACGGTAGCTACGCCGGTTGCAGTGGTCAAGCCGTACGGTGTCCCCGAGATGTTGCCGATCAGTCTCGGCGACCAGTCTTGCCTATCAGGGGCAGTGGTTGCACGCGACCGCGACGACTGCGATTGGTCTTCCCGGCGAGAGGATCTCCCTGTCCACTGGCGACCGCGGTAAGCGCAGGCATATGCCGATCGCCACGCGGCGAGTCGTCGAGGGTGCGCCGGCTGCGCCTCAGCGCGAGGTCTCGGAGAAGGTGCGCAGAACCTTCTGTCCTGGCGCTGCCTCGACCTCGCACCCGGGCAGCGCGGCGCGCAGGTGCGCCACGGCTTCGGCGCTGACGTCGGTGTTCACCAGGTCGAGGCGGCGCAAGCCGGTCAGCGTCTGCACGGTGTCGAGCCATCCGTCGCCGAGACTCGTGCCGCGCAGCGACAGCTCGCGCAGCGTTGCGAGGTTGGCAAGGTGCGACAGACCGGGGGCGGTGCACCGGGTGGACAACAGCCTCAGGTCGTCGAGTCGCGTCTTCGCTACTTGGGCGAGGACCTCGTCGTCGCCGAGCGTGCTGCCGCACAAGGTCAGTTTGGTGAGGCCCGGCAGCACGGACAGGGTGGCGAGGAAGGCAGGCCACGCGCCCGGCAATGGCGGCGTGTCGGTCCGTTCGACGTGCAGCTCGCTCAGGCTGCGCGCCTGCACCAGGCTGCGCCAGCCGTCGGGAGTCAGGTCGCACTGCACGAGGCGCAGCGCGCGCAGGTGTGGCAGCTCGTGCAGGCTCTGGCCGGTGAAGCAGGCGAGCGGCATGTTGCCGGCGCCGGTCAGCTCGAGTTCGGTCAGTTCCGGGAGCGCCGCCAGGCTGGCGATCTCGGCGTCCTCGAGCACGCCCAGCGGCAGCGAAAGGCGTCGCAGGGTCCGTATCCGGAGCAGCACATCGATCACCTCGCGCCCGGGCAGCTGCGACAGGCCGGCTTGCACCAGACAGAGGTCGCGCAGCGCGGTGAAGCGCGGCAGTTCTACTTCGGCCTGTTCCGGCGTGAGGCACGGACAGCGCACCGTCTCGCTGGCCGCCGGCAGCGCGCGCAGTTCCTCCAGGCTCGATGCGATGCCGCGCGCGCGGCGGCCGTTGCGCAGGGCTTCTTCGTAGGCTTCGTCCAGGAGTGCCTCGAGGGTAGCTGACGGGACGCGGGCGATCGGCAGGCCGGCGAACCGCAGCCCGCCTGTGCGGGCGCTCGCGTTCGCCTCCAGGTGGCGGCCGTCACGCAGCTCGAAGCGCACATGCACGTTCATCTGTGAACGAATCACCGCGTCGGCGGTCGCGGCGCGTGACGCCGAGATCTCCTCGCGCCATCGCTGCAGCGCTGCGGGCTCCTTGATCGAGACCTCGCACTGCGGCGGCGTCGCGAAGGTCAGCTCGTCGGTCGCCGACCGCATCGTCAGGAGGCGGCTGGCCGCGCGCACCTCCACCAGATCCGCCAGCAGGCGGCGGACCTCCTCGAAGTCCTTGGGGGCGATCGGCGCCCCGTCCTGCATGGCCGTGGAGGCCTCTCCCTGTTGGCCGGGCGCGGCGGTGCGCGGTTCGGTGTTCGGCTGGCGCAGCCACGTCACCCAGGCGATCACGCCGACACCGACCGCCGCGAGAGCTGCCGTCAGCAGGCGATGGGGTGAACGTTCGGTCGAACGGTGCGGGGCGCGTCCCGACGCCGCCGGTCGCGGCTTTCGCGGCGGATCGTCGTCGGGACCTACGGCGCCGGAAACAGCCCCGGCGTCGGTGGCCGGAACCGACTCGGACAGAACCTCCTCGAGCAGGATGTCCAGGGGGTCGAACTCGGTGTCGCGTTCGTGGTCACGCATCTCGGTCACTCCATGTGTGCATGCAGGCGGCGAGCGCCTTCTTCAGTCGCTCCAACCTGCTCTTGACGCCCTCTTCGCTCAGTGCCAGCCGCTCGGCCACCTGGCGGCGCGTCAGGCCGTCACGGTAGTAGAGCTGCAGCGTGTGTCGCGCCGGCGCCGGCAGCTTGGCCAGGCATGCGCGCAGCGCGCGCACGCGCTCGTCGCCTCCGTCGTCGCCGAGCTCGCGCACGGCTTGCGCGTGCAGAGCTTCCACCTGTTCGAGGGACAGCGTGCGGCGCTGGTTCCGGCAGCGCGCGAACCACAGGTTGCGCGCCGTGGTCAACAGCCACGGTAGGGGTGGCGCCGACTCGCGCCACGTGCGCAAGGCTGCCAGCAGCGTCTCCTGTACCAGGTCCGGCGCCACGTCGCGCGGGCAGCGCAGGCAGCGCAGGTAGCGGTGGACGCGCCGCCCGGCCGCCTCGAGACGAGGGAGCTCGGGCGATGGGCGTTCGGACGCCCGCGCCCCGTCGGCGCCGGTGGCCTGCGTCGCGCTCGGCTCGTTCACCGGCGACCTCCGGTCGTGGTGCCCGCGGGTGGGATCGGCAGCCGCGCGGGCCGGAGAGAAGGGGTGGGGCGGCGCACACCAGGGAAGATGCCGGACAGGCGCGCATGGGGGCAGCCGGGGGCGACTTTCCTTCTGCTTCTCGCCTCCTGCGTGTCTCGGGCGTTCGCCAGGCCGCGGCCTTCGGTCTGCCCGTCGACGGCCGAGCCCTCTTTTCGCGAACAGCCCCGCGGGTGGCGGCGCTGCAACGAGTGTGCGCCACGTCGAGCGCACCTCGAAACCAAACACAGATCACGAAAACGAGTGTCTCCCATGTTCACCGCTCTCCGTCCCGTCGCGGCTCTCACCCTCCTGGCCGCCGCCCTCTCCGCGCAGACCAGCCGTTCCGGCAGCTACTACAAGTCGATCGGCAACTCCTGGCTCGGCGGCTCGGCGTCGGCCTACGCCGGCGTGAGCACCAGCCAGTCCAGCAACACCCTGTCCACGACGCGCAGCGGCAACGCGTCGTTGAGCGCCTACGTGCGCGGCAGCATCCTCACCTACTCCTTGACCGCGGTCGAGCTCACCGCCAGCGCCAGCAACAGCGTCACGCAGTTCTCGCGACTCAACCTTACCCAGCAGCGCGCCAGCGCGGGGCTGCGGCTCAAGCTCGCCGGCTTCACCGTGTGGGATCGCTCGGTCACCACGACCGGCGACCTCGGCGGGATCACGCCGCGCACCTACAACCTCTTCCCGAGCGACGTGCGGGCACCCGTCGGCGTCGGACCGTTCACCCTCACCCTGGGCGCCAACGCCGGCGTCACCCTGAACGCGGGCGCCGTGGCGATCCTGCCGACCACGGCGCCCTCGGCGCAGCTCCTGCTCTCGGGTGGCACCGCGGTGCAGGCACGCGCCTACGTGTCGATCGGCGTCTTCGGCTTCGGCGCCGGCGTCGAGCTGCAGGGACGGTTCGCCGAGATGCGGCTGACCTGCGGCCTGACCGCCAACGCCCTCACCGGCCTGTCGGCGTCGTGCGGCCTGACCCTGCAGCCGATGAGCCTGCGCCTGGTCGCCTTCCTCGAGGCCCTCTGGCGTCGGGTCTACGAGACGACCCTCACCAGCTGGTCGTTCGGCGGGGTGAACTACGACCTGCTCACAGTGTGAGCTGCCGGCCCGGCGGGCGCGCCGCGAATCCCGCGATGTGGCGGGACACGAACCCGCCAGATTCGCGCGCAACGCGATTTGTCCGCAGCACTTCCAGTCGTCGCGCGAGGCCGTCGGGCAGCACCCGGCGGCCTCGCGGCGTTTCTCGCGAACGTGGCCGCCGCCCTGTCGCTGCGCCCGGTGAGCACAACACCATGAACCACGCGCACCCCACTCTCCGTCGTGCCGCCTACGGCTTCCTCGGCGCCACCGCGCTCACCCTCGTCGGCCTCTTGCTGTGCCTTCCGCCCGCGGCAGGCGAGGACGCACCCCGAGCCGAGACGTCGGTGCCCCGCGCGACCGGGTCCCTGACGGCGGCGACGGAGGTGCCGGTGCGCCAGGTCGTCGATCACGCCCCGGGTTACTACGGCGCCGCGGTGGGCACCGTGCTCGGCTACGACCTGCACGGCCACTACGACTACGTCTTGACGCATCCGGAAGGTGGTCGCCAACCGTCCGGCCTGCGCGTCGACGGCGGCCTCGAGGTGGCGGTCGCCGCGCGCGGCGAGGACGCTCTGGTGGTGCGCGTCGCGTTCCGTGGTCTCGCCCTGTCGGCGCTCGCCGGCGGCACCGGCCGTGACACGGGCGGCTTCGGTCGCGCCGCGCAACGGCCCTTCGACGTCCGTCTCGGCTTCGACGGGAAGGTGCGCGGTTACCGCTTCGCGCGCGAACTCGACGCGGAGCAGCGCAACTTCCTGCGCGGGCTGTTCTCGAGCTACGTCCACACCGTGCCCGCCGACGCGCAGGGCACATGGGAGGCCGACGACCACGACGCCGCCGGCCTGCTGGTGGCTCGCTTCACGCTGACTGCCGCCGGCGACGAGACTCGCGTCGAGCGTCGCAAGCTGCGTTACACGCGGCTGGCCGGCCCGGAGCTGCACCCGCACCGCCTCACCGGCGCCTCCCTCGCCAACTTCGACCGTGGGCTCGGTTGGCTGGGCGACGTGCAGGTCGACGAGCACACCCACATGGAGATGGCCGCACTCGGCCTGAGCCTCGAGCTGCACACGGTGCTGTCGTTCGCGCTGACCGAGAGCCGTGTCGAGGCGCCGGCAGGCGCGGTCGACGCGGACACCGAGACAGGCTGGGACGCTCCCGCTGGCTGTGACGAGGACTTGAGCAGCAGCGTCGACGCGCACGAGCGGGCGCGCTGGAGCCAGATCCTGGCGGGAAGGACGCTGGCCAGCCTGGTCGACGACCTCAAGGCGTCGTTGGCGGCGGATCCGCGCGATCCCGCGGCCGTCGACCGGGCCTGGCAGGCGGTGATCTGGCAGCTCCGCCTCGATGGCGCGGCCCCTGGCCAGCTGCGCGAGGCCGTGGGCGCCGGCATGGAGACCGAACTCGCCGACCTGTTGATCTCGGCGCTCGGCGCCGCCGGCAGCGACTCGGCGCAGGCGGCGCTCGCCGACATGCGCCACGACGCGGACCTCTCGGCGGCGGTGCGGACGTCGGCGACGATCGCCGCATTCCAGGTGGCGCGGCCTACGGTGCGCCTGCTCGGCGACGTGATCGGCGACCTCGGTGGCGCCACGACGCTGGCCGGCGACGACGCCATGGCGATGCTCCTGCTCGGGGCCTTGGCACCGCGTGCCGAGGGGGTCGACGTGCGCGGCGCCACCGCGATGGACGCCCTGGTCGGCTTCGAGGCCAAGGCCGAGCGCCAGGGGCGCTTGGATCTGTGGCTGAATGCTCTCGGCAATGCCGGCGGCGAGCGCGTCCTGCCGTGCGCCGAGCGCTTGACGACGCACGTGGACGAGACGGTTCGCGCGGCCGCCTACAACGCGCTTCGCAAGGTCGATACCAGCGCGGCCGTGGCCGTCCTCGTCCGGGGTCTGGCCGACCCTTCGTCGCAGGTGCGTGCCGATGCCGTCGGCGCACTCGGAGAGCACCGTTCTCCTGCCGCCTGCGCCGCGCTGGTGCGCACGGCTCGCGACGACGCCGATCCGGCCGTGCGTCGAGCATGCCTGCCCGGTCTGAGCGGCTTCGCCGAGCCCGGCTCGCAAGCCCGGCGCGCTCTCGAAGCGATGGCTTCGTCGGATCCGGACGAAGCCAACCGCCGCGCGGCGCGTTCGCACCTCGAAGGCATGGGACAGGGTACGGGTCGTTGAGAACGACGCGCTGTCGCGCACCGAGCGAGTGCGCGGCGCGACGACGATCGCGACGTGTGCAACGCTCATCGATGCACCGTCGGAGGTCGTGTACGACGGCGATGTCGTGCGCGAGCGTTGCGTGACGGACCGTGATCGCGCGAAAAAAGCAACCATCCGTCGTTGCCACGCGCAGCCACGCGCATGCGACGAAGCTCGCGTCGCAGTCCGGATGCATGCGGCTCGAATGGGTTTTCGCAAAACACGTGTTGCGGTCGGTCGGCGCTATCTCCCTTGGCGTGCGAGATTTCGGTGAATCGCGCGCGCACTCGTGTCGATCTTATGTGCGACGCGAGGTCGAGTGCCTACTCGTGCGCGTCAGGCGTCCACATGGGCGCCTTCCTGGCAACCCAACAAGGACATCAGTCATGGCTGCGAAGAAGAAGGCTAAGAAGGCCACCAAGAAGAAGGCCAAGAAGGCTACCAAGAAGAAGGCTCGCAAGGCTGCGCCGCGTCGCTGAGCCGAGTTCGAGCTACTGATCACCCGTGCGGCGACTGGAGCTGCACAACACTGCTTCGGCAGTGGGGTGGTTCCCCGGGGAATCATCCAGCCTAGGGGGGCGGCTCGTCCGCCCCCCTGGCATGTACCGACTGCGGCAGGACGCGGGTCAGCGCACGCGGGTGCCGTTCGGGGACGTCGGGTCGGGCGCGATGAAGCGAGGCTTGCCGTCGGCGTCGTGGGCGGCGAGGAGCATGCCGCGACTCTCCACCCCCCGCAGGGTGCGTGGCGCCAGGTTGGCCACGAGAATCACCTTGCGGTCGACCAGCTCCTCGGGTCGATAGCTCTCCGCGACCCCGGCGACGACGGTGCGCGTTTCGAAGCCGAGATCGCACTGCAGGACCAGGAGCTTGTCCGCCTTCTTGTGGCGCTCGGCCTGGACGACCGTGGCCACGCGCAGGTCGGTGGCGGCGAAGGTGTCGAACTCGATGCCGGCGGCCAGCGGTTCGATGCCGTTGTCGGCAGCCGCCGGCGCCGACGTTGCGGCCTTGCCACCGACGTCGAGGCGTGCGCGCAGCTGGTCGAGGGCGGCCGATTGGGCAGCGATCATCTCGTCCGGGACCTTCGGGAACAGGACGGGCAGCGGCGGCAGCTTGATCGGCCCTTCCGCCAGCCGTTCACCGCCGGCGTCCTGCCAGCGCGGGGCCGCCACACCGAGCGCCTGCAGCAGCGTCTGCGAAGTCGCGGGCAGGATCGGCTGGCCGAGGATCGCCAGGGAGCGGATCAGCTCGAGGCAGGTACGTAGGGTCCGCGTGCAGCTCTCGGGCGCGCTGGTGCGCGTGACCCACGGCTGCATCTCGTCGTAGAACTTGTTGCCCTCGGCCGACAACTGCATCAGACGGGCTGCTGCGCGCCGGAACTGGAACGATCCGTACAGATCCGCCATGTCGCCGGCGGCCTTGGTGGCCGAGGCGAGGAGTGCCTCGTCCTCGGTCCGGGCCGGCGCCCGCGCCGGCAGCGCGTCGGCGAAGAAGCGTTGCACGAAGCGGGCGGTGCGCGCCACCAGGTTGCCCAGGTTGTCGGCCAACTCGTCGTTGACGCGAGCCTGGAAGTCGCGCCAGGTGAAGTCGGAGTCGGCGGTCTCCGGCATCATCGTGGTGAGCGCGTAGCGGACGCCGTCCACCGGCACGTCCTTGATCGCGTCCGGGTCGACGTACCACCCCGCGCTGGTGTTGAACTTGCGTCCCTCGAGGTTGAAGAACTCGTTGGCCGGAACGTTGCTGGGCACGATCCAGCCGCGTTTCGTCCCCCAGAGCATCGACGGGAACGTGAGCACGTGGAACGTGATGTTGTCCTTGCCGATGAAGTGGTAGAGCTCGGTCGCGGGGTCCTGCCACCATTGCTCGAAGGCAGCCGGGTCGCCCTTGTCGCTGAAGTACTGCTTGCTGATGGACAGGTAGCCGATCGGCGCGTCGAACCACACGTAGAGCACCTTGCCCTGCGCGTCCGGCAGCGGCACCGGCACGCCCCAGGGCAGGTCGCGGGTGATCGCTCGCGCCGGCATGTCGGCGAGCGCGCGCTCGACGAAGTTGCGCACGTTCACCTTCCAGACGTCGCCCTTGCCCTCGAACCACCCCTGCAGCCACTCGTCGCGGATCTTGGGTAGGTCGAGGTACCAGTGGGTGCTCGCGCGCAGGACGGGGGTGCTGCCGTCGAGGGTGCAGGTGGGGTTGCGCAGGCGTTTGGCGTCGAGCCAGGTGCCGCACTTCGGGCACTCGTCGCCCCGGGCGTTGGCGAACCCGCACACGTAGCACTCGCCCTGCACGTAGCGGTCGGGCAGGAAGCGCCCGAGGCTCTCGTTGAAGAACTGGTCCTCGGTGCGGGTCGCCAGGTAGCCGTTGGCCAGGAGATCCGAGAAGAACTGCTGCGCCAGGGGCCGGTGGTGCGGATTGCGATGGTGCGCCGTGCCCGAGAAGATGTCGAACTCGATGCCGACTCCCCGCAGCACGCGGGCGATCTCCTTCTGCCAGCGATCGACGTAAGCCTCGTAGGGCACTTTCTCCTGCTCGGCCTTGAGCGTGATGGCCACGCCGTGCTCGTCGGTGCCGCTGACGAAGTGGACGTCGTCGCCCCGCAGCCGGCGGAAGCGAACGTAGATGTCCGCCGGCAGATAGGCGCCCACGACGTGGCCGAAGTGGATCGGGCCGTTGGCGTAGGGCAGGGCGCTGGTGACGATGACCTTGGCAGGCATACGCGGATCCTAGACCAGGAGTCCGCGTCGGAACGTCACCCGCAGCAGAAACGGACTAGTCGACGGGACGACGCCCGACGGCGAAGTTGCTGGCCGAGGAGGCGAGCAATCGGTTGCTGGCGAGGTCGAGCGACACGAACTGCGTCACGAGACGTGTGCCGTCGGCGTAGGGCCTCAGGGGCAACGGTACGAACACGCTGGACGGTGCCCGAGCTGCCACCGGGAGCGTCGCGACGACTCCAGCCGGGTCGACGACGAGTTGTGCACTCGGCGCCAGGAACGGCCCGTTCTCGATCCAGTCGGTCGCGAACAGGAGCGCGGTGGGACCCAGGACGACTCCGTTCGGCACTTGCAGAGTGTAGGCGAGGCCCGGATCGCCGACGAACGGCGGGGCGACGCGGGAAAGAACCGGGGTCCCAGGCGTCCTGGCGATGGTCTCGACCGAGCATCGCCCGGCCCACGCCATCGCCTGGTAGTCGGCGACCGGCATCGAGGTCGGCAGCAGGGCGCCGGAAGCGTTGTCCCAGAACCACAGTTCGGCGCGGTTCCTGCCGGCCGTGGCCAGGCAGTAGCCGTCCCCATCGGCATCGACGTTCGCCCCGATGATGGCGGTAGGCAACACGGAGACCTGGACCGCAGCGGCGACGCCGGGCGTGAGCCGGAACATGCCTCCGGTCGTGGCCGTCCCGTAGGTGCCGGAAGCCACGAGCGCATCGCGACGCGCCGGAGTGTGGTCCCAGATCACATCGCTGAAGGCGACGCGCGGCTCGGATCGCGCGACGCCGAGCTGGTTCAGGGACCATCCGAACTGTCGCATCCAGCCCTGCTCGTCGACCACGAAGATGTCGCCGCCCGCGGGATCGATGGCCAGTCGCGGTCGTTGCGCGCCCGCGGGCCAGGACACCTCGCTCGCGGTGCCGCCGGCCAGTGGCACACGTCGCAGCCAGTTGGTGCCGTTGCTGGTGTTCCGGCCGACAACCACCAGGCTGGTGCTGCGGTTCGCGTTGGAGGGGTTCGGAGGCTCGTATTCGAAGTCGGTGATCACCTCGGGGGGCGGCGTGCCGTAGCGGACGCGTGGGGGCAGATAGTTTTGGCGGACAGTGCGGATGAAGGGGCTGACGAAGCTGTAGATCACCGAACTCTGGCTGGACCCCGCGGGCATCGTGGCCGCGACGAACAGGTCGCCGCCACCTCGGTCGTCGCGCACGATGGCGCAGACTCTGCCGTAGCCGAAAGCCACCGGCCTCTGCGGCGAGAACGACCCGACAGATCCCACGCTCGTCCACCACTGAACGATGAACTCGTCCGGCGATGCCCCCGGCACGGCGACGAAGACGTCGTGAAGTGGGCGTGAGGGCGGCGCGGCTGCGACCGTCTGCGTCCGCACAACGGGCGCGAGGGTTCCCAGTGTGACCAAAGCACAGACCATACTGCGACGTGACGTTCGACTCATTGTGGACTCTCCGTTCGTTGATTCCGGCGGGCTCGAGACGCGCGCACGGATGTCGGTCACCCGCGGCGTTCACGGCGCGGCCCGGTGATCGATCTGCCAGCGATTGAGAACGCTGCAGGAGAACGTGGCCTGACGAGAATTCCGCGCTCGTCGCGACGGTCGCGATGTGCGGCCGTCAGGAGGCGTGATGAGGAGGCCGCGTGAGAGTCCTGGTCTCTTCTCGCAACGGACGGGGTTCCACAGTCGCCCGCTGGCTGTCCGAAATGTGGGCGCGTCCGGCATTCGGGCTCGTCGACCAGTCCGCAAGAGACGCACGCTGTTGGCAAGAGCCCTCTCATCTCGTCTCCGAGTCCTCCTCCCCGCGACGCACGTGTCGCTCCCAATGAACCATGGTCTGCACCGCCGCAGCCTGCGGCCGCGCCAAAGGCGCGATTGGCCTCTACGCGCCGACCATGAGAGTCGCAGGCTGCTTGGTTGCCGGGGGCTTCCAGTGCTGCGCCGGCACGGCGACGTTCGGCACCGTGGCGAATCACACGCTCTGCAGACTTCGCACGCGCCGTGAGGATTCGCAGCACTTGCAGCCCGATCCGTCGGTTGCGCGACCTTGTCGCCATTGCGCCGTGTCACGCGCCGTGCGGCCGATCGCCCGCCCGCATCCTGACCGTTCGGGCCGGGTAGCATCGCGCCGATGCTGCGCCGCCTCACCTTCTCCACCCGCGGGCGCGGGTTGCACCACATCACCCGCGAGGTCGAAGCCCAGGTGCGCGCGGCCGGGGTCGTCGATGGCCTGTGCACGGTGTTCGTGCCACACACGTCGGCCAGCCTGATCGTCCAGGAGAACGCCGACCCATCGGCGGCGCGCGACTTGGAGCGCTGGCTCGACCGGCTGGTCCCCGACGGCGATCCGCTGTACACGCACACCGCCGAGGGGCCAGACGACATGCCGAGCCACGTGCGGGCGGCCCTCACCGCGACCAGCCTCGGCATCCCGGTCGCCGAAGGCCGACTGGCGCTCGGCACCTGGCAGGGCATCTACCTGTGGGAACATCGGCGCCGCGGCTCCGAGCGGCACGTGCTCGTGCATGTCGTGGGTGGGCCGGCCGGGATTTGAGCGCAGGACGGACCTGCGGCCCCGCCCGCCGGCGGACGCGATCCTCGCGCGCCATCGTCGAGCACGGCCGCGCGCGTGTAGGTGCTCACGCCACCAGCCTCGGCACGTCGATCGCCGGCGGCCGACTGCCGGCCTGCGACCCGGGCACCCGGCGACACCCGCGGGCCGGGGGCGCCTCGACTCCCTGGCCGACACCAGCATGAGTCAGGTTGGCCGACCTGCGCGATGACGAGTGGTCACGGCGCGCGGAGAAACCCCAGCTGTCGCCGCCCGCGGGCGTCGCTACGGTCGGTGCGAAGGCCGGATGCGCGGCCCGCTCTTTTCTCTTCTCGTCGCCGTCTGGCGACCGCGAGGGCGTCATGAACAGAGTCTCCTTCTCCTGGCTGGCGGGGATCGTTTGCCTCGCCGGCAACTGTGGCGCGCAGGCCATGCGCTACGAGTTCCCGCTCACGGGTGCACAGGAAGTGCCACCCGTCGTCACGACCGGAAGTGCCCAAGCGACGGTCGTGCTCGACCCGCTCACGGCCACAGCCGAGGTGTACTGCACCTTCGCCAGCCTGTCCGCGGACATCACGGGGGCGCACATCCACACGGGATCCGCCGGCAGCAACGGTCCCGTCGTCGCCGCCCTCACGCCGACCCCGGGTTCCACCGGTCAGATCGCACAAGCGCAGATCTCGCTGTCCCAGGCGGCGGTGCAGGCCATTCTCGCCGGCAACGCCTACGTCAACCTGCACACCGCCACCAACCCGGCGGGCGAGGTTCGCGGTCAAATCGTGGCGCAGCCGGCGTGCAACCGCGTGCGCTGGCTGTCGTCGACGCAGGCCACCTTCGGCACCGTCGCCAACGTCGCGCTAGGCCAGGCGCACTTGCAGAGCGTCGGCGGATGCCAGCTCATGGTCACCGACATCGGCAGCAGCAACGCCGACGGAGTCCGCCTCGACCTCCCGCCGAACACCCGTTTCAGCGTCGGGACGTTCTCGTGCCCGAACATGCAGGCATCGCGGCAGGGATCCAAGGCAACGATGCGGGCGCTGGACGCGAGTGGCGCGCCCATCGCCGTGACCACAATCGAGAACATCGACGGCACCAACGAGCAGATCGACTTCGATTGGTCGCCCCTCGGGGTGACGCGCTACACGGTGGAACTCTCGTACCACGGCAGCGTGATCGGCCGGTTCACCGGCCTGCAGCAGGCCCGACTGCAGCAGGCGGCGGGCGACTGGGAAGAGATCAATTGAAACATGGACGGATCGGCCTCCTACGCTCCGACGGGCGAGGTGGTCGTTGCCGTGGCCGGCGTGTCCGGCCAAATGACGGTCGATTTCGTCGAGGTGATCGCCGAGGACCCGGCTCGGCTGCCGGCCCAGGCGGCCGTGGAGTACCAGTTCCGCGACCTGCCAGCGATCGTGTTCACGTCGCAGGTCGCGGGCTGGTTCGCGCGCGCCGACGCGCTCGGGAACGGCTGCGGCGTCCCGCCTCTGTCGCAATCAGCGACGCGCCCGGTTCTCGGCACCAACGTGACCCTGGCGATCACCAACATCGCGTCGGCGAGCGTCGCCGGCGTCGACTTCGTGGGTGGCGTGCAGGTTCCGGGCATCGACCTGGGTTTCCTGGGCATGCCCACCTGCCGTCTGTTCGCCAACCCGCAGTACGTGAGCCTGCCGTTCGCGACCGGTAGTTCGTCGGCCCAGTTGCTCCTGTCGATCCCCGCCGGGCCCGAACTCATCGGCGCCGCCGTCGCGGTTCAGGCGTTGACGGTGACACCGGGCGCCAACGCCCGCGGCTTGCTCACCTCGAACGGGGTGCGGCTGGTCCTCGGGGACAACTAGCTCGGCACGATTTGGAGCCGTGGCGGACCCGCACGGCGTCCGCCGCCCCGACTCGGGTGTCCAGACCGGACGCAGCGCGGAACCTCGCTCGATCCGGGTGCGCGGTCGGAGGGGTCGTCTGCCCCTCCACCGCGCCGGCGACGCGCGGACTTGCGCCGTTCGCCAACAATCCTGTCGGTGCTCGTGCCTGTCCCGTGTTTCCCCGGCAGCCGCGCTTCACCCGTTCGAGTCGGGTGACCTGGCCGGTTGCAATCCAAACCGATTCACGAGACCCGTCATGAAGTTCCCCGCCATGTCCCCGACCCGAATCGTCGCCATCTTGTCTGCGCTCGCCCTCTCGAGCAGCGGGCTCGAAGCCCAGAAGACCTACGCATCGGCGTTCCGGAACGCCTCCACTCCCACCGCCCTGAGGCTCCGGCACTCGTTCAGCCAGCTCGAAGCCGCGGCGACGACGCTCGCGGCGCAGGGTTCCTACATCAACGACATCAACTCCTACCGTGACGAGACCGGCCTGGTGAAGCACGACGCTCTGTTCCGACCGGACACGAGCGCGCCCTACGAGCTGCGCAGCGACATGACCGCGCCGCAGTTCGAGGAGACGGCGCGAGTCCTGGGTCTCCAGGGACTGCGCCTGCAGTCGTTCTCTTCGTGGAGGGAGAACGACGGCACGCGGCTGTACGCCGCGGCGTTCCGTGTCGGCTCGGGCGGGCAGCTGCACCTCGGTCAACTCCAGCCGGACTTCCTCTCCACCTACCAGACCAACACGGGGCAGAGCCTGCGGCTCTTCGCGTTCGACACCTACCTGGACGCTGCCAATGTCCGGCGCTACGACGGGTTCTATCTTCCCGGCGCCGAGACGCACGATCTGGTCCTGGGCATGACGGAGGCCCAGTTCATCAGTCAGAACGGGATCGAGGGGCAGAACGGCCGGGGGATGTTCGAGTTCGAGTCCTACTACGACTCGACCAACGTGCTGCGCTACGACGCGGTCTACCGTGACGTGAACGTGCTGGGTCAGACTCGGATGTTCTTCGGCGACAACGAGGTCGACTTCGCCAGCCGCTTCCGCAACCTGCACGACCTCGGATGGGAACTGGACGACGCCGAGGCTTCGTTCGCTGGCACGCCGCCGGTGAGTCAGCTCTACGGCCAGGGTGTGCCCGGTGGCCGCGGGGTGCCGGCGCTGCGCCTCGCTCTTCCGCCGATCGTCGGTCTCGACAACTCCCTGTTCCTCGGCAACACCCAGGGTGGTGCCAACCCCACCCTGGGCGCGTTGGTGATCGGCGCGCGCCCGGCGATGCTGCCGATCTTCGGTGGCAACATCCTGGTCAGCCCGCTCATCACCCTCACCTTGAACATCCCTCCGGCGGGTCTGGATCTCCCGCTCAGCACGCCGGCCGATCCGCTGCTGGACGGATTGAGGCTCTACTTCCAGGGGATCGTGGTCGACGTCAACGCCGTCGAGGGAGTGGCGATGTCGCAAGGTCTCGACGTGACCTTCGGCCGCCGCGACTGAAGGCGCGCGTTCACCGGCCGCCGACGGATCCTGCGCCCGAACCGATCACTTGTGGTCGTCGGGCGCGGACTCCCGGTTCGGCTTCGCCTGGCTTCGGTAGGCCTGTAGCCAGGACTTCGCGCCGGCGATGCGTCGGATCGGCAACGAGTCGTCGGCCAGGTGATGCAGCCGCTGCTGCTCTTCGTCCAAGATCGTGGCCGCCTCGTCGTGACGCCCTTGCTCGGCCCTGACCTTCGCCAGGTCGATCGCCGGCAGGAAGAAGCCGGGATCGTGGTCGCGGTTGTTCTCCCGGCCGGCGGCGCGAAGCTCCTCGAGCAGCTCCGCTGCCTCGTCGAGCCGCCCGCGGATCCCGTAGAGACGGGCCACGTTCAGCAGTGTGGTCATCGTGCCCGGATGATGTCGACCCTGGATGCGCTCCTGCCGGCGACTGACTTCGAGGTAGAGAGGCTCGGCCTCGTCGGCCCGCCCGGTCGACTCCAATCGGAACGCGAGGTCGTTCATCCGCCGCAGCGTGCTCGGATGGTCGTCTCCGTGGACCGCTCGGCTCAGGGCGAGCACCCGTTCGAACAGAGCGGTCGTCTCGGCTCGCGACTCCTTGCGCTTCGATTCGGCTTCCGAGGTCACGTGTGCCAGGCCGTGCATCGGCGCGATGGCGAGTTCGTTCTCGAGGCCCGCGATCTCGATCGCGAGGTCCTTGGCCTGCTGGAACAGAGTGCGCGCCTCGTCCAGCCGACCCCGCTCCATCTCCGCGGCAGCCAACTCGGTCAACGCCTCGACCGTGTCGGCGTGGTGCAAACCGAAGATCCGGCGCCGGCCCTCGAAGGCCCCGCGAGCCAAGCGCTCGGCCTCGACGTTCCGCCCCTGCCACAGATTCCACCGCGACAGCTCGAGGGCGACGTCCAGCGTGTCGGGGTGCGCATCCCCCAGCGTGTCGACGGCCAACCGATGTGCGCGTGCGAGGTGCGGCTGCGCGTCGGTCAGGCGCCCCAGCGCGCGGTAGGTCCTGCCGATCGCCAACCGCACGGCGATCTCGACCCGCGGCTGATCGGCGAACTTCGCGTCGATCGACTTCGCGGCCGTATCCAGCACGCTCGCCATGCTGACGGCAAAGCCCTGTGCCTCCGGCGAGACCGAGGCCAGGAGATCGTCGGTCAAGAAGCGCTGCACGGCTTCGGCGATCGCGCCCTCTTCGTCGGCTCTGGCCCAACCGATCGCGGTGGCGACGATGCCGCCGGCCAACAGCGCCACGATGAGGGCGCTGGCGATCAGCGCGCCGCGATGGCGGCGGCCGAACTTGCGCAGCAGATACAGGGTCGTCGGCGGCCGGGCTTCGACCGGCTCGTCGGCGAGGTAGCGCCCGAGATCGTCGGCCAGTGCCTGTGCCGACTGATAGCGCCGTTCGGGAGCCTTCTCGATCGCCTTCATGACGATCCAGTCCAGGTCCCCTCGCAGCATCCTGTACAGCGAAGACGGGGCCGTGCCGCGCTCCGCCGCCACCCTGTCGAGTACCGCACTCGCGTGCACGCACAGGCTCGGGCGTGGCGGATCGACCTCGCGGACCAGCCGCTCGTACTCGAGGATCCCTGGCCTTCCGGCCTTGCCCGACTCGAACGGCACGGTCCCGGTCAGGAGTTCGTACAGCACGACGCCCAGCGAGTAGACGTCGGAGCGCGTGTCGATGTCCTTCTCCCCGTAAGCGGCCACCTGCTCCGGACTCATGTAGGCCGGCGTGCCGATGACCTGGCCCTGTTGTGTGAGGCTGGCGCCGGCGTCGTCCTCGCCGGAGATCGCTTTGGCGATCCCGAAGTCGATCACCTTCGGCGTCGGCCCGTGCGGCCCGCCCTCCACCAGGACGTTGGACGGCTTGATGTCGCGGTGGATGACGGCCTTGGTGTGGGCGTGGTGGATGGCGCCGCACACCTTGACGATCAGAGCGATGCGCTCGCGCACGGCCAGTCGCCGAGCGTCGCAGAACTCGTGGACGGGCGCGCCGTCGACGTACTCCATGACGAAGTACGGCTGCCCCGCTTCGGTGTGGCCGGCTTCGAGGAAGTGGGCGATGTGGGGGTGCTTCATCTTCCCCAACGCGGCGAACTCGAGGTTGAAGCGCGCGACGACCTGCCGCGAGTCCATCCCCAGCTTGATGACCTTGATCGCCACGGTCCGCTCCACCGGCGATACCTGTTCTGCCTTGTAGACCGTTCCGAAGCCGCCTTCGCCGATCTTGCCGAGGATGCGGTAGTTGTGGATGGAGTCCGGTCGGTCCGCGGTGGCTTGCGGCGAAGTCGGCCGTTCCCCTGCCGGCTGACCATCTTGGTAGAGGTTTGCGAGCCGCGACCGCATCGCCACCGCGCCGCTCAGCCGCAGCGGATCCGCGTCCTGGGCCAGCAGATCCTCGACCGCAGCTCGCAGGTCGGCGTCGCCCTCGCATTGCGCGTCGAGGAACGCCGCGCGCTGGCTCTCGGGGAGCTCTGCCGCCGCCAGGAAGCACTCTTGCACCCGGCGGAACTCCTCGGGTCTCATGGCTCCTGGGTCTCGCGCAGGCGGCCGCTCAACCACGCGCGGGCCGTGCGCCAGTGGCGCTCGACCGTGCGCTCGGACACGTCCATGACGTGCGCGATCTCCCCGAACGACATGCCGGCGAAGAAGCGAAGCTCGACGACCCGGGCCAGCGTCGGATCCAGTTCCGAGAGCTGGGTGAGCGCGTCGTGCAAGGCCATGAGGTCGATCTGGCTCGCCGACTCCGTGTCCGAGACGATGGCCAGAGTGACGCGCGATCCGCTCGGGACCTGCCGTTTGTCCGCGCGCTTGTCACGGACGTGGTTCGAGAGGATCTGCCGCATCGCCGTGGCCGCCACAGCGAAGAAGTGCACACGGTCCTTCCACTCGCTGGGCGTGTCGCCGTGACCCGGGTCGTGTCTGACCAGGCGTAGGTAGGCTTCGTGCACGAGCGCTGTCGCTTGCAGGGTTCCTCCGTCGCTTTGCCCACGAAGGCGCACGCGTGCCAGTTTCCTCAACTCGTCGTGGACCACAGACCAGAGTTCGTTGGCGGCTTGCTCGGCGTTGGAGCCACCCTGGATCCGCCGCAGGCACTCGGTGATGTTGTCGTCGGCGCCGTACTTCATCGGCAGCGCGCGATCGTAGCCCACCCAGGCGTCGAGAGCCCGAGGCGCCCGGAACCCGGGCTGCTCCGGTGCACGCAGCGCGCGCGGTTCCCGACCCTCGAGTGCGGCGTCGAACGAGATTGGTGTGGTCGGTGTGCTCGCCCGTCCTGGTGGAGGCCGGTTGCCACCGCGTCGAGCGCCCTTCGGCTGCCCAAGGGGACTGTCGACGGTCGTTGTGCCCGCATCCGGGACAATACCAGGTGGGCGCACGGTCCTTGCGGCGGGGTCAGTCGGACTCGGCCGCCGAACGGCGGCTCCCGGAGCACGCTCGGCCGCGCCGATTCCAGCGCCACCGAGGCGCATCCGCGCGCGTCTCCCGCCCTCGGTTCTCGAGGTCCTTGCTGAACTTCGGCGGCGCCGTTCCTCTCATGGTGCCATGCGACACCCGACCCTTCGTCTCTTCGTTCTCGCCTGTCTCTGCGGCTTGCCTCGAGCTCAGGACGGCGCCGGGCACTGGAATCAGCTCGCGAACACCGGCCCCTTCGACGTGGACTGGCCGGCCATGGCGGGTCGCAACGGCGAGGCGCTCGTGTTCGGCGGATGGGATGCGATCGACGGTCTGGACATGACGATGGCCTACAGACGTGGCGGTTGGAGCTTCCTCAATCCACCGGCGCGTCCGACCAAGCGCGGCGCCGCGTCCATGACCTACGACTCCCGGCGCGGGGTGTACGTCCTCTACGGCGGCGTCTATCCCGGCGGGGTCAACCGCCTCGATACGTGGGAGTGGAACGGGACGACCTGGACGCAGAGCTTCACTGCGCACAACCCCGGGCGCACGGTGCGCGCCGGCATGGCCTTCGATGCCGCGCGTGGCGTGACCCTGCTGGTCGGTCCCGACACTTGGCGGTACGACGGCACGGATTGGTCGCAGGTCGCCACCGGACCGGGCAACGGTCCGCTCGCGTTCGACGTCGCGCGCCACCGTTGCGTCTGGTACGGCGGGAACGCGGGCACGCGCGAGTGGGACGGGAATGCGTGGTCGGCGCCGGTGACTGGTCCGGTCGTGAGCGAGCCGCTCCTCGCCTATGACGCCGACCACGGGGTCACCGTCCTGGTCGATGCGACCACCGGCGACATCCACACCTACGACGGCACCAGGTGGACGACGCAGTACGTGCCCGCGACCCGCCCGCCGTCGCGGATCGAGGCCGGCGTGGCATACGCCGGTCCGGCGCTGGGCTTGTTGATCTATGCCGGCGGCCCGATCAACGGAGGCCTCTACCGGAACGACCTCTGGCAGTACGTCCAGCATTGGTGGACCACTGGTTCGGGCTGTACCGGCACCGCCTCCTACCGACCCGACCAGGAGACGATCGCGGCTCCGGCGGCTCCGGGCGGCAGCCTGAGCTACTTCGTCGACTTCCAGAACTCGGGCGCCGCCAATCTCCCGATCGTCCAACTGGTGGGCTTTTCGTCGACGCAGTGGGGAGGCATCCCGTTGCCCCTCGATCTGGCGGCCTTCGGACTGCCCGGCTGCTCCCTCTACACCAGCATCGAGCTGACGCAGACCGGGGTCGTGGATCCGTTCGGGTACGCCGTGTGGACGCTGCCGATCCCCAACAATCCCGCGTTGGTCGGCGGCATCCTCAACTGCCAGACGATGGTGTTGCAGGGGGCCGGCATCGGGCTGAGCGCGTTGGGCTCGGCGCTGATCAACAACTGAGAGCGCCGAGGGCGCCCGAACCGACCGCGCGCCATCGTGTGGATTGGCAGCTCGCGCGGTCAGAGCCGGCGACGGTGCGTTGCGGCGCGCGCGCGGGCACCTGCCACGATTTCGAGCATCTCCTGCGTGCTCGTCTCCCGTCGGGCGGAGGTGAGCCGTCGACGCAGGTCGCGGCGACGCTGGTCGAGCCACTCCTCCGCCGACTGGGTGGCGACGATCCGGGCGCCGTGCTCGGCGGCCAGGGCGTCGAGGAGCACGTCGTAGAGCGTCACGTACAGGAACTCGCGGACCACCGCCGACGCCACGCGCGTTCGGCTGGCGTAGCGCGACGCCGCGCCGTCGGTGGCGGCGGGTTGCGCAAGGGGCAACAGCCGCACCACCGTGGGCTGCGATGTTCCCACTCCGCCGAAACGGCTGGACACGATGTCGAACGTAGCCAATCGCTCGCTCACGAACGTGGTGAGCAGGTCTTCGGCCACCTTCGACAACAGGTCGGTGATGCCGCGCACTCCGGTCGGCGCCGCGTAGGTTCGCACGGCGGCGACGCCGCGCCGCGCCAGCAGGCTGGCGGCACGGTGGCCGATGCACAGCGTCGGCCCGGCGCCGAGCGTGGTTCGTTGCGCTGTTGCGGCCGCCACCACCTGTGCGTTGTAGCCGCGGCACAGGCCGAGCTCGGCTCCCACCACCAGCAGCCCGGCGGCACCGTCGCCGCCGACCAGGCTGGCGCCGACGCGCGCCAGGATGCGCTCGACGCCGGCGCGGTAGACGTGGGCCGCGTCGACGGTGGCGCGCGCCTCGCGAAAGTGGTGGGCCGAAAGGCTCTTCATCGCCCCCACGGCGTCGGCGAGAGCGGTCAGCGAGCGCAGGCGGCGTTGCAGCTGGTGTTCGCGCTTCATGACGCCGATCCCGCGAGTCGCTGCACGAGAGCCTGCATGCGTTGCTTCCAGTCGTCGGGAGACTCACGGCCGGCGTCGAGCGTCGCAGTGAGTTCGCCGAGCTCGGAGCGCAGGGGCACGCGCGCCGCTTGCAAGACCGCGCGAGCGCGCTCGGGCGCCAACTTGTCGAGCCAGCCCTCGGCCACGGCGGTCAGCGCCAGGATCTGCTCGCTGACACTGCGCACCGTGAAGCGCGGCTGGCGCAGGACTTCGCGCAGGATGCGACCGCGCTCGACCGCCTGGCGCGTGTGCGGGTCGACGTCGAGGCCGACCCGAGTCAGCGCCTCGAGCGCTTCGAAGCGCGACATGATGATGCGCAGGTTGCGCGCTGCCTGGCGCAGAGCCGGCGGTTGCGCGGCTCCACCGACTCGCGACACCGACTTGCCGATGTCGACTGCCGGTCGCTGGTTGCGCTCGAACCGAGCGCTGTCGAGATAGATCTGACCGTCGGTGATCGAGATGAGGTTGGTGGGGATGTACGCCGAGATGTCGGAGTCGGTGGTCTCGACGATCGGGAACGCGGTCACCGACCCGCCGCCGGCGCTGTCGGCGAGCGCCGTCGCCCGCTCGAGCAGCTGGGCGTGGATGTAGAAGATGTCGCCGGGGAACGCCTCGCGCCCCGGTGGTCGACCGAGCAGCAACGCCAGCTCGCGGTAGGCGTCAGCGTGTTTGGTGAGGTCGTCGTACACCACCAGAGCGTCGCGGCCCTCCTGCCGGAACGCCTCGGCCACGGTCGCGCCGGCGTACGGGGCCAGGTACTGCAGGCCGGGCGGATCGGCAGCTTCGGCCGCGACGACCACGGTGTTGGCCATGGCGTCGCTGCGCCGCAACGCTTCGCAGATACCGAGCACGCGCGAGATCGGTTGGCCGATCACCACGTACACGCACGCCACGTCGCCCCGCCGCTGCGCGGCGACGATGTCGAGGGCGAGCGAGGTCTTGCCGACGTTGCGGTCACCGACCAGGAGTTGGCGTTGGCCGCGGCCGATCGGCACGGCGGCGTCGATCACCATCACGCCGGTGAGGAGCGGCCGCTGCACCGGGGCGCGTGCGGTGAGCGAGGGCGCGTCGCCGAGCAGGGGACGCGGCTCGCCCACGGGAGGCGGACGATCGTCGAGCGGAGTGCCGAGCGGGTCGACGACGCGGCCGAGCAGGTCGTCGCCGACGGGCAGCGACGGCAGGCGACGCAGCGGCCGCACGCCTTGGCCGGCGCACACCGCGTCGGCACCGCTGAGCAGCACGATGCCGGCGTGGTCGGGTGCCAACTCGTACGCCATCCCCAGGCCACCCGAATCGAAGGCCACCAGCTCCTCGGCGCCGACCTGATCCAGACCGACGGCGTGGGCCACTCCGTCGCCCACGTCGACGACCGCGCCGTGCACCGCGAACGCCGCGCTGAGGTCGACGTCGTCGACGCGGGCGAGCCGGGCCTTCAGGTCGGTGGCGTTCACGCCTGCTCCCCGCCGGTTGGGGCGCGCGAAGCCTCGGACAGCGCGTGGTCGGCGCTGGGGTCGGCACTGGCGTCAACGACTGCGCGCAGCGCCTGCTGCGCCTGTCTGGCGACGGCGGCGGCGGTGGCGTCGACCTGGCCCGCAGGCGTGGTGACGCGCACGCCGGCACCGAGAGCGGCGACGACCCGTAGATCGAAGGTGGCGCCGAGGGCGGTGGCCAGCGCCTGGCGTGTGTCGCCGTCGAGTGGGCGGGCGCTCTCCACCACGATCGGCCCGGCGGCCCGCCGCGGCAGCGCCGTGAGCCGCGTGCAGGCGGTGCGCACCAGTGCGGCGTCGAGCGAGGGCCCGTGCAGCTCGGCGAGCAAGCGCTGCACGGAGGCGGCGGCGATGCGGCCGACCTCTTCCGCCACCGCGTCCGCGGTCACCCGTCGCGCTTGCCGCTGCTCCTCGACCATCGTCTGGCGTTGCTGATCGGCGGCGCGGCGGGCGGCCTCGACGACCTCGGTTGCCTCTTGGCGCGCGGCGGCCAGGGCGTTGGTGCGCTGCTCTTCGGCCGCCTGCGCGGCCGCGTCCTGGGCGGCGCGCGCCGCCTTCAGAGCCGCGTCGGCCTCCTCCTTCAGGTGCTCGGCCGCTTCGCGGCGTTGCCGCTGGCTCGCGCTCTCCTGGTCGAGCGCGCGCCGGATCGGTGCGAACAGGAGCCACGCCAGCGCGGCCGCCAGCAGCAGGAAGTTCGCCGTTTCGAACAGGAAGTTGGCGAGCGTCGGCGACATGGTGGTCAGCTGCCGGACACGTACGGATTGGCGAAGAGCAGCACCAGTGCGATCACCAGGCAGAAGATCGCGGTCGACTCGACCATGGCCAGTGCCACCAGCTGGTTGCGGGTGATGGCGGCGGCTTCGTCCGGCTGGCGCGCCAGCGCGTCCATGCCGGCGGCGCCGATGCGGCTCTCGCCGAGCGCGGCGCCGAGCGCGCCGATCGCCATGGTGAAGCCGGCGGTGACGATCGAGCCCAGGGCGAGGACAGTGTGTTCATTCATGGTCAGTCTCCTTCGCCGACGCGGATGGCGGCGCCGACGTACACGCTCGCCAGGATGGTGAAGATGTAGGCCTGCAGCAGGCCGATGAAGAGGTCGAGGGCCATGAGCGGCACGGGCACCAGAACGCCCACGAGCGCGACGAGGAGCGCCACCATCAGGTGGCCGCTCATCATGTTGCCGAACAAGCGGAGCGCGAGAGCCAGTGTGCGCGACAGCTCGCTCACCAGGTGCAGCGGGAACAGCAGGGGGTTCGGCCGGAAGTAGTGCCTCAGGTAGCCGAGCGGACCGCGGGCGTGCACGCCGGCAACCGGCACCGCGAGGAACACGAGGGCGGCCAGGGCGGAGGTGGCGCCGAGGTTGCCGGTCGGTGCCGGCACGCCCGGCAGTTGGCCGATCACCGCGGCGCCGGCGATGAACAAGAACAGCGTGCCGGCGAACACTTCGAGCCGCGGCGACGGATGGCCGACGGCTTCGGTCACGAGTCCGCGCAGGAAGCCGAAGGTGAGGCGGCTCGCCGCCGCGAGCCGGCTCGTGGGGTGGCGCAGCACGGCGCGCGCGCCCGCCGCGGCCAGACCCAGCAGAAGCGCGCTGGTGGCGACGCTGCTGGCCATCGTGACGGTGATCGGCAGTGGTCCGAGCCACACCAGCACCCGATCGGCGAAGATCCCGCTCGCCCCCGTCATCGCCCCGGCCTCCCCAGCCCGAAGGGCTGCCGATCGCGCCGAAGGTGCCCCGCGACCGTGACGCCGCACGCCACCGCGAAGCCCAGCGCCCAACCGCCGGCCGCGAACCACAGGTGGCCGGTTCGGGCAGCGCACCACAACACCACCCCTGTGACGCCGAGGCGCAGCCAGAACCCCGACGCCGTTGGCCGACGCACCGCGCCGGCGAGGAGCGTCGCCTGCAAGGCGCCGACCGCGACGCCGGCGGCCGCGAATGCCGCGCCGTTCATGGTCGTTCCCCCCTGACGCTGTGCAGCGCGATCAGGCTGCCGAGCGCCGTGCCGAGGGTCAGCAGGACGAGGGTGAAGCGGACTCCCGTCTGCCAGCGGAGATCGAGGAAGCGGCCGAGCAGGGTCGCTCCTGTGGCCAGCAGCACGATCGGCCAGCCGACGCTGCCGATCAGAGCCAGCGATCGCCAGAAGGCCGTTCCGGGGTCGCGCCGGCGGTGCCGCGCGATGTCGCGCTGGGTGCGCGCGCGCGTGGTCTCGCGGCGGGAACTCGGACGCGGGTCACGCATCGGCGCTCCTCGCGCGCGGTAGCGGCGGCCGCGCCCGCAGCTCTTGGACGATGCGTTGCTCCAACTCGCCGAGCCGGCGGCGTGCGGCCAGCTCGCCCTCGGGCTCGGCCAGCGCTCGGTCGAGCGCGGCCAACACGTCTTCGTCGCGTTCGCCGACCACGGCGAACGGCGTGTAGAGAATCGCCGCTTCGCGACCGCCTTCGAGCAAGCCGCCGGCAGTCGCCGCGAACGTCGCCCCGCCGTCGACGCGCAGGACCAAGAGGCCCGGTTCGACCACCAGGACCAGCGGCTCCTGGCGTGGGCGCAAGCCGACCTGACCGCTTTCGGCAGGAACGCGCGCGGCGCGCACGGTGCGGTCGAACACGATCTCGCGTGGCGTGCGGATGACGAGGCGCAGGCTCGGGCTCACGATCCACCTCCGCCCAGCACCTCCGCCGGCAGCGCACCGATCATGAAAAGCGCGTCCTCGGCCAGGTCGTCGCAACGGCCGTCGAGGATCGCGGCGACGCTCGCCACCGTGTCGGCCATCGCCACGCGCTGGCCCGGCGTGCCGGTGAAGCTCTCGGTGACGAAGAACGGCTGGGTGAGGAAGTTGCGCAGGCGGCGGGCGCGGCCGACGACGGTGCGATCCTCGGCCGACAGCTCGTCGATGCCGAGCATGGAGATGATGTCGCGCAGCTCCTCGAAGCGGCCGAGCAGGCGCCGGGCTTCTTCGGCGACCTCGTAGTGCTGCGGGCCGACCACGGCCGGATCGAGCGCCTTCGAGGTCGAGCTCAACGGGTCGACGGCCGGGTAGAAGCCCTCGGCCGCCACCTCGCGTGACAGCACCAGGGCGCTGTCGATGTGCCAGAACGCGTGCGTCACTGCCGGGTCGCCGTAGTCGTCGGCCGGCACGTACACCGCCTGCACGGCGATCATGTTGCCGCGGTGGGTCGCGGTGATGCGCTCTTCGATCGCGGCCAGGTCGGCGGCCAGGGTCGGCTGGTAGCCGACCCGCGACGGCAGGCGGCCGAGCAGCCCGCTCACCTCCATGCCGGCCTGCACGTGCCGGTACAGGTTGTCGACCACGAACATGACATCCTGGCCCAACTCGTCGCGGAAGTACTCGGCGATCGAGAGCGCCGCCTCGCCCACCATGAAGCGCGCGCCCGGGGTCTCCTTCATCTGGCCGAACACCAGGACCGAGCGTTCGAGCACGCCGCGCCGCCGCATCTCGTGCCAGAGGTCGAGCCCCTCGCGCGAGCGCTCGCCGATGCCGGCGAACACCGCGACGCCCGAGAGTTCGCTGATGGCGTTGCGGATGAACTCGGTGAGCACGACCGTCTTGCCGACGCCGGCGCCGCCGAACACCGCGGCGCGGCCACCACGCAGGAACGGACAGAACAGGTCGATCACCTTGATGCCCGTCTCGTACACCTCGGTCCATGGGCGGCGCTCTCCGGGCCCCGGCGGCGCCCGGCGCAACGGCCGCCTGGCGTCGGCGACGATCGCCGGCCCGCCGTCGAGCGGTGTGCCGTGCAGGTCGACGACGCGTCCGAGCAAGGCACGGCCGACGGGTACGGTGAGCGGCAGGCCCTTCGTCGTCACCTCGGCGCCGCGCTCGAGCTGCCGCGTCGAGTCGATGGCGATCGCGCGCACGCGGCCGGCACCGAGGTGCGCCTGTACGACTGCGCTGACCGGCGGCAGCGCGCGGCGGCTGCACGCGAGCGCCGCCCCGACCGGCGGCACCGCCCCGTCGATGTCGACCTCCAGCACCGTGCCGCGCACTGCGGCGACACGTCCGGCGAGCGGCGGCGCGGGTGTGTTCGTGCTGGTGGACACGGGCGATCGTTGGACAGGGCCTCGTTGAAGAGGGCCTCGTTGAAGAGGGCCTCGTTGAAGAGGGCCTCGACGGAAGGCCTCGATGGAAGGGCCTCGATGGCTGGGGGCCGCGTCGGCGCGGCGTGCGCCGACAAGAGGAGAACACCGGGGTCGAGTCGGCCGTTTCAGGCAGCCTCGGGCAGACGATCGGAGGCGCCGCTCGCAGCGAGTGCGAACATCGCCGTAGGGTCGCGCTCTGGACGCCGTGTGACACCGGCTGGTGGTGTGGAGCTTCGCGGCGGCTGGGAGCGCTCGGTCCCTCGTCGTCTCGACCCGGGACGGTCGGCTGGCTGATCCCGTAGATGCCACGACACCGCGTGGACGGATTGCGCCTGACCATCGCGTGGCAGCGGCGTCGACACAGGGAAACCCTACGCCACTCCGACGTGTGCCATACTCGCGTGGCTTCTGCTCCGAAACGCAAGGGAAGAGGAATGAACGAGACGACCTTCAAGGCCGCCGCGAGGCGGCTTCATCCCCGGACTCCGTACTCGCATACAGCGGGTGCTGCGACCGGCCGAACGTGGTCCGGTGCGTGGTGGCGTCGCACCTTGCGCAGCGTGGCGCCGCTTGCCGTCGCCGTCGTCTCGGCCTGCTCGAGCGGCACCGGCACCGCAGTGACGCGCCCCCCCGCACCGACACCCCTCCAGGTCGGCGGGACGCTCGCCGGCCTCACCGCCGGTACCGTGCGCCTGCAGGTCACCGGCGGCGAGGAGCTCGTGCTCGACAAGGACGGGCCCTTCCTGTTCGCCACCGAGTTCCAACTCGGTGCGACCTACGAGGTGACCCTTCTGGAGGGACCGGTGAAGGCGTTCACCACTCTGGCCCGCAACACCGGGCTGGTGCTGAGCCAGGTCCGTGACGTCGAGGTGTCGGTCGTGCCGGCCTACCAGGTGGGCGGCACGGTGCAGGGCTTGTCCGGTGAGATGGTGCTGGGCCTCAACGGTGCCGAGCAGATCACCGTCCAGGGCTCGTCGCCGTTCCGGTTCCAAACCCTCCTACACGACGGCCAGCCCTATGCCGTCGACGTCGTGGCTGCTCCGCCGGGAACGACCTGGAACCTGGTGCATGCCACCGGCGCGATCGCCGCTGGCGACGTCGACGACGTGGTCGTCGAGTGCCAGTGTCTGCGGACGATCAGCGGCACCGTCAGCGGCCTCGTCGGTGGTGGACTGGTGCTCACCAACAACGGCGGCGACGACTTGGTCGTCGAGCACGACGGCAGGTTCACCTTCGCCACCGCGGTGGCCACCGGCTCGCCCTACGACGTGCAGGTCAAGTTCAAGCCGGCCAGCCAGCGTGTGGTCTTGCACGCGGGCAGCGGCACCGTGGGCGACGCCGACGTGGTCGATGTCGAGATCGTGTGCTCGGAGAAGGCGTGGGTGCACCCGGCGGCGATCACCGACGACATCAGCATGGACGGCAACGACGCCGACAGCGGCTCGGTGGCCACGGGCCTGCAGGGCGACGCCATCGTCGCCTACGAGTACGGCTCCCGCGTGTTCTGCAGCGAGCGCCGCAACGGCACCTGGACGCATCCCGTCCGCGACGTGACCACGCCGCACAACCCGGCCGGCGGCAGCACCTTCGACCCGCGCATGGCGATCGACTACCACGGCAACACGCTGATGGTGTGGTCGCAGCGCGACGGCGGCGTCGAGCGCATCTACAAGAGCGTGTTCCGCAATGGCGCGTGGACCGATCCGACCGGGCACGCCGACCACCTCAGCCCCGACGCCGGCGACGCCATCCGGCCCAAGGTGGTCGTGGACACCACCGGCACGGGCTACGTCGTGTGGGAGCAGTACGTGAGCGGCAACGGCGCCATCTTCGTGTCGACCTACGAGGACGGCACCTGGACCCGCCCGGCGGCTACCGAGTACATCAACCCCGCCAGCACCCACGCCCAGGATGCGCAGATCGCCGTGTCGCCTACCGGCCACGTCGTGGTCGTGTGGGCGCAGAGCGACAACCACAACTACCGCATCTACAAGAGCGAGCTGCGCAACGGCGCGTGGACGCACCCGACCGGCCTCGCCGACTGCATCAGTCCGGCCGGCGCCGATGCCTACGCTCCCGACGTCGCCTTCGACGGCGGCGACGACGCCATCATCACTTGGGTGCAGAGCGACGGGACCCAACCACAGGTGTTCAAGGCCGAATACCGCGGCGGCACGTGGCACTACCCGACCAGCCTGGACGACAACATCAGTCCCGACGGTGCCGCCGTGCACAGTGCCCGCGTGACCATGGCCCGCTCCGGCGCCGCGATCATCGTCTGGCGCCAGGACGTCGGCGCGGGCGTGTCCGGCCTGTTGAAGAGCGAACTGAACAACGGCACCTGGACCCACCCGGCCAGCGTGTCCGACCGCTTCACCCTCGCCGACGTCACCGAGTTCGCGGTGCAGATGGACAGCGAAGGCAATGCCGTCGTGGTCTACGCGGCCGCGGACGGCGCCGGGCCGACGCGCCTCTACAAGAGCGAGTTGCGCCGCGGCGCCTGGCTGCACCCGCGCGACGTCGACGACCACATCAGCCCGCTCGGCGGCCCCGTGTCCTTGCCGTGGGTCAGCGTCGATGGCCACGACGACGTCGTGGTCCTCTGGCGGCAGTCCAACGGCACCTTCCAGCGCGCCTTCCTCAGCGAGTACCGCTGACCGGCGCGCTGCCCCCTCCCGTGTGCGCGCCAGCGACCGGCGCGGGCACGAGGTCCCAGGTCGCCCCTCCGCTCTTTCTCCCCGAAACGACACCGTCATGCATCGCTGGTTGGCCTTCGTCATCGTCTTCATGCTCGCCGGCGCTGCCGCCGTCCTCTGGCCATCGCCCGTCCGAGCTGCCGCGGCGGAAGAGGAGGGGCTGACGGCGCCCGTCCCGGCGTCCGCACCCTCCGCCTCACCGATGGTCGCCGACACCGAGGGGTCGGTGCGCACCGAGGTCGCGAGCGAGGTCGATGTCGCCGCGCGGCCCGACATCGTCATCACCGGCCCCGCCGAGACGACGCGCTTGTTGCGCACCCACCTGGCCGAGGAGACGACCCTGTCGGCGACCTTCGCCTGCCGCAGCGTCGATCGGGCCGTCTTCGACGTGGCCGCCGGCCATGCCGACGCGGCCATCGTCGCCGAGCCGTTCGAGTCGATCCTCGACGATCCACGCCTGCGCGAGAGGGCGCTGGGTGACTTCGTCGTGGCGCTGGTTCGACACCGCGACAACCGAGTGGACCACCTGACGCACGAACAGGTCGTGGCGATCGCTCGCGGGCGCGCTCGCACCTGGGCCGATCTGGGCGGCGACAAGCGCGACCTGCGCGCCTACAGCACCTTCACCGGTCCGGCCGACGAGGCGCGCGCCTTGCAGCTCGGACAGGGGCTGACCTGCGTGCGCGAACGCGGGCTGTCCGCCGCGCAGGTCATGGCACGCGTGGCGCGCGAGCCCGGAGCCCTGGGCATCGTCGCCCTGCGGGTGTTGCCCGCCTCGGTGCCGTGCATCACCATCGACGGGGCAGCGCCGGACCTGGCTGCCTACCGCACTGGCAGCTATCCGTTCGGCTACCGCCTGCGGTTGGTGCACCGCGCCGAGCCACGTCCGCCCTTGGCCCGCTTCCTCGCTTTCCTGGGTGGGGCGGAAGGGCAACGCATGCTGCGCGATCTCGAGCCCTGAACAGGGGCGAGCCCAACTCACGTCTGTCCTGCGAGCGCGGCGCGGGGCCAGCGTCAGGTTCCACCGGGCCTTGCTGCAACGCGTGCCTGCCCGGGATCAGGGCTCGCGGCGCGCCGTGCCCGTCTCCGACCGGGAGCGGCGCCGCCCTCGGAGGAGTGCGCCGACCTCGGAGCAGCCGATGCCGGCGAGGATGAGACCAGCGCCGCCGAGCATGCTCGCGGTCAGCTCTTCCCGCAGCAGCGCGTGAGCGAACAGCGCGCCGAACACCGGCTCGCTGGCGAAGATCAACGCCACGTGTGTCGCCGGTGTGATCCGCTGCGCCATCGTCTGCGCGGTGAAGGACACCGTCGATCCGACGACGCCGCAGAACGCTGCTGCTCCGAAGACCCCGACATCGAAGGCCGGCCAGCCGTGCACGCGGGCTTCGAACACGCAGGCGGCGATCGTGGCGCCGACGGCGGTCACCGCGCACTGGCTGAAGGTGAACCAGATGGGGTCGACGCGCCGCGCTTGCCGGTCGGTGAGCAGAATCTGGCCGGCGAAGGACACGGCACACAGGAGGACCAGCGCCTCGCCGGTGCCGAAGCCGGGGGAGTCCGCGCCGCCGCCGCCCCCCAGGCACAGCACGGCGAGTCCCACCGACGCGATGGCGACCCCCACGAACGCCGAGGCCGACACGCGATGGCCGAGGAGGCGCGCGCCGATCGGCACGAACACGACGTTGAGGCTGGTGATGAAGGCACCCACCGCGGCCGAAGTCGAACGCAGACCCAGAGTCTGGAACGCGTAGCCGAGCAGCATGAGCGAGCCGGCGCCGACCCCCGCGCGCAGTGATGGGCCGGGCCGTAGCACGGGCGCGGTGGGCGCGAGCGCCAGCACTGGCAAGAACGCGGCGGTCGCAATCCAGAAACGCACCGCGACGAACGTCAGGCAGTGCGACGGCCAGGCCGTCGTCGCCTGCTTCACCGGCACGAACATGTAGCCCCAGCCGGCGACCACGGCGAGGAGCGAGACGTCGGCCAGCATGCGCGCGCTGCGGAGGCTCAAGCGCTGCGCAAGCGTGGCGCTCGGCGGCGTCGGGTCAAGCGCGCGCTGGTCCGGTCTTGTCCATCTTCAGGTAGAGCGCTGCGGCGGCGACAGCCGCGGTGGGGGTCAGCAGGAACACGTTGAAGAAGGGAATCAGGGCGCCGACCTGGAAGGCGAGGCCGAACCCGAGGCCGACGGCCCAGTTGCGACGCAGCAACGCCACCCGCTGGCGCAGGCGGTAGCCGCGGCGGTGGGTCGGTAGTTCGAACCACACCAGCGCGCTGACGGCGGCGGACACGACGAACGTCAGCGGCAGCAGCCCGACGAGCGCCAGCGCCAGGCTGGCGAGCCAGCCGCCGCCGGCGATCATCAAGAGCTCCACGGCGGACTGCGTTCCGTCTTTGACGCTGGTCCACACCAGGCGGTCGGCGGGACGCATGCCGGGGCCCCCCATGCTCTGGTCGACCGTGTCGACGAGCGGCTCGAGGAACGGGCCGATGACCAGCTCGGTCAGCGGCGGGAGGAGGAAGTACACGCTCACCAGGGTCAGCAGCGCCGCCAGGATGCCGCGGAACCAGCCGAACAGGTCGCCGCCGCCGCCAACCTGGGCGAAGAGGGCGGAGAAAGCGAACCACAGGCCCACCCCGACGCTGGTGACCACCAGCAGGTTGGCGATCACCGGCAGCTTGAGCTTGCCAGCGAACTCCGGCCGGTTGAACAGCATCGAGGCGCCGGCGAAGAAGCCGAAGAAGCCGCGCACCAGGTCGAAGACGAAGAAGCCACGGCGCGGAGGTGTCGACAGAGGGGTGCCGCCCGGCGTGTCGAGGATGCCGTCACCGCACTTCGCGCACGTGTCGGCGCCACGCTCGTAGCCGCACCAAGGGCAGCGCGCGGGCGCGAGGCGATCGCCGGCGGGCGGTGGAACGGCGGCAGGGCTGGGGGCAGCCGACATGGCCGGCACATTACGGGTGGGGCCCGACGATTCTCGCACCGCGGCGAACACCGGCGGATTTCGCGGGCGCCGCCCGACTCGGCAGCGCTTCCGGCCCTGGGAGCGGGTGGGTCCGGGGCTGCGGTCGGATTTGCATCCGGGGGCTGCGGGGGGGAGAAATCCCCGCGGCGGGCGTGCATTCTCCAGCACGCGGCGACCACCGTCCGCCGGGTTCGGCGCCACGGGCCGGTCGAAGATCCCGCGCGACTTCCACCCCATCGGCACATGCAACGCTTCAAGGGCAGCGACTTCTTCCACCTCGACGAACTCATCACCGACGAGGAGCGGATGGTCCGCGACACCGTCCGTGAATGGGTCGACCACGAGCTCATGCCGATCATCGAGGAACACAGCCGCGAGGCCAAGTTCCCGCGCCAGCTCGTACCGCAGCTCGCCGAGATGGGCGTGCTCGGCGCCAGCCTGCACGGCTACGGCTGCGCCGGCCTGTCGTCGACGGCCTACGGCCTGGCGTTGCAGGAGCTCGAGCGCGGCGATTCGGGCATGCGCAGCTTCGTTTCGGTGCAGGGCTCGTTGTGCATGTATCCGATCCACGCCTACGCCAGCGAGGCGCAGAAGCAGAAGTATCTGCCCAAGATGGCCAAGGGCGAGCTGATCGGCTGCTTCGGCCTCACCGAGGCCGACTATGGCAGCAACCCCGGCGGCATGATCACGCGTGCCGTCGAGGACGGTGACAGCTACGTCCTCAACGGCTCGAAGTACTGGATCACCAACGGCTGCATCTCCGACGTGGCGATCGTGTGGGCGAAGCTCGGCGACGAGATCGCTGGTTTCCTCGTCGACCGCGACGCCAAGGGTTTCCGCACCAACGAGATCAAGAACAAGCTGTCGCTGCGGGCCTCGGTCACCAGCGAGCTGGTCTTCGAGGACTGCCGCATTCCCAAGGCGAACCGCCTCGGAGTCGAGGGCCTCAAGGGGCCGCTCTCGTGCCTCAGCCAGGCTCGCTTCGGCATCGCCTTCGGCGCCGTCGGGAGTGCCATGGCGGTCTACGACGAGGCCCTGCGCTACAGCCGGACGCGCATCCAGTTCGACCGCCCGATCGCGCGCTTCCAGCTGGTGCAGAACAAGTTGGTGTGGATGTGCAACGAGATCACCAAGGGCCAGCTGCTTGCTTGGCGGCTGAGCCGCCTCAAGGAATCGGGCAGGCTGCACCACACCCACATCTCCCTCGCCAAGCGCAACAACTGCTGGATGGCGCTGGAGTGCTGCCGCCTGGCGCGCGACATCCTGGGCGCCAACGGCATCACCGACGAGTACCAGACCATGCGCCACATGTGCAACCTGGAGTCGGTGATCACCTACGAGGGCACGCACGACATCCACGCCCTGATCGTCGGCCGCGAGATCACCGGCGAAGACGCGATCGCCTGAGCCGAAGGCTCGCGATCGCG
Organism: Planctomycetota bacterium; assembly: GCA_041398565.1. GTDB lineage: Bacteria > Planctomycetota > UBA1135 > UBA1135 > UBA2386 > DATGPD01. Next base: position 127,172 of record JAWKUN010000005.1, on the reverse strand, counting down.
AAGGCGATCGCCAACAACATGCTCAGCGCGGCCGTCGGCCGCAACCCAGAGGGTTGATGTCGGCGCAGCGCCGACCAGAGGGGGCCGCCGGCGCTGTTGTAGCTTGGAGCTTCCAGGGCTGCTCGGGCGTGGCCTGGTCAGCTCTGTGGCAACGGAACAACACGGCCGAATTCGCGCCCGACGCGACGATTCGCAGCCCTTGCAGCTCAGGGCGTTGATCCGTCGTGCAGGTGGGGCTCGATGCGGCGGTCGGGCACGATCCACAGCAGCGCCACGGCGACGTAGAGCGCGGCGGCCAGCCACGGGCGCACGTAGGCGGCGGGAACAGCGAGCACGTAGCACGCGAGGGACGCCTTGCCCTTGCGGTCGCGTCCCAGCGCCCGCGCCAAACGCGACTGCGGTCCCTGCCGGCGCACGATGGCGCTCTGCAGCAGCGTGTAGGCGACTGCTGCGCCCAGCAGGACCAGGCCGTAGGCGGCGGTCGGGTCGGGGGCCAAGTGGCTCTCGCCCATCCACGCCGTGGTCAACGGCACCAGAGACAGCCAGAACAAGAGGTGCAGGTTGGCCCACAGCACGCGCCCGTCGATGCGTTCGGCGGCGTGGAGCATGTGGTGGTGGTTGTTCCAGTAGATGCCGAGGAACACGAAGCTCAGCACGTAGCTCGACAGGGCCGGAAGGAGCGGGCCCAGGTCGCGCCACTCGTGGCCGTGCGGCACCTTCAGCTCGAGCACCATGATGGTGATGAGGATGGCGATGACGCCGTCGCTGAAGGCCTCCATTCGCCCCTTGCTCATCGCTGGCTCCGCGCCCCGTGGGGGGCATCGACGCTGTCCAGGTCCATGCGGTCCCAGCGTAGGCCGGCGGGTCGCAGGCGCCAGCGCGGCTGCACGGTCGTCGTGCCGCCCGATCGGGCTACGATGGGTCCATGGTGCCTGCCCTGGAGATCCGTGACCCGCGCCCCGAGTCGCGCGACGACCCGTTCGTGGCGGAGCGCCGCAGCATGGTCGAGACCCATCTCGCCGCCCGTGGGATCCGCGATGCGCGCGTCCTGGCCGCGATGCGCACCGTACCGCGCCACCGCTTCGTGCCCGAAGCCGAGCGGGCGCGGGCGTACTCCGACGCGGCGTTGCCGATCGGATTCGGCCAGACCATCTCGCAGCCGTACGTGGTGGCGCGCTCGCTCGAGGCGCTGGCGCTCGGGGGGACCGAGCGCGTGCTGGAGGTGGGGACCGGCTGCGGCTACCAGGCGGCCGTGCTCGCCGAGCTCGCGGCCGAAGTGTTCACGGTCGAGATCGTGCCCGAGCTTGCCGCCATCGCCGTCGCCACCCTGGGTGCGCTGTGCTACCGCAACGTCCACGTGCGGGTCGGCGATGGCGGCGAGGGCTGGCCGGATCGGGCGCCGTTCGACGCCATCGTCGTCGCAGCAGCGGCGCCGGAGGTGCCGCGATCCTGGCTGCGTCAACTCTCGCGCGGCGGCCGCATGGTGGCGCCGGTCGGCGACGCCAAGCAGACGCTGCTCTTGCTGCAGAAGCCGGGCGCCGGCGAAGTCGTGCGCCAGCCGCTGCTGCCGGTGCGGTTCGTGCCGCTGCGCGGAAGGTTCGGACGCGTCGCTGCGCCACCCGACGCTTGACGCCGCGGCCGTGCCGGAGCCGGCAGAGAAGCCGAGCTGCGTCGCGCCGCTGCCGTGCGATCGTCCGGCGCGGGCGGTCGCTGCCTCGCTGTTGCCTTCGTCGCAGCGACGTTCGATAAACGGGTTGTGACCGGTCCCACTCGCCCCGAACAGACGACCTTCTCGCCGGGGCTCCTCGGCTTCTACGGTGCCGTCGGCCTGGCTTCCCTGGGGGGAGCCGTCGCCGGGGTCGGCTACTTCGTCGTGCGGGGCGCGGATTCCATGCGCACCAGCCTCGTGTGGGTCGGTGTCTTGATGATGGTGACCGGCTTGCTGGGAGGCATTCGCTTCCTGCGCTCGGCCCGGCGCGAGACCTGAGCCCGGAGCCGAGCTCCCTGCTCTCACATGGAAGCCGGCTGCGCCGGCTTCCTCGCTCGGCGTTGCTGGCGGTGGCCTTCGCGGTCGCGAGCCTCTGGGCTCAGCGTGGCGCGGCGAGTTCGAGTTGGTCCACCACGGCGAGCAGGTCGTCGGCGACCAGAGTCGGAGTCGTTCCGAGCTCGGCGAGGCGCGCCAGCTCGTGCTGCCAGGGCTTGCCGGACCGGACCAGGGCCGTGCGCATGGCGAAGGTGCGCGCCGGCAGCAGGTCGCGCGCGCTGTCTCCGACGAGGATCGAGCCGTCGAGCGCCAGGTCGAGTGTGCGCGCCGCCTGGCGCAGCAGGCCGTCCCCTGGCTTGCGGCAGGCGCAGGCGTGGGCGAGGCCCGAGGCGGCAGGGGCGTCAGGATGGTGCGGGCAATGGAAATAGGCGCGGGGAATGCCGTCGAGGGCCGCGTGCAGCTTCGCGTGCACCCGCGCGAGATCGGCCTCCGAGTACAGCCCTTTGGCGATGCCCGACTGGTTGGTGACCACCACCACCGGCCACCCGGCACGATGCAGCCGGCGCACGGCGATGGGGGCGTTGGGCAGGACCTCGAGCTGCTCGGGATCGACGACGTAGCCGCGCTCGCGGTTGAGGGTGCCGTCGCGATCGAGGAACACCGCGGGGCGGGTCACGGGGGCGGTGTGCCGCCGCCGGTGGAGACCGGCCCTTCGCCTTCGGGGTAGAGACGGACGTGCAACTCGTGCGGCACGTAGCGCCAGCGCACCGCGGCCGGCAAGAACCAGTCGCCGAGCGTCCACCACAGGGGCAGGTTCCACAGGCCGGGCCCCAGCGCGCCGTCGATCCACCGCGCCGTGTGCGCGGTCGTGTAGTGGTAGACCTCGCGCGTCTCGTCGTCGAAGCCGCGCTTGCGCACCGTGATGTGGTGCGAGCTGCCGACGATGCCGTCGAGGTCGACCATGCTCGGTGTGGTTCGACCGCTGTCGGCACCGTCGACGAGGATGTAGGCGCCGGGAGGCGTGCTGGTCACCAGGACGCGCGCGTCGCCCTGGAAGTGGGTGCACGCGGGCGCCAGCCACGCCGCCACCCACCAAAGCATCGAGGGCGCGAGCCACCGCACGGACACGCCACCGCCGACTGCGCTGTTGCGCGAGGCCCCCGCCTCGGCAACGGCCTCGATGTGCGGTCGAGCGTGGACGGGCGTGCGCATGGGTGGTGGATCTTATCGGCTTGCGCCTGACGCAAGGAAACCACTTCCCTTGGTGGTGTGCGGCGGGCACGGCTCTAGGATGTGGGGGCGATGCGTGCCGCTGGTCAGGAGCGCGCGTCGTGGGCTCCATTGGGAGGTGACATGCAACTGAGAGATTCCATCCCCTCGGGGGATCGTATGGTGCTGGCTGCCGAGTCGTCGCGGGTGCGCGCCACCGCGTCGCTGGGCGGCGCCCTGGCGGTCCTCGGCCTCACGGGTGCGCTCGGCGCACAGGGCGAAACGGCGCCGGACGCGGTGCCGGCCGTGCCACCGGCTCCGCGCTACGCCAGGGTCGAAGTCGACCAACAGCCGGTGCGCTGCTTCGCGCACGAGAACTCGCCGCTCTACGTCGATCGGCTGGCCCAAGGCGACGTGGTGCAGATCGGCGAGGAGAGCCATGGTTTCGTGCAGGTGGCTCTGCCGCTCGGCGTGACCGGCTACGTGCACAAGAAGTTCGCGACCGAGCCCGACGACGCGGGCTTCGTGCGGACCAGCGGCAAGCGCGTGTCGTTCCGCTACCGGCCACGCTCCACCGAGGCGCCGGCCGACGCGCTCGACGATGGCGTCGCCCTTCACTACATGGGTGACGAGAACGACTGGTACATCGTGCGCAATCCGCGCACGCTCGGCTACGTGCCGGCATCGGCTCTTGCCACCCTCGAGGCGCCTGCCGCCGCCGCGGGTTGGACGAAGTTCGAGACGGCGCGCCGCGAAGAGTGGACGAGCCGAAACGCCGAGCGTGTGCAGGCGCGGCAACACGCGGCACGCGTGGCCGAGAAGCGCGGCGAGCTCGACACTCTGATCGCGCAGTTCGCATCCGAGGCCGGCAAGCCGTGGGAGCAACAACAGCGCGGGACGTACGAGACGCTCGAGGCGGCGGTCGGCAAGATGAAGAGCGCCTTCGATGCCGGCTCGAGCGAGAACCTCAAGGTGGCGACGCTGTCGCAGGAGATCCGCAAGCAGATCCTGGTACTGGACGCGCAAGCAGTGGCGAAGGAGAAGCTGCCGCCGCCGCGGATCGACAACCCGGTGGTCAAGCCGCCGGTGGAGGATCCGCTCGCTGCGTTCGATCTGGTCGGCTGGATCCGGGTGGTGCGCAGCGCGCTGCCCAATCGAAACGTGCGCCTGGTGCGCGGCGGCCGCGTGCTCGGCTACCTGACCTGCAGCAACGACCGCTACGACCTGGCGATGTTCGAGGGAGTCGAGGTCGGCGTCGTCGGGCCCAAGGAGGCGGCCGCCGATGGCACCTGGATCCTCGACGTGCAGCGGCTCGACGTGCTCGGCATCGTCGACCGGCAATAAGGGTCGACCGGCAATAGGGGTCGATAGGGTCGATCGACGGGCGTCTGCGGCCGCGGAGGCGCATCGCTGCGATCGCGGGGCAGACCGCCGCGCCGCCACCTCACGTCTCGGTCGCCGCCGGCATCGCGCCGGCGCCAGTCGCCGGTCGTATCGGCGGCACCCGGCCGCCCTGAACCCAAGCCGGCGAGCGAATCGATGAGGAAGCGGCGCGATGTGCACTGCTCCGGCGACGAGGACGCGAACTTCGACGCGCACCGCGCTTGCCGGTGCGCTCAGAGTGTTGCTGGCCGCCCGCATCGTGCCGCTCGCGGCGCAGACGCCGGCGCCGCACCCGTCGCCGCCGGCTCTGCCGGCCCCGGCCGAGGTGGTGCTTGGCCGAGGACGCGACCTGCTGGAACGCAATGACCCGGTCCTGGCGCTCACCTGCTTTCGCCGCGCACTGTGCTTGGCCCAGGACACCACGGCCGTGTGGCCATGGTTGGGGCGCTGCCATCTCGAACTCGGTGCCGCCGCCCTGTCGCTGCGCTATCTGAGCGCGGCGTCCGTGCAGCTGCCGGCTGGGAATCTGCCGGCTGGGAATCTGTCAGCTGGGGATCTGTCGGCTGGGCGGCTACTCGCAAGCGAGTTGGCGGCACTCGAGGTTCGTGCCCGCTTGCGCGCCCGCGACTTCGACGGGGCCCTGGCCCGCGCCGAGGCGGCGCTGAAGGCGGAGCGCGCCCGCGAGAGCAGCGAGCTGTGGGCCGCCTATGCGTCCGCGCTCTTTCGCCAGCAGCGCAACGACGAGGCGGCCGCGGCCTACCGGCACGTGCTGGCGTTGGACCCGCTCTCCGTGGAAGCGCACATCCGCCTGGGGTCGGGGCTCACCGCGCCGTGCGAGGCGGCGGTCTCCGACGACCTTCGTGGAGCGGTGACGCTGGCGCGCTCCGGTCACGTGGCGGCGGCTGCCACCGCGTTCGGCCGCGTGCTCGACGCGGAGGAGGGCCATCCGATCGCGCACCGCCTGCTGGGCGAGACGCTGCTCAACCAACGCTACCACCTGTCGATGCCGGCGACCGCGACCGAGTTCGTGCACCTGCGCCAGGCGTGGCCGGAACCGGAGTTCGACGAGCGCGTGGTGCCGCGGTTCATGCCGGGATTCGCGCATCTGACCGGGAGCCGTCGCGGCGCGGCTCGCCGCGCGCTGGCCTTGTTCCACTCGCGTCTGCCGCGCCTGGTGGCGATGGGTGGCCGCCACGACCTTCTCGATGAGCTGGAGCGGACCACCGACGACGAGGGGCGCGCCAGTCTGCGCGGCCGGCGCACCTTCGACGGACGCGTGTGGGACGACGTGCGCGGGATGGGAGGTCTGCGCGCGGCGACCGGGATCGAGAGCCTCGACGACGCGGCGCAGTTCGGCTTCGACACCCTGGCGCACGAGCTGGCCCACCAGGTCCACCTCTACACGTTCACGCCGGTGCAGCGCCTGCGGCTGCGCGAGCTGTACCGAGCGGCGCAGCGTCGCGGCGCGTTCCTCGACTTCTACGCCGCCAGCAACGAGGCGGAGTACTTCGGTCAAGGGGTCGAGGCGTTCCACTGCCTGGCCAAGCGTCCTGGCTGCGAGGTGACGCACGGCCACACGCGTTTCGAACTCCTGCGCGTCGATCCCGACCTGCACGCCTTCATCGAGGATCTGGTCGACTTCGACTCGCTTCGCGACGCTTCGGCGCGCGAGCGGCTGCTGCAAGCGGCGGCGGCGGCGGCGCTGCGTTGCGGCCGATGGGAGGACGTCGGCACCGCTGCCGACATGATGGCCGACGGCCCCGACAAGCGTGCTTGGGTGGCAGTCGCGGAGCGCGCCCTGCTCTTCGGCTACCCGCGCTGAAGGCGACGGCGCACGGCACCCGCGCCCGCTATGATCCGCGGCGTGTTCGGGAAGACTCACATCGTTCCACTCACGATCCGGGCCTTCGGCCTGGCCTTCACCATCGGTGTCGCCACACCGTCGTCGGCGCAAGAGAAAGGTGGGGACGACGCGGCGCCGCCGACGCGGGCCGATTCGCTCGCCGGCGAGGCGGCACCGGTCGGCCGTTGGTACACCTTCGGCGGTAGCGCCTCGCGCAGCGGTGCCAGCGCCGCTACCCCCATCTTCACCTATCGACTGGGGACTGCCTGGGAGTACCGGGTGGACGGCGAGATCGAAGAGGAACCGCTCGTGTGGGACGAGCACGTCCTGTTGGTGAGCGTCAAGCGCAAGGAGGGCGAGGAGGCGAAGGAACGCACCATGCACGTGCTGCGCCTCGGCGACGGCAAGCCGCTGCTGCCGCCGCGCCGCGTGGTGAGCGACGTGCCGTTGGGCCCGTCGCTGTGGAACCGCACCGTGGCCTACCGCGAGGGGCGCCACGCGCTCCGCGTCGACCAGATCGGCAAGACCCAGTTCGGTCGGCGTATGCGCTACCAGACCCAGGGCGAGGTGTCGCCGCCCCTGCTCTTCGGCAACGAGGTCTACTACACGCAGGACGGTCGCTTCGAGCGCATCGACATCGGCGCGCAGCAGCCGGTGTGGAGCGTGGAGGGAGGTTTCCGCGGACGGGTCTCGATGCTGGGCGAGCACGTCATGGCGCTGCGCTTCGCCCGCCTGTCGGAGGCGACGCTGGCCCTGGTCGATCGGCACTCCGGCGAGTTGCTGGTGCAGCAGGGCAGCGGTACCCACGTCTTGGGTATCGACGACTCGACCGACGTCTGCGTGTCCAGCACGCGCGATCTGGTCGTGGCGCGCTACCGCGTGGGCAAGCCGCGCACTCCCGGTGCCGACGCCGACCCCGACACGACGGTGTTCAGCCGGGCGTCGAGCGTCGGGGCCGAACGCCTGCGCTCGCAGGGATCCCTGGCCACGACCCTGCCCGGATGCGTCGTCGGCAACATGCCGTTCCTGTTCCTCGAGACCGAGGACGGCCGCGGCGAGTGGGCGTTCTTCCGCCGTCACCGTGGCCGCTGGTCGTACTACTACCTCGCCGACGGCGAGCACTACCCCGACATCGTGGCGCGCGGTGTGCCCCCGACCATGCTCGGTTCGACGGTCATCGTCGGCGATCTGGCGTTCGAGGCGGACACCCTGCGCATCGTGTGGAAGGGAGACGTCGCCGCCACCCAGCGCACGGTGCCGGCGCGGCAGACCCTGCTGCTGACGGCGGGCGATCGCCTGCTGGCTCTGCGTGACGTGCGTGAGGCCGCGGTCGCGGCGCCGGCGAGTGCCGGGACGCACGACGTCGCCAAAGGGGTGGCGGTGCTGCGCGACGGCCAGGTGCACCGTGGCAAGATGCGGGTGGACGCGCCGACCAAGACGGTCACGGTCGCGGGCTCGGGTGGCCGCAAGGGACAGACGTTCGCCGGCGACGAGGTGCTGTGGGCGGAGAACGACGGTGCGCCGCTGCTGTGGGGCGATCCCATGGCGGTCGTGCGCGCCATGGGCTTGATGCTCGAGGACCAGGAGTGCAAGGGCTACGTCAGCCTGGCGCGCAAGGCGATGGGCAGCAACGACGTGCGCGCCATCAGCCGCTACATGGTGAAGGCGCTGGAGCTGGGCGCGGACGAGAAGGATGTGATCGCCGCGCAGCGGCAGATCGAGCGCCTACGGCGTGCGCCCACGAGGGTGGACAGCGGCGTGCTGGCGGCGGCGGACGCCGCCGAGCTCGAGCTGCGCTCGAGCATGGCCGACTTGCCCTGGGCCCGGGCGCAGGCGCTGCCCGCCGACGCGTCCGAGGATCTGCGGGCACTGCTCGCCTACGTCGCCCTCGAACTCGACCCCAAGCACGCCGCGACGAGCGCCTGGGTGCGGGGCCTACTGCCGGCGGGCATGCCGGTGCCCGAGCCGTTCGTGGCCAAGCAGTGGTTGATGTTCGCCGAGGCCGTCCGGCGGCGGCCCATGCGGGTGGTGCCCGACGGTGCGGCCGACTTCGCCTGGGAGCTGGAGAAGCTGCAGGAGGCGCGTGCCACCTGGCGCAAGGACTTGATGGCGGTGTGCAGCGAGCGCGTGTGCGTGCTGGCACCGAGCGAGGTGGCTGGCGCCGTGGGCATGTGCGTCGCGACCGGCGAGCTGGTGCTCGACGCCCTCGAGAGCATGTTCGCCGGCATCGGCACGTCGCGGGCCGGCGACAAGCGTCTGCTCGTGAAGCTGTACGGATCTCGCGACGAGTACATCGAGCGTGCCGCACAGGAGGTGCTGGCCTTCGAGAAGGCGCGCAAGGAACGCGAGAAGGCGGAGGCGGCCAAGGAGGGCGAGGACGTCGGTGAGGGCGGCAAGGCGAGCGAGGAGGTGCAGGATGCCAAGGAGGCGGCCGAGGAACTGCTACGCCAGAAGCGTGGCCTGGCCTTGACGCTGGGGTTCTTCGTGCCCGACGAGGGCGTCACCCGCCTGTACATGCCGTCCGGGCGCCAGGCCTACGCCGAGGTGGTGTCGACGTTCGCGCACGAGCTCACGCACCAATGGCTCGACCTGCGCGGGCCTCGGTTCGAGGCGCCAGCCAACGTGCGCCCGCGCCTGGTGCGCCCAGGCCACTGGATCGTCGAGGGCTTCGCCGCCTTCGTCGAGTCGTTCGCCTGGGACGTCGAGGCCGGCACTTGGGACGCCCTCGGCGCGTCGATGGACCTCGAGATGTTCACCGCCGCTGCCGACAAACAGCGCAACCAATGGTCACGCCAGCTCACGCTCAGCCAGGTCAACATGCACCGTTTGCTGCACAAGCAGTTCGACATGTTCATCCGCCGCGCCAGCTACCTCGGCGTCAGCATGCTGAGCCAGTGGAACATGTTCTACGCTCAGGGTGCGTCGACCTGCCACTACCTCTACCACGCCGACGACGGCAAGCGCCGCAAGGCGCTGCTCGAGTACGTCGTGAACTACTACTCGGGCCGGGTCGAGTCGCTGGCCCCGGACACCGCGTTCGACATGAGCGCCGACCAACTCGGGGCGGCGGTGGTGGCGTGGATGCAGGGGCGGGCGAAGCCGCAGGCACCGGAGCAGGGCGACAAGCGGTGAGGCGGGGCGCGGCCTGACGTCTGCGGGCCGCAGTGTCATGCGCGTGCAGGTCGGACCGGTGTCGCGCCGCACGGCCAGGGAGCCTCGCGGACGGCGCAGCGCCGGTCCTTGCTGGCGGCACACCCGTGGGCTAGGGTGGGCAAACCATGCGACAGGGCCTGTTCCCGGCGCAGCGGAGAGAGCTGCAGCGTGCGTTGCGGAAGGCGGATGCCTTCGATCGCATGCGAGCGCGGACCCGCCGTGCGTTCCTCCGCGTCGGCCTGTGCGCGGTGGGAGCCGCGGGCGCCGCGTTCTGGTTGGGCCGTTGGTCAGCGGGTCGTGACGACGAACCCGTGGTCGACAGCGTGCGCTCGCGTTGGCAGAAGAAGATCCCTTGGGCCGAGGAGTTTGCGCGTGGCCCGCTCGAGCAGCTCGTGGCGGGCAGCGCGACCTTCCTGATGACGATCGACGCCACGGGTGGGAGTCCGGCGATGTGGAATGGCTACGCGCGGATCGCCGATTGGGCGCTCTCCACTCAGACGCCTCAGAGCCGCGCGATGATCGAGCGGCTGTTGCAGACCGCGCGCATGGCGCCACCGCCGCCGGAGTTGGCCACTCTGATCACGACGTTGAGGGCGGAGGTCCGCTGACTTGGTTACCACCGGGATCGAGATCTCACCTGATCCTCCGGTGTCCGGCGCGGAGGTCACTGTGACCGTTCCGCAGCGCGGTGAGTGGTTCGTCTACGTCTCCGATCCGGCCACCGGCGCGATCGTCGAACTCGGACCCGTACAGGTCGGCGCCGACGGCACCTTCGAGGTCGACCTCCCAGCAGGCTCGGAGGGAAGCGTCCTCACGGTCACCGACGAGCGGGAGCCGATCCCCACCGACGAGGCCTTCACCATCGTTTCCAACAGTTGAGAGATCCCATGCGGCCCACCACCCCATGCACTGCAGCCGTCTTCGTTTGGGTCCTGGCTACAGGGTTCTCGACCGCAAGGCTAGTCGGACAGCACGTCGTGGTACCGCCTGACGCGGCGACGAGGGACGCGATCGACTCTCCCGACCCGTTCCCCGGGACCTACCTCACAAGCCGGCAACAAGTCCTGCTCGGTCCTTCGTGGCTGACGAGCCTGCCGCAGCCGTGCGCGCTGCTGTCCGTGTCGTTCCGTCGAGACGGTGCGGACGCGCGGGCTCTGGCGGCCGGGTCCGGGCAGCTCACGCTGCGCGTGTCGTCGGCGGCGGTGGCGCCGGCGCGCGCCGCCGAGCGCTTCGAGTCCAACCACGGCAGCGCGGTCACGACCGTGTTCGCCGGCACAGTGGCGTTTCCAGCCTCGCCGGCGCTGGCGCACCGCGACGAGCCGGACTGGGGGCCGCAGCACTCCTTCACCCTGGCGTTCAGCGCGCCCTTTCCGTACGCGGGGGGCACGCTGTGTCTCGACATTGCGGGTTCTCCCTTGCAGTCGACGCGCTGGCCGGTCGACTACCACTCCGACCTCCTGGTCGGACGGGTCCAACGCCGCGGCGCGGCCTGTGGGCCGGTGCGCACGGTGACCAGCAAGACGGCGCGCGTCTCGGACTGGGCGCTGCGGCCGGGCTCGTCGATCCGGCTGAGCGTGCTGGGTGAGCGGAGCGGGGCCGCGGTCTTGCTCCTGGGTACGTCGTTCCTGACGCCGCCGCTGCCGCTCGACTTCGTCGGGGCCACCGGGTGTGAGCTCCACGTCCAGCCGCTGTTGTCGCTGTCGACGGCGTCGAGCGTGCGCGGTGCCCGCGGCCCGAATCATCCCGGCGTCGGCGAGATCGTGGTGCACATGCCCGGCGAGCCCGGCATCGTCGGATCCGACATCGTGGCGCAGTGGCTGAACGTCGCCAGCACCACGTACGGTCTGCGCCTGTCGACCAGCGATGCCCTGCAGCTCACCTTCGGCGGCGGGCTCGGCAGCTACGACGCGACGACCGTGACCTCGGAGCGGGCCGACGGCCTGCCGGTGCCGCTGGCCGGTCGCGTGGCCGCCGGCCATGCACCGGTCGTGCGGATCGCCTACCGCTGACGGCCCGCTCTTGCGGTCGTGCGCCGGAGCGCCACCCGCGATCTCGCTCCGCGCGAACGACCTGCGACCCGACCGGCCCGCTTGGATAGCATCGGCCGGCGATGCGACGTCTCCGTTCCGCTGTCGTCTTGTTCGTGGGGCTCTTGGCCCCGTTGTCGGTGGGGCAGGCCCCGGCGGCGGGCGGCCCTGCTCGCCTCTCGCCCGAGCTACTGCTGGACTTGGCGCGGGTGAGCGACCCGCAGCCGAGCCCGGACGGCAGCAAGCTGCTGTACTCGGTGCGCACGGTCGACCTGGCGGCCAACAAGAGCAACGGCCAGCTCTTCGTGCTCGACCTGCAGAGCGGTACTCGCCACCAGCTCACCAGCGGCGGCAGCAACGGCAACGGCTGCTGGTCGCCCGACGGGCAGGCGGTCGGCTTCGTCAGCGACCGCAGCGGCTCGCCGCAGATCTGGCGCATCGCCCTCGACGGTGGTGAGGCGCAGCAGGTGACGCGGCACGACGGCGGTGTTGCCAACATCGCCTGGTCGCCCGACGGCGCGCACTTCTCGTTCACCGCCGACGTCAAGCTCGTTCCCGATCTGCACGATCGCTACCCGGACCTGCCGAAGGCGCAAGCCGCGGTCTACGACGACCTGATGGTGCGGCACTGGAACGTGTGGAACGACGGCACCTTCAGCCACTTGTTCGTCGTGCCGGCCAGCGGTGGCGAGGCGACCGACTTGATGGAGGGGCTGCGCGTCGACACGCCGCTCAAGCCCTTCGGCGGCGGTGAGCAGATCGCCTGGAGCCCGGACGGCAGGACGCTGTGCTACACGGCCAAGGTGGGGCCGCACGAGGAAGCCAGCACCGACAGCAGCTTGTTCCTGGTGGCGGTCGACGACGCCGCGCATCACCAGAACCTGACGCCGAAGCTCTCGGGCTTCGACATCGAGCCGCGCTTCTCGCCCGACGGCAAGAAGATCGCCTTCCTGTCGATGGCGCGCAACGGCTACGAGTCGGACAAGAACCGGCTGATGCTGCTCGACCGACCGAGCGGCCAGATCACCGATCTCACCGACGGCTTCGACCAGAGCGCGCACGATCCGGTTTGGACGTCGGACGGGCTGCGCCTGCTGTTCGCCAGCGAAACGCTGGGCACGTCGCAGATCTACAGGGTCGAGGCCGGCGGCGGCGCGCCACAGGCAGTGACGCGTGGGCGCTACGAGTTCAGCAGCCCGCGCGTGGCGGCGGACGGTCGCGCTCTGTTCGCCCTGCGGCAGCAGACCGAGCGACCCAACGAGATCGTGCGCCTGCGCCTGCTGGGCGAGGCCGGCGAGGGGGTCGCGGTCACCGACGAGAACGGCGGTCTGTACAAGGGGCTGGCGCTGCCGAAGGTGGAAGAGCGCTGGACCAAGGCCACCGACGGCAAGCGCATCCTGTCGTGGGTGGTCTACCCCCCGGGCTTCGACCCGTCGAAGAAGTACCCGATGCTGCTCTACTGCCAGGGTGGGCCGCAGTCGCAGGTGGGGCAGTGGTTCAGCTTCCGCTGGAACTTCCACCTGATGGCAGCGCAGGGCTACATCGTGCTTGCCGTCAACCGGCGCGGGCTGCCGGGGTTCGGCGGCGCCTGGAACGAGCAGATCAGCGGCGATTGGGGTGGGCAGGCCATGCAGGACCTGTTGTCGGCGTGCGACGACTTGCGCCAAGAGGCCTTCGTCGACAAGGAGCGCGTGGCGGCCGTGGGTGCAAGCTTCGGCGGCTACACCGTGTACTGGCTCATGGGCAACGGTGGCGACCGCTTCTGCACGATGGTGGCGCACTGCGGCGTGTTCAACCTCGAAGCGATGTACCACGCCACCGAGGAGCTGTGGTTCGTGAACTGGGACCTCGGTGGCCCGTACTGGAAGGACGCGGCCATCAAGCAGGGCTACGACCGCTTCTCGCCGCACCGCTTCATCCAGAACTGGAAGACGCCGCTGATGGTCATCCACGGCGAGAAGGACTTCCGCGTGCCGGTGACCGAGGGGCTGCAGGCGTTCTCGGCGGCGCGGGTGCGCGACATCCCGGCGCGCTTCCTCTACTTCCCGACGGAGGGGCACTGGGTGCTGTCGCCGCAGAACGGCGTGCTTTGGCACCGCGAGTTCTTCCGCTGGCTCGACCAATGGTGCAAGCCCGAGACGAAGGAGCGAACCGGCCAGGCGGCAGCGCCGGCACGCGACAACGTGCTCGAACGTGTCGACGACGTGCAGGTGCTGCAGCTGTTCGCCGACGGCTTCGAGGAGCTCGACCTCGACGACAAGCTTCTCTGCTACCACCTGGCGCAGGCAGCGATCGCCGGTCGCGACATCTGCATCGACCAGCGCTACCGGCACAATCTCGCGATCAAGGACCTGCTGGAGGAGCTCTACCTGCACAAGGAGGCGCTGCCGGCAGACCTCCAGGCCGAGGTGGCGCGCTACACCAAGGCGTTCTGGATCCACAACGGCATCCACCACAACTACTCGACCGACAAGATGCTGCTGCACCTGTCGCGGGACCAGCTGCGTCTGGCGGCGCGCCTGGTGGCGGCGCGTGGCGGTCGCATGCCCAACGAGGCCGAGGTCGATCGGCTTCACGCCATCCTCACCGACCCGAACCGCGACCGGTCGGTGACCGACAAGGCGTCAGGCGAGGGCAAGGACGCGCTGGTGGCGAGCTGCAACAACCTCTACGTCGATGTGACCACGGCCGACCTGCAGGGCTTCGAGGAGCGCTATCCGCTCAACAGCCGTTTGGTGAAGCGAGACGGCAAGCTGATCGAGGAGGTGTATCGGGCCGGAGACGGCAGCGTGCCGCCGGGGCTCTACGCCAAGCAGATCGAGGCGATCGTCGGCCACTTGACCGAGGCGCTGGCGTACGCGCCGCCCAAGACCAAGTCCGCGCTGGAGAAGCTCATCCGCTACTACCGCACCGGCGAGCCCGCCGACTGGCGCGCGTTCAACATCGCCTGGGTGCAAGACAACGACTCGGTCGTCGACAACGTCAACGGCTTCGTCGAGGTCTACCTGGATGCTCGTGGCCAGAAGGGCGCTTGGCAGGGGCTGGTGAGCTTCAAGAACAAGGTCAAGACGCGCGACATCGAGGCGCTGGCAGCGCAGGCGCAGTGGTTCGAGAACCACATGCCTTGGGCGGCCGAGTTCAAGAAGAAGGACGTCAAGGGCATCTCGGCGCGGGCGATCTCGGTGATCTGCGAGACCGGCGACGTCGGGCCGATCACGCCGATCGGCGTCAACTTGCCGAACGAGGCCGACATCCGTCAGGAGTACGGCAGCAAGTCGGTGAATCTGGCCAACGTGGTCGAGGGCTACAACCTGGCCAGCAAGGGCGGCGGCGCGGCGGGCGAGTTCGCGTGGGACGCCGCCGAGGTGGCGCGTGCCAAGCGCTGGCTCGGCATCGTCGACGACATCCACACCAACCTGCACGAGGTGGTGGGGCACGCGTCGGGGCAGGTGCGGGCCGAGGTGACCAACCCGGCGCAGCGGTTGGGCGTCTACTACTCCACTCTCGAAGAGGGGCGGGCGGACTTGGTGGGCCTCTACTGGATCGGGCACGACGAGGCCATCGCCAGGGGCTTCTCGCCGTCAGCCGAGGCGGCGCTGGCGCAGTACGAGGCCTACGCGCGCAACGCGTTGGTGCAGCTCCGGCGTGTGGCGCTGGGCAAGAAGGTGGAGGAGGACCACATGCGCAACCGCCAGATGGTCGTGCACTGGCTTCTTGCCAACGCGACCGACGCGGTGCGCAAGGAGACGCGCGCCGGGAAGACCTACTACCGAGTGCTCGACCGCGACGCCTTCCGCGAGGGCTGCGGTCGCCTCTTGGCCGAGGTCATGCGCATCAAGGCGACCGGCGACTTCAAGGCCGGCAAGGCCCTGGTCGAGACCTACGGAACACAGATCGACCGCGGCCTGCACGAGGAAGTGCTGGGGCGCCTGAAGGCGCTGAACATGCCGGCGCTGTCGGCCTTCGTGCAGCCGGAATTGCGCCTGGTGCAGGACCCCGCCGGCAAGGTCACCGACGTCGTCGTGCACTACCCCATGGACCTCGGCACCCAGATGCTCCGCTGGTCCGGCCGACTGAAGTAACAGGGTGGAGTCAGGCTCCTCTCTGTTACTTCGCTAGGGGTTTCTCCGGATCAGTGTGTAGCGAGGGCGCGGGGGTTGGGTTCTGGGAGGCGCGGCTCGTCGGTGATGAGGCGCGGCAGGCGCAGGATCGGCGCGCGCCAGCGGCGGCGTACCCGGTCTTGGTTGGGCCTGCCGACGATGGCCTTGGCCAGGCCGTGCACGGTGATGAGCAGCATCTCGGCGAGCTCGGCCAAGGTCGCCAGCACGACACCGTGATGCTTGCGCATGTAGTAGTGGCGGCTCTTGAAGTAGTGCTCGGCGATGCAGCCCTCCCACATCGGGCGTTGCACGGCCTTGGTGCTGGTGCCGCCGTAGTGGCCGGCGACGACGTCGCCGAGGACCCAGGTCTCGAACCCCGCCTGCCGGGCGCGCAGGCACAGGTCCGTCTCCTCGAAGTAGAGGAAGAAGCGCGGGTCGAAGCCTTGGATGGTCTGCAGCAGCGCCCGTCGCACGAGCAACACCGCGCCGCACAGCCAGTCGACACGGTAGCGGCGTGGTTCGATGGGCCGGGCCAGCGCACCGGCGGATCCACCGAGCCGGCCGAGCGCGTGGCACAGCATGGTGCCGGGCGTCGGGAAACGGAACACGGGCTGGTCGGGATGACCCGCCTCGCGGATCGCCGGGCCGACGATGCCGACTTCCGCCTGGGCGTCGAGGAAGTCGATGAGCTGCTGCAGTGCCGCCGGCGTCAACTCGGCGTCCGGGTTGAGCAGCAGCACGTATTCGGTGTCGGCGCGCGCGAAGCCTCGGTTGTTGCCGCGACCGAAGCCGAGATTCTCGCCGGTCGCCACCAGGTCGACCCACGGATGCTCGGCGCGCACGTAGTCGGCCGTGCCGTCCTTGCTGTCGTTGTCCACGACGACGCACGAGCACAGGCCACGGTCGAACGACGCCTTGAGGCCGGCCAGCGCCCGCGGCAGCGTGGCTTTCGAGTTGTAGGTCACCATCACGGCGGTGACCCGCGGCTCCGGGCTCGGCGGCATCGGCTTGCTCTTGGTTCGGCGTGGTCCGTGGGTCCGCTTGAATGGGCTACGGAACTTCCCGGCGGCGGACGCCCGCTACCGCCACCACAGCGGCCATGACGATCGGCAGTCCATTCATGAGCCATCGGCTCGCGCCGGGAGTGTAGTAGGTGGCGACGCTCAGGCCAGCACCCATGACCATCGTCGCGACGGTGGCCAGGGGGCTGACGGGTCCGAGGAAGACCGTGCAGAGCAGGAGCGGGCCGAACGCGGCTCCCAGGGTCGTCCAGGCGAAGAGCACCCGGTTGAACAGGGTGTCCGATCCGAGCACGGCGGCGACTGCGGCGCCGGCGCTGACCAAGGCCACCACCAGGCGCGATCGCCGCAACGCCGCCGCGGGGCCCGACGCCCGCAGGCCGAGGTCGTGGGTGATCGCTGTGCCCGCCGAGAGTAGCTGGGTGTCGACCGTCGACATGATCGCCGACAGCACCGTAGCCAGCATCAAGCCGGTGACGACGCTGGGAAAGGCTGCGCGAGTGAGCTCCATGAACGAACTCTCGGCGTTGGCGAGCGCCGGCACGACGATGCGCGCGCACAGGCCGGCGAGCACCATCCCCGAGTAGATGAGGACGGCCCAGGTCATCGAGATGACGCGGGCGCGCCGCAGCGCGGCAGCGTCGCGCACCGCCATGAAGCGGTTGACGACGTGCGGCTGGCCGGGGTAGCCGAGGCCGATGGACAGCAGGCCGAAGACCAGTCCGAGCGCGGCAGTCGTCGCTTCGTCGTGGGTCAGGCTGCGGTAGGCCGGGCCCAGGCGATGGATACCCTCGGCCAGCGCGCCGAAGCCACCGACGGCGACCAGGCCCGCCACCGGCAGGGCCACCGCAGCGACGACCATGAGCAGACCCTGCAACGTGTCGGTGACGCTCACCGCCCAGAAGCCGCCCGACCACGTGTAGGCGACCACGACTGCGGCACCGGCCAGGACGATCAGGCGCGGATCGACGGCGAAGGTCGATCCGAAGGCGAGGCCCGCGGCATGGAACTGGGCCGCCACGTACAGGAGCAGCGATGCCACCAGCAGGCCCACCGCCACGACACGGATCGCCCGTTCGCTGGCGTGGCCGCGCGCCGGCCGCGCCAGCACGTCGATCACCGACAGGTCGCTGGTGTCGGCCGTGTAGCGCCGCAGGCGCTCGCCGAGCAGGAACCAGTTGAGGGCGAAGCCGCCGATGCAGCCGGGCAGCAGCCACAACGCGCACAAGCCGTTCCGGTAGGCGAAGCCGCTGACGCCCAGGAGGGTCCACGACGACGACGAGCTGGCGCACGCCGACAGTGCCGTCACCCACGGGCCCAGCGCCTTGCCACCGAGGATGTAGTCGGCTTCGCTCTGCGCCCGTTGCCGGCAGGCCGCACCGATCCACAGCAGCGCGACGTGGTAGGCGCCCAGGGTGATGAGAACGACGACGGCGTCGAGCGGCACGGCGCTCAGGTGCGCACGAAGGTGGCGGTGGCGGGGTCGGGTGCCCCGATGCGTCGGATCGACGTCGGGTTGGCCGCGAGGTGTTGCAGGATGCACCACACGAGGTGCGGGTCCGCGTCCGCCTCGGCGGCGATGGTCGCGGAGGTCTTGGCGTCGCCGGTCACGGCACGCTGCACCTGCGCCGCCAGATCGAGCACCTTCTGCGCCGCCTTCTTGCCAGCCTCGACGCCGGGCTGGTGGTAGGCGTTGACATCGATGAGTTCGCCGTAGATCCCCACAGCTCGCTCGAACAGCGCGACGAGGGCGCCGAGGCTGCGCTCGTCGACACGGTCCAAGGTCAGAGTCGCCGAGTGGCGTCCGTTCTCGTAGAGCGCCGCGCGGGTGCCGAGCAAGAAGCCGTCGAGGTAGGCGCCCGCCGTCGGCCCTCTGGGTTCGTCCTCGACCATGGACGCGGAGGGGCCTTCGCGGTCGCGCAGCACGCGCACGAACACCGCGAAGAAGTCGTGGCGCCCGTCGCGCAACTGCTGCACGTACGCGTGCTGGTCGGTCGAACCCTTGTTGCCGTACACGCTGAGCCCTTGCTCGACGACATGGCCTTGGCGGTCGAGGCGCTTGCCGAGAGACTCCATCACCAGCTGCTGCAGGTAGCGGGACAGGAGCAGGAGGCGGTCCTTGTACGGCAGCACGACCATGGCGCGGCGGCCCTCGCCGCCACCTTCGTGCCACCAGAACGCCGCCATCAGGGCGGCCGGGTTGCGGGCCGGCTCGCAGGAGCGCGTCGCCTGGTCCATGGCCGCCGCGCCGGCCAGGAAGGCACGCACGTCGGCGCCGAGCAGGGCCATGGGGAGCAGGCCGACTGCCGACGTGATGCTGGTGCGGCCGCCGACCCAGTCCCAGATGGGGAATGTTTCGAGCCACTGCTCGGCGCTGGCGCGGCGGTGCAGCGTGCTGCCTTCGGTGGTGACCGCGATGGCGCGCGGCGCGAAGCCGACCCCTTGGCGCTCGCAGGCTGCCATCACCTCGAGCATGCCGTTGCGCGTCTCCGGCGTGCCGCCCGACTTGCTGACGACCACGCACAGCGCGTCGTGCAAGCTGCCCACCGCTGCCAGGACACGGTCGATACCGTCGGGGTCGGTGTTGTCGAGGATGTGGAAGGAGAGCGCCGCGCAGCCGAGGGCGTCGGCGGCCAACATCGGTCCGAGCGCCGAGCCCCCGATGCCGATCAGGAGGAGCTTGGCGAAGCGCTTGGCCCCGGCCGGAGCCAGGTCGCCCGCATGCACACGCCGGGCGAAGTCTTCGATTCTCTGCAGCGTCTCCCCGATCTCGTCGCCGATCTCCGGTCGCGGCGCGCGGCCTGGCGCGCGCAGCCAGTAGTGGCCCACCATTCTCTGCTCGTCGGCGTTGGCGGTGGCCCCGGCCTCGAGCGCCTGCATCGCCGCAAGCGCCGCGCGCAGACCGGGTTCGGAGGCGTCGATCCGAGCTTGGTCGAGGCCGCTCATGGCGAAGTCGACCTCGATCGGCGGGTCGTCGAGGGTGCATCGCCAGCGCTGGAACTCGGCGGCCTGCGCGGTGAGGCGAGTGCGATCGAGGGTCATTCCGGCATCATGCGGCGGCGCGGGTCGCGACGCGAGGCTCGACTCCGAGGCGGGCGGAGTGGCCGTTCCGTCGGGGGCCGGCGACGCGGCCTTGAGGCCTGGCGGCGCGCTGCTAAGCTCTCCACGCTTTCACCTCCGGAGAAAGCCCTTGGCCAAGATCCTCGGCGAAGGCCTGACCTACGACGATGTCCTCCTGTCGCCGCGCCTCGCGGCGGCCTTGCCCCGCGACGTGTCGACGTCGACCCTGTTCTGCCGCGGGGTGGCCCTGCAGGTGCCGATCTCGAGCGCCGCAATGGACACCGTCACCGACGCGCGCATGGCGGTGGCGCTGGCCCAGCAGGGCGGCATCGGCATCATCCACAAGAACCTCGGCCGCGACGTGCAGGTACGGGAGGTGGACAAGGTCAAGCGCAGTGCCAACGGCGTCATCGTCGACCCGGTCTCGTTGCGGCCCAACGCGACGGTGGGTGAGGCGAAGGACCTGATGAAGGCGCACCTCATCAGCGGCCTGCCGGTGGTCGATGGCGAGCAGCGTGTGCTGGGCATCCTCACCAGCCGCGACCTCCGCTTCGTCGACGATCGCGACACCAGGGTCGAGAACGTGATGACCAAGACCGGCCTGGTCACCGCCGAGCCGGACACGACGATCGAAGCGGCGCGCGACGTACTGCAGCGCAACAAGGTGGAGAAGCTGATCCTGGTGGACGGCCGCGGCCACCTCGCCGGCCTCATCACGATGAAGGACGTGCGCATGCTCGAGGAGTACCCGGCGGCAGCGCGCGACAAGCGCGGGCGCCTGCTGGTGGGAGCGGCGGTGGGGGTGCACGACCCCGAGCGCGTCGACCTGCTGGTGGCGGCCGGGTGCGACGTCATCGTCGTCGACACGGCGCACGGGCACAGCAAGAACGTCATCGACACGGTGCGCGCCATCAAGAGCCGGCACCAGGTGCCGGTGGTGGCCGGCAACGTGGGCACCGCGGCGGGTGCCAAGGCGCTGGTCGAGGCCGGGGCCGACGGCGTCAAGGTCGGGATCGGTCCCGGCAGCATCTGCACCACGCGCATCGTCACCGGCGTCGGCGTGCCGCAGCTCACCGCGATCATGCAGTGCGCCGAGGTGACTCGGCAGCATGGCGTGCCGGTGATCGCCGATGGCGGCATCCGGTCTTCGGGCGACATCGCCAAGGCCCTGGCCGCCGGCGCCGGCAGCGTCATGCTCGGCAGCCTTCTGGCCGGACTCGACGAGTCGCCCGGCGAGACGATCGTCTACCGCGGCCGCACCTTCAAGGCCATCCGCGGCATGGGGTCGCTGGGTGCGATGGAGGCCGGTTCCGCCGACCGCTACGCGCAAGCCGGCGAGCGTGCGGGCAAGTTCGTGCCGGAGGGCGTCGAGGGCATGGTTCCCACCAAGGGGCGCCTCGCCGACTACATCTACCAGCTGGTCGGCGGCATCCGTTCGGCCATGGGCTACTGCGGCGTGCGCACGATCGGCGAGCTGCAAGAGCACGCCGAGTTCATCCGCGTCAGCGCGGCCACTCTGCGCGAATCGCACCCCCACGACGTCACCATCACCAAGGAAGCGCCGAACTACAGCGCGGAGGGCATGTGACAGACAGCGAAGAGGTGCGGCACGGCGGCGTGCTGATCGTCGACTTCGGCGCCCAGTACTGCCAGCTCATCGCGCGACGCGTGCGCGAGATGGACGTGTACTCGCGGATCACGACCCCGGCCAAGGCGATGCGCGATTTCGCCATGCAGAAGCCGGAGGCGGTCATCCTGTCGGGAGGGCCGCGCTCGGTGTACGACGCCGACGCGCCGCAGCTCGACGTGGCGATCACCAAGCAAGGCGTCCCCGTGCTCGGCATCTGCTACGGCCTGCAGTGGCTGGTGCACGTGCTCGGCGGCCAGGTCGAGCCCGACCGGGGTCGGCACGAGTACGGCCGCACCGAGCTGCGCGTCGAGGAGCCGAGCAGCGTGCTCGAGGGTGTGCGCGACGGCAGTGTCGTGTGGATGTCGCACGGCGACCGAGTGACGCGGCTGCCGGCCGGCTTCCAGGTCCTCGCCAGCTCGGAGCCCTGTCCCGTGGCGGCGCTGGCCCGGGCGCAGGACCGCATCGTCGGCTTCCAGTTCCATCCGGAGGTCGCGCACACGGAGCAGGGCATGCTCATGCTGCGCAACTTCGTGCGCGGCGTGGCCAACTGTGCCCCCGACTGGAACGCCGGCAACATCATCGACGACAAGGTGGCGGCCATCGCTCGGACCGTCGGCCCGTCGGGCGAAGTGGTGATGGGATTGTCGGGCGGCGTGGACTCGTCCGTGGCGGCGGTCTTGATCCACAAGGCGATCGGCGACCGGCTCCACTGCGTGTTCGTCGACAACGGCTTGCTGCGCCAGGGCGAGCGCGAAGGGGTGCAGCAGCTGTTCCGCGACGAACACCACATGGACGTCATCACGGTCGATGCGGCACGGACGTTCCTGTCGGCGCTGGCGGGCGTCGACGAGCCCGAGCGCAAGCGCAAGATCATCGGCAAGGTCTTCGTCGACGTGTTCCGCGCGCAGGCGCAGCGCCTCACCGCGGTGCGTTTCCTCGGGCAGGGCACCCTCTATCCCGACGTGATCGAGTCGGTGTCGGCGCATGGCGGCGCCACCGCAACCATCAAGAGCCACCACAACGTCGGCGGGCTGCCCGACGACCTCGACCTCGACCTGGTCGAACCGTTGCGTGACTTGTTCAAGGACGAGGTGCGCACCATCGGCCGCGAGTTGGGGCTGCCTCCCTCGCTGGTCGACCGCCAGCCGTTCCCTGGTCCCGGTCTGGCGGTGCGCTGTCTGGGCGAGGTCACCGGCGAGCGCCTGGCGATGCTGCGCGAGGCCGACGCGATCGTGCGGGCCGAACTCGAGGCCAAGAACCTCCACCGCGAGCTGTGGCAGTACTTCGCCGTGTTCCTGCCGGTCCGCTCGGTCGGCGTGATGGGCGATCAGCGCACCTACGAGAACGCGATCGCGTTGCGCCTGGTGAGCAGCAGGGACGGCATGACCGCCGACTGGGAGTGCCCGCCTCTCGAGGTCTTGCGCCGCATCAGCAACCGCATCACCAACGAGGTGCGCGGCATCAACCGGGTGGTTCTGGACGTGACCAGCAAGCCACCCGGCACCATCGAGTGGGAGTGAGGCTGAGGCCGGCGCCGGCCGCAGTCCTCAAAGGCTGCGGATCCAGGCGTCCAGCAACGCCGTCGCGTCGGCGTCGACGATGCCCGAGCCGATGCGAGGCATGCGGGTGCCGTCGAGGCGCAGCATGCGTTCCAGCAGCACGCTCGATGCCGGCACCTGGCGCTTGATGCGGAAGGCGTCCGGGAGGCCCAGGTCACCGCGCGTGGGGCGGACGTCGAGGACGTTCATGCCGGCGTCGCTGGTGTGGAAGCGCAGGTCGATGTCGCCGCCCATGGCGCCGCCGGGGCGATGACAGCTCGAGCAGTTGCCGTCGAGGTAGCTGCGCGCGCGCAGGGCCAGGGGCTGCGCCGGATCCTTGGGATCGACGAGCTTCTGGTACGACGAAGCGGCGTTGAGCACTTGGTCGAACAGACGCATCTGGTTCCAGTTGTCGAGCTGGTTGACCGCCTGGCTGCCCACGACGAAGTCGCGGTTGACCTGCTGGGTGCGCAACCCGAGGGCGAAGCCAGCCGCCTGCGTGTGGCACTGCAGGCAGTCGCTGCGGCTCGGGTAGTTCCAGGTCTGCTGGAACGGGTTGCCCGAGCGGTCGCGGACGGTGAACACCTCCGACAGGCCGGTGGCCAAGAGGTCGGCGTCGGTCTGCGCCGCGTTCCACTTGTAGGTGTAGCCGGTCCAGCCGTTGGTCTCGCGCACGAACACGCGCGTCTCGAGACGTCGGGCGCTGCTCGGTTGCCCCTGGATCAGCTCCAACTCGAAGTGCTTCACGGTCACCGTGCCGACGGGGAAGGTCCACGGGTCGGTGGGGTGGAAGCCGATGAAGCCGTCGGGCAAGACGAAGAAGCGGGTCTTCTTGGCGTCGTCCGACCAGAGCGGCGCGTTGACCTCGTACGGCATGACGCCCCGGGCCCAGGTGAGCGAGGCGGTGTCTTCGAACAGGCCGGTGGTCGACAGGGTGGCCGGCACGGTGCCGCCGCCGCCGCCTTGTTCCTCCAGGCGGAAGATCTGGCCGCTGTTCACGGAGAGCGCGAACAGCTCGCCGTTCTGGTCCTCGCCGAACGAACTGAGGTTGGCCAGGTAGCCGACCAGCTGGTTGCTGGTCATCTGGCCGTTGTTCTCGCGCAGGGCCCAGACGTTGCCGGTCTGGTAGTCGCCGTAGATGTAGGCGCCTCGCACGCTGGTCATGGCGGTGCCGCGGTACACGTAGCCGCCGATCAGCGAACTCGCCTCGTTGCGCGGCAGGACGTGCACCGGCCGCGCGTTCTGGGCGCGGTTGGTCGGGTTGCGGTAGCTCTGATTGCCTTCGTACACCGGCCAGTCGTAGTTGCCGCCGCGGGTGATGATGTCCACCTCTTCCCAGGTGTCCTGGCCGACGTCGCCCGCCCACAGGGTGCCGTTGGCGCGATCGAACGAGAACCGCCAGGGGTTGCGCAGCCCGTAGGCCCAGATCTCCTCGCGCACGTTCTGCTGGCCGACGAAGGGGTTGCTCGCCGGAATCGAGTACGCAAGGTTGCCGCTGGGCTGCCGCGGGTCGATGCGCAGGATCGCGGCGAAGACGGAGTTGAGATTCTGGCCGTTGTTGTAGGCGTCGCCCTGACCGCCGCCGTCGCCGAACGCGACGTAGAGCATGCGGTCGGGCCCGAACGCCAGCATGCCACCGTTGTGGTTGCCCTCCGGCTGATCGACCCGCATCAGCACGTATTCGGAGTTCGGGTCGGCCTGGTTGGGATTGCTCGTGCTCACGCGGTAGCGCGCGACGATCGTGTCGTATTGGGCGCCGTCGATGTAGTCGACGTAGAAGTAGCCGTTGGTGGCGTAGTCGGGGTCGAAGGCCAGTCCCAGCAGACCTTCCTCCCAGAAGCTGTTCACCCGCGCCGAGATGTCGAGGAACACCGTCGGTTGCGTCACCTGGTCGTCGTTCGGAAAGACGTAGACGCGCCCGTCGCGCGACGTCACGAAGATGCGGTCGCTGTTGTCGGGAGCGTGGGTGAGGAAGGTCGGATTGGGGATGGTGATGTTGGGGAACGCGCGCGACAGGCGCACCTGCCCAGGCGTGCCGCTGTTCAGGGGGAAGTTGAGCTGCGGCGGCGGGATGCGCGGGATGCCGCCGGCGCTGCCCGAACCGCCGCCGCCCGTACCGACCGATCCGGCCCCGTTGCCGTTGCCGCTGCCGGGAGGAGAGCTGGTGTTCGAGGTCGGCCCGCCCGAGCTGCCGCACCCGGAGAGCGCGAGGCAGCCGAGAAGAGGCAGGGCGACGAGGAGGCCGACGGCGCGGGCGCGCGCGAGCTGAGGTGACATCGCTATGAGCGGTTGCGAGGGGACGGAGACCGAGGTGGGGGCAGCTACGCGCGTGGCCATCGTCGGGGCCGGCGATTCTCCGGCTCCATCGCCGTGCGAGGCGAGGCAGGCGAGCCGTCGATACCGGTCGGCCCCATGCCGTCGTCAAACCGTCGACGGCTCGGTGTGCGCTCGGAGCCCGGAGTTTTCGGGATGTGTGCGAGAGGAATACCCCACGCGCCGTGGCTGGGCAAAGGGCTCGATGGCCCAGGTGTGCGTCTCAGCCGCGAACCGCCCTCAGGACCGGGGGTTGGCGGTGTCTCGCGGTGGGCGGATCAACCACGTGAAGATTTCGCCGAGGCGCGGTGGCTTTCCGGTCATGAGGATGCCGACGCGGAAGATCTTGCCCGCGGCCCAGAACATCACCGCCACGGTGCACACGATGAGGATGGTCGTCACCACGTACTCCCACGCCGGCGGCGGGCCGCCCGCCCGGTTCATCATCAGGAACGGCGTGTACAGCGGGATGTAGGTGAGGACGCGCGACACGGTGCCGTTGGGGTCCTGCACGACGAAGGTCATCGCCAGCAGCGGCACGATCAGGATCATCATCACCGGCGTCTGCAGGTTCTGCGATTCCTTCAGCGAGTTGCACACCGAACCGATCGCCACCAGCAGAGCGGCGTAGATCATGTAGCCGCTCAGGAAGTAGGCGACGAACGACGCCAGGTAGAGCGGGTCGCCCACGACCGACAAGATGTCGAAGTCGAGGTGCACCGATGCGGCGAAGATCTTGGCGCCGACGAAGGCGAACACCACCCACGACGCCACCATGGTCAGGCCGGTGGCGGCGATCCCCAGGATCTTGCCGGTCATGAGCTGGTGCGGCGAAACCGACGACAGCAGCACTTCGATGATGCGGTTGCTCTTCTCTTCGATGGTGTTGCTGAGCAGCATCTGCGCCACCGAGAACACCGCGATCCAGAGCAGGTAGACGAAGGCCATCGGCGCGTAGCGGTTGACGCGCTGCTCTTTCTCGACGTCGGCCTCGGCGCCGGTCTTGGACACGGTGCGCTCCTTGAAGTCGTAGGCGTCGGCCAGGTGGCGGGCCTGCTCCTTGGTCAGGCTGAGTTCGGCGACCCGGCGCTCGCGCACGACCTCGGTCGCCAGCCGGCTGAACCAGGTGCGCAGGTCGCTGTCGGTGAGGTTGGTCGAGACGTAGCGGCTGCCCTCCTCGCTCTTCACCGGATCGGGGCCGATCACGAAGTAGGCGAACAGCTCGCCCTTGTTGACTCGCTCGCGCAGCTGTTCCTCGACCTTGCCGAGGTCGGAGCCGAGGTGGTCGGTCGACACCCGCCGGTACTTGCCGCTGGCCAGGCCGGCGAAGGTGCGTTGCAGCTCCTTGGGGTCGAGATCCTTGATGACCGCCAGGAACTTGCCGGCGTACCTGTTGGCCACTTCTGCCGCCGCCTGACGGTCCTCGCCCGGCTGCAGCAGCTTCTCGAGGTCGTCGTCGGGGATGTCGCGCAGCACGTCGAGCAGGCTGCGTACCGGCCCATCCTCGGTCTTGGCACGCGCCTCCTCCAGCGACGTGCGCAGCTCGGCCGCGGTCTTGGGGTCGCGGTCACGCTTGTCGCCGTCGACCTGCTGGCGCAGCACGGCGCGGTAGTCGCGGTCGGCGGCGCGGCGGGCGATCTCCTGCGACAGCCACTGGTCCTTGCTGTAGTCGACCACGGCGTAGGTGCGCTGGTCCTTGGCGCGCGCCAGCACCCGGGCAGCGACGATCGAGATGGTGATCAGGACCGGGAACAGCAGGATGCCGACCCAGAACGTCTTGGTGCGCAGGTTGTCGAGGTACTCGCGCCGCGCCACCAGCAGGGTCTTACTCATCGGTCTTGCCTCCCACGGCGCGGACGAAGATCTCGTGCAGCGAGGGCTGCCGGATGTCGAAGCGCAGGATCTTGATCTTGCCCACCAGCTGCTGGAGCACGGCCTGCGGGTCGGTGCCCTGCTCGAGGAAGATCTCGGCGTTCTTGCCAGCGTCGTTGAGACGGCGCACGCCGCGCAGCCGACGCAGCACTTCGCTGTCGCCGTCGTAGTCGATCTGGATGCCGAAGTCGCCGGTTCCGCGCACGTCAGCCATGCGTCCGTCGAGCACCTTCTGTCCCTTGTTGATGAGCACGATGTAGTCGCAGATGTCCTGCGCCTGCTGCATGACGTGGGTCGAGAAGATCACGGTGCGCCCGCTGCGCGCGATGCTGACGATGGTGTCGCGCATCAACTCCATGTTCACCGGATCGAGACCGGAGAACGGCTCGTCCAGGATCACCAGCTCGGGCTCGTGGACGATGCTGGCCAGCAGCTGGACCTTCTGCCCCATGCCCTTGCTGAGCATCTCGCAGCGCTTGTCGATCCAGTCGCCGAGACCGTACTGCTCCAGCATCTCGCGGGCGCGGCGCTTGGCCGTGGCGCTGTCCATGCCCTTGAGGGTGCCGAAGTAGGCGACGATCTCGCCGGTGCGCATCTTCTTGTAGAGCCCCTTCTCTTCCGGCAGGAAGCCGAGGCGGTCCTTGATCCGCTCCGAGTTGGGCTGACCGAGCACGTTGATCGACCCCGCGTCGGGGTAGAAGATGCTCATCACCATGCGGATGGTCGTCGTCTTGCCGGCGCCGTTGGGTCCGAGGAAGCCGTAGATCGAGCCGGTCGGCACGCGCAGCGAGAAGTGGTCGACCGCGATGTGCTTGCCGAAGCGCTTCGTCACACCGTCGAGGACCAGAGCGTGTTCCATGGGCGGGCACGGTAGCGATGCACTCCGCCGAGCATTCGCTTTTTTTGGCAGGCATCCGGGATCCGCGTACCGCTCGGCCCGGCGTTGCTCGGGCAGGCCGCAGTCCCTTACCCTGCAGGCGTGCGCACACGTCGCCTCGGGATCGTCATGAACGGCGTCACTGGTCGGATGGGCCAGAACCAGCACCTGCTCCGGTCGGTGGTCGCCATGGCCCGTCAGGGTGGTGTGGCGTGCGGCCAGGAGCTGGTCGTGCCGGAGCCGATCTTGGTCGGTCGCGACCTGGACAAGCTGCGCCGCCTGGCGCGCCGGGCGGCGGAGGAGGGTCTGGCGCGGGAGCCCGATTGCACCACGGACCTCGAAGCAGCGATACGCGACCCGGCGGCCGACATCGTGTTCGACGCCAGCACGACCAGTCTGCGCGCGCGCGCGGTCGAGTTGGCGGCGGCGGCAGGCAAGCCGGTGTACTGCGAGAAGCCGACCGCGGGCACGCTGGCCGGGGCGCTCGGTCTGGCGACGACGTGCGAGCGTGCTGGCATCAAGAACGGCGTCGTGCAGGACAAGTTGTTCCTGCCCGGGGTGCGCAAGCTGCGTACTCTGCTCGACCAGGGCTTCTTCGGCCGCGTCTTGTCGGCGCGGGCCGAGTTCGGCTACTGGGTGTTCACCGGCGAGCACTCGGATCAGCCGGCGCAGCGACCGAGCTGGAACTACCGCAAGGAAGACGGCGGCGGCATCGTCGTCGACATGTTCTGTCACTGGCGCTACGTCATCGATCACCTGTTCGGCGGCGTCGCCAAGGTGTTCGCGGTGGCGCGCACCGAGCTGAGCGAGCGTCGCGACGAGAACGGCGACGCCTACCCCTGCACGGCCGACGACGCCGCCTACGCCGTGTTCACCACGTCGGCCGGGCTGGCCTTGCAGTTCAACTCGTCGTGGACGACGCGAGTGCGTCGCGACGACCTGCTGACCTTGCAGGTCGACGGGACGCACGGCTCGGCCGTCGCCGGTCTGCGCGACTGCTGGGTCCAGCCGCTCGGCGCCACCCCGAAGCCGGTGTGGAATCCGGATCTGCCGCAGAGCATCGACTTCCTCGCTGGTTGGCAACGAGTGCCGGACACCACGGCCTACGACAACGCTTTCAAGGTGCAGTGGGAGATGTTCCTGCGCCACGTCGTCGCCGATGCTCCGTGGTCGTTCACCCTGCGCCAGGGCGCCCTCGGCGTCCAGCTCGCCGAGCTCGGTCTGCGCTCGTCGCGCGAGGGCAGGATGCTGGAGGTGCCGCCGCTTGCCTGACGCAACGCCGCCGGCAAAGGCGGTGCCCGCCGTCGGGCGCCTCGCCTTGCACACCAAGACGCTGCAACGCCTGTCGTTGGCTGAGTGCGTCGAGCTGTGCGTGCGCAAGGGCATCGCAGGCCTCAGCGTGTGGCGCGACGTGCTGCACGACGCCGGAGTCGACACCGCGGCGCGCTTGCTGCGTGACGCCGGCCTGGCGGTGCCGGCCCTGGTGCGCGGCGGCTTCTTCGTGCACGCCGACGCGGCTGCGCGACGACGTGCCGACGACGACAACCGCCGTTGCCTCGACGAAGCGTCGGCGCTCGGCGCCGACATGGTGGTGCTGGTGGTCGGGAGCGGCAACGGCGTCGGCTTGGCGGCCGGGCGGGAACAGGTTCGTGACGCCGTCGGCCGGCTGCTCGTGGAGGCCGAGACCGCCGGTGTGCGCCTGGCGGTCGAGCCATTGCATCCGATGTACGCAGCCGACAAGAGCTGCATCAACCGGCTGCGCGACGCCAACGACCTCTGCGACGCGCTGGGGCACCCCTCGCTCGGGGTCGCGGTCGACGTGTACCACACGTGGTGGGACCCCGACCTCGACGCGGAGATCGCGCGCGCTGGCCGCGCTGGCCGCCTCTTCGGCTTCCACCTGTGCGATTGGCGCCTGGAGACACGCGACCTGTTGCTCGACCGCGAACTCATGGGGCGGGGCTGCATTCCCCTACGCCACATCGGTCAAGCGATGCGGGCCGCCGGCTTCGACGGTTTCGACGAGGTGGAGATCTTCTCCGAAGACTACTGGGCGATGGACCCGCCGGCGTTCGTCGACGCCATCCGCGACGCCTACGCGACCTCCTGCTGATCGAGCCGACGGCGAGCCGAGGCCTGCGCGGCGCTCAGGCGCTCGTGTCGGCGAGATAGGCGCGGTAGCGGTCGACGAAGCGCTGCAGTTCGTCGGCCGTGCCGACGTCGAGTTCGCCGGGGTCGCGGGCGGCGCCGATCGCCCGGCCGATGTGGGCGAACGGGGCGATGGCCAGCAGGAACGCCGGGAAGCTGTCGCGCGGGGCCGGTGGCTCGACCAGGCCCCGCACGCGCGGCAGCCACTGCCGCTGGTCGGCCTCGTGGCGTTGGCGTAGGTCCTGCCGTTCCGCGGGGGTCAACGACCAGGGGTCGTCGGTCAGGCGCACGTCGAGTTCGTCGGCGGGGGTGTCGAGGGGCGGAGGGGAGAAGCGCATACGTCCGTGGCGATCGGCCGACACCAGCGCATACTTGAGTTCCTCGCGTGAGTTCTTCGCCGGAGTTCGAGCCGTTCGCCGCCCGGGCGCCGTCGGTCGCCGACCGCCCTGCCATTGTCGAGCTCGCGGCTGCGGCCGGCGCCCATGGCGTCTACGTCGCCAACGACCTGGCCCGCGACCCGAGCGGACGCGCCCTGGCCTCGCGCGGTCTGGCGATGTTCGGTCGCGACGGCGTGCTCGCCTTCGCCTGGTTCGGAGCGCGTGGCAACCTGATCGTGTTGGGTGCCGAGGGTGGCCACGCCGATCCGACGCAGGTCGCGCGGGCGATCGACGCCGTCGCCCTGGAGTGGCGCATCGCGCTGGGACCCGAACCTGTGCTGGCGGCCTTGGCGCGCGCCGCCCCGGTGCCGCCCGTGCTGCTGCGCCGGCAGCTCTACTACGTGGCCGACCCCGAGCTGGTACGCGCCCACGAGCCCGATCCACGCGTCCGCGTCGCCAACGTCGTCGACCTCGACGCGCTCGTGCAGGCGTCGATCGAGCTCAACCGCGTCGACCTCGAGCTCGATCCCGCGCAGGTGAGCAAGCGGTGGGTGCGCCAGGCCGCCAGCGAGCGCGTGCGCGCGGGAACAGCCTTCGTGGTCGGGCCACCCGGCGCGCCCTTCGCCAAGCTGGACATCGGCAGCCAGGGGCGGGCCGGCGTCGTCATCGAGGGTGTGTTCACCCTCGAGGCGCACCGCAGCCAGGGGTGGGGCAGCCGCCTCGTGCACGGCGTCTGTCGCCGCCACCTGGCCGCAGGGCGGCCGACCGTGTGTCTGCACGTCGCCGAGAGCAACGCCGCCGGCCGGCGCTGCTACGAGAAAGCGGGCATGCGCCCCGGCATCGGCGTCGGCCTCCTGCTGCGGGCCTGAGCCGAAGGCTCGCGATCGCGCAGGCGATCGCCAACAACATGCTCTGAGCCCGTACGCTGGATTCTCTCACGGGCTCAGAGCCGAAGGCTCGCGATCGCGCAGGCGATCGCCAACGGCATGCTCTGAGCCCGTACGCTCGTTTCCGTCACACGCTCCGAGCGCCGGTGGGCCAGCGCGGCGCGCATCGGGCTCGTCGCCACGTCCCCTCAGCGGGTGGCCAACAACGCCAGCGCGTTGGCTGGATCGACCAGTGGATGCGCTGCCAGGCGACGGAGGTCCAGCCGCAGCAGGTCGGCACGCAGCGCGTCGAGGATGCTCTTGGCCTGGGCCGCGTCGCCCGCCGTGCGCAGCGTGCGCGCGAGCGAAGCGCGCAGGAGCGGGCCGCGGTCGAGGCGGGCCGCCTGCAGCAGTGCACGCGCTTCCTCGGCCAGCTCGCCGCGGGCACGGTGGGCGGCGGCACGCAGCTGCAGGCTCCACGCCGACTCGCCTTCCTTGCCGAGGCTGGCCTCGGCGGTGCTCGCCGTGCTCGGTGCCGACGAGGTCGCCGCGAGTCCGCCGGCGAACATCAGCGCGCGCCGGGCGCCTTCGTCGAGCTGGGGCAAGCGTTCGAAGGCGGCGACGGTGCGCGTGACTTCGGCAGCGTGGCCGAGCAGCACCAGCACCTGTCCGGTGCTGGCGAGCTGTTCGGCGTAGGTGCCCAGGCGCGACGTACGCTGCCGCATCCACTCGAGGTCGGTGAGCAGGAGGCGCGCCGCGTCGTCGCCGCGCTCCTCGAGGATCGCCTGTGCCGCCTGCATGCGACGCACATGGTGCAGGAGGGCCGACGTCCGCACGTCCGGACTCGCGACGAGATCGTCGAGCAGACGGGAAAGCTCCTGTTGCCGGCCGGCGGCCCACAGGGCGATCGCGTGCGGGATCGCCGTCTGGGTGGGCGCCAGCCGGTCGTGCACCGCCTCCAGCGCTGCGAGGGCCTCGCCCGGCCGGTCGCACCCGAGCAGGGCGAGCGCGTGGTGGTAGGGCACTTGGGTGACCTGGGGCCAGCGCTGACGCAGGGCGCTCAACATCGGGGCGGCTTCCTCGAAGCGACCGACGAGCGACAAGGCCTGTGCCAGGGTCCAACGCGTGTGCGGGTCGTGGGGGCGGCTCTCGACCGCCCTCTCGCCGAGTGCGAGGAGTTCGCGGTCGAGTTCGCCGGTCTCGGCCCCGGTCGCGTGTGCGGCGCGCGCCAGGAGCAGGACCCGCGCCAGGCGGTGGCGGGTCGAGGGGGCGCCGCGGTTGGTGAGCTGCAGGGCATCCTGGGCCACGCGGCGGGCTCGGACGAAGTCGTTGGCGCGCAGCGAAAGTTCGGCGAGCGCCAGCAAGGTGATCGTGCAGCCGGCGTCGGCTCGCCGTGCGTCGTCGAGGCGGCTGCGCGCATCCGGCAGGTCGCCGTCCACCGCCGCGGCAAGGGCCGCCTCGGTGGCAGCGACGCAGGCGTGCTCGCCGCTGTAGAGGAGGCGCAGACGGGCCGCGGGGGAGGGCGTCGTGTCCCCCAGCGCGTAGCGGGTCTGGGAGGCCAAGGCTTCGATCGCCTCCGCTTCGCCGCCGGGCGGCAGTGCCGTGGCCGCGAGCGCCACCGGCGCGCGGCCCTCCTCGTACAAGCTGCTGGTGAGCGTGGCGGCCTCGGCGTCGAGGTGGACGACGACACTGTGCGGGGCCGGCGCATCCTCGATGCCTGCGGCCACGTCGAAGCGGTCCGACAGGCGCATCGCCTCTCGCCACAGGCCCGAGAGCACAGCCACCTCGCCTTCGGCGGTGCGTCCCACGACCTCCACAGGAGGCAGGCGAAGCACGGAGCCGGGCGGCAGGTCCGCGAGCACCTCGGGCGCTGCGCCGGTGGGGGCGGATGCCGGTCGCGGAGGCTGCGGCGTCGAGCAGGCGAGCGCCAGCAGACAGAGGCAGGGGAGACCGCGCGTGCGCATTCCACGCAGTAGACCGGATCGCGCTCCGCCCGCCGCGGGCAATCCGAGGTCGACCCTGCCTCGAGCCGGTCGCCGCCGCTCAAGGGATGGGCGCTCTCCAGCCGATGGGATCGAAGGATGCTCGCCGTCCTCGGATTGGCCCTGGTCGGGTGCTTGCCGCAAGCGCCTGCGTCGTCGACGCAGCCGCGCATCGCCACGACCCCGAACGGTTGGCCGGCCGCCGGGCAGGCCGCGGCCCCCCCGGCGGCGACACCGCCCGAGGCGCCTCCGTCCGCGACGACGGCAACCACAGAGGCGGCGCGGGACCTCGCGAGCGAACCGGGCGGTTTCGCGTCGCGAGGTCCCACGGCTTCGCCCCTGGAGCCGGTGTTCCTCGCCGTCGGCAGCCCGGCGGACGCGGCAGGGCTCGGTGGCGTCCGTGTCGGCGAGAGGACCGTGGTGTTCGACCATCGCGGCGCGTCGATGGGCGAGCGAACCGCGTCGCACGAAGCCGACCTGGCCCGGCCGAACCGCGACCGCCTGCTGGCGCCGAACGAGCAGGTGTTCGGGCGCGACGGGCAGGCCGTGTTCGCGCAGTATCGGGGCATCGCGTTCCCGGGGCTCGAGGCCGAGGCCCGCGACGAGCTGGCGTGGCGGGGGCTCCTCCTCCGCACCCCGTGGGCCTTCGCCGACTCGTCGGCGTACGCGGTGGGTGCGCGCGAGGAGCTGCTGTGGGACGACCGACCGATGTCGCGCTTCCGCATCGCGCGCCGCACGACGGGCAACGAAGTCGGCGACCGCTACGAACTGTGGTGCGAGCCGGGCAGCAGCGAGCCGCGGGTGCTGGTCATCTTGCCGGCGGACCCGGCGGCACGTGCCTGCCGCGTCCGCTTCCTCGAGTTCACCCCGATCGGCAACGTGCGCCTCGCCATGCGCTGGGTGGTGGAGGCGGCCGACGGCGCCCGCCGCCTCGAGGTCGAGCTGAGCGACCTGCGCACGTCGCAGGCGTTCGCGCCACGACACTTCGCGCCGCCGCCGCGCTGATTGCCGCCGATGCGCCTCAGCGGAGAGCGCGCGTCACGCCCCCTGCTTCGTGTCCGAACGGCACCCAGCAGAGCGACAATTCGTACACGTCGAGGTCTCCCTTGCGCGGCGCAACCTCGGTTGCATCGATGCGCACGGTGTCGACGTCCAGGTTGCTGCGCACGTCGGCACAGGCGGCTGCCAGCTCGCTCTCCATGTCGGCGAGCGCGTCCTGCAGCGCGCGCAGGTCCTCTTCGGCCTCGACGACGTCGGCCTTCTCCTTGCTGACCCGGCTGGCGCTGCGCACCACGCTGCCGGCGCGGCTGGCGTTGCCGGCGCTCAGCACCTTGCGGCCGAAGATGGCGCCGAGGATGCCGGTGCCGAGCGACACCGCGGCGCCCACGGTGGACTGCCGCACCTGGCTGCGCTCGCGCTCCACCTTCTGCTCGGCGTTGCGGATGCGCTCCTGCAGGCGCTGCACCTTCGGTGCGTAGCGGTCGCGCACCTTGCCCACGTCGCGGTCGCGCGTCTCGCGCAGGGTCTGCCTGAGCCGGGCACGGAAGTCGCCTTCGTTCTCGTCCGGTTCCGACACCTCCTTCAGCTCCGGGGCGGTGAGGACCGTCACGCGCGCCGTGCGGTAGAGAAAGTCCTCGAGCTGCCCGCGCAGCGCGCCGAAGCTCTTGGCACGCGCCACGCCGGCGGGCAGCTCGGCGAAGCCAGCGCGGGGATCGGGCTCGCGGTCGAGCGCCAGGTCGCGGGGGTCGAGCTCTTCGGCGCCCTGCCAGGGGTCGGGACCGTCGTCGAGGGCCGCCAGGTAGGCGGTGTCGCGCCAGGTGTCGACCTTGGGGCGGGCCGCAGCAAAGTGCAGCCGCGCGTGTGCCAGGAGCGCCGGCCGGTACTCGAGCGTGCCGCCCCCGAGCGGTTGCCGCAGGCGCAAGAAGCGCTCGGGGATGTCGGGGGGCAGCACCGGTCGCTGGCCGGCCGAAGGCGTGGCGGCTGGCGTGGCGGCTGGTGTGGCCGTGGGTGCGGCCGCGGCGGGCGCCGGGCGCACCGATGCGGCCGGCGGCGACGATGGGGCGACTGCCTCGGCCGCCGGCGTCGGGCGGCTCAACGCCTCGACCTGCGCCTTGGTGAGCGGTCCGCGCAGGTACGACAGTGCCCAGCGCGAGTGCATCAGCACCGGCGCGTCCTCGTGCACGTTGCTCATCAGGAAGACGCGCTGCTGCAAACCGGACAGCAGCGTGTCGATGGTGGCACGCGAGAACGCGGTGCTGGCCGCCGCTGCGGCGCCTTCGAGCCCGTCGAGCACGCGCGCCTTGTCGCGCTCGGTCTGCAGGCGGCCGATCCACCAGGTGCCGCAGTTGGCGAGGCCCTTGTAGTCGAGGTCGACCGGATTCTGCGTCGCCAGCACGCAGCCGACCCCGAAGGCGCGGGCCTGCTTGAGCAGGGTGAGCATGGGCAGCTTGCTCGGGGGGTTGGCGACCGGTGGGAAGTAGCCGAACACCTCGTCCATGTAGAGGATGGCGCGCAGCGACGACGTGCCCGGTTGCGTGCGCATCCAGGCGACCACCTCGGTGAGCAGGGTGGTCACGAAGAACATGCGCTGCGCGTCCGAGAGGTGTGCGATCGACAGGATGCTCACGCGCGGTTTGCCCTGCGGCGTCCACAGCAGACGTTGCACGTCGAGCGGCTCGCCCTCCGTCCAGCCCTGGAAGGTCGGCGACGCCAGCAGGGCGTTGAGGCGCATCGCCAGCTGGAAGCGATCCTGGGCGCCGAAGAAGGATTCGAGGTCCAGCACCCCCACGGTCTGGAACGGCGGCGACTGCACGGCACGGATCAGGTCGGCCGGCGGCAGGCTGTGTCCCTGGTTCCAGGCGTGGCTGAGCAGGTTCGACAAGAACACGTGCTCGCGGCTGCGCAGGGGATCGGCGTCGATGCCCAGCAGGGTGAGCAGGCCGGAGACGGTGGCGGTGATGCGCTCGGCGAGGGCGTCGGCGTCGGCGCGCAGCGCCTCGGGTGGGGCGTCGAGGCCGCGCAGCAGCTGCAACGGCCGGCCGGCGCGGCTGCCTGGTGTGTAGAGGACGAACTCGGCCGCGTCCTTCAGGCGAGCGATGCGCTCGGGTGCCTGGTCCCATTCGGCCAGACCCTTCTTCCAGCGTGCTGCGACCTTGGCGGCGAGCTCGGCCGCGGTCATGCCCTGGCGCGTGGCCTCGTCGGGATCGACGTAGGGGGCGAAGTCCTCGGACCGCAGCTCGGGGAACGTGAGCAGCAGGTTGCCGAGATCACCCTTGGGGTCGATCGCCAACACCGGGATGCCGTCGATGGCGGCCTCTTCGAGCAGAGTGACGCACAGGCCGGTCTTGCCGCTGCCGGTCATGCCGACGCACACCGCGTGCGTGGTCAGATCCTTGGCGTCGTAGAGCACCGGTTCGGCGCCGACGCGGCCGGCAGCGGCGTCGAAGGTGCGTCCCAGGTAGAACACGCCGAGCTGCTCGTAGTCGGTCATACCCTGACCACTGTGCGCCCGGGCGCGGGCGCGATCCAGTGGCCAGCGTCAGATCGCCGAGGTGCGGCTACTGGCGCGGCGGCAAACCGAGGCGGGTGCGGAAGGCGGCTTCGCGCACCGCGTCGTCGTTGGGCTCGAAGTAGAGCGGCCAGAGGTCCTGCCACAGCCTGTCGACGTCGGCGTCGGGCATCGTCGGCAGCTTCGGGATGAACCGATCGAGCAGTGCCTCGCAGTCGACGAAGGCGACGCCGGGCTGCCCGTGCAGGTGGCGCATCAGCTCGCGGTCCCAGGTGACGATGTGCCCCCAGAAGTCGCCGAAGTCGATGTTGTGGTGGTCGTTGGCCGGCGGGTCCGGCGTCTTGGTGTCGATCCACAGCTGCACGCGACGGCGCAGCACGTAGTCGGGATCGAGGTCCATGACGTTCTTCTCGTGGCCGATGCGCGTGCGCGCACCGACCGGAAGGTGGGCGAGGTGGGCGTCGGTGAGGCCCGTCGAGCACTCGATCACCAGGTCGAACTTGCCGTAGTAGGCGATCATCGCCTGCGCGCCGCCGATGGCGAGCCGCGACGGATGGTTGCCGTAGAGCTGGCGGAGGCGTTCGGCGCAGCGCTTCTTGTGCGCCACTTCGTCGGCAGGGTAGTAGGTGGGCTCCTCGACGATGCCGTTGATCTCGCCGCGGTCGCGCAGCTGCTCGGGGAACCGACGCAGGACGGTGCCGGCGACGGCGAGGGCGGCGAGAGCGAGGGCCAAGCCCGGCGCCGGCCAGCGCCGGCGTAGGAGCTCGAACGACAGGTACAGGAGCGGTGTCACCGGCATGACGAAGCGCCCGAACATGAAGTCGCCGCCGACCCAGGCGACGAACGCCAGGTAGCACGACACGAAGGCGAAGGTGAGCTGCGGCAGCGCGTCGGTGGCGGGCTCACCGAGGTCTGGCGGTCGACGCAGGAACGTGGCCAGGACGAGCGCACCGAGCGCCAGGGCCAACGCCCAGTAGCAACTGAAGAAGAGGCGCAAGTAGAGCAGCCCCTGACTGAGGTAGGGGTCGTGCGCGGTCTTGGCGTAGAACGTGTTCGGCAGGGGGTAGCCGTAGTAGCCCCACTTCCACACGAAGTACGGCACGTACACCAGCACCCCGGGCAGCGCCATCGCCAGCACGCGCGACCACGGCAACCGGCCGCGCGCGGCGCGAATCAGGGCGTAGGTACCGGCGACGGCGCACAGCACCAGGCCGTCGGGACGAGTCATCGCCGCCAGCGTGCCGACCGCGCCGGCGGCGGCGAAGGCCAGCGCCGAACGTCCCCACGCCGTGAGGAACAGCAGCATCGTCGCGAGCAGCACGAACAGCGACGTCTCCAGCCCGCAGGTGGCGAACAGCTGCGCGTGCGTGTTGAGCGCCAGGCCCATGGCGGCGATGGGCATCCATGCGGCGCCACCGCTGGCGCGCCGGCTGGCCGCCAGCAGCAGGCCGACCGTGGTGGCGAAGCAGGCGAAGCCAGCCCAATGGGTGAAGGTCTCGGGCTCGACGCCGAAGTGCATGCCGGCGGCGACCAGCATCGTCCACGCGAAGTTGGTGTAGCCCTCGACGCGCTCGCCGACGTTGAACACCAGGCCGTGGCCGTTCAGGAAGTTCTCGGCGTAGCGGAAGGAGATGAAGGCGTCGTCGCAGGTCCAGAAGTTCTGGACGGTGGCGCGCAGGCCGAGGCCGACGCAAGCGGAGGCGGCGAGGGCGGCGACGAGACGGAAGAGCGGCAACATGTCAGCGCAGGCCGAGTCGTCGGCGCAGGGGCTCCTCGCGCGCCTGATCGTCGACGTGGTCGAAGTAGAAGGTCTTGAACTTGGCGTAGTCGGCGCGCACCACGTCGTCGCCCTTGTCTCCGAGGTGGACCAGGTAGTCGTCGAGGTAGGACTCGAAGTCGACGCATTCGACGCCGGGCGCGCTGCGCAAGGCGCGCATGAGTTCGGGATCGTAGGTGATGACGACGCCGAAGATCGATGGCCCGAAACGGATGTGCTGGTAGTGGCCGGCCGCGTACAGGTCGGGCGCGAGGTGCAGCGAGAAGTGCACCCGGCGCTGCAGCAGGTAGCCGGGGTCGAGCAGCACCGACTTCTCGTGGCCGACCGCCTTGCGCTCGGCCAGGGGCATGTGCGCGATGTGCTCGTCGGTGAGCCCGGTGCAACCCTCGATGGCCAGCGCGAACTCGCCGTAGTAGGCGAGCACCGCCTGGGCCCCCATGATCACCACGCGCACGGCGTGGCCGGCGAAGAGCACCCGCAGCTGTTCGCCGGCGCTGCGCATCGCGGCAGTCGTCTCGGGCGTGTAGTTGAGACGCTCCTCGACCACGCCGCGTGCGCCACCGGGCAACCGAGTGACCTCTTCTCCCGGATGACGGCGCAGCACGGTGGCGGCGCCGACGACGAGGACGAGCAGGACGCTCGGCAGCATGCTGCCCAGCCGCACGCGCAGCAGCTCGATGCCGAGGTAGGCGAGCGGGGTGATCGGCACGAGGAAGCGCGCGAACATGAAGTCGCCGCCGACCCAGGCGACGAACGCGGCGTAGAGGGTGACGGCCAGGGCCACCGCGCTCGCCAGCAGGCGCGTGCGCGCGCGCGACCAGCCGGCGGCGAGACCGAGCGGCAGGAGGGCGAGCACGAAGTAGCAGCCGAGGTAGAGGCCGAGGTAGTAGAGGCCCTGCTGCGGGTACGCCGACGCGGCCGACTTGGCGTAGAAGGTGTTGGGGAAGGGCCAGCCGTAGTAGAGGTAGCGCCACACCCAGTAGGGCAGGTAGACGAGCAGACCCGGCGCCGCCACCAGCGCGAAGGGCGCCGCGCTGCGCGACTGACGTGATCGCCACAGCGCCACCAGGCCGGCCACGCCGAACAGGAGGATGCCGTCGGGGCGCGTCATGCTGGCGGCCGCGCCGAGAGCGCCGGCCAGCAGGAAGCCGGCGCGGCCGCGCGTGACGGCGGCGACACCGACCGTGCCGGTGGCCAAGAGCGTGAACAAGGACGTCTCCAGGCCGCCGCTGGCGAAGACCTGACCGTGCTCGTGCAGGGCGAAGGCGACGGCGGCGACCGGCACGAACGGGGCGTCCGGCGCGATGCGGCGGCTCAGCCAGGCGAGCAGGGCGAGCGTGCCGAGGAAGCAGGCGAGCCCGGCCCACTGCGTGAACACCACCGGATCGGCGCCGAGACGCATGGCCGCCGCCACCAGCATGGTCCACGAGAAGTTGGTGTAGCCCTCGACGTGTTCGCCGGCGTTGAACACCAGGCCGAGTCCGTCGTTCAGGTTCTTGGCGTAGCGGAAGGAGATGAACGCGTCGTCGCTGCACCAGAAGAGCGCCACCGCACGCCAGGCTCCGTACAGCGCCGCACCCAGCAGGGCGAGCGAGCCGAACAGCCGGGCGGCAGGAGGGGAGGAGCGCACGAGAGGACGGCTCTATATCGGCTTTCGCCGGCGCGGGCGATCGTTTTGCCGGCCGGCATGTCCGGCGACGCACCACGGCCGGCGAGGAGAGTCCGCCCGTCGCGCGTGCGCGCCAACGTGTCGGGGCCGTCACCCACGGACCCGCCGAAGTAAGACGCGTACCACATGTCGAGATCGGGCCCCAGGCGGGCGACGAAGCCGCCGCCGGGGGGCACGCGCGGCACCGACTGCCAGGTGCCCGGGGTCGTGGCGAAGCCGGCGGCCATGCTCGCCGAGAAGGTGACGACCCCGGACGGGTCGATGTTCGTGGCCCAGGGTGCGCTGCTGTTGTCGGGGGTGTTGATGGAGCGCGCCGCGACCAGATGCACCGGATCGAAGACCGCGGCGTAGAAGTCGTTCGTCCCCTGCAAGCTGCCGCGCGCCCCCGGGAGATCGGGCGACCCGGTGCGTCCGACGATGGCCACCTGGCCCGCCGCGTTCTGCGAGAAGTACGCTTCCTCGACGGCCGAGCCGCCGTAGTAGGTGCCGTAGGTCAGGCTCCGCAGGTCCGGACTGAGGATGGCCACGAAGGCATCGACGCTGCCGCCGAAGGTCGGTTGGAACGCATTGGCCGTGACCGGCATGTCCGAGGACCAAGCTCGGCCCGCGATCGTGACGTAGCCGCTGCGGTGCACGCGCACGTATCGCACCTCCTCCGTGGAGGAATCGCCACCGAAGAAGGTTGATGCCACCAAGGCGGTGCCACTCGCATTGAGTGGAGTCACGAACCCTTCGCTGCCTCCGCCGTACCTCGTGCGGAACGCGCCAGGCGTCAGCGGGAAGTCCGGCGAGCAAGTCCGACCGGCGACGATTGCGGAAGGTCACAG
This sequence comes from Planctomycetota bacterium, assembly GCA_041398565.1. Lineage (GTDB taxonomy): Bacteria > Planctomycetota > UBA1135 > UBA1135 > UBA2386 > DATGPD01. The sequence continues at coordinate 86,010 of JAWKUN010000005.1, read as the reverse complement.
ACGCCCATGCCGCCGGTCCGGCGTGGCCTACCCTGCAACTCGTGAGACCCAGGCCGCGATCGCGGCCGGGTAGGCCTCGCACTCGGCGGCGAACACCCGTGCGGCCAGCTTGTCCGCATCGTCGCCCGGCAGCACCGGCACGCGCCGCTGCAACAGGACGGTGCCGTGGTCGTACTGGTCGTCGCACAGGTGCACGGTGCAGCCGCTCTCGCGCTCGTGCGCGGCCAGCACGGCCTCGTGCACGTGGTGGCCGTACATGCCTCGGCCGCCGAACTTCGGCAGCAGGGACGGATGGATGTTGAGCACGCGGCCGGCGAAGTCCTCGGGGATGGGCAGCAGGCGCAGGTAGCCGGCCAGGCACACCAGGTCGACCCGGTGCTCGCGCAGCAGGTCGAAGGTGGCGCTCGCCTCGCGGGTCACGGCGGTGGGGTGGCCGAGGGCGTGGGCCCGGTGCAGACCGACGACGTCGGGCCGGTCGCTGATGACCAGGGCGATCTCGGCGGCGAGGCTGCCGGCGGCGATCCGGTCCGACAGGTTCACCAGGGTGCGGCCGGTGCCGGAGAGCAGGATGCCGAGACGCAGGCGCGGCGGGGACTCAGTCGGGGGAGGCGAGGACATGGGCGCAGGCCAGGAGCAGGTGATCGAGACGAGGCGCGATGTGGTCGACAGCGGCGAGGAGGTCGGGGATCGAGGTGGCAATGCCGGCGTCGTCGAGGTTCTGCACCACCGCGGCGAGGGTCAGGACCTCGAATCCGGCGTGCCGGGCGGCGATGGCTTCGGGCACCAGCGACATCGACACGAGCTGGGCGCCGAGCGCCCGCAGCGCACGGCACTCGGCGCGCGTCGGCAAGACCGGGCCGGGCAGGGCCGCCAGCACGGCCTCGCGGCACGGGCTCTCGAGTCGCTCGGCGGCAGCGTGCAGCCGGCGGCGCAACCGTTCCGAGTAGGGTTCGCGCTGGTCGAGGAAGCGCGGGCCGTCGGGCGCGGGTGGCGTGGCGCGCAGCAGGTGCGTCGCCGACAGGTCGATGTGGTCTTCGACGACCGCAATCGCGCCGGCGGCGAACTCGGCGCCGAGACTGGCGACGCCGCCGGTGAGCACCAGCACCTCGGCGCCGAGCCGCCGCAAAACGCGCAGCGGCAGCACCACCTCGCGCGGGGTGGCGCCCAGGTGGTAGGGCGCGACGGCGCTGCCGATCAGCACGGGCAGGGTGCCGATGCGTCCGGCGTGGAGCGGCGCGCCCTGGGCGAAGGCGACCCCGGCCGGCAGGCTCGTTGGCGACAGGGTCCGTGCGTCGGCGAGGTGCGCCGCCAGGGCCTCGTGGCCGGTGCCCAGCAGGAACACGGCGCGCGGCGGCTCGGCGAGCCGCGAGCGCAGCGCGTCGGCCGCGGCTTCGACCGCGGCGGCGAAGCCACGGTCGGGACCGTCGTCGGGAGGGAGAGCGGCTTGGGGACGCGAGACCATCGAGCGAAGCGGAGAACCGACGCGCCGCGCCTGGCGAGCTGATCGGCCGACGCCGACGGGCGTGGCGTTGCACGATACGGCGCGCGGAGCGATCGAAGAAGGTTTGTCGGCAGCGCGGCGCGGCCTCGGCGCGCTACGCCACGCTGTTGCACTTCTTGTTGTCGTCGGTCACTGCGGAATGCCGTCGGCTGGGCCTGCAGGCGATCGGGCTTGCGGGGCGTCGAGCCTTCAACCGAGCGCCGGCTGCCGCGGCAGGTCGTCGCGCGCTCCGCCGTGGATCAAGCGCGAAGGCCCAGCCGGGCGAGGACCTCGTCCGGGGCGAGACCCGCGACCTGCACCACCTTGTCGCGCGCGGTGGCGCCGGCGACCAGGGTGAGGCGCCGCGCCGGCACCCCCAGTGCGTCGGCAAGCACGGCCAGCACTCGCTCGTTGGCCCTGCCGCGCTCGGGTGGGGCCTGCACCGCCACCTTGAGGGCGTCGCCGTGGACGCCGACGATGCGCTCGACCTTGGCGCCGGGCGCGGCGCGCACGCGCAGCTCGCTGCCGTCGCGGTGGGCGCGCACCATCGGCCCGCTCACCGCGCGATGCCGCTCATCGCAGGGCGCTCACCAGCAGACGGCGCTGGTGCTCCTGCAGCAGGCGCTCGACGTGCTCGGCCGCCGCGAGGTTGCGCTGGCCGCTGAACGCCTGCAAGCCGGCGGCGAGGCCGGCGGCGGCAGCCAACTCGGCGTGCAGCGCCTTGGCCCACGGTTCCCGGCTGCCGGCGAGTTGCTCGGCCAGGCGCGAGGCGACCTGGTCGTTGAGTGGGTAGCTGCCGTTGCCGGTGCCCGACGTGTCGGACGCGGGGTCGAGGCTCACCAGGTAGGCGCGCGCAGCCTCGAGCTGATGCGCCAGCTCGAGCCAGCCGAGCACGCTGGCGACGCCGTCGGCGGCGTCCGCGTCCGGCAGCGTCAGGCCGTTGGCGAGCGCGTCGACGTCGAGGCTCGACCACTTGACCGAGAGCGGGCGCGGCTGATGTTTCGGCCCGACCTTTACCGTGAACCCGGCGTCGTCACCCTCGGGCACGAACGCGGTCACCGTGCACGGCTCGCCTTCGTTGGGGACAGCGAGGGTCAGCTTCTGCTCTTGCGCCGCTTGGACGACCTTGTCGAGGTGGGCGACGGCACACTCGAGGCTCTGCATCAGGCCGAGCGCCTGGGCACCGGCCGGCTGCCCCTGCAGTTCCGAGGCCAGCGCCTTGGCGGCTTGCAGCGCCTCTCGCCAGCGGCGGTGGGCGACCTTGTCGAGGATGCCGTCGCCGTCGGTGAAGCCGCTGTCGAGGCGCTTCCATCCGACCTCGACCTGACGTTCGGTCTCGGCCGCGCGCAGTTCGGCGGCTTCGCCGCGCGCGTCGGTGAGCAGCGCCAGCGCCTGCGTGGTGTCGGGGCGCAGGCTCTCGGGCCAGGCGCCGTCGCCGTCGAGCACCGCGGCCAGCGTCGTGCAGCTCTGTTCGATCGCGTCCGCATCCTTCTGCTCGCGTGCGCGCGCGACCGCCGCGGTCAGTTCGCCGAGCCTGGCGGTGGTGGCGGCCGCCACTTCGGCGGCGAGTTCCTTGCGTGCCGCGTCGAGGGCAGGGGTCGCCCGCAACGTCTCCGGCACCTGACCGAGGGCGAGCGCGTCTTCGACCGCTCGGTAGTCGCCCTTCGCCAACGCTTGGCGCACCCGCGTCGACAGGGCGTCCTTCTCCCTGGCGATCGCGTCGGCGCGGGCGGCCGCCGCCGCCGCCGCGTCGGCGACCTCTTGGCGCACCTTCACCGCTTCCTCGTGCGCCGTGATCGCCGACGCGCATCCCTCGTGCTCCTTGGCCATGGCCTCGAGAGCCTCGGCCAGCGCCGTTCCGCTGAGCTTCTGCGCCTTGACCCGGAAGTAAGCGGCCTCCGCCTCGGCCTCGCGCGCGCGGGCCGCGTTGGCGGCGGCTGCGGCGACGGCGCTCGGGTCGGTGGTGTCGATCTTGATGACTTCCTTCTCGCGCGTCAGCGCGTAGGTCACGGCGGCGCCCGCGACCAGGAGCGCGGCGACGATGCTGCCCACGATCAATCCCTTGCGCATCGGCGGCTTGAGGACGCTCTCGAGCGCTTCGACCAGGTCGGTCGCCGACTGGATGCGCTCGGCAGGGTCCTTCGCCATGAGCTGCTGCACGATGTTCGACAGCTCGACGGGGACGTCGCTGCGCACCTTGTGCAGGGGTTCGGCCGTTTCCTTGACGTGCGCGCGCAGGATGTCCTTGACCGACGAACCGGTGAAGGGGTTCCTGCCGGCCAGCACGCGGTAGAACGTGCAGCCGAGCGCGTACAGGTCGCTGCGGTGATCGAGCGGCTTGCGCAGGATCTGCTCCGGCGACATGAAATGCGGCGTGCCGACCAGCTTGCCCTCGTCGTTCTCGTCGGTGAGGGCCAGGCCGAGGTCGGCGAGCTTGACGCTGCCGTGGTGGTCGAGCATCAAGTTGTCGGGCTTGATGTCGCGGTGCACGATGCGCAGCGACTCGGCGTAGGCGAGACCGCGTGCGGCGTCGGCGATCGCTTTGGTCGCCGTCTCCACGTCGAGGGTGCCCTCGGCCTTGAGCTTGGTCTCCACCGAGCCCTCGGTCATCAGCTCCATCGAGTAGAAGTAGGTGCTGCCCTCGTGGCCGACGTCGTAGACCTGCACGACGTTGGGGTGGTGCAGGCGGGCAGCAGCACGCGCCTCGGCCACGAAGCGCGCCACGAACACGGGGTCCTGGGTGAGCTTCTGGTCGAGCACCTTCAGCGCCACGGGTCGGTGCAGGCTCACTTGCTCGGCCCGGTAGACGGTGCCCATGCCGCCCTTGCCGAGAACCTCGAGCAGGCGGTGGCCGCCAAGAAGGTCGTCGGCGCCCTCGTCGCTCGGCGGACCGTACAGGAGCTGGACGCTGCCGACGTCGATCATGTCGCCGTCTCGCAGGCGCGCCGCTTCGACACTGGCGCCGTTGACCGCCACCGGGCCGCCGGAACGCTTGATGCCGAAGCCCTCGGTTCGCAGGGCCTTGATCTCGGCCTGCACCGCGGCGATGCCCGGCAGGGCGATGCGGATGGTGCACTCCGGGCCCGACCCGATCGTGCAGACTTCGCCACGCTGGAGGGCGACCTGGGTCCCGGACGCGGGTCCGTTGACGACGGTGATGTGGGTCATTCCGGAGATGCAGCCGACGGGCGGGGCGCAGCGAGTCGCCAGGCGGGCGCCAGAGTATGGCAGGCGTGCTCGCCGCGCGCCAGCCGATGCCGCGCGGGCCGTACGAGCTCCGACCGACAGCGGCGGCGCGCCGGTGCCGGCGGTTCGCCCTCGGTCGCAGCCGGTGCCGATGCTGTGGGCAATCGAAGGGAGCGGCGGGAATCGGAGCCGGTGAGAGAATCGAGGTTGCGGGCTCGGAACCATGTTGCTGGCGATCGCCTTCGCGATCGCGAGCCTTCGGCTCAGCCCAGCTCCACCCGCACCTCCACGCAGGCGGTGGTGCTGGGGCGCAGAGCCGCCCAGGCGCTGACGTCGCCGCCAGGCACCCACGCGATGCGTTCGTCGCCGACCTCGAGTAGGGGCAGGCGGTCGCGGTCGAAACGGGGGATGTGCCGCGCCTGCATGAAGCGGCGCAGGTCGACGTCTTCCGCCATTCCCAGGGGGTGGAAGCGATCGCCCGACCGGCGACGGCGCAGGCGCCACGGCAGCGGCAGTCGCGCCAGGTCGAGCAGGGCGCGCCACGGTCCGGCCGCCGACGGGGCGGGATCGAGCGGCGGCTCGCCGTGGACGCAGGTCGTCACGGTGAAGTCCCCGAACCGCTGCGCCTCGCCCGCCGCCACGGCAATGGGGTGCGCGGGTGCGGGGGCGGCGCGCTCCGGGTCGACCACCAGCAGGCCTTCAAGCGTGCGCTCGAAGAGCAGGGTGTGCGCTCCGAGCCCGTGCACGCGCCGCCCGCACGGGGCGGCACGCAGTTCGTGCACGGCGCGCATCAGGACCGAGCGCGGCAGCGCCGCTGCGTGCGGGCGCAGGCGCAGGTCGAGCTGGGTCAGCGCCTCGAGCAGGAACGGATCGTCGGCCGGGTCGAGACCGCGCGTGTCGATGTGAGCTCGCCAGGCGCTCGGCTGCCGGCAGCGCTCCGTGAGGAGGCGGCGGGCCTGTGCATCGAGCACCTCGGCCGCCGCGCGCGCACTGCGCGCCAGCGCGAACAGCGTGGCGTCCAGCTTGGTGTCGCCGATGCGGGCGCGCAGCTCGGGGATGAGCTCGTGGCGCAGCGCGTTGCGCGCGAAGCGTCGGTCGAGGTTGCTCGGATCGTCGCAGACACGCAGGCCGGCGTCGTGGGCGACGCGCTCGAGGTCGGCGCGGCGCACGTCGAGGAACGGGCGCAGCACGTGCTGCCGAGCCGCGAGCTGGCGGTGTTCGGGGATGCCGGTCAGGCCGCGCAGGCCGGTGCCGCGCAGCAGGCGGAACAAGACGGTCTCGAGGTCGTCGTCCGCATGGTGCGCGGTGACGATCCATCCCGCGTCGCACTCGAGCGCCATGTCGAGCAGGGCTGCGTAACGGAGCCGGCGGAGTTCGTCCTCGGCGGCGCCGAGGGGCAGGTCGAGGGTGCGGGCGCAGAAGCCCACCGCCAGCTCGCGCGACAAGGTGGCGACGTGGTGCAGTACCTCGGCACTGGCGGCGTGCTGCCGGTGGTCGACGTGGGCCAGGATCAGCGGCCCGGGCAGGCGGCCGCCCTCGCCGAGCCGCGACAGAACCAACGCCAGCACCGAGGAATCGACGCCGCCGGACACGGCCGCCATCACGGCTGGCGCCGCCGGCAGATACTCGTAGCGGGCGAAGCAGCGGGCCGCGCGTTGCTGCAAGTCGGCGAGGGCGAGCATCGGCGCGATGGCGGGTTTCCGACGCGGACGAAATTCGTGCTTGGCAGAGGGGTCGGAGCGAGTGAGCATTCATAGCGTAAGTCCATGAGCATCCGCATCGCAATCAACGGCTTCGGCCGCATCGGCCGCCTCGCGTTCCGCGTCATGCACGAGCGCGGCGGCTACGAAGTCGTCGCCATCAACGACCTGTCCGACGCCAAGTCGTTGGCGCACCTCCTCAAGTACGACTCGGTGCACGGCCGCTTCGGCGGAACGGTCGAGGCGGGCGAAGGCGAGATTCGCGTCGAGGGCAAGGCGATCAAGATCCTGGCCGAGCGAGACCCGGCGCGCTTGCCGTGGGCAGACATGAAGGTCGATTTCGTCGTCGAGTCGACCGGCGTGTTCACCAAGCGCGAAGACTGCATGAAGCACGTCGCCGCCGGCGCCAAGCGCGTGCTGCTGACCGTGCCGCCCAAGGACGACGTGGACGCGATGGTGGTCATGGGCGTCAACGAGCACTCGCTGAAGGCGGAGCACAAGGTGATCTCGAACGCATCGTGCACCACCAACTGCCTGGCGCCGCTCGCCAAGGTCATCCACGACGCGTTCGGCATCGAGCGCGGCCTGATGACCACCGTGCACGCCTACACCAACGACCAACGCATCGCCGACCTCGTGCACAAGGATCTGCGGCGGGCGCGGGCAGGCGCGACCAACATCATCCCCACGACCACCGGTGCGGCGCGCGCGGTGGGCAAGATCATCCCGGAGCTGAAGGGCAAGCTCGACGGCTACGCGCTGCGCGTGCCGGTGCCCGACGGCTCGGTCGTCGACCTCGTCGCCGACTTGAAGAGGCCCGCCACCAAGGAGCAGGTCAACGCGGCCTTGCGCGAAGCGGCGACCGGAACCCTTCGCGGCATTCTCGCCTACACCGAAGAGCCGATCGTGTCGAGCGACATCGTGCACGACCCGCACAGCTCCATCGTCGACGCGGACTCCACCATGGTGATGGACGGCGGCAAGATGGTGAAGGTGGTGGCCTGGTACGACAACGAGTGGGGCTACAGCAACCGCGTCGTCGACCTCATCGCCAAGGCCCACTCGCTGGGCTAGCCAGGCAAGAGCGGGCCGGGGCCCGGATCACCTTCCCCGCGCACGACGGATCGTCCGCAGCCAGCAACCGATGGCCAACTTCAAACGCCTGTCCGACCTCGACGTGCGCGGCAAGCGCGTGCTCGTGCGGGTCGACTTCAACGTCCCCCTCGACGAGCAACTGCACGTCACCTCCGACGCGCGCATCGTCGCGGCCCTGCCGACCATCCGCGCCATCCTCGAGCGCGGCGGCAGGCCCGTACTCATGTCGCACCTCGGCCGGCCCAAGGGCAAGGTCGTCGAGTCGATGCGCATGCGCCCGGCGGCCGAGCGGCTGGCGCAACTGTTGGACGGCGCGGTGCAGGTGTGCCGGACGTGCGTCGGTGCCGAGGCGGAGGCTGCCGCCAAGTCTCTGCAGCCCGGCGAGTGCTTGATGCTCGAGAACCTGCGGTTCCACGCCGAGGAGGAAGCCGGCGACCCCGGCTTCGCCGCGGCCTTGGCCAAGCTGGGCGACGTCTACGTCAACGACGCGTTCGGCACCGCGCACCGCGCGCACGCCAGCGTCTCCGGTGTCGCCAAGCTCTTGCCAGCGGCGGCCGGGCTGCTCATGGAGAAGGAGATCGACGCCTTCGACAAGGTGCTGCACGAGCCGGCGCGTCCCTTCCTGGCCATCCTCGGTGGCGCCAAGGTGAGCGACAAGCTGCCGGTGATCCTCAACCTGCTCGACCGCGTCGACGGCCTCGTCATCGGCGGCGCGATGGCCTACACCTTCCTCAAGCAGCGGGGGCTCGAGATCGGCAAGTCGCGCGTCGAGAACGACCTGTTGGACCAGGCGCGCAAGATCAAGAACCTGGCGGCGGAGAAGCACGTGCGCCTGCTGCTGCCGCAAGACCACGTGTGCGCGCCGGAGTTCAAGGCCGACGCGCCGGCTTCGGTGCACGGCCCAGCCATTCCCGCCGATCAAATGGGGCTCGACATCGGACCGAAGACGATCGCCACCTTCGTGGCTGCCATCGCCGAGGCCAAGACGATCGTGTGGAACGGGCCGATGGGGGTGTTCGAGATGCCCGCCTTCCGCAAGGGCACCGAAGCGGTCGCCCGGGCGGTCGCTGCGGCCACGGCCTGGACCGTGGTGGGCGGCGGTGATTCGGTGGCGGCGGTCGAGCTTCTCGGCGTCGCCGACCGCATCGACCACGTCTCCACCGGCGGCGGCGCCAGCCTGGAGCTGCTGGAGGGGCGCGACCTGCCCGGCGTGACCGCGCTGCGCTCGTCGTAGCGCCGCGGTCTCGATCCGAGACGCCCGAGGCGCGGTCCGGGCGACACAGGATGGCCACCGGATGGCCATCGGATGGCCATCGGATCTCCAATCCGACCGTCGCGCGGGCCGATAGAGCCAGACGTGACGGAGCCTGCGATCGACCTGCCCGAAGAGGTCAAGAACAAGGTGGTCGCCGTGTGCGATCGTGCGCGTGGTCAGCTCGGCGTCGAGATCGCGGCGCTGTGTCGGCGCTACGGTCGTTTCGCCGGCCAGATCTGGCACTACGCCGAGTCGCTCACCGGCTTGCGTCGCAGTGGCGAGTTCGAGGAGGCGAAGGCCGGGGCGCGGCGGGCGCAGCGCGAGGCCCGGGGCGGCACCTACGTCGGGCCCTACCGTGTCATCAAGCCGCTGGGCAAGGGTGGCATGGGCGTGGTGTACCTGGCCGAGCAGACCGAGCCGGTCAAGCGTCAGGTCGCGGTGAAGGTCATCCGCAGCGGCGTCGACATCGACCAAGTGCTGAGCCGTTTCGCCCTCGAACGGCAGGCCCTGGCGGTCATGAACCACGCCAGCATCGCCCGCGTCTTCGAGGCCGGCGAGACCTCGGAGGGGTCACCCTACTTCGTCATGGAGTACGTGCCCGGCGTCCCCATCGACGAGTACTGCGAGACCAACAAGCTGAGCCTCACCGACCGCCTCGTGCTGTTCCAGCAGGTGTGCGCCGGCGTCCAGCATGCGCATCAAAAGGGCGTCATCCATCGCGACCTGACGGCACGCAACGTTCTCGTCACCGAAGAGGAGGGGCGCGCGGTGCCGAAGATCATCGACTTCGGCCTCGCTCGTGCCACCGACCTGGAACTCGTGCAGCAGTCGTTGTGCACGGAGGCCGGGCTGGTGGTGGGCACCCCGGAGTACATGTCCCCCGAGCAGATCAACCCGGGGCAGGACATCGACACGCGCACCGACGTGTACTCGCTCGGCGTGCTCCTCTACAACATCCTCACCAGCGCGCTGCCCTTCCCTTCGGACGTGCTGCGAGCCGGCGGATTCGCCGAGCTGCAGCGGGTCATCATCGAGCAGGACCCGCCGCGGCCGAGCCTCGTCGTCGAGATGCTCTCCGAGGACGCGGCCGAGCAACTGGCGCGACGCCGGCAGACCAACGTCAGCCACCTGCTACAGCACCTGCGCACCGACCTCGACTGGGTGGTCCTGAAGTGTCTGGAGAAGGACCGCAACCAACGCTACGAGACGCCGAGCGAGCTGGCGGCCGAGATCGGCCGCTACCTTGCCGATGAGCCGCTGGTGGCGGGGCCGCCGAGCGCGGGCTACCGCTTGCGCAAGCTGCTGCGGCGTCACCGAGGCAGAGTCGCGGCCGCGGTGGCGCTGGCCGTGGCCTTGGTCGCCGGCATGCTGGGCACCACGCACGGCCTCTTGTCGGCCAAGGCGAACGCGGCGGTGGCGGAGGCCAACGCCGAGCACGCGCGGGCCGAGAAGCTCGAGGCCGACCGACAGCGGGAGCGTGCCAACCAGAACGCCAGCTTCCTGATGCAGCAGTCGGAGCGCCTGCGGCACCAGACGATCCTGGCGCTGGCGGCGCGTCAGCTCGCCCTCGATCCCTGGTTGTCGCTCGCCTACGTGCGCGAGGTGCCGGCCGACAGCGCGCTGGCGGCCGCGAGCCTCCAGGTCACGCAGGATGCGCTCGCCGCCTGCGACGGGCCGTGGCACTGTGCTTCGCGCTTGTTGGGGCACGAGGGGCGCGTCACTGCGCTGGAGATGCACCCCGACGGGCAGCGCGCGCTCACCGCGTCGCGGGACGGGACGGTACGAATCTGGCGCATCGGCGGCGCCGCCCCCGTCGTGCTGCAGCACCCCGACGAGGTCGTGCTGGCCCAGTTCACCCCGGACGGACTCGGCGTGCTGACCGTTTGTCGCGATGGCATCGTGCGGGTCTTCGGCACGTCGGGCGCGGACCGCCCCGTGACCTTCCCGCGCGACGTGAGCCTGCCGCGCCAGGTCGTCTTCGACCCGGCCGGAGAGCGCTTCGTGACCATCTCCGCCGACGGCCTCGCCCGGATGTTCGACGCGCGCCGGCCGGCCGCCGACCCACGCTCGCTCGGAAGCGACGTGAACATGGCGGCGTTCAGCCCCGACGGGCAACGTCTGCTCCTGGCCGGGCACAGCGAGGTCGCCCGTCTGCTGAGCGCCAACGGTGAGGGCCTCGGGCGCGAGATCCGCCACGAGGCGCCGATCGTGTTCGCGACGTTCAGCCCGGATGGCTCGCGGGTGCTGACCGCCAGCGAGGATCACACGCTGCGGATGACTCCGGTGGAGAGCATCGGTGCCCCCGTCGATCTCCGGCATCCGGACACGGTCACCTGGGCCGGTTTCGCCGCCGGCGGCACGGTCGTCTTCAGTCTCGCGGCGGACAACGTCGTGCGCACGTGGTCGTCGCCCGGCGGGACGCCGATCTCCAGCTACGGCGACGGTGAGGCGGCGGTCCTGGCGGTGGAGGTCGCGCCGGATGGCAACCAGTTCGCCACCATCGGTGCCGACAACGCGGTGCGCGTGTGGCAGACCGCCGGCGGCAAGAAGCCTGTCAGCCTGCGTCACGACAGCGAGGTCCAGCGGGTGCTGTTCCTCGGCGTCGGCGAGCAGATCCTGACTCTCGGCTCGGACCGGCGGGCGCGCATCTGGGACGTGGCGTCGCCGCGTCGTCCGAGGGTGCTCGAGCACCCGGGTGGGCTGGAGTTCGTCGCCTACCATCCGACCAGTCGCGCCCTGATCACGGTGGCCACGAACGGCACCGCCCGCGTCTGGCGGCACGGAGGCGCCAGCGAGCCGCGCCCCTACCGCTTTGCCGGCGCGGCCACGGCGATGGCCCGGTCGCCACTTGGCGACCGCATCGCCATCGGCGGCGACGACGGGCGGGTCGCGGTGTTCGACGCGGCGACGGCCGAAGTCCTCGCTACTCTGGCCGGACACGAGCGCGCGGTGCGCAGCCTCGATTTCAGCGCCGACGGCAAGACGCTGGTCAGCGGCGCCGACGACGGCAGCGTGCGCTGCACGTCGCTCGAGGGGGCCTGGGCGACGGTGGAACTCAGCGGCCACCGCGGACAGGTGGCCGTGGCGCGCTTCAGCCCGAGCGCCGACCGTGTGGCGACGGCGTCGCTCGACGGCACGGTTCGGCTGTGGCAGCGCGACGGCTCAGGCGAGCCGCGCGTGTTGCGCGGTCACCGCTGGAGCGTGGTCGACCTGTGCTTCTCGCCGGACGGTGAGTCTCTGGCTACCGCGTCGTGGGACGGCAGCGTGCGCATCTGGTCGGTGCGGCGCGAGGAGGAGCCGGTGGTGCTGCGGCATCCGGACAAGGTCTACTCGGTGTGCTTCAGCCGCGACGGCAAGCACGTCGCGACCGCCTGCGAGGATGGCACGGCGCGCGTGTTCGACGCCGACGGTCGTTCGTCGCCAATCCGGCTGCAAGGGCACACGCGGGCTCTACACCGGGTGGCCTTCGACCCCACCGGCACGAGGGTGGTGTCGGTCTCGGCCGACCACACCGCGCGTGTTTGGCACAGCGACGGTACCGGCACGCCGCGTGTCCTGCGCGGCCACGGCGACGACGTGGTCGCGGCCCAGTTCTCGCCCGATGGCCGGCACGTGGTCACGGCGTCGCTCGATCAGACGGCGCGCGTTTGGGACATGGATGGCGAGACCGCACCGCTCGTCCTCCGCCACGGCGGCCCACTTTCGGCCGCCGCCTTCACTGACGAGGGCGCGGTGGCGATGACCCTGGCTCCGGACGGGGTGCGCGCGTGGACGCTGGCCTGGCCGGCGCTGCGCCAATGGGTGGCCGAGAACGTTTCCCTGGCGCTGTCGGCGACCGAGCGCTCCAACTTCGAGGTCGAGGCCGAGTCTCCAGCCGAACCTCCGGCCGAGCCGCCGCGCTGAGCTGCAAATGCTGCGAAGCCTGGCGCCACACGCGAGTTCGGTGATGTCGTTCCGTCGCCAAGGGCCCTGACTTCGGGCCCGTCGTCGCGGAGGAATGCGCGGGATGGCAGCCGGCGCGGACTAAGATGACGGCGTGAGTGCCCGTCCACCCGTTCGGATCGCGCCGTCCCTGCTCTCGTGCGATTTCGCGCGCATCGCCGACGAGATCGCCGACGTCGAGCGTGCCGGCGCCGACTGGCTGCACGTCGACGTCATGGACGGCCACTTCGTGCCGAACCTCACCATCGGCCCGCCGGTCGTGGCCAAGATCAAGGCGGTGGCGCGGTGTCCCCTGGACGTGCACCTCATGATCACCGACCCCTGGAAGTACGCGGATGCGTTCCTCGATGCCGGCGCCGATGTGTTCACGTTCCATCTCGAAGTGGCTGGCAGCGGCGACGCCTTCGGTCTCATCGACAAGGTGCGCGCCCGTGGAGTCCGAGTCGGAATGGCGCTCAACCCGGATGCCGACGTGGCGGGGCTGGAGCCGTACCTGCCACACCTCGACATGGTGCTGGTGATGAGCGTGTTTCCGGGCTTCGGGGGGCAGCGCTTCATGCCCGAGGTGCTGGCGAAGGCACAGGCCCTGCGCCAGCGCTTCCGCTTTCGCGGTGACGTCGAGATGGACGGCGGGATCGACCCCGAGACCATCGCCGCCAGCGCGGCGGCGGGGACCAACGTCTTCGTGGCGGGCACCGCCATCTTCGGCGTCGCCGACCGCAGTCGTCGCATCGCCGACCTGCGGAAGCGTGCCCAAGCGCATCAGGGATTGCCCGCGGCGTAAAGAACCCCCGGGATTCGGGCGGTTTTCCGCTGTCGGGGTGTGGTGCGCATGTCTCAAATGCTCTCTCAACCCCTCGAAGACGCTTCACACATGCCCTGGACGCGGTTCGGCAAGAAGAAAGACATGCCCGGTGGGCTGTGGATCAAGTGCGAGTTGTGCGGCTCCATGCTCTTCCGCAAGGAGTTCGACTCGCGCCTCCGGGTCTGCAGCTCCTGCGGCTACCACTTCACCTACCCGGCGCGGGAGCGGATCGCCCTCGTGGCGGACGAGGGCTCCTTCGAGGAGCTCTTCGTGGACCTGCGTGGAGAGGACCGACTCGGCTTCGTCGACCGCGTGCCCTACGCCGAAAAGCTGGAGGCCACGATCAAGAAGACCGGCGAGAAGGACGCCGCGATCGTCGGCACGTGCACGGTGAAGGGCATCCGGTGCGTGGTCGCCGTCATGAACTTCGCCTTCCTCGGCGGTTCGATGGGCATGGTGGTCGGAGAGAAGGTCGCCCTCGCCATCGAACTTGCGCTGGACCAGAAGTTGCCCGTGCTCGTGTTCTCCTGCTCCGGCGGCGCGCGCATGCACGAAGGAGCCATCTCGCTCATGCAGATGGCCAAGACCTGCGCCGCCCTCAGTCGGCTCAACGCCGGCGGCGGCTTCTCGATCTCGATCATGACCAACCCCACCACGGGCGGGGTCACCGCGAGCTTCGCGTCGGTGTGCGACGTCCTGCTGGCGGAGCCGGGTGCGTTGATCGGCTTCGCCGGGCCGCGGGTGATCGCCACGACGATCAAGAAGGAGCTGCCCAAGGGCTTCCAGCGCGCCGAGTTCCTCCTCGAGAAGGGCCAGATCGATCGCATCGTTTCGCGCGACAAGATGCGCGACGAGCTGGCGCGGCTGATGGCCTACGCCACGGGCGGCAACCCGGCAGAGGTCTACGCCGCGGCCAAGCCGAAGGACGCGGCCGGCGATGCCGCGCAGGGCAGCAAGGTGGTGGCGCTGCCCGCCGTTCCGCCCGCCGACTCCAAGGGCGACAAACGCGACCTGCGCTCGAAGCGCTCCAAGAAGGAGAGGCTGAAGGACGAGGGCCGCGAGAGCGTCGGCAAGCAAGCCTGACGCCGACGGCGCGGCGAGCGGACACGCATGGCGCTGAAGCCGACCCTGCCGGTGCCGCGCGCGCTGCCTGCGCCGCGGGTACCGGGCCACTACAAGGTCGCGGTCGAGGACTTCGTCGTCGTCGAGGAAGACCTCTACGCGCCGAGCGGGATGGGCGACCACACCTGGCTGCGCGTGCGCAAGCGCGGCATGTCCACCTTGCAGGCGGTGGAGCTCTTGGCGCGCGCACTCGGCCGCCGCGAGCGCGACTTCGGCTTCGCCGGCATGAAGGACGCGTTCGCCGTCACCGAGCAGTGGCTCAGCCTCGAGCACGCGCCGGCGTCGGCGCTGGCGAGCCTGCGCATCCCCGACCTCGAGGTGGTGACGGTGACGCGCCACGCCAACAAGCTGCGTCCGGGGCACCTGCGGGGCAACCGCTTCGACATCCTCTTGCGCGGTCTCGACGCCGACGCGGTGCCGGCGCTGACCGAGAACCTCGACTGCCTGGTGCGCACCGGGGTGCCCAACTACTTCGGGGAGCAACGCTTCGGCAAGCGTGGAGCCAACCTCGCCAAGGGCCTCGAGCTGCTGCGCGGCGATTTGAAACACGCGGCGCGGCGCATCCCCAAGAAGCTCCTGACGCTGCTGCTGGCGGCGGTCCAGAGCGAGGTGTTCAACCGCGTGCTGGTGCGCCGCCTCGACCGCTTCGCCACGGTGCTGCCTGGCGACGTCGCCGTCCTGCACGGCAACGGCGCCGCGTTCGTGGTCGAGGATGTGGTGCGCGAGCAGGCGCGCTGCGAGGCGTTCGAGCTGTCGCCGTCGGGTCCGATGCCGGGTCCCAAGTGCCTGCCGGCTCGCGGCGAGCCCGGGGCCATGGAGGCAGCGGCACTCGCCGAGCTCGAGCTCGATCCGGCTTGGTTCGGCCGGTCGCCGCACGCCAGCAACGAGGGCGAACGGCGCGCGTTGCGCATGCAGGTGCGCGACGCCTCGGTCGTTGCTGAGGCCGATGGCGTGCGCGTGCGCTTCGCGCTGCCGCGAGGCGGCTATGCCACGTCGGTGCTGCGCGAACTCCTGGTCGATCCTCCTTGGTTCGGCGCGGGGGGGAGCGGCCACGCGTCAGCCGGCGGGTGAGCGACTCGGCCGTGGGTGGGCGAACATCCTCACTCAGCCCCCTTGGTCGCCGCGCCGATTCGGCGACAGTGGGTGGGTCCAGTTTCCTCGGAGGTACTCGTGCTGAAGATGCTCGCCGTTTCGTTCGCGCTCGCTTCGACCCCGGTGTGTGTGGTGCTGGCCACGCCGCAGGATCCGCCGAGCCCTGGCTCGGCGCCGATCGGCGCATTTGCCGCCCCCGACGTGGACGCGGAGTTGACGGCGCTGCGCGACGACCTGCGCGCGGCCCGCGCTGACCTCGCCGCGGCGCGCCACGAACTCGACGAATGCCTCGACATGCTCGATCAGGAGGCTGTTCGTCCGCAGCGACACGACTGTACGCCGTCGCGTTCGCTGCTCACCTACTACCAGTGGTTGGATCGCCACGGGCACGGCGACCGCGCCGAGCGTGCGCTCGATCGAATCGTCGACGACCACCGCCGGGACGGGGCGCGCCTCGGCAACCTGGCCCGGGAACTGATGACGGAGCAAGAGACCGCGGGCAAGTTCGACCGAGCGGCGCTCGCCCTGGTGCGGCGCATGTTCGCGGCTGGCTCCAGGTCGCACCGCCAGCTCGACACCGCGGCGCTGGCGTTCTTCCTCAACGGCGACGTCGACGAAGCCGTGCGCCTGCAGCGCCAGGCGCTGGCGCAGCAGAAGAACAGCGACGAGTACCGCCGTCGGCTGCTGACCTACGAGGCGGGCCAGCGCCTGGCGCCGGCGGCGAAGGCGGCCGAGCCCGCCGCCAAGATCGCCCGCGCCGAGTAGGCCACCGGCGCCGCAGCGCCTACACCTGCAGGAGCGCGCGCACGTGCAGGGTCACGCAGCGGCCGAGACTCGGCAGGTGGTAGCCGCCCTCGAGCGCCGACACGACGCGACCGGCCGCGTCGGCGGTGGCGACCTCGACGATGCGCTGGCTCAGCCAAGCGTAGTCGTTGTCGGTGAAGCACAGCCCGCTCATCTCGTCGAGGACGTGCGCGTCGAAGCCGGCGGACAGGAAGAGGACCTCGGGTCGATGCCGGGTCAGAGCCGGCAGCCAGCGCGTCTCGAACAGGTCGCGCAGGGCACCGCCGTCGCTCCCCGCCGCCAACGGAACGTCCACCACGTTGGCGGGCACGTGCGAGCGATCGCCGTAGGGGTAGAACGGGTGCTGGTAGAGCGAGCAGAACAGCACGCGCGGGTCGTCGGCGAAGATCTCCTCGGTGCCATTGCCGCGGTGGGCGTCGAAGTCGAGCACCGCGAGCCGCCTCACCCCGGTGGCCAGGGCGTGGGCGACGCCGACCGCCACGTTGTTGAACAGGCAGAAGCCCATGGCGCGGTCGCGCGTGGCGTGGTGGCCGGGTGGGCGCACCGCGCAGAAGGCGGCGCGCACTTCGCCGGCGAGCACGGCGTCGGTGGCTCGCACGACCGCGCCCGCCGCGCGCAGCGCCGCTTCCGGGGACGCCGGCCCGAGGAAGGTGTCGGCGTCGAACTGGACCAGGCCCTCGTCCGGGGCCGACCCGAGCACCCGCTCCACGTGCGCGCGCTTGTGCACTCGGAGCAGCGCCTCGAGTTCGGCGCGGGGTGCGGGTTCGTGCTGCAGGAGGTCGAACACGCCGCGCTCCATCAGCGACTCCTCGATCGCCTGCAGTCGCTGCGGGCGTTCCGGGTGACCGGCGAAGCCGACGTGCGCAGAGCAGGCGGCGTGGGACAGGTAGAGCACGGGCACGCCCGGATCCTAGCGGACTCCTACTCGGCTCTTGCGCGGCTCTGGGCCGAGCGAACCCGTCAGGAGTCCGCGTCCGGGCGAGCCTCGGCAGGCGGCCGCCTCGCCCGGGTCCGTGTTCTCACCTCTCGCAGGAGAGGGCACCCGTGCGTAGGTCGCGTCGATGCACGCCTCCCTCCCGTCTCGTCGCGCGTTTCTGCAAGGTCTGGCCGCGGCCACCGCGTTCTCGCCCTGGGTCGGTCGCCCGCGGCGCCAGGGGCCGAAGAAGATCCTGATCCTCGGCGGCACCGGATTCCTCGGGCCCTCGATCGTTCGCCCGGCGCTCGAGCGCGAGCACGAGCTGACCCTGTTCAACCGCGGTCGCTCGCGCACGCACCTGTTCCCGAAGGTCGAGCGGATCGTCGGCGACCAGGACCCGGCGAAGGGCGACGGTCTCGCCAACCTCGAGAAGGCGGTGGCGGACGGACGCACCTGGGACGTGGTGATCGACGACATCGCCTACTATCCGGCCCTGCTCCGGCCGCGCCTGAAGCTGCTGCAGGCAGCCGCGTCGCACTACCTGATCGTCTCCAGCATCTCCGCCTACGCCTCGAACAGCGTGGCCGGACAGAGCGAGGACGCTCCGCTCGCCCAGCTCGACGACGAAGAGCGGCGCGACATGGGCAAGAACTTCGAGTTCTACGGCGGCCTGAAGGCGGCGTGCGAGCGCCTGGCCGAGGCGTCCTTTCCGCAACGGACGACCGTCGTACGCCCGGGGTACATCGTCGGGCCGGAGGATCCGACCGACCGCTTCACCTACTGGCCGGTGCGCTATCAGCGCGGCGGCGAGATGCTGTGGCCGGGCCGCCCGGCCGACGCGCTGCAGATCATCGATGTGCGCGACCTCGGCGCCTGGATCGTGCGCCTGGTGGAAGGCGGGGTGGCCGGCGCCTTCAACGCGTGCGGTCCGAAGAAGCCTTGGTCGATGGGAGAGCTGCTGGCGACGTGCAAGCGACTGGTCGACGCCGACACCGAGCCGGTCTGGGTCGACGCCCGCTTCTTGGCAAAGCACGGCGAGGCCGGCGAGGGGCAGCTGCCGATCTGGGCTCCGTCGTCCGGCGACACCATCGGCTACCACAGCTACAGCAACCACAAGGCACTGGGGCACGGGCTCGTGCTGCGCGACCCCAAGGAGACCGTGAAGGACACCCTGGCCTGGTTCGCGAGTCTGCCGTCCGAACGCTCGGCCGACTCGCGCGACAACCGCTTGCGTGCCGGCCCCAAACCTGAGGACGAGGCCAAGCTCCTGGCCGCGTGGCGGGCAGAGTCGTCCGCTACGAGCGGCCCTGACAAGAAGAAGTGAGTCAGGAAGTGAGTGGCGCCGACTTCCTTGGAGGCCGGCCTTGCCGGCCTCGTCGCTCGGCGTTGCTGGCGGTCGCCCTTGCGACCGCGAGCCCTGCGGGCTCCCAAGGAAGCCGGCTGCGCCGACTCCCTTGCTCGGTGTTGCTGGCGGTCGCCCTTGCGACCGCGAGCCCTGCGGGGCTCCCAAGGAAGCCGGCTGCGCCGACTTCCTTGCTCGGTGTTGCTGGCGGTCGCCCTTGCGACCGCGAGCCCTGCGGGCTCAGAACTGGAACGCGTCGCTCGTCTCGCGCACTTGCAGGGTGGCGTCGAACACGACGGCCTGCACGCGGAACGAAGGAGCGCGGTAACCCGGGGGCACGCGCAAGATGGGCGTCGAGGCGCGGCCGCCGGTCGGGTTGGTCAGCACGCTGAGCGGCTGGATGCCGAGGAGCGCCAGGGTGAACGCGTCGAAGGTGAGGTCGACGTCGATGCCGCCGCCGAACGGGTAGAACCCGGGAGCGACGGGGCTGGTAGCGCTGTGGTAGACGAGCAGGGTGATGCCGTTGCGGTTCGACTCGGCGATCTGCGCCACCTCGATCTGCACCTGGTTGCCGGTCTGGAACGGCGCGGTGAGGCGTACGTAGGGGACGCGCAGACCCGACGTTGCCAGGTCGTTGCTGGCGCCGTAGGAGTCGTCCTTGAAGCTCACCACGATGTCGTTGCGACCCACGGTCACGACGTGGAAGGGGTCGTCGATGTCGTTGCCGGGCGGGGTGAAGGCGGACCCACGCATGGTGACGAACTCGGGCGACCAAGTGCGCGCGCCGTCTTGCGACATGTAGTAGACGACGTCCTCGGCGGTGGAGTTGGGCACGTTCCCGGCCGAGCGCTCGCCGACGACGACGACGTGGTCGCCGTGCCAGCTCACGCCCCAGCACTCGTTGCGCTCGCCGGTCCCGGGACCGCTGGTCGTCGACACGCGCTGATTGGCCGTCCAGTTGACGCCGCGGTCGCGCGACACCGTGTAGAAGATGTCGTTGTAGGAGTTGTTGGAGCCGCCACCCAGGTCGCGGTCGTCGTGCCAGCAGGCGATCACCTCGGCCGGGTTGGCGGTGTTGACGGCGATCTGCGGCAGGTCCATCTCGTGCGCACCCGGCGGGGTCCAGTCGCTCAGGCGCAGGCCGGAGGTGGACGCGTACAGCAGCGTGTTGCTGGCCAGGTCGACGCGCTCGTAGAACGGCTCGTCGAAGCCGCCGTTGGCCTGGTTGCGTCGGTCTTCCCACACGAGGTGGGCGAAGCCGTTGGCGATGACGCCGACGACGTTGTTGCGGTTGCGGACGTCGGCGGCCGGCGGGCCGGCCAGGAGCGTGTCCTGCGCCAGCGGGAAGTCGATGCCGGCGTTGCGCGACCAGACGCCGTAGAGACCGTTGGCGCCGGCGACGCCGCCGCGGTCGTCGAACCAGAAGACCGCCACGTCGTTCGTGGTCGGATCGGAGATCACGATCGGGCTGTCGACGTCGTCGATGTTGCTCGAGCCCGGCTGGTTCAGACGCACGTCGAGACCGACCTGGATGGTGCTGCCGACGATGTCGATGCGGTTGAAGCGCACGTCCTCGTCACCGGTGGTCGCGGCGCGACCGCGGTCGTCGTACTCCCAGACGAAGTAGTAGGCGTCGTTGCCCGCGGCGAGCCAGTGCTCGTCGGTGTCGCCCAGCGGCACCAGAGTCGGGTCGTTGAGCAGGAAGGGGCCCTGGAAGTTCAGCCCCTGGTCGAGCGACACGAGGGCGTAGACGTGGTCGTCGCCGGTGGTCTCGTTGGACAGCCAGCTGACGCAGACGGTGTGGCCGTTGGCAGCGACCGAGACCTCCTCGGCCGACCCGGCTTGCGCGTCGAGACGGCGCGGGGTCTCGAAGCTGATGCCGCCGTCGAGCGTGCGGGTGAAGTAGACGTCGTAGTCGCCGGACGACGTCGTCGTCTCCATCGCCCAGGCGTGGTAGACGAGCTTGGACGTCCAGACCTCGCCGGCGCTGCGCGGTGGCAGCGCCACCGGGCTGGCCGCGATGCCGCGGAAGCGGGGTGCGCTGCTGATGTCGGTGCCGCGTTGGTACAGCTTGCCGGCCGTCAGGTCGATCTGGGGACGAGGTTGGATCACCGCCTGCGCGGCGAGGGAGGCCGCCAAGGCGGGAGCGATCGAGAGGAGAGCGGTGAGTCGGATCATGAGGTCCTGAGAGAGACGAGCGGGTAGGGGTTCCGCCGAGCGTGCTACCTACCGGGCTCGGTGAGGACGACATGAACGCGGTGTGAGAAGGAGTTGCCGGCGTCGTGCCGCCACGTTCCCTGCCGGGCGAACAAGCCGGCGCCGCAGCCGTGAACCAAGGCCGCCCGACGCATCCGGATGACAAGGTGTGTCGCACTGGGATGAGCGAGGTCTGCCGCGGTTGCGCGGCCGACGCGGCGGCCGCGATCAAGGCGACGAGAGCGAGCGAACCGACCGGATGGCTGGCGGATTGCGGACGGCCCGTGCGCCCAAGTGCGAATGTTGGCGGCGCCAAGGCGCGAGGACGCCTCGAGAGGGTGACGAGTTCAGCGCGCCTACTGCTGTGCCCGCGCACGGTTCCGTCCGCTGCGGTTTGCGATGACCTCGACCTTCGGATACGGAGTCCGCGCTCCTCGATGGCCACAGACCTCCGCTACGTTCTGGCTCCTCGCTCGCTCGCCCTGATCGGGGCCAGCGATCGTCCCGGCTCGCTCGGCCGTGTGCTTCTCGACAACCTGATGCAGGCGGGCTTCGCCGGCGAGGTCGCGCTGGTCAACCGGCGCGGTGGTGAGATCGACGGTCGTCCGGTGGCCGCCTCGGTCGCCGACCTGAAGGACCCGGTCGACCTCGCCGTCATCGTCACTCCGGCCGCCACGGTGCCGGACATCATCGATCAGTGCGGCGTGCGCGGCATCCGCGGCGCGATCGTGATCTCGGCCGGCTTCCGCGAGGTCGGCGAGGGCGGCCTGGCCCTCGAGCGCGA
Source organism: Planctomycetota bacterium (assembly GCA_041398565.1). Lineage (GTDB taxonomy): Bacteria > Planctomycetota > UBA1135 > UBA1135 > UBA2386 > DATGPD01. Next base: position 64,291 of record JAWKUN010000005.1, on the reverse strand, counting down.
GGTCGTACGGCGGGCGTCTCGCGCCGGCCTACGCTTCATCGGCCCGAACTGCCTCGGGGTCATCCGTACCGACATCGGCCTCAACGCCACGTTCGGCGCCAGCCAGGCCAAGCCGGGGCGCATCGCCGTGGTGTCGCAGTCGGGCGCTCTGTGCACGGCGATCCTCGATTGGGCGCAGGTGCAGGACGTCGGCTTCTCCAGCCTGATCTCGCTCGGCACTTCGGCCGACGTCGGCTTCGACGACGTGCTCGACTACCTGGTGAGCGACCCGAAGACCGACAGCATCATGCTCTACATCGAGGGCATCGGCAGCGCACGACGCTTCATGAGCGCCCTGCGCGCGGCGGCACGGGCCAAGCCGGTGGTGGTCATGAAGGTCGGCCGCCACGCTGCCGGACGACAGGCGGCGCGCTCGCACACCGGTTCGCTGGTGGGCGCCGACGACGTCTTCGACGCCGCGCTGCGCCGGGCCGGCGTCCTGCGGGTGCTCGACTTCGCCGACTTCTTCGCGGCGGCGCAGATCCTCGACACCGGGCTGCGCACCGCCGGACGCCGGCTGGCGGTCGTCACCAACGCGGGGGGGCCGGGCGTCCTCGCCGCTGACCACTGCGCCGACCTCGCCTTGCCGCTCGCCGAGTTGTCGCCCGCGACGAAGGCCACGCTCGACGCGGCCCTACCGTCGGCGTGGTCGCGCGGCAATCCGGTGGACGTACTCGGCGACGCCCCGCCGGAGCGCTACGACGTCGCGGTCGCCGCGTGCCTCGACGACGAGGCGGTCGACGGCGTGCTGGCGCTGTTCACGCCGCAGGCTTTGGCCAGCCCGGAAGAAGTGGCGCGGAAGGTCGCCGAGCGCGCGCACGCTGCCCGCAAGCCGTTGTTGAGCTGCTGGATGGGGGGCGCCGCCGTCGCCAGTGCCCGAGCCCTGTTCCGTGCCCGCGACCTGCCGACCTTCACGACGCCCGAGGCAGCGGTGGACGCCTTCGCCCATCTCGTCGCCTACCGCGACAGCCAGGAGCAGCTCCTGCAGGTGCCGCGCCCCTTGGGCCGGCACGTGGCGCCCGACCTCGACGGGGCGCACGCACTCGCCGATGCCGCGCTCGCCGGCGGCCGCCAGACGCTGGCTCTGGCCGAGACGAAGGCGCTGCTCGCCGCGTTCGGCATCAAGATCGCCAGCAGCATCCCGGCACACTCGGCTGCGGACGCGGCGTTGATCGCGCAGGAGGTCGGCTTTCCGGTGGCGGTCAAGATCGACTCGCCCGACATCACCCACAAGTCCGACGTCGGCGGCGTGCGGCTCAACGTGCGCAACGCACGTGAGGTGCGGCAGGCGTTCGCCGATCTGGTCGAACGCGCCAAGCTCGCGCGCCCCGACGCACACGTCGACGGCGTCACCATCGAGCCGATGTGGCGCGGCCGACACGCGCGCGAGCTGATGGTCGGGGTGCTCGCCGATCCGGTGTTCGGGCCGGTGATCTCGTTCGGCTTGGGCGGCACCCTGGTGGAGGTGCTCGCCGACCGTGCGGTGGCGCTGCCGCCGCTCAATCTGCTGCTGGCGCGCACCATGATCGACGGCACCCGGGCCAGCAAATGGCTGGGCAGCTTCCGCGGCGCGCCGCCGGTCGACCGCGGCGCGCTGGAGGACCTGCTGCTCCGCGTCTCCGAGATGGCGTGCGCGTTGCCCTGGCTGCAGGAGCTCGACCTCAACCCGGTGATCGCCGACGAGAGTGGCGTCGTCGTCGTCGACGCGCGAGCCATCATCCGACCCTACAACCCGGTGGCCGCGCCGTACGCGCACATGGCCATCCACCCGTATCCGATCGAACTGGTGCAGACCGTCGACCTGCCCGACGGCACGTCGGTGACGGTGCGGCCGATCCGGCCCGAGGACGCGGTGATCGAGCAGGAGTTCGTGAATGCTCTCTCGCAGCGGTCGCGCTACCTGCGCTTCATGTACTTCATGCGCGAGCTGACGCCGGCGATGCTGTCGCGCTTCACCCAGATCGACTACGACCGGGAGATGGCGCTCATCGCCGTCGACGAGCGCGACGGTGGCGAGAGGCAGGTGGGCGTGGCACGCTACGCGGCGACGGATGGCCGGCAGGCCTGCGAGTTCGCCATCGTCGTCGCCGACGATTGGCAGGGCCGCGGGCTGGCACGGCGCCTGCTCGCGATGCTCATCGAAGTGGCGCGGCGGCGCGGGTTCGCGCGCATGGACGGGTCCGTGCTGCTGGAGAACGAGCGCATGCTGACCTTCGTCCAGAACCTCGGATTCGTCGTCGAGCCCGATCCGGACGATCCCGATCTGCTGCGCGTCAGCCTGGCGATGTGACGGCGCCATGGCGAGCCGGGGCGCCCGTGTTAGGATCGGGTCGCCGTGGATCGCTCGGTCTCGCTCGTCGCTCGTTCCCCACTGGCTTGGTTGCCGTCCGCGTGGGTCTCCTGGCTCTGGGTCACGTCGGTCTGGGTCTGGGGGTCGGTCGCGCCACTGGCGGCGCAGGACACGGCCGACGCTGCGCCCGAGCGCGCTTCGGTGACCACGGCCGCGCATGCCGCCGCCGACGGCCCCAACCGCGTCGACTTCAACCGCGACATCCGCCCGATCCTGTCGGACCGTTGCTTCAAGTGCCACGGCTTCGACGAGAAGGGGCGCAAGGCAGGTCTGCGACTCGACACCTACGAGGGGCTCACCCGCGTGCGCGACGGCGTGCGGCCGGTCGTGCCCGGAGATGCCGAGGCGTCGGAGATGGTCCGCCGCATCGAGAGCCACGACCCCAAGCAGGTGATGCCACCACCGAGCGCGGGCGTCACGCTGAACGACGCGGAGCGTGGCGTGCTGCGGCGGTGGGTGGAGGCCGGCGCGCCCTTCGCGCGGCACTGGGCTTACGTGCCGCCTCCCGAGCGCGCGGTGCCGCCGGGGGCGCCGCATCCGGTCGACGCGTTCGTGCGCGCCGAACTCGGCCGGCACGGCCTGGCGCCGCAGGCCGAGGCCGACCGCGCCACCCTCATCCGTCGGGTCAGCCTCGACCTCGTCGGCCTGCCGCCGACGCCGGAGGAGATCGACGCGTTCGTCGCCGACCCGGCCGCCGATGCGTACGAGCGTCTGGTCGACCGTCTCCTGGCCTCGCCGCACTTCGGCGAGCGCGTCGCGCTCGTGTGGCTGGACGCGGCTCGCTACGCCGACACCAACGGCTTCCACCACGACAACGTGCGCACCGCCTGGCCCTACCGCGACTGGGTGGTTTCGGCCCTCAACGACAACCTGCCCTACGACCGGTTCGTCACCGAGCAGCTCGCCGGCGACCTGCTTCCCGATGCCACCGTCGACCAGCGTCTCGCCAGCGCCTTCTGTCGCATGCACAACATCAACGACGAAGGCGGCGCGCTCGATCCGGAGTATCGGGTGGAGGCGGTGTGCGATCGCATCGAGACGATCGCCACGACGTTCATGGCTCTGACGTTCACGTGCTGCCGGTGCCACGACCACAAGTACGACCCGTTCACGCAGGACGACTACTACAGCCTGTACGCGCTCTTCGGGTCGGTGGACGAGCGCGGGGTCTACCCCGCCTCCTTCGAGCAGGCGCGCGCCTATCCGCCGCGGCTCATGTACCGAGATGCACAGCTGGCGAAGCGCACGGAGGCGGCGGGGTCGGTGCTCGAAGCGGCCCGAGCCGAGCTGGCGGCGGCCGCGCCGCAGGTAGAAGGCGAGGCCGAGGCGTTCGGAGACTACGTGCGGCGCAAGCTCGGCATCCGCTGGGTGGACAGCCGTCTGCGCGTCGCGCGCGCCGCTTCCGGTGGCGACCTCGAGATCCTGCCCGACGGCTCGGCACGTGCGCACGACAACGCCGAGTTCGAGACCCACACCTTCGAGCTGGACACGGACGCTGGTGATCTGGGGTTGCTGCGGATCGAGGCGCTGCCCGACCCCGCGTGCGGCAAGGGCAGCGTCGGGCTGGCCGAGCACGGCAACGCCGTGATCAGCACGATCCGAGTCGAGGCGCTGCCGCGCGGGGGCGACGCGACGGCGGTGCCGGTGGTGTGGGCGTGGGCGTGGGCCGACCACGAGCAGCCCAACAGCGACCACGGCATCGCCAACGTCCTGAGCGAGAACGAGCTCGGCTGGGCTCTCGACGGTCACAACCGCGCCGAGGCGCGCACGGGCATCCTGATCGCGGAGCGACCCTTCGGCTTCGACGGCGGTACGACGGTGCGGGTCACCGTGGAGTACCGCAGTCGCTACCCGAACCACGTGGTCGGCCGCTTGCGCTTGTCGCTGGCGCAGGCCGACCCGTTCGAGGCGGCGCGGCGCGACCTGCTGGCCGAGTTTCCGACCGAGGCGAGCGACTGGTTCCTGGCGGGGCCGTTCACCGCCAAGAGCTTCGCGGCCGCCTTCGACGGCGTCTTCGGACCCGAGCGTGACGACCGGCTGAACGCCGATGCGGCGTTCGGCAAGGTGCGCTGGAAGCACATGCCCGCGTTCCGCGACGGGGCCGCGCACGAGTTGAAGGGAGCGCGGGCGGCGTTCTATCTCGGCCGCCGGCTGCGCTCGCCACTGCCGCGCACGGTGCGGGCCTACTTCGGTAGCGACGACGGCCTGCGCGTGTACCTCAACGGACAGGAAGTGCTGCGCCGGCGCGTGCAGCGCGGCGTCCGCGTCGACGACGACGTTGCCGAGCTGCAGCTGCGCGCCGGCGACAACTTCCTCCTGTTGAAGGTCGTGAACGACGGCGGTCCGGCCGGCTTCGCGTTCCGCTACGACGATGGCGAGGCGCCCTGCAGGCAGGCGCCGTGGGCGCTGGTGCCCGCGACGCGGCGCGACGCGGCGTCGTCGACCGCCTTCCACGACGACTTCGGGCGCCGGCGCTCGCCGACCTACCGCCGTTTGAGCCAACGCCTCGAGGAGGCGCGCCTGGCCAAGGAGGCCGTCGACGCCGAAGCGACGCCGGTGATCGTCATGCAGGAGCTGCCGCAACCGAAGGCGACCTTCGTCCTGGCGCGTGGGCGCTACGACATGGCCGACGAGGCGCGGCCGGTCGACCGACGCCCGCCGATGGAGCTCGGCGGTGCGCTGCCGGCCGGTGCGCCACACGACCGGCTCGGTTTCGCCCGGTGGTTGACGGCGCCCGATCATCCGCTCACCGCGCGCGTGCACGTGAATCGCCTGTGGCAGATGCTGTTCGGTACCGGCATCGTCAAGTCGGTCGAGAACTTCGGCTACCAGTCGGAGTGGCCCAGCCACCCGGAGTTGCTCGACTGGCTGGCACGCTGGTTCGTGCAGTCGGGATGGGACCAGAAGGCCCTGCTGCGGCTGCTCGTCACCTCGGCGACCTACAGGCAGAGTTCGGCGCGCACTGCCGAGTCCGCCGCCGCCGATCCCGACGACCGCCTGCTGTCCTGGTTTCCGCGGCGCCGGTTGCTCGGCGAGCTGGTGCGCGACCAGGCGCTCTTCGTCTCGGGTCTGCTGGTCGACAAGATCGGCGGGCCGAGCGTCAAGCCCTACCAGCCGGACCACCTGTGGGCCGAGGTCTCGATCGGTCAGAGCTCGAACACGGGAGCCTTCGTCCGCGACGACGGCGACGCTCTGTACCGGCGCAGCCTCTACACGTTCTGGAAGCGCACCTCGCCCAACCCGCAGATGGCGACCTTCGACGCTCCCACCCGCGAGTTCTGCGTCGTGCGCCGCGAGACCACCAACACGCCTCTGCAAGCCCTGGTGCTGTGGAACGACGCGCAGTTCCTGGAAGCGGCGCGGATGCTGGCGGCTCGCACCCTGCGCGAAGCGACGGGCGACGAAGCGCGCGTGCGCCGCATGTTCCGTCGCTGCACCGGACGCACGCCCGGGCCGCGCGAGCAGACGGTGCTCCTCGGCCTGTTGCACGACCTGCGCGTGCGCTACGCGGCCGCCCCGCGCGACGCGGCGTCGCTCTTGTCGATCGGCGACGCAGAGCTCGCCGGAGATCTCGATCCGGTCGAGGTCGCGGCGTTCACGATGGTGGCCAGCGCGACGCTCGGCCTGGACGAGACCCTGGTGCGAGACTGAACCATGCATCCTTTCCGTCGAGTCGCACTGAACCTCACCCGACGCCAACTATTCGCCGCTGCCGGTGGCGGCGTGGCCAACAGCCTGGGCGTCGGCGCCCTGGTACACCTGCTGACCGACGAATCGGCCGGCGCGGCGCCGGCCGGTCACGGTGGACGAGGCGCGCTGGCGAGTCTGCACTTCGTGCCGCGCGCCAAGCGCGTCATCTACCTGCACATGATGGGCGGGCCGTCGCAGCTGGATCTCTTCGACTACAAGCCCGTCCTGCGCGAACGCGCCGGCCAGGACCTGCGCAAGATGCCGGAGGTCTACCAGAACCAGCGCATCACCGGCATGACCAGCGGCCAGTCGTCGCTGCCGCTGGTGCCGTCGAAGTACGCGTTCGCCAGGCACGACAACGACATGGACGGTCTGTGGGTGAGCGAGCTGCTGCCCTACACGGCCGGTCTCGCCAAGAAGCTGTGTGTGGTGCATTCCATGTACACCGACGCCATCAACCACGAGCCCGGGGTGACCTTCATGCAGACCGGCAGCCAGATCCCTGGCCGGCCGTCGATGGGGGCCTGGCTGAGCTACGGGCTGGGGCGCACCAACGAGGAGCTGCCCGCCTTCGTCGTGATGCTGAACCGCGGCTTCGGCAACCCGCAGGCGCTGTCGGATCGCTTGTGGGGGGCCGGCTTCCTGGCCAGCGAGCACCAAGGGGTGCGCTTTCGGTCGGGATCGGAGCCGGTGTTGTTCCTCGACGACCCGCAGGGGGTCACGCGTCGGGATCGCCGGCGCCTCCTCGACGCCGTCGCCGAGCTGAACGAGTTGGAGTACGAGCGCAGCCTCGATCCTGAAGTGCGCACCCGCATCCTGCAGGGCGAGATGGCGTTTCGCATGCAGATGTCGGTGCCGGAATTGGTCGACTTCTCGAGCGAGGACGAGAGCACGTTGGCCCTGTACGGACCCGATGTGCGCAAGCCCGGATCGTTCGCTGCCAACTGCCTGTTGGCGCGGCGCCTGGCCGAGCGCGGCGTGCGCTTCATCCAGCTCTACATCAACGGCTGGGACGCGCACGGCAACCTGCCACGCGAACACCCGGTGCAGTGCCAGCTGACCGACCAGGCGAGCGCGGCTCTCGTGCTCGACCTCGAGCGACGCGGACTTCTCGACGACACGCTGGTGGTGTGGGGTGGCGAGTTCGGACGCACCGCCTACTGCCAGGGCAAGTACGACGAAGGCTCGTACGGGCGCGATCACCATCCGCGTTGCTTCACCATGTGGATGGCGGGGGGTGGCATCCGGCCCGGCATCACCCACGGCCGGACCGACGAGTTCGGCTACAACGTGGTCGAGGACCCGGTCAGCGTGCACGACCTGCACGCCACCATCCTGCGGCTGCTCGGCATCGACCACGAGCGGCTGACCTTCCGCCACCAGGGGCGCCGGTTCCGGCTCACCGACGTGGCTGGCAACGTGGTGCAGCGCCTTCTGGCCTGAACCGATCGGCGCTGTCGCGACCGTCCCCATGCCACGCTACTCCCTCGGCCTCGACTACGGCACCAGCAGCCTGCGGGCGCTGCTCGTCGATCTCGACCGCGGCCGTGAGGCGGCGCAGGCGACCGGCACCTACGGCCACGGCGACGAGGGAGTGATCGTCGATGGGCGCGAGCCCGATCTGGCACGCCAGCACCCGCCCGACTATCTGGACGCGCTTCGAGAGGTGGTGCCAGCGGTGATGCGCGCGGCCGACGCGCGTCCCGACGATGTCGTCGGCATCGGGGTCGACACCACCGGCAGCACGCCCATCCCGGTCGATCGGCAGGGCTGCGCCCTGGCGGAGCACCCCGAGTTCCGCGAGCATCCGGCGGCCCAGGCTTGGCTGTGGAAGGACCACACCAGCAGCGCCGAGGCTGCCGAGCTGACCGAGCACGCGCGCGCGGTGCGCCCGCACTTCCTGGCGCGCTGCGGCGGCACCTACTCGTCGGAGTGGTTCTGGAGCAAGATCCTCCGCTGCCTGCGCTCGGCTCCCGACGTGTTCGCGGCGGCGCACTCCTGGGTGGAGCTGTGCGACTTCGTCCCCGGCTGGCTCACCGGGACGCGCGCGCCGGAGAGCCTTCGCCGCAGCGTCTGTGCTGCCGGACACAAGGCGCTCTACGCCGACGAGTGGGGCGGGCTGCCGGACGCAGAGTTCCTCGGTGGGCTGGCACCCGAGCTGGCGGTGCTGCGCGGGCGTCTGGACTTCCGCGCCGCCACCGCCGACCAGCAGGCTGGCGCATTGGCCGCGGTGCCGGCGGCGGCCCTCGGGTTGCGTCCGGGCATTCCGGTCGCCGTCGGTGCCTTCGATGCCCACCTCGGCGCGGTCGGCGCCGGCATCGCGGCAGGCGATCTGGTGAAGGTGATCGGAACGTCGTCGTGCGACATGGCGGTGGCACCGGACACGGGATCCGTGCCAGACGCGCGCGGTCTGTCGGGGGTCGTGCGCGGCTCGATCCTGCCCGGCATGCTCGGCTTCGAGGCGGGGCAGTCTGCCGTGGGGGACGTGTTCGCCGCGACTGCGCGCCTGCTGCAGGCCGGTGACCACGAGGGGCTCAGCGAGGCCGCGCGCGCGCTACGCGCCGGTGAGAGCGGCCTGTTGGCGCTCGATTGGCACAACGGCAACCGCTGCGTGCTGGTCGATCCGGCGCTGTCCGGCGCGGTCCTGGGCCTGAGCCTGCACACAACGCCGGGCGAGCTGTACCGCGCGATGATCGAGGCCACGGCGTTCGGCGCGCGGGTGATCGTCGAGCGCATGGTCGAGCTGGGCGTGCCGGTGCGCGCCCTGATCGCGTGCGGTGGCATCGCTTCGAAGAGCCCGTTGGTGATGCAGATCTACGCCGATGTGCTGGGGCGGCCCTTGCGCGTGGCGGCTTCGACGCAAGCGAGCGCGCTCGGAGCGGCGATCATGGGTGCGGTCGTCGGCGGAGCTTTCGCCGACGCGGCGAGCGCCCAGCGCGCCCTGGTTGCCGCTCCGACGCGTGAGTACGTACCGCGCGCGGGCGAACGCGACGTCTACGACGAGCTGTTCCGAGCGTATTCGGTGCTGCACGACGCGTTCGGCACCAGGACCGGCGCGGGCGAACTGGGCGGAGTGATGAAGCAGCTGTTGGCGCTGCGCGGGCGCGTGCGCGAGGGGAGCGGAGGTTGACGCGGCGTGGCATCGCCGCCGCCGGCTCGCCGGTTCGTGGGGTGGCTCCCGGTCTCCGGGACCCGGCGTCGCTTCGAGCCTACTCGTCACGTCGAGGTGCAGCTCAGTCGCGAATCGGTGACACCAGGCGCCGGCTTGGGGCCGGCATCGGCCCGACGTCAGCTGCGAAGCGACGGCATGTGTTTTGTTGGCGGCACACCATGGCTGCGTTCGGTTTCCTCGGTGCGCAGCGGCTCTCGCCGCTGCCTTCGCTCTCCGCGTTCCTCCTGCTGGCCGTCGCCCTGCCCCTGACGGCGCAGGACGGCAAGACGAAGAGCGCTCCGCCGCCGAGTCAACCGTGGCGCTTGAGCCAGGCGGTCGGCTGCCCCCCTTGGCTCAAGGTGAGCGGCGAGCACCGGACGCGTTTCGAGACGTTGAACGGGCAGTTCCGTGCGGCGCCGACGCTGGCCGACACCGACGACCAGGTCATGCTGCGCACTCTGCTGCGCGCCGACGTCGACTTCGACCCGGTCGGAGGCACCGTCGAGGTGATCGATGCCCGCGCCTATGGGTCGGACGATGGCTCCCTTCTCGACACCTCGATCGTCGACACCGTCGACTTGCTGCAGGCCCACGTCACCTTCGCTTTGGGCAAGTTCGCCGGCGGCGAGCACCGCTTGCTGGCCGGGCGCGAAGCGCTCGATCTCGGCAGCCGCCGCCTGGTCGCGCGCAACGCCTACCGCAACACCATCAACTCCTTCAACGGGGTCGACTACCTCTGGCAGGACGACGCGGGGACCTCGGCGCACCTGTTCTGGACCTTGCCGACCATGCGGCGCCCCGGCGACTTCGCCTCGCTGCGCGACAACGACCACGACTGGGACGACCAGGACCTCGACCTGCAGTTCATGGGCGGCCACGCCGGCGGCCGTTTCGACGAGCGCACGCACTGGGAGGGGTATGCCTACGGGCTGTACGAGCACGGCACGAACACCCGGCGGCGGCGCCTGGTCACGCCAGGTCTCCGCTTGGTCCGCACCGGCAAACCCGGCCAGTTCTTCGGCGAGATCGAGGCGGCCTACCAGTTCGGCGAGTCCAAGTCTTCGACCAGCGTCACGGCACCGGAGCTCGACCACTCGGCGTGGTTCGGGCACGTCTCCGTGGGCTTCACGTTCGACGTCGCCTGGCAGCCGGCGGTCCGGCTCGCCTACGACTACGCGTCGGGCGACAGCGACCCGAACGACGGCGACAACGGCCGCTTCGACACCCTGTTCGGGGCGCGTCGCTTCGAGTACGGCCCGACGGGCCTGTGGGGCGCCGTCGCGCGCAGCAACCTGAGCTCGCCGGAGCTGAGGGTCTCGCTCAAACCCGGCAAGAACGTGCGCGTCATCGCCGCATACCGCGACGTCCGGCTGGCCGCGGAGCGCGACACGTGGACCACCGCCGGCGTGCGCGACAGCAGCGGCAGTGCCGGCGACCATGTCGGCCAGCAGGTCGAACTCCGACTGCAGTGGGACCCGTGGCCCAAGAACCTGCGCATCGAGGCGGGCGGCGCCTACTTGGTCGCGGGGCGCTTCCAGGAGGACGCACCGAACGGCCGCGGCGGTGACAGCCGCTACGGCTACGTCGAGATGGTGTGGACGTTCTGAAGCGTCTCGCCCGGCCGATTCGTGCCGGGCGCGCGACCAGATCGGTGCGTCCGCAGCTGCGGTACGGACCCAGGGAAGAAAAGACTTCCCGCGGCAGCGCAGGGTGCCGCGGGAGTCCGGCCACGACGGTCTCCCCCACAAGACCACAACTTCATGGCACTGCAGCCCACACACGCGCGAGTCCCCATCTCATCGCGAGCGCGGGTGCGCACGCCCCCATGTTCCCGCACGAGCGCACGCAACGTCACGGTGGTGCCCCCCCAGGCACGGGCCGCGACGCCCAAGTCGAATTGTCTGCACGCTCTATCGGCTCGGCGGTGGGGGCAATCTGAAGTCCCAGTGAAGGGCGCGATGGCATCGGGCTTCGCGTGGCCGTTCCGTCGGGGCCCGCAGAACAGCCTCCGCGCGGCCGGGTGGCGGCCCCAGCTGCCACAGCAGTTGCGGTCCTGCCACCGATTCCGGGGCGTTGACTCCCTCGCCCGGCGGCCCATGATCGCCCGCGGTGGCCGAACCGAACGCCGACACTCTGGCAGCAGCGACGCGCGGCGACCAGGCAGCGGTGAGCCAGCTGATCGAGCGCTATCTGCCCGGGCTGCGCGCCTTCGTTCGCCTGCGCGCCGGCGAGGTGGCGCGCGGTCGCGAGGACCACTCGGACATCGTGCAGTCGGCATGCCGGGACGTGCTGGAGAACCTGTCGCGCTACCAGCACGGCGGCGACGAGGGGTTCCGTCGCTGGCTGTACCGCACCGCCCTGCGCAAGATCGCCGACCGGCACGAGTACTACCACGCCAAGAAGCGCGACATCGGCCGCGAGGGCGCGATGCCGACCAATTGGAGCGGGGCGGGCGATCACACGCCGACGCCGAGCCAGCACGCCATTGCCCACGAAGAGGCCATGCGCATCGACCGGGCGCTCGATGCGCTGCCGGACGACTACCGCGAGGTGATCGTGCTCGCCCGCTACGTCGGCATGAGCCATCGAGAGATCGCCGAGGAGATGGGCCGCAGCGAGGTGGCGGTGCGCACGCTCCTGTCGCGGGCCCTGGCGCGCTTGGCCGAGCTGCTCGACGACGAGTCGGCCACAGACGGCTGAGCCGAAGGCTCGCGATCGCGAAGGCGATCGCCAGCGACATGCTCAGCGCCGCCGGCGGCCGCAACCCAAAGGGTTGATGTCGGCGCAGCGCCGACCAGAGGGGGCCGCCGGCGCTGTTGTTGCTTGGAGCTTCCAGGGCTGCTCGGGCGTGGCCTGGTCAGCTCTGTGGCAACGGAACAACACGGCCGAATTCGCGCCCGCCGCGACGATTCGCAGCCCTTGCAGCTCAGCGCAGCCGGCGGCCGCAACCCGAAGGGTTGATGTCGGCGCAGCGCCGACCAGAGGGGGCCGCCGGCGCTGTTGTTGCTTGGAGCTTCCAGGGCTGCTCGGGCGTGGCCTGGTCAGCTCTGTGGCAACGGAACAACACCGCCGAATTCGCGCCCGCCGCGACGATTCGCAGCCCTTGCAGCTCAGCGCGGCCGGCGGCCGCAACCCAAAGGGTTGTTGTCGGCGCAGCGCCGACCAGAGGGGGCCGCCGGCGCTGTTGTTGCTTGGAGCTTCCAGGGCTGCTCGGGCGTGGCCTGGTCAGCTCTGTGGCAACGGAACAACACGGCCGAATTCGCGCCCGCCGCGACGATTCGCAGCCCTTGCAGCTCAGCGCAGCCGGCGGCCGCAACCCAAAGGGTTGATGTCGGCGCAGCGCCGACCAGAGGGGGCCGCCGGCGCCGTTGTTGCTTGGAGCTTCCAGGGCTGCTCGGGCGTGGCCTGGTCAGCTCTGTGGCAACGGAACAACACGGCCGAATTCGCGCCCGCCGCGACGATTCGCAGCCCTTGCAGCTCAGAACCCGTACGCTCGAATTCTTCACGGGCTCTGACATGAAGTGTGGCGGATCCTCGATGGCTCGGTGCCCGACGACGGGCACCCCTTTGCACCGCGCGGGCGATTGGACGACGATCCTGGCATGGCGACCCAGTGTTCGGCAGAGGAGCCTGGCTCCATCCGCTGCGAGGATGGAGTGATGGCCGACGACCCCTGTCGTGCGGCCACCCAGCGTTCAGCGGTGGAGTCTGACTCCATCCGCTGCAACGCTGGTGTGATGGGCGGCGACCCCGGTCGCCGGCCCATCCCCGTGTTCGGCCGGAGTCTGTCGCGTCGCACGTTCCTGCGCGGCCTCGGCGCGGCGGTGCCGTTGCCTTGGCTCGACGCGATGTGTCCGGCACGACGAGAGACACCGGAGTCGCCGCTGCGCTTCGTGTTCGTCTTCGCGCCCAATGGCCAGAAGATGGACGAGTGGCAACCGGAGGATTCCGACGGACCTCTGCGATTGTCGCCGCTCCTCGAGCCCCTGTCGGCCTTGCGCGACCGCGTGCTCGTGCTCGGCAACACCATGCTCGACGGCGCTCGCTCGCACGGTGACGGTCCCGGCGACCACGCCCGCGCCGCGGCCGCGTTCCTCACGGCGGCGCATCCGAAGAAGACGGGCGGCGCCGACATCGCCTGCGGCGTGTCGATCGACCAGCGCCTGGCTCGCGTGCTCGGGCCTGGGACGCGGCTGCCGTCGCTCGAACTCGGCATGGAGGCCGGGCGTGCCGCCGGGGTGTGCGACTCCGGCTACAGCTGCGCCTACTCCAACAACATCAGCTGGAAGGCCCCCGACTCTCCAGTCAGCAAGGAGGTGTCGCCACGGGCCGCCTTCTCTCGCCTGTTCGGCACCGACAGCAAGTCGGAGTCGGCCCGCGCCTTGTCACCGCGGGAGCGACTCGGCGTCCTCGACGCCGTCGCCGCCGACGCCGGGCGGCTGCGCGCCGTGCTCGGCCCTGCCGATCGCGCACGCCTCGAACAGTATCTCGACGCCGTGCGCGAGGTGGAGCGGAGACTGCAGGCCGACGCTCCGCCAGCACCGGCTGCGCCCGCAGGTCTGGAACGCGGCCGGCTCGCGGCCGACGCGCGCCTGCACCTGATGTACGAGATCATCGCTCTGGCTCTGCAGAGCGACGCCACGCGGGTCGTCACCTTCATGCTGGGCAACGCCGGCAGCAACCGCAGCTACCCGTTCCTGAACGTGCCGGAGGGACACCACGAGCTGTCGCACCATCGCCGGGCGCCGGACAAGCTGGAGAAGCTGCGGCGGATCAACCTGTTCCACGTCGGCGCGCTGGCACGGTTCTGCCAGCGCCTGGGCTCGACCGAGACACCGGCGGGCAACCTTCTCGACAGCACCGTGGTGATGTACGGCTCGGGCATCGCCGACGGCAACAGCCACGCCCACCACGACCTGCCGATCGTCCTGGTGGGTGGCGGCCAGGGGCGCCTGCACGGGGGGCGCCACCTGCGGCCTCCGCGGCCGACACCGCTCGCCAACGCCTACCTCACGTTCCTCGGTTGGGCGGGTGCCGAGGTGGAACGCTTCGGCGACAGCTCGGGCGCCCTCGCCCTCTGACGGCAAGCGTCCGCATCGTGGGCCGCCGCGCCCCCGTGTTCCCGCGCACGAGGTTCCCCGTGCACGATGTCACCGTGCCGAGGTGGCGGCCATTCAAGTGGCGGGCGACCCTCTTCCGAACAGGTGGTGGGATCGCACGAGGGGATGTCCATTTCCACGACAGTCGGCGACGTGAGGTGGCTGTGGCTGCGAGGGCGACGGTGAACCGCGCCGTTCGAGCCGCGCCGACGCTCGCAGCCACCGCCGTCACGACGGCGGGACTCTGCTTGTGCGGAGTCGAGTTCTTGCCGTCGCTGTGTGTCGGTCTGACCGCGGCTTGCTTCGTGGTGGTTCGTGCCGTCCTGCGCCGGGCACGCACGCATGCAGCTCACCTGCGCGACGTCGTGCGCGATCTCGAGGTGGGCACCGGCATCGCCGTCCGGCCCGGCCCGCCCGCCGAGGGTGTCGGCGACCTCGTCGAGCGCCTGCGGCGGGTGGCGCAACGGCACTCGACCCGTGTGTACGTGCTGGAGGGGCAGGTGATCGCGCTCGAGCAGCGCCACGACGAGACCTTGGCCACCGTGCGCGCGCGCAGCGCCTTCATGGCGAACCTCAGCCACGAGATCCGCACGCCGCTCAACGGCCTGCTGGGCTTCCTGGCCATGCTGACCGACACCGAGCTCGACGAGCAGCAGCGGGAATGGGCGACCGTGGCGCGCGAGTCGGGCGAGGCGCTCATGGCGTTGCTCAACGACGTGCTCGATCTGGCCAAGATCGAAGCAGGCAAGCTGATGCTCGAACGCGTCGAGTTCGAGCGGGACGACCTCTTCGAGAACGTCACCGCCTTGTTCGCGCCGGCCGCGCATGCGCGCGGCGTGGAGCTGCTGCTGGACCTCGATCCACAGCTGCCGCCGCGCCTGTTGGGCGATCCCATGCGCCTGCGGCAGGTGATCGCCAACCTGGTCAGCAACGCGGTGAAGTTCACCGACGAGGGCAGCATCGAGCTGAGCGCGAGGGTGGCCGAGCGCGCCGGCACCCGGATCGTGCTGGAGATCGCCGTGCGCGACTCCGGAGTGGGGATCCCGCCCGATCGCCTCGACCGCCTGTTCCACGCCTTCGAACAGGCGGAGGACTCCACCGCGCGACGCTTCGGCGGCACCGGCCTGGGCCTGGCCATCGTCAAGCGCATCATCGAACAGATGAACGGCGAGGTGATGGTGGAGAGCGAGGTCGGCCGCGGCACCCGCTTCGTCGTGCGGGTGCCGATCTCGGTGGCGTCGTCGGCGGCTCCGCCCGCCGAGCTGCGGCCGGGCTTGATCCTGTTGATCGACGGCCACGACCGTCGTCGCGAGCTGCTCACCCGTCAGCTGCGGTGCGACTTCCTCGAGGTCACCTCGGTCAGCGATGGAGCAGCGGCGCATGCCGTGCTGCGGCATCTCGCCGACCGACAGGAGCCGCTCGTCGTGCTCGTGGACGACGCAGTGCGCATCGACGCTCCGACCCTCGCCGCGATACGCGGCCGCTTCGATGCTCGGCTGCTCGTGCTGCGGCCGCCGTCGGCAGCGTACGACGCGGTGGAGGACGGGGTCGACGGTGTCCTCATTCGGCCACTGCGGCGGGCGGCGCTGACCGCCGCCATCGTCGGCGCCGGCCGCGCCGAGACGACGCGCCGCCGTCTGCCGAGGACGTGGTCGGGCCGCAGCATCCTGCTGGTGGAGGACAACGTCGTCAACCAGCGGTTGATGTGCGCGATGCTGGCGCGTCTGGACGTGCACGTCCTCCTGGCAGCCAACGGCAGCGAAGCGATCACCGCCTTCGAGCGGTACGGGTGCGACCTGGTCCTCATGGACGTGCAGATGCCGGTGATGGACGGTATCGCTGCGACGCGGGCGATCCGGGCGTTGGGCGGCGAGGGGGCGCGCGTGCCGATTCTCGCGCTCACCGCGAACGCGCAGAACGGCGACCGCGAGGAGTGCCTCGGGGCGGGCATGAACGACTACTTGACCAAGCCGGTGCGTGCGGCGGCGCTGCGTGAGGCCATGGCGCGTTGGCTGCCGGACGGGGTGGCGACGCAAGCCGGCGCTGGTGCTGCCTCACCCTGAATCGGCGACCACCGGGCCGGTGTGCGAGGGTGGAGCGGCCGCACCTTCTCCGGCCCGGGTGCCTTCTGCCGCCGTGGCGTCGAGGCTGACGCCGAGGATCTCGTCGAGCAGCACGCGAGCCTGCCCGCCGAGACCGGACGCGAGACCCATCGTCAGGCGCGCATTGAGGTCACTCAACGCCTGGAAGTGCGCCTCGCCGCGCTCGTCGCGCCAGCGGTAGGCATCGATTCCGAACGGCCCGAAGTATCCCGCCGCGTGCAGCGCGGCGCCGACCCGAAAGCCAGTGGCCCGCAGCTCGGCGTCCTCGCCGGCGCCCATGCTGCCATGCGCGGCCACCTGGCTCTCGCGCCACGCCCCAGCCTCGTCGACGACCTGGATCGTCGGTACGCCGAGGTGGACGAGGCCGCGCCGCGTGACCACGCCGTGCAGAGCGAACTCCCGTTCGACCCGCACCAACGGCTCGACCTGCAGGCCGCAGCCGTACTCGGTCATCGAGGCGCTGGCCCAGGTGTGTAGCGCACCGGCGAGCGGGACGTCGGCAGCCACGTGCTTGCGATCGCGCCCGGCGAAGCCGAACGGCCGCTTGAGGAGATGTCCGCCCGCCGGCCGCGGGGCGCCCAGGATGGTCTCGAGCTCGGGCATGTCGCGCACGAAGCGCGCGCCGGGCAGCGGCGGGGCCAGCGGCACGGCGAAGCGACGATGGTTGACTTGCCGCAGGACCTCGTCGGCCGGCGCCGCGGGCAGCGGCGCTCCCGCTCGCTCGGCGGCGGCGCGCGCTCGCGGCGTCGGGCACCAGCACAACGTGCCGTCGACGCGGGCAACGTCGGGAGCTGGCGAGTCGGGATCGACGGCGACGACTTCGACGCCGAGGCATCGTTGCAGCGCGGCCGCCACGCGCGTCGCGCGCGCCTGCACGTCGACGCGCCGGCGACCCGAGGGGCGGTAGCGCGTCCGCGACCACTCGCACTCGGCGTCGAGGTTGGCGACGAAAGCGAGCCTCACGTCGCCGCCAGGGCATCGAGGAACTCGGGCGGTAGGCCCGCTCGGGCCCGGGCGTCACGGTCGAGCCGCGCCCCGCGCAGCAACTGTGGCGACAGCGGCGGTGGCAGCTCGCGCGTCCAGCGGTCGAAGTCGAGCCCGCCGGTCCAACGCGCGAACCACCGGGCGGCGAAGCGCACGTGCCGGATCTCGTCGCGGCCCACCCGGTCCTGGGCGCGCGCCGCGTCCAGGTCGCCAGCGTCGACGAAGGCCTGCCGGTAGCGCGAGGAGTGGTCGAGGTTGCCGCCCTCGAGTCCCAGTCCCATCAACGCCACGAACTGGATGGGGGTGACGCAGGTGGCGACGCGCTGCCAGAACCAGTCGCGCACCGGGAACGCGCCGAGGCCGAAACCGAGGCGCTCGATCTCGGCCTGGTAGATGCGCATGTGAGCCAGCTCTTCCTTGCAGATGGCGAGCAGCCCCGTGCGGAAGCTCCTCGGTGCATCGGCGAAAGCGAGGATGGCCCACGCCATCAGCTCGGCGGCCTGCAGTTCGTGGTGCCAGAACGTGTGCAGCAGTCGGGCGCGGTGACGCGGCTGGCGCAGCTGGTGCGGCTGCAGCGAGCGTTTGGCCTTGCCGACCAGGGTCAGGATCTGCGGGCGCCCGGGGGCTTCGAGGCGTCGCGGCGGGTCTCCGGCGAAGGTGCGTGGCGACGGACCCGGGTCGACCTTGACGGCGAGGTCGGGACTCGTGACGAATCGCTCCGCCCAGGCCTCGATCGAGACCGCGGTGCCGACGGCGCGGGGGGGTGAGCCCGGTGGCGGGGCCATCGATCCGAAGGTAAGGCTCGGAGCTCGGTCCGGCCACGCTCCTCTTCTCGGCGTCGGCCAGGCGCCGCGCTATGGTGCCCGAGATGCTCACCACGCGGACGCTTTGGGCCCTGATCGTCGCCGTTCTCGTCGTGCCGGCGTCCGGTCAGGAGGCCGGACGTGCTCAGGCGTCGGGAGGCGTGCTCATCCCCGAGCAGGCGTGCTACGACGTCCGCGCCTACCGTCTCGAACTCGCCGTCGACCCCGAGAAGGAGCAGATCGAAGGTGTGCTCACCATGAGGGCCCGGGCCACAGCTGACACCGACACGATCGTGCTCGACCTCGATGACGCCTTGCAGGTCGGCAAGGTCGAGATACCGGGCCACCTGCTGGACGCCGTGCACGAGGACGGTCGCATCCGGATCCCATTGACCCTGAAGGCCGGGACCGACTTCAAGGTGAGCGTGACCTACGGCGGCAAGCCGCGCCGTGCGCCCAACCCGCCCTGGCAGGGCGGCTTCACCTGGGCCAAGACCAAGGACGGCAAGCCCTGGATCGCCACCAGCTGCCAGGGCGAGGGTGCTGACTTGTGGTGGCCGTGCAAGGACCATCCATCGGACAAGCCGGAGACCATGGACCTCTTCGTCACGGTACCGAGCGGTCTGGTGTGCGCAGCCAACGGTCATCTCGTGCAGGCCGAGCCGGACCCGGTCCACAAGGTCATCACCTACCACTGGCACATCGGCGTGCCCATTTCGAACTACTGCGTGGCGCTCAACATCGCGCCCTACTCGGTGATCGAGCGCGTGTACGAGTCGACCTGTGGCGACAAGGTTCCGGTGCAGTTCTTCGCGCTGAGCGAGGACCGGGCGCAGGCCGAGAAGGCTCTGCCGGAGTTCCTCGACCACCTGCACCACATGGAAGAGGTGTGCGGGCCCTACCCGTTCCGTGGCGAGAAGTACGGCATCGCCGAGACGCCGCACCTCGGTATGGAGCACCAGACCATCATCGCCTACGGCAACAAGTTCCGAAAACGCGAGTTCGACTACGACTGGTTGCACCACCACGAGATGAGCCACGAGTGGTGGGGCAACCTGGTGACCTGTCGCGACTGGAAGGACATGTGGATCCACGAGGGGATCGGCACCTACATGCAGGGGCTCTACATCGAGAGCCGGCGCGGGCGGCCGCAGTACCTCGTGCAGGTCGGTCGCTGGCGGCGGATGCTCGCCAACCAGCGGGCGGTGGCGCCGCGCGAGACGATGGACAGCAAGCAGATCTACTTCGGCAACAGCGGCAATGACATCTACTACAAGGGGGCGTGCGTCCTGCACACGCTGCGCTTCCTGGTCGGCGACGACAAGTTCTTCGTGGCGTTGCGCCGGCTCGCCTACCCCGACCCGGCGCTCGAGAAGGTGACCGACGGCTCGTGCGTGCGCTTCGAGGACACCGAGGGTGTGCGCCGGATCCTCGAGGAGCACACCGGCATGGACCTCGGTTGGTTCTTCGAGGTCTACCTGCGCCAACCGGCGTTGCCGACGCTGATGGAGGCGCGCAGCGGCGGCAAGTTGACCCTGCGCTGGCTGGCACCGAACGACTTGGCCTTCCCCATGCCGGTTCCGGTCAAGCTCGGCGATCGGATCGAGCGCATCGAGATCGTGGACGGCAAGGGAGTGGTGGAGCTCGACGGGCAGGAGGCCGAAGTCGATCCGGAGGGCTGGCTGCTGCGCGCCGGCGGAGCGGGAGGACGACGTTGATGCGCGCGCACCGCGTGCGGCCGCAGCGTGCGGAGACCTCGACGTGGTGACCGTGTCCTTCCCCGCAGTCCTACAGCGGCACGTCGCCTGCCCGCCGTTGCACGTCGACGGCCGCACGGCGCGGGCAGCGGTGGACGCGGCCTTCGCGCGCCGGCCGGATCTACGAGGCTACCTGCTGGACGACCAGGGTGCCTTGCGCACGCACGTGGCCCTCTTCGTCGATGGCCAACCGGTCCGTGACCGAGTGGCGCTCAGCGACAGCATCGGCGCGAGCGCCGAGCTGGCCTTCTTCCAAGCGCTGTCCGGCGGCTGAGGGCGGCAGCGGTGACCGCAGGCCGGAGGCGCTCGGCGTTGCTCAGGGCCGGATCGCGATGCGGAACCCTCCCATGAGAATCGGACAGCCCACGGCGATGTTCACGCCCTGGACCGCGATCTCTCCGTGCGACAGACTCCGTGGGATCGGGAGGCTGATTGCGCTGGGCAAGACGAAGAACGGGTAGGTCGGATCGAGGGCGAGGCCACCCGGATAGATCGGGCAGACCCATGGTGCGCGCAACGGCAGCGACGTTCCCGGCGGGAGCGCGACGCCGACCAGCACGACGGTGCTGGCTCCTGCCCAGATCTGGAGGGAGCCACCGGCGGTTGCCGCGCCCGACACATTGGGAAGAACAGTCTGTGCGGTGCCACTACCGGGCACGGAGTCGATCTGGCCACGCAGCGCTCCGAGTGTGCGGGAGGCGGTGGTCAGCTGGATGTAGGCGAGACCATCTCGCAGCAACGACGACTGCGCGACGGTCAGGACGCTGATGGCCGTGAAGGTGCCGAAGAGCCTGCCGGATGGGGTGCAGGTGAGGGCCGCAGTGCCGTTGGCGCCGCGGCGCGCACCGGAGAAGAGCGCGACACCGGTCACAGGCGACGTGAGGCCGGAGAAGCTGCCGGAGATCGTCAGGTTGCGTGTGGCCGTGTCGAAGATCAGCCTCCCACTTCCGGAGGCGCCGTCCAACACCGGCGGCGGGGTGACGAGCTGGCGTTCGTCCAGTCTGAACTCGTACGTCAGGGTCTGTGCCTGGGCGAGAGCTGCCGTGAGCAGCGTGGCCAGGCCGAAGCGGAGGATCATGTGGTTGGCTGGAATGGACATGCGGGGCACTGTGCTGGTAGCTCCACGCGCGGTGGCGAGTAACGGAATTCGGTCCTGCCTGCCGTGGGTGCCGGGGGGCGGACTTTCCCGTGGCGGGGACCTGGCCGCCGGCGAAAGATCCCGGCATGTCGACGTCGCTCCTCGTCTCCACGCGCAAGGGTCTGTTTCTCGCGCGGCGCAACGCCGCGGGCTTCAAGCTGGCGAAGCCATCGTTCTTCGGCGCGGCGGTGTCGCTGTCGATGCAGGATCCGCGCGACGGCGCGCTGTACGCGGCGCTCGAGCACGGCCACTTCGGGCCCAAGCTGCACCGGAGCGACGACCGGGGCAAGAGTTGGCGCGAGATCGCGGTGCCGGCCTACCCCAAGCCGAAGAAGAGCGATGTCGTGACCGATGGCATGGGCCGCAAGGTGCCGTGGTCGACGACGACCATCTGGGCCTTGGAGATCGATCCGGCGACGCCGGGAGGCCTGTGGTGCGGCACAGTGCCGGGCGGGCTGTTCCATTCCAAGGACCGCGGTCGAAGCTGGCGGCTCATGCGCGGACTGTGGGACCAGAAGGTGCGCGCCAAGTGGAATGGTGGCGGCAAGGACGGTCCCGGTCTGCACAGTGTGTGCGTCGATCCGCGCGATCCGAATCTGCTGACGGTCGGGGTGTCGTCGGGCGGCATCTGGCAGAGCTTCGACCACGGGGAAACGTGGGTGCAGGCGGGACACGGTCTGCGTGCCGAGCACGTGCCGAAGGGTCAGGAGTACGACCCGGTGCAGCAGGACCCGCACCGTGTCGTGCAGTGCCCGAGCGCACCCGACCGGGTGTGGTGCCAGCACCACAACGGCATCTTCAGGAGCGACGACGGCGGTACCACCTTCAAGGAGATCAAGAAGGTGACGCCCTCGGCCTTCGGCTTCGCGGTCGCCGTCCACCCGCGTGATCCCGACGTCGCCTGGTTCGTGCCGGGGGTCAAGGACGAGTGTCGCGTGCCCGGCGACGGGCGTTTCGTCGTCACCCAGACCCGCGACGGCGGCAAGACGTTCCGCAGCCTTGCCAACGGACTGCCGAAGCCCGCCTACGACCTCGTCTACCGCCACGCCCTCGACGTCGCCGACGACGGCAAGACCCTGGCCGTGGGCTCGACCACCGGCGGTCTGTGGGTGAGCGCCAACGGCGGCACCAAGTGGCAGTGCCTCAGTGCCCACCTCCCCCCGATCTACGCCCTCCGCTTCACCAAGTAACCAGTTGGTGTCTGGCTCCACCTTGTTACTTCGCTACGGGGTTCCCTCACGGGGGGCGGCCCTTCTTCTCCTCGAGCTCTTCCAGGGTCTTCGGCCAGTCCTTGCGCATCAGTTGCGACAGGCCGCGGTCGGCGAGGAGACGCCCTTCGGTCTGGCAGGTGGGGCAGTAGTTGCACTCGTTGCTTGCGTACAGGATGTGCTGCACCGGGGTCTGGCAAACCGGGCAGGGTTGCTTGTAGCGGCCGTGCACGGCCATGGCTTCGCGGAAGGCGGTCACCTCGTCGGGGAAGCCGTCGCCGACTTCGGTCCGCAGGCGCTCGGTCCAGGTGCGCAGCGTGTCGCGGGTGGCGGCGAACAAGCGCGCCATCGCGTCGTCGCCCAGGTTGGCCGTGAGCTGGGTGGGCGACAGCCGCGCGGCGTGCAGGATCTCGTCGGAGTAGGCGTTGCCGATGCCCGACAGGATGCGCGGATCGGTGAGAGCGCGCTTGAGGGTGCGGTTCTCGCGGCGCAGCGCGGCGGCGAACGCCTCGACGTCGGTGTCCATCACCTCGAGGCCGCCACGGTCGAACTCGGCCAGCCCCGCGCGCCCGTGCACGACGTGCAGGGAGGCGCGCTTCTTGCTCGCTGCTTCCGTGAGCATCAGGGTGCTCGCGGCGAAGTCGAAGGCCGCCAGACCCATCTTGCCGGGCGGCTTGGCGCCGGGCTTTCGCAGGCGCAGCCGTCCGGCGATCATCAGGTGCAGCACCAAGAACAGGTCGTCGCCGAACACCAGCACCAAGCGCTTGCCCAGGCGCTCGACGTCTTGCAGCGTGCGCCCGACCAGCGCCTGGACGGGTGGCTCGACGCTGCGCAAGACGAACGGAGAGAACAAGCGCACGCCGTCGAGCTCGCGTCCGCCGAGGAGCGCGACGAGGCGCTCGCGGTACACCGTGACGTCGGGCAGTTCGGGCATCGGGTCTCGGCGTGGTGCAGCGTACCACCTGCGCCGCCTGCCGGTCCCGGGTTGACGGACTCCCCGCGCCGGCGATCATGCTCGCGGACCGTGTCCCGGGCCGATGGAGCCGGTGCACGCACCGTGCCTTCGTCTCTCCGGGGCTACCCCGGGGCACTCCCGCGCTCAGCCGATCCCGAGCACGGCCCTGACGTCGCGACTGCGACGCGCTGGCCGCGCCCGACCCGCGTCGCCGGGACACGGTCCGTTCGCTCGGTCGGCTCGAGAGGGCGTGGGGTGGTCAAGCGCGCACCTCGACGCTACACGAACCCACGAACTCGCCGGCTGGCGAGAGTGGTCCCTTGCACACCGTTCCAGGCAAGTCCTTGCAGATGGCCGCCGCTGCCGTCGGGCGTGGTCCTCTCACGGCCGCCGCGATCGAGGGCAGGCTCGTGGCGCTGGGCGGCCGCGCGGGGCGCCGGCTGCGCCGGATCGCCGAAGGACTGGCGCGACGCTTCGAGACCGGCCGACGCCCCAGCGCGCGCGAGATCGAACTGGCGCTACGGCAGGACAAGGGGTTCGCACGTGTCTGGCGGCGCGTGCAACCTCGACTCGATGCGCTGCCTCCGTCCTGCATGCAACCCGGGCCGGTGGCGGCGGCGTGGTCGGTGCCGCCGCTCGTCAGCCCCCCGGCGCTGGCCGCATGGCTGGGTCTGACCGTCGAAGAACTCCACTTCCTGGCGCGATGTCGGACCGGAGAAGCGCATGCCTACCGTTGGCGGTGGATCTCCAGGCGCGGTGGCGTCCCGCGTCTGATCGAGGCGCCGCGAACGCGCCTGGCGTGGGTGCAACGGCGAATCCTGCACGGCATCCTCGCGCACGTGCCGGCGCACCCGGCGGCCCACGGCTTCGTGCGCGGGCGCGATGTGGTGAGCGCGGCCAGCATCCACGCGGGCCGGTCGTGCGTGCTGCGGATGGACGTCCGCGACTTCTTCGCCTCTTTCGGCTGCGGTCGCGTGCGCCGAGTCTTCTTCCAGATGGGCTATCCGGAAGAGGTCGCGGGCCTGCTGGCGCGACTGTGCACCTCCGTCACCCCCGGCGCCGTCCGCGCTGCGGGGCTGGCGGCGCACGGCCCCGCCGCCGAGCGCCTCGAACGAGCCTTGCAGCGGCGCCACCTGCCCCAAGGAGCGCCGACGTCGCCAGCGCTGGCGAACCTGTGCGCCTACCGCATCGACGCGCGGTTGTCCGGGTTGGCGCGGCGCTTCGCGGCCGACTACACGCGCTACGCCGACGACCTGCTGTTCAGCGGCGCGGAGGGGTTTGCCCGCGACGCTCGTCGCTGCGAGCTGCACGCGGCGGCGATTCTGCTCGAGGAGGGTCTTGCCGCGGCTCACCACAAGACTCGACGCATGCCGGCCAGCGTGAGCCAGCGCGCGTTGGGGCTGGTGCTGAATGCGGCGCTCGGGGTGCCGAGACGCGAGCGGGAGCGCCTGGAGGCGATCCTCCACAACTGCATGCGGCACGGTGCCGATACCCAGAACCGGGAGGGCCATCCGAACTTCCGTGCGCACCTGCTGGGGCGGATCGCTCAGGTCGCTCGCGTGCAGCCGCGGATCGCGGCGCGCCTGCGCGTGCTCTTCGATTCCGTGTCTTGGACGCCGCGGGTGATCCCGTAATCTCGCGCCGGCAATGCCCTCGACCCTCGGTCATGCCCTGCGGGCGCTCGAAGACCTCGCGCCCCTGCGGCTGGCGGCGCAGTGGGACAACGTCGGGCTCCTCGTCGAACCGCCCGCGGCCGCCGGGCGTGCCGGGCACCGGCGACCACTCACCGGCGTCCTGCTGGCCATCGACGCCACCGACAACGTCATCGTGGAGGCGGTGCGCCGGCGTTGTCAGCTCGTGGTCGCCTACCACCCGCCGATCTTCAGCGGGCTGAAGGCGCTGCGCGCCAGCGCGCCGCGCACGCGGGGTCTGCTGCGCGCCGTGCAGAACGACATCGCCATCTACAGTCCGCACACCGCACTCGATGCCGCAGCGGGCGGGCTGAACGACTGGCTCGCGGCGCCGTTCGGCCGAGTCGGCGCCGAACCCCTGGAGCCGATTCCCGGCGAGCCGCCAGGCGTCGGGCAGGGGCGTTTGCTGACCCTGCCGAAAGCCAAGACCCTGGCCGCGATCGTGACCCTGCTGAAGCAGCACCTCGGGGTCGCGCGCCTGCGCGTGGCCCGTTCTCTGCTGGAACCCGGTGCCAAGGTGCGCACCGTGGCGCTCGCCGCCGGCGCCGGCGGCGCCTTGCTGCGCGACGCGGATCTGTTCTTCACCGGCGAGATGCGGCACCACGACGTCCTCGCGGCGATCGAAGCCGGACGCCACGTGGTCCTCGCGGAGCACTCGCTGACCGAGCGCGGCTACTTGCCGATCCTCGCCCGTCAGCTGCGGCGCGCGTTGGGAGCCGGCGTCAGGATCCACGTGTCCCGTGCCGACCGCGAGCCGATTCAGGCGGGCTGAGCGATCGGCAGCACGGTGAGGCCGGGGACACCCGGCGGGTCACTTCGCGGCGAGGCGGTCGCGCTCGGAGGTGCCGTCTCGCCGGAGCGCGCCGAACTCGAGGACACCGGTCGGGCACGTCTGCACGCAGGCACTGCAGCGCACGCACTCGGGGTCGGCCATCGGCAGCCCCTTGTTGGCGAAGTTCATGATGTCGATGCCTTGATGGCACACGGACGTGCACACGTTGCACGAGATGCACTTCTTCTTGTCCGCGAGGATGCGGAAGCGGCTGAACCGCGCGTACACGTGCATCAACGCCGCCAGCGGGCAGGCGAAGCGGCACCACACGCGCCCGCTGAAGTGGAAGTAGAAAGCCAGGCCGAGGATGCCGGCGAGGCCGACGTCGACCAGCCAGTAGTAGTTCAACCGCACGCCGCCCAGCTGATAGCCAGACAGCAGGCCGTAGAACCAGGCGCTGGCGTGGCTGCCGAGCCAGGAGTTCGGCGCGGTCCAGCTGACGACGCGGAGGAAGAGCAGCACCAGCGCCGCGGCCAGGATCACCTGGCCCACGAGGTTGAGCCGGTTCCAAACCTTGCCGTGCGGCATCTTGTGGCGGTGCGCGTCGCCGAGGGTCTCGGCCATGGCGCCGCACGAGCAGATCCAGCCGCAGTACGCGCCCTTGCCGAAGCGGCGCACCAGCAGCGGGATGAGCACACACGTCTGCACCAGGCTGATCGCCAACCAGAGCCACATGGGCTGGCTGCTGAACACGTTCCAGATGAACAACGGCCAGGCCAGGATCAGGCCGAACGCCCGCCAGTACTCGCGCCCGTGCGGGTCGTAGTCGGCCTTCGGGAACAGCTGGTCGGCGAGCCAGGCGCCGGCGCCGCTGTCGAAGGCACCGTTGTGGCCGAGCCAGGGCAGCAGGAGGTACGGCAACAGGAAGAGTGGCAGCCACTGGAACGCGATCAGTGACCACGTCTGCACCTTCACGTACGGTGTCTTGCGCCGCGCCATGCGGCGCAGGCCGAACGCCAAGATCAACACCGAGTAGGCCAGCGAGTACCAGAAGCCCGGCTCGTGCATCGACAGCAGGAGCGTGCCGCTCCAGGAGCCGGCGTCGTCGGGCGAGCCGATGTCGAAGGGGAACCAGTGCCGCGCCTTGAATGCCGCCTTGAGGTCGCCGCTCGCCTTCCAGTTGTAGACGAACACGCAGAAGGTCAGGAAGGCGAGGAGCCCGACCCAGGTCTGCCAACGCCACTCGCCGCGGATGCGCACGCCGCTGCGCCGGAAGAACTCGAGCGGGGCTTCGCGCCCGATCATGGCAAAGACCGCGTCGTTGCTTCGCGTCGCCGTCTCACCGCCGTCCAGTTCCAGCGTGACCGAATCTCGATCGATGCGTGCCACCCGGCTGCCCAACTCGAGACGCACGCTGCCAGCTGCGCGCACCGGGTCGAGGAACGGTCCCGCCGGGGTCGTCACTCGGTCCCCGAGCGGCTCGGTCGGGGTCACCTCGGCCATCGGATCGGTTCGGAGGCGCTCGAGGTTGGCGATGTTCTCCGGCTTGGGGCGGGACAGATCCCGCTTGCGGTAGGACAGAGTGACGCGTGCGCCGCACTGCGCCAGCGCCACGGCCGTCTCCAGCGCCGAGTCACCGCCACCGACCACGAGCACGTCTTGCTGGCAGTAGTCCTTGGGGTCGTGCAGACGGTTGCTGACCTTGTCGAGTTCTTCGCCGGGGACTCCGAGGCGGCGGAAGTTGCCCGAGCGGCCGATGGCGACCACCACGCGCAGCGTGTCCAGCGGTGTTTGGTCGGCGACCTCGCACACCAGCGCGCCGCGGGCGCGGCGCACCCGCTCGACGCGGCCCGCCCGCGCCTTGATGCCCTTGGCCAGCGTCTGAGTGCGCAGTTCGTCGAGCAGCGGCTCCTTCACCTGGGCGGTGAACTGC
Organism: Planctomycetota bacterium; assembly: GCA_041398565.1. Taxonomy (GTDB): domain Bacteria; phylum Planctomycetota; class UBA1135; order UBA1135; family UBA2386; genus DATGPD01. Next base: position 36,619 of record JAWKUN010000005.1, on the reverse strand, counting down.
AGGTCGGCCTGCGGCGTCATGTCCGCGGGGTAGGTGTAGATCGGCTTGCCCTTGGGGAAGTTGACGAGGGTGGAGAAGGGCTCGGCTGCCTCCAGGAGCACGAAGTCGAGGTGCAGCTTGCGCGCCTCGAGCGCTGCCGCCATGCCGGAGACGCCGCCGCCGACGATCACCAGGTCCAACGTGCCTTTGGGCTTGCGGGCGCGCGCGGCGTGGAAGTCGGGGTCGGCCTGGATGGCGCGGACGACCGCGGCACCGCTCTGCGCGGCGAACTTGAGCAGCGGCACACCGGTCAGGTCGCCGGCGACGTAGAGACCGGGGACGTTGGTGCGACCGTCGTCGCCGACGTCGGGCAGCTTCTCGACGTGACCGGCCGGCCAGCGGGTGTGAAGCCAACGCGCATAGCGCAGCAGGAAGTTCATGGGCAGGCCAGTCAGTGGGGGATGGAGGCGACGCGGCGTGTGTTAGGCGGCGACGCCGGTTTGGTTCCGCCGCTTCCGTTGCAATGTCTGCCGCGGTGATCCCGATGGCGCAACTCGGGGGAAGTCTGGCCCCGCCGGAGGCCCGCGGCGCGGCGGCCGAGCACTCCGGCGGGCGGTACCCGGCGGCGCGGTTCGCTCGTGTGGTCGTCCCGCCGCGGCGCTCAGGCGACACGTCGATGCAGCAGCACGAGCGCTTCGACATGGTCGGTGTGCGGGAAGATGTCGCACAGGTGGGCCGCCTGGGGTCGGTAGCGGTCGGAGAGGCGGGCGAGGTCGCGAGCCAGCGCCGTGAGCGAGCACGCCACGTAGAGGATGCGCCGGGCGTCGAGGCGGCGCACTTCGGCCAGGCCGGGCGCGTCGAGGCCGGCGCGTGGGGGGTCGATCACCAACAGGTCTGGGTCGGCCAGCGGCGGCCCGAGACCATGCTGCGCGGCGCCGAACGGTGCGCAGGTGACCACGACCCGATCGGCGAGTCGGTTGCTCGTGGCGGCGGCGCGCGCGTCGGCGCAAGCGCTCGGACTCGTTTCGACGAGGTGCACCGCGGCAGCGCCGGCGGCGGCCAAGCGCAACGCGAAGGTGCCGACGCCGCCGTAGGCGTCGACCACGCGTTGGCCGCGCACGTCGCCCAGCATCGCCATCGCGGGTCGGTAGAGCAGGGCCGAGGCGTCGCGGTGCACCTGGTAGAAGCTGCCGGCGCTGATGCGGAACGTGAGGCCGTCCTGTCGGTCGAAGACGTGCCCGCGGCCGTGACGCGTGAACTCGCGCGTGCCCAGCAACGCATTGCCGGGCGCCGGGTTGACGTTCTGCACCAGGCCCACGAGACGCACCGGGGGACCGTCCGGCAGGGCCGGCAGGCCGGCCGCGGCGTCGACGAGCTGAGGCACCAGCGTCGTGTGCAGCGGCAGCGTGTCGTCGGTGGTGACGAGAGCCGCGACCATCTCGCCGGTTCCCGCCGCGATCCGCGCGAACAAGGCACGCAGCCAGCCGCGGTGGCGACGCTCGTCGTAGGGCGCGACTCCGCGCGCCCGCAGCACGCCGAGCCAGCGGTGGGCGAGCTCGGTCAGGGCCGGCACCTGCAGCATGCACTCCTCGATGTCCACCAGTTCGTGCGTGCCGCGGGCGTAGAGTCCGGCGCGCAGCTCGCCGCCCGGCCCTGGCTGGATGGGGTAGAGGAGCTTGGTGCGGTCGTGGCACGGCGTCGCTGCCGGAGTGGGTGGTTGCGCCAGGGGCACCCCGTCGAGCACCGGCGCCAGGACAGCAGACGCCGCGGCGTGCTTGCCGGTGAGCTGGGCAGCGATGGCAACATCAAGCCGCGTGCAGCCACCGCATGTGCCGAAGTGCCGGCAGTGTGGTGTCGCCGTCATGGGGTCTCGCCGCCGCCGGACAGCAGCTCGCGCAGGCGCGTCTCGTCGAGGCGCACCTGCAGGGTCTTGGTCTGGGCCGGCACGACCTGGCCGGGAGCGGCGCCCTTCGGTTTGCGCACGTGCTTCGCCAGGGTGTAGATCACCTCGGCCTTGGCGGCACCGCGCGCCTTGCTGAAGTGGACGGCGACCTGCGCCGCGTCGAGCAGCGTCTCCAGGCTGGCCGACTTGCCCTTGGGTACGCGCACCACGACGTGGCTGCCGGCGTAGCCACGCCCCACGTGCAGCCACACGTCGTTGCCGCGTGCCGTGCGCAGGGTGAGACGGTCGTTCTGCGCGTTGGTCTTGCCACACAGGATCTCGTAGCCCTCGCGCGACACGAAGCGCCGGTAGGCCTCGGCGGCGTCGCGGCGGCCGGACTTGTTGCCGGCGCGCACGCCAGCCGAGCCACCAGCTGGGCGACCCGCTGGACCAGCCCTCGATCCGCCGGCTGAGCGCCCGGTACGGGGAAGCAGCCCACGCCCGGCCAGGTCCGCTTGCAGCGACGCCAAGTCGGCGAAGCTGCTCGCGCACCCCAGCTTCGCCTCGAGCGGTGCCAGGTCGTCGAGGTCCGACTGCGCCTGCGCGAGCCGCTCACGGGCATGCTCGACGGCGTCGGTGAGGCGGCGAGCTCGGTCGTACAGAGCCTGAGCCTGGTGCACGACCGGCTTGTCCGGCTGCAGGGGGATCTCGAGGTCCGCGCCTTCGCGTGCGGGATCGGGCACCTGCATGCTGGTCGCGCCGCGTGGCACCCGGTGCGCGTAGGCGAGCATGAGGTCGGCGCGGGCGCGCAGGCGTGGAGCCTCGTCGGCGCCATCGAGCTGACGGCGTAGGCCGGCGACCTTCTGCTCGAGGCTGCTGCGGGCGCGCGTCAGGCCGCGCTCGCAGAGGAGGCGCAGGTGCTCGCTTTCGTCGGCCTGGTCGGCCGCCGTGAAGTGCCGGTCCATGGCGGCGAGCACCGGCGCCTCGAAACGGGACGGTGTCTCGGTAGGAGCTGGTCGCGCCGGCGGTGGCTGCCACTTCGCCTGCGGTCCCAGGTTGCGGTCCTTGCCGTGTGGGACCCGCGACTGCGCGACGATGCGCCCCTCGGCGTCCAGCACCGCCCACAGGCCGCGGTTGCCGAAGAGTTCGACGACGAGCGCACCCGCTGCGCCGTCCGAGCCTCGCCAGGACAGGCGGACGATGCGCTCGCCGGCGACAACCTCGGCGCCCTCGAGGCGTGCGCCCGCGAGCAACCCGCGCACTTGCTCGGCTTGCGGACCGCTGGCGAATGCATCGCGCGCGAAGCGGCGCGCGGTCAGGGTGACGCGCCCGCGCGCGCTGCCGGGAACGACGTGCAGCGCGGATCTGCGGGCGCCGCCGGTCTCGCTCTCGACGAAGAGGAGCAGATCGTCCTTGCCTTGCAGGGGCACGGCGTCGGCGACCGTGGCTGGCAGTGTGGCCGCGTTCAGCTCGGCAATCGCTTGGCGCAGCTCACCGATCGACAGACCGACCGAGGCGCGCCGCGTGCCGCCGGGCTCGCTGCTGCGGTGCTCGGATTCGGGATCGACGGGGTCCGCCACCGAAGTGCGGGCGCGGCGCGCTGCCTACGGCCGACGGAGCGGCCGACGTCGCTCGGACGGCGTGGTCGTGACGGCGACCGTCAAGGACTTGCCGCGAGCCTGGTGTGCCGACTCCGGCATCGGCGGTCAGCCCTTGAGCTCCTCGCTGGCATCGTAGATCCAGGCGAACCCGTCGTAGTTCCAGGCCTGGATCCCTTCGGGAAAGAACAGGGCCAGCTCCTTCTCGGCCGCCTCGCGGCTGTCGCTGCCGTGGATGAGATTGAACGAACGGCTGACGCCGAAGTCGCCGCGGATGGTGCCGGGCTCGGCGTTGAAGCCGAAGGTGGCGCCCATCATCTTGCGCGCGACGGCGACGGCGTCATTGGCCTGCAGCGCCAGGGCGATGACCGGCGAGCTGGTCATGAATCGCACCAGGCCGGGGTAGAAAGGCCTCTCCTTGTGCGCGGCGTAGTGCTTGGCGGCGAGGTCGGGGGTGATCTGCATCAGCTTCAAGCCGACGAGCTTCAGGCCCTTCTCCTCGAACCGCGTGATGAGACGTCCGACCAGACCGCGCTGCACGCAGTCAGGCTTGAGCAGGATGAGTGTGGTTTCCATGGCCGCCAGAAAGGCGGGCAGGATAGCGGTCCGCACCAGGGCCTTGAACCGAATTGTGTGCCAGGAGTGCGCGTCACGGCATGCGCCGAGGGCGAGCCGAGCGCGCCGTCGGCAAGGCGTATCGCGGCGGTCGGGGAGCCGCAGGCTTCGATGCGCTGCGCGTCCGTCCCCTGTCGGAGCCGTCCTCTAGCGGCCGAAGCGCGCGCCGTCGACCCACAGGCGCAACGCCAGGTACTTCGGCGCCGTGTAGGGGTCCTGTTCGGCCCATTCGAGCGCACCCCACGAGCCGTAGCGGCCCGGCCGGCCAGTCGAGTAGTAGGCCGCCATGGCACCGCCGCCGGCGGCGGTCCAACCGTCGAGGAAAGCCATGTAGAGCAGGAACATGCGCGGGTCACGGTTGGCGGCGATGAACAGGCTGGTGAGCTGCGTGTTGTTCTCGGCGCCGCCGAAGCCGACCAAGTGCTGCCCGCCCTCGTAGCCGAGCACTTCCAGGCCACGCTGGCGCATCGCTGCGACCGTATTGCGCGTGCCGCGCAAGGTCGGGCCGAGGTCGTTCCAGCACTCCGCGAGCACCTGATCCACCGACCACTGGCTCACCTCCCACTGCCGGCTCGGATCACCGAGCTCGTAGCCGAAGTAGGGTGCGACGGCGACTGCGTCGAGCTCCTGGAAGGCACTGCGCCAGTCGGCCATGGTGGTGGCGACCCACGGCGTGACGTTCTGGGCCGACAGGACGCGCACGACTTCGTGCGTGCCAGCGAGTTCCTGGCGGGCGATGCGGAACAGCTCCACCGCGTGCTGCGAGTAGAAGCGCAGCTGTGCCTCGAAGGGGTCGTTGCTCAGCTGCAGGCGCACGCCTTCGCGCTGGCAGTAGCGCGCTTGCTCGAAGCCACCGTTCCAGCACTCGTTGCTGTACTCGAGAATGACCTTGCGGCCGGGCTCGAGCAGCTGCGACACCTTGCGCGCGAACTGACGGACGTAGTCGTCGCTGGCCAGGTGGGGCAGGCAGAACCAAGGGTCGGCGTGCATCTGATTGCACAGCGCGATCATCAGCTCGAGGGCCACACCCTTGTCGCTGGCCTGGCCGCAGTCGTCGAGGGTCGGCCGGTCGGCCCACTGTGCCTGGAGCGAGCCGTTGGTGCGCATCCAGTCCATGAAGCGCAGCATCCGGAAACCGCGCCAGTTGGCGAGGAAGCGCGGGTGGAACGGCTGTGTCTGGTAGGTCGACTCGAAGCCCGGCAGGATGACGCGGATGTTGCGCACCGGGTCGCTCGGGTTGGTGCGCAGGATGCGCAGGACGACGCCATCGCCCGGCGTGACGTCGGCCTCGATCCGGTTGCCGTTGCGGCTCACCATCGACGCGTCCTCCTTCACCTCGACGTCGCCGTCGCCGTCCCACAGCACGACGTAGCGACCGCCGGGGAAGCGACCGTCGAGGCCCTTGTACATCACCGCGGCCACGACCTGATTGGCGTTCAGCCAGGTGGGATAGCCGTGCGAGTCCAGCGCGATCGGCTCGCCGGTGTCCCAGGGACCACCGACCGGACGCTGCGACACCCACTCCGAGGCGCCCCGCCAAGCGTCGACGAACACCCACTCCGGGCTGAACGAGGTCCACCAGCTCAGGTTGACGCCGAGCGGCGCGCCGGTGATCGGTGGCAGCGGGGTGAGGCCGACAGCCTGCGTCCGGCACGGCGTGCCGAAGACCAAGAGAAGGAAGAGCGTCGCGAGACGGGCGAGAGTGGGCATGGGCGAGAGGTGTGGTTTCGGCCGGGTCTCCGCGGCCATACTGTCCGTGTGACGCCAGTGGCTCGCAAAACCGGTCCGCGGAATCGGTGAGGCCAGGTTCGAACGGCGGAGCGCGCGCCGGAGGTGACGCCCGCCGGAGTCAGCGGAGCACGATTCCCTGCCGTGCCCGCCCCAGGGCCTCGCGGGCGGCCGCGGTCCCGGCACGCCACTGCACGATCAGAAGCAGGCGCGGCGCGACCACCAGCAGCACGCCTTCCTGGCGTTCGCCGTCGGTGCGAATCCACTGCCGGCGCGTGCTTTCCGAACTCTCGTGCTGCCAGCCACTGTCCACGGCTGTCGCCATCCAGTCTCGGCAGCCGAGGGCGGCGAGTCGCGAGGCCAGCACCGCGGTCCAAGCGGCGAAGCCGCGCGGCGGTGCGTGCGCCGAGGCGCGCACTTCGCCGTCCTCGCCCGCGCTCGTCGACGCGACCGTGAAACAGTGTTCGCCACGGACCTCGTGCTGCCACCCCGCGGGCAGCGGAATCACGACGCCGTAGTGCTCGTTGCCGTACACGTCGTCGGTCACGCAGCCGTCGCCGGTGTGGTGGGCGAGCGCGGCGCTGCGCACGGTGGCATCGCTGGTCACCGGCTCGAGCAGCGCGAAGCCAGCGAGAGCTCGCTCCACTTCGTCGGGTAGCGAGACGAACGCGTCGGCGGCGCCGTACACCGCCACCAGGTAGGCGAGGCCACCGTGCGTGGCGGCGCACAGCAGGACGCGCTGGCCGTCGGTGAGCTCGCACGAGGTGCGGGCGGCGTCGACGGGCGCGCCTGGCTGGCCTCTGGCGAAGCGCGGCGTCCAGGGCACGAACCGCAAGGCTTCGTCGGATGCCGGCACCAGCGATGCGCAGGTCTCGGTCAGCAGCGCCCGCGCGTCCCGGTCGGCGGGCGCCACGTGGGCGGCGAGTTCGAGGCACAGGTCGACGCTCGGGTGGTAGGCGGCGAACGAGTGCAGGCAGAGCGCGGTCGTCTCGGTACCGGGCGCGGCGAACCAACCCTGTGGACAGCGAAAGCTCAGGTTGCAGGGCGGACAGCGCAGCTCGCCTCCAGCTGCGTCGAGGCGCTGCGCCATGCCGGCGTCGATGTCGACGAGGAAGCGCAGGCGGGGCGGCTGCTCGGCGGCGAACACGGCCAGTTCCTGCACCCGGCTGCGGGCCGTGGGGTCGTCGGGCTGCGCATACTCGACGTCCAGGACCGCGGCGAGCTGCCCGCCGAGTACTACGGTGCGGAGGGGCGACGACGTGCGGCGGAGCGGCGCGGCGTCTTGCCCGAGCGTCTGCCAGCGATGTCGCCACAACGCGAGCGGGCGGCGGTGTGCGGACTCGGCGAAGCAGGCGAAGAAGGCGTCGCGATCGCCATGGCCGAAGGTGGTGTCGACCTGCTTGAGAACGCGGCGTTCGCCTTCGCCGAGCGACGGCGTGGTCGCCGAGGGCTGGTTCTGCGCGCGCGCGTCCGGGGCGCTGGCTGCCAGAGCGACGAGCGCGACCCGCGCGGCCGCGCGGCAGCGAAGTCGTCGTCGAGGGTGGAGCCGGCGGTTCACTTCGCGCTCGCCAGAAGGCTCAGTCCGTCGATGTCGTCGAAGCGGACTCGGGAGAAGAAACTGTCGCCACCGGTGGCGCGCGAGGTTTCGCGCGCGGCGAGGGCGAAGCTGCGCGCCACGGGGTGCGCGTCGGCCCAGACCCTGGCACCGGGTCCCTCGGCCGGATGGGTGAATCGCCAGGCGAGCGCGCCGGCGACGAGCAGGCCTGCCGCCGCGGCCAGGGACAGCCACGCGCGCCGCAGCGCCGTCCTGCGACCACCGAGCGGCGCTGCCCGAACCGAATCCGCCACGACGCGCGCGCAGGTGCGGTCGACGAAGTCTGCCGACGGCGCCGGCACGAGGTGGCGCGCCAGGAGACGGCTCCAGGCCACGCCTTCGTCGCGGTCGATGGCCGCGAGGGTCTCGTCGAGGAAGTGCGCCGACACGGGCTCGGTGTCGTGGTCGCGCAACTCGGGCCAGCCGGAGTCGTCGGTGGGAGGTGGCACGGGCTCCGACATCGCGATCAGGCTCCGGCTCGCAGGAAAGGGGCCAAACGGTCGCGCATCGCTTCCTTGGCGCGGTGCAGCCGCGACTTGACCGTGCCCTCCGAGACCCCCAGCACTTCGGCGATCGAGTTGTAGTCGAGGCCCTCGTATTCGCGCAGGATGAAGACCATGCGTTGCTGCTCGTTCAGTGCCTGCAGCGCGGCCTCGATCTTGTCGCCGAGTTCGTCGTTGGCGAGACGGGCGTCGGGACGGGCCGTGTGGGTGTCGGGCGGATCGAGGGGGCGCTCACCCTCTCCGGCGTGCATCGGCGCCGTCGGCACCGTGCGCTTCTTGAGCACGTCGAAGCAGTGGTTGCGCACGAAGGTGTAGACCCACGTGCTGAACCTCACGCCTCGCTCGGGCTCGAAGCGATGCAAGCTGCGGAACACCTTGAGGAAGATCTCTTGCGCGATGTCCTCGGCGTCGGGCGCGTAGCGCCTGCCGAGGAATCGGTGAATGGTGGCGAGGACAGGGCGATGCATCGACTCCACGAGGGCACGGCAGGCAAGCTGGTCGCCCGCCTGTGCTCGTTGCACGGTTTCCACGTGGAGGTCGGTCAGTTTGCGCTGCCTCGGCCTACGGCCGACTGATTGGAACGGCATCGCCGGAAGTTCCGCGGGTCGTCAGTTTCCTCGCGCTGGGTCGGCCGGCGCAAGGGGGAGCGTCCCGGGCCGCCCGCCGGCAGGCGTGCCAGGCGCCGGCCAGGTCGACGATCGTCCGGCTCGGTGGCGGATCCGGTGCCTTCGCGGTCGAGTCAGAGGTCGTAGCGGATGAGGTCCTCGTCGTCGCCGGTTTCACCCAGCCGCTCGCGCACCAGCTTCTCGTCGACCACCACCTCGCGACCGCTCCACTCCGAAGCCGAGAACGACAGGTCTTCGAGACACCGCTCCAGGATCGTCATCAGGCGACGGGCGCCGATGTTCTGCGTGGTCTTGTTGGCGTCGAAGGCCAGCTTGGCGAGGCGTGCGACCCCTTCCGGGGCGAAGGTCAGCGTGACGTTCTCCGCCGCGAACAGGGCCTGGTACTGCTTGACGAGGCTGTTGCGCGGCTCGGTGAGGATGCGCACGAAGTCGGCCTCGGTGAGCGCCTGCAGCGCGACCCGCACCGGGAAGCGCCCTTGCAGCTCGGGGATGAGCTCGCTCGGCTTGTGGAAGTGGAAGGCGCCGGCGGCGATGAACAACACGTGGTCGGTGCGCAGGTGCCCGTAGCGGGTGTAGACGGCCGAGCCCTCGACGATCGGCAGCAGGTCGCGCTGGACGCCCTCGCGCGAGACGTCCGGGCCGTCGGAGCCGCCGGCGCCGACGACCTTGTCGATCTCGTCGACGAAGATGATCCCGTCGTTCTGGGCGCGATCGAGCGCCTCGCGCACGATCGCATCCTGATCGAGCAGCTTGTCAGCCTCTTCGTCGAGCAGGATCTCGCGCGCCTCGGCGACGGTGGTGCGCCGGATCTTGGTGCGTCGCGCCGGACTGCGACCCCACATCTCCTGCAAGGCGCGCGCGTCGATGCCCATGGCTTCGCTCCCCTGCGGACCGGTGATGCTGAGCGTCGGCGTCGAGCTGTCCAGCACCTCGATCTCGAAGACGCGGTCCTCGATCTGGCGGGCACGCAGCGCAGCCCTGAGCTCGTCGCGCGCGCGCTGCCGTTCGGCGGTGCCGGCGTGAGCCTCCTCGTCGCCCGTGTCACCGACCGGCCCCGGCCGCCAGATCCCCTGGCCCGTCACCAGGCCGCGGAGCGGGTCGCTGGGAAGGTCGAGCCCTTCCTGCGCGGCGATGGACTCGAAGATGCGCTCCTCTACGGCATCCGCGGCCTTGACCCGCACGCGGTCCGAGTGCTCTTGGCGCACCAGCGCTACCGCTGACTCGGCCAGGTCCCGCACCATGGACTCGACGTCGCGCCCGTGGTAGCCGACCTCGCTGTACTTGCTGGCCTCGACCTTGACGAACGGGGCACGCGCCAGGCTGGCGAGGCGGCGCGCGATCTCGGTCTTGCCCACGCCGGTCGCGCCGATGAGCAGGATGTTCTTCGGGTAGACGTCGGCGGCCAGGTCGCGCGGCAGCTGCCGGCGTCGCCAGCGGTTGCGCAACGCCACCGCGACGGCGCGCTTGGCCTTGTGCTGGCCGACGACGTACTGGTCCAGGCGAGCGACGATCTCCGTGGGAGTCAGGGCTTCGGGGTGGTCCGACATGAACACGCGGCACGATAGCTCCGGCCCGTTCAGGGCGCCCGCGGGAAAGGGCGCTGGCCGGCAAGCGCGCCGGAGCGAGGCCAACGCGCTGATGGTCAGAACAGTGCGACCACGGGCACGCTGTAGGAGACCGTCCCCGTGGCGGCGTTCTGGTCGTCGCCGTTGGCGATCCGCGCGTGCAGCAGCGTCGACTGCGGCGGCGTCGGGATCGAGAGGCGCGAAGCGTCGGTCAATGCCGCGTTGCCGCTGGTGCCGTCGAGGGTCAGCACTTGTGCCAGCAGCGAGTGCCCGGCGGGGGCGAAGCCCACGCCCGTGAGCGTGGTGTCGAGGTGGCCGCTGGCGTCGGTCGGTCCCAGGATCTCGGTGGTGAGCGGTGCGGTGTAGATCGTGCACGTCGGTCGCGACGGCCAGCTCCACGTCACCGGGGTCGTACCCAGCATGAGGACTGCCAGACCGCCGGTCGAGCCGCCGGTCGGGACGCCGTAGCGCAAGCCCACGTCCAGATCCATCCGAGTCGCGGTGCGCACGAGCTCGAAGCTGGAGTACGACGCGGTCGTGCTTCCCTGGGCGGCGCAGCCGCTGCCGAAGCGAAAGCCGGGCTGGCGCGAGCTGCTCCGGCTCAGATCGTGCGCGTCGATGTAGACGGAGAAGTTGCGGTCGGCGGTTCCGCCGACGTCGTTCCCGTGCACCAATGTCTCGAGACAGAGCGTCCCGGCCCCTTGCCAGGCGTAGGGCGTGGACCACGGGATCTGCAGCTCGAAGGTCGGGGCCGGGTCGAGGGCCGGCCGGTCGGTCTGCGGGAACGAGACCCAGGTCTGCGCCAGCACCGTCTGCGCCGTGCCGGTGTTGTCGGCGAACGTGCTCGACGCGTTGGCCGCGGTGCGCGGCGACAGGGATACGAGCACGCTCAGCTCGCTGCGGAACGCGCTGACCAGCCCACGGACGGTGATCGCATCGCGCCGGTAGGCGTGGCCTTGCCAGGTGCGCGGCTGCGTCGGCAGATCGTCGAGCAGCTGCTGCACGCGCGCGTGGGCTCGACCGAGGGGGTAGACGGTGCTGGCGCTGCCCTCGAGGCGATCGCGGTCGTAGGGCGACACGGCGGTGGGCGTCTGGGCCGCGGCGAACGGGGCCAGGGCGAACGCGGCGGCCGCAGCCAGCTCGAGAGTCGACGAGAAGGCAGAGAAGGTCATGGTCATGATCGGTGTCTCCTTGTGAATGCGCCTCCAAGTGCGCCGCGCCCGACGATGGTTACGGCGGCAGCGGGAATCGCGCGCTCGTCGCGGCCGGGGCCACGACAAGGCTTGGTCGCGGTCGGCGCTTCGCGCCGACCAGAGAGGGGCCCCGGCCGCTGTGCTGCCGGGGCTTCCAGTGCCGCTGGACACGGGCGAGTTCGGCGCGTCGGCAAGCGGACGGCATCGCCGGATTCGCGTGGCGCGAGGATTCGCGGCACTGGCAGCGGGGCGCGTGCCGGGTGATCGGGGGATCGGCGACAATCCGTGGCACAGCGCGAGCATTCGCGGGCCCGTCGCTCTATGGTCCGCGCGTTTGGTCGAGAACACCCCGTGCCCGAGGCTCGCAGCGACTACGGCTCCAACGCGCTCTCCGCCGCGATGACGTTCGCGGTGGCCGTGGCCGCGTTCGCTCTGCTCGGCCACTGGCTCGACGAGAAGCTCGATTCCTCGCCGTGGCTGCTGGTGGTCGGATGTGTCCTGGGCACCGCGGGAGGCATGTTGCACCTCATCCGCAAGCTGGCTCCCGAGACGTTCTCCAGGCGTGGCGAGAGGCGAAAGCCGAGCGAGAGGGGTGACGCGTGAGCGGCGTGACGCCAGACTCCGGCACGGCGCATCCGGCGTTGCCGGATGCTCGGCCCGCTCCGCTTCCCTCGGCGCTGCGGGCGACCACGCTCGGTGCGCTGCTGGCTGCGTCGATCCTGGTCGTGGTGACCGCCACCGGTTTGCTGCCGCCGGCCTCGCGCTCGAGCTGCGCCTTCGGGTTCGCCGTCGCGGTCGTGTGCGCCGGACTCGGCAACGTCCTCATCGCGAGCGCGGCGCTGTCGCGCGATCCCCGCAGCGCGGCGACGACGACACGCGCCCTCCTGGTGGACTTCGCCGTGCACGTGATCCTCGGTGGCGGAATCGCCGTCGCGCTGTTTTTGCTGCGGACGAAATTCTTGGCACCGGCGGCCTTTGCGCTAGCCTTCGCGGCCTCGGCAGCCGTTCTGCGCGTGGTCGGTGCCGGGGTCTTGTCGCGGGCGTTGAAGTCGGCAGCGTCGCGACCTGAACCAGAGCGAAGAATCTAGGGAGCTCGCGTGCTTCACCTCGTCAGGATCCTCGTCCTCGTCTCCTCGTTGCTCGTCGCTGCGCTGCGTGCGCAGGGGCACGGAGGCGACGCGCACACGGGGCAGACCCCGCGCGCGGACCAGGCCCAGAACCAGGGCCAGACACAGCACGCCGACCAGACCACGCACGACGAGCACGGGCACGTCGACCGGCCGACCATGGAGACTCCGGAGCGGGAGTTCTTCACCTCGCAATACGCGCACCTGGTCCCGCACAAGATCGACGAGCTGTCGCCGACCGTCTCGCCGGACCCCGATCGGAACCATCTGGTGGCGTTCTACAACGTCAACAAGTTCCAACTGGGTGCAGTCGTCTTCATCTTCGTGCTGTTCTCGCTGGTGCTCGCCAGCTTCAAGAACGAGCGCACTCCCTGGATCCTGCGCGTGTTCCGCGGCTGGGTCTTGTGGATCCGGGACGAGATGGTGGTGCCCGTGCTCGGCGAGCGGCACGCCCGCAAGCTCGGGCCGTACTTCGTCTACCTGTTCTTCTTCATCGCCTTCCTCAACCTGGTCAGCCTCATCCCGGGCAGCGTCACGACCATGGCGACGATCTTCGTCACCGGCGCGCTGGCCCTGCAGTCGCTGGTTCTGATCGTGTGGATGGCGGTCCGCGAGCAGGGTGTCGGCGGCTTCGTCAAGCACCTGCTGGCGCCGCCCGGCGTGCCCTGGTACGTGCTGCCGATCATGGCGCCGGTCGAGGTGCTGTCGTTGTTCGTCAAGCCGATGGCGTTGATGATCCGACTCTTCGCCAATCTGCTGGCCGGGCACATGGTGCTGTACTCGTTCATCGGCATCATCTTCGTCTTCGCGAAGATGATGAACCTGGGCGCGATCAGCTACCTCACGGCGCTGCCGGCGCTGGGCCTGGCGATCTTCGTCAACATCCTGGAGGGCTTCATCGTGCTGCTCCAGGCCTACGTCTTCACCTACCTGACTCTGATCTTCGTGGGGCAGATGGCGCACCACGAACATGCCGCGCACTGAGCAGCAGGCAGCGCCTGTTGCGCGGTGCCGGGCCGAACCGATCCAACGAACCAAGCCAAGACCCGTCCCGTAGAGACTCTGAGGAACAAGCCGTGACAATGCTCGATCTCGTTCAAACCGCCCAAGACGCCGCGCAGCAGGCCGTCGACCTCGCCAAGGCCTCCAACTGGGGCAAGGGCATCGGCGCCGGTCTCGCGGCCGGACTCGCCACCCTGGGCGCTGGCGTCGGCATCGGTCAGATCGGCAGCCACTCGTCGGAGGCCATTGCCAGGCAGCCCGAGGCCGCTGACGTGATCAAGGGCCAGGGTCTGGTGCTCGCGGCCCTCATCGAAGGTGTGGCGCTGCTGGCAGCCATCGTCGGCATCATCATCCTCTTCTCGTGATGTCCTCCGCGCTGGTGCTCGCGACGAGCCTCGCTGCCCCTGGCCTCCTGGCTTCGGGCGGCGGGTTCAACCCGTTCGAGTTCGTGCCCGGCGCGACCTTCTGGACGTGGGTGATCTTCTTGGGATCGCTCGTCCCGATGTGGAAGTTCGTGTTCGGCCCGATCACCAAGGCGCTCGCCGACCGTGACACCAAGGTCGAGAACGCCATCGCCGCGGCCGACGAGGCCCGGCGCAAGGCCGAGGAGCAGGTGAACGCCGCCAAGGGCGAGCTCGAGCGTGCGCGGGCCGACGCCAAGCGCATGGTCGACGAGGCCACCGGCCGGGCGGAACGGCAGGCGCAGGAAGCCCTGGCCCGGGCCAAGGACGAGGCCGACCGGCAGCTGCGCAAGGCACGCGAGGACATCGCTGCCGAGAAGCAGAAGGCGCTGGCCGAGATCCGCAAGGAGGTGGTCGACCTGACCATCCAGTCCACCGGCCGCCTGCTGCGGCGCGACGTCAACGACGACGCGCACAAGAAGGTCGTCTCCGACTTCCTCAAGTCGCTGCCCAACTGACCCCGGCCCCGAACCGCCACCCCAACCGATGTCTCTCCTCGCCCGCCGCTACGCCACCGCGTTGTTCGAAGTCGCGCAGTCGCGCGGCGCGACCGCGGCGGTTCTCGCCGACTTGGAGAAGCTGCACGCCGCGTTCGGTGACGACGCGGGTCGGGCCTTCCTGGCCGACCCGAACACCAAGCGGGCGCAGGTCGAGAGCCTCGTCGACCGGGCGCTCGCCGGAAGCAACGAGTTGACCAGGAGCGCGCTCGGCGTCGTGCTGGACCGTCGGCGCGAGGCGCTGCTGCCCGACCTGGCCAGCGCGTTGCGGGCCATGGTGCAGGAGCAGGCCGGCGAGGCCGTCGCCGTGGTCGAGACGGCGAAGCCGCTGTCCGAGGCCGACCAGTCCGCGCTGCGCGAGCAGATGGCGCGGCGCACCGGCAAGCGCATCGTCCTCGACGTGCGCGACAACCCCGATCTGCTCGGCGGCGTGCGCGTGCGCGTCGGCAACACGCTCTACGACGGCTCGCTGCTCGGCGAGCTCGAGGCCCTGCAGCAGGCGCTTCTGCAGGCTCCCGTCACCGGTACCTGATCGCATCCCTTCGCACAGTCACATGGACCTGAACGCTTCCGAGGTCACGGCAGTCCTCAAGGCCGAGATCGCCAACTTCGCGGGCAAGACCCGCACCAGCAACGTCGGCACGGTCTTGAACGTCGGCGACGGCGTCGCCCGTGTGCATGGCCTCGACCAGAGCATGATGAGCGAGCTGCTCGAGTTCCCCAACGGGGTGATGGGCATGGCGCTCAACCTCGAGGAGGACAACGTCGGCTGCGTGTTGCTCGGCAGCGACCGCCTGGTGAAGGAGGGCGACACGGTGAAGACGACCGGCCGCATCATGTCGGTGCCCACCGGCACGCAGATGGTCGGCCGCGTCGTCGACGCGTTGGGTCGTGCCGTCGACGGCAAGGGCGCGATCAACGTCGACGCCAAGGACTACCGGCCGATGGAGGGCCGCGCGCCGTCGGTGCCCGAGCGCCAGCCGGTGCGCGAGCCGCTGCAGACCGGCATCAAGTCGATCGACGCGATGATTCCGATCGGCCGCGGCCAACGCGAACTCATCATCGGCGACCGCGCCACCGGCAAGACGGCGATCTGCATCGACACCATCATCAACCAGAAGTCGACCGGCGGCGGCGACCCTGCCCACAAGGACCAGGTCATCTGCATCTACGTGGCAGTCGGCCAGAAGCAGTCGACGGTGAAGAGCATCGTCGACAAGCTCGAGGAGACCGGGGCCATGGCCTACACGATCGTCGTGTCGGCACCGGCGTCGGCTGAGGCTTCGCTGCAGTACCTGGCGCCCTACGCCGGCTGCGCCATGGGCGAGCGCTTCCGCGACGAGGGGCGCCACGTCGTCATCTTCTACGACGACCTCTACAAGCAGGCGCTTGCCTACCGGCAGGTGATGCTGCTGCTGCGCCGGCCGCCGGCGCGCGAGGCGTTCCCCGGCGACGTGTTCAACCTGCACTCGCGCCTGCTCGAGCGCGCGGCCAAGCTCAGCAACGAGTTGGGCGGCGGCTCGCTCACCGCCCTGCCCATCGTCGAGACGCAGGAAGGCGACGTGTCGGCCTACATCCCGACCAACGTCATCTCGATCACCGACGGGCAGATCTATCTGGAGTCGTCGCTGTTCAATGCCGGCCAGCGGCCGGCGGTGAACGCCGGCATCTCGGTGTCGCGCGTGGGTGGCTCGGCGCAGACTGGCGCCATGAAGAAGGTCGCGGGCGGCCTGCGCATCGGTCTGGCCCAGTACCGCGAGTTGGCGTCGTTCGCGCAGTTCGGCTCCGACCTCGACAAGGCGACGCAGCAGCAGATCACGCGCGGTCGGCGCATGGAAGAGATCCTCAAGCAGGGGCAGTACGTGCCGGTGCCGGTCGAGGAGCAGGTGGCCATCATCTACGCCGCGACCTCGGGTGCGCTCGACGACGTGGCGCCTGGCAAGATCGCCGAGTTCGACCAGCGCTACATCGCCTACCTGCGCAGCGCCCAGCCGAAGCTTCTCGAGGCCATCCGCGTCGAGAAGAAGTGGAGCGACGACATCGCCAAGCAGTTCGATGCCGCGGCGACGACGTTCAAGAAGGAGTTCTCCGCCTGAGCGGGAGCTGAGCCATGGCCAACGTTCGCGAGCTCCGCGGCCGCATCAAGTCGGTCAGCAACATCGCCAAGATCACCAAGGCGATGGAGATGGTGGCGTCGATGAAGCTGCGCCGCGTGCAGGCGCGGGCGGTGGCGCTGCACCCCTACACCGCGGAGATCCGCGCGCTGGTCGAGCACCTTGCCGAGCACGTCGGCCGCGACACGCACCGCGCGCTGTTCCGCGCGCGTGAGGTCAAGACGGTCGGTGTCTTCCTGGTGACGTCGGACCGCGGCCTGTGTGGTGCCTACAACTCGAACATGATGCTGCGCTTGCTCGAGTTCCTGCGGCAGGTCGAGCAGAAGCGCCCGGGCGCCAAGGTGAAGTTCTTCTGCTACGGCCGCAAGGGCTACAGCTACCTGAACCGGCGCAGCTACGACATCGAGCGCTACTTCGTCGATCCGCCGCTCGACAAGCTCGACTTCGCCTCGGCGCGGGTGGCCGCGGATGCGCTGGTCGAGGCCTTCACCGACGGCGTCGTCGACGAGATGCATCTCGCGTACACGCGCTTCGTGTCGATGGCGCGCTTCGAGCCCACCTTCGAGCCGCTGCTGCCGGTCACGCACATCCGGCTGTGGGGCGACGACAACATTCCGTCGACGCAGCCCAGCACCTACCTGCTCGAACCGAACGCCGACGTGCTCTTCGAGCATCTGGTGCCGAAGTACCTCGAGACGATGGTGTTCGACGCCATGTTGCAGTCGCTCACCTCCGAGCACGCCTCGCGCCGCATGGCCATGAAGGGCGCCACCGATGCCGCTGGCCGCATGAGCAAGGACCTGCGCAAGGTCTACAACCGCGCGCGGCAAGAGAAGATCACCAAGGAGCTCATGGACATCGTCGGCGGCACCGCCGCGGTGAGCTGAGCCTCCGTTTCGCGCATTCCCAATCGATCAGTCAGGACGAACGACGTGACGACCGCGACCAAGACAGAAGGCAAGGTGTTGCAGGTGTTCGGCCCCGTGGTGGACGTCGTGTTCCCCGAGGGCCATCTGCCGCCGATCTACAACGCCATCACCATCCAGGACGCCGGCAAGAAGATCGACCTCACCCTCGAGGTGGCGCAGCAGCTCGGCAACGCGACCGTGCGCTGCGTGGCGCTGTCGACCACGGACGGTCTGGTGCGCGGCATGCCCGCCCTCGACACCGGTGCACCGATCAGCGTGCCGGTCGGACCCGTGACCATGGGCCGGTTGTTCGACGTGCTCGGCAAGCCGCTCGAGGTGGGGATCAAGCACCCGCGCACGCACAAGCCGCTGCCGCCGGTCGACGCCAAGCAGACCTTCCCCATCCATCGGCCGGCTCCCTCCTTCGAGGACCAGCTGGCGGTCAAGGACCTGTTCGAGACCGGCATCAAGGTCGTCGACCTGCTGTGCCCGATCGCCAAGGGTGGCAAGGTCGGCCTGTTCGGCGGCGCTGGTGTCGGCAAGACGGTGCTCATCCAGGAGCTGATCCGCGTCACTGCGGTGGAGAAGGGCGGATTCTCGGTGTTCTGCGGCGTCGGCGAGCGCACCCGCGAGGGCAATGACTTGTGGCTGGAGATGGCCGAGGCCGAGTACACGACGCCGAGCGGCGAGAAGGCCTCGGTGCTCGACAACGCCGTCCTGGTGTTCGGGCAGATGAACGAGCCGCCCGGCGCGCGTCTGCGCGTGGGCCTCACCGGCCTGACCATGGCCGAGTACTTCCGCGACGTCGAGGGCAAGGACGTGCTGCTCTTCGTCGACAACGTGTTCCGCTTCGTCCAGGCGGGGTCGGAGGTGTCGGCGCTGCTCGGCCGCCTGCCGTCGGCCGTGGGCTACCAGCCGACGATGGCGTCGGAGATGGGTGCCCTGCAGGAGCGCATCACCTCGACCAAGAAGGGCTCGGTGACGTCGATGCAGGCGGTGTACGTGCCTGCCGACGACATCACCGACCCGGCGCCGGTGGCGACCTTCGCGCACTTGGACTCGACCATCATCCTCGAGCGCCAGATCGCCGAGCTCGGCATCTACCCGGCGGTCGATCCGCTGAAGTCGACATCCAAGATGCTCACGCCCGACAACGTCGGCGCCGAGCACTATGCGGTGGCGCGCGAGGTGCAGCGCGTGCTGCAGCGCTACCAGGACCTGCGCGACATCATCGCCATCCTCGGCATGGAGGAGCTGTCGGACGACGACAAGCTCATCGTGTCGCGCGCGCGCAAGATCCAGCGCTTCCTGGCGCAGCCGTTCTTCGTCGCCGAGACCTTCACCGGCACCCCGGGCAAGTTCGTCAAGGCCAGCGACACGGTGCGGTCCTTCAAGGAGATCCTCGAGGGCAAGCACGACGACCTGCCCGAGCAGGCGTTCTACATGGTGGGCTCGATCGAAGAGGCCCGCGAGAAGGCCAAGAAGCTGTCCTGACCGAGCGAGATCCGCGAGCCATGGCGACCACAGAACTGCACCTGCGCGTGGTGACCCCCGACCGCGTCGTCTTCGACCGCAAGGTCAAGGCGGTGTCGTTCATGGGCATCGACGGTAGCTACGGCATCCTGCCGGGGCACGCGCCGCTGATGACGGCGACCAAGCCGGGCATCGTCAAGATCACCCTCGAGAACGGCCAGGTCGAGGAGATGCTGGTCACCGACGGCTTCGCCGAGATCCGCGGCAACGTGCTGTCGCTCATCACCGACGCTGGCGAGCGCGCCGAGGAGATCGACATCGACCGGGCCAAGGTGGCGGAGAAGCGGGCGCGCGAGCGCCTCGCCCACGAGCGGGGCAAGTCGCCACTGACCGACCCGGCGCTGCAGCGTGCGGTGCTGCGGCAGGTGCTGTTCGGGCGCCGGCGTGCCGGTACCGGCGACGTGCGCTAGGGTCTGGCAGCCCGTCGCTCGGCAGCGCGAGGCGCCCATGCTGGGCCGGGTCCGCGGCGCGGCGGTGCTGGCGGCGGCGACTTCGGCGCTCACGGAGTGCCGGGCGGAGCGGCTGGCCTTGCGGTTGGACGTGCACACCCGGAGCCCGGGATGCCGAATCTTGCACGCCGGTTGTCACATGTGCCCTGGCGGGCCCGCGCGGTGAC
Organism: Planctomycetota bacterium; assembly: GCA_041398565.1. GTDB lineage: Bacteria > Planctomycetota > UBA1135 > UBA1135 > UBA2386 > DATGPD01. The sequence goes on along the minus strand of JAWKUN010000005.1, from coordinate 17,078 downwards.
CGCGACAAAGGCCCGGGTCAAGGCTTCCGCCAGTGGCACGTTGGTTGATCGCGGCGGACGTCCGTCCTTCCCGTGGCCCGCTTGCCCCCAATGCCTGCGACTCGCTCCGCCGTTCTCTTCGCCTTCCTGCTCGCTGCTGCCGCGTCTGCTCAAGGTTGGGTCGCCGGCCCGGCGGTACCCACCGCCGGCGGCGTCGCGCGCGCGGCCGGCACGGGGCTCTTCACCAGCGACGGTCTGCTGTTGCTCGGTGGCACTCCGCCCGACAGCAACGGCGACGCGCCGGTGCATCGACTGTTGGGCGGGGCGTGGCAGGCGACCACTCCGCTCGAGGGGCTGTTCCTGCATGGTGGTGCGGCGGTCGATTCGCTGGGGCGGGTCATCGTGCTGGCCGGTGTCGAGGCCGGCGGCCAGCTTGGCGACTCGTTCCATTGGACGATCCTCGACGGCAACGCCGGTGGCATCCAGGAACGCAACCGCGCGCCGGACCAGGGCTTCGCCTTGGCGACCGACGCCAGCGGCCTGGTCTATTCGCTGGGCGGCTCGGCGGCCGGCTCGTTCGCTCGCGCCGATGGCGGTGGGGTGGTCGAGCGCTACGACGCGGCGAGCAACACCTGGACCACCCTGCGTGCGCTACCGACGCCGGTGGCCGATGCCGCGGCCTGCTACGACGGCAACGGCCACGTGTTGGTGTGTGGCGGCTACGACACGGCGGGCAACCGCACCGCCAACGTCGCGCTCTACGACATCGCTACCGACTCGTGGTCGGATGCGGCCATCGCCGACCTGCCGGCGCCGCGTGCGGGCGCGCAGGCGGTACGCGGTGCCGACGGCCTGGTCTACCTGATCGGCGGCTCTGACAGCAGCGGTGCGCTGGCGTCGACGCTGATTCTCGATGCCGCCCTACGCACCTGGGTGGCCGGTCCGACGATGCTGCTGGCGCGCGAGCACTTCGGCGCCGCTCTGGACGGCAGCGGCAACATCTGGGCGATCGGGGGTGACAGCACCAACACGAGCGAAAGCCTGTTCACGCCGACCTGCCCGCGGGTGCTGACCGAGCCGAGCGACACCCAGGTCTATCTGGGCGCCGGTGCCGGCTTCCGCGTGACGGTCGGCGGCTCCGATCCTTTCAGCTACCAGTGGCGTGCCGATGGGGTGCCGCTGGTCGATGGGCCCACCGGCTGGGGCAGCATCGTGCAGGGAGCGACTACCGACCAGCTGGGCATCTCCGCCTTGACCGCGGCCGATGGCCTGCGTGCCTACGACTGCGTGATCACCAACGCCTGTGGTTCGACCACGTCGCGCTCGGCGCAGCTGACCGTGAGGCAGCCGGCAGCGCTGCCGGTGGCATTCCTCGGCCAGAGTCTGCATCCGACCGGCGCCCTGTCGTCATCGGCGAACTCGGTCGATGGCACCGTGATCGTCGGCGACAGTGGCTACGCCCATGCGACCTACGGCACGCTGAGCCATCCGCGCGTGTGGACTGGCTTGGGGCGCGGCAGCTCGCGCATCATCACGCCTTCGAACTCGGTGGGTGGTTCCGCGTTCAAGGTGCGCAACGACACCATCGTCGGCTGGTGGTGGTGGCCGTACACGACGCGCCTGGGCACCGGCTATCACCGCAACGCGAGCGTGTGGACCCAAGCTGGCAATATCCACCATCAGGCGCAGCCGAGCGGTTGGGAATACGGGTTGATCTACGACACCGACGGCACCCGACACGTCGGCTCGTGCACGTTCGATGACACGTCGATCGACGCGGATGGCTTCTACTGGCCGTCCACCGGTCGCTATGCCTACAGCCTCACGCCAACCGGCAATCGCGGCTCTGGCTGCACCGCGGTCGACGGCAACTACGTGTTCGGATCGACCCACATCGCGTTCGGCGTGGTGCACGCGGCGATGTGGGATCCGGCCACGCGCGAGTTCTTCGATCTCAACCCCGACGGCGCGTCGCGCAGCTCCATCAGCGCCGCCGAGGACGGCATCCAGATCGGTAGCGCGGCTTTCGGTGGCACGACCGTGTCGGGTGTGTGGTCGAGTTCGCGTTCGAGCTTCGTGCCGCTCAGCGTTCCGGCGGGTGCGGTCGCGTCGCTGGCGTCCTGCCGTTACGGCCTGCTGCTCGGCACTCTCACCGAGAACGGCGTGGCGCGTGCCACTGTCTGGCGCGGGGCGTCGGCCGCTCCGTTCGACCTGCATCGCTACGCGCCACCGGGCTACCGCTCGACCGTTGCCCGCGATGTGTACGTCGATCCGGTGACCGGCGAGGTCACCATCGTCGGGAGCGGCTACAACGAGAACCTGGCCCGCACCGAGGCGCTGGTGTGGCGAGGTGCCGACTACGCTGCCGAAGCCGATCGCCTGGGCCAGCCGTGCCCGGTCACGCTGGCGTTCACGCCGGATGGCCGCGGCGGATACCTCGTGCAGCGCACCGTGCCGCAGTGGTTCGACGACCGCGCTACCGGCAGCGAGATCGCCGCTGGCGGCCTGCTGCCCGAGAACACGGTGAGCGCGCCGCTGTCGCTCGGCTTCACCTTCTCGATGCCCGGAGGCGTGAGCACGACGTCGATCGTGGTCGACGACAACGGCCGGGTGCTGGCCGACACCAACGCGACCAGCAGCTCGACGCCGACGCCGTCGGCAATGCGGCTCGGGCCGGCGGTGATCGCGCCGTTCTGGACCGACCTCAGCACCGCGCGCGGCTCGCTGCGCTTCACCGCCAACCCGGGCGCGGGGCTGGCGGTGCTGACCTGGCGCAATGTGCCGCAGGCCGGGATGAACAACGGCTACACCTTCCAACTGCGCTTGCGGGTCGACGGTTCGTTCGCCATCACCTACGTGCAGGTGAGCAACTGGATGACCAGCGCCGGCGCGCTGTCAGACAACGTGCTGGTCGGCTGCTCTGCCGGCGGTGGGATCGCCGACCCGGGTGCCAGCGACTTCGCCGTCTACCCGATCGACACCGCCGGTGCGGCGATGGTCTACCAGTGGTGGTTGGCGCAGAGCGCGCCGGCCCACCCCGAGGTGCAGGCGCATCTGCACGTCACCCAGTTGGCTACCGTCGGTGGCGCGCTGGAGTTGGACATGGCCGGCGCCACATCGGCGACGCTGGCCTCGTTCCTGGTGCTCGGCGGTGCCGACCCCGGCCTCGACCTGACCCCATGGCTCAGCGGTGGCGCCGTCGGTCTCGATGGCTGTGTACTGCATGCGTCGCTCGACCTGCTGCTGCCGATGACTCGCCAGGGTTCGCTGGCGCAGATTTCGCTGCCGGTGCCGGCGGCGATCGAGTTGGCCGGCCAGCGACTGTTCGTGCAGGGCTTGCAGGTGGCGCCGGGCGAGAGCGCGGTCGGCGCGGTGCCGAGCGACGCGTTCGCGGTGACCATCGGCCACTGACCGGGATCGCCAGGGTCGGTGCGCGCGTCTGTTTGCCGGTGCGCGACGGCGGTCCTTGCGGCACGATCTCGCGGGCATGCGTCCCCTCGAAGTCGCTGCTCTGCTGGTCGCGGCCGCGGCAAGCCGGGCTGCACCGTGTGCGCAGGACGAGCCGTCGCCGCCGCCGCCGCCGTTGCCGTTGCCGACCGAGTCGAAGCCCACGGGCTCGACGGCGCCGTTGGCGCCCACCGATGAGGCGGCGACCTTTCGTCTGCCGCCGGAGTTCGCGGTCGAACTGGTCGCCGCCGAGCCGCTGGTCGTGGAGCCGGTCATGTGCGTCTTCGACGGTGACGGTCGCCCCTACGTCGCCGAGATGCGCACCTACATGCAAGACCTCGACGCCGGCGGCGAGAACGAGCCGCGCAGCCAGGTCGCGCTCTTGCACGACGACGACGGCGACGGACGCATGGATCGACGCACGACGTTCGCCGACGGCCTGGTGTTGCCGCGCCTACTGCTGCCGCTGTACGACGGCGTGTTGATCGGCGAGACCTACACCACCGAGCTCTACCTCTACCGCGACACCGACGGCGACGGCGTCGCGGACGACCGCACCCTGTGGCGGCGCGGCAACGCCGACAACCGCAACCTCGAGCATCAGGACAGCGCTCTGACCTTCGGCATCGACGGCTGGTTCTACACCGCGATGAGCGGCGAGCGCCTGCGCCTGGTCAGCGGCGTGGTCCAGAGCGAGCCGGTGGCGAGCGAGTTCGCGCAGTGGGGGCTGGCGGTCGACGATGTCGGCCGGCAGTTCTTCTGCTCCGCCGGTGGCGAGCGTCCGGCCTACAACTTCCAGCGCCACCCGCGCTATGGCAAGGTGAGCTTCGGGGGCGAGCTGGCCGACGACTTCGCGGCGGTCTACCCGGCGATCGCGACTCCGGACGTGCAGGGTGGCACGGGCCGCCTGCGCGCCGACGGTAGCCTCGATCACTTCACCGGCTGCTGCGGCCCGTCGATCTACCGCGGCGACGCCCTGCCGGCCGATTGCCGTGGCGACTACATCGTGTGCGAACCGGTGGGGCGTCTGGTGCGCCGCGCGTCCGTGCGCGACGTCGACGGCAAGATCGTGCTCGAGAACCGCTACCCGCAGGCCGAGTTCTGGACCTCCACGGACATGAACTTCCGGCCGGTGTGGAGTGCGACCGGCCCCGACGGCGGTCTGTGGGTCGTCGACATGTACCGCGGCATCATCCAGGAGGGCAACTGGACCCGGGAGGACAGCTACCTCCGGCCGCAGATCGAACGCCTCGGCCTGCAAGCCAACGTCGGACGCGGGCGCATCTGGCGGGTGCTGGCGAAGGGTCGGCCTCCGCGCCCGACTCTGCACCTGCAGCACGCGTCTGCTGACGAGCTGGTGGCGGCTCTGGCGCACGAAAACGGCTTCTGGCGCGACACGGCCGAGAAGCTGCTGGTCCTGCGCGGCGAGGTCGGTGTGGAGCCAACACTGCGCGCTCTGCTCGCGAGCGACGCCGAGCCGCTGGCCCGCCTGCACGCGCTGTGGACCCTCGTCGCGCTCGACCGCTTGCAAGTCGACGATTTGGTGGCGGGGCTCCGCGACGCCGACCCGCGCCTGCGTCAGGCGGCGGTGCGGGCCAGCGAGCCGCACCTCGTGGCTGCGGGCCGCGACGGTGCTCTCGATCCGGCGCTGGCAGGGGCGATGGAGGCGCGTGTCGACGACCCCGACGTGCAGGTCGCGATCCAACTGGCGCTCAGCCTGCGGTATGCGACGCAGCCCGCCGCGCGTTCCTGGCTGCTGGCGCTGGCCGGTCGCTGGCGGGGCCAAGAGGTGGTCGAGCGTGCGGTCAGCGACAGCCTCACCTTCGGCTGCGACGGCGACCAAGGCGGCGCCACCGGCTTGACCGGGGCGGCGCTCGACCTCGTACGCGAAGGCAAGACGCACTACGAGCTGCTCTGCATCGCCTGCCACGGCGGCGATGGCCGTGGCGTGCGCGCGGGCGACGTCGCGCTGGCCCCGTCGCTGCAGGACTCGCCGCGCGTGCACGGCAGTCCGGACGCGTTGCTGCGCATCGTCCTGCACGGCATGAGCGGTCCGATCGACGGCAGGGTGTACGGCGCCGGCATGATGCTGCCGCAAGCGGCGCAGGGCGATCGCTACGTGGCCGCGGTGCTGAGCTACGTGCGCACCGTCTTCGCCGGCGGCGCCGGGGTGATCGAGCCGACCGAGGTCGCGGCGGTGCGGGCGGCCTGCGGCGTGCGCAACGTGCCGTGGACACAGGCCGAGCTGGCTCCCTACATGGCGCTGCCCCAGGCCACGATCGGCGCCTGGAAGGCGGCGGCCAGCGACGGTGACGACTCTGCGCACCAGGCCCTCGACGGCGACGCGGGGACACGCTTCACCACCGGAACGCCGATGCGCCCCGACATGTGGTGGCGCGTCGACCTCGACGGCGAGTACGAGGTGACCAGCATCGTGCTCGACACGACCGGCTCACGCGACGACTTCCCGCGCGGCTACGTGCTCGAGACCTCGCTCGACGGCGAGACCTGGAACGAGGTGGCGCGCGGCGAGGGCGACGGACCGCGTACGGTGGTGACGCTGCCACCGGGCCGCCTGCGCCACTTCCGTTTCACCCAGACCGGGCGCAACGAGGACCAGTGGTGGTCGATCCACCGCATCTCCGTGTGCGGGCGCCGCATCTGACCCGGGCACCCTGTCCCGGGCACCCTGTCCCCGCACCCTGTCCCTCAGAGTGGCCGCCGGTTCCGCCGCGCGTCTGCCCGGCGACCTCGACCCCGGGTCGGGCGGGTCAACCTCGGACGGGGAGGTTCGGTGCCGCGTCGCAATCGCCGGTCTGCGCGGTCAGGCCCGATGCGGCGTCGGCCGACAGCTCGGCGCGGCGCTTTTCGTGGCTGCCGGCTACGTCCAGCCGCGAAACTCGCACCGTGCTGCAACCTTTCGTCGGCCGCACCGGTAGGCACCGGCAGGACATGCCGCGTTCGTGCCCGTCAGAGACGCCGACGACCCCGACCCGAGCCGACGGCACGTCCGATGCCGGCTCCGACACCACGTGTGACCACGCCTTCGGTGACGCGCTGGTGGCTCTCACACCGCGCTTGCGCGGCTTCGTGCGCCGCCTGTGTCTGCGGGACGATGACGACGTCGTGCAGGAGTGCCTGACCCGGGCGTGGCGGTCGCGCCGTGCGTACCGACCGGCCGACGGGCGCCTGGAGGCCTGGCTGCTGAAGATCGCGTTTCGCGCCTATCTCGACCTGCGCGGGCGACGCGGCGCCGACGTGCTCGGCGACGACGACGCGCTGGTTCAGGCGCCGGCCGACGCCTCTTCGGAGCTGCGCGACGAGGTGGGGCGGGCCCTGGCGAGTTTGCGCGCGGTGGAGCGCGATGTGCTCTTGCGCTTCCATCGCGACGGCCAGTCGATCGACGACATCGCCCGGGCTTTGCTTCTCCCCGCCGGGACTGTCAAGTCGCACCTGCACCGCGCCCGCGGCCGTCTCACCCAAGGTCCGTCATGAGCGAATCCTTCGATCCCTGGGCGCGCGTACACGCCCTGCTCGATGCACGCTGCGATCCGCTTGCCGACCCGGCGATCTGCGCTTGGCTGGAGAACGACGCGGGGGCGCTGCAGGCCCTGGTCGAGTTGCGGGCTCGCCTCGCCGAGGTGGCTCGGCCCGCGGAGCGGTCGCCCGGCGTGGGTCCGGCCGAGCTCGCCGATGCGGGCCGTCGCCAGCGGATGGACGGCGCCGCCGCGCCGCGGGGTCGGCGGCTGCGCGCCGCCGCCGCCGCGACTTCGCTCGTGGTCGCGGTGGCCTTGGTCTGGGCCTTCGCCTGGTCGGACCGCTGGGACGCCCGCGTCGATGCCGTTGCCGGGGGCGTGGGACTCTCGGCCGCCGGCTCCAGCGCCGCAACCGGGCCGGAGGCGCCGTCGAACGGGCCGAACGAGCCGAACCCACCGGCCGAGCCGGAGCCACTGCCGCTGCCGACGGTGGCCGTCGGTCAGCACGTGCGGGTGTTCTCGGCTTCGACCTTGGTGGTCGGCGACGACGCCACGCTATCGCGCAGCCAGGTGGAGCGCGGGCTGGTGCGCGAGTCGCGGATGTGCTGGCGGCGCTCCGCCGGCCGCCGAACTTCACAGGAAATCTCCGTCTTCGAACTCGACCTCCGATGACACGCCTTCTCGTTCCCGTGTTTCTGGCCAGCGTCGCCGCGGTCCGCGCCCAGGATGCAACCGCGGCCCCGACCGCCCGACTCTACGATCTCCGCGACCTGGTGCAGGCGGCCGCCATGCCGGCAGAGCCAGCGGCGCGGAGCGCGCCCACGGCCGCCACGCCGGCCGATCGCGGCCAGGGCACGGCCGGCGCGATCGCCGGCCTCGTGCGTGCATTCGTGGTCCCGGCTTTGCCGCGCCCCGAAGACGTCTCGGTCGTGGGCGCCGGCTACCTGGCGATGGTCGGCACCGAGGCGCAGCACGCCTGGTTGGACGGCCTGCTTCGGCGCGGGCGCGAGGACACGGAACGGATCGTGCGGGTCCACGCCCAGTTCCTGTCGATTCCCCTGGTCACCTTCGCCGAGCGGGTGCAGCCGACGTTCGCGCGCGCGGCGCCAGGCGGCGGCGAGGAGGCGGGGACGGTGGTGCTCGCGCCGACTCCGGAGACCGAGATGTTCCTGACGCGCCTGCCGTCGCTACCCGGGGTCGAGACCGTGCAGGCGATCGAACTGGGGGCGCACCTGCTGCAGCCGAGCGACATGTTCGCCGGCGAGCAGATCGCCTACGTGCGCGACCACGAGCTGAAGGTCGTGCCGGGCGCTGACGGCAAGCCGGCGGCGATGGTCGCCGACCCGGTGGTCGACGTGGTCGAGGCCGGCGCCCGCTTGCGCTGCGTGGCGGCGCTCCTCGAGCAGGGGCAGCTCGGCGTCGACATCGAGTGCTCACTGAGCGAGGTCAGCACGCCGATGCCGAGCGTCGCTGTGACGATCCCGGGGACGACGACGCCGGCGACGGTGCAGCTGCCGCGGCAGCGCGTGGCGCGCGCGCACGGGGCGCTCGACCTGGCGAGCGGTCAAGTGGCGCTGCTGACGTTGCCCGGTTTGGGGGCGAAGCGCTGCGTCGTCGTCGTGCGGGCGGCCCTGGTGACGCCGCCGGGAACGACGGCGGCCGACGCTGCGGCCAAGACCTGGACCTACGACGTCGGCGACCTGATCGAGGGGGGCCAGGATGCGCTGATCGGTCTGGGCAAGCTGGTGCGCGCGCGCATTCAGCCGCCGCTGACCAACGAAGGCATCGTGCTGGAAGGCGAACCGCACTACCTCCTTCTCCGCGGCTCCAGGGAGCAGCAAGCCTGGCTCGTGGCGTTCCTGCGCGATCTGCGCTCGGCACCGGCCACCACGTGGTCGGTAGAAGCGAGCTTGGTGAAAGTGCCGCGCGCCGAGTACGCGCAGCGAATCGCGAGCTTGCTCCCCGTCGGGAACGACGCGGGATGCGCGCTGTCGGCGGCGCAGGTGGAGCACTTGCAGCAGGCGCTCGCGGCTGCCGGAGTGTCGCCGGACGCCTCGACCCTGGTGGCGTTGCCACGCTTCGTGCGCACCCGGGTCAAGGCATTCCTGCACGCGGTGCCGTACGTGCGCGACTACGAGGTCAAGCACGTCGACGGCAAGGAGGTGGCGCGGCCGGTGCGCGACGAGGTCGAGGAGGGCGTGGGCCTCACTCTCCTGGCGGCCACACTCGCCGATGGCGGGCTCGGGCTCCTGGCGGAGATGGAGCCGCGCGACCTGCAGCGGCCCATGCCCCGGTTCGTGACCACGCTCGGCGTGGGCGAAACGAAGGTGGCGGTCGACTTGCCCCGGGTGACGGTTCGGCCCGCGCGTGTGACTGTCGACCTCGCGAACGGCGCCACGGCGGTCCTGGTGCCGCCGATGACCGGGCCGCTGCAACCGCTGCTGTTGCTGCGCGTCGAGGGCGCGGCTGGCCGCGTCGTCCGCTAGCCCTCGGCGAGGGCGCGCTGCCGAGGGCCCCCCGGGACAGCGCGACGACGGCGGGCCGCGGGGCGAGCCCTGGCTTGATCCCGACGCCGGCGGCACCGACGCTGGCCGCGTGAACGATACGTGGCTCTCCGTGCCCGAACCGCTGCCGCCGCTACCGACCGCCGGGCGCGTCTTCGCACAGGCGCGCACCGTCGAGCTCGGCGACGTCACGCCGGCCGGACGCATGCGCTTCGACGCGGTCGCGCGCTTCCTGCAGGACGCGGCGATGGCCGACGTGTGCGACGCCGGCCTCGACGAGCCGGCTTGGATCGTGCGGCGGACGGCGGTGCACGTGACGTGGTTTCCGCGCTACCTCGAGCGGCTCGAAGTGCGCACCCATTGCTGGTCGATGGGCAAGTTCGCGGCCGAGCGGCGAACCGTCCTGGTCGGGGCGCAAGGTGGCCACGTCGACACGCTGACGTTGTGGGTGCGTCTCGATCCGAGCAGCGGTCGGCCGGCGCCGTTGGCCGCCGATTTTCGTGCGTGTTTCGCCGAGGCCGTCGCCGGTCGGGTCACCGACCACGAGCTACGCCACGCGGCGCCACCTGCGCGTGCGGGTGCCGGGTTCGCACTGCGGGCGTGCGACTTCGACCTGCGGGGCCACGTCAACAACGCCGTGCTCTGGGCCCCGGTCGAGGATGTCCTGGCGGCGTGTGGATTCGCTGCCGGACACGGCACGTTCGAGATGGAGTTCCGCGCGGCCATCGCGCCCGGGGCCGCGGTCGAGATCGTGACCCAAGACGAGACGCAGGGCACCGCGCTGTGGGTTGTCGCCGACGGCAAGGCGAGCGCGTCGGCGCGGCTGTTTCCCGGTCGGCCCTGAGAAGGGCGCGTGGCCCGGGCCCCTTCGGCAGGCGTGCCGGACGCCCCGTACAATCCTGCGCCCGCGCCGAGGGCGCACCGCCATTCATGACCACCCGCCGCGCCCGCATCGCCGGCGTCGGGCACTACGTGCCCGAGCGCAGGCTGTCCAACCAGGATCTCACCCAGTGGATGGACACCTCGGACGAATGGATCCGCCAGCGCAGCGGCATCGCCGAGCGTCGCTGGGTGGACGAGAACAGCGACGTCGCCACCTCCGACTTGGCGCTGGTGGCGGCCGAGCGCGCGCTGGCCGACGCCGGGATCGGCAAGGGCGAGATCGACATGATCGTCCTGGCGACGCTGAGCCCCGACCGGGCCTTCCCAGGCTCGGGCTGCTACCTGCAGGCCAAGCTCGGCTTGCCCGGGATCCCGGCCCTCGACATCCGCCAGCAGTGCTCGGGCTTCGTGTACGGCCTGTCGCTCGCCGACCTGTACGTGCGCTCGGGCGACTACCGCAACGTGCTGCTGGTCGGCGCCGAGGTGCACTCGAAGTGCATGGACATCAGCACCCGTGGGCGCGAGATGACCGTGCTGTTCGGTGACGGCGCCGGCGCCGTGGTGGTGCAAGCCACCGACGTGCACGACGCCGGGCCACGATCCAAGGAGTCGTTCGTGCTCGGCTCGGTGCTGGGCGCCGACGGCCGGTTCGGGGACGAGCTGATCTGGCCGTCGCCGGGCACGGCGCAGCGGGTGTGGAACCCGCCGGAGCTGCACGAGGGGGCCGAGGTTTTCCCGCGCATGAACGGCCGTCTGGTGTTCATGCACGCCGTGCAGCGCATGCCGGAGGTGACGCGGGCGGTGCTGGCCAAGTGTGGCGTCGCCATCGAGGACGTGGATCTGTTCGTCAACCACCAGGCCAACCAGCGCATCAACGACCGGGTGGCGCAAGATCTGGGCGTGGCCGCCGACAAGGTGGTGAACAGCATCGAGACCTACGCCAACACCACCGCCGCGACCATTCCGATCGGCCTCGACGTCGCCAAGCAGAGCGGCCGCCTGCAGCGCGGCATGCTCGTGTGCTCGGCGGCATTCGGTTCGGGCTTCACCTGGGGTGCGTCGCTCTACCGCTGGTAGGGGTCAGCTCGCCAGGCGGTAGGTGACGAAACCGGCGACCCAGGCCAGGGCGAACATGTAGGCGACCATGAACACGGGCCACTTGTAGCCTCCGGTCTCGCGCTTGACCGCGGCCACCGTCGACAGGCAGAGCAGGGCGTACATGGTGAAGGCCATGAGCGCGAACGCGCTGGGCACCGACAGCGGTGGCTTGCCGGTGGACGGATCGGGGGTGCGCAGGAGTTCGGCCAGCCCGCGCGTCGTGCCGTCCTCGTCGTCCGGGTCCGCGTTGTAGGCGTAGACCTGCGCCAGCGTCGACACCATGAGTTCGCGCGCCGCGAACGAGCCGACCAGGCCGACGTTGATGCGCCAGTCGAACCCCATCGGGGCGAACACAGGGGCGAGCGCGCGCCCGACGTCGGCGGCGTAGCTCTGCTCGAGGATGATGCGCTGGCGCTCGGCTGGCCGACTGCCCGCAGGCACCTCGGTGCGCGGGAAGTTGAGGAGGAACCAGAGCACCACCGAGCCGGCGAGGATCACGGTACCGGCGTCGCGCAGGAAGGACAGGACTCGGCGCCATGTCTGCAGCGCGATCGAGCGCAGCGACGGCCAGCGGTAGGGCGGCAGCTCCAAGTAGAAGGGCAGGCTCTGGCCGCGGCGCAGGCCGCGCTGGAACAGAGCGGCGAACACCACCGCGGTGACGCCGCCGAGCACGTAGAGGCCGAACAGGGTCAGACCCTGCAAGGTGAACCAGCCGAGGATCGGCGTGGGCGGGATGACTGCGGTGATCAACAGCGCGTACACCGGCAGGCGAGCCGAGCAGGTGGCGAACGGTGCCACCAGGATCGTGGCCAGGCGGTGCCGGGGCGAGGGAATCGAGCGGGTTGCCAGGATGCCGGGCACGGCGCAGGCGTAGCTCGACAGCAGCGCGATGAAGCAGCGCCCCTCGAGACCGAACCAGCCCATGGCGCGGTCGACGACGAAGGCGGCGCGCGCCATGTATCCGCTTGCCTCGCACAGCAGGATCATCGCGAACAGGATCGCGATCTGTGGCACGAAGACGACGACGGCGCCGACGCCGCGCACGATGCCGTTGGCCAACAGGTCGGTGGCCCACCCGGGTGGCAGCGTCGCCGCGAGCCAGTCGGCTGCCCCTTCCATGCCCGCCGACATCGCGTCCATGAGCGGGGCGGCCCAGGAGAAGATCGCCTGGAAGAAGCCGGCGCAGAACAGCAGGAACACGACGAGGCCGAGGACCGGGTGCAAGAGGACCGAGTCCAACCGGCGCGTGAGCAGGTGGGGTCGTGGCGAACGGCGCGTCGCCGCACCGAGTACGCGGTCGGCCCAGGCGAAGCGCGCTGCCGCCGAAGCGACGTCCTCGGGGCCGACCATCACGTCCTCGCTCGTTTGCGGCCGCTTCCAGCGTTCCGGCTCGGCGAGCTTGATGCGCAGGTCGTCCAGACCGAGGCCACGGTTGCCGACCACGCCGAGCACCTGCACGCCGAGTGCGCGCTGCAACTGGAACAGGTCCAGTTCCCCGCCACGCGCCTTCAGCTCGTCGACCATGGTGAGTACCACCAGGGTCGGCAGGCCGAGCTCGAGGACCTCGGCCAGGAGGGGGAGCGAACGCGCGAGGGTGGTGGCGTCGGCCACGAACACGGTGGCGTCGACCGGACGCTCGCCCGCGAGTTCGCCGCGCAGCACGCGCAGGGCCACGACTTCGTCGTCGGCGACGGCGTGCAACGAATACAGACCGGGGAGGTCGATCACGTCCACGGCGCGTCCTGGAACCTGCACGCGCCCGACCCTTCGGTCGACGGTGACGCCGGGGTAGTTGCCCGTCTTGGCCCGCAGCCCGGTGAGTGCGTTGAAGAGGGTGGACTTGCCGCAGTTGGGGCTGCCGACGAGCGCCACGCGCAGCGCCACGGTTGGCGCCTGGGCGGTCGCCACGGCGTTCACCCGGCCTCCATGGGCGCGATCAGGATGCGCCGCGCTTCGCTGGCGCGCACACAGATCTGGGCGCCGCGCAGGTCGACCACCAGCGGCCCCGCGAGCGGTGCGCGGCGGACGAATGCGACCTCCGTCCCCGGGGCGAAGCCGAGGATGACCAGGCGCTCGGCCGTGGCGTCGTCGCCGGTGACCGCCAGGACGCGGGCACGGCCGAGGCGCGGGAGGTCCAGGAGGGACGAGGCAGCTGGGTTGCGGGACAAGATGCGACGTTCTTGCGACGGTGTCTCAACAGAGAGTAGCGGGCGGTCGCCTTCGGGCAAGCCGAGAGTGGCGCTCCAGGCCTTGCTCGGGCCGGCGGGGTGCCGCAACCGGGCGGCGAAGGGGCGCTCCGTGGCGCCGGGAGGTTGTATTCTCCCTGAGCCTGCCTCCTCCGACTTGACTCGCACCAAACCGGAATCCGGGCAGCTTCCCTGACTGTGCGTTCGCCAACGGCGCGTTCCGCTCACCACGGCGCGGCGGGAGCGTCGTGTGGCAGCGGGGTGGCGGCAGCCGGGCACCGTGGTGCGTTCCCTGCCGTTTCCGAAATGTCCACTCCGCACGCGGAACCCACCGAGTCGACGCCCCAGAGAGAGGCGTCCAAGGAGGTGCCAGAGCCGAAGGCCGATCGGCTCGCCCGCGGGATCTTCGTCCTGGCAGCCGTCTTCCTGGTGTTCCTGTACGGCCTGCTCACCGGGCACTTCGGTTGGCCGCCCGCACGGTTCGTCACGACCGCGCTCGAGCAAGGACGCGCCTGGCTGCGCGCGTCGTCGGCGCCGGATCATCACTTCCGGCCGGCACGTCACGAGTCGGCCGGTGTGGCGCGTCCGTCGGAGGGCACTCCGGTACCCGGATCGACCCTGCTGACCGGCTTCTGGCGCGACGAGGGCTGGCAGCCGGCGTTGCGGCTGATCGACACGGAAGGCAAGGTGATGCAGGAATGGCCGGCGGTGGCTCGCTCGATCTGGCCGAAGTCCGCCCACACCGACCCGTTGGTGGAGACGGTCGACCCCGCGCGCAGCTACGTCCACGGCAGCTATCTCTTTCCCAACGGCGACGTGCTGTTCAGCGTCGAGTTCGTGGGGCTGGTGCGCATGAACGCACGCGGCGAGGTGTTGTGGCGCCTTGACCGGCGCACGCACCATTCGGTGACGCGGGCTGAGGACGGGACGTTCTGGGTGTGCGCCGGTGCGTGGCGCAGCACGCTCACCGAGGTGTATCCGCGCTGGGCCGGCCTCTCGCCTCCGCTGCTCGAGGATCAGGTTCTGCAGGTGTCTGCTGACGGCGAGGTGCTGCGCGAGATCAGCATGCTGGACGTGCTCTTCGCCAGCGATCTCGAGGACCAGATCTGGCGGCGCGGGCGCACCGGCACCGACCTGCTGCACCTGAACGACGTCGAACCGCTGTCGAGCGCGATGGCGCCCGAGTACCCGTTGTTCGCCGCCGGCGACCTCCTGGTCTCGCTGCGCGACGTCGACCTGGTGCTGGTGTTCGATCCCGCCACCTCGCGCGTGAAGTGGTGGGTCGATCGCCCCTTCATGCGACAGCACGATCCCGACTTCATCGGCGGCGGTTGGATCAGCGTGTACGACAACCACCCCGATGGTGCGCCGGTCGGCCAGTTCCTCGGTGGCAGCCGCGTGCTCGAACTGCGGCCGCACACCGGCGAGGTGGTGGTGCGCTACTGCCCGGGCTGCACGCCGCGGGTGGGCGAGGCGCGCCCCTTCTACTCCGACCTCGGCGGCAAGACGCAGCGCCTCGACGACGGGCACTGGCTCATCACCGAGCCGATGGCCGGGCGTGTGTTCGAGATCGACGGCAATGGGCGCACCGTTTGGGAGTGGATCCAGGCGCGCAGCGCCGACGGCAAGTCGGTCTCCGAGGTGATGGAGGGCACGCGCTACCCCTACACGGCCGCCGACGTGGCGGGATGGCGGGGGAATCGCTGACGTGCCCGCGCGTAACCGTCGCCCTCGGTTGACCACTTCCCGGACGGGCTTGGCCCTGGCCGGCGAAGGTCTCTCGAACCGCCTTCGCATCCCCGCCCATTGCGTTCCACTCCGTTCCCGCGACCTTCCTTCCACCCCCTCCCTCCGACTCCTCTCATGCTTGGCTACATCGGACCGGGCGGCGCCCTGTCGCTCATCGGCTCCTTCCTGGCTCTGCTCGCGGCCGTGGTGTTCGCCGTGCTCGGCTTCGTCTGGTACCCGATCAAGCGGCTCCTGCGCCGGCGGCGCGGGCGGCAAGGGCAGGCGACCCCGACCTCGGTCCAGACGCATGGAGAAGCGTGAGCTGGGCGGCGGCGCTCGCGGCGGTCGTCCTCTTCGTGGTGCTCGCTGATCGGTTCGGCGTGACGCCTCGGGTGCGCGAGGTGCTGGCGCAGAACCGGGCCGCGGTGGCGACGATCCGCGACCCCAACCTCGCCGAGGCCGACAAGGAGGCTGCGGTGCGCCGGCACGCCGGGCGCCTGCTGACCTTGTTCGTGTCGTCCACCCTGCGCACGGCGGCGGCGTTGGCCGTGCCGCTCGGCGGCCTGTGGCTGCTGGCCCGGGCCGGCGTCGTCGACGCGGCGGCCCTGCTCGACCTGTCGCTGAGCTGGACCTTCCTCGCCGCGGCGACCGTGGTGGCGCTGCTGGCGGCGGTCGCTTTGCGGCGGAGGCGGGTGTGAGCGGCTTCTACTCCGGGTACTCGCGCATCGACCGCGCCCTGCATCGGCTGGCGTTTGCCACCGTCCGCGCCCAGATCGGCGTCGCCGACCTGGCGGACCGAGTCTTCCGGCGTGACCTCGCCAAGGTCGAGGCCACAGCGCCGGTCTTGATCACCGCTCTGCCGCGTGCCGGAACCACGATCTTGCTCGAACTGCTGGCCGGTTGTCCTGAGTTCGCGGCGCACACGTACCGCGACATGCCCTTCGTGCTCTGTCCGATGATGTGGCACAAGTTGTCGCGGCCGTTCCAGCGCCCGTCTCAGCCGCGCGAGCGAGCCCACGGCGACGGCATCGAGGTCTCGCTCGACAGTCCCGAAGCGTTCGAGGAGATGATCTGGCACGCGTTCTGGCCGCAGCACTACGGGGCGCGCACGATCACGCCGTGGACGAGCTGTCGTGACGAGGAGTTCACCGAGTTCTTCGCCACGCACCGGCGCAAGGTGGTGGCCTTGCGCGCCCGTGGCGGCAAGCCGGCGCGGCGTTACGTGTCGAAGAACAACGGCAGCATCGCTCGCGTGCCGGCCGTCGTCGACGCGGTGCCCGACGCGACCGTGCTCGTCGCGTTCCGCGAGCCCTTGCAGCACGCGGCCTCGTTGCTGCGGCAGCATCTGCGCTTCGCCGCCATGCACGACGCCGATGCCTTCGCGCGGCGCTACATGGGCGGCATCGGCCACTTCGACTTCGGGCGCAACCTCAAGCCGATCGACTTCGGCGGGTGGTTCGGCGACCGCCCGCTCGAGGAGGCCGCGGGTCTGGTGTTCTGGTTGGAGTACTGGGTCGCAGCCTATCGCCAGCTGCTGGCGGCGGCGCCACACCCTCAGGTCGCGTTCGTGGCCTTCGAGCGTCTGCCGACTCGCGCGTGCGTCGACGCCATGGGTGAGAGGGTCGGGGTTGCCGACCAAGACGACTTGCGCCAGCGCGCGGAGGTCTTGCGTCGTGCGCCGGGACACGACGTCGAGACGCGGTCGCTGCCAGCCGCACTGTTGGACGCGGCACGCGACACCTACGCCGGGCTGTGCGCGCGTGCCCTCTGAGCTGCAA
>JAWKUN010000004.1:0-1243099 GCA_041398565.1 Planctomycetota bacterium | reverse complement strand
GATTCGCAGCCCTTACAGCTCAGTGACCGAACGTCGCCAGCCACTCTTCTTCGGTCTTCGGCTTGAAGACGAAGTTGGTGCGCCGGGTCTGCGCCAGGGTCGCGGACGCGTCTTCCGAGTAGAGGTGGCCAGGGAACAAGCGCGCGTCGTCGGGCACCTTGGCCAGCCGTTGCGTCAGGCTCAGGTACATCTCGCTGGGATCGCCGCCGGGTAGATCGGTGCGGCCGCAGCCTTGCAGGAAGAGCGTGTCGCCGGCCACCAGCCGATTCTCCACCAGGAAACACTGGCTGCCCGGGGTGTGTCCCGGCGTGTGGATGAGTTGGATGCGCACGTCGCCGACTGCGACCACGTCGCCGCTGTCGTGCAGAGCGATGTCCGAATCGGAGCAGCCGGTCATCCTCTTGATCCACGGCGCTTCGGTGCGCTGTGCGTGGATCTTCACCGGGCAGCGCTCGAGGAGTTCACGCACGCCTTCCACACCGTGCCCGAACAGGTCGCCGCCGATGTGGTCGGGGTGGTAGTGCGTGGCGAGCACCCCGGTGATGTCCATTCCGTCGCGGGCCGCGAGATCGACCAGGTCGCCGACCGCGTAGGCTGGATCGACGAGGACCACTTGGCGGCTCTCGCGGTCGCCGATCAGGTAGACGAAGTTCACCATCTGCCGCGCCACCGGATCGGCCTGGGCGAAGTCGCGGCCGGCGAGAAGCTGCTTGAAGTAGAGGCGATCGGACATGGGCGGCGCCGTCCCGTCGGTGTCAGTCATACCGCCGCGGCATCCCGCTTTCCGCTGGGCGAGCGAGGTTTCGGCGCGATCGTATGAAGACGGCAGGAGATCAAGACCGCGGGGCGGTTCGACCGATGCAAACGGTGGGATGCGTCTGTCTTCGCCGCCGGGCTTGGTGTGTGCATGCGCTGTGGTGGGCGCCTGCCTCGTCGCGTTCCCCTGGCTCGACCGGCCGCAGCCTCGTTCACTGCCGCAGGAGTGGGGCGTCGAGTCGCGTACCCATGCGCTGGTGAACATGGCCGCCGGCGCCGTCGATCGAGCTTGCCGCGACGGCGACCTGGTGGGGCTGCGCAACGCGACGAGTTCGCGCTACCTCGGCGTGCTACACGGCTTGTTGGCACGCGATGGGCGCCGGCTCGACGCCGAGAGCCTCCGGCAGCAGAAGGTGCACGTGGGCGGCATCGCCCAGCTGCCGCTGCTGGTGGGGCTGGGTGCGGCCGACGCGGCAGTGGCGGTGTTCGCGCGCGAGCGCGCCGGCTTCGAGTTCGAGGCGGAAGCGAACGCGCTACTGGCGCTGCGCTTCACCTGGGACGGCTTCACCCTGCGCCTGGACGACAAGGTGGGGCGCACGGTGCCGCCCGGCCAGAGCCTCACGGTTGCGGCACGTGCTCTGGCGCGCGAGTTGCTCGCTGGGCGTTGAGTCCGGCATCGGCGCCGAGCCTCCGTACGGCCGAGCCGCTCGCCGATCTCTGCCGCCGACACGGCACAGGGTGCCGAGAAGCCCAGCCCCTCTGTCCGAGGGGTGCGCGTCACGGGATTCCGCGGCGGAGTCGCGCCTGTCCCAACTCGGCACGACCGAATCTCGACAGGTGGCCCAACCTGCTGGGAGATTCAGCCGGACCACCTGAACCGACATTCACGGGTCGGCCGCGGCTGCTCCCGCGACGCGGACTCCTAGACTGCGTCCGTGCCAACCGCCGTCAACCTCTGCGCGGGCGTGTGTACGTTGCTGCTCGCCGTCTGGGTCGTGCTGCAACTCGCGCCGCCGCGCCCGCGCTTTGCCATCGATCGCCTGGGCGCTGCCTGCTACCTGGCGCTCGGCGTGACATCGATCGTCACTTTCCGCATGCTCGTCGTCGCCCCGCCCGAGCAGCGCGGGCCGCTGCCGGTCTTCGTGTTCTTGGGCGCGCCCATGGGTCTCGTCCTCGCCTGGTTGAGCTGGCGGCTGCCGCGTTCGGTGTAGCTGGCGGAGACACCGCATGCGCGTCGCGCGCCGCTCGACGTCCTGATGGGCGGTCGACCGAGGTCGTCGCCCTCGCTCCAGCCTTGCAGCGAATGGAGCCAGACTCCACCGCTGAACGCCGGGTCGCTACGCTGGCGATCCAAGCTCCGGACGCTTCGCCAGGTACTCGATGAGGTCGAGCTTGGTGAGGATGCCCAGGATGTTGCGCTCGGGTCCCACGACCAGGGCGACCTCGCCACGCTCGAAGATGCGCGGCAGCTCGCGGGACTCGGCGTCGGGTGCCACTGTGCTCACCTTGCGCTCCATGACCTCGGCGATGGCGGTGTCGTTGTCGGCGTGGCCCTCGACCAGCACGCGCAGCACGTCGGCCTCGGTGATGATGCCTGCCAGCCTCTGCTGGTCGGTGACCGGCATCTGGGAGATGCCGCGCGAACGGAAGGTCTTGAGCGCGTCGCCGAGCTTGTCGCCGACGTCGACACAGATGACGTCGCGGCGCGGCATCGCGCGCAGGATCTCGGCGATGCGGTGCTCGCCCCAGTCGGCGTCGTCGAAGCCGTTTTCGCGCATCCAGCGGTCGTCGACGAACTTGGTCAGGTAGTTGCGGATCGAGTCCGGCAGGATCACCAGGATGCGGGCCCCGGGGCCGAAGTCCTTCGCCACCTGCATCGCTGCCCACGCGGCCGCTCCCGAGGAGCCGCCGACCAGGAGGCCCTCCTGGCGGATCAGCTGCCGGGCGACGCGGAACGAGTCGCGGTCGTTCGACTTGATCCAGCGATCGACCTGACCGCGATCGAGCACGTCGGGGATGAAGTCGTAGCCGATTCCCTCCACCTTGTACGAATGCACCGGGCCCGGGCCGGCGAGGATCGAGCCCTCGGGGTCGACGCCGATGATCTTGCAGGTGGGGATCGCCTTCTTCACCGCGCGCGCCACGCCGGTGATCGTGCCGCCGGTGCCGGCGGTCATCACCACCGCGTCGAGCTTGCCGCCGGTCTGCTCGACGATCTCGACCCCGGTGCCGTCCTCGTGTGCGCGCGGATTGCTGGGGTTGCCGTACTGGTCGAGGATGTGGCTGTTGGGGATCACTTCGTGCAGCCGCTTGGCGACGCCGATGTGGCTCTCCGGCGCGTCCCACGCCGCCTCGGTGGGGGTGCGGATGATCTCGGCGCCGAGCGCCTCCAGCACCACCTGCTTCTCGCGGCTCATCTTCTCCGGCATGGTGATGATCATGCGGTAGCCGCGCACCGCGGCCGCCATGGCCAGGCCGATGCCCGTGTTGCCGGAGGTGGGCTCGATGAGCGTGTCACCGGGCTTGATGCGCCCCGTTGCCTCGGCGTCGAGCAGCATGCGCACGCCGATGCGGTCCTTCACCGAGCCACCCGGGTTCATGAACTCGCACTTGCCGAGAAGCGTGCATGGCAGGTTGCGGCCGATGCGGGCCAGTTCGACGACCGGGGTGCCGCCGACGGCGCTGAGGATGGAGGGGTGGATCTTGTTCATGACGGAACCGGGAGTCGGCGCCTAGCTTGACGCGCGGCGGCGCGGCGGCAAGCGTGAGCCGGAAGGAGTCGGTGGCGGTGGTCGGTCGACGCCCGGTCGCTGCGCAAAAATTCGCCCTCGCCGCATTGGCTGTGGGCCGCGTGGCTCCAAGATGGCACTCGTGAGCGACGCCTCGACGCCTCAGCCCGATTCCGTGGAGCGATCCGGTCCGATCGAGGGGGGGACGCCCCCGACGCCGGACAGCGAAGGCACACCGCCGTCGGACCGTGCGGCCTCGGCTCCCGAAAGCGGCGAGTCCGGTGGTCCGGAGTCCGGCGGCGAGCCGCGGCGGAAGCGGCGTCGTCGCCGCCGCCGCGGCAAGAAGCCCGAGGAAGGCGGCGCCGCCCCGGACGAGGCCGCTACGGCTGCAGCGCCGCAGGCCCGCCGGCCGCGCCGTGAGCGCTCGGTCGGTCCCGACCGTGGTCCCGACCGTGGTTCCGACCGTGGCGGCGACCGCGGTGCGGGGCGCCGCCGGCGCCGGCCGGGCCACTCGGCGGTGCTGGCGATCAGCGAGTTGTCGGCGATGGCCGAGAGCCTGCTGCGGGCCGAAGGTGTGGACTTCCTCAGCTGGCCTCGTTTCGTCGACCTGACCCTGCGCGTGCCCCTGGACGCTCGCCGTGACGGCGCGGTCGCGGCCAACGAGGCGATCGAGCAAGTCCTCAAGCGTGTGCGCGAGGTGCGCGAGCACGACCGGGCGTTGGTGCCGGGGTCGGTCTACTGCTACTTCAGCGAGTCGGCGACGGCGGAGACCTCGCGGCCCCGGGGACCGCGCGAGGTCTTCGATGGCTACTCCAGCACCGGCCGTCCGTCCTTCGTCGACTTCGTGACGCTGGCCATCGAGCGCAAGGATCCGGCGCTCGACGACCTGCTGGCAGGCAGGGATGTGATTCTCGCCTACGTCACCCAGGGCCGGGTGCTGCGCACGGCGCAGCTCGCCGAGTTCGGCAAGGCGTCGCCGGTCTACCACATCCTCGGCCAGGTCAACGCCGGCCTGTTCCCGGTCCTCAATGCCGACCACAAGGCGGCGTTCTCGTTCCAGATCCTGCGCGGCACCACGCTGGACGGCACGCCACGCCTGCGCCTGCACGTCGTCGGCGCCGTCGACGTGCTCGACATCGCCGACCCGACCGTGCCGCAGATGTTGCACCGGTTCCAGCGCCGCCTCGACGAGGCTGCGCTGCAGCTGGCCGGCAAGGCCAAGAACGGCGACCGCACCGACGAGGAGGAGTTCGTGGCGCCGCTGCTGCAAGACCTGGTCCGCCAGATCGTCGGCCGCTCGCGGCGTTTGGACCGGCGCACGCATCACGCCACCCAGCGCGCCGAGGAGGGGCAGCGGCCGACTCCGAAGGCGAGCGAGGATGCCACCAACGTGAAGGACGGCGACCTGTTGTTCGACGACTCGCAGGGCACCATCGTCGTGGTGGGGCCCAAGCACCGAGTGCACGTGTTCACCCCCGACGCCAAACACGTGACGTCGGTGGTGATGAGCCAGGCCAACGTGAGCAAGCGCACGACCCAAGGGCGCTGGCGTCAAGCCGACCCGGAGGAGCGCGGCGAGTTTCGCATGCACCTACGCGAGCGCCTGCGCCGCGCGGAGGAGGCAGGCGCGGTCGAAGCGGCGGACACCGATGCCAGGCCGCGTGCCCCGGGAGCCAGCGAGCCGCCGGCTTCGGGTGCCCTCCCGGCTGCGCAGCCGGGCGTGGCCGAGGAGGCGCCCGAGACGCCTCCTTCGAACTCCGTTGGCCCGGAGTCGCACCCGGCCGAGTCGTCTCATCCACCGGAGGCCCATCCACCGGAGATCCAGTCCCCGGAGACCAAGCCCCCGGAGTCGGCCGGAGCGCCTCAGCCGCCCGAGCCGGAGGCCTGATCCGGACGGCCAGTTCGCTGGCGCTTGCGGCGGTCGGCTTCGTCCGGCCCGCCGGTCACGGCAACATGGCCGTGACGACCATGATGTAGATCGACGCCCCCGACAGATCGGTCAGCGCGGTCACCGACGGTACCGAGAACAGTGCCGGGTCGCCGCGCAGGGCCTTGACCAGGATGGGCACGGTCGCGCCGAACAGGGCCGCACACAGCACGTCCACCGCCATGGCCACGGCGATGGCCAGCGCCACCGGCATGAGTTCCTGCACGGTGCTTCCCCCCAGCACCCAGGCCTGCGCGAATGCCACTCCGCTCAGCGCCAGGGCCGTGCCGCCGCTCACCCGCAGTTCCTTCCACAGCACCATGGGCAGCTCACGCGGCGAGAGGTGGCCGATCGCCAGGCCACGGATGATGAGGGAGCTGGCCTGCGAGCCGATCATGCCGCCGGTCGCCATCACCATCGGCAGCAGGGCCAACAGCACCGGCTGCGACACCAGGGTGTGCTCGAAGCTCTTGATGACCGAGGCGGTGAAGAACCAGAAACAGGCGAGAAAGACGATCATCGGGCTGCGCCGGCGCAGCTGGCTGAGGACCGACTCCTCCATGTAGCCGGTGGCCTCGGTCTCGCCGGTCACACCGACCATCTTCTCGACTTCCTCGGTGTGCTCCTCTTGGCCGATGTCCGCCGCGTCGTCATGTGTGACCAGGCCGACCAGCTTGCCGGTCTCGTCGACCACCGGCACGGCGATCAGGTCGTACTCACGGATCAGCCGCGCCGCCTCGCTCTGGTCCGCGTCGACCTGCACCGAGAGCACCGCCTTCTGCTTCATGATGCTGCCCACGGTCTGGTGCGCCCGGGCGATGAGCAGGTCGCGCAGCGACAGGAAGCCGATGAGCTTGCCCTCCGAGTCGACGACGTAGCTGTAGTAGATCGTCTCGCGGCTCGGTGCCTGTCGCCGCACCGCCTCGATCGCCTCGGGGATCCTCATCTTCTGGTCGAGCACGCAGTACTCGGTGCTCATGAAGGCGCCGACCTGGTTGGGCTCGAAGCGTTCGCGGTGCACCAGGTCTTCGCGCACGACGCGCGACAGCAGCGGGAAGACCTGATCGCGCACGCGCTCGTCCAGGTGGTCGAGGAACTCGGCCCGGTCGTCGGAGGACAGGGCCGAGATCAGGGCCTTGACGATGTCGCGTCCGCCGCCGAGCACGATGCCCTCCTGCACGTCGGGGGCGAGGTAGCTGAACACGTCCTTGGTGAGGTCGAGGTCGAGGAGACCGAAGATGCCGATGATCTCGTCGGTCGCGAGCCCGGCCAGCTGCTCCGCGGCGTCGGCGGGGTGCAGGTCGCCGAGAACGTCCTGCAAGGCCTCCGCCCGCCCCTCTTGCAGGAGCTCGCGAAGCTCGGGGGCCAAAAGGGACTTCCTTTCCTGCTCGTGCATGTGCGTGGGCCGCAGGGACGCCGGTCCCGTTCGTAGCGAGCGGCGCCGGCCCGGGGAACCGCAAACGCGGCGAACTTCGGCGAGCGACTTGACCTGGTCGCCGCGCCAAGTATGTTCCCGCGCCTTCAGCCGACGGCTGATCCGGTCGGGGCGTGGCTCAGCCTGGTAGAGCGCTGCGTTCGGGACGCAGAGGTCGGAGGTTCAAATCCTCTCGCCCCGACCAGTTTCTCGCGCCGTAGGCGCGAGAACTGTTCGGGCAAGGGTTCGGGCGTGTCGCGTACCGCCGCGGCGCGGCGGCCCGCTCCAGCAGCAAGTCCTCCGGTCCGACGACGCGCCAGCGGCGCGGGCGACGGTGGGATCAGGGCCGCGTCGTCTTCGGCCGACTTGTCTGGCGCTGGGTTGTCTTCCGCTGGGTTGTCTTCCGCTGGGTCGGGGAGGCTCGGCTTGCAGCCTTGCTCGTGCGCGTCGCGCGCTTCCTCTGCTCGTCGGCCTTGATGATCAACGCGCGCTCGCCACCGGCCGCGGGACGCAGCTTGGCGAGGCCCAGTGCCGCGACCATCAGCGCTTCGATCTCCGCGCGATCGAAGTCTGCGGCCTTGTCCATCGGCACGTAGCGCACCATCTTGCCGGTGCCTCGGAGCAGCTTGTTCGGGTCCGCCTTCGACAACAGGGGGCCGCGCGCGAAGAAGAGCTTCACCTGCTCCGGGTACAGCGCCAGCGTGCACACCGCTTGGTAGCCGTGCTCGGTAGGCGAGTACGAGATCACCAGCGAGCGCTGGCGCTCGTACAGGTAGACGATCTCCGACAGACCGGGGAGCCGGGCACGGAGCTTGGTGCGCAGCGCCTTCCCGAGCCTGGCGATCGCCGGCTCGTAGCGCGCGAAGAACCCGGCAAGCTGCGTTTCGGCGTCGGTCACGGGCAGATCTCCGGTTGGGCAACTGCCGCTGACTGTGCCCGCCGAGTGCGAAGCGATCCACCGGCCCTCGAGGAAACGCTGCCGGAGCGGCACGGGCACGAGACCATTCTCGGACGACGCACGGAAGTCGCGCCGCAGCTCTGCGCCGGGCACGCGTTCGGCCTTCAGTGTGTCCCCAGGGCCGGGTGCTGGAAGGTCAACGCCTCGGCGCCGGGGCGGCTCAGGTCGAGGCAGAGCAACGTCGTCTCGGTGTCCGGGGTGCCGTCGAAGCAACCACGCAACGCGGCACGGCCACGGCCGTCGATCGCGACGCTGGCGAAGGACGCGGCGTCTGGTCGGTGCAGGTAGGTCACCGACGTGGCGAGGCGTTGCTTGCGGTTGGCGGCGGAGAGGCGGGCGACGAAGGTCTCGGTGGGAAGTGAGACCAACTCGTCCGGATCGGCGGGCAGATCAGGGCAGGTGGACGGCGACGCGAGCCCGGCGACGACCCACTGCCCGGATGGATCGAGCACGCGCGGCCAGCGTGGATCGTCCCAGGGAAGCAGGGAGGGGTTGCCATCGCCAACCTCGGGCTCGCCGGGCAGAGCGAAGCGCACGACCGTGGGGCCGCTGTGCGAAGCGGCCGGCTCGGTGATCTGGAAGCCGACGGTGAACGTGCCGTGCATGACGAACCGGCAGCGCAACGCCTGCCCGTCGCGCGACGCCGTGGGCGCGTCGTAGTGCTGGGTGCCGGCAGCGGTGCGGATCTCGAGTCGGCCTGTGGGCGTGACCCGCACGCGCTGCGCCCCTTGCACGAACAGGCGCGTGTTGGCGACGTCACTGCGTTCGCCGTGGACGAACGTCCAGGTCAGCGAACTGGCGTCGGTCGCCACCTCGAGGTCGACGCCAGGTCGCACGGCGCGCACGCGGGTGATCCGGTAGGTCGGGATGTCACGGTGCCAATCGTGCGCGCCGTAGCCCGACGCCAGCGACACAGCTCCCGGCAAGGGATCCTCGAACTCAGGAGCCGCGTCGGGCCGGGCTTCGACGATGGTCACGCGCGATACGCCGTAGCGTTCGCTTGTCCACAACGCCTGGCGGGTGCCCGACTCCGTGCGTCGGCGTGTCGACGGAGACTCCGCTCGCATGGCGGTGGTCCACCCCGAGGGGTGCAGGTAGGCGGTCACGCAACCGAGGCGAGCGAGGGCGATCGTGCCGGTGCTCCACTGGCCGACGTTGGCGGTGAGGGGCAGGGCCTCGCTGGGAGCCGCGTGGCGTGCGGGAGAGACCAGTGCCACGGGGACTTCTCGCGCCGCCGTTCCGGTGGTGACGAAGTCCCGCGCCAGCAGGAAGGCGCAGGCGAGAGCGACGAGCAACCCTCGGAC
Organism: Planctomycetota bacterium; assembly: GCA_041398565.1. Lineage (GTDB taxonomy): Bacteria > Planctomycetota > UBA1135 > UBA1135 > UBA2386 > DATGPD01. The sequence goes on along the minus strand of JAWKUN010000004.1, from coordinate 1,234,011 downwards.
GAAGGGCGACTGGAGCATCGGAAATGAGGTGGTGCCGCCGCTAGCTTCGGCGGATGGGAAAACGCAAGGGCACCGCGACTTGGCAATCCGTGTGCCGGGTCCTTCCTCCCTGCCGCGCGAACTCTGGCGGTCAGTTGGCCTTGGCGCCGAACGGATGCGCGTACGGCTGCGGTGGGACGCTCGCCAGCAACGAACTCGTGTCCTGTTCGAGGTCCGCGCCGACCGCGGCCACCAGGCGGCGGGTCCGTTCCATCGCCAGCAGGCCACCGAGCAGGCGGATGCCGTGCACCTTCTCGCGCAGAAGCGAGCACTGCAGGGCCGCGACACGCTGCTCGGTCGCGTCGTGCCCGCGCGCGTGCCAGCACAGCGCGAGCATGGATGTCAGGTGCTCGAGCACCTTGCCGAAACGCTGCAACGGGATCTGGGCGCGCGTGAGCTCGAGCTGGAACCAGAGGTTGATCCCCAGGTAGGTCCAGCGTGCGCGCCGCAGCCGCGCTTCGGCGAAGCGTGCGAAGGGGCGCAGCACCTGCGGCAGTGCTGCGTAGCGTGGCAGCCATGCGGTCGGGACGAGCCGCAGCGGCGCGCGCACGAGATCGAGTGCCGCATTGCCGACTACCCAGCCCGCGAGGCGCCAGAAGCCGGGCTGCGCGAGCAGACGCAGCGTGGCCCTCAGGCTTCGTCCGGGAAAGCGCAGCACGGTGGCGGGGCCGATGCGCAGGATGAGTCGGTCCTTGGGCAGCGGCTTGCCGTCGGCGTCCACGTTGATCGACTGGATGACGCCGAGCAGGCCGGCCAGGTAGCGGTCGGTGAACTTGGCGGTGACGTCCTTCACCATGCCCATGAGGATCAGGTCGTCCTCGCCCTCGACGACTCCGAACACGTGCATGTTGGCGCGTGCGGCGTTGACGCGTGCGCCGCGGTCGAAGCTGCGGCCGCCGAGCACCCGCTCGCAGGCGATCATCGATTCGAGAGCCGTGCCGGCGGCGGCGGACTTGGTGAGGTCGCGCAGTCCGGCGAGGTCGACACCCTCGGCGTCCTGTTGCAGCGACAGGTGCGACAGGGCTCGAGCCTGCAGCGCACCGCCCAGCATCTTGCCGAGCGCCAGGCGCGGCAGCTCGTGCTTGACCACCGAGCCGCCGACGCCGTCACGGCTGCGCGCGTAGTGCGCCGCGTCGGCGGCGAACATCCGCTGGTAGCCGGCCGACATCGCCGCCAGCATGCATCGGCCCATGCGCAGGCAATAGAAGAGCACTTCGACCCCGTCGGCCTCGATGCGGTTCTGCGCCGGGATGGGGAAGTTGTCGAAGGCGATCCGCGCGTTGAAGTTCGGCTGGAATGCGTCGACGCCGGAGTTGGCGAGCACGAAGCCGAAGTCGCGGCCGTTCGTCCCACGCTCGACGTCCTCTTCCGGGAGCTCGACCACGAAGAGCCCGACCTCCTTGCCGGACTTGCCGATTCGCGCCACGACGCCGGCCAGGGCCCCGTGGGCGGCGTTGGTGATCCACAGCTTGTTGCGGTCATCGGTGGCGAAGAGGCGGTAGCCGCCGTCGGGGTCGGGCTCGACGTAGGCCCGTACCTTCTTGGCGTTGACGCCGACGCCGACCTCGGTGAGCGCGAAGCCGATGAGGCGCCCTTGCGCGATCATCGGCAGGTAGGTGCGGCGCTGGGAGTCGGTGCCGTAGGCCAGGAGCGAGCCGGCACCGATGGTGAGCTCGCCGGAGATCTCGACCGCCAGTGCGCCGAGCCCGTGCGCCGCGAGTTCCTCCTCGACGACGGCAAGCTCGCCGTAGCCGCTGCCGCGGCCACCGAACTCGACCGGAACCGTGAAGCCGTAGCCCTTGCCGTCGGCCACCGCCGCGCGCAACGCGGTCGAGAGCTTGCCGTCGGCGGTGAACGCTTCGCCGCGCTGCAGGCAGGCTAGCGCCGCGGCCAGCGTCGGGTCGGGCGTCGTGGTCGCCGCCGTCAGGCGGGCGCCGGACTCCAACTCGCGGGTGGGCGGTGGCGGCCCGTAGATCAGGCGCTCGACCAGGCCGCTGCGGGTGCGCGCCAGCCGTTTCTGCGCCGCGGCGGCGGCCGTGTCGAGGGCGCTGACGTCGCGGGCGGACTCGGCGTCGCCGGCGGCGGCCAGGGCGCGGGCGGCGGTGGAGTCGGTCGCCGCCGATCGGAGTTCCGGAGAGGTGGACATGGTCCTTTCAAAGTCCGTGTCCGGTGGGCTCTTTCAACCGGGTCGCGGCCGCAGCATCGTAAGCGCCGCCGATGGCAACGGTCTCCGACTCCTTCCGGATCACGCGGCTGGGTCCGCCGGCGCTGATCTCGCCGCTCACCGCCCGCTTCTCCGCCGAGAACTTCCTGGTCGAGGACACTCGCGTCGTCGCGGTCTCCGATGCCGAGGCCCTGTCGCGCGCTCTGGCGACCGGTGGGGGGCTGGAGGCCGTTCCCACTCTCGAGCGGGCCGGCCCGAGAGCCAAGGTCTACTTCGACGGGGCCTCGATCACCTGTGGCATCGTCACCTGCGGCGGCCTCTGCCCCGGCCTCAACAACGTCATCCGCAGCGTCGTGCTGACCTTGTGGCACGGCTACGGCGTGCGCCGCATTCTCGGCTTCCAGTACGGCTTCGCCGGCTTGAGCGGGCGGCCGCCGGAGCCGGCGATGGAGCTGGACCCCGAGCGCGTGCAAGGGATCCACGAGCACGGGGGCACTCTGCTCGGCACCTCCCGCGGGCCCCAAGACGTCGGCGAGATGGTCGACACCCTGGCGCGCGACAAGGTCTCGGTGTTGTTCGCCGTCGGCGGCGACGGCACCTTGCGGGGCGCCTCGGCGATCGCGCGCGAGGCGATGCGGCGGCACCTGCGCCTCGCCGTCATCGGCATCCCCAAGACCATCGACAACGATCTGTCGTGGATCGAGCGCAGCTTCGGTTTCGCGACCGCCGTCGAGCACGCGCGTCTGGTGATCGCCGCAGCGCACAGCGAGGCGAAGGGGGTCCTCGACGGGATCGGTCTGGTGCGGCTGATGGGAAGGCACTCGGGCTTCATCGCCGCGCACGCGAGCCTGGCGAGCAACGACGTCAACTTCTGTATGGTCCCCGAGGTCGCCGTGCATCTCGATGGCGACCACGGGCTGTTGCGCGCGCTCGACCTGCGCCTGCAGGCGCGCCGGCACGCGGTGGTCGTCGTCGCCGAAGGCGCGCTACAGGACGTGCTGCAGGATCCTCAGCACATCGAGCGCGATGCCTCGGGGAACGTGAAGCTGGTCGACAACGGGTTGTTCCTGCGCGAGCGGATCCGCAGCCATTTCGCCGGCCTGGGACGACCCCTGAACGTGCGCTACTTCGATCCGAGCTACGTCATCCGCAGCCAGGCGCCCGCCGCGGTCGACGCTGAGTACTGCCTGCGCCTGTCGCAGCAAGCCGTGCACGCCGGGATGAGCGGCCGGACGGACATGGTGGTCGGTTACTGGAACCAACGCTTCACGCACGTACCGATCGCACGGGCCGTCGAGAAGCGCAAGCAGATCGATCCCAACGGCGCCCTGTGGCGCGCGGTGCTCGAGGCGACCGGCCAGCGGCAGTGGTATCGCTGAGGCGGGGCTCGCGGCCGGTTGCGGGCCGTCGGGGCGGCGAGAGACACGTCGCGCCGTGGCGGAGGGTCGACTCTCGCGGCCCGTTCGTTCCGCGACTGGAGTCAGGGATAGCTGGGTGCGTCGGCGAACACGGCTTCGACCGGCAAGTGGTCGGACAGATCGCTCCATGGCTCGCCGTCGAGGACGGTGACGGACTGCAGGCGCAGCCCGCGAAAGTAGACACGGTCCAGCGCCAGCATCGGGCGGCGGCTGGGAAAGGTACGTCGCGCCGGCTTGGGTAGGGTCCACAGCGCGTTGTGCACGACGCCGGTCGACAGTGCCAGTCGGTCGAGGTCGCCGCTCCAGTCGTTGAAGTCACCGCACACCACGATGGGGGTGTCGCCGGCTTCCTGGATCGTTGCGAACAGCTTGGCCCACTGCCGGCGACGCTGCCCGCGCGTCAGGCTGAAGTGCACGTTGAGCAACTCGAGGTCGCCGTGCACGTGCTGCAAGCGAGTGCGCAGGATGCCACGTCGCTCGAAGTACGACTCCGTGGCGTCGATGTTGCGGTGGCTGGTGACCGTGAACGACGTGAAGGTCGCGTTGCCGTGGCAGCCGCGACGGTAGAACGCGTTCGGACCGAAGACGTGAACGTGGCCGAGGTGCGAACGGATGACCTCGCTCTGGCCGGTCTCCCCGGCCGGCGGGTGGAACACTTCCTGGCAGGCGAGGACATCGGGCTGGCGCGCGTGCAGCGCATCGATGGCACCCGCCAGGGCGTTTCGACCGTAGCGTCCGACTCCCTTGTGCAGGTTGTAGGTGATGACCTTGATCCGAACCGACATGGCGATGCGGTGGGCCGAGTCGGGGGGCCGTTCAGCCTTCTGTGCGCGGATTCTCGACGGCGTGTCGACATCCGTGACCGTTCGGCCGGGCCGCGTCGCCGCCACGTCGCCGTCCTAGACCCATGATCTTCACGAGGTTATGACAATGTGTCGGGTGAGCGAAAGAGGGGACTCGCAGACGGCACCGGGTTTGCTAAGCTGCATGCGTCCTCGAACGTGTCCTCGAGCGGGCGCGCGAGAGGACGAGAGAGAAGTGAGGTGTGAACCGGCTTCGGCCGGGTCGAGCCGCGATCGTGGCATGGGCGATCGCGGCTCGGCTTTTTTATCGGACGCTTCACGAACGCAACACGTCGATCGCCGCCTGCATCGCTTCGGCCACGGCCGCGTGTCCGGCTGGCGATAGGTGGCCATCGAACGGGAGGAAGGCACCGCTCGACCCGAGAGGCGCCAGAGCCGGCGTGAGGTCGTGCGCGGGCACTTCGAGGTCGGCGAGCAGGCTCATCATCATCCGCACCGGCAACTCGTACTGAAGCGTGGGATCGTTGGCGTTCGGCCGGTGCCCGCAGGCATCGACGGCGGCAGCGGGGGGAAGCACGACCGCGTGCAGGCTCGCGTGCTTGCTGCGGCAGAGATCGCGCAGCTCCGCGAGAGCGGCGCGCATGTTGTCCATGCCGACTCGGAGGTCCGACTCCTGCCACGTCGCCGGCCGCATCAGCTCGCGCCAGTCGTGGATGAAATGGGGCGTGCGCTTGAACCAACGGTGGTAGGCACGCGCCGCGACGCGATAGAGGTGCGAGTGCTGCTGCAACCGCTCCCGCCAGCCGGGTGGTTCGTCGATCGAGCCGTCTCGCACGGGTCGGTCCGTCGGCAGGATGGCGTCGAGCACGTCGTTGCCGGCGTAGATCACCAGCACGACGTGCGCGGGCTCCACGCCGACGGACAGCAGGTGCTGCATCATCATCAGCTCCTGCTTCGGGCCGTAGCCGGGTTGCCCGGCGTTGACGACGCGTGCCCGCGGCGAGAGCCGTTGTTCCAACAACCCGGCGAAGGACTGCTCGCAGTCGACGCCGTAGCCGAAGGTGAACGAGTCGCCGAGCAGGACGATCTGCGGTCCGTCGCCACCGGCACGCGCACCGTCGCTGCGCAGGCGCAGCCCTTCGTGGTCGGTGCGCACGTGCCACCGTGTCTCGCCGGTGTCCGCCACCTCGTCGACGTGGGCCGCGACCGCGAACATCGGTTGCGAAGGGTGGCTGCGGTAGATGTTCATCCAGCTCTGCGGCTGCGGCAGGAAGACGCGAACGACCAGCTCCGCCAGGAGCAGGCCGGCGACGACGCTCCCGGTCACCAGGATCGCGAGACGGAGACGGCGAGACATGCCGGGCACGATAAGCAAGCGGGCCGGTGAAGCCACGCGCCGACTTGGGCGCGCTGCGGGTCGGCTCGCCGACCCCGCCGCGAGCGGCGTCCCCGCTTCGGCGGCGCGGACCGGCAGGAGACCGTTGCGCGGGCTGCCGTGTTCCGCGACCCTTAAGGACTCATGAAGGTCCTCGTCGTCGGCGGTGGCGGTCGCGAGCACGCGCTGTGCTGGAAGATCGGGCAGTCCCCGTTGGTGCGGCAGGTGTACTGCGCGCCGGGCAACGCAGGCATCGCTGCCTCGGGAGTCGAGTGCGTCGACATCGCGGCCAACAACCTGGACGGCCTGCGTGCCTTCGCCACGGACGAGCGCATCGACCTCGTGGTGGTCGGGCCGGAAGAGCCACTGTGCGCCGGCCTGGTCGATCGTCTTCAGGCGGCATCGATACGCGTGTTCGGTCCGACGAAGAAGGCGGCGGAGATCGAGGGTAGCAAGGCGTTCGCGCGCGGCATCTGCCGGCGGCACCGCATCCCGTCGCCGACGTCGTGGACGTTCGGCGAGGCGGCAGAGGCCATGGGGTTCCTCGAGAACCGTCCGGATGGCCCGATCGTGGTCAAGGCCTCCGGCCTGGCTGCAGGCAAGGGCGTGGTGAAGGCCCAGGACAACGCGGCCGCCCGGCGTGCGGTGAAGGAGATGATGGAGCAGCATCGTTTCGGCGCCGCTGGAAGTACCGTGGTCTTCGAGGAGATGATCAGCGGTCCGGAGTTGTCGGTGATCGCGCTCACCGACGGGCGCACGATCGTGCCGCTCGAACCGGCGCGCGACCACAAGGCGGTGTTCGACGGCGACGAGGGACCGAATACGGGCGGCATGGGATCCTTCAGTCCGGTGGCCAGCGTCGGTGGGCGCACCTTGCGGCAGATCGAGAACCACGTGCTGATTCCGGCTGTGCACGGGCTGAACCTCGAGGAGCGCACGTTCCGCGGCTTCTTGTACGCCGGGCTGATGCTCACGTCGGCGGGGCCGCGTGTCCTCGAGTTCAACGCGCGGCTCGGCGACCCGGAGACCCAGCCGCTCATGTTGCGGCTGCGGTCGGATCTGGTTCCCTACCTCCTGGCGACCATCGAGGGCAAGCTCGATACGCTCGAAGCGCCGCAGTGGGACGCGCGAGTCGCGCTGTGCGTGATGGCGGTGAGTGAGGGTTACCCCGGTGAGTACCCCAAGGGCTTGCCGATCCACGGCCTCGCCAGCGTGCAGCAGGGCCCGGACCTGCAGGTGTTCCACTCCGGCACCGCCCGGCGCGGAGGCGACGTCGTCACGGCGGGCGGCCGCGTCCTGTCGGTGACGGCGCTGGGTACCACGCTGGAAGAGGCGCGTGCGCGGGCCTACACCGAGCTGGCCAAGATCGAGTTCCAGGGCATGCACTACCGCCGCGACATCGCCGCCACCTGACGGGACGGCCGTGGCGCGCACCGCCGGAGGACCCGAGTGCCCGATGGGCTAACATCTCCCCCGCCGATGCGACCTCTGCCCGAGCCCGATCCGGCGATGAGCGACCCCGCCCAACGCGAGGTCGATGTCATCGAGCGCCACATGCGAGCTCGGGGCCTGCGCTGGACGAACCAACGCCGGCTCATCGCTCGTGTCGCCTGCGCCACCCACGCGCACTTCTCGGCCGACGAATTGCTGGAGTGGTGCCGGCGCGAGGACCGCGCGGTCTCGCGGGCCACGGTCTACCGTACGCTCGCCATGCTGGAGGGCGCGGGCTTCGTCGAAGCTCTCGAACTCGGCAACGGCGGCAAGCGCTACGAGCACGTGCTGGGGCACGACCACCACGATCATCTCCTGTGCACGGCATGCGGGGCGATCCTCGAGTTCATCGACCCCGCGCTCGAGCGTCGCCAGGAAGCGGTGGCCAAGCGACTCGGGTTCGAGATCCAGTCGCACAGCCTGCGCCTGTACGGAGTCTGCGCCGAGCACGCCCGCACCGGCAAGGTCTGTGCGCCGCAGCGTCGAGGACGGCAGCCGTGATCGTCGACGCGGGGCGCGCGCGGGTGCTCATCGTCGATGACGAGCGCGACCTGGCGGAGTCGTGCGCCTTCTTCGTCGAGCGGGCCGGCTTGCGCGCCACGGTCGCCGGCTCCGGTGACGAGGCTCTCGAGCTGCTCGACCGGTCTCGGTTCGACGTGGTGATCACCGACCTTCGCATGCCGCGGATGTCCGGGCTCGGTCTGCTCGATGCGGTCAAGTCGCGCGATCCCGACATCGAGGTACTACTCATCACGGGCTATCCCGACATCGAGACCGCGGTCTCGGCGATCAAGCGCGGCGCCTTCGACTACGTCACCAAGCCCTTCGGCGAGCGCGACCTCATGGATCGTGTCGAGAAGGCCCTGCTCCGCCGCGGCCGTCGCCCCAGTGCCGAGGCGCGCACGCGCCTCGTGTACCGCTCCGAGCTCTACGGCAAGGCGGTGGAGATGATCGAGCGGGCGGCGCGCACGGACGCGTCGGTCCTGATCCTCGGCGAGAGCGGCACGGGCAAGGAGGTGCTCGCGCGACACTTGCACGAGTGCAGCCGGCGCCACGAGCGTGCCTTCGTGCCGGTCGAGTGCGCGGCCATCCCCGAGAGCTTGTTCGAGAGCGAGTTGTTCGGCCGGGTGAAGGGGGCGTTCAGCGGCGCGACGACGACCACGGTCGGGTTGTTCGAGGTCGCGGACGGCGGCACTTTGTTCCTGGACGAGGTCGGCGAACTGCCGGGGAGTTTCCAACCGAAGCTGCTGCGTGCGCTGCAGGAGCGTCAGATTCGCCGGGTCGGCGACAATGCGTACCGCTCGCTCGACGTGCGCTTGGTGTGCGCGACCAATCGAGCCCTGGACCGCGAGGTGGAAGCGGGGCGCTTTCGCGAGGACCTCTTCTACCGCCTCGACGTGGTCCGCATCGAAGTGCCGCCGCTGCGCGACCGCCCCGAAGACGTCGAGCCGATCGTCGGCCGCTTCCTCGAGGAGTTCGGTGCCGAGCGTCCGGGCGGACCGCTCTCCTGTTCGACCGAAGCGATGACGGCCCTGTCGGCCCATCACTGGCCAGGCAACGTGCGGCAGCTGCGCAACGCCATCGAGCGGGCGGCGACGCTCGCCCGCGGGCCGCAGATCGGCCTGGACGATCTGCCCGAGGAGGTCGCTCGGGGCGAACGCGATCTCGGCGAGGTGGTCGCCACGCAGGAGAGCTTCCAGGTGATGAAGGCGCGCAAGATCGCCGCCATCGAGATCAACTACGTGACGGCCTTGCTGCGACGCCACGACGGCAACGTGACGCACAGCGCGCAGCAAGCCGGCATGTCACGCTCGGCGTTCCAGAAGCTGATGCAGCGCTACGACATCAAGTCGAGCGACTTCCGCGAGCGGGACTGAGCTGCAAGGGCTGCGAATCGTCGCGGCGGGCGCGAGTTCGGCCGTGTTGTTCCGTTGCCACAGAGCTGACCAGGCCACGCCCGAGCAGCCCTGGAAGCTCCAAGCAACAACAGCGCCGGCGGCCCCCTCTGGTCGGCGCTGCGCCGACATCAACCCTTTGGGTTGCGGCCGCCGGCAGCGCTCAGAGGCCGAGAAGACAATCAGGATACGGCCTCTCAGAATCCCGATTGGCGGCCGCCTACGCGGCCGCGCAGCCTTCGAGAGGATTCTCTCAGGCCTTGAGGGGCCGTGAGGCGCCAGCGCCGTCTCAGACGTTGGCCGCCTTCACCATCGACTCGAACAGGACGAGCCCGTCACCGGCCGGAGCCAGGCCGTGCCGCTGCCAGTCGGGCATGTGGTGCGGCAGGTAGGCGCGGTCGGGGTGCGGCATCAGACCCAGCACGCGGCCGGAGAGGTCGGTGAGTCCGGCGATGCCGTCGGGGCTGCCGTTGGGGTTGGCGGGGTATGCCTCGGTGGCGTGGCCTTGGCCGTCGACGTAGCGGAAGACGACGTAGCCCTCGTGCGCCAGCATCGAGCGCTGTTGGGCGTCGCTCGTGAGCAGCAAGCCTTCGCCGTGCGCCGCCGGGCAGCGCATGGTCCACCCGTCGGGCACGAAGACACAGCGGCTCTGGCAGCTGCGCAGCGTGACCCAGCGGCATTCGTAGTGGTTGCTCAGGTTGTAGGTCAACGTCACTTCCTGGCGCAGCTCGCCGCTCATGCGCGGCAGGAGGCCGAGGCGCACCAGCGCCTGGAAGCCGTTGCAGATGCCGAGCACGAGGCCGCCTCCGTCGACGAAGGCGAGCAGCCGATCGCCGAGGCGGGCGCGCAGCTCGGTGGCCAGCACGCGGCCAGCGGCGATGTCGTCGCCGTAGGCGAAGCCGCCCGGGAAGACGAGAATGGCGGCACGCGTCAGAAGCTCCGGCTCGCCGAGCAGGCGCTTGACGTGCACGAACTCCGGACGAGCGCCGACGCGCGCGAACGCATCGAGTGTCTCACGCTCGCAGTTGATGCCCGGGGCTCGCAAGACCAGCACGTGGGGCGTGTTCATCGCCGGCTCTCGGTCAGGGTGCCATCGAGATCGAGGGGCTGCTTCCAGGCCGCCACCGCTGCGTCGAGGTCGACGCGCGCGAGGTCGTGCCCTTGCCTCTGGATCACCAAGGTGCGTTCGTTGGTGACGCGCCCGACCACCGCCCACGGAACCTCGAACAGGTTGACGCGCAAGTCTTCGAGGCGATCGGGTTCGACCTCGAGGAGGAACCGGCTCTGCGACTCGCTGAATGCGACTTCGTCCGGACGGAGCGCGGCGTCGGCCGCTGTCGCCTCTCCCGGCATGCCGGAGGTGGGCACGGCGGCGAGGTCGAGTTCGAAACCGAGGCGGCCGCCGATCGCCATCTCGGCGGCGGCGACGAGCAGCCCGCCTTCGCTGAGGTCGTGGGCGCTGCGCACGGCGCGCGCCGCGATCGCCCGCGCCACCATGTCGAGGTTCTTCTTCGCCTGCGCGGCGTCGACGCGCGGCACCGAGGCGCCGAGATGGCCGAGAGCCTTCCAGTAGGCCGATCCACCGAGCTCGCGCTTCGTGCTGCCGACCAACACCAGCAGGTTGCCGGCGCGCTTGAGGTCGGTGGTGAGGGTGCGGGCGACGTCGGGAATCACCGACAGCGCCGTCACCAGGATGCAGCCGGGGATGGCGATGGTGCGCTCGCCGTCGCGGAACTCGTTGTTGAGCGAGTCCTTGCCGGAGACGAAGGGTGTGCGCAGCACCAGGGCCAGGTCCCGGAGCGCGAAGCTGGCACGCACCAGGCCGCCGAGCTGGTCCTCACGGCCCGTGTTGCCCCAGCAGTAGTTGTCGAGCACGGCGGTGTTCTCGGGGTCACCGCCGGCGGCGACGAGGTTGCGCATCGCCTCGTCCAGCGCGCATTCGGCCATCGCCGCCGGGTCGATCTTGGAGTAGCGGGGGTTCAGCCCGCAAGCCAGCACCAGGCCGCGTCGTGAGCCGAGCTTGGGCGCCAGCACTGCCGCGTCGGCGGGGCCGTCCTTGCACACTCCGCACAACGGTTTGCCAGCGCTGGCGGCTTGGACCTCGTGGTCGTACTGGCGGACGATCCACTCCTTGCTGGCGATGTTGGGGTCGGCCAGGAGCTGCAGCAGCACCGCACCCAGGTCGCGAGGCTCCGGCACGTCGGGGTCGTGCAAGTCGGGCGGCCGCCATCGGGCCTGGCGCTCGCGCACGGGCAGACCCTTGCGCAGGAAGTGCAGATCGATGTCGCCGTGGACGACACCGTCGTGCTGCAGCGACAACCTTCGCCCGGTGCTGGGTTGAACTCGCCCAGCGTCACGGCCTCGACGTCCTCCTCGGCGCAGATCTGCAGCAGCAGGCGGGCCAGGTTGTTTGGCGGCACGGCCAGGACCATGCGTCTGCGCTTCGCTGATCCAGATTCTGCAGGGGCGGTCGTATTGCAGCGGCGCGCGTCGAGGTGCACCACGCCGGGAGCCTCGGCTACCTCGCCGATGGCCGACGAGAGCCGCCGGCGCCGCAGTCGGTGATGGCGGTGAACAACGCCTCGTCGCGCGCGCAGCACCGCGTCCATCACCCTGCGTTCGGTGATGGGGTCGCCGATCTGGACGGCACCGCTGCTGGTCGACTCGCTGTCGGTGTGCAGCTCCAGCGACGAGAACGTGGCGCCGTGGATGCCGTCGCGTCCGGTGCGACCACCCACGGCGACGATGGCATCGCCCGGTCGGGCGCGCTTGCCGATCCGGTCGCGCGGCAGGATGCCGACGGTTCCGACGTAGACCAGGGGGTTGCCGACGAAGTCGTCGTCGAAGTGCACGGCGCCGTTCACGGTGGGGATGCCCATCGGATTGCCGTAGTCACGCACGCCGGCGACGACGCCGCGCAGGACCTGCAGGGGTGGCAGGCAGCCCTTCGGCACCGCCTCGCTCGGCATGGTGGGGGAGCCGACGCAGAACACGTCGGTGCTGCAGATGGGCCGCGCGGCGAGACCCGTGCCGAGCACGTCGCGGATGACGCCACCGACGCCGGTGCCGGCGCCGCCGAAAGGCTCGATGGCAGAAGGGTGGTTGTGGGTCTCGACCTTGATGCACACCGCGTCCTCGTCGTCGAAGACGATGACCCCGGCGTTGTCTTCGAACACCGACAAGCAGAAGTCGCGTTGCAGCGTGTGGGTGACGTGCGCGATCGTCTGCCGCAGCAGGTTGTCGACGACCTCGCCTTCGTAGCGGATGCGACCGGTCAGGGTCTTGTGCTTGCAGTGCTCGCTCCAGGTCTGGGCGATGGTCTCGAGTTCGATGCGGCGCGGCTCGCGACCGAGAACCGCGAAGTGCGCTTGCACTGCCTGCATCTCGGTCGGATCGAGCGCCAGGCCGCCATCCCTGCTGAGCCGTGCCAGTGCCTCGACATCGAGACCCAGCAGCGGGACGTCTTGCACGCGCAGGTCGGCACCGCCGCCCGGGCCGGGCAGCTCGCGCGGAGTGTCGTCGACCAGGACCCGCTGCACGACCGCGTTGGCAAGGCTCTTGGCGGCGGCTTGGGCGACGGCGTCCGCAGGCGTCGTCTCCGGCACTACGTAGACCACGTAGGTGCCGGTGGCCACGTCGGGCAGGCCGCTGTCGCGCAACGTCTTGTGCAGACTGGGCGACCGGGTCGGTGACTCCGGGCAACGGCTGCACGGAAACACAGCGCCCGCCACGAACGGTGGTGGCGTCGGGCGTGAACACCTCGAAGGTCTCGGCGATGGGGTCGGCCAGGACCTCGCGGGCGAAACGCTCGACCTGCGGGGCGGTGAGCCCATCGCCGAGCAGGAAGCCGCGGCGATGCGCGACCTGCGCGACCGGCAGGCCGGCGCTGCGCAGAGCGGCGGCCGCGGCCGTGCCTTTCGGATCGGGAAGACCAGCACGCGGAAAGACCTCGACGCGCCACGCTCGCATGCGTGCACGATGGCGGAACCGGGCGAGCGTCGCAAGCGCGACCGCGGTTGCGTTCAGCGGCGTCGCGACCGGCTGCGGGCCGGCATGGTCAGCTCGGGGGCGCTGGACGGGCGGGGTAGGACGATGGTGTCCTCGACCGCGCCCTGTGCATCGACGTTGTGTTGGGCAGCGAGGGTGCGCACCGCGGAGCGCGCCTCGTCGACGACCTGGCCCATCTTGCGCAACGGGGTCAGCACCTGCACGCACAGGTTCCACTGGCGCTCCAGGTCGCGCTGGCGCGTCTCCAGCTGCTGGCGCCGCTCGGAGACGCGGGCACGCAGCTCGGTCGTGGTGCTGGTCGCCACCTGGCGCGCCATGCGCTCGATCACCTGCTGGGCAGCATCGCGGCAGAAGGCGTCGTGCACCGCCTGCAGGTGGTCGCGCAGGTAGCGCTTGCCGGGTTCCCCCAGACGCGCGGCTTTCTGCTTCGCGGTGATCTTCTGGTCGAGCCCGCCTTCGCCGCCGAACAGGCTTTCGCGCACTGGCCGATCGAGCAGCATCGCCCAGTCGCCCATGCCGCGCTTGATCGGGATCGCGTCGATGTCGACCTTGACCTTCGGGACCGGCGGCAACGGTGTCGCCAGGACCTCTTCGGCCGCGCGGCGCCGGATGGCGCTCACGTCCGCGCCGAGTTGGCGCAAGTCGGCCTGCGGAGCTTGATCGCTGTCGAGACCACCGTCGCGCTCCTGCAGGCTGCGCTCGAGCGACTCCTTGGCCTCGGCTTCGATCTGGTCGCGGAACAGCTTCAGCTGCGGGCGCCACTCCTGCTCGAGGAGGGTACGCACACTGGCGCCCGACAAGAACCACTGGTCGAGGCCGGCCTCCATCAGGCGCACGGTCTTGACGCCGATCTCGTGGGCGCGGTTTTGCACGTCGCCGCGCACGCGCGCCTCGAAGTTGCTGAATGCGCGTTCCCACGGGATGGGCGAGCACGCGGTCGATGCAGGCGATCTGTGCCTGTGCGGCGCTGCGCTCCTGCTCGAGGAAAGTACGGCGTCGTTCGAGTTCGGTGACCGTGTGGTGGTCGGCGACCTGCAGCGCCACCGATGCCAGCGCGTGCGCCCGGCGCAGGCTGTCGCCCAAGAACGCCGACAGGTAGTCGGGGCTCGACAGGAACTCGGTGAGGTCGCGGTCGAAGGCGGCGAAGTCGGCGGGTTGGTCGGCGGGGAGGTCGTGCCGCATGCGCACGCTGGCGGCGCGCATCAGGTCGACGGGGTAGATGCGCAGGCGGCCCTCGTCGTGCGCGCGCTTGAGCGATGCGGTCATCGCCAGTTGCTCGAAGGCAGCGACGATCTGCTCCGGCTTGGTCTGCTCGAGGCTCGGCGCGAGGTCGCCGTCGGGCCGCAGGTCGCGCTTGGTCGAGTCGACGTTGACGATGAGGAAGATGCGGCTGAACAGGTCGAGGAGCTCGTTGAACTCTTCGAACACCTGCTCGAGGAACAGGTTGTCGCTCTTCACCACGAACACCGCGCATGCGGCGGTGTTGCGGAAGTCGCGCGTCATCTGGCTGTAGCCGAAGCGCATGCGGCTGTAGAGGCCGGGCGTGTCCACGAGCACCGCGCCCGAGGTTGCCAGGTTGCGCGCCGGGAGCTGCACGTCGATGCGGCGGACGGCTTGCGGGAAGTGGGTGGTCGGCTCGAAGGTCCGCCCCTCCGCTTCGGCGGCGCGCAGGTGGTCGGCCAGGCGAAGGTGTGCCTCCTGGATGGCGGTGCCGACGGTCGCGTTGTCCTCGAACGGCTCTTGCGTGCCGTCGAACCGGGTCAGCTGGTAGCGGCGCTTGTCGCCGTGCCGCACGAACACGAGGCAGGGGTATGCGGGCAGGCAGCTGACCTCGCTGACGTAGGCGGCGGCCAGCGCGTTCATCAGGGTCGACTTGCCGCTCTTCAGCGGGCCGAAGATGAGCACGTAGGCTTGTTGCTCCCTGACCTTGTCGAGGAGCGCAGCGAGGTGGTGCTGTATCTCGCGCAAGGGCGTGAGCAGATCCTCCGCACTCTTGTCCGGTGCCTTTTCGACCGCTTCGATCGCGTTGCCGAGCGGCTGGAGGACAGGGCGGACAGCACCCTCGAACTGGCGGCAAAACTCGCTCAGGAGCTTGGCATGCATGCGGTTCGGTCCTGCGCCGGCGGATCGGAATCGCCCGCAACCCTGCGCTTGCCCGCCTTGTCTACGGGTCTTGGGCGCGCAGGCCAACCGAGAATTTCAAGTCGCGGCCCCGCCCGGCCGCTGCCACGGCCGGGTGGCCCGGCGGAGCCCGGTGCGCCACCGCTGCCTCGACCTGGCCGCGATCCCGGGGCGCATCTTGCCGTGCGGGCGCGGATCCGTACCCTTGCGCCTTCTACCCCGGTCAACCTCGTGGCGGAAACGAACTCCAAGTCCTCCATCCTGTCCGACGGCCTCGCTTTCGAGCGGCCGCTCCTGGAGATGCAGCAGAAGATCCAGGAGCTGAAGGGCCTGGCTGCCACCACGCACCTCGACGTCAGCGGCGAGGTCGTGGCCCTCGAGGAGCGCCTTCGCACCCAAACGGCCGAAGTCTACGCCCAGTTGTCGGCGTGGGAGCGGGTGAACGTGGCGCGCCACGCGGAGCGGCCCCTGTCCTCCGACTACGCCCAGCTCATGCTCGACGACTTCGTCGAGCTGCACGGCGACCGGGTGTTCGGCGAGGATCGTGCCATCGTCTGCGGCCTGGCGTCGATGCGCGGCACCAACTTCATGCTGATCGGGCACCGCAAGGGCAAGACCGTCAAGGACCGCTTGGCCTGCAACTTCGGCTGCGCGCACCCCGAGGGCTACCGGAAGGCGCTGGCGAAGATGAAGCTGGCCGAGAAGATGCGGCTGCCGATCGTCACCTTCGTCAACACGCCGGGCGCCTACCCGGGGATCGGCGCCGAAGAGCGTGGCCAGGCTGGTGCGATCGCGCGCAACATCCTCGAGATGTTCGGCTTGCGCGTACCGATCATCGTCATCGTCATCGGCGAAGGCGGGTCGGGCGGGGCCCTCGGAATCGGCGTCGGCGACCGCGTGGCCATGCTCGAGCACGCCTACTACTCGGTCATCTCGCCCGAGGGCTGCGCTGCGATCCTGTGGAAGAGCGGCGACAAGACGCCCGACGCGGCCGAGGCACTGAAGCTCACCAGCCGCGACCTGCTCCGTCTCGGCCTGGTCGATGCCGTGATCGAAGAGCCGCTCGGTGGAGCGCACCGCGACCCTGGCGCGACGGTGATGGCAGTGCGCGACCGGATCCTGGCCTGGATCGGCGAACTGTCGGCCATCCCCACTGACGAGCTGCTGGCGGCGCGCTACGAGAAGTTCCGGCGCATGGGAACTCCCCTCGGCCTCTGATCCGTGCGCCGATTGCGTCGTCTGCCCTCGCACGGTCGTGCCGCCGCCCGTAGGAGGCGACAGGATGTCGAGACCGACGGCCACCGAGGCTCCTAGAATCATGCCGCGCTCGACCTGGTCCAACGTGTCGAAGTCCGCCCCGGTGCCGTCGCCTTCCTTCGCCCGCTCGCGCCGGCGCCCGGAGCCGATCGAGGGCGGCACTGGCCTGGTTGACGATGCCCGGATCGATGCCGACCTGGTGCGCCGCAGCCTCGCCGGTGAAGCGGATGCCTTCGCGTCGCTGGTGCGGCGCTACCAGCGACGGGCCTTCTTCGTCGCCTACCACTTCGTCGGCGACATGGAGGATGCGCGCGACGTGGCGCAGGAGGCTTTCCTGCGGCTGCATCGCTCGCTCGTGTCGTTCGACTTCGGCCGCAACTTCTACACGTGGTTCTACCGAATCGTCGCCAACCTCGCGATCGACCGCCTGCGCAAGGGGCGCAGCCTGCGGGCGGCGCCGCTCGACGAGCTGGCCTACTCGGTCGCGGCCCCCGCCGAAGAGAACGGTCCGGTCGAGGGTGCCGAGCGCACGGCGATGGTGTGGAAGGTGCTGGAGGGCCTGGACGCCAAGTTCCGGGCAGTCCTGGTGCTGCGTGACATCCACGGCCTCAGCTGCCGCGAGATCGCCCCCATCCTGAAGGTGACCCACGCCACCGTGCGTTGGCGCCTGCACCGCGGCCGCTGCCTGTTCAAGGACCTGTGGGAAAGGAGAACGCGCGCGTGGTCCTGAGGCGGAAGGGCTCGCGGTCGCACGGGCGGCCGCCGACGTCGAGCCAGGAGGCCGGCGATGCCGCCTTCCGTGAGAGCTCGTCGCGGCGTCGTGCCTGCGGCGCTGTCCACCGCGGCCTGCCCGAGCTGGCGGCCACCGGGGAGGCATCGCCCGAGGTCCTGACGCACTTGCGCAGGTGTGTGGCGTGCCGTGTGGCGTTCGGGGCGTTCACGCGAGCCAACCGCGCCCTGGTCGGCCTGGCAGACCAACCGGCACCGGGCGATGCGTTCTTCGACGACCTGGAGGCGGACACGCTCGCGGCCGTCGCGGACCTGCCTGCAGCCGGGCGCCGACGGATCCGCGTCGGCGGCCGTGGGTGGGTGGTGGCCGCCGCGTGCCTCCTGTGCGCGGTGCTGGGCCACTGGCTGGCACGGCGGACGAATGCGCCTGGCGAGGCCCTGTTGCGTCGTGATCCGCTCATGCTGCCGGCGGTCCGCGTCACCTCGCCGCAGCCGTCGTGGCTGCTGCCGGTCGGTTTCACCCCCAGCCGCCAAGGCCTGCGCGGGCAGCAACTGCTCGGGCGGGAGGTGGGCGCCGAGTTTCCGGCGGGCAGTCCGTCGATCCGCTGACCAATCGGCCGACCCACGTCGACCGGGAGGCGTCCGCGGCCTCGTTCGTTGAGCGGCGAGAGGACAGACGCCATGAACACGACGATTCGAAGCCTTGTCACCATCGGAGCCTTCGCCCTGGCCACGCGGCTGGTGCCCGCTCAGGAAGAGACGCCGACGAAGGAGCCCACCGTTCCCGACCTCATCCAGCAGCTCGGCGCCCGCGACTACCAGGCGCGTCGGGCGGCCGAATCGAGCCTGCGCGGGCATGGCAAGGACGCGCTGGAGGCCTTGCGCAAGGCGGCCGGGGACGACTCCGACGCCGAGGTCCAGTGGCGTGCCCGCCGCTTGGTCCGCGAGATCGAGTCCGGCACCGACGGCCGCTTGCAGCGGCGTGATGCCGGCCCAGCGGCGCCAGGCGCGCCGGTCGCGCCCGGCACGCGCGTCCAGGGGTGGGCGCCGTTCGGCAATGACCCCGACCTCGAGCACCTGTTCGGAGACATGTTCGAGCACCTCGAGCGCGACTTCGGGGTCGACGTGCCGCGCGGTCGCTTCTTCCAGGACGACTTCTTCCAGGGCCTGCAGCAGCAGATGGAGGACCTGCGGCGTGGCACGGCGATGGGGCTGCCGGGCAGCGGTCACGCCTTCAACATGCGGGTCGGACCCGATGGCGTGCGCATCGAGGTCACCGAGAAGGACGCGAGCGGCAAGGAGGACACCAAGGTGTACGAGGCGCCGGACGTGAAGACGTTCCGCGAGAAGTACCCGCAGATCGCCGAGCGCTACCTGCAGGATGGCAGTGGCGTGCGCACGTTCGGATTCGGCGGCCGCCTGCCCGGAATGCTCCGCGTTCCGTCGCTGGCGCCACGGCTCCTCGACCCGCGGCTCCCCGATGTCGATGACCAGGCCCCCCTGCCGATGGGCGAGGCCGCGGTGGTCGACAACGGCGAGCGTCTGGGCGTGCTGGTCCAGGCGGTGCCCGATGCGGTCCGCGAGTTCCTCGAACTCCAACCAGGCCAGGGCCTGAGCGTCGAGGGTGTGGACGCGGGCTCGCTGGCGCAGACGCTCGGCATCGCCGCTGGCGACGTGCTGCTCGAGGTGGGTGGCAAGTCGATCGGGGCGCCGCTGGACGTGCGCGACGCGCTGTCGGGGATCGCGGCCGGCGAGAAGGTCACGGTCAAGGTGAACCGGCGCGGGCAGGAGCAGGTGTTCGAGGCCGCCAAGCCCGCCGCGCCGAAGCCGGCGGCGACCAAGAAGTTGGAGAAGCGGCCGGCACCGACGTCGATCCGCTGACGCGGGTCGGATCCGCCACCGGGCGCTCGGCCTACGGCGGCGTTCGAGTGTGCGGCGCTGGAGTGTGCCGCAGGCGCAGCTGCCCACATGCGGCGCTGCGGTCGGCGCCGCGCTGGCGCCGCACGGTGACGTTCAGCCCACCCGCGCGCAGGCTTGCGGCAAAGGCGTCGACCGTGGCCTCGGAAGGCCGAGCCAAGCCGGAGATCTCCTCCACCGGGTTCCAGGGGATCAGGTTGACCGTGCACGGAAAGCCGCCGAGCGCGCTCACCATGGCAAGTGCGTCCGTCCTGCGGTCGTTGACGCCAGCGAGTAGCACTGCTTCGAAGGTGACCTCCCTGCCCCTGCAAGCGAAGAAGTCGCGTGCCGCGGCGACCAACTCCGCGACCGAGTGCCGGGCAGTGGGAACGAGACGCCGCCGTAGCTCGTCGTCGGCGGCGTGCAACGAGATCGCCAGGTTGTAGGCGGCGTCCACGCGGGCGAAACGCGCGATGCGGTCGGGGTAGCCGCTGGTGCTGACCGTGATCCGCCGGGCGCCCAGATTGATCCCATCGGCGGTGTGGATGCGGGCCAGCGCCGGCAGCAGGTTGTCGAGGTTGAGCATCGGCTCGCCCATCCCCATCACGACGAGATTGGTGAGGCTGCGGGCAGAGCCCGCAGCCAGCAGCAGGGCTCGGGCGTGGAGAACCTGCTCGACGATCTCGCCGGCGGAGAGATTGCGCCGAACTCCGTCGAGACCCGAGGCACAGAAGACGCACGCCACGGGGCACCCTGCCTGCGACGACACGCAGAGAGTGGTGCGCTCGTCGTCGGGGATGATCACCATTTCGACGTGTTCCCCGTCCGCCAGTGCGACGAGAGCCTTGGTGGTGCCATCGCCGGCCGTGTCCGTGCGCGCCACCCTGGTCGAGCGCAGCGGCACGCTCGAGGCCAGCTTCGCGCGCAGTGGCCGCGACAGGTTGCGGCAGCCTTCCCAGCTCTCGACACCGTGGCGATACAGCCAGTGTGCCACCTGCCGGGCCTGGAACGGCCGGCCTCCGGCCGCGACGACGTACGTCGCCAGGCTCGCATCGTCCAAGTCGGTGATCGCGCGCACGAGGCTCATGCGCCTTCCGGCTGTCTCAGGCCGACTCGCGCTTGTCCGGCGGCGTGGCGCCGTGTCCGCCGAGCTTCTCGAGCACGAACTCTTTGGTGACCACGAAGCGCTTGACGTCGCGCCGGTTCGGCAGGTCGTAGCGCAGGTCGAGCAGCAAGCTCTCCATCACCGCGCGCAGCGCGCGGACGCCGGTGTCGCGGTGGAGCACGATCTCGGCGATGGCGTCGATGGCGTCGTCGGTCATCTCCAGGCGGCAGTCGTCCATCTCGAACTGCACCTGGAACTGCTTGAGGAGCGCGTTCTTGGGCTCCTTGAGCACGCGCACGACCTCCTCTTTGGTCAGCGACTGCATGGGCACGATCACCGGCAGGCGGCCGACGAACTCGGGGATCATGCCGAACTCGATCAGGTCCTTGGGATCGAGGTGCTGCATGAGGGCGTCGCGCTCGCGGGCGTTGCGCGTCCCGGCCACCTCGTGGGTGGACTCGCCTGGCTGGAAGCCGATCACCTTCTTGCCGATACGCCGCGCGATGAACTGCTCCACCTGGTTGAACGCGCCGCCGCAGATGAACAGGATGTGCTCGGTGTTGACCTGGATGTAGGACTGCTCGGGATGCTTGCGGCCGCCCTGCGGTGGCACGTTGGCGACGGTTCCTTCGAGGATCTTGAGCAGAGCCTGCTGGACGCCTTCGCCAGACACGTCACGCGTGATCGACACGTTGTTGGTCGTGCGGCCGATCTTGTCGATCTCGTCGATGTAGACGATGCCTTGTTGGGCGCGCTCGACGTCGAAGTTGCAGTTCTGCAGGAGCCGCAGCAGGATGTTCTCGACGTCCTCCCCGACGTAGCCGGCCTCGGTGAGGGTCGTCGCGTCGGCGATGGCGAACGGCACGTCGAGGATGCGCGCCAAGGTGCGGGCGAGGAGCGTCTTGCCGCAGCCCGTGGGGCCGACGAGCAGGATGTTGCTCTTCTCGAGCTCCACGTCCGGGCGCTGGTGACGAGCGTGCAGGCGCCGGTAGTGGCCGTAGACGGCCACCGACAGGATTTTCTTGGCGTGCTCCTGGCCGACGACGAACTCGTCGAGGCGCTTGTGGATCTCCGACGGCGACGGGATGCGGTCGCGGCCGACCACCTCCTTGACGAACGTGGTCGGACGTCCGCCGCGGTGCTTGCGTTCCTCTTCCTTGAGGATCGTGTTGCAGATCTCGATGCACTCGCTGCAGATGTGGATCCCGGGCGGACCGGCGATCAGCGACGTGACGTGGTGCTCGGACTTGTCGCAGAACGTGCAGCGTTCCACTTGCCGGCCCTTGCCACCTCCGGACTTCGGCATCTTGTTACTTCTACCTGTTGCGCCTCGACCCCGGGGATCCGGGGTCCGAGCCGCAGGATATGCCAAGGAGAAGGTCCACGGTAGTCCCTTCGCGGCAGCGGAGCCGGCCTCGCCCTATTTCTTGGTCTCGACGATCTCGTCGATCAGTCCGTAGTCGCGCGCCTCGGCCGCGCCCATGAAGAAGTCGCGGTCGCTGTCCCGGTTCACCACTTCCGGGTCGCGGCCGCAGTGCTTGCCGAGGATCTCGCCGAGGGTGTGCTTGAGCCGAAGGATCTCCTCGGCTTGGATCTCGATGTCCTGCGCCGTGCCCTGCACGCCGCCCCACGGCTGGTGGATCATGATGCGGGAGTGCGGCAACGCGAACCGCTTGCCCTTCGTTCCGGCGGCGAGCAGCACGGCGCCCATCGACGCCGCCTGACCGATGCAGTAGGTGGCGACGGGACACTGCACGAACTGCATGGTGTCGTAGATCGCCAGTCCGGCCGTCACCGAGCCCCCCGGTGAGTTCAGGAAGATGTTGATGTCCTGACTCTTGTTCTCCTTCTGCAAGAACAGGAGCTGGGCGATTACCGAGTTGGCGACGTTGTCGTCGATGCCGCAGCCGATGAAGATGATCCGGTCCTCGAGCAGTCGGCTGTAGATGTCGTACTGCCGCTCGCCGCGTCCGGTCTTCTCGATGACGAACGGGATGTAGTAGTCGTTGACGACGCTCATGTGCGATCCTTGCTAGGCCCGAGGCCCTGACGGCTCAAATCCATCCGCCGGCTCAACTATCGGTGATCCGGGCGTTCTCTCTGAGGAAATCGCGGACCCGCCGCTCGAGGATTCCGAGGCGGAGGTCACCCAGGAGGTTGTGCTCCTCGTAGTGCTTCTTGACCGCCTCGGGGGTGGCGTTGTGCTGCGCGGCCAGGGTCCGGATCGCCTCCTCGACGTCCGACTCGGTGACGAAGATCTTCTGCTGGCGGGCGATGGCTTCCAGGAGGAAGAAGATCCGGACCCGCTTCTCGGCCTCCTGCCGCGCCTCGTCCTTGGCCTCCCCGACCCGCTGCTCGATCTCCTCCTCCGACACCTTGCTCTGCTTCATGCGCTCGGCGAAGTTGCGCAGCTGGGCTTGGGTCTCGTCCTCCACCAGGCCCTCCGGCAGGGGGAAGTCGTGCGCCTTCATCAGAGCTTCGATGCACTGATCTTCCTGGCGGATCTTCTCCAGGCGTTCCTTCTCGCCGGTGATCTTCGTGCGCAGGTCGGCCTTGAGGGCGTCGAGCGAGTCGAAGTCGTACCCCTTGGCAAACTCGTCGTCGATGGGCGGAGGCTGCACCCGCATCACGTCCTGGATCTGGAGCTCGACCTCCCCCGTCTTGCCGCGCACTGCCTCGACGGCGAAGTTGGTGGGGAAGGTGATCTCGAGCTTGCGGCTGTCGCCCTTGCTGCAACCGGTCAGCTGTTGCGAGAACGCTTCGGGGTCAGTGCCGGCGATCGGGATGCCGGTGTTGAGGCGCATGCCCTGCTGGCTGTGCACCACCTCGGCGTCGCACCTGTAGGTGGCGTCTGCCTGGATGAAGTCGCCCTCTTGGGCCGGCTCGGCGACCGGCTGCAGCTTGCGCTTTTGGCCGGCGATCTGCTGCAGAGCCGAGTCCACGTCCTCGTCGGTGGCGTCGGTGGGCTGCTGGGTCACGGCCAGTCCCTTGGTCTCGCCCAGCTCGACCTGCGGGCGGATGTCGAGGTGCACCTTGAACTCCAATGGCACCGCCGGGTCGAGTGGCTTGTTGTCGAGGCCCTCGACGCGCGGGTTGCCCACGAGCGCCACCTCGGTGCCGCGCATGGCTTCCTGGAACGACTCGTTGACGAGGCTCTCCTTGGCCTCGGCCTGCAGCGCGGCGCCAAACTTCGCCTCGAGCACCTTCTTGGGCACCTTCCCCGGCCGGAAGCCCTTCATGCGCACCTGCCTCGACGCGTCGCTCATGACGTGTTCGAGGTGCGCCCGGACCTTGTCGGCCGGGATGTGGATGGTGATCGTCTTGCGGCAGGGGCCGGTGTCGGCGACCTGGAATTCCATGGCTCGAGAGTCCTGGGTGGCGGTGCGGAGTCGGCCGTCCGCGAGCGGCCCGCCGCGTCGGCGGCGCGTGCAACGGCGAACCCGGGATCTTGTCCGCCGTGCCTGTCGCCGTCAACGACGCCGTCAACGACGCCGCCGGCGACCGCGCCGCCGCCGGCCACCCGCCCGGCCGGCGGGCTCGGGTCAGCGTCCCAGGTCGCGCATCAGGGCCTTGAGGTCCGAGTTCTCGGCGAGCGCGTCCTTGAAGGCGGGGTCGTGGCTCGCCGCGTCTTCGATCTCGATCCGGTTGACGCTGCCCTCGCGCAGGGCGGCCGCCGCCCGGCGCGCCTGGCCCTGATGCACGTAGGCGCGGGCGATCCACAGCGAGAACTCACGCTTGGCGTTGGAGCTGCGCGCCAGACGCAGCGCTTCCTTGAAGTCGCGGATGGCGTCGTTCCAGTTCTCGAACTCGAACTGTGCTTGACCGCGGTTCGCCAGCACGATCGGCACCCTCGGGCTCTTGCGCACGTCGGCGTCGAGTCCGTCGAACAGCTCCTTGCGACCCGTCTTGTCGCCGAGGGACATCATGGTGGTGGCGCAGGCACGTCCCAGCGCGCTCAGCTCCCCCGAGGCGATCGTCGCCTTGAGCTTGGCACAGGTCGCGTCGTGGCCCTTGGGCGCGACCGTGGCCAGCGCCCGCACGACGTCGGTGCGTCGCGGCGGGATGAGGCGGCCGGAGTCCAGCAGACCCAGCAGGACAGCGGCGGCGTCGGCGTCTTCCGGTACGTGGTGGTGGAGGTAGGCGAGGTAGAGGGGAAAGAGGTCGTCCTGGCTCTCGTTGCGCAGCGCCGCCAGTACCGCCTTCTTGTGCGCGGGGCCGCCGAGTTGATCGAGGAAGGCGAGGCAGGCGCCGCGCAGGCTCATGCTCGTGGTGTCCAGCAGTTCGGCCACCTTCGCCCCGGCGTCGCGGCGCCCGAGCATTGCCAGGGCGCGCACGGCGGCCGCCTGATGACTCTTCGGCAGGCCGGTCAACGAGTTCTCGAGGAAGCGCGCGGCCTCGACATGACCGCTGGCGCCGAGCAAGGGGATGGCGTGCGCGCGCGCGATGGCGTTCTCGCTGCGCGCCAGGTCGATGAGCGGCTGCACGAAGCCGGACGGTCCGAGCTTCTCGAGCACCCGCGCGGCGTTGGCCGCCGTGTTCAACTCGTCGGACGTGCCCTCCGCCGGCTGCAACTTCTCGAGGAGCAGCGGCACGATGCTGTCGCCCAGTGCAGCCACTTCGACCAGGCGTCGGTTCAGGTAGGCGCGGTTGCTGGCCAGGCCGTAGTCCATCGCCAGGTCCGCCAAGTAGGGTTTGAGCGACGCCTCCATCTTCGGGCGCAGCCGCTCGTTGCGTGCGCGCGCCAGCGCCGGTATGTCGCCCAGGCGGGCGCCGGCTTGCGCCGCCACCGGCAACGCCAACAACAGCGCGGCGATGGTCGTGGCCAGGCGATTGCCGCCGTCCGCGCGCACGAGCGACGCCCGGGGCCGCCTCGCCGCGCCGCCATCACCCCTGTGCTCGTCGCTTCGTCGGTTCGACGTCAGAGTTCGACCGGTCGTTGCCCGCATCGCCTGCGGATCATAGGCCGATCCGCCTCCGGGTCGAGGACTCGGGCGGCGGGGCGTAGGCGCAGCGCAGCGCCTGGCGTTGCTGGAAGACCCAATCCCACATGCCGCGCCTATCGGCGCGCCGGCGCCGCCGAGTGGAGGGGCGGGACCGTTCGTGGCTTCCTGCCGCAGATGCGCTGCTTGCATCACGGGGCCCCCGGCCGGCTATCCTGCGCCGCGGCATGCGTGACTTCGACGTCCTGGTGATCGGTGGCGGCCACGCCGGCGCGGAGGCGGCGCTGGCCGCGGCGCGCCTCGGTGCAAGAACCGCGTGCGTCGTGCTCGATCCGGCGGCGATCGGCCGCATGTCCTGCAACCCGGCGATCGGAGGCATCGCCAAGGGCCAGTTGGTGCGCGAGATCGACGCGCTCGGCGGGGAGATGGGTCTGGTGGCGGACGCCAGCGGCATCCAGTTCCGCATGCTCAACACCAAGAAGGGGCCGGCCGTGCGCAGTCCCCGCGCCCAGTGCGACCGGCACGTCTACAACCGCGAGATGGCTGGTCGGGTCGCGTCGCAGGCGGGCCTCACGGTCGTCGCCGGCGAGGCGACCGACCTGCTCGTCCGCCCGACCGGCGCCGGCGTCGACGGTGTGCGCCTTCGCGATGGGGTGTGCCTGCGTGCTCCGGCGGTGGTCTTGACCACCGGCACGTTTCTCGGCGGTCGCCTCTTCGCCGGCGCGTGGGAAGTCGACGGCGGCCGTCACGGCGAGGGCGCGGCGACGGCGTTGAGCGCCAGCCTGCGCTCCCACGGCCTGCGTCTGGCGCGCCTCAAGACCGGCACGCCGGCGCGGCTGCGGCGGGCGAGCATCGACTTCGCCCGCCTGCCGGAGCAATGGGGTGACGATCCGCCGCGGCCGTTCTCGTTCCGCAGCCGTTCGCTGCCGCTACCGCAGGTGTGCTGCCACGTCACGCACACCACGGCGACGACGCACGCGATCATCCGTCAGCACGCCCACCTGAGCCCCATGGTCCAGGGACGCATCCAGGGCGTGGGGCCGCGTTATTGTCCGAGCGTCGAGGACAAAGTGGTGCGCTTCCCGGACAAGGACGAGCACCTGGTGTTCCTCGAGCCGGAGGGCCTCGACACCGAAGAGGTGTACCCGAACGGTCTCTCCACCAGCCTGCCGCCCGAGGTGCAGGAGAACTTCTTGCGCACGCTGCCCGGGCTCGAAGAGGTCGAGGTCCTGCGCCACGGCTACGCCGTCGAGTACGACCACCTCCAGACCGACCAGCTGCGCGCCGACCTGCACGTGGCGACGCTGCGCGGTCTGTTCGCCGCCGGCCAGATCAACGGCACGAGCGGCTACGAGGAGGCCGCCGGGCAGGGCATCGTCGCGGGTATCAACGCCGCGCGCTTCGTGCGCGGCGAGCCACCGTTCCTGCTCGACCGCGCCAGCTCCTACCTCGGCGTGATGGTCGACGACCTGTGCCGCGTCAACCCGCGCGAGCCGTACCGCATGTTCACCAGCCGCGCCGAGTTCCGCCTGCAGCTCCGCGCTGACAACGCCGACCGCCGCCTGGCGCCGTACGCGCGGGAGCTCGGCTTGCTCGACGAGCAAGCGTTGGCGGTGGTGCGGACCAAGGAAGCTCGGATCGCCGCGGCGTCGCGGGTGCTCGACACCGTGCGGCACGGCGGCCGCACGCTGCGGGAGCTGCTGCGGCGTCCCGACGTCGACGTCGCCACGCTGGCGGCGCAGCACCACGAGTTGGCCGCACTCGGCCTGAGTCCGGAGGAGTCTTCCGAGGTCGAGGCGGAGGTGAAGTACGAGGGCTACGTCCAGCGGCAGGCGGTCGACGTCGAGCGCTTGCGGCGGATGGAGGCGCGCGCCATCCCGCCGGACTTCGACTTCGCTGGGATCGAAGGCCTGTCGCACGAAGCGCGCGAAGTGCTGCGGCGCCGCGCCCCGCTGACTCTGGGCGAGGCTTCGCGCCTGTGTGGTGTGACGCCGGCCGACCTGAACTTGTTGCTCGTGCTGTTGGCGCGGCGAGCGCGCGTCGGCTGATTCGGTGACGAGCGCCACGGGCGCGGCGCCGCCGCGCATGGAGCCCGTGACGCGGATCCTCAGCTTTGCAGGACGGCGCGGATGAGGTCTTCGGTCGAGTCCTTGCCGTCGGCCAACGCCTTGCCGACCTTGGCGCGCGCTTCCTTCTCGCTGTAGCCCAGCACGATGAGGCCGGCGACCGCATCCTCGGTCGAGCGGGGTAGCAGGGTGACGGTCGGTCTGGTCGTAGGGCCGACGTCGAAGCGCGCCATGGCCTCCTTCAGCTCGAGGCACATGCGGTCGGCGAGCCGCGGGCCGACGCCGCGCACGCGACGCAGGCCGGCAGCGTCGCCGGCGAGGATCGCGGCGACCACTTCCTCGGGGGTGTAGGTGCTGAGGATGGCGAGGCACACCGTGGGACCGACGCCCGACACCGTCATCAGCTTGCGGGCGAGGTTGCGCTCCGCGCGGCTCTTGAAGCCGAGGAGGGTCGGATCGCCGTCGACGACGTGCAGGATGGTGAACAGGGTCGCCGTGGTGTCGGCGACCAGGCCTCGGCTGGTGGCCAGGGGCACCTTCAGGTCGAAGCCCACGCCGTGCGCCCGCAGCACCGCGCGCGCCGGCTGCACTTCGACGACTTCACCGACGATGTGGTCGTACATGTGCGAACGTCGATCGCCTGGATGGGAGCTGCGCTGCTGCGCGACCCGCCCGGCTCGGACGGCCTAGCCGCGCAGCGACAGGCCGAGCTCGTCGAGCTTGGTCTTGATCTCGTTCAGCGACGTCTGCCCGAAGTTCGGACACGCCAGCAGCTCGGCCTCGGTCTTGTTGGCGAGGTCGCCGATGGTGCGGATCTTCAGCAGGTCGACGATGCGGCGGCTGCGCACCGACAGGTCGAGTTCGGTGACCGGCCGACGCGCCGGGTCGGGGCTGTTCGGATCCGGCGCTTCCTCCGGCGACAGCTGCGGCGCCTCGGGCACGCCGAAGTCGCGACCCGACAGCTCCTCGACGGTCATGCCGAGGCGCAGGCCCTTGTTGCGCAGGATCTCCTTGATCTCGTTGAGCGACGTCTCGCCGAAGTTCTTGTAGCTCAGGAGCTCGGGCTCGGTCTTCTTGACCAGGTCACCGAGCGTCCTGATGTTCATCTTCGCGAGGCAGTTGCGGCTCCGCACCGACAGCTCGAAGTCGTTGATCGGCGTGCGCAGGATCTTGTTGCGCTTGTCCTCGCGGCGCTCCTGATCCTCGTCGTAGTACATGTTCAGCGCGGCCGACGCGTCGCGGCGGAACAAACGGGCGCGCTGGTTGTGCGGATCGCACTGCAGCGCCAGGTCGAAGCACTGCATCGCGCGGCGGTAGTTGCCGGCGTCCTCGTACAGGATGCCCAGGTTGACCACGCACGACAGGTTGACCGGCGGGTGCATCAGAGCGCGCTCGTACAGTTCGCGAGCTTCCTCGTCCTCGCCGCGCAGGTCGACGTTCACCGCCAGGCGGAAGAGCGCCTGTGGATGGTTGGGGTCGTGGCGCAGCGCTTCGTCGAAGGCCGCGATCGCAGCTTCGCCGTCGCGCTCCTTCTCGTAGGCGCGGCCTCGGTAGTAGGCGGCGTCGGCCGGCAACAGCGTGCCGGCTCCCGCCTCGATCGCCGCGCGCAACCTCGCGGGGTCGCCGCGACGGTCCTGCACTTCCAGCAGGGTCGCCGCCTGACGCGCGTCGGTCTTGGACTGCGACAGCGCTTTCTCGGCATCCTCGAATCGACCCAGCTCGAGGTAGGCTCGCGCCAAGCAGTCGGCGATGGTTGGATTGGCGGTCTCCTTACCCAGCTCTTCGATTGCTTCCCGGTAGTGACCGAGGGCCCACAGCGCGATCCCACGGCGGGCGCCGGTCGCCGAAGGGCCTTCGACCCAGTCGCGAAGGCGCTCCAACTGCGCGAGCGAGCCGAAGGCGGAGCGGCGGAATTCGCGCAGCGACTCGTGGTCGATACGCTCGGCCAACAGCTCCATGGGCGGCCGGTCGAGGGTGGCATTCGTGTTGCTGGAGGTCTCCGTCATCGGCAGGATCCTGACCCGGAACGAGGTGGGCGAGAGTGTCGGCGGCGCACAGCGGCGGTACGTCGGGCCGTCGTTGCCGGTCGCGCCAGCGTGCCGAGCGAACTGCCCACGTCCGCGGAAAGGGGAAAAACGGTAGCGAGGCGGGATGGTACGGTCAAGGAATCCGGCGCGCGGCTGGGCGAGTGAGGGATCGGCCGCGGAGGTCCCCGACTCTGCGTCGGTCGGGGCGACGCCTTTCCGACGGGGGGCGACTCGCGACCGACACGGCCGTCGGGCAGCGGGCACCGATTGTTGGCCGCGTGGACCGAGGCTGCGGCAGCGTGCCGGGGCGCCCGCGGACTTGCTGGGGTGTGTCTCCGCCTGGCCCCCGATCCAGGGGGTGCAACCCTCGATCTGGCAGCTGGACACGCGTTGCGCGGCCTGCCGGGAAGCCGGCGAAACGCCAGGGTCCGGCTCCGGCCGTCGCGGCCGCCGCCGCCTGGTATTAGGCATCCGCGGAAGGGGGGTACGCAGCTTGCTCGAACGGGTGTCGTTCGTCGTCTCCTGTTCCCCGATGCCCATGACCTTCTGCAAGAGCGTCCTTCTCGTCGCAGTCTCCTCCGCGTCCCTCGTGGCTCAACGACAGACCTGGATCGTGGGTAGCGGAGGCTTCCCGACCTTGCAGGCTGCCTTCGACGCACCGCAGGTGGCCGACGGCGATCTGGTGGTGGTGCGTCCGGGCACCTACGCCGGTGCCGTCCTGACCAAGGGCCTGCTCGTGCGTGGCGACCCGGGCGCCGTGCTCGACGACGGCCTACCCATGATCACGCCACCAGCCGTGCTTCAGGTCACCGGGTTGACCGCGGCGCAGGCGGTTGAGATCGCCGGGTTCGAGGTGCGTCACGGCCAGATCCACGCGCAGAACTGCGCCGGCCCGGTGGTGCTCGACGATCTGCGCTTCGTACAGAACCCGCCGAACATGATCCAGATCGACGTGGTGGCTCTGCAGGTCGATGGATGTCCCTGGGTCAGCCTGACCCGGGCGGATACCCAATTCCGCGTGGTGCGCGCGACGACCAGCAACCTGGCGCTCGAGGACTGCTCGATCGTGTCGCGGGACGGGTGGTTCTCGCAGTTCCTCATCGTGTGGCCGCAGGGTCCTGCTCTGGAGGTCGACCACTGCTCCCTGTCGCTCGCCAGCACCTCGCTGCGCGGCTCGAGTCTCGGCGGCAGCGCGGCCATCGGCTGCGGATCGCCGGCGCTGGTTGCGACCGACAGCTTCATCGGCGTCGCGGCGACCTGCGTGCTACAAGCGGGGGGCGGTCCGATCGGAGGTGGCTGCTCGATCCCGGCTCTCGAGTTCCAGGGACGCGGGGCAGTGGTCGTGGACCCTGCCGCCAGTCTGATCGGCTCCAACTCCCCGCCCGTCGGCGGCATCGTCCCCGTCACACGCGCCGTGCCAGAACTCGGCGCCACCGCGTTGACGACCGGTAGCCAGGCGAGCGGCGTGGTCGTCGCCAGCCCTGGCGATCTGTTCGCGGTCCTGCTCGGCGTGGCGCGCGCGCCGGTCTTCTTCCCACCGCTCGACGGCGGGCTCGGCCTCGACCTGTCGCAGCCTCTCTTGACGGTGGCGGCGGGCGTCCTGTCAGGAGCCAGCACCAACTGGTCCCTCGCCGTCCCCAGTCAGCCCGACCTGCTCGGCGTGATGGTCGGGCTGCAGTCCGTCGCCGGAACCGGCACGCTCGTGCTGTCGAACCCGCTCGTGCGCTTGCTGCGCTAGGCCTGCTCGCTGACGCTGGTCTCGTGGCGATAGATCGCCACCAGATCTCGAGCCATGGTGTCGAACGGCCGCGGCCGCCCGCGGCCGGCGGCGCCGAAGCGCGCGGCCAGGTCGGGCTCGGTGGCGAGGCGGGCGAGCGCTCGAGCCAGAGCAGCGCGGTCGCCTGGTGGCAGAACGAAGCCGTCGACCTCGTGGCGCACGGCGTCGGCGAGGCCGCCGATCTGGCTCACCAGCGCCGGCCGGCCGGCCGCCAAGGCCTCGCGTACCGTCAGGCCGAACGCTTCCGCCCAGAGCGCGGGCGCGACCACGCAGTCGAGGGGGGTCAAGATGCGTGCCAGGTCGTGCGTGTGGTAGGGGCCGTGGTAGACCACACGATCCTCGGGCCGCAGGCGCGAGAACACGCGAGTCAGGAAACCCTCGTCGCCGTGGTAGGGAACGGCGTTGCCCCAGACGTCGAGGGTGGCGGCACCGGCCGGCAGACGTTGCAGAGCGTCGACCAGGACATCGAGGCCCTTGCTCGGGATGAGCGTCCCCAGGAAGCCGACGCGCAGAGGCTGGCCGCGCGGCCGGCGCGCGAGCGGCGGCACCGCGGCGAGGTGCTCGACGTCGACGGCGTTCTCGACGACGCGGACGGTAGCGGTGTCGAGGCCGAGCGCCGCGAACGGCGGCAGCGCGCGCGCCGACGGCACGACCAGGGCGTCGACGGCACGCAGGGTGGCGCGCGCGTCGTCGTGCAGGCGTGCGAGTGTGGCCGCCGGCTCTGCACCCAGCAGGTGCCCGAACGGCACCGCCAGGCACTCGGAGCAGCGCGCCGGCTCGACCTGCGCGCAGACCTCGCCGCGGCGGTGCCACATCTGCCCGCGCGGACAGATCGTCCAGTAGTCGTGCAGCGTGAGGACCGAGCGCACGCCGCGTTGGCGCAGCTGGTCGACGATCCCGAGCGACAAGCCGGTCAGGTGGTGGACGTGGGCGACGTCGAAGGGGCCCGCCTCCGACAGGAAGCGGGCGAACGCGGCATCGAGCATCGCGCTGCGGTACAGGTCGGGCAGGGTGCGCACGTCCTCGAAGCGGTAGGCGACGCGCGTGAGGGCGAGGCCGTCCACGACGTCGTGCGCCAGCGTGCCGGCTTCGCCTTCGCCGGTGCGTGTGTAGACGTGCACGCGATGCCCATCGGCGAGCAGGGCGCGGGCCAGCCCGGCGACGTGCTGTTCGACGCCGCCGAAGCTGTGCGGCGGGAAGCCGTGGGCCACGAGCAGCACGCGCAAGGGTCGCGCGGAGGAATCCGTTGCCGGCGAAGGCGCCACGCGAGGAGGCTACGACCTTGGTGCCGCGCCGCGCGAGGTCTTCCTCGTTGCTTTACTCAGGGTGGTCGCTACCGTGCGCGACTCAACGGTCAGTGTTCGTGCAGCCGCACGGGCATCAAGCTGGCTCTCTCATCATCGGTGCCCTGGGAGGGGCGTCTCGTGGACAGAATCCGCGTCAAGGGCGGGCGTGCGCTCGGCGGCGTCGTGCAGATCTCGGGCAGCAAGAACGCCGCGCTGCCGATTCTCGCGGCGTCGATCCTGATCGATGGTGTGGTGCGGCTCAACAACGTGCCGCAGCTCACCGACATCGACAACCTGCTGCGCATCCTTCAGCTGCTGGGGATCCGCTCGCATCGGTACCCCGATGGGACCCTCGAGCTCGAGGCCGTCGACAAGACCATCTACGACGCGCCCTACGACTTGGTGCGCACCATGCGCGCCTCGTTCGTCGTGCTCGGGCCCCTGTGGGCCCGGCGTGGGGTTGGCCGGGTGAGCTACCCGGGTGGCTGCGTGATCGGCCACCGCCCGGTCGATCTGCACATCAAGGGGCTGCGCGCCATCGGCGCGTGCATCGATCAGAACGACGGCTACCTCACCGCTTCGGGGCCAGTGCGCGGTGGGATGGCCTACCTCGGTGGCCATCAGGGCGGCACGGTGCTCGGCACCGCCAACGTGCTCATGGCTGCCACCCTCGGCAAGGGTACGACCTACATCGAGCACGCAGCGATGGAGCCGGAGGTGCAGGATCTCTGCCACTTCCTCAACGCCTGCGGCGCCAAGATCCGCGGCATCGGCAGCCATTGCCTGGTGGTCGAGGGTGTCGAGCGGCTGCACGGCTGCGAGTGGTCGGTGATCCCAGACCGTATCGAGGCCGGCACGTTCCTGTGCGGGGCGGTGGCGACGAACAGCGACGTTCGCCTCGTGGCCGCGCGCCCCGATCATCTGGTGTGCGTGCTCGACCGCCTGCAAGCCGCGGGCGCCACCCTCGAGGTGGGCGACACGTGGGTGCGCAACGTGCCGACCGCGCATGGGCGGCTGACGTCCGTCGACATCACCACGCTTCCCTACCCCGGCTTTCCCACCGACCTGCAGGCACAGTTCATGGCCCTGATGGCGCGCGCCGAGGGTGTGTCGGTGATCACCGAGAAGGTCTACCCCGAGCGCTTCATCCACGCATCCGAGCTGTTGCGCCTCGGCGCGCTCATCCGCCGTGAGGGACCCAGCGCGATCATCGAGGGCACCGACAACCTCACCGGCGCGCCGGTCATGGCCAGCGACCTGCGCGCCTCGGCCGGTCTCGTGGTCGCCGGCCTGATGGCCCGGGGCCAGACCGACGTGCGCCGCGTCTACCACATCGACCGCGGCTACGAGCGCATCGAGCAGAAGCTGCAGCGTTTGGGCGCCGACATCGAGCGCATCAGCGAGGGCTGAACCAACAGAGTGGAGTCTGACACCAACCGTATGGGTAGTTCTACCCGGGGGTGGGGGCTTCTTGGGGGACCTTCACCAGGCCGACGATGGCGTCGCCGGGTTTGGGTTGCAGGTTGGAGGCGGCCGTCCACGGGTGCACCTTGCTGCCGCGCAAGAGGAAGAGAGGGATGGCGTCGGCGCCGTACAGCTGCCGCCAGTCCTCGAACGAGAAGCGCTCCGTCAGCGGCGTGGTCTTCACCACGGCACCGTCGGCCATGTGCACCTCGAGGCTGTCGATGCAGGCATTGGGGCCGAACAGCACGTGGCCCAGCATCTCCTCGGGGATGGCGCGTCGCTTGCCGCTCTGCGAGCCCGAGGGTGCCAACTGGAACACCTCGTGCCGGCCGAACAGGTGCGCGAAGCGCACGACCGCCAGGGCGTTGACCTCGTCGTTCGGCGTCATCGCGAACATGCGGCCGATGCCGCCGAGGTCGATGTGGTCGAGAGTCTCGCGTTCGAGCGCGTTGCCGACGTGCGCCTCGAGGTGCGCCATGCGCGCGGCCTGAACGTGTGCGCGGTTGGTGTCGACGAGGATCACGCGCACCTCGGCCCCGTCCAGGGCGCGCGCGATCTCGCGCACGGCCTGATGCCCGCCGACGATGAGCACGCCCTGCGGATCCTGCTGCGCCAGGCCGAGCGCACGCGCGTATGGCCCGGCGGCGAACCCGTACACCAGCACGGTGCCGATGATCACCACGAACATCGCCGGCACCAGCGCCGCGGCTTCGGTGTCGCCTGCCTCGCCGAGCCGCAGAGCGAAGATCGAGGCCACGGACGCCGCGACGATGCCGCGCGGCGCCACGCCCGCCACGAATGCGAGGTCGCGCAGCGGTACCTTGGTGCCCAACGTCGACAGCAGCACCGCGGCGGGTCGTACCAGGACGATGAGCGCCGCCACCAGCAGCAGGCCGGGCAGCGCGACGCCGCGCAGGTCCTCGAGGCGCAGGCGTGCCGAGAGGACCAGGAACAGGCCGGAGATCAGGATCACCCGCAGGTGCTCCTTGAACTCCAGCATCGGTCGGATCGAAAACCTCTTCTGGTTGGCGAGGACGATGCCGAGGACCGTGACCGCCAGCAGACCGGCCTCCGGCTGCAGGCGGTTGCTGGCGGCGAACGCGCCGATGCCCATGGCCAGCGAGACCGAGGGTTGCAGATACTCGGGCACGTGCCGGTGCGCCACGATCTGCACCAGCAGCCAGCCGCCGGCAAGGCCCGCCAGGCCACCGACGAGCACGGTCTTGGCCAGCGCCCACAGCACGCCGCCCACGGTCGAGATGTGGCTGCCGGGCACGATCGCCTCGAACACCAGCACGGCCAGAATGGCACCGATGGGGTCGACGACGATGCCTTCCCACTGCAGGAGGCGGCCGGAAGACCCGGTGGGGCGGACGTGACGCAGCAGCGGTCCGATCACCGTCGGTCCGGTCACGGTCAGGATGGCGCCCATCAGCAGCGACAGCGGCCAGTCGAAGCGCAGGACAAGGTGGGTGGCCACCGCGGCCCCGGCGAACGTGACGGTGACGCCGACGGTGAGCAGCCGCATGAGCGCGGTGCCCGTGCCCTTGAGTTCGTCGAAGCGCAGGGTGAGGCCGCCCTCGTAGAGGATGGCGGCCACTGCCAGCGACACCACGGGTAGCAGCAGGTCGCCCATCAGCTGGTCCGGCGACAACAGTCCGAGCACCGGGCCGGCCAGGATGCCGAGCGTGAGGAGGAGCACGATCGACGGGACCTTGACGCGCCACGCGCACCACTGCGCGGCGATGCCGAGGACCAGGAGCGCGGCCAGGGCCGTACCGGCGCCAGCGGGTTCGGAGGCGAGGACGAGGGCGGGCACCGGCGGGCAGTGTACGGCAACGCCCCCCGGCTCCGAGCCCGCGCGCGCCGGAAACCGCGCGCCGGAAACCGCGGGGCGGCGGCGGCGCCGACGGAGTCCACACTCTTCCCCGCGAGCCACGACGGGACTACCTTCGGGTCGTGTTCGACTCGCTAGCCAATGCGCTCGGTTCCGCCTACCGCGCCATCGTCGGTCAGAAGGTGCTCACCGAGGCCAACGTCGACGAAGGCATCAAGGCGGTGCGGCAGGCGTTGCTCGAGGCGGACGTCAACTTCAAGGTCGCCAAGGAGTTCATCCAGGACGTCAAGGCGCGCGCGCTGGGGCAAGAGGTCATCAAGTCGGTCGACGCCGGCCAGCAGTTCATCAAGGTCTTCCACGACGCTCTGACCGATCTGCTCGGCGGCGAGGCGGTGGGGCTGCCGGTCGCGGACAGCGGCCCGCTGGTTCTGATGATGGCCGGCCTGCAGGGCTCCGGCAAGACGACGACCTGCGCCAAGCTGGCCCTGTGGCTGCGCCGCAAGAAGAAGAAGAACCCGCTGCTCGTGGCTGCCGACCTGCAGCGCCCCGCCGCCGTCGACCAGCTGCTCACCTTGGGCAAGCAGCTCGGCATCGCCGTGCACGCCGAGGGCACGAGTGGCCGGCCGCCGCAGATCTGCCAGCGCGGCATCGAGGCGGCGCGCAAGGGCTTGCACGACGTGGTCATCCTCGACACAGCCGGCCGCTTGCACATCGACGACGCACTGATGACCGAGCTGCAGGAGGTGCACGAGAAGTGCCGGCCGCACGGCGTGCTGCTCGTGTGCGACGCGATGCTCGGGCAGGACGCGGTGAACTCGGCGCTGGAGTTCCACAAACGCCTGCCGATCTGGGGCGTGATCCTCACCAAGGTCGACGGCGACGCGCGTGGCGGCGCCGCACTGTCGATCAAGAAGGTCACCGGTCGTCCGATCCTGTTCGCCGGCGTCGGCGAGAAGCCCGACGATCTCGAGGAGTTCGAGCCGCAGCGCATGGCGGGGCGCATCCTCGGCATGGGCGACGTGGTCGGCCTGGTCGAGAAGGCGCAGGAGGTCATCGACGAGAAGGAGGCCGAGAAGGCGGCGCGCAAGATGGCGCGCGGTCAGTTCAACTTCGAGGACTTCATGGCGCAGATGAACATGATCCGCAAGCTCGGGCCCCTCAAGAAGGTGCTCGGCATGCTGCCCGGGATCGGCTCGGCGCTGAAGGAGGTCGACCTCGATGACAAGCGCATGAAGCGGATCGAGGCGATCATCCACTCGATGACCCCCGTCGAACGGCGCGATCCCGAGTGCATCGACATCCAACGTCGCCGGCGCATCGCGTCGGGCAGCGGCAACGACCTCGCCGCAGTGAACGAGCTGCTGAAGAACTTCAAGATGATGCAGAAGGCCATGCAGCAGCTCAGCAAGGGTGGCCTCGGTCAGATGAAGGAGATGATGAAGGGGATGGGCGGCGGCATGCCGGGCATGCCTGGGCTCGGCGGCGGGCTCGGCGACGTCAAGCTGCCTCCGCCGCGTGGCGGCGGGGGCAACGGTCTGCGCGACTTCCTGGGCGGCCGCGGCGGCCGCCGCCCCCGCTGAGGCGGAGAGGGCGGCCGGGCCGGCCGGCTGCGGCACCCGCCGCGCGCAACTCCTCAGTTGAAGGTGTTGAGCACCTGGTACGCCCGCGTGGGCACGATGGCGCCCGAGATCGGGATCGGCGAGTTGGTGCCGAGGCCCACCCATTCGATGCGCGTGTTGGTCACCGGCACCGTCGACGACCCACTGCCCACGGAGTAGACGATGCCGTTCGGCGGCAGGCAGGTGAAGTAGATCGAGCCGTCGGTGATGGTCTGACCAGCGGGGTCGCTGACCGACATCTGGTTGGTCGTGGTGCGGAAGTGGATCACGTCCTCGCTGCTGGTCGTGGCGGTGCCGACCCGCTGCGCCCAGGCCAGATGGGCGCCGTCCGCCGAGATCATCAGGCTCTCCATGGTCTTGATCGCGGCAAGTGCGCCCTGCGTGGTGTTGTTGGTCAGCACCTCGGCCTGGCCGCCGTTCTCGATGTCGAAGCGGAAGACGTTGGCGTCCTCGAACACCCCGCCCGGCACCGGCCGGCGCGCCGTGAAGTAGGCGAAGTCGCCGAGCGGCGCCCGACGCAGCTGCATCTCGAGGGCGAACCACGGGTCGGCGGTCGTGTTGAAGGCGCCGGTGACGACCGAGGGACGCGGCGGCACCGACGGCGCCGAGAACTCGTTGCCGGTGATGTCCTTCATCGCGCCGGTCTTGCGGCTGACGCCGACCAGGTTGCTCTTGCTGTTGGTGGAGTCGGAGCGCACGAAGTACCACCAGTGCTTGTTGAGCGACCAGAACTGACCTCGCGTGCGGATGTCGCCGACGCTGGTCATGGCGGTCACCGTGGCGGTGTTGACCTCGTACTTGTAGAGGTCCTGCGCGGTGTTGCTGGTGCCCGCGAAGAAGAGCACCGTGTTGTCGTTGAGGAAGGTCAGCTCCGAGTAGTAGGTGGCGCCGGGCACGGTGATGAGCGCCGGGTTCGGCGCGCCGGTCCACACGTACACGCCGGGGAAGGCCGTGGTCGAGGCGGAGGTCGCTGCGAGCGCGGCGATCATCGAACCGTCGGGCGACACGGCGGCCTTGATGCCGTTGCTCGAGTTGTTCGCCGTCGACGGCGTGATGGCGCTGAAGCCGAACTCGGCGAGGCCGGTCGGGGCGGCGAACTGGGTGACGTTGAGCACCTGTGGCGTGCCGCTGTTGTCGGAGATCTGGTAGATCTCCATCTCGGCGCGCGAGGCAGAAGCGTTGCTGCCCGACGGGAAGTAGGCGACCGCGCCGTCACGCGACACGCGCCACGAGAACGAGAAGACCCAGATCGGCGGCGCGTTGCTGGCCGTCGTGTTGGGCAGGGTCAGCGGCTGCAGGGTCGAAGGCGAGGTCGCCGACGTCCAGTACCAGCCGCCGGTGCCGACCACGATCAGGAAGTCGCGCATGAAGTAGTGCGCGCCGTCGAAGTACGTCGTGCTGGCCGGCGCGGTGGCAGTGATGTCGATGGCCGGGGCGCTGCCGTCGGTGCGGAAGGCGAGCACGCGGTCGGGAGGCGGCGTCGAGGCATTGAGGTCGTGCACTACGACGCACGCCCAGTTGCCGTCGTTCGAGAACGACATGTAGGGCGCCAGGGTCGACGTGCTCGGAGGGGTCGCGCTGGTGTCGACGACGGTGGTGCCGGGGATCACCATGGCCGCGCCGGTGGCGCGGTTGTAGCTCATGACGCTGAACTGATTCTGGTTGGCGTTGTCGCGGATGATGGCGACGTCGTAGCCGTTGGGCAGCGTCACCAGCTGGAAGGCGCTGTTGAGGGTGCGCTTGGCCACACGCCGGTGGCTGATCGAGTCGATGTCGGAGTTGTGCGACGTGGCCGAGAACGTGCCGGCGAAGCCTTCGACGAAACCCTCCTGACCGCGGTGCCGGATCACCTGGCAGGCGAACGCCGGCGGGCCGAGCGGCGACGGCGTGCCCAGCGTCGTGTCGTCGATCTGGTGCAGGACGGAGTCGCCGGTCAGGGTCGAGGTGCTGGTCGACTGCACCATCGTCAGCTTGCAGATGCCGAGCACGATGCGGAGCTGCAGGTCATTGTCCGAGAGGTTGATCGACGGCGCGGCGACGTCGAGGTCGGCGGCCTGGGTCTCGAGCACCGCGCCCACCAGCGAGATGTTGTTGGCGATCGGCAGCGAGACCGTGGTCGAGGTACCGGTGCCCAGCAGCCCGTTCGACCACGAGAAGTAGGTGGGCAGGTCGAGCAGGAAGAGACCGAAGACGCGCGGGTTGCCGATGTTGATGGCGTTCGTGTTCGGCCCCGAACCCAGCATCTCGTAGTAGTTGCCGCCGGCGCTGGCGGGATGCGCGATGGTGACTTGCGCGGTTCCGCCGAGCGTGGCAGGCGTGGTCAAGGAGAGAGTGCGCCCGGTCTGCGCGAGCGCTGTCGCGCAGAGCAGACCGCCGGATAGAAAGACGTGAAGCTTGAGCATGGGGACCCCTTTTTGGCTGTTCGCGAAGCGCCGCGCAGTGCGGCGCACATGGACCGCGAAAACTAGGGCTCGCCGGGGGGCCGTCAAGGCCGGACGTAGTGAACACCCTGCCCCGGCCCGGCTCACCGTACGTCCTTTGGGACAACGGCGTTACGACTGCGGTCGGGGACATCGGCACGCCGCGTCGCGTCCGTCGGGCGGCGCTGCGCCCGTTGCCGCGCCGAATGGGGGGGCGCGTCGCCTGGTGCGTCACTTGATTCTTGCCGTTGCCCCGGCCGGACGCTTTACTCCTCGGCCCTTTCGCCTGGCCCGTCCCTCGCTGCGTCGCGTCGGACCCCGGTCCCGGCTACGGCTCGTCCTACGGGCTCATCCCGGCACCCACTGGAGTCTCTCCCTTGGCAGTCGCTCTCCGACTCAAGCGCTTCGGTCGCTTGAACCACCCCACTTACCGCGTCGTCGCTGCCGATTCGCGCTCCAAGCGCGATGGGCGCATCATCGAGACGATCGGCTTCTATCTGCCCAAGCTCACGCGCGCCGCGGAGCAGTTCAAGATCAACGCCGAGCGCGTGAAGTACTGGCTCTCGGTCGGCGCGCAGCCGACCGAGACGGTGGTGACGCTCATCAAGAGGGCGGGGATCACCTTGCCGGTGCGTAAGCCGCGCAAGCCGCGCAAGCGCACTGCCAAGCCGTGGACGCCGCCGAAGAAGGCGGCGCCGAAGGCGAAGGCCGCCCCGGCTGCGGGCGGCAAGGCCAGCGAGGCCAACGAGAGTTGACCGCACACGTGGCAGCGTCCGACGCGAGAAAGAAGGGCAAGTCGGCGGGGAAGTCCGCCGACGACATCGTGGACCCGCGCGCGCCGCTCGAGCCGACGCCGAAGGTTCTCGAGGCGACCGTGGCCGACCTGGCCGCCGTCGTCGCCAGACTGAAGCCACCCGACGAACCCAAACCCACCGACCTCGTCGATGCGATGATGCACATCACCATCGCGTCGAAGGGTCCGTGCGGCTGGGGGCAGTGGGGTCGCCATCGCATCCAGACCCAATACGTCGACCGCAACGAGTTCCGCTTGACGGAGGCCTTCGAACTCGAAGCGACCCTTGTCGGCATTCCTGCGCCCGATCTGTTCGAGCGCTGCGACCAGCTGATCCAGGCGGTGCGCCAGATCTACAACGAGCAGAACGACGTGACGCTCGAGTTCTTGCGCGAGGCACAGGTGAGCGACCGCAACGCGTTCCTACAGCGTGCCGTCGCCATCAAGCCCGAGGTCACCAAGTTCCTGCAGCACCTCCTCTCCTTCGAGGAGCTGATCTTCTCCGATCGGTCGACGCAGCGCGTGCAGCAGCGCCTCAACCTCGACTGCAAGCTTGCGCACGTCGAAGCCTTCGTCGCCAGGGTCCGTGAGCTTCTCAAGCCGTTCGGTGGCTTGCCGCTCGATGTCGGTCCCGAGTCCAACAAGATCGTGTCGGAGCCCGTGCTGTCGCCGGCGTGCTTGCTGGTGCGCCTGGGGCCCGGCGGCAAGCGCTGAGCCGTGCGCCTGTACTTGGCGTCGACGTCACCGCGGCGGAGTGATCTGCTGCGCCGCGCCGGCTACGTTTTCGACTGCGTGCCTCCGGGCGTCGAACCGGCCGACCCTGGCGCACCGGCCTCTGTCGCCGCCGAGCGGGCGCGTGCCAAGTGTCTCGGAGCACGCGTGCCGGCGACGGCGCCCGCGGGCCTCGTGCTCGGGGTCGACACGGTCGTGGATCTGGACGGCCGCGAACTCGGCAAGCCGCGCGACCGAGCCGACGCTCGGTCCATGCTGATGGCGCTGGCCGGGGCCGAGCACACCGTGCACACCGCGCACTGCCTGCGCTGGCATCCGGTGGGCGCCGGTGGCAGCGCCGAGGTGTTCGAGCGCACGTCGGCCGCCCGGGTGCGCATCCGCTCTCTGGCCGCGGGCGAGGTCGAGGCCTACCTCGACACCGGCGACTGGCGCGACAAGGCCGGCGGCTACGGCATCCAGAGCATGACCGGCTCGTTCTGCACCCTCTTGTCGGGCCACGAGGGCACGGTCATCGGCCTCGACGTCGAGGCGCTGGCGGCTCTCTGCCGCCAGGCGGCCAGCGGCCCGGCGCCGCCCTGATTCGCTGCCTGATTCCCCCCTGGCTCGCCGCCACGACACCCCGGAGACGCCCCGGAGAGCTGGCGCCGCCCGTAGGGAAGCCCGCGCCGCGGGGCGAGGTTTGGCGGCCCTTGCGGTCCAGGGTGCCTCCCCACCTTGAACCGTCGGCCGCGCTCCCTATCCTTCCGGCCCCTTCTTGGTACGGCAACCCGAGAAACGAGTGGCCATGAAAGCCGACATCCACCCCAAGTACTCCGTCTGTCAGGTCTCGTGCGCCTGCGGCAACACCTTCACGACCCGCTCGACGCAGGGACAGATCAAGGTCGACATCTGCAGC
The DNA here is from genome assembly GCA_041398565.1 of Planctomycetota bacterium. Classification (GTDB taxonomy): domain Bacteria; phylum Planctomycetota; class UBA1135; order UBA1135; family UBA2386; genus DATGPD01. Next base: position 1,191,854 of record JAWKUN010000004.1, on the reverse strand, counting down.
GCCTGCCACCCGTTCTTCACCGGGACGCAGAAGTTCATCGACACGGCTGGCCGCGTCGACAAGTTCCGCAAGCGCTACCAGAAGGCGACGGGCGGCACGCAAAGCTCGTGAAGCCGGCGCGCTGAACCCGGTCCCTGCCGCACGCGTTCCTCATGAGCGAGTTTCTCCGCCCTCGTGTTCAGGCGAAGCTCGACAAGATGGCCGCGCGCGAGCAAGAGTTGATCGCAGTCCTGTCCGATCCCGAGCTCCGGCCCGAACGGGTCGCCCCGATCCGGCGCGAGCTCGGCTCGCTGCAACGGATCACGCGCGCCTACGGCGAGCTGCGCCACCTGGAGGACGATCTCGCCCAGCACCGCGCGCTGCTCGAGGACCGGAACTCGGACCGCGAGCTGGTCGACCTCGCCCGCTCCGAGCTGCCTGAACTGGAGGAACGCGCGCGTGGCGAAGCGGATCGCCTCCTCGATCTGCTCCTGGCGGAGGGCGGCGATGGCGCGCGCAACGCGATCGTGGAGATCCGTGCCGGCACCGGCGGCGAGGAGGCGGCTCTCTTTGCGCGCGATCTGTTCGAGCTCTACGCGCGCTTCGCGGCGCGGCACGGTTGGAAGCTGGAGCCGATCAGCGAGTCGTCGTCCGAACTCGGCGGTCTGCGCGAGGTGGTGTTCTCGCTCGAAGGCGAGGGCGTGTTCAACCTCATGCGCTTCGAGAGCGGCGGCCACCGCGTGCAGCGTGTGCCGGCCACCGAGACCCAGGGGCGCATCCACACCTCCGCGGCGACAGTGGCAGTCCTGCCCGAGGCCGAGGAGGTCGAGATCGACATCAAAGAGTCCGACCTCGAGTTCCAGGCGACCTTGGCCGGCGGGCCGGGTGGCCAGAACGTCAACAAGGTGGCCACGGCGGTGCGCATCTGGCACAAGCCGACCGGGCTCGTGGTGTTCTGTCGCGAGGAGCGCAGTCAGCTCAAGAACCGTCAGCGGGCGATGAAGCTGCTGCGCGCCAAGCTCTACGACATCGAGCAGAGCAAGCGGGACAACGAGCGGGCGCAGGCCCGCAAGGACCAGGTCGGCACCGGCGATCGCAACAGTCGCATCCGCACCTACAACTTCCCCCAGAATCGTTTGACAGACCATCGCCTCAACCAGAACTTCGGTTTGGAGCAGGTGATGGAAGGCCGGCTCGAGCCGGTCGTCGATGCGCTCCTCGCGAAGGACCGCGAAGCGCGTATCGAGGAGCTGTAGAAGACTCGTCCCGTGCTGGAAACTCTGTGCTGGAGACCAAGATGACCGACGCCACCGTCCCTTCCATCCCCGAACTCGACTCGCTGGAGCCTCTGACCGACGAGGCCGCCATGGTCCTCGAGGCGGCGCCGGGCGCCTCGACGAAGACGGGCTTGCCGCCCATCTTCTATCGCGCCGACGCGCACGGCGAGTACTACCGCTTCCTGTTCGGCGGTCTGATCATGACGCTGGGTTGCTTCATGCCGTTCGGGGCGGACATGGTGCCGGGCTACCAGACGCTGGCGGGGGCCTTCTACCTGGTGCTGTCGCTGTGTCTGGTGTGGACCATGTGGATCGCGATCCACTCCGGTCGCTTCCGCATGAAGTGGATCATGTTCGCGCTGGTGCCGTTCCTGATCCTGCTGCTCGACTGCATCTTCGTCGGCCGCAACGTCGGCATCGCCATGTTCAAGGCCACCAACCCGATGGCGCCGATTGCCGAGAGCTGGCTCGATGCGATCAAGGCCGGCATGAGTGGGAGCGCGGACGAAGTGCCCAAGGGCAGCAACTTCCTGCGCGCCTTCGGTACGGGTCGCGTCGTGGTCTTCATCGGGTCGCTGCTCAACTTCGTGTCGCTGGTGAGCGCCGTGTTCGGCGGTGCCAAGCACGCCAAGGCACAGAAGGCGGCGGTGCGTGCCGCCGCGGCCGAGCGTCGCGGGCGTTGAGGTCGCGTCGGGGGCGAGGCGAGCGCATGCCGGCACGCGAGTCGGTCGGCGCATGAGCGCGTCGAGGAACGTCCTCGAAGTCTTGCGTGCCGGCGAGACCTACCTGCGCGAGCGGGAGGTCGAGTCGCCGCGACTGTGCATGGAGCTGATCCTGGCGCACGTCCTGCGGCTGCCGCGTCTGCAGATCTACCTGCAGTTCGACCGCCCGCTCGTCGACGACGAACTCGGCGCCCTGCGCGAGCTGGTGCGAAGGCGCGGGCTGCAGGAGCCCCTGGCCTACGTCCTGGGCGAGGTGGGCTTCCACGACGTGACTCTGTTCGCGGATCGCCGTGCGCTGGTGCCGCGCCCCGAGACCGAGGGACTGGTCGAGCGCGCGCTGGCGCGGGCGCAGCAAGGTGGCCGCGTGCTCGATCTGGGCACCGGCAGTGGCGCCATCGCCATCGCTCTGGCACATGCGCGCGCCGACCTGCACGTCACGGCGGTGGACGCCAGCGCCGAGGCGCTGGACCTTGCCCGAGCGAACGTCGCCCGCCAGGGGGTGCAGGATCGGGTGGAGCTGTGTCTCGGCGACTGGTTCGCGGCAGTGCCGGGTCGCCGCTTCGACCTCTTGGTGAGCAACCCACCGTACGTCGATCCCACCCGCCCCGAGCTCTTGGCCGACGACGTGCGGCGCCACGAGCCGGCGCTGGCCCTGTTCACGGCACCCGGTGATCCCGCATCCGCCTACCGGCAGATCCTCGCCGGTGTCGAGGCCGGGCTGACGCCCGGTGCGTGGCTGTTGTTCGAGACCGGGGTGGAGGCCGCCGAACCGACCCTGGCGCTCCTGCGCGCGCAGGCGTTCCTGTCCGAGGTGGAGCTCGACCGTGACTTGGCCGGCCTGCCGCGCTACCTCAGCGCCCGCATGCAGACGTGATCACGGTGCGGCGCCGGTCAGCCGCGCGCGGTGGCGGCGACCTGGTTCTTCTGCACGAACGCTTCGATCGCGCTGCGCGCACCCGGGCTGAGGTTCGAGAAGAACATGGCCACGTCGTAGGTCGCGGGCGACTTGTCGCGCAGCTTCTCGGCGCGAACGACCACGCCGTCCACGTCCGCGGCGTGGGGCACGCCGGGCAGTTCGAGGCGCATGCGCACCAGGGTCATCTCGCGCAGGGCCGCCGGGATCTGGCAGCACAGACCGACCGCAGAGATGTCGCGGAGCACGCCTTGGAGCGTGCCGGTCTCGCAAGTCAAATGGATGGGAAAGTTTGCGTGCACGCGCGGTGCACGACGCCGTTCTCGACCCGCCGCATTCATGTTCCGGTGCCACCTCCCTAAGGTGATCGTGATGCCGGCGTGAAGATAGCAAACGCACGCCGTGCCCCGCTAGCATGGTCTGACCGATCTCGATGGCGAACTTCAACAAGGTGATTCTGCTCGGCAACCTGACCCGCGACGTCGAGCTTCGCTACTCCCAGGCAGGACTGCCGATCGCCAAGCTCGGCATGGCGATCAACCGCCGCTTCGGCGGGCAGGACGGCGAGCAGAAGGAGACGACTTGCTTCGTCGATCTGACCGCGTTCGGCAAGCAGGCCGAGGTGCTGAACCAATACGTCAGCAAGGGCAGCCCGCTCTTCGTCGAGGGTCGCCTGGAGTACTCGACGTGGGATGGCCAGGATGGCCAGAAGCACAGCAAGCTCGCCGTGGTCGTCGAGAACTTCCAGTTCGTCGGCGCACCGCGCGGCGAGGGTGGCGGTGGCGGCGGCGGCGGTGGTGGTGGCGGCCCGCGCGCGCGTGCGCCGCGGACGGCCAAGGAGCCCCAGGGCGACGCCGGCGCCAACGTCGACTACGGCGACATCCCGTTCTGAGGCCCGGGGCGCCGGCGGCCGCACACGCGACCTCACGCTGCCATCCAGGGTGAGTGCCGCGCTCGATGCCACCGTCCGCACGGGTGGCAGGAGTGTCGAGGTTCACGCCGCCTGTCGGCGGCTGCCACACGGACGACGCCGACGACCAGCGGGTTGCCTCAAGCGAGCCGTCGTCGTCGGCCGAGAAAGCCTGGGTCGAGGCTGCGCGCAATCCTGCGGCCTCAGCCCTGGCTAACCGCATGGCGAACAACGTACGGGACCTCAAGGAAGCTCTCACGGCGCGCTCGCAGACTGCGACGCTGGAGGAGCTGCAGAGCCGCGGGCGGCGCTCTGTGCGTGTCATCCGCGCCGACGACGTTGCGCAGATGATCGAGGCCTCCGTCAGCCAGGCCATCGCGCGCTCGGGGATGATGTCGCCGCAGGAAGTCGAGGAACTCGAGGCCAAGAGCCGCGAGCAGTTCCAGCTCTTGCTGGAGCGTCGCCAGGCAGAGATCGCCGAGCTGCGCCAAGCCGCCGACGAACTGCGCGGAGCGCAGGAGGCGCTGGGCGCGGCCGAGGCGGAGCGCGACCAGGCGGTGGGCGGACTCGAGAAGGTGCGCGGCCACGTCGACGAGCTGTTGGGGCGGATCGACGATCTGGAGACACAGAGGGACGAGGCGGTACAGCGCCTGCGCAAGAGCGAAGTGGAGCGCGAAGAACTCGCCTCCGCTCTGCAGGGGCTCGACGGCCAGCGCTCGCAGGCGCGCCACGAAGCGACGATGGCGCAAGCCGAGGTCGCCAAGATGCGCGCCGAGCGCGACGAGGCGGTGGCGCACGCGCACGTCCTCGAGCAACAGCTGGCCAAGGCCCAGCGCGAATCGTCCACGACGGTGGCCGGCGGCGTCAATGCCGACATGGTCTACCGTCTGATGAGCGAGATCGCCGAACTGCGCGCGCGCACCGCCGCCGCGCCGGCGCCGCAGCAGAACGACAAGGCCACCGCGGACGCGTTGGCCGGAGCGCTGCAGCAGCTCACCAGTACCTTCACGGCCAAGCTCGACAGCCTCGGGCGCAAGATGGGCGTGAGCAGCGCCGTCGAGGCCGACGCCCCGAGCCTCACCGGCCTGTTCAAGCACCAGGACGGGGTCAAGCTCGAGTCCAACATGGACAACGTGTCGGTGAAGGCGAAGACGGGCACCGGCATCGCCGCCAACTTGGAGCGGCTGAAGAAGCTCAAGGGTGGCGGCTGAGCCGCCGGATCAGGAATCACGCGGTTAGAGGACGATGAGCGACAACAACGACAACGATCGGTTCGGTCACACGCCGACCACTCCCCATGGGGCCCACGAAGGCGTGTCGACAGAAGTTGCCCTGGGCAAGGGCCTGGACATCGGCACGGCCAACTTGGCTGCGGCCGTCCAGAACAGCGAAGGCGGCATCACGGTGACCGTGGAGCGCAACGCGTTCTTGGACATCAACGCCGACGTCTACTCCAAGAACATGCTCACCAAGCTGAAGGTGCCCTACGTGGTGCACAACAGCAAGCTGGTGGTGGTGGGCGAGGCGGCGTTCGAGCTCGCCAACGTGTTCGGCAAGGACACGCGGCGGCCGATGGCCGACGGGCTGATCAGTCCGAACGAGTCGGACGCGCTGCCGATCATGAAGATGATCATCAGCAAGATCCTCGGTGAGCCGCGGGCCGCCGGCGAGCCCTGCTACTTCTGCGTGCCGGCCGAGTCGATCGACGTCGACAACAACGTCGTCTACCACCAAGGCTTGTTCGAGGGCATCATCGGCAAGATGGGCTACACGGCACGCGCCATCAACGAGGCGCACGCGGTGGTGTTCTCCGAGCTGGCCGAGAACGACTTCACCGGCATCGGCCTGTCGTTCGGCGGCGGCATGGCGAACGCGTGCATCGCCTACAAGAGCATCCCCTGCGTGTCGTTCTCGGTGGCGCGCGGCGGCGACTGGATCGACAAGAACGTGGCGCAGGTGCTCGGCGTCAAGCGGTCGAAGGCGACGTTCATCAAGGAGCGCGGCGTCGACATCCGCGACCCGAAGAACCGCGAGGAGGAAGCGGTGGCGATCTACTACCGCAACCTCATCAGCTACGTGCTGCAGAACATCAAGGCGCGCTTCGAGTCCGGCCAGAACATGCCGAACTTCGCCGAGCCGGTCGACATCGCTTGCGCTGGCGGAACCAGCATGGTCGGTGGCTTCATCGAGGTGTTCCGCGACGAGTTCTCGAAGATCGACTTCCCGCTGCCGGTGGGTCGGATCTTCCGGTCGGAAGACGCGCTCACCGCGGTCGCGCGCGGCTGCCTGGTGGCGGCGGCGATCGGCGAGTAGCGCGAGTCGAGAGAAAGCACGGCGCGAAGGGGCGCCGGCCGTACGGCCGGCGCCCCTTCGTCGTTCGCGGAGCCGCCGCGAACGAGTCGCCGACGGACCCGGTCTGCAAGCTGCGCGCTGGGCTGCAAGTGCTGCGAAACCTCGCGGCACGCGCGAAGTCCGCAGGGCGTGTCGTTCGCCGCAGTGCCGAATTCGCCATGCCTTGGCCGCACTGGAAAGCCCCGAACAACATCATCGCCGGCGGCCCCTTCCGACGAGCGAGGCGAGCGCAACCCGTCGGTTGCCCGACCGACGGCTGCGAGGGCTATCCTGCCCGCCGTGCCGCCCTGGCTGGTCACCGTCCTTCTCCTGGTCGCCTCCAACGTCTTCATGACCTTCGCGTGGTACTACCACGTGAAGCAGAAGGCCTGGCCGTTGCTGGTCGCGATCTTGGTGTCTTGGATGCTGGCGCTCCCCGAGTACCTCCTGCAGGTGCCGGCCAACCGTGTGGGCCACGTCGATCGCGGCGGACCGTTCTCTTTGCCCCAGCTGAAGGTCGTCCAGGAGGCGATCACTCTCTCGGTGTTCGTCTGCTTCACCGTGCTGGTGGCACGCGAGCCTCCCCGGGCCCGGGACCTGGTGGCGTTCGCCCTGGTCCTCCTGGCCGTGTGGGTGGCGGTGGGCGGGCGACGTTGAGAGTCCGTGTCACGGGATTCGCAGCGGGCTGCGCCTGTTCGCCCAGCTCGGCACGTCCGAATCTCCACAGGTGGCTCGACCTGCTGGGGGATCGGCCACACCAATCCGAACGAACCTTCACGGCTGGGTCCCGGCGCCTACGGTGAGCGCGCACTCCTGGATCCGGCCGAAAAGTCGCGCGAAAGTCGCCGCTGGCAGCCTTCTTGCGGCTCCTGTGCCAGCCGACGCCGCTGCGGTGGATATGCCGCTTGGCGACGCTGTGGGTGGCGATAGACTGCCCACACCCGCATGGGACCTTCCGAACTCGCCGTCATCGGCCTGACCTGCAACTTGGTCGGCGTCTTCTTCCTGGCGAATTCCATCATCTTCCGCCGGCCGCGGAGGGTCATCGAGGAGTTCTTCGACGTGGGCCGGCGCAGCCTGTCGACGGTGCGCGACTACGCGCTGAACAAGATCCAGGTCATCCTCGGTTTCCTGTTCCTCAACGCAGGCTTCGTCCTGCAAGCGTTCTCTCACCGACAGGCGCTCGTCGAGCACTGGCACGTGGTGTTGGTGGGCGTGTCCATCGTCTTGGTGGCGTTCCTCTTCTACCTGGGCGGTGCCGTGTACTCGCGGCGTTCGTTCAAGCGCTACCTGCGCGAGTTCTTCCGCAACCACCCGTACGACTTCCAGGGCAACATGGCGTTGACCAAGGAGATCGGCGCGCTGCTCGGGATCCCGCACACCGGCGACACCACGGTGGAGGACTACGCCCACCGCGTGCGCGAGGTGCTGGGGGTCCCGGCCAAGATGGGCGAGGGCAAGCGGCTGGCTGGCGACCGCGGTCGCACGGTGCGCAATCTGAGCGCCATGGGACGCTGACCGCGCGCCCGGCCGCCCGCGCGCCCGCGCGCGGGTGACTCGCGGCGATGGCCGGACGACAGGCATCGGCCATCGCGCCACGCCTCGTGGAAGACGGAGGCGGCTCCGCTGCAAAACGCCGGCTGGGTCGTCACCTTCGCGCGTGTCGCAGCACATGGCGGTGTGCTCGATCTCCCTTCACCATGGCGGCGGAGCCTGCGCGAGGCGTGGGCCACCGCGACGGCCTTCGTCTTCGCGCCAGCCTGTCTCGCCTGCGGCGTCGAGCCGGTGACGACACCGTTGTGCCCGGGCTGCCAGCACCGCCTCGAGCGTCGCGAGGCGCCCTGTTGCGTCCGGTGCGGCGAGCCGCTGCTGCTCGGCCAAGCCTGCCGTGACGACCACCGGGCCTTGGCTGGCCTCTCCATGCATCGCGCACCGTTCCGCTACCGGGGAACGGGCGCCGACCTGGTGCATCGCTTCAAGTTCGGGCGCGACCTCGCCACCGGCCAGCACCTGGCGCGGGCGATGGCGCTGGCCATCGGGCCGTGGGCGCGCGGGCCGGGGCGGCGCGCCCTCGTCGTCGCCGTACCGCGGCACCGTCGCAAGCTGCGCCAGGCCGGCTTCGACCAAGCAGGCTGGTTGGCGCGCGCGGTCGCCGATCGCACCGGTTTGGTGTTGGGACAGAACCTGCTCGTGCGAACACGCCCGACCCTGGCTCAGGCGGATCCACGCGTCACCAACCGCGAGGCCAACGTCGCCGACGCCTTCGCCTGCCCGGGCGCGTGGGCTGTCGAGGGGCGCCTGGTCCTGCTGGTGGACGACGTCCTCACCTCGGGTGCGACGGCGCGTGCCTGTGCGGCGACGATACGCGCGGCGAGAGCGTCGGCGGTGGCCGTCGTCACGGCGGCGCGGGCGTGACGCGCTCCGATCTTGCCTTCGGGCGCGTCGCCCGTACGTTGCGGCACGTGCGCCTCGGTCGTGACCTGCTGCGAGTTCTCTTGCTGCGCCCACGGTCGGAGCGCGACGGCGCTGGATCGGCCCGCCGGCAACGTGAGTGGGGGCCGCGTGCGTGGGGGCCGCGCATGTGGTGGCCGAGGTGCGTCGGCGCGGCGGCGTTCGGCGTCGCGTCCTGCCTCGCGGCTTGTGCCGCGACTCCGGCAGCCGACCTCGACAGTCGGCTCCGGGCGGCTTGTGCGGGCTTCGACGGCCAGGTGGGCTACTACGTGCACCACCTGGTGACCGGCGAATCGGCGGCGTGGCAGGCCGACGAGCCGTTCCCCACGGCGAGCCTCATCAAGGTGCCGATCCTGGTGCGGATCATGGAGCGGGTGGAGCTGGGCGAGCTCGACTACCACGCGCCGCTCGTCTACGACAAGGAGCGTCTCTACCCGGGCGAGGATCTGCTCGCCGCGTTCGAGCCTGGCAGCAAGATCGATGTGGCCAAGCTGTGCTTGCTGATGCTGACCCTGAGCGACAACAGCGCCAGCCTGTGGCTGCAAGAGCTGGCGGGCACGGGAACCGCAGTCAATACGTGGCTCGCTGCGCACGACTTCCGCCGCACGCGCGTCAACTCGCGCACGCCCGGCCGTGAAGCGCAGAAGGAATTGTTCGGTTGGGGGCAGACGACGCCGCGCGAGATGGCCGAGCTGCTGCTCAGCGTGCACGAGGGGCGCGCCGGCTCCGCGGCCGCGTGCGACGAGATGCAACGCGCGCTGTCGCGCACCTACTGGGATGGCGAGGCCTTGTCCGCCGTCCCGCCCGGCGTGGCGGTGTTGTCCAAGCAAGGCGCCGTCAGCCACGCGCGTTCGGAGGTGTTCTTGGTGCACGCGCCTTCGGGTCCCTACGTCGCCTGCGTGATGACCAAGAACCAGAAGGACACGTCTTGGGACCATGACAACGCCGGCTTTCGCCTGTTGCGCGAGCTGTCGCGCCTCCTGTGGCAGCACTTCGAGCCCGCGCGTCCCTATACGCCGCCGGCCGGCGGGCGCCGCTTCGCGTGCGTGCCGAAGTGCCCGCCTCGGCCGGCCGGCTGCGGCCAGGTCGGTTGACCGCGAGGGACGGCGTTGACCCCTCCGTCGTGGCCGCAGTTCTCGCCCGCGGAGCTCGAGGCCGCGGCCGCTCGCCTACGCGGGCATCTGGTGGCGTGCCCGGTCGTCGGCGACCTCTGTCTACCCGGGTTCGCACCTGCGGAGACCATGCGTCTCAAGCTCGAGCTGTTGCAGCCAGGGGGCTCGCTCTGGTACCGCGGCGCCCAGCACTGGCTGATGCGGCAGTTCGGGCGTCGCAAGGGCCTCGTCCTGCACGGGTCGCCGCGGCAAATGGCAGCCTGGGTCGCCGCGGCGCGAGGGCAACGCATGCCAGTCGTCGCCCGGGTCGGCGAGGGGCAGGAAACCGAGTGCCGAGGCCTGCTCGGCGGCTTTGCCGTCGAACTGCTCGCGTCCGAGCGATCGCCGGCCGCCATTGCGGGCTATGCGTCCACGCCCGATGCCGCCGATGTCGATGTCGCTCTCGGGGTGGCGAGCCTCGCGCTCGAGCTGCGCGACGAACTGCCGTCGGACACCCGCGCTCTGGTGGTATGTCCGGCGCTGCTGGCGCCAGCGGTTGCAGCGGGCGTCGCGGCGCTGGGGCTGACCTGGCAGGTGGATCCGGCACCGCCGGCCCACCCCGAAGCTGCCCGGCTGGCGCGTGTGCTCCGCGACCACCACCGCATCGACGCCGACGAGCACGGGGGCGCGGCGGTCGCGGCAGGGTTGGGTCGCGACGGTGTGTGCGTCGTCCTCGGCGAGTGACGACGGCTTCAGATGCGCAGCGCGTGCTCGAAGGACAGGATGCGCGAAACCGCGTGACACACGTCGGGCTCGACGAAGTGCGGGTCGACCACGTAGGCGCCGTCCTTACCCCCGTGCCCGGTCTGCACCAGGATCGTGCCGACGTTGGCGCGCGCCGCCGCGAGCACGTCGACCGTCGTGTGGCCGATCATCCAGCAGCGGTTGAGATTCAGATCGAACTCCTGCTGCGCCATCTTGAAGATGCCCGGTGCCGGCTTGCGGAAGACGGAGTCCTTGCGGTAGCGCGCCTTCCCTTTGGGGTGGTAGGGGCAGGTGTAGAGCTTGCGGATCTCGATGCCCAGGGCGTGGGCGTCGGCCAGGAACTGGTTGCAGAACCGCTTGAAGTCGCGCTCGCTGAGGGCGCCGAACGCGATGTCCTCCCGGTTGCTGGCGACGAAGAGCAGGAACCGACGGGGGTCGAGCCGGCTCAGTGCCTCGAGGGCGCCGCCGTAGTAGCTGAGGCGGCCATCGGGAGACAAGGAGAGGTCGCGGACGACGACGCCGTCCAGTTCGAAGAAGATCGCCTGATTCTCGGGGGGACGTGCCATGGTTCTGGGGTGGGTTGCCGTGTCGATCGGTCCGATCGCAAGGGGCCTTGAGGATCGAGGAGAAATTGCCTGCCATCCTCTCCAAGGCAGGCGCAGATTCCTGGCCACTGTCGCTCCACCGTGCGTAGGACTCGAAGCTGGGCCCCCTCCCGTAGTCTCCGCCCCGCCGTCCCGCTCTCGTAGTCCCGCCGTTCGTCCCGGATCCTCTGTGCGCGACCTCTCCGACGAAGAACTGATGCTCCTCGTGAAGGGGGGGGATGTCGACGTCTTCGCCCTCATCGTGGAGCGCTACAAGAGCGCGGTCTACAGCCTCGCGCTCAGCATCCTGCGCTCGCGCGAGGACGCGGAGGAGGCAGCGCAAGACGCCTTCGTCAAGCTATACCGGGCGAGCCACCTCTACGACTCCGACCGTCCGCTCGAGCCGTGGCTGCTGCGCATCGCTGGCAACACCTGCCGCGACCTCTTGCGCCGCCGCCGCGCGGCGTCGCTGCCGGTGGTGCGTGACGAGATCGGCGAGAATCTGGCGGCGCTGGTCGCCGACGTGCGGTCCGACGGGCGCGAGGCGCGCAGCCTGCTGAGCCAGGCCGTGCGACACGAGCTGTCGCAGCTGAGCGACAAGTATCGGGTGCCCCTCGAACTCAAGTATCGGCACGGGTTCACCAATCAACAGATCGCCGAGGCCGTGGGGATCTCGGTGTCGAACGTCAAAGTGAGGGTGGCGCGCGCCAAGGACGTGCTGGAGAGTCGGTTGGAGAAGATCCTCGAGGGATGACGATGGAAGAGGACATGGGATTCGATCCGGCGATGCCGGAGGACGCGGGCGCCCCGGAGGAGGGGGTGAACGTGCGCCACCAGCCGCCGAGTGCGTTCGACTTGCGTCGCTACCCGGCGGCTGGGCCGGCGTGCCACGCGGTTCGGGGCCTCTTGCGCGCCTACGCCGACCAAGAGGCGTCGTTGGGCGAGCGCGAGCAGGTGGACGAGCACGTCCACACTTGCCGTGACTGCGCCGTGGCGTTGTCGCGGGTCGAGGCCGAGGTCTACCGCCTGCGCCAGGCCTTCGCGCCGACCAGCGAGGTGCCGGCCGATTTCGTGCGCAAGGTCATGATCCGGGTGCGAGCCGAGAACGCGGGCGAGGCTCGGCGGCATGTCGAGGGGACGCGTGTGTCGTCGGACTTCACGCCGCGCGTGATGGAGCGGATCCGGCGCGAGTGGAAGCGTCCCTCCGTTGCCGAGCGTCTGGGCGTCGGCGTGCGCCGGCACGGGCTGATCATGCTGGCGGCCGCAGCGGCGGCGGCGTTCGTGCTGTGGCTGCGGCTGGCGGCGCCCACGGTCGATACCGGCCTCCAGGTGCTCGCCGCAGAAGGCGGTACCCTGGCGCGCGCCGATCGGTCGGTCGCGCTGCAGCCCGGTGACGAACTGCACGCGGGTGACCGCGTGGTCCTGGCGGCCGAGCGCGCGCATGCCGCGTTCCTCGTGGCGCGTTCGGATGCAGCTGCCGAGCGTGCGTCGCTCGAACTCGACGCGGGCGGCGCGCTCACGGTGCTGGCCAATGCTCGCTCGGCGCGCGCGCCGCTGTTCCGTCTCGACGTCGGCAGCCTGTCCGTGCGGGTGAGTTCGGCGGAACGGGTGGCCTTCACCTTGGCCGGCGAGACGACCGTTTCGCTCGAGCCAGGCACGTTCTCGGTGTTCGTCTACCCGGTCGAGCGCCACGACGGCGAGCTGGCACACGAAGCCTTCCACGCCGTGCGTCTCGCGGCGCTGGAGGGAAGGGCGACGGTGCAGCGTGGCATCGGCGCCCCGTTCACGGTGGAGGCCGGCTCGGCAGCGCTGTTCGACGGCTGGTCGTCGGTCACCATGGAGCGCATTCCGACCGACGCGGAGATCACCGCATCGTGGGGCCGCCGCGACCTGGCCGTCGAGCAGATGACGGTCGACCCGGCACCGACCCTGGATGACTGGCTGGGTCGTGTCATCAACGGCCAGACCAACGCCGGCGTGGCCGGTGCGACGGTGCGCGTGCAGCGCGTGGGGCAGGACCCTCGCCTGGTGTTCACGGCCGAGGACGGCACCTTCCGCCTGGAGAAGTTCGGCGAAGTCGAAGGCGACGTGGCGCTCGTCGACGTGACTCTGCCCGAGGGCGGCACGGCGGCGGCCCGTCTGGCCAGCGTCGCCAACTACTCGGGGCCGATGACGATGCGGTCGGCAGGCCTCGGCCCTCGTCGCGAACGTCGACTCGATCCCATCCGCCTGTCACCGGAGCGCCAGGTCATGGGGACGGTGTACGACGCCGATCGCCGGCCGGTGATCGGGGCGCGCGTCACCCCGGTCCTGCTCGACGCGCTGTCGGGCGCCGCCAAGCGCATGACCTCGGTGGTCGCGAGCGCCGTGACCGGCGCCGACGGCCGGTTCAGCCTGTGGCGGCTGCCGGCGTCGCTGCCGGCGCACACCGACGTCGTCCTGCTCATCGAGCACGCGCAGCACGGTCCCGTCGCGGCGCTCGACCTGTTGGCGGATCCGTCCTTGCGCGACCAGGCGATCTCGGTGGTCATGGCGCGGCGCGAGCGCGTGACCCTGACCGATCTGCCAGCCGGCCAGGTCGTCGAGGTTCTCGCCAGCATCCGCAACCTGGCCGCGTCCACGATGCTGGACGTCTCGTCGGTGCTGGTGGCGGCGAGCGGCGTGGCCGAGATCGACGTGGCCGAGGGCGCCTCCTTGTGGTTGCGCGGTACGCAGGGCCTGGTTGCCCTGGCGCCGAACCGCGATCGTCCCGGCACCTTGGCGCAGGTCGACGACCCTGCGCCGCCGCGCGTGGCGGCGTTGGCCGCTTCGGCGACGATGCGCGCGAGCGGCGTCATCGAGCAGGGTCGGTGGCGGTACGACGACTTGTACACCGGTGGCAGCGAGCGCCGGCGTGTGGCGCTGATGGATCGCGACGGGCACGACCTCGCCGGCGCCCACTTGTTCGTCGCCTCGAAGGCCGACGGATCGCTGGCCTATCTGGGCGAGATGACCTCGCCGCAGGCCGACTGGATGTTGCCGTCGACCTCCGACTACCGAGTGGTCGCCGTCTCCGACGACGGTTCGGTGGGGGTGGTGGATGCGAACGAGCTGCAGGAGGACATGCTGCGCGTGCGCGTGCTGTCGCCGGGCTCGGCGCGGCTGCCCCAGGACGTGCTGGATCAGGTGCGCGCGACCTCCGACTTGCGCAACGGCTTCGCTGTGTTCGAGCTGCAGATGGTCGAGCCACTGCGCGACTACGTGGTCTACCGTCACGTCGGACGCGAGAGCGGCTGGGAGCTGCACGGTCTGATCCCGGGAACCTATCGGTTGGTGACCACCGAGGGCTCGTCCTGGCTGGTGCGCGTGCCGCCCGGTGCGCGCGGCGAGTTCGTCCGCGACTGAGCCTTCTCGAGTGGTTCGGGGCGAGTCGATCCGCGCGACTCGGTCAGGTCGAGCCGGCGAAGGTGACGACCTCGTCGAAGACGCGCGCGCTCTCCAGCAAGAGCGAGTGCCCGGCGTCGGCGATCTCGACGTAGCGAGCCGATGGCCAGAGAGCCGCCGTGGCGCGCACCTCGGCGGCTGGGGTCAGCGTGTCCTCGCCGCCAGCGATGCACAGGGTCGGTCCCTGCCACGCCCGCGCGAGCTCCTGCCCGTCGAATTCCTGTAGGCCCCGCGCTTGGGCGATCATGAGGCGGCGCACTTCCGGCCCGGGGCGCAGGCCGCGGACGATGTCGTCGACCAGCTGAGGACGTGTGGCCTGGAAGGTGCTGCCGAACAGGAACGGCGCGACCAGGGCGCCGAAGTCGTCGCCATCGATGCGCGCTGCGACGGCCTCGAAGTAGCGGTAGACGCGTCGGGCGCGCGCCGGAACCACGGCGGCCGACGCCAGGAGCGCCAAGCCGAGGCAGCGGTCGGGCCGGCGGGCGGCGGCCGCCAGGCTCACCTTGCCGCCGAGCGAGGTGCCGACCAGCCAGGCGCGCTCGGCGCCGCTCTCGCTGATCACGGTCCACAGGTCGTCGGCCGCGACGCCGAAGTCGTAGCCGTGGTCGTCCTCGTGTGCGGAGGAAGGCGGTACGCCGACCGGGTCGAAGGTCACGCAGCGGAACCCGGCGCGGGCGAACCGGCGCGGCAGAGTGCCGAACAGCTTGCGTCCCGACCCGATGCCGGGCACGAGCACCAGAGTCGGGCCTTCGCCATCCACTTCGAAGCCGAGCCGGCGACCCGCCCGCACAGCGACCGGCATCAGTGCTTCTCCGCGAAGAAGCAGCGCTCGATCTCCGGCAGCGCTGTCCACACGATTTCGCCGACCCGCTGCAGGCTGCGGGGCGACAGGTGCTCGAGGGTATCGCGTGGCGTGTGCCACTGCGGGTTGTTGCGAAGGTCGATGAGCACCGCTGCGGGGACGCCGGCGTCCAGGAACGGGAGGTGGTCGTCGGTCACGGTGTTGGGTTCGGTCAGGGCAAGGTCGGAGTGGCCTCGGGCGTAGGCGGCGTTGCGCAGGATGGTGGCCAGGGTGCGGTCGGAGTTGCTGTCGTCGTCGAGCTGCAGGTCCTCGGCACCGACCATGTCGAGCAGCAGCATCGCGCGGATGGGCGACGTCCAGTGCCGTCCCGTGCCAGGGGCGCGCTCCGCGGCCACGTAGCGCTTGCTGCCGAAGAGCGAGCGCGCGTGGTTCCACTTGAACTCCATGCTCTCCTCGCCGTCGAAGAACACGAACTCGATCGATGCCAGGCGCTGCGGCCCCTTGGCCAGGGCCTCGGCCAGCGCCAGGAGCAGGCCGACTCCGCTGCCGCCGTCGTTGGCGCCGACGAAGCGGAAGTTGTGCTCCGGGTCCGGGTGTCCGGAACACCGCTTGGTGTCGTGATGGCATCCGAGCACGAGCCGTGCGCTCGTCGTGCCCGGCAGCGTGGCCCGCACGTTGGCGAAGGTCACGCCCTCGAGGCGGTCGGTCCAGCGGTCGACAACGGGTTCGAGCCCGTAGCCACGCAGGGCCGTCCGGATGTAGTCGATCTGTTCGGCCCAGCCCGGGCTGCCCGGGAAGCGCTCGCCGAGGCCGACGACGTGCTCGACGTGGGCGAAGGCGCGTTGCCCGAGGTCCGCGGGGAGTGCCATGTTCGGAGCCAGGGTCGCGTCGCGCGGCGGCTGGGTCGGGGTGCATGCCGCCCCGCACGCGGCGACGAACGGCCAGATGCGAGGCCGGCCGTTCCGGCGGGCGGCGGTCGCTCGCATCACTTGCCGAAGAAGCGCTTCTCGATCTCGGGTAGAGCCAGCAGCACGAGGTCGCCGAAGAACTTGAGACCGAAGGGCGACATCTGCTCGGGGTTGTCGCGCTCCGTGTGCCACCACTGCACGTAGCGCGAATCGGTCGGCGCGGTCTCCCCCTTGCGGGCTCGCTCCTGCGGGATGCGGTAGGCGAAGTCGATGAGGTTGATCGACGCCACGCCGTAGCGGATGAAGGCCAGGTGGTCGTCCTTGATCCCCGACGTGGTCTCGAACATCCGAGCCGACTCGCGCATGCGCTTGGCGGTGTCGCCGAAGACCTCGAGCAGCTCCGAGTTGCTGTAGGTGTCGCGGTCGACTTTCGGGTTCTTGTCGCCGACGAGATCGAGCAGGATCATCGCCCGCATGCGGCTGTTGAGGCCCTTGGGGAACCGGGTCTTGTCGTCGGCCATCTCCTTGACGAAGTGGCGGCTCCCGAACAGTGCCTTCTCGTCGTCGGTCCACTCGAACTCGACGTTCTCCTCGCCGTCCAGCCAGACGAGCCAGATGTTGGGTTTCGTCTTGCGGTCTTTGAGCTGGCGGGCGAGTTCGAGCAGGACCGCCGGCCCGCCGGTGCCGTCGATCGAGCCGTGGAAGGCGAAGTTCTGTCCCGGCTCGGGGTGCCCCTGGCAGTTCTTGGTGTCGTAGTGGGCTCCGATCGCCAGGATGGGACCGTTCTCGGGGTCCTCGCCGTCGATCTGCACCCAGATGTTCTGCAAGTCGAGCTTGTAGGTCTCCTCGCGCCAGCGTTGGACCTGCGGCTTCAGGCCCAGGTCGGTGAGCGTCTTCTGGATGTAGTCCGCGGCCTGGGTGAGCGCGCGCGAGCCTGCCGGCCGGGGCCCGAACTTGTACAGGAACTGCACGTGCGCCATCGCCCTCTCGCCGTCGAAGGGCGTCGTCTCGCCGGTGCCACACGCCGTCAGAGCGCACAGCGGCAGGGCGAGGAGCGCGGCGAGCGCGCGGGGCGCGGGCAGACGAAGCATGTGTGCACGGTAGGCAGGCGGGTCGCGAGGATCTAGCCCGCGATTCGTCGACTGCCCACCGGGAGCTCCTGGCGACCGCACGCCGCGACGCGCTCTGGGCTGCAAGTGCTGCGAATCGTCGCGGCGCGCGCGGAATCTCCAGGGCGTGCAATTCGTGACGGTGCCGGGTTCGCCACGCCCGAGCAGCACTGGAAGCCCCAGGCAATAGAGCGGCCTGCGGCCCTCTCTGGTCGGCGCGCAGCGCCGACTCGCACCTCTGGTGCGGCCGCAGGCTGCGATGGGCTGCAAGTGCTGCGAATCGTCGCGGCGCGCGCGGAATCTCCAGGGCGTGCAATTCGTGACGGTGCCGGGTTCGCCACGCCCGAGCAGCACTGGAAGCCCCAGCAACACAGCGGCCGGGCGCCTCTCTGATCGGCGCGAAGCGCCGACGGCAACCGAGCCGTTGGTTGCGGCGCCGGCCGCGTCGGGTGAGAGGCCGAAGCCATCCGGCTCTCTGGTTCGACCGATCCTCGACGTGGCCTGCGCGACTCGCTTCGGCACGCCCCTTCGGGTGCTTGCGCGCGCCTCAGTTCACGGTGAGCGCGCGAACTTCGGTCCGCGAGTTTCCTCCCGACCGCTCATGTACTAGAGGTATTCTGTTCGATCCTTGACATGGACAGGTCCCCAGCGGGCCGGACGACAGAGAGACAGACAAGAATGGTGGAGACGCACGAGGCGAAGTCCGCGGGCCTGCTGGGCCTGATTCGCGAGTCGCTGGACCTGGGCAAGTACCGGGACGAGCACTGGGAGGGCTCCTTCTCCGACTACCTGCAGCTGGTCGAGCAGAACCCTTTCGTGGTCCGTACGTCGCACCAGCGCGTGTACGACATGGTGCTGAGCCACGGTGTCGAGGAAGTGGAGCGCAACAAGGCCAAACTGCAGCACTTCCGCTTCTTCGACGACCCGATGGACGACGGTGCCGACGCCATCTTCGGGCTCGACCGCGCCACCATCAATCTGATGAGCGTGCTCAAGGCGGCGGCGCACGGCTTCGGGCCGGAGCGGCGCGTGCTTCTCTTGCACGGGCCGGTGGGCTCGGCCAAGTCGACGATCGTGCGCTTGCTGAAGAAGGGCCTCGAGCGCTACAGCCGGACGACCGAGGGCGCGCTCTACACGTTCTCCTGGAAGGTCGATGGACAGTTGATCCCGGCGCCGATGAACGAGGAGCCGCTGCTGCTCGTGCCGGCGGCGGCGCGTGCCAAGCTGCTCGAAGCCCTCAACAAGAAGGCACGTGCCAGCTACAAGTTGCGCCTCGACTTCGACCTGTCGCCGGTCTCGCGCTACTACTACGAGCAGTTCCTCAAGGCCTACGACGGCGACTGGGAGAAGGTTCTCGACCACGTGGTGGTGCGCCGCATGCTGGTCTCCGAGAAGGACCGCATCGGCATCGGCACCTACCAGCCCAAGGACGAGAAGAACCAGGACTCGACCGAGCTGACCGGCGACATCAACTACCGCAAGATCGCCGAGCTGGGCACCGACAGCGACCCGCGTGCCTTCAACTTCGACGGTGAGTTCTGTGTGGCCAACCGCGGCGTCATCGAGTTCGTCGAGGTCCTCAAGCTGGACGTGGCGTTCCTCTACGACTTGCTCACGGCCAGCCAGGAGCACAAGATCAAGCCGAAGAAGTTCGCGCAGACCGACATCGACGAGGTGATCATCGGGCACACCAACGAGCCCGAGTACCGCAAGCTGCAGAACAACGAGTTGATGGAGGCGTTCCGCGACCGCACCATCAAGATCGACATTCCCTACAACCTGCGCCTCGACGACGAGATCAAGATCTACCAGAAGGACTTCAACAAGAGCCGTGTGCCGGGCAAGCACATCGCCCCGCACACGCTGTCGACGGCGGCGATGTGGGCGGTGCTGACTCGGCTGGAGCAGCCGAAGAAGGCCAACCTGACCCTGATGCAGAAGCTGAAGCTCTACAACGGCAAGACTCTGCCCGGCTACACGCGCGACAACATCCGCGAGTTGCGCGAAGAGGCGCAGCACGAGGGCATGGAAGGCATCAGCCCGCGCTACATCCAGGACAAGATCAGCAACACGTTGGTGAACGACCTGCCCTGCATCAACCCGTTCATGGTGATGAACGAGCTGGAGGAGGGCCTCGACCACCACTCGCTCATCTCCGACCCGGAGACCAAGAAGAACTACAAGGACCTGCTGCTGGTCGTGCGCGAGGAATACGAGGAGATCATCAAGAACGAGGTGCAGCGCGCCATCGCCGCCGACGAGGAGGCGATCGCGCGTCTGTGCGGCAACTACATCGACAACGTCAAGGCCTACACCCAGAACGAGAAGGTGCGCAACCCGTACACCGGGCGCGACGAGGAGCCGGACGAGCGGTTGATGCGGTCGATCGAGGAGAAGATCAACATCCCCGAATCGCGCAAGGACGACTTCCGCCGCGAGATCATGAACTACATCGGCGCCTTGGCGGTCGAGGGGCGCACCTTCAACTACAAGACGAACGAGCGCCTGCATCGCGCGCTCGAGCTGAAGCTGTTCGAGGACCAGAAGGACTCGATCAAGCTCACCAGCCTGGTGTCGACGGTGGTCGACAAGGACACGCAGGAGAAGATCGAGATCGTCAAGAGCCGGTTGATCCGCGACTTCGGCTACGACGAGATCTCGGCCACCGACGTGCTCAACTACGTGGCGTCGATCTTCGCGCGCGGCGACACCAAGGGCGAGAACTGAGAGCTCGGCTGCCGAGGCATTCGTGCGCAAGATCGATCAGGATCACACGCGGTTCCGCGACATCGTCCGTGGCCGCATCAAGCAGGACCTGCGCCGCTTCGTCACGTCCGGCGAGATGATCGGCAAGCAGGGCAAGCGCTACGTCAGCATCCCGCTGCCGCAGATCCGCCTGCCCAAGTTCCGCTTCGGAGAGAACCCCGAAGGCGGCGTCGGTCAAGGCGAGGGCGAGAACGGTCAGCCGCTCGATCCCAACGGTCCCGGCCAGGGCGAGGCCGGCGAACAGGCCGGCAAGCACGTGCTCGAGGTCGACGTCTCGCTCGAGGACCTGGCCAAGATCCTCGGCGACGAGCTGGAGCTGCCCAACATCGAGCCGCGTGGCGCGCAGGCGATCAAGTCGCCGGCGGGGCGCTTCTCGGGCATCGCCCGTACCGGGCCGCAGTCGCTGCGCCACTTCAAGCGCACCTTCCGCGCCGCGCTCAAGCGACAGATCGCGTCCGGGACCTACGATCCGGGCAATCCGCTCGTGGTGCCGATCAAGGACGACCTCCGCTACCGCAGCATGGTCACGCGCGAGGTGCAGCAGGCGAACGCCGTGATCGTCTACATGATGGACGTGTCCGGCTCGATGGGGCGCGAGCAGAAGGAGATCGTGCGCATCGAAGCGTTCTGGATCGACACCTGGCTGCGCCACCAATACAAGAACCTCGAAGTCCACTACATCGTGCACGACGCGGTGGCGCACCTCGTCGACCAGCACACGTTCTTCCACCTGCGCGAGTCGGGCGGCACCAAGATCAGCTCGGCCTACGAGCTCTGCCTGCGCCTGATCAACGAGAAGTACCCGCCGGCGCAGTGGAACATCTACCCCTTCCACTTCAGCGACGGCGACAACTGGTCGTCGCGCGACACGGAGCGCTGCGTCGACCTCATGCAGAACAACCTGCTGCCGGCGTGCAACCAGTTCTGCTACGGCCAGGTGAAGAGCGCCTACGGGTCGGGCCAGTTCAAGAAAGACCTCGATCGGGCGTTCAAGGCCCACGACAAGGTGGTGACCAGCGAGATCCCGGACCGCGACGGCATCCTGCCGTCGATCAAGTGCTTCTTGGGCAAGGGGCGTTGACATGGGCAACCTCACCCCCGAACTCGCCAAGATCCGCGACGAGACGCGCGAGCTGGCCAGGCGCTACGGGCTCGACTTCTACGAGGTGATCTTCGAGCTGGTCGACTACGACCAGCTCAACATGATCGCCGCCTACGGCGGATTCCCGACGCGCTACCCGCACTGGCGCTTCGGCATGGAGTACGAGCAGCTGAGCAAGAGCTACAGCTACGGCCTCTCCAAGATCTACGAGTTGGTCATCAACAACGACCCCTGCTACGCGTACCTGATGCGCAGCAACTCCGTCACCGAGCAGAAGCTGGTGATGGCGCACGTCTACGGCCACTGCGACTTCTTCAAGAACAACCTGTGGTTCAGCAAGACGTCGCGCAAGATGATGGACGTCATGGCGAACCACGGTGCGCGGGCGCGCCGCTACATGGATCGCTACGGCGTCGCCCGGGTCGAGGACTACATCGACGTCGTCCTGTCGCTCGACAACCTGATCGATCCCTACGGTCCGTTCATCGATCGCGGCTCGGTGGTGCCGAAGAAGCCGGCAGAGCTGGCGCCGACGGCGCCGCACAAGATCGCGGCGAAGGACTACATGGACCGCTACATCAACCCGCCGGACTTCCTGGCGCGGCAGACCCAGGAGAAGCAGGACTCCGACAAGCGGCAGGGTTTCTTCCCCACCCGTCCGGTGCGCGACGTTCTGAAGTTCTTGCTCGACCACGCGCCGCTCGACACCTGGGAGCAGGACGTGTTGGCGATGCTGCGCGAGGAGGCCTACTACTTCGCGCCGCAGGGCATGACCAAGATCATGAACGAGGGCTGGGCCGTGTTCTGGCACTCGACCCTCATGACCCGGCATCTGTGCGACGCCACCGAGATCGTCAACTACTGCGACTCGCATGCAGGCACGCTGGCGACGGCGCCGGGGCAGATCAACCCGTACAAGATCGGGGTCGAGCTGTTCCGCGACATCGAGGACCGCTGGAACAAGGGCAAGTTCGGCATCGAGTTCGAGCGCTGCGACGACCCGGAGCTCCGCCGGCGCTGGGACAACGGTGCCGGGCTGGGCCGGCAGAAGGTGTTCGACGTCCGCAAGATCTACAACGACGTCTCGTTCATCGACGAGTTCATCACGCCCGAGTTCGCCGAGGACCAGAAGCTGTTCGTGTGGGGGATGAACCCGCAGACCGGCGAGCACGTGATCGTCGACCGCGACTACACCAAGGTGAAGACGCAGCTCCTGGACGCGCTCACCAACTTCGGCCAACCGATCATCTACGTCGCGGATGCCAACCACAAGAACCGCGGCGAGCTGTACCTGTTCCACGAGTGGCACGGCACCGACCTGTTGTTCGAGCATGCGCTGCAGACGCTCAAGGGCGTGCACGCGCTGTGGAAACGCCCCGTGCACATCGAGACGCGTGAGAAGGGCAAGCCGCGCCTGCTGACGTACGACGGCAAGGAGGCGGCGACGCGCGAGATCAAGGGCAGCAAGAGCGCCGCCGACGTGGTCTTGGGCGTCGGCAGCGACCGCGGCGAATAGCCGCGCGTGTCGGAGCCCGGCCGCTCTAGCTTCCGAGCACCATCAGGAGCCCGTCGCTGAAGGCGACGACGTTGAGCAGCGCCCCGTTGGGGTCGGCCACGACGTACTGTCCGAAGAGCCGGCAACCGAGCAACGCCGAATCGAAGGGCACCGGCAGCGGCGTGAAGCCCGCACCGGCGCCGTCGGTGGGTACGGGTGGCGCCGACACGAACGGCGAGGCGACCAGGAGGCGGCAGGTGGCGGAGAGGGGCAGATTGTGCGACGCGGCGCTCAGCTGCAGGGCAGCAGCCGAGATCGGGCGAGCCTGACGCAGCTCGGCGCCGAAGGCGCCGTTCCCGAGGCTGGGGAGGCCCCGGCCTGCGATCGCGGGGACCCGGCCACCGGTGCCCGCGCAGCCGAGTCCGTAGGCCGACGCGAAGGCGCGGTCGGTGCCCAGCAGCGACAGGACCCACGGTTCGCGGCCGAGGATGCCGTCGTCTCCGGCGAACACCAGGTCGGTGCCGAGAACGATCTTGTCGCCCAGGGTCACGGCCCCCGAGCCTGTCTGCTTGCCGATGCGTCCGAGCTGTAGGGTATTGCCCGCGGTGCCATCGGAAACCCACCACTGCAGGCCGTCGCCGCCGTCGCTACCCGCGAACATGGCCACCTCGGTGCCGGGGATCACGTACAGCGAGCCTGCGACCGGGCCGTCGCCCGCGCCGGACATCAGGTCGACCACCTCATGCGTGCCGGCGACCGTGCCGTCGCTGGTCCACAGCTCGCGGCCATGGCTGGGCGAGGGCCGCTGCACTGCGACAAAGTAGAGGCGGCCGCCGGCGGTGCCCACCATCGCGCCGTCGTAGTCGGGATTGGCGAGATTGCTCACCGGTCGTGTGCCGGCCGTCGTGCCGTCGCTGGTCCACAACTGCAGGGAGCTACTGGAGGTGCTGCGAGCCAGGAAGTAGAGGCGGTTCCCGGCTGTGGTGAGACTGGCGACGCCGCTGTTGCCTGTCCCGGGATTGATGTCCAGGAACAGGCCGGTACCGGCCGGCGTGCCATCCGACACGCACAACTCGAAGCCGGCGCCAGGCACCGAGCCGACGAAGAACAGGCGTCCAGCGAGCGCCACCAACTCCCGTGGCGAGGTCGAGGCGACGCCGGCGTTGATCTCCAGCATGCGCGTGCCTGCTTGCGTGCCATCGCTGACCCACAGCTCGATGCCGTTGCTGCCGTCGTTGGCGGCCAGGAAGACGCGGTTGCCGACCGCGGTCAGCTCCTGCGGGTTGGACGTCAGGCCGGGGCGCAGATCGAACAGAGTCGTTCCTGCTTGCGTGCCGTCGGTGACGAACAGTTCGCCGGCGACGGTGTCGGTGCTCGCCACGAAGAACAGGCGGTTGCCGGCGGGCGTCAGTTGCTCGGGGTTGCCGTGTCCAGTGGGGTTGGTCTCGACTGCCAGCCGCGTGCCTGGAAGCGTGCCATCGGTGACGAAGAGTTCGCGGCCGCGGCCGACCACGGGATCGTACCCCTGGAACCAGATCGCTCCGTTCCAGGCGACGGCGCCCGTCGGCGACGTGCTGCCGGTGCCGGGGATCACGTCGAGTGCGCTCACCGAGCTGCCGTCGGTGATCCACGGCTCGGCACCGACGCCTTCGCCCTGCGCGCCGAACAGCGCGCGGTTGCCCAGTCGAACGAAGCCCACCGGGTCGGAATCGTCGGCGGCCGCGGACGGATCGATGCGATGCGTGCCGGCGAGGGTTCCGTCCGAGACGAAGGTCGGGCGAGCGCCACCGGGGAGGCCGGTCGAGTAGTGGTAGACCATGCGGCTGCCGAGCGCGGTGAAGCCTCCCGGACTGCCAGCGGCGTTCGGGCCGCCATCGGTGACGACACGCGTGCCGGCGAGGGTGCCGTCGCTTACCCACAGCTCGCTGCCAGCGATCGGATGCGTGGCGGAGAACACCACGCCGCCGAGCGCCCGCGCCAGATCGCGCGGCGCGGAGCTGGCCGCGCCGGGGTTGAGGTCGAGTGCCTGCGTCCCGGCGACCGTGCCGTCGGTGACCCAGAGCTCGTCGCCCAGCGATGGGCTCGAGGCATGGAACAGCACGCGCCCGCCGAACGCGATCAGCTCGTTCGGCGACGATGCCGTCGCGCCGGGCGCGATGTCACGCAACAGGAAGGTGCCGGCGACTGTGCCGTCCGAGCGCCACACCTCGGCGCCGCTGACGCCGTCGTCGGCGACGAACACCACCACCGAGTTGTCGACGGCAACGATCTGCCCGATCTGGCTCGGACTCGTTCCCGGGCGGATGTCCGCCACCAGGCGAGTGCCTGCAGCGGTGCCGTCCGAGACCCACAGCTCGCGGCCGGTGCCGGTCGCGCCGTCGGCTTCGAAGAACACTCGGCTGCCGGCCACCGCCAGATCGCGCGGCGTCGAGCCGCCCGAGCCCAGCACGATGTCGGAGACCAGCACGGTGCCGTTGCTGGTGCCGTCCGACTTCCACAGTTCCCAGCCGATGCCGGTGGCGACGGCAGAGAAGTAGAACACGCCGCCCGCGACGACCGGCGTCTCCTGCGGGTAGATCGAAGCGATCGCGCCGGTGCCGGCCGCGGTGCCGTCCGACATCCACAGGGCGCCTGACGTCGAGCCGGCCGAGAAGTAGACCTTGCCCTGGAAGGCGAACAGGTTGAACGGGTTGCCGCTCGTGCCGAAGGTGGTATCGATGTCGAGCACCAGCCGAGTGCCGGCTGGCGTTCCATCGCTCACCCAGAGCTCCCGACCGTACCCATCACTGAACGCGCTGAAGTACACCCGATTGCCGACCGCAGTCAGGTCGCGAATGTCGGCGCCGAGGTTGCCGACTCGGATGTCCTTCACCCGCCGAGTGCCGGCCAGGGTGCCGTCGCTGCGCCACAGCTCCTGTCCGAAGCGGTCGGTGGCCGCGAAGTAGGCGACGCCGCCGACTGCGACACCTGCCTGCACGTCGAGGCCGGCGTCGGTGGTTCCTGGTGGGAGCTTCAGGTCGCGGAGGATCGACTGGCCTGGGAGCGGAACGGTAGCCGTCATGGCGGTCCAGAAGGCGAGTACCGCGCCGGCGAGGCGCGGTGCTGGAGCGGGCGAGTGGATCATGGGTCGGTGGCGTTTGGATCGCCCGCACGTGCGACGTTCCACGGCGCCCGGGGTCAGGATTTCGCGCGCCCCTTGTCGATCAACGCAACTCGTCGCGCCAGCGGGCGGCCCCGGTTGCGTCGCCCGCGGCGATACAGGCGTTGACAAGGGCCTCTGCAGCGGACCGTCGGCCGACGTCCTCGTGCATTTCGTCGAAGACCGCGAACGCCGTCTCCAGAGTCTTCATGGCCGCCGGGTCCTCGCCGTCCGCGTGCTGCTGCTGCGCCAGACCCAACAGGTGGTGGGCCCAGGCCGTGCGGCCGGCCGCGACCGTGGCGTCAGCATCGCCCGCCGTGGCTCGCAGCGCGGCGACGACTTCGGCGTACTCCCCGGCGACCTCGCGGTGACGACCCTGCTTGGCGATGACTCGAGCCAGTGCAAGCTGGGCCCTGCGCGCGTCGAGGTCGTCGGTTCCGCGTTGTTCGCGTAGGCGCGCCAAGGCGTCGCCAAGGCGCAGCTCGGCTTCGGCCAGTTCTCCCTTTGCCTCCAGGAGCGAAGCGAAGCCGGTCAGTGCGATGATCGCCTGGGCGTGCAAGCGACCCAGTCGCCGCTCCTGGTGCGCTACCAGCCGCCGGTAGATCGGCTCCGCCACGTCGTAGCGCGCGAGCCTGGTGAGGGCGTTGGCGAGGTAGGTCTCGATCCCCATGGTGTCGGGGTGGTCGGCTCCCAGCTTGGTGCGAGCGCGCGCCAACAGAGGCTCGGCGGTGGCCGCCAACCTCTCGTCTTGGTCTGTCCTCGCGTACAGGCCGAGCAGCTTGCGTCCGGCACGGAAGCTCACTGTGTGGTCGGGCCCGAGACGCGCGACGCTCATGTCGTAGCCGCGCCGGGCCAGTTGCTCTGCTTCTTCGAGCTTGCCCGTGGCGAGCAGCACCTGTGACAGGTTGCCCAGTGTCTGGATCACGGCGAGGTAGCGCCCATCGCGTTCGTCGAGGGCGAGCAGTCGGCGCAGGGCGTCGGCGGCCACTTCCGCGTGGCCGGCGTCGAACGCTGCCTTGGCGCGCAGGTCGAGGATGCCGCGCGAGTAGGGATGCTCCGGGCCGCGTAGGGCACGTGCGCGGGTGTCGATCTCGGTCACGATGGGCTCGGCATCGTGCCAGCGTCCGCTGGCGGCGAGGGCGCTGGCGAGGTCGTAGAGCAGCTCGATGCGCGGCCAGGCGTCGGGCCCACGATGGTCTTCGAGGATCGCTGCTGCTTGCCGCAGGTGCTGCTCGGCCAGCGCATACTCACCGAGCGCGTGGTAGGTGCGGCCGACGACGCCGCGCAGGCGGGCGGCGACGTCGGGAAACTCGGCCGACTCCGCCAGGATGCGATCGCTGGCGGCCAACATGTCGACCACTTTCACGTCGCGGCCGACCGCGTCGGGCTGGGCCGCCTGCAGCATGCGTGCCAGATAGTCGGCCGTGGCCTCGGCCTCGCGCAGCGCCCCACGTGCCTCGTCGCGCGCGCGCCGAGCCTGCACGAATCCGATCGCTGCGGCGGTGCCGCCCGCCAGGATCGCGAACGTCACCAGCGACGCCGCCACCAGCAGCGCGCGATGCCGGCGGGCGAACTTGGCGAAGTGGTAGCGCAGGGTCGGCGGCCCGACACTGAGAGCTTCGTCGCGCAGGAAGCGGCGCACGTCGTTGGCCAGCGCGTCGACGGTTGCGTAGCGGACGTTGCGGTCGCGCGCCAGAGCCTTGGCCGCGATCCAGTCGAGTTCGCGCGGCAGCGCCCGCGCCGCACGCTGCGACGGCGGCACGAAGTCGCCCTCCCGCACGCGGTTCAGGATCTCCACCAGCGCCAACGGACGGCCTTCGCCACCGTCGGTCGGGCGGCGGCCGGTGAGCAGCTCGTAGAGCATCACACCCAGCGCGTACACGTCGGCCCGGGTGTCGACGTCGCCGCACTCCCGGTCGAGCTGCTCGGGGCTGGCATAGGCTGGCGTTCCGATCAGAGGCCCGCCGCGGGTCAGCTCCGACGTGTCGTCGAGCAGCTTGGCGATGCCGAAGTCGATCACCTTGACCCGCGGGCCTTCGTCACTCATCTCGACCAAGACGTTCGACGGTTTGAGGTCGCGGTGGATCACGCCGCGCCGGTGGGCGTGGGCCACCGCATCGCACACTTCGAGGAACAGGGCGAGGCGCGCGGGCAGTTCGAGGGCGCCGCGGTCGACCTGCCGTTGCAGTGGCGCGCCGGCCACCAGCTCCATCACCACGAACGGCCGGCCACCGTCGGTGGCGCCGGCGTCGAGCACCTGCGCGATGTTGCGGTGGCTCATCCGTGCCAGGGTCTGGCGCTCGTTGGCGAAGCGCAGCAGCACGGCGCGCGAGTCCATGCCCGGCTTGAGCAGCTTGATCGCCACCACCCGCCGGATCGGCTCCAGCTGCACGGCTCGGTAGACCTCGCTGAAGCCGCCTTCGCCGATCAGCTCCTCGACCAGGTAGGTGCCGATGCGCGAGCCGGCCGGCAGATGCTGCACCGACTCGGGCACGAGCGTGACCAGAGCGGGTTCCTCGAGAAAGTCGCAGGCTCGGGTTGCGGCCTCGACCATCGCCAGAGCGCGCCGCCGCAGCGAGGCGTCGGCGCAGGCGGCGTCGAGGAAGGCGGCGCGCCGATCCGCCGGCAGCTCGAGGGCGTCGGCGACGGCTTCCTTGAGGCGTTGCCAGTCGGGGTCCATGCCCGTCACCATGCGCTAGAATCCCGCCGCCGGGGCCGTACTTCCTGTCAGGGAGTCGCCTCCTGTCGACTCGAGCCACTCTCCGGGATCCTTGCCAGACCGACCAGCTTCTGACCGATCGGACGCCACCGCCGGAGACGTGACCCGCCTCTTGCGAGAGGTCGAGGCCGGAGCCGACGGAGCCGACGACGCCCTGATGGCGGCGGTGTATGCCGATCTACGTCAGCTCGCATCGGCACGCATGCGGGGCGAGTCGGGACCGCGCACCTTGCAGGCGACGGCACTCGTGCACGAGGCCTGGCTGCGGCTCAACCCGAGCGGCTCGGGCTTCGTCGACCGCAAGCACTTCTTCGGCGCGGCCGCCCGGGTGATGCGGCAGATCCTGGTCGAGCGCCACCGGCGTGCCCATCGCACGAAGCGGGGAGGCGACGCGCCCCCAGGCGACGGGCTCGACGCCGTGGCGCTGCCGGACGGGTTCGCGCCTGGCGCGGCTCTCGACCTGGTGGCGCTCGACGAAGCACTCGACGCGCTGGCGGCGCACGACGAGCGCATGAGCCAGATCGTCCACTTGCGCTACTTCGCCGGTCTGTCGGTGGCCGACACCGCCGAGGCGCTCGACGTGTCGCCGCGCACGGTCAAGCGCGAATGGTCGGTCGCGCGCGCGTGGCTGTTCGAGCGGATGTCCTGAAACGACGGATCGCCGCAGGTTGGTGCCTGCGGCGGCCGTGCGTCAGCGGCCGCCCGTCCCCTCGCCGTTGCGCTTGTCCTTCTCACCGCTCCGCGACTTGCCCTTCTCGTCGTTCTTGCGCGACTTGTCGCCGGCGGCGTCCTTCTTGTCGTCCTTCTTCTTGTCGTCGGTCTTGTCGTTCTTCTTGCCGGTCCAAGTGCCGAACGAAGCTCCCTGCTCGAGCCACTTCTTGATCAGATCGGTCTGCTCCTTGGTGAGCGGCTCGGCCTTCTTGGCCGGCGGCATGCGCTTCTTGGCGTCGGGCGCGCGAGTGATGGCTTCGTAGAGCAGGCTGTCGTTGGGCTTCTTGGCGACGACCAGTTTGCCCTTCTTGCTGGACGTGATGCCGTCCTTGGTGTCGAGGATCACGTTGCCCTTCGGACGGGTCTTCTTGCCGTTCTCGTCCACGTGCGGGGCGGCGTGGCACTCGACGCACGAGCTCTCGAGGATGGGCCACACCTGGGCCGCGAAGTCGACCTTGTCCTTCGACGCCTTCTCGGCGGCCGGCTTGTCGGTCGCGGGCTTGCCGGTCGGCGGTTGATCCTGCGCCGAAAGGGCGGCAGCGAATGCGATGCTGAGGAAGGGGACGAGACGAGGGAGGTGCATCATGGGAGTCGAAGGAAGGACGTTGCGGATGGCGACGGGCTCGCCAGCTCCCATGAGCCGTGGCCCTCGGCCGAGCGACGCGTGTACGCCAGTCGAACCGGCGTCGAAAGGCACGGTAACGGTGGGCCGGCGGTGTCATCCACGCTGTTCCCCTGGCTCGGAGCCCTGGGACGGCTGCGCCTGTCGCCGGAAGAGTCGGCGTAGAGGTGGTGTTCGCGTTCAGGACGGACGACCGGAACGCGGACGGGAGCGGGTCGTGCGGTCTCGTGTCATGCGTCGTCGCCGCCGCGCGTGCGCCGACCGGGCTGCGCTCGGCTCGGTCCATCCGGTGCCACCGTGACTTCGGTGGCCCTGTGCTTGTGCCACACCCGGAGAGGATCGGCGACTGCTTGGTTCGCGGTCAGGAAGATCAGACCTTCGAGCAGCCCGAAGACGATGACCCAAGCGCTACGCACCGCACCCAGAGCTGCAGATCGAAGCCTCCCCGGGCTGGACACCGGCTTCAGGGAAGGGTCAGCCCGGGTCGCCGCGCCTACTGCAGTACGAGTTCGAGCCCGTCGGACGCGCTCAACCCGAGCGGCGGCAGCGAGCACGCCGTGCCCCACGGCCAGGCGCTCTGCAGGTAGAGGCGAGCGTTGCGTAGCGTGGGGTTGCCGGGCAGCGGCAGCGGCGCGCGGCCGAGGCCGTTGCCGAGCGCAATCATCGGCAGAGTGATGAGCGTGCCGGCAAGACCCACGTGCACCCGCAAGCCAAGGCTGGGGAAGAGGGTGCCGATGACGTCCGGGGTTGGGCCGAGCAGGAGCACTCCGGGCGTCGCGGCGGGCACGTGGTCGCAGAGGGCGGCAAAGCCCGGGTTGACGAGCGTCGGCGCCCCTGACGTGAACATGTGCTGCACGCCGTCACAACCTGCTGTGCCGATGCCGTAGGTGTCGACGCCGACCGGCCACAGGGTGCGCGTGTCGATGCGAAACGCCGCGTAGCCGTCGTCGACGTAGCGCGCGCAGGCGAACAGGGCGCGGCCGAAGCCGATGCTCGCGGCGTCGGGACGTTGCTCGTAGTCCTCGCCGGCGAACAGGGCGAAACCGTTGCCGTCGCGTAGGACGCCGTCGGCGCGAACGCGCACGGCGTACACGTCGGGTTCGAGGTCGTAGAACCAGCCGTTGTTCTGCAGGGTTTGGTAGGCGACGACGAACTCGTCCCCGGTCCACGTGACGCAGGCGCGCGACTGGCCGTCGGGGTCGGCGGCGGTGAGGCCCAACTGCGGCGCCGGCAGGCTGCCATCGAGGAGCATGCGGCGCGCGAACAGGTCGGTGTTGGTCCAGTTGCTGCCGGATTGCCAGACGAAGAGCGCGCTCGCGTCCGAGGCGGCGACGTCGATGCTGCCCCAGTCTTGGATGTTGCCAGTGCCGACGGTGACCGTCGGGGTGACGACGCCGCTCACGTCGACGAAGTTGGCTTGCACCGACGCCTGGTTGCTGTTGTGGGTGAAGTGGCTCTCGGTGGCGACCAGGAAGCGCGTCCCGAGGGTGACCGCCCGGGCCCGAGTGGCGTAGGTGCCGGCCAGCACCAGCGCCGGGCTGTCGAGCACGACGCCGTCGCTGCCGCGCACGCGCGCTGCGAAGCTGGACACGAACTGCGGGTTGGTGGGCGCCCGCAGGCCGGTCACCAGGAAGGTATCGCCGAGCGCGGCGACGTCGGCGGCGAAGCCCGGCATCACGTCGATGGGTGCGGCGTCGACGAAGGTGGCGTCGGCGCGCATGCGCCGCGCGAGCACACGGCCGGTGGTCACGTCGCTCCAGACGATCAGGTAGAGCGAGCCGTTCCACGCGGCGCCGCCGGCGCTCAGGTCGACGTGGCTCGCGCTCGCCACCGGAATCGGCTCGGCGTCGAGCGGCGTGCCGAACGCGTCGGTGCGCTGCGCCAGTACGCGCGACGTCGCCGCAGTCTGCCCCTTGAACGTCAGCAGCATCTGCTGCGGACCGCCGCTGACCCGCGGAGCCGACAACGCCTCGGCACCGACGCTGAAGTCGCGCTCGCTACCGACGCCAGCGTTGGCGAAGAACGGGGTGGCGAACACCTCGTTGGCGCGGAAGCGGATGTCGTGCCAAGCGAGCACTGCGCCGCCACCGGCGAGCGCACCGAGCGCGGGCCCATACAGGTAGTTCGGACTGCCGTCGGGGACGCTGACGCCGCCAGGATCGAGCACGCTGCCGGCGAGCGTCACGCGCGCCGCGCGCTGGTTCTGGGTGCCGAAGTGCTGCCAGGCGACGATCCACTGGCTGCCGTCGAACACCACGTCAGGATTGGTGGGCTGGTCGTTCCCAGAGGCGGTGGCGAGCACCGTCGGGCTCGGGTCGATCGGCTGCAGGTTGGCGCCGTAGCGTTGGCCGACCACCTCGACGACGAACTGTGCGTTTTGGCGCCCCCAAGTCAAATAGAGCGAGGTGCCGCTGCTGGCCATCTGCGGGGCCTCCGCTCCCAACAACACCGGCGCGGGGTCGAGCGGCTGCAGGTTCGGCGTGAAGCGCTGACCCTCGAGACCGTTGTTGTCGCTCCAGGTGAACACGTAGTTGCCACCGACGAAGGTGACGGCGATGTCGGTGTACACGTTCACGGCGCCCGGCACGATCACGACCGGCACCGGGTCGAGGATCGCTCCGTTCGCCGCGATGCGGCGACAGGCGGCGTCGCTGTTGTTGCCGGAGAATCCGGTGAACACCACCGCCCAGTTCTGATCGTCACTGGCCACCGAGAAGGCGATGCCGGAGTCGTCGCGAAACAGCGGGATCGGTGTGGCGTCGCGCACGACACCCTGGGCCGATACCCGTCGCGCCGCCACCTGGTACGCGAAGTAGCCGGTGCCGGGGTCGACTTGGTTGCTGTACACGACCAGCCAGTCGGTGCCGTTGAAGCACACCTGCGCGTCGGTTTGGTCGCCGGGATCCTTGGCAATGGGGAAAGGCACGCTGTCGAGTGGGACCCCGGTCGGGTCGAGGCGCACGCCGAAGAGGTCGAGGTCGCCCGCACGCTTGTCCTCGAACACCATGAGGGTCGAGGTGCTACCGGCGGCCAACGCGGCCCCCTGCTGGACATCGGCGGCACCGGCGATGGTCGCGGTGCCGGGGAGGAGGATCGGTGGGCGCAGGTGCGCCGACTGCGCGGTGACCGAAGCGGTGACGAGGGTCGATACGAGAAGCGAGAGTCGAGGCATCGAGGATTCGGGGCCGAGAACGGGAACGAGACGGCTCAGGAGGCAACGCTCGTTCCATACAGGGCTTTCCATCAGGCGCGTGCGATCTGCGGGCGCTGGACGTGCCAAGCGTCCGTTTCGCGGACGCTCAGCCCTCGCCCACGTCCACGATCTGGTAGGTCTTCTTGCCACGTCGCAGCACCAGGAAGCGCTCGGCGAGAAGGTCCTTGGTGGACGCTCTGTGGGCGAGATCCTTCACGGTGGCGTGATTCACGCTGATGGCTCCCTCCTGCACGGACTGGCGCGCCTGGCCCTTCGATGCCGACAAGCCGCTCTTCGCCAGCAGGGTGACGATGTCGAGACCGTCGCCGGCGAAGTCGCTGCGCGGCAAGGTCGTGCGCGGTGCCCCGGCGAACGCATCGTCGATCTCGTCGGCGCTCAGCTCGTTCAGGTCGCCGCCGTGGAACAGCACGGCGGTGGCGCGTTGCGCGCTCTGCACCGCGTCGCGGCCGTGCACCAGATCGGTGACGGCGGTGGCCAGGGCAGTCTGCGCTTCGCGTCGCTCGGGGTGCTCGACGACTTCGCGCTCGTGCGCGGCGATCTCGTCGAGCGGCAGGAAGGTGAAGTAGCGCAGGAAGCGGCCGACGTCCTTGTCGTCGGTGTTGAGCCAGAACTGGTACATCTCGAACGGCCGCGTCAGGGAGGCGTCGAGCCAGACGTTGCCGGCCTCCGACTTGCCGAACTTGCTGCCGTCGGCCTTGGTGACGAGGGGCATCGTCAGGCCGAAGGCGCTACCGCCGCGCAGGCGGCGGATCAGGTCGGTGCCGTCGACGATGTTGCCCCACTGGTCGCTGCCACCGAGTTGCAGTCGGCAAGCGTGGCGATCGTAGAGCTCGAGGAAGTCGTAGGCCTGCAGCAGGCTGTAGGTGAACTCGGTGAACGAGATGCCTTGCTCGCGACCCTGCAAGCGCGTCTGCACCGAGTCGCGTTGGATCATCTGGTTGACCGTGAAGTGCTTGCCGATGTCGCGCAGGAAGTCGACGAGGTTGAGTCGGCACAGCCACTCGGCGTTGTCGAGCATGCGCGCGGCATGGGAGCCCTCGAAGTCGAGGAAGCGCTCGAGCTGCGCCCTGATGCCCTGCAGGTTGAGCGCCAGCTGTTCGCTGGTGAGCATCGAGCGCTCGCTGGCCTTGCCACTCGGATCACCGATGAGACCGGTGCCGCCGCCGACGATGGCAATCGGCCGATGCCCGGCGCGCTGCAGGCGCGCCAGCGCCAGCGCTGGCAGCAGGCTGCCGACGTGCAGGCTGGCAGCGGTGGGATCGAAACCGATGTAGGCGGTCCAAGACTCCTTCCGCATGAGCTCGGCCAGCTCCGGCGACGTCGTCTGGTGCACCAGCCCGCGCTGCGTCAGGTCCTCGTAGAAGTCGACCATGGGGAGTTCCCTGAACGAAACAACAGTTTGGTGTCAGACTCCACCCTGTGGTTTGGCGAGGAAGCGGGAGATCAGCTCGCGGTCGCCTGCGGGGATGATGGGATGCAGCACCGGTGCGCCGCCGTCCGTGTGGACGGCGATGCCGTTGCGCAGGTCCTGGCACAGCGCGTCCAGGCGCGCGGCCGGGTCGTCGAGGCGGAGAGGATCCGGTGTCTGGTGCAGGAACGGACGCTGCAGCAGAGCTCGCGTGGCCGCCACAGACCCGCCTTCGCCCGCGCACAGGAACAACAACGTCGCGAGGTAGGGGAGGATGGCCTCGCCGTGCTGGAACGACGCTTCCTTGGGGTAGGCACGCGGCATGTTCGGCACGGCTTGGTAGCGCACCTGGGACAGCGTGTGCGTGAAGAACTCGATGAGTCTCTCCGAAGCCCAATCCGGGTCGACACGCTGGTCGGCGAGAGCGCCGCGCTCGTCGATCGACACGTCGACGACGATGCCACCCTGCGGCATCGCCTCTTGCAGGGCGTGTGTCGACACCACTTTCGGCGCGCGACCGCCGGCCATCGCCGGCGCCAACACGAGCCCGCTGGCTCCGCTCAGTTTGGCCAAGAGGTTGGGGTCGTCGGTTCCCTCGAGTCCGAGAACCTGCACGCGTGCACTCTCCACGATCGACGCCTCGATCGCCGCCAGCCGCGTCGGATCGGCGGCGCGGTCGAACAGGGCCACCGTTTCCACCCGCGGGTCGGTGAGCAGCTTCTCCACCGCGGCGACACCGACCTTGCCACCGCCGACGACCACCATGCCGCCAACCGCGGCGGCGCTGGCGATGTGTTCGAGGACCCACTCTGCGGCGACGCGGCCGGCGAATACCGACATGCTGCCGCGGATCGGCTTGCGGAAGTCCGTTTCGCTGCCGACGTTGGAGCCGTCGAACACGGCCGCCGGCCGCGCCGACAGCAGGCGCGCGAACCCGGCGTGGGGGTCGAAGTCGCCCGAATGCAGCGCGCCGATGCGGCAGAACGGCCCCGGAATCGAGGCCTCGTACGACGACGGCTCCTTGAGAGCGTGGACCACGTCAGGGGGCGTCTCGTGCGGCAGCTCGGCGAAGGTCACGATCTGCGCGCCGGCGTGCACGTAGTCGCCGTCGGCGTAGCCCGCCCGCGCGCCGGCGTTCTCCACCACCAGCACCGACAGCCGAATCCCGATGGTGCCGAGCAGGCGGCGCAGCGCGTCGACCTGCTCGGGCGTGACCCCCACGCGTCGCTCCTGGCTGCGCAATCGGCGTCCGATCTCGCGGTCGTTCCCCAGCACGAACGTCACGTCGCGCCGCCGCCAACGGCGGGGCGCGCCGGCGGCAAGGGCGTCGAGGGGCAGGAGGGTGCGCAGGCGGTCGTAGGCGGTGGTCATGCGGCGGCGCCCCCGAGTATGCGGAGGCCACAGAGTGGAGTCAGGCACGAAACTGCCAACGTCGTTACGAAGGCGTAGCATTGCAGGAGATGTCGCTTCGTCTCGCCATCGTCGACTTGGTTGTCGTCGCGCTCGTGGTCGCGTTGCCAGCGCAGACACACTGGTCGCTCGTGCCACCACAGCTCCCGCCGGTCCCCGCCGTGCGAAACCAGGCCTGGCCGCGCAACGACCTCGACCGCTTCGTCCTCGCCGAGCTCGAGGCCCGCGGCATGCACCCGTCGCCGCCCGTGGACCCCGAGACCTGGTTGCGCCGCGTCACTCTCGATCTCATCGGTCTGCCGCCGACGCTGGAGGAGCTCGACGCGTTCCTCGTCGATCCGAGTGCCGACGCCCGCGCCCGCGTCGTCGACCGCTTGCTCGCCTCGCCACACTACGGCGAGCGCTGGGCGAGGCCGTGGCTCGACTTGGCGCGCTACGCCGACACCAACGGGTACGAGAAGGATCGGCCGCGCTCGATCTGGCCCTGGCGCGACTGGGTCATCCGCGCGCTCAACGACGACCTGCCCTTCGACAAGTTCACCATCTGGCAGCTCGCTGGCGACATGCTGCCGCAACCGACACGCGATCAGATCGTCGCCACCGGCTTCCACCGCAACTCGATGCTCAACCAGGAAGGTGGCATCGACGTCGAGCAGTTCCGCTACGCCGCGATCGTCGATCGCGTCAACACGACCGCGACGACGTGGCTCGGTCTGACCGTGGGCTGCGCGCAGTGCCACGACCACAAGTACGACCCCATCTCGCAGCGCGAGTACTTCGGCCTGCTCGCGATCTTCGACAACTGCGACGAGGTGGAGTTGGCGCTCGACGACGACGCGACCGCTGCGGCCAAGCGGCAGGCGCTCGCCGAACTCGACGCGCGGCGACGCGGTTTGGCCGAGCAGTTTCCGCTGCCTGTGCCAGACGAGTTCTCGCCGCTGCCGCCGACACGCGCCGTTTCCTTGCAGGGCGCCGAACTGAGCATCGCCGCCGACGCCAGCGTCACAGCGCGCGGCGATGCCCCCGCGCGCGACACCTACGAGGTCGAGACGACGCTGCCTGCCGGCTACTTCGTGGGGGTGCGCGTCGAGGCTCTGGTCGACGCCGACGACGCTTCGCGCGGCCCGGGACGCACCGAGCACGGGAACTTCGTGCTGAGCGAACTCGAGGTCTCGATCACCGATCCCACGACCGGCGATGGTTGGCGCCGACTCACGCTGGATGCTGCCGAGGCCGACTTCTCGCAGTCGGGCTACCCGGTCGCGGCAGCGATCGACGGCGACCCCGACACCGGCTGGGGGATCCACGCGCCTGGCAGCGATTGGCGTCGCGACCACGCGGCGCGCTTCGTGCTCGCCGAACCGCAGGCCCTGGCGCAGCCGACGCGCGCGAAGTTCGTGTTGCAGCAACGCTGGGGCAGCCAGCACACGTTGCATCGATTCCGCCTGGGTGTCGCGCTCGGGGTCGATCAAGGCGATGGCAGCGCGCGTCGCCGCGAACTCCTGGAGGCGCGCTTTGCCGCGTGGCTCGCCACGCAGCGCGCGTCCGCGCGCGCCTGGCGCGTGATCATCCCCGACCACATGCACTCGGCGGGCGCCGCCGATCTGGCTGTGCGTGAGGACGGCTCCGTCTTCGTGTACGGCAACAACCCGGACCACGACACGACGACGCTCACCCTCACCCCCTCCGGCCCGGTGGCGGCGTTGCGCGTCGAGGCGTTGCCGGAGCCGACCCTCCCCGACGGCGGTCCAGGGCGCTCGCCGTTCTTTCCCACCGGCGGCTTCATGCTCAGCGACGCGCGCGCGCGCGTGGTGGCGCCCGACGGTGGCACCGTGCGCGACCTACGGTTCGCGACCGCGTCGGCGAGCTACGAGCACGGTGAGCACCCGGCCATCCACGCCATCGACGACGCCGCCGACACCGGCTGGACCAACGAGGGGCACGTCGGCCATGCCCAGCACATCGTGCTCGGGCTGGCCGCGCCGCTGCGGCTGGAACCTGGCCAGACGCTCGAGCTGACGCTGGCTCAGCACTCCATCCACAACAACAACCTGGGCCGATTCCGGCTGTCGTTCAGCGCCCGAGCCCCGGCAGCGCGCGCGTGCAGCGAGCCGGCCGCAGTCGAAGCCTTGCTCGCGCGCGGTCCCGCCATCGGACCCGACGAGCTGGCGGTCCTGCGGCAGGCCTTCGTCGAGAGTGCACCCGAGCTGGCGCGTGCGCACGCCGAACTCGACGCCCTGCGTCGCGACCTGCCGCGGCCGCCGACGACCCTGGTCTTGCACGAGCGTGAGCCTGCGCGCGCCCGGCAGACGCACCGGCGGCAGCGCGGCGAATTCACCCGCCCGCGCGAGGTCGTGTCCCCGGGCGTGCCGGCCTGCTTGCCACCGCTGCCGGCGGGGATGCCGCCCGACCGCTTGGCGCTGGCGCGCTGGCTGGTGTCGGGATCGCACCCGCTCACGGCGCGCGTCGTGGTCAACCGCGCGTTCGCGGCGTTCTTCGGCCGCGGCCTCGTGCCGACGGTGCAGGACTTCGGCACGCGCGGCGAGACGCCGAGCCACCCGGCTCTGCTCGACTGGCTGGCCTGTCGTTTCGTCAGCGATGGCTGGTCGATGAAGCGACTGCACCGCTCGATCGTCACCAGCGCGACGTACGCCCAGAGCGCGGCGGTCGTCCCGGACCTGCGCGAACGCGATCCCGACAACCGCTGGCTGGCCCGTATGCAACGCTTGCGCCTGCCGGCCGAACTGCTGCGCGACCAGGCGCTGGCGGTGACCGGGCTGCTGTCGACGCGCATGTTCGGCAAGAGCGTGTTCCCGCCGCAGCCGAAGGGAGTGGCCGACGTGGCCTACGGTCAATTCGAGTGGAAGGTGAGTCAGGGCGAGGACCGCTACCGCCGTGGCCTCTACACCTACGCCAAACGCACCGCGCCATACGCCATGCACGCGCTGTTCGACGCGCCGAGCGGCGAGGCCTGCGTGGCTCTGCGCGGGCGTTCCGACACGCCGCTGCAGGCGTTGACCTTGCTCAACGACGAGGTGTTCGTCGAGGCGGCCCGTGCCTTGGGCAGCGAGGTGTGCCGCTCGGCCGGTGACGACCGGGCGCGCCTGCGCGTGGCGTTTCGACGCTGTGTGGCGCGACTCCCCACGGACATCGAGGAGGCGACGTTGCTCGCCTTCCTGGCGCGCCAACGCGAGCGTGTCCTGGGCGGGGATCTCGATGCGCGGGCGTTGGCCGGACGCGACAGTTCCACGGAAGACGACGAAGGAGTCGACGCCGCCGCTTGGACGGCGCTGGCGCGCGTGCTCCTCAACCTGGACGAGATGGTGGTTCGAGGCTGAGCATGCGTAGTGACGACCTTTCATCGCGCGCGGCGGGGCGCTCCGTCGGCGACCTGCTGACCCGCCGTCAGCTGGTGCGCGACGGCAGCCTCGGCCTAGGGCGTTTGGCGCTGGCCTCGCTCCTCGTCGACAAGGCTGCTGCGGCGGTGGCTTCCGCCGACCGCCGCCCGCACTTCGCGCCACGAGCCAAGCGGGTCTTGCATCTGTTCATGGCCGGCGCCCCCAGCCAGCTCGACCTGTTCGACGAGAAGCCGCTGCTGCGCGAGCTCGAGGGCAAGCCGATCCCGGCCGAGTTCACGCGCGACGCGCGCTTCGCGTTCATCCGCAAGGATGCCAGCCTGCTCGGGCCGCGCTTCCCGTTCGCGCGCCACGGCCAGTGTGGCGCCAACTTGTCGAGCGCGCTCCCGCACCTCGCCGAGGTCGTGGACCACCTTGCGATCGTGCGCTCGGTGCACACCGACCAGTTCAACCACGCGCCGGCGCAGACCTTCTTCGCCACCGGCAGCCCGTTTCCGGGTCGGCCCAGCATGGGCTCCTGGCTGAGCTACGGCCTCGGGTCCGAGGCCGACGACCTGCCCGCCTATGTGGTCTTGTCCTCGGGCGGCGGCGCCAGCGGCGGCTCGGCCCTGTGGTCCTCGGGCTTCCTGCCGACGCGTCACGCCGGCGTGCCCTTCCTGCGCCGTGGGGATCCGATCCCCAACCTCGGCAACCCGAGTGGCGTCGACGAGACCCTGCAACGCGACACGGTCGCGGCTCTGGCTGCCCTCAACGGGGTGCGGCTCGAGGCGCTCGGCGATCCGGAGATCGCGGCGCGCACGACGGCGTACGAGTTGGCGTTCCGCATGCAGGCGCGAGCGCCAGAGCTGACCGGCTTCCCCGGTGAGTCGCCGGACACCTTCGATCTGTACGGCGTCGACGACCCCAAGAAGGCGTCGTTCGCGCGCAACTGTCTCGTGGCGCGCCGCCTCCTGGAGCGTGGCGTTCGCTTCGTCCAACTCGTGCACGAAGTCTGGGACCATCACAGCGACGTCGAAGGCGGGGTGCGCAAGGCGTGCAAGGAGACCGACCAGGCGTGTGCCGCCCTGGTCTTCGATCTGCACCGCCGCGGTCTGCTCGACGACACCCTGGTGGTGTGGGGCGGCGAATTCGGGCGGACGCCGATGGTGGAGGCACACGCCGCGCTCAAGCGCAGCAACGGGCGCGACCACCACCCGCAGGCGTTCACCGTGTGGCTGGCAGG
Source organism: Planctomycetota bacterium (assembly GCA_041398565.1). Classification (GTDB taxonomy): domain Bacteria; phylum Planctomycetota; class UBA1135; order UBA1135; family UBA2386; genus DATGPD01. The sequence continues at coordinate 1,151,425 of JAWKUN010000004.1, read as the reverse complement.
TGCTGGCGTGCGCCCCGGCCTCCAACTCGGCGCCACCGACGACTTCGGCTTCCATGCCGTCGAGGATCCGGTGCACGTGCACGACCTGCAGGCCACGATCTTGCACCTCATGGGGTTCGACCACGAGCGCTTGACCTTCCGCCACCAGGGGCGGGACTTTCGGCTCACGGACGTGAGCGGGAAGGTGGTGACGAAGCTGCTGGCCTGAAGCCGAAAGGCTCGCGATCGCAGCAACATGACCGCCAACCCACAGAGTGGAGTCTGACACCAAACTGCTACTACTTCGTCAACTGCACCTGCGTGGTGATGGTGGCGGCTCCCTGGCGCTGCTGCGCGGCGACGCCGACCAGAAGGCCGTTACGCAAGTCGTAGGTCCACCGCGTGCCGTCGAGTGGTCCTTCCTCGCCGATCGTCACGTAGTTGCCGTCCTGGCCGACCACGCCGGTGCGGCGCTTGGTCACCGGATCCTGATCGAGGACCTGCCCGCTCTGCAGCCGGTGGCCGACGGCGGGGTCGAGATGGACGCCGCCCACCATGCCGGCGCCGAGCACGCGGTCGGACGTGTCGGTCTGTGGCGCTGCCCCGGTGCCGTAGTCGAGACTGGTGGTGAGCTTGGCGGTGGCGAAGCCCGGCCCGACGCGTTGCACGGCGATCTGGCTCTCGAACGCCCAAGGTGCCACCACTCCTTCGCCGAGTGAGTTGCGGCAGGAGCCGCGGTAGCGCAGGACCTGGCCAGCGCGGAGCCAAGAAGGCATGCCCGCGCCGGCCCAGGGCAGGTTCAGCTCGCGCACCGCCACGAGATGCACGTTGACGATGGTGTTGACGCCGGCGGCTTCGCTGGCGGTACCGTCGGGGTTGGGGGTGAAGGTGCCGCGCCCCACGGACGACGACGACATCACCAGGAGCAGGCCGGTGTCGAGGTCGTAGGTGGTGCGCCAGTAGCCGTTGTGCGCCTTGGTCTGCGTGGTGATGGCGTCGTACTCGCGGCCGCCCAGGGGGTAGCGCAGGCGGCGCACGCGGAACGTCGGCGTCTGCTGCTCCTGCATGGCGGCCAGGCGCGCGGGGTGAATCCACAGGTCGCCGATGCCGTTGCGGTCGCCGACGAAGCCCTGCGAGTGGGTGAGCACGGTGGTGGCGAGCTGTGCGTCGGCGAACACGAAGTTGCTCATGTGCGCGGCCAGACCGTCGTCGCCGACGTGGGCCAGGTCGTACTGCACGTAGCCGGCGCCGGCCGTCGTCGCCAGCTGCTGCGGGCTGTAGTGTCGCCCTTGGCCGTCCATCCAGTTGCCGTTCTCGTCCTCCTCGAGCGACGTCGTTGCGCCGGGGATCGACGCCGAGCCCGAGTAGTAGGTGATGCGCATGCCGGTCTTCATCCAGGCGGGGAAGCCCACGCTCGCCGGAACGGCCGGCGTGTCGGGCGCCCTGGCAGGAGCCCCGAAGTCGACGTTGGGTCGGTCGGGCCCGCCGGCAGCCCTCGGCGCAGGTGGCGCGCCGCCGAGCCCGCCGCGCTGCACGAGGACGTCGAGTACCTCGGTGTCGGTCTCCATCGACAGGGTGACCACCGAACCGATCGACCCGATGCAAAGGGCGCGGACCTGGTCGCGCGTGAGGTTGGCGACCGACTTGCCATCGACGGCGCGCAGGATGGTGCCCGGCCGGATGTTCTGCTTGGCTGCGGGGCCGCCCGGCGCCACCTGCTCGACCACCCAGTCGCCCGCCTCGTTCTGGCGAAAGGCGATGCCGACGCCACCTTGCGCCTGACTGTCGCCTCCGCTCGGGTCGGAATGCGGTGGCGTCGGCGTATCGGCTCCTGACCGCGAGGTTGCAGGCGCGCGGTCTGTGGGCGTCTGCGGCGGTGTCGCCTTCTTGGTGAGCGTGTACGAGTTTCCGTCGCTGGTGAGGGTGACCGTGTCGCCCGACCGTGTTGCCGCGAAGGCGTAGGGCTGGCCACCGACGTCGAAGTTGCCCCGCAACTCGCCGTCCCGCACTTCGCCGCTGCACGCGTAGTCCTGGCCCTCGAACGTGAGCGTCCCGGCGTAGCGCGCGGCGGCTGCATCGAAGTCGAGGTCGAGGGCGATCCTGTCGCCGGTGAACTGGCCCGCGTAGGGCGCTCCCGGAGTCGCGGGATGCGCGAGCGGGTTCTGCGCCACGGCTGCGCCGCAGGAGATCAAGGCGGTCAGGAGCAGGGTGAGGGTGCGTGTCATGCCAAGTAGGAGAGGCGATCGGCGAGGCGCGTCCGAGGTCTCGGGCCGGCGAGGCTCCGAGCGAACCCCGAGCGCCTCCGTGTTGTCGTCGATCTCCGTCTCGTGACCGGATTCTTCGGATCGTGTCAGGCTCTCGTGTCTCGAGGCCGCTCGGGTTCCTTGCTACACGCCCGAACGCGCTCGAGGTTCGCGTGGGAGCTGGACTGTCCTGCCTGCCCTTGCGCTGCAGACTTCGGCCATGGCGCGCAAAGCGATCGCCGGCGAGACGGCCGCTCGCCGGCCGCGCATCGACTCGACAGGACGAGGCTTCGGCGTAGCGAGTGGCCTGCTTGTCGCTCGAATCCGCGCCGCGTAGACTACGACCACGAACTCGGAGACGTTCCTATGCGACTTGGCATGCTCCCCGGCCAGCAGCGTGAGCTTCGACGAATGGCACGCAAGGCGCGAGCGCTCGACGGCTTCCGTAGCCGAACCCGACGCCAGTTCGCCGTGGCTGGCTTGCTGGGATTTGCCAGCGCGGTCGGCGCCTTCTTCCTGGGCCGGACAGCGGCGCCGGAGTCGCAGGTGCCCGGCTCCCAGCCGCCGAATCCTGACCCGCGGCTGGCGCTGGGATACCGCCTCGCCAGTGCCAGCGATCAAGACCTCTTCGAAGCGGCGGCCACCTTTCTCGTCGTGCTCGACGGCAACCGTCGTGACGCCGCGCTGTGGACTGGGTGGTCCCGACTTGCGCGCATGGCTACGGAACGGAGTGATGTCACTCGCGCTGCCTTGGCCAAGCGTCTGCTGAAGTCGGCAGCAGCTGCTCCCGTGCCCGCCTTCGTCGACCCGCTCGTCTCGCGCCTGCGCCAACGAGCGCGGTGACCATGCACAAGTACGGTGACATCCGCATCGATCCCGACCCGGCCATCGAGGGTCAACTCGTGACCATCACGTTGCCTGCGTCGGCGAGCGGACCCTGGTACGTGAGTCTGGATCCGTCCGGCACCGTCACCGAGGTGACGCCCGACGGCGACGGGCAGGTCGAGATCATGGCGCCGGGGGTAGGGGGAGAGTCCTTCACGGTCACCAACTTCGACGATCCGCCCACGGGCGCGAGCTTCGACATCGTCAGTCAGTCTGGTCATGGTCCTTGAGATCCGAATCATGCCGACCCTCGTGTCGCGTTCTCTCCATCGACTCCGTGCCGCTGTCGCTCTGCCGATTCTCGCTGCGGTCGCTTCGTGGCCCGCGGCACAGGTGACAACCCTGACGGCGCCAACTGCGGCGGCGGCGCGCGACGGAGCCGGCGTCCTGAGTGCGGCCGGCTTCACCCGGTCGATGCGCCAACAGTTCGTGTTCGGTGAGTCGCACCTTGCAGCGGCGCGCGGAAAAGATCTGGTCGCGCTTCGCTTCCGCCGTGACGGGTACGTCGTGGAGCATCCCGCAGGTTCGGCCGAGATCCGTGTCCGCGTCTCGGCTTCGCTGGCGCTCGATCCCACGCGTGTCAGCGCATCGTTTGCCGCCAACCACGTTGCACCACCAGTCGTGGTGTATTCGGGGACACTTCTCTTGCCGCGATCGCCGGCGCTCAGCCACCGTCATGCGGCCACGTGGACCGAACCGGACGCCGTGACGATCCCCTTCGTGCCCGTGTTCCGCTACGACGGGGGGGCACTGTGTGTGGAGATCGAAGGCTCGCCGACGCCTGGTGCGACGAGCACCTGGTGGAGCATCGACGCCGAGCGAGCACGGGCGAGCGGCGCCGTGACGATGATCGGGCAGGGTTGCGGTGCCACGGCTTCGCGGGTCTCGCGCCTGGCGTCGGCGGACGCTCGCACACTGGTGCCCGGCTCATCGACGCGCATGTTGTCGTTCGGTCCGCCGGCGAGCGCAGCCGTGATGTTCTTGGGCGCCGAGCGGGTGGGGCCGATCGACCTTGGCTTCCTGGGCGCGCCTGGTTGCGACCTCGAGATCGCTCCGGCGGTGTGGCTCGGTGCGGCGATGCAGGCGCGCGTGCCACTGCGCCCGGCCGCGGCCAACGTGGTGCTGCAGCTCCCTGGCGACTCGTGGCTGACCGGCGGCGCGTTCTACGTGCAATGGGCCAACTGGGAAGGTCGGACCCTCACGACCTCCAACGCTCTGCACTGCCAGCTTGCCACCAACATGAGCGACCTGGACGCAGCCGTAGTGACCGGCATGGGCGTCGGCATCGTCTTGCCGGTGTCTGGACGCGTCGATGTCGGCATCATGCCGGTGGTTCAGTTCGACTGCCGAGCTCCCTGACATCGATCTCCGCGACATCCCAGCCGGCCAGCAGCGTCAGCCCGCGATCTTCGCTGCCACCTCGGCCAGGCGCGTCGCGTAGCCCATCTCGTTGTCGTACCACGACGCGATCGACACGAAGGTGCCGTCCAGCACCTGGGTCAGACCGAGGTCGACGATGGCCGAGTGCGGGTCGCCGACGATGCGGCACGACGCCCACTCCTGCTCGAGCACGCCCATGACGCCCTTCAGCGGGGCCTTGGCGGCGGCCTTGCGGAACGCTTCGTTCACCGCCTCGACCGTGGTGGCGCGCTCGGTCACCAGGTTGAGTTCGGCGATCGAGCCGGTGCGGGTCGGCACGCGGTAGGCCTTGCCGGTGATCTTGAGGTCCTTCCAGATGAACTGCAGCGCCCGCGCTGCCCCCGACGACGACGGGATGATGTTCTCCGTGGCGGCCCACGAGTCGCGACGGTCCTTCATCGGCTGATCCGTGAGCGACTGGGTGTTGGTGTAGGCGTGCACCGTCGAGAACAGACCGTGCTTGATGCCGAAGTTCTCGATCACCACTTTCACCACCGGCGCCAGCGCGTTGGTGGTGCAGCTCGCCATCGACACGATCTTGTGCTGGCCCGGATCGAAGGTGTCGAGGTTGATGCCGGCGAGCAGCACGGCGTCGGCATCTTGCGCCGACTTGCTGGGGGCGCTCACCAGGACGCGCTTGGCGCCGCGGTCGAGGTGCACTTGCGCGCCGGCGCGGGTGGTGGCGCGGCCGGTGCAGTCGACCACGAGATCGACGCCCAGCGCCTTCCAGTCCGGCAGCTCCTGCTGCGAGTTGAAGTAGGGGATGTCGCGGCCGCCGATGACGAAGCCCTTCTCGGCAGCGCGCACCTCTTCGTGCCAGCGGCCGTAGTTGGAGTCGACCTCGAAGAGCTGCGCGAACGTGGGGACGTCGCGGATGTCGGAGATCGAGGCCGGCGTGAACAGGCCGTGCCTCAGCGCGGCCTTGGTGATGGAGCGGCCGATGCGGCCGAAACCGTGGATGGCGATCTTGCTCATGTCGAAGGGAGCATGGTGACGTGGCCGCTCAGTCCCTGAGACGGCTCATCTGTTCGTAGTAGGCCTGCAGGGCGGCGGCGCGCGCCTCCGGATCGGTCGGCACAGCGCGCCGTCGTTGGCCGCCGACGTCGAGCTCGGTGGCGAACACCGCCTGCAGCTCACGCCAGAGGCGGTCGTTGACGTTGCCGACGGCGTCCACGACGCTCGCTGCCCAACAGAAGTAGCCGCTCACCCGCGCGAGGCCCCAGCTCGGCGGGGCCTGCCTTGCCAGGTCGCGCAGGTTGTCGAGCTTGTCGGCGAGCTTCACCAGGCGCGCCCGCGGCGACAGGTGCGCGGCGTGCACGACCTGCTGGCGCTTGCGTTCGACCTTCGTCAGGGTCTTGTCGTCGGTCACCTCGACGACGACGTCGGCGACGTCGGCGCCGAACTCGCGCACCAGCTCGTCACGCGTCGTCGCGGTGTCTTCGAGAGTGTCGTGCAGCATCGCCGCCGCCAGCGCGGTCGTGTCGTCGACCCCGCCGACCTCGACCAGGGTGCGCGCCACCGACAGCGGGTGGTTGACGTAGGGGGTGTCGCCGGTCTTGCGGCGCTGGTCGCGGTGCTTGTGCGCTGCGAAGGCGGCGGCCTTGATGAGCAAGGTCGACGGGTTCACGGGGGGGGGGCGAAGCGAGGGGGCCGAGGAAGCGATGTTCTACGGGCCCTCCAGCCTAGCTCGCCGCAGGCAGTACTCACCAACTGCTTTGGGATCCGCGGCGGATCCTCGGGCGGCGCCGCTCGGCTGCGACCCACCAACGGTTGTCGCTCACGCTGGGGCGCTGACCGCGAGGTCGTGCGGCCGGCGAGGGAGCCCTCGGGGCTCAGGCCCCGAACAGCTTGCGCCGCACGGCCGCCGCCAGCGCCGGCTCGGCGCCACGCGACGTCACCTGTGCGTCGTACACGCTCGGTCGCACGAAGAGGTGCGCCGGGTGGTCCAGGCGTGCGGCGCTGGCCAACTCCCACAGCCAGCTCGACTCGCTGGTCGACAACCCGTTGGCGGCGGCGAGCCCGTCGTGTAGTCGGCGCTGCGCCCGTCGAGTACGCTCGGCAGGCAGCAGGTTGCGGCCGTAGGCGAGCCCGCCGACGAGTCCCAGCACGGCCAGGAGTGCGAGCAGCACGTTCATCGGCCGACTCCCGTGTGATTCGGCGGCGTGTGGTTCTGAAGGGAATCGAGGGAGCGGCGCAGGCGGGCGACGACGCGCCGGTTCTGCTCTACGGCCGCGCGCGCCTCGAGGGCCTCGTGGGCACCCTGGAAGCCCAACTCGCCCAGGGCCCAGGCCGCTGACGCGCGCATCGCCTCGCTCTCGTGGTCGAGCATGCGCAGCAGCGCGCGCCGGGCGGCGTCGAGATACGCGTGCGGCATGGTGGCGCCCAGTCGGCACAGCGCCTTGCAGGCGTTGGCGCGCACCCGGTTGTCGGGGTCGTCGAGGAACGGCACCAGCAGCGGCACGAACTGGGCGTCGCCGAACTGCTCGAAGGCCTCGATGGCGTTGGCCCGCACGCGCCGGTCGCGGTCGGACAGCGCGTCCACCAGGATGCGCATCGCTTCGACGCTCTTGCTGCAGTCGACGATGCGCAGCGCAGTGGCGCGTACGCGATGGTCGCGGTCGTGCAACAACTCGAGCAGCGTCGTGCGCAGCTCGCGCTCGGCGTCGAGGCACTCGACGATGCGCAACGCCTTGAGGCGTCGCGCCGGGTCGAGCGCCGCCACCTCTTCGGTCAGGCGCTGCATCATCAACGGGTCGACCTTGCGCAGGGTGCGGGCGGTGGTCTCCCTCTGCGCCTGCTGCATCTGGTCGAAGCGCTGCAGGAAGTGGGCGAAGCTGACCTTGGAGATCTCGCGTACCGCCACGTCGCGCACCTCGGGCGCCGACGAGCCGAGCAGCGGAGTGAGCAGGGCGACCTTGTTGGCCGGGTTCTTCTTGATGATGGCGTGCGCCGCCACCAGCTGCGTCTGTGCGTCGGAGTCGGCCAAGGCCACGGTCAGCGTCGCCAACGACTCGACACCTTGCAGCGCGCCGAGCCGCTCGACCGCCGCGCGCCGCACGGCGGCGGCAGCGTGGGCGTGGCACGCGTCGACCAGCTTGAGCTGCACTGCGGTGTTCAGTTCGATGGTTGCGGCGAGGTCGAGCAGGCGGAGAGCGGTCGTGTCGTCGATCGTCGTCACTGCGGGGACCACCAGCTCCAACCACGGCACCTCGCTGCCGAGTCGGCGCAGGTCGGTGGCGCGCGCCGGCGGCAGTGCAGCCAGCGCCGCGGACAGCGCCTGGCCGAAGTCGTTCTCGCGCCGCTGCCGCAGGATGCGGTTGCCGGCCGCTTGGGCTACCGCGCCGCTGCCCAGCGCCAGCGCCAGCACCAGCTCGGCGGCGCCTTGGCTGCGCGACGTACTCAGCTCCTGCGTGAACGCCTGCTGCAGCAGCGCGTCGCGGCGGCCGAACACGAATTCGGCCACCAGTGGCGTCGCCGATGCACCGAGTTCGACCAGGAGCTCGACGAAGGTCGCTTGCCGGTGTGCGGAGTAGCCGCGCAGGGCGTCGGCCAGCGCCCGCCAGGCCGGTTCCTTGGTCAGGGCCGCCGCGGCCGGAGCGTCGGAGCCGCGGCAGCGCTGGACGAACGCGCGCAGGTGGCGCTCGAGGGCGGCGACGAGCAGGTCGCGCACCCGCGCCGAGCCGTCGGTGAGGCCCACCGCGAGCGCCTCGAGCGCCGTCTCGTCGCCGAACTCGGCGAGCACGGCGTAGGCGTTCTGCCGGTGGCGTTCTTTGTCGCTGTACAGCTCGGCGTGGGCGGCGGCGACGAGCTGCGGTGCCTGGCTCGCGGCGAGCGTCCGAGCCGAGGGCAGGAGGTCGACGAAGTGTGCGACGACGAGGTCGGCACCGTCGCGCGCACCCGCCGCCAGCAGGCGCGCGATCGCGGTCTCCTGCAGCTCGGCGTTCGGCTCGACCAGCGCAGCGACGCAGAAGCGGCGCTGCTGCTCGTGCGGCAAACGGTCGAGGTATGCGAAGGTCTCGCGAACGCCCATCCCTGAGGAGACTCCCAACGCTTTATCGGATGGCGTCGGGAGCCGACCGCAACCGGTGCCCGGGGGGCGACGGTATCGGCGGGTCGCGGCCGCGGCACGCGCCGCGGCAACACCGGCTCGCTCGGTCGCGCCGGGTCGCCTACCTCACTGCCCGACCTGGATCCTGAGGCCGGCGGTGAGCGCGAGCTGGCCGTTGAGGGCGCCGTTGGGGTCGAAGACCACGCCCTGGGCATAGAGGTCGGCGCCGAGGAACACGCTCGCCGGGATGGAGATCGGCAACGCGGCGCTGCCGCTGCCGTCCGTGAACCCGAGCACGCTCACCGCGATGTCGTGCAGGTAGAACGTGCAAGGTCCGATCGGGTCCTGGCCCGCGGAGCCTGAGAACAGCAGTACGGCCAGCGCGAAGGGGCGCGCCTGTGACAGCGTCACCGCGAACGAGGTCGAACCACTCACCGGCAGGCCGACGGCGGTGAGAAGGGGCACGCCCGCGGTGCCCGCGCAGCCCGTGCCGTAGGACTCGGCGAGCGCGGGAGGGATCGTGAGGGTCACGGTCACGTCGTTCGAGCCCTGGTTGGCCACGGCGAGGTCGTCACAGCCGTCGCCGTCGAGGTCGGCCACCACGCTGGCCACCGGGTTGGTTCCCGCCACCTCGGCCTGCGGGCTGCCGAACGTCGCGCCGTCGAAGTCGTGCAGGCTGGTCACGCCGTGGACGGCGTCGACGACGACGAGGTCCGGGCGCGAGACGATCGGGTAGCTGCCGGCGCCGGACACGGTGTAGGCGATGGTGTTGTCCTCGAAGTCGCCGGACGCCATGGCCAGCGGATAGGTGTTCTGGGCCGGCAGCTGGACTGGCGTGAACCGTCCCGTGGTCAGGGAGCCACTGCCGGTGTTGCGGAACACGATCAGGTCGCCGTTGCCGATCAGGTCCAGACTCGCGCATGCCAGGTCGCTGCCGTCACCGAAGTGTTCCGCGTGGTCATGGAAGCGGGCGAGGACGTTGGCGTTGCCGGCCGCGAGGGAGCCGCCGGGATCCGTGAATCCGCCGAGTCCGTCGTTGCGGAACAACTTCACCTGACTTCCACCTCCCGTGGACAGCGCTGCGATGTCCGGGATGTCGTCGGCGTCGAGGTCGCATACCACCACGCCGACCGTCGGTCCGAGCGGGAAGGTCTGGCTCAGGCCGGTCGACTGCAGCACGGCAAGGCCTCCGCCGCCTGCGAGCAGCTCGCCCTGGCAGGCGACGGCACACACGTCGTCGAAGCTGGAATTGGCGAGGCCGGAGCGGCACGCCACGCGCACGGGCCGAAGCAGGCCGCCCAGGGTGAACGAGGTCTTGGTCGGCGTCGCGCCCAGCGGATCCGTGATCCAGCACACGGTGTTGGAGTCGTTGCACGCCACGGCCAGAATCGTCTGGCCACCGACCACGGTCGCCCCGAGCGCGATGGCGCCCAGGTCGGCGGCCGTGAGCGTGATCGTCGTGGCTGCGGCGAAGGTGCCGTCGCCGTTGTTGGGCAGGATCGACACCGTGTTGTCCGCGTGGTTCGCGGTCGCGAGATCGAGGTCGCCGTCCCCATCGAGGTCGAACGCGACGACGTCGCGTGGCTCGGCGCCGACCGCAAGGTCGCTGCTTCCCGCGACGAAGATGGCATGGATCTCGCTGTCGGAAAGTGCGCGGTCGTAGATGCCGAGTTCGTCGACCGAGCCGGTGAAGAAGCGCTGCGGTGTACCTGCGCCGCCGACGTAGCCGACATTGAGCGGCCCCGTTCCGCTGATGGTGAGCTCCCCCGTGGGGCTTTGCGATGTCTGCGGAGCACCGTCGAGGTAGGTTCGGACCGTGTCGGTGGGCCCATCGTAGGTGAAGGCCAAGTGGTGCCAGGTGTCGTCGAAGAGGTTGGCGGTTGTGATGTTGACGCCTTGGGGAAACTCGCCCCACACCACGCCGATGGCGCCGGCGGAGTCCATCTGGAATCCCCAACCCGAGTGGCTGCCGAAACCGTGGGACTTGTCCACCGGAGTGACGAGTCCGCTGGTGGCCTGCGACGAACTGGCCTTCATCCAGAACTCCGCGGTGAAGCCGGCCGAGGTGGGGGTGAGCGAGGCGTCGTTCGGGATGGTCACGCGGTCGTCGTTGCTGTCGAACGTGAATGTCTGGCCGATTCTGCCCGCGCCGTAGCCCGGGGCACCGGCTTGCGTGCCGTGCAGCGCGCCCACGCTGTCGTTGGGGTTGCCCTCTCCGGCCCAGCGGTGGATGAGGCTGGCAGTTTGGGCAGCAGGAGAGAGGGCGAGCAGCGATCCCAGGACGGGAAGGGCGAGAGAGCGAGTGTTCACATGGCCTCCGTTCGATTGACGATCCAAACGGTGAAGCGATCGAAGCTCAGGAAGCCGACACCCTCGGGGAGGAAATGTCGTGCGCGTGCGCACGGTGGTCAGGGCGAACACACGGGATCGGCCAGCAGATTCAGCGGCTTGCGTCGTGACGGCGGGTCGCGGGGGCGATGGCGCGGCTTCGGAGGCCCCATGCCCGACACCCGGCATGCGTGAGGGTGATCCGATTCGGCCATCGGCGATGGCATCGACTAGGATGCTGCGGACCGAAGGCTCTTCGACCTCTTCCTCGTCCTCAACGTCAGTCCTTTGCCGGCCTCCAGCCACAATCGTCGTCCACCGACCGACGCCGACCTGCTGCGAGCCGTGCGCGAGGGCGACCGCAGAAGCCTCGAAGTGCTGGTCGTGCGCCACCAGCGCGAGCTCCTGAACCGCATCCGCTGGCTGATGGGCCCCAAAGCTCGGGCCGAGGCCGAGACCCGCGATTTCCTGCAACAGGTGCTGGTCGAAGCGCTCGACAACGCTCAGCGCATGCCGCGTACCGAGCTGCAGATCGTCGCTTGGCTCACGCATCTCGCGCGCAACAACATCGTCGATGCCACGCGCCGCAAGCGCGAGATGGCCTTCGACGTGTTCTCCGAGGAAGCGCTTGCCGCCAGTGGCGAGCGACCCGACCGCGAGCTCGTCCAGGAGGAGCTGCGCGAGCGTGTGCTGAAGGCAATCACCGCGCTGCCGGTCCACTATCAGACGGTCGTCGAGCTACGTCACCTCGAGCGCCTGCCCTTCGCTGCCATCGCCGAGCGCATGGGCAAGACCAAGGACGCGGTGGAGAAACTGCATGCGCGCGCGCTGGTGCGGCTGGGGGGGCTGATCAGGGGGGCCAGGGCCGGCGACGAGGCCATCTAGGGGCGGCCAGGCCACGGCGCGTGCCGACGGGTGGCGCGCACGGGGACGGCGGCTCCGGTGATCGCGCCGATGTGGCCGCGAGCCTGCTGCGGCGTCATGCAGCCGGGCGTGGCGATCATCCGCGCCGAGTGAGGACCTCACCTGCCATGCACGTGGCCGTTGTTTCCCGGGGCGGCGGCGGCCAAGTTGACGGACCGGAAGCGGGGGCGTATCGCGGTCGCATGCGGCGACGATCGGCGATCGGGGGCGAGGTCTGGCCGGGAGCACTCGCGACCTTCTTCGCAACGGCGCTCGCTTCGCCGGCCTCGGCACAGAGTGCGTGCGCCACGTGCAGCGACACCGGGCTCGCGCCGTGTTCGGGTTGCGCGGCGGGCGCCGCCGGCTCACTGCAGTTCTGCAGCGAGTGTGCCCGCTGCCGCGCCTGCGGCGGCAGCTTCGTGGTGGCGTGCACCTGCCCCGCGAAGGACGCGGCGGCCGGCGAGCTGACGCGGCGGCGCGCCGCGGTCGAGGCCTGGGGGCGGGAGATTGCGACGCCGGTCGAGGCTGCGGGCGCGCGGACGCTGCCGACTTGCCGCACTCGCCACTTCGACCTGCGCTTCGCGCCGGCCGGCATCGACGGCTGCCCGGCCAAGGACGTGCACGCGCAGATGCACCTGTACGCGACGCGGCTCGAAGGGCTGCGCGCGCAGGCGGGCGCCGTGCTCGGCGTCGACGCGGACGCCGGTAAGGAGGTCGACGAGGCGGGCGACAAGGGCGTCGGGCGCGGCGACGACGCGACCGCGCGCGCCGCGGTCGCGCTGGTGCGCGACGAACTCGAGGCGGCGCGCTGGACCGCGCACGTGGCCGGGCTCGAACCGCAGGGCCTCGGCGCGGTGCGCGAGCGCGCGGCGGTGCTGCGACACGATCCGCGCGCCACCGACGACGACGCGGCGCTGCAGCGGTTGCTGGCGCATGCGGTGGCGCACCTGACGCTCGATGGCGTGTTCGCGGCGGCGACCGACCCAGCACCGTCGACCGACGTCCCACCGGCGTGGCTGGCCGAGGGGTTCGCGCACTGGCTCGAGGCCACCCAACCCGGCGGGCTGTGCGAGACCTGCTGCGTGCTGGAGCGCTTGCAGCCGCCGCGGCGCTTCTTGGGGGGCGCGTGGCGGCGCGGCGCGCGCGACCTGCTGGCGCGCGGGCAGCTCCCGAGCGTCGCCGACCTGCTGCCTCGCGACGTGGCCGACTTCACGCCGGCACACCACGTCCTCGCCTTCGTCCTGGTCGACCTCTTGACCAGGCCGACGCAGGCGCCGAGCACGCCGGGCCCGGCGGCGGACAGCCGCGGCCTGCCGCGCGCGGTGCAGGCGCTGCGCGCGGGACGCAGCTCGGCCGTGGCGCTGGCTGCGGCCGGTCTCGATCCTGCCAGCGTCGACGATCGCGTGGTTGCCTTCGTGCGCGAGACCTACCCGCCATGATCTGCCCCGGTGACGACCGCCCGTTCTGCGCCGACCGCCGCGCGTTCCTTCTGGCATCGGCGACGTGGGCATCGACGACGTGGGCATCGAGCGCGTGGTTGCTCGGTGCGCGGCCGCGGCGCGCGTCGGGACCGCCGCCGCCGCCGCGCCATGCCGCGCTCCATCTGTACACGCGCCCGCTCCTGCGTGCCCGACACGCCGCGGTCGTGCGCATGGCGCTGGCGCAGCGGGCCGCGGCGCACACGTCCGGATGGGAGCAGGGTGCCGACGGCAAGCCGGTGCTGGCCGTGGGGCCGGTGCGCGACCGGGCGGCACACTGGCGTCGCGACCAGAAGGTGAAGCCGATCGACCGCGCCTGGCCGTTCGCGGCCGTGCTCGAGTTCGACGGCAGCCACAAGGCGGTGGCCTACGTCGACTGGTTCCGGCGCGCCCACGACAGCCGCTCGCCCGACTCCTGGATGCTCGATCCGAACCTCGGCTACGTCGAGCACATCAACCGTGAGGTCGTCTGCCACCGCGACGCGCGCTTCCACTACCTGGCGCTGGTCGACACGCCCACCGGCAGCCACGTCGGCCACAGCGACCTGGTGGTGCGGGCCCGCGTCGACTGGGCCGACGGCGCCTCGGCGCGCAAGGGGTGGTGGCTGTGGTTCGAGGCCAAGAACGACCGCAGCGTGACGGCGTGGACCGCGCCGCAGGTGCCGCTGGTCGACTGGCGGGTGGTGCGGCAGACGCCCAAGCTCGGCATCGTCGAGACGGCCCCCGTCGACGACCGCGAGCGGCAGCTGGCGCCGATGGGCACGAGCGAGGTGTTCGAGTTCCCGGAGATGCCGCTCGGCCTGCAGCCCTGCCGCGGCGACGGCTGAACGGGGCGCGGTCGACTTCGGTGGCGGGCGCGGCTAACAAGGCACGCCATGGTGCTCCTCTCTCTGCTGCTCGCGGCCACCGTCTCGGGGGCTCAGCAAGAGCCGCCTCGGCTGCGCCCGCCGGCCGTGCCGCTGGTGGCGCACGATCCCTACTTCAGTATCTGGTCGCCAGCCGACAAGTTGACCGACGCGGCGACCGTGCACTGGACGGGACGTCCGCACCGGCTCACCAGCATGCTGCGCATCGACGGTGCCTGCGTGCGCGTGCTCGGCGACGAGCCACGCACGGTGCCCGCCTTGCGGCAGGTCGACCTCGAGGTGCTGCCGACGCGCACCATCGCCCGCTTCGCCGACGCGCGGGTGGCGCTCACCCTCACCTTCACCACGCCGGCGCTGCCCGACGACCTCGACGTATTGGCGCGGCCGCTCACCTACGTGACTTGGGAGGTGCGGGCGCTCGACGGCCAGGCCCACGACGTGGCGGTGTACCTGGACGCCAGTGCCGAGATCGCGGTCGACGATCCGGCGCAGGAAGTGCTCGAGCAGAAGCGGACGGCGGGCGGCCTCGTCGTGCGCGCCTGCGGCTCGCGCGCGCAGCCGGTGCTCGTCCGCAAGGGCGACGACCTGCGCATCGACTGGGGTCACCTGCTGGTGGCGATGGCCGGCACCGACGGGGAAGTGACCTCCGCCTGGGTCGGGGCGAGCACGGCGCACGACCGCTTCGTCGCCGGCGACCGTACGCTCGGCGACGACCTCGATGCCCGGCCGCGCGCGGTGTCCGAGGAGTGGCCGGTGCTGGCGCTGGCACGGCGCCTCGACGCGGTGCGCGACGACCCTCGGACCTGCCGGGCGGTGATCGCCTACGACGACGGGTGGTCGATCCGTTCCTTCGGGCAGCCGTTGCGCCCCCTGTGGAAGCGCCGCGACGCCGACCTCTTGGTGGCCGGCGAACGCGACTGGCCCGCCGTGCGCGCCCGCTGTGCGGCGTTCGACCAGGAACTCATGGCCGACCTCGAGGCGGTGGGCGGCCGCCGCTACGCCGAGATCGCCGCGCTCGCCTACCGGCAGTGTCTCGCCGGCAACAAGCTGTGCGCCGACGCCGCAGGTGCGCCGCTCATGTTCCCCAAGGAGAACTTCAGCAACGGCTGCATCGCCACCGTCGACGTCATCTACCCGATGGCGCCGCTGTTCCTGCTGCTGGCGCCCGACCTCGCCAAGGCGATGCTGGTGCCGCCGCTCGACTACGCGCTGTCGGCGCGCTGGCGCTTTCCGTTCGCGCCGCACGACCTCGGCACCTACCCGCACGCCGAGGGACAGGTGTACGGCGACGGCGAGCGTGGCGAGCGCAACCAGATGCCGGTCGAGGAGTGCGGCAACCTGCTGCTGCTGGTCGCGGCGGTGGCCAAGGTGGAAGGCACCCCGGCGTTCGCCGCGCGGTCGTGGTACGCGCTGCGGCAGTGGGCCGAGTACCTGGCGGAGCACGGTCGCGACCCCGAGAACCAACTGTGCACCGACGACTTCACCGGCCACCTGGCGCACAACGTCAACTTGTCGCTGAAGGCGATCCTGGCGCTCGCGGCGTACGCCAGGCTGTGCGAGCAGCGCGGGCTGCGCGACGAGGCCGAGCACTTCCGCGGCGTGGCCGAGCGGTTCGCCGCCGACTGGCAGGCGCGCGCCGACGACGGCGACCACACCCGGCTGGCGTTCGACAAGCCTGGCACCTGGAGCCAGAAGTACAACCTGGTCTGGGATCGCCTGCTCGGCCTCGGCCTGTTTCCGCCCGAGGTCGCCCAGCGGGAGATGGCCTTCTACCGCCGGATGCAGCAGCCGTTCGGACTGCCTCTCGACCACCGCGCGTCGTTCACCAAGAGCGACTGGACGCTGTGGACCGCGACGCTCACCGGCGAGCGCGCCGACTTCGAGGCGCTGGTTCGGCCGATCTGGCGCTATCTGCACGAGACGCCGCAGCGCGTGCCGTTCTGCGATTGGCATCGCACCGACAGCGGCGCCAAGATCAACATGATCGCGCGGCCGGTGGTCGGCGGCGTGTTCCTGCCGCTGCTCGGCGATGCCGCACGCTGGCAGAAGTGGAGCGCACGCGGCGACCACCGCGCGAAGCGCTGGGCTCCGCTGCGGGTCGAGGTGATGGCGGAGTGCCTGCCGACGGCGCGCGCTTCGAAGGCCGCCTGGCGCTGTACCGAGCAGGCTCCGGCCCAGGACTGGATGCAGCCCGACTTCACCGACGCCGACTGGCGCGAGGGCGAGGCCGGCTTCGGCAGCGCCGGCACGCCGGGCGCCGTGATCGGCACGCCCTGGACCAGTTCCGACTTGTGGGCACGCCGGCGCTTCCGTCTGTCGGCGGCGGACGCGCGCCAGGGCTTGTTCCTGCGCGTCCACCACGACGAGGACGCCGAGGTGTACGTCGACGGCGCGCTCGCCGCGCAGCTCTCCGGCTACACGACCGACTACGTCACCGTGCCGATGGCGCCGGCGGCGCGCGCCCTGCTGACGCACGAAGGCGTCGAGCACGTGCTGGCCGTGCACTGCCACCAGACCGCCGGCGGTCAATTCGTCGACGTCGGGCTGGCGACACCGTTGCCGCCGACGGTGGTGCCGGCCCCGAGCAGCGAGGACCGCGCCGAGGCGGCTGGGTGGCGGCCGGGCAGCGTGTGGTTCGACCAGCACGCCGACATCGTCGCCTGGGCAGAGCGGCACCGGCCGAAGGTGGTCCTGCTCGGCGACTCGATCGTGCAGGGTTTCGTCGGTGGCCGCGACGTGCGCGGCGCCGGCGCCGCCGCGTTCACCCGCGACCTGGCGCCGCTCGGGGCCGGCAACTTCGGCATCGCCGGCGACCGGACGCAGCACGTGCTCTGGCGCCTCGACCACGGCGCGCTCGCCGGGTTGCGGCCCGAGTTGGTGGTGCTCGCGATCGGGACCAACAACCTCACCGCCGGCGACTCGGTCGACGACACCGTGGCCGGCATCGAGGCGATCGTGCAGCGCCTGCGCCAGCTCGGCGTGCCGCGCATCCTGCTGGCCGGTGTGTTGCCGCGCGGCGCCACCGCCGCCGACCCGATGCGTCGTGCCGCTGCCGCGGTGAACGCGCGGCTGGCCGCGACCGCGCATCCCGACGACGTGCGCGTGCTCGACTTCGGGGCGACGTTCCTGGACCCGTCCGGGGCCGCGCGCGCCGAGCTGTTCGGCGGCGACTTCCTGCATCTGAGTGCGGCCGGCTACGACGCCTGGGCGCGGGCGTTGGCGGCGTCGATCGGGCAGTAACCGCGCGGTCGCGCGCTGCCAAGGCAGGCGGCCTTGCCGCCTGCCTTGCTCGATGTTGCTGGCGATCGCCTTCGCGATCGCGAGCCTGTCGGCTAGCCGAGTTTGTCGTCCAGGAACGTCGCGACCTGCTCGATGGCGATGCGCTCCTGGCCGCCCGTGTCGCGGTCGCGCACGGTCACCGTCTGGTCCTTCAGGGTGTCGCCGTCGACGGTGAAGCAATACGGGCAACCTGCTTCGTCCATGCGCGCGTAGCGCTTGCCGATGCTTTGCTTGGGATCGGTCTCGATGCTGCCGCCGCGCCGGGCGAAGCGCTTGGTGAGCGTCGCCGCCAGCGTGTTGGCGACCTCGGGCATGCCGTCCTTGTTGACCAGCGGGAACACCGCCGCCTTGATCGGCGCCAGCCGCGGGTGGAAGCGCATGATCACTCCCGACGGGCGCGCCGGGTCGACGGTGAAGGCCTCGCACAGCACTGCCAGCACGCCGCGGTCGAGTCCCGCCGAGGGCTCGATGACGTGCGGCAGGTACCGCTCGCCCTTGGGCTGACCGTTGGGGGCGGGTTCACCGCGCTCGTTGTCGAAGTACTCCAGCTTGACGCCGCTGTGCTGCTGGTGCTGGCGCAGGTCGAAGTCGGAGCGGTGGGCGATGCCCTCGAGTTCGCCGAAGCCCGGCGCCGTGAACGGAAAGCGGTACTCGATGTCGCTGGTGCCGGCGCCGTCCTTTGCGTAGTGCGCCAGCTCGTCCTGATCGTGCTCGCGCAGGCGCAGGTTGTCGCCCTTGAGCCCGATCGCCTGCCACCACGCCATGCGCGAGTCGCGCCAGAACGCGTACCACTGGCGCGCCTCCTCGGGGTGGCAGAAGAACTCGATCTCCATCTGCTCGAACTCGCGGCTGCGGAACGTGAAGTTGCGCGGCGTCACCTCGTTGCGGAACGCCTTGCCGGTCTGCGCGATGCCGAACGGCACACGCACGCGCATGGTGTCGACGACGTTCTTGAAGTTGGTGAAGATGCCCTGCGCCGTCTCCGGTCGCAGGTAGACCTTGTTGTCCTCGTCGAACACCGCGCCGGTGTACGAGTGGAACATGAGGTTGAACTGGCGCGGCTCGGTGAGGTCGCCTCCGCAGTACGGGCAGGCGCTGACCAGGTGCGGCGCATCGCAGGCGGCGACTCCGGTGGCAACGGTGTGCAGCAGGGCCGGCCAAGGGTACTCCGTCTCCGCCGCCGCGAAGGGCGGCGACAGCTGATGCTCGGCGTTGCGCACCAGCCAGGCGCCCGGCGCCAGCTTGCGTCCCGCCTTGCGCGCCCATTGCTTCAAGCGACCGATCTCGGCGCTGCGCGCGACCGGCTCGCCGCCCTCGTCGCGACCGCCGGTCGCTCCGAGTTCGGCCTCGGCCAGCGACTTCACCCAGGCCGCCTCGCGCAGGAGGTCGGGCACGTGGTCGGCGCGCAGCAGTTTCTTGCACTGCCGGCAGGTGCACATCGGGTCGGAGAAGCCGCCGACGTGGCCGCTCGCCACCCAGACCTTTGGATTCTGGATGATGCAGGAGTCGAGCGGCACGATCGACACCGGCTCGCCGGTGGCACCGGGGTTGCCGCCGCAGGGCAGCAGCACCACGTCTTCCCACCAGGCGTCGCGCAGGTTCTTCTTCAGCTGGGCGCCGAGCGGGCCGTAGTCCCAGAAGCCGTTGATACCGCCGTAGATTTCGCTGGCGGGGTAGATGAAGCCACGGCGCTTGCACAGCGCCATGATGTCGTCCATCGACTTGCGATCGCTCATGGGAACGAAGGCAGCGTAGCAGGGCGTCGCCGTCGGCCGCCAGCGATGTTGCCGGCGAATCCGGCGTCCCGGCACCGCTGGCCTGGCGCCGCCCGTGTGCGAGAATCCCAGGCGTGTCCTCTTCTCCTGTCGACCGATCGCAGCCTGCCGCACCGAGGGTGCGGGTCGGCCCAGCCGACCGACGCGAGTTGCGCGAGCGGCTTCGGGGACGGCGGCGTGGTCGGCGCGCGCAGGCGCCGGTGGATCCGGGATGACGATGCACGGTGGCCGTAGCCGAGCCCGCACGCGACGGCCGGATGCGCGGTATCCGTGGCGTCAGGGGGCGCGGACGTGACCGACTCCGGTTCGCGCGCGGCACGAGTCGTCGGCTTGCTGATGGCCGACGTGGTCGGCAGCACCACGTTGTACGAGAGCATCGGTGACGCCGCCGCGCGGCCGCTGGTGCAGAGCTGCATGGACCTCTTGATCGCCCAGGTGGTTCGCCACGGCGGCCGCGTGGTCAAGACGATGGGCGACGGCGTGCTGTGCACGTTTCCGTCGGCGGAGCAGGCCGCGCGCGCCGCGTGCGCGATGTCCGATGCCGTTGCCACGCACGCGCTCGCGGTGCGCATCGCCGTGCACTTCGGTGAGGTGATCGAACACAACGACGACGTGTTCGGCGACGCGGTCAACACGCTTTCGCGCATCGCCGGCTTGGCCACTCCGGGCGAACTGTTGCTGTCGCGTGCCACGTTCGAACGCCTCGCCGACTTGGCGCCCTGGCGCCCTCGCCCGCTCCCGCCGGTGCCGGTGAAGGGCAAGCGCGAGCCGCTCGAGCTGGTGGCGCTGCTGCGTCCTGTCGAGGGCAGGCCGCTTCTGCGCAGCACGGTCGGCGGCGGCGGCGGCCTGGCCGCCGTGGTGCGGTCGATGGTCCTCTCGTACGGGCACACCGAGCTGCCGGTCGACGCCGAGCACCCGGTCGACCTCGGCCGGGATCCGAGCAACACGATCGTCGTCGACAGCGTGTTCGCGTCGCGTCTGCACGCGCGTGTGTTCTGCGAGGGCGAGCTGGTGATCCTGCAGGACCGCAGCTCCAACGGAACCTGGGTGGCGACCGACGGCCAGGAGCCGGTACAGATCCTGCGGCGGCAGACGCCGCTGTACGGCTGCGGGCGCATCTTCGTGGGTGCCGATCCGCGGCAGCACCTGACGATGCCGGTGCTGTTTCGCTCCGGGTAGGGGGGCGCGAGGGCGATACAGCCTGCCGCGGGTCGGTCCGGACGTCGTTGCTCGGTTCCGGACTCGCGAGGCGTGGCGAGGCTCCGCCAACGGCTGCGTCGCCGGGTGTCTCCGGATTCCGTCCGGGCTGTGGACGTCGCATGCTGCTGGCATGGTGATTCATGTCGTCGCGCGCGCCGTGGCGCGTCCCGAGGCGCGCGGCGCGCTGCAGGCGGCGCTGCTGGCGGTGGTGGATCCGACACGGCGCGAGCCAGGTTGCCGCCGCTACGAAGTCTGCCAGTCCGTCGACGACCTCGACGAGTTCGTGGTGATCGAGGAGTGGCGCAGCCAGGACGACATCGACGCGCACATGCGTTCTACCCATGTGCAGACGCTCCTGGCGACGGTGGCAGACCTGGTGGCCGCGCCGCCGGAGATCCGCGGCTACCGCACCGTGACGTAGGGACGTCCGCACACCGACGCAGCCGCAACGCGGCGCGCGGCGACTTGCAGGGCTCGGAGGCAAACCCACGGGAAGCGTGGACGTTCCCGTGGCACCCGAGAACGGGTCCTTGCACCTCTCCTTCGAATCGCCATGGAACGCGCATCGCTCATCGTCGCCGCGCTCGCGAGCGGCCTCCTCGCCGGCCAAGACATGGTCGCGGTCGACTGGACCGGCCAGATCTACACCCTCGACAGCTACCGCGCGGCCTTGACGCCGCTCGGCTCGGGCCTGTTCGGCCAGAACGCGGCGGCGACGACGCCGGACGGTACGGTGTGGTCGACGCACCGCACCGGCGCGTCGCCCAACTGGGTCTACGACCTCACCCGCGTCGATCCGCTGGCGGGCACGGCAGCGGTGATGCACAGCGGCATCCCCGACGTGCGTGCCATGGCACCCGCCGGCCCGCGCCGGCTCTGGTGCATCGTCAACGGCAATCCCGACGTCCTCTACGCAGCGGATACGAGCACCGGGGTGTTCACGCGCATCGGCAGCACCGGCGCGCGCGGGATCGAGGGGCTCGCCACCATGGGCGACACCCTCTTCGCGTGGTCGGTCGCGTCGGGTCTCCTGGTGATCGATCCGAGCACCGGCCGCGCCAGTGACGTCAACGGCAGCATCGGCGGCGGTGGCGGCGACACGATCCAGTTCCTGGTGGCTCGCTCCGACGGCAGCCTCATCGGCGGCAAGAGCGACCTGTACCGCATCGATCCGGACACCGGCGAGTACACCCTGATCGGCACCCTGGGAACCTCGGTCGACCTGCGCGGCGCCGAGGAGTGGTATGGCAACGCCCACGCCTTCGGCGTCGGCTGTTCCGGGCAGTACGGTACGGTCGCCCTGGTCGCCAGCGGCGGGCTGCGGCCTGGCGGCGAACTCATCGTGTCGTCGAGCAACCACGCTGCCTCGGTTCCCGGGCTGCTGGTGCTCGGCGTCCGCCGTGACGTCTTCCGCGGCTTGCCGCTGCCGATCGATCTCGACCCCCTGCTGCACACCGTGGGCTGCTCGCTGTGGGTGAGCATCGACGCGCTGGTCGCCGGGACCACGTCCGCCATTCCTCCGGCCCTGCTGACCTTCCGGCTGCCTGTGCCTGCCAGCGTCGGGGGTGCCGACCTGCACCTCCAGCACGCCGCTCTCGAGCCGGTGCCGGGCGGGCTCTCGTTCTCGAACGGGGTCACCGTGCACTTCGGCTTCTGACACTCCTCGTCGAGCGGCGACGACGTTGGCGGGCTTGGTCGCTCGATGGGGGTGGCGCCGCGGACGGCCGCCCTGGTGCGCAGCCGAGCTGCGTGCCTCGGCCGTGCAGCTGCGGGCGGCGGTGCCGGCGCGGCCGTGCCGTCCACGCGTGCTGACCGTCCGGGGCGATCACGGTGTCCGCGATCGGCGTTTCGCGCTGCGCGCGGCCGTGGCCTATCCTCTCGTCAACATCGCAATCCACTCCACTTCCGAGGAGCACATGAGCACCAAGCGTGGCTACGCCGACATCGACGTCGGCATCTCCCCCGAGGACCGCAAGCAGCTGGCGGAAGGCCTGTCGCGCCTTCTGGCCGACACCTACACCCTCTACCTCAAGACCCACAACTTCCACTGGAACGTCACGGGTCCGATGTTCAACACCCTGCACCTGATGTTCGAAGGGCAGTACGACGAGCTCGCGTTGGCGGTCGACCTCATCGCCGAGCGGATTCGCGCGCTCGGCTTTCCGGCGCCGGGCACCTACAAGGAGTTCGCGCGCCTGTCGTCGATCGCCGAGGCCGAGGGCGTACCGAGCGCCGAGGAGATGATCGCCCAACTCGTGGCCGGCCAGGAGGCCGTGGTGCGCACAGCGCGCACTGTCTTCGAGGTCGCCGAGCGCTGCAGCGATCAGCCGACGGCCGACATCCTCACGCAACGCATGAACGTGCACGAGAAGACGGCCTGGATGCTGCGTTCGCTGCTCGAGAAGTAGCGCGGCAGCGCGCCGCGTTCGATCCGCCGCGACGACGAGAACCGCGCGCCGCGCTGTGGCTTGCGACGAACGTTCGGTCGGCCTCGGGCCGCCGTCCGGCGTCACCGTGCCGCGTGGACGCGATGCAGGAGCGCAGGCGTGCCGTCAGATCGTACGATGCGCGGCGCAGGGCGCGATCCTGCTTTTCCCTTCCGCGCCGCGGCTTCGCCTCGATACAGTCCGCCGCCCACCGCGTCTTCACGGATCAACCGTCAGCATGGCCACCAAACGCCCACTCAAGGCCGAGTCCGCGCGGACCCAGCCGGCCACCGAGGTCAAAGCGACGCCGAAGCCAGCTCTACGCGTGACCGAAGACCCCAGGGTCACCCAAATCCAGCGTTTGATCGACCTGATGGTCGAGAAGGGGGCGGTCGAGGTCGAGCTGGAGGAGAAGGGCACCAAGCTGCGCGTGCGGCTGAAGGAGGATCGCCCGGCCCTGCACTACGCGCCGGCGCCGGCGGTGAGCCATGCTGCATACGCAGCGGTGTCGGCGCCGCCGCACGCGGCCGCGGCGCCGGTCGAGACTCCCGGCGAGGGCGATGTGTTCCTGTCCCCCATGGTGGGGACGTTCTACCGGGCGTCGTCGCCCGATGCCGAGCCCTTCGTGCAGGTAGGCGACAAGGTCGCGGCCGATGGCTCGCTGTGCATCATCGAGGCCATGAAGGTGATGAACGAGATCAAGGCGGAGTTCGCGTGCACGGTGGTGGCGATCCTCGTCGAGAACGGCACGCCGGTCGAATTCGGCCAGCCCTTGTTCCGCCTGAAGAGGGCGTAGCAGGTGTTCCGCCGCATCTTGATCGCCAACCGGGGCGAGATCGCGTTGCGCGTCATGCGCGCATGCAAGGATTTGGGTGTCGAGACGGTGGCCGTGTATTCGCAGGCCGACCGTGACGCGATGCACGTGCAGATTGCCGATGTCGCCATCTGCATCGGACCGGGGCCCAGCGTCGAGAGCTACCTGAACATCCCCGCTCTCATCGCTGCCGCAGAGATCGCCGACGCGGAGGCCATCCACCCGGGCTATGGCTTCTTGTCCGAGAACGCGCACTTCGTCGACGTGGTCAACGAGTGCGGCTTCACCTTCATCGGGCCTCCGGCCGCGGCGATCGGCGCGGTGGGCGACAAGGTGTCCGCCAAGGAGATCGCCAAGAAGGCCGGGGTGCCCACTGTGCCCGGCTCCGACGGGCCGGTGGAGAGCGAACGCGACGCTCTCGAGGTGGCGCGCCGGATCGGCTACCCGGTTCTCATCAAGGCGTCGGCGGGCGGGGGCGGGCGCGGCATGCGCGTGTGCCGCGACGACGACGAAGTGGTGCGCGGCTACCACTCCGCGCGCACCGAGGCTGAGAGCGCGTTCAAGAACTCGACGGTCTTCATCGAGAAGTACCTCGAGCGGCCGCGCCACATCGAGGTGCAGATCCTCGGCGACCAGCACGGCAACGTCGTGCACCTGGGCGAGCGCGACTGTTCGCTGCAGCGCCGGCACCAGAAGCTGGTCGAAGAGAGCCCGTCGCCGGTCATCACTCCGGAGCTGCGCGCGGAGATGGGGGACGCTGCCGTGCGGCTCGTGCGCGAGGTCGGCTACTACTCGGCCGGGACCTGCGAGTTCCTCTTCGACCGTGAAGGACGCTACTACTTCATCGAGGTCAACTCGCGCATCCAGGTCGAACACCCGGTGACCGAGGAGGTCACCGGCGTCGACCTGATCCAGGAGATGATCAGGGTCGCGGCCGGCGAGCGCCTGGCGCTGAAGCAGGACGAGATCCGACCGCAGGGGCACGCGATCGAGTTCCGCATCAACGCCGAGGATCCCGAACAGAACTTCAAGCCCAGCCCGGGTACGGTCACGCGCTTCGTGGCGCCGGCCGGACCCGGCGTGCGCTGGGACAGCCACGTGTACCAGGGCTACGTGGTGCCTCCCTACTACGACTCGATGGTCGGCAAGCTGATCGTGCACCGGCCGACCCGTCGCCAGGCGATCGCGGTGGCCAAGCGCGCGCTCGACGAACTGGTGCTCGAAGGGGTGACCACGACGGCGTCGCTGTTCCAGCGCATCGTCGAGCACTCCGACTTCGTCAAGGGCGACGTCGACACGGGCTTCATCGAACGCTACTTCAGCCCGCCGAAGTGATGCCATGCGCTCCGACCTGCGCGCGGTGATCGGGCGCGTCCTGGTCCTGCTGAACCTGGCGGCCGCGGTGGTCGCCGCGGCGGTGGTGGTCTTGGCGTGGGTGTCGCCGGGCAGGCTGGGCGCGTTCGACCCGGAAGCCGGCACGCTCACCCTGCACCTCGCCCACGGCATGCGCCCGGTGAGCTGGCTCGGCCTGCTGCTGCTCGTCGCCGACGTGCTCTACCTGATCTACGGGCGGGCGCCGCGTGCGCCCCTGCGCCATATCGTGTCCGAGACTCGCGACGGCACCGTGCTGGTCACCCGCGAGGCCATCGAGAACGCTCTGCGCGCCACCGGTGAAGCGCTGCCCGAAGTGTCTCGCTTGCGCGTGTCGATCCGCCAAACCGGTCTGCGGCGCCTCATCGTCCACGCTTGGTTCTCCTCGCCCGACACCACCTCGATCGCCACGGCGAGCCAGGCCCTGCGGGCGGTCCTGCGCCAGCGTTTCGAGGCCCTGGTCCAGCTCGCCGATGGGGTGAGGGTGGAGTACGAGCTCGAGTTCTCCGGGTTTTCGGGGCGGAGCTCCCGTCGCGGCGGCGACGTGCCCCCTGCGCCCGAGCCACCCGGGATGCCCTTCACCGGCCCGCAGTATCCGATCGAAGAAGACGAGGCGGCGGACGGACGCACGTGACGCCGGGCGTCGGCTTTCCGTCGTCGAGGACCCGGCCTGACCGGGTTGGCACGCGGCGGGCCCGGCGGCAGCGGTCCCGAGGCGCCGGCGCGACGGGGGAGCTGCGTCTGTCGTGACGGACTCGGCGGCCCGGCGCAGGCCGGGCACGGGGTTCGCGAGCCGTTGCACCGTTTTCGACCATTTCACATCGGCAGAAGCTCTGACCAGTGGCGCTTGCCTCGCCGTTGCGCGAGCATGCCGCTCCACCCAGCATGTCGTCCCCCTCGCTGTGCCTTCGGATCGCCGTCGCGCTGCGCCACATGTCGCTCGCGGCGATCGGCGTCGCCGTCGCGGCGCAATGGCCGCCGTCGGCCCCGCAATCCGGGTCCGGGCAAGAGTCCGGTGGCGGACAGGGCCAGGGCGGCGCCGGCTCGACCCAAGGCGGTAGCGGCGGCGACATCCAGCAGTGGCCGCCGTCCGTGACCCCGGGCTACCAAACGCCGTGGGTGCCGGCGCCGGGGAGCCAGAACGCGTCGGGCGCCGGTTCGTCGCAGTTCCCCGGCGTGCAGCAGAGCTCGCCCGAGTTCCGCGGCTTCCCCTCCGTCACCAACCGCCAGGGCTTTGGTGCGTACCCGAACTACCCGGGCCTGGCACCGTCCGCCAAGATCGACCCGCAGGCGGTGCCGCCGGTGGGGCCGCTGCGGCCCGCGGGCCTGTGGCCGTCGTGGCTCACGCTGGGCCGCTCGGACGACAGCGTCCGCGTTCGACCCGACCGCGCGCTGCTCGTGCGCAACGCCGAACGAGTCTGGTACCGCCCTGCCGGCGAGCCCGTATACGTGCCGCTTCCCTTCCACGACAACGTGCGCGAAGTCGAGGCCGGGGCGGCGGTGCAGGTGCGCACGCACACCGGCGAAGCCACCCTCGTGTTCCATGACGGCGCCACTCTGCGCGCCACCGGCTCCCTCTCCGTCGAGGTGAGGATCCTCGCCGATGCAGTGGCGGAACTCGACCTGCACAACGTCCACCGCGCTTGGCTCGACGCCAAGGCGCGCCCCGTGCACCTGCGCCTGCCGGATGCGTCGGTGCTGGAGGTGGCGGGCGCTCTGGTCTACCTGGCGCGCGACGGCGAACGCCTCACGGTGTGCAGCTACGGCCCGGCCGGCGCCACGTTGCGCTCGCCGCTTGGCACGGTCGAGGTGCCGCGCACGCGTCAGGTGCAGACACTGATGTCGCCGCTGCCCGATGGATGGGTGTCGACCGTGCTCGACGTCGACGGCACGGTACGCGCGCGTGCGGAAGGCCGCCGCGTGGCGGTGGAGGGCGGCAACGAGGGAGGGTCGCTGGAATGGTCGGGCGCCCGAGTGCGCCTGTCACCGAATCAACGCGCGACCGTGGACGCGCTGGCCGGAGAGGTCTTTCCCGAGTACCGCAAGGCAGGGCCGCTGCCGACGACGCCGGCCGCCCGTTGAGGCGGGCGATCCGAGATCACACACATGACAAGCAAACGACGAGTCCTGATCACCGGAGGTGCCGGCTTCATCGGCTCGCACCTCTGCGAGCGCTTCCTGGCCGAGGGCTACCAGGTGGTCTGTATGGACAACCTGATCACCGGGGCGCTCGCCAACATCGAGCACCTGATGGCGCGAAGCGACTTCGTGTTCCACCACCAGGACGTGACGCACTACATCCACGTGCCCGGTCCCGTGGACGACGTGCTGCACTTCGCCTCGCCGGCGAGCCCGCGCGACTATCTGGAGTTCCCGATCCAGACCGCCAAGGTGGGCAGCCTCGGAACCCACAAGGCCCTCGGCCTGGCCCGCGAGAAGGGGGCGCGCTTTCTGCTGGCCAGCACCAGCGAGGTGTACGGCGACCCGCTCATGCACCCGCAGCGCGAGGACTACTGGGGCAACGTCAATCCGATCGGTCCGCGTTCGGTGTACGACGAGGCCAAGCGCTTCGCCGAGGCTCTGACGATGGGCTACCACCGCGAGCACGGCCTGCAGACGCGCATCGTGCGCATCTTCAACACCTACGGTCCGCGCATGCGCCTCGAGGACGGCCGGGTGCTGCCGGCGTTCATGAGCCAAGCGCTGCGCGGCGAGCCGCTGACCGTGTACGGCGACGGCAAACAGACCCGCAGTTTCTGCTACGTCGACGACCTGGTGGAGGGCGTGTTCCGCCTGCTCAACAGCAACGAGGTCGAGCCGGTGAACATCGGCAACCCGCGTGAGATGACCATTCTGGAGTTCGGCCAGGCCGTGCTCGATGCCACTGGCGCCAAGGTCGGATTCGAGTTCCGGCCGTTGCCGCAAGACGACCCCAAGGTCCGGCGTCCGGACATCGGCAAGGCACAGCGCGTGCTCGGCAACTGGGAGCCGAAGGTGGTGCTCGAGGAGGGGCTACGTCGCACCACCGAGTACTTCCGCAAGAAGCTGGGAGTGCAGGTCTGAGTCCGGGCCTCGCTCCTTGTCGCCAACCCAGGTAGCCGTGGACAAGATCCTCATCACCGGAGGAGCCGGTTTCATCGGCTCGCACGTCGCCCGCCAGCTGCTGGCGAGCGGGTCGCGCGTCGTGATCCTCGACAACCTCGATCCGTTCTACGACGTGCGCATCAAGCGCCGCAACCTGCAGGCGCTGCAGGCGACGGCGCCAAGCGGCGCGTTCGAGTTCGTCGAGGGCGACATCCGCGATGCCGAGGCGTGCCAGGCGGCGTTGCGCGACGCGACGGCGGTGTTGCACATCGCGGCGCTGGCCGGAGTGCGTCCGTCGATCCAGGACCCCGTCCGCTACATGGACGTGAACGTCACCGGAACGCAGACGTTGCTCGAAGCGCTGCGCCGCCTGCCAGGACCGGTGCCGTTCGTGTTCGCCAGCAGCTCGTCGGTCTACGGCGGCAGCGACAAGCTGCCGTTCCGCGAGAGCGACCCGGTCGATCGTCCGGTGTCGCCCTACGCCGCCAGCAAGAAGGCCGGGGAAGTGGTGTGCGCCGCCTTCCATCACCTGTGGGCCAGCCCGGTGACCTGCCTGCGCTTCTTCACCGTCTACGGTCCGGGCCAGCGTCCCGAGATGGCCATCCACAAGTTCAGCCGCGCCATCGTCCGCGGTGAGCCGCTGCCGTTCTTCGGCGACGGCACCACCCGGCGCGACTACACCTACGTCGACGACGTGGTCGCCGGTGTGGTCAGCGCCTTGCAGCGGGCCGACGGCTACCGGATCTACAACCTCGGTGGCAGCCACACGACCTCGCTCACCGAGCTCGTCCAGAAGCTGGAGAAGGCCTTCGGCAAGGCCGCCGTCCTCGACCGGCGCCCGGAGCAGCCGGGCGACGTCAAGCAGACGTATGCCGACGTGCAGCTCGCCGAACGCGAGCTCGGCTTCAGGCCGCGGGTCGGAATGGACGAAGGCATCGAGCGGTTCGCGCGCTGGTACTTGGCGGAGCGAGCGGCGGGAAACGTGGCATGAGCGAACGCTATCTGGTCACCGGCGGCGCCGGATTCATCGGCTCCCACCTCACCGAGCACCTGCTGGCCCATGGCAGCGAGGTCGTCGTGCTCGACAACTTCGCCACCGGCCGCGAGGACAACCTGGCGCCGCTGCGAGGTGACCGCCTGAGCGTCGTGCGCGGCAGTATCACCGACCCCGATGCCATCGCGGCGGCCACGCGCGCCGGGGTGGCCGGGATCTTCCACCTGGCTGCCCTGCCGTCGGTCGCGCGCAGCGTCGAGGCGCCGCTGGAGAGCCACGAAGCCAACGCCCTGGGCACCCTGCAGGTGCTGGACCACGCGCGACGCACCGGCACCAAGGTCGTCTACGCCGGATCTTCGTCTGCCTACGGCGATCACGATGCGCCGGCCAAGCGCGAAGACCTCCGCGAGAACCCGTTGTCGCCGTACGCGGCCACCAAGCTCGCCGGCGAGCTGTACTGCCGGTCGTTCGCGCACGTCTACGGCATTCCCGTGGTCGTGACGCGTTTCTTCAACGTGTTCGGCCCGCGTCAGGTGCCCGACAGCCCCTACTCGGGGGTGATCGCCGCGTTCTGCTACGCGCTTCTCGCGGGGCGGAGGCCGCGCATCGACGGCGACGGCTCGCAGTCGCGCGACTTCACCTACGTCGAGGACGTGGCGCGCGGGCTGATCGCCGCCATGCAGGCGCCGACCCAGGGCTGTCATGTGGTGAACCTGGCTTGCGGTGGCAGCTACACCATCCTGGAGTTGCTGCAGACCCTGGCGCAATACGCCGGAGTGCAGGTGGATCCCGACTTCGCGCCGCCACGCTCGGGCGATGTCAAGCACTCGCGCGCCGACGTCAGCAAGGCGCGCGAGCTTCTGGACTTTTGCGCACAGGTCCCGTTCTCTGAGGGCCTTAAGCGAACCTACGACTGGTATCGGAGCCAATATCGATGAAAGGCGTCGTCCTCGCCGGTGGTCTCGGAACACGGCTGTATCCGTTGACCAAGGTGACCAACAAGCACCTGCTTCCGGTCTACGACAAGCCGATGGTGTACTACCCGATCCAGTGTCTGGTGAACGCGGGGATCACGGACATCATGATCGTCACCGGTGGCAACAGTGCCGGGCACTTCCTGCAGCTCCTCGGCAACGGCGCCGAGTTCGGCCTGAAGGATCTCGCCTACACCTACCAGCAGGGCGAGGGCGGTATCGCCGACGCGCTCAAGCTCGCAGAGCACTTCATCGAGGGCGACAAGGTGTGCGTCGTCCTCGGCGACAACATCATCGAAGGCAACATCAAGAAGGCGGTCGACGACTTCAAGCGCCAGGAGCAGGGCGCCAAGATCATGCTGAAGGAAGTCGACGATCCCGAGCGCTTCGGTGTCGCCACGCTGCAGGACGGCAAGGTGGCGAAGATCGTCGAGAAGCCGAAGCACCCCGAGACCAACCTGGCGGTGATCGGCATCTACATGTTCGACGGCCAGGTTTGGGAGATCATCCGGGCGCTGCGTCCGTCCGAGCGCGGCGAGTTCGAGATCACCGACGTCAACAACGCCTACATCCAGCGTGGTCAGCTCACCGCTGACGTCTTGAAGGGCTGGTGGACCGACGCCGGCACGTTCGACTCGCTGCACCGCGCCAGCAACCTGGTGGCGGAGGGCGGCGCCAACCGCATGGATCTGTAGGTCGTCGCTCCCCGCAGCAGGAACGCGCATGGTCGACTACTTGGTGACGGGTGCCGCGGGCCAGCTCGGCCGCATCACGCTGCAGCTGGCGAAGAAGCGCGGCAAGGACGCTGCGGGCGCCGACGTGCCCGGGGCCGGGCTCGAACAGGTTTCGGTCGACGACCGGACGCAGGTGCTGCGATGGGTGCTGAAGTATCGGCCGCGCGCCGTGCTGCACCTCGGCGCCTGGACCGACGTCGACGGTTGCGAGCTGAACCCGCGCAAGGCCGAGGCGGTGAACGGCCACGGCACCGCGAACGTCGCCGCGGCGTGCGCCGCGGTGGGGTGCCGGCTCGTCTACGTGAGCACCGACTTCGTGTTCGACGGCCGCGCGACGGCGCCGCTGCCGGTCGACGCCATGCCCGGGCCCCTGTCGGCCTACGGCTGGAGCAAGCTGTCGGGAGAGCGCGCCGTCCTGGCGGCGGCGCAGCCCGGCTTCTGCGTGGTGCGCACGTCGTGGGTCTTCGGGCCGGGCGGCAAGAACTTCCCGCGCGCCATCCTCAACAAGGCGCTCAAGGGCGAGAACCTGCAGGTGGTGAACGATCAGGTGGGGCGACCCACCTACACCGAGGATCTCGCCGACGCCATTCTCGACGTCGCCGAGGCGCCGGGCGCCAGCGGCGTCTACCACTGCTCCAACGAGGGGCAATGCTCGTGGTACGACTTCGCGCGCGACATCGTGCGCGAGGCCGGCTGCAAGGTCGATGTGGCGCCGATCAGCAGCGCCCAGATGGTGCGGCCGGCGCGCCGGCCGACATACTCGGTGCTCGACACGTCGCGCCTGGCGGCGCTGCGGGGCAAGCCGCTGCCGCACTACCTGGACGCCGTGCGGCGCTACCTGAAAGAGGAACTCAAGTGAGCAAGGTCCTGGTCACCGGCGGCGCCGGCTTCATCGGTTCGAACTTCGTGCGGCTGCTGCTCGAGCGCACCGAGCACGAGGTGGTCAACCTCGACGCCCTCACCTACGCGGGCAACCTCGAGAACCTGACCGACGTCGAGAAGAACCCGCGCTACGCCTTCGTGCGCGCCGACATCACCGATCGGGTCGAGGCCGATGCGGCCTTCAAGGCGCACCGGCCCGACGTCGTGGTGCATTTCGCCGCCGAGAGCCACGTCGACCGCAGCATCCTCGGTGCGGATGCGTTCGTGACCACCAATGTGCTCGGCACGCAGATCCTCATCGATCTGGCGCGCAAGTGGGAGGTCGACCGCTTCGTGCACGTGAGCACGGACGAGGTCTACGGCACGCTGGGGCCGACCGGGAAGTTCCGCGAGGACACGCCGCTCCAGCCCAACTCGCCCTACTCGGCCACCAAGACCGGCAGCGACCTTCTGGTGCGCGCCGCGTTCCACACTCACGGCTTTCCGGCGGTGACGACGCGGTGCTCGAACAACTACGGCCCCTTCCAGTTTCCCGAGAAGCTGATCCCCTTGATGATCGCCAACGCGCTCGAGGGCAAGAAGCTGCCGGTGTACGGCGACGGCAAGAACGTGCGCGACTGGATCTACGTCACCGACCACTGCGAGGGCGTGCTGGCGGTGATGGACAAGGGCGAGGTCGGCGAGGTCTACAACCTCGGCGGCGAGGCCGAGATGGAGAACATCACCGTCGTCCGCGCCATCCTGTCGGCTTTGGGCAAGGGTGACGAACTCATCCACTACGTCAAGGATCGCCCAGGCCACGACCGCCGTTACGCCATGGACATCACCAAGGTGCAGCGCGAGCTGGGATGGGGGCCGCGCCACACCTTCGAACAGGGTCTGCAGGCCACCGTGCGCTGGTATGTCGACCACCGTGCCTGGTGGGAGCGCGTGCGCAGCGGCGCCTACCAGGACTACTACGAGAAGCAGTACGGCGACCGCGTGCGCTAGTAGCAAGGCGGAGTCAGGCACCGAACTTCGCTTTCGCTACGGGCTTTCCCCGAGCGAAACCGCCAGTTGGTGTCTGACTCCACTCTGTTGATTAGCATGCTGGGGATGGCGACTGACCTCAGTTTGGCTCTCCGCGTTCAGGTGCTCGAACGCTCGCTGCGACGCACGCGCAGCCTTCTCCTTCTCGGCGTCGGGGCGGTGGCCGGCCTGACACTCCTGGCGGCTCGGCCGCTCCAGCCCGCGGCCGAGCCAGTCACTGCCACCGAGTTCCGCCTGGTCGACTCCAAGGGCAACCTGCGCGGCAGCTTCTGCCTGCTCGACGATCAGCACCCTTCGCTGGCTCTGCTGGATGGCGAGGGTCACAAGCGCTGGGAGGCCTTGGTGAAGAACGGCGAGGTCTACACCTACCTGCGCGACAACCAGGGGCACGGGCGCATCACCCAAGCGGTCGACGTGGGCGATCACCCGCACTTCCTCATGCACGACAAGGGCAACAAGCCACGGCTGCACGCCGCCATCGCCGACTCCGGTGCCCCGAGCCTCATCTTCATCCATGCCGACGGCACCATGCCCGCGGGCCTCGGAGTGCACGCCGACGGCCGCGGTTGGGTGCTGCCCGCGGCCGGCGCAGCCGCCGAGGACGGCAAGAACGGCAAGGCCGGTCAGGACGAGGCGGCCGGCAAGAAGTAGGCACTGGCCGCTTTCCGACCCCGGGCCGGCGGACCGTCGTCGTCGGTCACTTCGCGGGTGCCGCCGAGCCGATAACACCAGGGGATCCGGCCTGGCGTGTTCTTTGCTGACTGGCCTCATTTACGATGCGCCGATGGCCGGCGATGGTTCCCCGCACCTCGAGATGAAGTCGAAGTCCACGTCCGACAGACCTGCCTGGCTGCTCGCCTGGGTCCTGGGTCTGGGCCTGCTCTGGTGCGTGCTCGCCTCGGCGTGCACGTCGGTGGAGGACAAGCGCCTGGCCGAGATCCTCAACGAGAAGGGGTTCGGCACCCGCGCGCAGGGCGTGGCCACGACCGAGAACTACGTCGCCGGCGGCGACCTGGTGCAGTTCCTGGTCGACCCGTTGGCGCAGCTCACCCCCGGCGCCGAGATGCTGTCGCTGCTCACGGTGTCGCAGCCGGTGGGCATCGACGGCACGCTGATGATCCCCTACCTGGGTCCGACCTACGTGCTCGGGCTGACCGAGGCGGCACTGGGCGCCCTGGTGTCGGAGCGCCTGCAATCGATCTTCACCTTCCCGGTCAAGGTCCAGGCGCGCATCTTCGGCGCCGGCAAGACGATCTACCTGTACGGGGAGTTCGGTCCAGTGCACCGTTTCCCGGTCGTCAAGCCGGACATCACCATCCTCGAGCTGATCAGCACGACCGGCTGGTCGACGCTGGCCAACCTCGGCCGCATCCGTGTCACGCGGCCGGATGCGCAGAACCCCTTCCAGGTCGAGATCAACCTGCGCGAGATGATCGAGACCGGCAACACCACCTACAACATCCGCCTGCAGGAGAACGACTTCGTCTACATGCCGCCGACCTTCTTCGGCGCGCTCACTCGCTTCCTGCAGAAGCTGCTGGAACCGCTGCGCGTCGTCGTGGCGTCGCTGTTCGGCCTCGCCAGCGTGCAGTTCACCTACGACACGCTGACCAACAGCAACGGCATCTACTACGGGCGCGGCGGCTACTTCTTCTGACCCGCTCCTCACCAGCATCGTCATGACCAACCTCGACCTACCGCAGATCTCGATCTCGCGCTACGTCGACCTCCTCAAGCGGAGGAAGTGGACGGTGCTGCCGGTCAGCCTGCTGGGCATGCTGGTCGGTGCGCTGATCGCCGTGGCGATGCCGCGCTACTACGAGGCCTGGACCGAGGTCCGGTTCAACGCCGAAGCGATGCTCACCGACCGTGATCGCCAGCTCACCGATCCGCTCGAGG
Source organism: Planctomycetota bacterium (assembly GCA_041398565.1). Taxonomy (GTDB): domain Bacteria; phylum Planctomycetota; class UBA1135; order UBA1135; family UBA2386; genus DATGPD01. Next base: position 1,116,815 of record JAWKUN010000004.1, on the reverse strand, counting down.
AGCTGCTCGCCCAGGCCAACCATCTGATTCCGGCACGGGTGCCCGAGGTGCTCGACAGCCTCGACTGGCCCGAGGCGCACAGCGACGACGAGGACGCGCGCGCCGACTTCGTCGCCGAGGTGACGCGGCGGGTGAGCGTGGCCGACGTGGGCACCGGTTCCCGGCGCGACCGTGCCAACACCATCCTGCGCATCTCCTATCGGGACACCGACGGCCACCGCGCGGCGGAGTTCACCAACGCGCTGCGCGATGCCTGGATCAAGGCGCAGAAGGACAAAGTCGAGAGCGACAACCGCGAGGTTCGTCGCGAGGTGCAGGAGCGCAAGGCCGGCATCGAAGAGCTGGTGGAGTCGCTCGCCCGCGAGGTGGCGACCTGGGAGCAGAAGAACAAGCTCGACCCGAGCATGCGTGCCGACAGCAAGCTGCAGGGCGCGCCCACGCTGGAGGCGGCGCGGCTCGAAGACAGGCGCCTGCTGGCGCTGGCGGAAAGCGAGCGCGACGAACTCGAGGTGGAGCTCGACGCCCTGCGTCAGACCCTCGACGGCGGCATGATCGAGCCGCGCATCCCGGCGCCGCCGCCGCCGATCGACCCGTTGCTGGGGCAAGAGCTGCTCGTCCTGCAAGCTCGCATCGCCCACCTGAAGCGCACGAAGGACTACTACCAGCCGGGGACCCAGCAGCGGACGCTGTACGAACAACAGCTGGCCAAGGCACAGGAGGAGCTCGTCGCCAAGACTCCGGTGCCGGCGACCAAGACGATCCCCAACCCGGACTACCGTCAGCAGGAGGAGCGGCGCGACGCTCTGCTGACGCGGCGCACGGCGCTGCGCACGCGCATCGCCGCGCTCGAGGAACGCATCGAGCAGACCGAGCGCGAGCTGCGCGAGCGGCCGGGCATCCTGCAGGAGTACAACGAGAGGGTCAGCCGCTACCAGGCGGCGCGGACGCGCCTGAGCGCGGTCGAGACCGAACTCGATCAAGTCACCGCGCTGGCGCGTCGCATCGAGGCGTCGCGGCCCTACAGCACGCTCGGCGACGCGCAGGTGCCGCGCCGCCCGAGCACCAACGTGACCCTGCTGGCGTTGATGGGCAGCCTGGTCGGCTTGGGTGTGGCGGTCGGCCTGATCCTGGCCTTCGATGCCCTGCGCTTCACCTACAAGACCCTCGACGACCTCGAACGCGGCTTGCCGGTACCCGTGCTGGGCGGCGTCAGCCACGTCGAGACCGTCGAGGAGCACTCGCAGGTGCGCCGTGGGCGCTGGCTGGTGTCGCTGCTGGCGGTGACCTTGCTGTTCCTCATCGTCGCCGTGGCCACGTTCTACTACGTGGCGCCTGCCCGCCTGCCGACCTGGGCGCGCGACCTGCTCGACATGGTGCTCGGCGGCACCGAGTGACCTGAGCCGGCATGCTGCGCGACCTGTTCGTGTTCGCGGTGGTCGTGCTGTGCCTGCCGTACGCCCTGCGCAAACCCTACGTCGGGCTGCTGCTGTTCTCGTGGCTGGCCTACATGCGGCCGCAGGACCTGTGCTGGGGCTTCGCCCGCTCGATGCGCTTCTCGTTCTTCGTCGCCGCGGCGATGGTGATCGGCTACTTCGCCTACGAGTCGCGCACGCGCCGCTTCACGCGCTGGGACATCCGTACGACGCTGATGCCGTGCCTGCTGTTCTTCATGACCTGCGGGCTGGTGTTCGCTGTCGACAAGGGCAGGTACGTCCTGCGCTACTACTTCGAGTTCGTCAAGATCATCCTCATCGCGCTGTTCACCGTCGGGCAGGTGACCGACCGGCGGCGGCTGCGCTGGTTGCTGTGGACGATCTGCGGCTGCTTCGCGTTCTACGGCTTCAAGGGTGGCTTGTTCGGCCTGCTCACCGGCGGCTCGCGCATCCTGCGTGGGCCCGGCGGCATGCTCGAAGACAACAACGACTTCGCGCTGGCCCTGGTGATGAACGTGCCCATGTTGTTCTACATGGGGCGATCCGAGGGCAAGGTCTGGCTGCGGCGGCTGTGCGACGCAGCCATGCTGCTCACCGCGATCACCGTCTTCCTGACGCACTCGCGCGGGGCGGCGGTCGCCCTGGTGTGCTCGCTCCTGGTCATCGCCTGGCGCTCGGGCAAGCTCCTGCGCGCCATCTTCCTGTTGGGGCTGGGCGTGGTGGCGTTCTTCATGTTCGCTCCCGAGCACGTGCTCGAGCGGCTCGGTACCCTCAAACAGGGGACGGAGGAAGGCTCGGCAGCGACGCGCATCCGCGCCTGGACCGTCGCCAGCCGCATGATCCAGACCTATCCGGTGGTGGGGGTCGGCATCCGCAACTTCCAGCTGCATTGGCACGAGTTCAGCTCGGACCTCTCGCGTGGGCGCGGGTTCGCCTACGTCGCCCACAACTCGTACCTGCAGATCTGGGCCGAGGGTGGCACCACATCGTTCGTCGCCTACATGACCCTGTTGCTGTCGATGTTGTTCAGCGCGCGCAAGGTGCGCACCTGGGCACGGTACCGGCCGGATCTCGCCTGGGCCGGCGTGTACGCACGCATGCTCGAGGCGACCACCATCGGCTTCATGGTCGGCTCCTTCTTCCTCAACCGCGGTCACTTCGATCTCGTGTACCACTACTTCGCGCTGATGAGCTGCGTGGTGTTCGTGGCGCGCGACGAACTGCTGCGAAAACCGGGCACCGAGGTGGCGCACGAGCATCCGCGCGCCGAGGTGGCACCCAGGCCGGCGTTGGCCGGCACGGCCATCCAGAGGTGGTGAGCGAGGACCATCGACATGTGTGGCATCGCTGGAGTGTTCGCGCGACAAGCGCACAGTGTCGTCGACCCGGCCAGCCTGCGGGCGATGGCGCGCGTCCTCGCGCACCGGGGGCCCGACGGCGAGGGGTTCCGCCACGGCCAGGGCTACGGCTTGGTGCACCGCCGCCTCGCCATCGTCGATCTCGACACCGGCGAGCAGCCGATGACCGACCAGAGCGGCCGGTTGTGGGTGGTGTTCAACGGCGAGATCTACAACCACCTGGAGCTGCGCGCCGAGCTCGAAGCGGCGGGCTACGCGTTCCGCACGCGGTCCGACACCGAAGTCCTGCTGCACGGCTACCGGGCCTGGGGCGAGGCTCTGCCGGGGCGCCTGCGCGGGATGTTCGCCTTCGCGTTGGTCGACGAGGAACAGGACCTGCTGTTCGCGGCGCGTGACCGCGTCGGCAAGAAGCCGTTCCACTACGCGCAGACGTCACACGGCCTGGTCTTCGCCTCGGAGATCAAGGCGCTGCTGGTCGCCGGCACGCACGTGGAGCGCACTCTCGACCCCGAGGCGCTGGCGCAGTTCTTGTGCTTGCGCTACGTGCCGGATCCGCGCACGGTCTTCAGTGGCGTGCAGCGCCTGCCGCCGGCGCACGCGATGGTCGTGCGGCGCGGTCGAACGCCCCGTCTGTGGCGCTACTGGAGCCTGTCGTTCGCCGAGGAAGATCGGCGCGACGTCGACGAGCTGCGCGAGCAGACGCTGGCGCTGCTCGACGAAGCGACCCGCATCCGTTTGATGAGCGAGGTGCCGCTCGGCGCGTTCCTGTCGGGCGGGGTCGACAGCTTCGCCGTGGTCGACAGCATGGCGCGCGCGTCGGCGAGCCGCGTGGTGGCCTGCACCATCGGTTTCGACGATCCACGCTTCGACGAGCGCGCCGAGGCGCGCGCCGCCGCAGCCCAGTGCGGGGCGACGCTGCACGAGGACGAAGTGCGTATCGCCGACATGCTCGAGCACGGCTGGTTCGCCGACACCTTCGACGAACCCTTCGCCGACAGCAGTGCCGTGCCGACCTACCACGTCAGCCGGCTGGCGCGGCGCCACGTCACGGTGGCGCTCGCCGGTGACGGCGGCGACGAGGCCTTCGCCGGCTACCGACGCTACCGCTTCGACGTGGTCGAGAACCGCATCCGCCGCTGTCTGCCCGGGGCGGCGTGGCGCGCGCTGGGCGCGGTCTATCCCAAGGCCGACTTCCTGCCGCGGCCGCTGCGCTTCAAGCGCACCTTGCAGAACCTGGGACGCGACGCCGCTGTCGCCTACGCGCGGTCGGTGAGCGCCAGCCTGCCCGAGGAGATCCTCCCCCTCCTGCGGGCTGGCGCCACCTCCGATCCGCTGGCGCCGGTCGTGGACGCCTACCGGCAGAGCGACGCCCGCGACGCGTTGACTCGGGCTTGTGCCACCGACTTCGCCACCTGGCTGCCCGGTGACATCCTGGTCAAGGTCGACAGGGCAGCGATGGCGAACTCGCTCGAGGTGCGCGCGCCGTTCCTCGACCACCACCTGCTCGAGTTCGCGGCGCGCGTGCCGTCGCGGCTCAAGATCCGTGGCGGCAAGACCAAGGCGTTCCTGCGGTCGGCGCTGCGGGGGCGGCTCGGGGCGCCCATCGAAGCGCGCAAGAAGCAGGGCTTCTCGGTGCCGCTGCGCGCGTGGATGGCCGGGCCCGTCGGCGACGAGCTGGCCGCGCGCCTGCGCGACGGCCCCCTCGCGGAGTTCGTGCATCCCGACCGCGCCGCCGAGTTGCTGCGGCAGCACCGCAGCCAGTTGGTCGACCGCAGCGAGACGCTTTGGGCGCTGACCGTGCTCGGGCGCTTCTTGCAGCGGTGGGTCGACGGCCCCGAGGTGGCGAACCGCGCGTCATGAGCCCGACCATGTCGAGTCGTCTCGGGACACGTTGGCGACGGGCGCAGCCGGTGCTCTCGGTGTCGCGGAGCCGGCGATGAGCGACCGCCGCCGCATCATCACGTTCACCAATCTGTACCCGTCGGCGGCGATGCCACAGCACGGCACGTTCGTGCAGGAACGCATGACTCGGGTGGTCGCCGGCCAGGACGACCTCGAACTGGTGGTGGTGTCGCCGCTACCGGCGGTGCCGCGTCTCCTGGCTCGCGGCGAACACGCGGTCTTGCGTCGCGGGCCGGCGTGCGAGAGTGTGGACGGAGTGCCGGTGCACCATCCGCGCTACTTCCACCTGCCGGGCCTGTCGCTGGGCAAGCAGGCCGAGCGCATGGCGCGCGCGGCGCTGCCGGTGGTGCGGGCGCTCGCCGTGGGCCGTCGCTGTGTCCTCGACGCCCACTACGTCTATCCCGACGGCGTCGCCGCGGTGCGCATCGCCGAGGAACTCGGGCTGCCCTGCCTGGTGACTGCACGCGGCACCGACGTGAACGTGCTGGCCGAGCACAAGGTGGTGGCGCCGCAGGTGCGCGCGGCGATGCCGCGGGCGCATGCTCTGTTGGCGGTGAGCGAGGCGCTGCGGCGGCGCTTCGCCGAGGTCGCTGGCGTACCCGATGCGCGCGTCGAGCTGTTGCGCAACGGTGTCGACCTGGAGCGCTTTCACCCTGGCGAGCGCGCCGCGGCACGGGCGCGGCTCGGTCTGCCAGCGACCGCGGGCCTCGTCCTCGGCATCGGTCGTCTCGTCGCCGGCAAGGGGTTCGGGCTCGCCGTGCAGGCGTTGGCGTCGCTTCCCGGGCACGTCCATCTGGTTCTCGTCGGCGAAGGGCCCGAGCGTGCGGCGCTACGGCAGGCGGCGCCGGTGGATCGCTTGCATCTCTTGGGCCGCCGCGGCCGCGACGACGTGGTCGCCGCGCTGCAAGCGTGCGACGTGCTGGTCCTGCCGTCGGCACGGGAAGGCTGGCCGAACGTCGTCACCGAGGCTCTGGCCAGCGGCTTGCCGGTCGTCGCCACCGCGGTCGGTGGCATTCCCGAGATGGTGGCCGACCCGGTCGCGGGCGAGTTGGTGGCGGCCGACCCCGAGGCCTTGGCCAGTGCCTTGCTCCGGCAGCTGGCGCGCGGAGAATGCCGCAACGCGATCGCGGCCTACGCGCAGCGCTACTCCTGGCACCAGCCGATCGCGCGCCTGCGCGCGGTGCTGCGGGCGGCCTGACGCATGAGCTACCGCATCCTCTACCACCATCGCATCCGCGCTGACGACGGTCAGGCGGTGCACGTGCGTGAGATGATCGCGGCGCTGCGTCAGCTCGGCCACGAGGTCGAGGAGTGCGCGCTGGTGCCCAAGGCGGAAGGGCGACGCCCGGTCGCCGGCCGGCGTGGCGGCCTCTGGCAGCGGCTGCGCTTGCCGCGCGTGGCTCTCGAGACGATGGAGATGGCCTACAGCCGCAGCGCGACACAGCGCCTGGTGGCGGTCGGCCGGCGCCTGCGCCCGCACTTCGTGTACGAGCGCCACGCTCTGCACTGCGACGCCGGCCTGCGCGCGGCTCGCGGCCTCGGTGTACCGTTGCTCCTCGAGGTGAACTCGCCGATGTGCGACGAGATGGCCAAGCTCGGGTCGTTGCGCTTCCCCCGCCGGGCGCGGGCCACCGAGACGCGGGTGCTCGGCGGTGCCGACCGCGTCCTCGCGGTCAGTGGAGTCCTGCGCCAGCGCCTGCTGCAGTGTGGTGCCGCGGCGGAGCGCACCCTGGTGGTGTGCAACGGTGCCGCGGTCGAGCGCTTCGGCGCCAACGCGCGCGAGGGTGGAGTGCGGCTGCGGCGAGTGCTCGGCCTGGCGCCACACGCCTTCGTCGTCGGTTTCGTCGGCTACGCGCGTCCCTGGCACCGGCTCGATGTCGTCCTCGACGCGCTCCGACACGACAGCCTGCAGCACGCACACCTGTGGGTGGTCGGCGAGGGGCCGGCGCTGCCAACGCTGCGCGCGCAGGCCGAGCGCGACGGCCTCGCCCAGCGCTTGCACCTGGTGGGTGCGGTGTCGGCGGCGGAGGTCCCCTCGCACGTGTGTGCCTTCGATGCGGCGGTGATTGCCGCGATCAACGAGTACGCGTCGCCGCTCAAGCTCTTCGACTACCTGGCGGCAGGCGTGCCCGTCATCGCGCCGGACCAGGCGAACCTGCGCGAACTCGTCGACGACGGCGAGACGGCGGTGCTGGTGCCGCCGGGCGACACACAGGCCCTCGCGGTTGCCTTGGGCCGGGTCGGTGGCGACCCGGCGTTCGCCACCCGGCTGGGCGCGGCGGGCCGGCGCAAGCTGCAAGCGTGCGACTGGACCTGGCAGGGCGCGGCGCGCCGCGTCGTAGAGGCCTACGAGGCGGCGCGCCCGTGACTGCCGCCCTCGTGGTGTTCCTGCCCCTGGTCGTCGCCTACGCGGTGACCCTGCAGTGGGTCTGGGACTTGTGGTTCTTGCCAGACTCGTACTACTCGCACGGGCCGCTGCTGCCCTTGCTTGCCGCCTTCGTGGTGTGGCGCTGGCGGGCGCGCTGGCGAGCCGTTCCGGCGCGCTTCGACTTGCGTGGCTGGTGGTTGCTCGGACCCGGTCTGCTGGGACACGCGGTCGGCGCGGCGCTCACCGTCGACTCGTTGTCGGCAGCGACCCTCGTCCTGGCCGTGCCCGGCGCCGTGTGGCTCGCGGTCGGGTCGGCTCGGGCACGGGTGCTCTGGCCGGTCTTGGCGCTGACTGCGTTCGCCGTCCCCATGCCCCTGTTCGCCAGCGGTCGCATCGCGTTCGAGCTGAAAGAGCTGGCTGTCACCCTCGGCCTCGGTCTCGCCAACGCGCTGGGGCTGGCCGGGACCCGTTCCGGCGCGAACCTGTTCGTTCCGGGTCAGAGCCAACCGCTCGTGGTGGAGGATCCTTGCGGCGGGCTGCGCTCGCTCCTGGCGCTCACCACCCTCGGCTTCTGCTTCGCCTTCCTGCTGCCCGGGGAGCGCGGCTGGCGTCGTCTCTGGCTGCTCGTCGCCTCGGTGCCGCTGGCGCTGGTTTTGAACGTGCTGCGCATCGCGTTCCTGTGCTTCGCGGCCAAGTGGTGGGGGGTACCGGCTGCGAGCACCAGCGTCCACGATGTCGCCAACACCTGCACGTGGGGGGTCGCTCTGCTCGCACTGGTCGGCCTCGACCGTTGGGTCGGCGCGGGACGACCGACGAGGGGGCCGGCATGAGGCGTGGGGTGATCCTCTCCGGGGTGCTGTTGTGGCTGGCGGCTCCGGCACTGTTGTTCCTCAGCTGGCACCGTCCGTTCACGACCTCGATCGGTCGGGCGGCGCGCGTGCCGCTGCGCATCGGCGGCTTCGTGCAGACGAGCGAGGACGTGCTGACACCGCGCGAGCGCGAGCTGCTCGGCACCGACGACGCCACGTGGCGCACCTACCGCGATGCCGACGGCCACGAGGTGTACGTCGTCGCGGTCTTCCATCAGCACAACTGGAAGAGCGTGCATCCGCCACACCTGTGTCTGCGCGGCAGCGACATGACCATCGAGCACGACGGTGAGACCGAGCCACTGGCGGTGGTGGGGGGCACCGACGTGCGCGCCGGCCGCATCGCGACGCGGGCCCGCGGCGACGGCCGGCCCTACCTGAGCCTCTACGTGTACGGCGCCGGCGGCTTGCGCACCGGCTCGTACTCGACTTTCGTGTGGCACCACCTGCCGCGCGCCGTGCTGCGGCGGGACTCACCCGGCTTCTTGTTGCGCGTCGAGGCCTGGCGCGACGAGGGCGACGCCGAGGCGCGGTGCCGTGCCTTCTTGCGCGCCGCGGTGCCCGTACTCGAAGGACTCTTGCCATGAGCCAGCCAGCGCACGCGCTTTCGGTCGATGTCGAGGACTGGTTCCAGGTGCTCAACATGGCCGGGACCATCGACCGCGCCGCCTGGGAACACACCGAGCTGCGCTGTGGCGACTCGACTCGGCGTCTGCTCGATCTGTTCGCGCGCCGCGGTGCCCGCGCCACCTTCTTCTTCCTCGGCTGGATCGCCGAGCGGCTGCCCGATCTGGTGGGCGCGGTGCGCGACGCGGGCCACGAAATCGGGTCGCACGGCTACGACCACCGCTGCCTGCACGACCTGGGCGAGGCCGGCTTCGAGGCCGACCTCTCACGTACGGAGCGGATCCTGGAGGACGTGGCGGGAGTTCGGCCGACGGTGTTCCGCGCCTGCACCTGGTCGATCACGACGCGGACGCCGTGGGCGCCGCGCGTCCTGCTGCAGCGCGGCTATCGCCTCGACAGCTCGATCTTCCCCATCGGCCATCCCGACTACGGTGTGCCGGGAGCGCCGGCGCAGCCCTATCGGCTGCGCACCAGCGCCGGCACCCTGGTGGAGGTGCCGCCGCTCACGTGGCAGGTCCTGGGCAAGCGCGTGCCGGTGGGAGGTGGTGGCTACCTGCGGCTCCTGCCGCTGGGTTTCCTGCGCTCCGGGCTGCGGGCCGCACAGCGCGCCGGCTGGCCGGGTTGCGTGTACCTGCACCCTTGGGAAGTCGATCCGGGGCAGCCGCGCCAGCCGCTCGGCGGCCTGCGCGGTTTCCGCCACTACGTGAACCTCGACCGCACCCTGGGCAAGCTCGACACGCTCTTGCGCGAGTTCCGCTTCGTCGGCCTCAGCGAGGCGCTGCGCGACCTCGAGCCGCGCCTGGAGGAGCGCCGCGTCGAGGACATCCTGGGGCCTTCTTCGGATTCCTGAACCGATCGCGGGGCCGCACTCGCGATCGCCATCCGATCGCGCAACATCCTCTTCGTGCGGAACTTGCGCCGTTCGAATCGCACGAACGAGACGCGAACCTCCCGTCCGGCCGGCGATTTCCACGGGACGCCACTCAAGTGTGCGATGTCACCGTGCCGATCTCTCTCGCATGAAGGGTGCGGCGAACGCTGACGCGACGGCAAGCAGGCGCGCGACCTCACCCCGGCAGGGCCAGTCGACGACGGGGCCTGCCGCGAACGAACACCAAGGTTTGGCGAAGGTCGTTGCAGGACATCAATGCGGAGCTGCTCGGGCAACCGTGCGCCTCCCGTTCCTGTGCGACGGTCGTCTCGAAGGTCTCACGGTCTCCTGCCGTCTGCCCCGCAGCTGACGCTCTCCCGACCAAAAACAGCGGGTTGGACGGACTCACAGGAGATCGTGAGGCCACCTTTCTCTGACGCCCTACTCATCGGCCAGACGACCGCCGTCGGTGTAGACTCGGTATCGATCCCGACGTAGAAACCCGACGAGCGTGCTGCCCGCGGCGTGGCAGAGGTCGAACCCGAGCGCCGACGGTGCCGACACCGACAGCACGACCGGCACGCCGAGGCGCAGGCACTTGAGCACGAGGTCGTAGCCCGCACGCCCCGACAGGAACGCGATCGCCGTGGCGAAACGTGCGCCGGCGCGGGCGGCGGCGCCGATCGCCTTGTCCAAGGCGTTGTGCCGGCCGACGTCTTCGCCGAAGCCCAGCAAGCTGCCGTCGGCGGCGTAGAGGGCAGCGCCGTGGCACGCCCCCGTGCGCTCGAATGCGGTCTGTCGACCCTCGAAGTCGGCGCGGAGCAGCTGCAGGCGGGAGCGAGGCACGCGGGGGACCCCGGGCAGGCAAGGTGCGGCCCCCTGCAAGAGGGTGTCGACGTCGGTGAGTCCACACACGCCGCACGAGGTACGGATCTCGTGGGTTCGGGTGAGTCGCCCGCGCACGAACGAGGCGTCGACGCCGCGCAGCGCGACGTCGACCCGGTCGGGCTTGCGCGCCTCGAGCTCGCCCGGGCTGTGCGCGACGTGCTCGACCATGGCGAGCGAAGCGACGATCCCCTCGCTGAGCAGGAAGCCCAGCGCCAGGTTCTCGTCGTCTCCGGGAGTGCGCATGGTGAGGACCTCGGCGCCGCCGGCGGCGATCAACAGCGGCTCCTCTCGGATCAGCTCGTCGGTGGTTCCGTCCACCAGAGTTCGGCGCAGGGTCGGCATGCGGGGGTGATCGGGATGGCCGCCCGCGTTCTACTCGGAACCGGATCGCTTGCCGAGCGCGGTGCCCGGATCGATGCGTCGCGGCGTGCTCGAGCCGGTGGCAGTGCCGGCACACGCTCGGGGTCGCCGCCCCGCGGCCGGCGCGCGGACGCATCCCGCCGCGGCGGCGTGGCGGTCGCCGGGGCAATTCCTGGCCGCCGGCGGCCGTTGCCTCTAGCCTAGGCCCGCTCCTCGCGCGGCGGCCGCGGCCGCTGCCCAGACCCCCCCCTGACCATGTCCACAGTCGACCTGTCCAAGTACGGCATCCACGTCAAGAACGTCCTTCGCAATGCCTCGCCACCCATCCTGTACGAGCAGGCGGTGCGGCGCGGCGAGGGGCAGATCACGTCGTCGGGTGCCCTGGCGACGCGGTCGGGCGCCAAGACCGGTCGCTCGCCCAAGGACAAGCGCATCGTCGACACCGAGCCGAGCAACAAGGACGTGTGGTGGGGCGACGTCAACATCCGCCTCACGGAACGCACGTTCCTGGTCAACCGGCAGCGTGCCATCGACTTCCTCAACACCCGCGACCAGCTCTACGTGGTCGACGGCTTCGCCGGGTGGGACGAGAAGTACCGGGTCAAGGTGCGCGTCGTCTGTCTGAACGCCTACCACGCGCTGTTCATGTGGAACATGCTGATCCGACCGACGGAGCAGCAGCTGGCGTCGTTCGGCGACCCCGACTACGTCATCTTCAACTCCGGCGTGTTCCCGGCCAATCCGCTCACCAACGAGATGAGCTCGCCGACCAGCGTCGACCTTTCGTTCGAGCGGCGGGAGTTCGTCATCCTCGGCACGCAGTACGCCGGCGAGATGAAGAAGGGTGTGTTCACGATCATGAACTACCTGATGCCGAAGCAGGGCGTGCTGTCGATGCACTGTTCGGCCAACGAGGGGCCCGGCGGCGACGTGTCTCTGTTCTTCGGCCTGTCGGGCACCGGCAAGACGACGCTGTCGGCCGACCCGCGCCGCCAGCTCATCGGTGACGACGAGCATTGCTGGACCGACCAGGGCGTGTTCAACATCGAGGGCGGCTGCTACGCCAAGTGCATCAACCTGTCGCCCGAGGGCGAGCCCGAGATCTACGCGGCGATCCGCTACGGCTCGGTGCTCGAGAACGTCATCTACGACGACCCCCAGCGCCAGGTCGACTTCAGCAACGCCTCGATCACCGAGAACACGCGCTGCAGCTACCCGGTCGAGTACATCCCCAACGCCAAGATCCCGTGCGTCGGTGGCCACCCGAAGAACGTCATCTTCCTCACCTGCGATGCCTTCGGCGTGCTGCCGCCGGTGTCGAAGCTGACGCCCGAGCAGGCGATGTTCCACTTCATCTCGGGCTACACGGCCAAGGTGGCCGGCACCGAAGTCGGTGTGAAGGACCCCGAGGCGACCTTCTCGGCCTGCTTCGGCGCCGCCTTCATGGTCTGGCATCCGACCAAGTACGCGGAGCTCCTGGCCGCGCACATCGCCAAGCACAACAGCCAGGCTTGGCTGGTCAACACCGGCTGGAGCGGTGGCGGCTACGGCGTCGGCAAGCGCATGTCGCTGAAGCACACGCGTGCCATCATCGACGCCATCCACGACGGCAGCCTGGAGAAGGCGCCGACGGTCCAGGATCCGACCTTCGGCGTGCAGGTGCCGACCAAGTGCAACGGCGTGCCCGACGAGGTGCTCGTGCCGAAGAACACCTGGAAGGACAAGGCGGCCTACGACGAGAAGGCCAAGCACCTCGCCGGACTGTTCGCCAAGAACTTCGCCAAGTACGCCGACCACGCCAGCGCGGCGATCCGCTCGGCCTGTCCGGTGGCGTGAAGGCCGGCGCTCGGCGCGCCTACTGCTTGGGCCGTGCGAAGTGCTTCGGCGCGAACTCGCGGTCGAGCTCGATGCCGTTGATGTGCACCGTCTGCAGCGGTTCCCGGGCGTCGCCGTCGACGCGGAAGACGGTGAGCTTGCTCGGCAGGTGCAGTCCCTGCGTCTCGGCGTAGTCGCCCAACAGGATCAGCTCGGCCGTGGGCTGGGTGGGCTTGCCGTCGTCGCCGATCGGCTGTGCTCGCACCGCCAGGAGCTGGCTGGTGTCGGGGTGCACGAACAGCTTGACCCGCGCCCGGCCGTCGGCGTCGACGGTGTAGATGGGGAACCGAGTCAGCACGCCCTCGACGGTGGGGCAAGCGTGGAAGGTCAGGCGCTTGGTGATCTCGAGGTCTTCCTTGCCGACCGGCCCCGGATCCTCGAGGGTGCGCAGCATGCGCTGCGGATCGAGGAAACGCACGATCTGCCGACACAGGCGGAGGTCGTGGGCGATCTGGTCGGCGTCGCGGGCGAAGTCGGCTCCTTGCAGCTTCAGCACCCGATCGCCGCTGATCGCCCATGGGCCCAGCTCCGGGTCCATGCCGCGCTCGACGCGTACGCCCTTCTCGCGCACCTGACAGCGCAGCGAGCGCGGCGCCGAGAAATCGACGCGGATGTCGATCGAGATCGAGTCCTTCTCCTGCTTGTCGCGCGACTCGACGCGCAGGTCGGCGCCGAAGCTGGTGATCGGCTTGGCGTCGGCGGCGAGGCCGTGGGCTCGGCCCAGCGCGGTTGCCAGTTCTTCGAGATCCTGACGCATCGGCGCCGCGGCGCGGCTGCCGGCGCGCGGAACTTCGGATGAGCGTGGGGTCTCGGGTGGCGCGGTCCCTTGCGCGGCCAGGGTACCGACGGCGAGCAGCGACCAAGCGGCCGCGCGCAGTCCGGCAGTCGGCGGCAGGAGGGAAGGGCGCAACGCGCTGCGCGGCGAGCTTCGCGGCGAGTTTCGCGGCCTGTGGGCTCGGACGAACATGGTGAGGAGGATAGCGCAGACACGACGGCCAACGGCTCGCCCATTCTCTTGGGTCGACGTCCCGCGGATCGACGGCCGGCGCGGCGGCAAGTGGCGCGCGCGGGTGGAATCGCTTCCCCCTCGAGCCTGTCGGCGGCGATGATCCGCGCATGCAGGCCTTCGCTGGCTTCCACCGCGCTGCCGTCGGGTCGGTGCCGGTGCTGTGGCGCCACGACGCGCGTTTCAAGACGTTCCGACTGGCCTTGTTGCTGCGTCGGCCGCTCGACGGTCGGGCGGCGGCGCGCGCGTTGCTGCCGGATCTCCTTCTGCAGGGCACCGCGCGCGACCCGTCGAGGTCGGCGCTCATGCGGCGCATGGAGTCGCTGTACGGCGGGTTTGCGGTGCCGGCCGTGAGCAAGCACGGCGAGACCCATGTGCTGCAGGCGACCGCCGACAGCGTCGCCGGCCAGTTCCTGCCCGATGGGCCCGACCAAATGCGCGCCTGCCTGGCGCTGCTCGCCGACATCCTGCACCGCCCCCGGCTCGACGGCGCTGGCTTCCCCGCCGACGTGTTCGCGCGCGAACAGAAGAACCAGGCCAACGCGGTGCGCGCCGAGTTCGACGACAAGGCGACCTACGCGCGGCGGCAGGCGCTGGCGCTGGCCTGCGAGGGAGAGCCGATGGCGATCCCCGAGCACGGCGGGCTGCCGGCGATCCTGGTCCTGAAGCGCGAGGACCCCGAGCGCGCGCGGCAGGACTTCCTCGTCCGTGGGCAGGCGTTGCTGATGGCGATGGGGGCGCTCCCCGACGACCTGCTGGACACGGTGGCAGGTTGGCTCGCCGACTTGCCGGCGCCGGCCCCCGAGCCGGTGCCCGATGCCGTCGTCGTCCCGCCGCGTCCGCGGCGCGCCACACTCGAACGCGCCGACATCCAGCAGAGCAAGCTGGTCATGGTGTTCCGTTTCCCGCCGGCGTCGCGCACGGCTTGGCCAGCGCGGCGCTTGTTCGCCAATCTGCTGGGCGGCGGGCCGCATGCCCGCCTGTTCAAGGAAGTGCGTGAGAAGCGATCGCTGGCCTACTCGATCGCCGCAGGCGTCGATCACCACAAGGGGCTTCTGACGATCGCGGCCGGTCTCGACGAGACGGCCGCCGACACCGTGGAGGCACTGGTGCACGCCGAGATCGCCAACCTCCAGGCCGGCCGCTTCGCCGCCACCGAGCTGCAGACGGCGAAGGCCGGCATCGTGTCGGGGTTGACTGCGGTCGACGACTCGATCGCAGCACGCCTCACGTTCACCTTCGAGCGCTGGCTCGAGGGCGTCGACCGCGAGCCGGCGGCGCAGGCGCAGGTGTATGCGGAGGTGGCGGCGCCGGCGGTTGCCGCCGCCGGGGCCGGGCTCTGGCTCGACCACGTCTATCTGTTGGCGCCGGCCAGCACCAAGGAGACGAGCTGACATGGTGACCTTCGACGTCCGCCGCGATCCCACCCTCGACGAGGAAGTCTGGCTGGCGCAGACCGGCCGCGGGCTCGCGGTGCGCGTGGTGCCTACCTCGCGTTTCCGCGAGGTGGCGGCGGCGGTGACCGTGCGCTACGGCAGCACCGACCTGGGCTTCGTCGGCCCCGACGGCGCCCATCGGAGCCCGGAGGGGGTGGCGCACTACCTCGAGCACAAGCTGTTCGAGGCCGAAGACCTGCACACGTTCGACCGCTTCGCGCAACGCGGCGCGCAGGTCAACGCCTACACCAGCTTCACCCGGACCTCGTACTGGTTCGCGGCGACCAGCGCCTACGAGGACAACCTGCGCGACTTGCTGCGTCTGGTCGGCGAGCCGCACATCACGCCCGACAACGTCGACAAGGAACGGGGCATCATCGCGCAGGAGATCAAGACCTACGAGGATGCGCCCAACTACCGCGCCTTCTTCGACCTCCTGCGTTGCCTCTACCGCGAGCATCCGGTTCGCCACCCGGTGGCAGGCACCGTCGCGTCGATCCAGGACATCACCGACGAGGAGCTTCTGCGCTGCCACGCCGCCTTCTACCGCACCGGCAACGCCGTCCTGGCGGTGGCCGGTGCCGTCGATGCCGACTTGGTGGTGCAGCTGGCCGAGCAGTGCGCGCTGGCGCCCGGCGAACCCGTGGCGCCCGAGTGTCCGCCCGACCTGGGCCCACCACACCAGCCGCGCAGCGGGCGCGCCATGCAGGTGGCGCGCCCGCGCGTGCTGCTCGGGGTCAAGGACGCGACGCTCCTGACTGACGGCGAGGCCCGCGGCCGCCGCGACCTCCTGACGCGCATCCTGCTCGACCTCATGGCCGGTCCGGCGTCGGCGGCGCGCGAGGATCTGGTGCAGCGCGGCGTCGCCGACGACAGCCTGTCGTCGAGCTACATGAGCGAGCGCACGTTCGGGTTCGCGGTGGCCGGGGGCGAGAGCGAGGATCCGGCCGAACTCGAACGCGAGCTGCGTGCGCTGCTGACGCGCCCGGTCGACGTCGGCGAGGCTGACCTCGAGCGCGTGCGCCGCAAGGTCCTCGGTCAGTACGTGCGCAGCTTCGAGGCGGCGCGCTCGGTGGCCTTCGCGCAGGCCGAGCAGGCCGCGGCCGGGATCATGCCCTTTCGCTTGCTGGCCTGGCTCGACGGCGTGACCGCCGAAGCGCTGCGCGCGCGCCAGACCGAGCTGTTCGGTCGAGGCGAGGTGGCGGTGGCGACGGTGGCGCCGACCCTGTGAGGTCCGAGAGTCCGCGTCACGGGAGTCATCCGCGGTGGAGCCGCGATCGGCCCGAGTTGGCGGGAAACGCCGCGGTGGTCTTGTGCGGCTTCGTTCGACCTGCGCTGGAGCGCCCGGGCCGACGGCGCCGCTGAGCACGCGCGACCGTCGACGAGGTTGCGCACGATCGTGCAGTTCGTGATCACCGCGGTGCCGCTGAGCGCCAGACCGGATGTCTGTGCCGTGCCGACCTGCCCAGCGCTGATCGACCGGTTGCTTGCGAGGACGGTGCTGGCGAAGGTGGCGACGCCGGCGGCTTGGGAGTAGTGGATGCCAGCACCCTCGGAGATGGCGCTCTGCCCGCCACACTCTTCTCGAGCGCCGTGGGACCCGACGGATGTGCGGGAGTTGCGTCCGCTGCGTGTCCTGACACCGGGCGCCGACTACTGTCTCGGCTCAGAACGTGAGAAAGGACCGAGCGTACACGCTCCGAGCCATGTTGCTGGCGATCGCCTTCGCGATCGCGAGCCTTCGGCTCAGGCACCATAAGCGCGCGGAGGGACATGGCGCGGCGCGTGCCGGGGACGATTCGATGGAAGACAGCCACCTTCTGGGACCCCGCTCCTGGGTCAGTTCCGCGCATCTCGCGTGCGCGTGCCTCGTCGTGCTTTCGGCCGCAGGCCGAGCCGCAGCACAGAGCACGACTCACTACGGTCTTCTCGCCGGCGTCGTGCCCCGGCGGCACACCGCCATCGGCTTTGATCCACAAGACCAACGCCTGATCATGCGTGGGGGCATGCAGACGACCGGAGCCGACTACACCGGCCGTTTCACTGACGACAGCGAATGGGCCGCCGGGACTTGGCTGGTGCACGGCAGCGTGGGGTTGGCCTTCACGGCCAAGGGCATGTTCGTCGACACGGTCCGAGACAGGCTGATGTTGTGGTCCGTCGTGCCGGGTCAGCCGACGACCCTGTACGCGCGGGAGGGCGGCGATTGGCGATTCGTGCCGACGACCTCGACGCCGCCGTTTCGCCGCTTGTCGGCAATCGCCTTCGACGAGCGCCGCGGTCGCGCCGTCCTTTGGGGCGGTAGCGCCGGCCCGGCAGTTCTCGACGTGTGGGAGTTCGACGGCAACCGGTGGAGTTCGATCTCGGCTCCAGGCCCGACAGGGCGCGACGACCCGGGGCTCGCCTACGACGGCGTGCGCGGCACGGTGGTGTTGTTCGGCGGTCGCGACGTGGCGTCCGGCCTGGTGCTCGCCGACACGTGGGAGTGGAATGGCGTCGCCTGGACGCGACTCGCCCCCAGTCGCACGCCGCCGGCGCGCACCGGCCACAGTCTGACCTGGGACCCGTCGCGCCGACGGGTCGTATTGTTCGGTGGTGGCACGGGCCTGCCGGGCACCGTCTTCGCCGATACGTGGGAGTGGGACGGGGCCGACTGGAATCGAATCGCCACGGCGGCCGCACCCCCGGCGCGCACGGCACACGCCGCAGCTTTCGATCCGGCGACCCGCCGCGTGTTGGTCGTGTGCGGCGAGGACAACGGCGGGCTGCTAGGTGACATGTGGGCCTTCGACGGCCGCGATTGGACGGCCGTCGGAGAGTGTGGGCCGCCGGGGTTGCTCGGGCACGCCGCGGTCTACCACGCTGCGGAACGGGAGGTGCTTCTGTTCGGTGGCCGCGGGTTCGACGGTCGTCCGCTCAACCAGACCTGGCGCTTTCACGGCGCGAGCTGGGCGCGCTTGCGGCCTCCCGTGTCTCCCGCTGCCCGAGAGTTCCATGCATTGGCTCACGACCGTGGGCGGGCGCGCACGGTGCTGTTCGGTGGCGCTGACGGCTCTCAGGTGTTCGATGACACCTGGTTGTTCGACGGCGCGTCCTGGACTCGCGTCAACACGCTTCTCCGTCCGTCGCCGCGCACCGGCCACGCGATGGCTTACGATGCGGTGCGCGGTCGAGTCGTGCTGTTCGGTGGCCTCGATGCCCAAGGGACGTTCCTCGGAGATACCTGGGAGTGGGACGGAAGCGTCTGGCAGCTCCTGCAACCGCCGTCGTCGCCGCCGCCTCGCGCGGACCACGGCATGACGTACGACGCAGCCCGCAACCAGGTCATGCTGTGCTCGGGACGGGCGACTGCGTACCTGACCGACACCTGGACCTTCGATGGCCATACCTGGACGCAGCGCGCCATCACCCTGCCTGATGGGGCCCACGCCGGGTGTGCGATGGAATACGACCCCGACCGTCGCACGGTCTTTCTCCTCGGCGGCCAGACAGGAGTTGGTGCGTGGTCGAACCAGGTTCTTCTGGCCTGGGGTGGGAGCGCGTGGACGGCCGCTCCGACTTGGACCATCCCCGTACCGGGGCCGCGCTCCTCGGCCTCCCTGGCCTGGGACGAGACCATGCACCGCCTCGTTGTCTACGGCGGCGGCTCTGGTTGGGTAGGCTCGAGCGACACCTGGTTCTACACGCGGGGCGTGGCCGCCGTGGTTACGTCGCTGCCTCCACAGGCAGGCTGCAGCGGCGCCAGCTTGCCCACTTTGAGCGGCTTCGGACAACCGGTGCTCGGCCGCCGCGACTTCCTTCTCGATCTGCGGCATCCGGACCCGCCGAGTCCGACGGGTCCGGTCGCCTTCCTGCTCTCGAGCGGCACGGCTGGCGCTGGCACGCGGTTCGGGGTCTGCCAACTCACGGTCGATCCGGGGTCGTTGTTCCTCAGCGCCGTGGTACAGCGCACGGGGACCCTCGCGAGCTTGACGATGTCCATTCCGCTCGCTCGCTCACTGATGGGTGTCCAGTTCACTGCGCAAGGCGTGACCGTGGACCCGACGAATCACGCACTCCAGGGGCTGACCTTCTCGCAGGGTGCGCGGGTTTCGATCGGTGACTTCTAACGGGAAGAGCTCGCTTCGCCGCGCAACAGGAACCAGGCGCCGGCGGCGACCACGCCGCAGATGGGGGCGACGAGCGACGGTGGCACGCCCAGGTAGGTGGCGATGTGCGTGATGTGCCGGCGGTCGCCGACCCACGGTGCGTAGCCGAGATACAGCCGCGCACTCACCACCTGGACGAAGTCGAAGAGAGGCACGAAGCAAGGTGCGGCGAGGGCGAGCCACTGCACGCGGCCGTCCTGCAGCCCGGTCCGCAGCGAGGCGGCGGCGAGCAGCGCACCGACCGCGTAGGCGCCGCTGTCGCCGAGGAACAACCAGGGGCGCGGCCAGTTGAGCGGCAGGAAGCCCAGGAACGTCGCGGCCGCCACGCACAGCGAGCTGCCGGTCGGTGCCGCCAGCACGACACCGAGGCCGCCGACGAGGGCGGCGACGCCGTCCATGTTGTCCAGAAAGTTGACGGCGTTGACCACCACGAAGACGAGTGCCAGGAGGACCAGCCACACGACGAGGTCGGCGCGCGGCGCGGTGGCGGCGACCACGGTCGCCGCCGCGGCGAGCTGGACCAGCGCCTTGGCCTTCCAGGGCAGGCCGCCGCGCTGCTTGTCGCGATCGTCCACGTAGCCCATGCCCGCGAGCAGCGCCACTGCTGCGGCCAGGGCTCGCTCGCGACCCGCGAGCAGGATGACGGTCGCTGCCGCGGCCAGCAGGAAGCCGACCATCGGTGTCGCTTCCCCGTGCAGCTTGCGTCCGCGTGTCGGCGCGTCTTCCGGCAAGAAGCCCCAATGAGTGCGGTGGATCCAGCGCGCCACCGCAGCCAAGACGAAGCCCGCGCCGGCTCCGAGCAGCGGCCCGCCCCACCCCGACAGGTCGTCCGCGGTTCCCCACATGGTTCAGGTGCCGTAGAGATGGCGCCCGACGATCGCCTCGTGCACCGGCACGGACAGGAGTGCCGACACGTCCTCGCCGTGACGCAGGCGCCGCCGCACCTCGGTCGACGACACCGCGCTGGGCTCGACGGTCAGGACGTGCGCGCGCAGGCCGGCACGTTCCTGGGGCGTCAGGTCGAGCTCGTCGAAGTCGGCCGGCGGCATCGGGTGGCCGGCGCGCGGCACGACGACGAACTGCGCCAGGGCCAGCGCCGCGTGGTGCTCGCGCCAGAGCGGCAGGGTCGGGACGTTGTCGGAGCCGATCAGGAAGTAGAGGTCGTCGTCAGGCGGCAGCGCCTGCCGGAAGGCGCGCAGGGTGTCGACCGTGTAGCTGGTCTGGTGCCGACGCACTTCGCGCTCGTCGACGGACACCCACGGCAGATCGGCGAAGGCGAGGCGGCACAGTTCGGCTCGCACCGAGCCCGGCGCGTGTGCACCGTCTTGCTTGAACGGGTGCTGTCCGCTCGGCATCACGACCACCCGGTCGAAGTCGAGCTGGGCGCGTCCGGCCTCGATGATCGTCCGATGCACGCGGTGGGGAGGGTCGAAGGCGCCGCCGTAGAGGCACACCCTCATCGCCCGAGCCTCTGCCGCAGCCCTTCGACGACCTCGGCCACCGGCAGCGACACCTCGGCGCCTCCGTCGCGGGCACGCACGACGATCGGAGCGTCCGGCGCGTCGCCGACGACCAGGAGGAAGGGGACCGAGCGTTTGTCGAGCTGCTTGAGCAGCGTCTTCAGCGGCTTGTCCTCGTAGTCGGTGTCGGTGGCGATGCCGGCGCCGCGCAGCGTGTGCGTCAGCACGAACGCTGCCTGCCGGGCCGCCTCGGTCTCGGGCACCACGAAGGCCTCGACCTCCGGTTCGGACGGCGTAGCTGCCGGGTGCTTGGCCTGGACGAGTGCCGCGAGAGTGGCGTCGACGTCCAGACTGAACTCGATCATGCCGACCTTGGGGCCGTCGAGCGCGGGCACGGCCTGGTCGCGACGCGTGCCGCAGCACAGCACGGTGCCGTCGCCGCCGCGCACCTCGAACACCGTGTGCGTGGCGATCCCCTCGTCGCGCAACAAGGCGGAGTCGACGTCGTACGGCACGTGCGCCGCCCGCAAGAAGCCGAGCATCTGCTGCAGCCGCCGGCGCGTGCCCTCGCCCAGCGAAGCGACCAGGTCCGGAGCGCTCTTGTTGCTCGGCAGGCACGTCTTTGCCTTGCACGCCAGCAAGCGCGAGGGGTGCGCCTCCATCGTCGCGCGGCAGCTCTCGCAGCGCCCGCTCAGGTGCGGCGCGAAGTGCGCCCGCAGCGCTTCCTGGTAGCGGGCTTGATCGACGGAGTCGCCGAGCGTGTTGACCGCGATCTGACAGCCGGTGAGGCCGATGGCGTCGACGCAGCGCGCCGCCAGAGCGATCAGCTCGGCGTCGAGCATGGGGCTGGACGAGCCCAGGGCGATGGCGCCGGCCACCTCGCGCTGCCGGGGCGGCGACCCGGGCGGGAATTCGACGGTCGCGCCGACGTAGCTCAGCTTCTGCAGGGGCCGTGCCTTGTCCCAGCCGTGCTGCACGAAGGCTCGCACCACTCCGGGCCACACGCAGGGGCGCAAGGCCAGAGCGACCTCGCCGCGCGGCAAGGTCGCCAGGTCGACCAGGACGTCGGTACGGTAGGTCGCCAGGGTCCGCTCGAACACGTGACGCTCCTCGAACAGCGGCGTGCGCACGTCGCGGAAGCCGAAGTGTGCGAACGCGAGCCGGCAGGCGGCGGCGACCCGATCCAGGGCCGCGAACTTGGCGGGCGGAGCGTCGGCGGCGGCGTCGGCGGAGCGCGGGCGAGCCATGAGCGCGGCAGGGTAATGCGAGGCTCGCGGCGCGGGGAACGCTGATTCCAGGCGGGGAGAGATTCGCCCGGCGACGGCGATCCTCGCCCCGTTCGGCGAGGCCGTAGATCCCTGCCGTCGGCGACCTTGGCGCTAGAACTTCGTTGCGCGACGCGCGACCCGAGGCTACGGTCCGCGGTCCTCGGCTTCGGCCGCCGCGGCGCGCCCCTCCTGCTGCGGTTCCTGCGATCGGTCTCGACATCCCGCGATTCGACACATGAGCAAGCTCTCAGCCGTTGCGCTGTCCGCGTCCTTGGCCCTCCTCGCCTCGTGCAGCTCGTTCACCTGGAAGGGGCGTTCGAGCGACGTGAACGCCGCCGACGCCACGCGCGGCCTCAAGGACGTGCCGACGTTGACCTCCGAATACGAGACGGCCAAGTTCTTCTCGGGCCTGCGCCGGCGCATGGACGGCCGTTCGAACGCGTTCGGTCGCGACCTGGACAACATCACCGCGACGATCGACCGGCACTTCTTCAACTACAGCGCCGACGATCCCTACGTGAACTTCCCGACCGAGTATGGGCCGGTCGACCACTCGCTGCGCTCGATGGTCAAGACCGTGACGCCGATGCCGCTGGCTCAGGACCTGATGCGGCGGTAGGCAGCCAGTCGGCGCCTTCGGGGCGCCGGCTCGGGTAGGTCGTACACGACGATGTCCGGCGCGGAGAAGCCGTGCAGGCGCGGCGCGTCGGTCTCGTGGTCGAGCCAGAGGAGGAGCGTGCCGCCGGCGCGCACCAGAGGCTTGGCCAGCGCGCCGACTTCCTTCGGCGTCGCGACGGCGCGCACGGTCACCAGGTCGAACGCAGAGCACCAGTCGGGTCGCAGCGCCTGCGCCTGCGCCACGTCGAGTGCCACGGCCTCGGTCTGTGCGTCGCCGGCGGCACGCAGAGCGCGCGCCACGGCCGCGACCTTCTTCTGCGTTCGATCGCACAGCACGACACGGCACGCGGGCCAGAGCGCGGCGACAGCGACGCCGGGGAACCCGTTACCGGTGCCCAGGTCGAGGGCCGCCGTCGGCGGCGTGGCGACGGCGCGCGCTGCGGCCAGGCTGTCGAGCGCGTGCAGTACCGTCGCGGCGCCGGTCGCGCGGATCGCGGTGAGGTTGACGTGCTCGTTCTCGCGCAGCATGGCATCGAGGTAGCGCAGCACCCTTTGGGCCACGGCATGGTCGAGGGTCACACCGAGGGCCGCAGCCTCGTCGGCGAGGCCATGCGCGGCTTCGTCGAGCGGGGCGGGTTCGCTCACCGGCCAGCCTCCGTCGCGTGCGGCCACAGGTGCTGGGCGGCCACCTCGACGTCGTCGTGCGCCGACCACCACGACACCTCGGGCAGGCGGCGCAGCCAGGTCGTCTGCCGACGGATGAGCTTGTGGGTGTTGCGCCGGATGCGGTTGCGCAGCTCTTCCTCGTCCTTGTAGCGACCGGCGAGGTAGTCGAGGCACTCGCGGTAGCCGATGCCGGCGGCGGCTGTGCGCGAGAAGCCGCAGCCGTGCGCGATGGCGCGGACTTCGTCGAGGAGGCCACCGGCCAGCATCGCCTTGGTGCGCGCCTTGACGCGGTCGTGCAGCTCGGTGCGCGCCAGGTGTACGGCGAGGACGCGGCACGGCCGCCGCCAGACATCGTCGGCGAAGGTGGTCTGCCGCGCCGAGATGGGGGCGCCCGTGTGCAGCACGTATTCCAACGCGCGCGTGATGCGCTTGACGTCGCGCACGTGGATCCTGGCGGCGGCGGCGGGGTCGCGCTGGCGCAGCTCGCCGTGCAGGCAGCCAGGGTCGGCGGCCTCGCGCGCCGCGAGCTCGGCGCGCAGGGCCGGGTCGGCGGCCGGTCCTTCGATCAGCCCCTTGCCGAACGCCATCAGGTAGAGCGGGGTGCCGCCGACCAGCAGCGGGGTGCGGCCGCGACGCTGGACGTCGGCGACGGCGCTCTCGGCGGCAGCGCACCAGCGGCTGGTGTCGAACTCTTCGTGCGGATCCACCAGGTCGATCAAGTGGTGCGGCACGCGGGCACGCTCTTCGACGCTCGGCTTGGCGGTGCCGATGTCCATCCCTCGGTAGACGGCCATCGAGTCCATCGACAGGATTTCGCACCCGAAACGTCCGGCGAGCGTCAGGGCGAGCTGCGATTTGCCAGCAGCAGTGGGGCCGGTGATGACCAGGAGCGGTGGCGTCATCGGCGCAGCGCGGCCTCGATGCCGTAGCGCGCGCCGAGCTGTTCGAGCAGCTCGCGTCGTTCGGCGAGCGAAGGTGGCTCCTGCCGCAGCAGTTCGCGCAGGCGCGGTTCCACGTCGGCGAACGCGGTGCGCTCCAGCTTCTCGAGCTTGACGATGTGGTAGCCGTGCGAGGTGCGCAGCGGGCCGCGCACCTCGCCCTCGCGCATGCTGCGCACGGCGTCGGCGAACTCCGGTCCGAAGTGCTGGAAGTTGTAGCCCTCGATTTCCCCGGCGCGCGCCTGGCCGTCGGCGCTCAGCGCCAGCGCGCGGCCCTTGGGGTCCTCGCTGCCGCGCGCCACCAGGAGGTGAAACGGCGTGCCCGACGCGTGCAGCGCCATGAGGGCGGCCACGCGCTTGCGCACGTTCTCCTCGATCTCGGCGTCGCTGAGGTTCGATCGCGCCTGCCGCGCCTTGTTGCGCTCGGCGCCGAACGACTGGAACACCTGGCGCACGACGACGCGGAGGCCGTCGACGCCGTAGTGTTCGTCGAAGACGCGGTGCAGGCGCGCGGGCGTCGGCTCGCGCGCCGTCTGCACGAGGGCGGCGATGCGGGCTTCGCGCAGCGTCGCCAGGCGGGTCGCCCACAGGTCCTCGCCTTCGGTCATGCCCACCGCTGCCAGCGTCGCGCGGTAGGCGGCCGCATCGCCGCCGTAGTCGGTACGGAGGCGTGCGGCCACCGCCTGCCGCGCCGCGGCGTCCGGATCGCGCAGCGCTGCGGCGACCGCCTCGGGCAGGTGTCCGGCCTCGAGCGCCTCGGCTTCGCGCGCCAGCGCCCGGTCGAGCAGCAGTTCGCGCAGCCGGGCGCTGCCGATCGTCGCGTAGAGGTGCCGCAGGTAGTCCTCGCCGGTCACCACCAACCCGTGGGCGAGTTCGATGCGGGCCGGCGGCGACGGCTCGGGCAGCGACGGGGGCTGGCAGGCGAGGCAGGCGAGCAGCGGCAGGAGCATCGACGGTTTCGGTGAAGAAGGGGGCCGGTCGATTATGGCCGTACGACGCGGCGCGTTGTCGCGCTTCCCGGCGTCCGGGGCCGCGCCGGGCACGTGGCGAAACGCCGGCGGCCGAGCTTTCACCCCATGGCGAGCCTTGCTACCGTGCGCCAGCGATGATCGCGTTCATCTCGGACATCCACAGCAACATGGAGGCGCTCAGCGTCTGCCTGGAGCGTATCCGGGCGCTCGGCGCCGACCGCATCGTGTGCCTGGGCGATGTGATCGGCTACGGCCCCGAGCCGCGCGAGGCGCTGCTCACCGTCATGCAGGAGGCCGAATTCTCGTTGCTCGGCAACCACGAAGAGGGCTGCATGTTCTACGCGCCCGACTTCAATCCGCGCGCCCGGGCTGCCATCGAGTGGACCAAGGACCAGCTCAACCGCCGCGACCGGCCGCGCGACGAGAACATGCGCATGTGGAAGTACATCGGCGAGATGAAGAAGACCGTGCGCGAGGACGGCCTGCTCTTCGTGCACGGTTCGCCGAAGGATCCGGTGAAGGAGTACATCGTGCCGCGCGACGCCCAGGATCGCGACAAGATGGCCGATTGGTTCGAGCGCATGGGCGACGCCAAGCTTTGCTTCGTCGGTCACAGCCACGTGCCTGGCCTCTACCTCGAGCGCGGCGAGTACCAATCGCCGGGGCAGTGTGGCCAGCGCTTCGTGCCGGGCGACCAGCGCGCCATCGTCAACATCGGCTCGGTGGGGCAGCCGCGCGACGGCGATCCGCGCCTCAGCTTCGCCACGTACGACGGCCGCGAGGTCGCCTTCCATCGCCTCGAGTACGACTACCAGGCGACCATGGCCAAGATCCGCGCGGTGGAGGCCCTGCCGGAATACCTCGCGGATCGCCTCGCACAGGGCCGCTGACTCGCACAGGGCTGCCGACTCGCACAGGGCCGCTGACCCGGATTCTTGTCGACGGCGCTGGCCAGGGTCGCTAAGCAGATGCGCCCTCCGTGGCCGCTCGGGGCAGGGTTGCTCCGGCGGCATTCGAGCCCGGCCGATGGAACGACGCCTCACCGCTCTCGTGCTCCCGGCGCTGATCATCGCGCTGGTCTGGATGATGTACTCGCGCAACCCGCAGGAGCCGGCGAGCGCGCCCACGGCCACCCCCGCGGCGCAGGCGTACGCGGTGCGCGGGCCGCAGGCCGAGGCGGGAGACATCGTCGTCCACGACTTCGGCGCACCGGGCGGCCCCGGCTACCGCGTGTCCTTCGATCGGCGTGGCGGTGCCGTGCGCGAGATCCGGCTGCTCGACCACTACGTCTCGGTGGCGGCGCGCGACAAGTCCGAGCACGACACCGAGGACTACTATCCGATCGTGCAGCCGTCGCCGGCCGGCGTCTTGCTCCTCGTGCTCGAGGAGGCCAGCGAGCAGCGCGCGTTCGCGCGCGTGCGCATCGACGAGAAGCTGGAGAAGGTCGGCGACGCTCCCGATGCGCGCGAGGACCACACCCGCTGGCAGATCGACGCGCACGGCGACGAGGTGCGGCTCACGCTCGACTGCAAGGACGGTCGCACGCTGGAGAAGGTGTTCCGATACGAGCCCGGTCGCCGTGACCTGGAGCTCGAGATCCGGCTGTCGAGCACGCGCGCCGACGACCCCGACCTCGGCACTGCCTACCCGCTGCGCCTGCGCGGCGTGATGCTGCCGAACCCGAAGTCGGAGCACGTCATCGGCGGCAGCCCGGCGTTCGCGATCGCCGGCTGGCACGACCGCACGGCCGGCAAGGACGCGCACATCGTCAAGCGTCAGCGCGATCTGGATGGCGGCAAGGTCGAGACCCTGGTGACCGCGAGCACCGACGCGACGATCGGTTGGGGCGGGTCGACCAACCGTTTCTTCGCCGGTTTGGTCGCGCCAGCCGACGAGTCGTCGCGCGACGCGCTCACCGTCATCCGCGCCCAGGGTATGCCCGCCCCGGCCGACGCCCATGCCAACCTGTTGGCGTACTCGGTGCCGTACCCGCGCTACGGGTTGCGCCTGGCGGTGCCGAAGGCGGGGGAGACGTCGTCGGTCCGGCTGCGCCTCTTCCTCGGACCCAAGTCGTTCGGCGCTTTCGCCGCGCAGCCCGAGTATGCGGTGTTCGAGCCGGTGATGACCGAGGACCTGACGCCGCCGGGTTGCTTCAACGTGTGCAACATCCCGGGCGTGACCTGGATGGCCACCAACCTGCTCCGCCTGCTCGAGTTCTTGCACGGCATCGTCGGCAACTGGGGCGTGGCGATCATCCTGCTCACCGTGCTGGTCAAGATCGCGGTGTTCTTCTTGAACTTCCGTAGCCAGAAGGCGATGCGCGCCTTCGGCGCCAAGATGGCGCGCGTCAAGCCCGAGCTCGACGCGATCCAGGCCAAGTACAAGGACGATCAGAAGCAGCTGCAGCAGGAGATGATGCTCCTGTACCGCAAGCACAAGATGTTCCCGCCGCTGGGCGGGTGCTTGCCGATGTTCCTGACCATCCCGGTGTTCTTCGGCTTGTTCACGGCGCTGCGCGTCAGCTACGACCTGCGCCATCAGCCGTTCGTCCTCTGGATCAAGGACCTGAGCGCGCCCGACGCGATGTTCGACCTCAGCTGGCTGGGCTGGAACATGCTGCCGCACTTCAACCTGCTGCCGCTGGTGTGGATGGTGCTCTACAGCATCATGATGTTCCGCATGAAGCTGCCGACCGACCCGCAGCAGCGCACCATGCAGATGGTGATGCGATGGATGTTCTTGCTGTTCGGCGTGCTGCTCTACAACTACGCCAGCGGCTTGCTGGTCTACATGTGCACGTCGATGAGCCTGGCCTTCTTCGAGCAGTGGCTCATCAAGAAGATCCTCGGCCCGATGCCGGAGATGCCCGGTGTGCCGACGGCCATGCCGCAGTTCTGAGCCGAAGGCTCTCGATCGCGAAGGCGATCGCCGGCAACATGGCTCGGAGCCCGTACGCTCGATTCTCTCACAGGCCCATCTGAGCCGAAGGCTCGCGGTCGCAAGGGCGACAGCCAGCAGCGCGGCAAGCCAGCGTCGCCGACCGTGCGCCTGACATCGGCGAGCGGCGCGCGGCGCCGCCAGCGTCAAGCCGTCAGGCCGAAGAATTCGCGCGCCACCTGTGTCGTGGAGGCGGCGACCTCTTCGGTGGTCTCGCCGCGGCAGCGCGCCACCATCTCGACGACCCACGGCAGGTGCGCCGGTTCGTTGCGCCCGCTCTTCGGCTTGGGCACGATGGTTCGCGGGATCAGGTAGGGCGAGTCGGTTTCGACCATCAGGCGCTCGCGCGGCACCACGCGCACCAGCTCCTGTAGACCGCGGCCGCGACGTTCGTCGCAGATCCAACCCGTGATGCCGACGTGCAGGTCGAGGTCGAGATAGGCGCGCAGTGCGGCGGCGTCGCCGGTGAAGCAGTGGACCACGCCCCGCAGCATCTGTGGGCGGAACTCGCGCACCATCGCCAGGAAGCGGGCGTGCGCGTCGCGTTCGTGCATGTAGAGCGGCAGGCCGAGCTCGCAGCCGAGCTGCATCTGCGCCGCGAACCACCGCTCCTGGGTGGGGCGGGGGCTGAGGTCGCGGAAGAAGTCGAGGCCGCACTCGCCGACCGCCACCACGCCATCCGCGCCGGCCAGCGCGCGCAGGCGCGGGATGCTCTGCTCGTCGCAGCTCGCCACGTAGTGTGGATGCACGCCGGTGGTGCACCACACGTAGCCGCGGTGGGCCTGCGCCAGCGCGACCGCCCGCTCGCTGTCGTCCACGGTCGTGCCCGCGGCCACCAGGGACACGACGCCGGCGGCCCGGGCGCGCGCGAGCACCGGCTCGAGGTCGGCATGGAAGGCGGGGGCGGTGAGATTGGCGGCGATGTCGAAGAGGGGCGGGCGCACGGGAGCGGCTTTGTACCGGCACCGCGGTCGCGCGCACGCCGCAACCGGCGGCCTGGGCGAGAGGGGCGCGGCACCTGCCGACCGGCTCGCTCACCAGACGGCGGGCGCGTCGCCGAACGTGGGGCGCGTGCCTCGCCGCGGCATACTCGTGGCATGTTCGGCGACACCATCGCCGCCGTGGCGTCGCCGCCCGGCGCGAGCCCGCGCGGCGTCATCCGCATCTCGGGGCCCGGCGCGTTGGCCGCGGTGCGGGCGCTCGTCGTCCCTGCTCCGCCGTCGCGCCGCGGTGTCTTCGCCGGCCGCGTCCGCGTCCGCCAGGCGGAGGTGCCGGCGTCGTGCATGGTGATGCCGGCACCGGGCTCCTACACCGGGGAGGACGTCGTGGAACTGCACCTGCCGGGGGCGCCGCTGCTGATGCACTGCGTGCTGGCCGCGCTCGAAGAGCTCGGCGTGCGAGCTCCGAGTCCCGGCGAGTTCAGCCGGCGCGCGTTCGAGAACGGCCGGTTGCGCCTCGAGCAGGCCGAGGCGGTGGCCGATCTCATCGCGGCCGACGACGAGCGCGCGCGCAGCGCGGCGGTCTACGCGCTCTCGGGCGGGTTGGCGGCCGCTGTGGCGCGCGTGCGCTCGCACCTCGAAGATGCGTGTGCCGTGCTCGAGTCGGGCCTCGACTTCGTCGCCGACGAGACCGGCGCCGTCGAGCCCTCGCAGTGGCTGGGGGCGACGGTGGCGGCCGGGGACCTGTTGGCGCAGGTGCTGGCGCAGCTGCCGCAACCGCGGCCGGCCGGCGATCTCCTGCTGGTGGGCGCTGCCAACGCCGGCAAGTCTTCGTTGTGCAACGCTCTCGCCGGGCGCGAGGCGGTGCTGGTGGGCGAACGCGCCGGCACGACCCGCGACGTGGTTCCGGTGCCGATGGCGGGCGGGGTCACCCTGCTGGATGCGCCCGGAGACCTGGAGGCTCCGTCGGAAGTCGATGCGGCGGCGCTGCACCTGCGCGATCGGATCGGCGCAGGAGCCGGGGGCGTCCTCGCCCTCGTCGACCTGACGGCGCCGAGCGCGCCTGCCGTGCCCGAGCGGCTGCCAGTGGCGGCGCTCGTCGGCGCCAAGCGCGACCTGGCGCCAGGTCCGGATTCTCTCGTGCGCCTGCAAACCCTCGCCGAACGTCTGGGGGTCCCCGCGGCGTCGGTCTTCGCCGTGAGCAGCCGGACCGGCGACGGGATCGCCGCCTTGCGGGCTCACCTCGGTGAGTGCTTGGCCTTGGGGGCGGCAGCGCCAGGCGCGGCACGCTGGCGCGCGGCTCTGGGCGAAGCGGCCGACGCGGTGGCCCGCGCCCGCGCGGCGGCGACCGGGGAGGCCGACGAGCTGGCGGCCGCGGACATCGCGTTGGCACTGCGTGCTCTGGCCGACGTGCACGGCAGTTCGTCGGCGGAGGCGGTGCTCGACCGCATCTTCGCGCGCTTCTGCCTCGGCAAGTGATGGGGTCAGGTTCCGCTGTTCCGCACGTCGTCACAGAAAGGCTTTGACACACAAGTTATGGGGGAGGTAGTCTCCCGAGCACTGCCACGGGTGGGTCGCCGCAGGTCAGTGCGGCGGACGCTCGGGCGTCTCGTTTCCATCGGCCGCATGCGCTGTCCATACTGCAAGGCAGACGAAGACCGGGTCATCGACTCGCGCGCCAGCGCCGATGGATTCGCCATCCGTCGCCGCCGCCACTGCCAGTCGTGCGGGCGCCGCTACACCACCTACGAGCGTGCCGAGGCGACGCCGCTGCGCGTCGTCAAGAAGGACGGTGACCGCGTCGAGTTCGATCGCGTCAAGGTCCGCAACGGCCTGCTGCGCGCGTGCGAGAAGCGGCCGGTCACCACCGACCAGATCGAGGTCATCGTCGATCGTGTCGAGCGCCAGTGCATGGAGGCGTTCGACAAAGAGGTGCCGAGCAAGGTGATCGGCAATCTCATCATGCAGGAGCTGCGTCAGCTCGACTCCGTGGCCTACGTTCGGTTCGCGTCGGTCTACCGCGAGTTCAAGGATGCGGCACAGTTCCTCGAGGAGCTGCGGCCGATGTTGGAGCACCGCAACGGGGAGGGAGCCCGTGAGAAGGCAAGTGGATTTTCTGGTCGAGAAGCGTGATGGCCGTCGCGAGTGGTTGCGCGCCACCAAGCTGGCGCGCTCGATCCGTCTGGCGCTGATCGCCGCCGAGGCCGCCGACGACTGGCTGGCGACGGAGCTGGCTGCCGCGGTGATCGTCGGACTGCGCGCGCGCGGCGATACCGCTGCCGTGCAGACGGCGGTGGTCGCCGACGCGGTGGGGCGTGTCCTGATCGCCGCCGGGCACGCGCGGGCCGCGGCGGCGTATGCGTCGGTGCGCAGCGAGCGCTCCCGGCGTCGCGCGGAGCTCGGCTCCGCCGTGGCCCTTCGCTGCGACCTCACGGCCGACGACGCACTCGCGGCGGTCGGCCGCCGGCACCTGTCCTCCGAATCCGACCGCGCCCCGTGAGCCGTCTGTTCGCTCCGCCGCCTTCCTCCCTTTCGAGCCCACGATCCGCATGCATCTGAAGCGCCTGGTCTGTCGCGGCTTCAAGTCGTTCGCCGACCGCACCGAGTTGGAGTTCGACTCTGGCCTCACCGGGATCGTCGGCCCCAACGGCTGCGGCAAGTCCAACGTCGTCGATGCCCTCAAGTGGGTGCTGGGCGACCAACGCGCGCGCAGCCTGCGCGGCAACGAGATGACCGACGTCATCTTCAAGGGTGCGCAAGGACGCGACGCCATGGCGGTGGCCGAGGTGTCCGTCACCCTCGAGGATCATGCCGGGGGACTCGGTGGTCGCACCGAGGTCACCATCGGCCGGCGTCTCAACCGCGACAAGGAGTCGGACTACCTGGTCAACGGCGAGCCGGTGCGTCTCAAGGACGTGCGCGACCTGCTGATGGACACCGGACTCGGGGTCGGCGCCTACTCGGTGATGGAGCAGGGCCGTATCGACGCCTTGCTGTCCGCGGATGCCGTAGCGCGGCGCGCGATCTTCGAGGAGGCAGCCGGCATCAGCAAGTTCAAGGTGCAGAAGAAGGAGGCTCTGCGCCGCCTCGAGCGCACCGAGCAGAACCTGGCACGCGTCACCGACTTGCTCGAGGATCGCAGTCGTCGCGTGCGCAGCCTCAAGGTGCAGGCCGGCAAGGCGCGTCGCTACCGCGAGCTGCGGGCGCAGCTGCGCGATTTGCGCACGGCGCTGGCCGTGCGCGAGGGTGCCGAACTGCGCCAGCAGCAGGCAGCGGTGGCGGCGGCCCTCGCCGAGGCTCAGGCGCAAGCAGCTGCGCTCGAGGAACAGCGCGCGGCGATGGCGGCGCAGGTCGGCGAGGTCGAGGCCGAGATCGAGCAGGCGCGCCTCGCCTACGAGGAGGTCCAGGAACGCCTGCGCGGCCTGACCTCTCAGGAAGAGGCGGCGCGTCACCGGGCCGAGACGCACGGGACGCGCGCGCGCGAGCTGACGGCCCAGGCCGAGCAGGCGCTCGAGCGCCACGAGGCCTTGCGCGGCCAGCAGCAGGACAAGCTGGCCTCGCTGGAGGAGGGGCGTGCGCGCTTGGTGCAGCTCGAAGAGGAGATCATCGAGCTCAGCAAGGTGATGGACGAGCGGCGCGAGGTGCTGCGCGCCCAGCAAGAAGGGCTGCGGGCCGCGGTGCACGAGCGCGAGGGCGCGCGCAACGCGGTGCTCGAGTGCATCCACGAACGCACCGCGCAGCGCAACCGCGCGCACGGACACGAGGCGCAGATCAAGGCCACCGACCAGCGCGCGGCGCGGGTGGCCGAGCGTGTCACCGCGGTGGCGGCCGAGCTGGCCGAGGTGGATGGTACCCGCGCCGAGCTGCAGGGCGTGGTCGACGGTCTGCAGGCGCGCATCGCGGGCGTGCGCGAAGCCGAAGCGGGGTTGCTGCAGGCGATGGCGGCGGTGGACCGCGACGCGGCAGACCTGGCGCGGCGCGAGGCCGATCTGCGTGAGAGTCTGTCGGAGGTCACCGGCCGCTTGCGCGTGTTGCGCGACATGGAGAGCCGCCTCGAGGGGCTCGACCAGGGGCCGCGCTACCTGCTGCAGAACAGGCCCGAAGGCTTGCGCGGCAGTCTGCTCGACCTCCTGCAGGTCGATCTCGAGCTCGGCGCCGCTCTCGAGGCCGCGCTCGGCTCGTTCGCCCAGGCGTTGGTGGTCGACACGCGTGCCAACGCCGACGCGATGATCGCCGACCTCGCCGCCAACGGCCGCGGCCGCGCGCTGCTGCTGGTGGAGGAGGAGTTCGGCGTCGAGCTCGACGACCGCCCGCATCCGCCCTTGCCCGACGGGGCGGCTCTGCTCGCCGAGCGCGCGCGGTGTGCACCGCAGGCCCGGCGACTGCTCAACTGGCTGCTGCGCGGCGTCTGTCTCGTGGACAGCCTGCAGCACGCCGACGCACGGCGCCCCGACCTCGCCTTCGTCACGCCGCAGGGCGCGTTGCTGTGCGGTCCGCGCATCGAGGGCGGCACGTCGGGCGGCACCGACGCGCAGCGCGGCCTGGTGGTGCGGCGCGCGCAGATCGCGGCGCTGGAGACCGAGGCGGCCGGGTTGCAGACCTCGCTGAGCGCCCTCGAGCACGACCGCGGACACATCGAGGGGCGCGCGGCGGACCTCGAGCAGCAGGGCCAGACGCTGGCACACGAGCTGGAGCAGCTGCGCAAGGACGAGCAGGAGGCGCGCGCCGGTCTCGCGCGCGCCGTCGGTCGCCACCACGAGCTCGAGCGCTCGGCCGAGGCCCTGCAGCTCGAAGGCGACGACCTGCGGCGGCAGCGCCTGACGGCGCTGGTGGCACTCTCCGAGGATCTGCTGCGCAGCATGCTGATCCAGCGCCGCGAGAAGAACGCGGCGGCGCGCGAGGCGGAGCTGGCGGGTTTGCTGGCGGCGTCGCAGTCGGCGGCGACGCAAGCACAGCAGGCCGAGCAAGAGGTGCGGCTGCGTCAGGTCGAGGCCGGCACCGACCGCGACGGTCTGCGGCGCCAGCTGCGCGTACAGGAGGAGGCGCTCGACGACTTGCAGCGCGCCTGCGCCGACCTGCAGCAACGCGCGCAGGAGGCGCGCAGCGGCGCGGAGGAATCGACCGCCGAGGCGGAGGCGTGCCGCGGCCGGGCCGAGGAGCTCGCCGAGGCGGCGGCCGCGGTGGTCGGCGACCGCGACGCCGCGGGCGCCCGCGTCGAGGTCGCGCGCGCGCGCCTGGTCGAGGTGCGGAGCCAGACCCAGCAGATCGAGCTCGAGCGCCAGCGGTTCGCCGAGGCGGTGACCGCTCAGCGCCTGCAGCGCTCGGAGTGCGAGCACCGGTTCGTTCGGCTCGAGGAGCGGCTGCGCGACGACGTCGAGATCGAGCTGCGCCGCGTGCTGGGCGAAGTGACGGGCTACGGCGTCGAGACGCACGAGCTCGTAGGGCCGCTCCCTGGCGAGGCGGCGGCCGCAGACGGCACCTTCGTGCTGCTGCTGGGGCCGCCAGTGCCGCCGGCGTCGCTCGAGGCCGAGCGGGCGCTGACCCCGCTGTGGGTGCATCCCGACTTCGACTTCGACAGCGCCGCCAAGGAGGCCAACAGCCTGCAGGCACAGATCGAACGTCTGGGTTCGGTGAACCTCGACGCCGTGCGCGAGCTCGAGGAAGAAGAGGGGAGCATCGTCTTCCTCGAGAAGGAGGTCACCGACCTCAAGGAGGCGCGCAAGGCGCTGCTCGAGACGTTGGCCAAGCTCGAGGAAGAGTCGAAGCGCCTGTTCGAGGAGAACTTCGAGGCGGCACGTCAGAACTTCCAGGTCATCTTCCGCAAGTTGTTCCAGGGCGGTCGCGCCGACATGTTCCTGGTGCAAGGCGAGGACGCGTTGGAAGCCGGCATCGAGATCATGGCCAAGCCGCCGGGCAAGGAGCTGCAGTCGATCAACCTGCTGTCCGGCGGCGAGCGAAGCATGACGGCGCTGGCCATCCTGTTCGGCGTGTTCAAGGTGAAGCCGTCGCCGTTCTGCATCCTGGACGAGGTCGACGCCGCGCTCGACGACACCAACGTCGAGCGCTTCTTGCGCGTGCTCAAGGAGTTCGTCGGGCCGACCCAGTTCTGCGTGGTGACCCACCACAAGCGGACCATGGCCGCGTGCCAGGTGCTCTATGGCATCACCATGCAGAAGCGCGGCGTGTCGTCGCGCATCGCCGTGTCGCTGCACGAGGTCGACAGCCTCATCCAGCCGGGGCAGGCGCC
The DNA here is from genome assembly GCA_041398565.1 of Planctomycetota bacterium. Taxonomy (GTDB): domain Bacteria; phylum Planctomycetota; class UBA1135; order UBA1135; family UBA2386; genus DATGPD01. Next base: position 1,081,631 of record JAWKUN010000004.1, on the reverse strand, counting down.
CGAGGCGCAAGAGCGCGGAATGCCGTCGGCGACGCGGCGCCGCATCGCCGGCGAAGAGGCGGTTGGCTTCGAGGCGAACGGGTAGCGCGCGCCCGGACGTGCGGCAGCCGTGGTGCCGAGCGCGGGGATCCGGCGCCGGTGCGTCGGCTCTGCGCTTGTGGCGACCCTCGGCGTTCTTGTAGGTTCGCGCGCGGTCGCACGGCGAGAGCCGAGTCATGCCGAGTCCTGCCCCCGCCGAGCGCTCCATGGTCGTCCCGCCGGCAACGGCGCGGCGGTCAGGCGACGGCCCGCCCGCGGCCTGGCCGGGCCGCGCGGCGTCGGTCGTCGTGCTCGGCGTCGTCGCGGTCGCCCTCGCCACCTTCGTGCTCGTCGCTGGCACTCCGCGCCTGCTGGCGATCGTGCCGGATGATGCTGCCTACTTCTTCCAGATCGCGGCCCACGCCAGCGCAGGCGAGGGGCTGACCTTCGACGGCATCCATCGCACCAATGGCTTCCAGCCGTTGTGGCTCGGAGTGCTGGTGCTCGCGCACACGATCGCGCGCGGTGCGCCGGAGACGATGCTCCGGGTCTTCCTGCTGCTCCAGATCGCGTTGGTCACCGCCGCCGCCGGCCTGGTCCACGACCTGTTGGCGCGGACCAGCTCGCGGCACGTGGCCTTCCTCTCCGTGCTGGTCTTGGTCTTCTGGGTGTGCGTCCCTGCCGTGAACGGCATGGAGTCGGCGCTGCTCGTCTGCAGCCTCGCGCTCGCGTGTTCGTACGCGACGCGCGCCGGCGTGCTGGTCGGCGGTACGGTGGGCGGCGGGGTGGGACGGCGCTTCGTCCTCGGACTCCTGCTCGGAGTCGTCGTCCTGGCGCGGCTCGACACGGTGTTCCTCGTCGTCGCCGTCTGCGCCGGCGATGCGGTGCGCATCCTCGGTGGCGGCGACCGGCGTCACGCATCCGCGCGGCTCGCCGCAACCCTCGGCGGCGTCGGGTTGCTCGTGGGGCCCTACCTGGTCTTCAACGTGCTGAGCTTCGGTGCCGCGATGCCGATCAGCGGCAGGCTCAAGTCGAGCTTCCCCGCCTTCGCCTTCACCGGTTCGCTCCCTGGTTCCCTGCCGGAGACCCTGGACGGGACCGGGCGCCTCGGTCTGCTGCTGGCAGCCGCGCAGGTCGTTTGGTTCGTCCTGCGGCGTCGTCGCCCGCAGCCGCTGCATGCCGTCTTGGCGTTCGCGTCCGCAGGCGTGCTGCTGCACTTCCTGCACACGGTGCTGTTCATGAAGTGGGCGGTCTTCGCCTGGCACTTCGTCGCCTACGGCCTGGTCGGCACGCTGATCGGCAGCCAACTGCTGTGGATCGTGTTTCCGCGGGTGCCCCTCGGCGCCGCCCGGGTCGCCTACCTGGCGGTCGCCGGAGTGGTCGTCGCGCTGGGGCTCGCGCGCACCGTTCGACTCCTCGATCCGCCGCTCGAACGCAGCTGGGGGGCGGCGGCGTACGAGGCGGCTCTCTGGGCCCGACGCGCCACGCCCGCGACCGCGGTGTTCGCGATGAGCGACTGCGGCGCCTTCGGCTACTACAGCAGGAGGCGCACGATCAACCTCGACGGCGTCGTCAACGACATGGAGTTCCAGGCGGTCCTGCGCCGGCGCGAGCTGCAACCCTACCTGCAGCGCTGCGGCGTTCGCTTCCTGGCGCACCATGCGTTCTGGAACCGCCCCGACATCCTGTCGGGGTCGTACGCTCCGCTCCGGATGAGCTACACGAGCAGGTCGTACGGGACGCAGAGCGACGAGATCGTGGTCTCCCCTGCCGACGAGGCGTACCGCTCGCCGCCCTACTTCGACGGCCCCTACGAGACGGTCTTTCTGGTGTGGAAGCTGCCCCTCAGATAGGCCGTCCGTGACGATGCGACGGCATCGTCGGCGCGCGCCATGCCGACCGGCGCCGATCTCGAGGCATCGCGACCACCCGCGGCGTCCTGGCTGCCGAGGCCCGTGCCAACGCGCTGGTGCTACCGCCACGGACCACCGTGGCTGGTCCCGGCCGCGTAGCGACGCCGGGCCGCGCCTCGGCGAGTTCCATTCGGGCGTCGCCGCGTCATCGGCCTCGACGCGCTTGGATGAAACCCGGTGATGGTCGGTGACCCCGGGCGCTGATGTCGGCGTGTCCCCGAGATCGGCAGCGGTGCACCTCTCGGGGATCCTCCACGAGGGCGCCGCGCAGGCTGCGTACGCCGCCAGGGAGGTCGGTGGCGTACGCCCAATGGAGATCACGCCATGCTGAGAGAACACACCGTGCGGAGAGCTCTCGTCGGGCTCGCCGCGGTCCTCGCGTGCCAGGGAACGGCCCGGGGCCAGTTCGACTCCATCTTCTACAACCCGAACGGGCCTGTGGTCGTGGAGGGCTTCCTCGCCCTGCACGACAACACCGCGGTGCGGGTCTTCTCGGCGTTCGCCCACGAGTGGCGCAACATCGCCCCGACCGGTTCGAGGATCATCGGCACCGGTGACTGGGTCGCCGTCGTCCATCGCACGGACGGCCCCATCGTCGGCTACAGCGCCCGCTACCACCAGCTCGCCATCGCGCCCTGCGATCCGGGCAGCGTCACGCACGCGCTGGTGGACGACGATGTCGCGGTGCTGGTCGCCTGGAACAGCAGCACGTCCACTCTCGAGGCGCACGCCTACAGCGGCCAACGCAACGAGTGGTTCACGACGGCGCTGAACGCGACGTCGCTCACCGCCGACCGCATCGAGATCTCGCGCTTCGTCATCGGCATCGACGACGACGGACCGGTCGTCCGTGCCTTCGGCGCCAGGGTGTGGGGAGAGACTTCGACGCACCCCGCGTGGAGGGACTACCCCTACAGCTACCCATCGGCCAGCACGCCGCGCCTGCGTGCGGACGGCAACGTCCTCTTGCTGGAGTACTTCAGAACCGGCAGCGGGTTCATGGCGGCGGCCTTCAGTGGGGTCGTATGCGAATGGAGCGACTTGGAGGCTTGGGTGAACGTGCCTCCGTACGAGCTGGACCACAACGTCGCCTTCACCTGGGCGCGCGCAAGCAGCCCGACCGAGTTCCGCCTCGCGGGCTACAGCGCCTACAACGGCAGGTGGACGTTGTCCGGTCTGCATCCGGCCCTGCCGCCGTACACGGTCCACCTCAGCGACAACGTGGTCGTCTACGAGGACACCGCGGCGGATCTCATCGAGGCCTTCGGCGCCCGGCCGGGAGCCGGGTGGGCGCCGTTGGTCGGTGCGACCCTGCTTCCTCTCGGGGAAGACGCCGCAGTCGCCGTGGGTGGTCCCACGCCCACGCTGCACGGCTTCAGCGGTCTGACGGCCAACGCCTGGGTGGACGAGCCGTACCCCGGTGGTTCTCTCTCCGTGGCGCCCCGCGCACACCTCATCCAGGTCGTCGACAGCGGCGCCGACATCCACACGTTTGCACCGGCGCAGTCGACCTGGAGCCTGCACGCGCTCGCGGCGCCGGCGCCGCTGCAGATCCGCGACGCCGTGGCGCTGCTCGACCAGGCCGGATCGCTCGAGGGCTACTCCACGCGGTGGAACGAGTGGACGCCCGGTCCACGCCTCGACTCGCCCAGCATCGCCGGGAACGGTTCGCTCTTCGCGATCCAGGAGACAGCCGCCGGTCCGCACGAGGGTGATCTCTACATCTGGGACGAGCGACGCGACCGCTTCGTCGGCGCGTTCAGCGTCGGCGGCCCGTCGGTGATGTATGCCGGATACCCCGGCGCCGGGCGCAACCTGGTGATCTTCGAGAGCGCCACGCAAGTGGCGGCGTTCGGCGTCCAGCGCAGCGCGTTCGAGTTCGCCAACGACGGCGGCCTGACCCCGACCCTGCCGCTCACCGAAGTGATCGTCGAGGAGAACGTCGGCGTGTTCGTCGACGGCCCGCGGCTGTGGGCCTACGGATCGCCGGGCGAGATGCACTCGTGGTACGGCTGGCCCAACGGCACCGAGTACCAGAAGTGGACGGACGCCTACGCAGGCTACTTGCCGTTCTCCTGCGCCTCGGCCGCCGGTGAGCCCATCTACCTCATGCTCGACTACGACGACGGTGGTCCGCCCGCCGGCCGTCTCTTCGCCCCGACCTACTTCCCTGGCCTGCTCCGGGGCCCGCTGTGGCTGCCGCTGCCGATCCGATTCGGTCCGTTCCCGATCAGCTCCGCAACCGGTCCGAGGTTCCACGACCGGCTGATGCTGCCGGTGTACGGGCTGCCGCTGCAGTGGTGGACGCAGTCCGTCCGCGTGCAGTTCACGGTGTCGCCGCCCGTGCTCCTGAGCATGAACCCCGGCACCGCGTGGACCTTTTGAGGCGCGACCGCGGCACGTGGCGCCGCTGGTCGTGTTCGTCGGGGCCATGGTGAGCTCATGGCCCCTTCGTCCGGAGGTGGGGCCGCGTACGGACGACGCGGGTGGCGATGCTGCGAACTCGGCCACGCCGGGCGCTCGCACGCCGTTGGATGGGAAAACCTCGGCGCGCCGTCGCCGTTCGCGGGTGGCCGGTCGCGGCCCGGGCCGCAGCCGAAGGCTCGGTTGCCGTCGTCGCTGGCGCGCCGACCAGAGAGGGGCCCGGCCGTTTGTTGCTGGCGGCCTCCAGTGCCGCTCGGAACTGGAGCGGGAGGCTCCGCGGTAGTGGAACGACAACGCCGAACTCGCGCACGATGCAGGCAATCGCGGCACATGCGGCCCAGAGGGGCTGCTGCCGAGGGTCTGGGCTCACCCGGGTGCCGTCCACTCGCCGCGTCGATGGAACCCACGCCATCCCCAGAAGAAGTCGCGGGCGCGAGACGCCCGCACGACCGCGAGGCCCTGCAAGCGATGCTCGTCGCCCACCAGCCGATGATGATCGCTTGCGCTCGATTCCGTGCGGGGTCGGCGCTCAAGGCGCGCTTTCCCATCGAGGACGTGGTGCAGTCGACCTACGTCGAAGTCCTCGAGGATCTGGCCCGCTTCGAGTACCGCGGTCCGTCACAGCTTCGGCGTTGGCTGCGTCTGCAAACCCTGCGCAAGGTGCAAACGCTCGCGCGCCGCCTCGCCAGGCATCGACACGCGTTGCGTGAGATCCGCTCGTCCACCGCCGCACCCGATCAGGCGGCCCTGGCCGGCGCCGCCGGCCTCTTCACGCCGAGCAGGATCGCCTCGGCGCGCGAGGAGCTGAGCCTCGTTCTGCGTCGGTTGCGAAGCCTGCGCGCCGACGTCCGCCAAGCGATCGTCCTGCGCCGCATCGAAGGCTTGCCCTACCGCGAGATCGCCGCGCGCATGGGACGGTCGGTCGGTGCGGTGCGCAACCTCGTCCACCGTGGCCTCGCTCGGATCACGGTGCAGGAGATGCCAGCAAGGGAAGCGCCCACTCAACGCGGTTCGGCTCACCCCGCGTCGTCGCTCGACCTCAGTCGCGCTTGAACATGACGCCGTCCAGCGACAGCTTGCCGGGGCCGCAGAACAGGATGCACAGGGCCGCGGCCAGGTAGACGAGCGCCAGCTCGTAGGCAGGGCCGCTGCCCGACTCGAGGTAGGCATGGCCGGCCGAGATGTGGAACCACACGGCGTAGCCCATGGTGCAGGCGATGCCGAGGGCGGCGAGCGGGGTCAGCAGCCCCACGGCCACGGCGATGCCGCCGGCGAACTCCGACACCGCCGCCATCGCCTGCAGGTAGCCCGGCGCCGGATCGGTCATCCCGAACACGTTCATCCAGTCGGCGATGTGCTGGACCTTGGGCCAGCCGTGCAGGCACAAGGCCACGCCGAGGGCAAGGCGTAGGAGAAGGAGGCCGAAGCTGCTGGCGCCGGTCTGCGCCTTGGGTGCCAGGGGGTTTGCCATGCGCGGGAAGGTAGCTGCGTTCGACCGCTGCGCAAGCAGGCGCCGAGGGTTCGGGTCAGCGCGCGCGGCAGGCCGCTTCCAGGAGGGACAGCCGCGCCGGCGCGCCCAGGTCCTGCGCGTCCAGGCGCGCGCGGGCACCCACGGGCAGGGTCCACGCACCGGGCCGGTGACCGATGGGGAAGCCGTGCGCGACCGGCACCTGCAGATCCTGCGTGCGCTCCACCAGCACCGAGACCATCTCCGGGGCTTCGCTGGCGAGCGGCATGTCCTTGAGGTGGAAGTCGCCGAACACGATGCCTTTGGCCGACGTGAGGATGCCACACTGCCGCAGTTGGGTGAGCATGCGGTCGACGCGGTAGGGCGCCTCGTTCACGTCTTCGAGGAAGAGGATCGCGTCCCTCGTGTCGATCTGCCATCGCGTGCCCACCAGCGCGCACACCAGGGTCAGGTTGCCGCCGACCAGCGGTCCTTCGGCGACACCGGCGCGCAGGACGTGCGGCGGCAAAGTCGTCGGTAGCGGGGCCGGCGTCGTGGCGTCGGTGAGGAGGTGGAGCTGCTGCGCCCACAGGGTCTCGCCGGGATCGTGGCTGGTCGGCGTCGCCACCCCGGGCCCGTGCAGGCAGACCAGGCCGGTCTCCTTGTGCGCGGCGGCGAGGAGCGCGGTGATGTCGCTGTAGCCGACGATCGGCTTGGGATCGTCGCGCAATGGGGTGAAATCGAGGCGCTCGAGCAGACGCGTCACGCCGTAGCCGCCGCGCACGCAGAGCACACCGCGGTAGCGTGCGTCGGAGAACGCCCGTTGCAGGTCGTCGGCACGCGTCGCGTCGGGGCCGGCCAACTCGCCGCCGGTGGGCTGGCCGAGACGGTCAAGTGCGTGCGGCATGAGCTCGGGCTCGAAGCCCCAGCGGCGTAGGCGTTCGAGTCCTCGCTGCAAGGCAGCGCGGTCGCCGAGCGGGCTGGCCGGCGACACCAGCGCGACGCGGTCGCCAGGCGCGAGCGGCCGTGGGTAGAGCGGCGCGGGCATGCGACGATGATGCAGCCAGGGTGCGCTCGATGCACGTCCGCCGCCAGTCCGGCGCGAGGTTGTCTGCGGACGGCCGCCGCGCGGCGCGCGCCGCCTTCGCGCACGCGCTTTTTCGGGAGGCCGCGCTCGTCCGAACGGCGCGCGGCACAATGCGGCCGGCGAGTCCGCGGCGCGCCCGGCGCCGCGTCGCCGGAGTCAGCGAGACGAGGCCCAGCATGAACCACCATCCGCATCCGGTGTCCGGCGTCCGAACGTGCTGCCCGTGCGTCCGCCGGGCGTGGCTGGGGACCTCGCGTGGGCTCGGCGTCGTGCTGCTCCTGGCGTCGAGTGTCCTCTCCCGAGGCGCACCCGCGCAGGCCGAGGGCAGCAGCCAGCGCTTCGAGCGCGTGCGTCCGATGCTTCGGGCAGCCATCGCTGCCGAGATGCAGCGCGGTGCGCTGCCGGGCTTCGTCATCGCGGTGGCCGACGGCGCCGACGTGGTGTGGTCGGCGGGCTTCGGCTTCGACGATCCGGCGCGCAGGACGACGCTACGCGGCAACTCGCCGTTCCGCGTCGCCTCGATCAGCAAGCTCTTCACCGACACGGCAGTGATGCGCGCGGTCGAGCGCGGTGAGCTCGACCTCGACGCCGACGTCGCCACCTACACGCCCGGCATCCGCCCGCGCGGATCCCCGGGGGGCAAGATCACTCTGCGGCTGCTGATGCAGCATGCCGCGGGGCTGGTGCGCGAGCCGCCGGTGGGTCACTACTTCGACCTGGAGCCACCGCCGCTCGCCGAGGTGGTGGGCTCGTTGGCGGCGACCGAGCTGGTGGCGGCGCCGGGTGCGGGCATGAAGTACTCGAACGCCGGCCTGGCGTGGGTGGGGCACGTGCTGGCGACGCAGGCCGGGGAGTCGTTCGAAAGCGTCGTGGCGCGCGAGGTGCTGCAACCGCTGGGGTTGGCGCGCGCCTCCTTCCGCGGCGCCGACGCGCCCTACGTGGTGCAGGGCCTGATGTGGACCTACGACGGACGCGCCATCCCGACGCCGCGGGTCGACCTGGGTCTGGGGCCGGCCGCCAACCTGTGCGCGTCGATGCAGGATCTGGTGCGCTTCGCGCAGACCTGGTTCCTCGGCGACCAACGTCCGAGTTTCTCGCTGCTGCGCGAAGACACGCTGCGCGCCATGTTCACGCCCGGTTGGCCGGACGCGCCGATCGGCCTCGGCTTCTTCCTCGACGAACTCGACGGACATCGGCGCGTGGGGCACGAGGGCGCCTACTACGGCGTCGCCAGCCAGGTGGCGGCGCTGCCCACGGCGGGCATCGCGGTCGCCGCGGCGACACCGGTCGACTTCGCCGCCGGCCCCGTGCAGCGCATCGTCGACCTCGCCATGCGAGCCGTGTTGGCGGCGCGCCGCGGCACGCCCGGCGAGGTCACCCTGCCGGCGCTCGGCGCACCGCTGGCGGCGGAGAGGGCGCGCGCGCTGGCCGGCACCTACCGCGCCGGCGCTGGCGCCGTCGAGCTGCTGGCGCGCGCTGACGGACTGTGGCTGCGGCCGTCGTCCGGTCTGTGGCGGCACCTCACGCAGCGCGACGACGCCGCCGGGTCGTTGCTGGTGGCGGACCGCGGCACGACGTTCGAGACGCTCTCGGCGTCGATTGCGGCGTCGGGCGCCGGCGGACCGGCGCTGCGCTTCCACGGCACCACGTACGCGCGTTCCGATGCCGTGCCGTCGCCTTGCCCCGAGGGGCTGCGAGCATACCTCGGCGAATACGGCTGGGACCACGACACGTTGCTCGTGTTCGAGCGCGACGGCCACCTGTCGATCTTGATCGAGTGGCTGGCCGAGTATCCCTTGCAAGTGGTCGATGCGGACCGCGGTGACTTCGTCCTCGCTGCGGACCGTGGCATGTACCGCGGCGAAGGCGTGCGCTTCGCCCGCACTACCGACGGCGCGGTCGCGTCGGTGACGGTGGGGGCGGTGACCTTTCCGCGCCGGCCGCTGCTCGGCGTCGACGGCGGCGTCTTCCGCATCCAGCCGCGCTTTCCGCGCGAGCGCCTGCTGGCGATGGCCCAGGCAGCGCGCGCTCCGAGGCCGGAGCCGGACGCGCGCGCGTTCGATTTGGTCGAACTGCACGATCTCGATGCGACCTTCCGCTACGACGTGCGCTACGCCACCGCCGACAACTTCATGGGCTTCGCCCTGTACGACCGCCCGGCTGCCAAGCTGCAGCGGCCGGCGGCCGAGGCGCTGGTGCGCGTGCACCGCGCGCTGGCATCGCGCGGGCTGGGGCTGGTGGTCCACGACGCCTACCGGCCGTGGCTGGTCACCAAGATGTTCTTCGACGCGACGCCCGAAGCGCAACGCCACTTCGTCGCCAACCCCGAGCGTGGCTCACGCCACAACCGCGGCTGCGCCGTCGACGTCGGTCTCTACGACCGCGCCACCGGCGAGACCGTGTCGATGCCGAGCGGCTACGACGAGTTCACGCCGCGCGCCTACCCCGGCTACCCCGGCGGCACCAGCCGCCAGCGCTACATGCGCGAGGTGTTGCGCGCGGCGATGGAGGCCGAGGGCTTCGCGGTGTACGAGTTCGAGTGGTGGCACTTCGACTACCGGGACTGGCAGCGCTACCCGGTGAAGTGACGTGTGACGGGCGCCAGAGGGCGCCGGCCATCGCGCCGACCTCGCAGCGGATGGTGCCTCCGCCGCGGAACGCCGGGTCAGTTGATGACGATCGGCGTGCTCGGCAGCGACTCGCCGGTGAAGGTCAGCGAGGCGCCGTGCAGGACGAACGCGAGGTAAAGGGTCAGGCCCGAGTTGACCAGCACCGGTAGGTTGGGGATGAGCATGCCACCGAAGGCGCGGTCGTTGGCCCCGATCACGCCCTGCGCGCCCACCAGCATGCTGCGGCAGTCGGTCATGAAGCACAGGAAGAACGGGTCGGGGTCGAGCGGCACGTGGCCGAACGGGGTGTTGAAGCCGCCGCCGGCGAAGCTGCCGCCGCACAGGCCGATGTAGTTCTCACCGGCGCGGCCGGGCGCGATGTAGGTGAGCGACAGAACGCCACCAGGAGTCGGATTGCCCTGCCAATCGACGGAGATCTCCGGCTCGACGCAGCAGCGAATCACCCAGCTGCCGCGGAAGAAGAGCGGGCACAGCGGCGGCCCGAAGCCGGTGTAGGTGGCGGGGTCGACCGGGCCGTGGCCGGTGGCGTCGAGGATGTTGATGCCGGCGCGGCACTGGTTGTCGGCATCGCAGAAGAAGTTGGCGTCGTAGCCGAGTGCGCACGAGCCCGCCGCCAGGTTCTGCAGCATGCGGAAGCCGATCACCGGCCGGCCGGACGGCACGCGCACCGGCGCCGGAAGGGTCACGAGGTTGATCCCCGTGCTCTGCAGCTGCACGTTGGTCGAGCCCGAGCTGAGGCGGAAGAGCAGAGGGCCGAGCGTCCAGCGGCCGGCCGCGTTCACCGTGGCGCCATCGTAGATCTCGACGTCGGCGATCGCCTGTACGCCGTTCGTGCCGAAGCGGTGGCCGTAGCCGATCGCCACCGACGTCACCTTCACCGGGCCGCCGGCGTTGAACAGGGACATCGCCGCCTCGCCGTCGCACAGGCCGGGCACGATGCCGATGGTGTACGAGCCGGTGGGGTTGTCCGGCAGGATGTCGTTCTTGAGCAGGCGTTGACCGGCGCCGCAGGTCTGTGCCGCGAGGGGAGCGAGAGCGCTGGCCGCGGCCAGCAACGCGAGGAGGGGTTTGCGCATGGGGTGACGGTCGTGGACAGCGCGGACGAGTTGCGGTGATTGTAGGAGGATGCGTCGCGTTCCGCTCCTCGGGCAGTCAGGTATGACGTGACCTTGCACCTGCCGCGCGGCGTACCCCTCACCCGCGCAGCCAGCGTCGTCCCCGCACGACCAGGCCGCCGTGCCGCCGTGCCCGGGCCAGAGTGAGCCAGACCGACAAGCCGATCGTCGCCGTGCGGAAGACGTTGGCGACACCGCCGCCCAGGGCGGACTCACCCATGGCGAATCGGTCCCACCACAGGTTCATCAGCACGTGGAACCCGATCGGTACCCACAAGTTGGCGCGCCACTCGACGTACAGCCAGGCGAACCACACCGCGCCGAGGGCGGTCACCGCGAACACGCCGGCGGCTTCGCCGGCGCTGTGCCCTTGCCACAGGTGGCCGGCGCCGAAGAAGGCTGCGCCGAGCATGGCCGCCGGCAGGAATCCCCAGCCAGCGAAGCGGAACAGGAAGCCGAAGAGCATGCCTCGGAACAGGATCTCCTCCATGCAGCCGGGGAGGAGCGCGTAGCGCACCGCGTCGCTCCACGGCTGCGCGCCCGGCGACGCCTGGCCGAGCGCCGCGAAGCCCACGAGCATCGGCAGCGTGCACAGCCCCGCCACCCCGAGACCGAGGAGTGGACTTCGGTCGAGCCCGAGCGCGTTCACGGTGCGTCGCCGGCCGAACAGCGCCCAGGCGACCGCGACCGGTGGCAGCCAGTACCAGGTGTAGTGGCGCAGCACGAGGTCGGCGAGCCCGTGGTAGGGGCCGGTGGGGATGCCGAGCATCGCCTGGAGGTATGGGCGCCCGAACTCCACCAGCAGGAAGGTGGCGACGGTGGTGGTCGCCACGGCGGCGGCGCTGGGTCTGCCGGCGGCGGCCGGGTCGGGTTCGCGTCGCATGTCGTCTACCCTATTCCCGCGAGGTGCGACGCGGGCAGTTGGGGGGCTACCGTCACGGGGGCCGGTGTCTCTGGCGCCCGGCCGCTTCAGCTGCGGAAGTGTTTCGACAACCGCAGCCCCTGGTGCTGGTAGTGGCTGCCGAGTCCGCGCTCGCCGTAAGCCACCTCGGGGTCGGTGAGCGAGGCGTAGAAGGCCAGCTTGAAGAACACCTGGCCGTCCTCCAGCAGGAACGGCACGTCGTGCGGCCGCACCTCCAGCACGGCGCGCGTGCCGCTTTCGCCACCGAAGCCGTTGTCGAAGAAGCCGGCGTAGTTGGTGCGCAGTTCGCCGATGCCGACGTCGTAGGCGACCATCTCGGCGGCGAGGTGGCGCGGGATGCGGATGCGCTCCTTGCTGGCGAAGATGTAGAACTCCTCCGGTTCGACGATGTAGCGTCCGTTCGCCGGCTGGGGGATGGGCTCGAAGAAGTCGAGGGGGTCGTGCGCCCCTTCCTGGTCGAGATCGAGCACCTCGGTGTAGCGCCGCGCGACGTAGCCCACCGGCCCGGGCACATCGCCGTCGCGGCGCATGCACACACCCATGCACAGGCCGTTGTCGACGCGCACGCGCTCGAGCGGGATGGGGTGGCCGTCGGCGTCGTACAGCAGCGGCTTCTTCTCGTACTCGGCGAGCACCTCGGCGTCGGTCAGGCGGGCATCGCCCTCGGCGAAGCGGATCTGGCACAGGCTGTTGCCCGTGCGCACGTGCACTGGAAACGAGCGCGGCACCACCTCGAGGTAGAGCGGGCCGGTGTAGCCGGGCTTGATCTCCTCGAAGCGGCCGGTGTGGTCGGCGAGCAGCCGGGTGAACAGGTCGAGGCGTCCGGTCGACGACTTCGGGTTGGCACGGATGGTGTAGGGCAACGGCCGCTCGATCCGCTCCAGCAACGGGACGATGTAGCAGTGGCCGCGTTCGAGGACGGCACCGTCGGTGAGGTCGAACGTGTAGAGGGTGATGTCCTCGAGGCGGTCGGCTACCTGGCAGGACTCCGGCAGGAACCCGCTGCGCACGCGGTAGCCGCGGGTCGCCAGGCGCAGGTCGAGGCTCGCTGGCTGGATCTGGCTCGGCGCCACGGCCGGGTTGCTGGCGAGGTCGCCGCGCGCGATCAGGTCGCGAATCTGCTGATAGACCAGGATGCCGGACATCGGCCGTAGACTAGCCCGGACGATTCGTGAACGCGCGCCGCGAGTGCGGCGAAATCGCGTCGTCACGGGATGGCGCCCGACCGAGCCTTCGGTTGCGGCCCCGGCGGGCATGCGGGAGCGACCCCCCCTCTTGCCGAACTCGACCGCCGAACTCGACCGCCGACTTCGACCCAGCGTTCAGCGGTGGAGCCTGGCTCCATCCGCTGCAAGGCTGGAGCGATGGCCGACGACTCCTGTCGTCCGGCCATCGCCGACTTCGACCCGCGACCTCGAACGGCCGGTCGTGTGCGCCCTCGGCAGCGGCGACACGCGACAGGAAAGGCGTGCGCCACGCGCGCGGCGTCGCTAGCGTGTACCCCCTTCGCGCGCGGCGACGTCCTCCAGGACTGCCCGGAGTGTGCGGCGTGCGACCCCAACCTGCGCAGTGTCGCCACCGGCACCGCGCGCGGTACGAGACCCAGGCGAATGAAGATCCACGAGTATCAGGCCAAGGAGATCCTGGCGTCGTTCGGCGTACCGGTGCCGAAGGGCATCGTCTGCGACGACGCCGACGCAGCCGCTGCCGCCTACGAGCAACTCGGGGGCGGCGTGTGCGTGGTGAAGGCGCAGATCCACGCGGGTGGCCGCGGCAAGGCCGGCGGCGTCAAGCTGGTGCGGTCGGCGGCCGAGGCGCAGGCGATGGCAGCTGGCATGCTCGGCAAGCCCCTGGTGACCCACCAGACCGGGCCCGAGGGCCGGGTGGTCAAGAAGATCTACGTCGAGAAGGGCAGCGACATCGACCGAGAGCTCTATGTGGCGATCGCGGTCGATCGCGCCGTCGCCGCGCCGGTGCTGATGGCGTCGACCGAGGGCGGCATGGACATCGAAGAGGTCGCCGCCAAGAACCCGTCGGCGATCGTGCGCGAACGCCTGCATCCGACGCGCGGCTTGCTGCCGTTCCAGGCGCGGCGCTTGGCGTTCGCCCTCGGCCTCGGTGGCGGGCCGATGAAGACCGCGCTCGCCTGCATCAACGGGCTGGCCAAGGCGTTCACCGGCCTCGACTGTTCGATCGCCGAGATCAACCCGCTCATCGTCACCAAGCAGGGCGAGGTGATGGCGCTCGACGGCAAGATCAACTTCGACGACAACGCCAGGTTCCGCCACCCGAAGCTGCAGGCGCTGCGCGACCTCAACGAAGAGGATCCCAAGGAGATCGAAGCGGCCAAGTTCGAGCTCAACTACATCGCGCTCGACGGCAACATCGCCTGCATGGTGAACGGCGCCGGGTTGGCGATGGCGACGATGGACGTCATCCAGCTCAAGGGCGGCCGGCCAGCCAATTTCCTCGACGTCGGCGGCGGCGCCAACAAGGATCAGGTGACCAACGCCTTCAAGATCCTGCTGTCGGACCACAACGTGCGCGGCGTCCTCATCAACATCTTCGGCGGCATCATGAAGTGCGACACCATCGCCGAGGGCGTCATCGCCGCGGCCAAGGAGGTCAACCTCGCCGTGCCGCTGGTCGTGCGCTTGGAGGGCACCAACGTCGCACAGGGGCGCAAGCTGCTCTCGGAGTCGGGCATCGCCCTGTCCACCGCCAGCTCGCTCGACGAGGCGGCGGAGAAGATCGTGGCCATGGTGCGCTGAAGAGTGCGCTGAGCAGAGCGGAGAAACGCGATGAGCATCCTGATCGACGGCAACACCAAGGTCATCGTCCAAGGCATCACCGGCGACGCCGGCAAGTTCCACACCAAGCACTCGCTCGCCTACGGGACCAAGATGGTGGGCGGCGTCACGCCGGGGAAGGGCGGCACCATGGTGCCCGAGCTCGACCTACCGGTGTTCGACACGGTCGCCGATGCCGTGCGGGCCACCGGTGCCACCGCCTCGGTGGTGTACGTGCCGGCGGCGTTCGCGGCCGACGCGGTGTGCGAGGCGGTCGAGGCCGGCATCGAAGTCGTGGTGGCGATCACCGAGGGAATCCCGGTGCTCGACATGGCGTGGGTGCGCGACTACATGCGCGGCACCTCGGCCCGCCTGATCGGGCCCAACTGCCCGGGCATCATCACGCCGACCTCCGGCGAGAGCGGTTGCAAGATCGGCATCATGCCGGCCTACATCCACAAGCCCGGGCGGGTGGGGGTGGTGTCGCGCAGCGGTACCCTCACCTACGAAGCGGTGTGGCAGCTGACCCAGGTCGGTCTCGGCCAATCGACCTGCGTCGGCATCGGTGGCGATCCGATCAACGGCACCAACTTCGTCGACGTGCTCGAGCTGTTCGCCGCGGATCCGGATACCGACGCGGTGATCATGATCGGAGAGATCGGTGGCAGCGCCGAAGAGGAGGCCGCCGACTTCATCAAGGGTCACCTGAAGAAGCCGGTCGTCGGCTTCATCGCCGGCGCCTCGGCGCCGCCCGGGCGGCGGATGGGTCACGCCGGCGCCATCATCTCCGGCGGCAAGGGTACGGCGAAGGAGAAGAAGGAGGCCATGCGCCGCGCCGGCGTGCACGTGTGCGACACGCCGAGCGTGCTCGGCGTGACCATGAAGGAAGTGCTCGGCGGGTAGCCGTGGATCGACTCCTGCGCCACGGCACGCTGCTGGTCCTGCTGGTCCTCGCGTTCGTGGTCTGGTTCGAGTCCAGCCTGTTCGGCGGCGACCGCGGCGTCATGCGCTTGGCGGTAGGCCTCCTCTGCTTCTACGTCGCCGTGCAGTCGATCGAGCGGCAGCGCCTGGCGACCACCTTCAAGCAGGTGCTGCAGGCGTTCCAGACCTTCCGCGCCACCGGCGGCGGCGACACTTCGGCCGGCGTCGCGCCCGCCACCAAGACGCCCACCGCCAAGGAGCGGTGCGAAGCAGCCGCCATCCTGATCGCCGCCATGCGCCGCGGCGGTCCCACGGCCGACCTGGCTCTGGGTAACTTGCGGCGCGTGACCGGGGTCGACCACGGCCCCGACCCGGACGCTTGGCAGCGCTGGCTCGACGCACAACCCCCGGGCTGAGGTGCGCGCGGCCAGGCTCCCCGCGGCCGGGTCGTCGTAGTCGGCGACCTCGCCTCTCCACCCCCAGGCCCCCCGACTTCGCCTTCCTTCTGCGGTTTGTGCGCCGCCGCCTTGGGCGCGCGTGGAATTCGCGTACACTCCCGGTCTTGCTCGTCCGGCGCCTCGGTCCGACGGTGGGTCGGACCAACGCGCCGCATGCGCTCCCGCGGACGCGCCCTACCCAACCACTACGTCGATGCTGGCCATCCTGAGTCCCTGGCAGATTGTCTTGGTCATGCTGGTGATCTTGTTGCTGTTCGGCAATCGGATCCCGGACATGGCCCGGTCGCTCGGCAGCGGCATCGTCGAGTTCAAGAAGGGCTTGCGAGGCGAAGGTGACGACGACAAGAAGAATCTGCCGCCGGGCGGTACCGGGACCGGCGGCAGCGGTTCCTGAAGTCGTTCCAACAGCCCTCCTTCTCCGTCCCTTCGTGCAGAGCTCGAACTGCGATCAGCCGACGACGGCGTTGCCGGATCTCTTCGCGCTGGTGCAGCCCGAATTGGACCGGATGAACGCCGGTCTGCTCGCTGACCTCGACCCGGGCAGCGCCGACGTCGCAGCGCTCATCGAGCACGTCGGTCAGTACCGCGGCAAGCAGCTGCGTCCGGCGTTGGTGTTCCTGTGGGCGCGCGCTGCCGGCGGTCTGCGCGCCGAGCACTTCACGGTGGCGAAGGTCGTGGAGCTCATCCACCTGGCGACGCTGGTGCACGACGACGTCCTCGACGGCGCCGAGCGCCGGCGGCGGGTGCCGACCCTCAACATGGTGCATGGCAACGAGGTGCCGGTGCTGCTCGGCGACTACATCTACGCGCGGGCCTTCCACATGTCGGTCACCATGCAGGATCTGGCCTGCAGTCGTCTGTTGGCCGACGTGACGCGCGTGATGTGCCAGGGAGAGATCACCCAGATCCTGCACCGCTTCGACTTCGCCTGGGACGAAGACCGCTACTTCGAGGTCATCCGCGACAAGACGGCCACGCTCTACGCGGCGGCGTGCAGGCTCGGTGCCCACTACGCCGGTGGTCGCGAGGAGCTGGTGGAGGCGGCGAGCCGCTACGGCGAGCTCCTGGGGATCGCTTTCCAGATCGCCGACGACTGCCTGGACCTCGATGGCGACGAGGACGAAGTGGGCAAGTCGCTCGGAACCGATCTGGAGAAGGGCAAGCTGACCCTGCCCATGCTGTACCTGCTTCGCCACGAGGAACAGGGCCCGCGTCTGCGCGAGCTCATGCAGACCCCGGCGAGTGCCACGCGCTTGCGGCGGCTGCGCAGCGAGTTCGACCTGCGCGGTGCGATCGCCGTGTCGTACGACCGCGCTCGCACCTACGTGGAGCGGGCCTGCGCCGAACTCGAGCGTTTGCCGTCCGGACCGGAACGGGCAGCGTTGCAGGGCCTCGCCGACTACGTGATCCGTCGCCGCCGCTGAACCAGCGGTCTACGCGGCCAGCCCCAGGGCGCACCCCTTGGGCCTTCACCCGACTGCTAGAAGAAACTCACACGCAGGGGCCGGAGCATGGCGCGCTTCTTGTACTGGTGGCCCGCCATACGGCGCAGGATGCCGTCGAGGATGCGGATGGCGCTGACGATGTGTGGCCCCTTGTTGAGCATCACGCACTCGGCACGCACGGCCATCGCTGCGTCGGTCACTTCGGCGCGCGTCGGCAGCCCGTTCCGTGCCAGGTTGTCGAGCACCTGCGTGGCCCAGATGGCAGGCACGTGTGCCGCTTCGCACAGCCAGAGCATCTCTTCCTGCACTTCGGCCAGGCGTTCGAAGCCGCACTCCACCGCCAGGTCGCCGCGCGCGATCATGACGCCGACGTGTGGGCTGCGCATCGCCGCCAGCAGGATGCGCGGCAAGCGCTCGAAGCCGCGCTTCGTCTCGATCTTCAGCACGATGGCGAGGTCGGAGCGTCCCTCTTCGGTAAGCGCGCGCTGGAGGTCGACGACGTCTTGCGGCCGATCGAGGAAGGACAGCGACACCGCATCGGCGTGCTGGGCGACGAAGCGGAGGTCGGCCCGATCCTGGAGGGTCAGTCCATTGTGTTCGAAGGCCGTGTCAGGGAGGTTGATGCCCTTGTCGGCGCGCAGGCGCGCCCCCTTGGGTGGGGTGCTGGTGATGCGGATGCGCGCGTTCTGCCCTTCCACCGCTTCGATGACGCCCCCGATGCGACCGTCGTCGAACCAGACAGGCTGTCCGGCGCGCACGTAGGCGAAGACCTCGGGCAGCGTGCAGGTGACGGTGGCCATGCCACCGGCGTCCGGCGTGCGGCACTCGACGACCTGGGCGGTGAGCTGCAGGCGATCGCCGACCCGCAGCGGCAGCTCGCCCTCCAGGGCCGGCAGGTCGCCGACGGCGCTCGCGGGTCCCGAACGCTCGCCGACGGAACAGCGCAGAACGGTGCCCGGCACCAGGTAGCACGTACGGTCGGTGGCGACGACCACCGAGGAGCCGATGCGGCGCTCGCACAGCAGGCGTCGCTTGCGTCCGCGCGCGTCGTGCAAGTGGACGAGATCGCCCACCTCGAGACGGTCGAGCCAAGCCTCGTCGACCGGGATGCGAGGCAACGTGCCATCGCCGAGCTCCGGCTCAGTGCTCGGGGTGAGCAGCGCCCGCGCGGGTACGAGGACGCGCCCCAGGCGGTCGCGGGTGGGGCGTAGCTTCAGGACGCATGGCCCCGGGGCGAAGGCGCCGGTGCGCAGCTTCGGGCCGCCGAGGTCCATGAGCACGCGCGCGGCGCCGTGCCCGGCGGCATGGGCGGTGGTCAAGTGGCCGAGCATCGCCGCCCAGGTGGCCAGGCCGTCGTGGGCGCAGTTGATGCGCAGGAGGTCCATGCCCGCCAGCAGCATCTCCTGCATGCGTTGCGGCGCGGCGGCGAGCCCAGCGTCGGCAGTGACCATGATGCGCACGTCACGGTCGCTGCGCGGCGAGCCGAGCAGTGCCACGGTGTTGCGCTCGAGGGTGGCGCGGCCCTGATGCACGCCGGCCATCGGATACCGCGATGCGCGTCGAGGCGGTGAGCCGCCGTCCATGGAGTTCCCAGGGAAGGCGCCGCCGCTCGCTTCTTTGCTCGGCGCGGCCGGGCCCTTCGGGCTCAGCACCGCCAGTAGGGCGTCGAGGGTGGGCAGAACGTGCGCCTCGCAGCGACCCAACGACGACAGGCCGAGAGCGACCAGGTCGACCTGGAGCGAGCGCAAGTCGTGCCGACGGATGGCGAGGTAGTGCAGCAGGTTGGCGCCGCTGGCGCGGTTGTCGGGGTGCAGCGCCTCGAGTTCGCCGGCATGTTCGTCCTCGAGGGCCAGCGCCGCGTCCCGGAGCTCGAGGATGCGGCGCAGTACGGCGGCCGCTGGCGTCGGCACGGCAACGTGGGCATCGAGCACGGCACGATTGTGATCGACACGGGGCGGGCGCCCATAACGAAGAAACGATGAAGTGGACTTCCGCGCGCCCGTGTCGCCGGCGTCCGCGGCGACGACCGGTCAGCGGATCACGCCGGGGAAGACCAGGTCGCGCACCGAGCGGCGCGGGCGCAGGAGGTGCTTCTTGCGCACCGCCGGTTGCCCCGCTGCCGCCGCCAGCCACTGGATCCACGGCGTCTCCAGGTTCTCGACGCGGCCGATCTCCTTGCCCAGGGCCGAGTCCAGCGTCGAGCTGCTGTTGCCCTTGCCCTCGTGGAAGCAGAGACGCACGTATTCGAGGAAGCGCGGGCGGACCGGCACCGGCGGCCGCCCGGCGGTCGCCTTGGGTTCCATGAGGTAGGTGACCAGCATCGCCGCGTGGGCGAAGTGGAAGGGCGCCACCACGTCGTCCTCGTGGAAGGCGGTGAAGGCGACGTGCACGAAGTTCTCGAGCCCGTAGGGCCGGTAGTTCAACACCTGCGCTGCCAGCACCCGGTCGAGCTTGACGTCGCCGAAGCGCAGGTAGCCGGGCCGACCCTGGCCCCGGCTCTCGAAGTAGCGGCCGAGACCCACCTCGATCCACGGTGCGAAGCGGCGATCGAGGCTCGTCGGCAGGGTCGCCTTGGGGTCCAGGAGCGTGCGGTACAGGAGTTCTTCGATGGTCACCGCCACCAGGCGTGCGGGGTGCTCCATGGTGCCTTCCTGGTAGGTCGTCACCACGCCGTCGCCACGGGCGGTCGGATCGCAGTACGGCTCGGCCACCGTGGTCGACAGCTTGGGCATGTCGCGCAACGAGCCGTGCACCTGCACGGTGATCGGAGAGAAGACGGCGCGTGGCCGAATCTCGGCGCCGAGCTCGCGCCAGAACGCGGTGTAGGTGCGCTCCAGGTCGAAGAGGGTGTCGACGGCGGCGCGCAGGCCGCCGCGGCTCTCCAGCACGAAGTGCTCGGAGCGCAGCGTGAAGCGATGGCCGAGGGTCTTGGCGGGAATCGAGCTGGCTGGCACCGACGTCCCTTCCCATTGCCAGCGCCACTTGCCAGGGCTGCCGGTGTGCCCCAGCATCGCGTGCGCCGGTCCGTGGTCGGGGTCGCGCAGCAACACGTGGTAGGCCTGCAGGCGTGCGATGGCGTCGAGGCCCATGCTCTGTGCCGTCTCCGCCAACGTCCACTCGGCAGCCAGGGTGAGACCCGTGCGCCGCAGGTCGAGGAAGGCGGCGAGGGCGTCGTCGACAGTGTCGAAGCGCAGGATCTTGGCGCGCGGTACCTCGCGGCGCCGGCCGCCGACGTCGAGTTCGATCGATTCGGGCTCGAAGCGCTGGGCGACCCGTCCGCGCAGGACCTCGCCGCCCTTCAGCTCGACGCGATCGCGCAGGTCGTCCCGACTTCCTTGTGCCGCCAGGGGAAAGAGTGCCAGGCCGGCGACGGCGAGCGAGCGCAACGTGGGGTGTCGGAACCTGCGACCCATGGTCGGCAGCTTAGAGGTTGACCGCGGCGAGCGGACCACGACGAGAGGCGAGGGACGAAGGAGGTCCATGTCCTCCGTGCGTCGGCGGGCGGCCTGGCCGACGGCATCGGGTGCATTTCCTGCGCCGGGGCCGGTGTCGGGCGGCTCCTTCTGCGGTCGCCTTCACGACCGCGAGCCCTTCCGGGCTCCCAAGGAAACCGGCTTTGCCGGCTTCCTTGCTCGGCGTTGCTGGCGGTCGCCTTCACGACCGCGAGCCCTTCCGGGCTCAGATCTCGTGTGCGCCGGCTGCGCGCAGGGTGTTGCGCATCAGGATCTGGACGGTCACAGGACCGACGCCGCCCGGAACCGGTGTGATCTGGCCCGCCACCTCGACCGCCGAGGCAAAGTCGACGTCGCCGCACACGCCGCCATCGGTGCGTTGGTTGATACCGATGTCGACGACGAGCGCGCCCGGCCGAATCATGTCGCCCGTGACCAGGCCGGCCTTGCCGACGGCCACGACCAGGATGTCGGCGCCACGCGTGTGCTCGGCCAGGTTGCGCGTGCCGATGTGGCACACCGTCACGGTCGCCAGGTGGTGCAGGAGCAGGATGGCGATCGGTTTGCCGACGATCTCGGAGTGGCCGACCACCACGGCCTCTGCCCCGCGCACGTCGGGCAGCGCGTGCATGATCACGTGCAGCGCCGCCAGGGCGGTGCACGGGGCCAGCAGCGGCTCGCGGTACAGGATGGCGCCCATGTTGGCGGGGTTCATGCCCTCGACGTCCTTGTGTGGGGCGATCGCGGCCTGGATCGTGCGTGGATCGATGGTCTGCGGCAGCGGTCGCTGCACGAGGATGCCAGTGACCTTCGGATCCCGGTTGTGGTCCTCGACGCGGCGCACGAGGCCGGCCTCGTCGATCGCTCCGGGCAGGCGATCGTCGATCAACTCGATGCCCACACGCTCGGCGGCACGCATCTGGTTGCGCAGGTAGACGCCGGCAGCCTGGTGGTCGCCGACCCGCAGCGACACCAGCCGTACCGCTGCCGGCCCGAGTTGGGCGCGCGCGGCGACGAGCTGTTCCTGGATCTTGGCGGCGAGCGCCTTGCCATCGATGATGCGCGCGGGCACGTTGTGATCTCGTGAGGCCGCGCGGCAATGTAGCCGAAGCCGGCCCGAGACGGACCCGACGACATGGAATACGAGCGCAGCTTTCGGTGGCCGTCGCTGACGGCGGGGGTGCGGTGGCTGTTGATCGCCAACACGATCGTGTTCGTGGTCCACGCCGTGGTGGTCGGGGTGACCCATGACCCCGGCCTGCTGCCGCGCTGGTTCGGGGTCAGTGGGCCCAACTTGGCCGAGGGCTTCGGCCTCGGCCTGCTGCGGCTCGTCTCGTACCAGTTCGTGCACGCGTTCGTGCCGCCGACGCACTTCCTCTTCAACATGCTGTGCCTGTACTTCTTCGGCACCTGGGTCGAGGCCGGAGTGGGGAAGCGGCGGTTCCTCGCGATCTACCTCGTGGGAGGGGTCGTCGGCGCGCTGGTGGAGGTGGGCATTCGTCTTCTGTTCCTGCAGAGCGCGGACGTGCTGGTGATCGGAGCCAGCGGCGCCTGCTACGCGACGCTCGTCTACGCAGCGTGCATGAGCCCGCGCGCCACCGTCTGGCTGGTGGCGTTCCCGGTGCAGATGCAGGTCTTGGCGTGGGTGCTGGTGGCGCTGGGCGCGTACGAACTGTACGCGAACCTGCTGTTCGGGGCCGGCGGGGTCGCACACGGCTGCCACCTCGGCGGGGCTCTCTGGGGCTTCCTGACGTACCGCTACCGCCTCGATCCGGCCCGGGTCGTGGACCGGATGTCGCAGTGGCGGGAACGACGCGTCGAGGAGGACGCCGTCGCGCAGCGCGAGACCCTCGACCGCTTGCTGGACAAGGTGCACCGAGAAGGGCTGAGCGCGCTCACGCCCGCCGAGCGTCGCTTCCTGGACCGCAAGAGTCGCGACATGCGGGGCCGCTGACTCCGCGCCGCAGGCGGGCGGCGGTTCGCGGTGTGCCGGGCGCCACTTCCAGGGTTCTCGGGCAGCCCTGGCGCCCTAGAATCCGGGGCATGGTGAGCCGCGCACTGTCGTTGATCCTCCTCCTGACGCTGGCAGCGTTCGGACGCGCGCAAGCGGGCTACGCGCAGTTCGTTGCCGACTTCCAGAAGGCGCAGCAGTTCAAGGACGACAAGCTGCTCGATCGCTCGCTGCGCGCGCACGGGCGCTCGGTGCTCGCGTTCTACTACGGCCTGGCGCGCGAGTGGCGCAACGGCACGCCGGAAGGATCGAACAAGGCGCGCGAGCAGATGGACATCCTGCTGGCCAGTTGGAAGCGAGTCTTCGACACGCCGACGCTCGACAAGGTCGAGCGCTACTACGCGAGCATCGACGCCACGATCCTCAAGCAGCTCGACATCAACCAGCAGGCGCTGGAGACGACGCAGCGCAACCTGGCGGAAGCGAGCGCCGCGAAGCGCAGGCAGGACCTGGACGCCGCCCGCGAGACCCTGTGGAAGCTGGCCGACACCTACGAGAAGCTGGGCCATGGGCTGTACGCGGCCGAAGCGTGGGAGAACGTCGCGGTGGCGCTGACGTCGCTGCCCGACATCACCCTGCAGGAGCGCAAGGACGCGGTGTTCGCCCTCGAGCGCTACAAGGAGCACAGGGAGTCCTGGGGCTTCACCGAGGAGGACACCTACAAGAAGAACATCGCCTGGCTCAACTCCACCAAGGGTGACCTGGCCGCGGCCGAGAAGGTGGCGGCCGAGCGCGAGGCCAAAGGGGTGGCGGGCGACGCACGCGGCGTCGACGCGGTGGTCGACCCCAAGGCGCCGGAGATCGTCGCCGACCTGCGCTTCGAGGCGATGAAGAGTGAGATCCAGGACTGTTTCATCCAAGGCGGCGCGGTCATGCCCAACTGGCAAGTGGTCGAACTCCTGGAGGAGACTTCGAAGCAGCTCGCGTACTTCCAGGGTTCGCCGCTGTACGCCGCGCACATCGGTGGCAAGTACTACGTTTCGCCGACCGCGGACGACGTCGTGGAGAAGGGCACCCAGATCACCCCGTCCAACAAGCCGAAGCCCAGCTCGTTCTACCTGGACGAGCAGAAGTCGAAGCCGTACGCGATGTGGTTCTTCCTCGGCACCGACAAGGAGCCGTTCATGGGGCTCGAGCAGAACCTGCAGTCGGACAACAAGCGGGCGCTCCTCTACTACAAGAGCGCGGCCAGCTACAAGGCCGAGGTCAACGGCGAAGAGGTCACGCTGTACGACAGCAACGGCGACGGTCGCTTGCTGAATCCGGACCCCTACGCCTTCGGGCTGCAGGTGCCCACCGTTTCCATCGGCGAGACGACGGCGGTGCCTGGCTACGACAGCATGCAGATCGGCAAGAAGGGCCCGATCCAGCCGTTCTCCGCCTACGCCAGAATCGGTGACAAGTGGTTCCACTTGCGGGCGGCCAAGGAAGGCGCGGCGGTGAGTGCCCGGCCGGTGATCCCCGAGTTCCTCGAGACGGGGACGTTGCAGCTCAAGTGGACCGGCCCGCGTTCGACGGCGGTGCAGTGTCTGGTCGTGCGGGGCGAGGGCGAGCTGAAGGTCGCCGCGTTCAACCTGGCCGGCGGCAAGCCGGTGGAAGTGCCGGCGGGGGTCTACGCCATCGACTTCGGGCGCATCGGCGAGTCGAAGGGCAACGTGTGGAGCACGGCCGACATCCTGCGCGGTGCCAGCGCGTTGATCACGGTGAAGAAGGGCGAGAACACGGTCCTGACGGTCGGCGCGCCGTTCCGCTTCGAGTTCGAGCGCGGTGGCAGCGGCGCCGACGTGGAGGTCAACACGCACAAGATCAAGGTGCTCGGCGTCGCCGGCGAGCACTACGCGCACCTCAACGGCTGCGTGCCGGAGATCGACGTGTTCTTCGCCAAGGACGAGAAGGGGCGCGGTGCCAAGTCGCAGGGGACCCTGGGGCCGGTGCCCGACGCCGAGATCGCCACCAAGCTGAACACCGAGTTCCCCGGCGTCGGCTACTACTGCCCGATGTTCCCGGTGGTGAAGGGGGCCAAGGAGAAGGTCACTCTCCTGCGGTTCACCCCGCCGGGTACCGGCTTCGTCGGCTTGAGGGCACCGAAGGCCAAGCTGTTCGGCAAGATCGATTCGGCCTGGAAGTAGGCGGCCTCGCCAGCGGGGTTTGCCGCGCGGAACTCGCACGCCGGTCTCGTATGCTCGCGTGCTCGACATGCTGGACGTCAAGCTGATCCGCGAGCAGCCGGAGGTGGTCAAGGCCGGCGCGCTCAAGAAGCGCTTCCCCGACCGCGTTGCGGTCGTCGATTCGGTGCTGGAACTCGACCGCCGGGTGCGCGAGCTCATTCCGCAGATCGACAGGCTGCGTGCCGAGCAGAAGAGTTCCGGCAAGCACATGGGCAAGCTCGGCGACGCCGAACGCGAGGCGTACCTGGCTGCGCAGCGGGAGCTCAAGAGCAAGCTGCAGGTGCTCGAGGAGCAGGAGAAGAACCTGCAGCTCGATCTGCGCGGCCAGCTGCTCCTGCTGCCGCAAGTGCCCGATCCGGAGGTGCCCGAGGGCAAGGACGACAGCGAGAACGTCGAGGTGCGCCGCGTCGGCGAGGTGAAGGACCCGGGCTTCCCCGTGCGCGCCCACGACGACCTGGCGGAGGCGCAGGGCTGGCTCGATGTCAAGCGCGCCGCCGAGCTGGCGGGTTCGCGCAACTACCTGCTGTTCTCCGACCTCACGCTGCTTCACGACGCCGTTCTCCGTCTGGCCGTCGACCACATGGTGGCGCGTGGCTTCAACCCGGTGGACCCGCCGCTGTTGGTGCGCCGCAACGCCATGCAGGGCACGGCCTTCTTCCCCGGCGGGGAGGAGCAGACCTACGCCTGCGAGCGCGACGAGCTGTTCCTCATCGGTACCGCCGAGGTGCCGGTGACGTCGATCCACGGCGACGAGATCCTGGACGAGGCCGATCTGCCCAAGCGTTACGTCGCTCGTTCGGCCTGCTTCCGGCGCGAGGCCGGCACCTACGGCCGCGACACCAAGGGCTTCTACCGAGTCCACCAGTTCCACAAGGTCGAACAGGTCGTCATCGACGTAGCCGACGAGGCCCGGAGCAAGCAGCACCACGCCGACATCTTGCGCAACTCGGAGGAGCTGCTGCAGGCCCTCGAGCTTCCCTATCGCGTGGTCTCGGTGTGCGGGGGCGACCTCGGCATCCCGCAGGTGATGAAGTACGACATCGAGGCATGGATGCCGTCGCGCGGCGCCTACGGCGAGACGCACTCGGCGTCGCGCTTCCACGACTTCCAGGCGCGGCGCCTGAACATGCGCTACCGGCGCGCGGACAAGAAGGTCGCTTTCTGCCACACGCTGAACAACACCGTGGTCGCGAGCCCGCGCATCCTCATCCCGCTGCTCGAGGTGCATCAGCTCGGTGATGGGCGGGTGCGCGTCCCTGCCGTCCTGCGCCCATACCTACAGGGTCGTGAGGTGCTGGGACGCGCCTTGTGAGCGCGTGGCGCGGCCCGGCCTGGCCGGCCTGGGTGGCGGCGTCCGTGTTCTTCGTCGCCACGGTCTTCGTGCTGGGGGGCCGCTTGTTGCCGGTGTGCGCCCTCGACCACAACGTGGGCGTCTACGTGACGCTCGCCGAACTCGCGCGTCAGGGCGTCGTCTACCCGCACGAGCAGAGCACGGACCTCGTCTACTGCACCTTCTACCAGCCGCTCGCCTTCTTGCCGTATTCGATCCTGCCCGGCAGCGGTCTGACTCTGGTGCCGTCGATCCGCGCCCTGGTGCGCGTCGAGGTGCTGGCGTGCCTCGCCGGGGTCGTCGTCCTGCTGCGTCGCCTGCGCCTGCGCTGGGACGCCGCGCTGATCGGCGCGGCGGTGGCGGCGTGCGCGACGCCGGTCACCGCGGCGATGATGAAGTGCATCGACGACCCGCGGGGTGCCGCGTTGGCGCTGGCCGCGGCAGCGGTCTTCGCGATGGGCGGTCGCTTGCGCCCCGCCGCTGCCGCGCCGGTGTTCGTTCTGGCCTTTCTCACCAAGCTCACGGCGCCGTGCGCGGCCGGGGTCGCCGCGCTGGCGGTGGCGTTGCGCCGCCGGCAGATCGGATCGGCGTTGGCGTTGTTGGGCCTGTGCGCCGGTGGGTCGGTGCTGGTCTACGCGGTGGCGCACGGGCTGCTGGGCTGGGACCTCGCCGGCAACGGCCTGCGCTACGCCCTCTTCGACGCGAGGCCCGGACGCAGCCTCGGCCAGCAGGTCGCACACTTCGGACGCGACCTGGCATGCGACTCCTTGTCGGCCCTGCTGCTCGTCGGCGGTGGTCTCCTGGCGCTCGGGCGGGCCGTACGCTGGCGGGCCGACCCCGTCGACGTGTGGCTGCTGGCGGCGCTGGCGCGCGCGTTCGTGGAGTACGGCAGCCACGGCACCGAGCTGAACCACTTGTTCGAGGCGTGTCTGGCGGCAGCGGTGGTCGTCGCCCGGGCGGCCGCGCCGTGCCTCGCGGGTTGGTGGGGCGTCGTGGTCCTCGCCTTCGCCGCCTTGCTGGGCCGCCCCGCGCTGCGCGTCCCCTGCGGCGACGAGACGCCCCTGCCGCGCTCGCAGCTGGCAGTCGCTGCCCAAGTCCTGAGGGCGCAGCCGCCGGCGCCGACGCTGTGCGAGGATCCGCTGCTGGCTTGGACGGCGGGCCAGCGCCCGCTGGTCACCGATCCTTTCCTCGCCGGCAAGGTGCTCGACCGTTGCCCGCAGATTCGTGCTGCGTGGTTCGGTGAGGCCGGCGATCCGCGCGCTCTGCGGCGCTTGGTGCTGCTGGCCAATCCCGACGAACCCGGCCGTGCCGATGCCTGGTACACGAACCTACAGTTCGATGCGCGCTTCCTCGCCGACGTGCGTCGTCTGTTCGTGGTGGTCGCGGCGAGCGACTTCGGCACCGTGCTGAAGCGCCGCTGAGTCCGCTCGGGGTTCGGCCGGGATCGTGGGCCGCGAGAAGGGCGACAGGTTCCGTTCAGCGGCCGCGGCCGCCGCCGCCGCCCGCACCGCCGCCGAAGAAGCCGCCGCCGCCGCCGCCGCCGCCGCGGCCTCCGCCGCCACCGCGCAGCAGGTCGCCGATGTTGATGGGGGGGCCGCCGCGAGGCGGGCCCTGTCCTCCGCCAGGTGGCCCACCCCGATTGCCGCCGCGGTTACCGCCCCGACTGTCGCCGCCGCGGCCGATCCCGACGCTGGTTTCGACGCTGCCGGCGTTGCCGATGGCGCCGCCGCCGCCACCTGCTCCCGTCGCGCCGCCGCCACCACCGATGGGCCCACCGCTGGCCGCTGTCGGCTTGCCGGGACGCGTGGCCATCAGGGCGACGCCCGGCTTGAGGATCTCAGGGAAGCGTGGGTCGAGGACGATGTGGCGCGTGTAGGTGCGCTCGACCGGCCCGTCGTCGGCGACCTCGCCCGTCGTCCGGTTGCGGTTGGCGATCTTGCGCTCGAGGGTGAACTCGACCAGGATCCGGCGCGGCAAGGTGTCGTCGATGCTCGAATCCCACTCCTGCAGCTCTTCCGCCTCGTAGCCCAGCGTCGCGTAGTACTTGATGTTGAAGCTCCGGATGCGGTCGTGCACGAGCTGGAACTGCCCCTCGGTGCTCAAGTTGTCGTCGACCATCGGATCTTCTCGCCGCCACAGCTCGAGGAGCTGCGGGTTGTCGGGGTTCTGGCGCAGCCAGTAGCCGACCTCGCAGATGGTCGCCCGCCGCGGCTTGCCGATGTTGTCGAGGACGATGCTCGTCGCGTCGGTCGTGGTGAGGAAGTCGATGCGATCGGCGGGGGAGCCGGCGATGTCGAGATTGCGTCCGCGCAGCACCTTGTTCTTCTTGATGCTGGTGTACCAGAGCGCGCTCAGGTCGCGTTCGACCATGGCCAGGATGCGCGGCCCGGGTTCGCGATCTTCGGACAGCGACTCCATTTCGACGCTCGCTTGGATCGTGCCCATGAAGGTCATGTGGACGGTGAGCATCACCATGGCGGTGATGCCGACTGCCAGCAGGACTTCGATGAGGGTGAAGCCGCGCTGGCGAGCGCGCCGGGCGCCGTCACTGACTCGATTGCGATCACTTGCCACTGTTCGATCCTCCGGCTGTGAGGGACGCGCCGCCGCCGGCGTCGCCGCCGCCCTCGGTGGTGAGGCCCTTCTGTGCTGCGAGACCATCCGCCTGATCCGGCGTGAGGCCGTTGATGGCCAGGGTCGAGACTCTGGCCTTCAGCGTGAATGTCTCTTCGTCACGATCGACGTCCTCCGCCAAGCTGACGTTGGGGAAGTAGACGATGACCGCGACTTCCTCGAAGTCGTCCTCGCTCGGCACCGTGTTGGCGTCGTTCTCCGACTGCAACTGCTGCCGGCGGTAGTCGTCCAGGTTGATGCCCTTGCGCCGCGCGGTGCGCAGGTCGTCGCGCTCGCGCTGCCAGAGCCGGCGGTCGGTGCTGCTACCGTCGTTGTCGGCGACCTGGCTGTCGATCTCGGCCTCGGCGTTGGCGATCGCCTGCTCGCCGATCAGCACCACGAAGCGGAAGCCCGGGTAGCCGTCCACGTCGATCGGGGAGGGCTCCGGCCGCACCTCGTGCGCGCCGGCCTGCAGCTTGCTGAGCTGCTCCTCGGCGATCGAGCGTGCCAGGCGCCAATTGCGCGCCTGGATGGCGTCCGCCAGCGCCTGCGAGCGAGTCGACAGGAAGCCGAGCAGCACGATGGCGAGGATGGTCATCGCCACCATCACCTCGATGAGGGTGAATCCCGACTCGGCAGGGTTCGCCGGCGTCGAGGTCGGGTCAGAACGCCGACTCATTGAGCTCCTCCAGCAGAAAGCGCTTGCCCTCGACACTCTTCCGGATGTCGGTGCGCCCCGTCAGCCCGCGCAGCTGCAGCGTCCACATGTACTCGTTCTGTTCGTCCGGCAGCTTGAAGAAGATGGCGATGTCGCCGGTGCTGCCGTTCTCGTCGAAGGTGATGCGGTAGATGCCGTGCTCGATCGCCGGCCGGCTGGGGACCGCCACGCCGGCAAAGCGCGCGCGGTCGTCGAGCGGCGTCCAGGAAAGCGGCAGCTCCTTGACGTCCTCCTCGTAGGACGCCAGCTTCCGTTCGGGCGCCAGCACGTAGCGGTAGCGGTGGTTGTCGAGGTCGAGCTCGAGCGCGCACCACTGGCTGCGCAAGCGCGCCTCGGAGCGCAGGAAATCGAGGTGGGCGCGCATCTGCTTGCACTCGCCGTTGAGGATGGTCGCCGGCACGAAGGCGCCCATGTTCAGCAGCGCGATGCGGACCACCACCCCGACGATGGCCACGACGATCATCAGCTCGATGAGGGTGAAGCCGCCGGCGGGGCCGTGCGCGCGGTCGCGAGCGTTGTCGCGCGTGCGGCTCACTGCTTCGCGCGGCTGCGCGCGTTCTCGGACGTGATGTCGTCCTCGGAGCCCTCTTGGCGGTCCGGGCCCAGCGACACGATCACCATCTCGTTGGCACGGTCACCGCGCTGCAGGATGTACTCGCTGCCCCAGGGGTCGACCGGCGGCTCGTTGCCGTCGAGGTACTTCTTGCCGGTGGAGTCCTTCTCGATCAGCTGGTTCCAGTCGTCCGGCATGCGCGCGTTGGTGACGTAGAAGCTGTCGACCACCTTCTTCAGCTCGAGCACCTGCATCTTGGCCGACTCGATGCGCGCGGTATCGGAAGCGCCGATGACGTTGCGGCCGACGATGGTGGCGAGGATGCCGAGAATGACGATGACGACCATCACCTCCACCAGGGTGAAGCCGCGCTGACGTTGACGATTCGATTCGGTTTGCATACGTGTTTCCTCCGGGCCGGCACCGCGAACCATCCGCGTTCCTGCGCCCGAGAATTTTGGCACGGCGTGCGTCGGGCGACATTGTCGCTCGCAGGAACTCGCGGCGAAAGGGCACACGCCCCTGGGACGGTCGTCCGGCCGCTTTCCTTCCCGGGTCTTCGGCGGCCGATGGCGTGGGCGCATCGTCAAACCGGCCTCTGGGCCGAACGTCCCACGAGGGGCCCGCCTCCGGCCACGCCCCTTCTGGGAAGTTCGGCTGCCGGAGTCGCCCCCGGGAGCTTCGGCCCGTAGGCCCGGGACGCCCGGCGGCGCGAGGGCCCATGCGACGGTGGCGTCTTTCGCCCGGGTCGGCCCTGCCTGCCGCCGGAGAGGTCAGTTCGCCCGCTGCAGCTGCAGCAGCGGCAGCACGATGGCGATGACGATGCCGGCGACGACCACGGCCAGCATGACGATGATCAGCGGCTCGATCACCGAAGTCAGTCGCGACGTCGCCAGGTCGACTTCCTCGTCGTAGGTCTCGGCGACGCGCTCGAGCATCTCCTCGATGTTGCCGGCCTGCTCGCCGACGCCGACCATGTACGACACCATCGGCGGGAAAACCCCGGTGGTCTTCATGGGCGTCGAGATGTCGGCGCCCTCGAGCACCTGGTCGTGCACCTTGGTGAGGGCGTCGACCAGGATGCGGTTGTCGACGACTTCCTTGGTGATGTTGATCGCTTGCAGCGCGGGGACGCCCGAGCGCAACAAGGTGGCCAGCGTGGTGGCGAAGCGTGCCACGGCCTGCTTGCGCAGAAGGTCGCCGAGGACCGGCACCTTCAGCCGGAAGCGGTCCCAGATCAGCCGTCCGCGTTCGGAGTTGACGAAGAGCTGGAAGGCGATGGTCACCAGCAAGAGGCCGATCATGATCAGCCACCAGTAGTTGACCACGATGTTGCTGGTGATGATCAGGATCTCGGTCGGCAGCGGCAGCTCCTGGTCACGGGCGCGGATCAGCTGCGTGATCTTCGGCACCACGAAGTACATCAGGATGGCGACCACCAGGATGCCGACGATCACCATGATCGCCGGGTAGGTCATCGCTGCCGCCACCTTGTTGCGCAGCCGGGTCTGCGCCTGCAGGAAGTTGGCGAGGCGCGCCATCACCTTGTCGAGCGCGCCCGACGACTCGCCCGCCTTCACCATGTTGGAGTAGAGGCTGGTGAAGTAGGCGGGGTGGGTGGTGACGGCGTCGCCGAAGTTCAGGCCCTGGGTCACCTTCTCGCGGATGTCGCGGAACGTGGCCTCGATGCGCTTGTCCGGCGACTGCTCGATGACCATGCGCAGGGCCTCCGCCAGCGGGATGCCCGCGGCGAGCAGCGACGCCATCTGGCGGGTGACGGCGGCGATCTGCTCGGTGCGTTGCTTGTTGGGGAAGTCGACGCCGGTGACGCCCTTGATCTGCAGCCGGCGCTGCCGGCCGCGCTTGGCCTCCGTCAGGTCGGTGACGTAGAGCTGCTGCGTCTTCAGCTTCTCGCGCGCTTCGCGCGGCGAATCGGCGTCGACGATGCCGCGTTTCGGCTTCTGCGCGTTGTCGACGGCCTTGTATTCGAAGATCGGCATGGTGCTCTGTCAGGTCACCGAACGCGTGCTCACATCACGTCCATCTGGGTGACACGCAACACCTCCTCGGGGGTGGTGATGCCGTGCAGGACCTTGTCGATGCCGTCCATGCGCAGGGTGCGCAGGCCGCGCTGCAGGGCGCCGCGTTTGATCTCGCTGGCCGAGGCCTTGTTGACGATCTGCTCCTGGATGATGCCGTCGATCGGCATCAGCTCGTAGATGGCGGTGCGGCCGGAGAAGCCCGAGTTGAAGCACTCGTGGCAGCCTTGGCCGACCTGGATGCCTTGCTTGAACTGGTTCGGGTCGAGGCGCAGGTCCTCGAGTTGGAACTTCACCTTGTCGTCGACCTTGTCGAGGGTGATCTTGCACGCCGGGCAGATCGTCCGCACCAGGCGTTGGGCGATGACCAGGAGCACCGACGACGACACCAGGTAGGGCTCGACGCCGATGTCGAGCATGCGCGTCACCGTCGACGCCGAGTCGTTGGTGTGCACCGTCGAGAAGACCAAGTGGCCGGTGAGCGCGGCGCGGATGGCGATGTCCGCGGTCTCGCCGTCGCGCACCTCACCGACCATCATCACGTCGGGGTCCTGGCGCAGGAACGAGCGCAGGCCGGCCGCGAAGGTGAGGCCCTTCTTGGTGTTGACCATCACCTGGCTGATGCCGTCGAGGTTGTATTCGACCGGGTCCTCGATGGTGAGGATGTTGAGCTCGGGTGCGTTGATCTCGTCGAGGCAGGCGTAGAGGGTGGTGGTCTTGCCCGAGCCGGTCGGCCCGGTCACGAAGATGATCCCGTGGCTGTAGTTGATGTAGCGACGGATCGTCTTCTGCTGCTCGTCGGTCAGCCCGATCTGGTCGACGCTGTAGACCTTCGTGGTCTTGTCGAGGATACGGAAGACGATGCGCTCGCCGTTCTGCACCGGCAGGCACGAGATGCGCACGTCGACGTCGCCGTCGCCGATGCGGATGGAAGCGCGGCCGTCCTGCGGCAGGCGGCGCTCGGCGATGTCCATCTTCCCCATGACCTTGATGCGGGAGATGATCGCCTCCTGCGCCTTCTTGGGGATGGCCTCGGTGTCGTAGAGCACGCCGTCGATGCGCATGCGCACCTGCAGGCGGTCGACGTACGGCTGCAGGTGGATGTCCGAGGCGCGCAGCTTCAACGCCTGGAACAGCAGCATGTTGACCAGCTTGATGATCGGCGCCTTGTTGGCGACGTTCAGCAGGTCTTCCGACTCCTCGACGGCGTTGGCCAGACCGACGATGTCCTGCTCCTCGATCTCGACCATCGCCTCGTCGACGCCGTCGGCCTTGTGCCGGTAGGCGCGGTTGATGAGGCTGGTGATCTCCGACTTCGGGCACAGGACCGGCTCGACCTCGCAGCCCATCATCGTGGCGAGGTCGTCCATCGGCTGCACCTCGAGCGGACGGCAGGTGGCGACGCGCAGCACGTTGCCCGCCTGCTCGAGGGCCACGAGGTGGCTGCTGCGCGCGAACTGCACCGGCACGTTCTGGATGAAGTCGCCCGGCACCTTGGTGGACTCGATGCCGGTCCGCACCTCGATGCCCAGCATGTCGCCGAACATCTCCAGCACCTTCATCTCCGGCATGAAGCTGCGCGCCACCAGGATCTGGTCGAGCGACTTGCCGGTCTCGCGCTCCTCGGTGATCGCCTTGGCGATCTGCTCGTCGGTCAGCCCGGCCTTGCGCAGCAGGCCCTCGCGGATTCGGTCTTGGATCAGCATCGTTGGTCTCAGCGCTGCCTCGGGCCCACGAGGGAGTCGCGCTCGCGCGGCGGCAGCGGCGGCTGCTGCGACGTGCCCTGCGGCGTCCGTTGATAGACCGGGATCTCGAAGCCACCATACTGGTCGATGTCGTCGATGGTGGTGCCGCTGTCCTCGAGGCGCTGCGCCAGGGTCGGCTCGCGCCACTTGTGGTCGACGATCTGCATGCGGCGGTGGCCGATGTACTGAGCGGCCTCCATCTTTCGGCGGAAGCTGATCTCGGACAGGTCGGAGAAGTCGGTCTCGTCGAGGATGTTGGGGGTGAGGAAGAAGTAGAGGTTGGTCTTGTCGTTCGCCTTGCTGTAGCTGCGGAACAGCCAGCCGAGGATCGGGATGTCCTTGAGGAACGGCACGCCGTCGTCACTCTCCGACTGGGTGTCCTGGATCACGCCGCCGAGCACCATGGTCGAACCGCTCGGGATGGTGACGGCCGTCTGGATCTTGCGCTGCACCTGCACGCCGGCGGTCACTGCCGTCGGATCGAAGGCTGTGGTGAACCGGCTGACGGTCAGGGTGACGTTGAGGCGCAGGTAGTTGTTGCTGGAGATCGACGGCGAGATCGACAGCTCGATACCGGCTTCCTTGTCGGCGCCGGCGCCCGTGCTGGTGGTCGCCGTGCCCTGGTTCACCTGCTGCGTCGGCCGCACCTCTTTGTTGGACACCGTCGCCGTCACGTTGTTGTTCACCACCACGCTCGGCAGCGACAGGATGTTGGCGCGGCTGTCGGAGTCCAGCGCGTTGAGCAGCACCGGAATGGCGAAGTCGTCCGAGGCGATGATGCCGCCGGTGACGCCGCGCAGCGGGTTCTCGAAGTCGGGCAGGCGGGTGTCGGGGAGGCCGTTGCCGTCGGTGTCCGTGAACGTCGACAGCCCGAACGAGGTCACGCCGAAGGGGCGCCTGAAGTTGTCGTTGGCGATGTCGAGCCCCGCCAGTTCGATGCCGAAGCGGATGGCGTCGGTGGTCGACAGCTCGACGACAGCCGCTTCGATGAGGACCTGTGGTTGGCGGGTGTCGAGCTTGTCGATGACGCGCTTCACCGAATCCACTGCCGTGGCAGTGCCGGAGATCAGCAGGCTGTTGCTCGGCTCGTGCGCGTAGACGACCGTGCGGCGCGGCCGCCGCTGGCCGGCGACCTGGGTCTGGCCGGCCTGCGCCGCTTGCTGCGCCGTCTGGTCCTCCTGCAGGAACTGGCTCAGGGTGTCGCGCAGCGCCTTGGCCTCGACGTTGCGCACGTGCACCACGTGGGTGTCCTCCTGCGCCTGCTCCACCGGCTGGTCCATCTTGACGATGAGGCTCATGGCCTCGAGCACCTGCTCGCGCGTGCCCGACAGGATCACCGCGTTGAGAGCCGTGTGCGCCAGGATCTTGATCTGCGTCTGCTGGCCGGGGATGACGCCGCCGCCGGCGCCCTCGGCGGCGCCACCCGGGCGGCCGCGGTCGGACAGGATCTGCTCGAGGAGCGGCACCAGTTCCTCCGCCGAGTGGTGCTCGAGCTGCATCACCTTGAACTCCTGGTCGGGCGCGCGGTCGGGCTGGTCGACCAGCTTGATCAGCTCGTAGGCGTTGACCACCTGCGGCGCGAAGCCCTGCAGGAGGATGACCCGCTCGTTGCCGGCAGTGCCGATGTTGAGCTGGGTGCCGCCGGACCCGGCGAAGAACGGCCGCAGGGTCTGCGCTGCCATGGTGGCGCGCACGTGTTCGACCGGCACCGCGGTCATGATGTTGACCCCGGTCTGGGCGGCGTAGTCGGCGAGCTTCTCCGGCTGCACGTAGGCCGCGCCCGAAGTCGCCTCGGTGCGCTTGGGCCCGTTCAGGTTGATGATCTCGATGATCTCGGTGTTGCCCTTGCCACGGACCACACAGGCCAGGTTCTTGACGTAGAGCAGCGTCTGGAAGAAGGCGAAGAACTCCTCCTTCAGGATGCGCTTGGTGCCGATGAAGTTGATCTTGTTGGCATTCGGGTCGCCCTGGCTGATCTCCGTCTCGTTGTAGATGAAGTTCCGCCCGGTGACCTGCTCGGCCATCTTGATGAAGTCGCGGACCGGCAGGCCTTCGCGCTCGTTGAAGGACAGCACGTAGTGGTCACCTTCCGTGCGCAGGAGCGGCGTGGTCGGTTGCTGTTGACCGGGTTGCGCGACGAGCGCCCCGGCCAGCGCCAACGCCAGGGGAACGCCTGCCCACGGGCGAGGCCGACCGCGCGGCGCGTCGAGACCGTGACCGTGCCGGGGCGAGGAAAGGAGCGCGCGACCTGCCATGCTGCTTGTGTGTTCCGCGGAGCTGTAGACGAACCGACCCGTGGTCGCCGGTAACGTCGCCGTGGGTCGGCGCTCCGACGGGCAGGGTGAGGCTTTTATTTCTCCGACGCTCCGCAGGAAAGCGCGCTTTTGGCCCTTTCCGTTTGCGCAGCCATTCGCGAGCCGTTTGCATGGCCTCGCCGTCGCATGAAGCTTTCGGAGCTCCTGTCCGCCGACCTCGTCCTCCTGCCCCTCGAGTCCGACGACAAGTGGCAGGCGATCGCTGCGTTGGCCGAGGCGGCTTCGGCCCACGGACGGTGGTCGCGGGAACGTCTGGCGGGAGTGCAGGAGGCGCTCGCCGCGCGCGAGCGCAGCATGACCACCGGCATGGAACACGGAATCGCCATCCCGCACGCCGCGGTCGACGGTATCCCGAAGGTGGTCGGCGTCTTGGGGCTGTCGCGCCGTGGGGTGCCGTTCGAGGCGCTCGACCGACAACCGGCCCGGATCATCGTCTGCCTGGTGATCCCGCGCGACCAGAAACTGCTGCACATCAAGACCCTGGCGGAGATCGCCCGGCTGCTGTCGCGTCCGGCGGTGCGTGCCCGCTTGCTCGAGGCCGAGACTCCCGAAGACGCCCTCGAGGTCATCCGGCAGGAAGAGGGGTTGCCGCGGTGAACGGCGCGCGGTGCGGCCGATCGTGCTGCCCCTAGCCGCGTTCCTCACCGGCTTCGGCGGCCTGCTGCTCGAACTCGCCTGGCTGCGGCGGTACGGCTTGTTGCTCGGCAACACCGCGGCGGCCCTCGGCGAGGTCTTCGGCGTCTACCTGGCGGGAATCGGCTGCGGTGGCTTCCTCGCGGCGCGCTGGCGGGCGGCCACGGTGCGGCCGCTGCTGTGCGCGGGGCGGCTCTACCTGCTGGTGGCGCTGTCGGGCTTCCTGGCCGAGCCGCTCCTGCGGGCGCGGCCCACCTTGCCGGCCGGCTGGGCGCAGGCGGCGCTGCTGCTGGTGCCCGGTTTGCCCGCCTTGGGTATGGGCGTCGCCTTTCCCCTGCTGTTCGCGGCACTGCCGCGTGCCGCGGGCACCCTGCGCACCGGGTGGCGGAACGGGCTCTTGAACGCGAGCAACCTGGCGGGGGCGATGGCCGGTGCCTTCCTCGGCGGCAACGTCTGCGTGCCGGAGATGGGTCTGCTGCGCAGCGGCCAGCTCGGCGGGCTCGCCTACCTGCTGGCGGCGGCGACGGTGCTGTTCGCGGCGCGCAGCGCGGGCCGCGACGCGGCCGTGGGCCTGTCCCTGCCACCGCCGCCGCGTCTGCAACCGGCACGCGGCGATCTTGGCCTGGCCTTCGGCGGCGGCGCGTTGTTGCTGGGCTGCGAGGTGCTGTGGCTGCGCCGTTTGCCGTTCTTCCTCGAGGGCTTCCAGCCGACGCTGGCGGGCGTGGTCGCCGCCGTGCTGCTGTGGAACGCCGTCGGTGCCGCGTTGGTGACGCCGCTGCTGGCGCGACTGGCCGGCGCGCGGGCGCCGCTCC
Source organism: Planctomycetota bacterium (assembly GCA_041398565.1). Classification (GTDB taxonomy): domain Bacteria; phylum Planctomycetota; class UBA1135; order UBA1135; family UBA2386; genus DATGPD01. The sequence continues at coordinate 1,044,073 of JAWKUN010000004.1, read as the reverse complement.
TGGCGGCGCTCCTGGCGTTGCTGGCTGCCAGCCTCGGCCTGCACGAGTGGGGCACGCCGGCGCTGATGCGGCTCCCCGTCGACACCACCGCGGGCATGCACGGTCGCATTTTCCTCGGCGCCAGCATCGCCGCTGCCTTGCCGTGCGTCTTCCTCGGCGCACTGGTGCCGTTGCTGCTGGCGCCCGCCTTGCACCCGGAAACGCGCGGCGCCTTGGCCGGCGCCCTGTTCGGCGCGCAGGGGCTGGGCGAGCTGGCAGGCGCGCTGCTGGTCGGGCACCTGCTGCCGTGGCTCTTGCCGTCGGCGTACTTCGCCGCCGTGCCCGCGGTCCTGGGCTGCCTGGTTCTCTTGCTCTGGCGGCGCTCCGTCGGTTGGGCGGGGACATCGGCGGCGGCGGTGGTGCTGGCCGTGCTGGCGCTCCTCGGCGTCAGTGGTGCGGGCACGCCGCTGGCGCCACGGCCGCCGGCCCTCGGCGCGCGCTACGACCGCCCGCTGGTCTACCGGCACCTGACCCACGCCGTCGACGCCACGCTCACGGCGTCGGTCGCCTACGACCGTCGCGGCCACAGCATGGTGCTGTTCACGGACGAGTTCCGCGCTACCGAGACCGGGCCCAGCACCGCCTACATGCGCGTGCTCGGCCATCTCCCGTTCCTGCTGCGCACGGGCTTGCGCCGGGTGGCGGTGATCGCTCTCGGCACCGGTACGACCTTGGAAGCGGTCGGCACCTGGCCCGATCCGCAGGCCGTCGACGTCGTCGAGTTGAGCCCGGCGGTCGTGCGCGTCGCGCCGGTGTTCACCGCGGACGGCCCGGTCGCCGACGGCCGCCCGCCGTGCTTCGCGCGCGACCCGCGCGTCCACCTGCACGTCACCGACGGCCGCGCCTACCTGGCGCGCTGTGCACCGGCCAGCCTCGATCTGGTGACGATGGAGCCGCTCCTCCCGTACGCGCCCGGCACGTCGTCGCTCTACTCGGCCGAGTTCTATGCGCTGGCGCGGCGCGCGCTGAGCGACCGCGGCCTGCTGGTGCAGTGGCTGCCGTCGCACGCCATGCCGCGCACGATGTTCGACACGCTGCTCCAGACCGTGGTGTGCGCGTTTCCGCACGTGTCGGTGTGGCTCGTCGACCAATCGACTCTGGTGGTCGGCTCCCGCACGCCGCACCTGCCCGACCCGAGCGAGGCGGAGGCGCGCCTGCGGAACCTGTCCGGCGACGTCGTCGCCGCGCTGCACGACGCCGGAGTCGTTGGTGTGCAGGATCTGCTGGCCGCCCTGGTGTGTGCCGACGCCAGCGCCGCTCCGGCGCTCGGCAGCGCTCAGGTGCTCACCGACGACGCGCCGTTCCTCGAGCGCCTCGACTACTGGAGCGGCGAGACCCGCCTGGGGTTCTTGCCGGACAACCTCCTGCGTCTGGCCGAGCTCGCCGCCGCCGACGCCAGCGCCGACCTCCGGTGGCGCGAAGTACGCCTGCGCCGGCTGAGCGGCCTGCGCAACCTGGCGCAAGCGCCGTTGCCGCAGCCCGGGGCGGCGGCGCTGCCGCGGGCGGTGCTCGACTTCGACGCCGCGCGCGTGCGCGCCGAGCGCAGCGTGCTGCTGTTCCGCGAACAGGGGCGCGCCCTGCGCGCCCTGTACGAGACGCAGATCCAGCGCAGCCCCGACCTCGGCGCGGCGCGTGCCGCGGCCGAGCGCCTGCTGCGCCTCGACGCGCAGTCGGCGCTGGCCTTGGCAGCGCTGGCCCTGGCCGCCGAGGATCCGGCCGTGCGCGATCGGCGCGGTGCCGAGGCGCTGGCGCTCGACCCGCTGGTGTGGGCCACGATGCCGCCGGCGCTCGCCGACCTGCGGTTGCGCATGGACTTCGTCAGCCCGCGCGAGGACCTGGGGCGGCTGCCGACCGGCGCGGCCCTCGCGGCGGCGGCGTGCGGCGACGGCGCGCGCCCGGTAGCTCTGCGCGGCACGTTCGGACCGCGGGTGGCGCGCGCGCTGTGTGCGGTGGCCGCCGAGCGTCCGCTCGCTGCGGCCGAGAACGGCGCGCTGCGGCCGGTCCTCGATCCGTTCACGTGGGCGGCCTTCGCCGACGCCGTCGTGGCACGCGGCGGCGACGTCGCCGCCGAGGTGCTGCCGCTGTGGCGACGCGATCTGGCAGCAACCGACGCGCTGGCCACGCTGCTGCGGGCGGCACCGCCTGCCCGCACCACGCTCGCCGCCGAGCTCGGTGGCCGCGGCGACGCGACGGCCTGCGACCTGCTCGCGCACCTGTTGGTCGACGCGGATCTCGGCGTGCGACGCGCTGCAGCGCACGCCTTGTCGCGTACCAGCGGCGGGCGCATCCCCTACGACGCCGAGGCCAGCGAAAGCGCGCGGGCCGATGCGGCGGCTGCCTTGCGCCGCCTGCATAATCCACCGCCATGACCGAGACGGCGACGACCGAGACGGTGGGCTCCCTGGCGCGTCTGGTGGGCGGCGAGGTGCACGGCGACGCCGGGCACGCCATCGCCGGCGTCGGCGACCTGCGCTTCGCCGGCGCCGACCGCATCGGCTTCCTGCGTGACCTGAAGCTCACCGAGGCGGTGCGGACCACGAACATCGGTGCCCTGCTGGTGGAGAACCTGGTCGACACGCCGGCGATCCAGGTGGTCGTGCGCCAGGTCGATGTCGCGTTCGCGCGCATCGCCCAGCGCTTCCACCCGACGCCGACCGCGCGCGAGCACCGCGTGTCGCCCGCCGCCAGCGTCGACCCTAGCGCCGTGCTGGCGGCTCCGGTCGAGGTGGGGCCTTGCGCCGTGATCGGCAGGGATGCCCGGGTGGGGCCTGGGACGGTGGTCGGTGCCGGCGTCGTGATCGGCGAGGGCTGCAGCGTCGGACGCGACTGCGTGCTGCACCCGCGCGTCGTGCTCTACCCTGGCGTCACCGTCGGCGACCGCGTGATCCTGCAGGCTGGGGCGGTGGTCGGTTCCGACGGTTTCGGCTACGCGCGCGACGCGTCGGGCACCTGGATCAAGTGGCCACAGCTCGGCAGCGTGCGCATCGAGGACGACGTCGAGATCGGCGCCAACGTTGCCATCGACCGGGCCGCGCTCGGCATCACCCGCATCGGTCGCGGCTGCAAGATCGACAACCTCGTGCACATCGGGCACAACTGCGCGCTGGGCGAGCACGTCGCCATCGCCGGTCTGTCGGCTCTGTCCGGGACCGTCACCGTCGGCGACCGCACGCAGATCGGCGGGCACACCGTCGTGGGGGGGCATCTGTCGATCGACGCCGACGTGCGCATCGGCGGCAACTCGGCGATCACGTCGAGCGTGGTCGGCCGCGGCGACTACATGGGGTTCCCGCTCATGGACAGGGGCCGCTGGGCCCGAGTCCTACGCACCCTGGGTCGCCTGCCGGAGCTGGCGGCGGCGGTGCGCGGCCGCGGCGACGGCCGGCGCCGCCGGCCGGACCGTCCGCGCCAGTGAAGCGCCGCCGCTCGACTCACCGGTCGAGGTCGGCGATCTCCTCCCAGCGCGCGGCCAGGGCGTGCGCGATCTCCTCGCGGGTCGAACGGTATTGCGCCGTGCTGCCGCCGAACGGGTCGGCGACATCGCCGCCGTCGGGCCGCAGGGTGGTCACGCGGTCCGCGGCCTCGGGTGCCAGAGCGCGCACCCGCGCCGCGTGGGCGTCGGTCATGCAGTAGACCCGCGAGGCCTGCTGCACCTGCTCGCGGCTGAGAGGTTGCGCCACGTGGCCGTCGAGGTTGCACGACACCTCGGCGGCGACCAGGGTCGCGCCCTCGCTGGCGGGTGCCCCGAAGGCAGCGGCCAGACCGGCGCTGACGAAGCGCAGGCCGCGCTCGGCCACGGCGTGCGGCTCGACGCCGAGGTGCTCGGCGGCCAGGCGGCGGGCCAAGACCTCCGCCAGCGGCGAGCGACAGGTGTTGCCGGTGCACACGAAGAGGACGGTGGTGGCGGCGACGGCCAGCACCTCGTCGCGGGTGAGGATGCCCTCGCGCAGGACTTCGATGCTGCCGCGACCCAGGCGGACCACGGTCGACGAGAGCTTCAGCGGCGGTGGGCCGGCGTCGCACAGCATGTCGAGCTGGTCGCGGAACCCGGCAGCGATGGCGTCGGGGGTGACGAGCGGTGCCTCCCCGGACCGATTGACGCTGGTGAGGTAGAGGCTTGACCCCACTTCCGCGATCACGCGCCGCGCGAAGTCGTGCGCCGGCAGCCGGATGCCGACATCGCCGCCGTCGCGGGCCGCGACCACCAGGGTCAGCGGCCCCGGCCAGTATCGGGCCGCCAGCCGCCGCGCGGGCGCGCTCAGAGGCGCCGCGAGGCGCTCGGCGTCGGCGATCTCGGCGACGTGGTGGGTGAAGGGTTGTGCATCGGGGCGTCCCTTGAAGCCGACCAACCGCGCCACCGAACTCGGTCGGCGCGGGTCCGCGGCCACACCGTAGACCGTCTCCGTCGGCAGGACCACCAGCCGGTCCTCGGCGATCGCCTCGGCGGCGAGCCGCGCGGCGCGCGCCAGGTGGTCGGGGTCGGCGTTGCGGAGGTCGACTCGCTGCAGGGCCATGGCCCTAGCGTAGGACGGCCGCGACCGCCGTGCGACGGCGGAGGCGGTTCTCGGTCGCGGGCCGGCGCCGTCGGTCCGTCCGGCGGAGCGAGAACCGCGCCGCATTGCTTTGACTCGGCGCGTCGCCCCTCGGACACTGCTGCGTTCCCCGCGTCGAATGAGCAAGGATCCGAGTCGTGAGCAGTCGCGGACCGAACAGCTGGCTCGCCTCGGCGAGCTGCTGGCCGGTCTCGCGCACGAGGTCCGCAACCCCTTGTCCACCATCGGGCTCAACCTGCAGCTCATCCGCGAGGATCTCACCGACTCCGACGACCCGCGCGATCGGCGCACCCACAAGCGCTTGACCGTGGTGGAGGCCGAGGTGCGCCGGCTGCAGGACATCCTCGAAGAGTTCCTGCGCTTCGCGCGCATGCCCGAGCTGCACACGGGGTCGGTCGACCTCAACGCGTTGTTGCAGTCGGTGGTGGACTTCAGCGAGCCCGAACTGCGCGACCGCGGCATCTCGTTGCGCTTCTACCCCGGCGTCGACGTCGGCTCGGCCGACCTCGACGCCGGTCAGGTGCGGGCTGCACTCATCAACCTGGTGCGCAACGCCGCTGACGCCTGCGACAGCGGCGACGAGGTGATCGTGTCCAGCCGTCGCGACGGCGACACCGTGTTCGTGCAGGTCATCGACTCCGGATCGGGAATGACGCCGGAGGTCATGGCCAAGGTCTTCCAGCCGTACTTCAGCACCAAGAAGGCCGGCACGGGTTTGGGTCTGCCGATGGTGCGGCGCACCGTCGAGCTGCACGGCGGTCGCGTCGACGTGAGTTCGGAGGTGGGGCGGGGGACGCAGTTCACCCTGGCCTTCCCCGTGACGCACGCGAAGGGGGGCAACGACGATGGCTGAGCACGCGGTCCTGGTGGTGGACGACGACGACGCCCTGCGCGATACGCTGGCGCAGGCGCTGGAGACCGGCCAGTTCGACGTGAGCACCGCCGGGTCGGGCACCGAAGCCATCCGCGAGCTCCAGGCGCGCGAGTTCTCGGTGGTGGTCACCGACGTGGTGATGCCGGCGCCGGACGGTTTCGAGGTGCTCAAGGAAGCCCGCGCGCGCTACCCGCACTGCCGCATCATCATGCTCACCGGGCAGGGCAGCCGTGATCTGGCGGTGCAGGCGATGCAGCTGGGGGCCACCTACTACATCGAGAAGCCCGTCGACCTGCACGAGCTGCGCACCAAGGTGGCCAAGTGTCTGCAGGACTACGCCAAGGACCTCGAGTACGAGTCGCTGCGCAGCCAGGTCGAGCGCAACTACGGCTTCGAGGGCATCGTCGGCCAGGACCCGAAGATGGTTCGGGTGCTCGACGTGCTGCGGCAGATCGCGCCGACCAACGCGTCGGTGTTGATCCTGGGCGAATCCGGTACCGGCAAGGAACTCGTGGCCCGCGCCGTGCACCGATACTCGCCGCGGCGGGCGCAGGCGTTCGTGGCGCTCAACTGCGGCGGCCTCTCGGAGGGCACCATCGAGAGCGAGCTGTTCGGCCACGTCAAGGGTGCCTACACCGGCGCCCTCGCCGACCGCGAGGGCAAGTTCGAGTACGCGGACAAGGGCACCCTGTTCCTCGACGAAGTCGGCGAGATGCCGATGGCGACCCAGGTCAAGCTGCTGCGCGTGCTCGAGGACCGCGAGGTGACTCGGCTCGGAGCCAACCGGCCGCGCCGCGTCGACGTGCGCGTGCTCGCCGCCACCAACGCCGACCTGCCGACGAGGGTCAAGGAGGGCGCCTTTCGCGAAGACCTCTACTACCGGCTCAAGGTGGTCACCATCGACCTACCGCCTCTGCGCGAGCGGCGAGCCGACATCAAGCTGCTGGTGCGCTACTTCCTGCAGCACTTCTGCGAAGTGCACGACAAGGACATCGACGACGTCGATCGCGACGCGCTGACGGCGCTGACGCAATACGAGTGGCCGGGCAACGTGCGCGAGCTGCGCAACTGCGTCGAGAGCATGGTGGTCCGGGCGCGCGGCAACATCCTCACGCGCGACGACCTGCCGCCCGAGGTCTGGTCGCCCGGCGAACCCGAGCACGACAATTGGGCGTTCCTCGCCGGACGCACGCAGGACGAGGTGGAGAAGAACCACATCCGGGTCAGTCTGGAGATGACCGACGGCAACCGCGTCAAGGCAGCCAAGGCGATGGGTATCAGCGAGCGGACTCTCTACCGCAAGATCAAGGACTACGGGCTCTGAGCCCCCTCGCGGTCGCGACGGCGACCGCCAACAGCGCCGAAGCGAGTCTGCCGCTCACCGCTTGGGCGTCTCGCGGGCCGCCGCCGGCGGACAGCGTCTCGCACCAGGGCGGCTCGGCACGCGGCTCAACGCGGGACGACGCGCACGGCGACCTCGGTGACCAGGCCTTGCAGGCGGTCGCCCGGCAGCCAGGCGACACCTTGGAACACCGCGTTGGCGAAGCGGTCGTCCGCTTCCCACGAGCTGCGGATCAGCCAGGAAGAGTCGGTGCCGCTCGTCGCCTCGAAGTGGGTGAACGGCAGCGAGCCGAAGCAGAACGGCGCGCGCGGCGGCGTCGTCCCCGGCGCGTCGGTCTGCAACCAGAACGGGCCGGCGCGCGTGGCGGCCGGTGTCGATCGGCCGGCGGCAGCAACGTAGACGCAGACCTTGCTGCCCGCGGGTGCGTGTCCGGACAGCTCGACGCGCAGGGCGCCGCCGTCGCGCTGCAGACTCACCTCGAGGGCCCTGGGGCGAACGGTGAGAGCGACCGATTCGGTGGCGGGCGACTCGCCATTGATGCTGCACAGGCGCAACCGGTGCTCACCGGGTACGAGTTCGCGCGGCACCGTCAGCACCGCGTGCTCGTCGTCGAGCACGCGCAATGCCGGTACCGACTGGTCGCCGAGCCACGCGCGCAGGCCAGCGGCCTGTGCCAGGCCCTTGCCGGTCAGACGAACCTCGCCGCCAGCGGCCGCGTCCACGGCGGCCGGCTCCAGGCTCGCGGCCGCAGGCGTCGGCAAGGTCGGCAGCGACGCCAGCGCGGAGAAGCGGGAGTGGGCGCGGGCGCGTGTCAGGAGCAGCTGTGCCAGCAGAGCGTGGCCTTCCGGACTGAGCTCGCGGTCGTCGCGCAGAGCGTGTCCGGAGCCGACGTCGCTGCACGGCGCTCGATCCATCGACGACTCGTACGCCTTGGCGAGGGCGTCCGCGTCGACCACGAAGGACGATCGCGCCTGGGCCGCGCGCCGCAGGGCCGCGCGGTACTCTTCGAGCACCGGCGCCACTCGTCGGCGCTCGCTCGTCGCCGGCACCACGACGCAGACCTCGGCGCCGACGGTCCGGGCCGCGTCGATGAGCGCCACGACGTTGGCTTCGAACGCCGCCGGCGGGACCCGGCGCCCGCGCGGGGCCTCGTCGTCGTCGAGCATGCGCTGGCGCTGCTCGGCGCTCGGCGCGTCGCGCCGCAGGTCGCGCAGCAGGCGCAACAGGTGCCAACGGGGCGGATGCTCGTAGGCGGCGAGCACCTCGGCGTCGGGGGCGATCACGGCCGGGGCGCAGTCGTCCAGTCCGCAGTAGAGCACGACCAGATCCGGGGCGAACGCCGGGCCGGCAGCCTGCCACAGCCGCAGGCTCTGCAGCGTGGTGAAGCCCGGGACCGCCATGAGCAAGGCTTCGACGCGAGCCTGAGGCAGTTCGTCCTGAACCGCCAGTTCGGTCTGCGCGGCGAAGGTGAGGTCATGGTCGACACGCCCACCGAACGCCGCGGAACCGCCGACCACCGCGATGCGGAAATGGCGTTCGCTCTTCACATCGTCCGGTTCGCTGCCGCGCAGGCCGAAGCGGTTGAGCGGAGCGCCCCAGTCCTGGTCGGTGCCGAGGCGCCAGCACGTCTCGGGGTCCGGAGGGAGGCGGGTGCGGTCGGCGGCGTCGGCGTCGATCAGTTGCAGGTCGAGCTTCGCCCGTGGCAGACCCAGCGCGCGCAGCGCGATCTCGGTGAGGGCGACGAGCGCGACGAGGCCGACCAGCGCGGTGAGAGCGCGGCGGCCAGCGGACGGCCGGCGCGAAGGGGCGTTGGCAGGCGCGGTCATGCGAACTGGCAAGTGCTACTCGCCCGGGCGGCGCAGAAAAACAGGCTCGCACGCAATTCCGCGTTCCTCCGTGCGCTTCGCTCGGCCTGCGCCGACCGGCGGTTACACTCACGCACCCCTTCCAACGCGCCCTTGGCACCCCCACAGACCCAAGACGAGGATCCCTCTCTCACCCAGGACGACCCGGTGCCGTCGACGCCCGAGGCGTCCGGGGACGCTTGGTCTGACATCTTCGCCCGGATCCGCGCGCGCTTTCCGTCCGCCAGCGACGGCGTGCTCTTCTGCATCCACAAGCTGCAGCAGGACCCCGACCTCAAACTGCGCGACTTCAAGGACGAAGCCGCTCTGCATCGAGTGCCGCTGAGCGGGCGCTCGTTCCACTCGGCGCGGGTCCTGCTGGGCCTCGAGAAGCCCACCCCGCCGCGGGCGCGTCCTACCCAGCCGGACATACCGCCAGTAGCGCCGTCGGTCATGCCGCCAGCCAGACAGCCGGCGACGCGTTCGGCGCCGCCGGCTCACGAGCCAGCCTTCGACTCGGCCGACGTCGTCGCTGAAGAGAGCCCGGCGATCGCCGCCCTGCGTCGTTTCCAGGAAGAGCGGGCCGCCGAGCTCGAGCGCCTGCGCGAGGGGGTGCGGCGGGCCCTCGAGATCATCGACGCGGCGCTGAGCTGAGCTGCAAGTGCTGCGAATCCCCGCGGCGCGCGCGGAGTCCGCAGGGCGTGTGATTCGCCAGGGCGGCGGATCCGCGACGATTCGCAGCCCTTGCAGCTCAGATTGCCTCCGGTGGCCGCATCCGCGGCCACGCAGAGAGTGAGAAACCGATTGTTTCTCACTCTCTGAGCGCGCCGGCGCCGCGGACGATCAGTTCGCCTCCAGCTCCTTGGCGTCCTCGTCGACACGCCGCAGGTAGCGGGCGATGGTCGGACGCGAGATCCCCAGCATGCGCGCGGCGGCGCTCTGGTTGTTGTCGACGCGGCGCATGGCCTCGTCCACGGCGGCCTGCTCGAGGTCGCGCAGCGTCGGCATCGGAAACGGGAAGCCGATCTTGTCCGAACGGATCGCGTGCGCCGTGTAGTCGGGCTGCTTCGTCTCCATCTGGTCGAGGAAGAGACGGATCGGCATGGTGCCGTGCCCGTCGTGCCGTGCGACCGCCCCGAAGACCATCGCCTGCAGCTCACGCACGTTGCCCGGGAAGTGGTAGTTCGACAGGTCCAGCAGCAGCTCGGGCGGCGTCGCCGGCTTCGGCTTGCCGAGGTCCTTGGCCGCGTCGGTGAGGAAGCGGTCGAGCAGCAGAGGTAGGTCGCCGAGGCGTTCGCACAGCGGCGGCACGCGCACGTGGTAGGTGCGCAGGCGGTAGTAGAGGTCCTGCCGTAGCCGCTGCGGCTCCTTCTGCGTGGCGGCGACGATGCGCGCCAGCATGCGCTTTTGGGTGTCGGAGCCGAGCGGGAAGTAGTCGCGCTCCTGGATCAGGCGCAGCAGCTTCACCTGCGACGCCTCCGACAGGTCGCCGATCTCGTCGAGGAACAACGTGCCGTCCCCGGCGCGCTCGATCATGCCGGGCCGCGCCATCGTCGCGCCGGTGTAGGCGCCCTCCTCGTGGCCGAAGAGGGTGTCGGCGAACAGCGCGTCGTCGAGGCCGCCGACGTTGACCGCGACGAACGGGCCGTTGCGGTGGCTGGCCCGGTGCAGGGCGCGGGCGATCAACTCCTTGCCCGTGCCGGTCTCGCCGGTGATCAGCACCGGTCCGCCTCCGCGCGACACCGCTTCCAGGTACTGGAACAGGCGCAGCATGGCCGGATCGGCGGTGGTGATCTCGGTGAACGCGGACGGCGTGTGCAGGCTCTGCGACAGGAACTGCTCGCGCAGGCGCTCGGCCTCGTAGCGCAGCGCGCTCTGCTCGAGCGCCTTGGTCACCGCGGCGATGAGCTGCTCCGCCTCGACCGGCTTGACGATGTAGTCGCTGGCGCCGAGTCGGCCGCAGCGCACGGCCGACTGCACCGCGATGTCGGCGGTCACCACGATCACCGGCACGTCGGGATGCCGGCGCGCGATCTGGGCCAGCAGGTCCTCGCCGCGCAGGTGCGGCATGATGAGGTCGAGAAGCACGAGGTTGACGCGGTGCGCCTGCAGGAGGCCGAGCGCCTCGCGGCTGTCGCTGCACAGGATGAGGTGCTCGAACCCGTGCGAGCGCAAGACCCGCCGCATGCCCTGCAGCGCCGAGTCCTCGTCGTCGACGATGAGGATCGAGTGCGACTCGGGATTCGAGGCGTCTCGCGCGTCGTGCATCACCGCCACGATAGCCCCGTGCGCGTTCGGTGCCACTCGCGCCGGGCAGATGCGCGGTCGCACGCGTGGCCATCGCGGCCCAGCCGATCGGCGCGCCGCGGCCGACTCGCGCCTCGGGAATGGCGGGCGGCTGTGTCGGCGCCCCGAGGCGCGCGCCGTGTTCGCTACCCGGACGAAATCCGCACGCGCGCGCGGCGTTGCCGGCGGCAAGAGACCTCCTGATGCAGCTTCGCACGTCGTTCCTCGTTCTCCCCCTCCTCCTCTTGTCGGGTTGCGGCGGCTCGGAGCCCTCGCCCAAGGCCGCGCCAGGCGGCGGCCAGCCGCTGCCACCCGAAGGCGCCAACGGCCCCTCGGCTGCCGCTCCGGTCGAGTTCGTCCTCGAGGGCAACGACCAGATGCAGTACGACAAGCGGGAGCTGAAGGTGAAGGCCGGCCAGCGGGTCAAGGTCACCTTGAAGAACGTCGGCAAGATCCCGAAGGTCGCCATGGGGCACAACTTCGTCCTGCTGCGCAAGGGGGTGACGCTCGCCGACTTCAGCCCCAAGGTCTTGCCACCGGAGGGCAAGATCGAGAACGACTTCTTGCCCGAGGCCGCCCGCGGGGACGTCCTGGTGCACACCAAGATCCTCGGCCCTGGCGAGTCCGACTCGGTCGAGTTCACCGCACCCGGTCTGCCCGGCGAGCTGGTCTACCTCTGCACGTTCGTCGGACACGCGGCGCTGATGAACGGCAAGATCGTCGTGCAGTAGCCGCATCGCGGCCGGGGCTTCCTGTGCCGCTGGGAGCGGGCGAGCTCGGCGGCCCTGCAGCCAAACGACATCGCCGAACTCGCGGTGGGGTGAGGGCTCGCGGCACTTGCAGCGTGGGGCGCGCTTGCGCCACCCGAGCGTGCGGCGATTGCTGGCACGCAAGTGGCGAGAAAGCGCGTCGGTCCGGCAATGGCGACCGGTGTGCGAGGCGCGCCTCAAGCCGCCGCCGTGCGGCCGTCGAAGAGCGGGGAAGATCGGGCAGCCAGGGATCGGAGCGGTAGGGCCGGGGAGCAGGGGAGATCGGGAGGAAGCATGCGCGCCGCAGTGGGTCACAGCGATGAGGTCGACACCGTCGAGGCGGTCGAACTCGTTCTCGAACAGTGTGCGGAACAGCTCGGCGGCGAGACGCCGCGCGCTGCGCTGCTCTTCGCCAGCACACTCTACGACCACCGGGTGGCGCTCGACGCGGTCCAAGCACGCTGGCCCGGGCTGCCATTGATCGGCAGCAGCACCGACGGCGAGATGTCGACGCGAACCGGCTTCACCCGCGACTCGCTCCTGCTCATCCTGCTGGCCGGCGACGGCTTCGAGGCCCGGGTCGGCCTCGGCCGCGACTTGTCGAAGGACCCGAGCGCGGCGGTCGCCGCTGCCACCGCCTGCCTGGGCGGCGACCGTGCAGCCGTGTGTCTCACGACCTTCGCGCCCTCCGCGAACAGCTCGGCCGTCCTGCGCGACGTCCAACGGGCGCTCGGCGAACACGGGTGCCCCATCCTCGGCGGGTTGTCCGCCGACCACCGCGAGTACGCGCGCATGGTCGAGTTCTGCGGGACCGAGATCCTCACCGACTCGTTGCCGGTGCTCTACCTGTTCGGGAACATCCGCACCGGCTGGGGCATCGGTTCGGGCTGGTTCCCGATGGGCGACGTGCACCGGGTCACCAAGTCCGAGGGGCACATCGTCCACACCATCGACGGCGAGCCGGCGACCGCGATCTTCAAGCACTACTGGGGCGAGGTGCCCAAGGACAGCCTGGGCGAGTACCCGCTGGCCATCTACCCCGACGGCGAGGACAAGCCCTGGGTCTTGCGGGCGGCGATGGGCTCCGACCCCAAGACCGGATCGATCCGTTTCGCCGGCGACGTCCCCGAGGGGGTCGCCGTCCGAGTCACCGAGATCCTGCCCGAGGGCCTCTTGTCGGGCGCACTGCGTTCGATGGACGCGGCCTTCGCGTCCTTCCCGGGAGACGAGCCCAGCCTCGTGCTGCTGTTCAGCTGCGCTGCGCGGCGCTGGGTGCTGGGCACGCGCGCCGAGGACGAATTCGAACAGCTGAGCGAGGCGCTCGCCGCGCGTTCGCAGAAGGTCATCGAACTCGCCGGCTTCTACTGCTACGGCGAGATCGCACCCTTCGACCGCGGCAGCGCCAGCGCGTTCCACAACGAGACCTGCGTGAGTGTGCTGCTCGGATGAGCGCGGATGACGGAGGTCGACGATAGCGCGCGAGGTCGGGGCTCCGAACTCGACCGCCTGCGGCGCGAGCTTCGCCGCTCCGAGCGGCGCCTCGACCAGGCCTTGCGCGATGCCGCCACGGCCGAGGCGATGTCGACGCAGAGCAAGCGGGCGATGCTGCGCACGCACGAGGAGCTCAACGCCACCATCGGCCGTCTGGAGGCGACGGCGCGCGAGCTGGCCGAGGCCAAGGCGCGCGCCGAGCAAGCCAGCGAGGCCAAGGGGCGCTTCCTCGCCACGATGAGCCACGAGATCCGTACGCCGATGAACGGCGTGCTCGGTGCCGTCGAGCTCTTGCTCACCACCCAGCTGGACTCGGAGCAGGAGCAATTGGCGAAGCTGATGCACCAGTCGGGGAACGCGCTGATGGCGCTGATCAACGACATCCTCGACTTCTCCAAGATCGAGGCCGGTCGCGTCGCGCTCGAAGAGGTGCCGTTCGACCTCGCCGCTTGCATCCGCGGCGCTTTCGATCTGCAACGGGCGGCGGCGACTGACAAGGACCTGGAGCTACGCTTGCACCTGGCAGCCGACCTGCCGGCGACGGTGGTCGGCGACCCGACGCGCGTGCGCCAGGTGCTGCTCAACCTGCTGGGCAACGCCGTCAAGTTCACCGCCGTGGGCCACGTGGAGCTGCGGGCGCAGCGTGTATCGGGCAGCATCGACGCCATCCGCTTCGACGTCGAGGACACCGGCATCGGCATCAAGCCGCAGGCTCTGCAGGCCGTGTTCGAGGCGTTCACGCAGGAAGACGAGACGACCACGCGCCGGTTCGGGGGGACCGGCCTGGGTCTGGCCATCTGCAGGCATCTGGCGCAGGCGATGCAAGGCAAGGTCTCGGCGGTGAGCGAGCCCGGCAGGGGCAGCACGTTCTCCTTCGAGTGCCGCTTGCCGGAGGCGGTGGTGACGACGCCCGTCGCCGCCGAGCCCGTGGCGCTGCGGGAGCGGCGATTCTCCGGACGCCGCATCCTGGTGGTCGACGACGTCGCCGCCAACCGCCTGATCGCGACCAAGATGCTCGAACGGCTCGGTTGCACCGTGACCTGCGCCGGCGACGGTGCCGAGGCGCTGCGCCTGCTCGACGCGGGATCGTTCGACCTGGTCTTCCTGGACTGCGCCATGCCGGTGATGGACGGCTTCGAGACCGTGCGACGCGTACGCCAGCGTGACAACGCCACAGCCCGCATCCCGGTGGTGGCGATGACCGCCTACAGCATGGCCGGAGACGAGCACCGCTGTCTCGAAGCCGGCATGGACGCCTACCTGTCGAAGCCACTCATGGGCCAGGCCGTGGGGGAGGCGTTGGCCCGCTTCTTCGGCGAGCCGGCAGCGACGACGTGAATCGACGTCTCCCGTGGGCCACGGCGTGGTCGCGGGCACCGGGACGGCCGCCCTCACCGCTTCCGTGCCGGACGTCGTCCGCGACCGCCGGGGGGATCGCGGCGGCCACGGGCCCCAGTCTGCAGCCGGCGAGCTGCTGGTGGCCGGGTAGGCACTCAGGTCGGCTTCGGTCCCGCCCACACGGCAGCGAGGTAGGCGCGGCCGTCGACGGCGTCGATGCGGGCGTCGGCGTCGGGTCGCAGGCGGAGGACCTGGTCGCCGGCGGCGCACGTGCGCGTCGTGCCTGCCTGTGTGGCCTGCGTCGTCCCCTCGCCACGCACGAACAGCAACAGTTCGTCGCCGTAGCGCAGCCCTGGCGGCGTGAGCGGCCGTGGCAGGGTCACGAAGCCGCCGGCGCCCAGCACGCACTCGTCGAGGCACAATGCCTGCGCCTTGAACGCGAAGCTGAACACGCGCTCGACGGCGACGTCGCCGACCGCGAGGCGCTCGATGGCGCGTGGCAGGACCGCCTCCGGCGACGACGGAAACCGCTCGAGCATCTCCCACGTGCCGGTACGCGCGTCGAAGGCCTTGCCGCCGGCCAGTGGCAGCAAGGGCATGCCGGCGGGCTCGGGCCGGTCGTTCGCCGTGGGCCGCGGCGGCGGGCGCTTGCCGGACACGAGCAGGAGTTCGCCTCGGCCGCTGGCGCGGAAGCCGACCTTGGGCGGCAGGTACACGGCGCACGGGCGCCCATCGAAGGGGGTCGTGCGCAGCCCGCGCTGCAGCCACGAGCTGCCACCGGCGAACAGGTCGAGGGTGCCGCCGAGGACCAGCGCCAAGGCCTCTTCGTCGTCCGCGACCTTGGTCTCGAAGGTGCCGCCGACGCACACGAGCGCGACCTGCCGCACCCAGGGGCCGTCGCACTGCACCACGCGACGGTCGCCGCCGTCGCGGAACACGGCGGGCATCACTCGCCCTCCTGCAGCTGGACATCGGCTTGGGCCAAGAGCTCACGGTGCAGGCCCTCCTCCATGTCCTCGAGCAGGCGCGCGCGCAACGTCGCCACGTCCGGCTGCGGCTCGACCTCGGCGACGTGAGCCAGGCAGACGCCGTCGGCCACGCGGATGGGGTTGCTGACGTCACCCGGCTGCGCGGCGAACGCCCAGGCGAGGACCTCGTCGGGCAGGCTGGTGCTGGCGCGGCGATGCCAGCCGGCTTCGCCGCCCTTGAGCTTGGTACGCGGATCGTCGCTGTGCACGCGCGCCAGCATGGCGAAGGTCGTGCCCTTGTCCAGCTTGTCACGCAGCTGTGCGGCTTCCTTCTCGGCGGTCTCGAACGAGCGTGGAATGAGCTGGCTCGGCGTGGCGCTGGCGCGCAACCACAGGACGTCGACGCGCCGGCGCGCGCCGAAGCGCGCCCGGGTGGAGTCGGCGTCCTTGACGAGGCGGGCCTGGATCTCTGACTCGGGGTAGCGCTCCTCGAGCAGACGCCGCGCGATGGCCTGCGCCTTGAGGACGGGCGAGGCCTGCAGTTCGGCCTCGGTCGTGCCGAGCGCCTCCAGCATGTTGTCGAAGGTGACGTCCCCGCCCTTCTCGGCCTCGGCACGGGCGCGAATCCGTGCGACCGTCGCCGCGCAGTCCGCAGCCGTGACCTCGATGCCACGGGCCCTGGCCTCGGCATCGAGGATGCGGCGCAGGATCACCTGCCGCGCGTAGCGGTTGCGTTCGGCGGGCTTGGCCCGCGCGGCGAGCACGCGGCCGAGGTCGAGCATGGTGAACTGGCGCTCGGCGACACGGGCGACGATTCCCGGCGGCAGTGCGGCCTCGCTCGTCACCGGCTCGGCCGCCTTGCGCGCGTCGCGCAGCCACAGCTCGCGGTATTCGTTGGTCACCTGGCCGGCGTCCTTCATGCCGAGCTGCTGCATGACCAGCCGGTCCAGCGCCAGGGTCAGGATCGTGTAGTCGGCCAATTCGTTCATGCTGATGCCCTTGCTCGCCAGGTACTGCGCCGGGTCGCGACCCTGTGCCTCGATCGCGCCTCGATAGGCGTCGAGTTGCTTGCGCACCTCACCGTCGGTCGGCAGGACCCCCTTGGCCTCGGCGGCCTTGCGCACCAGGTGCAGGTCGATCAGATGCTCGATCGTCTCCTTGCCGTGCTCGGTGCGCCGTTGGCGTGGAGCCATCTCGAGGGCGACGTCGTCCATGGTGACGGTGCCTGGCTCGCCCTTCCAGGTGTAGGTGGCGACGGTGGCCGGGGCTTGCGTTGGTGCCGCCGCGACCAGGAGGACGGCGACGATGATCTTTGGCGTGGGCACGCCGTGAACTTATAGCCGGGCGGCGCGGCGCCGCACCGTCGGTCGGCAGCATCTCCGCCGCTCCGTCGTGCCGAGGTCGACGTCGTGCATGTTTCCCGCGGCACGACATCGTCGAAATCGCGCGTGGCGCGCGGAGTCGCGGCCCATAATCGGACCAGCTCATGGCCAACCGCAACGAAGCGCTCGCGTACCACGCCAACAAGCCGGCGGGGAAGATCGAGGTCCAACCCACCAAGCCGACGATGACCCAGCGCGATCTGTCGCTGGCCTACACGCCCGGCGTCGCCGAGCCCTGCCGCGCCATCGCCGAGGATCCGGCGAAGGTCTACGACTACACCGCCAAGGGCAATCTGGTGGCGGTCGTCACCAACGGCACGGCCGTCCTCGGTCTCGGCAACATCGGACCGATGGCCGGCAAACCGGTGATGGAGGGCAAGGGTGTGCTGTTCAAGCGGTTCGCCGGGATCGACGTCTTCGACATCGAGCTCGATGCGGCCGACGTCGAGACGTTCTGCACGGCGGTGAAGGCGCTGGCACCGACGTTCGGCGGCATCAACCTCGAGGACGTCAAAGCGCCGGAATGCTTCGTCATCGAGGAGCGCCTGAAGCGCGCACTCGACATTCCGGTGTTCCACGACGACCAGCACGGCACCGCGATCATCACCTGCGCCGGCCTGCTCAACGCGTTGATCCTGCAGAACAAGCGCATCGACGAGGTGCGCATCGTGTTCTCCGGTGCCGGCGCCGCGGCCTTGGCGACGGCACGCCTGGTGCAGGCGCTCGGTGTCGGCAAGGAGCAGATCCTCCTGTGCGACAGCAAGGGGGTCGTGCGCAAGGACAGCCCGGGGTTGGAGCAGAACCCGTACAAGGCCCAGTACGCGGTCGACACCGACAAGCGCACGCTCACCGAGGCGCTCGAGGGTGCCGACGTGTTCATCGGCGTCTCGGTCGCCGACATGGTGACGCCGGAGATGCTGCAGAAGATGGCGCCGCGGCCGATCGTGTTCGCTCTGGCCAACCCCGACCCGGAGGTCCCCTACGACGTGGCGCGCAAGGCCAGGCCGGACGCGATCGTGGCGACGGGGCGCAGCGACTTCCCCAATCAGGTCAACAACGTCCTCGGCTTCCCGTTCATCTTCCGCGGCGCCCTCGACACTCGCGCCAGCACGGTCAACGACTCGATGATGATCGCTGCGGTGCGGGCGCTGGCGGAGTTGGCGCGCGAAGAGGTCGAGGACTCGGTGTCACAGGCCTACGGTGGTGTGCAGCTGCGGTTCGGGCCCGAGTACATCATCCCCAAGCCGTTCGATCCGCGGGTCTTGTTGCGGGTGGCGCCGGCCGTGGCGCTGGCGGCGACCTTGTCCGGGGTGGCGCGCAAGCCGATCAACGACGTCGACGCCTACCGGCTCGATCTCGAACGTCTGCTCGGCAAGGAGCGCGAGCTGATGCGCATGGTGGTCAGCCACGCCAAGTCGGCGCCGCGCCGCATCGTCCTCGCCGACGGCGAGCACGAGAAAGTGCTGCGCGCCGCGGCGCAGATCGTCGAGGAGGGCATCGGCCAGCCCATCCTCATCGGCGACCCCAACGCCGTGGCGGACTTGGCGCGCCGGCTCGACCTCGAGCTCGGCCTCGAGACGGGCCGCTGCCGCGTGGTGGCGCCGGGCGATCCGCTCTACGCCGACACGTTCGCCGACGCGCTCTACCGCCGCCGGCAACGCAAGGGCATGACGCGGCGCGACGCCGAGCGCGTGCTGCGCCAACGGCTGTGGTTCGGAGCGACCATGGTCACCGAAGGGCACGCCGAGGGCATGGTGTGCGGACTCGGCGCCAGCTTTCCCGACACGCTGCGGCCGGTGCTGCAGGCGGTCGGCGCCGCGCCAGACCATCAGCGGGTGGCCGGCGTGCACCTGATGATCGTGCGCAACGAGATCTACTTCCTGGCCGACACCACGCTCACGCTCGACCCGAGCGCCGAGCAGCTGGCCGAGATCGCGTGTGCCGCCGCCGACTTCGCCGCCGGGTTCGACATCGAGCCACGCGTGGCCATGCTTTCGTTCAGCAACTTCGGCTCCGTGCGCAACCAACGTTCGGACAAGGTGCGGCGCGCCACCGAGCTCGTGCGCACCTGGCGCCCCGACCTGGTGGTCGAAGGCGAGATCCACGCCGACGTGGCGCTCATGCCGGAGATGCGCGAGCACCTCTATCCCTTCGCGCGCATGACCGGCCGTGCCAACGTCCTGGTGTTCCCCTCGCTGGAGGCCGGCAACATCGCGCAGAAGGTCATGCAGTGCGCCGGTGCCCAGGCCACGGTCGGCCCGGTTCTGGTCGGGCTCAACCATCCGGTCAACATCGTCGCCCCCTACGCCAGCGTCGCCGACCTGGTGATGGCGACGGCGATGACGGCGATGCTCGCCAAGGCGCCGAGCCGGTCGCTCGACGTGACCGACCTGCTCCGGTTGGCGCCCGCGCCTGCCAAGGACCGCGCGTCTGCCAAGGCCGCGGGCCAGCGCAGCGACTGATGAGCCGGTTGGCCGAGCGCGTGTCCGGGCTCAGCCGCGCTGCAGCTGCATCTGTGCCGAGGCGGGTTGCTCGGTGCGCAGCAGCAGACACGGGCGCCCACTCTTGACCTTGACGTCGATGTGGTCGCCGGTGCCGAGGTCGTGCTCGAGGATCATCTCGGTGAGAGGATCCTCGATGCGGCGCTTGATGAGTCGGCGCAGCTCGCGCGCGCCGAATTCCTCGCTGAAACCCTCCTTGGCCAGCGCCGTCTTGACCCCCGGGGAGAAGGTGACGCCGAGACCGCTCTTGCCGAGCAGCTCGGAGATCTCCTTGAGCATGCGGTGGGCGATGCGACCGCACACTTTGAGGTCGAGAGGATTGAACACCACGACTTCGTCGATGCGGTTGACGAACTCCGGTCGGAACTGATCCTTCATCGCCTCGATCGTCACGCTCTTGTGGTCGATCTCGTCGAGGCTCTTGTGGTGCGCCTTGTCGAAACCCATCCGCGAGCGGATCGCGTCGATGCGTTCGATGCCGAGATTGCTGGTGAGGATCACCAGGCACTGGGTGAAGTCGACGACCTGTCCCTTGCTGTCGGTGAGGATGCCCTCGTCGAGCACCTGCAGTAGCAGGTTGTGCACCTTGTGGTGCGCCTTCTCGATCTCGTCGAAGAGGACGACGCAGTTCTTCTTCTTCTTGACCGTCTCGGTCAGGTAGCCGCCTTCGTTGTGGCCGATGTAGCCCGGCGGCGAGCCGATCAGCTTGGCGTACTCGTGCGGCAGCGCGTACTCCGAGCAATCGACGCGCACCAGCGCCGTGTGGTCGTCGAACAGCGTGCGTGCCAGCGCCTTGGCCAGCTCGGTCTTGCCGGTGCCGGTTCGACCGACCAGCAGGAAGGTGCCGATGGGCGCGTTCGGGCGCTTGAGTCCCACCGCGGCCTTCTTCACCGCCTGTACGAGACGGCCCACGGCCTCGTCCTGCCCGATGACCTGGGTGAGCAGGGCGCGCTCGAGACCGAGTACCTTGCGGAACATCTCGGTGCGCTGCGCCGGTACCGCGCGCGGGATGAGGCCTCGCTCTTCGCACGCCGGTTCGCCCGGCCGGCGGTCGGGCAACGACACCTGATGGATCTCGAGCGACGGGTTGACGTCGATGCAGATCTGGTAGAGCAGCTCCTCGACGATCTCCGGGTCGTACTCTTCGTCGAGCTGCGCCACCGAGCGCGCCACCGAACTGTCGAAGTCCGGCACACACACCTCGACGATGCGGCGGCGGTAGGCCGCCTTGTTCGCCGGAGGGTTCGCCTGGAGATCGTGCAGGATCTCCTCGTTGGCGCTGCGGATCTTGATGAACTCGTCGATCAAATCGAAGTACTTGATGACGGTGCTGGTCTCAGCCTTCACGTCCGTCCGCCTTCCCTTCCTTTGTCGTCCGTGCCCTCGGTCCCTCGCCGCGAGCACCGCGCCACACCAGCGTTCAGCGGTGGAGCCTGGCTTCATCCGCTGCAAGGCCGGTGCGATGGCCGCCGACTTCTGTCGTCCAGCCATCCCGCTTTTCGGCGGCGTGCGGTCTCGACTTGACCACCCGTTCCGTCATTCGTGTTTCCCGCATAGCATCAGCACTTCATGACAGGTCCTGGCGAGACGCGCTTGCTGGCGCTGCTGGTTCATCACGGGTTCTTGACCAGGCAGCAAGCCGAAGACGCACTGCGTTCGGGCGACCCCGTGACCCACTTGGTGTCGGCGGGGGTGTGCTCTCGCGAGGAGTGGGAACGGTGGCGGCGGACCGAGGCGGGCACGCGGCCGGAGCTGACCCGCTACGAGGTGCGCGACGTCCTGGGTCAAGGTGGGACGGCACGCGTGTTCCGCGCGCTCGACCGCAAGTCGAACGAGGTGGTCGCACTCAAGGTGCTGTTGCCGAGTCTCACAACGAACCGCGCCGCCGTTCAGCGTTTCGTCACCGAGTCGAAACTCCTGATCGAGCTGCAGCACGACGCCATCGTGCGCGGACTGCGCGTCGCCCGTGAGGGCGAGACGGTGTTCTGCGCCATGCAGCTCGTGCCCGGGGAGTGCCTGCAGGATCGGCTGGCGCGCGGCGAGGTCCTGGGCGAGGACGAGGCCCTGCGTATCGTGGTGCAGGTGGCAGGCGCGTTGGCCTACCTGCACGGGCGGGGCCTGGTGCATCGAGACGTCAAGCCGGGGAACGTCATGTGGGACGCCGAGGCCGGACGCGCGGTGCTGATCGACCTCGGCTTCGCCGCGCGTCGCGCCGAAGGACAGTCGCACGGCGCCGGGTCTCCGGACGAGACCACGGTCGGCACGGTGCACTACATCTCGCCGGAGCAGGCGCGCGGTGCCGCGGAGTTGGACGTCCGGGCCGACATCTACTCGCTCGGCGCGACGCTCTACCATCTGGTGACCGGCTCGCTGCCGTTCGAGGGTGCCTCGGGCGAGGAAGTGGTGGCCAAGCAGGTGCTGCAGGACCTGTCGAGCGACAAGTTCCGCGCCCTGCACCTGTCGCCGCAGATCCACTACTTCATCGAGAAGATGATGGCGAAGGAGAAGGAGATCCGTTTCCAGACGCCGCAGGACCTGGCGCAGGAGGTGTCGGCCTACCTGCAGTCGCTCGAGCACCGGGAGCCGGAGCGCGAGCCCAAGGGGCGCCGCCGCCGGCGTCGTCCGCTGTTCTGACGCGAGTCCGTGGCTTGTCGGCGCCCCGTCGTCGAGCACCGACCCGGTTACCTGGCGGTGCGGCGGAGCTAGACACCGTACCCCCGGTGTCCGTCGACCCGTCGCACCGATGCCCTTCGTCCTCCTGTCGCGCGTTGCCTGTCGCCTGAATGCACTGCTGACCCTGGCCCGTGTCCGCCGGCGAACAACCGGCCGACGGCTGGGACTCGTCGCAAGACGCCGCGCGCTGCGCGCTCGACTCTAGCTCCTGGCTTCGGCAGACGACCCGCGCGGGCTACGCTGGGGGAGTGGAGCACGCGTCTGACCCATCGGCCTACCCCTTCGTGTTCGCCTGCCTGCGCTCGGGCAACTGTTGCGCGATTCCGGACGGGGTCGTGCGCATCACTGCCCGCGACGAAGCGGCCATGGCCGAACACTTGGGTCTGACGGCACCCGCCTTCCGCAGCCGCTACGTCCAGCGTGGCACGGATCGCCTGAAGGACGGTCTCGGCGGTCGCTGCGTCTTCTTGCGCGAGGGTCGAGCCGGTGCCGCATGCGAAGTGTATCCCGCGCGGCCGACGCAATGCCGCACTTGGCCCTACTGGCCCGAACTGCTGCGCTCACCCGAGCGCTTGCAGGCCGCCCTGCGCACGTGTCCCGGCATCACGCTCCTCGACGCGTCCATGCGTCCGCGGCAGCTCCCGGACCGCTGACGCGCCACGGGGCGCGCGTCTGCCACGCGGTGGACGGCGCCGTGGCGCCGTGGCGCCGCGACGCCCGCGCTACCCGTAGGTGACGATGCCGAACATCATCTTGCCGACGTCGAGCTCGAACTCGACTGCACGCAGCTCCGTGGCATTGCGCATCGACGTGAGCGCGACGTGCCCGAAGACCGTGGACGGCACCGTGAGGTCCATCCTGCGCCCGTCGGTGGCGATCCAGTCGTTCTTGTAGTTGCCGCCCATCATGTTCAGGATCTCGCCGAAGCCGTCGGCGATCTCGTCGTTCGACATCTCGTCTTCGCCGAGCATCAGCATGGTGGCGCACATGTGCTTGGCGACATCGGTGCTGGTGGCGAGGACGAACTGGCCCTGGCAGGAGCCGGCGAAGGCCAGCGTGCTGACCACTTCGCGCACCAGACCCCGCAGCCGCTCGCTGCACTCGGCGTGAGCCGAGGGCGTCATCGCGATGGCCTGGGTCAACACGTCGGCGCCGATCGACGCCAGCTTGGCAACGCTGTGGATCTCGGCTGCACACCCGGAGTCGGTCATGATCGCCTCACTTCTTCAACACGGCGTTCAGTGACTCGCCGAGCTTTTCCGGCGTGAACGGCTTCTTGACGTAGCCCTGGGCACCCTCGTTCATCGCCTGGGCGATGATGTCCTCGCTGCCCTCGGTCGTGATCATCACGATCGGTGGCAGTGGCTTCACCTCGGCCTTGGCGGCCTTGCAGAAGTCGAGACCGTTCATGTTCGGCATGTTGACGTCGGACAGGACCAGGTCGAAGCCGCCGCCCTTGAGCGCGGCGAGGCCCTCGGCGCCGTCGCCGGCCTCCACCGTCGTCCCCACATCGATGCCGGCCTGGCGCAGGCTCCGCATGATGATCTTCCGCATGGTCGCCGAATCGTCGACGATCAGAACCTTGTACGACATTTGGCTGCGCTCCCCCGTTGCGTGGAATGCGCGATGATCGCACCGCGCTCGCGTTGTGTCGGCTGCCGAGCGCCTGCGACTTCGCTCTCGATTCGAGGCGCGGACCGGCTGGCGCGGTCCGAGCGGCGGCATCAGGACTTCCCGGCGAAGCGATTGTCGGCCGTGCAGGCGTAGATCAAGCGGGCGGCGGGCCGGCGTGCGCCGCGGCGAGGCAGGAACGTGCCGCGGCCAAGGCCGCGCGCGAGTGAGGGTGGAAGTTGCTGGCGCCGATGCGGTCGAGCAATCCCGACCGTACCAGCACGTCGCGCACCCGCGGTTGCACCCCCGAGACGAGCAAGACCGTGCCGCGTTGGTGGCAGGTCTCGAAGAAGCGTTGCAGAGCGTGCATGCCGGTGGCATCGATGGCCGGAACCTGGCGCATGCGCAGCAGGAAGAAGTGCGGCGCCCGTTCGACACGCTGCAGCACGTCCAGGAGGCGGTCGGCGACCCCGAAGAAGAACGGGCCGCGCAGTTCGAAGACTTGGACGCCCGCCGGGATCTCGTCGGCGAGGAGCGGTGGCGGGGCGTCGGGGTCCGGCGTGGCGCCGCTCGCCGCGGTCGCGTCGAGTCCGCTCTCCACACTGCCCACGTCGGCCATGCGCTTCATGAACAGAAGGGCGGCCGCGACCACGCCGAAGCCGACCGCCACGGTCAGATCGACGAAGACAGTCAGACCGAAAGTGGCGAGGAGGACCGCGACGTCGCTGCGCGGCGCGCGCAGCAGGCTCTTGAAGTGGCGCGCTTCGCTCATGTTCCACGCCACCACCAGGAGCAGACCGGCGAGGGCGGACAGCGGCACGGCCTGCGCCAAGGGAGCCGCCACCAGCATGAACACCACCAACCCGAGCGCGTGGGCGATCCCGGCCACCGGCGACGTCGCGCCGCTCTTGATGTTGGTCACCGTGCGGGCGATGGCGCCGGTCGCCGGAATGCCCCACCACACGGCGGCGCCGACGTTGGCGATTCCCTGCCCGACGAGCTCCGAGTCGCTGTGGTGACGCTGACCGGTCATGCCGTCGGCGACCACCGCCGACAGGAGCGATTCGATGGCGCACAGCAGGGCGATCGTGCCGGCTTCCGGCAGGAGATCGCGCAGGAGCGACAGGTCGACACTGGGCAGGTGCGGTAGAGGCAGCGTGCGCGGCAGCGCTCCGAAGCGCGAGCCGATGGTGTCGACCGGCAGATCGAAGGCCGCCGCCGCGGCACTGGCGGCGGCGATGGCGAGGATGGGGCCCGGGATGCGCGGCCCGTACGGACGCAGCACGAAGACCGTCACCGCGGTGCACGTTCCGAGCACCAGGGCGTAGGGGTTGGTGCTGCCGAGGTTGTGCGCCAGCACCACCAGTTTGGCTGCGAACGCCGGCGGCTGGCTGATGACTGCGCCAGACGCATCGCGCAGGGTGAGGCCGAGGAGGTCGGCGCACTGCGAGGCGGCGATGATGACGGCGATACCGGCGGTGAAGCCGGTGGTCACCGGGTAGGGGATGAACTTGATGATGGCTCCGAAACGGCAGAGCCCCATCAGGAGCAGCATGGCGCCGGCCAGCAGGCTCGCCACCGCCAGGCCGTCGTAGCCGTGTCGCGCCGCCACGCCGTACACGATCACGATGAAGGCGCCGGTCGGGCCGCCGATCTGGAAGCGGCTGCCACCGAAGGCGGACACGCACAGGCCGGCGACGATGGCGGTGTAGAGGCCGATCGCTGGCGGTGTCAGATGGCTGCCGCGCGCGATCAGGTCCGCGGCGACGTCGGACGGGATCGAAGCGATGCCGAAGGCCATCGCCAACGGCAGCGCGACGAGCGCCACCGTCAAGCCGGCGAACACGTCGGCGACGAACCTGCGGCTGCCGTAGCCGGCGCGGAGCGCAACCCACAGAGCGGGACGGTAGACCATGCGGACGACCTCGGCCGGAGCGCGAAGGCGGAAACACTACGGCGCCGGCCAGCGCGGGCAATCGAGGAACGCGCGACGACCCCGCCGGCCACCGCTGCGCGCGCGCCGCTACGACTCGATCCGCCGCCAGCGGATGCGCCGCAGGTCGAAGCTGCGCTCGGCGAGGTCGCCGGCGCGCTCCACGTCGATGCGCACGCCCGTCTGGGTGACGTGCACGCGCCGAACCGCACACAGCCCGTGCCCCTTCACTTCGATCCAGTCCCCGCGCTGCAGCGGTGCGCCGCCGGCCGGGGTCGCCGTCAGCGTGGCCGCACCTGCCGCGGGTCCGTGCGGCACCGGGCGGCGCTCGCTGGCCGGCAGGTGGCGAGCGACGAAGTCCTCGACGCGAGCGTGCACGTCGCACGACGTGCACGCATCCTCGTCGTAGTCGAAACCGAAGTAGGCGTGCACGGCACCCTTGCGGCAGTGTGGCTCGGTGGCGTAGCGCACCATCGACAGCAGGCCCTCGAGATCGCGTTGTCGCTTGCCCTCGGGGACGAAGGCGTCGAGTTCGTCGTCGTCGGGCGGCCGCAGCCAGCGAAAGTCGACGCCCAGGTCACCCTCGCTGCAGCCGGCGGCGCGCAGGAGGCGCAGCACGGTCTCGACGCGGCCGTCGCGCTTGTTCTTGATCAGGAACTCCTGACGCAGGTCGTCGGCATCGATGCTGTTGACTCGGTCGCCCATGGCCTGCAGGTGCCGGACGACCTGGTGGACGAAGGTGCGGTCGGGGTTGACCCACTCGGTGAACTCGCGCTGGATCTGGATGTCCTGCGACCAGTACAGGAGTTCGCAGACGCTGCCGCGGCCGTCGCGGCCGGCGCGCCCGATCTCCTGGTAGTAGGCTTCGAGCGTCCGCGGGATCTGCCAGTGGACGATGCAGCGGATGTCCGGCTTGTCGACCCCCATGCCGAAGGCGTTGGTGGCCAGGATCAGGCCGTCGCGGCTGTCGAGGAAACGCTGCTGCAGCGAGCGGCGTTCGCTGGCGCTCAGGCGGCCGTGGTACACCAGCGGCGCGAATCCGCCCCGCCGCAGGTCGGTCTCGACCCGCTCGAGGTCCTTGATGAGAGCGAAGTACACGATGGCCGGCCCGCCGACCTCGTCCAGCCGCGCCCGCAGGCGGCGCAGCTTGTCCTCTTCGTCGTCGACTTGCTGCACGCCGAGGAAGAGGTTCTTGCGCTCGATGCCCGTGTGGTAGAGCGGCGCGTCGCCCAGGCGCAGGGCGGCGCGGATGTCGGTCTGGACGCGCGGCGTCGCGGTGGCGGTGAGGGCGATGCACGGTGGGTCGCCGAGCGCGGCCCTGATGTCGCCCAGGTTGCGGTAGTCGGGCCGGAAGTCGTGGCCCCACTGGCTGACGCAATGCGCCTCGTCGACCGCGAACAGGCTCACCCCGCAGGCGCGCACCGTGTCGAGGAAGCCGGGGGTGCGGAAGCGCTCGGGCGTGACGTAGAGGAGCTTCACTTCACCTTGCGACGCCGCCCGCAGCCGCTCCTGGCGCTCGCGCCTCTCGAGCATGGAGTGCACGCAGGTCGCCGGCAGGCCGCGCTGGCGCAGGGCTGCCACCTGGTCGTCCATCAATGCGATGAGCGGGCTCACGACCAGGGTGAGGCCATCGAGCAGCAGGGCCGGCAGCTGGTAGCAGAGCGACTTGCCGTCGCCGGTGGCCATGATGACCAAAGCACTCCGGCCCTCGAGCAGGACGCGCACGATGTCCGCCTGCGGGCCGCGGAAGGCGGCGAACCCGAAGTGGCGGCGCAGCGCGGCATGAAGGTCGGTCACACGGGCACCATAAGGCCTGTCCGAGTCGCACGAACGCGTCAGGGGCCTGCGGGTCGCGGTTCGGCAAGTGGACCGATCCGTAACCGGAGCCGGCTTGGAGACACCAGGAGTCGATGAGTGGAACCCGCCTCTGCTATGGGCCGCGCGAGCGCATCTTGACCCTCGGCGAGCGCCGCCTGTCCGCTGTCGAGTGCCTGGCGTTGGTCCTCCGCACTGGCCAACGGGGCGAGAACGCCGAGCAGATGGCGCAGCGTCTGCTGCGGGCGTTCGGCGGGCTCGAGCCCCTGGCCGCGGCCCAGGTTCGCGAGGTCGCGGCCGTGCCGGGCCTCGGCCCGGTGCGCGCGGCCGCGCTGGCTGCGGCCTTCGGACTGGCTCGACGGGTGACCGAGGCCCGCTTCCGACCGGGGATCACGGTGCGCAGCGGCCACGCCGTGGCGCGCATGGTGCGCGACTCGGTGCGCGGCGCTCGGCAGGAGCAGTTCTTCGCTCTGCTCCTCGACGCGCGCCATCGGGTGCTCGCCCTTCGGGTGGTCAGCGTGGGTGGCCTCGTCGGAGCGCCGGTGCATCCGCGCGAAGTGTTCGGTCCGGCCGTGCGCGAGGGCGCAGCCGCCGTCGTCGTCGCGCACAACCACCCCAGCGGGGACCCCGCGCCCAGCGAGGAGGATCGTGCGGTGACCGAGCGCTTGCGCTTGGCCGGCGACCTGATCGGGGTGCGGTTGCTCGACCACGTCGTGGTCGGCCACGACCGCTTCTACTCCTTCGCCGACGAGTCCACCCATCCGGTGGGCGAGGTGCAGGCAGAGTCCGAGGCGATCGCGTCGCGGCTCAACCGTCGCTCCAGGGTTCCTCCACCGACGAGTCGCCGATGAAGTCGCGGGCCTGATCGCGGTGCACGGTCATGACCGGGCAGGGCGACTTGCGTAGCACGCGTTCGGCCGTGCTGCCGAGGATCACGTCCTTGAGGCCGCTGCGTCCGCTGGTGGCCATGACGATCAGGTCGGCATCCTCGCGCGCCGCGCACAGCGCGATCTCGGCGGAGGCCGCGCCCTTGAGGAGGATGCGCCGCTGCGGGATCGCGTCCGGGATCTCCTCCTTGCCCTGGTTCTCCAGCTGGGAGTCGAACCACTCGTAGGCGCGGCGCTGTTCTTCGGTCTCCTGCACCGGGCCGCCGCGCGCGAAGGCCGCGGCGTAGGCCGGCGGTTCGACCACGTGCACCAGGAGGATCTCGGCCTCGAAGCGTTTGGCGAACTCGATGGCGTAGCGCAGCGCCTTCTGGGCCGGCAGTGAGAAGTCGGTCGGGACGAGGATGCGTCGGAGAGCGATCATCGCGGCTTGCTTTGTAGCAAGGGTAGCGGATGGCGGCGCCCGGCCCTGCCGACTTTCGCCGGCGGGCGCGCAATGCAGGCGGCGCGACGGCGTGCCGGCCCGAAGGGTGCGTCAGGGAGCGTCGGGTAGGAGGGGGCGCCAGGCGGTGACGGCGCGCAGTGGCTCTGCCACCTCGCGCAGCAGGGGTGCGTGCTGCGGTTGCAGACGAGCGTCCGGCGGTGCTCGCTTGGCCGCGTCCTCGGCGGCGGCGCGATCGCCCCGCTGCAGAGACGCTGCCGCCAGCAGGACCAGGGGGCGCAGGTCGGACCGCTCGATCGCCTCTGCCTGCACGAACGCAATCACTTTGGGCACCGTGCCGGGGTCGTCGGGCGCGTCGCGGACGGCATCGACGGCGTCGACGAACGCTGCTTCCCGCTGCAGCAGCGCGCGCGCGCCGGCGCTGGTCGCGAGCCGCGCCAGGTCGTGCAGGTGGCGGGCGAGGCCCTCGCGCAGCTTCGGGTGGGGGTGGCCGTCGGCGTAGAGTGTCGAGACGGCATCGGCGGGCCGGTCGGCCTGCGTGCACAACGTCGCCAGGAACAGTCGGGCCTCGGGGTTGGCGGGATCCTGGGCGAGGACGCGCCGGAGAGCGTCCATCGCCGCGAGGAGATCCCCGGACGCCTGGTGCACGCGCGCGGCCAGCATCGACGCTCCGGTCGCGTACGGCTTGAGCGACAGCAAGCGAGCCAGCTCGCCGTCGCGTGCGGCCAGGGTTCGGATCGTGGCGCGGTCGCCGCGTTCGGTCGCCAGCGCCAAGCGCCGGCTGACTTGCATCTCGAGCAGGCTCGCATCCCACGGACACAGTGCCGTTGCGCGGTCGAGAGCGTGCAGCTCGTCGAGCCCGCGGCGTCGGGGATCCTCGGGCGGCACCAGGCGCGCCTCCATTGCCGGTGCCGCCGCACACTGCGCCGCAGTCACGCGTACACCGACGTAGATCGCGCCGGCGCCGGCCAGGAGGAACGGCAGCCGCGACCGACGGCTGACGGCGCGTCGAGCCTGCTGTTCGCGGCAGAGGGCGCCGACGCACGCGAACGCGAAGGCGGCCGCGGGGGCGTTGCCCAGAGGCGACCGCACCAGTCCCAGGACGAGGAACGCGGCGATCGGCATCAGGCCCAGCGTTCCGCGCCGCCGCCGGCGCAGCACGAGGATCCAGAACGCCGCGAACGGAAGGAAGCCGAGGAGCCCGACCTCGATCGCCACTTCCAGCGGGTCCTGGTGCGGCGTGCGCGGTGCGGCCAAGAACTCGTAGTCGTGGGTCGACAACGCGATCTCGCGCTGGCTGCGAAAGCGCGGGTAGTGCACCTGGAACTGAGCCGCGCCGAATCCGAGCCACGGTGCCTGTCGCAGCATGCGCAGGCCCGCCGCCCACATCTCCGTGCGCACCTCGATGGTGGATGGTGGCGCCGTCGCGTCGATGTCGGCGGTGGTGTGCTCTGCGTCGCGGCCGCCGGCGTCAGGCCGGGCTGGAGCCGGCGACGGTGGCGCCAGCGCCCGGCCGACCCCGAGCCCGGTTGCCAGCAGCACGAGGAGCAACAGGCGGCGCCGGGGTGAGTGCTGCCGTCCGGGAGCCAGCACCAGGGGCAGCAAGGTGAGCCCGCCCGCCAGCAGGCCCGAGCGCGAGTGGTTGAGCCAGACGTAGGCGGCGCCGAGCACGACCGCGATGGACGTCACGGCGACGCGATCGTGTCGGAGCAGCCGCAGGCTGGCCGCGACGAGCGCCACGACCGCGACCTCGGCCGCCACGTTGCGGTTGCCGAGGGTGCTCACCGGTTCGGCAGCCAAGCTGTAGCCGAACGGCCAGGTGAGTCCCACGACCTGGGCGATGCCGAAGGCGAACACGGCGAGGCCCGGCCACTCGAACGCGGCGAGTTGCTGGTGCAACGAACTGGTCCGGGCGGCGAGGGTCGCGAAGGCCCACAGCGCCAACAGCCACAGGCTGCGTGCGCAGGCCTCTCCCTGGTTCTGTGCCCAGGCGCAGCTGCCCACGTGGAACGCGACGACGAGCAACCAGGCGAGGTGCAAGCGGCGCGGCAGGTCCGCCTCGCTGCGGATGGCCGCCAACGCCAGCAACGCGACACCACCCAACACCAGGCCGACCCCGCGGCGCGCCGTCTCGAAGTCGGGCCAGAAGGGCAGGAACGGCAGCGCCAGAAGGGCGTAGGCCAGCGCCCACGGCCACACCGCCCGGCGCCGCCGCTCGGCGCTGTTCGACCTCTTGTCTGGATGGGCCCCGGGTCGGGCCACTGGTGGGCCCTTTGGTCGGCCCTCTGGGGGGGGGGCTTCACGGGGCGCGAGTTCCACGGCGTCGACTCGGCGATCGGCCCGTCAGCCGCCGGTCGGCTGCAGGGGAGCCAGGACGGCGTCGACGAACGCCTCGGCGGCGAAGGCTTCGACGTCCTCGACGCTCTCGCCCACGCCGAGGAACTTGACCGGCAGCGGCAGCTCCTCGCGAATGCCGAACACCGCTCCGCCCTTGGCGGTGCCGTCCATCTTGGCCAGGAACAAGCCGGTCACCTGGGCCACGGCGGTGAACTCGCGCGCCTGCTTGATTGCGTTCTGGCCGGTGGTCGCGTCGAGGACGAGGAGCACTTCGTGCGGCGCGTCCGGGATCTGCTTCTTCACCACGCGCACGATCTTGCCCAGCTCCTGCATCAGATTCTTCTGGGTGTGCAGGCGTCCAGCCGTGTCGAGGACCAGGTAGTCGACGTTGCGGGCGATGGCCGCCGAGACCGCGTCGAAGGCGACGGCTGCCGGGTCGGCGCCCGTGGCCTGCTTGACGATCGGCACGTCCAGCCGCTGCGCCCACAGAGTCAGTTGCTCGACCGCGGCGGCGCGGAACGTGTCTCCGGCGCCCAGCAGGACCTTGTGGCCGCGCTGCACCAGGAGGTGGGCGAGCTTCGCGATCGAGGTCGTCTTGCCCGAACCGTTGACGCCGACCACCAGGATCACCGTCGGTCCGGCGGCGGCGCGGACCAGGTTGCCTTCGCACCCTTGCAGGCGGGCGAGCAGCTTCTCGCGCAGCAGGCGTGGGACTTCCTCGGCGTCCTTGAGCTCGCGCTTGCGGTAGGCCTGCTTCAGCTCGTCGACGATTCGGCTGCCGGTGAGGCCGAGGTCGGCGCCGTACAGCACTTCCTCCAGCTCGTCGAGCAGATCCTCGTCGAGCTTGCGGCCGAAGGAGAAGAGGCGCGACAGGCCGGCGGACAGCTTGTCGCGCGTCTTGGCCAGACCACGCAGCAGGCGGCCGAGCACCATGCTCAGGGATTGTGCTCCATGGTCTGCTCGGGCGCCGCGGGTTCTCCGAGCGCTCCCTTCTGCAGGTCGATGCGCACGCGGTCGAGGATGCCGTTGATGAACGAGCCGGAGTTCGCGGTGGAGAACCGCTTGCCCAGCTCGATCGCCTCGTTGATCGTCACCTTGGGGGGGATGTCGGAGCAGTGCAGCAGCTCGTAGATCGCCATCCGCAGGATGTTCCGGTCGACCGCCGCCATGCGGCGCAGATCCCAGTTGCGTGTGACGCCCGCGAGGATCGCGTCGACCTCGGCGCGATGGGTGCGCGTGCCCTCGATCAGCCGCAGGCTGAAGTCACGCAGCTCACGGTCGCGACGGCCGCCACGCGACGGCTCGCGCTCGCGGCGCGCACTCGGGTCGAGATCGGGCGACTCGCGATCCTCGACCTCGGCGGCGTCGAGGAAACGCTCGACGTCGGCCATGGCCTCGTCGCCTCGGAGATCGAGGTGGTACAGGAACTGGACCGCGTGTTCGCGGGCTTTCGTTCTTCGACGCATGCGTCGCCGTGGAAAGAGCAGGGTAGAGGGCGCGAAAGGGTAGCCATGGGCGCCCGCCAGGCAAGGTCTCGCGGACATTTCCCCGCTGCCCAGGTGCCCGTGTCAAGGCACGTCCGCGCTCCTGCGCGACGAATCCGTGGCCGACCGCGGCGCTCAGCGCCGCACGCAGGCGCGCAGGACGGCCATGTCCATGGCGGCCAGCGCCGCGTCGATCCCCTTGTTGCCGGCCTCGCCGCCGGCGCGGGCCATGGCGAGTGCCAGCGTGTCGCAGGTCAGGACGCCGAAGACCACCGGCACGCCGGTCGACAGACCTGCATCCATGAGCCCGCGGGCCGCCTGATTGCAGATGTGGTCGTAGTGGTGGGTGCCGCCGCGGATGACCGCGCCGAGCGCGAGGACCGCCGCGTAGCGCCCGGTCTCGGCCAGCCAGCGGCACACGAGCGGGAGCTCGAACGCGCCGGGCACGTGGACGACGTCGATCGCCGCCTCGGCGAAGCCGTGTCGGGCGAAGGTGGCGAGCGCGCCGTTGAGGAGGCGGTCGGTGACCGTGTCGTTGAACCGGCTCACGGCGACGGCGAAGCGCGCGTCGCGGATGTGGTCGTAGCTGGCCATGGAAGCGTCGTGACGATGCGAGCGGCGCCGGGCAGCGTCAAGCGTCGGCCCCGAACGCGTCGCACCGGCGGATGCCGGGCTGGAATGCAACGGTCTCTTTCGCTACACGGCTACGGATGCCGTCGCTCATGACGAGCTTCTGGACCAGCTTCGGAGCGACCCTGCTGCTGGTGGCGTTGACGATCGTGCAGGGTTGGCGCGGTCGCCGCCGTGCGCACCTGGTCCTGGCGCTCACCTCGGTGGCTTCGCTCACCCTCACCATCGTGCTGGCCGAGCGGAT
This sequence comes from Planctomycetota bacterium, assembly GCA_041398565.1. Classification (GTDB taxonomy): domain Bacteria; phylum Planctomycetota; class UBA1135; order UBA1135; family UBA2386; genus DATGPD01. The sequence goes on along the minus strand of JAWKUN010000004.1, from coordinate 1,010,653 downwards.
GGGAGCCACTCGGACCTTCCCGCGCGACGCCATGCGGATCCACCTCTGGTTCGCCAAGAGCGCGGCCTTGGCGGTGGTGCCGGTCGCCCTGACCGGGGCCGTGCTCTGGCGCCGCCCGACCTGGCGGCCCGTGCACCGCACCGTGGTGGTGTTGTTCCTCCTGCTGACCGTGGCGGCAACAGCGACCGGGACCTGGGTGTTCAGCCTGTCGGAACCGAAGTGATCCGGGCGCAGCGGCGGCCTATTCCACGACCTTGAACACCGCGATCGAGACGTCGTCGTTGCGGCTGCGCGGCGAGCCGATGAACTGATCCATGGCGCCGAGGACGGCGTCGAGGATGGTGCGGGCGTCGTGATCTGCCGCGGCGCGCAGGCACTCGATCAGACGCTCTTCGCCGAACATGTCGTCGGCGGCGTCGGTGGCCTCGGTGATGCCGTCGCTGTAGAGCAGCAGGACGTCGCCCGGAGCCAGCGCGACGTCGGAGTTCTCGTAGTCGATGCCGGGCACGAAGCCGAGCGGCGGGCCATTGGCGTCGATTTGTTCGACCGTCTTGGTGGCGGCGCGCAGGATCAGGGTGGGGTTGTGGCCGGCGCTCGAGATGCGGGCGGCGCGACCGTCCGCCGCCAGGCTGACGGCCACCGCAGTGGCGAACATGCCGGTGCTGCCCACCTCCTGCAGGATCTCCTCGTTGAGGCGCGCCAGGGCGTCGCAGGGACACGCGAACGGCGCCAGCGCACGGTAGTGGGCGCGGGTCGACGCCGCCAGGAGGGCGGAGTTGATGCCGTGACCGCTGACGTCGGCCAGGATGGCGAGGACGCTGTCGCACGGACCGTCGAGGAGGTCGAGGTAGTCGCCGCCGATCGACTGCGACGGCTCGCTCGACCAGGCGCACTGCCAGTGAGGGTTGCTCGGTGCCAGGCTCGGCAGCAGCCGGCTCTGGATGGACGCGGCGATGGCGATCTGCGTCTCCAGACCCTTGGCGTAGATCGCCTCGCCTTCGAGCTGGATGCGGTGCAGGAGCGCGGCACCGAGCTCGCCCAGCCCGCGCAGGGTCGACAGCTTGAGCGCGAGGTTGCTGTCGCCGGGGTCGACGTTGAAGAACACCGCCAGGCCCGCCTTGACGCCGTGGTAGACCAGTGGACAGGTGATCATGTTGACCACCGCCCGACCGGTGCTGTCCTCGCTCCAACGCGGGAAGGTCTCGTCGCCCGGGCAGTGCACCTCGGGCACCGACGCGATGCGATCCAACACCCAAGTGCCGCCGCGTTCGGCCAGGAGCTCGGCCGCCAGCGTCTCCGGAACGCCGAGGATCTGGTCGGCGCGCAGGTTGCTGCCGGGATCACCGATGCGGTCGAAGGCGAGCAGCGTGGCGTGATGCGCGTGCAGGAGCGTCGCGGCGAGCTGCAGGAAGCGGGCGGAGGTCACCTCGGGGTCCTGCTCCCGGAACAGCACGACGCCCTCCTGGAACGCCTGCAAGCCGGCGCAGTAGTGGTCGACGGTGGCGGTCGAGGCGGCGTCCAGCTTGAGCTTGGCCAGCGCCGCGGCGTAGTGGTCGACGAAGCCCCGCAGCCAGGGGGCATCGTGACTGGCCCCTTCGTCGTCGCCGCCGGTCGCGCCGAGGATCTGCACCTCGCCGATCGGCATGCCGCGGAAAGTCATCTCGATGCGGTCGAGCCCCGGCGCCTGCCAGGCATCGCGCGGAACGCGGGTCTGGTTGCGGAGCGGGCAATCCGGCCCGAGCGCGAGCTCGACGGCCCAGTCTGCGCCTTCGCCATCGTCGACCAGGGTGGCGACGCTGGCCCCTGGCATCGCTTGCGCCAGGAGCCTCGTCACGAGGTTGCGCAAGGCGTCGAGCGTGCGCTGCTCGTGCAGCCGAACGAGGGCCAGGGCGTCGAGGGGGCGCCGGCGGGGAGGAGCGGGCATGGCTCTCAGCTCGAGAAGCTGGCCATGCTGGCCAGGGCGATCTCCATGCTCTGCACCGCGGCGTCGCAGTGCTCTGGCCAGTTCTCGGCAGTGATGCCCAGCACCTGCAGCACCGGGTCGACGGGCTCCTGCGGCGGCATGAAGTCCGCTGCCAGGCCGTAACGCTTGATGCGGGCGACCTCGTTGGCGAGCGTCACGATCGCCACCTCCTTGGTGAACGGACTGGGCGTGACGTCGCCGTGGTGCTGCTTGATGATCTCCTGCACGCTCGGGGCGAGGTTCCACTTGGCGGCGACCAGCGCCCCGGCCTCGGTGTGGTCGATGCCGACGTGCCGCTTCTCCACCTCGAGCGCCGAGGAGCCGCTGACCACGGTGACGCGACGCTCGATGAGGTAGGGGGCCAGAAGCATCTTGCCGATGTCGTGCAGCAGGCCGGCGACGAACAGCTGCTCGGCCATCTCCGAGGATCCGCCCAGGCGACGTGTGAGCGTGCGCGAGGCCGCGGCCACGGTGATGGAATGGAGCCACAGTCCGCGGTCGGCGAAGCCGTAGTTGCGGAAGTCGCGCGCCAGGAACTTGGCGGTGCTGGTGGCCAGCAACAGACTGCGCAGGCCGCGGAAGCCGAGCATCATGATGGCGTCGCGCACCGTGCTGACCCGTCGCGACAGGCCGTAGAACGGCGAGTTCACCATCCCCAGCATCTTCGCCACCAGGACCTGGTCGTAGCGAAGATGGCTCTCGAGCTGGCCGGGATCCGTGTCGGCTCGGTTCAGGAGGTTCAGCACCCGGACCACCAGGTCCGGGAGCGGTGGAATCAGATCGCTCTTGTGCAGGACCTCGCGCCGAGTGCGCTCCTGTTGCGCCAGATGCGCAAGAGTTGAGTTGCTCACATGACCTCCCGACCGGATTGCGCCACGTCGTTCTGGCGTGGCAACGCCCGGGGGGTCTTTCGGAATCCGGAGACCACAACCGTAGGGATTGGGGGAAGACCTGAGATTCGTCGGCAATCCCCACAGCGCAGCCGGCGGCCGCAACCCAAAGGGTTGATGTCGGCGCAGCGCCGACCAGAGGGGGCTGCTGGCCAGCAGCGCTTGCGGAGCTTCCAGGGCTGCTCGGGCGTGGCCTGGTCAGCTCTGTGGCAACGGAACAACACGGCCGAATTCGCGCCCGCCGCGAATCCTCGCGCCACGCGCGAATTCGGCGATGTCGTTCCGCTGCCAAGGCGCTGAACTCGCCCACTTCCAGCGGCACTGGAAGCCCCGGCAACAAAGGGGCCGGGGCCCCTCTCTGGTCGGCGCGAAGCGCCGACCGCAACCAAGCCTTTGGTTGCGGCCCCGGCCGCGCTGGGAAGCCGTGGGAATCGGTCCAAAAGTCCCCCCCCTGCACTGGCCGACACAGGCCCGCATGGGCCGCAACGCCGACGCCGGCAACCGGGTGCTCTCGCTCGACGCACCGTTCGACAGGCAGTCCGAGGCGCCGTCCGGCGTGTCGCTCGATGTCCCGCCCGGCGAGGTCGGCGCACAGGTCGGCGGCGAGCGAGCGGCCGCAGGTGCGCCTGCCGGCGACACCGCCCTGCCAGGGCTGATCGCGACCGCGGGTGGGCCGCGGTTCACCGCCATCGGCCGGCGGCGGTTCGCGGTCTGGTCGGTCCGCCCCGGGCGACGGGCGGTGGTCGCGCCCCGCCACGGCGTGTTGCGGCGGATGGCCACCGACCTGGCGCGAGGCGCCATGGTGGTCTTCCTGCTGAACATGTTCGTGCTGCAGATCTCGATCGTGCGCGGACACTCGATGGAGCCGTCGCTGCTCGACGGCGATCGGCTGGTGGTCGACCGCCTCGCCTACGCCGTCGCCGACGTGTCGCGCTTCGACGTGGTCGTGCTGCGCTACCCGCGTGATCCGGCAACCGACTTCGTCAAGCGCGTCGTCGGCCTTCCGGGCGAGCGCGTGGCGATCGACAAGGGCGTGGTCTTCGTCGATGGCAAAGCCCTGAGCGAGGACTTCACCCACGTGTCCGACGAAGCCGACATGCACGAGCTGGTGGTCCCCGACGACCACTACTTCGTGCTGGGGGACAATCGACCCATCAGCTGCGACTCGCGCGAGTTCGGCCTGGTGGAGGGCGGCCTCCTGCGCGGCAAGGTCCGCGCTCGGTTCTGGCCACTGGGCCGCTTCGGCACGCTCTAGGAGTCCGCGGCCGCGATAATGCGGCCATGCAGGACGCACGCGTGCTGGTCGTGGGTGGTCGAACCGGGATCGGCCGTGGCGTGGTCGCGATGCTCGGCGAAGAACGTTGCGTCGTGTGGTCCCGGCGCACCGGCGTCGACGCCACAAACGAGGCCTCGGTGGAGCGCGCGGCGGCCGACCTGATGCGCGACGGCGTGCCGTGGGCGTGGGTGCACGCCGTCGGCGACTTCGACGAGCGTCCGGCGCTGGCCAGCGACCCGGCCTTCTACCGGGCCATGCTCGACAGCAACCTCACCAGCGCCTGGGTGGTGATGCGGGCCGTCGTGCCGGCGATGCAGGCCGCCGGGCGCGGACGCGTGCTCTTCTTCGGCGCGTCGGGCCTCGACGGGGAGCGCGGCCTGCGGCGGGCGCCGGCCTACTTCGCCGCCAAGGCCGGCCTCTTGGCGCTCACCCGTGCGCTCGCCCGCGACCTCGCGCCGCACGGGGTGACCGTGAACATGATCTCGCCGGGCATCATCCGCCATCCGCACAGCCATGCCGAGAGTCAGGCGCGCATGGCGCCGACGATCCCGGCCGGGCGGATCGGCACTCCCGACGACATCGTGGGGGCCGTGCGCTTCCTGCTCGGTCCCGACAGCGCCTACGTGACCGGCGCGAATCTCGAGGTCGACGGCGGCTTGTCCCTGGTCTGACGGGTCGCAGCATGCGGCGGCACCCAGCGGTGCGCGCCGAGCGCGTTCAGCGCCGGGTGGCCTTGCGCACGGTGTTGCACAGCACCCCGATCTTCTCGATCTCGCCGCGCATCGAGTCGCCGTCCTCGAGCGGGCCGATCCCCGCGGGCGTGCCCATGGCGACGATGTCGCCGGGCCGCAGGGTGAAGTGGCGAGACAAGAAGACGAGGGCATCGGCGATCCCGACCACCATCTGCGACGTGCGTGCGTCCTGACGTGTCTGCCCGTTGACGGCGAGCTGGATACGCAGGTCGCCGGCGTCGAGCGCGTCGGCGGCGACCACCCAAGGGCCGATCGGCCCGAACGTGTCGAGCGACTTGGCGCGCAGCCAGGGACGCCGCTTGTCGAGGTCTTGCGCCTGCAGCTTGCGCGCGGTGATGTCGTTGAACACGGTGTAGCCGGCGACCACCTCGAGGGCGGTCGCGGGGTCGAGGTCCTTGCGGCCAATGCCGTCGCGGTCCTCGAACCCGAGCACCAGCGCCAGCTCGATCTCGTGGTCGACCCGCGTGTCGAGCCAGTGCGGGATCACGACCGGCGCGCCGTAGGGAACGAGCGTGTCCTGGAACTTGGCGAAGGCGAACGGTTCCTCGGGCACGGCAGAGCCCAGCTCCGCGGCGTGTGCGGCGTAGTTCTTGCCCAGGCACAGGATCTTGCTCGGCCGACGCACCGGCACGTCCAACTGTGGCGGGCCCGCCAGCGGCTCGCCGTCCTCGGCCAGGGCGAGCAGATGGTCGCGGCGCAGGGAGCCCTCGGCCAGGAGGACCAGCTCGTCGTCGCGTCCGACATCGAGCAGCTCGCCACTGGGCAGGGCCACCCCCAGGCGGCGCTGGCCGCCGACGCGATGGAAGAACCAGGCAGGGGCGCCCGGCGGCGGCAGGTCGATCGTCACCGGCAGTGGTCCAGCGCCAGGAGCGCGTAGCAGGTGCAGGTGACGGGCAGCTTCTCCCACCAGCGCCCGTTCTTGCTGTTCACCCAAGAACCGTCCTTGGCCTGCAGCTCGGCGAGCTTGCCGCGGATGTCGGCGCGCCAGTCGATCTGGCGCGCTGCCGCCTTGCCGTCGGGACCCTCGCTGCCCACCTCGAGCGCCTCGATGCCGGCGGTCTCCAGCGCCTGCGCCGCCACCATGTAGTAGTAGAACAAGCCCTGGTACTTGGTGGCCTCCGGCTGTTGCGGGTCGGCGCCGGGGTTCTCGTCGAGGGTCCAGTTCTTGGCGATCCAGGACACCGCGGCCTGCACCCGCGGGTCGCCGGCTTCGAGGCCGCACAGCGAGTATGCCTTGAGCAGGGCGTAGGTCATGGAGCCGTAGCTGCGCGGGATGCGCGCGCCGTTGGGCAGCTCGATGTAGCCCATCGGCGAGTTGCCGGGGTAGTAGGCGGCACCGCCGTCGTCCCCCGATTCGGAGCGGTACAGCTCGCCCGAGGTCTCGTCGCGCGCCTCGAACTTGGCGTCGTTCACGGTCTTGAGGTTCTGGCAGCGCTGCAGGAACACGATGGCCTTGGCGAACGCGTCGGACTGCTTGGGGTCGAGGCCGGTCGAGCGCAGGGCCTGCAACGAGAACTGCAGGTTGCTGAGGTCGCCACGCTCGTCCCCGCCATAGCCGATGGAGCCGTAGTCGCGGTCGCTCCGCGCGTAGCCGGGCTCGACGTTCTGCAGCTGCAGGATCTTGGCCTGCACCTTGTCGAGCAGCGGCTTGTAGGCCGGATTGTCGGCGGCCGACAACGCCATCACTGCGGCGCAAGCGACGTAGTTGACGTTGGCGTCGGAGAACCAACCGTCAGGCCGTGCCTGGCCGGCGAGCCACGTCAGGCCGGCCTCGATCTCCTTCGCCTCCTCGGCGGTGCGCTTGGCCTTCGGCTTGGTCTGCAGGGCGGCCAGGCTCAGCGCGGTCAAGCCTGGTTCGCCGACGGTCTTGTCCTTGCCGACGGGCATCATGAACACGCCGTCCTGCAGGGTGCCGAGCAGGAACGAGAAGCCGCGCTGCTGCACTTCGTGCCACGGCGCCGAAGGCGCGGGGGCCGCGGTAGGAGCGTCGGTGGTGACCTGGCCGCGTGCCACCACCTGGCAGGCGACCAGGCGCACCAGGGCGGCGACGTTGTCGGCGTGTTCGAGTTCGCCCTTGGCGTTGCGGATGGGGCCGCTGGCCACCGACTCGGCGACTTCCGCCCCGGCCGCCTTCATGGCATCGGCGGGCTTGCCCGCGCCGGTCAGCTTGGTGCGCAGCTCGTCGAGCATGACGCCGAAGGGACGTTGGTTCTCGACGCCGGCGCGCGCGAGTGCCTCGGCGCCGTCGTGCAGCTCCCGGGCGAACTCGCGTGGCGCGATCACGGCCATGGCTTCGAGCACCCACGACGTGGTGGTGGCGGCGTCGTCCTGGTCGCCGTCACGGTAGAGTCCGTCGCGACCGCGGTGGGTGACCAGGAAGTTGAGGGCGGGGCGCACCACCGGACCGTCGGCGATCGTGTAGAAGCGATGGCAGTAGCCCATCGCCGTCAGCACCTCGGCCGTCTGCCGCGCGGTCCCGTCGCCGAAAGCGCCGGACTTGGTGGCGTTGACGCGGAAGGCTCGGATCAGGTGGTCGACCTCGTCCTTGAACGGGGTGCTCTGACTGGCGAGCGGCGTCGCCCAGGCGACGGCCAAGAGGGCGGAGGAGAGAATGGCGCTGCGCATCGTTCGTGGTGGGTTGCCCGGACTCGAGCGCAAGGGTAGGACCGCGCGCGTGAACGAGCAAACATCGGCCACTGTTCGGCCGGGGCGGCGTGGGCCGGCGCTGGCCTTCTTCGCCAAGGCGCCGCAGCCGGGCCAGGTCAAGACGCGCCTGTGCCCGCCGCTGACGCCCGAGGAGGCCGCCGGACTGTACCGGGGCTTCTTGCAGCACCTGCTGCGCCCGCACCCCGGGGCGACGACCTACGTCTTCGGCACGCCAGCCGAACGGCTCGGCGAGCTGCGCGCGCTGGCCCGCGGCCCGATCGAGGTCTACGCGCAGCGCGGCGAGGACCTGTGGTGTCGCCTGGCCGCGTGCGTCGCCGACCTCCTGGCGGCGGGCCACGATCGCGTCGTCGTGCGCAACACCGACTCGCCCGACCTTCCGGCCGCCCGAGTCGACGAGGCACTGGCGGCGTGCGCCCCGGGCCGGGTCGTGCTCGGTCCCGACGCCGGCGGTGGTTACTACCTGATCGGGCTCGCCACGCCCGCACCGGGCTTGTTCGATCTGGCGGACACGCGCGCCGAGGACGTGTGCGCCCGCACGGTCGCGCGCGCCGCCGAGCTCGGCCTGTCGGTGCTCGAACTCGCGGTGGAGCGCGACGTCGACACCTACGACGACCTGCTGGCGCTGTGGGCGGCTCGGGGTGCGCCTACGGGAAGGTGATCCGCATCGCGTTCGAGAAGCCGATGCTCTGCGGCAGCCCGACGTCGACCATCAACCACTGGGCGTAGAGGATGCCGGGGCCGACGCCGCCGGGGACGGTGAGCGACGCCGAGCCGCTGGCGTCGGTCGACGCCGGCAGCAGGAGCTGTGGCGGCACGGGCACGAGGGTGCCGCCGAGGATCGGCGTCGGGTTGTTGGTGGTGGAGACGGCGAGCACCGCCGGCACCGAGGCCGGCGCCCGGCGCAGGATGAAGTCGGCGGAGACGCCGGCTTCGAGTCGGCCGCAGATCTCGAACAGCGGCGTCTCGTTGTTGCTGCCGATCAGACCGAAGCCGAGGTCGGTGCCGGGGCCGCCATCGGCGGCGACGATCTTGTACAGCACGCCCGCGCCGAGCCCGCAGATGTAGAGTTCGCCGCGCGCGTCCTCGCCGAAGCTGGAGATGGCGCCGAGCGCGCCCAGCTCGGCGTTGCGGCTCACCAGGTTGGTGAAAGTGCCGTTGGCGTAGAGCAACGACCAGACGCTGCCCGAGCAGTAGTCACCGAAGAAGTAGAGGCCGCGCAGCTGGGGGATGTTGCAGCCGCGGTACACGTAGCCGCCGATGATCGAGCAGTACGACGCGGTCGGCAGCGTGTGGAAGGGCCGGATCAGCGCGGCGCTGTTGCAGGCAGGGACGGTCGCGGTGCAGGCGGCCGTGCTGTAACAGTTCGTGCCCTCCATCACCTTCCAACCGTAGTTGCGGCCGCCGGACGCCGCCGGCTCGTAGTCGAGCTCTTCGAGCGAGTTCTGACCGACGTCGCCGACGAACAACTCGCCGGTCTCGCGGTCGAAGCCCCAGCGCCAGGGATTGCGCCAGCCGAGCGACCAGATCTCGGGGCGGTAGGCCGTGTTGCCGACGAACGGGTTGCTGGCCGGAGCCGAGAACGGCATGGTCTGCGTGTCCAGGCGCAGCATCTTGCCGAGATGCGAAGCAGGGTTCTGGGCGTTGCAGCTGGGGTCGCCGGCCGAGCCGCCGTCGCCGAGACCGAAGTAGAGGTAGCCGTCCGGGCCGAAGTTGATGCAGCCGCCGTTGTGGTTGGAGAACGGCTGCGTCACAGGACCGAAGCCGACCGTGCCGCTGCTGAGATCGGCGACGTCGGGATTCGAGGACGAGACCCGGAAGCGCTCGAGGATGCTGGCGCCGTCGCCGGCCCGCGTGTAGCTGAGGTAGAAGTAGCCGTTGGTGGCGTAGAGCGGGTCGAACGCCAGGCCGAGCAGGCCGCGCTCGCTGCCGGTGAGGATGCGGGGAAAGACGTTGAGGAAGGGCGTCGGCAACAGGGTGCCGCGCTTGATCACTCGCACCAGGCCCGTGTGTTGCTCGATGACGAACAGGCGGTCGAGATCGCCGGGTGGGGTCGTGACGAACACCGGGCGGGAGAGGCCGGTGGCGACGCGCACGACGGAGAGACGAGGCTGAGCGGCGGCCGTGCCCAGGAGGAGGCACGCCACGAGGAAGTAGGAACGCATAGGATCGCTACGGACTGCGGGAGAGAAACGGCGGGGAGAGAAGGGGCCGGCGCCGGGCGCCAGGTGGACCGAGGCAGATACGTGACAGCGTCGCCGCCAGGCCGCGGTTTGTCCACGGGGGAAGCCCGGGGGTGGCGGCGCCCCCGCCTCGCGCGCGGCGACCGAGGCCCCGGCCCCGGTGCCGCCGGGCCGGTCTACTCGACCAGCACCGCCGTGCCGTACACGTACATCTCCGCGGCGCCGCTGGTGATCTTCATGGTGCCGAAGCGGATGCCGACGACACCGTTCGCGCCGAGGCGTTCGGCGTCGGCGATCATGCGATCGAGCGCCTGTTCCCGAGCCTCGCCCATCATCTTGGTGTAGTGCTGCAGCTCGGCGCCGACCAGGTTGCGGATCCACTCGGCGAAGTCGTGGAACACGTGGCGGGTGCGGATGGCCGAGCCGCGCACCAAACCGATCGTGGCGACCACGCGCTTGCCGGGGACGTCGGGCGTGGTCGTCACGATCATCGCATGACCCCGCGGTAGCGATCGAAGCGGCTCGTGCGCATCTTCAGACGCGCGGTGTTCCATACCAGCAGAGCGCCGCCCGCGATCGTCGACAACGCGGCCGTCTTGATGACCCAGCTCAGTGTCGAGGTCATCAGCAGGTAGATGCCCTCGCTTAGCAAGCCAGCGATGCCCACGATCAAAAGGACCCATGCGATCTGCCACTCCGTGCGGTTGTAGAAGCCTGCCCAGAACCGCCGCATCTCGGCGTCGGTGGGCTCCAGCGCGGCCAGTGCGCGCGTCTTGTCGACCAGGCTGCGCTGTGCTGCCGCCTCGGCCGCCAAGGCCGGGTCTTCGGCCAACATGCGCTCGAAACGCACGCGCTCGGCGTGGGGCAGCTCGTCGTCGAGCCACGCCATGAGCATGAGCTGGCCGTCGGTCGGTGGCACGTCGTCCGGCCCTCCTCGGGGGTCGTGCGTGCTCATCGTCGCCCTCCCATGTAGGCGTCGAGGGCATCCTTCAGCTTGCGGCGCGCGTGGAAGAGGCGCGACATGACCGTGCCGATGGGGATGTCGAGGACCTCGGCGATGCTGGCGTAGTCGAGCTCCTCGAAGTGGCGCAGAATCAGGATCTCCTTGTGCATGAAGGGCAGGCTGTCGAGGGCGTGGCGCAGCTGCCGGTGCTCCTCGGACAACTCGGCGCCGCGTTCGGGGCGCACGCAGCTCGGGTCGGCGACGGCCATCGGCGCGCCTTCGGGATCGCCGCCGACGGGGGCATCGAGCGACAGGTGGCGCCGCTTGCGGTGCTTGCTCAGGAAGCTGAGACAAGTGTTGCGCAGGATGCGGAAGAACCAGGGGGCGAACGGCTCGCCCTCGCGGAAGCTGTCGAGACTGCGGTAGACACGGTAGAACGCCTCTTGAGCCAGCTCCAAGGCGTCTTCGCGGTTGTTGACGTAGGCACGTGCGACGGTCATGGCCTTGCCCATGTAGCGGTCGACCAGCTGCTCGAAGCTCGCGTGGTCGCCGTGTTTGGCGCCCGCGATCAAGCGGATCTCCTCGGCCAGATGCAATGTGGCCGGGCTACTGCGCGACGCCTCGGTCATTCACGGGACCATCGGGATTGTGCGGGGCGTTGCGTGGCGGCGAAACGAGCAGGCCATGGTTTTTGCTACGGGCGCCATCTGTGGGGCGGCAGCCCCGCGTCCGGGCGGGCTCGTGCAGCATCGACCCTGGGTCCCGACGATGACAGTGGCATGACACAGGCGAGCGGCCGCGTCCCTAGCCTCGCGCGCACAAGGTCATGCAAGTCTCCCGCTCTCCGTTCCTCGTTCTCGCGACCCTGCTCGCCGGCGCCGCCTCGGCGCAGAACTTCCTCTACATGCCCGCGTCGCGCGCGCCGCAGACCCAGGAGCTGGGTTCCTTCCGGATCGTGCCGCTCATGCGCCCGTCGGCGCGCACGCAGATGTTCTACGACGCCACCGAGGCGGGCTCTGCCAGCTTCCTGGCCACGGGCCTGGCGCTGCGCTACGACGGCCCGATCCCGCCGGTGGGGGCGCCGGGGCCGTTCACCATCCAGCGTCTGACGATCGCGGTCGGCACCACCACGCGGGCGATCCCCGGCCCCGACTTCGCCGCCAACCTGACCCAGCCGTTGACCACAGTGTTCGACGGCCCGGTCACCTACTGGCCCGACCAGGGTACGTCGGGTCCCGAGCCCTGGGGGGCGGCCAACGACCGCTTGAACTTCCCCTTCACGCAGCCGGTGCAGATCGCCGTGCCTGCCGGCGGCTTCTTCGTCGTCGACCTGACCATCGACGGCAACGGCCTCAACGGGCAGGCGCACACCATGCTGGACGCGGCTCTCGGGGCCGGAGGGCCGGTGGACGGCATCGTCAGCAACCGCGGCGTCGGCTGCAGCGTGACGACCGGTGGCACGAACGCCACGATCTCGACCAGCGGCATCCACGCGCCCGGCGGGGTCCACTCGATCTGGGGCGACGCGCTCGGCGCCAACTCGCCGGTGTTCGCCATGATCGGTGGCAGCGACACCACGGCTCCGTTCGGGCCGCTACCGCTCCTGCTGCCGGGGACCGCCTGCCACATCTACACCAGCTCCGACGTGATGCTGCCCCTCCGCGCCGACGGCGCCGGGTCCTTGGCGCCGTTCGCCCGCGGCTCGACGGTGGCGATCCCGGCCCTGTCCTTGTTCCAGGGGGCGGTCCTGTTCGAGCAGCTCGCCGCCTACGTGCCCGGCGCCAACCCGTTCAACCTCGTGCTCTCCGACGAGCGCGTCGTGCAGCTCGGTACTCTGACGCCGATCAGTCCGGGTTTCTACGCGGTGAGCCACGGCTTCGACGCCGCGGCGCCGATCGCCGACGATGCCGGCCCGCACGGCTACGCCTTGCGCGTGCAGACCCAGTGACGGCGACCCGACGCAGCCGGGTCAGTCCCAGCGCCGCGACAGACGGAACGCCGCGTTGATGAGTCCGACGTGCGAGTAGGTCTGGGGGAAGTTGCCGGCCTGCAGGTTGTTGGCGACGAGGATGTCCTCGGAGAACAGACCCAGGCCGTTGTGCAGAGCCAGCACCGAGTCGAACAGTTCGCGCGCTTCCTCCTGGCGACCGACCATCGCCAGCGCCTCGGCCAACCAGAACGTGCACACGGTGAAGGCAGCTTCGGGGACGCCGAAGTCGTCTGCGACGTCGTAGCGGCGCAGCAGGCCGTTGGGCAGGCGCAGCTGCTGCGCGATGGCGGCGACCATGCGCTTGGCCCGCGGATCCTCACGTCGGAAGAAGCCGAAGTGCAGCGCCAACAGGCTCGAGGCATCGAGGTTCGGCAGGCCGATGCCCTGGGTCAGGGCGCCGATCTCGTCGTTCCAGCAGCGTTCCATGAGGAGCCGGCTGGCGCGCTCGGAGATGTCGAGTGCGCGGGTACGCAGCGCGTCGTCGCCCATGGCGCAGGCGAGGTCGACCGTGCGCTGCGCGCCGGCCCAGTGTGCCAATAGGGTGAACGTGTGGACCTGCCGCGTGCCGCGCAGCTCCCACAGGCCGGCGTCCGGCTCGTCGAGGCGTTGCTCGATCTGCCGCAGCAGGTTCTTCACCAGCTGACCGGCGCCGGCCATGCCCTCGGTGCCGTGGAAGCGCACGTCGAGCACCAGACGGCTGATGGCGAGGATGAGCTCGCCGTACACGTCGTTCTGTCGCTGCTCGTAGGCCTTGTTGCCGATGCGCACCGGGCCGTCGCCGCGGTAGCCCTTGAGGTGGCGCAGCTCGATCTCTTCGAGCACGGGTTCGCAGCCGATGCCGTACACCGGCTGCAGCTCGCCGTTCGATGCTTCGCACACGTTGCGCAAATACAGCAGGAAGCGCTCCATCTCCTCGGTGAAGCCCATGCGCTCGAACGCGGCGACCGTGAAGTACGCGTCGCGCAGCCAGCAGAAGCGGTAGTCCCAGGTGCGCGCCGAGGCGGGAGCTTCGGGCAGGCTGGTGGTGGTGGCTGCGATCAGCGCACCGGTGTCGTCGAACTGGTGCAGCTTCAGCGTCAACGCCGAGCGGATCACCTCGCGCTGCCAGTCGCGCGGGATGCGGCCGCTCTTGACCCAGCGCCGCCAGCTGTCCCGGGTGTGCACGAGGAAGGCCTCGGCGGTCTCCTCGAGCGGCGCCTCGAGCGGCTCGCCCCAGGTCAGCACGAAGTGTAGGTCGCGGGTCAGCAGGAACGGGGTGGCCTCGCGGACGTAGGTGAGCGGTGCGTTGGTGGTGAGGCGCAGCGGTGCCGGCAGGCCGCCGAACTCGAGGTGATTGCTCGCGGCCCAGCAGGTCGGCTGCACGCGTCCGTAGTCGTAGGTGGGGTTGCAGCGCACCCGGATGCGCGGCTCGCCGGCCAGGGGGCGGACGATGCGCACCAGCATGGATGGTCGGAACCAGCGGTCGAAGCGGTGGAAGCGCGGCGCGAAGTCGAGGATCTCGAATGCGTCGCCGTCGCGCCGGAACTCCGTGCGCAGGACGTTGGTGTTCTCCACGTAGTCGACGGTGTGGGTCGACTCGCCGGCCGGCTCGATGGCGAAGCAACCGCCACGCTCGTCGTCGAGCAGCTCGCCGAACACGAAACTGCTGTCGAAGCGCGGCCAGCACAGCCAAGTGACCCGCCCGCGCTCGATGAGGGCATTGTAGGAACAGTTGCCGACGATGCCGGTGCCTGCGCTCATGACGTCGTGCAGTGTGCGGAGCAAGAGTGTGCGTGCAAGCGCGTGGCCGAGCGCCGCCTCGCCAAGCGCCGAGGCCGAGCGCGAACGCGGCCCGCGTCGCATCCCCTGCCTGTCATCGGCATCCGGTGTCGTCCGCCTCCGGACGTTCGGTAAAACGCTGCCGCGCGCGCCGATGTGCCGATACAAAGGGCATCCCATGCTGATCACCCGCAAGATTGGCAAGATCCTGCGCGGCAAGGCCACGCGCACCCAGGTGGTCCTCGCTGCCACCCTCGGCGGCATGCTCGGCTTCGTGCCAGGGTTCTTCCTTCCCGGCGACCTCGGCGGCGGCTTCATGCAAGCCCCGGGCACGATCCTGGGGCTGATGTTCCTGGTCTTGGTCCTGAACGCCAACCTCGGTGTGTTCGGTCTCGCGACGCTTCTCGGCAAGCTGTTGTCCTTGCCGACGCTGTCGGTCTCGTTCGCGGTCGGCCGCCTGCTCCTGGACGGACCACTCGAGGGCCTGTTCCGCATCCTGGTGAACGCGCCCGTGATCGCCTGGTGCGGGCTCGAGCACTACGCGACCACCGGCGGCCTCGTCGTCGGCCTGGTCTTCGGTCTGGTCTTCGGTTTCGCGTTGTGGCGGGGCGTGCAGGGGTTCCGCACCAAGATGGCGGCGCTGGAACACGACTCCGACCGCTACCAGCGCTGGGCCGGCAAGAAGAGCACACGCTTCCTGGCCTGGCTTCTCCTCGGCGGTGACAAGCGCGGCAAGCTCAGCTACCAGGATCTGGCTTCTCGGCAGAAGCAGGGGTTGCCGGTCCGGGTGGTCGGGCTGGTCGTCGTCCTCGTGTTGGCCGTCGGTCTGTGGCTGTCGCAGCGGACGCTGGCCGGACCGCTGGCCAAGACGGCGCTGCGGAGCACCCTCGAGACGCTCAACGGCGCGACGACCGACATCGCCGGCGTCCAGCTCGACCTGACCGGCGGGCGGCTACAGGTCGACGGTCTGGCCATGGCCGACCCCGAACGGCTCGAGCGCGACAACCTTCGGGCGCAGGTGCTCGAGTTCGACCTCGGTACCGGTGACATCCTGCGCAAGCGTTTCGTCGTCGAGCGGCTCGGCTCGACCAGCGCCAGCCACGGTTTGCCGCGGCAGACGCCGGGCGAGCGCGTCGGCAAGGAGCCGCCGCCACCGCCGCCGCCGCCCCCGGGCGAGGGCAAGACCCTGGAGGACTACATCAAGACCGCCCAGGTGTGGAAGGCACGCCTGCAGCAGGTGCAGGGTTGGCTGCAACGCCTGCGGACGAGCGGCAGCGGCCAGGAGACGAAGGAGGAGCGCGAAGTTCGCGTGGCGCGCGAGAAGCTCGACGACGTGACCAAGGTGCGGGCGCTGCACCTCCTGCAACAGGCGCCGGCCGTGCTGGTCAAGCACTTGGTGTTCGACGGTGTGCGCGTGGCCGGCATGGACGACGACACGTTCGACGTGACCGCCGACAACCTGTCGTCGAACCCCGCGCTCTTGTCGGCACCGGTGCAGCTCGCCGTGACGTCGAAGAGTGGGCGCTACGAGTTCCGCTGCCAGCTGCAGGGCGACGCTGTCCACTTCAAACTCGGACTCGTCGGCCTCGACGCCGACGCGGTGGGCGAGCAGTTGGCGGTGTCCGGGCAGGCGCCCATCCGGGGCGGCAAGCTGGATGCCCTCCTCGACGGCAGCCTCGGCCTCGGCGCGGATGGTGGCTTCACCATCGACCTGCCCCTTCGGGTCACCCTGCACGGCACGACCCTCTCCCTGTTCGGCCTGCAGCCGACGGCGGTCGACGAGCTGACCATCCCGTTGGGGATCCGCGGGCCACTCACCAATCCACGTATCTCGCTCGACGACAAGAAGCTCGCCGATGCGCTGGTGAGTGCGGGCCGCAAGGAGCTGGCCGATCAGGTCCGCACCCGCGCCGCCCGTCTGCTCGAGGGGCTGCCGATGCCCGGGGGTGGCGCGGCCGTGGGTGAAGCGGTCGGCGATCTCCTCGAAGGCAAGAAGACGCCGCAGCAGCTGGCCGAAGAGGCCAAGGCGGCGGCGGAGGCCGAGGCGAAGAAGCGAGCCGAGGAAGAACTCGCCAAGCAGAAGGCCGAGCTGCAGAAGAAGGCCGAAGAGGAGCTGAAGAAGCGCGGCCTGGGCGGGCTCAATGAGCTCTTCGGCGGCAAGAAGAAGGACGGCTGAGCCGAAGGCTCGCGATCGCGAAGGCGATCGCCAGCAACATCGCTCGGAGCCTGTACGCTCGATTCTCTCACGCTGTGAGTCCGAGAGTCCGCGTCACGCGATCCATCCGCGGCGGAGCCGCACCTGTTCGCCCAGCTTGGCACGTCCCAATCTCCACAGGTGGCCCAACCGGCTGGGCGACTCGGCCGCACCAGCCTGAACGAGCATTCACGCCTCGGCCGCGGCGCCTCCCGTGACGCGGACTCCTTAGAGCAGGGAGAGCAGAACGAGGCCGAGAGTGGCCAGGAACACGACGCGTGCGGCTTGGCCGAGCTGGCTGTAGCTGCCCGCGACGACTCGGCGACGCAGCAGCGTGCGCCCGTCCTGTTGCATCGTCAGCTCGAGAGGCCGGCGTTCCAACGCCGTCACCGTGATGTGGGACGCGGCCTCGATCCGGATCGGCAGGCGCACGTCGACGCCATCCACGGCCGGGACGGTGAGCAGGACCGCGTCGGCGGGCAGGTCGAGAGCCGGGGTCAGCTCCGTGTCGGCGTCGCCGTTCTGCCAGCGCAACGCGAAGTCGGACACGAGTACGGTCCACGCCTCGCTGGTGGCGTTCTCGAACACCACGTCCAACACGAACCGGTAGCCGCTCGCCGTGGCCTCGATCGGGGTGCGTGCCGAGCGCAGGTGAACGATGTGGCCGGCGTGGCGCACCTCCTCGCCGTAGGTGGCATCGATCAGAGCGATGTTCGTGCGGCACGCCGGCAGGAGCGCGAGCCCGAGCAGCAACGCACCGCGGAGGCCGCGTGCGAGCAGCGCGGCCCGCGGCGGCATGTCCCCGCCCCGCGGCACTGGGCCCGGCTCGACCCGCTCGGCACGGACGGGCGGGGCGCCAGGGCCTTGGCAACCGTCGACATGGCCGGTGGCGTCATGGTCGCCGGCAGCTCTTCGTTGGCGAGGCCGCCTCATCGCAGCGTCGTCCGCCAAAGGGTCGACAGATCGAAGCTGATCATCATGCCGTAGGTCGGACCGAAGTCGGTGCCGTTGGCCATGTCGTTCCAGGTCTCGAGACGCAGGCCCGTGGGCCACTCCATGCTCAGGGAGATGAACCACGTGTCGATCTCCTGGCCGCGCTCGTTCAGGAAGAGCCCGGTGTCGTAGGTGACGTGCACGCCGATCTCCGGCCGCCCGCCCAGGTCGTGGATGGCCTTCGGCCAGTTCCACGGCCACAGGTTGCGCCAGCGCAGCGCCTCGTCGAAGACTTCGCCCAAGCTGCCGCTCGGTCCCATGAAGTAGCTGCGCGGCACGTAGTACAGCGACACCTGCGTGAGGTTCGTGAAGGGTGCCACGTCGGGGTAGGCGTCGCCGCCGGTGCACAGGCACATGCGGTCGACGACTTCGGCGCGCACGTGGTAGCGCGGCGAGTACATCGAGCCGCCGACGTGGGCGAACATCTCGTGGTAGAGCGTGCTGGTGGCGAGGCCCGCACCGAGGAGACCGGAGAAGCGGAGGTCGCGGTCGTCGACCATCGGTTCGTCGCGCGCCTCCCCGGCGCCGAACCAGCGCGTCGCCGCCAGGCCGGCGAGGAACTCGGGACCGCGGCGTACCCCGTCGGTCGGCACCCGGTCCAGGTGACGGAACCTGTGGATGTAGTCGTTCTGCAGGAACTCGGTCGGCTGGTCGTTGCTGACACCGGCACCGGCGTCGAAGGTCAAGGTCCAGCGTGCGCCAGAGGTGTCGAGGAGCTCTCGGTTGTAGGCCACGCTCAGCATGTCGAAGCCGGCCGACTGCTCGATGTCGTTGAAGCGCCGCCCCTCGCCGTCGAGCTCGGTGAAACGGTTGAACGACAGCGACAACCGCACTTCCTCGCGGTCGCGCGGGAAGGCGGCGGCACCCCAGTGCGGGTTGGGGATCGGCGCCTGCACTGCCAGCGCGGCGGCGGCGCAGACCGTGAGGACGACGGCCACAGCGTGAGCTTGTCTCGGCCGTGGCCCCGTGTCAATGCAGCGTCAGTCGAGGTGGCCGCGCGACGAGTCGCCCATCTCGACCCCGTGCGGGAAGTACTCGCGCCAGCGCCGCGACACCTTGGCGGTGGTCGCCTCGTCGGCGAACAGCTCCTCGGGGTAGGTGGCCTTCATGCGCGCGTCGATCACGATCGGCGGGGTGTAGCTCGGCTGGTGACGCACGAGACGCACGGCGGCCGCGGTCACGTCCGCTGCCGGTTCGAAGCGCGTGAACGTCGTCCACAAGAAGTTGATGCTGCTCTTGGCGGCGCGCGGGGCGTCGTCGACCAGCACGACCAGCGGCCACGGCTGCAGCGCGTCGGCCCGGGCCAGGCGTTGGGCGGCGTCGGGATCCGCGTGGTGCCTCGGGCCGCCGACCACGAGGCAGCCGCGGCAGAAGGGCAGCGCCGCGTCGAACCCGTTCGGCAGCGGGCCGTGGAACTCGCCGGGGAGCGAGCGGCACGGCGCACCGAGGCCGAGCAGGATGCCCTTGCTCCCCTCGTTCACCGTCGGTCCGGTGTAGTCGAGGGTGTCCATCGACAAGTTGCCCAGGAGGTAGAGGTCGGTCTCGAAGTGGGCGCGCTCGAGCACGTGCTCGAGGGTCGCCTTGAAGTCGCGCAGATCGACCGGCCGGTCGGTCACCAAGAGGAACTTGGTGAGCGACAGCTGGCCCTCGCCGAGGACGCGGAACGCGGCCATCATCGCCTCGCGCTTGTAGCGCTCGTGTACGAGGGCGGCGGCCAGCGAGTGGTAGCCGGTTTCGCCGTACGACCAGATCGCGCGCACTTGCGGCATCGCCAGCTCGATCAACGGTCCCAGCAGCTCTTGCAGGTAGTCACCCAGGTAGAAGTCCTCTTGCCGCGGCTTGCCGACGACGGTGGCGGCCAGGATCGGCTGCGCGCGGTGACACAGCGCCGACACCTCCACCAGGGGGTAGTCGTGGCGCAGCGAGTAGTAGCCGTAGTGGTCGCCGAACGGCCCCTCCGGGTGGCGCGCCCCGGGTGCGACCTGGCCGACGAGGGCGAACTCGCAGTCGGCGAGCAGCGGCAGCGGCGACAGGGTCGGGTCGCGCACGCTCCGCACGCGCTCGCCCAGCAGCAGCGACGCCAGCAGCAGCTCGGGCACGTTCTCCGGCAGCGGCGCGATGGCGGCCAGCACCAGCGCCGGGGCGCTGCCGACGTGGATGACCACCGGCATCGGCGTGCCCCGCGCCTCGTGGGCGGCCAGATGGAAGCCACCTCCCTTGCCGATCTGCATGTGCAACCCGACGCGGCCGTCGCTGTGGCGTTGCACGCGGTACATGCCGAGGTTGGAGCCGAGGCCGTCGGGATGCTCGGTGTACACGAGCGGCAGGGTGACGAACGCACCGCCGTCCTGCGGCCAGGTGCGCAGCAGTGGAAGGCGCGATAGCCGCGGCGAGCGGTCCACCTGCTCGGTGACCGCGCCGCGGCGGCGTGTGCGCGTGCCGACCCGCAGCAGCGCGCCCATCAGGTCGCGCTGCTGCCAGATGCTGCCGAGGCTGGGCGGCATCAGGCGCCGCGGCAAGTCGGCGAGACGCTGCACCAGCGCCTGCGGCCTCGGCCCGAACGCCAGCTCGACGCGGCGCGCGGTGCCGAACAGGTTGGTCACCACGGGCCACGGCGAGGAACCGACCCGCCGGAACAGCAGCGCGGGGCCGCCCGCGGCGATGACGCGGCGGTGGATCTCGGCAACCTCGAGGTCGGGGTCGACGGGTGCGTCGATCTCGACCACCTCGCCCGCGGCGCGCAGGCGGGCGAGCAGGGCACGCAGATCGCGCAACGGCACCGAGCGCGGCAACGGCGCCGTCACGCCGCCTCCGTGTCGATCTGCGTGAGGCCCAGCGCCGCGAGCACCCACCAGGCGGCCCGTTGGCTGGCGCCGGGTTCGCCGAGGCGGCCGCGCACTTCCGCCAACTGGTTGAGGCAGCGCATGCGCTCCTCGCCGGCGGCCCACAGGCGCTGGACTTCGTCGGCGGCCCACGCCCAGCCGGCGTCGCCGTCGAAGCAGCGCTCGGGCACGACCGGGCTGCCGCAGATGAGGTTGGCGGCAGCGAACCAAGGCACGGTGAGGAAGTTGCGGTAGGCGAAGGACCAGAAGCCGCCGACGAGGTGGTACACGACGACAGTGGGGGTGCCGGCGAGCGCCGCCTCCAGCGAGCCGGTCCCCGACTTGACGAGTGCCACCCTTGCCGCGGCGAGCTTCTCGTCCAGCGCTCCGGGCTCGAAGAACACGAAGTCGGCCCCCTCGCGCGCCACGATGCCACGGATGAGTTCGGACCGCCGCGGGTCGCGGTGTGCGATCATGACCTTCGCTTGCGGGTCCTTCTCCCTCAGTCGGTGGGCCACCTGCAGCATGCCCGGCAGATGTCGGACGATGTCGCCGCGGCGACTGCCGGGCAGCAGGCACAGCCAATCGTCGGTGTGCAGGCGCGCCACCAGGTTGCGGTCGGGCTGCTCCTCGGTGATGTGATCGATGAGTGGGTGGCCGACGTACTCGCACGGCACGCCCGAGCCCTGGAAGAAGGCGGGCTCGAAGGGCAGGATCGCCAGGCACGCATCGACCGCGTTGCGGTAGCGCGCCATGCGCCACGGCGCCCAAGCCCAGTACTGGGGCGCGACGTAGTGGATCACCGGGATGCCGGCGCGGCGCGCAGCCTTCGCCATCACCAGGTGCAGGCCCGGGTAGTCGACGAGGACGACGAGGTCCGGGCGGTCGTACCGCAGCACCCGCAGGTAGCGGGCGAAGGTGCGCAGCAGGAAGGGGATGGCGCGCAGCACGCCGCCGATCCCCATGATGGCGTTCTGGCTGAGCGGCACCACGACCTCGGCGCCGGCTGCGCGCAGGCTGTCGCCGCCGAAGGCGGTCCAGCGCGCCTGACCGTCGGCGGCGCGGTTCACCTCCAGCAGGAGCCGCGTGGCATGCATCTCGCCCGACGCTTCGCCTGCCGACACGAACACGTGGGCTCTGCCGGTGCGCCGCGACGGTGGATGCCGGCGCAAGAAGGTCGGCAGGGCGTCGCGGGTGTCTGCCGCCGGCCAGTGCGCCAGCCACTCGCGCGCGCGTCGCTGCGCCGCGTCGCGTCGCAACAGGTACAGCGCAGCGTGCAGGGGCATGGCGGTGGCGCGCAGGATCTCTCGCAGCAGGGTCAGCGCAACGACGGCCGGGATGGGCAACATCACAGGTCGATGCGCCGCAACAGCCAGTCAGCCAATCCGTAGAGCGCGGCAGCTGCGGCCAGCAGCCAGACGGTGGTGCCGAAGAACAGGTCGCCGAACACGCCGTTGCCCATCATGAGCGGGCCGAACACGTCGAAGTCGGCCAGGCAGAACACGCTGGCTCGGCGGATGACTTGCACGAAGAACATCACCACTTGCACGATGATGAAGGCGCCGACGACGGCCGCGACGTGCACTTGGTTGCGGCACACCACCGAGACCGCGGTGGTGGCGGCGAGGAACACCAGGGCGAACGCCGCGGCGTGCGTGCTGGCCGCGAGTACGCGACGCCAGTCGAGCTGCTCTTCCACCGCCCACGACAGCGGGACGGCCGACATGCTGGTGAGGACGATCGGCAGTACCATCGCGGCGGCGACCACCAGGAACTTGCTGCGCAGGACGCGGCTGCGCGAGATCGGGCGTGCGAGCAGGAACTCCAGAGTCTGGTTCTCGCGCTCGCGTGCGATGATGCCGGTGCCGAGGAGCACGCCGAACGCCAGGGCGACGATGTTCGTGCCCTTGAAGAACAGCTGCACCGCCATGTACGCGTTGTAGGCCGTGGCTTGGTTGGGGTCGGACAGCGCCGTGAACATGCGCTTCAAGAAGTCGGCGGGAAACAGGCGCCCCAAGGCAGCGGCCTCCTCGCGCAGGTTCGGCCACATGGCGATGGCGGCGACGATGCCGAGCTCGAGGATGACCAAGTAGGCGAGCGCCACCACACGCGTCTCGCGCCAGGTCTTGGCGGCGACCGACCGCATCACTCGGCGAGCTCCATCGTCAGCTGCTGGTAGAGGTCTTCCAGTCGAGTGGCGCCGAGCTCGGCGCTGTCGAGATCCTTGGGGTCGATGGCGTGCAGCCAGGAGAACGCGTCGCCTTCCACTTCGAGGCGCAGCGTGCCGTCGGCCTCGACGCTGCGCGTGCGCACGCCGGCCGGCAGGGAAGCGTCGCTGCGCCGCAGTCGGATGCGCACGACGTGGCGCAGTG
The DNA here is from genome assembly GCA_041398565.1 of Planctomycetota bacterium. Taxonomy (GTDB): domain Bacteria; phylum Planctomycetota; class UBA1135; order UBA1135; family UBA2386; genus DATGPD01. The sequence continues at coordinate 987,853 of JAWKUN010000004.1, read as the reverse complement.
CTGCGCGCGCCGCCTCGATGCGATCGCCGGGCACGCTGGCCCCGCCGATGACGAACGTGAGCTGCGAGGTCAACGCCTCGACTTCGGCCAGGTGGTGCGAGCTGAGGAGAATCGTCTTGCCGCGCAGATTGAGTCGGTGCAGCACCTCGCGCAGGAACAGGCGTGCCGTGGCGTCCAGGGCGCGGTCGGGTTCGTCGAGGATGTAGAGGTCGACGTCGGGCAGCAGGGTCGCCATCAGGGCGAGCTTCTGCTTCATGCCCGCAGAGTAGGTGCGCACCTTGCGCGCCAGAGGCAGCTCCCAGGTCGCCGTGAGCTCGTCGGCCACGTCGTCGAGTCGACGCGGGTAGAAGCTCAACGCGAACTCGAGGAACTCAGCGCCGGTGAGGTGGTGGTAGACGTTGGTCTCCCCGGGCAGGTAGCAGGTGCGGCGGCGGATGGCGAGCGCCGCACGGTCGGGGTCGAGACCGAGGACTTCGGCGCGTCCGCCATCGCGGCGCAACAGGCCGACCAGGATGCGCAGGCCGGTGCTCTTGCCGGCCCCGTTGGGACCGACGAAGCCCGCCATCGCGCCGCGCGGCACGTGGAGGTCCAGGCGACTGAGGGCCGTCTTGCCGGCAAATGCCTTCTGCACGCCTTCGAGCAGGATCGCAGCGGTCATGCGGTGACCTCCAGGAAGCGCGCGAGCAGGCGCGGGCCGTCCGTGGTGAGGAAGGACTCCGGGTGGAACTGCACGCCGAAGGTGGGCTGCCGGCGGTGGGCCACGGCCATCACGATGCCGTCGTCGGTCCAAGCCGTGCGCACGAGGGCATCCGGCCACGGCGACGCTTCGATGGCGAGAGAGTGGTAGCGCGCGGCCGGCATCGGGTCAGGCAAGGCCGCGAACAGGCCTGCCCGCGTGTGGTGGACCGGGCTGGTGCGCCCGTGGCAGGGCTCGACACGGCCAACGTGGGCGCCCGCTGCCAGCCCGATGGCCTGGTGGCCCAGGCAGACGCCGAGGATCGGCAGCTTGCCGCCGAACGCAGCGAGCGCTGCCAGGCAGACGCCGGCCTGCTCGGGTCGTCCCGGTCCGGGCGACAGCACGAGTGCGTCCGGCGCGCGCCCGGCGATCCCGTCGACCGTGACCGCGTCGCTGCGCACCACCTCGACCGCCGCGCCGAGGGTCGCGAACGCCTGCGCCAGGTTCCACACGAACGAGTCGCGGTTGTCGAGCAGCAGAAGGGACGGCACGCGGGGAAGTTACCCGCGAGCCGGGGCATCGCCAGCCTCGATCTGCTGGCGCCGGCGCATGTGCGGCGAGTCCGGATCGACAAATCGGATTCGCCGCGGACGCCGGCTCAGCGGCCGGCCGTCGCCGGGTGCTTGGCGTCGTCCGCCTGCGCCGTCTTGAGGACCTGCTTGTACTCCGGCACGTCGGCGATGTCCTTGCCCTGCTTCTCGAGCAGGACGCGCACGGCCATCTGCAGCTGCGGATCCTCCTGGTAGTCGGCGAAGGCGCGGACGCCCGGGTAGACGCGACCGCGCAGGTCGGCTACCTCGTCGCGCAGCGAGAAGCGGATCCAGCGCCGGATGTCGTCCTTCGAGAGCTTGGTGTCGAGCCCCTTGTAGAACTCCTCGAAGTCCGGGTAGCGGCTGTAGTCGCCCTTGTCGCCGTCGGCCAGCTCGAGGAACAGGTCCTTGTTCGCTGCCATGTGGTCGCGCACGTAGGTGCGGAACACGTCCTTCTGCACGAGGTCGAACAGCTCCGCGTTCTTCCACGCCTCCTTGGCGTCGAACTCGCGGAACTTGACCACCTTGTTCGGTGTGACGCCCCAGTCGGGGTTGGTGATCTTGCCGGTCTCGGGGTCGACGTCCTTGTGCGGGCAGCGGTTGGAGGGCAAGTAGTAGCGCGCCACCGTCATCTTCACGTGCGGGCCCACGTCGTACTTGCCGTTGTGGTTGGCGTCCTCGTACTTCTCCCAATCGTCGTGACGGTTGTTGCCGTTCTCGTCGGTGAAGTCCTCGCGCGGGGCCGAGCGCATGCCGAGCAGCGTCTGCACCGTGCCCTTGCCGTAGGAGCGTTCGCCGACGACGGTGGCGCGCCCGAGGTCCTGCAGCGCTCCGGCGACGATCTCGGACGCCGATGCCGAGAACTCGTTGGTGAGCACCGTCAGCGGCAGGTCGGGGCAGATGGCGCGGTCGCGCGTCTTCAGCGGCGCCTCCTCGGGCAGACCCGGACGCGCCTTGGTGTAGACGACCATCTCCTCGCCCTTGACGAAGAGCTCGACCACCTCGCGCGCCTCGTGCAGCAAGCCGCCTGTGTTGTTGCGCAGGTCGAGCACCAGCGAGTTGGCCCCCTTGGCCATGAGCGAGCGGATGGCGTCGCTGAGTTCGCGGCTGGTCTGCGCGCCGAACGTCACGAGTTCGATGTAGCCGACGTCGCCCGGCAGCATCTCCATGTTGACCGACGGCACCACGATCTGTTGGCGCGTGATGGCGAAGTCCTTCGGCTCGGGCCAGCCCGGGCGCCCGATCTTCACCACGACCGTGGTGTCAGGCTTGCCCTTGAGCCGCGAGATGATCTCGTCGGAGGTGTGGTCGCGCGTCTCCCAGCCGTCGATCGCCAGGATCTTGTCGCCGGTCTTGAGGCCGACCCGGTAGGCCGGGCCAGAGTAGATGGGACGCACGATGGAGAAGTCGTCCTCCTGGTCGAAGTTGACGAAGGCGCCGATCCCGCCGTAGTCGCGCTGCAGGTCGAAGAAGAAGCGCTGGTACTCCTCGGAGGTGAAGTAGTCGGTGTGCCGGTCCAGCGCCGACAGCATGCCCTTGGCCGCGTGGTCGAGCAGGAACTCGTCGGAGACGTCGAGGCCCTGGGGGTGCAGCGCCTTCACCTGGGCGATGACCTCCTTGAGCACACCGAACGTCTGGGAGTCGCCGTCGCCCCTGCCGACGCCGCCGTTGCTCAGGCTGCTGATCCGCCGGTCGAACACACGCCGGTCCTCCTCCATGCGCAAGTAGGCGCGCGCCAGCTGCCCCTCGGTCGAGGGTTCGTCGGCCAGTTCGCGCAGCACGGGTTCGGCCGACACGAAGTCGTTGATCTCGGCGAGCGCCAGCGCGCCCTGCACGCGCAGGGTCCGGTCCGTCGACCGCACGCAATCGGTGAGGGTGTGCTTCGCCTTGCGCCGCATCTCGTTGGTGCCGCGCGCCCACAGCGACTTGGCGGCCGCCACCCGCACCCTGGGGTCGACCAGTTCGTCGGCGGTGTTCTTCTCCAGGATCTCGAGCACCTGCTTGAGCGTGCCGCGCGCGTAGATCTCACGCCCGAGCAGACCCATGGCAGCGGCGCGCAGGTCGACCTCGCTCGACTCCGTCAATGGCTTGAGGGCGGTCAGGACCTCGTCGCCGAGCACGGCGCCGTCGGACATGTCCGACAGGGCTCGGGCCGCCGCCAGACGCGCCTTGTCGCTGGCCTTGGGGATCGCGGTCAGGATGGCCCGGGTCAGCGCCTCGTTCTCGCCCTGCAACTGGGTGAGCTTGAGACCGGCATCGAAGGCCTGGGTGACGGTGCCCTGCTCGGCCAGCGCCAGGGTTTGCGCGACCTGACGTTCGAGGTCGCTCTGCGCTCGCGGCGCCAAGGCGAGCAAGAGGAGCGGCGGGGCGAGCAGGACGGACCTGAGGTTGCGCATGTGTTCGGGAAGGTGGACTGGGGAGCTGGGTGCCCCGCCGGGAACTGGTTCTAGATCGGCGGAGACCCCGTCGAGGCTCCAGGAAACCCGGGACCCGATCGAGGCAAGCGCCGACAGTGTCGGATTGTAGGACGCAGTCCGAGGGAGCCTAGCGGCTGTTACGTCGGTGGGAGCGTCGGGGAGAGTCGGATCCCGTCGGCACCGGGCCGGCGCACCGCGGAGAAGGACCTCACCGAGAAGGGCCGCAACGACGCATCTGGTAGAGTCCGCGCGCGCCGCAGTCCACGTCGTATCCCAGATGGTCGAACCGCAAGATCCGCAAGACGGACCGCGCCTGTCCCACCTCGACGCGCACGGTCGAGCCCGGATGGTCGACGTCTCGGCCAAGCCCGAGACGGAACGCCTGGCCGAGGCGCGCGCCCGCATCCACCTGACCCCAGCCGTGCGGTCGATGGTGCTGCGCGGCGATCTGCCCAAAGGCGAGGCGCTGGCCGTGGCGCGGGTCGCTGGCATCCTGGCGGCCAAGGAGACCGGCCGCCTCATCCCCCTCTGCCACCCGCTGGGCCTCGACCACGTCGAGGTGACCTTCCAGCCGGTGGGCGACGCCAGCCTCGAAGTGCGCGCGCTGGCCCGCTGCCGCGCGGCGACGGGTGTGGAGATGGAGGCGCTCACCGCCGCCGCGATGGCGGCGCTCACCGTCTACGACATGTGCAAGGCGCTGTGTCGCGAGGCGCGGATCACCGACGTCGAGCTGTTGCGCAAGCTGGGCGGCAAGTCCGGCGAATGGCGGCGCGAGGCGGCGCCATGAGCGGGCTGCGGGTCGGCATCGTCGGCGCCACGGGGGCCGTGGGTCTCGATCTGCTGGCAGTTCTGGCGGCCCGGGCGTTCCCTTGCTCCGAGCTGCGCCTGATGGCCTCGGCGCGCAGCGCCGGCCGGCGGATCGCGCACGCAGGAGGTGCGCATCCCGTGCACGAGGCGACGCCGGAGGCGCTCGCCGGCCTCGACCTCTGCTTCTTCTCGGCCGGAGCGGCGGTGTCGCGCGCGCTGGCGCCGGTCGCCGCGGCGCACGGTGCGCTGGTGGTCGACAACAGCTCGGCCTTCCGCATGCACCCCGAAGTGCCGCTCGTCGTTCCCGAGTGCAACGGCAGTGTGCTCGCCGGTGACACGCGCGGCATCGTCGCCAACCCGAACTGCTCGACGATCCTGCTGTGCCTGGCGCTGGCACCGTTGCAGCGCGCCACCGGTCTGGGGCGGGTGGTGGTGTCCACCTACCAGGCGGCGTCCGGGGCCGGGGCCCGCGCCGTCGACGAGCTCAAGGCGGGCACGCGCGCCTCGCTGGCCGACGAGCCGTTCGTGCCCAGCGCCCTGCCGCAGAGTCTGGCGTTCAACCTCTTCCCGCACGTCGACGTGTTCCAGCCCGACGGCTTCACGCGCGAGGAGGACAAGATGCTGTACGAGTCGCGCAAGATCCTCGGCCTGCCGCAGTTGGCCATCGAAGCTACCTGCGTGCGGGTACCCGTCGAGCGCTGCCATGCCGAGGCGGTGACCGTCGAGCTCGAGCGACCCCTCGACCCCGCGGCGGCACGTGCCTTGTTCGCCGCGGCGCCTGGCCTGGAGGTGGTGGACGACCCCGGCGCGCGGCTCTACCCGATGCCCGTGACCAGTTCGGGTCGCGATCCGGTGGCGGTGGGACGGGTTCGGGCCAGCCGCGTCTTCGTCCCCGGTCTGACGTTCTGGTTGGTCGGCGACCAAGTGCGCAAAGGCGCGGCGCTGAACGCGGTGCAGATCGCCGAGCGGGTGTTCTGCGACATGGCGGCGGCGCCGGCCGAACGCCGGGCGCCGAGAGACCGAGCGTAACGGCGGCGCGGCTCCTGGCGCCCCGACTCCGACGTCGAGCCGCCGCCCGCGGACGCACGTAGGCTCCGCAGTCAAGAGTCGATGACGCCTCGGCGAGGATCGAGCGATGCGCCGCCACCGCTTCGGTTCGGCTCGCTCCGGTGCCTGGCACCGCGCATACTCACCGCGAATGCGCGAATGTGCCTCGCTGCCGTCGAGCGGCCTCGCCACGGTGCGCGCCGCGTTCGTGACCTACTTGGCGTGCGTGCTCGTCATCACCCTGGGTACGCGGGCGTTCGACGCGCGCGTGCCGCTGCTCCTACCGGTGGCGGTGCACGGCGGCCTCCTGGCACTGGCGTGGTGGCTGCCCATCGACCGGGCCGCTGGTCGTATCGCTTGGTCGGCGGTGGTGGTGTTGGCGCTGCCGCTGGCGTTCTCCGCGGTCGGCTTCGCCCTGCCCGCCCTGCACCCGCAGCCGTTCGAATGGCGCTGCATCGCCTTCGACCGCTGGCTCTTCGGCGTCGACCCCGGCGTCGCCCTCCAGGCTTTCCTGCGGCCGTGGCTGGTCGAGGGCCTGCAGCTCGCCTACGCCACCTTCTACTTCCTGCCGGTCGTCGTTCTCGTGGCCCTGATGCGCTCGGGCCGCTGGCCGGTCTACGACGAAGCACTGGCGACCGTGTCCGTGGGCTTCCTGTTGAGCTACCTGGGCTACTACCTCTTCCCGACCTTGCCGCCCTACCGCTACCTGGACTTCGGTGGGGGCCTGGTAGGGCTGGGCCTCGCCGAAGAGGTGCACACTTGGCTCGACCGCCTGGAGGCCAATCGCTTCGACTGCATGCCGAGCGGGCACACGATGATGACCCTGGTGACGCTGGAGCTCGCTCGCCGGCACGCGCCACGCCTCTTGGTGGTGCTGCTGCCGATCGCCGGGGCGCTGGTCCTGGCGACCGTGGTCCTGCGCTACCACTACGTCGTCGACGTCGTCGCGGGCATCGTTCTCGTGCCGGTCACGTTTCGTGCGGCCCGCTGGTCGTGCGGTGCACCGGCGTGAGGCGCAGCGAGCCCTCGGAGTCCGCGTTGCGTGATCCATCCGTGGCGGTGCCTCGATGTTCGACCGGCTCCGCACGTCGGAATCTCCACCGGTCGCCCAACCTGCCGGGCGGTTCGGCCGCGTCGCCGCCATCGCGTCCGTCGAGGGACCGACGGCGGCCTCAGACGACTCGGTAGTGCATGCCGTCCGCGGACTGCACCATCGGATCGTCGGCGATCAGCGTCTCGAGGCAGGTGGCGAACTGCGCCAGCTCCGGGATCTCGGCTTGGATCTGCGAGGCGGTGAGACCCTGTGACGCGCGCCGGATGGCGTCGCGTGAACGCTGCTGGATCCACGAGCGCAGACCGCGCGAGCGCAGCGCCACGAGGTCGCCCGACAGCATTTCGAACCGGGAGTGCCGGCGCAGGATGTCGCTGAGCATGTGCTCGGACAGGAAACGGCCGCCGAGCCCGGCTTCTTCCACCGCGGCGAGCGCACCGGTCAGCCGATCGAATCCGTCGTGCTGTTCGAGGTGCAGCTCGACGGTGCGCAGAAGCGTGCGCAGCCGCTCGCCGGTGTAGGGGTAGTTGGTCAGCAGGTCGATCCGGTCGGGCGCCACCTCCACGAACAGGTGGTTCTCGCGCAGCAGGCGCGTGCGCAGCTCGCGCGACGCGCGGTGCTGGTTGGCGAGGAAGCGCTCGAGCGGCAACTCGCCCATCGCCGCGCGCAGGGCGTGCTGCAGCGCCTCGATCTGCGTCGACATGCGCATGGATCGGGGGCAGAACTCGCCGCGGCCGAGGCTGCGCAGCGACGGGTCGCGCCGCAGGCAGTCGCGCAGCAGGAACAGCACGCGGTCGCTGCTCTCGCCACCCTCGATCAGGTCGGCGACGTCGTGGCGGCCGCCCACGGTGCAGATGATGTCGCGCACCCGGACGGCCTCGGCCTCGATGAGCTCGGCTTGGTCGACGTGCCGCTCGCGCAGATCCCAAGTGCCGGGGCCGACCTCGACGAAACGGGGTTCCGCCCACAGGTTGTCGAGGAGACGTGACCGGCGCGCTCGACGGTGGCGATCGCGGTAGCGGAACAACAGCTCGGCGAGCGACAGTGCGCGTCCGGCGCTGCGCAGGACCTGCTCGATGCGGTCGCCGACGGTGGCCCGGCGGCGGCGCAGCACTTCGCTCAGCAACGGATCGATCACCACTTGCAGGTGGGAGTCCTGCTGGACGAGCCACTGCAGCAGTCCGCGTCGGATCGTCGGCAGGCCGGCGTCTGCCAGATCGGCTTCGATCGCCGCCAGCGGGCGTGGCAGCGTGTGGCGCAGGCGGGCCAGCGCGGACCCGATGCGCCGGCACGTTCCGGCGTCGACCGTGGTCACGACGTCGCCGACGAGGTACAGCTCCCGCGCGAAGAAGAAGGCGAGCACGCGCAGGGGCAGTCCGGGGTCGCCGGCGGCGGCCAGTTCGCGCAGCGGTCCCTGCGCGATCCGCTCGCTGCGCACGACCCCGTCTTGCGCGGCGAGCTCGGCTTCGGCGGCCTGACGCCAGGTCTGCAGCAGGTCGGGACAGCGACTGCGGACGCTGTTGCGGCAGCGTTCCTCGCGCGTCTCGAGACCGTCGAGGGTGAGGCCGTACAAGCGGGCAAGGTGGGGCCGGGTCACCGGCCGTTCGCCGGCGAGGCCGAGCGCCGCCGTGACGAGCGCACGGTCCTCTTCGGCCAAGGCCGCGAGCAGTCGGGCCAGGCTACCGCCGGCGGACTCGGAACGCCTGTCGGTGAGCACGGGCGCGAAGAACACGCCGAGCGCCGCGCGCAGCTCGTCGACGCCGGACTCGGCCACCGCCGGGTCTGCGGCGAGCGCGGTCGGGTCCACACTCAAGGCATCGCCCAGGGTGCGGAGGCCGAACTCGTTCAGGCGGTCTGCGAGTTCGGTGCGCAGGTTGAGCTCGTGCAGAGACCGGTCGGCGAGGGCTGCCGGCCAGAGCCGTGAGCCTGGTGCCGTCGGTGCGGCGGGCCGCGGGTGCGCGGCGCCCTGCGACGCGAGGCGTTCGTATTCGTCCTCGGCCACGCCGGGCAGCGCCAACACCGCGTCGCGCACCGCGCGCAGGAGCATGCCGGCATCTGGCGAACCGAGTCGGCGCAGCGCGCGCTGGGTCGTCGGCTGCGCGAACGCCGGCATGTGCTGGGCTTGTTGGGCTTGGCCGGGAGCCAGGCCGGTCAGCTCGAACAGCGAACGTCGCACGGCCACGACCAGTCGCTGCCAGCTACGGCGGCCGACCCCACGCTGTGCCACGAAGGTCTCTTCGTCGAGACCGAGGACGTCGGCGACCGTGTGCAGGCCCAGGCTCGCACAGGCGCGCCGCACGCGCGGGGGCAGGCGCACCTCGGCCAACGGCCGAGTCAGAGTATCGGGGTCCAAGCGCGAGGCGTGGACCCAGGGACGCTCGACGCTGCGCGTGCGGTGGGCGGTCATGCGATCACTCCGGACGGATGGAACGGAACCGCGGACGCTGCGGCTTCGCGGCCTGGCGGGCCGAGTCCAGCACGGCGGGTTCGACCACCCCGGCGAGGTCTGACTCCGGCGCGCCGTTGCGCAGCAGGCAGGCGCAGGCGCGCACCCGCGTGCCGCGCTCGGCGGCGGCGCGGACCAGCGCCTGCAGCGGTGCGCGCGCGACGACGCCGTCCATGGCGTCGAGGAGGGTGAGGGCGCGGGCCCGCTCGAGCGGCGAGGCCAGTCGGTCGATGCGCGCACCGAGTGCGCGGGCCAGCGCGCCTTGGTCGATCTGCAACATGGCGGTGGCCAGGAGCCGCTCGGCAGGACCCGAGCTTCCGTCCAAGTACGACGGCAGCATCACTTCGATCGCGGCCGACTCACCCAAGTGGGTGCACGCCACGACGAGGCTCGGAAGCCCGCGAGATCGTGCCGGCAGCGCGCGGCGCAAGGCAGCGACGACCGCGGCCCGCTGGTCGGCGCCGATGGCCGGCAACGTCGGCTCGAGCGGTAGGGCGAGCGCCGCGTCGGTGCACACCCGGGCGTCGTCGCTGTCCAGGGCGTCGATCAGCACCGTCAGGCGCGGCATGCCCGCAGCGGCCGTCGCCAGGGCGCGCACGTGCGCGACGACCGTCGCGGTGGCGAGGGGCAGCGCCCGTGCGCCCGCCGCGACCAGCGCGAAGTTCTCGCCCTGGCGCCGCAGGCAGGCTACGAAGCGCTGGCCGGTGGCGACGGCTAGCAAGGCGCGGCCGCAGCCGCGTTCTTCAGGCTCGGAGAGCGTGACGATCGCCGGTGCCGTGCCCAGCAAGGTCTCTTCGATTCGAAGCACCACCTGCAGCTGGCCTGGTGTGCCGTCACCCACGCGCACGGCGCGGGCGAGCGAGACGACATCGGCCCGACCGACGAGACTTGCCAACGCGCTGGCTTCGTCCTGGGACGCTGCCGGCCGAGCCGCCGCCATGGCGACGACCCACAGGGACAGGACGGGCACACGGGTATGCAGGAAGGTCAGCATGCTCACTTCAGGATCAGGCGCTGCCGCAGGTAGGCGAGGTCGAGGTCGCGGAAGGCGTAGTCGAGCTGGATGAGCGAGTCGTAGCCCACCGCTGGGGCCATGACGTCGGCCACGCCGGCCGCTTCGTCGTGCAGCGATGCGTCGCCGTACAGGCCGAGCGGGCTCGGGCCCTCGGCGACCAGCCCGACAGAATGGCCGACCTCGTGGGCCAGGACGATGCCGACTGCCGTCGCCCACTCGTCGGCGGCGCGGAAGATGGCGTCGTAGCGCAGGCGTTGCTCGGACGTGGCGCGGACGTAGTCGAAGCCGGCGGCGACCACGATCGCATCGTCGTCTCCCGAGCCGACAGGTGTGCCGCCCATGGCCGGTGCCAGGTTGAGGAAGCGGCGCGCGAACGACGTGATGAACGCCGGGTAGACGCGGCGATGGATCGAGGCCTGGAACAGGAACAGTTCGCCGGGGAACACCCCGAGGCCGGGGTTGGTGCCGATGTTCAGGTCGTTGGTCTGGCGGTTGTACGCGTCGAAGAAGGCGCGGCCGAGCACGCCCGACGACTCGTCGCCGTAGTCGCGCTGCCGGGGCGCCTCGGGGTCGAGCCCGCCGAGCGCGATCTGCATGTGTGCGACTCCGGCCGGGCGCCGGTCGGTGAAGCGGATGGCGACCGAGCCATCGCCTTGGGCAGCGCCCGACGCGGAGCGGTCGAACAGATGGTGTGCCTGCGCCACGATGCCGGCGCGCAGGATGTCGATCATCCGCTGGTTGGTGCCTCGTGGATCGCCGTCGATCACGAAGCCGAGCTTCGTCAGATCGTCGACGAAGTCACTGCGGCCGTTGCCGTCGCGATCGAGATCGGTGCGCACCCAGACGACGTGTGTTCGCTCGAACGGGACCTTGTCGGCGCGGGGCGCGACCACGGTGAAGGAGACGGTCTCTGCTTCGCCCAGGTTGCCCGACAGGTCGCGGCCGGCGGCGCGGATCCTGTACTCGCCGGGAGGCAGCGCGCGGTCGGTCGGCACGCGCCAGCTGAGGCGATCGCGAGTCACGGTTGCGAGCGCGTAGATCTGGTCGGCGGTCGGCCCCGACTCCAGGCCGAGGAGGGTCACTTCGAACGAACTCGGATCGAAGGCGTAGTTGCCGGGATCCTGGGCGTAGACGTCGATCGTGAACCCCGACGCCGGCACCTGCATGCCTTGCTTGCGCAGGTCGGCAGCGGCGTTGAGCGAGACGCGCACCGTCGGCGCTTGGATGTCGGCGTCGAAACCCGTGCGGAACTCGTGCACCTCGTCGACGCCCAGCCAGTTGCCGGAGATCTCGCGCACGCCGTCGATGCCACCGCGCAGGGTGAGTCGGTACCATGTTCCCGCCAGCAGCGGCGAGCGCGGTGTGAAGCGGGCGGCGCGGCCGCCGCGCACGACCTCGACGTCGCCCGCCACGGGCGTGCCGTTGCGCGTGCTGAGGAAGAGGGTGTCGGTCGAGACCGTGCTGGCGTCGACCGGCGAGTCGAACACGGCACTGACGTGGCTGTCGGTGGGGACGGCCGTGGCGCCATCGGCGGGCAGCAGGATGACCTCGGGCAGGGTGGCGTCGTCGGCGGCGCGGAAACGGAACTCCAGGTCGGTGGACAACGTGTTGCCGGCGCGGTCGCGCACACCGTCGCCGCCGCCGCGGACCACCAGCGTGTAGGTCGTCGCGCGCCGGAGGTTCGCGGTCGGGACGACCTCGATGCCGGTTGCACCGGCGGTGAGCAGGACGGCGCCGGCGACGACGCCGCCCTGCGCGTCGCGCAGCACGACGCTGCCTGCGTGCACGGAGGCGCTGTCGAGCGGTTCGTCGAAGGTCAGGTGCGGGCGGACGTTGAGCGACACACGTTCGGCGTCGATTGCCGGATGGACCTGCACCACCGCGGGCGGTGCGTCGTCGTTGCCCACGGTCCAGCGGGACAGCGAACCGCTGCCGAGCGTGTTGCCGCTGAGGTCGGTGAGCGCACCGGCGCCGCCGGCGACGCTGAGCCGGACGCCGACGCCCTTCGGCAGCGGCGAGCTGGGCACCAGGCGCAGGCGGTGCTTGCTCGGGTCGGCGGCGATCCGCAGGGGGTAGACGTTGCTGAAGTCGTCGACCAGTGCCACCGAGTTGGGCTCGATGCTCGCAGGGTCCACCGACTCGTTGAACACGATCTCCGGCCGAGCCAGCGGCGAGATGACCAGCTCCTGCGGCGGCCACACTTCCTGCAGCAGGGGCGCTGTGGTGTCGGGCGCGGTGGTGAACGTGGCGCGGAAGCCCTGGGCCAGCACGTTGCCGGCGCGGTCGGTCAGACCGCGCGCACCGCCGGCTACCGCCAGCACGTAGCGGCGGTTCCCGGCCAGGTCGGCGAGCGGGTCGACGACGACGCGGTAGCCGTCGACCAGAGTCAATGCACACGGGTAGTCGCTACCGAAGACGTCGCGCAGGTAGACCGTGGTGGCGTCGATCGAGGCGGGTGCCAGGGCCTCGTCGAAGGTGAGCACGAAGTTGGCCAGCCGATCGACTCCGGTCTGGGCATCGGCGACCGAGGCTCCGCTCAGGGCCGGCGGCCTCTGGTCGAGAGTGCGGAACCGGATGGTCCGCGAGTCAGCCAGGATGCGGCCATTGGTGTCGCACACGAACGGCGACAGGTGCAGCTCGTAGTCGGTCTCCGGTGCCAGGGCGCTCGGGGTGATGGTCACCTCCCGGCCCGCACCGGCGAGGGAGGTCGCGGCCGCCACTGCCGAACCCGCAGCGGTGGTCAGCCAGACGTTCTCGGGCGTGAGACAATCGCGCACGAGCACGCCGTCGAAGCGCAGCCACAGCGACGAGTCCACCGCCACCTGCACCGCGTCGTCTGCCGGCGAGGACTCGAGCAGCGCGAGGTCGCCGATGGTCACCGGGGTATCCGAACCGTTGGATCCGCCGGTACCCGCGCCGCCGCCGCCGCAAGCAGCTACCAGCCAGCAAGCGGCCAGCGCCGCGACATCTCTCGTTGTCCGCCCCATCCCAGGTGCCCTTCCAAAGGTGTCCCCGGAAGATCGGCCTCACGGCTGCGTGTCCGCACCGTGTGCGCGAGGTGGCGTTGTCAGGGCGCGCAAACCGACCGGACTGTGCGGGCGGCGGCCGCCGGCTCGTGCTGCCGGTGGCATGGCGTGGACGCGCCACGCCGGCGCGTCAACGTGCGATGGCAGCGGCGCTGCGGAGCGCGCCGTTCAGCGCAGGCGACGCAGGCGCCAGGCGATGAGGAGCAGCAGGGTGCCGGCGGCGATGCACGCGCCCGAGACCATCATCACCAGCAAGGCCGGCATGGCGTAGATCACCACGCCGAGGGCGATGAGGGTCGCACCGGGTGCGAAGGTGATCCAGCCGAAGGGGCCGCGCGCCAGCTCGGCCGTCTGGCGCGAATCGAGATCGACGAGGATGCGGCGCACCCGCGCAGCGTGCACACTGCCTCGCGCAGCGTCAACTGCAGCCGCTGGTGGCGCCGCAAGAATCGCACTTCAGGCAGGTGCCGTTGCGCACGAGGGTGAACTGCCCGCATGCGCCGCAGGGGTCGCCTTCGTAGCCCTTGAGCCGCGCTTCGGCGATCTTCGCGCGTTGCACCAGGATGCTCTGCGCCTGGCGGATGGCGGCGTGGTGCAGGGCGGCGCTGGCGCCGTTGGCCCGTTGTGCCGTGGCGACGACGCGGCCCTCGGGCCCGCTGGCATCGCGCGCGCGCGCTTGCGGGCCGAGGCCCGCGCTCCGCGGGTGCAGGCCACCGCCGTCGGCCGGTGGCAGCTGCGGCAGCGCCGGCGACTCGTGCGTCCGCTCCGAGACCACCTCTTCGTCGACGAACTCGGGCTCGTTCTCGCTGCCGCCCGTCGTCGTGTTGCGCAGGTCCTCGTCGCGCACCTGGCACAGGTCGGTGCGGTCGAGGTAGCTGATGGCGAGGTCGCGGAACACGTAGTCGATGACCGAGGTCACCATCTTGATGTTGTGGTGCCCTTGCACCATGCCGTTCGGCTCGAACCGGGTGAACACGAACGCGTCGACGAACTCCTCGAGCGGCACGCCGTGCTGCAGGCCGAGCGATACGGCGATGGCGAAGCAGTTCATGAGGCTGCGAAACGCCGCGCCCTCCTTGTGCATGTCGAGGAAGATCTCGCCGAGCGACCCGTCCTCGTACTCGCCAGTCCGCAGGTAGACCTTGTGCCCACCGACCACGGCCTTCTGCGTGTAGCCGGCGCGGCGGTGCGGCAGCCGGCGGCGCTTGGCCAGGTAGCGGTGCACGACCCGCTCGGTGATCTTCTCGGCGACGTCGAGCACGGCACCCTGCAGGTTGCCGACGCCGGTGTCGTCGTCGTCGCTGACCGTGTTGAGCGGTTGCGACAGCTTCGAACCGTCGCGGTACAGCGCCACCGCCTTGATCATGCTGGTGTGCGCCAGCTCGTACACCCGTCGCACGTCGGCGATCGTCGCGTCGTGCGGCATGTTGATGGTCTTGCTGATGGCGCCGGAGATGAACGGCTGCGCCGCGGCCATCATGTGCACGTGCGCCTCGAACGGGATGAAGCGCTTGCCCTTGCGGCCGCAGCGGTTGGCGCAGTCGAACACGGGGAGGTGCTCGTCGCGCAGATGCGGCGCGCCCTCGACGGTCATGCTGCCGCACACGAAGTCGTTCGCTGCCGCCACGGCGGCTCGGTCGAAGCCCAGGTGCGTGAGCAGGTCGAGGTTGAAGTCGGCGAGCTGGCTGTCGCTCAGGTGCAGGGTCTTCTTGCAGAACTCCTCGCCGAGAAGATGCTTGTTGAAGACGAAGCGCAGGTCGAACGCGCCCTTCAGCGCGTCCTCCAACCGCTTCAGCGTCGCATCGTCGAAGCCCTTGGCGCGCAGCGTCTGGTGGTTGATCCCCGGCGCACCGGCCAGGGTCTTGCGACCGACCGCGTAGGCGACGATGTCATCGACCTGCGACGGCGTGTAGCCGAGCGCGGTCAGGGCCGGCGGCAGGCTGTGGTTGATGATCTTGAAGTAGCCGCCGCCGGCCAGCTTCTTGAACTTGACCAGCGCGAAGTCGGGCTCGACGCCGGTCGTATCGCAATCCATCAGCAGGCCGATCGTGCCGGTCGGGGCGATGACCGTGACCTGAGCGTTGCGGTAGCCGTGCTTCTCGCCGAGCGCGAGGGCGCGGTCCCAGGCATCGCGAGCCGCCTGGAGCATCGCCGGCGGGCACTGCTCGACGTCGATGGGACGCGGTGGCACGTGCAGGCCTTCGTACTCCTTGCTCGGCGCTGCGTGGGCCGCGCGCCGGTGGTTGCGCATCACGCGCAGCATGTGCGCGCGGTTCTTCTGGTAGCCCGGAAACGGCCCGAGCTCCTTGGCCATCTCGGCCGAGGTCGCGTAGGAGTCGGCGCAGAGGATGGCGGTGATGGCCCCGGCGATCGCGTACGCCCGTTCGGATGCGTACGGGATGCCCATGCGCATGAGGATGGTGCCGAGATTGGCGTAGCCGAGTCCGAGGGTGCGGAACTCGTAGCTCTTCTTGGCGATGTCCGGACTCGGGAAGCCGGCCATCAGTACCGAGATCTCCAGGACGATGGTCCACAGACGCGTGGCGTGCCGGAAGGCATCGATGTCGAAGGTGCCGTCCTTCTGCACGAACTTGCCCAGGTTCAACGACGCCAGGTTGCACGCCGTGTCGTCGAGGAACATGTACTCGCTGCACGGGTTGCTGGCGCGGATCGGACCGTCTTCGGGGCAGGTGTGCCAGTCGTTGATGGTCGTGTCGAACTGCACTCCGGGGTCGGCGCAGGCCCAGGCCGACAGCGCGATCCTGTCCCACAGGTCGCGCGCGTCGAGCGCCTTGCTGACCTTGCCGTCCGTGCGTCGCACGAGCTGCCAGGGCTCGTCGTTCGCCATCCTGGCGAAGAACTCGTCCGTCACCCGCACCGAGTTGTTCGAGTTCTGTCCCGACACCGTGGCGTAGGCGTCGCCGTTCCAGTCCGTGTCGAGCTCCGGCATCTGGAACTCGGCGTATCCCTGCTGCGCCAGCTGCAGCGCGCGCTGCAGGTAGCTCTCCGGCACGGCGTGGCGACGGGCATCGGCCATCGCCAGGGCCAGCACGTCGTTGTGCTTGGCGCGGGTCTCGATCGGGCCGTCGTCCGACACCCGGCATGACGCCATCACCTTGTCGAGGTGCTGCTTGATCATGCGCGAGCCGGCGACCAGCGCCGCGACCTTCTGCTCTTCCTTCACCTTCCAGGAGACGAACTCCTCGATGTCGGGGTGGTCGAGGTCCAGGCACACCATCTTGGCAGCGCGGCGCGTGGTGCCACCCGACTTGATCGCTCCGGCGGCTCGGTCGCCGATCTTGAGGAACGACATGAGGCCGGAGGAGCGGCCGCCGCCGGACAGAGCCTCGTTCTCGCCGCGGATCGCCGAGAAGTTGGTGCCCGTGCCGGACCCGTACTTGAACAGCCGCGCCTCGCGCGTCCACAGGTCCATGATGCCGCCGTCGTTCACCAGGTCGTCGCGCACCGACTGGATGAAGCACGCGTGCGGCTGCGGCCGCTCGTAGGCGTTGCCGCTCGCCTTGACCTCGCCGTCCTGCGGGTCGACGTAGCTGTGTCCCTGGGCCGGCCCGGTGATGCCGTACGCCCAGTTCAAGCCGGTGTTGAACCACTGCGGCGAGTTCGGTGCGGCGACCTGCGCTGCCAGCATGTGGCACAGCTCGTCGTAGAAGGCCTGCGCGTCCTCCTTGGTGTCGAAGTATCCGTGGGCCTCGCCCCACGAACGCCAGCATCCGGCCAAACGGTGGAAGACCTGGCGCGCGTCGGTCTCGCTGCCCAGGATGGGGTCACCCTGCTCGTCGCGGAGTTCGCGGCCCTCGGCGTCGACCTGCGGCACGCCTGCCTTGCGGAAGTACTTCTGGGCGAGGATGTCCGTGGCGACCTGGCTCCACGCCTCCGGCACCTGGATGTCCTCCATGCGGAAGACGACGCTGCCGTCGGGGTTGCGGATCTCGGACGTCCGCTTGTTGAACTTCAGAGACGTGTAGGGGGAGTGCCCCCGTTTCGTGAACCGCCTTGCGATCTTCACCGGCTTCCTCCTTGGTCACTCCGGGTTCGAGCGGACGACGGAACCGTCGAGACGCCGAGGGTCGTCCGCCGGCGCAGCGCTCCGGGGGTCGAGCGAGGGCCCGCGGGCGGGTGCCATTTCGCTGGGCTCGGCGAGCGGGCGGCGAAGGTCGTGGCCACGAACCAGCATGTCGTTGCTCCCTGCCGCTCGTCTCGGGTTCCGCCGGAGAGGGGCTCTCCGGAGTTCTCGGTCGTCTGCGGGAGTGGAGGCTCCGCTGCCGCCACCTGACCGAACCCGCGGGTCCGAACCGAGAGAAACACCATCTATAGTGTTGTGCGGTCCGCGGCAAACCCAAAGCTTGAGATTCTGCTCCCGCCGCCTTCATCCGTCGCAAGCGCCGAATGGGGGCTGGATTCGAACGCTCGGCGGTCGGCGAGAGTGTCCGCTTGCCGTCGCTCGCCTGCCCCGCGCACAGGAGGCGCCACCTTCTCCTCAAGGCTTGGTCTGCCCTCCGACGAGCGGCTGGGGAACCTCCCGGGTCGGCGCGGCGACCGAGCTCTCGGTCGCGCGCCGGCTGCGCTCGGATCCGTCAGAACGTCGACAGGCTCGCCGACTGCGTCAGGTAGGGCGCACCGACCGTCGGCAGGACCACCGCCTGGAACGAGAGCTCGAGGCCGCGCAGCGACGGCAGATCCGGCACCGCCAGAGTGAGCGTGCCGCGGTTCTGGCTGATGGGCACGGGCAGCCCCGACAAGGTGACGAGCGCCGAGGGGTCGAGTTCGAGCAGCCCGAGCGCGCCGAACGGCGCTGGCGTCGCCAGCAGGCGCAGGCCCAGGAAGAAGAAGCCCGTGCCGTTCTGCGCGTGCACCTGCAACTCGAGCGGGGTGCCGGTCACGTACACGCGCCGGAACTCGGGGTACTGCCAGAGCGTGAGGATGTCGGGCACCGAGCTGTGGGCGTAGATGGCGTTGGCGACATCGAGCGAACCGCTCTCGGAGTTCGGGCGGATGATCGTCGCCGAGCTCGGGAGGTCGACGGCCGACAGCTGGCTGCTGAACGAGCCGTAGCCGTAGGCGCGCGTCCCGTCGATGACGAGCAGGGTGGTTCGGTGGGTCCCCACCTGTGGCGTGCCCTGCAGGGCACCGCTCATCCAGCGTTCGCGCCGCGGATCGAACACGTGCAGGGTGTTGTTGTCGATCACTGCCTGCACGGCGTTGCCGATGGCGATGACCGTGGTCGCCGCCGGCGTGGTGGCGAGCGGCGTGAAGCGTCCGCTGCGCGACGAGAACGCGGCGATGCCGGACGCGGTGTGCACGAAGCCGGCGACGTCGGAGATCTCGACGGCGCTGCCCGCCGGCGCGTCGAACCACTGGCCGAGGATGGCGCTGTAGAGCTTGATCCCGCCTCCGGCGTGCATCGAAGCCACCGAGCGCGCCATCGCGGTGAGCGGCGAGCTTCCCAGGGCGGTCGCCACGTTGTCGCGCATGGCGCTGTAGGCGTGCACGCGGTCGTTGAGGGTGAGCAGCAGGCCGTTGCTGCCCACGGTCAAAAGGGCTCCGGTGGTGCTCGGCAGGGTCGACCAGGTGTTGCGCACGGCGGTGTACACCCAGTTGGATGCGCCGTCGGTCGCGTGGCACAGAGTCTCGCCGAGCGTCAGCGTGATCGTGCCGGGCAGATTGATCGGCGCGAAGCCGCCGTGCAGGCCGCTGAAGCCGACGTAGGTGCTGCCGTCGGAGATCACCTGGACGTCGTCGTGCAGGCTGATCTGCGGGTTGCTGCCGGGCGCGGCGGCGGTCGACCAGGCGTTGGCCAGAGCCGAGAAGCCGGCCAGGCCCGCGCTCGACGCCGCCACGGCCGCCGTGCCGCGCGCCCGCCAAGCGTTCGGCGCCGCTGGCAGCGTGGTCGACACCCAGGCGTCGCGCATCGCCGACAGACCGTGCGCCACGGTCCCGTCGACGACGATCGCCACGTGGCGCTCGGTCTGGATGGCGGCGGCGGCGCCGACCGGCAGTTGGATCCAGCGGCCGTGGAAGGCGGTGAAGGCCCACAGCGTGCCACCGTCGAGGATCAGCCAGATCGAGTCATTGCGTTGACTGGTCGGGTTGACCACCACGGCGCTGGCGCCGAGGCTGATGGTGTCCCACGCGCCGGTGTAGGACGCGAACGCGTGGTACGAGGTGCCGTCGACCACCAGGGCCAGGTCGTTGGCGACCCGCACGGACGCGGCCGGGGACGCGGGGATCGAGACCCACTCGTGGGCGAAGGCCGAGTAGGCCCACACCTGACCGTTGTCCACGTAGGTGATGATCTTGCCGATCTGCTGCACGCCTGACGCTTGCACGCCGCCGGGCACGTCGAGCACCGTCCAGGCGGGAGGCGTTTGGGCCGCGGCGAGGGAGCAGGCCCCGGTGCAGACGGCGAGCAAGGCCGCGAGAGACGTCAGGCGGGCGCGGAGGTCGGAGAGGTGCATGGTCGAAGGGTGAGGGCGGAGATGACGACGAAAGTGGCGGGCGAAGGCGTTCCGGCGACTGGCGCCGTGCACTGGCTGCTTCCCTGAGCAACGCGGTCCACAGCAGGATACCGTCCGTGCCGAGTCCAGCACGACGGGGATTCCCGGACGCCTCGCACCTCGCCACGACTCCGTCGTTGCGCGGCCGGCGGCTCCAGGTAAGGTCCTCTGACGGTGCGGTGTGCGGACGTGGGCTTGTTGCAGGATTCTTTGGACCCGGTTGGCGGCGTCGCCGCCGGAGCCAGGTCCACGGGTATGCGCGTGAAGGCAGGTAGCGGCCGGCGCTGGTGGCCCCTTGGCTGGTGGCCACGCCGGGCCGTCGCCGTGTGGCTCGTGGCGCGGGTGGCCCTTGTCGCGGCGCCGGCGCAGGTGGCGACGGTGCGGGAGGAGATCGCTGCGCTGGAGCGAACGGGCGTCCGTGTCGGGGTGGCCGCTGTGCGGTTGCCCAGCGGCGACCTTCTCGTGCACCACGCGGCGCGCGAGGTCTTCCTGCCGGCCAGCAACCAGAAGCTGTTGGCGCTGGCGGCGGTCCTGCACGGACTCGGCCCGGCGCACGAGTTCGTCACGCGCTTCCACCTGCGTGGCGGCGCGCTGGTGGTCGAGACCTCGGGCGACCCCAACTGGACCACGGGTGGCGCGCACGATCCGCGCGCGATCCTGGCCGAGGTGGCGGCAAGCCTGCGCGGGCGCGGAGTCGACGCCGTGCGCGCGGTCGAGCTCGACACCACTCGCTTCCCGGGCGGCCCACGTCCCGCGGAGTGGCGGATCTACGACTCTGCCCTCGAGTACTGCCCGCCAACCGGTGCCTTGGTGCTCGACGCCGGCTGCTTCGAGGCGCTGCTGACGACCCCTGCCGGGGCGAGCGCTGCCGACATCGCCATCGTCGCGCCGCCGGCAGCCTTCCGCGTGGACGGCTCGATCGCGCTCACCAGCGACCGCAAGAAGGGCGCGGTGTACGGGCTCGCAGCGCGCGGCGAGGCGATCCGCGCCTGGGGGGCGCTGTGGAGCAAGGTGGAGGAGCGTCGCGTGCGGGGCGCGTTCCCCGATGCCGATTCGGTGACCGTGCGTGCGTTGCAGACCTGCCTGGAGCGCGCCGGCGTCGCCGTGCGCGGCGACGCGGCGCCGGCCGACGCCGAGTGCGTGCACGAGCATCGTTCGCCGCTGACGTTGGCTCTGCTGCCGATGCTGCACGAGTCGAGCAACTTCCACGCCGAGCAGGTGGTGCGCGCGCTCGGCGCGGCGAAGCGCGGCGACGGCTCGTGCACTGGCGGCAGCGTGGCGATGGCCGAGGAGCTGCGGGCGATGGTCGGCGAGTGGCCGGACGTCGTGCTCGACGATGCTGCCGGCTTGTCGCGCAAGAACCGGGTGTCGCCCGCGTTCCTGGTGACGGTACTGGCGGCCTGTGCGCAGGAGCCGTGGAGCGCCGTCTACCACGACAGCCTGGCGACGGGTGGCGAGGGGACGCTGGAGAAGCGCTTCCTCGAGGCCGGCTTCTCGGTGCGGGCGAAGACCGGCACCCTCCGCGATGCCTCCACCCTCTCGGGTTACCTGGACACCGACACGGGGACGGTCGCCTTCGTGATCTTCGTCAACCTGCGGCGCGGCGGCAAGGTCGCGCACGCGCAGTGGCGCCGGGCGCAGGATCGCATCGTGCGCGCGATCGCCGAGGCCGGGTGAACACTCGCCGCCCATGAGCCTCTCGTCGCGCGACCTCGAAGCGTTGCTGCAGGACATCGAGCCGGTCGCACGGCGGGCGGGGGAGGTGCTGCTGCGCCACCGCCAGCAGCTCGCCGGCGTGCGGACCGAGTTCAAAGGCCGGCGCGAGCTGGTCACCGTCGCCGACCGCGACGCCGAACGCGTGGTGGTCGAGCACCTCCTGCAACGTCATCCCGAGCATGCGGTGTTGGCCGAGGAAGGCGTCTTGACGCCGGCGGGGCAGCCGCACCGCGCCAGCGACCGAGTGTGGATCGTGGACCCGCTCGATGGCACCACCAACTTCGTGCACGACCTGCCACACTTCGCCGTGGCGATCGCGCTGGTCGAGCGTGGCGTGCCGGTCCTCGGTCTGGTCTACGCACCGGTGCTCGGCCATCTCTATGCGGCGGCGCGCGGCGTCGGTGCCTTCCGCGACGGCAAGCGCCTCGCGGTGACCAAGACCGGCGATCTGGCCGACGCGCTGGTGGCGACCGGCTTCGCCTACAACCGCAACGACCCCGCGCACGACGACAACAGTGGGCGCCTGGCCCGGATCCTGCCGCGGTGCCGCGACCTGCGCCGCCATGGCTCGGCCGAGCTGGACTTGTGCATGGTGGGGGACGGCCGTTTCGACGGCTACTGGGAGCTCTACTTGGCGCCGTACGACGTCGCCGCCGGCGCCGTCGTGGTGGTCGAGGCGGGCGGGACGGTCACCGACCTGAGTGGCGGCGACCAATGGCTTTACGGAGGCCAGATCCTGGCGAGCAACGGTCGGATCCACGCCGAGATGCTGGCGGTGGTCGGCAATACCCGTGCGGGCGAGGGTCCGTAGCCGCCATCGCCGCGGCGACCGGTGCCACGACCTTCTGCGGCGAAGGGCTGTCGCCACCGGCTGGTCCACCGCTACATTCATCCCGCCTTTCGTTTCTCC
Source organism: Planctomycetota bacterium (assembly GCA_041398565.1). Classification (GTDB taxonomy): domain Bacteria; phylum Planctomycetota; class UBA1135; order UBA1135; family UBA2386; genus DATGPD01. Next base: position 965,637 of record JAWKUN010000004.1, on the reverse strand, counting down.
ACACCATTCCATGCGCTTCGTTCCTTTGTGGACGCTGGCGGGGACCGCTGCGGTCCTGTGCGGCCAGCAACCCGATGTCGTCCAGTTCCCCTTTCACTACGTCGCCACCGAGCTCGACTCGGGCTACGTGGACAACGCCGACGCGAGCCCGCGCGTGCTCTACGCCGGCCACGTGCGGCTGGCGGGGGCCCTGCAGATCCGTCTCTACTTCGACCGCACCAACCTGCCCGAGGGGACGCGCCTGCGTCTGACCTCGGTTGCCGACGGGGCCATCGAGATCTTCGACGGCCGTTCGCTCGCCGACTACCAGAACTACTCGTCCTGGTTCAACGGCGACGCGGTGGCGGTCGAGTTGCTCGGCGGCGCGCGTACGCGCGCAAACCGCGTCCGCGTCGTCGGCGCTGATGCCGGACAGGGCATCGTGCAGACGCCGTCGACCATCTGCGGTCCGACCGATGACCGCGTGCCGAGCACGGATCCGCGTCAAGGCCGCCAGTACCCGACCGGGTGCACGTCTTGGCTCATCGATCTGCACACCGTCGTCACCGCGGGTCATTGCACGGCCAGCACGGCGCAGCAGGTGCACTTCAACGTGCCGCCCTCGTCGTCGACCGGCACGATCGTGCTGCCGCCGCCCGAGCACCAGTACCGCTACGACACGGCGGCGGTGCAGCGGTTGAGCGCCGGGGTCGGCCAGGACTGGACGGTGGCATCGACTCTGCGCAATGCCACCACCGGCCTCTACGCCGGTCAGCGCCAGGGTGGGTACTACGAGCTGGTGACGCCACCGGCCTTCGCCGGCGGCCAGGTCATCCGTATCACCGGCTACGGCACCGACACCGACAACCGCGACCGCTCGCAGACCCAGCAGACCCACACCGGTCCGCGCGTCAACGTGACCACGGCCAATGCGGTCGGCTACCAAACCGACACCACTGGCGGCAACTCCGGTTCGCCGGTGATCCTCGAAAGCACGGGGCAGGCGATCGGCGTGCACACGCATGGCGGCTGCTCGAGCAGCGGCACCGGCAACAACTGGGGTACGGCGTTCAACCGTCCGGACTGGATCGCGGCGGTGGCTTCGATCCGCGCGTTGAAGCACCCCGGGGCCTATGCCGTGTTCGGCGACGGCTGTGGCAGCGGCACGCCGCCGAGCCTCACCAACGACGGCTTCCCCGAGATCGGCCGCAGCATGAGCGCGGTGATGACCAACCTGCCCGCGCTGGCGCCGGCGGTGTTCGTGATCGGCGACCGCTACACGAGTCCGATCGACCTGACCGTCGTGCGCATGCCGGGTTGCTTCCTGTACACCAGTTCGCTCGCGGCACCGGTGGTGCAGGCGGATGGCACCGGCGAAGCGCGCCTCACCTACACCGTGCCGAACGAGGTCACGCTGGTGGGGGGGCAGTTCACCGTCCAGGGTGCCGTGCAGGATCCGGCCGCCAACGCCGCGGGCGTCGCCATGAGCAACGCCGGCGAGTCGACGATCGGCCAGTAGGCGACAGTCGGCGGCCGGCAGGCTGCCGGTCGCGCGCGAGGGTGGGGGAAGCCGCGCGGCGGTCGACCGGGCGTCGAACCCGGGGAGCCGTTCCCTCGGCGCGGCGATTGTCAGCCCGCGCTGTCCTGCCGCGGGTGACGGTGGTAAAGCTGCGCCGCATCAGGTCCTGCGCATGAACGACGCCAAGCCCCCGCTTCCCCCGCCACTGGTTCCCTCCGAACGGTCGCTGGCCGAGATCACGGTGAAGGCGGTGATCTTGGGGGTGGTGCTCGCCGTGGCGCTGGCCGCCGCCAACGCGTACCTCGGCCTGAAGGTCGGCATGACGGTGGCCGCGTCGATCCCGGCCGCCGCGGTGTCGCTCGGCGTGCTGCGCGCCTTCGGCCGCACCTCGATCCTCGAGAACAACATGGTGCAGACCATCGCGTCCGCCGGCGCGTCGACGGTGTCGGGCGTGATCTTCACCGTGCCGGCGCTGGTGATGATGGGCGCGTGGAAGGACTACGACTACTGGACCATCGTCCTCATGGTGATCGTCGGTGGCGCCATGGGCGTGGCCTTCACCGTGCCGCTGCGCCGGGCGCTCATCGTCGACGTCGGCCTGCAGTTCCCCGAGGGCGTGGCGACGTCGGAGGTCTTGAAGAGCGGCGGCATCGAGCGCGGCGGCGATGCCCACGAGACGCCGGAGGAAAAGGCGAAGAGTGCGCGCGGCTTCCGGCTGCTGGTGGAGTCGTCGCTGATCGGCGCGGGGTTCAAGCTGCTCGAGGGCGGCGCACGCTTGCTCACCGACTCGGTGGCGGCGACCAAGGCGTTCCTCGGCGGCAAGTGGCTGTTCACCATCGACGCGACTCTGGCGCCGTCGCTGCTCGGCATCGGCTACATCGTCGGCCTGAACGTCGGCGTGCTGATCCTCATGGGCGCGGTGATCGGCACGATCATCGGCGTGCCGGTGAACTGGATGCTCAACAGCGAGGCGCTGATGCAGAAGGCGGAGATCGCCGCGGGGACGCCTTGGGATCAGTTCACCGCCGAACAGTGGGAGGGGTTGGCGGGCGCCTCATGGGGCCAGTGCCGGCGCATCGGTGTCGGCTGCATGATCGTCGGCGGGCTGTGGTCGTTGGTGACGCTGGTGGGTCCGCTCGTACGTAGCGTCCGGATGAGCCTCCGTGCCTACAAGGCGGCGGCGGGGGGCGGTGGCGTGCTGCGCACCGAGCGCGACACGCCTTTCTCGTTCTTGATCGTCGTGGCCGTCGTGGCGTGCGTTCCGCTGTACTTGGCGTTTTCGCACGCGCTCGGCGACTACCCCGGCAAGGCGCCCATCGCCGCCCTGATGACGGCGATGATGCTGGTGTTCGGCTTCCTGTTCTCGTCGGTCGCCGGCTACATGGCCGGGCTCGTCGGGAGCTCGAACAACCCGGTTTCGGGCGTGACGATGGCGACGGTGATCGCGTCGTCGCTGACCCTGGTGGGGCTCATGGGCAAGGAGGGCATCGCGGCGCAGGTCGGGCCGATCGCGGTGATCTACCTGGCGGCGTTCATCTGCGTCGGCTGCTGTATCGCCGGCGACAACCTCCAGGACCTGAAGTGCGGCCACGTGGTCGGCGCGACCCCATGGAAGCAGCAGGCCTGCCTGGTGGTGGGCGCCATCGCCTCGGCCTTCGCGATCCCGTGGGTTCTCGGCGTGCTCGATCAGGACACCGGTATCGGCCGACCGATTCACGAAGGAGTCACGGCGCTGTCGGCCCCCCAAGCCACCCTGATGAAGGAGATCTCCACCGGCATCTTCGGCCAGGGGCTCGAGTGGATCTACGTCTACATCGGCTTCGGCCTGGCGGTGCTCTTGATCCTGCTCGACCAGGTGCAGAAGGCGCGCGGATCGTCTTTCCGCTTCCCGGTGCTGGCCGTCGCCGTCGGGATCTACCTGCCGTTCGGCCTGTCCGTGCTCATCTTCACCGGCGCGGTGCTCAACTGGTTGGTCCTGAGAGTCACCTCCCACGACACCCCGGAGCAGAAGCAGGACCTCGAGAACAACGGCATGCTCCTCGCTTCGGGTCTCATCACCGGTGAAGCGCTCATGGGCGTACTCGTGCCGCTCATCGTTCTCTGGCTGCCATCGCTGCGCCCCGCCGAGCACTGGTCGTTCGCTCCCATCGCGTCCCTCGTGGCCGTGGTCGCCATGGCCCTCTACCTCTACCGCCGCACCCTCGCCTCGACCAACCGATAGGTGTCAGGCTCCACCCTGTTCCCGTCGTTACGCCCCCGTAACGACGTACTCCAGTTGGTGTCAGACTCCACTCTGTTACTTCGCGAGCCAGGCGAGGAAGCGCCACTCGAGGCTCGGGGGTTCGGGGCCGTCCGCTGACAGTCTCTCCCCGTAGGCGCGGCGGACGGCGAGGTCGAAGGTGACCTTGCCGGCGCCTTCGGCCATCTCGCGCATCATCGCGCCGAACTTCTGGCGGCTGTCGGTCGTGCCCTTGCCGGCGAACTCGCGCAGCCAGTACACGAACGCGCTGCGGTAGGCGCGCCGCATCTCCTTGAAGTCCGCCTCGAAGTCGCCGGGCACGCTCGGTTGCGTCTCCGGCGGTCCGAGCAACGGCGCCGGCAGCGCCAGAATCGGCCGGCCGGCGTCGTCCTGCAGCGCGAAGTGACCCATGCGCTCCTTCGGCTGTTTGGCGTCCTTCAGCTTGGCGCCCGTTCTCTGCGCCTGCTTGAGCGGGCGCTGGAACCAGTCCTTGCCCTTGGTCTGCCGCCACTGGCTGTCGAGGCTGATGGCGCCCAGCGCTCCACCCGACGACGCGCCGCCCGCCACGAAGCGCGACCGCCCGCCGACGTAGCCGCCGCGTCCCGAGCCGCCGCTGCGCGCGTTGTTCTCCTTGTAGAGCGCGATGACGAGGTCCTGGCTGAGACCCGCCTCGAAGTTGCGGTCGAGTACGTCGCCGAACGCCATCACCGCCAGCGAGGCCGCCGTGCGCTGCACGATGTGCTGCAACAGACCCGTGCGCTCGCGGAAGTCCATGCGCATGCCGACCGTGTCGCCGCCGAGCTCCTTGGGGGAACCGTACTCCATCGCCACGATCTGCAGCACGCGCGGGCGCACAGCCCAGCCCTCGCTGCTCTTCACCACGTCGTCCAGCCACAGGAAGTCGCGGTTCTCCGGCGCCAACCCGCCGATCAGGCACACCATGTCGCCGAAGTTCTGCCGCGTCGGCGCCAGCCAGCACTGCGCGCGGCATTGGCTCGGGTCCCGGCTCAGCATCTTGGCGACGGCGCCGGTGAAGTCGGCCTGGGCCTTGGCAACCTCGGGAGTCACCGTGGCCAGCGCCTCGTCGGTGGCCGGCCAGCGCCAGCCCTTGATCCAGGCCTGCACCGCTTTGCAGGTCGTGTCCACCTCGGGCGGCACCGTGCCTCCCGCCATCCACTCGCAGAAGGTGCGCTGCATGTCGCAGGTGGACAGGACCGCGTCCTTGAGGTCGCCGAGCTGCTGGGCCTTCTGCAGGTGCCCCTTGGGATAGAGGAGCTCGAGCGCGCCTACGCGCAGCACCAGCGCGTGCGGCGCCACCACGTCGGCGTCGAAGTCGACCTTGGCAGGCTCCTTGTCGATACCGAGGGCCGCCAACGTCGTGGCTGCCCGCGCCAAGAACGCGCTGTCGTCAGGGGCTGCCTGGGCTCGTGCGTGCGTCGTCAGGGTCAACGCCAGCGCCAACGGCAGGACCCACGAGCGCGGGCCCACGGGCGAGATGTTGGACTCGGTCTCGAACATCGGCGGGATCCTACCCGCGCGTGCACCGACCTTCGTTGCGCCGACCCACACCGGTATCTTTGCCCGTGATGATCCCGTGCTCGCGTGTTGCGGTCTTTGCTTTGGCCCTGCTCGGTGGCTGCGCTGGAGCCCCGGTCCCGGGCCCCGATCGGCTGATTGGCGAGCCGGCCACTGCGGCTCCGGCGTGGGTCGCCGCCGGAATCAGCAGCGCGCACCCCGACGACCGGTGGTTGCAGAAGGTCGGCTCGGCCGAGATCGGCGCCTCCGAGGCGGCAGCGCGCGAGCGCGCCGAGTTCGACGCGCGGGCCGGTCTGGTGCGCAACCTGTCGTCGAAGGTCACGGCGGCGAGCGAGCTTCGCGAACTCTTCCAGAGCCAGGACGACGAGGCGCACCTGCGCGTCGATTTCGCCCAGACCGTCGAGGTCGTGGGCGAAGGGACCCTCGAGGGTGCGCGGCCGGTGGACTTCTTCGTCGACCGGCCGAACCACACGGCCTATTGCCTGCTGGTGCTCGAGCGCGGCCCGGCAAGCCAGGCCCTCGCGCGTCGGGTCGAGCAGAAGGAGGCGGACGCTGCCGCCCTTCTGGTTCGTGCCAAGTCGGCGGCGCCGGCCGCCGCGCTGCTGTCGCTGTGCGAGGCCTACGATTCCGTGGTGGCCGCGCGCGTCCTGCGCGCCTCGTACGCCGTGCTGGCTGGCCGGCCGCTGGCAGGGCGCGACGCCATCGGCGACGACGTGCTGGCGACGTTGCGCGCGCTCACGGCTGAGCTCACCCTGCGCGTCGAGTCGGGCCAGGGCCAACGCGGCCGCGTGGGCGAGGGGCTGCCGGAGCCGTTCACCTTCCAGCTGGTCGGTCCGGAGCAGCGCGGGGTCGACGGAGTCGAACTGACCTTCGCCTTGCGCGGGGCTGCCAAGGCCGAGCTGTCCGCTCCGGCGCAGACCACGGTGGCAGGCGGCGCCGCCACGGTGAGCGTGCGCCGCATCGGTGCGTCGGGTCTGCGCAGCAACCAGATCGAGTGCCGTGTTGCGCCGCTGTCGCAGCGTGGCTTGCCCGGCCCGTCCACCGTCGCGGAGTACCTGTTGCCCTCGGCGGCCGACATCCGTGTGCTCGTGGGCACCAGAGTGCTGGTGTTCGACGAGGCCGCGGACGCCACGCCGCTGCACGCCGGCCTCTCGGCGGCCCTCGGCACCGCCGACTTCGCGGTGGTGGCTCCGTCGACCGTCGCCGACCGCGTCGATACCGATGCTGTGTGCGACATGAGCGCGTCGGAGCTGTGTCGACGACTTTCGGGTGCGGTGGACTGGGTCGTGCGCGTGCACGGATCCGCGCGCGACAGCGTGGCCCGCAGCGACCGGATGCGGGCGCGAGCTTCGGCCGACGTCACCTTGATCGATGTGGCGACCGGCAAGATCGACCGCTTCGTCAGCGATCCGGTGGACGGTCTGGGTGACACGCACGAGCGGGCGGCGGCGACCAGCCTCGAGCGTCTGGGCAGCGTGCTCGGAGGAACCGTGGTGACTCGCCTGCGCCAGCGCGTCGGGCTCTGACGCGCCAAGGTCCGACTCGCGAGGGGTGGCGCCGCGACTTCGCACGGCGCCACGTCTGCCCATCGCACGACCGAGCTCTGCGTCGTTGGCGCATCGGGATGGTCGACGATGGCAGAGTGCGCCGCGAGACGTGTGCGGCCGCACGTGTGTGTGGGATGCCGCCCCTCGGCGACGATCGCACTTCGTCGTGCGCTCGGGAGCGCGCCTCGGAATCGGTTCAGTGTCGTCGTGACCGCGTCCGAAACCCTCAGTGCGAAGGCGCGCATCCCCCCTCGCCGCTTGGCGAAGCGCGCCGTTTCACAAAGGCATCCCCATGGATCGGAACGAGTCCACCTCGGGTCCCCACGCGTCGCGCGTGATCGTGCCGGCGGTACTGATCGCGCTCGCGCTGTTGTGGACGGTCTACCTTCTTCGCTTCCGTGACGGCGTCGGATCGACGCGCTCGGCGCTCGCCCCGCCGGCATCGGCGCTGGCACCGGCGACGCCGCCGATGGCGCCCGAGCGCAGGCCCGTCGCTGACACGCCGACGGCGAGCGTGCCACGCGTGCTCGTGGTCGACGAGATGCAGCGACCCGTCACCGACGCCAAAGCGGTGCAGTGGCCCGCGGCGGCGCGTTCGGTGCACGAGGCTGCGGCCCGCGTCGTCTCCCGTACCGCGAGCGACGGCCTGCTCGAACTGCAGGCGCAACCCGAGGCAGGCACGCGCTTGGCCGTGTGCGCCGAGGGTTTCGCCAGCGCCTGGGTGGCGGATGCCGAGAAGGTGAGCGCTGACTTGGCGAGGCTGACGCTGCGCCGCGGCGTGCAGTTCGTGGTGCTGTGCACCGACCTGCAAGGGCAGCCGATGGCCGGAGTGGACGTCGTGCTGTCGCGGGCCGCGGGCCAGCGTGCCGACGCATCGGCCGCAGCGGCACTCTTGTCGAGCCCCGACTCCGGACAGGCCATTCACCGCTCACGTTCGGCCGCCGACGGGCGCGCCGAATTCGAGGGTCTCGGCGGTGGGCTCTACGGCTACTGGGTCGACGCGCCCGGGTACGTGCCGGTTCGCGGCTACGAGTCCGGGGGAACGGTCAAGGTGCCCGGGACCGCGCACACCATCGCCTTCGCGCGCGCGATCGGCGCGGTCGTGCAGGTCGAGGGCGAAGTGGTGGGGTCTTCGGTGGCGCCACGCCGGACGCTGGGCCAGATGACCGCGGCGCGCACGCGCGCCATGGATCGTGAGCGGGCGCGCCTCGAAGCCCGTTTTCCCGGCGCTCTGGTCTACATCGCCTCGGAGGGCGACAGCGACGACGCATGGGATCCGCTCGAATGCCGCGTCGTCGTCGCCCACCGTGGGTTGATGTCGGCCAAAGTGCCGTTGCGGGCCACCACCGAGATCGACGCTCCTACCGTGCTCGACCACCAGGCTCTGGTGGAGCCGATGGAGTTCGGCTGGGCCACCTGCGCGGTGGTCGACATCGACGGTCACCCCTACGAGCCGGTCCACCCCTGGCTGGGAACGGCCAGCGGCCTCGGCAACTGGCGCCGTCCGGCGGGCGGCGCCGTCCGGATGGGGGTCAGCACCCTGCTGCCGGTCGGTACCTACCGGCTCACGTCGATCGACCCGGTCGAACGTTCGGTGCTGCGCTCGTCGCCGAGCTTCACCGTCGTCGCCGGCGAGGAGGTGCGGCACGTCGTCGAGCTGAAGGTGCCGCTGCGGCGCTGCCGGGTTCGCGGCGAGCTTCCCGATCGCCAGCCGTTCGACCTGTTCTTGTTGGATGCGCAGTGCCCGCAGCTGCCCGGCGTCTCGCTGTCGCGCACCCTGCCCGGCAGCCGCGACGGCCAACTGGTGGCGCTGCCGTGCGCGCGGATCGAGATCGAGGCCCTCGCCTTCGGCTACCCCAAGCTGCACAAGGCCGTCTTCGTCGAGCCGGGGGACGGCGAGATGTCGGTGACGCTGAGCTTCGGAGGTGGGTCGTGAAGGGCTGGCGCCTGTCGCTTCGGATCGTGCTGTTCCTCGGCATCGCCGCCGCGCTCGTGCGCAAGCTGTCGCTGCCCGTCGAAGGTCCGGTCCTCGGCGGTGCCTTCGGCACGACCATGGCCATCGGCGTCGAGGTCGTCGTCCTGGCGCTGCTGTTGTGCGGCAGGGACGCCGCCGCCGGCCTGTCGGTGTGCGGTCTGTGCGCGGCGGGCGTGCTCCTCGCATTCCTGCAGCCGACCGCGCGCTGCGGCTGCTTCGGCGCCGGCATCGATCGCGGCAGCCATCTGATGTTCGCCGGTACGCTCGGTGTTCTGGCTTGTGCCCTGACGTTGCTGTCTTGGCCGGCGCCAGCCCGCCGACTCGAGAGTTTCGCAGCGAAGGTCGCGGACGTGTGAGCCGCGGCCATCCTGTTCACCAGGTGGGCCGGGCCCCGGCGCGAGCCGGCAACGGCCAAGACAAGGAAGGTGGGAAGATGAGACGTTTGCTCGTTGTGATGATGTTGAGTTTCGCTGCTGTCGTCGGCATCGCGGCGACGACGGCGCCGGTCATGACCGCCCAGGACTGCGTCATGTGGGCGCGCAGCACGCCGACCGGCGGCGAGGAACTGGCTTGCTGGTCGGGACCGTGCGATCTGGCCGACAGCGTGTGCCAGATGACCTACGGCATGGTCAACGGCCTCGAGTTCGAGTGGTGCGTCTGCAGCAAGGGCGAGAACGTCGGCGAGTGCGGCGGCCACGGCATCAAGCAGTGGGGCTCGTGGCTGGTGTACTGCGGTCAGCAGCCGTGCCTCAACATCCTCGGCTTCTGCCACCCCAACAAGCTGGAGGCGGATGTGTGGAAGCGCGCGTGCTCCTGCGGCTACCTGCCTCCACCCTGGGTCTGAGCCGAAGGGTTGGGAGCACGCGTCTCGTCGCGGCAGTTCCGCCTCAGGCCGGCGTCTGCTCGCTCAGCTTGAGCGGCCGGTAGCCGCCGATCGCCTTGAAGTAGCCCAGCAGCAGCAGGTACAGGACCGCCATCGCCGCGGGGATGGCCGAGTCCGCGACCAGGGTCTTGCGGTCGCCTTCGATGCTGGCCGCATGCACGGTGCGCTCGTCGGCGCTCAGGCGCTCGAGTGCGGCGCGCGGGTCGGCGTTGCCGGCCTTCGCCAACTCGTCGCGCGCTGCCTCCAGCTTCGTCTGGATGGCACCCAGCTTGCCGCCGTCCAGGCCGTGCGCGGCCTCGAACACCAGGAACGAGCTCGGCTTGTCGGCCCGGTAGGCCGCCTGCACCTCGGGGCTCGCGGCCGCCAGCGCCTCGCCGGCGAAGCGGTCCTTGGCGTAGCCGAGGCCCGGTGCGCCGATCAGGCCGGCCGACATCATGCCGATGCCGCCCATGATGCTGATGGCGATGGCGCCGGTGCGTGGGAAGCGGTCGCTGGCCACGGCCAGCATCGTCGGCCAGAAGAAGGTCTTGCCGAACGCGTACACCGCCAGCGCCAGCATGGCGCCGGTGAACGTCTCGACGCCGCTCACCAGGTTGAGGCCGACGCAGGCGAGGACCGAACAGACGATGAGCAGGCCGACCGGCGACAGGCCGATCTTGTCCTCGATGAAGTCGGCGCAGAAGCGCAGGCTGAACATCACCAGCGAGGTGAACACGAACAGGATCTTGCCCTGGCTCGGTGTGAGGATGTTGCCGGTGATGTTCTGGATCCAGCCGTCGGTGCCGAGCTCGACCGAGCCCACCAGCGCGTGCGCCACGAACAGGACGAAGAGGAGCCACGCGCCGGGCGAGAAGCGGGTGATGACGGCTACCGCCAGCAGCAGCACGCCGCCGATGCCGTAGGCCAGCTTGGGGTCGAGGCCGAGGCTGTCGCGGAAGAACAGGGCGATGAGGAAACAGATCACCAGGCCGCCGAGGATGCCGACGTCCTTGAACATCTCGCCGAGCGACAGGCCGCTGCGTGACGCTTCCGAGCGTGGCATCGACTGGCCGAGGAACATGAGGCCGTAGAGGACGGTGGGCACGAGGAAGAGGAGGATCTGGCCCTTCCACGGCAGCGAGTCGGCCAGCATCCAGCCCGCCGCGCCACCGAGCACCATGCCGGCCGGCCAGCTCGCATGCAGGATGTTGAGGTAGTGCGTGCGGTTGCCCGGGAAGAGCGTGGCGACCAGGGGATTGGCCACGGCTTCGAGCGTGCCGTTCGCCATGGCGAAGACGAAGGTGCCCCAGAACAGGTAGTTGTAGTTCGTCGCCGGTAGCTGACCCTGGCTGGCGGCGATCGTGACGAACGCCGACGCCACGTGCAGCACGAAGGCGGCGAGCACCAGCTTGCCGTAGCCGAGCTTGTCGCACACCAGCCCGCCGCCGATGATGCCGAAGCAGAAGCCGCTGAAGCCGGCGCCGTTGATCACGCCGAGCTCCTGCCCGGTGAAGCCGAACTCGGAGCCCCAGGTGGCGAGGATGCCACCGCGGATGCCGAAGCCGACGCCGGCGGCCAGGATCGCCATGAAGCCAGCCCACAGGAGACGCCCGGCGTTGGGGGCGATGCCGTCTTGTCGAATGTTCATGCGAGGTTCACGGACGAGGTGCGCCGGAGCTTAGCCGCTCGCCCGCCTCGATCCTCGTGCCGGGAGCGCGTCGGCCCTACTGCCGGGGCGTGATGCCCCGTCGCGACATGGTCACGCGGTGCACGGCGTCACCGTGCAGATCGACCTCGCCGACCAGCTTGGGGTCGCCGAAGGTGGCCAGCGAGTAGGTGCCGGCTCGCAGGCCCGAGAAGGTGACCTGCCCCTTGGCGTCGGTGACGTTGGCCCAACTCGCCCCCTGACCCGGAAACTCCAGCTGCACCAGATGGGTCACGTCCGGCGCCACGTCCTCGAGCTGCACCTCGAGCGAGAAGCCGGGTTCTGCCTGCAGCTGCACGTCGTGCGACCGGCCGGCGACCAGCTCGACCGTGGTCTCGGTGGGCGGGGCCGCCACGTGGGTTCCGGAGAACGAAAGCTGCCAGCGCCCCGCCGGTAGGCCACGGGCCTCGAAGCTGCCGTCGGCACCGGCGCGCACGCGCAGCTGTGCTCCGCTCGGTCCGGAGCCGTACACCGAGATGCCGTCGAGGTCGCGGTCGGCGGGGGCGAGCACTCGGCCGACCAGCGTCCCGGTTTCGATGGACAGCGCGACTTCGTTGACGGCGCTCGGGGCGATGACGGTCGGGTGTCGGACGAGGGTGCACTCGACGTCGGCGTCGGCGCGGACCACGGTCAGCTCGGCGAGGCCTTCTTCGACGCCGGTGACGACGAAGCTGCCGTCGTCGTCGGTCCGGGCTCTCGGACCTCCGAGGTCGAACGCGTTCAAACCGAGGCCTCCGCCGGCAGTCACACCGATCTTCAAGCCCCGGGCCGGGCGGCCGTCGACGAGGATGCGGCCGGACACCTGCAGCGGCGTGGCCGGCGGGTCGCGTTCCGCATCGGTGTCGAGCCGCAGCTCGCGCACCTCGCCGGGCCGGAGCACGACCGCTCGCTCGCGCTGCGCGCCCGGCCCGAAGAAGGCGAAGATCCGCTCCTGCATCATCTCTTTGAGCGCGGTGACGTCGAGGCGTGCCGGTAGTGCCTTCTGCACCAGCACCGTGTGCGCGCCCGGCTCGAGGCCGGTCAGTTCGAAGCTGCCGTCGGCACGGAGCGTCGCCAGCGCGAACGGGCGCGGTTGGCCGTCGGCGCGCGGGGTCGGTTCCACCGCCACGCGCCAGCGTGCCGGCGAGGCGGGCTGCCCTTTCTCGGTGAGGACTCCGCGCAGGGTCGCCGCGGACGGCAGCTGCAGGACGACGCGCGCCGACGGCAGTTCGACGCGCAGCTGCGCGCGTCCGTAGCGGGGGTGGTCGGCCCACAGCACCAGCGGTCCGGTCGCTCGCCCTGACACCTGCAACAGGCCACGTTCGTCGGTGCAGCCGAGGTCGTCGGCGAGCACATCGGGACGAGGCAGTCCGACGTAGGTCGGCAGCACCGAGCGCGAGAGATCGAGGTCGGCGGGCGCGCAGCGCACGCGCGCACCGGCCAGCGGCTCGTTGCCGGCGGTGACGACGAGGACGTCGAAGGTCGGGGCGGCGGCGGCCATGTCCAGCGCGAGGTCTCCGGGCACCTCGACCAGGCGCGTGGTGGCGACCCGGCCGTCGGCGCGGGCCTCGATCAGGTAGGTGCCGGGGACGAGGTCGGTGATGGTGAGGTGGTCGTCGGCATCGACCGTCAGGCGCGCTTGCACGTCGACGGCCGTGCGCATGCCCATGCGCGCCAGCTCGCCGAGCGGAGGCCCGTATGACAGGCGCACCTGCACTTGCGCGGCGTCGGCCACGCGCACGCGCAGGGTGGACGGCGCCGCCAACCGTAGGTCGGCCGCCGCGGCCACGTCGATCGGGCCGAGCGTGGTCCAGGGGCGGTCGTTGGCGCTCCGTGCCGCGACCATGACCTGACCGCGACCGAGGCCGGACACGCGGAACGTGCCGCCGGCGTCGGTCCTGACCTCGGCTTCGGTGAACGCCAGGCCGCGGAAGCCGCCGAGCGGCAGCGACGCCACGCGCACCGCCGCGCCCGCGACCGCGTTCCCTCGGTGGTCGCGCACGCTGCCGACGCAGGTCTCGCCAGCACCGAGCGCCAGCGCGCCGACGTCGCGCGCTTCGCTCGCGCGCACGCGCAGGCTGGCCTTGACGTAGGGCGCCAGTCCGGCACGCCGTGCCACCAGCATGCCGACGCCCGGTGGCACGTCGAGGAGCTCGAAGGTGCCGTCGGCCGCGGTGGTGGTGCGCGCCAGCGGCAGGGCTTGCCAGGCTCGGTCGAACCAAGGTGGCGTGTCGAGGACCAGCACGTCGGCGTCCGGGCCCGGTGACTGCTGCTTCACGAACAGTTCCGCAGCCAGGAACGTTCGCGTACGGGCCGCGAATGCCCCAAGCGCCTCGTCTGCGCGTCGCTTGGGCAGCATCAACATGCCGCCGTGCGCCGGCACGAAGCGGTCGAAGTTGGCGGCCAGCGTGATCACCGCCGGTACGTCGGCGAACCACACCTCGGCGTCGGCGACCGGTTCGCCGTCTTCGTCCTCGACGCGTCCGCGCACGCAGGCACGCGCCTCGAGGACGACGTCGCCCAGATCCACGACCTGGTCGGGCCCGGCGGTGTGGGCGATCGGCATGCACGCGCTGTGGTCGCTTCCGCGGCCCGCCTGCAGCAGCATGAGCGCACGCGGGCGCACGTCGCGCAGCAGGAAGCGCCCGTCGGCGTCACTCTCGGTCTCTGCCTCCGCCCACGGCACCGCTGCGGCCAGGGTGGTCGGATCGCCCTCGAACAGGCGGGCTGCATCGAAGCCCACGACGCGTACGCGGCGCGCCGGCGCCGGCGATCCGTCCGGCAGCACCAGGCGTCCGCGCACGCCGTTGTCGGCGGCGGCGTCGCCGGCGGCAACTCTCGGCGCAGGCGCCGGCTCCGGCAAGGCAGCGCGCACGTCGTGCGGCGCTGCCACCGGCGTCGCGGTGGTCGCTGGCGCGGCGGCCGCGAGTTCGGGCGCCCTGCCGTCGCCCTCGAGGGCAGCGGCCGGACGCTCGTCACCGAACCAGGTGGCGAGTCCGACGATCAGGAGCACCGCCGCCGCCGGTACCAGCAGATGGTGCAGTCCGAACGAGGCGGCAGCTCCCATCGCGGCGAGCGGCGCCGCGTCGCGGCCGGCGTCGGCCAACGGTAGCAGCGCGGTGCACCACGCGGCGCGGTCGTCGCCGTAGCGACGGTCGAGGCGGCGGCGCAGCGCGTCGAGTCCACGCTTGAGTCGGGCGCGCACGGTCGCGTCGGGCACACCCTGGCGCCGCGCGATCTCGATCGGCGTCAAGTCCTCGAAGTAGCGCAAGACCAGCGTGCTGCGGTAGGGCTCAGCGAGCGCTGCCAGCTCGGCGACGACTTCCTGGCGCACCGACTCGCGCGCGAACGCGTCGGCGACCGCGGGAGACGGCTCGGCCACCGGGCCCTCGGCTTCGCGCCGGCGCCGTCGTCCTTCGGCGCGACGCCAGTTGCTGCTGACGCCGCGCACCAGGCGCGCCAGGAACGGGCGGGCCGGCAAGGCCGTGCCCCGGCGGGTCTCGACCGCACGCAGCCACGCTTGCTGCACCACGTCGTCGACGTCCGCGTCGTAGACGAGGCTGCGGGCGAGGCGGCGCACGAACGACTGCTCGGCGAGCAGCGTTCCGAGATCGAGGTCCTGGGGTACTCCGGTCATGGCAAGACGGGAGTCCCCGCCGGTGGGGAGGGCGTTGCAGGCGAACTCACGGATTTCGCATTCTCGCGCGAAACCGGGCGGCGGTCAGCTGGGCTCCCTTCGCGGGCTCGCGGTCGTGCGGCCCGCACGTCGCCCGGCACGTCCGCGTCGCTGGCTGTTCGCCGAGCGCCTCGGCGGTCGCGATGGCTCCATCGTCCTACGGCTGTCGGCATCCGACTGCGATCGGCGCCTGCCGCATCGCCCCGGTCAGGTCGTCGTGCACCGTGAACCGCGCCGCGGCCCCTCCCCGCAGGGTCGATCCTCGGCTCGGCCGTACGTCCCGCTCGATCCCGTCGTACCCCGCGCCCTCGAAGTCCTCGAGCCCGCGCCCGTGCACGAAGCCCGCATCGACCCCGCGCACCCGCCCGCACACGACGTTCCCGCACAGCGTCACACCCCTGCCCGCGCCGCCGACCCACAACGCGTCGCCGCGTTCGCTGTGCACGGCATTGTTCGCGAAGACCATGCCCGGTCGGCTGCCCCACGAACGCAGGTCGGCACCACGGCCGCGCGTCAGGATGGTGTTGTGCACGACCACCAGGTCGCGCGTCTGGCCTTGATGATCGTGGCTCGCGAAGCCGGCGCCTCCGCCGGCGCACAGCAGGTTGTTGCGCACGATCGCTTCGCCCTGCACCTGCATGACGTTGTCGCCGCTGCGATAGCACACGTTGCGTTCGATGACGTTGACCTCGCGCCCGGCCGTTCCGTACACGAGGATGCACGGGTAGTTGGTGTCGTGCACCTCGTTGGCGACGATGCGGTTGGCGTAGCTGCCCTGCTTGAGCTCGATGCCATCGCCTTGGCTGCCGCCGCAGCGGTACACGTGGTTTTGCGCAACCACGCTGTGGTGGGTGACGAACTCGCCGTGGTTGGCGCCCAGGTACATCCCCTCGCCGCCCTGGCCCGAGGTGTCGTGGACCTCGTTGCGGGTGATCCACAAGCGAGCGGTGTCACTCGAGTTGGCGGCGAGCCCGACGCCGCCGCAGTGGTGCACGTGGCAGCGGTCGATCCACAGATCCCCGCAGTCGTACATCTTCAGCGCGGTGTCACCGCCGACGATCTCGAAGCCTTGCAGGGTCACGAAGCGAGCGAAGTCGAAGTCGACGGTGTTTTGGCTGCTGTCGGGACGGGTGAGAACGGCGCCGCCGGTGCCGACGATCCGGATCGGGGCATCGGCGCGACCCGCGAGAGCGATACCGAAACGCGCCGCGACCGAGTAGCGGCCGGGTCCGACCTCGAGTCGGTCGCCGGGTTGCAGGCGCGCGACCGCGGCACGAAGGAGAGCGCCGTTGTCGACCTCCGAGCGCGTCGGGTCGAAGACGTGGCCCACGGTTCGGGCCGGGGCCAGCGCGGCCCAGGCAGGAGCGAAGTCCGCGTCCGGCGGTGCGGTCGCGGCGGCAGCGAGGACGGCGCTGTCAGCGTCAGGGACTCGGGAGCCGGCGGCGCTCCCTGCCGGCGGCGAGGCTGCCGTGCCCCGGTCGCCCTTGACGCCGTGGTCGCGGCGAGCCGGCGGGCGGCTCTGGCTCTGGTCGCGGTTGCCACTCGTCGAACCGCAGGCTGCCGCGGCGAGGGGGAGGGCCCAGCCGAGTGTGCCGCCGAGCGCCCGGCCGAGCGCGAAGCCGAGCACCACCAAGACCGGCGCCAGCGGCGCGAGCGCGCGGCGAACCGAGCTTCGGATCGCCGCCGGAGGCGTAGGCGTGGCCATCGTCCTCGCATCATGCCCGCAGGCACCGACGTCGGCGTCTTGCTTCGAGACCTCGACGACAACGATGTCCTCGGTGCGCGGCTCCGACCCTCATGGCGACACCGGGGCAGATGCCGCGTTCTGGCGGGTCTTGCGGCGGCCTTGGCGGCGTAGACTTCCCCGCCCCGATGACCGGTACCCATGAGCCCGGGCCGAACGCGCCGGCCGCGTCCGTGCGCCTCCTCGTCGCCATCGCGCTGGCGTCGTTCGCGATCCTGTTCTTCCAGATCGCCATCACCCGCGTGCTCAGCGTGGTCCTGTGGTACCACTGGGCGTTCCTGTCGATCTCGCTGGCGATGCTCGGCCTCGGTGCGCCAGGCGTGTGGTTCGCCTTGCGCCCGCCCCGAGCCTCGGCGCTGCCGGTCCTGCTCGTCCTCGGGGGCCTGTCGATGCCGGCGGCGGTGGCGGGCGTGCTCGCCATCGGCAATCGGTTCGGCGCCTGGTCGGTGCTGCCGTGCATGGCTTGCCTCCTGCTGCCCTTCCTGCTGCTGGGCGGCGCCGTGTGCCTCCTGCTCCTGCGGGCGCGCGGCGCGGCGGTGGGCCGGATGTACGGGGCCGACCTGCTGGGCGCGAGTTTGGCGGCGGCACTGGTCCTGCCTGCGCTCGGCTGGTGGCCGACGCCGCACGTCACCGCCGCGCTCGGTCTGCTTCCGATCGCCGCCGCGACGCTGACCGTGAGGGTGCGCACACTGGGCGGGCTGGCGCTGAGCGGGCTGGCCGCAGCGGCGGTGGTGGCGTTCGTCGCGTGGGGCGGGGCTCTGCGGGTCCGCTACACCAAGTCCTACGACGAGGCGCTCCTGCCGCCGGAGTACGTGCGCTGGACGCCGACGGCGCGCCTGGCGTTCTTCGACCGCGTGCTGTCGGCAGAGCAGCCGCACGGTGGCTTCGGATGGGGCTTCGGCGACAAGGCACCGAAGGCGGCCGTCGAGCAGCGCTGGATGGAGCAGGACGGAAGCGCCGGGACGCCGATCACGCGCTTCGACGGCGACGTCGACCACATGCAGGGGCTCGACTTCCTGCTCTACGACGTCACCACCGTGGCCTACCAGGTGCGGCCGCCGCGGCGGGTGGCGGTGATCGGCGGCGGCGGCGGTCGCGACGTCCTGACGGCGCTCTCGACCGGCGCCCAGTCCATCGATGCCGTCGAACTCAACCCCGGCGTCGTCGAGACCCTGTCGACCCGCTACCGCGACTTCGCCGGCGACATCTACCACGCCCGCGGCGTGCACGCCTTCGTCAGCGAGGGGCGCAGTTTCCTCACCCGCTCCGGCGGCGGCTACGACCTCATCCAGATCTCGCTCATCGACAGCTGGGCGGCGACCGCGGCCGGGGCCTATTCGCTGTCGGAGAACAACCTCTACACGGTGGAGGCCTACCACCTCTACTTCGAGCGCCTGGCGCCCGAGGGCATCCTGTCGACGAGCCGTTGGATGCGCGGCGACCACAGCCTCGAGCTCCCGCGCCTGTTGTTCCTCAACCAGCGTGCCTTGCGCGAGGCCGGCGTCGCCGAGCCCGACGCGCACACCGCGGTGGTGCGCGGCGGCAACGTCGGCACGGTCATGACCAGCCGGCGGCCGTTCTCGGCCGACGAGATCGAGCGCCTGCGTGGCGTCTGCGCCGAGCGCGGCTTCGAGCTGCTCTACCCGGCGCCGCCGCACGCCGACAACCCGACCGATGTACCCACCCTGCTGCGCGTGGGCTGGGCTGGCCTGGCCGCGTACGGCTTGTGGATGGAGCCGCCGACCGACGACCGTCCGTTCTTCTTCCAGTCGCTGCCGGTGCTGGGCACCTTCGACACCGAGCTGGCGCGCGCTTTCGGCGTCAACGCGATGGCGGTGCGCTCCCTGCAGTACCTCATGGTGGCTCTGCTGGCGATCACCGTCGTCCTGTTCTTCTTGCCGTTCGCGCTGCAACGGCGCCTACCGCGCGGCACGAGCTTCTGGCGGGGCAGTGCCTACTTCGCCGCGATCGGCCTCGCGTTCATGTTCATCGAGGTGCCGTGGCTGCAACGCTTCGTGCTCTTCGTCGGCCACCCCAGCGTCGCCGCCACCGTCGTCATCGGCGCGCTCCTGCTCGGTGCCGGCTGTGGCGCCCTGCGGTCGGCGCGGCTCGGTCTGCGCCGATTCGAGCGCCTGTGGCCGCTGACCCCGCTGCTTCTCGCCGCCGGCAACGCCGGGATGCCATGGCTGTTCCGGACCGCCCTGGGTTGGCCCGAACCGATGCGCATCGCTCTGGCGGTGGTGGTGTTGCTGCCGATCGGCTACCTGCTGGGACACTTCTTTCCCCTCGGCATGCTGCGCTTCGGCGACACCAGCAAGGCTTGGTATTGGGCGCTGAACGGCGCCTGCGGCGTGCTGGCCAGCGTCTGCTCGTTGGCGCTGGCCATGGCGCTCGGGTTCTCGGTGGTGGCGTGGGTCGGGGTCGCCGGCTACGTGGTGGCCGGTCTGCTGCTCGGTGGCGCGGGCAGGGCGCGCATCGGAGCTCCGTCGTAGGTCCTCGCTCCGAGCGGGTCATCCGGCGTTCCGCGGTGGAGCCCGGCTCCCTCCGCTGCAAAGCTGGAACGATGGGCGACGACCTCGGTCGACCGCCGATCCCAGAATTGGCCAGGGGGGAGGAGTGGTGCCGGAAGGTTCGACACCACCGAGCCGAAGGCTCGCGCCGGCACGTTTTTGTCGCCTCCCGCGAAATTCGTCGCGAGCGATTCGGTTGCGGCCGCCTTCGAGGCGCCGGTGCGCGCCGAGCTCCTGCCCACCAACGATCAAGATGTCGCCAACGACCACCGTTCTTCTTCACGATGCCGGCCGCAGCTGGGCCCGCTCCGCCACGGCCACCCAGCGCGCGCGCGCCGAGCGTGTCCTGCGCGTCGCCACGCCGGCCGCCAATCCGCACGTCGTCTTGCGCTTCGTGCTCGGCACCAAGGACGATGCCGAACTGCAGCAGCACGTGGTGCAGATCTTCGGCGGCGCGGCCAGTCTCGAAGCCGTCAAGACGTTCGCGACCGGCGCCGCGACGGTCTGAGCGCGCACCGCGGCGCCTCCCGTGACGCGGCCTCCTCCTAGACCCAGGAGTTGGTCAGCAGTTCGCCCATGCCGCCGGCGCCCGGCACGATGTACTGCGTGTCGTTGAGGCCGCGTTCCTGCGCGAGGTGTGTCCCGGGCACCGTGGCGAGCACGTGCTCCGGCGACAGGCCGCGGTCGACGCGGCAGGCGTAGATCCTCACGCCGGGCGTGGTCTCGCGCAGGCGCACGATGGCCTCGGGCGTCACCATGAGGTGAGCAGCGATGATGGCGCGCGGCGTTCCCTCGATGCGGCGGTAGACCTCGACGGTCCGCGCCACGGTGCCGCCGGTCGCCCCCATCGGATCGGGCACCAGGAGGACGGCGCCGTCGACGGGGCCGCCGATCTTGCTGCCGTCCATGCGGACGCCGGTCACCTGATGGCTCGTGTCGATCGTGCGCGACATGTTGATGAAGTCGAGGCGCACGTTGCTTGCAGGAAGGACCTCGGTGGCCACCTCGTAGCAGGTCTGCGAGGGCAGGATGCCGGCGCGGATGACCGAGCAGATGACCAGCGGCGTGCGGGGGCAGAGCATGCGCGCTTGCACGAAGGCGCGCGGCTCGCTGGCGGTCATGCGGGTCGGAACACGGGCGGCGATGGTGGGGAACTCGCGCGCCAGGACTTCGAAGCAGAGGCGCTGGTAGGCGAAGCGGACCAGCGCGGGAAGGACCTCGGTGCCGGTGTCGGGCGAGCCGATGCGGGCGAGCAGGGACTGCAGGAACGGATCGTCGAGCACGACGACTTCGGGACCGTAGTGGTGCTCCAGCAGCATGGACCCACGATAGCCGTCGGAGGCGCCGGCCTCACCGGTGACGTCGTGCCGCTTGCCGCGAAGTCGGTGCTCGTGGTGCCTTGGCGGCGCGGATCGACGGCGGCCGGGTGCACCGGTCGCAGTCTCTCGGGGCAACGCCTCTGGAACGGGGTCTCTGGAACAGAGTCTCTGGAACCGGGGCTCCGGGGGCCTTCGGGATGGGGCGTCCGGCTCGGCTTCCAGGGCGCGGGCTCGTCGGTACGGGGCGATTTCGACGCGGTCGCGGCGCACGCTGACGAAGCCCCCGCGATAGCATGCGGCCCCGTCTCCCCGCGCACCGTCCCATGCTGCGAAGCCTCCTGCTCGTCTCTCTCCTCGCGCCGTCGTCGGCGCAGCGACCCGCCGGCGATGAGTCCGACCCGGAGGGCCTCACCATCGTGATCGTGGACGTCGGCCAGGGTTCCGGCATGGTCATCCACACCCCGGACGGCACCGTGCACCTGATCGATGCCGGCAACGACGGGCAGGGCACGTCGATCCTCGTGCCGCTCCTGCGCTCGTTCCAGCCCGCCTCGTACGGATACACGTTCTTGACCCACTATCACCTCGACCACGCCGGCGGGCTCGACGAGGTGCTGACCAACAGCACGGTGCCCTTCCAACTGTGCTACGACCGCGGCGACACGGCTGCCAGCGGCACGGCCTACACGACCTACCGCAGCGCCGCCGGTAGCCGGCGACGGGTGCCGTCGCTCGGCCAGGTGATCCAGCTCGGCGGCGGAGCGACTCTGCGCGTGCTGGCGCACAACGGCAGCGTCGTCGGCGGCACCAACGTGCCGGTGGCGGGACAGAACCAAGAGGAGAATGCGCGCTCGTTGGCCATGCGCCTCGACTACGGCGACTTCTCGATGTGGGTGGCCGGCGACCTCACCGGTGGCGGCAGTTCGACGCCCGACGTCGAGGGACCGGCGGCTCTCGCCTGCGGCGACGTCGACGTCTACGTCTGCGACCATCACGGCTCGGTGACCGGCACCAGCGCCAACCTGTGGGCGCGGCTCTCGCCTGACGTCGCCTTCGCCAGCAACGGTGGCGACAACAGCTACGGGCACCCGCACTGGGAGACGATGGACATGGTGAACGCGGCGTCTCGGTGCGTGCCGCTCATCAACACGACGGTCGGGGCGCGCAAGTACGGCTACGGGGTGAGCCGCGGCAATGTCGTGATCAAGACCGACGGCCGCCGCTACCGGGTGAGCACGCCCGCGCTCGGTGCACTCGACTTCTTCGTCGACGAGGACAACGGCCACGCTCCGGCGCCAGGCGACCTGGTGATCTCCGAGCTCCACCGCGACCCGAACGCGGTGATCGATTCGTCGGGCGAGTACGTCGAATTGACCAACGTCGGCGGGGCGCCCGTGTCGATGCGCGGGCTGCGTCTGTCGACGGCGTCGGGGGTGGTGACGTTCGGCGCCAATCTCGCGCTGTATCCCGGACGTCCCTTGGTGTTCGCCGCCGACGGCGACGACTCGCGCAACGGCGGCCTGCCGATCGGCGTGACTCTGCCGAACACGAGGCCGAGCCGGTTCGCCTGGCTCGGCGATGGCACCGACACCGTCGTCTTGCGCAACGGCGCGTCGGCGCTCGATTCGGTGAGCTACACCGCGGGCTTCCCCGGCGGCCCCGGAGTCGCGGCGGAGCGGCGCGACCTGCTGGCACCGGGCACCGCCGCCAATTTCGTCGGCGCTTTCCTCACCTACGGCAACGGCGACCGCGGCTCGCCCGGACGCCGCAACCTCGGCGATCTGACGCAGGCGCCCGGCCGCATGGTCGTCGAATCCGGCCTGGGTTCGGTGACCCTGCGCGCCTCGGCGATCTCGGACGGCGGCTCGTTCAGCATCGTCGGCCTCGCCTTCGGTAACACCGGTTTCCCGTTCCTGGGCGGGCACATCCCGCTCGATCTCGACCAGTTGTTCCTCACGACCACCAACCTGCCCGGCTTCGTCGCCCTGCTGCCCAGCGAGGGCTACCGCTCGGTGACCCTGGCGCTGCCCAACCCGAACCCGTTGGCCGGGCTGCGGGCCTACGCCGCGCACATCGCCATGAACCTGGCCGCTCCGTCGTTGCGAGCGGTATCCACCGCGGCGCCATTCGTGTTCCAGTGAGCTTCCCGCCCTTTCCAGTGGTCATCGAACGCGACCAGATCCTGCGTCGCGTGCACGAGCTGGCGCGCAGTTTGGCCGCCGACTTTCCTGCCGAGCCGCCTCGCTACCTGGTGGTGATGGACGGCGCACGTGTGTTCGCCGACCACCTGCGCCGGATGCTGCCGGGTCAGCCGGCGTATGGCGAGGTGCGAGCCAAGAGCTACCTCAGCGGGACCACCAGCAGCGGCACGGTCGAGGTGGTGTGGCCGCGCGAGTTCGACGTGACAGGGCGCGACGTGGTCCTGATCGAGGACATCGTCGACACCGGCCGCACGGTGCGGGCCTTGGCCGATCGCCTCAGGGCCATGGGTGCCCGGGAGGTGCGGGTGGCGAGCCTGCTCTCGAAGCCGTCGCGTCGGGTCGTCGCCGTCGACGTGCACTACCTGGGATTCGAGATCCCCGACGAGTTCGTGATCGGCTTCGGCATGGACGTCGACGGGCGCTACCGCGACCTGCCGCACGTGGCGGTCTATCAGGCCGAGCTCGAGAACGTGTAGCCGGGGCGCGGCATCGTGGTCAGCCCGCCGCGGCCTCGAAGTCGATCTGCCAGAAGCCGACGTCGTGCCAGCGTCCGAACTTGTGGCCGACGTTGCGGAACGTGCCGACGTGCCGGAAGCCGAGCCCCTCGTGCAGGCGCACCGAACCGTCGTTGGGCAGGGTGATGCCGCCGATCGCCGTACGGAAGCCGCGCCGGCACAGCTCGTCGAGGAGCGACCCATACAGCTGCCGGCCGACCCCGCGACCGTGATGGCCGGGTCCCAGGTAGACCGTCGTCTCGACGGTGCGGGCGTAGGCCGCGCGTTCGCGCCAGCGCGAGGCCTTGGCGTAGCCCACGAAGGCGCCGTCGACGTCGGCTACGAGCCAGGGGTAGTCGGCAGCTCCCTTCGTCCAGAGTTCGTGGAAGGCGGCGTCGGTCGCCGGCTCGTAGGCGAAGTGCACGGCGCTGTGTTCGATGAAGTGGTTGGTCAGCGCGTTGGCGGCGCCGACGTCGCTCGCCGTGAATGCGCGCACGCCGGCCGAGCTCATTCGCGCAGCAGCTCCTTGACCAGGTGTGGCGCGGGCAGCACGTCTTCCATGACCCACAGGAGGTAGCGGACGTCGACGGAGATGTTGCGCGAACGATCCGCATTCCAGCCGAAGTCGCCCGACACGTTCTCGAACACGCGGTCGAAGTTGAGCCCGACCAGCTGGCCCTTGCCGTCGATCAGGCACGACCCCGAGTTGCCACCGGTGGTGTCGCCGTCGGACAAGAAGCACACCGGCACGTCACCGAGAGACGGGTCGGCGAAACGGCTGGCACGGCGCTTGGTCGCCGCCGCCAGCAGTGCCGGCGGATTGGCAAAGGGCTCCTCGCCGATTTCCTTCTGCAACAGGCCCGCCACCGTCGTGTGCGGGTGGTAGGTCACCGCGTCGCGCGGGTCGTACCCCTTCACCGTGGCGAACGAGACCCGCAGCGTGCCGTTGGCGTCGGGATAGAACCGCTTGCCGCGCCACGCTTGCTGTGCCTCGATCCACAGCGCGCCGAGCGCCAACCGACGCCCGGCGCGCGTGTGGTCACGCTGGCTCATCGCCTTGCGCTCGTCGGCGAGCCCGCGGGCCAGCTCGATCAGCGGGTCGTGGCTCCGAGCGATGGCCTCGGCGCCGCCGGCAGCGAGTTCGGTGCGCGCCTCGGGGTCGAGCAGCGTCGTGGTGAGCAGGCGCCCGACCAGCGGCTCGATCGGCATCTTCGGATCCTCGCTGGTGAGCCACGTGGTGCCGGCCAGGCGCTGGTCGGGTGGCAGCACGCGCGCCTCCTGCAGCAGCCGCGACAGGATGGGGATCTGCACCGACTCGAGGTCGGCGACGATGCGCGTGGTGCCGAAGGTGCGCCTGGCGTTCGCCCGCACCGAGCCGTCGGTCGCGGCGGGGTCGTCGCTCTTCTCGGTCGGAGCCGGTGGCTTCTCGACCATTTGCACCGTGTTGGCCAGCAGCGGCAGGACGCGCGGTTCGCACAGCAGGCGCAGGAGCAGGTCCTTCTGGGTCGTAGCGCGCTCTTCGGCGTCGACGGCGCGCAGGTCTGCGAGCACAGTGCCGTACTTCGCCTTGCGCTCGGCCGACTGCTCGACCCACGCCGTGAACTGCTGCTCCTCGGCCTGCTTGAGCTCGACGGTGCGGTTGCGGCGTAGACCCTTCACCATGCCGAGTGCGTTCTTCTGCACGTTGGCCAGGCTCTTGATGGTGCTCGCGTACTGGAGCGCCTTGGCCTCACTCGCCTTGCTGGCCCCTTCGAGGACGGCGAGGACGTCGGTGAGCAACCGATGGCGCAGCGGGTAGTACACGCCGGCACGGTCGGCGACCGCATCGGCCGTGAGGTAGCGCTGGGTGCGGCCGGGATAGCCGAGCACCATGACCAGGTCGCCGGCCTTCACGCCCTCGCGGCTGACGCGCAGGGCGTGCTCGGGTCGGAAGGGGACGTTGTCCGCGTCGTAGTCGCGCGGCGTGCCGTCGGGGGCCGCGTAGGCGCGGAAGAACGAGAAATCGCCCGTGTGGCGCGGCCACTCCCAGTTGTCGACTTCGCCGCCGAACTCGCCGATGGCCCGCGGGGGCACGTACACGAGGCGTACGTCCTTCAGGACCGTCTGCACGATCAGGTGCCACTCGCGTCCCTCGAAGAAGGACGCCACCCGGCACTGGGTGTGGGGCTCGCGCTCGCCTTCCTCGACCAGCGTGGCGACGATCTGCTCGGTGCGCTGGAAGCGCTCGAGGTCGGATTCGGCGCTGGCCTGTGCCTCGTGCACGCGCGCGGTGACGTCGACGATGCGGCGCACGATCGACACCGACAACCCTTGGCACGGAAGTTCGTCCGCCGAGGTCGCAGCGACGTAGCCGTCGCGGAGCCGGTTGTGCTCGGGGCTCGACAGCGCGTTCACCGCGGCGAAGCCGCAGTGGTGGTTGGTGGCGATCAGGCCGGTCGGCGACACGAAGGAGGCGCTGCAGCCGCCTCCGAAGCGTACGGCAGCCGACAGCACGCCGCCGCGCTCGGGATGCCAGAGTTCGTCCTTGCTGAGCTCGAGGCCGCGCGCACGCAAGGCATCCCAGTCCATCTCGCGCACCTGGCCGGGCAGCCACTGGCCTTCGTCGGGCCGGGTCGGCAGGACCAAGACGAGGAGCGGGACGAGGACGCGCGAGGCCATCATGATGACGTCACCATACGGAGGTGGTCGGGCGGGCGCGAAGTCACTTCGCCGCCGGCAGCAGGGGTTCGGGCCGCTCCAGGACGAGGCGGGGCGGCGATGTCGCCTCCAGCACGATGCGACCGACGTGCGCGGTCTCGAGCAAGTGCACGCCCTGGCGACCAGCCGCGGCGGCAGCGGGACAACGCGTGCCTGGCTCGCCGCCGGACACCAGGGCGAGGTGAGGCTCGACCGCGGCCAAGAGTGGTGCGGCGGCCGCGTGGGGGCGGCCGTGGTGCGGCATGAGCAACACGTCGACGTGCGTCGACTCGGGCGACGCCAGGAAGGCGCGCACCGCGGGCTCGCCCGCGTCCCCGGGGAGCAGCGCACGCAGGCCGTGGTCGAGCGTGGCCAAGACCCACAGGCCCAGGTCGTTGCTCGCCGTCGAGTCGACGCCATCGGGGCGGAGCAGGCGGACATCGGGTAGCGGCTCGAAAGCTTCTCCCGCGGCGATCGTGCGGACGCGCGACCCGGCCCGCCGCAGGGCGTGATCGACCGGACTGCCGGCCATCTCGGCGGGCAGCACGGCGGCGACGATGCGGGTCCGGCGCAACAGCGACGGCACGCCAGCGGTGTGGTCGGCGTCGCGGTGGGTCAAGACCAGGAGATCGATACGACGCCGCGGCGCCAGGTTCGCGGCGACCGCGTCGGCGGCACGGCGGGGGTTGCCCTGGCTGCCGCAGTCGACCACCACGTTGTGCCCTTCGCGCAGGCGCAGGATGCATGCCTGGCCGTGGCCGACGTCGAGCAGGTCGAGGCGGGCGGGGCCGGATTGCGGCCACGGCACGAAGTAGGCGAGGGACACCAGCAGGCAGGTGCCGGCCACGCCGGCTCGGTCGGGGCGCAGTACGAGGAGGACCGCGCCGGCGACGCCGCACGCGACGAGCAGCAGCCAGGGTGGCTGGCAGATCGCGAACACCGGCGCACCCGGTAGACGTGCCAGCGTCTCGACGCTCACCATGTAGCCGTCGGCCATCAGGCGCAGCGGATGCGTCAACCACGGCGCGGCGACACCGAGCGCCCCGAGCCCGGCCGAAACCAGCCCCAGGGCCAGCATGGCTGCCACCAGTGGGCTCAGCAGTGGCGTCGCCAGGATCGTCCACGGTGCGACTTGGCCGAACAGGTGCAGGGTGAACGGTGCCGTCGCCAGGGTCGCCCAGGCCGAGGCCTGGAGGGCGTAGGTCAGGACGCGTCGCGCCCCCGTGCCGCGCGACGGTACCGGTGCCAGCGCCAGCCCGGCAACGGCGGCGTAGCTGAGCGCGAAGCTGGCGCTGGTGACGTCGCGCGGCTGCAGGACGGCGGTGAGCACGCCCGGTGCGGCCAGCGCCGCGACCGCGGGCAGATGCCTGCCGGCGCGCTGCGCGGCCAAGAGCAGCGCGAAGGCGACGAGCGCGCGCACCACGGGTGGGTCGAAGCCGGTGATGGCGCTGTAGACGGACACAGCGACCAGGACCGTCCATGGTGGTCGCGCGCGCCGTCTACGGCCGTGCACCAACAGAGTCAGCATCGCCGCCAGCAGGCTCACGTGCGCTCCGCTCACCGCCAGCAGGTGGCTCAGGCCGGTGGCTCGGTGCGCGTCGGCGATGTCGAGGTCGACGTCTCCGCCGTGGCCGAGCACGAGCTGAGCGAGCAGGCGGCCGGAGCGTCCGGGGACGGAGCGCACGAGACCGTCGTGCAGTGCCAAGCGCAGGGCTTCGGTGCCGCTGGCCACCGACATCGCGCGCTCGACGTCGAGGACGCCTCCTGCCGGGACGTCGACCACCGCGGCCGTGACGTCGCGGCCGCGGCGTGGCGTCAGGCGGCCCAGCGCCCGTACGCGGTCGCCGGGGTGCAGGCGTACACTGCGCGCGAACACGCACAGCACGCGGCTGTACCCTCGGGCGACCACACACCGAGCGCTGCCGCGGAGGTCATCGAGCACGAGGCGGCTCACGACCTCGCCGCTCACCAGGACCGGTCCCGCGGCAGGTGGGGGCGGCGGCGTCGGTAGGGGCGCATAGGCGGCGAGGCTGGCCGGCCAGGCCAGGCTGCATGCCCCCAGGGGCCGACGCCACACCGCGGCTGCGAGTATTGGCGCGAAGGCCACGGCCACGCCGAGCACCCCGCCGAGCTGGGCTGACACCGCGCCGAACACGGCCGCGAGCGCAGCGACCGCGATGGGCCGCGGCGGCCAGAGCGGCCGGTTGGATGCGGTGGTCGTCGTGTCTTGCACGCCGTCCCAGTGCACGTGGTGCGCCGTCGGTTACGCCCGCGGTCGTAGGCGCGCGGTCATTTCCGCCGCCGCGCAGCGGCCGCCACGTCGCCGTGCGGCTACATTGCCGCTGCCGCTGCCCGCGGCCCAAGGCTCCATGGTCCGCGCCCTCTACCCCGGCAGTTTCGATCCCGTCACCCACGGCCACCTCGATCTCGTGGACCGCGCGCTGCGTTTGTTCGAGTCGGTGACCGTGGCCGCTGCCGAGAACATCAGCAAGCAGCCGGTGTTCACCGTCGACGAGCGGCTGGCGCTGCTGCGCGAGGTGCTACCGGCTCGGGCGCAGGTGGTGACCTTCCGCGGCCTGGTGGTCGACTACTGCCGCGAGCACGGCTTCGACGTCATCATCCGCGGGCTGCGCACGATGTCGGACTTCGAATACGAGTACCAGATGGCGCTGACCAACCGCCATCTGAACCCCAAGGTGGAGACGGTGTTCGTGATGCCGAGCCTGCAGTTCTCGTACGTGTCCTCGTCGCTCATCAAGGACGTCGTGCGCAACGGCGGCGACGTCGCTGCCTACCTGCCGCCGGCGGTCGAGAAGGCGCTGCGCGCCAAGCTGCCACGCTGAGCCGCGATGGCCGGAGCGACGCCGGTGAGCCGAAACCCCCGGATGCGCGGACGACGGAGATCACCGGCCATCGCACCAGCCTTGCAGCGGATGGAATCAGGCTCGCTGAACGCGGGCTCGCGCATGTTGCGCGCGCTCCCCAACACGATCACCGTGCTGCGCATGGTGCTGGTGGGCGTGTGGGGGTGCTTGGCCGAATGGAGCCGGCAGCGCTACGACGCGGGAGCTCCGCTCGATCCGCCGCGCGTGTGGGCGGTCGTGGTGCTCTTGGCCATCGGCGTGTCCGACCTGGTCGACGGTTGGCTGGCACGCCGCTGGCACCTGCAGACCCAGCTCGGTGCCACGCTCGATGCGGTCGCCGACAAGCTGGCCCAAGTCGTGTTGCTCACCTTCTTCGCCTTCCGCGGGCCGCCGGCGTATGCGCCGATCCCGCTGTGGTTCCTGCTCCTGGTGTTCGGGCGCGACCTGTTGCTGCTCGCAGGCTGCCTGGGTGTGCGGCATCGCGCCGGCAGCGTCGACGTGGTGCACCGCGCGCACGGTCGATTCGCCAGCGTCCTCCTCTTCGCGCTTCTGGTCTGGATCAATGTCGGTGGCGGTGACTCGGTGGTGCGCGTGGCCGTGCCCCTCTTCGCGGCGGTGGTCGCGCTCAGCACGATCGCCTACGTGCGCGACGGCTGGCGGCAGTTCACCGGCGCCCCGCCGGGCGCGAGCTCCGCGTCGCCGCACCCCGGCGAAACCAGCCGCCGTGGTTGACAGTGTCGCGGTGGGCATCCATCCTCGCGCCTTGCCATGACCAGAGTCGTCGCCACCGACCGCGCTCCCGCAGCCATCGGTCCCTACAGCCAGGCCATCGTGCACGGCGGCCTGGTGTTCTGCTCGGGGCAGGTCGCCATCGACCCGGCCGTCGGCAAACTGATCGATGGCGACGTCGCGGCGCAGACCGAGCGGGCGCTGCGCAACCTGCAAGCGGTGTTGCAGGCGGCCGGATCGGGCCTCGACAAGGTGCTGCGCACCACCGTGTACCTGGTGGCCATGGCCGACTTCGCGGCGATGAACGCGGTCTACGACAAGGCTTTCGCCGGCCACCGGCCGGCCCGGGCGACGGTGGCGGTGAAGGAGCTCCCGCTCGGCGCGAGCGTGGAGATCGACTGTATTGCCATTGCCGCTTCCGGTGGATGAGGGCATCCATGGTCCAGGCGAAGCCTAGTTTTCTCGGTCCCTGACGCGTGCGCGGTCGAACTGGGCGATCGGCGGCCACGCCGCGTGGCGCCGCCGCCGGCGGCCGAGCGAACCTCGCCCCGATCCGTCGCGTTGGCGCGTTGCGATGACGACTGCCCGCGCCCCACGCACCGCCTCGCAACGCTTGTTCGGTGCGCTGCTCTCGCTGCTGGCGGTCCTCCTGCCGGGTCTGGTGGCCGGGGTGCAGATCGGCCGCGCCCCTACCGACGCCGAGGTGGAGCGCCTGCGGGCGAGCGTGGCCTTGCGGGAAGCACCCCAGCCGGCAGCCCTGGCCGCGCACGTTCTCTACCCGGCGACTCTGCACGAGGCCGACCGCGCGCGCCTCCAGGCAGGTCAGGACGTCGGCTCCATCGTGGTGCGGGCGCGCCTGTCGATGTTGTGGCTGATGTTCGCCATCGGCGGCCTCTTCTACCTGCTGCTCAGCGTCACGCGCGGTGGCTTGACCGCCGTCTTCGGCTGCCTTTTCTTGTCGTCGCTGCCGCCGGTCGTGGACGACGGCTGCGTGCTGCGGCCGGAGCCTCTCGCCTGCGCCTTCGGCCTCCTGGCCACGGTGCTG
This sequence comes from Planctomycetota bacterium, assembly GCA_041398565.1. Classification (GTDB taxonomy): domain Bacteria; phylum Planctomycetota; class UBA1135; order UBA1135; family UBA2386; genus DATGPD01. The sequence goes on along the minus strand of JAWKUN010000004.1, from coordinate 935,038 downwards.
CTCGCGACCTACGCGCTGACGGTGATGGTCCGGCGTCGCGGTCCGCGCCCGGCGCGGGCACTGCTGCTGGTGGTGGTCGCCGCCCTCACCGGCGCCGCCTACGCAGTGGCCGCGGCCGCCCTGTCGCGCGCCAGCCTGCTGCTGCTGGTGCCGGCCGCGTTCGTGACCCTCGCTGCGGTGGTGCAGGCGTGGCGCTGGGTGCGGGTGTTGCGCCGCGGACGCCGCATCGGCCGCGGGATGCTCGTGGCGCTGGCGCGTCGCTCGTGGCCATGGTTCTGCCTCGGGGCGGTGGGGATGGCGGCGAGTTCGCTCGTGTTGTACGCGCTCGACGCGCACGGGGTCGCGCGCACCTTGCCCACGGCCTCGGCCTTCGGCTACCTGCCAGCGTCGTGGCCGCGAGCGGCCCTGCTGGGGTTGCTGATGGTGGTCGGAGGCCTGCGCCTGCTGTTCCACGGCGGCGCCCACGTGAGCGGTCGTCGCCTGCACCCGAGCTTGGTGCTGCTGCTCCTGTGCACCCTGGCGCTGATGCAGTTCGCGCACAACGGGGCGGGGATCAACGCCTTGCTGCCGGCGTGTGCAGCCGCGGCTCTGGCTGGCGAGGGAGCGACGTTCGTGCTGGTCCTGTTCATCGGCACGCTCCTCGTGCACGCGCGCCAGGGCGACGCCGCCGCCGAGTGACGCCCCCGGCAAGTGGGTCTCAGCGCGGCCGGCGGCCGCAACCCAAAGGGTTGATGTCGGCGCAGCGCCGACCAGAGGGGGCCGCCGGCGCTGTTGTAGCCTGGAGCTTCCAGGGCTGCTCGGGCGTGGCCTGGTCAGCTCTGTGGCAACGGAACAACACGGCCGACTTCGCGCCCGCCGCGACGATTCGCAGCCCTTGCAGCTCAGCGCGGCCGGCGGCCGCAACCCAAAGGGTTGATGTCGGCGCAGCGCCGACCAGAGGGGGCCGCCGGCGCTGTTGTTGCTTGGAGCTTCCAGGGCTGCTCGGGCGTGGCCTGGTCAGCTCTGTGGCAACGGAACAACACGGCCGACTTCGCGCCCGCCGCGACGATTCGCAGCCCTTGCAGCTCAGCGCGGCCGGCGGCCGCAACCCAAAGGGTTGATGTCGGCGCAGCGCCGACCAGAGGGGGCCGCCGGCGCAGTTGTTGCCTGGAGCTTCCAGGGCTGCTCGGGCGTGGCCTGGTCAGCTCTGTGGCAACGGAACAACACGGCCGAATTCGCGCCTGCCGCGACGATTCGCAGCCCTTGCAGCTCAGCGCGGCCGGCGGCCGCAACCCAAAGGGTTGATGTCGGCGCAGCGCCGACCAGAGGGGGCCGCCGGCGCTGTTGTTGCTTGGAGCTTCCAGGGCTGCTCGGGCGTGGCCTGGTCAGCTCTGTGGCAACGGAACAACACGGCCGAATTCGCCCCCGCCGCGACGATTCGCAGCCCTTGCAGCTCAGCGCGCCAGCGCTTCCTTCACCATGCCTTCGACGCGGCTCTGCTCTTCCTCGCCGATCGGCAGCAGGTTGTGCGCGACGATGCGGCCGGTGCGGTCGATCACCATGACGCTGGGCGGCGCCTCGATGTTGTAGCGCAGCGCCGGGGCGGTCATCACACCGCGCCCGTCGAACACCTGCGGCCAGCTCGGCTTGGTGCGGTCGACGAAGGCCTCGTACTCGGCCCGCACGTCGTCCATCGAGATGCCGACGATGCGCAGGCCCTGATCGCCGTACTTCTCCTGCAGACCTTGCAGGAAACGCTCGATGCTCGGGGCCGCGTCCGACCACGACGCCCAGAAGTCGAGGATCACGACCTTGCCCTCGAGGTCGCGCAAGCTCAGCTTCTCGCCCTTGGTGGTGACGAGGTGTAGGGGTACCGGTGGCTTGCCGGGCGCGTGCTCGGCAGCGGCGATGCGGTCGCGCGCGATGCTGCCGAACTCGGTGTCGGGGAACTCCTTGGCCAGGGCGTCGAGGGCCTTGTAGTAGGCGTCGTCGGCGCGATCTTCGCGTTCCCGCAGCGCGGCTACCTGATACCAGCGCACCCGGGCCCGCTGTTCGTCGTCCTTGGCGGCGGCGAAGGCGTCGGCGAAGATCCGATCACCCTTGTCGACCTCGCGCAGCACCGTCAACAGGTGCATCCCCAGGGCCATGCGTTCCTCGAACGGTGCCGGCTTGGCGATGGCCGCGTCGACGAAGCGGCGGCGTTGGTCGTCTTCGCCGAGCATCTGTGCCAGCTGTGCCGCGGCGACCAGGGCCAGGGCGGGCGTCTTGTCGGGCTTGAACCCGGCAAGAGCCGTCTTGGCGGCGTCGGCCTGGCCGAGCGCGAGGAAGGTGTCGACCAGCATCAGCCGGCCGTTGAACACGTCGTCGCCCTTGGCCTCGTGCTCGAGGAAGCTCTCGAGTTCGCGCGCCTGCTCGGCGAGCACCTTCAGCTGGGCCTCGCGGGCGCCGTCCGACTTGCGAGCTGCGTCCATGCGTGCCGCGAACCCTTGCCGCAGTTGCAGGAGGGTGCGCGGTGGGGCCGACTCTTGCCCCGGCGCTCCGCCGCAGAACGCAGCGCAGGCGAGGGAAAGGAGGAGGAACGGCGAGGCGACGGGGCGGCGCAGGTTGGACATCGGGGTGCTCGAAAGCGGTCGCGGGCGCGAACGGCGGCGTCCACGTTAGCCCGGACGATTCGTGAGCGTGCACCGCGAGTGGGTCGAAATCGCGGCGTGGTCGGTCGGGGGGCGAGGTGCCCGCCCGAGCACGCGGCCCGGCAGGGCGTCCTTCCCGTCGCGGGCGCCGGCGCCGCGCTCTAATCTCGTCGCCCGACATGCGCGGGCAGACGTTCCACCAGGTGGTGCTGGAGACCGATCCCCTCGAGGTCGTCCGGCACTCTGCCGACCTGCACCTTCGTCTGCCGCCGATGCGCCTCGAGGCCGGCGCCGCCCTCGCCTGGCTCGGACCGTCCGGAGTCGGCAAGACGACGGCGCTGGCCGCACTGCTCGGGGTGGCAGCTCCGCCGGCGGTGACGATCGCGGGTGGGCGTCGCTTCGCCGGCGGTCCCTTGCCGGACGCTGGCACGGCGGCAAGTCGGCAATGGCTGCGCGCGGACGTGGCTTTCGTACCCCAGGACGCGCGCGCGGCCTTCGACCCGGTCGTCCGGCTCGGGGTGCAGCTCGTCGAGGCGAGCGGGGTCGGCGCCGACGCGTGCGTCGCCGCGCTGCGCGCCCTCGACGAGCCCGACGCGCACGACGTGCTGGCGCGCTATCCGCACGAGGTGTCGGGCGGACAGGCGCAGCGGGCGCTGCTGGCGTTGGCGCTGGCGCGCCCGGCGCGCTTGCTGGTGCTCGACGAGCCGACTGCCAGCCTGGACGAGGCGCGGCGCGATCTGCTCGCGGCCGCCTTGCGCGCCCGCATGGCAGCCGGTGCCGCCGTGTTGCTGGCGACCCACGACCTCGAGTTCGCCCGCGCCCTTTCGGCCGAGCTGTGGACCTACTCGTCGGCCGGCGTCGAACGTGGCGCGCCGGCGTGCGTGCGCTGGCCGGCGCGGCCGGAGGTGCCGTCGCCGGAGCAGGTCGTTCTCCGCGCGCGCGGGCTCGAGGCGCAGCGCGGGCGCCGGCCGGTGCTGCGCGGCGTCGATCTCGACCTGCATGCCGGCGAGCTCGTCGCCGTGCTCGGGCCATCCGGTGCCGGCAAGACGACCTTGGCGGCGGTGCTGGTGGGGTTGCTGGCGCCGAGTGCCGGCAGGCTCGAGCGGTGCGGTGGCTCGAACCGGCGCGCTGCCGGCCAGCTCCTGTTCCAAGACGCCTACGCTTCGCTGACGCCGGGGCGCACCCTGGCGTCGCTCGTGCGCGAGACCGCCGCCTCGCGGGGTGCGGCACTCGACCTGGCCCGCGGGCTGGCGCTCACGCCGGCCGACCTCGAACGGACGGCGTCGGCCCTTTCGGGAGGACAACGCCGTCGCGCCGCGTTGTTGCGCGCGTTGACCGTCGCCCCCCGACTCCTGATCCTGGACGAGCCGACGGCGTCGCTCGACGCGTCGACCGCGGCCACGGTGCTGGCTACCGTGCTGGACCAGGCCTCGGTGCGTGCTGCGGCGTGCCTGCTGATCACGCACGACCGCGGCTTGGCAGCGGCGGTGGCGCATCGGGTGCTGGTGCTCGAACACGGGGTGCTGCGACCCCTGGAGACGCCGGATTCGACATGAGGAAACCGAGGAGCAGAGGACGACGGCCATGACACGTGCGGATCGAAACGGGCGGCGGTGGTCGCGACGGCTTGGGTCGGTTCGCGACCTGGTCGTGGCGGTGGTGTTCGCCGGGGTCGCCGCCGCCCAGGTGCCGCAGCCGTCGCTCGAGCGCGAGCGCGTCGACGAGGACCTCGGTTTCACGGCGGCGGCGAGCGGACTGCGCTACCGGGTGGTGGAGGTGCCGCAGGCGTCACATGCCACCGTCGTCGCCGTGGTGCGTGTCGGGCAATGGCACGATCCGGCGGGCCAGACGGGTATCACCCACGTGCTGAACACGCTGGTGACGCTCACCCAGGAGGCGCGCCCCGAGACCGAGCGCTGGAGCGTGAAGACCACCGGCCCCGGCACGGTGTTCGCCGTCACCTGCCCGCGCGCGGAGCTCGCGGCGCGGCTCGCGGAGCTGTCGCGTTTCCTCGGCGGCGAGCTCTCCTTCGACGACGACCTCGTGGCGCGCGCCAAGGCGCGCGCACGGATGTGGGCGGACGACTTCCTGCACGTGGTACCCGGCCCGCTGTCGATCGAGAACGCCCGCCGCACGCTGTGCAAGGGCACGCCGGCCGGCAAGCAGGCCTTCGGCGTGCCCGCCGAGATGGAGGCGTTGGACGCCGCGACGCTGCGCGCCTGGTTCGACGCTCGCGTGCGACCAGAGCACACCACGCTGGTCGTGCTCGGTGGACTCGACCGCGGCGTCGTCGAGGAAACCTGTGCCCACGCCTTCACGCGCAAGGGCGAGCGCACCGAGCCGGCGGCGCTGACGGTGCACGACAGCGCCCAGCCGGTTTCGTTCGAGCAGCCGCACGCGCGGGTCGCGGCACCCTTCGTGTCCGTGGCCTTCCCGACGCCGACGCAGGGCAGCCGCGACTGGCTGCCCTTCGTCGTGGCGATGGGGGTGGTGGCGATGCGCTGCCAGCACGATTTCGTCGATTACCGAGGCCGCGAGGCCGAGGGCGGCTTCCCCTTCTTCTGGTGGGACTACCGGCATGGGGACAGCTTTGCCCTCATCAACCGGCGCGGTGCCAGCTCCGAAGCCGGTCTGAACCGGGACGTTGCCGCCGTGCGACGCGAGATGCTGGCGACGATCCGGCGCTTGCGCACCGTCGCCCCCGACCTCAAGGAGGTGCAGCTGGCGGCGTACGAAGCGGCTCTGAGCCTGATGCTGCCGCCCTACGCCGGGCAGCTCGAGGCCATGGCCAAGCACGCTGCCTTGCTGATGCCGCGCGCGGAACTCCTGGCGATGGCCGACGTGCTCGGTTGGCCCGCCACCATCCCGGTCGATCTCGGCAAGGTGGGTGTGTCCGAGGTCGTTCGCGTCCTGCAGGCGGCGCTCGCCGACGACAAACTGACCTGGTTCGTGCTGATGCCGAAGGAATAGCTGCGGGCGGGAGTGCGTCGGGTTTGCTGCCGAGGTGTGGCGAAGTTCGACACCCGATCCTGAAGCCCCACCGCTCGTGCGGACGATGCAGGACGAGGCGCACCGATGGGGTTCATCAACTTCTCCGAGAAAACGATCAACGCCAAGCTCGTCTACTACGGGGTGGGCATGGGCGGGAAGACCACGAGCTTGCAGGCCGTGCACAGCTTCATGGTCGCGCGTAACGAAGTGCAGCTGGTGTCGATCAAGACCGAGGGCGACGCCACCCTGCTCTTCGACTTCCTGCCGATCAACCTCGGCCAGGTCGAGGGGTTCAAGATTCGGATCCAGGGCTACACCGTGCCCGGCCAGCCCAAGTACAAAGCGATGCGCAAGTACGTGCTGTCCTCGGCCGACGGCGTCGTGCTGGTGATCGACAGCGAGCGCAGCCGTCTCGAGGAGAACCTGCAGTCGCTGCAAAGCCTGAAGGAGAACCTCAAGGCCAACGGGCTCGACCCCAATACGATTCCGATCGTGCTGCAGTACAACAAGCGCGACCTGCAGGACATCCTCAGCGAGGAGGATCTCGACCGGCACTTCAAGTTCCGGCCGGATCTGGCGGCGTTTCCCAGCGTGGCGAGCGATGGCCAGGGCGTGTTCGAGGCGTTCTCCCACGCCGCCGGGTTGCTGGTCGAGGCTCGCGTGCGTCACTACGGTCTCGGCAAGGGCATCGTCGACCCGGAGACCGTCGCGCGTGGCGCGATCGACAAGCTGTGGGAAACGCACGACCGAGTGCGCGGCATCGTCTCCCCACGCAATGACCGGCAGGTCGAGCTGAGCATCATCGACGAGGCGGCGGCGCAGGCGCAGCGCGAGTTCCAGGCCGACGTCCACGCGCTGTCCAAGCGTGAAGACGGGGTGCTCTCGGCCGACGACCTGGAGGTCGACCTCGACGTCGGCACCGTGGACCGGGGCAGCGACTTCGCCATCGCCGGCGATGCGCCGGCGACGCCGATGGCGCCCGACGACGAGAGCGACGCGGTCGGCCTGCTGGACAAGACCATCCGCTCCAACATCGATCTGGCCGAGCGCTACGGCGAACTCGACCAACAGCGCATCCTGTTGGAGCGCAAGAACCGTGAACTGGTGCGCATCGCCCAGGACACGGTGCACGACATCAAGTCGCCGATCGCGGCGATCAAGCTGTTCCTGTCGTCGGTCGCCAAGGGCCTTTGTGGGCCCATCGACGGCCTACTGCGCACGGGCGTCGACAACAGCCTGGCCGCGGTGAAGCACATCGAGAATCTGATCCGCGACTTCGTCGACGGCTCGCGTCTGGACTTCGACGGGGTGCGCATGAAGTTCGAAGACGTCGAACTGACGCAGGTCGTGGCCGACGTGCTGCGCACCCTGCGTGCCGAGATCGAGGACGCCGACGTGCGCCTGCGGGTGGAGCCACTGCCGTCGGTGCGCTGCGACGCCTGGGCGATGACGCGAGCGATCATGAACCTGATCGGCAACGCCATCCAGTACCGGTCGCCCGCGCGCGAGCCGCGCATCCACATCTGGGCCGAGGCGGGCGGCGATGGCTGGTCGGTGTTCGTCAGCGACAACGGAATCGGCGTGCCCGCCGACGAGATCCCCATGCTGTTCCGGCGCTTCGTGCGCGGCAGCAACACCGGCGGGGTGAGCGGCAGCGGTCTCGGGCTGCACATCGTGCGCGAGATCGTGGCCGGTCACGGCGGCCAGGTGACCGTCACTTCGGCGGAGGGCGAGGGTACCACCTTCCGCATCGATCTCCCCTACGAGCCGGTGCAGCCGGAGCACTCGCCGCTGAGCGAGACTGTCGTCGACGCCGACCTGTAATCGTGATCGGGACGGCGCAGTCTCCCGCTCGTGACCGCGGCCGCGGCGACGTATGATGGGGCGCATGGTGGTGCAGACCGGTCGGCAAGGTGCGCGCCAGCGTCTCCGCGATCTCAGGCACGTGCCCGTGCTGCCGTCGCTGATCACGCTGGGCAACGTGTTCTTCGGGTTCCTGGCGATGGCCAAGGTCGCCGACGCCGCACTCTCCAGCTCGCTACCGCCCGACTTCGCCGCGGTGAAGCCCACCTTCGAGTTGGCGGCGCTGCTGGTGTTCGTCGCCATGGTGTTCGATGCCATCGACGGCACCGTGGCCCGCTTGACCAACCAGGCGACCAAGTTCGGCGCCCAACTCGACAGCCTGGCCGACGTGGTGACCTTCGGCGCGGCTCCGGCGTTCATCGCCAAGGTGATGATGGAGTTCGCGGCGCGCACCGATCCCAGCCTGCTGCCCCTCAAGCCGAAGCTCTTCTACGGGGCGGCGGTCATCTACCTGCTGTGCGCAGCGATGCGGTTGGCGCGCTTCAACGTCGAGACGGCCAGTCCCGACGCCGAGGACCACCGCGAGTTCAAGGGGCTGCCGTCGCCGGCGGCCGCCGCCGTGGTGTGCGCCATGGTGGCCTTCTACTGCGCGCCGCCGGATGAGCACACCTTCAGTCGAGCGATCCTGCCCGAGGTGGTGACGCGCAACGTGCTGCCTGCCCTGCCGGTGGTGGTGACGCTGCTCGGCCTGCTGATGGTCAGCCGCTTCCCGTTCCCGCACCTGGTGAACAGCGTGTTCCGCCGCGGCCACTCGTTCCCCTACCTGGCGTCGCTGGTGGTCCTGGTGGTTGTGGCAGCGGTCGAATGGCAGTTCGCCCTGCTGGCGATCACCGTCGCCTATGTGATCGGCGGCCTCGTGCTCGGCGTCTACCGGCTGGTGCGCCGCGGCAGCATGGATCCGCCGCCGCGGTCGGTGGACGACGACGATCCCGCCGAACTCGTCGAGGGCCGCTTCAATTGAGCCGGGTGGTCGTCGCCTACCTCGCGGTGGGCGCCAACGAGGGGGACCGTGCTGCCAACATCGCGCGCGGTATCGACCGCCTGCGCCAGGCACCGGGCCTCGCGGTCGAGGCGGTGTCGCCGCTGCACGAGTCGCGAGCGGTGGGCGGGCCGCCGCAACCGGCGTTCCTCAACGGGGCGCTGCGCGTGCGCACGTCGTTGCCGGCCGAAGCCGTGCTGGCGCTGTGCCAGGCGACCGAGCGCGAACTCGGGCGTCCGGCCGAACACGGGCGCGACCTGCCGCGCCCGCTCGATCTCGACATCCTGTTGTTCGGTGACCAGCGCATCGACAGCGCTCGGTTGCGCGTGCCGCATCCGCGCATGTTCGAACGCGAGTTCGTACTGCGTCCATTGCGCGAGCTCGGGGTCGATGTCGACGCGCTGCCGCGACCGGCGGCGCCCGTGGTGCTGCCCGAGGCCGCGGCATTCGCCGCACAGTGCTCGCAGTGGTGGCGCGGTGGCTGCAGCATCGGTCTGGTGCCGACCATGGGGGCGTTGCACGCCGGTCACGTCTCGCTGGTTCGCAGCGCGCGTGCCGAGTGCGACCGAGTGGCGGTGACCATCTTCGTCAACCCGCTCCAGTTCGGGGCGCACGAGGACCTGTCGGTGTACCCGCGGCCGCTGGCCGCGGACCTCGACCTGCTGCGGGCGGCGGGTGCGGACGCGGTGTTCACGCCTGCTGCCGATGGCATGTACGGCGACGGGTTCGCCAGCCGTGTCATGGTCGGGGCGGAGGCCGAGGGCATGGAAGGTGCCGTGCGTCCAGGCCACTTCGCCGGCGTGGCGACCGTGGTGGCGAAGCTCTTGGTGTTGGCCCGTCCGACCCACGCCTACTTCGGCGAGAAGGACGCGCAGCAGCTGGACGTCATCGAGCGGCTGGTGCGCGACCTCGGCTTCCCGCTGGTGGTGCGCCGCTGTCCGACCGTGCGTGAGGCGGACGGTCTGGCGCTGTCGAGCCGCAACGTCTACCTCGGGGAGGCCGACCGCCGCGCAGCTCCGGTCCTGTTCCGCGCGCTGCAGGCCGCGCGCGCCGCATGGGCCGGGGGCGAACGCGACGCACAGGCGCTCGGACGCATCGGAGCCGCGGTGATCGCCACCGAACCGTTGGCTTCGCTCGACTACTTCGAGGTGCGCGGCAACAGGGCCTACGTGGCGGCGCGCTTCGCCGGGCCGGCGAGCCGCCCGACCCGGCTCATCGACAACTTGTGCCTGGCGACGTGACCGTCACCCGCCTGCACGCACCTGCGAAGCTGAACCTCGGGCTGCGCGTCGTCGGGCGGCGCGCCGACGGCTACCACCTGCTCGACACTGTGTTCCACGCCATCGAGCTGCACGACACCCTGTGGCTCGTGGACGCGGACGAACTCTCGCTCGAGTTGGTCGGCGGTGCCGGCGGTGACCGCGTTCCCGCCGGCGACGACAACCTGGTGCTGCGCGCCGCGCGCGCCTTCGCCGCGGCCGCCGGCCTGTCGCCTTCGGGCCGCTTCCGGTTGCTGAAAGGGGTCCCAGCCGGCGGCGGGCTCGGCGGTGGCAGCTCGGACGCTGCCGCGGCGCTGCTCCTGCTGCAGCACCGGCTCGGCTCGCCTCTGGGGCGGCGCGACCTCGAGGAGGTCGCGGCCACCCTCGGCGCCGACGTGCCGTTCTTCCTCGCCGGCGGCACCCGCCGCGGCCGCGGCGTAGGTGAGATCCTCAGCGAAACGAGGCCGGTTCCCCGGCTGTGGTTCGTGCTGCTGGTCCCGCCGTTCGGCACGTCGACCGCTGCCGTGTTCAAAAACCTTCGAGCGGAATTGACGCTCGCCGAGGGGGCGGCTACAAACTCGATCGATAACCCTGGTTCGGACAACGAATTGTGGGTGATCGAGGAACCCTGCACGCGGTGGCAGAACGACCTGGAGACTTCGGCCGAGCAGCTGTATCCGGACCTCGCGCGCCTCGCCGCGACGATCCGGGCAGCCGGATTCTCGTCGCTGTCCATGTCCGGCAGCGGCTCGACGCTGTTCCTGTCGTATGCGTCGCCCGCCGACGCGATCGCCGCGCAGGTGCGCCTGCAGGAGTTGGCACCGCCGGGCGTTCGTGTTCTTCTGACGCGATCTGCCCATGGCATGGTCGCTTCACGCACGCCATCCACCGTCGAGTCCTGATGCGGTCGCGGGCCGCGGAAGCCGGGTCATGACGCGGTGACCAGGACGAGCAACAGAGGTTCGAGGGAGCAGCCGTGAACATCACCGAGGTGCGCATCAAGCTGACCGACGACCCGCGCAGCAAGCTCAAGGCCTACTGCAGCGTGACCTTCGACGACGAGTTCGTGGTCCGCGACCTCAAGGTGATCGAGGGCGCCCGCGGCCCCTTCGTGGCGATGCCCAGCCGCAAGCTCAGCGACCGCTGCCCGCGCTGCTCTGGCAAGAACTACTTGCAGGCGAACTACTGTCAGAACTGTGGCGTGCGCCTGGCCGCCAACCGCGCGGGACGCGACGGGCAGGGGCGCAGCCGCCTGCACGCCGACCTGGCTCATCCGATCAACGCTGGCAGTCGCATCGCTCTGCACCGCGCCGTGGTGAAGGCGTTCATGGAAGAGGTCGATCGCTCGAAGGTTGCGGGCTACGTTCCCCCCTCGTTCGACGACCTCGATGAGATCCAAGACCGTGTCGACGACGAGTACCTCGAGGACCTGGCGAAGCGGCACCGCGAGCGCATCGAGGCGCGCGAGGGCAATGCCGGCGAGGCCACCACGTCCGAGCACTGAGTTGGAGGTGGCGCGGGGACTTGTGCCACGCGCGACTTCGGTCGGGTCGTTCCGCTGCCTCGGCGCCGAACTCGCCTGGTTCGAGCGGCACCGAAAGTCCCGGCAACGAAGCGGCCGGGGCCCGTTCGAGCCATGCCGCACCAGAGGGCGCCACGTTTCCGTGCGATCCAGCAAGGTGGATCCAAGCTGGTCGGCGCGGAGCGCCGGCTGCAACCGGGCCGTTGGTTGCAGCCCCGGCCGCGGCGAGCGGGATGTGCCGGCGATGTCGTTCGGAGGGCAGTGAGGCGTCGTGCCCACGTCGTTCGCGGTCATCGGTCCGGGTAAGGTCGGCCAGGCCCTGGCGCGACGCTGGCGCGAAGCGGGCTACCACCTGCTCGGGTTCCTCGGTCGGACGACGGCGGCGGCGGAGCGCGCGGCGGCGTTCGCTGGCGGCGAGGCGCTGACCGAGCCGAGCCGCTTGCGGGCCGCCACCTTCGTCCTGGTCGCCGTGCCCGACGCGCGGATCGCCGAAGCGGCCGCTGCGGCAGCGGAGGCGGGCGCGGTTCGGCCCTGCTCGCTCTGGCTGCACGCCAGCGGCGCGACGTCGCTCGACGTCCTGGCGCCGCTTGCGGCGGCCGGGTCGCGCGTCGGCAGCCTGCACCCGTTGTGTCCGTTCGCCAGCGCCGACGATGGCTACGTCGCGCTGCCTGGTCGCGCTGCCGCTCTCAGCGGCGACGCACGTAGCCTGCGTTTGCTGCGCGTCCTCGCCGCTGCTGCCGGCATGCATCCGGTCGAACTCGGCGAAGCCGACCGTGGTCTCTACCACGCGGCCTGCGCACTCGCGGCCAACGGGGCCACGGTGTTGCACGCGCTGGCGACACGCTGGTTCGCTTCGGCGGCGCCTGGCGCGAGCCGGTCCGCCGCCGACCTCACCGAGAGCCTGGTGGCCGGCGCGCTGCAAGCCGCGATGCGGCTGGGGGCCGAGGAAGCGCTCACCGGCCCGGCCGCGCGCGGCGACGTGGTCACCCTGCGTCGCCACCTGCAAGCGATCGCGGCGCATGGGGTGGCGGGCGCGGAGCCGTACCGAGCGCTCATGCGCGCGGCAGCGCGCATGGCGCACGCCCGCGGCGATCTCGACGACGCCGCGCTCGCCCGCGTCGTGGACACCCTCGCGAGTCCGGGTCGTGGCTGAGGTCATCGCCACGCTGTTCGCCCAGTCGCTCGACGCCACAGTGCGCGCGGCGCGCGGTGCGGCGATGTCGGGCGCCGACTGGATCGAACTTCGTCTCGACCGGCTCGACCGGTCGACCGACCTGGGGCCGCTGCTGGCGGCCATCGGCTTGCCGGTCCTCGTCACCTGTCGGACCCCGCGCGAAGGCGGCGCCTACGGCGGTTCCTTGGTCGAGCGGCGCGAACTCCTGCAACAAGCGCTGCAGGCCGGCGCCCAGGGAATCGACCTCGAGGACTGGGAGACGTGGCAGCCGACCCCACGGCCGCGTCTCCTCGTGCGCTCGTACCACAACCTGACGGCGCCAGGTCGTGAGCTGGCCGAGCGCCGCGACGCGCTCCTCGGGTTGGGGGCCGACGTCGCCAAGATCGCCGTCACGGCTCCCGATCTGGCCGACGCGGCGCCGGTGATGGAACTGCTGGCAGCCACTGACCAGACGCTGTCGCCGACGGTCGCCTTCGCGATGGGACGCGCGGCCTCGGCCAGCCGCATTCTCAGCTGCGTTCTGGGCGCGCCCTACGTGTACGCGGGGCTGGATCCGGCGGGCAACGACCTCGGTCAGCTGCCGGTGGCGCAGGTCGCCGGGCTCTACGGCGCCCGCCACCTGTCCCCGAGCACCCTCCTCTACGGCTTGCTCGGCAATCCGGCCAACCACTCGCTCGGGCCATGGCTTCACAACCGAGCGTTTCGACGCCTCGGCCTCGACGCCGTGTACCTGCCGCTGGAGACCGCCCGGCCCGAGGCGCTTCTCGCCGGCCTGCCCCGCCGTCGGCTGCGTGGCCTGTCGGTGACCGCACCCTACAAGGAGCTCGTGGCGCGCGGATGCCATCAGCTCGACGAGGCGGCTCGCGCCACCGGCGTGGTCAACACCGTCCTGTTCGAGGCGCACGGGCAGATCCGTGGCTGCAACACCGACGTGCACGGTGTGCGCGAGGCGCTGCACCAGGCCGGTCTGGCCGCTGCGCCGCGGCGCGGTGCGCCGGCGGTTGTCCTCGGCAGCGGCGGCGGCGCACGCGCGGCCGCCGTCGTGCTGCGCGACATGGGGTTCAAGGTCACGGTGTGCGGCCGATCGCTGGAGCCGATCCGCGCCTTCGCGCGCAAGCTCGGCGTGCAGCTCGCGAGCCTGCGCGCCGACCTGATCCGCCAGCTCGATCCCCTGGTGGTGGTGCACGCCACGCCGGTCGGGTCCGCGCATGGTCCCACCGCGGGACAGCGGCTGTTGTCGGACTGGACGCCGTTGCGCGGCACCTTCGTCCTGGACATGGTCTACCGCCCGGTCGAGACGCCGCTCCTGGCGTGGGCTCGCGCGCACGACGCCGTTCCGGTGTCGGGGCTGTCGATGTTCCTGGCGCAAGCGCGCGAGCAGGTCCGTCTTTTCACCGGCTTCGACGTCGAGGCGGCGGCCCTGCAGGACTTCCTGGCGGGCGCCCTGTGAGCCACGAAACGCCTCGACGCCGGCCGGGACACCGGCCTTCGAGGCCCGAGGGGGCCGGCCTTGGCAAGGAGTCCGGCAAGGGGCCGGAGCGCCGCCCGCGGCTCGGGCCCCATCCGGTCGAGCACGGAGCAGAAGGCGCGGCCGGCGGGTCCGAAGCGGCGGGGCCGGCCTCGCCGCGGCCGCTCGGCGGCGGTCGCATCGAGAAGGTGGTCCTGGTGGGCGCGCGCGCCAGCGGCAAGTCGACCGTCGGCAAGGAGCTGGCGTGGCGTCTGGGATGGTCCTTCGTCGACACCGACGTCGGTGTCGCGGCCGTGGTCGGGCGGGCAGTCGGCGCGTTCCTGGCCGAGCACGGCGAGGCGGCGTTCCGAGCCGTCGAGGCCGAGGTGGTCGACGACGCCTTGCGGCACCCGAACCGGGCCGTGGTGGCGCTCGGTGGCGGAGCCGTGACCATCGATGCCGTCGCCTCGGCGCTGCGCTCCTTGCCGGTGCTGGTGGTCTGGCTCGAGGCCCCGGTGGCGGAGCTGGTGCGGCGCCTGCGCGCTGATCCGATCCAGCGGCCGCCGCTGACCGATCTGCCGCTCGAGGAGGAGGTCCGCGCCTTGCTCGCGCGTCGTGCGGCACGATGCGAGGCGCTGGCGCACATCCGACTGGAGACCTTCCCTGCAAATGTCGATGCATGCTGTGCCAGCCTGCTCGCTACGATCCAGCCGTTGCTGACCGGTTCGTGAGTGTCGTGTCCTTCGCGCCGCACGCGGCGACGTCGGGAGGTGGGGAGTCGGTGGCGACCCGTGGCGGCAGGTCTCCGTCACGCGCTGCGCTCCCACGATCCCTGACCTGTTCGGTGACCCGCCTGCCTACTCAACCGATGCGCGTCCTCGCCGCCTGGTTCGTCTTCTCGCTCGCCGTGATCCGCGGCGCCGCCGGCCAGACCCCGAACGATCTCGACGCGCAGCGGCAGATCCTGGCGCAGCCGGGTCCGGAGGCGCGCATCGAACGCGAGGCTGCCATCGAGAATCTGCTGTCGCGCCACGATCCGGCCGCCCACGAGGTCTTGCGGGACATCGTGCGCCGGGGTCCCGACGCCGACGAAGTGGCGCTGACCGTGCTCGCGCAGCTACGGCGCAAGTTGGCCAACCCGCACGACCCGGTCTTCGGCAACGGCGAGCGCGAGCGTGGCTTGGGCCGCGGCTACCTGCCGGCCTTGGCGACGCTGTTCGCGCGCCGAGAGTCCGCGGACGACGCCCTGCGCGCCCTGCGCGAGGAGGCGCGTTCCTGCGTCGCCGCGCTGTCTGCGGCCGATCGCCGGCGCGCCTTCGAACAGATGCTGTCGACCGCCGACCCCGAACAGCGGCGCGGCGCGATCCTGCTCGCCGGCTCGAGCCGCGACCTGGGCCTGGCGCCGATGCTGGCGGCGGGGCTCGACGTGCCCGACACCGCTGCCGACGCGCGCGAGGCCCTGGCGAGTCTCACCTTCGTCGACGCATTCGCCAGCAAGCAGCAGTTCGAGCAGTGGTGGGAAGCGAACCACGACGGCTCCTACCTGCTGCTTGCCGAGCAAGCGGCACAGCGGGCGCGCGTCGCGCGCGGCAATGCGCTGCGTCGGGCCGAAGCCCGCACCACGGAGGTCCTGGTCGAGCTGGTGGAGGCGCTGGCCCAGCGCGACGCCATCGCTTGGTCGCGCATCGGCGAGCGTATCCTCGCCGACGATCCGCCCGGAAGCGCGCGTCCGTGCCTCGAACGGTTGCGCGACGTCTTGGCCAAGACGCCCCGTCACGGTGGGGTGGCTGCCGACAGGTTGGCGTTGTTGCAGAAGCTGCAGCTGCATCTGGCCGAGGGTGCGCCCCCTCCCGAGCTGCGTGCGGTCCTGATCGAGACCTGCGCCTACCTGGTGGCACCAGCGGAGGATCGACCGGCCGAGGAGGTGCTGGCGTTGCTGCGCGACGCCCTGCAGCACGAACGCGCCGTCGTGCGCCGCGCGGCAGTGCTGGGCTTGGGGCGCTTTCCGGCGCCCGAGGTCACGCGCCTGCTGGTCGGTGCCGGCGCGCAGGCGCGGACGGCCGGCGAGGCGTCGGTGCTCACCGCCGCCCTGGGCTCGCTCGCGGCCGCGGGCCGTGCCGCACCGAGCGGCGATGCCGAGACGTTCGCCGCGTGGCTCGACCTGGTGGACGGTGTCCTGCGCGACGAGTCGGTGCCGGAGACGACGCGTGAGGCGGCGCTGGCCGTGCTCGAGCAGAAGGACCCGCAGGGCAAGCTGGTGCCGAAGTGCTTCCAGGTGTTGACGGCGGTGGCCAGCAACCGCGCCCAGGCGCCGCTGGTGCGCGAGAAGGCGACGGTCCTGATGATGCCGCACGCTGCTGCCGACCGCGACGCCGCCAACGCCTACATCGACACTCTGATCAAGCTGTTGGTCGATCCCGAGAAGCGGATGCGCCTCAAGGGCGCACAGCTGCTGCAGACACTGCCGCGCAACCGAGACCTGCCCGACGGCTGGCGGATGAAGGTCATCGGTGCGGTCGGCGAACTGCTCGCCAAGGAGACGGACGAGGTCGTGCTGCGTGCCCTGGTGACCTGCCTCGAGCGGCAGGTGGACCCGGAGAAGCCCGACCTGGAGCCGGTGATCTCGCGCCTCTGCCTCGCGTTGGAGGAAATGGGGCGCAGCAACGTGTCTGGGGTGCGTCGCCAGGTCATGGTGAGCGCGCTTGCCGGACAGGCGGCGACGCAGGGGCTCGACGTCATGCAGTGGGTGCGGGCGGCGGAGACTCTCCTGGCTCTCGGCGAGCGGCGCGAGCTGCGCAACGTGGTCGAGCGGCAGAACCCGCTGCAGCTCGTCAGCCGGGACGGGGTCAGCGAGAAGTCGCTGCGCCTGGCTCTCGAGACCACCGTGAGCACGGCGTTGCTGAAGCCGAAGGACGAAGCCTGGTCGCCGCGTGAATGCGCCGACGTGATCGGGGCGCTGCAGTACCTCGACTCCATCGGTGCCAGCGTGCCGTCGCCCGACCGTACCCTGCTCCGCTTGGAGGTGCTGACGGCGGCCGGGCAGTGGGACACGGCGTTGCAGCGCGCCAAGAAGGAGCTGGACGCTGGCAAACTCGACCCGGCCAACCGCGAGCGCGTGCGGGTCCTCGTCCTGCGCGCCTACCTCGGCAAGCAGGACCTCGATCAAGCGGTGCGCCTGCTGGGCAGCGAGGGCGTCGGCGGCGGCGACCCGGGCCTGCAGGCGCAGCTGCGCGAGGAAGTCGGCGTGGCCCTGCTGCGCGGCGGCCGGTCGAAGGAGGCGTTGGCCATGCTGGTCGAAGCACAGAAGGCGACGCCGGAGAGCGACGAGTCGTACCCGCGACGTCTGTTGCGCCGTCTGGACGCCGAGGCACGTGCCGAGCCCGAGGCGCAAGCGGCGGTCTTGCAGCGCCTGCTCGAGCGCGAGACGTTGTTCACCGGCACCGAAGTGTCGGCCGAGCTGCGAGCCGAGTTCGACAGCGTCAAGGACCGGTTGTCGCGCAAGCTGTAGGCGTGGTCGCGGACCGGCGGCCGGCGCGCTGGGTCGCAACGTCGGAACTCTCGCTCGTACGGACAACTCTTGCTTGCGCCGGCGGCGCCGCGCGCTATCCTTCCCGCCTCACCCAACGCGGGGTGGAGCAGTCCGGTAGCTCGTCGGGCTCATAACCCGAAGGTCGCAGGTTCGAATCCTGTCCCCGCTACCAGTTGAAGCTACGGCCGCATCGGCGCTTGCGTCGGTGCGGCCGTCTTCTTTTCTGGTCATCTTCTTTCTCGGTCGTCGACTGCCTGGCACGACGCCGATGCCGCTGAAGAAGGCGAGGGGCAGGGGGGCGACGACGCCGTGAACACCCGACGTGCTACCGGATTCCGACCTGCCGCCCGCACAAGGGCAGCGGAGAGGATCGCGTGACCATGCCAGCGGCAGCACCACCAAGGGGCCGGTGATGGCGATCGGCACCTCTGCTACCGCGGCTGTGTGCGCAGCGCCACCGCGTCCGACAGCGCGACGCAGTTGCCCGGCAACGCCACGGCCGCCT
Organism: Planctomycetota bacterium; assembly: GCA_041398565.1. Classification (GTDB taxonomy): domain Bacteria; phylum Planctomycetota; class UBA1135; order UBA1135; family UBA2386; genus DATGPD01. The sequence continues at coordinate 917,160 of JAWKUN010000004.1, read as the reverse complement.
GGGCAAGGAGCGGCACGAATGCCATCTCCGGCACGTTCGGTACCGGCAAGGTGAGCACAGGTCCCACAAAGGGCAGACTGAGGGCCGCGCCCGGCGGCACGAACAGCGGTTCACTGCCACAGAACGGCCCGCCGGACAGGAGCCACGGCGGCGACGCGATCGGTACCGATGCGAGCAACAACAGGCTGGGTGCGTTGGTTGCGACATCGAACCGCAGAATGCCTCCTACGGTGGCCACGCTGCCCGACAAGCGCACGTTCCCTTGGCCGACGACATCCGTCAAGAAGGCGAACTCCGCGCAACGATTGCTACCGTTTCCCTCCTGCACGACGATGCGCCCGCGCCCGACATCGAAGGTCGCGGCGGCTTGCGTGCGCAACCGCGGCTCGCTCCCGCGCAGCTCCCAATCGACACCGTCCCAATCCCAGAGTTCATACGGCAGGATGCTGGTGTACCCACCGCCGCCAGCCAACACGCAGCGTCCGCGCAAGCTGTCGGTGAGCAGATATCCGTTGAGGCGCGCGGCCGGTACCGTGGCCGGCGTCGCCTGCAGCCAGGTGCGTCCGTCGTAGAGCCAAGTGTCGGCGAGCGCGTTGGTGCCGTTGACGACGCCGCCGAACAGCAGCAATGACCTGGTGCTGGGATCCCACGCCATTTGCGCGTGGCTACGCGCTGGGGGATTGACCGACGGCGTCGCCCGGCTCCACGCGACGCCGTCGAACTCCCACGTCTCGTCGAGGTACGCACCGTTCGCGTAGCCGCCGAACAGCACGGCGCGCTGGCGTAGAGTGTCGAACGCCAACGCGGCTCCGGAGCGCGCACCGGGTACGGTCCCGGTGAACTGTTGCCAGTTGGTGCCGTCCCACTCCCAATGATCGGCGATGGCGCCGCCGACGAGGAGCACGCGTCGACGCACCGGATCGAAGGTCATGGCCGGGGCATGGCGGGGCGGCGGCATCGTCGCCGGCGTTGGGCGCCGCCACGTCGTGCCGTCGAAGGTCCAGGTCTCACCCAGTGCCACCAGGGTTCGCGGGTCGGAGCCCCCGTAGTAGACCGTCTGGCTCCGCGCGGCGTCGAACGTCATGCGCCCGACCACGTAGGACGCTGACGGCCCACCCTCGATCAGAGTCCACACAGCGCCGTCCCAGCTCCAGAGTTCGCTGGAAGGTCCGCTCGCGGTTTCACCGCCGAACATGACGACTCGCTGGCGTGCCGAGTCCCAAGCGAGTGTGTGGAGCGCGCGCCCAGGGACGTTGTTGCTCGTACGCAGCGTCCACGTGCTGCCGTCGAACTCCCAGGTATCCCCGGCATTGCCCGAGCTCGACAGGCTGGTGCGGCCACCGAACAGCACGATTCGGCGACTCGACGGCGAGTACGCCATCGCGGTGTAGCCGCGCGCCGAGGGACCAGGCGTCGCGATCTGCCGCCAGGTCGTGCCGTCCCACTCCCAGGTGTCGGTCGTACCGGCAAAAGCCTCCGGGTCGACATTGCCGCCGAACAGCACCGTGCGCTGCCGCGCGGCGTCGTAGGCCAGCGCGGCGCCCGCCCGCCCGGGCGGCCCACCAGTGGCTCGCAACAGCCAAGTGGTGCCATCCCACTCCCACGTCTGGCCGTCGAACCACACCGTTCGGCCGCGTCCGGAGTCGTATGCCATGCCGACGTAGTGCTGCGCGCGTGGTCCGACCGCAGTGTGCTGGATCCAGGTGCTCCCGTCCCACTCGAACAGGTCGCGCGTGACGTTGGTTCCGACGACGCCGCCGAACAACACGGCTCGCTGCCGCGCCGTGTCATAGACCATGCGCGCCCCGACGCGCGCGGCGGCCGCGGGCGAATCGACGGTCGACCACCCCATCCCGCCCCGCCGCCAGGTCTGGGCCGTGAAGTCCTGCGAACCGCCGACCACCAGCAGCTCATTGCGCGTCGAGTCGTACGCCATGGCCGCACCGACCCGCGCCCCAACGAACGGCTGCCGCAAGACCGGCTGCGCGGCGATGGGCACGAGAGCGGCCATGATTCCTGTCGAGGTCAGAACCAAACGGAGCGAGAGCATCTCTCGAAGCTCGCGGTGTGCCGGTCCGATGTCAACCGCGCCGACGCGCCGGATGGGACGAGCAAGCTGACGTCCTTCGGTGGTGGCGGAGGTGGGACGGAGAGCCGGGCGGCCCGGGTGGCTGGCCATGCGGTCGGAGGGCCTGGAGGTACGGGAAGGCGGCACCGCGTCGGGCGTGGGGGAGGAAGGCGAAAACCGGCGATGGCGCGTGTGCGCCGGCGGCCGTCGTAGCGCGGCCGGCCGTCGGACTGTCTGCGGCCGTGGTCTCCCGGCGGCAAACGACCGGGGTCGCCCAGCGCATGTGGGCTGCCGACAGCGCGGATCGACGGTGCGCAGGCGAGCGTATTTCGCGGCGCCGGAGGAGGCTGCATCCTCACGCAGTGTGCGCGGGACAGCAGTCTCGCAAGCGCCACTCGATTTTGCGGTGGAGCAGAGACATGAACAGCGTCGAGGATCCGGTGGCCTGGGTCAGGGAGCGCGCGCGCGACATCGTGCGGCGCGGTCAGGCGGTGCGCAAACAGGTGGCGGAGGCGGTGGCATCCGCGGCGCGTGACGCGCGCGGAGTCGCCGGTGGCCTGGCTGCCATCGCGCACGCGACCATCGAGGGCGCGGCCCAGGGCGCGGCCGAAGCCGCGCCGCACGGGGGCGCCGACACGCTGCGGCAGGTGGTCGACGGCGTCGGCGACGGTCTGGCGACCGTGGCGCAGGCGCTGGAACTCACCCTGCTCGAGTCGGCCGGCGAGTTCGGTCGCTACGCGCGCGCCGACCTCGACCACCTCGCGTCCGACTTCACCTCGCTGGCGTCACGATTCGTCGACAGCGTGGGGCGTGGGCTCGAGTCCGCGGGAGAGCAGGCCACGACGCAGGCGAGGGCCGTGCGGGAGCACGCGGTGGCGACCCTGCAACGCACGTGGCCGACCTTCGCCGCCGCGGCCGCCACGGCGCGTGACGATCCTGTCGGCCTGGGCCAGCAGGCGTTGGCTGCCGGCTCGGGGGCAGCGCTCGAGGCGAGTCGAGCGTTGCGGCGGGCCATCGGACGACAGTTGCAGCGTCTCGGCGTCGCCCTCGCGGGAGAGGACGACGTCGGGTGAAGGGCGCTCTGCCGCCGCCAGGTCTGTCAGGTCGGCATGGCAGTCGTGCGCGACGCCCGCCAAGATGGTGGCCGCGCCCGGGTGGCGGTGACGATCAGGACGCCCGTGCCAGCCGCTCGGTTGGCGCGCCCGCGCCGAGCACGACCATGCCTTTCGACGCCTTGAGCCGGCTGAAGCGCCACACGCGTCGCGTCGGCGAGGTCTTGGCCGTGCTCGCGAAGTACGGTCTGGCCGACGGCTTGCGCTGGCTCAACGTCGCCTGGATCCAGGACCGGCTGCGCAGCGCCGACGGTGTGCGTCTACGCGACCAGCGCCTCGAGACCCGCATTCGCCTGGCGTTGGACGAACTCGGCACCACGTTCATCAAGCTCGGACAGGTGCTGAGCACGCGGCCCGATCTCGTGGGCACCGAGCTGGCCGACGAGCTGGCGCTGCTGCAAGCGCAGACGATGCCCGATCCGCCCGACGTGGTGCGCGCGGCGCTGACCGCCGAGCTGGGGCGTCCGCCCGAGGCCCTGTTCGGCGAGTTCGAGGCGGAGGCCTTCGCGTCGGCGTCGATCGCGCAGGTGCACCGCGCGACTCTCGCGTCCGGTGAGGCCGTCGTGGTGAAGGTGATCCGCGAGGGGGTCATCGCCCAGGCCGAGACCGACCTCGAGATCCTGCAGGCGCTGGCACGCCTGGCAGAGAGGCACGCCGGCTTCCTGCGCCCCTACCAGCCGGAGCTCCTGGCGCGTCAGTTCCAGCGCATGCTGCGGCGTGAGCTCGACCTCGGCTACGAGTGCGACAATCTGCAAAAGTTCGCGCGGCGCTACCGGCGCGAGACCCAGGTGCACTTCCCGTCGGTCCACCCCGCCTATTGCTCACGGCGAGTGCTGACCATGGAGCGCCTGGACGGGATTCCCGCGTCGGACCTCGCCGCCCTGCGCGCTTCGGGCGTGGACCTCGCCGCATTCACTCGCGTCGGGGCCAACCTCTGGCTCGAGATGATCTTCCGCGACGCGGTCTACCACGCCGATCCGCACCCGGGCAACCTCATGCTCCTGCCCGGCGGGGTGCTCGGCGTGCTGGACTGCGGCATGGTCGGTCACATCGACGGCGCTCTGCGTGGAGACGTGGAGGCGATGCTGCTGGCCGCGGTGGAGAACGACGCCGCCGAGCTGGCCGAGATCGTGCTGCGGGTCGGTCGTGCGCCCGCCGAGACCGACCGCGCGGCGCTTCGTGCCGAGATCGAAGAGTTCCTCGACGACTACGTGCACCATTCGTTGCGCGACCTCGACGTCGCCGGTGCCCTCGGCAGCCTGCTGGGCATCATTCGGCGCTACCGCGTGGTGTTGCCAGCGTCGCTGTCCCTGTTGCTGCGCACGGTCATCGTCCTCGACGGGACCTCGCGTGGCCTCGACCGCGATTTCAGTCTCGCCGAGCTCATCGATCCCATCTACCGGCGCGCCATGCGCCAGCGTCTGTCGCCGCGCCGGCTGCTCGCGCGCCTGCGCCGCACGGGCCGCGACTGGGATCGGCTGTTCGAGGTGCTGCCCGGCGACGTGCGCCACGTGCTCGAACGCATGCGCGCCGACTCGTTCCGCGTGCGCCTCGACCACCGCCACCTCGACGCCAGCGTCAACCGCCTGACTCTGGGTATCGTCGTGGCGGCCCTGATCTTGGCGGCGACCTCGCTGTGGACGAGCGCGGCGCCGCCGCGTTGGGGCAGCGTCTCGCTTCTCGGCCTGCTGGGCTACGGGTTGGCGTGTCTGCTCGGGTGGCGGCTGCTGCGGGCGATGCGCGCCGCGCGCGAGGAAGACGACCGCAGGTGAACATGGAGAACGGGGAACGAGCCGAGTTCGCCAAGCTGGCCCACGCGCTCGGTCACGAGATGCTGACGCCGCTGTCGGGACTGACCATGTTGCTCGCGTCGATGCGCAGCGGTGAGTGCAGCGACCCGTCGCGCGACGAGAAGCTGCAGCAGGCGCGCCAAGCCACCGAGCGGCTCACGCGCCTGGTACGCGCGTTCGTCGACTACGTCGACGCGGCGGTGTGCCGGCCGCCGCAGCGGGTCGACACGCGGACCCTGGTCGACGAGGTGCTCGTCGCCGGCGGCGCCGGCGTGGTGGTGGAGGGGGATCTGCCGACGGTGTGCGGTGATCGCGGTGGTTTACGACGCGTGCTGGCGTCTCTGCTCGACAACGCCAAGCGCTACGCCGAGGGTACTGCGCCCCTCATCGAGGTGGCGGCGCGGCGCGACGGCCACGCCTGGCGCTTCGAGGTACGCGACCGCGGTTCCGGCATCGACGAGGCGCTGCGCGCGCGCTTGTTCACCCCGTTGGTGCGCGGGCGTGGGCACGACCAGGTCTCGGGGTCGGGCCTGTCGTTGGCGACCTGTGCCCGCATCGTCGCCTGCCACGGCGGCCGCATCGGTCTCGATCCGCGCCCCGGCGGCGGCACCATCGCCTGGTTCACCGTCCCGGACGCCGGTCCCACGAACGGCTGAGCGCGGCGAACTGAGACGCTGTTTGCGCCCGACGCCCGCATCCCCGAGCCTGATGGCATGTGCTCGCTCTTCGTGGTGCTCGGCAGCGACCCGGACTACCCGATCCTCGTCGGTGCCAACCGCGACGAGGTGCGCAGCCGTCCCGCTTCGCCCCCGGGCCTCTACGTGGGCAGCCGCCGGCGCATCCTGTCGCCGCGCGACCGCCAGGCGGGCGGTACCTGGATGGGAGTCAACGACCGGCTGTGGTTCGCCGGACTCACCAACGTCGCCGGCGGCGAGCGCCGGCCAGGGGCGGCGACGCGCGGTACCTTGCCACATCTCGCGCTCGACCAACGGGAGTTCGCCGACGTCGAGGGAGCGATCGCCGACGAGGTCGACGCTCGCGTCTACAACGACTTCCAGCTCCTGGTCACCGACGGCTCGAACGTCGTTGCCTTCCGCAAGGTCGGTAGCTCCCTGGCCGTCGAGCATCCGCAGGTCCGCATCCTGACGCTCACCAACGAACATGAACTCAACGCACTCGTGGTGCCGGATCTGACGCAGGTGACCCAGGGTGCAGCGACGATCGCCGAGCGGATGGCAGTTTTGGCGCGGCTACTGCTCGACGACGGCCGCCACACCGGCCACCGGGTGTTGAAGGCGGGCGGCGAGTACGGCACGGTCAGCAGCTCGCTGGTGGCGGTGCCCCGCGTCGACGCGCGGCAACTGTCGTGGAAGTACGCCGCGGGGTCCCCCGACCAGGCGCCCTACCGCGACTATGGCAATCTTGGCCGGCGCCTGCTGCCCGAGTGAGTGCCCTGGGCGGGGTCGCGCCACGGTGCCGCGAACCCAGTGAGCCTGCTCAAGGACGCAGCTCGGCGGCGCACAGGTAGCTGAAGCGGCGCAGAAACGGAACCGCGCGCAGGAGCGGGCGGTCGAGCTTCGTGAGCAAACGGTGCAGCGGTAGGAAGAGCTTGGCGCCGAGCGGCAGGCGTACGAGCATCGCCGACAGCACGCTGAGGCAGAAGAACTCGCGGTGGCGGGCGAAGCTGAAGTCGCGCGCCAGCTCTTCGAGCTCGCCCACCGAGATGAACTTGTGCGGGGCGTGCCACTTGTAGGGCTCGAGAAAGCGCGCCAGCATCGCCAAGTGCGGGTAGCGCATGACCTCGAGCAGCAAGATGCGGCCGTCCGGCGCCAGCACCCGCCGGCACTCGGCCAGCACCTTGGCCTTGGGGGTGTGGCAGAGCCCGTTGATGGCGATCACGACATCGACCGAGCCGTCGGGGAGGGGCAACTTGGAGGCGTCGGCGCACAGCATGCGCGGCCCGTCGACCTCGACTCGGCGTCCCGGTGCGTGCGCGGCGTTCGCCAGGCCGGCCAGCGAGAAGTCGACCGCGACCACCGAGGCGCCGGTCTGGGCCAGCATCTCGGCGTCCTCGCACAGGCCCGCGAACAGATTGACGACGCGCTTGCCGGCCAGCGGCCCGGCCCAGGTCAACATCTGTTCGTAGCCATCGTGCCACCAGTCGCGCCACAGACGGTCGCGCTCGTGCTTGCCGGCGCTCCAGTAGCCGTCGAAGAACCGGCGGTTCTTGACCGATCGTGGATCGGGCGATTCGAGCCGCCGCAGTGGGCGGGCAGGGTCACGCGCGGGAATCGGCTGCGCCGTTGCCTGACGGGCGTCAGCCGGCATGGGCCCCCGACGCTGCGAGCGTGAGCGGCATCGAGGGGCGGGGAAGGCGGTGCGACTGCGCGGGACGGGGCACAGGCGCACGATGCCGCGGGTGGGGGCGCGCGGTGACTTGCATGCGAGAGTCCAGGCGAGGGGTGGGCCCAGGGTGCGCGGTGCGATGAGCGCCGGCAACCCCCTGACGTGAAGTTCTGGCCAGAAGTCGCGGGCGCTGCGCTCGCCCCGACGCCCGCGTGCCGCGCCGTCGCCCCGCGATGGCCGCGCGACGGCCTTGCGGCGGCAGACGGTAGTTTCGGCGGCCGCGGCGCCCCCGGGACTCCCCGAGGGCTCCCGAGGACGCCGGCCCTGCCCGACGCTGCTGGCGGTCGCCCTTGCGACCGCGAGCCCCGGGCGTCAGAACTGGAACGGCAACGTGAGCGAGCGTAGCTCGGGACGCGGACTGGCCGGAGTCAGCACCCGCGCTCGATCGACGTGGTCGGCGGTGTCTTCGGAGTAGGCCATGTTGAACAAGACGTCGTATTGCACCGCGATGGCACCGCCGGCGGGCGTGGCCGCCTTGCCGAGCGCGCGGACCTCGCGCATCGCCTCGGGTCGGGCGACATCGAGGTCGAACAGGAACTCGTTCGAGTCTGGTGGAATCCGCAACTCGTCGTGCCCGAAGTGCGCGTGCGCCGGTGCGACGTGGAAGGCGAAGCCGATGCGCGCGTTGGCGTAGGGCACGGCGTGCAGGTCCGGGCCGCTGCCGGCCAGGTAGCTCGGACCGAAGCCGGTCGCGCCATCGGTGGCGAACTCGAACAACCGGGTGACGACCTGCAGCACGGTGGCGGACTCGGCATCGAGCAGGCCTTCGTCAGCGCTCAGGTAGACGTCGTCGCCGTCGTGTCCGACGATGCGGCGGGACGCGATCACGGTGCCGCGCACATCGCGCAGCTCGGCCTGGTAGCCGGTGTAGCGGCCGGGAATCCGGGCCAGCACCGTCGAGGTCTCGCCCAGCCGAACGCGGTAGACCGACGCTCCGCGCCACGCGACGCCGCTCTCGACCGCCGTGACGGGCAGCGGAGCGGGCAAGACCTCGGGCGCATCCAGAGTGGCTTGGCCGCCTACGTCGCGGTAGCGCACGTAGCCGGCGGCGCGATCTTCGCTGTGGAAGGTGCCGGCGAACACGTAGGTGGGTCCGGCGCGCAAGTTGGTGAACGGGTTGTCGGGATCGGGCGGATCGAGACGTTCCTCGATGCGACGCGCTCCGCCGCTGGCCGTGCGGCGCGCTGTCGCACCCGTGTCGATCCAGCGCGAGCGCAGGCGCGACACGGCGCCGAAGGGAGCGGGCAGCAGGACCGGGGCGGGCCGCAGGTCGCCTTCCCCGTGGTCGTCGTGCGGCAACTCCACGACCACGCCGGCGTCGTCGCGCCCGACGCCGTCGGTTCCCGGGAAGCCGCGCCAGCCGAGCAGGCGTTCCTTGTCGGTACCCTTGAGCGCCGGTCCGTCGCGTCGGTGCGGGTTGTCGCTGTCGAGGCCACGCAGTAGCGCCTCGTCGTCGGGATAGAAGTAGAGGTTGTCGTCGAGCCGAGTGCGGGTCCCGTCGCCGCCGTGCTCGACGTCGAGGTTGTCGCCGGGTGGCGCCATGAGCTGGATCAGGCCGAGGCCGCCGAAACCGCCGACCGGGTTGTAGTCCCAGGCCACCTTGGCGGCCGGGCCACCCCGACCCGGATACTTGCCGGTGATGGGGTAGGGGTTGGCGTACGTTCCGCGCCGTCCGAAGCCGCCGTCGGCATCGATGGCGAAGGAGTAGGCACCGTTGGCGTTGCTCGTCGGGCTCGCGTCTGCGTAGGGGGCGCCGTGGCGCGAGATGTGGATGCCGCGCGCCGACATCAGCACCACCATGCCGCCCGAGCCGCCGCCACCGCCACCACCGGCGCCGCAGCTGCCGGCCGGCTCGCCGCCGCCGCCAGACCCTCCGGTCGCGGTGATGCGTCCGCCTGACTTCACGACGATGCGACCCAGGGCCTTGATGATGAGCACACCGCCGCCCGCGCCACCGCCGGCGCCACGGCGATCGCTGACGAAGGTCGGGTTGACCGAGCAGCGGGTGGGCGCTTGGAAGTCATTGGAGTCGCCGCCGCCGCCGCCGCCGGCGCCGCCGCGCGGCACCAAGAGCTCGCCGGCGACGCGTTGGCTCGGTGTGCCGAGGCGGATGCCCGTGCCCCAGAAGTCGTTGTCGCGTCGTGGATCGGAGAAGGCCAGCGGGCCGGCCGCGGCCTGCATCGGCGCTGGCGTCTGGCACGGCGGGCCGCCACGACCGTTGCCCACGAGCGGCAGGCCAGCGGGTTGGCCCAGCCAGGCGAGCTGGTGATGCGGATCACCCTGCGTGGTGAAGCTGCCGCCACCTCCACCGCCGCCGCGCAGGCAGGTTGCGCCGAAGTGGCACGCGTGCTCGCCGCCGCGTCCGCCGCCGCCCGGCGCCTGCGCCGGGCCGTAGCCCGTTTCGCCGCGGTCGTCGGTGTCGCTGGTGAGCGGGCTGCCGCGCCCGCCGTTGCCGCCGCCGCAGCGACCGATGCCGCCGGGGATGGGAATGTTCGCCGAGTTGAGGCCGTCGACACGAGCGCCGTCGCCGCCGGCGACCGTCAGCTCGCCCTCGACGGTGAAGTCGCCGGTGACGAGCCACACCATCGGCTTGGTGCCGGTGCCGCGGACGGTCGCATTGGCGGGGATGACGACGTTGCGGAACTGGAAGACCCCACCCGAGACCGAGAACGGGCTGCCGTTCGCTGGCGCGACCAGCGCGAAGTCGGTGTTGAGTTCCACTTCGCCCGAGGCGGGCCGGTAGTCGAAGACGGTCTCGGTGCCTTCGAACGCGAACCCGGCGCGCACGAAGCCGGGGCCGAACTCGGCGAGCGGTTCCAAGAAGCTCGGCTCCAGGTCGACCTGGTCGAGGTCGGCGAAGGTCTCGACGATGGCGTCGAATTGCGGCGCGCTCGCCTCCTCGGTGCGGAACGCGAACGCGGTGCGCGCGAACGCGACATCGCCGCTGTTGCTCTGTCCCGAGAGGTCTTGCAAGGACGGCTCGACGATCAGGCGCACGGCGGCGTCGTTGGGCAACACGCCCGTGGGACTCAGGACGAGGGCGGCGCCGTCGTTGTCGTTGCGCTCGAAGCTCACGGTGGCCGGAATCCACGCCCCTCGTCCGTACTCCGGGTCGTCGTACTCGAGGAAGACGCGGCCCTTGCGCAGGACGTCGATCTGGCGCGGGTCGACGAGCGCCGGGCTTGGGTCGAGCGCGGTCGGCACGTTGCTCGGGTTCGGATCGAGCGGCTGATCGAACACCACCCGCACCTCCACCGGCTGCAGGCCCTTCTGGCCGAGGCCGACGACGTCACCGGTGCGCGGCGTCGCTGACGCTGCGATGACCCGGGGTCCACCGGCGACCTGGTCGCGGAACAGTTGTGACGGCGTGCGACCTTCGACGGTGTGGAAGGTCAGGGTGAACGGCGCGGACAGCCCGCGTCCGTCGTCGCCACGCAGGGTCGCGCGGTTGCGCGCATCGCCGGTGGCGAGCTGCATGACGTAGCGCCGGGCCGGCCGGAAGCCACCGTCGTCGTAGGCCGCGCCCCTCGGAAAGGCCGGGTCGAAGCGGAGTACGCGTGGGCTGCCATCGTCGGCGTCCTCGAGCGAGAAGGTGCCGCGCGGCAGCTCCTGCAACGCGTTGCCGTTCAGGTCGAACACGGTGAAGGCGACGGCGTTGAAGTCGGCCGAGCTCAAGTCGACGGCGCGGGTGAAGGTGATGCGGATGGCGTCGTTCAGGTAGATCTCGGCCTGTGGCGTCGGTGACGAGGACAGGACGAAGAAGTCGCCGCTGGTCCCCGGAAGGGTCGATGGTTCACGACGCGACGAACAGGCGGCCAGCAGGAGGAGTGCACTCGTCGCGAGCGCACCGGCGGCGAGCAAGGGACGGTTCATGGCGGAGCCTCCACATGAGCGGAGTCCGAAAGCGTCGTCTGGGGGAAACGCCGCGCCTGCTGCTGGTAGTCCGGGGCTGCGGCGGCGTAACCGCGCGGCCGACGACGTCGGCCCACGCCCGAGCCCTTTTCTGATCGGTGCGTAGCGCCGACTCGCACCTCTGGTGCGGCCGCAGGCTGCGACGGGCTGCAAGTGCTGCGAATCGTCGCGGCGCGCGCGGAGTCCGCAGGGCGTGTGATTCGCCAGGGTGCCGAGTTGGCCACGCCTGAGCAGCACTGGAAGCCCCCGGCAACAAAGCGGCCTGCGGCCCTTCTGGTCGGCGCGCAGCGCCGACTCGCACCTCTGGTGCGGCCGCAGGCTGCGATGGGCCGAGGGGCCGTCGCTACAATCGCGGTCCCTGCCCACTTCGACGCGGCGCGCGGTCCTTGCGACGGACGCGCGCCGTTCAGGAGATCTCCTCGATATGTCACGCACCCTCCGTCTCGTCTTCTCGCTGTGTTTGGGTGGGGCGGCCGCGTCCCAGGTGCCCACCGGCTATCTCGTCACCGCCGAGAGTGGCAGCACCACGGCGCCCGGCATGCGCTTCGTCGATCCGGCCACCGGCGTCGCCACCGACGTGCGGGCCGGAGCCGGCTCGCGTCTCGTCTTGCCGCGCGCGCAGACGGTCACCGTCGATCCGCGCAGCCCGAGGTCGATTCCCTACGTGAGCGGGCTGTCGACCAGCATCGCGCCGGTGTTCCAGAGGGCCGGCGTGCAGGACAACCTGCTGGCCACCATCACCAGCCACCCGTTGCAGTCGTCGGTCGGCGTGCCCAACCGGATCGAGATCGCCACCACCGGGATCCTGGCTGCCATCGGCGTCGGCAACCTGCCCGGGTTGTGGTCGGCGCCCGCCAACGGCGGGCCCGCCGTGTTGGTGGCGCCGTTGGCCAACGCCTACGACGTCGCCACCGCGGGCAACGACGCCTTCGTGTGCAGCTACGTCGCCGGCCGGCCGACGCGCATCGATGCGGTCGATCTGACCACCGCGGTGCCTCGCACCCTCGGCGCGAACTACCCGCCGCTGCGCGCCTTGGCGGTCCAGCCCGGCAACGGTCTTCTGGCTGGCACCGATGCCGGCGACATCCTGGTGATCGACACCGCGAGCGGCGCCATCCTGTCGCAGAGCAACCTGTTCGCCACCGCCGTCGTCGCACTGGCGACCGACGCCAGCGGTCGTGCCTACGCCCTGACCGATGCGTCGGAGGTGTTCGACCTCTCGGCGCCCGCTGCGCCGGTGTACCGCGGCAACCAGCAGGTGAACGACATCGCGCTCGGAGCGGTCGACTTGCCGTCGTACCTGGTGTTCGGCACCGGCTGCGGGCAGAGTGGTCTGACGCCGATGTATCAGTTGCCGTCGGGTGAGCCTGGCCTCGGCAACGCCAGCTTCGCCGTGACGCTGACCGGTGGCCGTCCGCAGGTGCCCGCGGTGTTCGCGCTCGGCACCAGCCGCACGACGTACCTGGGGGTGCCGCTACCGCTGCCGCTCGACTTCCTGCGCATGACCGGCTGCACGCTCTACACCGATCTCGCCGTCACGCTCCCGCTCGGTCTCGACATGAACGGCAACGCGTCCTTTCCCCTGCCCGTGCCGAACGCGCCGCGCCTGCTCGGGCGACACTTCACCACGCAGTGGTTCGCGGTCGACCTGGTGGCCAACCCTGCCGGCGCCGTCGCCAGCGACGGCGGCGAGGGCATCGTCCGCTGAGCTGCAAGGGCTGCGAATCGTCGCGGCGGGCGCGAATTCGGCCGTGTTGTTCCGTTGCCACAGAGCTGACCAGGCCACGCCCGAGCAGCCCTGGAAGCTCCAAGCAACAACAGCGCCGGCGGCCCCCTCTGGTCGGCGCTGCGCCGACATCAACCCTTTGGGTTGCGGCCGCCGGCAGCGCTGAGCTGCAAGGGCTGCGAATCGTCGCGGCGGGCGCGAATTCGGCCGTGTTGTTCCGTTGCCACAGAGCTGACCAGGCCACGCCCGAGCAGCCCTGGAAGCTCCAAGCAACAACAGCGCCGGCGGCCCCCTCTGGTCGGCGCTGCGCCGACATCAACCCTTTGGGTTGCGGCCGCCGGCAGCGCTGAGCTGCAAGGGCTGCGAATCGTCGCGGCGGGCGCGAATTCGGCCGTGTTGTTCCGTTGCCACAGAGCTGACCAGGCCACGCCCGAGCAGCCCTGGAAGCTCCAAGCAACAACAGCGCCGGCGGCCCCCTCTGGTCGGCGCTGCGCCGACATCAACCCTTTGGGTTGCGGCCGCCGGCCGCGCTGAGCTGCAAGGGCTGCGAATCGTCGCGGCGGGCGCGAATTCGGCGATGTCGTTCCGCTGTCAAGGCGCTGAACTCGCCCACTTCCAGCGGCACTGGAAGCCCCGGCAACAAAGGGGCCGGGGCCCCTCTCTGGTCGGCGCGAAGCGCCGACCGCAACCAAGCCTTTGGTTGCGGCCCCGGCCGCGTTGGGAGGCCGAGAGAGAATCAGATACGGCCTCTCAGAATCCCGATTGGCGGCCGCCTACCGGCCGCGCAGAGCCTTCGAGAGGATTCTCTCTCAGGCTCCGAGTTCGGCGCGCGCCCCGCGCCGCGTGCCTACGTCCCGTGCACGGGCTCGCGTTTCATGCCCAGGCCCTGCAGGATCGCGATCATCGGGCACCAGTTGGTGAAGCACGATTGCAGCAGGTTGAGGCCGACGAAGCCGGTGAACCACAGCCACGACACGCGGGCGAGGTCGATGCCGTTGATGGTCCAGGCGAGGGCGAGGGACACCAGCACCACGGTGCCGGCGATGCCGCGGAGGGCGCGTTCGATGGTCATGGTCGGGGAACCGGAACTCGTCGAGCGTCGATGGACGCCCGACCGGCATCGTGCCAACGTCGGCAATGGGCCAGGTCTTTCGCTGCGGCAGCGGCGCCGGAGGGCGGACGGTGCCGCGCGGGCCGGGCGGCCTACTGCAAGACCAGGTCGTGGGCCGCCGTGACGGCGTACGTGCCGTTCGCGGCCCGGTTCGACAAGCACAGCGCCTGCACACGGATGGTGTACCCCGCGGCCTCGTCCGGTGCGGAGAACTGCAGCTGGGCGCCCGCGGCCGGCAGTGGGCCGACCAGAACCTGCAGGTCGGCGCGGCCGAGATGCAGACCGGGGAGGGCCACCGGGGGCGGTGCCGAGCCCGTGCGGTGCAGCTGGAAGAAGACGGCAGCTGGTGCCCCCGCGAAGCTCCCGTGCGGCGTACCCAGATCGACGTCGATGGAGTCGCCGCCGCGCGCCGTCTTGACGCCGACCTCGGGCGCGCCGGCACCGGCGATGCGGGTCCCGAGGAGCAGGTCGGCATCGGTGCCGGCGAGGCGATTCCACGCGGCCGTCGCCATGGCGTGCGGCGTCGCCATGCCGGTCGCGCGCCAGGCGTCCACCAGGTTGCGGCCTTCGTGCGCCAGGTAGGCGACGCTGCCATCGTTGGCGCGCTCGAGGAACTGCACGTACTCCCAGCTCGTCGGTTGGTAGAGCAAGCGTAGACGCGCGCTGGCGGCCCCACGTGGCGGCGACAGCGTGAGCTCGTCGTAGTGGCGATACTCGCCGCCCGGACCCGGGTTGCCGTACTGGCTGTCGGGGACCGGCAGCGCGTTGCGCGCGCGCGCGTCGTCGTGACGGAAGCGGAAGGGCGGGATGCGGTTGTCCTCGACCACGGTGTTGACCAGGACGAAGTGGAACGACTTCGCGCTGCTGCCCGGCGGCTGCGCGGCGAGTTGGCCCAGGGTCAGCGTGGCCCGCCCGGTCACGCGGTCGAACTGCAACGGCAGCGCCGGGTCCTTGCCCAGGCGCAGCAGCTGTTGCGCCCATTCCTGGGTGAGGCCCATGCCGACTTCGTACAGGCGGGTGTGGGCGCCCGACAGATCGACCAGGGTTTCGACCTGCATCGGCGCGCCGCGGTGCGTCACGGCGATCGGCCCGTACGCTCCGTCGACACGCAGCACGGCGCCATGCTCGTCGAGCCAGGTCTGCTCGATCCACATGCGACGGCCTTCGGGATAGCCGGTGAACAGCTTGTGCCCGGTCAGGTTGGTGACGCGCAGCACGTCGCCCTGCACGCGCAGCGCCGCCGCCGAGTCCAGCATGCGCCGCGCGCGGACGGCGCCGTCGTCGAGCGCAGTCAAGGTGCCGGCGTCCAGGCCACCACCGAAGCGCAGGGTCTGCGTGAGGTCCTGCTGGCGCAGCAGATCGGCGAACCAGTAGTTGGCGCCGACCAGCCCGTGGCGTGGCATGTCGCCGCGGATGTCGGCGAAGGCGCAGCCCTGGGCGCGCACCGGCGGCATGTGGCACGTCTCGCAGGTGAACGTGCGCGTGCTCCCGTCGAGGTAGTCGCCCGACGGTGGATTGCTGAGCAACGCCGCCGCACGGGCGTCGGCGATGGCGCCTGCCTGCAGGTCGCGTGGCAACGACGCGTAGTCGGCCACCCGCGTCGTCTGCAGGCCGGCGGCCATGGCTTCGCTGAACGTGCGCTCGACGACGCCGTACTGGTAGGGGAAGTTCTTGAACGCGGCCTTGGCGGTCACCGGCGCGCCGAGCTGGCCACTGAACTGTCCGGCCGGCAGCGGCACCTGTGCGCCGTTGTTGTGCGCCAGGTCGCCGGTGACGGGATTGGACACGTCGTGGCACGTGCCGCACATCTGCGAAGTGCGGTGGAAGCGCGACTGCAGCCAGGCGTGGCTGGTGTTGGGATCGGCGTACGGGCCGAGACGTTCCGGGCCCGGCCACAGCGCCATCATGCCGCTGCCGTGGTAGGCCTGTCGTGGGGTGCCGCCGTCGTTGGCGACGTACGGCGCGTGCTGCGCGCCGAGGTGCTCGGAGTCGTCGGGGTTCACCAGCGCGTGGCACACCGCGCACTCGACGCCGTCGACATCGGCTTGCGACAGATTCGACCCGTCGCTGGGCGTGGCGCGTCCGTCGAGCCAACCGCGCGGGGCATGGCAGCGCAGGCAGAAGTCACCCGAGCCGGCGAAGTCCTGCTCGGCGATGGCCATCGCCGACCAGAACACCGGGTCGCGCGCCGAGTGCGCCATCGGACTGCCGCGCCACTGGTGCATGGGCTCGACCTCGGGGTCGTAGTGGCCGTGGCACACCTGGCAGCTGGTGGTGGTTCCCAGCCCACTCACCTCGAGGGGCTGCGTCCCGGGGAGCTGCACGTCGGTAGGAGTGAGGAAAGCGCCTGGCAGCAGGGCCGGGATCGGCAGCAGACAGAAGGAGAGCGCAGCGAAGCGACGTGTCATGGGATGCGAGGGAGGGACGTGCTCGCGGCCGACGCGAAGGCGGCGAACCGGCGCGAGAGCAGTCTTGCGGAGTCTCCCGCAGGTGCAAGGTCGCCGTTGGACCCAGGACGTCGTCTCCGCCGTGGCAGGGGCTGCACGAGTTTCGCCGACTTTCGGGCTCGGGTGGGCTCGAGGCCGTCCGTTGGCCACGAGGTGCCGAGAGCGCCCGCTGGCGCGCTTCGACGAGAAGCGACCGGGTAGTGGCGTCGCGCGGTCCGTCGCGGTCTACTGCCGCCGCGGGTGGCACTGTCCGGCCCGTGCCATTGCCATGAAGAGCCTGCAAGAGCGCTACGCTCCGTCCAACAAGTGCTTCGGTTGCGGTCCGAGCAACGCCAGGGGCCTGCGCCTGCGCAGCTTCGAGCACGGCGACGAAGTCGTGTGCGATTGGACCCCGGAGCCGCACCACGAGGCGTTCCCCGGCATGTTGAACGGCGGCATCATCGGGACCTTGCTGGACTGCCACAGCAACTGGACCGCCGCCTGGCACCTGCTGCAGCGCACCGGGGCGAGCGAGCTGCCGAGCACTGTGACCGCCGACTTCCACGTCGTCTTGAAGGCTCCCACTCCCAGCGCGGGGCCGGTCCATCTGCGTGCCCGCGTGGTGGAATCCACCGACCGCAAGGCGATCGTCGAAGCCGAGCTGTCGGCGCAGGGCGTGGTGACGGCGACCTGCCGCGGCACGTTCGTGGCCGTTGCCGAGGGTCATCCCGCATACCACCGCTGGCAGTAGGCGTGCGCCTGGCCGTCGCGCAGCGACCTGGCTGCGGGATTCCGCTTCCGCCCGCAGGGCGAGGTCGCTAATCGTCGGCATCGTCCGGACGCGCGTTGCGCCCGGACGAAGTCGTCGCTGCGCGAGCCTTGCCATGGAGCACTATCCCCTCTCGGTCCACCTCACCGTGGCCGACATCAAGAAGAGCATCAAGTTCTACACGGAGAAGCTCGGCTTCACGTTGGAGAACACCTACCCCAATCCGAAGAAGCCAGTGCACGCGTGCCTGGTGCTCGATCGGCAGAGCATCATGCTCGGTGTGTCGATGACCGCGGACGATGCCAAGAAGGCCGGCATGTCGAAGGACGAGATCGACCTGGTGCGCAAGGACGCCAAGGCGTTCGGCAAGGCCGCGCACGGCGTCGGCGCCTCGTTCTTCCTGTGCGTGCCGGACGTCGACGCGCACTACAAGGTGGCCAAGAAGAAGAAGGTCGACATCCTGGCTTCGCCCAAGACGCAGTTCTACGGCCTGCGCGAGTACGTCGCGGAAGACCTCGATGGCTACCGCTTCGTCTTCTACACGCAGGTCATGCAGGAAGCGCCGTCGCCGTCGAGCCCTTCCGCGGCGAACGGGCCCGGCGACAAGGAAGAAGAGGCGGTCGCCGACGCCTGAGCGGGTCGGCACTCGGTGTGATCGACCGCCGCGCGGTCAGGGTGCGGCCAACTCGCCCAGGGCGCGCGCCGCCGCTTCGGCCCAACCACGGTTGGCCAGGGGGCTCGCCGGGCTCGGGTGCGGGATACGGCGCACTTCGATGTCGGCGCCCAGAGCCGCGCGCGCGCGCGCTTCGGCGAAGTGGCCGACTGCCACGACGATGCGCGGCTCGAGGACCGCAGCGATGCGCTGCAGCGCGCGATCGCACAGCGCGAACAGCGGCGCGCGCTCGCGCGCTGGCAGCTTGTCCGGGGTCAGGTTGCGGCCGCCCTCGTCCATGAACACCAGCGGGCAGTAGTTGACCACGAAGTGACGGCGGAAGAAGGCGGGCGCGCTGCCGAACGCCTCGGCGACGAAGCCCCACAATCGCCGTCCCGACACTTCGCCCCGCGGGCAGGAGAAGCCGTGGATCGGGCGCTTGGGATGCATGTGCGCCGGTTGTCCGACCTCGGCCTCGATGCCCAGGAAGGCACGCACTGCCGTGACGTCGCCGAACGGCACGCCCGTCTGTGCCATGCCGAAGGGGCCCGGGTTCATGCCGACCCATACGGCGTGCTTCTTGCCTCCCCCGAAGCGCTCGAGGTAGGCCTCGTGCGGCGCGCGCGCGTACAACAGCGGGTTGTAGACGTGCGTCACCGGTGGCGCGAATTCGAGCGCCGCGGTGGCGCGCGCGAGGTCGCGGGCGATGCGAGTCAGCGCGGTCGTCATGCGGCGATTCTGGCGTCAGACGGGCGTGGCTTCGACGGGCTTCTCGGAGTTGGCGTCGAGCAACAGCATCCGGCTCAGGGCGGCAGTGGCCTCGGACGCGGGCATCTCGCGCAGACACTTGGCGCCGAGTCGATAGGTGCGCCACAGTGGTTCGCGGCTGCAGGCGGAGATGCACCCCGCGCATGCCGAAAAGCGCACGTCGGCGGCGACGTGCACGTGGTCGAAGCCCAGCGCGGACGGGTAGGGGAAGAAGTAGCCGAGGTTGCTGCCGTGGCTCACCACCAGAGTGGGGCGGCGCAGGGCCGCGGCGACGTGGGCGAGGCCGGAGTCGACGCCGACGAAGGCGCGCGCGGCGGCGATGGCCGCGATGGCCTGCGGCAGGTCGGTCGTGCCGCAGCGGTCGACGACGTTGGCAGCGGCGAGCTCGGCGGCGCGCGCGCGGTCGCGGGGGCCGCCGAGGAGCAGGAACCGCTCGTGCGGGAACTCGGCGAACAGATCGCGCCAGCGCGATGTGGGCCAGTCCTTCTTGCGGTTGTTGGAGAAGGGCTGGCAGGCGATGACATCGCTCGGCGCGGCGCCCGCGGGCGCAGGCAGGCACGGCGCGATCTCGCTCAGGACGACGGCGCCGGCGTGGCCCAGCCGGGCCAGCACCACCTCCAAGTAGTGTCGGGTGTCGTGGAGGACGTGACGGTGCGCCGCGCCCGCGCCCTTGGCGCACGGAGGCACGACGTCGACCGCGGACGGCCAGGTGCGCAAGGGTGCCACCAGCTGCCGCGCCGCGTAGCCGTCGTAGGTCAACCGGTGGCGAGCAGGCAGGCTCGCGAGCCAGGCGCCGAGGCGGGGGATGCCGCCGTGGAACGCGTGCAGGTCGGTGACGGCTGCGAACCAGGGGCCGGCGGTGGCCTGGACGAACGCGCGTGTCGCGTCGGTGTCGTCCTCGGCCGGCAGCGCCAGGAAGTCGTCAGCGTGTGGGCCGAGGACGGCGGCCGTCTCCGGTCGACCGACCACGACGACGCGACGGCGCGTGCGGCTGCGGAGCAGGGAGAGCGCCTGGGCTCCCAAGACCGCATCGCCGATGCGGCCCCAGGCGACGTAGAGGATGGCGTCGCCGGCAGGTGCGTCACCGCCGGCCACGGCCGGCAGGGGACGCACACGTCGCTGCCGCCAGCCGGTGGCCAGGCGGTAGCAGCCGCGATTGAACGCGGTCCAAGCGCCGGCACGGCTGTCTGAGGGAGCCGAGGGGGGCAGGGCTTGCATGCGGAAGGGACCGACTCGAGCGCCGACTGTCGTCTTTCGCTACGGTCGGCTTTCGGGACGCCGCGTCTTGAGTCCGCGCCGCGTCTGATCCGGCGCGGCCAACGGCGTCACTTCTCGAGGCCGAGCTTGTCGAGCTTGGGGGTGATCACCACGCGGCAGTAGGGGTTCTGCGTCTTGTTGGCGCGGTAGTAGTCCTGGTGGTAGTCCTCGGCCGGGTAGAAGGTCGACGCCTGCACGATCTCGGTCACGATCGGGTCGCGGAACTTGCCAGCGTGGTCGAGCTCGCGCTTCTTGCGCTGGGCGACGTCGCGCTGGGCCTCGTCGTGCCAGAAGATGACCGAGCGGTACTGCGTGCCGTGGTCGGCGCCCTGCTGATTCAGGGTCGTGGGGTCGTGCAGCTTGAAGAACCAGTCGAGCAGGGTCTCGTAGGTGAGCTTGCTCGGGTCGAAGGTGACCTGCACCACCTCGGCGTGCCCGGTGTCGCCGTTGCAGACCTGCTTGTAGGTGGGGTTCGGCGTGGTGCCTCCCATGTAGCCGGAGGTCACGTCGAGGACTCCGGGCAGTTGCTCGAGAACGGCCTCGACGCACCAGAAGCAGCCGGCGCCGAAGGTGGCGGTCCCGGTGGAAGCAGAGGGATGGGTCATGGGTTGGTCTGAGGCGCGCATGTCGCTGGCCTCCGGGTTGGCGGCGCCGGCTCCCGGAGGAACCTGGGGTGAGCCCGTTGCCGTCGGGTCCCCCGATGCTACCGGGCTCGTGGACGGCGAAGGTGCGGGGTCGGCCGGTGAGCCTCCGGAGCAGCCGGAAACGAGAAGTAGCAGGCCGAGCAGGCTCGTGCGAGTGACGGCGAGGATGGACATCACGTGCGACTCTACGGCGGAGGCGGCCGATCGTTTCGTCGAGTCACGGACGTGTTGCCACGCGCCGCCGCCGTCGATGGTCTCGGCCGTCTCGATTCGCGGGCCGCGGGTGGTCTGGTGGCCGCGGGTGGGGGCGGATCGGCCGGAGTGCGCGGGGGCCGGACACCAGTGAGCCGGTGACCCTGCAAGCCGGTGATCAGGGGGGGCGGCTGCTCGGAGGCGGGGGTCGTCCTGGCCAGGGGGAGTCGGGCCTGGGCGCCGCCCGGTCGCGGGCGCGCGTGGCACGGCCTCTCAGCCCCCTTCTGCCATCTTCTTCAAGTTGCTCTGCGCGTCGGCGAGCGCCTGGGTGATGCGAGCGCGCTCGGTCGCATCGAGGCCGGCGTCGGCGAGCTGCTTCTGCGCCAGTTGCACCGCGCGCTCGTACATGTCCTTGGCGCGGGCACGGTTTGCCGGCGACGTCATGTGGTAGTGCAGGATCACCGCCGTGTCGTTGAGCAACTGCGGCGACTCCGGCTCCATCTCCAGAGCGCGTTCGTAGGCGGCGAGGCTCTCCTCGAACTGCCCGGTTTCGCGGCACAGGAACGCATAGTTGTTCCACGTCTCCGCCGAGTTCTCGACCAGAGCCAGGACGTGGTTGAGCGCGCAGCTCTCCCCGATCCGCTTCTGAGCGAAGCTGTTCGCCGCCAAGAAGCCGAGGATCTCCAGGGTCTGCGCGCGGTCGGGCAGGCTGCGCAGCAGGTCGGCGAACGCCGCCGGCGCCTGCTGGGCATAGGCCGCCGCCTCGCGTCCGGCCGCAGCATGGTCGCCCAACCAGTACGAGGCCAGCCACACGTAGTAGAGGCTGTTGGTGTAGGTGGGGTTGGCACGGATCGAGGCGAGCATCAGCGTGCGCGCGTCGGCGAACCGCTTCTGTTCGAACAACGCCTTGCCCAGATACCACGCCAGCAGCGCGCCGTGTCTGGGGTCGGCATCGGGGCGGGCGTGGTAGGCCTCGAACGCGTGGCGGTACAGCTTGGTCAGCTCCTCGGGTCCGGCGTTGGTCGCCAGCCAGCCGTGGTCGACCGGGGTGTTCGGGTCGAGGGCCAACGCGCGGCCGTAGCACGCAAGCGCTTGGGCCACGTTGCCGTTCCACGCGTGGACGTCGCCGAGCAGCTTGTGCGGGAAGGCGCGCGACGGGTCGGCGGCGATCGCCGACTCCAGGGCGGCGGTCGCACCCCTGCGGGCTTCCGCGGCCGCGGTCGCCAGTTCCTCGTACGCCTTGCCCTCCGGACGCTCGCCGGCGAGACGCTGTTTGCTCGCCACGAAGCGCTGGAACAAGACCTTCGCCACCATGATGTGGCCGCCGGGATGGTCGGGGAAGCGTCGCGCCGCATCGCGTCCCTCGTTCAGGGCGTCGTCGAGGTTGCCGACTGCGTAGCGTGCTTCGGCCAGGATCAACCGTGCGTCGCGGTTGTCGGCGTCCTTGGCGAGGACTTCGCCCGCCAGCCTGGCCGCGTCCTCGTAGGCGAAGAGGACGTAGCTGTCGCGGCGCCCGCCTGCGGCAAGACCCTCGGCCTTGAGCATGGTGACCTTCGCCTGCTCGACGCGGAGGTCGAGGGCCTCGGGGAGGCGCTTGCAGCTGGCTTCGAGCAGGTCGAGCGCATCGTTGTAGCGACCGCCCCGCGCCAGCGCCTCGACCGCCCCGCGCACCCACTTGGTCTGCTGCGGTTCGGCCGCGGCCAGGGCCAGGTATGCCTCGACGGCAGCGTCGGTGTCGCCCGTGGCGATCGCCTGCTTGGCCTGTCCCTCGAGAGTGAGGACGCCGGAGGCCTCCTGCGCCGGGATCCCGCACGTGACGAGGACGGCGCCGAGCAGGCCGTCGCGGCACAGCCCGAGCACGAACTGCGCCGCCCGCTGTGGGATCGCCACGGCGCGCCGGGCTCGTTGTGGCCGGGGCCGCTGCGACCGCGTCGACGGGTCCCCCGCGGCTCGGTGCCGGTCGACGCCGGCCGCGTTTCCCGAACTCACGACGTCCTTCGGGCAGCCGGTGAGGAGTCTCACTTGCCGTTCCCCTGCTCGAGGGCGCGCAGGCGGCGCGTCGCCGCGCGTCGCTCCTGCGGGTAGTGCTTCATGCTCTCCTGGTAGGCGGCGACCGCCTTGTCGCGGTCCTTGGCGTGCGTCTCGTAGTAGTAGCCGAGGTTCTCGATGCAGTCGCCGATCGCCTCGTCGAGGTCTTGGCGGCCTTGCGCGGTGCTCGGAGGTGCCTCCTGCAACTGCTTCAGACCCTCGTCGCGGGCTGACTCGAGCATGGACACCGCATGGTCGAGGTCGCGGTGCAGGTGGTAGATGAGCAAAAGCGCGCAGTCGTTGCGCAGGCGGACGTTGTGCGGATCGAGGGCGGCAGCACGCTGGTAGGACGCGTAGCTCGCCTCGTACATCTCGCTCGCCCGCTCGGTTGCTCCCTCACGCTCGAGTGCGTTGCCGTAGTCGCGGGCCGCAAGGCCGTGGTTGTTGGCGAAGTCGATGTCGGTGGGGACGGCTTCGGTCGCCGCTCGCATGAGGGCCTCGAGCTTGCCGAGGTCGTCTTGGTACTTGCCGCCGAGCACCAGGACGGCGCGCTTGGTGCTGTTGCCGCCACCCAGGTCGTTGGCGGCGCAGTCGGGCCGCAGCCGCAACGCCTCGAGCAGCACTGCCTCGGCGTCGGCAGCCTTGCCGTCGCCGAGCAGCATGATGCCTTTGCTGCCGAGCCCGAGCGCGATCCACTGATCGCACGAGTCGCCGAACGACGCGTTGCTCTCCTTCGAGGCGGTGAACGCGGTGCGCGAGGCGTCGAGCGCTCGCACGGCGGCGGCCTTGTCGTCCGCCCACAGTTCCTGCGCCTGCTGGAACAGGGCGCGGCCGAGGTACCACTGCTTGGTCGGGTCCTCGCTGCCGGCGAGGGCGGCTACGACCTTGGCGCTGTCGCCGAGCTGCGCGGCGAGCTGGATTCCCAGGTCGAGGACGTCGCCGGCGGGCGCGTCGGTCTGCATCGCCCGCAACGCGACCTCGAGCGCCTGCGCCGGGGCGCCAGCCCACTGTTCGAGGCCGATCCAGGTCTTGAGGATGCCCGCGTCGAGGGTGCCGTTGTCGGCCAGGTAGCGCAGCGAGTCGCGCGCGCCGCGCAGCAGGTCTTGATCGTCGCCGCCACCCTGCTTGCTCTCGATGTAGGAGCGCGCGGCAGCTTCGGCGCGCACGCGATGCACCTCGGCGAGGTCGAGACCCTCGGTGTGGCCGAGGGAGCGAATGTGGCTCAGGAGGTCGGCAGCTTCGCTCGCGGCCTCGCCGAACTTGCCGCTCTCGGCGAGGGCGCGCGCCAGCCAGAAGCGCGCGTCGCTGGCCTCGGGATCGAGGTCGCGCGCGCGAGAGAGGTGCGAGGCGGCGTCGGCGAAGAGACCATCGATCTGGCTGGCGCTGCCTCCCTTGCTGCGCGCGTCCAATGCGTACAGCAACGAGCAACGACCCATCAGCACGTGGAACGGCGCGTACTGCGCGAAGCTCTGCGCGTGCGCATCGAGGGCCAGCAACGCAGTGTCGTAGTCGCTCTCGGCCAATGCGGCGTCGACGCGGGCGGTGGCCTCCTTGAACTCGCCGGCGGTCCGCTTGCGCTCGGCGAGCCGCTGCACCAGGGTCTGGAACTGCGGCAAGTCGCCGAGCGCGCTTCTGTGCGCGTCGAGGGCGGCAAGCGCCGCGTCGTAGTCACCGGCAGCGGCGGCTCTCTCGGCGGCGGCAGACGCCGTGCGCAAGGCTTCCTGGGTCGCCTGGTCGCTGGTCGGCGCGGTGGCGGCGCCGTCAGCGACGGTGGTCGGCAGGCCCTCGGCATGCGCGCCCTGCGTGCGCAGGAGCTGCGCCGCCGAGCGCCTCTGGTGGGGGTAGAAGCGCACCGACTGCTCGAGCGTGGCGCGGTACTCGGCGAAGGGCTTGCCCTGCTGGCGCGCCATGACCCCGAGGTTCTGGTAGGCATCCCCCACGGCTTCCTCGAGAAACTGCCGCTGCTCGTCGGTCGCGTCGGCAGGCAGCGCGGCGAGCTGACTCTCGCCCAGCGCGATGGCGCGTTCGAACATCGCCTTCGCTTGGTCGAGGTCGCGGTGCAAGTGGTACACGAGCATCAACCCGCAGTCGTTGACGATGCGCGGATCGTCGGGCACCAGGGCAACGGCCTTCCGGTAGTAGCGGTAGCTCCGCTCCCACAGGTCGGTCGCCGCCCGAGGGTCGTTCTTGGCCACGGCCGCACCGAGGTCGCGTGCGGCGAGACCGGCGTTGTTGTAGAACTGGCCCATTGCGTCGCCGTGCTTGGCGATCACCTCTTCGAAGAAGGCGAGGGCGCTGCTCAGGCTTTCGGGCGACGAGCCCTCGGCGAGAGCCGTGCCCAGCCGGAACAGGCCGCCCGCGTAGGTGCCGCCGAACGAGTCGACGATGGTGACCGAACCGCTGTTGCCGTCAGGCAGCACGCGCGGGTCGGTCGCGAAGGCCTGGAAGTAGAGCCGCTTGGCTTCGTCCAGGGCGCCGCGGTCGAGTGCCATGCGGGCGCACGACAGGTCGCACATCGCCTGCCAGTGAGTGGCGGTCTCCTTGTGCGCGGGTCGCAGCGCCTGGTAGCGGGCGAAGGTCGCCTTCGCGGCACCGTAGCCCTCGCTCGCCTGGTCCCAGTCGCCGCGTGCGCGCAACCCGTCGGCGGCGGAGAACTGCGCGCGGCCGAGGTAGAACTGCAGGGTGGGGCTGTCGCCCGCCTCGGCGATCATGCGCTTGTAGGCGGCGACGCACTCGGCGCGCTTGCCGGCGCCCAGCATGAGGTCCTGGTAGGCGACGTGCACCTCCGGCTCGCTGGGGTCGGCGAGGATGCCGCGCTCCAGCTCCTGCAGCGCCGTGTCCGGTTGGCCGAGCCATTGGTGGACGAGAGCAACGCGGCGCGCGGCCTTGCCCGGCAGGCCTTGCTTGGCGACGGCCAGGCGCGCCAGCACAGCTTCGGCGTGCGTCCTGGCGCGGTCGGACACTCGCTCCTGGCGCGCGAGTTCCGCCTGGCGCACGTCGACGAAGATCTGCATCTCGTTGTCGGCAGCGGCCAACACGGCACCGGCGATGGCGGCGCTGTCGGCGTGCCGGCTCCGCAGCAGTCGTGCCGCTTCGAGGGCGGCGTCGCGACCCTTCTCGAAGTAGCCGTTCTTCAAATAGACGTCGGCCAAGCGCACGCGCGTCTCGGCGTCGTCGGGCTTGCTCTCGCTCGCTGCTTCGAGGTTGTGCTGTGCGTCGAGCAGGAATGCCTGGACGTTGCCCTTGCCCGCCTCGGCCAACGCCAGGTTGGCGTCGGCGGCGAGCAGGCGGGCAGCGTGGTGGTTGGGCTCCTGCGCCAGGATGGCGTCGGTGGCGAGCAGGGCTTCGTCGTAGTTGCCTGCCTGGATCAGCTGTCGCGCGCGGGCCAGGGACGCAGATGCGGAAGACGCCCCTTCCGTTCCTGGAGCGGTGGAGGGGGCTGGCGCCGCGCACGATGCGAGGGCCAAGGGGACGACGAGCAGGAGTCGCTTCATGCGGGGTCGTTCGGCGTCGCCGCGCGAAGGGCAACGCAAGGGGTGGAGTCGAAACCGGCGATTGTCGCGGCGGCACCTGTCTCAGCAAGAGTCGGGCCGACGGCCGTCCCACCGCGACCGCGCTCAGACCAGGTCGAAATCCCCGAGCGAATACCACCAGCGCGTGCTGACGTCGGTGAAGCGCAGGCCGGGTTGTGCCGGGCGGCAGCCGATCGAGCGGAAGAACGAGGCGGCTGACGGCTCGGTCTGGAAGCCACGGTCGTGCAAGGCGCCGGCTTCGTGGGCCTGCGGTGCGAACAGGGCCATCAGGCGCCGCCGTCCGTGCTGGCGAGCGCGCTCGTCGGCGAAGGCCAGGAGCGCGTCGAGGCTGACCTCGTCGTCCTCCAAAACCAGCAACTCGGCGATGGAGCAAGCTCCGGCCACCAACTCGTGCCCCGGGCGCAGCACCATGACGCCGGTGAGGGCGCCGCCACGGCGCGCCTCGACCAGCTCGTACGGGGCAGACGGGCACCGCGCGTAGCGCCAGGTCAGGTAGGCGGTGTCGCGGACGGAGGCGAGCTGTTTCTGCCGCGTGACGGTTTCGGCGAGCCGGTCGACCTCCGGCGACGGCTGGTCGACACGGGCGACCGACACCTCGTCCGAAGTCCGGAGGGCGCCGGCGCCGACGTCCCGGCAGAAATAGTCCACCGACCGCCAGGTGTGGTAGCCGAGGAAGCGGACCGACATCTTGCGGGCGTTCTCGACCGGCATCCCGAAGAACAGGCCGTCGCCGAGATCGATCCAGTGCTCGAGTGCAGCGCGTGCGGTGATCGCGAACAAGCCGGGGCGCTTGAGGCCTTGGCGGTAGGCGGGGTGGACGAAGCTGTCCACGATCTGGCACAGCATCGTGTCGCCGTGTGGGGTGCGAGCGCGCACCGGGACGGCCGCATACTGGGCGGCGACGGTGCCGTCGCCTGCAACCGCCAGATGCACGCGCATCCCGGCGGGGTTGTCCAGGAACTGCCACCGCCACGTCGCCAGGTCGCGGTCGACGAAGCTGGGGCCGCAGACCTCGCGGAACACCAGGTTGAACGCGTCCAGGATGGCCGCCTCGTCCCCGGATCGAAACGGCCTCAGCTCCAAGTCGTCCATGCGGGCACTCGACAGCAATCCGCGCGCCGTGTCGAGTCGGACCTGCGACAGTCGACCGTCGCAGGTCCTCGCCGTAGGCGCTCAGCGTTTGCCAGCGCCGGCCGGTGTCGGCGTGGGCTGTGCCGGCGTGGGCTGTGCGTCTTGTTTGCCGTTCCCGGCCGGCGCTGGCTCGGCATCGTCGGTGCTGGCACCGGGGACCTTGCCAGCGAGGACGCTGCCGACGAAGCGGAGCGACTTGTAGAGCTGCTTCTGCAGGCTGCCGCTGCCCCATGAGTGGCCGCCGCCGTCGACGAGTTCGAACTGGTGCGCCACGCCCCGCTTGTCGAGCAGCGCGTGCAGGGCCTGGTTGGGCGGGGCGAACTGATAGCGGTCGTTGCTACCGACGTCGAAGTAGATCTGCAGCTGCTTGAGCTTGTCGACCTCCATCGTCGCGGCGAGGGCGAGCGGCATGTGCTCGCTCCACTTCACCTCGTCGATCGGAT
Organism: Planctomycetota bacterium; assembly: GCA_041398565.1. GTDB lineage: Bacteria > Planctomycetota > UBA1135 > UBA1135 > UBA2386 > DATGPD01. The sequence goes on along the minus strand of JAWKUN010000004.1, from coordinate 889,192 downwards.
TGCCGAACACCTGGTCGAGGCCGCCGCTCTCCAGCATCCGTTGCACCATGCGTTGGTACTGCGGCGGCAATTCGCTGGGCTTGGCGGGCATCAACGCCGACGAGTGGGCGGCGACCGCGGCGAACAGGTCGGGGTGGCGGAGCGCGATCTTCAACGCGCCGAAGCCGCCCATGCTGACCCCCATGATCGCGCGATGCGCGCGATCCTTGGCGAGGCGGTACTTCTCGGTGAGGAAGGTCGGCAGCTTGTCGGTGATCAGCGTCTCCTGATCACCGGCGGTGCCGTCCACGTAGACCGGATTGCCGACCGACAGTGCGACCAGGACGAACTCGGGGATCTCGTTCTTGCCGCGGAGCTCGTCGAGGATGCGGGCGCCACCGTCGACGTGGAACTTGCGGTGGTTCTCGTTGCGCCCGTGCAGCCAGAGGGCCCACGGGTACACCGTGTCCTTGTGGGCGGGGTCGCTGTAGCTCTTCGGCAGGTAGACGCCCATCTGCACGCGCGGGCGGCGCTCGGTCTGCTCGTCGAGCGCGACGGTCTCGAACGTGTAGTTGACGAGTTCGGGCTCCTGACGGTCGCGTCCACCGCGGTTGCGCTGGGCGGCGAGGTTGCCCAGCGGCAGGAGGGTCAGAGCGACGAGCGTGAGAGACTGTGCGTGCGACTTGGACATGGGCTACGGGTGGGGGATTCTCGCCGGTCGCGCGGTCCGCAGCGCTGGCAATTTGCCGCGCTCCCGGCCGAATCGGCATGGGGAGGAGTCGCGGCCAGGCTGGCTGTGAAACAGCTGGATGGGCGGGCGACCGAGGTCGCCGCCCATCGCACCAGCGTTGCAGCGGATGGACTCAGACTGCACCGCTGAACGTTGGCCCGATCGCGCATCGTCTGCGTCCGGGCGGAACGGCGCGCTTCCCGCCCCTGTTCGGCGAGCGTCAGTACTTGGGCACGGTCGGGTCGACGTCGTCGGCCCACGCCAGGATCCCGCCGGTCATCGAGCGCACGTCGGTGAACCCCTGGTCGGCGAAGTAGGTCACGGCGTCGAGCGAGCGCACGCCCGAGCGGCAGTAGAAGACGAGCTTGGTGTCCTTGGGCTCGGCCCGCAGCTGCTCGAGGAGTTCCTGTGTGAGAAGCTCGGCCCCGCCGATGCGGGCGATCTCCCACTCGTACTCGGTGCGCACGTCGATCAGGCGCATCGCCACCTGCTCGCGCTGCATGTCGGCCACCTCCTTGGGGGAGACGTGTACCCGTCGGTGGGCGGCCTCGGCCTCCAGGAGCGCAGCCAACGTGGCGTCGACGTCACGCACCTGTTGCGCGTGCAGCAGGGTCCGCAAGCTGTCCGTGGGCGCGAGTTTGCCCGATGGGCTGCCGGCGAGCGGGAAGCGCTGGAACAGCGCGCGGCAAGCGCCGGGGTAGCGATCCATGATCTCGGCGATCGACGTGTCCAGATGGAGTGTGTGGGAGGTCATGGAGGTGCTGCATCCTCGCGTCAGGCGCGGAATCTGCCAGGCCCGTGTTTCGTGATCGTGCGGGATTCGCCAGGTCCGAGCCGCAGCACCGCAAGTCCCCGGCGACGAAGCTCCTGCGGCCAGTCGGCGAGCCGCGCAGACATCGAGCGCGGCTCCGCAGCGGGAGGCGGCCGGCGCCGGTGAGCGATGGGGAGTTCGACGGCAAGGGACGCCGTCTTTCCGGAATGCCTGGGCTTCGGATGCGATCGCCGGCGAAACTATCGGGCGTGGAGACGTACCGCAGCCGTCGACCATGCCAGGGCCTTTGTGCCGCTCGTTCGTGTGGCGGAGGTGACTGGCCATGATGCGGCGGGACACTTCTCGGTTCTCGCGCCCTCGGCTGACGTGGTCCGGGAGCCTGGTCGAGCGGGCTGCTTCGTGTCGGGCGCTCCGAAACGACTTCGCGACCACGGCCCAGGCGGGGCTCGCGGGAGTGCGGTTGGTGTTTCTGCTGGCAGTCGGGGGCCTGCTGTTGGCGCTGGGCTGGACGCTGTTGTTCGCGGACCCGCATCCTCCGGGTGCGTCGGACGTGGGGAACGCGTCGAGCCAGGGAGAGGGTGCCGTCCCAGGTGCTTCGATGGCACCCGTTGCCGGTGCCGCCCGCGATGTGGACGCTTCGGCCGAACGCACCGCCGTCGCCGACGACCTGGGCACTGCGACCCGCACCGTCGCAAGCGGGCCTGCGCGCCTGCGCGGTCGTTGCCTGGACGATCGTGGTGAGCCGCTGGTCGCCCAGCTCGATTTGCAGAGCCCGCGGGTCGCCGTGCCCCTCGACCGCACCACCCGCTATGCGCAGCGCGATGGGACGTTCGAGCTGTCGGTTCCCCACGGCGTTCCTCTGGAGCTGATCGTGCGTAGTCCACGGATGGCCGGGCGCAGCGCTCCCGTGCCCCACGTCGAGGCCGGTGCCGTGTTCGACCTGGGCGACATCGTCATGCGTCCGGGATGCTGCGTGGTGGGCACGGTGCGCGACGAAGACGGCGCGGGCTGCGGCGGAGCCCTCGTGAGTCTGCACCGCGAGCCGCGCGGCAGCGAGATGCGCCAGGCCACGCGCGCGCTGCGAGTCGTCGAGACGCGCAGCGACCCCTCGGGTGGCCTTCGCTTCGCCGACGGGCTCGCTCCGGGGCGCTGGCGCGTGATGGCGCCGGGCCTGATCGAACCGACCAAGGTACTGGTCGTCGCGGCCGGCACTGCGGAACTCACGCTCGACGTCAAGGTGGAGAAGACCGAGGTCGCTCGGACGCTCTCCGGGACCGTGCGCGACGAGACCGGGCATCCCGTGGGGCAAGCGTTCGTGCGCGCCTTCTCGGCGAGCGTGCCGGAAGGGCCCGGCGACGCGGATACGCAGGGCGCGGCAGAGGCGGCAGGCGAACAGGCGTCGGGCGAGGAGGTGTCGAGCGCGCGCACCGCGAACGACGGCGGCTTCACGCTGCAGCGCGGCAACCGCCCGGTGGGCGCGGCTCGGTTGGTGGTCGAGGCGCCCGGCTTCGAGGACTACGAAGATGCCAGGCCGCGCGCGTGGGGGGAGTCGGGGATCGACGTGCGCCTGCGCCGCCATGCGTCCGTGGCCGTCCGCGTCACCAGGTCGGACGGTCGCCCGGTGGAGCCGTTCGCCCTCTACGTCTTTCCAGCCCAGCCGACCGACCTGTCCAGCCTGCGCGCCCGCAGCTCTGGCCGGCACGCCGACGGTTTGGCCTACGCGCACGGCGTCGGCACCGGCGACCACGTGGTATTCGTCGAGGGACCGGACCGAGCCCTCGTGCAGGGCGACCTCGTGCGCTTCCGCCACTTCGGGGGGGCGGCGCGCTTCGACGTGGTCGTCGACCGGCCGGTCCGCCGACGCGTGCGCTGCCTGACCACGACGGGCCAGCCGTTGGCGGGTGCGGCGGTCGAGCTGCTGCTGCCCTTGGTCGACCGGCCGCTCACGATCGGCACGCCTGCCGCCAAGCTCATCGACCTCTGGCGGGCGCGCGGCGACCGTGCGTTGCGCGTGATGTCGGCCATGACCGACGCCCGGGGCGAAGCCGAGCTCGAGGGCCATCCACAGGCGAAGTACGGGTTGCGGGTGCGCGGACTGCACCACGCGACCCACCTGAGCGAGATTCGGCTCGGCGACGCGCTTCCGGTCACCGAGGTGCACATGCCGGCGGGAGCGACGATCCGCGGCTGGTTCCTCCCGGCGGGGTTCGCGCGTCAGCTCGATGCGCTCAGCGCGCGGCCTCGCGTGGAGCTGCTGCGAGACCGCGACGATGTGCCGTCGGCGGCCAGCGTGGCGTCGGTGCCGGTCGACGACGAGGGGCGCTTCACGTTCTCCCACGTCGACCCGGGTGCGTGGCGGCTCGACCTCACCTGGACGCTGCCCGCGTCGTCGTCGCTCTCCTTGCCCTGGGGCGATTCGAGTGCCCACGTCGAGGTCGTCGAGGTCGATGTGCCGAGCGTCAAGCTGCCGCGGGGCTCGAAGCTGGCATCGACGGCAGGGTCGCGCGCCGCGCGGGATCCCGACACCGAGCCGCGCTGGTATGGCAACAGGATGACGCGCCGCCACGCCGTGGCGACGGCAACCACCGCCGAGGGGGCACAGGTCGACCTCCCGGTCTCGGCCGGGCATCTCATGTACGGGAGCCTGCGTGGGCGAGTCGTCGGTGCGGCCGCGGCCAAAGTGCGGGTCGTCTGGCTGCGGCGCCTGGACGTGCCCGACGCGGCCGAGATCCGCGCCGAACTCGACCGCGACGGCGGCTTCTGGGCCTGGCTCGAGCCGGGGACCTACACGTGTGCCCTCCGTGTCGGACGGCGAGCGCCCGTGCGCGCGACGGCGAGCGAGGCGACGATCGTTGCGGGCCAGACGTCCGACGTGGTGTTCGCGGTCGACGCCGAACTCGTCTCGTTGCGCGTGTCGCGAGGCGACGGTACTCCGGTGAAGGGCATCGCGCTCTGCGTGCGCGGCACGGACGAGGGCAGCGAGAAGGTCGATGTGCAGTTGCTCGATGGGTCGAGCGCGGCGTCGGTGTGGTTCCGGCCGGGCGCCTACCGGGTCGAGTTCGAAGGCAAGGAAGTGGCCACGTTCCGTGTTCCCTCGCCGCTCGGTGCCGCGAAAGTCTCCGTGAAGCTGCCGTAGTGCGGGGCGGTGGGCGCGTCCCGTGCGTCGCTCCCCGTTGCCGGTCCGAGCTGGCGATCGCTGTATGCGCGCTGGCAGCTCGTGCGCCGTCTCAGGGGTTTAATGGAAAACCCGGTGTGGACCTACCGAGGCCCACGGCACGCCGCTAGCTTCTCCCCACTGGCCAAGGGTCCAGCTGTGGGGGCGTGCAGAGACTTCCTCTCTTACGCACGGTTCTCCACGCCAGTCCCCAAGCCATGTCTCGTCTCTTGCACGACTTCCCACATGACTCACCACACTTCCCACAGGGTCGCCTTGCTCCTCGCGGCGGTGGCCGGCAGCACGCTCGGCTGTCGTGGTCCCATGACCTCGACCTCGCAAAGCCCCGGCTCCTCGTCTCCGACACTGTCGAAGCCCGCGGCCCACGCCGCGGCGTCTCCGGGCGCGTCCGCCAAGCCCGGCTCGGGCGGCCAAGCCAGCGGTGCATCCGGTCGCACCATGACGATGTACTTCCCGACGGGCGTCCGCGAGGGTGCGGTGCTCTCCCTCGACAAGGAAGCAGCGCAGGGTGAGGTCATCCTGGGCGCCACGTTCGACTACCGGATCCGCGTCACCAACCTGACCAAGAACGCACTCGAGCACGTCGCTGTCACCGAGACCATCGATCCTTCCTTCAAGCTGGCCTCGAGCGTGCCAGCGGGACGCGCGACCGATGCCGGCGTGCGGTTCGACCTGGGCAGTCTCGCCGTCGGCGAGTCGAAGGTGATCACCTTGACCGGTGCCGCCACCAAGACCGGGTCGCTCCAGAACTGCTCGTCGGTGACGTACGACGTCGCGTGTTGCTTCGGCCTGCAGGTCACGCAGCCGGCACTCGAGATCAGCCAGACGATCGCGCCGGCTGTCGTCCTCTCCTGCGACGAGTTCACGGCCAAGGTCGTGGTCAGCAACCCGGGCTCGGGTGCGGCGCGCGGCGTCAGGCTCAGCAACCGTCTGCCCGAGGGGGTGCTCACGCACGACGGCAAGGCTTCCCTCGACCACGACTTCGGCACGCTCGAGCCTGGCCAGAGCAAGGAGGCGACGTTCAAGCTCAAGGCGGCGCGCGCCGGCTCCTACTCCAGCGTCGTCGAGGCGAGCGCGAATGGCGGCCTGGCGGTCAAGGCGGTGCCGGCTTCGATCAAGGTGGTACAGCCGGTGCTGACGGTCACGTCGGAGTGTCCGACCGGCACCCAACAGCTCGGCCGTCGCGGCGAGTTCAAGTTCACCGTGAAGAACACCGGCGACGCCGAGTGCAAGGAGACCAAGGTGACGGTGGCGCTGGTCGGCGCCGACTTCGTCAGCGCCGACAACGGCGGCACGCACGCCTCTGGCAAGGTCGCCTGGACCCTCGGCGCGCTGGCGCCCGGCCAGGCCAAGACGGTCGCCACCACCGTCCGCATGATGAAGCCGGGGACGGTGAGCGCCAACGCCCAGGCGTCGTCCCGCTGCGCCGTGGACGCCGTGGCTTCGTGCCAGTGCGAGGTGCTCGGCGTCGCCGACATCGGCTCGCTGCTCACCGACGACCAGGGAGTACGCCCGGTGGGCGAGGATCAGATCTACCGCTGCGAGGTCGAGAACCAGGGTCAGGTGGATCTGACCGACGTGCGCGTGGTCGCCACGTGGCCGACCGAGCTGACGTTCGTCGGTCACGGCGCCAAGGTGCAGAGCGCGCCAGCGGGCAACACGATCACCTGGAACTTCGGCAGCCTGAAGCCGAAGCAGAAGGTTTCCTGGACGCTGACGCTCAAGGCGAGCAAGGCCGGCGAGTACGTGATCCACACCTCGACCTCCGCCAAGGAGATCAAGAACAAGATGGAGATGGACGAGATCACCACCTTCGTGGACTGAGGGTGGCTCTCGGACATCGAGATCGGCCGGCGCTGCGCCGGCCGATTCGCGGGCCTTCGAGCTCGAGTTGGCACGCGATCACGCCTCGACACGCCCGAGGACCCGCGGTGTGATGGGTGGGCATGTCTCCTGAGCGCACCTGCAGCAGGGACCGGCACCAGCGTCGGCCACCGCTCGCGCGGTATGCGGCATGGATGTCGATCCTGGCCGCAGCCGCTCCGCTGACCGCACAGCGCACCCTCGTCGACGCCCTGGACGAGCGCCTGAGTTCGGCTCGAGGCGACGATCGCCTCGAGCTCCTGTGGCGCCGGACGCTGGCGTTCCGCGCAGTGCATCTGCCGGCCGCTCGCGACGCCGCCGCGCAGTTCGCCGAATCTGCACGAGCCTTGCAGCGTCCGGAGTACGAGGTCCTGGCCCTTCTGCTGCAGTCGGCGTGCGAGATCGGGCTGGCGCACGGCGAGGTGGGGGCGTCGCTGCGGACGCAGGCGCTGGCTCTGCCGGCGCCCGCGGTCGCGCGCCTCGCCGGCCACCGAGAGCTGCTGTTGTGCCGGGCCGCCAGCCGCGCGCTTCGACTCGGCGAGGCGGTGCGCCGCCTGCAGGCAGCTCGCGCCTGTGTCGACGCGTGCGACGACGCGTGGCTGCGGGCCGGCTACCTGCTCGCCTACCACGGGCTGCTCAAGAGTGCGGGTCTGCTACCCGACGACCACGACATCGACGACTTGGTCGGCGCGGTGCGCACGGCCGATGCCGCCGATCACCTCGTTCGTCTCGATGCCACCACGGTCCAGCTCGAGGCGTGCGTCCGCACTGGCCGTGACCGTGAAGCTGCCGATCTCGCCGCCGCGGCCCTTGCGCGCGCCGACGCCGAGGGTGATCCGTTGCTGGCTTGGCAGGTGCACTCGTCGTTGCTCTGGCAGGCGTGGCAGACCAATCGCTTCGACGAGGCGGTCGAGCAGGCCGAGAGTTGCGAGCTGCTGGCGCGTCGGCTCGAGGACGGCGAGCTGCTGGCGGCGTCCTTGGATGGCAAGGCCTGGAGCCATCTGTTGGCGGGCCGACCCGAGGGCACCGGGGCGGCGATCGACCTCGCGCTCGAACACGCTGCAGGCACCGGCCTCCCCATGCTCGAGCTGCGCGTGCTCGACTCGGCTGTCAACCTGGCGATCGCCCGCCAGGACGGGGACGCGCTGCTGCGCCATGCGACCAAACGCAAGCAGGTAGTCGAGCAGACCAGCGTCGACTCGCCGCCCGGCGACCGAGAACAGGCGATCGGCGAGCTGCGCCGCATGCTCGGTGACCGCCGTGCGCGGGAGGAGGCGCAGCAACGGCGCGCCGAACGGCGGGCCGAGTCCTGGCAGGCGGCGATCGTGGTCGCGGCGGCCGCCACCCTGGGCCTGGCGGGCGTGCTCTTCGCCGCCAAGCGCCGACTCGAGCGAGCCAACCGGCGTTTGGTCGCGGAGACCGAGCGCGTGCGCGCGAGCGAGTCGGCGCGCCAGCAGCTCGAGCACCAGATGCGACACCTCGAGCGGCTCGACAGCGTCGGCCTGCTCGCTGCGGGCATCGCCCACGACTTCAACAACCTGCTGACCGGCATCCGCGGCAATGCCGAGCTGTTGTCCGAGGCGCATCCCGAACGCGACGGGCCGACCGCCGACATCCTCGCTGCCACGGACCGTGCCGCGGCGCTGTGCCGCAAGATGCTCGACCACACGCGGCCACACCTCGACGACACGCGTGCGTACGACCTGCGCGAGATCACGACCGACCTGCGGCCCCTGTTGGCGGCGATCTCCTCCGGCGCGACGCCCGTCGAGCTCGAGCTGTCGCCGGCGCCCGTGCTGGCGTCGGTCGACCGGAGCGGGCTCGAGCAGGTCCTGCTGAACCTGTGTACCAACGCCGTCGAGGCGTCCCCCCCGGGAGCACAGGTGCGGGTTGGTGTGCGCACGGCGCACAGCGCTGACCTCGACCGCGAGGAGGGGGTGTGGTTCGGCCCGCGCCCGGACGGAACCTCGTTTGCCGTCGTCGAGGTGATCGACCAAGGCCGCGGCATTCCCCACGAACAGCTGCGACGCGTGTTCGATCCGTTCTTCACCACGCGGTTCGAGGGCCGCGGCCTGGGCTTGTCGGTCGCGTATGGGGTGGTCACTGCCCTCGGCGGGGTCTTCTGCGTGGCCAGTCGCGTCGACCTCGGAACGCGGTTCAGCATCTACCTGCCGGCGGTGACCGAGGGTGCACCGGAGCAGGCCAGCGCCGTGCCAGGCGCCGCCGAACCGACGCCGACCCCGGATCCGCCGTCGTCGGTCCTCGTGGTCGACGACGACGAGACCGTGCGGGGCTGGCTGCAACGCTCGCTGCGGCGGCGCGGCTGTCGGGTGTACGCCGCGGCCGACGGCGCCGACGCCCGACGCTTGTTCGCCGCGCACCCCGAAAGTGTCGTGCTGCTCGACGTCAGCATGCCCGGTGAGGACGGTCCGACCCTGTACCGTGAACTGCGTCGGATTCGCGCCGACGCGCGCATCGTCGTCATCAGCGGTCACGACGCCACCACGGTGCGCGCGCGCTTTCCCGCAGAGCCGACTCTGGTCGTCGTGCAGAAGCCGTTTCGCATCGCCGCACTGCTGCAGACCCTGGCAGCGCCCAGCTGACGGGGTCCGGTCGAACGGACGACGGCAAGGGGGTTTGCGCACGCATCACCCGCGTTCTTGGCCCGTCGGTGAGCGCCCGTGGCGGCCGCTTGCGCGTAGGAGGCATGTTCGCCGCGCTGCCTCGTCTGGCCGCCATCGCCGCCGCCACCCTGCTGCTGGCCGCCGCCGGCTGCTTCGCACCGGGGTCCACCACCTTCGATACGGCCGGAACGGTCCTGCAGACCCACCGCGCGGTGAGCCTGGACGGCGCCTTCGCCGCCAGTGCTTCTGCTGCCGCGCGGCTGTCCGGCGAAGTGCGCGCCGAGTACAGCGAAGGCGTGGGTGGCCAGAGCGCCGGCGCCGCGGCGACTCGCGAGCTCGGCCGGATGCACATCGCCACCGACACCGATTTCGTGTACGCCCCGGGCTCGGTCGCCCTGCGCGGTGGTCTGTTCAGCCCGACCGACGAGATCGGCGTCGAGGCCATCGTCGGGATGGGTGTGTCCTACCTCGCCTGGGACGCGGCGGCGGGCAGCCAGAGCGCCTTCGGCCGCCGCCTCGACGTGGCGCCTCTGCTCGGCGCCCAGGTGTCGTGGCGGGCGCTGCCCGGGATCGAGGTGGAGGCACGCGGCGCATGCACGGTCGGTGGGGGCGTGGGTTACGAGGTGCGCATCGGCAGCCGGTCGAACGGCGGCTGTCGCTTCGCTGCCGGCTGGCGCCACCAGCGCCTGCCCGACGGCATGGGCCTGGCCGACAGCCGGGAGGGGATGTTCTGCGAGTGGGAGGTCGCCTTCTGAGCGGGGGAGCTCGCGGTCGCATGGCGAGCGCCGGCAACTCCTCTACTCCACGACCACGCTCACTGCCGGCGACGTCTCCAGGTACAGGCACGACGTCGGTGGCCCGCCAGACACGAACCACTGCGCGTAGAGGGTCGTCCCGAGCGTCGAGGCCAGGTCGGGAACGAAGAGGCGCGCGAGGGCGACGCCGTGGACGTCGGTCTCGGTCACGAACGTCGGTCCCGACAGATCGGGGACGATCATGCAGGCACCGCAGGTGATGTAGTGGGTGCGGTTGGAGATCTGCGCCCAGCAACCGACCCCCGGCCGCGCCCCGCGCAGTCGCAGCGACATGGTGGCGTCTGTGCGTGCGCAGCCGACGTCGACGACCATCGGTGTGCCGTAGCTGCAGCCGCCGCCCATGGCGGTCGTTCGGCCGTCGCGCCCGCCGGACGGCTGTGACAACAGGGCCGTCAGTCGTGTCTCGCCTTCGCTCGCATCGCCGCTGTAGGCGATGACGTAGGACGCCGGCTCCGCGAAGTTGCCGCCGCTGAGCTTGCTCGCCACTGCGCCGCCCGAGGAGGCGTCGACGGGGGCAAAGAACACCCGCCGCGTCTCGCAGGTGTCGCACACGACCGGATCGATCGAGTGCCGGACCGGCCGACCGCCGATCAGGAGCGACATGACCGCGCTCTCGCCCAGCCAGGCCACGTACGGATGGGTGGACGGCGCCAGACCGTGCTCGAACAGCCGTGGCGCCGCGGACGGGTAGGCGGAGCCGCCCACCGCGTCGAAGGTGATGCTGAGGCCGAGCACCTCGACCGGCGAGACGAGGGCGCGGGGATCGCGCAGCGTGCTCCAGGCGACCAACCAGTTCTGGCCGTCGCCGTCCACCTCCATCGCCGGCGTGTAGTTGCGGAAGATCGCGACCGACGGGTCGAGCACGCGCAGCGATCGGTCGACGACGACGCCGTGACAGACCACCGTGCGGCCGTCGCTGCCGGTGAAGCTGTTGGCAGCGATCACCAGGTAGCGGCCGGTCGAGCCGCCGCTGCGCGGCATGCTGACGTCGCTCGAGTGCTCGTCGATCTGCACCCGGTCGCGCAGGTCGAGCCGGCCGTCGGAAAGGACGCTGACGCGACGCACGAACGTCCCGCCGTCGTTGGCATAGGCGAGGAGGGCATCACCGAACACCTGCGTCGCCTCGCCGCTGACGGCGTAGCTCCGTACCGGCGCCGAGAGCACCACCTCCGGCGACACGGCGCCGGTGCGCCCGTCGACGCTCACCAGGTGCGGCACGTCGTCGACGTCGCCCCAGACGACCACGAATCGGCCGCGCGCGTACACGGCCGCCACCCGAGGCCCGGTCCCGAGCGCGCCGAGGTCGATCGTCGGGCCGAACGGCCGGCCGGTGCCGTCGGTCAGGCGCGCCCGCACCGGCCCGACGCCTCGCGTTTCCTGAATCGACCACACGACCAGGTAGCGGTCGCTCGACCCCAGGTAGCCGACGTCGCTGCGGACGAACGCATGCTCGGTGCTGGTGACCGGGTATTGCGCCCGCCCGGACGCGGTCAGGCCGAAGCATGCCGGCAAGGCGAGAAGAGACAGCGGCGGAATACCGGAACGAGTGGACCAGTTCATGGGAGGCGCGGTTCGTGAGGGTGCGCGGTCGCGCAGGAGGTCGGAGCGAACGCAGGCACTCCGAGAGGAATGCCGCCCGGCGCCGGCGCGCTGGCTCGATCCGCGATTTCAGGCGCGTCCGCGCGACGGGGCTGCCGCTGGCCACGGGGGGAACGCCAACCGCAACCGCCGGGTCGAGATGCTCAGGCCGCGCGTCTTCGGATCAGGGCCGACCGCGGACCGCCGCCGGGCCGCGCTGGTCGAGAGTGCGGCGAGGCCAGGTGTCCGTCGCCGCGTCGCGGCGCGCGGCGAGGTCGTCGTAGCCGTGCAACCGGCCGCGCATGGCGTCGGCCGGGACGCTCACTTCGTCTTCACCGGTGGAGCCGGCCGCGACGGCAGCTTGGCCGGCCGTTGCGCCGCCAGCTTCTTCAGCTCCTCGACGGCGCGCTCGAGCTGTGGGTCGCGGCCCTCGAGGAGCGACCGCGCGTCGTTCTCGACGATGATGTCGGGGTCGACGCCGTGGCCCTCCACCGCCCACTGGCCCTGCGCGTCGTTGTTGCTGAACTCAGGCACGTTGCAGGAGCCGCCGTCGAGCAGCGGACCGTGGCTGGTGATGCCGACGACGCCGCCCCACGACCGCTTGCCGATGAGCGGGCCGAGCCGGCTCTGCTTGAACATCCACGGGAAGATGTCGCCGTCCGAAGCCGAGTTCTCGTTGAGTAGGCACACCATCGGCCCGGTGAAGACGACGCTGGGGTAGGTCGACGCGTACTCGGTGTTGCGGGCGAAGCCGGTGCCCAGCAGGGTGCGGCGCAGGCGCTCGATCAGCATCTGCGACACGTTGCCGCCACCGTTGTTGCGGTCGTCGACGATCAGGCCGTCCTTGCGCACCTGCCCGTAGTACCACTTGATGAACTCGCGGATGCCGTTCTCGCCCATGTCCGGCACGTGCACGTAGGCGAAGCGTCCGCCCGACAGGTCGTCGACGCGCTTGCGGTTGCGCAGGACCCAGTCGAGGTAGTTGAGATCCTCTTCGTCGGTGATCGGGTCGACCCTCACCTTGCGCGCGCTCGCCTTGTCGGGGGTCTTGCCGACGAGCAACTCGACCGGATGGCCAGCCTTGTGGCGCAGCAGCTCGTAGGGATCGACGTCGGCGGGCAGGTCTTCGCCGTCGATCGCCAGCAGGTAGTCGCCGGCGTCCACCTGCACGCCGATCTCGGTGAGCGGCGAGCGGTAGCGCGCCTCCTCGTTGTGGCCCGCCAGGATCCTGGAGATGCGGTAGCGCTTGGCGTTCGAGTCCAGCGTGAAACGCGCGCCCAGCAGGGCGACCTTGGGCCGCGGCGGTGCGTACCAGTCGCCGCCCGCCACGTACGAGTGACCGGCGTTGAGCTCGGCGATCATCTCGCCGATCACGTAGTTGAGGTCGCTGCGGTGGGCGACGTAGGGCAGCAGGGCTTCGTACTGCTGACGCAATGCCGCCCAGTCGTAGCCGTGCATGTTCTCGACGTAGAAGAAGTCGCGGAAGCGCCGCCACACCTCGCGGAAGACCTCTTCCCACTCGGCGCGCGGGATACGGTCGACGGCGAGTTCGTCGGTCTTCACCGTCTTCTTGTCGCCGCCGCCGACCTTGGCTTCGAGCAACACGAGCTTGCCCTCGCTGCGCGCCAGGATCTTCTGGCCGTCGCCGCTCAGCACGTAGGCCTGGCAGTCCTCGGCCAGCACGCTGGCCTTGCGCTTGTCGCGCTCGAACACCATGAGCTGCGGCTTGCTGACGCTGTCACGGCCGTAGTAGCCCGCTGCCGTGCGCACGTAGAACAGGTGCTTGGCATTGACGCTCAAGCCGCCGTAGTCATCGGCGTCCACCGGCACGCGCGCGACGCGCTGTCCGAGTCCCTCGAGGTCGATGCGCACTGGTTCGACCGGTTTGGGCGTGTCCTTCGCGGCAGCGCCGTCGCCCGGTTCCTTCTTCTCGGCCTTGTCGGCCCCGGCCACCGTGACCTCGTCGCTCTCGGGCGGGAACGGATGCGTCACGTCCTGGCGCAGGGCGAGAGCGAAGATGCCGGTGGTGCGGTCGACGGCGAAGTTCCACTCGTAGTTCGACCACAGCTGCGGCTGGTACTCGCGGTCGGACAGGTAGAACAGGTACTTGCCGTCGGGGTCCCACACCGGCTCGGCGGCGTTCCAGAGCTCGTCGGTCACCTGGCGCAGGCCGCTGTCCGCGCTCCACAGCCAGATCGAGCGCAGCTCGTTGGCACCGGTGAGGCTGAGCGCCAGCCAGCCCGAGTCGGGCGACCACGAGTAGTCGCCGAGCCTGCCGCCGCGGTTGCGCGCCACCTCGGTGACCGCCTTGCTCTGCACGTCGACGACGTAGAGACGGTTGGTGCAGTCGTGGAAGGCGATCTTCTTGCTGTCGGGTGCCCAGTGCAGCCCGTACATCATCGCCTGGTGGCCGCTGGTGAGCTGCGCCGGCGGCGCGCTGCCGTCTTGTGCCACCAGCCAGATCTCGTCCTCGCCGCTGCGGTCGGAGACGAACGCGATGCGCGTGCCGTCGGGCGACCACTCGCCCTGGCGGTCGTGCGCGTCGGAGGTGCGGGTCAGGTTGCGGGTCGGCCCCTTCTCGATGGGGGCGCTGAACACGTCGCCGCGCGCCATCAGGAGGGCGCGTTCGCCCTTGGGGCTGAGCTCGAAGCCGCGCACTTGACCGCCCACGTTCAGGTGGCTCGGTCGCGACGCGGTGCCGTCGTCGGGCACGAAGACGTCGAGCTTGCGGTCGGCGCGCGTCCTGGTGTCGAAGACGTACAGCTCGCCGGCGCTCTCGTACACGATCTCGCCGTCCTCGCCGCGCGACGGCCAGCGCACGTCCCAGGTCGTGCTGTCGGTGAGCTGTGTCACCTTCTGCGTCGCCACCTCCCACTCGAATAGGTTGAGCGTGCCGGTGCGGTCGGAGCAGAAGTAGACCTTGTCACCGATCCACATCGGGTCCCGCTCGGTGCGCGGGCTGTGCGCGACCGGCGTGAGCTCCTTGCTTTCGAGGTCCAGCACGTAGAGGTCCTGGGCCCAGCCGCCCTCGTAGCGCTTCCAGGTGCGGAAGTCGCGCGTGAGCGGCGAGTACACGACCTTGCTGCCGTCGGGCGACAGCTCGCCACCGCCGGCCACGGGCATCGGCAGCGCCGTCGCGGCGCCGCCGGCGAGCGGTGCGAGGTACAGACGCGTGTCGGTGAGCGTCCAGCCCTCGCGCAGCGAGCGGAACACCACCGCCTTGCCGTCGGGAGTCCACCCGTACACCTGGTTGTCGTAGCCCCAGCGCGGCGGCAACGGCCCGCGCGCCGGATAGAAGGTGAGCTGGGTCGGCTCACCGCCGCGCGCGGGGACCACGTAGACCTGCTCGTCGCCGTCGTACTGGCCGGTGAACGCGATCCACTTGCCGTCGGGGGAGAACTTCGGGAACAACTCGAGGCCGGGGTGGGCGGTGAGCCTGGTGGCGGTGCCGCCGGCCGCCGGCGCCAGCCAAAGGTCGCCGGCGTAGCAGAAGGCGACGACGTCGCCGCAGATGTCGGGGAAGCGCAGGAGCTTGGTCTGCGCGCGCGGCTGCGGCGCGAGCGCGGCGAACAGGAGGGAGAGACGTGCGAGGCGCATCGCCTGCTACGGTGCGGGCCCGCGGCGCGCGTGTCAAAGGTGCGCTGGCGATGGTGGTAGGAACCGGCCGGGCATCCTTTGGCGGCCCGTGGCTCTGGCGGTGTCTGTCTGCGGTGGCTACCCGCGGCGGCGCTCGCCCAGGCCAGCAGCTACACTGCCCGCCACCCTCCGATTCCCCCGGCCCCGCACCGACACGCGATGCCCTCGAGAGTCTCTGTCCTGCGCGAACGCTCCGATCTCGTCGCTCTCGCCCACGTGGGGCTCACCGCGCTCGTGTTCTCCGCCACCTACGCGCACTCGTGCCTGTGGCTGCCGTTGGCGGTGTTCCTGGCAGTGCACCTGGTGGCCGTGGAACACAACCACGGCCACGTCGCGATCTTCCGCAACCGTGTCTGCAACGGCGTGCTCGACCTCGTGCTGCTGTTCCTGTGCGGCATCCCGATGGCTTGCTGGCGCAAGCAGCACGCGCGCAGCCACCACCGTGCGCCGTGGACCGGCGACGATCACTCGTCGCCCTTCGCTTTCCGCCGCGCGGTCGCCCCGTTCCGGCCGGTCGGCTACCGCTACTACCAGGTGGTGTACTTGCCCCTGTTCGTGATGGACACGGTGAGTGGCATCCTGCGCGACCGGCGGCCGCGCGAGCTGCGGGAGCTCGGTTTCACCCTGGCAGTGTTCGTCGCGGCACACTTGACGGTCGCGACCGTGTTCGGGGTGTGGCCCTGGGCGGCGCTGCACGCCTGCGCCTACGCCGCGTCGGGCATGGCACTCGGCTCGGTGAACTACCTGCAGCACTGGCGCACACAGGTCGGCGACGATCGCCACGGGGCACGGACGTTCGTTTGCCGCATCCACAACGCCCTCAACTACAACGCCGGCTACCACGACCTGCACCACCGCCGGCCCAGCCTGCACTGGTCGCGTCTGGCGGCGACGCACGCGACCGATCCGACCTACACGCCGGTCCGCTTCGTCGAACGGGATCTGTTCCCCGCCTACCGGGGGCCGGCGGCGCTACGCGCGTGGTTCGCGGCCGTGGCGGCCAAGCGCGAGGGGCGAGCGGGGTGACCGAGGAACGGTTCGGGCCGGTGGTCGTGCGGCCCTACCGACCCGGAGACGAGGCGGGCATCGTCGCCTGCCACAACCACGTGTTCGGCGAACCCGGCCGAGGGGGGCGGCTGCAGGGCTTGGCACACTGGCGCTGGAAGTTCGCCAGCGGCCCCCTGCCGGAACGCCAGATCGTCGTCGCCGAGCACGACCACGATGGCATCGTCGGCACCTACGCCGCGATTCCGTACCGGGTTTGGATCGAGGACCGCGTTCTGCGCTGCGCGCAAGGGGTCGACCTGGTCGTGCGTCCGGAGCACCGGCGCCTCGGCCCGCCGCCGGGGTTGTTCGTGACCCTGGGCAAGCGCTACCACGACCGCTACTGCGGCGACGACGACACCAAGGCGGTGTTCTTCTTCGGCTGGCCCATTCCGGCGTGGAAGTACGGAAGCAAGCACCTCGGCTACTCGGTGGGCCGCGACTGGGACTTCTTGTTCCACGACCACGGCGGCGCTGGCTTCGCCCCGCGTGCGGCTCCGCCCGGGCTCGAGGTTCGCCGGGTCGATCGTTTCGGCGACGACGTCGACGCGCTGTTCGCAGCGCTGCGGGGCGAGCTGCAAGTGTGTCTCGTACGCGATGCCGCCTACCTCAACTGGCGCTACGGAGAGTGTCCGGATCGGGCCTACCGCCTCTACGAGTGCCGCAGCCGTACGTCGGGCACGCTGCGCGGGGTCGCGGTCTACACCGTCGGCGACCTCATTCGGCCGCACACGGCTTTCTTGGTCGACTGGCTGGCGCCCGCCGCCGACGAGGACGTCACGCAGGCGCTGGTCGCCAACCTCGAGCAGCAGGCGAACCGCGACCGCTGCCAGGTGCTGGCGACCGTGTTCTCGCAGGTCGACCCGCGCTTCCTCGCGTGGCAGCACCTCGGCTTCCGCGTCCTCGGCTCGCCCTACTTCGTGGCGATCGTGCCCTACCGGCACGACGTGCCCTTCTACCGCCAACGCCTCTACTTCACCCTCGGCGACTCCGACTTGGTGTAGGGAGGTCTGGCCGGTGGAGGGGCGTGCGCTGCCGGCGTGCCGCGAGGTCAGCCGCCGACGCGGCGTGCCTGCCGGTTCAGGGTCCACGCTTCGCCGTCGTCGCTCTCCCACGTCTCGTAGGTGTCGTCGGCGCGCAGCGGTCGGCTTAGGCGGAACTCGCGCACCTGCGTCATGCCGTTGGGCCCGCGTTGCAGCGTGCACTCGCCGAGAATCTGGCCCGACGCGTCACGGAACTTGATGCTGTGGAACTGCGACTGGCCCTGGAACTGCACCCGCACCAGGTCGCCGCCGCCCGTGCTCCACGCCAGGCTCTCGGGGTCGTCGCGGGGCGACTCCTCCCGCAACGCACCACCCCAGTCGAGGGTCAGGCGCGGCGTCAGACGGCTGTCGAGGACGAGGGCCTGCGCGCACACGCACAGGCCGTTGACCGTCGCCATCGGCACCCTCAGCTGCAGGCGCCCCTGGCCCGCGGGATCGAGCGCGACGTTGCCGAGCGAGACCATCGACACGGGGTCCAGGAACAGCGGACCGTACGGGGTCGGCAGAGGCGCCGGGAGGAGGTGCGGAGTGACGAACACGAAGCCGATGCCACCGGGCGGACCCGCGATGTCGAAGCTGTAGGTGACGGTGTCGTCCGAGTTGCGCACGACGTCGGCCGAGAGGGACTGACCCAAGAGCGGGGAGGCCAGGGCGGCGAGGAGAGCGGCGAGAGAGCGCTGGAGGCGGAAGGGATTCATGACTTGTTGCCGATTCGTTTCGAGGTTCGTGTCCGCACGGTGGTGCGCGGTCACCCCCTCCAGCGGCGGCGAGCCGGGGAGCGGTCGCGGAATCTCGAGGCCGCCGGCTACTTGGCCAGCTCGGCGAGGGCGCGCGCGAGGGCGGCGGGTTCCACGGTGCACGGCACGGGCTCGCCGCTCGGCGACGGCAGCAGGGCGGTGGCCGGGTGTGCCGGCAGCGCGACGCTCGTCGTGCCACTGCGCGAGGACAAGACGAGGGTGAGCGCGTAGGTGCCGGCATGGGCCAACCCGAACTCGAACTCCTGCGACGCGATGGGCGAGCCTGCCTGGCGGTCGGCGAAGAGCGGGTTCGGCGGCAGCGCCGTGTCGCGGACGAAGGCCTTCAGGGTGACGCCGCCGGGAAGCGCGAGCGGCGGCGAGACGCGCACGCGCACCGTGGTGCTCGAGGCGAGCGTCACCACGCGGTCGGAGTCGAGATCGCGCACGACCTGTGTGGCGAAGTCGCTGACACGCAGCGTCGCGTCCACCTTGGCGCTTCCGATCGGCACGCGGGCACGACCATCGTCGACGTCGATCGGATAGGAAGAAGACACGAACGGGTCCTGGATGCGCAGGCTACCGCTCGCTCGTGCCGGCTGGGCGGCGCCGTCCAGGAGGTCCACGCGCACGAGGCGCACGCGGCTGCGCACGTCGAGGTGCAACAAGCGCTGGTCCGGCGGGCGGTCGATGCCGACGACCACGTCGGGCAGCGATGCCAGCGGCGTCGGGTCGCCGGCGAGCATCACGGCGATCGTGTAGGTGCCGGGGTCGAGTGGGCCGACGCGCAGGCGCACGTGGCCGTTGGGCCGGGGTGACGTCCCTGAGCCGGTCGTTCGCGTCGTCCGCGGCGCGGGGCCCAGCGCATCGATGCGGAGCTGGCGCATGGCCGAGAGTGGAAGGTCGTGGGCGACCTCGGCACGCACTTCGGCGCGCTCGAACACGACCAGGTCGACATCGGTGGCCCCGCGGCGGAACGAGATCGGAGGTGGTGTGCCCGGCCCGTTCTCGTGGTACACGAACTCGAGGGCCTCGTCGTCGACCAGGCCGTAGAGCGCGAAGCGCCCGAGATCCGGCGTCTCCCGGTGCAGCAGGAGTCGTCGGCCTGCCGAGTCATGGGCGCTGGCTGCCGGCCGTACCTCGCCCGGCAGATCGCGACGGGGCAGTCCGACTTGGTTGCGGATGGTGCCGGCGGCGACGAGAGGTGCGATCGTCATGCGCAGCGGTCCGAGGTCGAGAGCGCCGTTCGGGATGGCGCGGTGCGGCTCCACGCGCAGCATCGAACGCGTGAGGTGGCCGCGGTGCGACCGCACCATCTCGACGGTACGCAGCTCCGCGCCGGCGAGTCGACGCTCGAGGGGCAGGAAGAGACGCCCCTGGGCATCGAGCGCCGCGACCCCGAAGCGGGTTTGGGCGCCCGCGTCCAGGCGGATCTGCATTGTGGCGTCAATCGCCGCGGTGCCGTCGGCCCCCGTCAATGCCGCCACCAGCACGGGTTGGTCGTCGTCGAGCTCACAGTGGAACACGGCCGGTTGGTCGGGGCGGACGGGGCCTACGCCCACGCGCGCGGGGAGTGGGCCGGCAAAGGTTTGGGCTTCCACGCGGAAGCGCGCGCCGAGGCCTATCGGCGCGAATTCGATGTCAGCGCACCCGGGCCGTGCCGACTCGCGTTGGTGGAAGGAGGGTGTGGCGTCGCGACCGGCAGCGTCGACCTCCTGCACGCTTGCAAAGAACCAACTCGGGCGGACTTCGCCGCGCCAGCCCAGTTCGACCAGGAGGCGGCCGGTGGCTGGCAGCACGATGCGCACCGGATCGGGCAGAGGCTGGGTGAGATCGAGTGCCAGCCCAGGGTGCGCCAACCCCGGCACCCTCGGCTGCAAGCGCGCCGCCGTCGGCGGACCATCGTGCAGGCGTTGAACTCCGGCCAACGGCACCTGCAGGTGACCGACTGCGAGTCGGCCATCCGCATCCGTGCGCCCGAGAGGCTGCATGTGCTCCTTGCCGCGATCAGCCCAGCGCAAAGCCAGGGCGAGTTGGACGCCGGCCACTCCGCGCCCATGTGGACCGATCACCTCCACGTGCAGAGCGCGGTCTTCGATCAGGTCGATGTGCACCACTGTTGCCGCGGCACCGACCGACACTTCGCCGTACCGCGTTCCGGCGCGGGCGATGACCCTGCGCGCCGGCATGCTCTGGTCGACCTGGAGCGTCACGGTGCCGTCGGCCGTCGTCTGTCGGACCTGACCGAAGGCACGTGCCATGGCCTCGGGGTCGTCGCGGACTCGTTCGAAGGTAGACCACCGTGCGTCGTCGAAGCTGGCCTCGTCAGGTGCCGGGGCAAGGAACACGGTCGCGCCCGCGACCGGCGTCTGCGTGAGGGCGTCGACGACGGTGACGCGCAGGCTGCGGCTGTTCGACGTTGGGGATGCGGCGAGTGCGTCGCGCCGGCCTGACCGCGGCGGCTCGACGGTCTCCGGCGATGTCGCCGCGGACGGTGTCGCGTCAGCGACCACGGCGTGGTCGGTGCCCGGTCTTCGGACGGCGAGCGCGACCACTACGGCGATCAGACCAACTCCGGCGACGACCCCCAGGCTTCGCACGCGCATCGCGGCAGCATAGCTGTGTCGGCGAGCCCGGGGACGCCAGCTGCCGCCGCTTCGCGAGGAGACGGCTCGTCAGTACAGCAGCAGCTGCAGCGCGTTCGACGTCACCAGCGGCACCGGCACGCTGAAGCTGACGTCGACGGCCGCCATCTGCACGCTCACGAAGAGGCCGTTGAGCGCGGCGACGTTGGGGATCGGCAGGGGAAAGAACGAGTGTCCCGACGATCCCGTGGACTGGCGCACGTTGCCGTTGCCGGTGGCGCCGGCGAACAGCAGGAAGGGGTCGGTGTGCAGCTGGCAGCCGGGTGGGCCGCCGGGTACCGGGATGCTGATCCAGCCGGGGGTGAAGCCGACGATCATCACTGCCGGCACGTTGGCCGGAAAGCCGGTGCCGTCGACCAGGAAGTCGGCGTTGCCGATGGTCGGCGCCTGGTTGGTGAGCGCCGTGCCGAGGCCCGCGGCGTTCGGACAGGGCGCGCCGTTCGGCGTCACGCTCTGCGCGTCGAGGAGGTTGCAGAAGAGGCGGAACTTCGGCGCCTGGGCGCCCTGCGTCTGCCAGACGCCGCCGGCGATCGACAGGGCGGTCGGTGTCGACACGCCGCCGGGCTCGATCGGCAGCAGACTGGTACCGGGCTCGGTCCAGACCAGCCAATAGAGCAGGCTTTGGCCCAAGGCGACCGGCCGATCGAAGTTGGTGCCCTGCCAGCCCCTTGGTGTGCTGGTCGAGATCTTCCACGCGCCGCCCCCGAGCGCGGCGAGCGGCAGGTTGGCGCCGTTGTCGCTCCAGATCTCGAGGCGCATGTCTTGGCTGAAGAAGGTGTTGCCCGTGTAGATCTGCGCGCTCTCGACGGTGAGGTTCTGCGGCGGCGAGAACTGCCAGGCGCGGCTGTCCGGACCGGCGAAGCCGTAGCCGGTGACGTTGCCGGACACCGCGTTGGTGCCGTCGTTCAGCGACAGGCAGGGCGGCGTCTGGGCGGCGAGCGCTGGCGACAGTGCCGCGAGGGAAAGTGCCGCGAGGGACAGCGTCGCGAGCGACAGGGCCGCGAGCGATAGGGTGCGGACCGCGAGGAGGAGTCGTGGCATGGCTTGATCCAGGGTTGGGCGCGTCCGACCCGGACCGCGAACCCTCGCGGTTCAACGTCGCTTCGCGCCGTGCCGAGGATTCTAGGCGACTTCGACGGCGCCTCGGTGGCGCATCAGCGTTCGGCGAAGAAGGTCACCTGCACCCCGGCGCTGGCGCTCAGGCCGGTTGCCAGCAAGGGGTCGACAGCGATCGCCTGCAAGTAGACCGAGGCGCCAACCAGCGCCCGATCGTCGGGCAACGCCAGGGAGAACGACGTCCATCCCGGCACACCCGCACCGCCGGCGAGCGCGCCCAATGACACCGCGAGCATCGAGGGCGTGAGACCGACGTTGAAGGTCACCCCGAGCAGGGTGGCCTGACCGGGGGCGGTGTCGAGGAGCAGGAAGGCGGGGGCGCCGGCGACGCCGTCGTCGATGGCCAGGCGGTAGGTCGGGTTGCCGAGCACCGCCGGCTCCGGCGCGAGCACGCGCGGCGGGCGGCCGCTGCTGCCGGGTGTGGCGACTCCGTAGGTGCGCGCGCCGCGCCCGCTCATCGAGTTCAAGGTCGGGTGGTCGAACGGCGGCAACGCCTGGGCGACGCGGGGATCGGTCAGCGCATTGCGCAGGAACGCGACCAACGCGGTGCGGTCCTGTGGCGAGAGCGCGAAGGGTTGGATGGCGATGTTGGGGCTGCGGAAGTCGCCACCGCGCGTGTAGAAGTCGACGACCTCTTCCAGGCTGACCTTGCCGCCGTTGTGGAAGAAGCGCGTGCGCAGGCCGACGTTGCGCAGGGACGGCACCTTGAAGGCGCCGTTGTCCTGCGGCGCCGACGTGATGGCGCCGCGGCCGGGATCTTCCTGCGGCGGCCGCACGCCGATGTGGAAGAAGGCGGCAGGACGCGAGAAGAGCGGTGCGCCGTGGCAGCCGATGCAGCGCCCGACGCCGGTGAAGATCTGCTGGCCGCGCGCCTCGAGGGGCGGCAGGGGCGTGATGGCTTGCTGGTCGACCGGCGCCTGGTTGGGGACCAGCGAGCGCTCGTAGGTGGCGATCGCCATGGCCACGCGCACCGCCGTGATCGCCGGTGAGCCGAACGCCTCCTGGAACAGGTCGGGGTAGTTGCGCTGCCCGAGCCACGTCGCGAGTGCGGCCGGCAGGTCGGTCGCCAGCGCCAGCGGCTTGCTGGCAGCGAGGCGCTGCTCGAGCTCGCTCCACGACACACCGGCGTGGTTCATCTCGATCGGGCTCAACGGCGGCTCGAGGACCTGGTTCTCCAGGGCGCCACCGCCCGGAATGACGACCAAGTTGGTGGCGGGGTCGACGAGGATCCCGTTGCGGCGTCCGTCCCAGAACTGCAGCGGGGCGTAGGCTGCCATGATCGCGGGGGGCGCGCGCCGGCTGGTCACCTGGGGCGACAGCCCGAACGTCGCGTTGTGCACGCAGCCGCCGCCGGCGTCGTGCTCGATGACGCCCGGCGAGCCGAACACGTCGTCGGGGGTGCCGGTGCGTCCATCGCGCCCCGGGTGCAGCGCCGTGCCCGTGCGTGGGTCGGTGCCACCGGCCTCGGGCATGTGGCACGTGGCGCAGGCGATGGTGCGCGACGAGGAGAGCTGCTCGTCCCAGAACAGCGTCTTGCCGAGGTTGGTCTTGGCCGTGGTCACCGGGTTCTGCGGCGGAGCCGGCGGCGGCAGCAGCGGCGGGGGCGGGCCCTGCGCGGACAGGAAAGCGGCGGAGACGAGCGCGACCGCGCCGAAGGCCGCGGCGGTACGTGAGCGATGTTCGAGCATGTCGGGGTTTCCAGTGCGATCGCTGCGCGCGATCGTCTCGACCCTGGCAGAGGGACCATTGTGCTTCCACCCGGTCCGCGAATCTCGCGACGAAAATGCGTATCGGCGGTCGACCGAGGTCGTCGCCCATCGCTCCAGCCGTGCAGCGGATGGAGCCAGGCTCCACCGCTGAACGCTGGTTCAGCGCACGCTCGGGCCGCTCTCTGCGCTCCAGCCATGGCACCCGACGACCGGAGCCGCCGATCCTTTGCTCCGCCCGATGGTGCGCTTCCTCCCCTGGCTTCGGTCTGTCCGCATGACCCGCACCTCCGCTAGATTCCTGCCTTGGCACCGTGTGTCCGGGGCCCTCCGTTGATGTCCGTACCCGCCGAGACCTGCTGGACCGTCGTCCATGCTGCCGCTGCCGGCGAGCCCCGGGCGGCACGCGTCTTCGCCGAGACCTACCTGGGCATCGTGCGCGCGTTCCTGGTACGGCGTTGGCGCGGCCTGGGTGTCTTGTCGCTGGTCGACGACGCCGTGCAGGAGGTGTTCCTCGACCTCTTCCGCAGCGGCGGCGCGCTGTCGCGCCTCGACGCGGCGCGCACGCCGACCTTCCGTGCGTTCCTGTTCGGCGTGGCACGCAACGTGGCCCTGCGCTACGAGGAGCGCGCGGCGCAGAGCCGCGTGCGCCGGGCGCAGACGCCTTCGGTTCTGGAGGTGCTGCCCGCCGACCAGCAGACGATGTCGCGCCAGTTCGACTTGGCTTGGGCGCAGCGCATGGTGGCGCGCGCCGCCGAGCGGCAGCGAGCGTGGGCGGAGGCATCGGGACCCGACGCCGTGCGTCGTGTCGACATCCTGCGCCTGCGCTTCGCCGAGGGCATGCCGATCCGCGCCATCGCCGAGCAGCTGCAGCAGCCCGCCGAGCGCGTGCACCGGGAGTACGCGCGGGCGCGCGAGGAGTTCAAGAAGGCGCTGCGCGCGGAGGTTGCCCTGCACTGCCGGGGCACCGCCGCCGACGTCGAGCGCGAGTGCCAGGAGATCGTCGCCGTGCTCTCATGACGGATTTTCCGCGCGAGAACGAGTCCTCGGCCGGAGAGCCCGAGGTGTCGAGCGATCATCGAGCGGCCGCCGGCGCTCCCGATTCGGATCACCCGGATGCGGGCGATGCGGACCGTGAGGCCCCGCTCGACAGCGAGGGCGACGCGAGCGGAGTCGATGCGAGCCAGCCGGATGCGTGGGACAGCGCTCTCCGGCACGCCTACGCGGCTGCCGAAGGCCAGGCCCCGAGCCTGCTCATGCAGAGCATCCACCTGCGTGCGGGGCGCAAGGTCCAGGTGGCGCTGCGCGATCTCGGTACCGACGCGCGGCCACTCCGTCTGCAGCGCCGCAGCGTGGACTGGGCCGGCGGCGGCGAGGGCCGCTACCGGCCGCTCGGCGAGCTGGCTCGAGGCGGCGTCGGCGTGGTCCTGCTGGCCCACGACCACGACCTCGGGCGCGACGTCGCGGTGAAGGTCCTGCACGAGGAGCACGCCGACGACGCGTCGATGCTGCAACGCTTCGTCGAGGAAGCGCAGATCGGCGGCCAGCTTCAGCACCCGGGGATCGTGCCCGTGTACGAACTGGGGCTCGACCTGCGGCAGCGTCCGTACTTCACGATGAAGCTGGTGCAGGGCGAGACGCTGGCGGCACGCCTCGACGCGCGGCCCGACCCCGGCGAAGACCTGCCGCGCCTGTTGTCGGTGTTCGCGCGCGTGTGCGAGACGATCGCCTACGCCCACGCCCGCGGCGTCGTCCACCGCGACGTCAAGCCGGGCAACGTGATGGTGGGCGAGTTCGGCGAGGTGCTGGTCATGGACTGGGGCTTCGCCAAGGTACTCGGCCGCGGCGACGCCGCCGCCACGGCCGGCAGCGTGGCCACGACCTCGGACAGCTCGGTCTCGATCGCCGGAACGGTTCTGGGCACGCCCGCCTACATGCCGCCCGAGCAAGCCGCCGGCGAGATCCAGACGTTGGACGCGCGCGCCGATGTCTTCGCGCTCGGCGCCATCCTGTGCCAGATCCTCACCGGACGACCGCCCTACATCGGCGACGACCTGCTGGCGCAGGCGCGTGCGGGCATGCTCGAGCCGGCGTACGCGCGGCTGTCGGCATGCGGCGCCGACCCCGCCCTGTGCGCGCTGGCCGAGCAGTGCCTGCAACGCACTCCGGCGGCGCGCCCGAGTTCGGCGACCGCGGTGAGCGAGGCGGTCGCGCACTACTTCGCCACCGTCGACGCCCGTGCCGACACCGCGCGCATCGAGGCGGCGGCCGCCGAGGCGCGGGTCATCGAGGAGCGCAAACGGCGGCGCTTGACGGTGGCACTCGGGCTGACCGCGCTGGCGTTCGTGGTCGCCGCCGCGGTCTTCTACGTCGCCTACCGCCGACGGGTCGAATCGACGACGCGTGAGGTGTCCGCGGCCCTAGGTCAGGCGTGGCAGCGGGTCGCGGCCGGTGATCTGGCGGCGGCCGCCGTGGCGGTCGAGCAGGCGCGGACGGCGCTGCGCGCCGGCACGCCGGACGCGGTGACTGCGGCGGCGGTCGAGGACGCCGCCGGCCGCGTGACGCGCTTGCAGCGCAACGCGGCCATCGAGCTGTCGGTGCTGAAGGCGCTGCTGCCCGGGGGCGGACCCGAGGGCCGGCCGATGCTGGTCGAAGTGGCCGACGCCTTGCGCGCTGCCGACATCGACGTCGGCGCGTCGCCGTTGGATCTCGCGGCGCGGGTGCGCGCGGTCGATCCGGAAGTGCAGCCGACGCTGCTACGGGCGCTGCAGGAGCTCGCCTTCATGGCTGCGGTCTCCGCCAACACGGCGCGGGTGCAGCCGGCGGCCGTGCTGGCAGCCTTGGACGAACTCGACGCCGATGCCGAGCGCGTGCGGGTGCGCGCGGCGTGGGCGGCGCACGACATGGCGGCGTTGCGCGTGCAGCGCGCGGCCCTCGATGTCGAGGCGACGCCGGCCGAGACCCTCGAACTCGTCGGCCTCGCGCTGCTGGCGGAGGGCGCCCAGACCGATGGCATCGCCAGCCTGGCGGCGGCGCACGGCCACGCTCCCGACAACTTCTGGATCAACGAGCGTCTGGCGCAGCTCTACCGGCAGGTCGAGCGCCACGAGGATTCGCACCTGCACCGCGAGCTGGCGATGATGGCTCACCCGTTGGCACGGTTCGGGGTCGATCCGCGCCCGTTGGGACCGGGCCGCGGCGGCCGCGGGCGCGGGCCGCGGCCGGGCGCGCTCGGCGCACCGCCGCAGGGCTCGGGGCCAGGATCGTCGCCGCGGCGCCGCGGCCGCTGACGGCGGGCGCTCCGCAGCAGCCGCCCCACCGCCGAGCGCCGGTGTGCGCCGCGGAGCCAGCGTTCAGCGGTGGAGCTTCGCTCCACGCGCTGCAACTCTGGCACGATGTCCGACGACCCCCGTCGTCCGGCCATCGCGAGATTTCGGCGACGGATCGGGGTGATGCCGCGCGCTGGATGGGTTGCTATGGCCCATCCGTCACGACGTCCCCTTCCTTCGATCCATGTCTTCGCCCTGGCAGCTTGGTTCGTCGCCCCGACGGTCGCGGCGCAGGAGCACGAGCGCAAGCCGGCGCCCGCCCCTCGCGTCCACCAGGTCGACCCCAAGCGCGGGCCGACGGAACCGTGGGTGCCTCCGGTCGAGCGCGTGCGCGGTGCGCTCGGTCGCGCGGCTGCTAAGCCCGTCGCTGCCGCCGGCGCAGGTGCGGCGGTCGACCCCTTCGCTTCGTCCTCGACCGTTCTCTGGGATGCGCCCGCAACCGGCGAGGTCTGGGTGGCTGCCGCGAGTTACAAGGCGGGCTTCGCGCGTGGCATGGCAACCTACGTGCCGTTCCTCGGCAGCGACGCCCCGTGCAACCGGCCGGTGACCTTCAACCTGCTGCGCGCCGCGGCCGCGGGCCGGTTCCTGTCGCTGCGTGGTGCGCCCGTTCCGGTGCGCGAAGGCGATCGTGTGGTGTTCGACCATGGCAGCGTGCGGGTTCGCTACGACGCCAGGCCGCAAGGTCTGGAGCAGTCGTTCGAGTTGCTGTCGCTGCCAGCGCGCGGTGAGCTCGTGCTCGAGCTGTCGGTGGCCACCGATCTGGCTGCGCGAGCTGACGGCGAGGACATGCACTTCGCGGCGGCCGCGGGTGGCGTGACCTACGGCAAGGCGACGGCGATCGATGCGGTGGGCCGGCGCTGCGTGGTGGAGCGCACCTGGCGCGAGGGCGCGCTCACCCTCACCGTGCCGGCCGAGTTCGTCCGCGTGGCGGCTCTGCCGCTGGTGGTCGATCCGCTCGTGGGGACGTTCGGCACCGTGACCTCCAACAGCCGCACGCTGAAGGACGCCGACGTCACCTACGACCTCTCGTCCGGGCGCTACATGGTGTCGTGCGAGCTGGTCTTCTCGGCAACCGACAGCGACGTCTACACCTACGAGCTCGACGGGATGACGGGTCAGGTCGTCGCCGGCAGCCAGGCGATCATCGATACGACGTCGGCCGAGTCCTGGCAGGCACCGCGCATCGCCAACAACAACATCGCCAACCGCAACCTGGTGGTGGCTCAGGTGAGCAACGGCAACGTCGCGCCGTTCTCGATCCGCGGCCGCACGCGCGCCACGGGCTCGACCGCGACCGGCAACCCGGTCACCCTGTCGTCGGCGAGCACCGGCAACATCGGTGACAAGATCCGTCCCGACGTGGCCGGCGACCCGCACCTGGTCGGCCCCACCTACTTCACGGTCGCTTGGGAGCGCGTGTACACGGGCACCGACCACGACATCCACGCGCGCCAGTTCACGGCCGCGGCCGACCCGGTGGCGCTCGGGACCTCGGAGATCCTGATCCAGAACTCCGGCGCGTACGAGGAGATGCCCCAGATCAGCAGCAGCATGGGCGCGCCGTTCCCCGACGCGTTGTCGCAGAAGGCGATGGTCGTCTACAAGCGGCGGGTGTCCACGGGGTCGGAGGTGCGCGGGCGCCTGATGCGTTGGGACGGAGCTCTCGATGTCGACTTCCTCGCGGCCAGCGGCGACGTGCTGGTCTCGTACCCGAGCGTGTCCACGGTCACCCGCGGCGTGGCGCCTGCCGATCGACTCTACCTCGTGGCCTGGGAGCAGGGCTATCTGGTCGATGGCGGCGACACCAACGACGTCAAGGTGGTGCTGTGCGACCAGACCAGTGCCGCCGTGAGCCCGGTGACGAACCTGCACACGCTGGAAGGCGGCAGCCACATCGGCTGGGACCAGTACCGGCCGCGCGTGGCGAGCGACGGCTGCAGGTTCGTGGTGACCTACGGCGAGGACTACCAGGACACCGGCGACCTCGACGTGCGCGCCACCGCGCTGCACGCCCTGCCCACCGGGGGAGCGTCGTGGACCTTGGGCATCACCGAGAACCGCGTGCAGGTCGCCTACCGCTCGACGGTGGAGACCGGCGGCGCCGTGTGCAGCCACTTCGAGGTGCACGACCCGACCACTCCGGGCTCGGCTCGCTACTGCTTCGCATGGAGCGACGCCAACGGCACCAGCAACAACGAGATCCGCGCCCAACTCTACGACGGCGTGAGGGGCGGCGGCTTCTCGACGCTGGCCACCGGGTGCGGCGGCGTCAACATCACCTACAGCGGACGCCCGGGCCTCGGCGAGCACATCCAGGTGGCGGCGCTGGCCAACGTGCTGCTGATCGGCAGCATCAACCCGGCGTGGAACGTGCCGATCTGCAGCGGCACGACCTGCCGGCTCGGGGTGGTCGACTTCGTCCAAGCGCCCCCGGCCGTCGACCTCGACGTCCCGTGCTCGGCGGTGCTGCTGGGCGGCCAGGTCGGTTTCCAGGGCGTGGCGGTCGGGAGCGGCACGTGCTTCGGCGGCGTCCTGCTGTCCGACACGGTCGTCGCCCAGATCCAGTGAGCGCTCGCTCGCTGCGACGCGGCGGGACGTGAGGCCCGCGCGACTCCGCCGCCGTCCCGAGGACGCGGCGGGGCCCGATCGGCCCGCCGGCGACCGACGCCGAGGGGTCGCCCTCCCGTCGCCTGTAGCCTTCGCGATGCGGCCACGGCGGGAGACTTGCGCCTGACCATCGCGCGACCCGCCGAGGCAGGACGGCGCGCCCTGCGGGGCTGCGGCGCCGCGCTCTTTCGCGTACCTTCTCGCGCGGCGCCTCGTCTCTTGTTCTGCTCGCAGGCAAAGTCAGCATCGATGTCGCGTTTCCCCTTCGCTTCGTTCTTCCTCGTCGTCTCGATCGTCTCGAGCGCCCTCTCGCGCGCACAGGAGGCGGTCACGCATCCGCGCTTCGACACCGACAGGCCGTCGGCCAAGCTGCACCCGCTGCCGCAAGAGGACGGTGCCTTCCACTTCGTGGTGTACGGCGACCGGACCGGCGGCCCGCGCGAGGGCATCAAGATCCTGGCACAGGCCGTCGAGGACACCAACTTGCTGGGTCCGGACTTCGTCATCACCGTCGGCGACCTGGTGAACGGCTACAACGAAGACGCGGCCTGGCAGGAGCAGGCCGACGAATACTCGCGCACCATGGGTGTGCTGAAGTGCCCGTGGTTCCCGGTGGCCGGCAACCACGATCTCTACTACCGGGGGCCCGACAAGGAGCGCACCAGCCACGACGCGAACTACGAGAAGCACTTCGGCCCGCTGTGGTACGCCTTCGAGCACAAGAACTGCTGGTTCATCGCGCTGCACTCCGACGAAGGCGATCCGCAGACCGGCGAGCGGACCTTCAACAAGGCCTCGGGGCAGAAGATGAGCGACGCGCAGTTCCGTTGGCTGAGCAACGTCCTGCAGCGCACCAAGGGTGCTGACCACGTGTTCGTGTTCTTGCACCACCCGCGCTGGCTGAAGCGGCACGAGAAGGCCGACTACGGCGACGACTGGGAGCGTGTGCACGCGCTCCTGAAGGCAGCGGGCAACGTCACGGCCGTGTTCGCCGGCCACATCCACCGCATCCGCTACGACGGCAAGCGGGACGGCATCGAGTACTTCACGTTGGCGGCAGTGGGGGCGACCCTGGCCACCGACGCCCCGCAGGCCGGGTATCTGCACCACGTCAACGTCGTCACGGTGCGCAAGGACACGATCGACGTCGCCACCATCCCGGTGGGTGCGGTGATCGATCCGCGTTCGATCTCCGGCACCACCAGCCACGACGTCGCACTCCTGGCCGACGAGTTCGATCCGCGCCAGGACGGCCGCGTGTCGCTCGTGCCCGAGCGGGATCTCGCTGCCGAATGCGCCTACGACCTGCACAACCCGACGTCGCGGCCGATCGAGGCGACGGTCGTCTTCGACTGCGCCGACCCCACCTTCGTCGCGCAGCCCGAGCATCTGCACGTGACCGTGCCGCCCGGCGAGACGCGGCGTGCCGCGCTCGCACTGCGTCGGCAGGCGCGACCCCTCGATCCTTGGTTCGAGTGGCCTTCGGTCGAGATCCGGGTCGACTACCTAGGGGACACCGTGCGCGTCACCATGCCCAAGGTGGTGCGCAAGGTCGACCTGGACATGGAACTCGCGCAGCCCGTGCCGGAGGCGGAGATCGCCCTCGCGCTCGACGGCGACACCGGCTGCGTCGCCATCGACGGTCCGCAGGTGGACCTGCCCGACGGTCCGTTCACCGTCGAGGGCATGCTGCGCGGCGACGACTTCCCGAGCCGTTGTGGCTTCATCAACAACACCGAGTCCTCCGGCTTCGGCCTGTTCGTCAACGAGGGCAAGCCGGCGTTCCTCGTGCATGTGGGCGGCAAGTACGTGGCTGCCGAGGTCGCGCAGCCGGTGCTGCGCGCGCACACCTGGCATCACCTGGCCGGCGTGTTCGACGGCCAGGAGGTGCGCCTCTACATCGACGGCAAGCTGGTGGCGAGCAAGGCCGGCAGCGGCAAGCGCAAGACCAACCGCTTGCCGATCTACGTGGGTGCCGACACGGACAGCAAGGGCAAGCCGGTGTCGTTCCTGCGCGGCCGCATCGACGAAGTGCGCATCTCGCGCGGAGCCCGCTACACCGGCGAGGCGTTCACGCCGCAGCGGCGCTTCGTGCCGGACGCCGACACCGCCGTGCTGCTGCACCTCGACCGCGCCTGCGGGCCGATCACCCCCGATGCCGGCGCCAAGCACCTGCATCCCGCGGTGGTGGGCAAGGCGACCTTCGAGCCGGCTGGCGACCGCGCACTGCGCTAGAGCCCGAGCGCGCTGCCGGTGGCGGGTCGCGTGGTCAGCGGACCCGGGTCAGCAGGCCTGGCGTGGCGGCAAGGCCAGCCGGATTGAGGCCCGGCGCCAGGTAGGCGGCCTGCCAACGCAGCAGGCCGGCGAAGCGCAGGGGGTTGGTCGGCAGCGGCATCGGAATCACCGCCGAGCCGGCGCTCGAGACCTGCAGCGGCAGGTTGAGCAGGAGCTGGTCAGGGGCGAGCAGCATGGTGCAGCCCGGAGCGCCGAGGAAATCGAGGGGGATGTCAGCGCTGGCGAAAGCCAGCATGAACACCGCCACCGAGTCAGGTTGTGCCTGGGTGAGCTGCAGGCGAGCGAACTCGTTGCCGGACAGCACGCGGCCGAGGACCCCGAGGCGACCGTTGCCGCAGCCGCTGCCGAACTCGGTGGGCGGATCTTCGGTCAGGTGCGTGAGCACACGCGCGTAGAGCCGATGTGGCGAGGTGACGCTACGGTCTTGATCGGCGTAGGCCATGGGGAAGGTGCCCGACGGCGCCGAGTAGCAGATCGACGCGGTGGCAAGGTCGACCTGGTTCGGGGTGTGTGCGATCAGTTCCTCGATGCGCCCGGCGTCGTAGCCGAAGGTCGCAACGTGGATGCGTCCCTGCGGGAAGTAGACGAACGTGCCCGCCCAGTGGCAGGCGGTGCTGCGGTCGAAAGCCAGGTCGTGGAGCTGCCAGACAGGAGTGCTCGAGCGCGCTACCGCAAACGTGGCGGTGCGCGTGTAGCCGCCGCCGAGCGGCCAATCGACGCGCTCCAGTTGGATTGCAGTGCCGACATCACCGCCCCGCTTGCCCGGGTAGGCGATCGCATCCAGGGTCACGAATCCGACCATGTAGCGCGGCGGCCGCGAGCCGGTGCCTTCGAAGCACCCCTCGACCACCGGGCGTAGCTGGTGGATTCGCGTGTTGTTGCGGACGCGGTAGGTTCCCGTCTGCCGGTTGCCGTCGGCGTCGAAGCGCACGCCGTTCACGTCCCAGTCCTCGTCGACCGTGATCGTGGAATTCCACTCCTGGTAGACCACGAACCACCCATCGACGCGCCCGGAGCTCACCTGGTTGACGCAGGGGTTCTCGCGGTCGTACGTCGTGCCGACGGCGATGTGCGGCACCAGGTCCTGTGCACCCGTCAGTCCGCTCGCCATGTCGACGGTCGTGTACATCACCTCGCTGTTGGTGCCGTCCGTCCAGCTGCGTTGATGGTTGCGGCGGAACACCAGGAAGGCCTTGCCCGAGCTGATCGTGCCGAAGCTGCCGCCGACGTCGGGGTGGCTGTCCTGGTCGTCGGCGACCGATGGACGCGGCACCAAGCGGATGTCGGCGCGCGTGCTGAGGTCGTTGGCGTTGTGGACATGGTAGGCGATGCCGGAGGTGATCGTGTTGAGTACGCGTTGCTGGCGGGTGTAGGCCACCACCCAGCGATCGGCGCTGCGCACGTGCGCTACGCACGGGTCGAACGACGAGTTGCTACTCGACAGCTCGGTGAACAGCACTCGGGAGGACGCCGCATTCGTGTCGTCTTGCACCGAGATCGCCCACACGTCGTAGTCGGTCTGCGACGTGGCGCGGTCGAAAGCGAGGACGCTGAACGAGCGCGACGGATCGTGGCCGATGTCGACGTTCGCGATGTTACCGAAGGAGCCGGTCCAGCTGGAGTGCACGGCGCGTGTGAGCAGCGGGTCGATCGTCACCGGGTAGGTCGCACCGGCGAGCCAAGCGCCGGGGACGCGCAAGCGCAGCTCGTCTCCACGCACGCAGGTGTCGACCGCCGTGCTGCGGCCGCTGGCATCGTAGGCGACCGCGGCGCCGTACTCGATGACCGGGCGGCCGACGTCGTCGCGCAGCACGACCTTGCCGTGCGCGAACTCGCGCGCCTCGGCCCGCAGGGCGGTGTCCACGGCCCCGACGACGACCAGGTCGCCGTCGCCGAGCGGGCGCTCGAAGCGGAAGGTCTGTTCGACGCCGTCGCTGCCCACGTCGTACGCTTCGACCACGCCGTTGCGCAGGTCGTACTCGTAGCGGTACTCCGCGCTCGTGTGGCCAGCGGCACCGGTCGGTGCGACCAGCGGTTGGCCGCCGACTTCGATGGCGATGGTGCGCCAGGCGAACTGCTGCGTGTGCGGATAGTCGCTGCCGAGGTACGGGACGAAGGCGAAGCCGTCGTGGAAGGAGGCCTTGTAGGTGTCGCCGGCGGACCACAGCTCGGTGCGGTCGGCGGGCTGGGCGCCGCCCAGGGCGACCGCTTGGCTCGTCGATTCGTGGATCGGTACACGCAGGCCCTGCGGGATCGACGGCGTTCCGGCCATCGGCGCCTGAGATGCGGAGGAGGTGTGGAGCGTGACAGCGAAGGCCGCCACGGTGCAGATTCGAGTGATGGTCATGATTCGGGTGTCGATTGGTGACCACCGCCCAGCACGAGCGACGTCTCGTTTGTCACATCGAGTGACCGAATCTGGATGGGCGGACGACAGAGTCGCCGCCCATCGCACCAGCCTTGCAGCGGATGGAGCCAGGCTCCACCGCTGAACGCTGGTCGTGCTCGACGCCGTGCCTGGGAGATTGGGTCCGGGCCGCGCCGGCCAGGACGTGGGCTGCGTTCAGGCCTCGGCCGACAAGCGCACGGCGAGGTCGGCCAGGCCGCGGTACACGTTCGTGCGGATCGCGCCTTCGCTGCGCCCGGTCTGCTGTGCGATCTCGGCGTACGACAGACCCACCAGGCGATGCAGGATGACGGCTTCGCGCTGCGCCTCGGGCAACTCGTCGACGGCGGCCTCGATGCGAGCCAGCGCTTCCTTCTGGCCTAGTTCGCGGCTCGGGGTGCACAGGCTGCCGTACGCGGCGAGCAGCTCCGCGTCGTCGCTCGCCGACGCCTCGGCCTGCGGCAGCTCGCGACCGACGTCGCGCCTGCCGGCGGCGTGGAAGGCGGCGCGTCGCAGCAGCTTGCGGTGCGCCCGGCGGAACAGCCAGTGGCGGAAGGCGGCCTCACCGCGGTACTCGAACTCGTCGAGGTCTTCGAGCACTTCGCGGCAGACGGACTGCGCGAGGTCCGAACACGACTCGCGCGCCCGGATGGCGCGGCCGGCGTGCAGACGCAGGAACCCGCGCAGTGCCGGCAACTGTGCCGCCAGCAACTGCTGCAAGGCATGGGCGTCGCCGCGCGACGCTCGCTGGATGTCGCTCTCGCTGCTCAACCGGCGCATGCTAGCCGGTCCGGCTCGCCAACGGCACGCGCCGCCGGCCCAGCGGCAGCAGCGCCGGGGTGCGCTCGCGGTAGGCGGGGTACTCGGCCGGATGCGCCGCCAGGAGGTCGCGTTCCTCGAGCGCCGTTCCGAGCAGGACGTAGCCGGTGATCGCCGCGGCGAACAGGAGGTGGCCCACCGTCATGTGCGGCGTCGCCCACATCGCCAGCAGGAAGCCGGTCATCAGTGGGTGGCGGACGTAGCGGTAGAAGCCGCGCGTGACGAAGCGCGGCGCCGGGTCGTGTCGGTCGCGGAAGGCCATCCAGGCTTGGCGCAGACCGAACAGGGCGAAGTGGTCGATGAGGAAGGTCGACAGCAACACGATCGCCCAGCCGGCGCCACCCACCACGGTCAGTGCCCACCACGCCAGGGGCTGCTGCACGGTCCAGACCACCTCGGGGATCGGCCGCCACGACCAGAACAGCAGGGCCAGCACCGCGCACGTCGCCAGGACGAAAGTGCTGCGTTCGGCGGCGGCGGGGACGATCCTGGTCCACCGGCGCTTGAATCCGCGCCGCGCCATGACGGCGTGCTGCAGGCCGAACAACGCCACCAGCGACAGGTCGAGGATCCAGTGCTCGAGGCCGGCGGCTGGGGTGCCGCCTCGGTCGACGGTCCTCGGCACCGCGACATCGGTGACGAAGCCCATGAGGTAGAGGAAGGTGGCGAGGAACACGGCGTAGCACAGCACGCCGTAGAGGAGGATCGACATTCGTTTCATGGCCCACTC
The DNA here is from genome assembly GCA_041398565.1 of Planctomycetota bacterium. Taxonomy (GTDB): domain Bacteria; phylum Planctomycetota; class UBA1135; order UBA1135; family UBA2386; genus DATGPD01. Next base: position 853,566 of record JAWKUN010000004.1, on the reverse strand, counting down.
GCTTCAGCGGCGCCGGCGGGGCGCCCGTTCGCCAAGGAGGTCACGCAGCCCTGGTATCACACGGAATCCGACGAAATCGAAGCGTGATCTGCGCCTGGCCCGGCTCGGCAGGTTCGAATCGCCACAGGCGGCCCAACCTGCTGGCCGACTCGGCCGCACCGACCCGAACGAACATTCACGGCTCGGCCGCGGCGCCTGCCGCGACGGGAACTCCTAGACTGCGCGGTGCCCATGTCCGCCGACGATCTCACTGCGCCCGACGACGACCGCCTGCGCGGGATCGTGGCCGAGTGTCTCGAGCGTGCCGAGGCTGAGGGCCCGGCGGCGATCGAGACGGTGTGTGCGGCGCACCCGAACCTGGCGGCGAGGATCCGGGCGGCCTTGCGCCAGCTGCAGGTCGGGGGTCTGCTCGAAGTGGCGGGCGACGCCGTCGCCGACCTGCCGCGACAGATCGGCGAGTACCGCCTGCTGCGGCGCCTGGGCGAGGGCGGAATGGGAGTGGTGTTCCTCGCCGAGCAGGCACGCCTGCGCCGCGAGGTCGCCCTCAAGCTGATGCGCGCCGACCTGGTGTGGGTCGAGGGCGCCAAGGAGCGCCTGCTGCGCGAGGTGCAGGCTGTCGCCGGCCTGAACCACCCGGCGATCGTCAAGGTGTACGACGTCGGCGACCACGGCGATCGCCCGTACTACTCGATGGAAGTGGTGGCCGGCCTCACGCTCGCCGACGTGATCGATCGGTTCCGCGGCTCCGACCCGGCGACGCTGCGCGGCAGCGACCTGCTCGCGGCGTTGCGCACGGGGGACGACGCCGCGGTGATCGACGACAACTTGTTCGCCGGATCGTGGGCGCAGGTCGCGCTGCGCGTCATCCAACGCGTCGCCGGTGCGCTCGCCCACGCCCATGAGCGCGGGATCGTGCACCGCGACGTCAAGCCCTCGAACGTGATGCTGACCGGCGATGGCCGCGTGGTCCTGCTCGACTTCGGGCTGGCGCAGATGCCTGGCACGCCGCGCATCACCCGCACCGGCGCGGTGCTCGGCTCGCTGGCCTACATGTCGCCCGAACAGCTGGGCCGCCTACCGGTGGATCAGCGCACGGACGTGTATTCGCTCGGTGTGACCTTGTACGAGATGTTGACGCTGCGCTCGGCCTTCGCCGAGCAGGATCCGAGCGGCATCGAGTGGCGCATCCTGCAGGGAGTGGTGGCGTCGCCGCGCAAGGTCAACCGGTCGATTCCGGCCGATGCCGACACCGTGTGCTGCAAGGCCATGGAGCGGCAGTCCTGCGACCGCTACGCCGACATGGTGGAGTTCGCCGACGATCTGGGCAACGTGCTCGAGCTGCGGCCGGTGCGCGCCCGCCGCCCCGGTCTTCTGCGCCGGTCGGTGCGGCTGGCGCAGCGCCATCGGGCTTGGACCACCGGGGTCGCGGCTGTCCTGGTACTCGGCATCGCCGTGCCGCTGCTGTGGTTCTGGCAAGAGAGCCGCGCCGAGCAGCGCGTTCTCGACGGCAAGCTCGACGAGGCGCAGCAGTTCTTGGACGCCATGCACGCCCGTATCCGCGACGAGCGGCTGGTCAGTCTGGCGGGTGGTTCCGTCATCCAGCAGGAGATGATCCAGGACGTGCTCGAACACTTCGAGCGCACGCTGGCGTTGCAGCCGAACAACCAGGCTTTGTGCCGCACGGGCATCCGTCTCCTGCACGAGTACGGTCGACTCTTCGAGCGGCTCAACACCCAGCAGGAGGCGGCCCGCGCCTACGAGCGCTGCCTTGACCTGGCAGAACAGCTCGAGCAGCCGACCGAGGCCGACGACCGCATCTTGGCGGCTGCCTGGACCGGGCGCGTGGCGGCGGTGCAGTCGGCGAACCGCTACGACGAAGCGGCGGCGATCGCCAAGCGGGCCATCGCCTTCCACGAGTCCGCGGCCGCGCGCTGGCCCGAGAACCGCTACTTGGCCCTCAGCCAGGCATCGATCCACTTGCTCTTGTCGAAGATGGCGTCGGCGGCCGGACGCACCGCCGAGCGCGACCGCGAGATGCAGCGGGGCATCGATCGCGTGCTGCCGTTCGCCAACGCCGGTGACGACGAGGTGGATTCCCAGCTGGCGCAGCTGCGCGCCGAGCGCGCGGGCTACCTGCGGATCGACGGCGATCCCGAGTCGGCGCTCGCGGAGTTCGCCGCGGCGGTAGCGACCCAGCGTGGCGTCGTCGAGCGGCAGCCGCACGACGAGCGCTTCGCCGGGCGCCTGGCGCAAGCAGTCATGGGCTACGGCGTCCTGCTCGAGGCGACCAAGCGTGCCGATGAGGCCGAGCGGCTGCTGCAGGACTCGTGTGCGCGCATCGAAGCGTTGGTGGCGCGCTTTCCCGAACACTACGTGTACCGCAGCACGCTGGGCGGCCTGCTCAACAACTTGGCGCAGACCCGCCTGCAGCAGAACCGCAACGCCGAGGCCATCGACTTGCTCGACCGGGCCATCGGCCACCAGCGTGCCTACCTCGAGCGCAATCCCGACAACCGCTACGCCAACGCCTTCCTCGCCAACCACAGGATGGTGCGGGTGTTCGCCCTGGTGCAAGAGGGTCGGCATCGTGATCTCGACGGCGAACTCGACGCCTTCGCCGAACTGCGTGGCGCCACCCTCGGCAACGCCTTGGCGGCGGACGCCAGCGCCAAGCGGATCGCTGCTTGCCGCGCGGATCAGGAGCTCTCCGAGGCGGAGCGCGGCGCCATGTTGCAGCACTACGAGCGGCAGACCTTCGCGCTACTGCGCGCTGCCGTCGACGCCGGCTTGCGTGCGCCCGAGATGATGGCGCGCCCGTCGTTCGCCGACCTCCACGACCAAGAGGCCCTCGCCGACCTGCGCGCTGTGGTGCGCGCTCGCGCCGAGGCGGATTCGTCGCGGTCGCGCTAGCCGTCGCGGCCGGCGACCAGCGACGCGACTTCGGTCGCACAGCCCCAGGACAGCGTCATGCCGGCGCCCCCGTGGCCGTAGCAGTGCAGCAGCGGGCGACCATCGGCGAGGGTCGTGCGTTCGAGGCGCACCGTGCTGCGGCCAGGCCGCAGGCCCACCGCCACTTCGCGCACTACGGCGTCGGCTGTGGCGGGGCACACGGCCCGAGAGCGCGCCAAGATCGCTTCGGTCTGCGCCGGCCGCGCGTCGAGGCTGGCGTCGCCCGGTTCGGCGGTGCCGCCGAGGACGCAGTCTTGCGAGCGGGGGATCACGTAGGTGAGACCGTCCTCGTGATCGTCGTCGATCAGGAACTCGTCGACCGTGCGCGTGACGCGTACGACTTGGCCGCGGATGGGGTGGACGTCGGTGTCGGGCACCAGCGTCCTCGCCCCGAGGCCGGTGCAGTTGACGACGATCTCGCCGGGTACCTGCTCGAGGTCCAGCACCTCGCGCTGCTCGATGCGCACGCCGCGACGCAGCAGGTCGCCGACCAGGTACTGCAGGAAGACCGGCATCTCGGCCACAGGAAGCCGCAGACGGTCGGCGGAGACGACCCCGGGCGGCAGCGCGTTCTGCGCCAGCGGCTCCCAACTCGGCACGACCGCGCGCCACCAGCCGTCGATTGTGGTGGGGCGGGCGTGCACGGTGCCGGTCGTCATGCGCACGCCGGTGCCGGATCGCTCGGCCAGGTCGGCGAAGCGGGCGAAGCTGGCTCGCGCCCAAGCGTGTACCCGCGTCGCCGGCCGTGCCTCGTACGGGAACCAGATCGCCGCGGCCACCGCCGACGTCGTGCGCCAGGCGAAGTCGCGGGCGAGGACGCGGACGCGGTGGCCGTGTTCGCTGAGGACCACGGCGCAGGTGAGGCCGATCACGCCGGACCCGACCACGGTGACGGTGCCCATGCGCGAAGGAGATACACGCCCGGGCTGCGGAAAACAGCGCGCGCGTCGGCTGGCCGTTACCAACCTGGGACTGCTTGCTGTCGGCGGCGCCGCCTGCTCTGGCACACTGGCGGCATGCTCCTTCGCCGGCTCTCCGTTGCGCTCACTCTGGCCTTCACGAGCGTGGACCTCACCGCGCAGGCCTTCCGGGTCGTGCCGAACCTGGTGTACGACCAGGCGCTGCAGCTCCGACTCGACATCTACCTGCCACTCAACGCGGCGCCGCCCTACCCGACCGTCGTGTGGGTGCACGGGGGCGGCTGGTCTGCGGGCACGCGCAACGCGGTGGCGCAGGCCAACCAGCTCTGTCCACGCGGCTACGCGGTGGTCGGCATCGACTACCGCCTGACCGGCGTCGCCGCCTGGCCGGCGCAGATCCACGACTGCAAGGGCGCCATCCGTTGGCTGCGGGCGCACGCGGCCGCGTACGACCTCGATCCCGACCGCTTCGGCGCGTGGGGCAGTTCTGCGGGTGGGCACCTGGTCGCGTGCCTCGGCACGATGCACGGCGTCGGCGTCGCTCGCATCGGCAACGCCGTCGTCGACCTGGAAGGAACGACGGGTGGCAACCCGGGCTTCTCCAGCCGCGTGCAGGCCGTGTGCGATTGGTACGGGCCCACCGAGTTCGTGCGCATGCGCGAGTTTCCGACCTTCGACCACGACGCTCCCAACTCGCCGGAGTCGCTGCTGGTCGGCGGTGCCATCCAGGCCAACCCCGACCGCGCCGCGACCGCCAACTCGATCGTGTTCCTCACCGCCGACGACGCGCCGCTCCTGATCATGCACGGGACGGACGACACGACGGTGCCGTGCCATCAGAGCGAGCTCCTCTGGCGCGCGGCGACCGTCGGCGCCGGCATCGACGCCGCGTTCGTGCCCGTGCCCGGAGCGGGCCATGGTGGCCCCGGCTTCCAGGTGTTGATCCAGCAGGTGTTCGACCTGTTCGACCAGCGCCTGCGCGACCTGCCGGCGACGACGGTCAGCATCGTCGCCGTCGACGGCACGGCCAGCGAGGGTGGTGACGCCGGCCTGTTCCGTATCCGACGCACCGGTGCGGTCGCACAACCGCTGTTGGTCGAGCTGCGTGCCGATGGTTCGGCACGGACCGGCGTCGACGTGGCACCTCTGCCACTGCTGGCGCTGGTTCCGGCCGGCGCAGCGGCGGTCGACCTGCCGGTGCGTCCGCTGCAAGACGACCTCGTCGAGGGCGACGAGGACGTCGTGCTGCGCGTGTGCCCGTCGCCCGCCTATCGGATCGATGCCGCTCAGGACGCGGCGACAGTGGTGGTGACCGACGACGAGGCTGGCGCTGCTTTGCCGGTGGTGGAGGTGACGGCCGTGGACGCGCACGCCGCCGAGTCGGGCGGCGACAGCGGCTTGCTGCAGTTCACGCGCAGCGGCGACGCATCGGCGGCGTTGCGGGTGGGATATCGGGTGTCGGGAACCGCCCTCAACGGTCTCGACGTGGCCGCGTTGAGCGGCAGCGTGCTGATCCCGGCTCTGGCGACCAGCGCGCAGGTGCCGGTGCTGGCGCTGCCGGACGGCCAGGTGGAGAAGGGCGAGTACCTGACGGTGAGCCTGGTGGCCGGCGCGACCTACACGCTCGGGGGCAGCACCACGGCAGGAGTGGTGATCGAGGACGGCGACCGCGCCGCCAACCTGCCGATCGTGTCGGTGGCGCTCGCCGACGTCACCGCGTCGGAGGATGGAGCCCAAGACGGCGTGTTCTCCATCTCCCGCACCGGGCCGACGACGCATGCCTTGTCGGTGCCCTTCGTTCTCACCGGTAGCGCGCAGGTCGGCGCCGACTACGTGGTGTCGGCGCCGTCGCCGGTGACGATCCCGGCGGGCGCAGCCTGGGTGCGGGTCGTGGTCCAGGGCCGGCAGGACGCACTCGCCGAGGGCCTCGAGACCATCGAGCTGCGCGTCGGGTCGAGCGCCGGCTGGCAGTCGGCCGGGCAGGCCGCAGACGAGCTCTTGCTCGTCGACGACGATGCGCCGCTGCCGAGCCCGTCGGTCGCCGCGGCGGTCGCGCCGATGGCCCGCGGCGGCCGCCTCACCGCCACCCTCGCCGCGGGCGGCGTCGGCGATGCGTTCGCGCTGTGGCTGTCGGCGGCGCGCGCCTACCTGCCCTTCGGTGGTGGGGCTCTGCAGCTCGATCCGACCGCTGCGGCGGTGCTCGCCGCCGGCGGCCTCGACGCCGACGGCAGCGCCGTGGTCGACGCTCCGATCCCCGACGTGCCTGAGCTGACCGGCGCCGTGGTGCACTTGCAGGCCGTGACGCTCGCGCTGTCGACGGCGACCCTCGGCTTCTCGGGTCTGGCCACGCGACGCATCGAGTAGGCGTGGACCGCGGCCCGTCCGCCGTCCATCAGTGGAGCCGGCTCCACGCACTGCAACGCTGCCTGTGTCGTCCGCCCGACCAGCGTTCAGCGGTGGAGCCTTGGCTCCATCCGCTGCAACGCTGGAGCGATGGGCGGCGACCAAGGTCGCCGCCCATCGCGATTTCGAGGCCCGCGGTGCACGTTCGGGAAACGTCCGGGCTAGAAACGGGACCATGCCCAAGCCCCGTTCCCGACCGAAGGCGCGCCCCCGCGCCCGCCGTCCGCGCTGGGTCGGGCTCGCCGACGAAGACCTCCTGGAATGGCGGTTGTGCGACCTCCGCCTCACGCTGGCGGGGTCGGCGGTGGCTCCGAGGGTGCGTCGGCTGATGCAGGAGCTGCGCGGCAAGGGCATCACGCTGCGTCCCGACGTGTGGATCGCCACCGACTGGTTCTCGCCCGACGACGTCCCGGGCATCGCGGTGCCCTTCTTCGTGGCGCACCCGCGTCTGGCGCGCCTGGAGGCGGCGCAGATGGGCGAGGTGGAGGGTGGCACCGCCCTAGGCTGCATGCAGCTCCTGCGCCACGAGGCGGGTCACGCCATCGACCATGCCTACCTTCTGCACGACCGCGACGACTGGCGGTCGACCTTCGGGCGCTACTCGCAGCCGTACCGCTGGTCGTACCGGCCACGGCCGTACAGCCGGAGCTACGTCAAGCATCTCGACCAGTGGTATGCGCAGAGCCACCCGGCGGAGGACTTCGCCGAGACCTTTGCGGTGTGGCTGACTCCGCGCTCGGGTTGGCGACGTCGCTACGCCGGGTGGCCGGCGCTGGCAAAGCTCGAGTACGTCGACTGGTTGATGGCCGAGCTGCCGAGCCTGCGGGTGCGCAGCAAGAAGCGCGCGCGCGCCGAGGAAGTCGGTGGTCTGCGTCTCACTCTGGGCGAGTACTACGCGCAGAAGCGCGCGCGCTATCTCCGGGATCGCTCGAAGGCGTTCGACCGCGACCTGCGCCGCCTGTTTGCCAAACGCGACGGACCGCGCGACGGGCGCATGGCGGCTGACAGGTTCTTGCGCTCGGTGGGGCCGCGTATCCGCCGCGCGGTCGCGCGTTGGACTGGCGAATTCCAGTACACCGTCGACCGTGTGCTCCGCGACGTAGTGGGCCGCGCCCGCGAGCTCGAACTCGTCCTCGACGACAACCCGCGCGACGCGACGCTCGATGCGGCGATTCTGCTGATGGTGCAGACGCGGAACTACGTGCACAGCGGCTACCACCGATTGCTGCGATGAGATTCGGTGCGCAGCACGGAACCAGGTGTGGCGAGAGGTGATGCCAGCGCTTGGGTCGACGCCCGCCGAATGCCGACAAACCCGGAGTTCGTATGAGGCGGCGACTGCGTGTCCTGGTGTTGATGCACGAAGACCTCGTGCCGCCGACGGCCCTGCCTGCCGACCATCGCAGCCGGATCTACCCTTGGCGCACGGAGCACGACGTGCTGTCGACGCTGGGCCGGCTCGGGCACGAGGTGCGGGCGCTGGGGGTACGTGACGACCTCGGCGTGATCCGCGACGCGCTGGCCGACTTCGCCCCCGACATCACCTTCAACGTGCTCGAAGAGTTCCACGGGGTGACCATGTACGCGCAGGCGGTCATCTCGTTCGTCGAGCTGATGCGCCAGCCGTACACCGGGTGCAACCCGCGCGGGCTCGGCTTGGCACACGACAAGCTGCTCACCAAGAAGATCCTCACCTACCACCGTATCCCGACGCCACGCTGCACCTTCTATCCGCGCGGCGAACGCGTGCGGCGCCATCGGCGCCCGCAGTTCCCGCTCATCGTCAAGTCCAGCTTCGAGGACGCGTCGCTGGGTATCTCGCAGGCTTCGGTGGTCTACAGCGAGGCGAAGCTGGAGGAGCGCGTGCGATTCATGCACGAGCGCATCGGCACCGACGCCATCGCCGAGGAGTACGTCGAGGGACGCGAGCTGTACGTCGGGGTCCTGGGCAGCGAGCGGTTGCGCACCCTGCCGGTGTGGGAGATGACCTTCAACCGCTGGCCCGACGGCGCACCGCGCATCGCCACCGAGCGCGTCAAGTGGAGCAAGGCCTATCAGGACGAGCGCGGCATACGCACCGGCCCCGCGCTCGATCTCGATCCGGCGACGCAGCGCCGCATCTCGCGCGTCGCACGCCACGTGTACCGGGCGCTGGAGCTGTCCGCGTACGCGCGCATCGATCTGCGTCTCGGACCCGACGGTACCGTGTGGGTGATCGAGGCGAACGGCACGCCCGACCTCGCGCGCGACGAGGACTTCGCCGCGTCGGCGGCGGCGGCCGGCATCGACTACAGCGAGTTGATCCAGCGCATCCTGAACCTCGGTCTGGCCTGGCAGCCGAAGTGGAAGGAAGTCGAGGTCGAGGAGCCGGTGGGCTGAGTGGGCCGAGGGGCTGTAGGGCGCTCAACCCTCGGCCGCCGCGCGCACGCGCGACCACAGCTCGCGCCACGCGTCGTTTTCGCTGGGCTCGAGGGCGGCCAGCGCGTCGTCGTCGCGGACCGGCGCGAGTTCGGGCGCCGCGAGCCAGGCGCGGGCGATGCGTTGCAGGTCGTGCCCGTGCGCCGCGTCGGCGGCGGCCCGCCGCTCGTGCCACGTCAACGAGTCGAGCAGCAGGCGCCGCCCGCGCGCCCGCTGCGCCGCGCTGGTATCGGCCGGCAGGACGTAGGTGTAGCTCGGCACCCCGTTCGCGTTGGTGAAGGTGTACACCGCCTGCGCCGGCTGGCGGGCGTCAGGGTTTGCGCCCAACCATGCTGCCGCGGTCAGCGCGGGCTGCAGGTCGTCGCGTGCCAGCGCGAGCCAGAAGGCGGCGAGCTCGTCGCGCGGCCGGTACTCTGGCCGGGCGGCCGTCAGCCGGGCGGCCCGACGATGTCGATCCCACGCGACGGGCAGCAGCTCTTCCAGAGGCGGACTCGAGATGGGCGTCGGTTCCCCCAGGAAGCGGTGGCGCGCCAGCATGGCGACGATGCCGGCGTAGATGCCGAGCGTGGCGTGGTCGTTGCCGACCACCGACGCGCGGTCGGCGGCATCGAGCGCCTTGTCGAACTCACCCAGCTCCATCCAGCCGTGGGCGAGCATGCTGAGGACGGTCTGTTCCAGGTCGGGGGCGTCACGTCGGACGTCCGCCAACAAGCTGTCGATGGCAGCCATTGTCGGACGGATGGTTTCGGGGTCTCGCGTCGCCGACCCTCGCCAGGCCCGGAACTCCGCCTTGAGCAAGTCGATGCGGTTGAGGCAGCGGGACTGCGGCAGCGTGTCGACCCGGTCGAGCAGAGTCAGGATCCGCCGCATCTCGTCGAGATCCGACATCTCGCTGGCAGCCAGCAGCCCGAGTCGCAGGAAGCCGGGGTCGTGCGCTGCGGTCGCTTCCAACGCGTGCCAACGCGACCAGAACTCGAAGCTCCGGCCGCGGTACACGTGCATGCGCAGCTCGGCCATCTCGAGCTGCCGCGACGGGGGGCGGCCGCCGAGTGCGCCCCGACCGTCGGCCAGGTGCCGCTCCGACCTCTGCAGCCAGCGCTCGGCCTGCGCCGCTCGGTCGGCGTCGCTGACGCCGGGCATCGCGCCGTAGGCGATGTTCATCGCGTGGTTGGCGAGGAGGGCTTGGAGGATGCCGCCGTCGAACGGACGTGAGTCCTCGATGCCGCGGCAGATCTCGTAGGCCAGGCGGTAGTCGCCCTGCTCCGACAGGAGATCGGCGCGATCGAAGCGCACGCGTGGATTCGACAGGTCGAGATCCTCGGCGGCGAGGAGCTCGAACATGGCTGCCGTGCTCGAGCGGCCGGCCAGCCGCAGGACACGCGAGGTGAAGAAGTGGTCGTCGGCGCGTTCGCGTGGCGATACTTCCGCACGGACCGGCGTCGCTGTCCGCACGGCGTCGAGATCACCGCCGTCGAGGACGGCGCGCAGGCAAGCACAGGCACGCGGGAAGGACCCTGGCCCCAGCCGGTCCAGCTGTTCGCGCGCCAGCTCGGGGCGTCCCGAGGCGGCGGCCGCGTAGGCCCACACGAAGAAGAGGCTGGGGGTCCCGGCCACGGCGGGCAGGCGCGCCAGCCGCTCCATCGTCTCGAGGGCATTGCTGCGGCCGCCTCCCGGTCCGATCTGGACGATCACCGACTCGAGTGCGGCGACCGCTTTGACCTCGCGCTTCAAGGCCACGAGCTCCGGCGTGTCCGCGAAGATCCCGGCGAGCTGGGCCAGGCGGGCTTCGGCGGTGCCGAAACGACGTTCCTCGACCGCACTCCGCACGAGTGCCTCGCCCTGTCGCCAGGCGCGTCCTCGCTCGCGGGTGCGCGCGACCAGCTGGGCGGCCACGACCATCGCGGCGAGGGACGACAGGGCCAAGCCGACGGCGACGGCGGGGCGGCGTCGCACCAGCTTCCAGGTGCGTCGCCACAAGCCCGACGGCCGCGACGTGATCGGGCGACCCTCGCGGTAGCGTTGCAGGTCGTCGGCCATGTCGCGCGCCGTCGGGAAGCGCCGGTGCGGATCCTTGTCCATGGCCCGGGCGATGATGACCGCGAGGTCGCGGTCGACTGCGCGCAGCGGAAGCGGTTCCTCCTGCAGGATCCGGCGGACGGTCGATGCCGGCGTGCCCGCGTCGAACGGAGGCCGACCGGAGACCAGCTCGTAGAGCGTCGCGCCGAGACCGTAAACGTCGACGCGCGGATCGCTTTCGCGTCCGTTGCCACGCAGCAGCTCCGGCGCCATGTAGGGCAACGTCCCCGGCGCGGCACCCGGGTGGGTGATCGTCTCCGACCACTCGGCCAGCGCCAGGCCGAAGTCCAGGACGTACGGCGTCTGGTCCTCGACGACGATGTTCGCGGGCTTGACGTCGCGATGGACGACCCCGAGGCGGTGGGCGGCGTCCAGCGCCTCGGCCACGGCGGCGCCGATGCGGGCCACCTCCTTGGCCGGCAGCGGAGCCAGCTCCGCGGCGCTCTTGCCGTGCAGCAGCTTCATCGCCAGGTAGACCAAGCCGTCGCTGTCGCCGGTCGCGTACACCGGCACGATGTTGGGGTGGTCCAACGCGGCGGTGATCTCCGCCTCGCGGCGAAAGCGCAGGAGCGAGGTGGGATCGAGCCGGCCTTGCTCGGCGATCACCTTGACGGCGACTTCGCGCCCGAGCGACTCCTGGATCGCCACGTAGACGTGTCCCATGCCGCCGGATCCCAGGGCCTCGACCAGGCGGAAGTCGCCGAGCTGCTTTCCGACCAGCGCGGCGGTGGGCGGCGCCGGTGCCCACGCCTGCTGCGCGGCTTCGGCGTGGGCTCGCTCCACCGCGAGCAGGTGCTGCAGGTGCGGCCGCAGGTCCGGGGCCTCGCGGCAGATGCGGTCGAGGTCGGGTTCGCGTCCGGCAGCGATCTCCTCGTAGCACGTGGCGAGCAGGTCTTGCAGGCGAGATGTCGCTTGGGAGTCGTCAGCCATCGGCAGTCGAGGGCGAGGTCAGCGTGAAAGGGTAGGGCGCGCGGCCGGTCATCGGGCTGCCGGGCCACCTTGTCCGCGCGCTCGCTTCACTGGTGCGGCGGCCGGATCGACTGGAGACCCGGCGGCAGGGGCGCGTGGCGTGTCGCCGTGTCGATGGTAGCCTGTGTCTTGCATGACAGGCGATGGTGGCGATACGGCGCTCGACCGGCAGCTCATCGAGCGCATGCGGCAGGGCGACGGCGAGGCTCTCGACGCGCTGCTGAAGCGCATCGAAACCGGCGCGCACCGGACGGTGCAGCGCAGCCTGGGCAAGCGCCTGCGGGCCGACGCGCGTCCCTCGGACCTCCTGCAGGACGCCTACCTCGAGGTCGTTCGCTGCGCGCCGTCGTTCCGCGGCGAGACCGTGGCCGAGTTCGCCCGGTGGGTCGGTCAGATCATCGTCAACTGTGCACGCCACCGCCACCGCAGCCTGCGGACCGACAAGCGCAGCGCTCCCAGCCGCCCTTCGGGCCTGAGGCAGCTGCTCGAGGCGCGTCCGCTGCCGGTCGATTCGCCCTCGGCACCGGCGCGTCACAACGAGTTCTTGACTCGCTACGCAGGCGCGATGGACCGGTTGAATCCCGTCCAGCGCGCTGTGGTGCAAGCGGTCGTGCTCGACGGCCGCGCCGTCGACGAGGTGGCACGCGAGCTCGGCCGGTCGCCGAGCGCGATCCACTCGCTGCTGGCGCGCGCCCGCGCGGTACTGGCGCTGCGCCTGGGCGACGACCGTCCGGCCTAGGAGTCCGCGTCGCGGGAGGCGCCGCGGCCGAGGCGTGAATGTTCGTTCAGGTTGGTGCGGCCGAATCGCCCAGCAGGTTGGGCGACCTGTGGAAATTCGGACGTGCCAAGCTGGGCGAACAGGCGCGGTTCCGCCGCGGATGAATCCCGAGACGCGGACTCCCAGGGTCGAGGGTCGTCGCGTGCCTCGGCCTGAGCCCGGAAGGGCTCGTCGATCGCGCACGCGATCGACAGCAGCACCCTGCGACGAGGTCGCGCAGCCATCTCCTCGAAAGGCGAGCGTGCTCAGCGGATGACGCGCTCGACCGGGTTGGTGAGGCGCAGGGTGCCGAAGGGATCGGCATCGGCGAAGCTCACGGCCTGGAAGTAGAGCGCGAACCCGGCCAGGTCGGGGTTGGGCGGCAGCTGCAGCGTCTGCTCGCCGACGCCGGGGACCGACGGCACCGCGACGCCTGGCAGGGTGAGCATCGCGGAGGGATCGATGAACAGGCGCCCGAAGGGCAAGACGATCGGCACGCTGGCGCGCGCGCCGCTGACCATCGCCAGCCCGGTGTGGTTGCCGACGGCGGCGTCCTTGCGGGCGTAGTGCACGACGCGGAACGATCTGCCTGGCTGGAGCAGGTCGGGTACCTCGAGCTGCCGGCGGCAGTTGGTGAGCATGCGGTTGCGGGAGTCGCCGGTCCCGCTCAACCGGCTGATGCCGCTGGTGAACAGGTCGAGGTCGCCGTCGCCGTCCATGTCGCCGCTGGCGAGCGCGGACGCGCTGATCGTCGCGTCGATCCCCAGGGGGTCGTTGGCGAAGCCGCTGCCGCCGCCGAGGTTTCGGTAGAAGTACATCCGAATCTGACCCGAGGAGAAGAAGGCCGAGCTGCAGCCGACCAGATCGAGATCGCCGTCTTCGTCGGCATCGAACAGGTGCAGCGTCTCGTGGTTGTCGTTGGCGAACGGCAGGTAGGCAGCCGGCGCTTCGGTGAACACGCCGGTGCCGTCGTTGAGCGCGACGCGACCGGCCCAGTTGATGAACATGCCGAAGACGATGTCGAGGTCGCCGTCGCCGTCGACGTCGCCCAGCTCGACGGCGAAGGTGTTGCGGTTGGCGGCGGGCAGGCGCGTCGCGGTCTCGTCGGTGAAGGTGCCGGTGCCGTCGTTGACGTACACCAGGTTCTGGCCGGTGCTGTTGGTCGTCGGTCCGAAGGTCGTGCCGACGACGATGTCGAGATCGCCGTCGCCGTCGATGTCGCCGAAGCGGGCGGTGATCGATTGGTTCGGGTTGGGCGGCAGCGTCGCCGAGGGCACGAACTGGCCGGTGCCGTCGTTGCGCAGGAGGATCTCGCCGGTGCCGCGGACGTAGGTGGCGATGAGAATGTCGAGATCGCCGTCGCCGTCGACGTCGCCGAGCTCGACCGAACGTGCGTCGGGGATGGTGCCCAGACGCGACGAGGCGTCGACCAGCACGCCGGTGCCGTCGTTCAGCAGGAGACGCGCCGGCGCCAGCACGGCGTCGATGTCGCCGTCGCCATCGACGTCGCCGGTGGCGAGCCCGGTCCATGTGGCGGCCCCGGCACCGACCACACGAGTGTCGGTGAGGTCTTCCATCTGGCCGAAGCCGTCGTTGACGAAGTACACCAGCGGGTCGCCCACGCCGAGCACGTCCAGGTCGCCGTCGCGGTCGAAGTCGGCCATGGCAGCGCGGCGCAGGTAGTTGGGGCGGTCGGGGACCTTGCCGACCCACACGTCGCGCAGCGCGCCGGTGCCGTCGTTCAGGTAGAGGCCCCAGGGGCGGAAGAAGCGCAGGGCCAAGAGATCGAGGTGGCCATCGTCGTCGATGTCGCCGACGGCGAGGTTCGACGCCTCGTACCGCAGCTCCGGCTGCGGTGGCGGCAGGATCTGCAGGCGGCCGCTGCCGTCGTTGCCCAGGAGTACGATCTGGCTGCTCGAGCTGCCGACGCGCGTCAGCACGTCGCGGTCACCGTCGCCGTCGAGGTCGCCGAGCAGGATCTGCGACACGCTCGCCAGCGCCGGCACGTTGCCGGCCGTGTCGTCGGTGAACACGCCCGTGCCGCCGTTGCGGAACAGGGTCGGGCTGGCGCCCTGGGTGGTCGACAGCAGGTCGACGTCGCCATCGCCGTCGAGGTCGCCCAAGGCGACGCCGCGGACGGCGCCCGGGTTGCTGGGCAAGGCCGAGGCGGTGGCGTCGGTGAACACGCCGGCGCCGTCGTTCTCGTACAGCAGCACCCCGTTGTTGGAACCCAGCACCAGGTCGAGGTCCCCGTCGCCGTCGGTGTCGGCGAACTCGGCCACCCATGTGCTCACGAACAGGGCCGGGAGGTTGGTAGTGGTCACCTCGGTGAACACGCCAGTGCCGTCGTTCAGCCACAGAGCGTTGCGGGCGAACGGCACGGGGATGGCGCCGAACAGGTCGAGGTCGCCGTCGCCGTCGACGTCGCCGAGCGCGATGTCGGCGGCGCCGAACCCGTTGGGCAAGGGACCGGCCACGCTCGAGGTGAACTGCAAGTTGCCGTCGTTGCGGGCCAGCGCGACGCCCGCGGCACCGGTGCTGGCGCTGAACAGGAGATCGAGGTCGCCGTCGCCGTCGATGTCGCCGACGCGCGTGACCGTCGGAGACTGCGCGAAGGCCAGCGGGATGGGCGGTCCGAAGCGGGCTCCGCCGAGGCCCGGATACACGAAGGCGCCGCTGCCGAGACCAGAGACGATGATCTCGTCGTGGCCATCGCCGTCGAGGTCGACGACGGCGGGGGCGTAGTAGTACGGCGAGGATCGCGTGGTCGTCTCGATCGGGCGAAGCTCGGCGAGCTGTTGTTGGGCGAACGCGGTCGCAGTCAGGAAAGCCACGGACGCGGCGAGACCGCGCGCGGCGAGAGAAGAAGGTCGTAGAGTTGGCACGGGTCGTTCGAGGCAGAGGGACCCGCGTTGGTCGCCGTCGTCGACTTTTCCGACTTCTTTCCGCGGCTCACGCCGGCGGCAGTGGGCAGACGGGTACGGCTCCTTGTCACCGGCCGCGCCGATGCCGCGCCGCGGCGCAATCGCTGGCCGCCGTGGAGTCGGACCATGCATCGGCCCAGGCATCGGCCCGCGCGCGCGCCGCCGCTCCAGACCGACGCCAGCGTGCTCAGCGGATGACGCGCTCGACCGGGTTGGTGAGGCGCAGAGTGCCGAAGGGGTCGGCATCGGCGAGGCTCACCGCCTGGAAGTAGAGCGCGAATCCGGCCAGGTCGGGGTTGGGCGGCAGCTGCAGCGTCTGCTTGCCGACGCCGGGACCCGACGGCACCGCGACGCCTGGCAGGGTGAGCATCGCGGAGGGATCGATGAACAGGCGCCCGAAGGGCAAGACGATCGGCACGCTGGCGCGCGCGCCGCTGACCATCGCGACTCCGGTGTGGTTGCCGAGGGCGGCGTCTTTGCGGGCGTAGTGCACGACGCGGAACGATCTGCCTGGCTGGAGCAGATCGGGTACCTCGAGCTGCCGGCGGCAGTTGGTGAGCATGCGGTTGCGGATGTCGCCGTTCCCGTCAGAACGGCTGATGCCGCTGGTGAACAGGTCGAGGTCGCCGTCGCCGTCCATGTCGCCGCTGGCGAGCGCGGACGCGCTGATCGTCGCGTCGATCCCCAGGGGGTCGTTGGCGAAGCCGCTGCCGCCGCCGAGGTTGCGGTAGAAGTACATCCGAATCTGACCCGAGGAGAAGAAGGCCGAACTGCAGCCGACCAGATCGAGATCGCCGTCTTCGTCGGCGTCGAACAGGTGCAGCGTCTCGTGGTTGTCGTTGGCGAACGGCAGGTAGGCGGCCGGCGCTTCGGTGAACACGCCGGTGCCGTCGTTCAGCTCGACCCGACCATCCCAGTTGATCCACATGCCGAAGACGATGTCGAGGTCGCCGTCGCCGTCGACGTCGCCCAGCTCGACGGCGAAGGTGTTGCGGTTGGCGGCGGGCAGGCGCGTCGCGGTCTCGTCGGTGAAGGTGCCGGTGCCGTCGTTGACGTACACCAGGTTCTGGCCGGTGCTGTTGGTCGTCGGTCCGAAGGTCGCCGACGACGATGTCGAGATCGCCGTCGCCGTCGATGTCGCCGAAGCGGGCGGTGATCGATTGGCTCGGGTTGGGCGGCAGCGTCGCCGAGGGCAACGAACTGGCCGGTGCCGTCGTTGCGCAGGAGGATCCTCGCCGGTGCCGCGGACGTAGGTGGCGATGAGAATGTCGAGATCGCCGTCGCCGTCGACGTCGCCGAGCTCGACCGAACGTGCGTCGGGGATGGTGCCCAGACGCGACGAGGCGTCGACCAGCACGCCGGTGCCGTCGTTCAGCAGGAGACGCGCCGGCGCCAGCACGGCGTCGATGTCGCCGTCGCCATCGACGTCGCCGGTGGCGAGCCCGGTCCATGTGGCGGCCCCGGCACCGACCACACGAGTGTCGGTGAGGTCTTCCATCTGGCCGAAGCCGTCGTTGACGAAGTACACCAGCGGGCTGCCCACGCCGAGCACGTCCAGGTCGCCGTCGCGGTCGAAGTCGGCCATGGCAGCGCCACGCAGGCGGGTCGGAAGGTCAGGGACCTCGCCGACCCACACGTCGCGCAGCGCGCCGGTGCGGTCGTTCAGGTAGAGGCCCCAGGGGCGGAAGAAGCGCAGGGCCAAGAGATCGAGGTGGCCATCGTCGTCGATGTCGCCGACGGCGAGGTCCGACGCCTCGTGCCGCAGCTCCGGCTGCGGTGGCGGCAGGATCTGCAGGCGGCCGCTGCCGTCGTTGCCCAGGAGTACGATCTGGCTGTTCGAGCTGCCGACGCGCGTCAGCACGTCGCGGTCACCGTCGCCGTCGAGGTCTCCGAGCAGGACTTGCGACACGTTCGCCAGCGCTGGCACGTTGCCGACCGTGTCGTTGGTGAACACGCCGGTGCCGCCGTTGCGGAACAGGAACGGGCTGGCGCCCAGGTGGGTCGACAGCAGGTCGAGGTCGCCATCGCCGTCGAGGTCGCCCACGGCGACGCTACGGACGGGGCCGGGGTTCCCGCCCAGGGCCGTGGCGGTGGCGTCGGTGAACACGCCGGCGCCGTCGTTCTCGTACAGCAGCACCCCGTTGTTGGAACCCAGCACCAGGTCGAGGTCCCCGTCGCCGTCGGTGTCGGCGAACTCGGCCACCCATGTGCTCACGAACAGGGCCGGGAGGTTGGTGGTGGTCACCTCGGTGAAGACGCCGGTGCCGTCGTTCAGCCACAGAGCGTTGCGGGCGAAGCTCAGGGGAATGGCGCCGAACAGGTCGAGGTCGCCGTCGCCGTCGACGTCGCCGAGCGCGATGTCGGCGGCGCCGAACCCGTTGGGCAACGGACCGGCCACGCTCGAGGTGAACTGCAAGCTGCCGTCGTTGCGGGCCAGCGCGACGCCCGTGGCACCGGTGCTGGCGCTGAACAGGAGGTCGAGGTCGCCGTCGCCGTCGATGTCGCCGACGCGCGTGACCCGCGGAGTCTGCGCGAAGGCCAGAGTGATCGGTGGTCCGAACCGGGCTCCGCCGAGGCCCGGATACACGAAGGCGCCGCTGCCGGTGCTCGTGACGATGATCTCATCGTGGCCATCGCCGTCGAGGTCGGCGATGGCGGGGGCGTAGTAGTAGGCCGAGGACCGCGTGGTCGTCTCGATCGGCCGCAGCTCGGCGAGCTGTTGCTGGGCGAACGCGGTCGCAGTCAGGAAGGCCACGGACGCGGCGAGGCCGCGCCCGGCTGGAGAGGAAGGTCGAGGAGTTGGCACGGGCCGTTCGTCGCAGAGCGACCCGCATTGGTTGCGATCGCCGCAACTTTCTGACTCCTCTCTGCTGCTGTCGCCGCTCGCAGTGGGCGAAGCCGTACGGCTCGGTGTCGCCGGCAGCGACCCTGCTGCGCCGCGGCGCATTCGCTGGCCGCCACGGCATCGCCCGGCGCCCTCCGGGTCACACCGACGCCGGCGCTTCCTTCTTCTTGCGCCAGCCGGTGAACACCGCCTTGGCCGTGACCCGCACCTTGCGCCGCACGTCGATCAGGTAGGTCTCCATCTTGGTGCTCTCGTGGCCGCGCAGCGAGTTCCAGATGGTGCGCAGCAGGCGCCATGGGCGCATGCCGTAGCTGACCGCGTAGAAGTTCAGCAGGGTCCAGTAGCGCCAGCGCGTGAGCTGCTTGCTGGTCAGGTTGTAGCTGAAGTTGTTCTCGTCGCGCACGCGCGGTTCGTTGGCGAAGATCGGCGTCAACAGGAAGTCATCGTCGAGCTTGATCCTGCCGTCCTTCATCAGCTGGTGGTAGAGGAAGGTGTTCGGGATCGGGAAGAAGAAGCCGAACGCCATGTCCGAGATGCCGTAGAAGGCGAGCTTGCGCGCCAGCTTGACCGTCTGCTTGAGGTCGGCAGGCGTGTCCTCGGGGAAGCCGGCGACGAAGAACGCAGCCACGTTCAGCCTGTGCTTGGTCGCCGCCTTGACCGCGCGGATCAAGGACTCGTCCTTCATCTGCTTCTTGATGCGCTTGCGCGTCTCCTGGCTGCCCGACTCCGGCGCGTAGTTCAGGGACTTGCCGTTCACCTTGGCCAGCCAGCCCGCTACCTCGTCGTCGATCACTTCGACGCGCGTGCCCGACGGAAGCTGCCACACGATCTTCTCGTGGAACGGCCGGCTGGCCAGCTCCTGGCAGAAGGCGATGATCCAGTCCTTCTTGATGATCGCGGTGAGGTCGTGAAACGGAAAGTTGTTGGCGCCGTACGTCTGGTGCCAGTGCTCGATTTCGTCGACGACGTCCTTGGGATCGCGCGCGTACCAGCGCGTCGTCCACATGTTGGGCGAGCTGCAGTAGGTGCACTGGTAGGGGCAGCCGCGGGTGGCGAAGATCGGCACCGTCATGCCGAACTTGATGCCGGTCACCAGGCGGTTCTCGTCGTACGCCTTGATGTCGAACAGGTCCCAAGCCGGCCACGGGATCTCGTCGACGTTCTTCTTGCGCTCGCGCACCATGGTCGCCTTGGTGGGCTTGCCGTGCGCGTCGCGGTACCAGATGCCGGGGATGGCGGCGAAGTCGTCGAGGTTGGCCCGGCGCTCGATCGCGGCGAACACTTCGACCGCACCCTCCTCGCCTTCGCCGAGCACGACGTAGTCGATGGGCGACTGCTCCATCGAGTAGTCCGGCAGCCCGGTGAAGTGCTCGCCGCCGGCGACGATCGGCTTGTCGGGGTGCTTGGCCTTGACCGCCTTGATGATGTCGCGGACCACCATCCACGAGAACGACCACATGTTGGTGATGGCGAACGCGTCGGCGTCGGGGTCGAGGCGCTCGACGATCTGCTGCGGCTGCAGGCCGAGCAGCACCAGCTTGGCGCGCGGGCCCGACGTCACTTGGTCGGGTGCTTCGCCAACGGCGTCGAGGACGGACACCTCGTGCCCGGCCTTGCGCAGGGCGGCCGCCACGTAGGCGAGGCCCAGCGGTAGGCTCGGCCGCAGCGCGGTCATGGCCGCGACGTTCAGGAAGACGGGAGGATGGATGAGCTGGATCTTCACGGTGCGAGGCGAGTTGCGGAGCCAGCCGGGCGGCGCGTCGCTCCTGGCGACGGAGCGAATGGACACGGAAGAATACCGGCCCTGCGCGCGAGCGTCGATCGTGACCGCGTGAGGGGGGTGTGAATTCCGACCCCGGGACGACGCCGCTCAGCGGCTCCGCACCAGCCGTTCCCACGGCAGGTCCGGCACGCCGCGGACGTCGTCCAGGAAGCGCTTGCCATCGGTGTAGTAGCCCGCCGTCGGCCGCAGGTCGGGGCAGCGCGCCGCGAACCACTGGTTCAGGCGGTGCATCATGACCTCGCGCACGTACTTGGCGAGACAGCTCGCCAGCGCCGTGGGGAACGAGCGGTCGTCGGCCTTCTCGGCGAACGTCAGCCGGATCGCGCCACCGCCCATGCCAACGAGGTATTCCGAGCGGGCCTCGCGCTCGCTCACGACCCGGATCCGAGCCTCCGGCCACCGCCGCGACAGCACGCCGCCGTAGTGCCAGCGGCCGCCGCAGCGGTCCGCCACCACGTGCGCTGCCGCACCGTCGACGCTGGCGAAGAGCTCGCCGAGCACGTCGGCGTAGGCGGCGAAGTGGGTCTCGCTCTTGTTGTCGGTGGCGAGGACGTGGGCGTTGAACTCCTCGACGTCGACGACGCGCACGGCGAGCCGCCTCAGGAGGATCCCTGTGCTGCGTAGCTCGCGCCGCAGCCGGTGGGCGAGGAGGTCGGTCTCGCCGCGGTCGCAGGCCAGCGGCAGCGGAGTGTCGAGTTCGCCGTACCACGGACAGCGCGACAGCCGCCCGATGTCGACCCCGAGGGCCGCGAGCAGCTCGCGCAAGCTGGCCGGCAGGCTTTCGAGGTGGGCACCCAGGAAGGTGAGCGCCGTGCGCTCGACCTGCGCCAGCTTGTGCGCCCCCTGATGCACCTTCTTGCTGTCGGCGACGCGGATCTTGCCCTTCTTGCTCTCCCCGCGGCAGACCAGCTTCTTCAGCAGCTGCCATGGGTCCTTGCCCGACGGGCCCTCGAGCGCCACGCCGCCGATCACCAGGGGTCCCAAAAGGGGACCGAGACCGGCCTCGTCGACGCCGGCGAGGATACGGCGCGCGTTCAGTTCGACGGCGGGCGACGTCGATACAGCGTCTGACATGGATGTCCTGCTCGTGGAGAAGGACCGGCTGGTCCGGGATCAGATGAAGGTCGGGCTCCAGCAGTTCGCCGAGTTCACCGTGACGTGGGGCGAAGGATACGCCGCGATCAACGAGCTGCGCCAGCGTCCGTACGACGTCGTCTTCGTCGGCTGCGACAACAAGGACGACGAGTGCATCCGGTTGCTCAAGCACCTGCGCTCGTTCGACCGCATGACCGAGATGATCGTCGTGTGCGGGCAGCGCACCGCGCGCGAGCTGCACGGCGAGAAGACCAAGCTCAACATCAGCGGCTTCGTCCAGACCCCGATCAACGTCGTCGAGTTCTTCCGCGTCGTCGGCCGTCTGCGCGCACGCCGCCAGGAGAGCGAGGGGGCTGCGCCGCGCGCGCCGGTGGCCCCGACCCGGCCGGCCCGGCGCTGACCGCACCGACGGCGCGGCACGACCACTCGGCCGCCGGCAACGTCCAGCAGGTCGGGAAGCGAGCTCGGTCCGACGCGAGACTGCGCCCGGGCGAGACGCGGGCGACGTCTCTGACGCTGTGACCCGTGGCCGCGCCACCTGGAGTCGCGCGGATTTGCCACTTCCCCGCTCAACCAGGATCGCCGCAGAATAGGTTTGCTACGTGGTCGCCGACGTCGATGTGCGTGAGGTGCGGTTCCCGTCCTGGGCGCGCGGCTGCGTTCTGGTGGCCGCGGTGGCCGAGGTGGCGTTGGGCGCTGCCATGGTCGTGCGGCCGCAGTGGCCGGTCTTCCACGACGTCCACCCCGAAACACTGGTTTGGCAGGCGGTCGGCATCCTCGAGATCGCGGTGGGTGGCGCGCTCTTCGCCGCCGTCGCGCGGCCGGTGCGCAACGCCGGACTCATTGCAGCGGGGCTGTCGCTGCAGATCGCGGGCGCCGTGGCGTTGCTCGTGCTCCTCTTGACCGGGGGCACCGACCGGAGCAGTGCCGCGCCGCTGTTGGTGGCGAAGGCCGTGGCGGGCGTGCTCCTGGCGCTGCCCTTCGTCCCCTTGCGGCGGCGGCCCGAAGAGGTGCAGCCGCTGGTCGGCGACGTCCGCTCCAGTTCGGCCACCACGCTCTTCGGCCTGCAGCAGACCCTGCAGGCACTGGCGGCGCCGGCCAGCATCCAGCTGACCATGTTTCCCGATCTGGTCGCCAACGGGGAGCGGGTGATGGCCGACTTCCAGGAGTGGCGGTCGCGGGCGTTGCAGCGGCAGGGCATGCTGTCGCCTCAGCAGCAGGAGGCATTGGTCGGGCTCGACCAGTGTCTGCAGAACATGCTGCACGAAGATGCGCGTGCCCTGTGGAACGGCGATGCCGTCCGCGCGGCGCCCGAGTGGGGGCAGCTGCGGGCCACGGCCCGCCGCGCCCTGGTGGCGTTCTCCTGGTCGGTCGACATGCCGATGGGGGTGCTCAAGCGCCGGCGCGAGTCTCCGTCCAGCGTCGACATGCGGCCTCCGAGCTGAGGTCGGTCAGCGGGCGCGAGGATCCTCGACCTTGCCGGCCAGCCAGCGCGAGTAGTCCCGGTCGAGGCGGAGGGTCAGCATCTGCGGCGCACGCGCGCGCGGCACGAACTGTCCGGTCTCGGCGTCGCGGTCGCCGCCCTCGACCAACAGTGGGAACGCGGTGCTCACGTCGAGGGTGGCCGGCACTTCGAGGGCCAGCACCACCATCGCGTCGTCGCCGCCGCTGGCGTAGCGTCCCTGCGCGAACAGCGTGCCCATCGACACCGCGCCGTCGGCGGCCTCGGGCGCCTCGTTGGCCAGCACGCACGCGACGTAGCCGCCGCCGGTGAGGACGGTGAGGCGGTAGAACGGCGACCGATCGCCGACCAGGCGCAAGCCGTGGCGGGCGCGACGCAGGTGCAGGTCCCACATGGCCAGGGAATCGAGGTGTAGGTCACCCTCGACCTCGACCCGCAAGGGCGGCAGCGAGGAAGGCGGCGGCAGGGCCAGATCACGCACGCTGATCGGGATGCAGTCCGCCAGGCCGACGAATTGCTGCAGTGGAACGGTCTCGACGCCGGGTCGCCGGATCAGGGGCCGTAGGGCCAGCACGGAGCGGCCGCTGCCGAAGGGCGGCAGCAGCAAGCGGTCGACGAAGAGATGGAACAGGATGACCCGACGCGATTCGTCCTCGCGCGGCAGGCCGTCCACCAGGAAACGTCCGGGCGGCGCCGTCGTGTCGGCGGCACGCAGCAGCGCGTGCACCCGCGCCGCCTCGCGGTGGGCGTCGACGTAGCAGCGCCGGACCTGCCACAGGGGCCAAGCGACTGCGCCCAGCAAGACCAGGGTCGGGAGGCGCCCGGCGAGCGGTGCCAGCGCCAGCAGGCCGGCCGCCGGCAGGTAGAAGTAGCGCAGGTTCTTGACCTCGGCGGTGTCGTGCCAGAACACGGCGGTCGGGACGCTGCACAGGGCGAAGCAACCGAGAGCGCAGAGGACCGCGCTGCCGCGGCCCCGACGCACCGCTGCCAGGGCCGCGAACCCCCAGAAGGCGAGCGCCAGCCAGGGCCCGTACGACCGGTCGGCAAGGCCAGGGGCGGCGAGGCGGGCGCTCCACGTGAGCAAGCCCCAGGGCGAAGCGATCCAGTCGAAGCGCGCCCCCTGGTAGCCGCCGACCACCTGTCCGAGCACAGCGTGACGCCAGATCAGGTAGGCAGCGAACAGCCACACGAAGGGTCGGGTAGTGCGCCAGGCGGTGCGCAGCCGAGCGCCAGCTGGAGCCAGGGCGAACCCGAGCCACGCGACCAGGCCGGGTACGACGAAGGCGAGCTCCTTCGACAGCAGCGCCAGCGCGAACGCGGCGAGCGACAGAGCACGGCCGCGGCCGTCCTGCAGCCAGCGCACGGTCGCCCAGGCGGACAGCAGGATCCACACCGTGGTGTGGCTGTCGACTCGACCGACCGCCCAGAGGATCGATCCGGCGTGGGCCGGCCACAACGCCCACAACGCCGCCAAACCGATGCCCTCCCGGTCGCCGAGGGTGCGGCGGCCGAGCAGGGCGAGCAGCAGCACCGACGTCGCGTGCGCCAGGACATTGCTCGCGTGCGACCACCATGGATCGGCGCCGGCAAGCCAGCCGTCGAGTGCGAAGCTCAGCGTGATCAGCGGCCGGTAGAAGATCGCGAGCGCCGGCGCGGCATACTGTGCGCCCCACAGGTCGGAGCACGCGCGCCGCAGCTCGTGGGCGTAGGTGACGGCGAGGAAGTCGTCGCTCTGCCAGTAGGGTGCGATCGGCCACCAGGCCAGCAGCGCCAGGATCACCACGCCAGCAGTGAGGGCGCGCGCTCGCAGCCGAGGCTCGGCGTGGACGCGCCGCGCGGCCCGAGCGCTCACAGCAGGACGCCGAGCAACTCCATGTCCATGATCATCTTGCCGCCGCAGAAGCACTGCGCCGGATACCTGGCGATGCGCGAGCTCCGGTTGCCGACCTTGGACACGAAGTAGACGGTCGCCGGCGGCACCACCGTGCCGCGGAAGCGCACGTTGTCCAAGCCGCCCAGCCCGATGAACTTGTCGAGGCCCCAGCCCTCACGCCGCTTCATCAGCACCGTCGCCACCTGGGCCGCGCCCTCGCACATGAGCACGCCCGGCATGAGCGGCCGGCCCGGGATGTGGCCGCGCGCCCACCATGGATCGGCATCCCACTTCTTGTAGCCGACCACGATGCCCGACTCTTCGTCGAGGTGGCAGATGCCGTCGATGAGACGGAACTCGTGCGCGTGCGGCAGCATCCCCCGCAGTTCGTCGTCGCTGAGCACGTCGTGGGAGAGGTCGAGCTCGGCGAGGTCGACGAGGAGCTGCGGCATGACTTCCCACGCTAAGGCCACGCGGGTGGCGCTGTAAAGCCTGGGGTCGCCTTCCGCGGCTCGGTCAGCGCATGCGCAGGCGGATCTCGACGTCCTTGGGCTTCTCACCGGCGCGGACCGTGGCCGGCACCGTCCGGGGTTGGTAGCGCGTGTCGGTCACGTTGAGCCAGTAGGTGCCGGGGACCAGGTGCTCGAACACGCAGCGACCGGCCCAGTCGGTCTGTTGCTTCAGTTCGCGGTAGCGCACGTCGGAGCCCGACGACAGGCGCACCTCGATGTCGGTGACCCCGTGCCCGACGGCGTTGTAGACATTGACGACGAGCGCTTCGCCCTTCGGCACGACGATGGTCTTGCTCTGCGCCTGCAGGCCGGAGTTGGCCATCACCTCCACCTTCTCCGGCGGATGGATCGGCTGCGCCATGGGCCCGACGTGGGCGAGGTAGGGACCACGCAGCACGTTCTCGAAGACGGCGGCACCGAAGGAGTCGGTGACCATCGAGTAGGCAGGGCGGCCGGGCGGATGCTCGTCGGGGGTGAGGGTCACTTCGACGTTGGCGAGCGGTGCCAATTCCTGGTCGCGCAGCAGCACGGTGAAGGGAGTGCCGGGGTGCACGCCCAGGAGCACGTCGGCGATGGGGTGTTCCTCGTCGAGCACGACCATCTGCTCGGTGCCGTTGAGGCCGCTGGCGAACGCCTGCACCAGGTAGCCGTAGCGTGAGAACGGGATGTCGTCGACCGCGAACTTCGGTGTGCCGTCGCGCGGGTCGAACGGCATGGTCATCTGGTAGGTGAACGGCTTGTGCTCGGTGCTGTCGTCGCGCACCGCCTCGACGATGCGGATGGTGATCGCCTTGATCTTGTCGACGGTGCTCGCGGTGAGGGTCACGTCGCCGCGGATGACGCCGGCAGTGCGCGCCGAGTGTCCGAGTGGCGCTTCGGTGACGGTGACGCGGTCGCTCGGCCGGAACACGCCTTCGGCGGCGGTCATGGCGCTGGGCACCGGTTCGCTCCCGGTCGGCCCCGCGCCGTTCTCCGCTGGTGGCCGCGGGTCGAGCTCGGCGGCCGCGGAATCGGTGCCGAGACCGAACGCGACGATGCCGACACCGGTGAGGCAGGCCAGGCCACAGAGGAGCAGGAGGAGGCCGGAGTGGGGTCGCATGAATGTGGGGTCGGAGCCGGGCTTGGACCGTCGAGTCATAGTACCCCTCGCGCCGAAGGGAACAGATCTGCGCCGGTCCGCCACGCTGTCCGGCGAGCGCCGGGCCTCGCGCGCGAGTCGGCCACCTTCCGGAGTGTCGCGCGCCACGACGCCCGAGCCGGCCCGTTCCGGCACCTCGCGGCGGTGCCGCTCGGGGGAGCGGGCATCCGGCCCGGTCCACGAATCGCCTCGGCATGCGACGCGTCCCGATGTGGGATCGAGGGGCTACCACCGGAAAGCCACGGCAGGAAGCCATGGCCGGGGTGTGGGGGGTCGCTGTCGACGTGCCCGGGTCAGTCCGGCGCACGGGATGCGCGTGCCTTGGCGAGAAGGCGCTCGCCCGCCGCACGGCTGAAGCGCTTGGCGCCGGTGCGTGCCTGCGGGTTGCGCGCGAAGGCCACGACCGTCTCCACGTGGTGGGTGAAGGGAAACATGTCGAGGGGCTGGACGCGCTCGACGGCGTACTCGAGTTCCTCGAGCCGAGCGGCGTCGCGGGCCAGCGAGTCGGTGTCGCAGGCGACGTAGACGACACGCCGTGGCCGTAGCGCTTGTGCAACCGTCTCGAGGACACCGGCGTGGCAGCCAGCGCGCGGTGGATCGAGCACGACGACGTCGGGCGCTTCGGTAGCCAGGGTGGGCAGCAGGCGCTGGGCCGGGCCGGCGATGAAGCGGACGTTGTCGCGACCGTTGCGCCGGGCTCCGGCTTCGGCGTCGGCGACTGCGAGAGCGTCGTCCTCGACCCCGATCACGCTGGCGGCGCTTCGAGCGAGCGCGAGTGTCAGGAGACCGCTGCCGCAGTACGCGTCGATCACCTTCTTGCCGGCGAGCGGCTCCGCCATCGCCACGACCTGCCGCACGAGTTCCTCGGCGCCGAACAGCGATGTCTGGAAGAAGGCGGTCGGCGACACCACGTAGCGCACGTCGAGCAGCTCCTCGTCGAGCCGGTCGTTGCCGTGGACGCATCGCGTTTCCGAACCCAGCAGGTGCACGGGCTCGAAGGCATCGACACGGGTCGGCAGGGCACCGTCGCGCACGCGCATCGGAGTCGGCAGGTGGTTGACCCACACCGCCGCGGCACCCGCGTCGGCCAGAGCCGTCGCGACCGCACGTTCCTGCGGCAACGCCGCGCTGGCGGAGATCAGTACGACGCCGAGCTGGCCGGTGCTGGTGGCTCGCACCAGCACCCCGCGCAGGGCACCGTCGCCGTAGCGGCGGTCGAAGGCTGGGACGCGCTGGCGCTCGCAGATCTGCACCG
This sequence comes from Planctomycetota bacterium, assembly GCA_041398565.1. Taxonomy (GTDB): domain Bacteria; phylum Planctomycetota; class UBA1135; order UBA1135; family UBA2386; genus DATGPD01. The sequence goes on along the minus strand of JAWKUN010000004.1, from coordinate 826,187 downwards.
CCTTGCGGGCGAGGGCGAAGGCGGCTGCGTGCGACGCCGGGCACTCGTCGAGCGGCACCAGCGAACGGCTGCGTTGGCCGTAGAGGCCGGCGCGGTAGCCGCTGGGCCGGCGCTCGACGTGCAAGACCACCTTGGAGCGCTGCCCCCAAGGCTGGGCGGGCGCCGCCAACGGCGGGACCTCGATGTCGCGGCGCAGCGCGTGGCTCAAGGTCCGCTGCACGCGCAGTTGTTTGAGCTCGAGCTGTGCCGGGTAGGTCATGTGTTGGAGCTGGCAGCCGCCACAGGCACCGAAGTGCGGGCAGCGAGGCGTCACACGGTCGGCACTGGGTTCCAGCACCGCGAGCAGATCGGCACGGCCGTGCTTGCGGCCGGCCGATGTGATGCGGGCACGCACGCGCTCGCCGGCCATGGCGCGGGGCACGAACACGACGTAGTTGCCGACCTTGCCGAGGCCGTCGCCGTCGTGGCCCACGGTGTCGATGACCATCTCGACGTCTTGTTCGGGGCGGACGGGGACGCGGGGCGTGTGCATCGCAGGGTGCGGGACTGTAGCGCCGCGACGGGTGCGGCGCGTGCCTCGTACGTGGTCGCTGCACCGCTTTGCCGTCGCCTTTGACTTCGAGGCAGGGGGCGCCGTAGCCTCAGGCGCGCGGCCTTCGGCCGCGCCCCGGGACCGAGACGGCACGGCGCTGCTCGCATGGGTGCAGGGACACACAGTGAAGGATCGCGAGATGAGAAACGATGCAGACTCACCGAGGTGCGCCGGCATGGTCGCACGGGCGTTGATCGCGGGTGCCCTGGCCGGGGCCCTGACGGGGCCCCTGGCTGCCCAGGACTCGCCGGCGCCGACCGACACGGCTCCAGCGCAGGAGCAGCTCGGTTTCGAGACCGGCAAGGTGACGGTCAAGGGTGGCGTCGCGACCATCGACTTGCCCGAGGGTTGGCGCTACCTGCAGCAGCGCGACGCCAGACACGTCGTCGAGAAGGTATGGGGCAACCCGCCGGATCCGGGGACGCTCGGCCTGGTCGTGCCTCCCGGCGAGGGCCACTGGGCGATCATCGTCTCCTACTCCGACGAGGGCTACGTCTCCGACTCGGACGCCAGCACCATCGACTACGGCGACCTCCTGAAGCAGATGCAATCCGGTGCCAAGGAGGAGAACGCGCAGCGCAAGAAGCAGGGCTACCCCACGGTCGAGCTTCTCGGCTGGGCCGAGAAGCCGCACTACGACTCGGTTGAGAAGAAGCTGTACTGGGCCAAATCGCTGCGCTTCGGCGACGAAGGCGGTGCCGACACGACCCTCAACTACGACGTGCGGGTGCTCGGCGCCGACGGCTACCTCGAGATGAGTGCGGTGGCGGCGGTGTCCGAGCTGGACGAAGTGTCCAAGGGGGCGAAGGAGATCCTGGCGCGCACCGAGCTGGCCGCCGGCAAGCGCTACGCCGACCACGACCCCAAGCTGCACAAGGTGGCGGCCTACGGCATCGGCGGTCTCATCGCCGGCAAGCTGCTCCTCAAGGGCGGCCTGTTCAAGCTGCTGCTCAAGCCTCTGCTGATCGCGGGCGCGGCGATCGTCGCCTTCGCCGGCAAGCTTTTCGGCAAGAAGAAGAAAGCGGCCTCAGCCGAGGCGTAGCCGCTCACCAGCCTGCGGCTCGCGCCAGTTCCTGCACCAGTGCGTCGACCGCGTCCTTCGCCGCCTGCGTGTCGCACGTGAAGTTGTTGAGCAGGATCGAGAACACCAGCGGCGGCACCTTCGGGTCGGGGCGGTCGACGTAGCCCGACAGGGCGACGACGCGGCTGATGAAGCCTGTCTTGGCGCGGACGTGCCCGTGGGCCGGCCCGTCCTGCATGCGTTTTCCGAGCGTTCCGTCGACTCCCGCGACCGGCAGCGTGGCGACGAACACCTCTCGGTGCGGGTGGCGCCACATCCCGGCCAGCAGGTCGGCGAGCTGGCGCGGCTGCACGAGGTCGAGGCGGGTGAGGCCGGACCCGTCGGCCATCACCAGGCCGGTCGGATCTCCGCCGAGCTCGCGCAGCACATCGGCGGCGGTGGCCGCGGCTTCGACCATGCCGCCCGTGCCCCGCGCGGCGCGCCCCGCGGCGCGCACGAGCTGCTCGGCATAGAGGTTCTGGCTGACCTTGTTGAGGGTGCGCAGCACGTCGCGCAGGAGTGGCGAGCTCTCTTCGCACAGGGAGCGGCCGGCGGCGATGGCGACCGGGAGATCGTCCTTGTCGGCGGCGACGCCGCGGACCCGAATGCCCACTTCGCGCAGGCACTCGCTCAACACGTGCGCCGCGAACGACGTCGGGTTGTCGACCGAGACCGCGTCCGCGTGCTTGGCGCCGCTGGCCAAGCGACCCTGCAACGTCGCCTGGTTGCCGCCGCGGCGGCGGGCGATGTCGATGCCGGTCTTGTCGCCGCCGACGACGACACGGTCGATCAGCGTCAGGTAGCCGGTCTCGGGCTCGAGGCGCAGTGCCGGACGCTGTCCGTCGGCGCGGGCGGTGAGGGTCAGGCGCACGACGTTCTCGGCGAAGCACAGGCCGGACACCTGGGCGGCGTAGTCGGCGGACTCGTAGCCCCAGGACCAACCTTCGCCCATGACCTCGTCCGGCTGGCAGTCGTCGTCGCCGAGCACGTTGCCGCTGATCTCGTCGACTCCGAATTCGTCGCGCAGTCGGCGGGCCATGCGCAGCAACGGGGCGCGTGGCCCGTCCTTCTCGTGGCGCCCACCGAGGGTCGGGTCGCCGGCGCCCACCAGCACCAGGTCGCCGTCGAGAAGGCCGTCGTGGATCGGTCCGTGCGCCTCCAGCCGGGTGACGAACCGGAAGTCGGGGCCGAGTGTCAGCAGCGCCGTGGCGGACGCGAGCAGCTTCATGTTGGACGCGGTCATGAAGCCCTTGTCGTCGTCGTGCTGCGCCAGCACCCGGCCGTCGGCGAGGTCGCGCACGTGCACCCCGACGCGGCTCCCGGCCAGCGCCGGGTGCGAGGCCAGCTCGCGCACCGCGGCCGCGAGGTCGGGGGGCGGCGGCGGCGGGGCCGCGGCGCGATCGACGCCCTGGGCGAGTGCCCCGGCGGCGGCGACGAACGGCGTCAGGAGGACGAGGCGCATGCCGTGATTGTGCCTCCAGGGATGACCGCCGGCATCTGTCGAGCCAGCGTTCAGCGGTGGAGCTCGGCTCCATCCGCTGCAAGGCCGGTGCGATGGTCGACGACCCCTGTCGTCCGGCCATCGACGATTCGGCCCTCTTGGGTGGCCCGGCGGTCGCCTTCGCGACCGCGAGCCCATCGACCTCACAGGTCGATGGTCCGTCCCTCGCGCGCAGCGCGGTCGGCGGCGAGCACGATGCGCAGACTGTCGACGGCGTCGGCCAGGTGGTCGGTGAGGTCGAGATCCTCTCGGATCGCGCGCAGCAGGTACTGCTGTTCGCGCAAGCAGAGCCCGTCGTGGTCCGGTTCGTCGGTGGTGTCGATCCACTCGTCAGCGCGCGCGAACTCGTCGTCGGCGTCGCGGTCGGCCCAGTGCAGGCGCAGGGTGTTGGTCTTGGTGTGCGAGTCGACGTCGGCCGAGCCGGCCCCGCGCTCGCCGCCCCGGTCGACGATGGACACGCAGCCGCGGGGACCGACGACGTCCTTCACGAAGTAGGCGACCTCGCTCATCATCGGTCCCCACCCGGCCTCGTACCAGCCGACGGAGCCGTCGGCGAAGGTGACCTGCAGCTGCCCGTAGTTGTGCATTCCCGGCTTGAGCTCGTCGGACAGGCGCGCGTGCACGGCGCTCACGCGCACCGGTCGCGAGCGTGTCATCTGGCACATCACGTCGACGTAGTGCACGCCGCAGTCGACGATGGGCGACATCGAGTCCATCAGCGCCTTGTGCGTCGTCCAGTCCTTGCCGTGACTCTGCTGGTTGAGATTCATGCGCATCACCAGCGGCTTGCCCAGTCCGCGCGCCAGCTCGATGAACTTCTGCCACGCCGGGTGGACCCGCAGGATGTAGCCGACCACCAGCTTGCGGTGCTGCTGCCGCGCCAGGTCGACGATCGCCTGCGCCTCGGCCACCGTCTCCGCCAGCGGCTTCTCGACGAAGACATGGGCTCCGGCGTGCAAAGCCTTGTTGGCGAGCGATGCGTGCGTGTCGGGATAGGTGTTGATCGACACCACGTCCGGCCGGGTGGCGGCCAGCGCCACGTCGACGTCGGCGAAGGTGGGCGGGCCGCCCAACTCGCCCGCCAGGCGTTCGCGGCTCTCGGCTCCGCGGCTCACCAACCCGACGAGCTCGAAGTCCGACGCCAGCGTCCGGTAGGCGCGGGCGTGCGATCTCCCCATGTTGCCACAGCCGACGACGAGGACGCGGAGGCGAGACATGGCGTTCTTCTACCGGCTACGGCCGGCGCGGTCACCGCGCTTTCGTCCCCGCGCTCCGCAGCGCCCGCAGCAGCTCGGGGTCGGTGAGGTCGAAGTGCTCGCTGACGTCGGTGGCGGCATGCCGCCACACGACCTGTTGGCCGGTGACCAGCATGGCGCCGCCCAGACGCCAGACGTCGGCACGCGCGCGACCCTGGCGGTGACCCTTGCGTCGCGCCGCGAGGACGCGGGCCCAAACGCGGGGACGCAGGAGGTCGCGCACGCCGGCACGCGCCGCGCCGAGGAGGTCGCGGTGGAAGCGCCCCGACGCTTCGCAGACGACGGGCACCTCGGGCCACCGCTCGGCGAAGAATGGACGCGCGTCGCCCGTCGTCGCCAGAGCGAACAGCAGGATGCCTCGCGTGGGCGGGAACAAGGTGTCGGCCGCGACCGCGGCGCGGAGGTCCGAGACGACCTCGCGGCAGAAGATTCAGGCGAGGTGGCGGAGGAACACCATGAGCGTGGCTTCCGCGGCGATCTGCTGGCGCAGGCTGGCGCCGGCGAGGTTGAGCCCATCGAGGGGGGCGTCGAGGACGGTGGGGTCGAGTCGGGGCATGTGTGGTCCGCGCGGAGCGACGAGGTTAGGGCGTCGTCCCTGCGCGCGGAGCCGAGAAGCTGCTCCGGTGGCGGCGCGCGCCCGTGGGCGCCGTTGGCACGTCGTCGGTCATGTGCGAGACTGCCGGCGATGCCTTCACGTCTCGTCTGGGACGACGACCACCGAGGTCCGCCGCCCGAGCCGGCTCGCCAGCCGAGGCAGCCACCGCCCGGCGACGGCGTCGTGCGCATCAAGCGTGAGGTCCAAGGCCGCGGCGGCAAGACGGTCACGTCCATCGACGGCCTCGGGCTGGCTCCGCCGCAGCTCGAGGCACTCGCTCGCGACCTGAAGAAGCAGCTCGGCTGCGGGGGCAGCGTCGAGGCGTTCACCATCGTGCTGCAGGGCGACCGCCGCGACCGCGTGCAGGTCCTGCTGGAGGCGCGGGGCTACAGGGTGAAGCGCGCCGGCGGCTGAGGTCTCCGGTCACACGGGGTCTCGGTCAAACGGGTGGGGGATCGGTGATCGTCCGCCAAGGCGGCGGGCCCGGTGGGGGTTGGCGACCTGCGGCCTCGGGCGTGTCTCCCGCCAACAACGGCTCGCCGGACGAGGTCCGGGACGAGGTGGGCGGCCCAGCCGAGGTTGATGATTCGGCGGGCGGGTCGGACGAGGTCGGTCGCGGGCGTTCCCTGGTCGAGGGCTCGGTGGGCGACGGGTCCTCCTGTCGTTGTCGCTTCCTCATGCAATATGCATTACAGCATGAGTCTCGGCCCGGCAAGCGCACCGGTGCGCGTCACCCGAGCGCCGTCGAGGAGTGGCCGGCTTCGGCGGGCGTCGGCGGAGGAGAAACGTTTGCCCCGACACCACCGGCCCATGCCCACCCGTTAGGGAACCTCCGGATCACCTCCCGGACTTTTGCATGCAACATCTTGGAAGCGCTCCGGTTCACCGGGCGACGTCTGCCGTCCGGTCTGGTGACCGGGCGCCTCTCACCTCCCCCTTCCCTCTCCGATGTTCAAGCTCCGTTCGTCTCTCGTCGCGAACCTCGTGCTCGGCGGCCTCGCCGCTGGCACGTGTCTCGCTCAGGATCAACAAGTCGTCACGCAGCAAGGCGTGGCCTACCCCGAACCGGTCGTGCCCGCCGGCCCTGCCGTGCCGGCCCCGCCGCGCGTGATCGGCGAGGACGCGACGCCGCACGACCACCGGTCGGGCTTGCCGCCGGTGCCCGTGGGCACGGGAACCCTGCCTCAGCCCAACAGCCCGGAAACGGTCGCCCCCGGCGTCAACCCCGCGGCACCCTGTGACCTGCTCTTCTTCCAGAACAGCGTCGTCAAGCCGAGCGGCGCGTCGACGTCGCTTGTCGGCGAGCCGTCCGTCGCGCAAGTGCACGACACGGCGCTGCAGACCGGCAACTGGTACGCGGCCCGCTCCATCGACAGCGGCGAGACCTGGACCTACATCAGCCCGTACACCACCTTCGCGGCGACCGACGGCGGCTTCTGCTGCGACCAGCGCGCGGTCTACGTGCCGTCGGCGGACATCACGATCTGGCTGCTGCAGTACAGCTACAGCTCCACCACCCAGCAGGGTGGCCAGCGCATCGCCGTGGCCAACGGCCGCGCCGACCTGCAGGCTGGCACCAGCGGCTCGTGGCACAGCTACTACTTCGACCCGCTCAACTTCGGGCGGCCGGCCGGCGAGTGGATGGACTACCCCGACATCGCCTACTCGAACGGCTTCCTCTACTGCGCTTCGAACATCTTCAACTCGGCCAGCTCCTACACGGACTCGGTGGTTTGGCGCATCAGCCTGTCGCAGCTGGCGGCCGGCGGAGTCGTCAACTACAGCTACGCCAGAAGCTCGAATTCGCTGAGCGGTGCGTCCTACCGCCTGACCCAGAACGCCGGCGCGACGATGTACTTCGCCGAGCACCGTTCGACCACGACGACCCGCGCCTACCGCTGGCCGGATTCCTCGGGCACGATCAGCTGGACCGACATCACCGTGCCGGATTGGTCGAGCACCACCGGCTACGTCGCCAACGGTCCCAACGGCGTCAACTGGGCCGGGCGCGCCGACAGCCGGATCACCGGCGCCTGGTATCGCGCCGCCGCCAACGAGTACGGCTTCATGTGGCACTGCGGGCCGCGGTCGGGCCGCGCCCAGGTGTACGTGCGCACCATCCGCATCAGCGGCGCCACCAACACGCTGATCTCGACCCAGGACACCTGGAGTTCGACCCTACAGTTCATGTACCCGGCGGCCGCCGTCAACGCGGCCGGTGACATCGGCTGCTGCAGCGCGATCGGCAGCTCGACGGTGAATCCGACGACCGGCTACTTCATCGTCGACACCGGCTGCCTGCCGAACTTCTCCGGCCAGGCGGTGACGTGGTTCACCGGCAACGCCGCGCCGACCACCGCCTCGCGTTGGGGCGACTACTTCTCGGTGCAGCGTCACCCCGTGAACTCCAACACCTTCATCGCCACCGGCATGACCTGCCGCAACGGTGGAGCCAACTCGAACAGCGAGCCGCACTACGTGTGGTTCGGCCACGAAGACAACTCGCCGGCGTTCCCGACCGTGTCGATCCAGTCGACGCCGGTGACCGGGATCCCGATCACGGTCAACGTGACCGACCGCAACGGCAACAAGAACGGCAGCACCAACTTCTCGCGCACCTACGCCCAGAACCAGATCTACGTGTTGACGGCGCCGGCGACGTTCACGTCGGGCAGCACCGTCTACCAGTTCGATCGTTGGGCCTGGGAGCCGACGGCTGGCGCCGGCTTCTCGCTGCAGCCGATCGACCAGCGCGACTTCGAGGCGAACATCGGCTCGATCAACGACACCGCGCAGGCGCGCTACCTGGCGCGGCGCACGCTCAGCATCGCCTCGTCCAACCCTGCCAGCGGCGTGGCGATCACCGTCAGCGTGGCCGACCTCAACAACTCGCAGAACGGTTCGACGCCGTTCAGCCGCGTCTACAAGGACGGCACCACGGTGACGGTGACGGCACCGGCCACCTTGGGTGGCAATCCGTTCAAGCAGTGGATCTGGAACCGAGTGCCGCAGCCCATCGGCCAGAACGCGCTGGCCGTCCTGGCCAACGGCACCGAGGACTTGACGGCGGTGTACTACACGCACTTCAACGGTGCTTTCACCGCGTTCTGCTCCGGCTGCCCCGGCACCGGCGGCAACGTCCCCGCACACAGTGGGGCCGGCACGCCCGAGCTCGGCAACTCGATCTCGTGGCGCATCGCCAACGCCCGCCCGCTGTCTGGCGGAGCGCTCTACATCGGCGCGTCGCGCACCAACTACAACGGCTTCCCGCTGCCCCTGAACCTCGGCTTCATCGGGATGGGCGCGAGCTGCTTGCTGTGCGTGAGCGTCGACGTCTCGCTGCCGTTCGCTACCAACTCGGCCGGCGCGGCCTCGATCCCGCTGGTGATCCCCAACGACGTGTCGCTGATCCAGGGTCACATCTACACCCAGCCGGCGATCGTCGACATCGGCGTGAGCACGCGCATCCCCGTGGTGCACGGCAACGCCCTCGATACCCTCGTCGGCGGCAACCGCTGATCGAGGTGCCGCCTCGGCTGCACTGCGCCTCACCGCGCGGTGCGCCGCGGCGCCTCCGCCTTCGGGCGTTTTTTGCCGGCGCTTCCCGTGGGCGCCGGCAACCACGGGCGATCCCCCTGCCGAATCGGAGATCGTCCATGTCCAAGTTCCTCGTCGGCGTCGCGGTAGCCACCGCCCTCGCCGCATCTTCGCACGCGCAAGTGACGCGCGGGCGCCTCATCGGGTTCGCCAGCGACTCTGCTTCGACCCTGCCGCCCCACATCCTGCAGCAAGCCGTGTGCAATCCGGGAAACCGGGTGTGCCCGAGCCCGCTGCCGGCGCCGGCGGTGGCCTACGCCGGGGGCGCCGCCTACAGCGCCTTCAACCGCTCGGTCTGGCATACCCAGGGAACCCGCATCGTCGAGACCGGCGTCGACAGCTGCCAACTCGTGTGCGCGGTGGCCGCGAACCTGGTGCTCGGCCCCGGATCGGTGGCGACCGGCCTCGAGGTGTGCGAGTCGCGCTACGAGATGCTGCAGCTGGAGTCGGTCCCCGGCGCTGCCGCGCTCAGCACGTGGCACATCCGCTCGTGTCCGCCGGCGGTGATCGGCGCATGTCGCATCCAGCTGCCGTCGCCCCAACACGTCGCCGGCGCCGTGGCACTCGACGAGCGTCACGGTCTGGTGCTGTACGCGACTTCGATCTTCGGCGCAGTGCTGCCCGCCAACCAGGTGCTGGTGGCGCGCGACACCGATCCTTGCACGATCGTCTGCCGTTTCGATGCGCCTGGCTGCGGCAACCTCGCCCGCCTGGGCGCGATCACCGGCATGGCCTATGACGCCTGCGACCAGTTGCTCTACCTGACCGACGGTTCGCAGACCGCGATCTACTCCAACCGCGTCGGCACCACGCCGTGCGACTTCCAGGCGGTCGGTTGCTGCGGCCGCAGCCCGGGTCTCGGCGGCTTCGTTTGGCACGGGCTCGACGTCGAGCCGCGGCATCCGCTGGCGGTCGGTGCCAGCTGCGTCGGCCGGGGCTGTCCCAACTGCGCGGCGATGGCGTTGAGCGCAGCCGGCGATCCGGCCGTCGGTAACCCGCGCTTCGCCATCGAGCTGTCGAATGCGCCGACGAACGGGTTCTTCCAGCTGGGCCTCGCGGCCGGACCCTGCCGGCCGGTGGGCTTGCCGATCTTCTGCGGCAGCTGGCACACCGACTTGGCGACGCTCGTCCTGCTGCCCTTCGTGTCGATCAGCGGCAACGCCATCTGCGACGGCGCAGCGACGATCGGTCTGCCCATTCCCAAGGACTACGCCTTGTGCGGAGCGGCGCTGTGTGCGCAGGGCATCGTCATCTGTGCGCCGGTTTCGCTGCCGCCGGCGGTCGGCCTGACCAATGCGCTCGAGCTGGTGATCGATTGACCCACGCGTCGGCGCCCTCGACGCGGTCTGTGCGTGCCGTCGGTCTCGAGGCGCGCTCCGGGTGCCGTCGGAGTAGAGTCAGGGGACCCCGGCAGCGGGCCGACGCGCTCCGCGCGCGTCGACGTGGCGTCGCGGGTGCCGAACCGCCATGGATCCCGACTCCGACCTCGTCCGCGCCGCCGCCTTCGACCGCGCGCGCATCGACCGCGCGGCAGCCTCGGTGCCGCTGCCGGTCTTGAGCCCATCTCGTCCGGTCCTGTTCGTGCTCGGCCAGAGCTGGCGGGAGACGGCCGAGTCCGGTCTGCGCGCCACGCGGGTGCACGCCTCCTACGGGGAAGGGATCCTGCACGTCGTCGCCGACATGGACGACGAGGAGGTGTTCAACGACGCCTCTGCGCACAACCAGCGCACGTGGGAGCTGGGGGACGTGTTCGAGATCTTCGCACGGCCGTCGGGATCCGACGCCTACCGCGAGGTGCACGTCACGCCGGACAACGTGCGCCTGCACCTGTGCTTCGACGACTTCGGCCAGGCGGCACGCATCGGTGGGATCGAAGACGTGGCCGCCGATCCCGACGCAATCGTCTCGCGCGCGGGTCGCACGCCCAACGGCTGGTCGGTCACGGCCCATGTGCCTCTCGCGGCCGGCGCCGATGGCCACGTGTTCGTGTCGTTCTGTCGCTACGACGCCGCCCGCGGTCGGGCGCCGATCTTGTCGTCGTCGTCCCTGCATCCGGTGTTGTCGTTCCACCGTCCCTGGGAGTGGACTCCATGCCGGGTCGAGGCGTGATGCTGCACCTGAGCCGGCAAGGACGAGCGCGCGCCGGGGCCGGCCGCTACGCTCGCCGGTGGTGCGCACTCTGCTGATCCGGTTGGCCCTGATCGGGGTCGCGGCGCTGATCGCCGTCATCGGTTTCGAGGGCTGCCACTCGCTGTGGACCGGTCGCCCGTACTTCGGCGGCAACGCCTACCTCGGCGCCGGCCTGGGCCGTCTGCAGCTCACAGACGCCGAGCGGGCGGCGGCGGCGGTGCGCGGCGGCGGTCCGTTCGCGCTGTCGTGCGACCCGGGTGTCGCCTTCGTGCTGAAGCCGGGAACGACGGACTCGTTCGTGGTCACAGCCTCCGTCGACCGTTGGGGCTTCCGCCGCCGGGTCGGTGGCGAGGCCCCGCCTGGCAGCCTGCGCGTCGTGCTGCTCGGCGATTCGGTGACCTTCGGCTTCGGTCTGCGCGACGAGGAGACTCTTGCCAGCCGCCTCGAGCACTACCTCGGGCTCGTGCGCGCGGTTGGCAGCCCGGACGTCGCCGTGTCCACCCTGGCGTGTCCCGGCTGGAACGTGTGGAACTGCGGCCGCGCGGCGCGCGACCATCTCGGTCGCTTGCAGCCGGACGTCTTGGTCTACACCCCGGTCGCCAACGACCTCTACGACTCGTTCGCCACCACCGAGAGCGGCCACCGCTCCTTCGATTTCGACCCGGCCGTCGGCGCCACCCGCCCACATGTGTCGTACGAGGCACACTTGGCGCTGCTGGCGGCACAGGCGCCGCTGCTGTCGGCGGCGGATGCCATCGCTCTGCGCTTGGCGGGCGGGCTGGACGCCATCCCGCCCGTGTCGTTCTCACGCGCCACACCCGAGTCACGGCGCCGATGGCGCGGGTTCGTCTCGATCGTCGCCGACCTCGGCGAGCGCATGGCGGCGCGGGGTGGACACTTCGCCCTGCAACTGCTCTTCGACGAACCCTTCGAGCGCGTGGTCGCCGGGGTGTTGGCGGTCGAACTGCCGCAGCAGGCGGTGGTTCCTCCCCTCGGCGACGGCAGCCCTGCCGACCGGCTGCCACAGGACGCGCACCCGAACGCGGGCTACATCGACGCACGGGCGCGGGTGTTGGCCGAGTTCCTGCTGCGCCGAGGCATGGTTCGAGGCGATCCCGACGGGCTGCCGCCGTTGACGGCCGCCTACCGCGACCGCCGAACGCCGCCGACGTCGACGGCGTCCGCCATCGCCTACGTGCAGGAGCGCGAGCGCGCCTGGCGCGGCCGGATCGGCCCGGACATCGACCTCACCGCGGCGCGAGGTGCGCACCAGGTCTACGGCGGGGTCGAGGCGGACGGGATGGTGGGCCGCGGCTGTTGGTTCGCGCTCGACGTCGGCGGACGTGGCGACGGCGCGCACGCCGAGCAACTGCACCTCGTGCTCGAACGCTTGCCGGCTGCCTCGGGCCTCTACCCTTGCTCGCTCGAGGTGGGGATCGGGTCGCGCCCTTCGGTGTCCGTGTCCGTGCCGGCACCGCTCGGCGACGGTCTCGTGTGGGAGTGTCGGGTGCCGCTGCCCGCGCCGCTCGACGACGACGAGACGAGCACCGGCTGCTGCGATGTCCTGGTGACTCCGTCCAACTACGTGGTCGAAGAGCAGGAGGGCCGCAGCCGTCTGGCGTGCTTCCGCCTACGCCAGGCGCACGCGCGCTGAAGCGCGAGGTCGGTGCACCTCAGGCGCCCGCCGACTTGCTCCTGCCGCCACCCTTGCCGGGCTTCGACGACCGAGCCGCAGGGGGGGAGGACCGTGCGGGCGGAGGAGGAGGAGCCACGGTCTTCACCGGTTCGACGACGCTGCCGTGTGGTTGCGAGATCGCGGCGAGGGTGACGGCGACCTCCTCCGTGCGCACGGCGCGCGTCGACTTGGTCCGCTCGGCGTCGGCGCGCCGCGCCAGGTCGTTGATCGACAGGATGCCGACGATGCGTCCGCGCGCGTCGACCACCGGCAAGCGGCGGATCTGGTTCTGTTGCATGCGCCACTCGGCGTCGGCCACGAGGTCGTCGGCCTGGCAGGTGACCAGATTCTTGGCCATGGCCGTGGCGACCGGGATCTCGGCGAGCGATCGGCCCTGGGTGTAGGCGGCCATGCAGATGTCCCGGTCGGTGAGCATGCCGACCAGGCGCTCGTCCCTGTCGATCACCGGAACGACGCCGACGTCGCCTTCCCACATCTCACGGGCGGCGCGGTCGAGACGGTCCTCGACGCGGCAGGTTCGGACTCTCTTCTGCATGAGGCTGGCGACTTGCATGGCGGATTCCTGACGTGGGGGCGGCGCGCGGGGTGGGACGGTGCACGTCGCGAAGGTGTGCGACGACGAGCAAAACGGCACGCTGCCGTCTGTCGGTCGTGGTCGTCCTCGACTCTCCCTGATACTCCTGCGCAGCGGCACGTTTTTCTAGCGCGGCGTGGCATGGCAGATGCTCCGCCCTTTCGCGTGCCGAGCGGTTACATGCCCAGCACGCCGGGCTACGCATGCGCGGAAAGGTCCGAGCTCCGCCGTCGCTTGCCCCACTCGCGCGGACGCCGGAGAGACCCTGTCCATGACCGACTTCCAGCTCTGGCTGCGCGCGACGTCCGTCGCACTCCTCGCGTCCCTCCCCGTCGCCGCTCACGGCGGCGGCTATGGCGGTGGCTATCCGACGCCCAAGCCGCCGCCGCCGCGCGGGGGTGGCCACTACACGGGGCCCGGCGACGTCGTGGGTGGCGGTGGTCCGGGCGCGCCCGGGCCGGTGGCGGCCGGGCCCGCAGCGGCGCCGAGTTCGCCCGGCGTGAGTGGTCCGAGCACGCTCGGACCGGCGCCGGCGGCGGGACCCGTCACCGGTGGACCGAGCGCTCCCAGCGCGGCGCCCGGGGCCGGCCCGCACACCCCGCGCGGCTACGTGGTCGAGTTCGATCCCACGGCCTGGTCGGTCTGGTGGGGCCTGCACCGCGACGAGTACCTGGGCAGCCGACGTCGGGCCGCGAGCGGCCGCGTCGTCACCGGTTCCGACGACTTCTATCTGGGCGGTCGCCGGCGCGACGGGGCGCCACCCGAGCCCCTCGGCGTCGGACGCGGGTTCCTGGCAGCCGAGGTGGTGCCGGTGATCGATCGCGTGCTGCGCGACGAGAACAACCGGGACCTGGTGACGGCTTGCCTGGTCGCTCTGGCCAAGATCGGCATCGATCCACCGTCGCGGTCCTTGCAGCAGGCCTTCCTGCCGCACCTGGCGTCGAGCGATCAGGAGGAGCGCGAGACCGCGGCCCTGTGCGGCGGGATCGGCCACGACCCGAAGATCGCGTTCGTCCTGATCGACGTGTTCCTCGACACGCAGCGCGGGCGTGACCTGGTGCGGCGGGCGCGTGTCGACGTGCGGACGCGCAGCTTCGCCGGCTACGGGCTCGGCCTTCTGGCCCACGCGTCGACCGAGCCGAGCGTGGGTCGCCTGGTGGTCATGGCGCTGGAGCAACCGTTGCGCGATCCCTCGGGGCAGCCGCGCGACGTCCTGGTCGCCGCCGCGCTCGGGCTCGGCCTCGTGCAGGTGCCGGAACTCAGGCAGCATGTGGTGGCGCCGCTGCGCGCGTTCCTGGCGCGCGACCTCGGCGTGGGCGACCAGATCGCGCAGGCGCACGCGGCGCCGGCACTGGCCGCGGCGCTGGGCCGCGGCGGCGACCCCGGCGGCGAGGTGATCGGAGGTCTGTTGCGCGATCTCGACGACCGCACCGAACGGCGCGGCCACGCTCGACGCCAGTCGGCGGCGATGGCGCTGGGCGAACTGTGCCGTCCCGTTGCCAGCGAGGCGCACGTGTCGGCGGCTCTGCTGCGCTACGCCAAGGAGGGCATCGACCGCCAGACACGCTACTTCTGTCTGGTCGCCCTGGCGCGGATCGGCGGCGACGCCAACCGCGCGACGCTCCTGCAGCGGTTGGGCGCGGTGACGACGATCGAGCGGCCTTGGGTGGCGCTGGCGCTCGGTCTCCTGACACACGGCCAGCGTGAGCACGCGGTCGACGTCACCGTCGCACGGGCGCTGCTCGAGTTGCTCGGGACCGAGAAGAACGAGCAGGTGCTCGGCGCGGCGGCGATCGCCATCGGACTCAGCGGCTACCGGCCGGCGGCCGAGGACCTGCGGGCGCTCCTGCTCCGCTACAAGAGCCGCGACGAGCTGGCCGGTCATCTCTGCACGGCGCTGGCGCTGCTGGGCGACGTGGGTGCCGTACCGGTGCTGCGGCAGGTCGTGGCCGATTCGCGCCGGCGGCCGGAGCTGCTCGTGCGTGCCGCCCGGGCGCTGGGTGCGCTCGGCGACGAGGCGGTGATCGGCGACCTCACCGACATGCTGAAGGGACCGTCGCAGAGCGTGGCGCTGCTGGGGGCGGTCGGCGCCGCGCTCGGCCAGGTCGGCGACCGCGGCAGCGTGAGACCGTTGCTGCGCGTCTTGCAGGACCGGAGCGTCCCCGACCTCGGGCGCGCGTTCGCCGCGGCGGCGCTGGGCGGCATCGGCGACAAGGACGACCTGCCGTGGAGCGTCCCCATCGCCCGCCACGTGAACTACGCGGCGGTCGTCGAGACGCTGAGCAACCAGGTGTCCGGCATCCTCGACATCCTCTGACCGGGCCGGACCTGACCGACGAATTCTCCCCGCCAGCCGGTGTAGCCTGCGCTCGTCCGCGCGTCCTCTGCGCTCGGTCGCCCTCGTCGCGTCATGGACCTGCTCGGCCTCTGGATCCTTCTGGGTGTCGCCCTCCTCGCCCTGCTCTGGTGGATCGCCATCCACAACCGATTCGTGCGCCTGAAGGCACATGTCAGGGAGAGCTGGGCCGGCATCGACGTCGAATTGAAGCGCCGCTACGAGCTGATCCCCAACCTCGTCGCCACCGTCAAGGGCTACGCCGCGCACGAGCGCGCCGTGCTCGAACGCCTGGTCGAGCTGCGCGACCGCGCCGCTGCCAACCACGGCACCGCCGAGAGCCAGGCGCGCGACGAGAATGCTCTGCTGCACGGCATGCGGCAACTGTTCGTGGTGGCGGAGGGCTACCCGCGCCTGAAGAGCGACGGCAACTTCCGCGTGCTGCAGGCCGAGCTCGCCAACACCGAGGATCGCATCGCTGCGGCGCGCCGCTTCTACAACGGCAACGTGCGCGAGCTGCGCACGCTGCGCGAGTCGTTCCCGACCAGCTTGGTCGCATCTGCCGCCGGCGTGGGTGACGTCTCGTTCTTCGAGCTCGAGGACGCCAACGAGCGCGTCGTGCCGCGGACGGCGATGTCGGCGGGGGACTGAACGTGCACATCGTCGTCATCGTCGCGATCGTCGTCGTCGCTCTCTTGGTGTGGGGCGCCGTCAACGCGCACAAGGCCGCCGTGGCGCGCCGCCAGGCGCTGGCAGCGCTGGCCAGACGATGGGGAGTGCGCTTCGTCGCCGACGTCGACCGGCAGCCGCGCCGGCGCTTTCCGGGGTTGTCTTGGTTCGCCCGGGGTGACGACCAGTGGCTGTCCAACACGCTGGGGGGCGCGGTGGCTGTCGACGGCCGCGAGGTGCGCCTGTGCGCCGGCGACTTCACCTACGAGGAGACCAGCACCGACTCCGACGGCGACCGCAGCACGCGGACCTACAACCGAAGCTACCTGACCCTCGACCTCGGCCTCCCCACTCCCGACCTCGCCGTGCGCCCGGAGGGCTTCGGCGACAAGGTGAAGGCGTGGTTCGGCTTCGCCGACATCGAGTTCGAGTCGGCGGAGTTCAACCGGCGGTTCCACGTGCGCTGCGGCGACAAGAAGTTCGCCTACGACGTGTGCCACGCGCGTGCGCAGCAGTGGCTGCTGGCGTCGACTTGGCAGAGCTTCGAGCTTGTCGACGGCGTGCTGCTGGTGCCCGGCAACCAGCGCTGGGATCCGCAAGACTTCGTGGCCGCCCGCACCTTCGCCGAAGCGCTCCTGCGGCAGTGGCCAGCGTTCGTGTGGCAAGACCTGGCGGCGCGCCAGGCTGCCGGCGGCGGGCGCGAGGGGTGAGCGCCGCCGCGCCGACGATCAGTCGCCGAACTTGATGCCCTGCGCCAGAGGCAGGTCGGTACCGTAGTTCACGGTCGAAGTCTGGCGGCGCATGTACGCCTTCCACGAATCCGAGCCGGACTCGCGACCGCCGCCGGTTTCCTTCTCGCCGCCGAAGGCGCCGCCGATCTCGGCTCCCGAGGTGCCGATGTTGACGTTGGCGATGCCACAGTCCGAGCCCGTCGCCGACAGGAAGCGCTCGGCGTGGCGCACGTTCAGGGTGAAGATGGCCGAGCTGAGGCCCTGCGGCACCTCGTTGTGCAGCTGCAGCGCCTGATCGAGGTCGCGGATCGGGATGAGGTACAGGATCGGCGCGAAGGTCTCCTCGCGCACGATCGCCGTCTGACCTGGCATGCGGATGATGGTGGGTCGGACGAAGTGGCCGTTCGTCAGCCCGCCGGCGACTTGCGCGCGCCCGGCACCGCACACCACCTCGCCACCCTCCTTCTCGGCCGCGGCGATCGCCTGCGTGAAGGCCTCGACCGCGGCGCCGTCGATGAGCGGCCCCATCAGCGTCGACGGCGCCATCGGGTCGCCGATCGGCACGCTGCCGTAGGCGCGCACCAGCCGCGCCTGCAGCGCGTCGATGACGCTGTCTTGCACCAGGAGGCGGCGAGTCGACGTGCAGCGTTGGCCGGCGGTGCCCACGGCCCCGAAAAGGATGGCGCGCGCGGCCATGTCGAGGTCGGCGTCCCCGAGCACGACGATCGCGTTGTTGCCGCCGAGTTCGAGCAGAGACCGCCCCAGGCGCGCGGCGACGCGCTGGCCGACCGCTCGACCCATGCGCACCGAGCCCGTGGCGCTGATCAGCGGCACCCGGTGGTCGTCGACCAGGCGGTGTCCGATCTCGTGGTCGGCGCCGATCACCAGGCCCAGCAGGCCGGCGAAACCGTCGGCGGCCAGCACCTCTTGGCAGACCTTGGTCATGGCCAGCGCCGTCAGCGGGGTCTTGTGCGACGGCTTCCACACGCAGGCGTCGCCGCACACCAGCGCGACCATCGCGTTCCATGCCCACACAGCGACCGGGAAGTTGAAGGCGGTGATGACGCCGACCAGGCCCAGCGGGTGCCAAGTCTCGCGCATGGAGTGCAGGGGCCGCTCGGACTGGATGGTGAGGCCGTAGAGCTGCCGCGACAAGCCGACGGCGAAGTCGGCGATGTCGATGCACTCCTGCACCTCGCCCTTGCCCTCCTCGAGGATCTTGCCCATCTCCAGGGTCACCAGCTTGCCCAGGGCCTCCTTCTTGGCGCGCAGCGCCAGGCCCATGCGGCGCACGTACTCGCCGCGCTGGGGCGCGGGCAGGGCCCGCCAGCGCGCGAACGCCGCCTGCGCAGCGGCGATGACCCGCTCGTAGTCGGCGGCACCGGCGGCGCGCACCGTCGCCAGGAGCTCGCCGGTCGCAGGGTTGTGCACGGCGATCGCCTCACCCTTCGTGTCGAGCCACTCGCCACAGAAGGCACCCGGGTTGCTGGCTTCGAGGCCGAGTTCGCGCAGGACGTCGTGCATCCCGGCAATGTGCCGGTCGGGTCGGGTGCTGTCACCAGGGACCGGCAGAGTTTCGGCAGGCGCCGCGGGCGGGGCGACCGTTCTCGGCGCTCACTGCCAGGTGAACACCGACACCGCGCCGTAGTTGGAGGCCAGGCTGCCGACGGTGGCCGTCGTACTGCCGGGGCTGCTGAGGATCGACATCATGGGCTCCACGCCGAGGGTGACCCGCGCCCCGTTGCTGGACACCAGACCGGCCGTGTTGGCGAAGAGGTCGGCGGTCACGTATTGGGCGACGACACTGCGGCGGATCAGGTTGAGGGCGTTGGGCACCGGAAAGGAGATGCTGACGTTGCCGCCTGCGTTGGTTGCGGTGCTGACCGAGGTGGTGGGGTCGATGTGCAGGTAGCAACCGGGCATGCCGACGCTCTGCAACGGGATCGGCGCTGCCTGCGCGACGGCGCCGAGGAACAGGGTGGCCGGGCTGCTGCCCGCCGAGTTGTTCAGATTGACCGTGCAAGGGCCGCCGATGGCGGTGCTGCCGAAGTAGCAGCGCGGGGTGGCGTTGCCCGACGTCGGGCACGAGACGCCGAACTCCTCGGTCGCCGAGAAGACGTAGGCGTAGTCCATCCCGTACGTGAACGCCTGGTTGCTGTTGGCGTTGGCGTACACGACCCACTCGGTCAGCAGGTTCTTGGTCGCGTCGTAGCGGAACGGCGTGTCGAAGGTGACGGTCACGTTGGTGGGCGAGGGGCGCGCCGACGTCGCGGTCAGGTTGGGCAGGTCGACGATCTTGCGCGTGAACACCGTGGTCGGCGTCCCTTGGTAGTTGCTGGCGAACGTGCTCGACATCGAGGTGGGCAAGCCCGGCCGCGGATCGATCGAAGTCTGGTTGGCGAGCACCTCCAGCTGGATGCGGTAGCCGGTGGACGAACTTCCCGCATCGTGGCGCACACCGGCACCGGTGATGCTGGAGCCGTTGGGGATGGCGAGGTCGCGCCGGTGGTAGAGCGCTTGCTGCCGGCAGATCCCGTACGAGAACGGGAAGTAGCTCTGGCTGCTGTAGCCGTCGCGGGAGGCGTGGTCGGACGGGAACACGGTGACGTTCTGCGCGGCTGCCGAGAGCGCGAAGAGCGCGGTCATGCCCAGGAGGTTGAGGTGGTTCATGCGTCTGCTTCTGGAGTGGAGGGGCCGACAGGTCCCATGCCTGGTGGAGAAGCAGGGCGGCCAAGACCGAACGGCTGTCCGCACGATTCGGTCCCGGCGCCGGAAGCCCAGCCCCAGGAA
This sequence comes from Planctomycetota bacterium, assembly GCA_041398565.1. Lineage (GTDB taxonomy): Bacteria > Planctomycetota > UBA1135 > UBA1135 > UBA2386 > DATGPD01. The sequence continues at coordinate 806,661 of JAWKUN010000004.1, read as the reverse complement.
GCCCAGCCCCAAGGAGCCCAGCCCGAGATGCCTGCCCGAGAACAGCTGCCGCCGACCGCGCCGCTCGCCGCGTGACGGGCGGCGGCCGCCGGAATTGCGGACGGCCGTCGCCTGCCAGGCACCTATCATTCCGGCCCGCATGACGTCCGTGCGCAAGCGCAAGAAGCAGGCGGCCCACCGGGGCGCGTCCCTTCCCCAGCTCGAGCTCCTCGAACTCGTCGAGGAGCTGCTCGACGCCCACCGCTGGCTGCAGGTCCTCGGCTTCGCCAACCAGTTCGTGCTACAGGAGAAGCTCGGCCTCACCGAGGCCGAGCGCGACCGTGTGCTCGATGCGGCGACGCGGGCGGTCGACAAGGACGCGCGCCTCGCCGCCTGGCGGCAGCGCCTGGCCCGGGTGCGCACCGAGCTGGCGGCGCTGGAGGAGTCCGGCGGCGCGGCGCGGGGACCAGCGCCCGCGACCGAGGTCGAGGCGAGCGACTGACGCGAGGCGCCGATGTCCGAGAAGGTTTCCGGCTGCGTCATCGCCTTTCAGGAGGCCGAGCACATCGACGCCTGCGTGCGGTCGCTGCGGGCATGCTGCGACGAAGTGCTGGTGGTGGACAGCGGCAGCACGGACGGTACGCGCGAGCTTGCCGCCGCCGCCGGCGCGCGGGTGCTGGTCAGCGCTCCCTTTCCGGGACACCGCGAACAGAAGCAGCTGGCCACCGACCGCGCCGCGCACGCGTGGATCCTCAGCCTCGATGCCGACGAACGCGTCACACCCGAGCTGGCGCGTCGCGTCAACGAGCTCAAGGCGTCCGGACTGACCCCGCCCGCCTACGAGATGCCGCGGCGCAACCACTACCTCGGCCGGGTCCTGCGCGGTGGCATCTTCGTCCCCGACCGCAAGGTGCGCCTGTTCGATCGCCGCCTCGCGCGCTGGGGTGGTCGCAACCCGCACGACAAGGTGGTGCTGGCGGCCGGCGCCCGGCCGCCGACCCGTTTGGCCGAGCCCATCGAGCACTTCAGCTACCGCGACTTCGACGACCACCTCCGCACCATCGACCGGTTCACGGCCATCGCCGCCCGTGAGCTGCGCGACGAAGGGCGGCGCCACTCGTGGGTCGACCAACTGCTGCGACCGTCCGCGGTGTTCGCCAAGAGCCTGTTCTTGAAGCTCGGGATCCGCGATGGTTGGCGCGGCGTGCTGATCGCGGCCATGGCTTTCTACTACGACTGGCTCAAGTACTGGCGCCTGCGCGCCGAGTGGCGCCGGCGTCCGGAGCGTTCCGTATGAGCACCGACGTCGCGGCGCTCGCCGACGTCCGCATCCTGCACCTGTTCGCCAACTTCAAGTGGACCGGGCCAGCCGATCCCGCCATCCGTACCGCGGTGCACTTGCGTCGCCTCGGGCTCGACGTGGTGTTCGCGCGCGCCACCTGGACGCTGCCGGGGGCCGAGCATCGCATGGAGAAGGAGCTGGCGAAGGCGTGCTTGCCGCTGATCGGCGGCCTCGACCTCCCCAAGCACTTCCGGGCGCTGTCCCTGCTGCGCGACCGGCGCACGCTGAGCACGCGCCTGCGCCACGACGAGTTCGGCCTCGTGCACGCGCACCAACCCACCGACCACCTGGTGGCGACGTTGGCCAAGCACCGCGCCGGCAAGGCCGGACACCGCGTGCGCGTCGTGCGCACGCTCTACGACCCCGAGGCACCGCCGCCGCGCTTCCGCGCGCGGATGTCGTTCGGCTCCACCGACGGGGTCGTCGTACCCAGCGAGGCCGTGGCGGAGGCCGTGCGCGCCCGCTTCGGCTTCCCGTCCGAACGGATCCTCGTGCAGGAGCCGACGACGGAACGCCGGCCGGGCTCGGGTGACCTCCGCGTCCGCTGGTCGCTGGAGCCCGAGCACGTGGTCGTCGGCATCACGGCGCGGATCCAGCCGCATCGCCGCTTCGACCTGCTCTGGGAAGTCGCTGCCACGGTGGTGCGCGAGGCGCCGCACGTGCGCTTCGTCTTGCTGGGCCGGGGCAACGACGAGGACACCGAACGTCTGGTGCGCGCGCCGGTGGCGCAGCGCGGGCTCGAGAAGTACGTCGTCCTGCCCGGCTACCTGCACGAGCCGGACTACAGCGCCGCCCTGCGCAGTCTGGACGCCTTCTTGTTCTTGGTTCCCGGCAGCGACGGCACCTGCCGCGCCGTGCGGGAGGCGATGGCGGTCGGCCTGCCGGTGGTCGCGACCGCGCGCGGGATGCTGCCGCAGATCCTGGCCCCGGATGCGGCGGCGGACGCGGCCGATGCGGTGCCCGGCTTCGCGGTATCCGAGTCTGCCGAGGCGCTGGCCGCGTCCGTCCTCCGCCTCGTTCGCGATCCCGCCCTGCGGCGTGCGATGGGGGCGGCGGCGCGCGCCAAGGTCGAGCGTGCGATGGAGCCGGTGCGCGCCGCCCGGCGGCTGGCTGCCTTCTACCGCACGCTCGTCGAGCGATGATGGCGGATTCGCTCGCCGCCGCGGACGCGGCTTGTCTGCGGGGTTGGCTGCAGGCGAGTCTGGCTCAGCCGGGCAGCCTCCCTGCGGGGATCGAACCGGTGCAGACGCGCCTGGTGCGCGCCGTCGGCGTCGGCGTCCTGCCCTCGGGGCAGCGCGCGTTCGTCAAGGCGATGGGCTTTCCCCGCCGACGCGACCGATTGCGCTACTGGCTACGCCGGCTGCCGGCGGGCCACGAGGCCGACATCCTGGGACAGGCGGCGCACGCCGGCGTCGCGTGCCCCGAGGTCCTCGTCGCAGGTGGGCGTCGTCGCTTCTTGGGTTGGCCGGTGGCATCGGTCCTCGTCACGCGGGCGCTCGAGGTGGTGGAGTCGCCGCTGCCGCGCTTGCGCGAGTGCGCCGAGCTGGCGCGCCGGCTCGCCGACGCTGGCATTGCGCACGGCGATCTGCACGCGGGCAACTTCGTGCGCCTGCGCGCGGGGACCTGCGCCGTGCTGGACCTGCAGTCCGCTCGGCGCCGGCGTGGGCGTGTTGCCACCTTGCCGTTGGCCGCGCGCTTGTTGGCGTCGGAGTGGCCCTTGCCGGAGACGGGGCACGACGTCGTCGACGCGGGTCTGCTCGCTGCCAGCGACTTGCCGGCCGCACTGGCGCGGGCCCAGGCCCTGCGCCGTGACGCCGTGCGCCGTCGCGTGGCGCGCTGCTGGATGGACTCGACCGAGTTCGTGGTCTGCCGCCGGTTCGGTGGCCGGATCGTGCAGCGACGGCGGCTGCCCGCCGGCGGCCGCTGGCAGGCGGTCGGCCGTGATGCCGCCAGGCTTTGGCAGGGAACTCGCTACCTGGAGGTGACCGCGGCCACGCCCGCCGCGCTCGCGGCGGTGTCGTTCTCGGGTTGGGGGGCTCGGCGCAGTGCCGTCTACGTCGACCCCGAGTTCGCGCCGGGCGTCTGGTCGGATCTGGCGACGCGCCTCCTGGATGCCGGGGTCCGTTACGAGGCCTTCTTGCGCGCGCCTGTCGAGGCCGCACTCGATCCCCACGTGCGTCTGCCTTGGACGGGGTCCCCCGCGCCGAATCCGCGAATGGGCCCCCCTTGACCTTCCGAAATCCGACTCGATCGGACACCGACGGGTGGCGGTGGCGGACCGGAGCTTTGTGCAACGTTCCTCCGACGACGGTCGTGGGACAGGCTCGGCGCGCTCGTCGGCGGCATCCGACCGAGTGTCTCCGCACAGCGGGTCCGGAGCGTGAGCAGTCGCGCCTCCGCCGTCGACAGCCGAGGCCGAGCCGTCGCAAGGTCAGAGAGGCTGGTCGTGCGGCGACTCGTGAGCATCCGGTGGATCACGGTATTCGTGCAACGCGGCCCACGACGCCGACTACACCGACGTTCGGTTGTCGCCAGGCGAGCGCTCAGATGCACCGGCCGGACGGTCTTCGACGCGACGGCGGCATGAGACTCGCTTTGCTGAGATCGACGCTCCTCGTCTGGCGCTTCGTCCCTTCGACCGAGCAACTCTCGAACATGCGAGTCCGAACCCAACGCCGTACGCTCTTCTGCAACTCGTGGTGGTTTCCGGCAGACGGCACCGTCTATATTGCGCCCGCCGATGGAGTTGCGTTGCAGGGCATTGCCCGGTCTTCGTCGGCCCGAGGCGAACGGTCAAAACAAGGACATGACAGGCGGTCTTCACGGAGCCGAGCGCTCGACGTGAAAGGGTCGTCGGGAGGCGAGGCATGGTAGCTGCGAACGTCGAACTTGGACGGGGAGGGCTGGCAGCTCCAAGTGCGACGCGCCCGTTCGCGCCGCGCACGGTGCGCCGTGTCCTCTTCTTCGGCAAGAACATGTCGCGCACGCGCTGCACTGGCGCGCTGGTCGATGGCCTGCACGGACACGGTCTCACTGTTCGCTGGCAGAACTTCTCGACCGTGCGGCGCTGGCTCCGCAATCCGGCCCGCGCGCACGCGTGGGTTCGGCGGACCTATGAGAACTTCCAGCCGGACATGGTCATGGTGTTCTGCCGCGACCTGCCGCTGCCATTGCTCGAGGAGTTCCGCGAGCGCACGCCGGTCGTCTTGTGGGTCGAGGAAGCACTGCACGACCTCTGCCCCGAGCACGTGGACTACATGCGCCACGCCAGCCTCGTGTGCGTGAGCAACCCGGCCCGCATGCCGCTGCTGCGCGCGGAAGGCGTGCCCGATCTCGAGTTCCTCATGAGCGGGTTCTCGCCCCGCTTCCATCACCCTGAACGGCAGGCGCCCCAACGCGATGTGGTGTTCATCGGCGGGCCGGGCTTCCGCGGTCAACGAGCCGAGTTCCTCGCCCGCGTGAGCGAGCACTTCGAGACCGAGATCTACGGGGTGGGTTGGGACGAGTGGCTCCGGCGCTACCCGAACCTGCGCGTGCATCCGCCGGTGAAGGCGCGTGGCTTCCGCCAGCTGTGCGCCAGCTCGCGCATCGTGCTCGGCCTCAATCAGGTGAACAACGACGCGCTGTACTTCAGCAACCGCACCTGGTTGTCGCTGGCGTGCCGCGGCTTCCACCTGACGCACTACGTGCCCGGCCTCGAGACCGTGCTGCGCGATGGGGAGCACCTCGCTTGGTACCACGACGCTGAAGACTGTCTGGAGAAAATCGCGCTCTACCTCGACGACGCCCGGACCCGCGAGAGCATCGCCGAGGCCGGCTGTGCGCTGGCCCACGCCAAGCACCAGTACTTCCATCGCGTGGCGCGCGTGCTCGAGATCGTGCGCGGCGAGGCCGACCGTGTGCCGCAGATGGAGCTGTGCGCCCCGGTCGCGCGCCTCAACGGCGTGCGTGCGACCAACGGCGCCAATGGCAGCAACGGCGCCAATGGCAGCAACGGTCATCACCTGCCGGGCCATGGCGTCCATGGTCATGCCAACGGCCACGCCAAGCGTCTGTCCACCTGACGCGAAGCGCGTCGCGGTGATGCGCGCGTGAACCTCCTGCACGTCCTGGCCGAGCGCGGCTATTCGGGTGGCGAGGTCCAGCTCGAGCATCTGTTGGCTCACTTGCAGGCGCGCGGGCACGAGAACTGCATCCTGCTGCCGCGCGGCGCGCGCTTCGCATCCGTGGCTCGGGCGCTCGGCGTCGAGGTGCTGGAGGCGCCGCTGCGCTCGCCATGGCACCCCGGCCTGTGGCTCGGCGTGCGCGCAGCGGTGCGGCACCGTTCGCCCGACATCGTGCACTTCGGCTGTGGCCGCTCGTTGTTGTGGGCAGGACTCGCCGCCCGGCGCCTGTCGGTGCCGCTGCGTGTGACCACGCGGCGGATCGACTACCCGATCGGCGCCGGACGCCGTGGCCGACGCTACCGCGACCTGGTCGACCACGTGGTCGCCAACTGTGAGTCGGTGCGCCAGCGCGTCCTCGCCGCCGGGGTGCCGCCCGCGCGCGTGACCCTGGTGCACGAGGGCATCGACCTCGAGCCCTGGCAGGGCATCCTCGAGCAGCGGACGGCGGCGCGCACCGCTCTCGCCATCGATCCAGCGGCCTTCGTCGTCACCTGTGCCGCCAGCCTGCGCCCTCGCAAGGGCCAGCACGTGCTGGTCGCGGCCTTCGCGCGTCTCGCCGCCGCTGTTCCCGGCGCGGTGCTGTTCCTCGCTGGCGAAGGTAGCGACCTCGAGTCCCTGCGGGCGCGCGCGCAGGCGCTCGGGGTGTCGGGGCGGGTGCGGCTGCCGGGCGCGGTGCGGCCGGTGCAGCAGCTCTATGCGGCCAGCGACGTCTTCTGCATGCCTTCCTTCCACGAGGGGCTCAGCAACGCCTGCCTCGAGGCCAGCGCCGCCGGATTGCCTCTCGTCGTCACCGCCGTCGGCGGGTTGCCGGAGATCGTCGAGCACGCGGTCACCGGCACCGTGGTTGCACCGGGCGACGCGGATGCGTTGGCACGGGCGCTACTCGGCATGCACGATGACGCCGAGTGGCGCGCACGAGCCGGACGCGCGGGTGCGACGCGCACCGCCCGCATGTTCACGCACACGCGCATGGCGGAAGGTATGGAGGCGCTGTTCCTGCGCTTGTTGGCCGAGCGCCTAGGCGCGGCGTGACAGCAGGAAGCGGTCGGTCATGCCGGCCACGTAGTCGCAGGTCACGCGCTCGCGTCCGTCGCTGGCGATGCGCGCCCGAACGTGTGCAGGCAGATCCTCGGGGTGGTGCAACAGGTGGGCGAACGTCTCGGCGATGCGGCGACGTCCGTCGTTCATCGCCTCGAGCACACGTGGCGAGCGGTAGAAGCGCTCGCGCAGGAAAGCCAGGACCTCCTGGCTCAGCACCGTCATCGTGTCGCTGTGCCGCACGCGCGCCGAGCCCTCGGCACTCGCGCCATGCATGGTCGTCGCTGTGGTCTCGACGAGGTCGTGGATGAGCAGGGCGATCATCTCGCTGATCACTCGGTGCTTCGATGCCGCTTGCGCCCGCGCTGCGCCCAGCTGCCACAGCCGCAAGCCGGCGGCCTGGTCGAGCGAGAATGCGCCGGCACGCAGGCCGTCGTCGAGATCGTGGCAGAGGTAGGCGACCTTGTCGCACAGGTCGACGAGGTGAGCCTCGAGCCCGGGCGGTGCCTTCGGCACGAGGTCGGGGCTCAGCGGGAAGGACGCAGGCACCGTACCCTTCAGCAGGCTGCGGCGCGTCGAGGCGGTGAGGTTCAAGCCGTAGCCGTGGCCGTAGCGGTCTTCGAGCAGGTCGACGATCCGTACACCCTGAGCGTTGTGGCGGAAGCCACCGTGCCCTTGCATGAGTTCGTCGAGCGCTTCTTCGCCCGCGTGTCCGAAGGGCGGATGGCCGAGGTCGTGTGCCAGGGCCACCGCTTCGCACAGGTCGGCGTTGAGGCGCAGCGCACCGGCGGCGCTGCGCGCCATCTGTGCCACCTCGAGCGTGTGGGTCATGCGGGTGCGGAAGTGATCGCCCTCGTGGGACGCCATCACTTGCGTCTTGTGCTGCAGGCGCCGGAATGCCGCGCTGTGGATGACACGGTCGCGGTCGCGCTGGAAGGCCGTACGCAGCGGATCCTCGCGCTCAGGGAGCCGGCGTCCGCCGCTGGTGCGGCTCTTCGCCGCCAGACGGTGCAGGTCGTGCAGTTCGCTGTCTTCGAGGTCCTCGCGCCGCCGCCAGGCCATACGCTCGGTAGGCTACCGCATCCGTCGGGGCGCAGTGGCGTCGGCATGCCGACGCTCGATGTCCCCGACGTCGATGTCCCCGACGTCGATGTCCCCGACGTCGATGTCCCCGAAGAAGGGCGCGGCGAAGAAGCCCGTGAAGCGGTGGGCCCGACGCCGTAGCGCCGGGCCCCGCATCTGGTACCCCCTACGGGACTCGAACCCGTGTCCCATGGCTGAGAACCACGTATCCTGGGCCGCTAGACGAAGGGGGCGAATCAGGGCGCGTCTTCGTAGCGAGTTTCGCCCGGACCTTCAAGGCGACTGACCAAAAGTTCCGACGGCCACCTAGTGGAGGGCGCACGGATGGCCCCCACGCTCCCCTGGGGGCGGCACGTATATTCGCGGGCGCCCTGCGCACAGGCAGTTCGCCCTCTCCCTCCCGCTTCCTTCCGCAACCGAACTCGCGTCATGCTCAAGCTCGACCTCTTCTTGGCTCCCCTTCTCGCCCTCGCCGGGCTCGTCGGCCCCGGTTGGCTCGGCGTCCTTCTCGGTGAGGACGACCACTCTCGGCCGATGGTCACCGAAGTCGTCCCAGATTCGCCGGCGGCGAAGGCCGGAGTCAAGGCGGGTGACGTGGTGTTGGCCGTCGGCGACACCAAGGTGTCCTCTGTCGAGGGCCTGGTCGACGCGGTCAAGGCGCTGAGTTCCGGCACCAAGGTGCGTATCCAGCTGGAGCGCAACGGCAAGGCGATGGGCATCGATGTCGTGCTGGGCGAGCGGCCCGCCGACATCTCGATGCCGGTGCGCCGCGCCGTCGAACGCGCCGGAGCAGAGGAGGGTGAGGAGAAGGCCGAGATGGTCGAGGAGTCGAAGCCGAAGACGGGAGCCGCGCCGGCTGCCCGTGGGCCGGCGGGTCGCCCGTTCCTGGGCGTGGCCCTCGAAGAGGCGCAGGGTGGCGTGCAGATCAGCGAGGTCGTCGCTGGCGGGCCCGCCGCCAAGGCCGGCGTCGAACCCGGGCGCCTGCTCTCGATCGGTTCGACCAAGATCGCCAGCCTCGCCGACGTCGACAAGGCCATGTCGGCCCTGCGCCCCGGCCAGGCGGTGCAGGTCGCCGTGCGCGAGGGCCAGGACACGGAGAAGTACTCGGTGACCCTGGGTGGCCAAGGCGCCGGCGCGCGTGCGCGCCAGGAGACCGCCGAAGCCGGGGCCAAAGCCAAGAGCGAGGCCGAGGACGAGGAGCGCGAGGACGAGAAGCGTGAGGCCGCGGAACGCGAGGCCAAGCGCGAGGCGAACCGTGCGGCCGCGCGAGCCAAGGCCGAGTCCGAACGGATCAAGGCGCGGGCCGACAAGGCCAAGGCGGAGGCCGAGAAGATCAAGGCTTCGGCCGAGAAGACCAAGGCTGCTGCCGAGAAGACCAAGGCTGCGGCCGAGAAGACCAAAGCTGCGGCCGAGAAGGTCAAGGCTGCGGCGAAGGACAGTGCCCGCCAACCGGCCATCGCTCGAGCCGTGACGCCCGGATCGGCATCCGACTCGGCCGAGGTGTTGCGCGAGCTGCGCGGCAAGCAGCCTTTGGTGCTGGTGTTCGGCGCTGCCTGGGACGCCAACTCGAAGGCGATGCGCAAGAGCTTCGACGACGAGGCGGTCAAGAAGGCGCTCGGCGACCGCCGAGTGCTGTGGTTCGACACCGACAAGCACGGCCGCGTTGCCGACGAGTTCGGCGTGCAGAACCTGCCGCACACCGTCTTGCTGCAAGCCGACGGCAAGCGCGCCGGAGTGGTCGAGGGCTACCAGCCACCGGAGATCCTGGCGGAGAAGCTGCGCGTCGAGCGGCGCGGGGGCGGTCGGCCGGTCGAGCGCGCACCCGACAGCGGCGAGGTCGAAGGACGCAAGGGCGACCGCAAGCCCGGCGACAACGAGCGTCCTGGCGACCGTGACCTGCAGGCGGAGATCCGTCAGCTGCGCGAGGAGATCCGCGAACTGCGCGGGATGCTGCGCGAGCTGATGCGCGAACGTCGCCGCTGAGTTGGCCCCTCAGGTCGCCGACCCGGCGTCGTCGTCGGGCGCTGCGACGAGGGCACGCAGCTTGGCGCCACCGTGCGTGCTGAGGAACGCTGTCTTCAGCGGCAAACCCGTGCGCAGCGCCAGGCGGCGGTCGCTGCTGGCGATGGCGATGCGGCAAGTAGGCGCTGCCGCCGCCAACCATGTGCCGAGGCTGCGGTACAGCAGTGCCAGCCGGGCCGGGTCGCCCATGCGCCGGCCGTGCGGCGGGTCGGTGACGACCGCGCCCGCCCCGGCCAGTTCGTCGCGCCAGGGCGACGACGAGAGCGGCGCGACGGCGAGGTCGAGGTCGCCCTCGACCCCGGCGAGAGCGGCGTTGCGGCGCGCCATGTCGATGCAGTCGGCGCGGCGGTCGCTGCCGAGCAGGCGTGGCGCGCGGGGGAGGGCGCGGCGCTCGGCCGCAGCCTGCACGCGGGCGAAGACCTCTGGATCGAACAAGCGGGTGTCGGCGACGGCGAACGTGCGGTTCCGTCCGGGCGCCAGGCGGCGCGCCAGCAGGGCGGCTTCGATCAGAAGGGTGCCGGCGCCGGCGAATGGATCGATGAGCGTCGAGGTGGGGTCCCACCCCGAGGCGAGGAGGAGCGCGCGCGACAGGTCCTCGCGCAAGGGAGCGGGTCCGGGCTCACGCCGGTAGCCGCGGTCGTGCAGTGGCCGGCCGGTGGTGTCGAGGGAGATGGTGCACTCGTCGTGGAGGAAGCGCACCAGCACGCTGGGGGCGTCCGGCTCGGCGCTCGGGCCACCGCCCAGTGTCGACGCCGCCGCCTGGACGACGCGTTCGGCGATGGCGTCGCGGTGGTAGAGACGCGAGAGGCGACTCTCGGCCCGCACGGAGTAGCGGCCCGGTAGGAGCCAGTCGTTCCATGGCAGGCGCGCGGACTTGCGCACCAGCTCGCCGAGGCTCCGGCAGTGGAACCGGCCGAGCCGCAAGAGCACGCGGACGGCGAGGCCGAGTTCGAGGTTGCAGCGGTAGACCGTGGCGGGGTCGCCGGTGGCCAGAACGACGCCGCCCTGGTCGAGGCGGGGCTCGATGCCCAAGTCGAGACCCGCGACCTCGCGCGCCAGGTAGGGCTCGAGGCCAGGCAGGCACGAAATAAACAGCTCCGGCGCCAGTCTCAGGGGCGGTGGCGGCGTCTTCGGCGCCGGCTCCGCCCGCGAAGGTTGCCGTGCTCCTGACCCCCTCGATGTCGCTTTGCCGCGCGCTTTGGACCGACTGCCAGGCTCGTGCCGCGCCGTGTCGCGGTCGTCTTCGCGTCTGCTGCGCGTGCTGCGGGACGAGCGCGGGCTTTGGGAGCCAGGAGGGGGGCGACGTCGCATGAGAAGACGCGTGTCGTGGTGGAGCCAGGCGCTAACGTCTGCGGGCGTGACGAACCGAGTGCCCGAACCCGGCCGCGAAGCGCGCGCCGACACCGCGCTGGCCGACTTGGTCCGCGTCCTCGCGTCGGCGTGCAGCGTAGACCGGTCGGCCAGCGTCCCCAGCGCGCGTCGTCCAGAAAATGCGCGCGCCCGCCGCTGCCGGGCGCGCGCCGCCGGCGGAACGTGGGAGGTCGCGTGCACTACCTGATCACCGGCGGCGCGGGCTTCCTCGGCTCGCACCTGGGCGAGCGCCTGCTGGCGTCGGGCGACCGGGTGACGGTGCTCGACGATCTCTCCTTCGGCCGGCGGCGCAACCTCGCCGCCGTCGAGGGTCACGCAGCCTTCCGTTGCGAAGTGGGGTCGGTGCGCGATCGCCGCCGCGTCGACGCGCTGGTGCGCGAAGCGGACGCCGTCGTGCATCTGGCGGCGGTGCTCGGCGTCGAGCGCGTCAGCTCCCGGCCGCTGCCGTCGCTGCTCGGCAACCTCGAGGGTTCGTTGGCGGTGCTGCGCGCGGCGAGTCGCCACGGGCGTCCGTTGATGCTGGCGTCGTCGTCGGAGGTGTACGGCGCCGCTGCGGCAGCCGCCTGCGAGGACGACGCGGTGCGGCTCGGGGCCACCACCGACCCGCGCTGGGGCTACGCCTGCGCCAAGGCGATGGACGAGTGGTTGGCTTTCGCCTACGCCGCCGAGCGTCGCCTGCCCGTGCGCGTCGTCCGCTTCTTCAACGTCGCAGGACCTCGGCAGCGCGCCGAACGTGGGGCGGTGGTGCCGCGCTTCGTGCGGCAGGCTTTGCGCGCCCTGCCGCTGACCGTGCACGGCGACGGACAGCAGACCCGCAGCTTCTGCCACGTGCGCGATGCCGTCGAGGCGCTGTCCCGCCTGTTGCGCACCGACGCGGCGGTGGGCCAAGTGGTGAACGTCGGCAGCGACGCCGAGGTGACCATCCTGCACCTGGCCGAAACGGTCCGCATGCTGGTCGGAGTCGACGTGCCGATCGCGTTCGTGCCACGGCGCGAAGCGCTGGGACGGATCGCCGACGTGGCGCGCCGCGTCCCGGACCTGCGCAAGCTGCGCGAGCTCACCGGCTTCCTGCCGAGCACGCCGCTGGCGGCCATCGTCGGCGACGTGGTGGCGGCGATGCGCCGGCGGCCGCGCGTCACCCTCGCCGGTGACTCGCGGCAACCTCCGCATCCGTCGACGCCCTGGACGGTTCCCGGAGCTCTGCCGTCCTGACGGCCCTGGTGCCGGCTGAGCCGCGCTCTGCGTCCGAAGGGGCCTCCGACCTTGCCCGTGACCGTGCCTCCGACAGGGCCCGCTCTGCCGCCGACGTATCGGTTCCGACTCCGGCGCACGCGGCCAGGGCCTGCGCCAGGAACTCGTGGGCGCGGGCGTCCTCGGGTGCGTTCGCGACCGCGGCGCCGAGCGTCCGAAGGGCGGCGGCGTGGTCGCCGTGGTGCCAGAGGTTGATGCCGCGCAGCAGCAGGCCGTCTTCGTGGCCGGCGGCGGCGGCGCCAGCGAACGCGCGGTCGGCAGCGGGGCGGTCGCCCAACGTCGCACACAGCCGGCCGAGCAGGCAGAAACGCTCGCCGTTCTCGCTGAGTTCGAGTGCCGCCAGCAACGTTTCGCGGGCCGAGGCGAGTTCACTCTTGGCCAAGAGTCCGTGTGCGACCTGCGTGAGCAGTGCAGCGGCGTGCTCGTTCTCGACCGGGCAGATCGTGATCGCGGCGCGCGCAGCGGCGATGGCATCGCGCAGCCGGCCGGTGCCGATCAGGGCCACGGTGCGCGTCTTGTGGCCCGGCCAGCTCGCCGGACAGGCGCGCAGGAAGGCCGTGGCGAGTTCGACGGCGCTGCCGTGATCGCCGCGCGCGTGCGCGGCGCGCGCGAGGATGAGCTGGCCGTCGGGCCAAGCCGGGGACTGCGCCAGTGCCGCCGCGGCCAGGCAGCCGGCACCCTCGAGGTCGCCGGCCGACACCGCTTGCACCGCTTGCCAGGCAGGTTCGTCCTGCCACTTGGCGCGCATGAGGGCGCCGGTGCGGGCCAGCTGGGCATCGTAGTCGACTCCCATCGCCCTGAACGTGCGCGAGCCCCAGTGATGCAGGAAGGCATCGCGCGCCACGACCAGTCGGCCGCCGCGCAGGCGTACGCGCAGGCAGAGGTCGTCGTCTTCGTGGTTGCCGAAGCCGAAGCGTTCGTCGAACGGGCCGACCGCGCGCCACAGATCGCGGTGGAACATCAGGCACAGACCCGCGAGGTTGTCGGCGTCCTGGAGCATGCCGCCGCAGCGCTCCTCGAGCATGCGCTCGATGGTGCGGCGTCCCTCCTCGGAGCGACCCAGGTTGCCGACCGGCAGGCACGCTTCGCCCCGCACGAAGTTGCTGACCGGTGCCACCAAGGCCGGCGCCGGCTCCGCCGCCAGGGCGCGTCGCAGGCGCGACAGCATGGTGGGGGCAGGCAGGGTGTCGTTGTTGAGCACGACCAGGATGTCGCCGCGGGCGGCCTCGAGGCCGCGGTTGCACCCGCCGGCGAACCCCAGGTTCTCGGGCAGGGTCACGAGTCGGGCGCACGGATGGGCGGCGGCGGCGGCCAGGGCAGCCGGGTCGCGGCTACCGTTGTCGACGATCACGATCTCCAGGGGGCCGACGCCGACGCTGGCCGACAGCGCCTGCAGACAGGCGCGGGTGTCGTCGGCTCCGTCGAAGCACGGGATGACCACCGAGGTGAGCATGCCCTGTCGGTATCGGCGTTCCGGCCTCGGTGCCTCATGGCCGGGGTGCTATCTTCTTCGCCCCCTTGCGCGAGCACGAACGGATCGCGGTGCAGACCGACGCCTACGGCATGCGCCTGCTCGACTTCCTCGAGCGGCGTTGGCCGGAGGTACACCGCGCCTACTTCCGCCGCCTGGTGCTGGCCGAGATGGTCAAGGTCAACCGCATCATCGGCACTCCCTACACGGTCCTGCGGCGGGGGGACGTGATCGACATCACGCGTCCGGAGGGTGACGTGCCGCCGCGACCGGGGCCGAAGACCGAGGTCGCGCCGGTCGTGCGCGTGGTCGAGAGCAACGCGACCATCTGTGTGATCGACAAGCCGGCCGGACTCGACGTCGATCAGGTGTTGCAGGCCCTCGGCGACGCGAGCTTGGCCGACGCGCGGCCGGTGCTGCGCGTCGACGCCGAGGCATCGGGCCTCGTCGTGCTGGCGCGCAGCGCCGCGGCGGCACGGGCGTTGGCTGTCGATTTCGCCGAAGGCCGCATCGAACTTGCCTGGCTGGCGCTCGTCGATGGCAGGGTCGATCGCGACACCCTGACCCTGGACATGGCGCTGGGACCCGACCGCCGCCACCCCGGGCGCGTGCGCGTGTACGAACGCGACGCCAAACGTTCGCGCCCGGCTCGAACCGAGGTCGCCGCCGTCGAGGTGTTCGATCGGCACAGCCTGCTGCGCGTCGTGCCGCGCACCGACCGCGGCCACCAGCTGCGCGTGCACCTCGCTGCCGCCCACCTGCCGGTGGTGGGCGATACGACCTACGGGCGCGGCGCTTCGCTCATGATCTCGTCGTTCAAGCGCAAGTACCGCCCGCGCGTCGGCGTGCCCGAAAGGCCGATCCTCGAGCGGCTGTGTCTGCACGCGCACGAGCTGCGCTACGTGGGCGAGGCCGGCGAGCGCAGCTGGTCGTCGCCGCTTCCCAAGGAGATCGACGCGGCGTTGCAGCGGCTGCGTCGCTACGCGGATCGTTGACATGCGGCTCAAGGTTCGACCCGAGGACTTCCGTGTGCGCGAGCTCCTGCAGTTCGAGGAGGATCCGCGCGGCGAGCACTACGTGCACCTGCTGCGCAAGGAGAAGCTCGACACCGTGCAGGCGCTCACCGAGGTGTCGCGCGTCTGCGGCGTGTCGCGGCGCGACATCGCCTTCGCCGGCCTCAAGGATCGCCAGGGGGTCACCGAGCAGTGGATCAGCGTGCGCGGTCGGCGGCTCGACCTGCGCCGGCGCGACCTGCAGGTGGTGTTCTTCGGACGCGCCAGCAAGCCGATCACCAGCAAGCAGAGCGCCGGCAACGCTTTCGAGGTGGTGCTGCGCGAGCTGCGACAGGGTGACGTCGAGCGCTTGCAGGCGCGGGTGGCGTCGGCTCGCGAGAGCGGGTTTCCGAACTACTTCGACGATCAGCGCTTCGGCAACGTCAAGCACGGTCAGGGCTTCATCCTGCGCGACGTGCTCAAGGGCGACTACGACGCGGCGCTGCGCAGCCTGATCGCCGAGCCGTCGCCGAAGGCGATCACGGGCGACGTGAAGCTGAAGCGCATCCTGCGCGCGAAGTGGGGCGACTGGGACGCCTGCGCCGCGATCGCGCGCGGTCCGGCGTTCCGGCGCGTCTTCGGCATCTTGCAGCGCGGTGGTGACGCGCGGGAGGCGCTGGCGGCACTGCCGCCGCGCACCAAGCTGATCCACGCCTACGCCTTTCAGAGCTACTTGTGGAACCGGGCGCTGAGCCGCTGGCTACGCCTCGAGCTGACGCAGGCGCAGCAGTCGGAGGTGTGGACCGTCCTCGGACGCCTGCGCGCCTGGAGCAAGTTGCCGGCCGCGAAGGTCGAGCGCATCGAGCGCATGGAGGCGCCGCTGTTCGCCGGCGACCTCGCCGGCGGCGAGCCGAGCTTCCGTGCCGCCCTCGACGCCGTGCTGCGCCGCGAGGAAGTGACCGTCGCCGACTGCGTGCGCGCCGAGCTGCCCGGCCTCGAGCTCAAGACCGAACTGCGCAAGGCGCTCGTCGTGCCGGGCGACCTGCGCCTCGCGGGACCGCGTCCCGACAAGCACGGCCACGGTCTGGCCATGAAGCTGTCCTTCTCTCTCCCGCGCGGCGCCTACGCCACAATGCTGGTCAAGTGTCTCACCGCGTCGAAGTGGGGTGCCGCCCGCCGCGCCACCGAGAAGTAACAGAGTGGAGTCAGGCACCAACTGGTGGGGATTGCTACGGTGACGTGACATGACGGAACGAACCCTGGGTGTGATCGGCGGCTCTGGTCTCTACGACCTGCCGGGCCTCGAAGGTGCGGAGCAGGTCGAGATGGTGACTCCGTTCGGGCCGCCGTCCGACGGGTTGGTCGTCGGCAAGCTGCACGGAGTGAAGCTGGCCTTCCTGCCGCGCCATGGACGCGGGCACCGGCTGGCGCCGCACGAGTTGCCCTACCGCGCCAACCTGCACGCGATGAAGCAGCTCGGCATGGAAGCGGTGCTCGGGATCTCGGCGGTCGGCTCGATGAAGGAGCACATCGTGCCGGGCGATCTGGTGATCGTCGACCAGTTCATCGACCGCACACGCGGACGCACCGAAGAGTCGACGTTCTTCGGTGACGGCTGTGTCGCACACTGTCACTTCGCCGACCCGATCTGGGAACCACTGCGCCAGCTCGTTCTGACGGCGGCGCGCGAATGCGGCGCCCGCGTGCACGACCGCGGCACCTACGTGTGCATGGAGGGACCGCACTTCTCGACGCGCGCCGAGTCGAGGCTCTACCGCAGTTGGGGCGTCGACGTCATCGGCATGACCAACCTGCAGGAGGCGAAGCTCGCGCGCGAGGCGGAGATCGCCTACGCCACCGTGGCGCTCGCTACCGACTACGACTGCTGGCACGAGAGCGAGGGCGACGTGAACGTGCAGGACGTGCTGCGCGTGTTGCAGCAGAACGTCGAACGGGCCAAGCAGGTGGTGGTCCACGTCACCAAGGGCATCGCCGCAGCGCCGGAGCAGCCGTCGGCGAAAGGCGAGCTGGCGCACGCCATCATGACCGCCAAGGACAAGATCACCCCCGACGCGCGCCGCCGCTTGGATGCACTGATCCGTCACTACCTCGGGTGACTGATCGCCGAGACCGGGCTCCACGCCGGTACCGACGACGACCCGGCGCCGCAGCGGGCAGGGTCGGTTCTTGCGCGGCCGGACCCGGCGCGATGCCGAAGAGGGAGAATGGCGATTCGCTGTGGCGACCTGGGTGGCAGACGACACGCCCCGCCGCGCCTCGTCGGAGCGGGACTCCTGGCCGTGGCCGTGAGCGCCTGCCGGGAACAAGGCGAGGCTGCGCCGTCGCCCCCGGATCCGTGGACCATCCATGGCCTCTTGCCCGGCCAGCCGCTGGCGCCGCATGCGGCTCGGCTGGGGCCGCCGGCGCGCACTCTCGACGCGCGCCGCGGCGGGTCCGAGCTCGAGTGGCGTCGTCCTTCGATCGTCGTCGCGGTGGACGTGAACGGCCTGATCACGACCGTGTGGGGAGACTGCCTGGCGGCGGGCCCCGATGTCCGCCTGTATCCGGGGCTCAGCGAGGCCGAGGTGCGGCGGCTCATGGGGCAGGGCAAGCTCGACCGAATCACGCGACCGCGCGGCAGCGGTGTCATCTCGATCGGCCACGTCGAGCTGGGACGCACGCTCACCTACCAGCGCGGCGGCGTGCGTTACGTCGTCGGCCTGCGCGACGATGCCTTGACCTCGGTGACCGCGACGCTCGCCGAACCACCGCGATGACGGGGGCGCCGACTGCCACGATCGGTCACTGCGCCTATGCTCTGGGACCGTGTTCCCGACGCGTGGCGCCCTGTTCCTGACTGTCGGCCTACTCCTCGCGCCCCTGCCGCCTGCGCAGGCCCCGATCGAGGCCCCGACCCAGGCCCCTACCGCGAGCGACGCGCCCGAACCGATTCCGCAGCAGGCACCCGCGGGCATGGAGCGCATCGACCGCGCCGACCTGCGCAAGCACGCCGTCAAGCTGGCGTCCGACGAGTTCGGCGGCCGCTACACCGGCAGCGACGGTCAGGTGGCGGCGGCGCGCTACATCGCGGCGCACTTCGAGCAGCTCGGTCTCCGCCCGCGCGGCGAGAAGACCAACAAGGGGTGGTCGTTCTTCATGCGCTATCCGGTCGCGCGCACCGAACTCGACCCCAAGCGCACCAGGATCGTCGTCGGCAGCGCCGAGTTCACCACCGGTTTCGCGGTGATCCGTGGCAAGAAGAACGACCGCGTCGACCTGCGCGGTCGCTTCGTGTGGTGTGGCAGCGGCGGCGACGAAGATCTGCCCCGGGGGGTGGCCAACGTCATCCCGGTAGTGGTCCTGGCCGGCGGCGCCAACCAGGGGCGCGCGCTGCGCGAGGGCTTCAAGAGCGCCGGCATCACCCGCGCTCTCGCCGACCGCGGTGCCAAGGCGGTGGTGTTCTGCATGCTCGACGACCGTGGCGCCGCCGCCGAGGCGTTCAACTACTCGACCATGCTGGCCGGCAAACCGATGCTGCAGTACGGCCAGGGCCCGAGGCGCAGCGTCCCGCCCGGCAACGTGCCTGCCGTCTACGTCAACCGCAAGATCAGCGAGGCCCTGTTCGCGGCACTCGGCGTCGACGTGCAGGGTGACGTGGCGCGGCCGCCCAAGAACATCAAGCGCGCCAGCGGTCGCCTGCAGCTCGACATCACGGAGGACCCCAAGTCGTACGCGCTCAACGTCGTCGGCTGCGTCGAGGGCAGCGACCCGAGCCTCCGGGACGAAGCGGTGGTGTTCTCGGCGCACATGGACCACATGGGCACTCGGATCGACGGCGACGCCTTCAACGGCGCCGACGACAATGCGTCCGGCACCTCGGGGTTGCTCGAGCTGGCGGAGGCGGTGGCGAAGGGCTCGGCCCCGCGGCGCTCCGTGCTGTTCGTGTCGGTGTCCGGCGAAGAGGAGGGGCTGTGGGGTTCGCATTGGTTCTCCGAGAACCCGACCTGGGAGCTGCAGAAGTTGGTCGCCGACGTCAACATCGACATGATCGGTCGCGTCGCCGATCTGTCCGGCACGCACGGCATCTCGATGACGCCGAGCTACCGGCACAACGAGTTCAACACGCTGGTGCGCGACGCCGCGCGCCTGGCTCAGGACCTCGGCATCACCGAGCTCACCAGCGGCGACACCTACTACGAACGCAGCGACCACTACAACTTCGCGCGCAAGGGTGTCCCGGTCGTGTTCTTCTGTGACGGCGAGCACGAGGACTACCACCGCGTGACCGACCACGCCGACAAGCTGGATTTCGCCAAGATGGAGCGCGTGACCCGCCTCGCGTACTGGGTCGGGATCGAAGCGGCCAACGCCAAGGGACGGCCGCAGCGCCTGGGGGCTCAGGATGGCTGGTAGGCTCCCGGCGCCGCGCCACACTCTCCGATAGAGACGTCGATGGTCTTCCATCCCATCCACCTGTTCGCCCTGCTGGGCGTGGGCTTCGGCTTCAGCCGGGCGGTCGACACCGGCAAGGAGGCACTGTTCCTGTCCCTGCTGGCGCCCTGCGGCGTGCTCTGGTCCCATCTGTTCCCTTGAGGCCTGCAAGCCATGCTCGGTCAGGGCATGCTCGGCGCGGGCCCGACGATGACGCTGATCGTCGCCACGCGGACCTCATGGGACCCGCACCTGCGGCGGTGGGGGATGGTGGGCCTCGCCCTGGCGGCCGCCGAACTGGTCGTCGCGTGGTTCTGGCTGTGGCCGCGGGCGCAGGCAGGGATGAGCGCGGCCTCATGACGCCGATGCTGCCGCGGCGCGTATGCTGCCGTGGTCATGAGCGACCTCTCGCGCCGTAGCTTCCTCGCCGCTGCCGGCCTCGCACCGGTCGGCGTTCCGTCCTTTCACGTCCCGCCACGCCGCCGCGCGCAGGAGCCGGTCGCCGTCTCCAGCCTGAACGGGCGCGGCTCCGTCGAGATCGCGGTGGAGAAGATGGCCGGGGGGTTGCCGCCGGTCGATGCCGCGGTGTGGGGCATCGAGCCGGTGGAGAACGACCCTCGCGACGACAGTGTCGGCTTCGGCGGCCTGCCCAACGAAGACGGCGTGGTCGAGCTCGACGCCTGCTGTCAGGACGGCATCACCGGCCTCGCCGGCGCCGTCGCCAGCCTGCGCAACATCAAGAACCCGGCGCAGGTGGCGCTCAAGGTGCTGCGGCACACCGACCACGTGCTGCTGGTCGGCGAGGGGGCTCTGCGGTTCGCGCGTGCCCACGGCTTCAAGGAGGAGGACCTGCTCACCGAGAGCTCGCGCAAGAAGTGGCTGGCTTGGAAGAACGGTCTGTCGAGCACCGACGACTGGCTCGACGATCAGGAGAACGCCTTGACCCCGGCGACGAAGCCGGTGCGCAAGACCGGCACCATCCACGTCGGCTGTGTCAATGCCGCCGGCGACTGCGGCGGCGCCACCAGCACTTCCGGGCTCGCCTTCAAGATCCCCGGGCGCGTCGGCGACTCGCCTCTCATCGGCTGCGGCAACTGCGTCGACAACGACGTCGGCGTCGCCGGATCGACCGGGCGCGGCGAGGCCGTGATCCTGGTCAACGGCGCGCACACGGTGATCGAGGCCATGCGCCAGGGCCAGTCGCCGACCGACGCCTGCCTGACGGCTCTGCGTCGCATCGTGGCGATGACCAAGGTCCCGCGCTTGCTCAACGCCAACGGGCGCCCTGACTTCCAGGTCAACTTCTACGCGGCCAACAAGAAGGGCGAGGTCGGTGGCGCGGCGATGTACCCGTCGCGCTACGCGCGCCACATCGGGCACGGTGCCGAGGTCGCCGACGCTGCGGCCCTGTTCTCGGAGCGCTGATGCCGCGCGTGACGATGGCCGTTCGGATCCTGATCGGCTGGACGATGCAGGCGCGTCGGCGGCACGTGCGGCGCTGAAGGGCCCGCATGCTCACCCCGCCGGCCGATCCGCGCGCCACGCGCCCGATCGAGTTGCGCGTGCGCGACATGGCGCAGCTCTTCCACTCGCTCGACCCGTCGCCGTTCCACGACCGCGACCTCGACCGCGAGGCGGCGCGCTTCATCCGCGAGGAGGCCGCGGACCGCGGCCGCGCCGCGCTGCCCGCCATCGTCGTGCGGTTGCCGTCGCGGCAGCTCGCACAGGAGGAAGCGATCCGCAACGCGGTGCGGATCCACTTTGCGCGCGAGTGCCAGTCGGCGCAGCGCGAGCTGCGCCAGCTCATGCGCTTCGGTCGGTTTGCCTTGCTGGCCGGGCTGGCCGGCGTGTTCGTCGTGGTCGCGGTCGGCCGAGCGCTGCTGTCCCTGGCGCCCGCGGGCACACTCACCGCCGGCCTCGCCGAGAGCTTGACGATCGTCGGGTGGGTGTTCCTGTGGCGGCCGGCCGAGGTGTTGCTGTTCGACCGCTGGCCGATCCGACAGCGCATCGATCTGTTCCGCCGGCTGTCGAGCGCGGAGGTGCGCTGCGTTGGGGTGGAAGAGTGAATCCACGCGCAGCTGGCGCCCTCGACGCCGCGGCAACTCGCGTCGGTCGGTGACGTCAGCGAGCTGCCAGCTTGATCTTGGTCTCCTCGGCGAGGTCGAGTCGGCGCAGTAGATCGAGCCATTCCCCGAACAGAGACGCGTCGAGGCGGCCGGGCCGCTGCGTCCATTGACGCCGGATCACCAGCTTGCCGCCGACGAGGCGGAAGGTCTGCGCGTAGTCGATGAGCGGGTGGCGGACGAGCACATCGGCGGGGATCTCGACGAAGCGGAAGGCCTGGCCTGGGTCGATCGCCACCTCCCAGGCCTGCGCCGACAGACCCGTGAGCGCCAGTTGCTGCTTGCGCTCGGCTCGGTCGCCCAGCGCCTTCAGCCACGAGCGTGGGCTGACCGGTAGGTCGAGCAGCGACACCTCGCCGGCCGCGGACACGGCCCGCCGCTTGTTCAGGACTCCCTTCAGGCCGAGGGGCTGGTCCTTGGCAGCGAGGACCAACTCGACCGAGCGGGGCGACCAGCCCTCGAGGATCTGCGCCGCCACCTGGCGCGCCGCCAGCTTCTTGATGGCGTCTTCGCGTTCACGCAGCTGGTCGCCGGCGGCAAATCCATCGCGGCCGCGCAGGGTGCCCTCGGCCGTGAACGTCGCCGTGCCCTTGTCGTCGAGTACGACCTCGCCCTTCACCTGCACGCCCTCGGCGTCGCTCGGGTCGCCAGCCGTGACGGTGGTGGACGTCCAGCCGTTCTCGGCGAGCAGCAGGGCCGGGGCGCCCATGCGTTCGCTGGGGACGCGCCCCAGCGGCCAGTAGCGTGGGTCGTCTTGGAACAGCCAGACCTCCTCACCTTCCACGTCGATGCGGGCCGCGTCGACCCCGTAGGTCGCTTCGCCCGCGAACAGGGGCGCCGGCTCACTGCTCATCGCGTCGACGGTGCGGGCCGCGGTGGCGAGCTGGAGCGGGATCTCGGCGGCACGCAGCAGCGCGATCTCGAGCCAGAAGCGCGGTCCCTGCCGGCGCAGCAGGACCGCTGTTGGGCTGCCTTCGCCGCGACTCGTCGGAATGGTCTCGTGCACGAAGGCGTGGATCGCCCGCAGCTTGTCGCCGACGGTCGACATGCCTTGGGTCAACTCGCGTGCCTTCTCGGTCACCAGGGTCGAGCCGCGCACCCGGTACAGGAAGTAGTCGTAGGCCCGGCGCGCGGCCGTGCCGGACGCGCGGTCCTCTCCCCAAGCGACGAGCGGCACGATCTCCTCCATCGGGGGTGCCAGGCGTTCGGGGGTCAGGCGCGGGATGTCGTGCCGCGCGTACACGTACGCGGTCTTGCCGTCCGGAAGCGCACGTACCTCCGGCGTGCCGTCGAAGTTGCGCACGCGGAAGCTGCCCGGGGCGTCCTTCGGCAGGATCAGCACCAGCTCGGAGACCTGGTAGGGCTCGTCGCTCGATTGGAAGTGGAACTCGGGCCCGCGCCACGGCGCCGCGCCCGGAGCGTCCTTGTAGGTGCGGTAGACCTGCTCGACGAAGGCGCCGGGCGCCAGCCGTGGCATCGAGAACTTGCCGCTCACCCGATGCGGTACGTAGCGGTGGCCGTCGCCGGCGACGGTGCAGAGGGTCACGACTTCGTCCGCCCGGGCCGCGTCGTTGGCCTCCTGGAACTTGTCGACGCCGCTCAGGTCGTTGATGCGCCGCACCTGATGCGTCTCCTCGACCGACGACCCGTCCTCGAACAGCTCGACGATCATCTGGTCGAGCAGCAGAGTCGACGACGCGCCCTTCTCGGCTTCGCCCGCCTGAAACGCGGCGATCAGCGGCGCCGTGTCGCGACGGAACGGAACCAGGTCGGGATGGTCGCTGCTGCCGCTCAGGCGGCGCAGCAGCATCCGTGTCGCTTCTTGCGAGGGATCGAGGGTCAGGGCCGCCTGCAGCACCCGCTGCGCCTCCTGGTCGGCGTCGGCATCCAGAAGGGCGTTGCCGGCGCGCACGAGGTCGCGGGCCGAGGCCTCGGCGTGCGCCGCCAGCTTCTGCCAGGCGCGCACCGCCTCGGCGCGATTGCCTAGCCGGGTTCGCACCTCGGCTAGCGTGCGTGCCGCGTCGGCGCCATCCTCGCGGCCGCGGTAGATGTCCGCGACCAGCCGCAGCGCCAAGGCAGAGTCGCCCTGGTCGACCGCCAGGTTCAGCAGGCGCTGATTGACGCGCCCATCGCCGCGCGCCACCGCGCGTGCGCCCTCCAGCACATCGCGGGCACCGAGCACGTCGCCGTCGCGCTGGCGCTCCTCGGCCTCGTTGTCGGCGGCCGTGCTGTCGCCGGGGTAGAGCTCGAGCCAACGGGCGCGCAGGCGCGTGGCCTCGGCCCGGAACTCGAGACGCTCGTAGAAGCCGTGCAGGCGGGCGAACATGGACGGTCCGGCCTGCTTGGCGTCGACCGTCGCTTGCAGCAGGCGAATGGCGTCCTCGTACTTGTCCTCGTCGGCCAGATGCTGCGCGTACTGCTCGACGGCCCAAGCGTGCGACTCGGTCTGTGCGCGCACCGCGTCGAGCACGCTGCGAGCCCGGCTGCGCCGCACCTCCTCCGGCAGCAGGTCGGCCTGCCCGAAGGCTGCGGCGAGCCCCAGGCGCAAGCCGACGTCGGTCGGTGCGGCGGCCTCGGCGGCCAGCACGTGCTCGAGCACGAGTGCATCGCCCGAGTCGGGCGCCGCCGCCAGAGCGGTGGCGAGGTGCAGCACGACCGCGTCGTCGCCGTGCGCCGTGCGCGCAGCGCGGTCGAGCGCCAGCACCGGCGTCACGAACGCCGGCGGCAGGGGCGGTGCGTCGTCGCCCGCGGTGGGCGTGGGCACGATGCGCGCCGGATCGGTCGGTCCGGTCCAGGCGATCGGCCGGCCGGCGCCATCGACGTATCGCAGGACGATCTGGTCGAAGCCATTGAGCGCGGTCTTCACCAGCACGTGGTTGGTGCCCTTGCGCAACACGATCGGCAGCCAGTGCCAGCCGTTGTAGGGATCGGCGAAGCCGCTGAAGCGTCCGGCAGAGCTGCCGTTCACGAACACCTCGAACGAGCCCGGGGCGAACAGCTCGAGGTAGCACGCGGCGGCGTTGGCGAGCGACGGCTGGTGCACGGCGTAGAAGCAGCCGACGTGACCGGTGCGCCGGCTGCGCAGCGCGTAGCCACCGTGACGCAAGCTCGGGTCGAAGTGCGCGACGCGCGGCCGCACCGGGCCGAAGCGTCCCGCAAGCTCGTCGACCTGGCCGAGGCCGAGTTCGGGAGGGTACGGCTTGCCCAGGTAGTTGTCGCCGTCGTCGCCGAACGGGCCCAGCACCAGGAGCGCCTCGGGAAAGCCGGAAGCCAGCAGGACAGCGGCGCTCTCGTCGGCACGGCCGAGCCGCTCCAGCGTCGCGGCGTAGAGGCCGACGAGGGCCGACTTCAACGTGCCGTGCAGGTCGTCGCGGGCGGCGAGCGGCTGGAGCAGGGCGGCGAACGCGGTCGGGTCGCGCAGCTGCGGCACCAGCGGGTGGCACGCCTGCGCCAGCGCGGCGCTCGCCGGCGAGCGCCCGTGTTCGACAGCGCCGGCCACCATCGCCGCACAGCGTGCGTCGACGTCGCCGTCGCTCGGCGTGGCGGAGCCGACCAGCAGGCGGGCCACGGCGAGGGTGTCGCCTTGGGCCGGCGCCGCCGCCGCCACCCAGAGCGTCGACAACAGCCCGGCGACCAGGCCTCCTCGATGCACGCGCCTCACTTGCCACCTCCGTTCGGCTTGACGACCACGACCTGGCTGTCGGCGCGCTGCACCGACGTCGCGAACTCGCGGAACTGGGGATACTCGGCGGGCTCGATGCGGTTCTGCGCGAAGGCGAGCTGGCGTTCGACGCGCAGCTCGTTGCCGTCGTGGGTCCAGACCATCTCGTAGGTGCCGAACCGCGTCTGCACGCGCACCGCCTCAGGCAGGGCCGTCGGTGCGTAGCCCGGCGGCAGCTTGTAGCGCAGCACGGTGTTCCAGGACTCGGGCGAGCCGCGCAGGAGGGGGAACGTGCGCTCGGTCTTCGAGGTCATCGACGACAGATCGGTGGGGTCGAGGCAGCCCTTCAGCACCAAGCCGCTCTCCTGCTTTGCAGCGAAATCCTGCACGGTGAGATCGACCACGACCTCCACCGGCGCGTCGAGATCCAGCAGGTCGCTGGTCTCCACCTTCTGGATCTGGACCTTGCCCAGCATCGCCGACAGCGAGCGCTCGAGCTTCTCCTTGCGCTTGGCCGGCTCGTTGCCGAGCTCTTCGCGCACCGACACCGCGTGGTTGAGGCGGGGCGTCCGGGTCAGGCGGACGGTCGCGTCGCCGCTGGGCTGGAGTTCGATCGCGAAGGCCTCGCCGTCGACGTTGTTCTGGGCCTCGGGCCACGGCACGTCGCGCAGGTCGGCGCGGCCGGCTCGCACCACCAGCACCCGCGCGCCGTGGTCCATCTCCGGCAGGGTGTCGAGCGGATGGTAGGTGGCGGTGCCGTCGAGGAACATCTCGGGCAGCCCACTCTGCGCCGGCAGGTAGCTGATGCAGTGGTTGAAGTGCTGCACCAGCGGCAGGGTCAGGTCGTCGGCGCCGTGCGGCACGTCGGCGTGGATCAGCACCGGGTAGGCCTCGATGCCCACTTCGGCCAGGAGCGTGTTGAGCAGGAGCGCCTTGTCCTTGCAGTCGCCGTGGCGGCGTTCGAAGATCGCCGGCGTCGAGTACGGCTTGTAGCCGTGCACACCGAACTCCCACGCCGTGTAGCGCACGTCGGTGGTGACGAAGCGGTACAGGGCGTCGATCTTGGCGAGCGCCGTGCTGGCGTCCTTGGTGAGCTCCGCCACCTTGTCGCGCATCGCGGGCGTCATCTCCATCTGCTTGCGGATCAGATTCCACCACCACGAAGCGAAGCCGTCCCAGTCGGCGTAGGTGGAGATGCGTGCGATCGGTGCCAGCTCTTCCCAGCCAGGTTGGTACTCCTCGAACTCCATGCGTGGCAGGTCGAGCATGGTGAGCCGCCAGACTTCGGAGCCGTCGTCGAGGCGCTCGCGTACCGGCTCGGGTGCGCCGTTGCGCACCTGCACCCGGTACTGGCGCCCGGGGTCGAGCACGGCCACCAGCTCAGAGCGAGCGGTCGGACTGCCGCGTGCGAAGGTGAACTCGTAGCCGAAGTAGTCGCCGAAGAAGGACGGCGCCAGGTCGTCGACTCGTTCCTCGAGATCGACGACGTCGCCCGCCTCGAGCGACGGCAGCGCCACGAAGTACTCGCGCAGCTTCGGGCGCACCACCTCGCCGCCCTTCTTGAACACCCGCGCCGTCAGCAGGCGCGCGCGTTGCTCGCCGAAGTAGTGCGGCACGAAGTGCCGCGCCATCTGCTGCGCTCCCTCGTCGTTGAGGACGCGCACCACGCGGTGGCTGTAGCGGCTGGTGGTGCCGTTGCGGTAGGCGTGCACCACGGTCTGCTCCAGCAAGACGTGCACGGGATCGCTCTTGCTCTCGGCGTCGGCGGGTGGCCCCTGGTCGCGGCTGAGCACCTGTTCGCCGTCGACACGCCAGGCGTCGTAGAACGGGCGGTCCTCCGCCTCGAGGAAGTCGAGGTAGCGGCGCTCGTTGCGCAGGTTCTTGTTGAGGTCGAGCGCCAGACGCAGCAGCTCACGTTGCTGGTCCTGGCGACCGCCGAGTCCGTGCAAGCGCGCCATCTCGACCACCGCTTCGTCGTCCTCGGGGCACACCTCGAGCCAGCGGCCGAGCGTGGCGACGGCATCGTCGATGCGACGCTCCGCCCGTTGCAGCCTGGCAAGGTCCATGAACACCGAGCGCGCGAAGGGGAGCGCCTCGGTGCCTTCGACCAGGAGCGCGGCCGCCTCGTCGCGGCGCCCGGCGCGAAGCAACGCGTCAGCCAGCGCCGTAGTGCGGCTGGGCTGGTCGGCGTCGGTCTCGCGTGCCCGTCGCAACGCCGCGATCTGGGAGTCGCCGGCGCCGCGGCGCCGGTGCATGTCCGCGAGCTGCGCCTGGATCTCGGCGGTGCCGCCGCCGGGGGCGCGGGCAGCCAGCTCGAGCTCGCGGTCGGCGAGCACGTCGAGCTTGCGCAAGCGCAAGGCGCGCGCCAGCTCGAAGTGGGCCTGCGCGAAGTCCGGGTTGGTGCGCAGGGCCGTGCGCAGCGCCGCCTCCGCGTGCTCGCTGGCGCCGATGCTGTCGAGGTCCATCACCGCCAGCTCGTAGAGGGCGCGGGGGTGCTCCGGCTGTGCGGCCAGGATGGCTTCGTAGTCGAAGCGACGCGCGCTCTCCTCCTTCTCGGCCTCGTGCTGCACCGGCCGGCGACGGGTGTGGGCCAGCAGCATGCGCGCCGAGGAGGACTGCGGCATGGCCGCGACCGCCTGCTCGGCCAGGGCGAAGTCGCGGCGCTCGTTGGGATCGTCGGGGTGGCGGTAGGCCAGCAGCGTCGCCAAGCGGAAGGCGTCGACGCCGGACGCTCCTTGGGCCAGGCTGCGCTCGAAGAAGGTGACCGCGCCGCGGTCCACCGTCTCCGACGGTCCGGCGCGCTGGGTCTTGGCGTCGTTCCACTGCCCGGCGGCCGCGCGCAGCTGGGCCTCGGTGTAGTCGAAGCGCACGCCGTCGAGCGGTCCGCCGTCGAGGCGCGTCAGTCGGGCCGCGAACTGGAAGTCGCCGTCGAGCTCGCAGACCTTCAGCATGACCAGGTTGGCGCCCTGGCGCAGGCGCAGGGCCACCGCGTCCTGATCGTGGGCGAAGGTGCGGCGCACGTCGCGCGCCAGCACGTCGACGCCGTCGTGGAAGACCTTGATCGCTTCGTCCGAACCCAGGCGCAGCGCCGCCGTCTGTGGGCGGTCGCTGTGCACCAGGGTGAGCGCGTAGCACAGGACTTGGTCATTGGGTCGCACCAGCGCGTCGAGATCGACGATGCCGCCTGGAGGAGCGGCGACCGGCAGGGTGCGCCAGCGCACCTCGCGCTTCTTGCCCTCGTATGCCGCGTCGAGCTCGAGCTTCTGTTCGGGCGGCAGTGCACGCGCGAAACCACCGCCGCGCTCGTTGTCGAACGGGCCGACGATCCACCAGGCGGTCAGCAGGCCGAGGTCGGTCGTGGCGCTCCCCAAGGTGGCGCGGTCGCCGGTCGCGAGCGCCCCTTCGAGGTCCAGGACCGCCAACGCTTGCCGCAGCGCCACGTGCTCGCCGGCGCGGGTTCGCAAGCGGGCCAGGGCCGGGCGCAGCGTGCTCCAGCGGCCAGTGGCGCGCGCCAGGCTGGCGGCGCCGGTCGCCATGAACTCGGCGACAGCACGGCTGCGTTCGTCGTCGAGCGGCGCGGCGTCGAGGCCGCGCACGAGTTCGTCGAGGGCGGCGACGAACTGCCCTCGTTCCTTGAGCGCCAAGGCGCCGTCCTCTACGGGTTGGAACGCCTCGGTCTCTTGCGCCCACGACGGCACCAACAGGACCACGGCGGAGACGGCACAGCGCAGCGAGAATCTCATGGCTTGGCGAAGCCGCGCATCTTCTCGCGGCGACCCGGCGCTGTCAGGTCCGAGCCGAGCGGACGGGGCAAAAACGCAATGTGCTGCGAATCCTCGTGACTCGCACCTTTGGTGCGGCCGCAGGCTGCATGGGCTGTAGGTGCTGCGGAACTTCGCGGCGCGCGGGGAGTCCGCAGGGGTGTGATTCGCTACGGCGCGGGATCCGCGATGCCTGAGCAGCACTGGAAGCCCCAGGCAACAAAGCGGCCTGCGGCCCTTCTGGTCGGCGCGCAGCGCCGACTCGCACCTTTGGTGCGGCCGCAGGCTGCATGGGCTGTAGGTGCTGCGGAACTTCGCGGCGCGCGGGGAGTCCGCAGGGCGTGTGATTCGCCAGGGCGCCGGATCCGCGATGCCTGAGCAGCACTGGAAGCCCCAGGCAACAAAGCGGCCTGCGGCCCTTCTGGTCGGCGCGCAGCGCCGACTCGCACCTTTGGTGCGGCCGCAGGCTGCGACGTGCTAGCGGCGTGGCTCGGCGGCGATGACCTCCGCCGGGCCAAGGCGTCGGTCGCCGCTGCGGTCGGCGTCGGCCACGATCTTGTCCGCCCAGCGGCCGAGATGGATGTCGTGCTCGCGCAGAGCGATCTGCAGCTCCGCAATCGACACTTCGCCGTCGCCGTCGGTGTCGGCGCGACGCCACGCCGCGGAGAAGCCCTTCGAGCTGCTGGCGACCGGTGCCGTGCGCGGCATGCCTGGAAGCACGGCGATCAGGCGGGTCAGCTCGCCCGGATCGAGCTGATCGTCGCCGTTGCGGTCCGATTCGACGAAGCGCACCATCGTCGCCGGCGGCATACCGGCGGCCGTGACCATCGAGACGAACTCTTCGCGAGACACGCTTCCCGAGCGGTCGGTGTCGAGCAGGGTCCACAGCGCCTTCGTGCGCGCGTCCATCGGCGGAGTCGCAACCTGCGTGTCGGCCGTCTTGACGGGAGCGAGCCGCCTCGCCGGGATGTAGCGGAACTCGGCGCGCAAGCGCAGGAGCGCGCGCAGGCGCCGATCGAACTCGGGCCAGTTCAAGAACCCGTCGCGGTTGTCGTCGGCATGCCGGAACGTCGTCAGGTCTTGGGAGTCGCCCGCCTTGGCGTCGAGCGAGCGGGTGAACTCGAAGATGTCGATCCGGTCGTCGGCGTTCCGGTCGATGGCGGAGAAAGCATGGCGGCTCGCGGCCTCGCTGTAGGCCTGCAACACGACCGGGGCGAGGGTGTCGTCCCTGCCGGCGCCCTGACCCGCGCGACCCGCGGTCGGCTTGCCGGCGACAGGCTTGCCGGCGACAGGGTTGCCGGTGGGAGGGGTCGAGTCCGACCGTCGGGCGGGAGCTTGTCCGCTGGAACCCTGCGCGCCCGCGCCGGCGGCGAGCCAGGCGACCAAGACCGGGAGGGCGCGCGCGAGGCGGGAGGCCGGCGGAGAGCCGCGGAACATGGCCGAATGATCGGCGCCGAGCGCACGCTGTCGAGCCCCGAACCTGGCGAGATCCTCGATTCGCGACGGCGCGGCGCGGGGGCGTCGGCACGTCGAGCCGCCGGCGCGTTCGCTCCCGATCGGTGTCAAGGAGCGAACGTGCGTCGTCACGGGGCGAAGAGCGCTTCCTTGCCCAGCCGCAGGTGGTCGGCCACTTCGGACGGTCCGCGCGCCTCGAAGCCGGCGGACTCCACGCGAACTCCGGCGGCGCGAAGCGCGCGCACCAGCGGCGACACCGCCAGCGGCTCGGGGGCGATGACCACGCAGTCGACGCGGGGCGCCGTGGCCAGAGCGTCGACCGCGATCGCGACCGGCGTGTGGGCCTCGCGTTCGACGCGCACGGTCTCGAGGCCGGCGACGCCGCCGGTGCCGCGGCTGCTCGGTGCGCAGTAGGCGATCGCCCGCGCGAGCGTGCGGCTGCCGGTGATCTGGCGCAGGAGTCGGCTGAACGAGATCTGACCACCGAGGGATTGCGCTTCGTGCTGCAACGCTTCGACGTCGACGAAGAGTGCCACCCGCTGCGTGGCTGGCGTCGTACGTGCGCCGCTGCCGGGTGTCGCCGGGGCCCAGGCTCCGCCGCGCTCGGGTCGCGGCGTGCGGTCGCCAGGCGGCACGGCGCGCGGTGGGGGCGGCGCGATCGGGCCTCGGTCGTCGCGAGTTCGTTCGCCGCCGGGCTCGAAGTTGCGTGGACGTTCTCGCTCTCGCTCTCGGTCGCGGCCACGGCGACGCCGGCGCCGGCGGCCGGGACCGCGTTCCTCGTCGGGCAGGCGCGTCTCGCTCGGCGCGGGCTCGAACAGCTCCTCGTCCTCGTCGTCTTCGAGGGGGACCGGGACGTCGCCTGCGGCAGACTCGTCGAGGGGCTCGTCGAGGGTTTCCTCGAGGATCTCCTCCTCGAATTCCTCTTCCTCCACTTCCTCCACGGCGATGATCGCCTCGTCTTCGTCATCCTCCTGGCCGCCGAGCTGCTCGAGGAGGTCGTCTTCGCCCGCGAACGAAGCTTCGTCTCCTTCATCTTCGCGCTCGGCGAAGAGGGGGAACGCCTCGATCTTGTCCTCGTCTTCGTCGTCCGCGGCCGCCTCGGCAGCGGGAGCCTCCTTCGGCTTGGCCGTCGCGCGGCCGCCGCGCCCGCGCCGCGGGGTGGCTGCCGGCGGCGTAGCGCTGACCTCGGACCCGGCATCCTGCTGGGCGTCCTCGCGGCCGGTACTGCGCCGGCGACGGCCACGGCGTCCCTTGGTGGGGGTCGCTTCCGCGTCGGCCGGTGCCGCGCCTTCGTCTGCCGTGCCCTCGGGAGCGGGGGTGAACCCCAGATCGTCGGCACCCCGGCGCGCCTGCGCCTTCAGGTTGACTTTCTGGACGCTGGACGAGCGTTCCTTGCCGCCCTTCTTGGGCGGCACTGCCGCGGGAGGCTCGTCGTCGAAAATGTCCCCACCAAACTCGCTGATCATGGGCGTCCGTGCGCGTTCGAAGTCGAAAGCGACGAGGCTAACGCAAGCCCGGGCGAGAGAGAAAGGCTCGCCGCGTCCTGAGCCCCACGATTCTCGCGGATCGCCGGCACCGGGGCGCGCGATCCCGGCCAGTCAGGGCCGTCAGGGTGTGCGCCGGCGGCTGCCGCGGGCTGCGATGGGCGGCCGTGGAGGCAATGGAGGCCATGAAAGCTAGTCCGTCGTTCCTGCTCTGGCCTACGGCCCGGTCGTGCGCCGCGCCGTTGGAAGGGTGGGTGCCCATCGCACCCAACGCATTTGCCAAAAAGCATCAGCGCGCGCTTGAGTGCAAGCGGCCGACGCGCTTCAGTCTCGGGCCCGCTGCCCCACGAAGGCTCTCTCAATCGAGGTAGGCAAGTTGAACCTCCGCAAAGCCAGCCTGAGCACGTTCGCCCTCTTGGCCCTCTCCCTCACGAGCTGCGACAGCTTCAGACGCGCAGGGAAGGATCTCACGGTCGCCGTGCTCTCGCCCGGCATCATCCTCTACGGCGCGGCGACCGACGCCGTCGGCACGACCGAGCAGGCGCGCGAGGCGCTCGGCGGCGGTTCGGTGATGCAGACCATCACCCTGCCGTTCGCCTTCCTGTGGCGGGGCGTGGTGCACACGGTCTACTGCGGCGCGCACGCGGTCGACTTCTTCCTCCTGCCGGTCTACGGACTGGCCGACCTGCACCCCTACGGCCCCGAGATCAAGCCGCTCGACTTCTACCAGGGGACGTGGTTCGACAAGGACACGGACATGGAGTCGTCGGCGACCGACGCGCAGAGCGGCGAGACGGTCTCTCGCTGAGTCTCGCCGGCTGGGTTCTCGCCGTTGGTGCGTCGCTGGCCGCTCTGCCCCGCCGTCACCGGCTGGTGCGCAGCAGGGTGAGCGCGGCGCCGCACAGGATGCCCGCGCCGCGTGTGTCTCCATCGCGCGATCGAGTGCGAGCCGCGGCCAGTGCTCGTCCCAGCAACTCGCGGTCGGTCTCGGTCAGGTCCTTGGCGCGACCCAGCTCGGCTTCGAATCTCTGCAGCGTGAGGCCGGCGCGACCGTCGCGCCGACGCACCAACGCCGCGAAGATGCGCGCGGCCTTGTCCCGTTGTCCGGCCATCTCCCACTCGAGGACGTCGCGTGCCCACCGTCGTTGCTGCAGGGTGCGGGGGCGCGTCGGTTCGCCCTCTCGGGCGTCGTCGGCCCGGCGCCGGGCATCCTCGGCGCCATCGGCGCCCGGGGGGCGTTCGGCGGACTCCGACCCTGCCCGCGCACTCAGCGCGTCGAGCGTACGCCACGGCTCGGCGGCGATGCGCTGGGCGATCGGGCGCAGGTCGCTCTCGGCGGTCAACGGTGCGGCGGCCCACGCGCGCAACGCGTGCTGCGCTGCCGTCAGCCGGTCGGCCAGATGGGCAGCCCTCGCTGCCGGCTGGCCGCCGCCGAGATCGGTCAGAGCCTGGGCGAGCGCAGCGACGCCTTCGTCGTCGCTCTGCGCCGCCGCGATCGGCAGGGCCCGCGCCGCCGCGCGCAGGCGGTGCAGGCGCGGGGCCTCGCGGTCGGCCACCACGTCGCGGTAGGCCGCCAGGACGATCCGCGGCTCGGACCCGAGGAGGTCGTGCAACCAGGCGCTCGCCAACGGGTCCGTTTCGGGTGCCGCGTCGAGCGTCCCGCTCGGAGGCGGGAGCGCCGAAGGCGCCGGCATCCCACTGCCGGTCGCAGCGCCCAACCCAGCGCCGCCGAGCTGACCCGGCCGGGATGGGATCGAGCTGGGCTGGGCGGTCGCGGATGGCGCGAGCAACGCCAGCGCGGCGGACCAGGCCAGCGCACACCTCACGTGCGCACCTCGAGCGGCTCGGGGTCGAAGCGGTAGCCGATGCCGTGCACCGTGACCACGTAGGTCGGGTTGTCGACGTCGTGCTCCACCTTCTTGCGCAGGCGCGCGATGTGGTTGTCCACCGTGCGTGTCGTCGGCAGGTGCACGTAGCCCCAAACCTTGGTGAGCAGGTCGCCGCGGGTCACGACCTGACCGCGGTGCGCGAGCAGGAGCCGCAGCACCTCGGCCTCGAAGCGGCTCAGCGGGAACTCTCGCCCGTCGCGCTGCACGACGAAGCGCTTGAAGTCGACGACCAGGTGCGGGAACACCCACACGTCCCGGTGGCCGTTGCCGGACGCCGTCGCCAGCGGCGAGGTGCGTCGCAGCACCGCCCGGATCCGGGCGGTGAGCTCGGCGATGCCGAACGGTTTGGTGACGTAGTCGTCGGCGCCGAGTTCGAGCCCGGTGACCTTGTCGTGGTCTTGTCCCTTCGCCGACAGGATGATCACCGGCGTGTTGCGCCCGTCGGCGCGCAGCCGGCGCAGCAGGTCGATCCCCGAGAGGTGGGGAAGCATGAGGTCGAGCAGGATCAGCGAGTAGGTGCTGGCCTGCGCCATCTGCAGCCCGACCCGCCCGTCCTCGGCGACTTCGACGTCGTAGCCGTCGAGGGTCAAGTTGTGCACCAGCCCCGCGCGCAGGTCGGGTTCGTCTTCGATCAACAGCAGCCGAGGCGGGGGGGTGGATGTGTTCACGGCCGATCTCCATCGAGGGCCAAGGGCAGGCGCAGGGTCACCACGGTTCCACCGCCGGGTGCGGCGGCGACCGAGACTTGGCCGTGGTGCGCCTCGGCGAAGTGCTGCACCTGGCCGAGGCCGAGGCCCGCGCCTCGGATCTCGCCGGCATTGGAGGCGCGGTAGAACGGATCGAAGACCCGTTGCCGCTCCTTGTCCGGAATGCCGATGCCGTGGTCGCGCACGGTGATGGTACCGACGTCGCCCTCGCGTCGAAGGGCCACGACCACGTCGCGCGGAACCTGCGTCTTGGGGGTGTACTTCACGGCGTTGTCGATCAGGCTGGAGAGTGCCAGGTGTAGGGCGTGCGGGTCGACCATCGCGTGGACGGCGCGCACCGATTCGTCGATCTGCGCGCGGAGGACGCAGCCGCTGCGATGCACGTGGTCTCGATACTCGGCGATTACGTCCTCGACGGCCTCGGCGAGGTCGACTTTCTCGGGTGTGTAGCGGAGAGTGCCCGAGAGCTGCTGGGCGAAGGACAGGATGCGCTGGATCTGGTCGTTGAGGCGATCGGCCTCGCGCGCCACGATGCCACCGAATGCCTGGGTCTGGGCAGCGTCCTTCGCACGTCCGAGCGCCAGGGTTTCCCCATACATCTTGATGAGGGCCAGTGGTGTCTTGAGCTCGTGCGACATGCGCGAGACGAAGATCATCTTGAGGTCGGCGAGTTCGGTCTCGCGGCCGACCGATCGCACCAGGAGGAAACCGCCGCCGAGCGCCAGCGCCAGCAGGGCGGCGAGGATCAGCACGCGGTTGCGCACCGCGGCGCGTTCGTCGCGCAGGGCCGCGTCCGGGTCGACGGGGACGGCGCGCAGGACGAGGCCGGCCACGGTCGGCACCTCGGCCGCGACCGGGCTGCCGCTGGCGCCGTCGAGGATGGAGGCGCCGTCGCCGTCGAGCACCTCGAGCCGGAAGCCGACGGGCTGCGGCGACAGGAACGCGTCCATGGTCTCGTTGACCAAGCACGGAAGATCGAGGCGCAGACCGAGCCACCGCAGTGTGCGCCCGGCCACGCTCTGTTCGGCGTCGGTGGTGCGGCGCAGCGCCAGGAGCGCGCAGTCCGGGCCGCTGCCGATGACCCGCACGATCGGCTCCGGCGGATCGTCGGCCACGGCGCGCTCGACGGCGGCGGCCGCGAAGCGTTGGTATTCGTGGGCGTAGCGCCGGGCAGTGCGGCGGGCGCCCTCGAGGCTGCGCAGGTTGCGCACGTCGGCGCCGGCCTCTTCGGGTAGTTCGGCCAGGATGCGGGCCAGCACGGCACCAGCGAGCTCGTCGGGCACCGCGAACCACTCGTTCTCGCAGATGCCGCGCGCCAGGTCGAGGAGCGTGTCGGGGCGCGCCTGCATCTCGGCGACCGCCACGCGCGTGAGCAATTCGACGCCGATCGGCGACGCGTCGCTCTGCGCGGCGAGCAGGCGCGCTTCGAGGTAGGCGCGCTCGGCAGCGACGAGATCGCCGGTCTGGCGGAGCACGCTGCCCAGGCGGAAGGCGGCGCGGGCACGCTCGGCGACCGCTGCCGGACGCCGCAGTGCGAACCGCTGCAGCAAGACCTGCGCGCGCTGCAGTTCGGCGTGCCCGCCCAGCGCGAGGAGCGCTTCGGCCAGGCGGATCTCGTCGCTGGTCGTGGGGGACAGGAACGGCAGCGCACTCTCGCGTGGCATCGCCGTGCGTGGATGCACCAGTTGACCTTGACCGTCCAGGCAGAAGAGATCGAGTACGCCCTCGTCCGACGCGACCGCTGCCAGGGTTTCTGCCACCAACCTCGGCGAGCGCAGACTCGCCCGGTGCAGCGCGTCCTCGGCGGTGCCGCGCACGCGCTCCTCGAAGTGCAGGCGGGCGCTGGCCAGGAACGTGGCCGCTTGTTGCTGCACCGCGTCCGCCACCTGGGCGCTCTGCCGACTGAGCTCCAGGCCGCCGAGCACGGCGACGGCCAACAACGGCACGAGGAGCGCGAGCGCGGAAGGCAGGTGGGAGAGGTGTCCGAAGCGGCGCATGCGGGGCGACCGGGATCTGGCCGGTGGCGACCCCATGCTATGTCAGGGACCCGGT
Source organism: Planctomycetota bacterium (assembly GCA_041398565.1). Taxonomy (GTDB): domain Bacteria; phylum Planctomycetota; class UBA1135; order UBA1135; family UBA2386; genus DATGPD01. Next base: position 770,383 of record JAWKUN010000004.1, on the reverse strand, counting down.
TTCGTCGCGCGCCCGGACGCGGCCGTCGTGCGCGGCCGCACCGAGCATGCCGCAGCGGTGGCAAGGCGCCGCTGCCTGATCGAACCCACGGCGCAGTGCCGAGACGCGACGCGGCAACCCACCGCGCTGACGACTCGGGCCGATCCCGGGGCCAGCCGTGCTCGCCCAGCCGGCCCCGATTCCCAACCCAGCCCTCTGCCAACTCCTCGGACTCCCGGATCGAATCCATGCCTCCGTGGCGGGCTGCCATCGTCCGCCCGCACGCAACCGACATCGCTCGGCCCGAGTACTGGCACGTGAGGGTCGCATCGACGGGCGCGCGTGTATCATCCCGCCCCGCTGCCCGTGTCACCCGTGCCCCACCTCGTGTCTGCCGGAGCGATCCACCGGCGGTGCCCGCTCACCGTCGTCGCTCGCGCACCGCAAGCTGGCGGCGACTCTCGATCGATCGAGTCCGCGCCGTGACCGTTCCCCTCGCCCGCCGCGTGCCCGAGCTGGCGCGCTTCGAGCTGCGTCGGCGCAAGCTGCCGTTCGCCCAGCGCACGTTGTCGATGATCGTGCCCGCCTCCCTCGGCGACGTGGTGTCGCGCAGCGCCCTCACCGATCCCGATCGCCAGCCCTACTGGGCGGAGATCTGGCCCGCCGCGGTCGGTCTGGCGCGGGTCCTCATGCGCGGCCGGCCGCTCGACGGACTGCGCGTGCTCGACGTGGGATGCGGGCTCGGCCTTTGCGGGGTGGCGGCGGGCAGCCGAGGGGCGCGCGTCACGTTCACCGACCGCGAACCCGAGGCGCTGGCTTTCGCGCGCTTCAACGCCGAGCAGAACGGCGTGACCGGGTGCGAGACCTTGCTCCTCGACTGGAATCGCCGGCTCCCCGAGGCCACCTTCGACCTCCTGCTGCTGGCCGACGTCACCTACAGCGAGCACAACCACGAGCCGCTGCTGCGCCTGCTGTCACGGGCCCTGACTGCCGACGGCGTGGCCATCGCCGCCGATCCGTTCCGTAGCGGCGGCGCCGCCTTCGCCGGTGCGGCGGGCCACTCGTTCGCCTGCCGCGAGCTGCACACCGACTGCTTCTTCGTCGACCGGCGCCTGCCGGTGCGGCTGTGGGTGCTCGCCCGCGACGAGGCGGTCGCCGTTGCCTGGGCAGGAGATCTGAGCCCGAAGGGCTCGCGGTCGCAGGGGCGACCGCCAGCAGCGTCGAGCGAGGAAGCCGGCGGAGCCGGCTTGCTCGAGCGCCCGAATGGCTCGCGGGCGCGGGAGGTCGCACCGTGAGCGTCCGCCTGCGTGGTCTGACGATCGCCTACGGGTCTGTCGTCGCCGTCGACGATGCGACGTTCGAACTGCCAAAGGGTGCGGTCGGGCTGCTCGGCCGCAACGGAGCCGGCAAGACCTCCATCCTGCGCGCCCTGCTCGGTCTGGTGCGGCCGACCCGAGGCAGCATGCAGATCCTCGATCTGCCGCCCGACGCCGATCCGCGCGAGATCCGCCGGCGCGTCGGCTACATGCCCGAGCGCGACTGCTTCATCCCCGGCCTCAACGGCTTCGAGTGCGTGGCCCTGGCCGGGCAGCTGTCGGGCATGCCCGAGCGTCAGGCGTTTCGGCGGGCGCACGAGGTCCTGTGGCTGGTCGGCCTCGAAGAGCAACGCTACCGCGCGGTGGCGGGCTACTCGACCGGCATGCGCCAGAAGGTCAAGTTCGGAACGGCGCTGGTGCACGATCCCGACGTGCTGTTCCTCGACGAGCCGACCAACGGCCTCGATCCGCGCGGGCGGGTGGAGATGCTCGACCTGGTGCAGCTCATGGCCCGCGACCTCGGCAAGTCGGTGGTACTGTCGTCGCACATCCTGCAAGACGTCGAGCGCACCTGCAGCGACGTCGTGCTCATGGAAGGCGGCAGGGTGCTGGCCGCCGGTCCGGTGAGCGACCTGACCAAGAACGCGCGGCGCACGTTCCACGTGGGGGTGGAGGGCTGCGATGCGCAGGCGTTGGCCTTGCGCCTGCGCGGCGATGGTGTCGTGGCCGCGAGCGTCGGCGAACGCGGCCTCTTGCAGCTCGACGTCGTCGAGGGCTTCGAGGCGTCGACGGTGTTCGCGGCGGTGTCGGCGGCAGGTGGCGTGGTGCGCCGCCTGGTCGAACACCGGCGCAGCTTGGAGGACGTGTTCCTCGGGGCGGTGGCGGCAGGAAGTGGCGCGCCGGCGGCGGAGACGGTCTGAATGGCGATCTACACCCGCGGCTACCGCGACGTCAGCTACCAGCCGACCAGCGCCTTCGCACGCATCTGGCCGATCGCGCGGCACGAGCTGCTGGCGATGTTCCGCATGCGCTTCGGCGCCATCCTGTTCCTCCTCTGTCTGGCGCCCACGGTGGGGCAGCTGATCTTGCTGCTGGTGCGCGCCGGACTGTGGGAGGTGGCGCCCGAGGGGCGCGGCGGTGGGGCGATCCCGTTCGGCGATCGTCTCGACCCGGCGTCGCCCAACTTCTACATGTGGCCGATCACCACGATGTCCTTCGTGCCGTTCCTGGTGCTCACCACGCTGGTGTCGGTGCGCGCCATCGCCAAGGATCGCGCCGCCGGAGCGCTCGAGATCTACTGGACGCGGGCGATCTCGCCGTGGGCGTACTTCGTGGGCAAGTGGTACGGCTCGTTCCTGCTGTTGGCCGCCGCCTTCGTGGCGGCTCCGTGCGTGCTGTGGCTCACCTCCGTGCTCCTGGCGCCGGACTGGAGTCAGCTCGAGGCGACCATAGGGATGGTCCCGCGCGTGCTCGCCGGCCTGGCTTGGCTGTGCGCGACGATGGCGCTGCTGGCGGTGTCGGTGTCGGCGCTGGCGCCCACGCCCAACTTCGCCGCCATCGTCTGGCTGTTCGTGGTGGTCGGTAGCCTGGGTTTCGGCCAGGTGCTGCGCTTTGCCCTGCGCGAGAACTGGACGGTGGCGATCAACCCCTGGCGCGCCGGCAAGCGCGTCGTCGAGTGGTTCGCCGGCTTCACCCCCTTCTTCGACTACTCGCCGTGGGCGGCGCTCGGCTTGGTGACCGGCATCGCCGCCGTGCTGCTGGCGCTGGCGGCGCGACGCTTGCGCGTGCTGGAGGCGGTGGCCTCGTGACTGCGACGCTGGAGTTCCATGGCGTCAGCAAGTGGTACGGCCAGGTGTCGGCGCTGACCGAGGTCGACCTCTGCTGTGGGCCTGGCGTCACCGGCCTGGTCGGTCAGAACGGAGCAGGCAAGTCGACCCTGATGAAGCTGGCCGCTGGCCTGCTGAACCCCAGCACGGGCGAGGTCAGCCTCTGCGGCGAGCGGCCCACGCGCCGCGCCGCGCGCTCGGTGCTCGGCTACTGCCCCGACATCGACCGCTTCTACGAGGAGATGAGCGGGCGCAACTTCGTGGCGTGGATGCTGCGCCTGGACGGCATGACGGCCAGGGCGGCCAAGGCGCGCGCCGGCGAGGTGCTGGACGAGCTCGGACTCGGCGAAGCCATGCACCGCAGGATCGGCGGCTACAGCAAGGGCATGCGCCAGCGGGTGAAGCTGGCGCAGGCGCTCGGCAAGCGGCCGTCGGTGCTGCTGCTCGACGAGCCGCTCACCGGACTCGACCCGGTGGCACGGCACGAAGTGACGCAGGTGGTGCGTGGCATCGGGCAGAGCGGCGTGTGCGTGCTGGTGAGCAGCCACGTGCTGCACGAGCTGCAGAACTTCGCCGACGCCGGCGTCGCCCTCATCCATCAGGGCCGGCTGCTGGCGCACGGTGCGGTGGCGGAGCTGCGCGCGCAGATGGGGGAGAGGCCGCACCGGCTGCGCCTGCGCAGCGAGCACCCGCGCGAGCTGGCGAGCCGCCTGGCCGCGCTCGACGTCGTGGCCAGCGTCAGCGTCGGCGACGACGACGTGCGCATCGAGACGCGCGCGGTCGCCGGCGCCTTCGCCGAGCTGACCCGGGTCGGCGCCAGCGCTCGCGGCCTGATCACCGAGCTGCAGCCGCTCGACGACGACTTGGAGGCCGTTTTCGGATACCTGGTGTCATGAATCCGGCCCTCACCACTCTGGTCCTGGCGCGGCAGACCGTCGTGCGCCTTTTGAAGAGCCGCATGCTGTGGTTCCTGCTGCTCGGCGTGCTCGGCGCGACCGCGGTGTTCTACTTCGCCAGCCGTCGCCTGGCGCACAGCATGCGTGGCGACACCGCGTTCGGCACGATCGCCGTGGCGGTGTACATGCAGTTCGTGCTGCCGTTCGGCGCGCTCTACTTCGGGGTCAACGGCCTGCAAGGAGACATCGAGGACCGTACGTCGGTCTACCTCTTCTCGCGTCCGCTGTCGCGGACCGCCATGCTGCTCGGCAAGTGGCTGGCGGCGGCCCTGGTGGCGACCGTGCTCGTCGTGTTCGGGCTCGTCCTGCTGCACGCGGCGTTGGCCGCGCGCGGTACCTGGCGGCTCAACATCGGGCCGCCGGTATCGATGCTCGCCAGTTTCGCGCACGGCACGGCCCTGGCCGCCCTCGCCTACGCCGGCCTCGGCGTGTGGTTCGGCGCTTGGCTACGCCGGCCCCTGATCTTCGGCATCGTCTTCCTCAGCGGTTGGGAGGGTGTCATCGCCAACGCCGCGCAGCAGGCGTCGGCGCGAGCCCTCACGGTGTCCGACTCGCTGCGCCGCTTGCTGTGGCACGCCCACGCACCGCGCGACCAGTATGCGGAGATCCTGTTGGGGCCGCTGCGCATCGAACCCGACCCCGAGGCGCTCGACCCTTCGCTGGCGATGCTGCGCTTCGCCGCGATCACGGTCGCGCTCGGTGCTTGGATCTACGGTCGGCGGGAGTACGACGCGCGCACGGCGGAGTGAAGGTGCGCGTGCCTGCACACCGTCCTCCGCCGTGGCGCGACGCACTGGCGCTCGCCTTCGTCACCTTCGGAATGTGCTGGCTGCTGCGCCAGCACACGTTCTACGGCCCCGATGGTCGCGCCATCCTCAAGATGGCCATGAGCGGGATGCAGGCGCACCCGCTGCACTACTTCTACGTACCGTTGCTGCGCGCCCTCCACGCCGTGCTGCCCGGCAGTGCCGGCTCGTGGTACGACGCGGGCCTCCTGCTGTCGCAGCTCGGCCTCGCCGGGGCCGCGCTCGCCTGGCACCGCGCCGCGGCGCACCTGGCCGTGTCGCGCGTGCAGGCCGCTGCGATCGTGCTCCTGGGCGTGACGACACCGGCGGTCTTGTTCTTCGCCTCGGTGGTGGAGCTGCACGCGCCGTTCCTGGCCTTCGCCGGACTCGCTACCTACGCGGCGGCGACATGCGGCCGCCGCCTGCGCACCGGCGGCGCGGTCGCGCTCGGTGCCAGCACCGGCCTCGCGGTGGGCGGCCACGCCACGGCACACCTGCTCTTGCTGTGGCTGGTGCCGCTGGCGTGGGTGGCCAGCCAGATCGACCGGGCCGGCGACGAAGTCGGCCGGGCGCGACTCGCGCGCTGGGCCGGGTGGGGGATCCTGGTGGGCGTGGTCCACGCCGGTGTGACACTGGCTCTGGTGCCGGCGTTGCGCGCGAGTGGCATCGATCCGCATCCGACCAGCGCGGCGACCTACCTGTTCGAGCAGCGCCAGGCATCCCTGCGCCTGGCAGCGCTGCCGGCCCAAGTGTGGCGCGACTGGCTGGTGCCGTTCGCACCACTGTCGTTCGTCGTCTGCGCGCGCTCGCACAAAGCGCCGAGGGTGGCAGCGGTGTTGGCTGCCGGCGTCGTGCCGTCGCTGGTGGCGACGTTCCTGCTCACGACGCCCAATACCGAGAGCGGAGCCTACCTGCTGCCGTTGGTGTTCCCGGCGGCGTGGCTCGCGGTCTGCACGTTGCCGCCCGCGGTGTGGCTCGCCACCGCCCTGGGCGGGCTCGGGCTGGGGTGGCGCTGGATCGCGGGGCACGAGGACACCGCCTTCGGCCGCGCCTTCGCCGCCGAGGCACGCGCCGAGGCACGGGTCCGACCTCTGGCCTTGCTGTGCGGCCAGCACCGCGAGTTCGACGCGTGCCTGATCTTCGCCCCCGAGCTCGAGTGGCGACCGCTGATCGACGAGGCCGGGTTGCCACCCGAGACCGTGCCGCGCCTGGTGGACGGGCTGCGGGCCTGGGTGACGCTACGCCAGGAGCAGGGCGAGGACGTGCTGTTGACCGAAGGCGCCAAGCAGTACTTGCTGGCGCCGGTGGGTGACGAGCGGCGCACCGGACCGCTGCTGTGGCGGGCGATCGAGCAGGCGTTCCGTCTGGAGCCGGTCACGCACGCCGCGCTGCGCGGCTGGCGCCTGCGGACCGACTGACCGCAGGAGCTCGTCGCGGACTGCTGAGGCCTCCGGGCAGCGCGCTCCACCACGACCGCGGCGGGATGCCACGCGTGCAGCCTTGCCCCCGCGGCGCTGTGCGGTCTGCTGTGCGGCAATGGCCAACCGGCTCGCCGATCGTCTGGCGCAGATCGCCTGGTTCAACCGCCTGCGCATGTACGCCGTGGTCGGGGCGGCCGGGGCGACGTTGCTGGCGAACGTGCTGGGCTGGTTGCACGAGGCGCACCTCCTCTTCGTGCTCGCCGGCGTCACGCTGCTGGTGAACTTCGCCTACATCGCCGCCTACCCCCGCCTGCAGCGGGCCAAGGAGGCGACGCTGCGCCGGCACGTCGACCTGCAGATCGCCGTCGACCTCGTGCTGCTCACCACCATGCTCCACTTCAGCGGTGGCATCACCAACCCGTTCGTCCTCTTCTACTCCTTCCACACCTTCATCGCCTCGCTGCTGCGCTCGTCGCGCGCGGCGCTGCTGGTGGCCCTGGTGTCGAGCGCGCTGGTGGCGGCGCTCGGGTTGAGCGAGTGGAGCGGCTGGCTGCCGCACCACCCGATCGAGCCGGCATTCATGGACCTCCGGCGGCTCGGCGCCGAAGCATTGGCCGTGTTCGTCGCCGTGTTCGCCGCCACCCAGTGCATCACCGTCTACTTCCTGGCCGACATCATGCGCCAGCTGGTGCGCCGCGAAGAGGAGCTCGGTGGCCTGCATCGGCAGCTCGGGCGGAGCGAGAAGCTGGCCGCGATCGGCACCCTGGCTGCCGGCGTCTCGCACGAGATCAACAACCCGGTCGGAGTGATCAAGAACCGCGTACAGATCCTGCGCTACCGCATCGCCGACGGCGACGACCGCGACAGCCTGCAGCGCGAGCTCGACGTGATCGACAAGCACACGCAGCGCATCGGCAACATCACGCAGGGACTGCTGACGTTCGCCAAGGAGACGCCGTTCGCGCTGGCGCCCCTGTCGATCAACGCGCTGGTGCGCGAGGCCGCCGATCTGGTGCGCCTGCCGTTCCGCGCGGCCGAGCTGGAGCTGATCCTCGGCCTGGACCCAAGCGACCCGGTCGTGCTCGGCTCGGGCAACCACCTCCTGCAGGTGCTGATCAACGTCTTGCTCAACGCCAAGGACGCGTCGCCGGTCGGTGCCAGCGTGCGCATCGACACGGCCCGCGACGGCGATGGCGTCCGGGTCGTCATCACCGACCAGGGCGCGGGGATCTCGGCCGAGCACCTGGCGAAGATCTTCGACCCCTTCTTCACCACCAAGGACGTGGACAAGGGCACCGGGCTCGGCCTGGCGATCAGCCACGGCATCATCGAACGCCACGGCGGACGCATCGAGGCGGTGAGCGAGCCGGGGAAGGGTGCGCGCTTCACGGTCGTGCTGCGCGCCCCAACTTCTTGACGCGTTGGGGCCCGACCGCCCCGGGCACACAAGAAATAGTGGGCGTCGTGTCAAAAAACGATTGCGCGCTCCGCAAGGCACGCTAAGGTCAGCGCCCGTGTTGGGCGGTCGCGCTTGGGAGGGACCGACGACACAGGTTGTGGAACTGGCGAACCGCAACCTGCAGGAAGCGGCTTCGCCAGCCGGACGCTCTTTCGATCGAACGGCTGGTGGTTTCTGAGTGTTCGATGCGTGTGGCACGAGGCAGGCGGCCTCGGTGCCACTGGTGAGCGAAACTCAGCATTCGATCTCCGTGATGCGGAGCCCTGGTCCGGGACTGATCCTGGCTCCCGCATCGAACGACTCTTCGTCCGCTTCCTCATCGCCGGAGCCTCTCGGGGTTCCGGCGATGTCTTTTCCGTCGGCCCCTATCTGTCTGCCTGTCTCTGTGGGTCGTCGCCGCGCTGGCTTCTCGGGCGCGCAGATTGCGTCCCGCGCTGGTGCTCCGAGCTTCAGGCCGAGGCGTCCGGCGCCATCCGAAGTCAGCGCTGCAGCAACCGCTCCAATTCGCGGCGGTAGCGGTCCGGGTCCTTCTCCCACACGGCGCCGTGCGCTGCGTCCGGCTCGATCCACAGCGACTTCTCGGCGTCCGGACAGGGGATGGCCTGCCACGCGGCCTCCACATCGCTGGCCGTCACTCGGTCGTCGGCGCCGGCGCCCACCACCATGGCGCGCACCGCGGGATCGAGCTGCCGCAGGGCATCGAGGGGGCGGATGGCGTCGAGGTCGATCCCTGCCCACAGCTCGAGCGAAGACAGCGCCAGGGTGCAGAAGGGCTCCGGCAGGCCGAAGCGCCGCCGCTGGTTCTTCGGCCCGCGCGCGAGCATGCGCTTGGCGGTCGCCAACGGGTTCACCACCGGAGCGTCGAGCACCAACCAGCGCAAGCGCTGCACGTGTGGGGCAGCCAGGGCCGCGGCCACCGTGCCCAGGCTGACGCCGAACACGAGCACGCGCCGATCGCCGGCACCGGGGCGGCCGTCGAGCCAAGCGGCGGCGGCGCGCACGTCCAAGGCCTCGCGCGGTCCGAAGCTGGCGCCGGCTCGCTCGCTGCCACCGTGGTTGCGCAGCTCGAGCATCAGGACGTCGCAGCCGAGGTCGCGCACGAAGCGTCCCACCGTCTCGAGTTCGAGTCCGCCGCGGAACAGGCCGTGCACCAGGATGGCGTCGACGGGGCGGGTCGGTGCCGCGCCCGGCACGAAGAACGCGCGCAGCCGGACCCCGTCCTCGGCACGCAGTTCGATGCTGCGCGCCGGCGCTGTGGAGGGCGCGACGCCGCCTGCCGCGAGTTCCTCCTTGAGCGAGGCGCGGGACTGCGGGATCCAGGTGCCGTCCGGCAGGAACCGGGGGCCGCGGTAGGCAGACTCGTCGCGGCGCGTGGCCACCATGCGGCTGCCCAGGAAGCCGAGGGTCAGGGGCACCGTGATCAGCGCGTGCGCGGGCAGGCTGAACAGGGTCAGCCACAGGCTGCGCCGCCAGCGCGGGCGCCGACCGAGCAAGTGACGAACGCCCATCCAGCCCAACGCGAGCAGGAGGGTGGCCAGGCCGAAGATGCCGATGCCGGAGAGAACGAGGAGCATGGGCCGCGCGTGGGGGGAATCGTCGCGGTGGGCCACGTCGGTGCAAACACCGTTTGTTCCACCTTCGCGACGAGGGCCCGGCGCCTCGTCGGGAGCTTCCACTGCCGTTCGAAACCGGCGAGTCCCTCGCCATGGCGGCGGAGCGACATCGCCGACCTCGCGCGTGACGTGAGGCGTCGCGGCGCTTGCAGCTCAGGGAGCGTCCACGAAGACGCCGCCCGAGTCCGCGGCGAGCCCCTGCAAGAGCGCTCGGTCGTGGCGGTCGCCTGCCAGCGCGATCGTGTGGACGCGGGCGTACGTGCCGAAGTTGGCCGCCGACGCTGCCTCGCGCAGGGGCGCGGCCTCGACGTAGAGCCCGACCGACGGCGCGCCGTCCGAGAGCAGGAACACGGTGTCGACGCCCGGGCGCGAAAGGGCATCACCGAGCCCGCTCCAGAGGTTGGTCCAGCCCTTCGCCTCGCGGCGCTCGAGCCATTGGCGTGCGTCGTCGACGTGGTCGGGGGTGGCTTGCACCCAGGCGTCTCGGAACACCTGCGCGCCGTCGGCGAAGCCGATCAACGCGAACGCGGTGGTGGGGGGCAGCTGGCGCAGGACGCGCAACAGCTCGAGCTGCGCGGCGGCGAGCTTGCTCGTCGCACGGTCGCCGCGCGCGTCTCGCATGCTCCCCGACAGATCCAGCACGAACACCACATGGTCACCGTCGATCGGCACGCCGTGGTAGCTGGCCGCGACCGTGACGCCGGTCTCCGGGCGCGGTTCTGGCCTCGCCCGGGGAGGTGCGGCCGGCAGCGTGAAGGTCTCGCCGGCGAGCTGCCACCAGCGCTGCCAGTCGGCCGGGTCGCTGCCCTTGGCTTGACCGGTGAGGCGCGCCAGCGCCCGGGTGGCGCTGTGGCGCGCCGACGAGTCGTCCTCCTGTACCCGGGCCAGGATGGCGGCGACGCTGTCGCGCGTGCGGACCTCCCCGTGCGCCGCGTAGGCGGCGGCGCGCACCTGCCATGCCGGGTCGGCGAGTGCTCGGCGTCGCAGCTCGGCGTCGCCGGGTCCGGCGCAGGCGACCGCGGCGGCACGCACGCGGACGCCGCTGGCCTCCGCCAGGGCACGCGTGGCCTCGACGATCGCCGGCGGCGGGGCTCCGTCTCGCCAGGCTTCGCGCAGCGCCGGCGCCACGACCTCTTCCTTCGCGCTCGTCAACGCGCGCACGAAAGCCTCGCCAGGATGCGCTCGCGACAGCCGTGCCGCGGCCACGAGACCGGCGCGGGCCACTGCCGTGTCCGTGTCGCGCGTCAGTTCGAGCAGGCTCGGCACGTCGCGCCCTTCGCCGTGCACCGCGAGCACGCCGGCAGCCGCCATGCGCACGGTGCCGTGTGCGTGGCGCAGGCCGCGTGCGCGCGCCCACGCGAGGGTCGCGGCGGCGGGCAGGGTCGGTAGGCGGGCCAGCAGCACCGCGTCGGCGCGGGCCACGTCCTTGGCGGCGAGGCTCGCCATCGCTTCGACGGCGGCTGGCGTGCCCTGCTCGGCGCACCAGGACAGCCACGCTGCGCGCCGGCCGTACCGCTCCTCCTTGGCCACCAGCTCCAAGGCGTGACCCACCAGGCGGGGATCCTGCCAGGCCGCGAGCGCCCGCATCGCCAGGTGCCGCCGCTCGGGGTCGGCACCGGCGGCCAGCATGGGCACGAGTGCGTCGCGGTACAGGTCGTCGAGGGGCGTGCGGCGTGCCTGCAGCGCCGCGAGCAGTTGCAGCTTGCCGTCGTCGTCGGCGGCAGCGACGGCGGCCGTCAAGGCGCGCTGGGCTTCCTTGCTGCCCTCTTGCACCAGCGCGCGCGCTGCTGCCGCGCGTACCCCGAGATCGCGGGCGCCCAGCAGGCCGGCGACCACCTTGCGCCAGTCGCCGCCGCGCGCCAGGGGCAGGAGCTCGAGCGCCAGGGCTCGCAGGTCGTCGGAGTCGTCCTCGAGCGCCGTCCGCAGCGCCTTGGGGGTGTCGCGCTGGCCGCTGAAGGTGGCGAGCACCAGCAGCTCGGCTCGCTCGGCGCCGTCGCCGTGCGCGAGCGCCTCGGCGAGGAGCTTGGCGGCGCGGCCGCGTTCGTCACCGGCCAGGAGTGCTGCGAGCGCTGCCGTGCGCGTCGAACCCGACGGCGCGGCGGCCTGTGCCCACAGGGCCTCCGCGTCGGTGTCGGCCAGCGGCGCCGGCGACGCCGCTCCGAACACCCACAGCTGCAGCGCGTCGGCGAAGGCGTCGAGGTAGTCACCTTGTACGTGCCGCGCGGCGAGGGTGACCCGCACGTGAGCGACCCGCTGGGCCAACGCTGGCGCGACCGTCGCCGCCAGCCAGAACCGTGCCCACTCGGCGCTGCCGCGCTCGCCCGTGGTCTTGCGCAGGAGCTCGTGCCCGCTGCCGTCGAGGAGGGCCACGGCAACCTCGATCCGGTCACGGTCGCGTCCGGTGCGGGTCCATCCCGACAAGAGCAGCGACAGCTCGCGCCCCTTGCGCGCGGTGACCGGCACGTCTTGGCGCAGCTCGCCGGGGACACGCGCCGCGGCGCGTAGGAAGGCGTCGCCGCCGACGGCGCGTAGGTCGCCCCACGGTGCGACCTGGGCCAGCCAGCCGCCGTCCACCTCGGTCTGCCAGCCATCGAGCGCGAAACAGGGCTGCCCGCGACTCCTGCCGCGCGCCACGGAGCGCAGCTCGCCGCTGCCGTTGGCCAGCACGTCGAGTGGGTGCGCGGCGACGGTGGGAGCCTCGCGTGCCTGCGACGCAGCGGTGGCCGCCAGGCCGCCGAGGGCGAGAAGCGCGCGCGTCCACGCGGGTGGGTCGGGTCGCATGGCTCAGACGATACGCAAAGCGCCGAGGCCGCACGCACTCTCACGCCCGATCGGGGTGCGAGCAAGCCCAGGGTCGGACGTCGACTCGTGTGCCGCTCGGCCTCAACTCGCGCGCTGCCCCATACGCACCAACGCGCCGGAGGAGACGGTCAGCAGGCACGGTTGTCCGGCCTCGACGAGGACGATCACCGTCGAGCCCAAGTGGAACACGCCGAGTTCGTCGCCGCGCCGGACCTCGCCGGAGATCGGGAACGCGGGCTTGATGTTGCCGACGTTGAGCGCCGCAACCATCACCACCGCCGCCGCCCGGCCGTCGACGAGGCGCAGCTCGTACACGACGCGTTCGTTGCGGACGAACAGCTCGGGCACCGCCTGCGCCGTTTCACGATTGACCGGGTAGAGCCCTCCGCTCACGTGCCACTGCCGCAGCCGTTGCCCATCGAACGGCACGTGCACGCGGTGGTAGTCGCCCGGGGCCAGGTAGATGGTGGCCTGTGTGGCGTTGCGCAGTCGTGCTGCCAGCGGTCCGTCGAGGAGCAAGTGCTCGACGTCGTAGGTCTGCCCCTTGATCTGCTCGACGCGGCCGTCGGTGATCGGTCCGCTGGTGACGATCCGTCCGTCGCACGGCCAGACGATGGGAGCGTCCGCGATCGGGCGTGCCCCGGGCACCAGCTGGCGGGTGAAGAACGCCGACAGGGACTCGTAGTCGGTCAGCGAGCCGGCCATCTCGTCGAGGTTGACGCCGTAGCGGCGCGAGAACCATCCGTACACGCGTGCTCGCGCCCAGCGCGGCAACGGCAGGTCGGTGAGGAACCCGGTCGTGCGTGACAGCAGGGTCTTGGGGATGGCTTGGAGCCAGAGTCGGCGGAGGGTGCTCAACCGCTGGTGAGGAAAGGACGCGCTGCGCGGCCCTCGATGTTGAGCTCGCCCGAACGCGGCGGCATCATGACGCGCGTGGCGCGCGGCGCAACATCGGGTTCTTCCGCAAGAAGGCGTTGCTGTTTCGCCGTGTCGATGGGCGCGCTGCTGGGCGGGTGCGAGCCGAGTCCGGTCGCGCCGCAGCGCCGCGAGGACGTGCTCGTTCTCGAGCTCGGCGGCCGCGCCGCCTCCCTGCGCGAGGCTTTGGCGCGCCGCATCGAGGCAGGTCCGGCTTTGCGGCAGGCGCGCGCACCGGAGCCGCACGGGTCGGCGACGCCAGCGAGGACAGCGGCGTCGACGTCGAGCCGGGATGCGGCGTCGTCGCCTGCAGGGGTGGTGCCCCCCGCGACTTCGGGCTCACCTTCCGCGACCGCGGAGGCGACCGACGTCGCGGCTCTCCGGCCTCCCGCCGAACCCGCAGCCTCGGAGAACGACCCGCCGCTCGTGACGCCCCGGCCGGCCGATGCACAGAGGGCGCGGGCGGGCGAGGTTCGCAAGGCGACCCTCACCGCGGGCAAGACGCTCTACGCCCTGGCGCGCGAGCACCTCGGGGATGGCGAGCGCTGGCGCGAGATCGCGGCCATGAACGGGTGGACGGACGACGACGTGGCGCGGCTGCCGGCGGGGGTCGAGGTGGCGCTTCCCGCGCGCTGAGCGACGCCCTCGGGGCATCGCTCGCACGCGACCGACCGACCGTGTCGTGCACGAGACGGTCGCACCTTCTCGTCGAGGCTCAACGACCCGCGCTTCCGGGAGCCGCCACCGGCGGTGGCGCCGGGCGAGGGTCGAGGATCTGCACCGGCGACCAGCGCGTGCGCGTTGACTCGGCGGGCGGCGTCACCGTGTAGGCGCGCCACCACACCCGTTCGTCGTCGCGCCACGCGCCGAGGGCTCCGCGGTCGAGGGCGAGGGTGGTGCCGCGCAGGAGGATCCCGTCGCGGGCGTGCGACGCGAAGGCCACGCGCCCGTCGGCGTACCAGCCCACCACGGCGTAGGGGTCCGTCGCCTCGGCATCGGAGTCGATCGGGTGCCAAGAGAGGACGACGCGCGCCTCGCTGTCGAGGCGCACGGCCTCGGCCGTGAGCTCGTGTGCAGGTCGGGTGCGAAGGCCAGCGTGCAAGGTGACGAAGCGCGCGTCGAAGGTGGGCGGCAGACGCAGGGCCGGACGCACGTGCGCGACCAGCACCAGGCAGCTCGGCAGGAAGGGGAGCAGCGCGGCGAAGGGGTGGCTCGCCGCACGTTGCAGGGCCGCCGGTGCGACCCGCCGCCAGAGCGTCACCAGGCCGACCGCGGTCATGATCATCATCGGGCCGCCGGCCACCAGCAGGTGGCGGCCGTGCCAGCCGTCGTCGGCAGCGGCAGCGACGCCGGCCATGGTGCCGAGGCTGCAGGCGAAGGACACCAGGAGCGTCGGGCGAGCCCGTCCACACAGGCGGCGGCCGCCCAGCAGCCAGCCGATCGCGGCGGCCGCCACCATGGCCAACGTCAGCAGTTCGGGTAGGCGCGGCTGTCCCAGCGCACCGCGACCGAACTCGGCGACGAACGAACGCACCAGGTCGAGCGCGTCACGCCTCGGATCGACAACGTGCGGGCGCGGCGGCTGCGCCAGGAGTCCGGCGCTGGCGACCGCGACGAACAGGGTCAGGGACAGCGTGCCGCGCCGCGGTGCGTGCGCCAGGACGAGGCCTTGGCCCAGGAGGCCGAGGGCGACGACCACCCATCCGGCGTGCGCCGTGCCGAGCGCGAGCGCAGCAACGATGCCGGCGGCGAGCGCGCCGCGTACGCTCGGCGCCGCCGCCGAGAGCTGGCGGACCTGCAGGAGCAGCAGTAGGTGCGCGGCGGCGACCAGCAACGGGCCGTGCCACAGCACGGCGTGCGAGAACGCCCACTGCGGCATGCAGGCCAGCATCAGGCTTGCCACCGCCGGCACGCCGGAGGCGGGGTGCAGGTGGCGTGCGATGGCGTGCGTGCAGGCGATCGACACGAGGCCGAGGAGCACCGACAGGACACGCAGTGCGCCCAGCGTCGCCTGCGCGCGCGAGCCCACCGCTTCGTCGGCCCCGTGTTGCAACCGCAACGCGCCGGGGCCGACCGCCGGGATGGCGGTGGCCACGAGGTCGCGCTCGCCGAGGGCGCACATGCCGGCGGCCAGCATCGCGGTGTAGGCGTCGTCGCAGCCGAACCCGAGCGCGGCGCGACTGCCGGCCTCGACGTAGTCTTCTTCCCGCGGCGCCTCGAGGGCGGGGGTGACCAGCCAGTAGCCACCGGCGAGGGCGAGGTGGCACAGCAGGGCGAGGGTCAGGGCGAGAGAGGAACGCATGCCGGCGGGTGGGCGGTCGATTCGATCGGTCGGCGCCGCGCCGCCGAATCGTCTCACCGCGGCGCGCTCGCCACCAGCAGGATGGAGACGCCGACGGGCAGGTTGCGCCGCGACAGCCAGCCGGCCTCGGCAGCGAACAAGCGGTAGAGCGCCGTGTCGAGTCCGAACGGGGTCGGCGCGGCAAGGTCGGAGGTCCCGCGCGCGACCAGGCGGCGCAGGAACGGACGCATGAGCAGGCGTGCACCGGCGATCGGCGGGAACAGCAGCGTGTTGAAGTAGCTGGCCCGGCGCACGGCGAAGCCTGCCGCGCTCACCTTCGCCACCAGATCGGGCCGACGGTAGCGGCGCTTGTGGTGGGAGAGCACGTCTTGGCGTCCCCAAAGGAAGGCGAACGCCGGCACCGATAGAAGCAGGTGGCCACCGGGCGACAGCAGCCGTCGCCACGCGGCCAGAGCGCCGGCGTCGTCCTCGAGGTGCTCGAGCACGTCGAGCGCGCACACGAGGTCGAAGGTGGCGTCGGCGAGGGGCGGGTGCAGGGCGTCGGCGCGCACCACGGCGCGGGCACCCACCTCGCGGCACGCCGCGAGGCTGCTCGCGTCCGAGTCGAGCACGGTCACCGCCCCGCGCGGTGCCAGCACCGGCATGTTGACGCCCGAGCCTGGGCCGATGTCGAGGATGCGCGCGCCAGCGCCGGCGCGCACGCCGAGCACCTCGTCGAGCATGGTCGCGAAGATCGTGCGGCGCGCGCGGATCCACCAGTGCTCGCCGCCTCGGCGGTACTCGTCGTGGACGCTCTCTCTCACGCGCCGACCGATCGCTTGCCTTGATCCGGTGCAGCTTTGGCCTTGCCGCCGAAGTGGATGCGGAACCACATCCTGGCCACGGTCCACAGGGTCTTGGGGATGTGGCCGGCGCGCACCGTGGTGCTGCCGGCGGTGCGCGGGTAGTGCCGCACGCCCTGCTCGACGGTCTTGACCCGCATGCGCGCGATGCGCGCCACCATCTCGGTGTCGACGAAGAAGTCGGTGGACTCGATGGTCAGTCGTTCGTTCACCTCGCGGGTGAACAGCTTGAACGCGCAGTCGACGTCGCGAACCTTGACGCGGAAGAGGACGCGCACGAGGCGGTTGTAACCCCAGCTCAGCATGCAGCGCAGCACCGAGTCGTATCGGTAGACGCGGAAGCCGAACACGGCGTCGGCGCCCCCCGGGTTGTCCGGCCCCTTCACCAGTGGCATGGACTCCTTCAGCTCGCGCACGTCGAACTGGTTGTCGGAGTCGGTGTAGAAGACCAGGTCGCAGCGCGCCGCCTTGAAGCCGTCGGCCAGGGCGCGGCCGTAGCCGTAGTTGGTCGGATGCACCACCGTCTTGACGTGGCTGTCCTCGGCCATCAGGCGCGCCACGATCTCGCCGGTACGGTCACGCGAACCGTCGTTGACGACGACGACCTCGTAGTCGGCGAAGTGCTCGCGCAGGAAGTCGAGGCAGGCGCGCGTCTGCTTCTCGATGTTCTCCTCCTCGTTGTAGGCGGGGAGGACGACCGAGAGGGAGTGCTGGAAACGGCGGTCAGCCATGAGGGGCGGCGCGGAAGTGTAGCGTGAGGTGGCTCGAGGCAGACACGCGGGCCGTCGTCTGCGGAGGCGTCGTCTCGGGGCTGCGCCCGGCCGTTCGTCGAGGACCGCGCCATGGCAGGGCCGTGGCCGGCAGGCTCGTGGCCGGGCCGGAGTTCGGCGTCGCGATTGTGCGCGAGCCTGCGGGCGTCGAAGATCCGGGGCGATGCCACGACTCCACGCCGCCGTTCTCGCGCTCGCCGCGTCGTTGCC
The DNA here is from genome assembly GCA_041398565.1 of Planctomycetota bacterium. Lineage (GTDB taxonomy): Bacteria > Planctomycetota > UBA1135 > UBA1135 > UBA2386 > DATGPD01. Next base: position 753,187 of record JAWKUN010000004.1, on the reverse strand, counting down.
CCTGGCCTGCCACGGTGCGCCGCCGCCGGTGGCGGAGACGAGCGTCAAGCCCGGGATCAACCAGGACTTCGTCGATCCGGCGCTCGACGTCGCCAAGTACGAGCAGCGCTTCGAGGGCGAGAGCCGCGAGATCTTCGCGCAACGAGGCAAGATCGCGGCCCTGGCCGGCGTGCGCGAGGGCATGGCCGTCGCCGACGTCGGTGCTGGAACCGGCCTGTTCACGTTCTTGTTCGCCACGCGCGTCGGCGACGAGGGACGTGTGTACGCCGTCGACATCGCGCCGCGCTTCATCGATCACATCCGCGACGTCGCCAAACAACGCAGTTTGGCCAACGTCGAGGCGGTGCTCTGCAGCGACCGCAGCGTCGAGCTGCCGCCCGCCAGCGTCGACGCGGTGTTCGTGTGCGACACCTACCACCACTTCGAATACCCCAAGAACACGCTGGCCTCGATCCACCGCGCGCTCCGTCCGTCCGGCACCCTGCTGGTGGTGGACTTCATCCGCATCCCGGGCACCAGCCGCCCGTGGATCCTCGAGCACGTCCGCGCCGGCCAGGACGAGGTCACGCGCGAGATCGAGGCGGCCGGCTTCCGCAAGGTGCGCGACGAGGACAGCTCGTTCCTGCACGAGAACTACGTGATGCGCTTCGTCAAGGCGTGAAGCGAGCTTCGCGGCGTGGATGTCGCCGCATTCCGCGTCGGAGGGAGTGTGCCACCGCCGGACGGTTGCAGGCACGGGCTGGATGTGAATGATCTGCGAGGGTCGCCGCGCCCCGGACACTTCATCGACGACGAGAACCTCCGTGCACACCTGGCGTCCGATCGAGGACTTGCCCGACGGTCACGTGCGGCTTGCCAGCGGTCAGCTCGCCACGTTGCGCGCGGCCTGGCAGAGTCGTCGGCGCGAACTCGAGGGTTCCGCTGCCTTGGAGCGATTCGTGCAGCGGATGGTCCGCCAATGGAGCATCCAGACGGGACTCATCGAGAGGCTGTAGACGCTCGATGCGGGAGTGACCCTGACGCTGGTCGAGCAGGGTTTCGACGCGGCCTACGTGCCGCACGGCGCCACCAACATGCCCGCGGATCATCTGATCCGGGTGCTGAGCGATCACCGCGAAGCGGCCGAGGGTCTCTTCGCATTCGTCAAGAACGCGCGGAGTCTGTCGACCTTGTACGTGAAGGAGTTGCACGCCGCCATCTGTCGCAGCCAGGAGAGTTCGGACGCCGTGGACTCGCTCGGGCGCACGGCCGAACTCGCGCGTGGCGCGAGGATTCGCGGCACTTGCAGCCCAGGATATGGCGCGGGACCCGCCGTGAACCGTGACGGGGGGGCCGGACCCGACGGTTCGAAACACCGGCCCGGCGCGCGGCGTCTACCCACCAGTGCGGCCGGCGGCCGCTCGCCCGCGGTTCACGGACCCGGCCGCTCCGTCTCGGTGACGGTCGCCGGGACGCAGGATCGTCGTGGGCAGGCAGTGTGTGACTGCAGACGAGAACGACGATGACGACGCGCAAGTTCGTGTACGCCTTCGAGGAGGGCGACGGTCGCGACAAGATGCTGCTCGGCGGCAAGGGCGCCAACCTGTGCGAGATGACCCGGATCGGGCTCAACGTGCCACCCGGCTTCGTCATCAGCACCGAGGCGTGCCGGGCCTACCTCGAACACGACCGCATGCCCGATGGGCTGATGGCCGAGGTGCGCGCGCACATGGCCGCGCTCGAGAAGAAGACCGGCAAGACGTTCGGCGGCGCCCGCGATCCGCTGCTGGTGTCGGTGCGCTCGGGCTCGGCGATGTCGATGCCGGGCATGATGGACACCGTCCTCAACCTCGGTCTCAACGCGGACAGTCTGCAGGGCCTCATCGCCGCTACCGACAATCCGCGCTTCGGCTGGGACGCGCAGCGGCGCTTCACGCAGCTGTTCGGCAAGATCGCGCTCGGCGTCGCCGACAGCGTCTTCGACGAGGCGATGGCGGCGACGAAGCAGCGCCAACGGGTCAGCCAGGACGTCGAGCTGGGCGCCGACGCGCTGCAGGAGCTGGCGACCACCTTCGCCGATCTGGTCGGCCGGCACACCGGTCAGGCCTTCCCCACCGATCCTTACCAACAGCTCGAGATCGCCATCGGCGCGGTGTTCCGCTCGTGGATGGGGCGTCGCGCCGTCGACTACCGCCGGCAGTTCAAGATCACGCCGGACATGGCCAACGGCACGGCGGTCAACATCTGCACCATGGTATTCGGCAACCTCGGCGACGATTCGGCCACCGGGGTCGGCTTCACCCGCAACCCGGGGACCGGCGAGCACGAGCTGTACGGCGAGTACCTCACCAACGCCCAGGGCGAAGACGTGGTCGCCGGCATCCGCACTCCGAAGCCGCTGCAGGCGATGCAGCAGGAGATGCCCGGCCTCTACCGCGAGTTGTGCACACTGCGTGACAAGCTGGAAGGGCACTACCGCGAGGTGCAGGACTTCGAGTTCACCATCGAGCGCGGGCGCCTGTTCTGCCTGCAGACGCGCAACGGCAAGATGAACGCGCGCGCCACCGTCATCACCTCGGTGGCCATGCACGAGGAGGGGCTGATCGACAAACAACGCGCGCTGCTGCGCGTCAACCCGATGCTCCTCGAGCAACTCCTCGTGCCGACCCTGGCGCCCGCGCACGGCGTCGAGTCGGCGGGGCGGGGGCTGCCGGCGTCGCCGGGGGCTGCGTCGGGCAAGATCGTGTTCGACGCCGACACCGCCGAGGTGATGGGCAAGGCCGGCGAGCGCGTGATCCTGGTGCGCGAGGAGACCAAGCCCGACGACATCCACGGGTTCTTCGTGGCGCAAGGGATCCTCACCAGCCGTGGTGGCAAGACCTCGCACGCCGCGGTGGTGGCGCGCGGCATGGGCAAGCCGTGCGTGTCGGGCTGCGACGCCATGGTGATCGACCAGCGTGCCCGCCGCGCCCGGATCGGTGACCACGAGTTGGCGGAGAACGACGTGATCACCATCGACGGCAGCACCGGCGACGTCTACCTGGGCCGCATCCCGACGGTGGAGGCCGAGTTCTTCCCGGAGTTCGGCACGCTGCTCGGCTGGGCCGACGAGACGGCCCGGCTCAGGGTGTTCGCCAACGCCGACACGCCGCGCGACGCGCAGCGGGCTCGACGCTACGGGGCGATGGGCATCGGGCTGTGTCGTACGGAGCGCATGTTCAACGACGCCGACCGCTTGCCGATCGTGCAGGAGATGATCCTGGCCGACACGCCGCAGGAGCGGCAGGCGGCGCTCGACCGCCTGCTGCCGATCCAGCGCGCCGACTTCGCCGGCCTGTTCGAGGCGATGGCTGGCCAGCCGGTGACGGTGCGCTTGCTCGACCCGCCGATCCACGAATTCCTCCCTACCGCCGAACAGCTCGAGTTCGAGATCCGTCACCTGCGTGACCTGCGTCGGGCCATCCGCAGCATGGGCGAGCTGCCCGACACGCTGCGCTTGCTCGACCCCGACCTGCACAAGCAGTTCGTCGACAGCCTCGACAGCCTGCACGGATCGCTGGCGCGCTACCAGAGTTCGCATCGCATCGCCGAGATGCTGCGCCGCAAGGAAGCGATGCTGGCCAAGGTGCACGCGCTCGCCGAGGTGAACCCGATGCTCGGCCACCGCGGCGTCCGCCTCGGGATCACCTACCCGGAGATCTACTCGATGCAGGTGCGCGCCATCCTCGAGGCGGCGGCCGAGTGCGCGGCGAAGGGCATCGACGTGCACCCGGAGATCATGGTGCCGCAGGTGTGCACCGCGCAGGAGCTGCGCCGCGTGCGCCAGATCGTCGACCGCGTCCACCCGGAGGTGGAGAAGCAGGCCGGGCGCAAGATCCCGTTCCGCTTCGGCAGCATGATCGAGGTGGTGCGCGCCTGCATGCGCGCCGGCCCGCTGGCGCAGTCGGCCGAGTTCTTCTCGTTCGGCACCAACGACCTCACCCAGGCCACGTTCTCCTTCTCGCGCGAGGACGCCGAGAACAAGTTCCTGCCGCTCTACCAGAAGGAGGCGATCCTGCGCGACAACCCGTTCGAGGTGCTCGACGTCAAGGGCGTCGGCCGCCTCATGCAGACGGCGGTGCAGTGGGGTCGGCAGGCGCGCCCGAACCTGAAGGTCGGCATCTGCGGCGAGCACGGCGGCCATCCCGACTCGATCCGCTTCTGCCACTTCATCGGCCTCGACTACGTGTCGTGCTCCGGGCCGCGCGTGCCGATCGCCCGCCTGGCGGCGGCACAGGCCAAGCTGCGCGAGGCGGAGTACGACGAGTCGGTGTTCGCGTAGTCGCTGCGGAGTACCCGTTCCGGGCGGCTCCACGTGTCGCTGGAAGGATGCGTTCGCGGCATGCGGCGCCGGCAACAGCGCGCGGCGGCAAGGGTGGCATCGCCACGAGCGCGCATTCGCGCGGCCGGGGCTTGCCGCCTGACGCTGCGTCGGACACACTCCCGCGGAGCGACGCATGGTTTCAGTGCGTCGGAGTTCTTCGAAGGAGGTCGTCGTGACTCGGTTTGCAAACATCGCGGTGGCGAGACGGCGCAGGGAAGCCAGTCGTCGCCCCCTCTCCTCTCCTCTCCTCTCCTCTCGCGTGCGTGATCTCAGCCTGGGCGCTCGGTGGTGTGCGATCGGTCGCCGCCCAGCCGCCGCCGGTTGATCCCTGCGACGTCGGTGCGTGGATGGCGCCGTACAACCACGGGGGCAGCCCGGCGGTCCTTCCGTCTTGTGGCACCTCCAACGTCCCGCCATGGCCGACGTTGTTGAACGCGATCCACATGTCCGTGATCCCGAGGGGTGCTCACCAGGGGCACGTGCTGGTCTGGGACTACGCAGACTACGCCGGGACGGGACAAGGGGAACAGCGCGTCCTGCGCTTCGGCATCATCGATCCGGAGGCGTCGACGCCGCAGTTCTGGAACGCGATGATCTGCTTGGCGCCTGATCTCGGCGACCTGTTCTGCGCTGGCCACGCCTGGAACGCCGAGGGCCACTTGGTGGTCGCAGGCGGCACGACGGTGCATGGCCCGCACAACAACCCGCCGTCATGGGGCGGCGCGAAGATGCTCTACGTGTGGGAGCCGCCGGCGGCTCCGGGAACGGGCGGCACTTGGACCCCAGGGCCATCGCTCGATGCCGAACGCTGGTACCCGTCGGTCCTCATGCTCGGTCCGGATACCGCGGACGAGAACAAGCTGGCCGTGCTTGGGGGTACCGGCCTTCTGGGCACCGATGTCAACAGCTACCAGGTGTGGCGCCCGGTCCCGCCGAGTGTGGTCGGCGGTTGGGAGGCGAATGGGGCGAACAACACGTTCCCGGGTCCGAGCGGCGCTCTTCTGCCTGCCTCGCTCGGGGAGTATCCCCGCGCCCACTCTCTGACCTCGCAGGCGTTCTTCACCTCTGGGTACCCGAGCGACAGCGTCAGTACGAACCACTTCGTGCTGCCCCGCACCTGGGCCGGCCCGTGGAACATGACCAACACCCGGATCTACGGGTCGAGCGTGATGTCTTCGGTGTCGCCCGGCGGCGGCATGGACACCATCGTCGCCATGGGCGGTCTGACGGCATATCTGCCGGCGCCTCGGTGTGGTGCTCGGCGACGCGCGGGCCTGGAACCCCGGCTTCGGTGCCTGGGTGGCTCTGCCGGCGATGAGCTATCCCCGTTGGTTGTTCAACACGGTCCTGCTCCCCGACCTCGACGATCCTCGCGGTGGGCGAGCAGCAATTTCGGCACCTGCGGTGCTGCGAGGCGCCGGCCTACACACCCGAACTCTTCAAGGGCGGCGCGTGGCACTCGATGGCTGCAAACGCGGTCATCCGCGACTACCACTCGACGGCTGTGCTGTTGCCGAGCGGCAAGGTACTGACGGGGGGTGGTGAGTCACGCAACTACGGTCCCTGGCCCGACTGCACGAACCAGACGGGCCGTGTTCCCACCGTGGCTGTCGCCGACTACCAGGTGTTCCTGCCCCCGTATCTCAACTGTGGCGCGTCGCAGCCGACGATCCTGGGGCAGAACACGACGTTACCCAACAACTTCTGGGTGTGGCCCTACGGCAGCCCGCAGAACGTCACGCACAGCACACTGCCCCTCGGCGTGTCGATCGCCAAGGTCACGCTCATGCGGGTGGGATCGGTGACGCACCATGCCGACATCAACCAGCGTTGTGTCGAGCTGCCGTTCACGGTTCCCGCAACGCCGCCGTCGACGGTACGGGTCGCGGTCCCCACGAAAGCCAGCTACCTGCTGCCGCGCGGTTTCTACATGCTGTTCTTGGTGACCAGCCAAGGCATGCCGAGCAAGGCTGCGTTCGTGCAGATCCAGTGAGGGCGACGATGCAACGCTACCGACTCCTTGGTCTGGTCCTGCTGGCCTTTCTGACTGCCTCGACCTCCCCCGTGGCGCAGCAGATCCTCTGGCACGCGGTGGGCAAGTTCGATGTCAGATGGATCGCTGGTCCCGTCGTGTTCGTCGGCGACCTGGATGGGGACGGCTTCGAGGACCTGGTGAGCACCGGGCAGCAGAACGGCCTGACCCGCAGCTCGGTCTTCCTACTGTCGGGACGGTCCGGTCGGCTGCTTCGAGCGAGTGCCGTGCCGTCGGGATACTGGTTGCTGCGTCTTGACCGTGCAGGAGACTGGGATGGCGACGGCATCGGTGACTATGCCGTGACCCGCTGGGCCAGTCAGTTCCCGACCGATCCCACCTTGGCCGAGGTCCGAAGCGGCCGCGACGACTCGGTCCTGTTTCAGGCGGCAGCCGGGCGCTACGTCTATAACTACGGTGGCAATCACTTGCTGAGTGACCTGGACACCGATGGCGACGGTCGACCGGACCTCATCGTGTCCGTGGACCGCGAGACGAGCCAGAATGGTGCGTTCTACGTCTACGCCAACGACGGTCGACTGCGCTATCGCCTCGCGGTGGGGTGTTGCAACACCAACCTCGGCAAGGTCGGCGACATCGATGGCGACGGCTGCGACGACTTCGGCTATGCGGAAGCGGCGATCGACGGTGTGCGGGTGGCGTCCGGACGCACGGGCGCCACGCTTCTCGAGGTTCGCGGCGACTTGCCCAACGACCACCTCGGCCTGGGCGGGATCGCGGCCTGCGGCGACGTCGACGGCGACGGCGTGCCGGACTTCGTGGTGTCGGGGAGCGGCCGCTACCCGAACAACGGCGTCGTGCGCGTGGTGTCGGGGCGCGACGGCTCGGCGCTGTACACGTTCCGCAAGGCGTTTCCGCCGTACGGCAGCGCGTTCGCGTTCGGCGAGGTGATCGCCAGCGGCTTCGACCTCGACCAGGACGGTGTTCAGGATCTGGTCGTGGGCGAGCGTCAGTATGATCGCAGACCCGGTGCGCCAGCTTGGTGACCGGCTGTTCGTGTACTTGCTGCGCGACGGACGCGAGATCGAGATCTGCACGCCCGGCTTGGATGAGATTCAGTGGTTCACGCAGTTCGGGCTGGGGGTGGCAATGGGCAAGCCGCATCCGGGGGACACCTTTCCGGTGTTCGCTGCCGGCGAGCCCCTGTACGGACTGGGTGCGAGCCCCTTGTCGCATCTCGGGCGGGTCACGCTGTTCCGACTGCCGCCATCGACGCTGCGTCCGGAGGGGCCGGCGTGCCGGGGCACCCTGCGCGGCGCGCCGCGGGTCGGCGCCGTCGATCTGGGCGCCGCCGGCGTACGCGTGCACCTGAGCGAGGCGCCGGCCGGGGCGCCGGCGGTGCTGCTGGCCGGGCTGTCGAACCAAGCGTGGGGCGGCATCCCTTTGCCGCTGAAGCTCGAGCCGTGGGGCTTCACGGGCTGTGCGCTGGCGACGTCGGTGCTGGCGACGGTGCCGCTGACCGCGGGGCGATCGCCGCCGCGGGTCGGCTACGTGTGCGTCGACCTGCCGCTGCCGGTGACGGGCTCGGTCTCGCCCCGCATGGTGCACGTGCAGTGGTTGGTGCTCGGGGTCGGAAGCGAAGCGCCGGGTGCACTCAGCGCGGCGCTGGGATGGCCTTACTAGAGTCTAGAGTCCAGTCGGCTGATGCAGACGGCGGTGCAGTGGGGTCGGCAGGCGCGCCCGAACCTGAAGGTCGGCATCTGCGGCGAGCACGGCGGCCATCCCGACTCGATCCGCTTCTGCCACTTCATCGGCCTCGACTACGTGTCGTGCTCCGGGCCGCGCGTGCCGATCGCCCGCCTGGCGGCGGCACAGGCCAAGCTGCGCGAGGCGGAGTACGACGAGTCGGTGTTCGCGTAGGGCGCGCGGCCGCGGAGGGGGGCTACCCGGCCGGTGCGATCGCGTCGCGCCGCCGCGTTTCGCCGCGGCGAGGCGTCCGGGCGCCGTGGTGGTCTCGGCCTGGCGGTGTGCGGCGCGATTTCGCGCCCCAGCGCACCGCATCGTCGAAGTCGGGGACATCGCCAGCTAGTCTCTTGCTCGGCTCGCCGGAGCGGTGGGCGTGTCGCACCGCTGTTCGTAGTCGCGGTCAGGCCGCGCTCGGGTCCGATGTCCGCCGACTCCGTGTGCGGTCGAGCCAGCCATCATGGAAACGCGGCGACAGCAAGTGAGCGACACGGCGGGGCCATGCACGGAGCAGGCGGCGCCGCCCGAGCGCAGCGTCTCGCCGGTGGATGGAGGTGCGGCCGCAGACGTCGCAGCGCGGGCACACTGGGTGCCGTTGTGGTTCGGGCCGGCGCTGTTGCTCGCCAGCGGTGGCGTCTACCTCCTGGAGCAGGTGCTGGGTGAGGACTGGCTACACGACGCGATCGAGGTCGGCCTCGGGGTGTCCGGCAACGCCGGAGTGCGCCTGGTTCTCGCCGCGGTGGCGAGCCTCGGCGACGGCTACCTCGCCGCGGTGGTGGTCGCAGCCGTGCTGGTGTGGTCGCGGAGCGCCAACCGCCGGCAGACGATCCTGCTGGCCGTGCTCGCGGCCAGCGCGGTGGCCCCTGTCATCAAGGCTCTGATCGATCGGACGCGGCCGTACGGCGGCGGCCACTCGTGGCCTTCCGGGCACGTGACCACGGTGTGCACGCTGGCGCTCCCCCTCGTCGGCGCTTCGCGCCGCGGAGAAGGGACACTCGTCGGCGCTTCGCGCGGCCGTGATGCCGCACTCTTGGCCATCGTCCTGGCCGTCGGTGCCGCGCGCGTGCTGGGGTTGCACCACTGGCCGTCCGACGTCGTCGGCGGCGCCGGGCTGGCCGCCGTGATGGTCGCCCTGCTTCAACGTCTGCCGCCGGTTTTGCCACCGGCCTTGACCTCGCGTCGTCTCGGCGAGGTCACGCTCTGGTCGGTCTTCGCCTTCGAGCTGTGGCGCATGGGGCAAGACTGGCCCGGACGCGAGTGCGTCTTGACGACGGCAGTGCTGGCGTTCGTGCTCATGGCGATGCTCGTCGGGCCAGCGGCACGGTCGCTGGCCGCGAGCCCAGCAGGAGCGCCGCGTTGACCGACTCCGACCGCCGCATCCGGCCCAGCGACCTCGTCCTGCTCTTCGGCTTCGCCCTGCTGCTGGGAGCGACCGGGGGCGATGCGCCGCTGCAGGACATCGACGAGCCACGTTTCGCCGGTTCGTCGCGGGCCATGCTGGAGCCCGACGGCGACTGGATCGTGCCGCACTTCAACGGCGAGGAACGCCTGCACAAGCCGGTGCTCACCTACTGGGTGCAGGCGCTCAGCATGCGCGCGTTCGGGGTCAGCGAGTACTTCGTACGCCTGCCATCGGCGGCCGCCGTCGCCCTGGCCGCGGTGTGCACGGCCGCACTCGGCCAGCAGCTCGGCCTGAAGCGTTGGCCTGCCTTGCTCGCCGGCGCCGTCATGGCCACGTGCGTGCAGGTGCAGGTGATGGCGCACGCCGCCACCGCGGACGCGCTCCTGCTCGCCTGCACGACCCTGACCGCTTGGGCGCAGGTGCGGCACGCCATGGGGCCGCGCGCCCAGCATTCAGCGGTGGAGCCTGGCTCCGTCCGCGGCACGGCTGGGGCGATGGGCGACGACCTCGGTCGTCCGCGCGCCCAGCATTCAGCGGTGGAGCCTGGCTCCATCCGCGGCACGGCTGGGGCGATGGGCGACGACCTCGGTCGTCCGCCCATCGCTTGTTTCGTGGTGGTCTGGGCGGGCGTGGCCGCCGCGTTCCTCACCAAGGGTCCGGCCGGCATCGTCGGTCCCGCCGCGCTCGGGGTGGGCCTGTGGGCGGCCGGATTCCGACCGAGCTGGCGGCGCTGCCTCGCGGGAGGCGGGCTGGCGCTCGCCCTGGTGGCTGCTTGGGGAGTGCCGGCCCTGATCCGCAGCGAAGGTCGCTTCTTCAGCGAAGGAGTGATGCGGCACGTGGTGTCGCGGTCGCTCGTCGCGTTCGAGGGGCACGGGGGCTACGCGCCGTGGTGGTACGCGTTCTATCTCGCTGTGGTACCGGCGATGTTCCTACCGTGGTCGCCGCTCCTGGGACACGTCTTCGCCGCGCTCGCGCCGCGAGCGCGTTGGCCGGTCGCCGCAGCGCCGACGCTGTTGCGCTGGTGGGTGGCGGGCGTGGTCGCCGTGTTCACGCTCGTCACCAGCAAGTTGCCGCACTACGTCTTGCCGGCCTACCCGGCGCTGGCGATCGCACTGCTCGCCAGCCTGCAGTTCGGGTTGCGGCGGTCGTCGCGGCTCGAGCGCATCCTCTTGCGCGCGACCGGTGTCGTCCTGCTGGTGGCGTTGCCGGTGGCACTGTGGAGCGTCGGCGCACCGCGCGCGGGTGGGCTCGCCCTCGCTGCCGGCGCCTGCTTCGCCGGCGGGTGCTTGTACGCGGCACGTGCGCTGGCCGATCGCCGTGGCGTGCAGGCGGTGGCTGTCTGCGTGGTCGGCGCAGCGGGAGGCTTCGGTCTCCTGTTCGGGCGAGTCGTACGCGAGTGGTCTCCCGATCTGGTGCAGCGTCGTGCGGTCGACGACCTGGAGTCGCTGCGTTCGCCCGCGGTCGCGGTCGCTGCGTACCGGATCAACATGCCGAGCCTGGTGTGGATCCTCGACCGGCAGGTCGACTTCTTGGTCGACGAGGACGAGCGCAGCGACGAACAGCGCGTGTGCGAGCTCGTCACCCAGCCTGGCCACGTCGTCGTCACCGATGCGCGCTACGTGCGGGACCTCCTGGCCTGGCTGGCGCAGGCCGGCTTCGACACCGACCGGGCCGAGCGCGTGCGCGCGCGCCTGGAGAGCCCGGCCCGGCGCTGCCGCGGCTTCAACGTCGGCCGCGGGCGGGTCACCGAGCTGGTGGTGTTGGGCAACCTCGACGAAGCGCGCTGATCCGGCGCGGCGGTGTGACTCGGTGAAGCTGCCACCCGCTCACCCGCGTGTCCGGGTCGCGAACCCGGACTGGCCGCGCGGCGAAGGGTAGCTCAGGGCTTGCCTGCCTTCTTGCGCGCCGTGGCCTTGGTCCGAGGCGTCTTCGCCACCGCGCTCTTGCTCGCCTTCTTGCGGGCGGGCGCCGCCGGCGTCTTGCTGGCCGTTCGCCGGCGGTGCGCGCCGAGCGAGGCTTCGTACACGGCGATGAACTTCTTGGCGGTCATCCGCTTGATGGTGCGGCCCAGCACGTCCAAGGCCGCGTCCTCGATCCGCTTGAAGCGGATGCACGACTTGCCCATGTCGAGCTTCTTGCCGGTCTTCTTCCAAGCCTCCTCGAAGCGGGCCTGCTCCTCGGGGTCGGTGTATAGGCAGAACAGGTAGACGCCGATGTGGTTCTTCTGCGACGCCAGGCCTGCGAACGGCAGCGGCTGCCGCGGATCGCAGTGGTAGCCGTCGGGGTAGACGGCAAGCGGCACGTAGTAGCCGATCATCCCGTACTGCATGCCTTCCTCGAACACTGGGTCGAGGTTGGCGCGGAACACGGCGCGCAGGGTCTCGAGGGCGTCACGCCGGTCGGTGGGCAGACTGTCGAGGTAGGTCTCGATCCGGGCGGCGTCGCTGCGCATGCCGGCACGCTAGCGCGGTCCGTGTCTCGGCGACAGCGTCACCGTCACCATCACGGTCGAGCCGCCCGGAGCTCAGGCAGGAACCACCAGGATCGGACAGCCGAGCGCGTCGGCCAGCGCCGCAGGCTCGAGCGCGAGTGCCTCGCTGGCGCAGATCACGGCGACGTCGAAGGGGTGATCGCGGCGCAGGGCGCGCAGGCCGGTGACGTCGGGGGTGATGGGACGCAGGACCACGCTGCGGCACGCGGTGCCCTCGTCGAGGAGATCGAGCTGCAACTCACGCACGGGCTGTGCCGCATGACCGACGAAGACGACGTCGAGACCGGCGGGCGCCGCGAGGTCGCGCGCGCGCCGCAGCGCGGCGTGCCCGCCTTCGCCCCCGGCGCAGAGCGCGGCGACGCGCCCGCGCGCGCGCGGAGCGGGGCGGTGCGGGAAGACCAGCAGGTCGCCACCCTGCGCTTGGCTCTCGATCTCGCGGGGCAAGCGTCCGCGCACCACCTCGAGGCTCCACGCCACGTGCTGCTGCGTGGCCGCCGAGGCGAAGGACTCGCGCGCGGCCTTGGACAGGCGTCGCAGGCGTGCCTCGACGGTGGCCACGTCGAAGGCGACCGCGCCGGTGGTGAGGAGGTCGATCTCGCGGGCGAAGGGCAGGTCGGCGGCGCGCAGCAGGTCGAGGTCTTCGACGAAGAGCAGGCGCACGTCGGCGCGCAGGCGCGCCGCGAACTCGGCGGCGAGGCCGAGCCACGAGCGATCGTGCCGGGCCACGTCGAGGGCCACCAGGATTCGGCGCAAGGTGTCGGGTGGCGTCACGGCTCGACCTCGCGCCGTGACTCGGCCGCGAACTGGCGGGCGCGCTCCGCCAGGATCGCCAGCCGGTCGTCGACGCGCCGATTGAGCGAACCCTGCGGGAAGACTCCGTCCTCGCCGCGTTCCCCGGCGGGGATGCCGGTGAGCATCTCGATGCCCTGATCGATGTCGTCGATGGCCCACACGTGGAAGCGCCCCTCGGCGCAGGCAGCGACCACGTCTTGCCGCAGCATCAGGTGCTGGACGTTGGCGGCCGGCACCAGGACACCTTGCTCGCCGGTCAGGCCGCCGGCAGCGCACACGTCGAAGAAGCCCTCGACCTTGGCGTCGACCCCGCCGATCGCCTGCACGCACCCGTGCTGGTCGACCGACCCGGTGACCGCCAGGCTTTGGCGGATCGGCACCTCGGCCAGGGCCGACAGGAGCGCGAACAGCTCTGCCGCCGACGCGCTGTCGCCTTCGACGCCGCCGTAGGACTGCTCGAACACCAGGCTCGCCGACAACGCCAGCGGACGCTGTGCTGCGAAACGCGCGCCCAGGAAGCCGCCGAGGATGAGCACGCCCTTGCTGTGCAGCGGTCCGCCGAGCTCGACCTCGCGCTCGATGTCCATCACCTCGCCGCGCCCGAGGCGCACGCGCGCGGTGATGCGGCTCGGCTGGCCGAAGCGGAAGCCGCCCAGTTCGACCACCGACAGGCCGTTCACCTGGCCGACGCGGGCGCCGCTGGTCTCGACCCGCAGGGTGCCGCGCGCGATCTCGTCGTAGATGCGCTCGCGCACGCGATCGGCGCGGCGGATGCCGGCGTCGATGGCACGACCCACATCCGCGTCGGTCACCGAGCGGTGCTGCGCCAGGCCGGCCCAGTGGTCCGCTTCGCGCACCAGGTCGAACAGGCGCGACACGTGCGTCGTCAGGCGCTCGCGGTCGCCGGCCAGGCGCGCGGCCTCCTCGACGATGCGCGCCACGGCGTCGCGGTCCAGTGGCCGCAGCTTCTCCTGGCGCGCGTACTGCGCCAGCACTCTGGCATAGCGCAGCGGCGTGTCGTCGCCCCACGGCGTGCTGTCGTCGAAGTCGAGCGGCACCTTGAAGTGCTCGCCGAACTCCGGATCGAAGGCACTCAGCGCGTAGTAGAGCCAACGCTCGCCGACCAGCACCACCTTCAGTTGGAGCGGAATCGGCGTGGGATCGAGCGACACCGTCGCGATCAGGCTCAGCTTGTCGGCGAGCGACTGGATGCGGACCTCGTGCGCGCGCATGGCGCGCTTGAGATCCTCCCACACGAAGGGCTGCGCCAGCACTTGACGTGCGTCGAGGATCAAGTAGCCGCCGTTGGCGCGGTGCAGCGCTCCCGCCTTCACCTGGGTGAAGTCGGTCACCAGGGTGCCGAGCTGGGCGATGTGCTCGATGCGGCCCAACAGGTTGTGGTAGCTCGGCTGGTCCTCGTAGATCACCGGTGCGCCCTCGGTCTTGCCGTGATCGACGAGCACATTGACCTCGTAGCGCCGCAGGGCGACGCCGGTGCGCAGGGTGGCGAGATCGGCTACGGACTCCGGCGGCGTCGGTTCCACGGCCACGAACTGCTCGGCGTTGTCGATGATGTCGCGCTCGACGGCGGCGAGGTAGGTGCACACCTCCGGCAGGTCGGCGTAGCGTTGGCGCAGATGATCGATCAGGTGCCCGACGGCCAGTTCGGTGACCTCGCGGTTGAGCGCGCGCAGACGCGTGCGTTGTTCGTGCAGGAGCTTGGGCAGCTCACGCAGGGCGGCCTGGACCTCGGCCTGCAACGTCTCGATCTCGCGCTGGATGCGCTCCTTCTCGGCGTCCGGCAGCTTGGCGAACTCGGCGCGGTCCATCACCTCGCCGTCCCGCACGGGTGCCAGGGCGACGCCGCCGACCGTGCGCACCAGCGTGATGGACTTGGTCTTGGCTCGCTCGGCGATGGCCTCGAGCGCCTGCTCGTGCTTCTCCTTGTATTCGTTGGCGATGGCGTCCTTGCGCCCGCGGAATTCCTCGCTCTCGAAAGCGGCCGGCAGCGCCACGCGCAGGTCGTCGACCAGGGTCTTCATGTCGGCACGCAGGGCCGCGCCGCGACCCGGCGGCAGGCGCAGTGCGCGCGGGCGCTGCGGGGCAGCGAAGTCGTGCACGTAGCACCAGTCGGGCGGCACCGGTTGCCGCGCCGCGGCTGCTTCGAGCCGTCGCCGCACCAGGGTGTGGCGGCCGGTGCCGGGCGGACCGACGGCGAACATGCCGTAGCCGTCGTGGGGGATGGCGATGCCGAAGGCCAACGCCTCCAGCGCGCGCTCTTGACCCACGGTTGCCGCGGAGACGGCGAGGTCGGCGGTGGTGGTGAAGGGCAGGGCGCAAGTGGCGACGCGGCGGCGGAGCGCCGCGACGGGCAGCGCCGCTGCGACCTGGGCCGCGTCGAGCGGAAGCCCGGCGGCGGTCGGCTTGGGAACCGTGGGGCGAGGGTCGGTCATGCCAGGCGGGGGTTCGGCGCCGAGAGTGGCCGCCGGCAGAACCACGCGCACCGGTCGGCCGCGGTCAAGGCTCGCTCGCGCGTCGGTCTCGTCGTCGATGTCGACGCCACCGGCGATCGCGAGGGCAGCCATTCGGATGACTCCCGCGTCGGCGCGCGGTTTTCGCTCGATCTTGGCCCGGCGGCGCGCGCGTGGGCTGCGTGACCCGTGGGCAAAGTGCGCAGGAGGAAGGGTGCTGGGACGCGGTGCGTTCGGTCAGAGAATCCCGAGCGGGTCGTGCCTGGCTGGCGTCCGCGCTTCGCCCTCGCCATTCTCTTGCGTCATGCTTCTCGTCACCCGGTTGCGTGCCTGGTCCGTTCGTGGCGTGCTGGCGCAGGGACTGCTCGCGTGCGTCGTCGTGGTCGGGCCGGCGTTGCCCGCACAGGTCGGTGCCGGCGAGATCGGCTTCATGCTCGGCAGCAACGGCGCGACGTTCGGCACGACCTGTCCGCGCACGTTCTCCTGCACCTATCTCGCGGCCGACTTGGCGCGCGGTCTCCCGGCCGACTTCACCGTGCGCGGCGTTCCGAACCAGCCATTCGCGATCGCACTGTGGATCGACCAGCCGCACCAATGCCTCGGCCTGCCGGGCTTCCACAACAGTCTGTTCGCGGCGAGCGTGGTGCTGCCCTTCGCCGGCACGTTGACGCAGCCCGATCGCATCCTCGCCTGCCCGGGCGGACTCGAGACGATCCGGGTGCCGATCCCCGCCGCCTTGCCGGTCGGCACGGCACTCACGATGCAGGCGCTCGCCTACTCGTACTGGAACGGCGGACAGGTGCCGACCTTCACCATGGCGCTGCGCGCCACGATCCGCTGAGCCGGAGGCTCGCGATCGCGTAGGCGATCGCCAACGACATGCTGGGAGCCCGTACGCTCGATGCGTCCACAGGCGCTGAGCGGTGTCGCAGTCACAGCCAGCCGCCGCCGCGCTGGGCGAGGACCTTGCCGAGCCGGCGCATCGACCAAGCGCCCAGGGCCGGTCCCGGCGCGAGGAACAGGAAGACGTAGCGCCAGCCGAGCGTCTCGCCGAGCCAGGCGACGCACTGGATCGACACGACGGTGAGGGCGAAGCCCAGACCGTTCTGCACGGTGAGCGCGGTGCCGACATACTCCGGTGGGCTGAGGCGCGCGGCCAGCGCCGAGAACTGCGGCGAGTCGGCGACGATCACCAGGCCCCACACCAGCATGAAGGGGATGAGGGCCCAGGCCGGGAGCGTGAACGCCCACGGCGACAGCAGGCAGGCCAGCGTGCTGGCGACGAGCGCGCGCAGCGCCACCGTGCGCTCGCCGAGCCGGCGGGCCAGCAGGCCGCCGCCGACGCAGCCGAGGGCGCCGATGGCCACCACCCCGAACGCCAGCAGCGGCGCGTGCGGCGCTGCCCAGGGCAGGGCTTGGCGCAGGAAGAACACCTGCAGCGACCACACCGTGTACAGCTCCCACATGTGGCCGAAGTAGCCGCACGCGTTCAGACGGAAGGCCGGGTCGTGGAACACGCGAAAGGCAGCGCTCGCGTCGAAGCGCGCCCGGGTGCGCAGGTGCGGACCGTCTTCGAGCGCGAGCCACACCAGCGCGGCTCCGGCGCTGGCGGCGACCGACGCGAAGGCGACTACGGCGCGCCACGGCAGTCCCACCGCGCTCCACTGCACGAGGAACGGCAGGGCGGTGCCGACACCGAGCGCGCCGACCATGATGCCGAGGCGCAGCCCGAGCCCGTGCGTGCTGAACGACGCCACGATCTTCATCCCGACCGGGTACACGCCAGCCAGGGTGATGCCGGTGAGGAAGCGCAGCGGCACGGCGCTCTCGAGACCGGAAGCGGCGGCGAAGCCGGCGTTGGCCAACGCGCCGGCCAAGGCCGCGCCAGCGAAGACCGCCCGCGCCCGGAAACGATCGGCCAGGTTGAGCACCGCGAACAGCACGGTGCCGACCAGGAAGCCGAACTGCGTCGCCGAGGTGAGCGACGCCGCGCGGGTGCTGTCGAGACTCCAACTCGCGGCGAGCTGCGGCGCCACGGCCGTGCCGGCGAACCAGGTCGACGAGGCCAGCAGTACGGCGAGCGACACCAGCCAGACGGGGCGGCGGCTGTCGGACTGACTGTCGGCGTCGACCGCGGGCGGAGCGGCGTTCAAGGTCGCGCGAGGGTATCCGGCTGGCCGCTCGGGGTCGCGGTCGGCGAAGGCCGCGACGCTGCCCGCACGTCGGATCCGAGCGTGCGGGTCCGCTGGTGCTCGGCCAGTTTCGTCCTCTCGGCCAGCGCCGTCATGGCAGCCGGGTGCGTCGGCGGCGCGCGCGTGGTGAGCGGCGACGGTCGGCTACAGCTCGCCCCACGGGGGCAAGGGTCGGTGCCTGCCGCACGTCGACCTCGAGGCGCATCATCTCGGCGCGGGGGGCCGGCCTGACGCCTCGGGGTGGGCCGGCGCGTCGGCGGCGGTGCGGGTTCGACCTTGCTCGAGGCGCCCGCATGAGCGACGCTCGGCGGCGATGGCGTGGGATCGAGCGGACTCGTACGGGCGCGCGGCCCGTCTCCTGGCCGTGCTGCCGCTGCTGGGGTGTGCGGCGCCCGACGTGCTCGGGCCCCATCCGGCCCCGGCCCGGCTGGTCGTCGAGAATCCGGCCGGCGCCGACTTGCGCATCGCCGCGGTGGCCGGCGATCGATGCATCGAGGTGGCGCATCCGGGCAGGGTGCTTCGTGCCGTGGTCGACGTGCGTCCCGGGGGGTTCGTCGTGGATGCGTCGACGCCGATGGGTCGGGTGGCGCTGCCCGCGCCCTTGTTCGAGCCGACGCTGGGCGACGAGCGCACCTGCACGGTGTCGGTACCGCATTTCCCCACCGCCCCCGCCGACTCCGAGTTCGCCTGGATTCCGTCCGGACCGGCCGTCCTCGGCGACCTCCTCGGCATCGGCCAGGAGGACGAGCGGCCGGCGCGGGTCGTCGACGTCGGCTCGTTCTGGCTGGCGCGCACCGAGGTGACCAACGCGCAGTACGCGGCGTTCCTCACCGCCGTCGAGCCGCAGGTGGACGCGGCCTGGTGCGCCTTCGACTCGCGCAAGTGCAGGCTCGTGCGCGATGCCAGCGGCCGTTGGTCGACACCGGCGCCGCGCGAGCCGGTCGTCACCGTCAGCCTCGCCGGGGCGCGCGCCTACTGCGCCTGGCGCACGCGCACCAGCGGGGTGCGCCATCGCCTGCCGAGCGAGGTCGAGTGGGAGAAGGCGGCGCGCGGGCCGGAGTCCTTCGTGTTCGCCTACGGCAATGTGTACCACCGGTTCGCCGCGAACCAGGAGTCCGGTAGGCTGCGCGACGTCGGGTCGTTCGCGCCCAACGGCTACGGACTCTTCGACATGACCGGCAACGCCTTCGAGTGGACCGACGATGCCTACGCCGCCAGCGTGGGTGGGCCGCCGCAGGCCGAATTCCAGGTGCTGCGCGGCGGGTCGTTCGTGCTCGATGGGATGTACCTTCGCAATGCGTTCCGGATGCGCCAGCGTCCCGACGTGCGCACCGACGACATCGGCTTCCGCGTGGCGCGCGACGATGCCCCGCAGGCCAGAGACACGACACCATGAACCTCGCGACCCACGCTCTCGGGGCGGCGACGCTCCTCTTCGCACCTCTCGTCGCGCAGATGGAGAAGCGCGACCTCGAACTCTACGCGCGCCGGCAGTTCCTCGCCGCCGAGCCCGCGGTGCAGAGCATGGCCCCCGACCTGGTCCTCAGCGATCTCGACGGCCGCCTGGTGGCGCTGTCGTCGCTGCGTGGCCGCGTCGTGGTGCTGATCAAGGGCGGCTACACCTGACCGCCGTTCCGGCGCGCGGCCGCAGGTCTGCGGGCGCTCTGGAAGGACTACGGCACCTCCCCTGACGTCGCCTTCCTGGTGGTGGAGCAGAAGGAGCCGCACCCCGGGCGCATGGCGTTCGCCGACATCGAGCAGCCCGGCACCTTCGAGGCGCGCTGCGGTCTGGCGGTGCGCATGCGCGACGAGCTCGAGGTGCCGCTGCCGATCTACGTCGACGGCATGGACGACGCCTCGCGGGCACTGTTCTCCGACCTGCCGAGCCCGGCGTTCGTGCTCGACCGCGAGGGCCGGATCGTCGACAAGCTGCCGTGGGCCGATCCCGCGCCGCTGCGCCGCAGCCTCGAGCAGGCGCTGGCGGCGGCGAAGGTTCCGGAGACGCTGACCGCAGCATGGACGCTCGACCAGCGCGACGCCTACGCGCGCGCCGAGCTGGCGCACGGCGACGCGGCCGCGGCGCGGGCGTGGCTCGACACCGAGCCGGAGGCAGCGCCGAACGAACCCGCGGGCGAAGCCAAGCCCTGCGTGCCGCCGACCCTGGTGGCCGTGGCGCGGGCGGCCCTGGCGCGCGCCGGCGCCGTCGACCGGAACGACACGAAGGAACTGGCGGCGCGGGTGGCGGCGGCTCGAGCTGCGCTCGAGCAGGCGTGGGGCTCGGACCCGGCGCGCTTGGTGGCGGGGCTGTGCGAGCTGGCTGCGGTGGCCGGCGCCGAGGCGCCTGGCATCCGCGCCGCGGCGCTGCAGGCGCTCGACCCGCGCGCGCCGGTGCGTGTGCGCCAATGGCTGGAACAGCAGGCGAAGGAGCGTGGAGCAGACGGGGCGCAGCGCGGAGAGGGGCGATGACCGAACCGTGGCCGTTCGCGGATCCGCCGGATCTCGGCTGATCAGGCGCCGAGGAAGAGCACCGCCGCCGCCGAGCAGGCGATCACGCCGCCGGCCAGGGCGTGCGTCCAGCGCTCGAGCGCGGGCAGGTGCAGGCGCGCTGCGCCCAGCATCGCCATGGTGGTGATGGCGAGCATGGTGGCGATGGTGACCACGGCGAACACCCCGCCCACGACCAGCGCGGTGCCCCAACGCTGCTCGCTGGCCGGCACCATGAACAGCGGGATGAGCGGTTCGCACGGGCCGAGCACGAACACCAGGAAGAGGGTCCAGAAGGTGCCGCTGTTCCCGGCCGCGGCGGCTCGGTGGTGATGGTGGTGCAGGAGGTGCCCGTGGTGATGGGCACCGGTGCCGCTGCCGTGCAGGTGCAGGTGGTCGCTGTGCGCGTGCAGCACCACGCCCTGACGCTGCCGCAGTGCGTGCCGAAGTCCCCACAGCCCGTAGGCGAGGCCGAGGCCGAACAGCAGCCACGCCGCCAGCGCGCCGCGGTGCGTCTCCACGTTCTCGAGGCGGCCGAGCGCGACGCCGGCGGCGAGACCGGCGGTGCCCAGCAACAGCGATGACAGCACGTGGCCGGCGCCGCACACCGCCGTGATCCACAGCGTCCGGCGCAGGCTCCAGGCGCGCGCCCGGGCCAGCATGACGAACGGCACGTAGTGGTCGGGGCCGAGCGCCGTGTGCACGAAGGCGACGCCGAGGGCGGCGAGGACCAGGCTGAGGGTGAGGCCGTCCATGGTCAGCAGATCCGCGGCAGATCGAGGCCGCTCAGTAGATCCAGCGGGCGGACGCCGCCGCCAGGGGTGCGCAGCACCAGCGGCGCCTGGTCGGGTCTGCGCGCGCAGACCGAGCCGATCTCGCAGGCATCCTCGCCGTGCGGCGTCGCGTGCAGCGCGGCCACCAGGTGGTCGACGTCGGCCCGGTCCACCCACAAGAGCACCCTGCCTTCGCAGGCGAGGTAGAGCGGGTCCAGGCCCAACAGCTCCGCCACGGCCGCGGTCTGCGGCCGGATCGGCAGCCTGCTTTCGTCGAGTTCGATGCGGCAGCCCGAGCGCACGGCGACTTCGTGGCACACGGTGGCGACCCCGCCGCGGGTCGGGTCGTGCATGCTGCGCACACGCGCGCCGCTGCGCAGCGCCGCCTGCGCGAGAGCGTCGACCGGCGCGCAGCACGACGTCAGGTCGCTGTGCAGCTGGTGTCGGCAGGCCATGATCACGGCGCCGTGGTCGCCGAGCGATCCGCTCGCGACGACGGCGTCGCCGGGGCGCACGTGCAGGTCGTCCATGTCGACTCCCGGCGGTACCACGCCCAGGCCGCTGGTCACCGCGAAGACCTTGTCGCCCTTGCCGCGCGGCACCACCTTGGTGTCGCCGGCCACCAGCTGGACGCCGGCTTCGCGCGCGGCGCGCGCCGCACCGTCGACGATCTGCTGCAGCACGGCGTGCTCGACCCCTTCTTCGAGGATGAGCGCCCAGGTGAGCCACAGCGGGTGGGCGCCGGCCACGGCGAGATCGTTCACCGTCCCGCACACCGACAGGTAACCGAGGTCGCCACCGGGGAACACCAGGGGGTCGACGACGAAGCCGTCGGTGGTGAGCGCTGGCCGGCCCGGCGGCAGCGGCTCGAGCACCGCGGCGTCGCTGAGGGTGCGCAGGAACGGATTGTCGAGCGCCGGCAAGAAGCGCTGGCGCACGAGCTGCGCGGTGGCGCGGCCGCCGGCGCCGTGCGCCATCAGGATGGTCCCGTCGCCACCGCCGAGGTCACTCATGCGCCGGCTCCTGCCGCGTGCCGCTCGTGCCGGTACCAGGCCGCACAGCTCCCTTCGCTCGACACCATGCAGGCGCCGATCGGATGTTCCGGGTCGCAGCCGCGGGCGAAGAGCGGGCACGCGGGCGGTGCGATGGCGCCGCGCAGGACGTCGCCGCACCGGCATCCGCGCGGCTCGAGTGGCGCGGGCAGCTCGACCGGGAGCGAGGTGGCGTCGCGGTGCTTCCACCGCGGGCGCAGGCGCAGGCCCGAGCTGGCGATCCGGCCGAGGCCGCGCCAGTTGGTGTCGGTCGGCTCGAAGAACTCGTGCAGCATCGCTCGCGCGGTCCGGTTGCCGGCGGCGGTGACCACGCGCGCGTACAGGTTGCGGACCTGTGGGCGCCCTTCGGAGATCTGTCGCAGCAGTTCGGCGACGCCGCGCAGGATGTCGACCGGTGCGAAGCCGACGATGGCGGCGGCGACGCGGCAGTCGCGGCGCAGGAAGTCGTAGAAGTCGGCGCCGACGATCACCGACACGTGCCCGGGCAGCAGGAAGCCGTCGAGGTGCAGGTCGGGGTCGGCAGCGAGCGCACGCAACGGTGGTTCGATCACCTTCGACCCGGACAAGATCATGAAGTTGGCAAGGCCGAGAGCTTCGGCTTCCGCCAGCGCGGCCGCTACCGTCGGCATCGTCGTCTCGAAGCCCACGGCCAGGAACACGACCTTGCGCTGCGGCCGCGTCCGCGCCACCTGCAAGGCGTCGCGCGCCGAGTAGACGACGCGAATGTCGGCGCCACGCGCGCTGGCGCGTTCCAGGCTGTCCCGGCGGCTGGCGGGCACGCGCATCAGGTCGCCGAACGTGCACAGGGTCACGTCCGGCTGCGCCGCCAGCGCCAACGCATGGTCGAGGTAGTCCACCGGGGTGACGCAGACCGGACAGCCGGGGCCGGCGACGAGGCGCACGTTGGCCGGCAGCAGGTGGCGCAGGCCGGCCGCGGCGATCGCGTGCGTGTGCGTGCCACACACCTCCATCAGGGTGACGGGCCGGGCCAGGCTCGTGGCCATCTCGCCCACCTGCTGGCGCAACGCCTCGACTCTGCTGCGGTGGTGGAACGGATCGCGCAGCGCGCGGACAGGACTCATGGCCGGCGCGCCTGGGCGCCGTGCGCCGGTTCGGGAACCACGTCGGGATCGACGCCCAGGGTCGCATCCAGGAGCGCCAGCGTCGCTTCCGCTTCGGCACGGTCGATCCGGGCGATGGCGTAGCCAGCGTGCACGAGAACGTGGTCGCCCACGTTCGCCTCCGGACAGAGCAGGAGGCTGATCGTGCGGCGTACACCGCCGAGTTCGGCGTCACCCTCGAACTCGCGGCGCGCGGTCAGGTGCATGGGAAGAGCGAGACACATGGCGGTCAGTACGGACAGGAGGAGGGGATGAAGGAGGGTCGGCAGCCGCGTTCACCGGCCACCGCGGCGACGACGGCTTGGCCGTAGGCGAGGCCGCCGTCGCCGGGGGAGATGTCGGTCGCGGCACATGCGCGCAGGCCGCGCGCGGCGAGGCTGCGCTCGAGATCCGCGCGCAGCAGCCGGTTGACGAGGCAGCCGCCGCCCAGAGCCACGGTGGTCGCCGACGGCACGCAGCGACAGATCAGCGCGGCCCACAGCTCGGCGAAGGTGACGTGCAGCCCGCGAGCCACGTGCTCGGTGGTTTCGCCGGCCAGCAGGCGACGCGCGGCGGCGACGAGGAGCGCGCGCTGCGGCAGGACGGCGCGGTCGGGATCCAGGACGACCTCCGGCCAAGGCGTCGCGCGGTCGGGACCACGCGCGGCGGCGGCCTCGAGACAGGCCGCGGCCTCGCCTTCGTACTCGTTGCGCACGCACAGGCCGAGCACGGCACCGGCGGCCTCGAACAGCCGGCCGGCGCCGTGGGCCTCGGGCCACGCACTTCGCGCCAGGGCCGCGAGCGCCGTGCGGCGTCGGCGTTCCACCGTGTGCGCCAACGGCAGCGCGTCGAGGTCGAGGCGCGGGTTGGCGACCGCCAGCACCGCCTGTGCGATCCGCCACGGCTCGCGCACGGCGGCTTCGCCGCCGACCAGGGGCAGCGCCTCGCCGAACGCCAGCCGCGCAAAGCGCAGGTCGCCGTGCACGCGCAGAAGCTCGCAGCCCCAGGCCGTGCCGTCGGGTCCGAACCCCGTGCCGTCGAGCACCAGGGCGAGCGCGTCGGAGCCGGCTGCGGGGAACGCGTCGTGCTCGGCGAGCACCGCCGCAGCGTGCGCCAGATGGTGCGGGACGGGTAGCAGACGTGCTCCGCGCGCCGTCGCCAGCTCCTGCGCCAGCCATGTGCTGGGGTAGTCGGGGTGGGCATCGGCGGCGAGGGTCGCGGCCTCGACCTCGAGGAAAGCCTCGAGCTGCAACGCGACCTCCCGCAGGAAGGCGCGCGCCTTCTCGGTGTCGAGGTCGCCGACGTGCTGCGACAGGAACGCCTGCCCGCCGACCGCGACGCACGCCGTGGTCTGCAGATGGCCGCCGACCGCCAGGATGGGAGTCGGCGCTCGGACCGGCAGCGGCAGGGCGTCCGGGGCGTAGCCGCGCGAGCGGCGCACCAACACCGGCGTGCCGGCGGTGGCGCGCACGACGCTGTCGTCGACCCGGCGGGCGATGTCGCGGTCGTGGAGCAGGAACGCGTCGGCGATGTCGGCCAGGCGAGCCATCGCTTCTCGGTTGCCGAGGCAGATGGGCTCGTCGCTACGGTTGCCGGACGTCAAGACCACGGCCGGGAACGGCGCGTCCCGCAGCAACTCGACGTGCAGAGCGGTGGTCGGCAGCATCACACCGACGTCGTCGATGCCCGGCGCGACCTCGGCCGCCAGCGGAGCGTCGCGGTGGCGCGGCGCCAGCACGATCGGCCCGGCGGTGCTCTGCAGGAGGTCGGCGTCGCGCGCGGACAGCTGCACCAGACGGTGCGCGACGCCGAGGTCGCGGGCCATCACCGCCAGCGGCTTGCGTGGCCGCCGCTTGCGCTGGCGCAGCGTCAGGACCGGCGCCGCCGTGTCGGCGCGGCAGGCGAGCTGGAAGCCGCCCAGCCCTTTGACGGCGACGATCGCTCCTTGCGACAGGAACCGGCGAACGGTGGCCAGGGCGTCGGCACCGTCGGCCAGACGCTGACCGTCCGCGCCGCACACCCACAGGCGGGGGCCGCAGCGCGGGCAGCAGATCGCTTCGGCGTGGAAGCGGCGGCTCCGCGGGTCGGCGTACTCGCGCGCGCACTCCGGACAGAGCCCGAAGCACGCCATGGTGGTGCGGGCGCGGTCGTAGGGCAGGCTGCGCACCAAGGTGAAGCGGGGGCCGCAGTCGGTGCAGTTGGTGAACGGGTAGCGGAAGCGCCGGTCGCCGGCGGTCTCGACTTCGGCGCGGCAGCGCCGGCACAGCGCGGCGTCGGCCGGCACCATGGCCTGGCCGCGGCGCTCCCCACGAGTGGCGGCGACGACGAAGCCGCGGTCGGCGGTCGGCGGCAGCGAAGTCGACTCGACTTGCGCGAGCCGCGCCAACGGCGGCAGAGACGCGGGCAGACGCGCCTCGAACCTGGCCACGTCGTCGGCCGTTCCCTCGACCTCGATCGTCGCCCCGTCAGCATCGTTGCGCACGAACCCGGCCAGCCCGAGTGCGCCGCCGAGTCGGTAGACCGCCGGCCGGAAGCCGACGCCTTGCACGACGCCGCGGCAGTGCAAGCGCCGGCGGATCAGGGAACCGAACTCGTCTTGCATGCCGCCACCCGATCGTTCAGCAGGCACACGAGTTCGTCGACACCAGTGCCGTCGCGCGCCGACAGCGACACGATGCGAGCGGTGGGCCGCAGCGTCCGGATCTGCTCGCACACGGCATCGACCTCGAAGTCGACGTGCGGCAACAGATCCCACTTGGTGAGCACCGCGACCTCGGCCTTGCTGAAGATGCCCGGATACTTGAACGGCTTGTCAGCGCCCTCGGTCACCGCCAGCAGCACGATCTTGAAGTGCTCGCCGAGGTCGTAGTTGGCCGGGCACACGAGGTTGCCGACGTTCTCGACGAACAGCAGGTCGGGCTCGCCGAAGTCGGCGACGGCCAGCGCCCGCTCGAGCATGCGCGCATCGAGATGGCAGGCGCCGCCGGTGACGATCTGGTGCGCGCGCAAGCCGGCGTCGCGCAGGCGGTCGGCGTCGCGTTCGGTGGCGATGTCGCCGACGATCGCCGCCATGGTCCAGCGCTCGGCGAGACGCCGGGCCAGCGTGGCGAGCAGCGTGGTCTTGCCCGAGCCCGGCGACGAGATCAGGTTGACCACCAGCGTGCCTGCGCGCGCGAAGCGCTGGCGGAGCTGGGCGGCCGCCGTCTGGTTGGCGGCGAGGATTTGTTGGCGGGCGTCGATGGTGGTCATGGCGTCACCTCTTTCAGCTCGGTGGCAGCCGGTGTGAGCGTCAGCAGGTCGAGCTGGTCGCCGCCCTCGACCCGCAGCGCCTGGCCACACTGCGGGCAAAGGCGCAGCCACGAGCCCGGCTGGCGCTCGGCGATCTCGCCGCACGCGTCGCAGCGCTGCCGCGCCGGGCACCAGGCGACGTCGAGGACAGCCGTGGCGTGCGGCGTGCCGGCGGTGACCGCCTGCCAGGCGAAGCGCAGCAGGTCGGGCTCGACCGACGCCAGCTCGCCGACGGCGATGCGCACGTACTGCAGGCGTTGCCCGGCTTCGAGCCGTGCCTGGCACAGGCGCAGGAGCTCTTGGGCGATGCTCAGTTCGTGCACGGTTCGACCTCCGCAGACAGCAGGTCACCCAGCAGCTCGTCGGCGAACTGGAGGGCGCGCGGCAGCGCCGCCGCCACTGCCGGCGTCAGCCCGATGCCGGTGCGGACGACGGCCGGCTCCACGCCGCACACGGCCACCCGCGCCGGCAGGTCGCCGACCAGGCGCGCCGCCAAGAGAAGGTCGCCGGCGTTCACCTGGTGGGCGCCGCCGGGTGCACCGCCGTGCCCGGCCGGCAGCGTGTGCAGGGCATCGTCGATGCGGTGGACGGCGCCCGCCGGGGCGCCGCGCTGCACTGCGTCGAGCACCAGCAGCGCCCGCCGGCCTTGCAGCCGCGCCAGCAAGGCGATGCCTTGGGTGCCGCCGTCGACGAACTCGATGCGCGGGTCGTCACGATGCCGCGCGCGCAGTTCGGCGAGCAGGCGAAGGCCCACCGCGTCGTCGTGCAGCAAGAGGTTGCCCAAGCCCAGCACCAGGACCGGTGCGCTCGTTTCGAGTGCGTCACTCACACCCGTCCTCCTCGTCTTCCTGCTCTTGGTGGTCGGAGAGCTTGCGCCGGTAGAACTTGCGCCCGGAGATCATCGACGACACCAGGCCGTTGAGGTACTGGCGGTCGTCGAGCAGCACGATGTAGACGTGCAGCACCACGAAGAAGGCGAAGCCCCAGGCGAACAGGTGATGCCACATGTGGGTGCGGAAGGAGCCGCCGAACAGCGGCAGCGCCCAGCCGAACAGGCCGTCGAAGAAGCCACCGGGGTTCGACTCCCCGAACAGGGCCAGCCCGGTGATGATCTGTCCCCAGCCCAGGCCGATGGCGAACACCGTGTAGGCCAAGCCGGCGAGCGCGTTGTGGCCCATGTGCGGCGTGCCGAAGTCGAAGCGAAGGTAGTCCCAGGCCTGCTGGAACAGATCGCGCCACCAGCGCGGACGCCACACGTACGGGAAGCCGGATCGGGCGTAGCGGTTACCGAACCAGAACCAGAAGATGCGCCAGAAGAAGGCGACGCAGAACAGGGCCGCCGCGGTGAAGTGGGCGCCGCGCACCCAACCCATCAGGTAGTGGTCGGTGCCGCCGCCGGCAGTGAACCACGGTTCGTTGATGTAGAGGCCGGTGACGAACAGCACGACCACCGAGAAGGCGAAGGTCCAGTGGAAGACGCGGATCGGCCACTGCCACACCAGCCGGCTGCGGCAGACGACCTCGTCGGGGGTTGCACTGGCCTTGCCGATCGACGGGAAGACGGTCATGGCTCGCGCTCCTCAGCGGACTCGCACCGACACCAGCTCGCGCCCGTCGGGCCCGTACACGTGTGACGCGCACGCCAGGCAAGGGTCGAAGCTGTGGATGGTGCGCAGGATCTCCAGTGGTTTCTGCGGGTCGGCCATCGGCGTGCCGACCAGGGCTTCCTCGTAGGCGCCGCGCCGGCCGAGGCCGTCCTTGGGCGACGCGTTCCACGTGCTCGGCACGACGCACTGGTAGTTGTGCACCACGCCGTCCTTGATGTGCACCCAGTGGCCGAGCGAGCCGCGCGGCGCCTCGGTGAAGCCGAGGCCCTTGCACTCCTTCGGCCAGGTCGAGCGTTCCCACTTCTCGACGTTGGCGGTGCTGGTGTCGCCGGCCTTCAGGTGGTCGATGAGGCGGTCGAACTCGTCCATCAGCCAGTGCACGGCCAGTTGCGTCTCGAGGCCGCGGGCGGCGGTGCGGCCGAGCGTCGAGAACAGCGCGCTGGCCGGCACCTGCAGGCGGGCGAGGGCGCCGTCGACCACCTCCTTGAACTCGGCGCGACCGCTGGCGTAGCCGACCAGCATGCGCGCCAGCGGGCCGACCTCCATCGGGTTGTTCTTCCAGCGCGGCGTCTTCAGCCACGAGTAGGCGCCGTTCTCGTCGAGCTGCTCGTACGGCGGCTTCGGCCCCGTGTAGTGCGGCTCGGTGTGGCCGACCGACGGGTGCAGCTGGGTCGTGCCCTCGGGGTAGCGGTACCACGAGTGTGCGACCTCCTCGGTGATCTGCGCCTCGTTCTTCGGGTCGACTTCGTGCACCTCGCTCAGGTTGCGGTTCAGGATGGCGCCGCGCGGGATGCGGAACGCCGCCAGGTCGTCGATGCCGTTCTGCGGCACGTCGCCGTAGCTCATGTAGTTGCCGAGCCCGGCGCCGATCTCAGCCCAGTCCTTGTAGAAGCCGGCGATCGCCAGCAGGTCGGGCACGTAGAGCTGCTCGACGACGGTCTGTGCCTCCAGGATCTTGTCGCGCACCAGATTCAGGCGCTCGATGTTGATGGCGTTGTCGCTCTGCAGGTCGATCGAGCACGGCATGCCGCCCACCAGGTAGTTCGGGTGCGGGTTCTTGCCGCCGAACACCGTGTGGATCTTGATCAGCTCCTTCTGCCACTTGAGCGCTTCGAGGTAGTGCGCGACCGCCATCAGGTTGGCCGCGGGCGGCAGCTTGTAGGCGGGGTGGCCCCAGTAGGCGTTGGCGAACAGGCCGAGCTGGCCCGAGTCGACGAACTTCTTCAGGGTGCCGATGAGGTCCTTGAAGTAGCCGGGTGTCGCGAGCCCCCAACTCGGAGAGATCTGCTGGTTCAGCGCCGCCGTCTCCGCCGGGTCGGCGCTCAGCGCCGAGACGATGTCGACCCAGTCGAGCGCGTGCAGGTGGTAGAAGTGGATCACGTGGTCCTGGACCATCTGGGTCAGGTACATGATGTTGCGCACGATCTCGGCGACCGCGGGGATGCGGATGCCGACGGCGTCCTCCACGGCGCGTACCGACGCCAGGGCGTGCACGGTGGTGCACACGCCGCAGATCCGCTCGGTGAACGCCCAGGCGTCGCGTGGGTCACGCCCCTGCAGGATCAGCTCGAGGCCGCGCCACATGGTGCCCGACGACAGGGCCTCGCGGATGACACCGCCCTCGTCGAGCATGGCTTCGATGCGCAGGTGACCCTCGATGCGGGTGATGGGGTCGACGACGACGCGGGTGGCGGTCATGAGCGCACCTCCGGGGCTCGGGCGTCAGCAGGCTTGCGGGTGGCGCGGCGGATGCCGAGCGCCGCGAGGTGTGCTGCCACGCCGACGGCCGCCGCAGCGGTGGCGACGCCGCCGATCTTCTTGGGCGTCGCTTCGATGCCGGGTATCACGGCGTGCGACAGTCGTTCGTAGAACGGGCCGTCGTCCCAGAAGTTGGCCTCGCTGCACCCGATGCAGCCGTGGCCGGAGCCGATGGGCCACGACACACCGCCGTTCCACTTGAACGTCGCGCACGAGTTGTAGGTGGTCGGGCCGCGGCAGCCCATCTTGTACAGACACCAACCTTTCCTGGCGCCCTCGTCGTCCCAGCTCTCGACGAACTGACCGTTGTCGAAGAACGCGCGGCGCAGGCACTTGTCGTGCAAGCGCTGCCGATAGAACATCGTCGGCCGCCCGATCCGGTCGAGCTCGGGCAACCGGCCGAACGTGAGCACGTAGGTGAGGACGCCCGTCATCACTTCGGCGATGGGCGGGCAGCCGGGCACCTTGACGATCGGCTTGTCGTGGATCAGCGCGTGCACCGGCACCGCGCCGGTGGGGTTGGGGTGGGCCGCCTGCACGCAGCCGTTGCACGCGCACGAGCCCCACGCGATCACGAATTCGGCGTGCGCCGCGGTGTCGCGCAGGATGTTCTCGAACGTCTCGCCGCCGACGGTGCAGTAGACGCCGCCATCCTTGGTCGGCGCGTTGCCCTCCACCGCGAGCACGTACTTCGTCTCGCCCTTCTTGGCGCGCTCGATCAAGTCCTTGCGGATCTGCTCGACCTGGTGTCCGGCAGCGGCCTGCAGGGTGTCGTCGTAGTCGAGCGAGATCATGTTCAGGACGATGTCCTGGGCGATCGGGTGCGAGCTGCGGATGAACGACTCGCTGCAGCAGGTGCACTCCAGGCCGTGCAGCCAGACGACCGGCAGGCGCGGCTTGGTCTCGAGCGCGGTCACCACCTCGGGCACCCGGCTGCGGTCGAGGCCCATCGACGCGGCAGTCATCGCGCAGAAGTTGAGGAAGTCTCGGCGGCTGACCCCGTGCTGGCGCAACAGCTCGTAGGTGGAGCAGGCAAGGGACGCTCGCGTCGAAGCCATAGCGGTACCTCTCGGTCTGGAACCCCCGCCAAGGGCGCAGCTTTCAAAATGCGCGATGGCCGGGCGACCCCGGGGTCGCCGGCCATCGCGCCAGCCTTGCAGCGGATGGAGCCAGGCTCCACCGCGGAACGCTGGCAGCCGGTGCGTCCGCAGGCGCCGGCACCACGCCCGCCCGAGCGCGCTGCCGGCGCCTTCGACGCTCGCGAGGCGTGATGACCGGCGGTGTTACGGGGTCACGACTTCGGGCTAGTGCGCTGCGAGCCGACGATCGGCGATTCCGCAGCCTTCGAGACGACTTGCAGATGACGTTGATCCTCCGACTCTTGTTGCCGTTCGCGTTGCCCGTCGTGTTGCTGGCGGCCGGCTGCGCCATCGATCCGATCCGTGCCAACGACCATGGCGAGCTCTTTGCCCACGGTCGGGTCGAGGCCGAACTCGGGCCAGGGCGGCACGACCCCGGGGTGCGTCCGTTCCGTCACTCGGTGGAGGTCGGTCTCACCGGTGTGGACGGACGCACCGCCACCAACGACTTCGAGGTCGGGATCGAGCGCTACCGCATGGTGGAAGCATCGGCAGCGTGGAAGCCGACCTGGCAAGTCGGACCGAGCGTGTCGCTCTCGGGGCTGGTGGGGTTGGCGTACGAGGACTTCTCGTTCGACTTCGACTCCAGCCTCGCGGCCGGCGGCCCGCAGCCGCTCGGCGCCAACGGGCCGACCTACGACGACCGAGCGTTGGCCGGAATGCTCGGGGTGGAGGTGCGCGCGGGCTTGCCGGCGGCCGGCGTCTACGGGCGGACCACGCAGGCGTCGAGCGGCCGTGCGACCAGTGGCATCATCGAGGTCGGCGTCGAGCTGCGGCCGCACCCCAGCTTCGCCGTGCAGGTGGCGTATCGGTGGTGGAAGCTCGAGGCCTTGGACATCTCGGGCGCGCCAGCCGCGCTCGACGACGTCGACTTGCGAGTCGACGGTTTGACCGTGGGCGGAGTGCTGCGCTTCTGAAGTGGCGCCGGAACGATCGCGGCGAACGGCGCCCGTGTCACGACGAGAGGCGGCGGAAGCGGCGGGGGAATCGAGCGACCAAAGACGCCCACCAGGCGCATGGCTCGGCGCCGAAGCCGTACTCGGTCATGGTGGCGACGAGGTCGCGCGCCGGCATGCGAGGTCCTGGGTCGAGGACGGCGATGCCGTCCGGCGCGAGGATGCGCCGCAGCTCTTCGGCCAGGGTGCGCAATCCTCGACGGCACACATGATGGCCGACGACGCCGGCAGCGTGGGCGAGGTCGACGCTCGCCGGCGGCAGGGGGTCTCCGCCGGCGGTGCACAGGGGATCGAGGATGGACTGGCAGACGAAGTGCGCGCGGGCGGCTCGGCCGCCGGCGTCGCGGTAGGTGCCGAGGCGCGCGCGAGCGATGTTGCGGTCGCACAGGTCGTAGCCGAGGAGCTCCGAGGCTGGGGGGGCGCATCGCAGCAGGATCGCGCTCGAGCCGCCGGTGCCGCAGCCGAGGTCGACGATCCGCCAAGGACGGTGGCGCGGCAGGGTGCGGAGCACGCCGGGAATGGCCCGCTGGTTGAACCACGCCTGCATCGCGTTGACCACGCGGAACTCGTCCTCGGACATGGCGCCGTAGGCTGCGGCGACGGTCTGCGGATCGGTGGCGCGAAACGAGCCCGTGCTCGCGTCGAGCCTCTGCTCGGTCCGGCCTCGCCGCATCCAGGTCACGAACGCCCGCAGCAGACCCAGGCGCGGCTCGGCCGTCGGGAGTGAGGCGGAGCGCCGGGACCGGCGGGTGGTGCGGACGGACAGATGCATGCGTGGCAAGACGTTGGCGCGGCGTCCGACGGCGACAGCGCGCGGGGGTCAACGTAACGGATCGAGTCCGTGATGCGAACCGTCGGCGCGCGGCAGGTGAAACCCCATCCTGGGCGCGTCCGTTCCTCCGACGACGGACTCTCCTTCGGTCAGACAGGATCGCCATGGTCAAGACTCCTCAGCTCACGGCGTTGGCGCGCCGGCTCGGCGCGGACCTCCTCCACGACCCTCACCTCAACAAGGGGACCGCTTTCACCGAGGAGGAGCGCGATCGGTTGCGCTTGCGTGGCCTGCTGCCACCACGCGTGTTCTCCGAGACCGAGCAGGAGATGCGCGTGCTCGAGAACTTCCGCCGCAAGTCGTCGCCGCTCGAGCGCTACATCTTCTTGTCGGCGCTCAAGGAGCGCAACGAGACGCTGTTCTACCGCGTCCTCATCGACCACATCGGTGACATGATGCCGGTGGTCTACACACCCACGGTCGGGCAGGCCTGCCAGGAGTTCGGTCACATCTTCCAGCGCGCACAGGGGCTCTTCGTGAGCGCCGGCGATCGGGGGCGCATCGCCGAAGTGCTGCGCAACTGGCCCGAACGCGACGTGCGGGTGATCGTCGTGACCGACGGCGAGCGGATCCTCGGGCTGGGCGATCTCGGTGCCAACGGCATGGGCATCCCGGTGGGCAAGCTGACCCTCTACACGGCGTGTGCCGGGGTCGATCCGCGGCAGTGCCTGCCGGTGACTCTCGACGTCGGCACCAACAACGAGGAGCTGCTGAAGGACCCGCTCTACATCGGCACCCTGCGTCACCGTCTGTTCGGGGCCGAGTACGACGAGCTGATCGACGAGTTCATGACGGCGGTCGACAAGGTGTTCCCGCACGCCGTCGTGCAGTTCGAGGACTTCGCCAACTCCAATGCGTTCAGGCTGCTGACTCGCTATCGCGACGCTGCCTGCTGCTTCAACGACGACATCCAGGGCACGGCGAGCGTGACGCTCGCCGGCATCTACTCCGGCCTGCGCATCACCGAGCAACGGCTGGCGGACCAGCGGTTCCTCTTCCTGGGAGCGGGCGAGGCCGGCATCGGCATCGGCGACCTCATCGTGGCCGCGCTCGGACGCGAGGGCGTGGACGCGGCAGCCGCACGCAAGCTGTGCTGGTTCGTCGACTCGCGCGGGCTGGTGGTCGGCTCGCGTGGCAACCTGGAGGCGCACAAGCTCGGCTACGCGCACGACCATCCGCCCCTGCGCACGCTGCTCGAGGCGGTGCAGGCGCTCCGGCCCACCGTGTTGATCGGTGTCTCCGGGCAACCCCAGACCTTCACCCGTCCGGTCTTGGAGGCGTTGGCCGAGCACGTCCAGCGGCCGATGGTGTTCGCGTTGTCGAACCCGACGTCGAAGGCCGAGTGCACGGCGAGCGACGCCTACGAATGGACCGGCGGGCGTGCCATCTTCGCCAGCGGCAGCCCGTTCGATCCCGTGACCTTCGGCGGCAGGACGTTCGTGCCGGGCCAGGGCAACAACGCCTACATCTTCCCTGGCGTCGGCCTCGGCGTCGTGCTGAGCGGCGCTCGCCGCGTCGTCGACGAGATGTTCGCCGTCGCCGCCCGCACGCTGGCGCAGCGGGTCACACGCGCCGATCTCGAGCGCGGCTGCATCTACCCGCCGCTGTCGAGCATCCGCGAGGTCTCGGCGCACATCGCGGCCGCGACGGCGGAAGTGGCCTTCGAGCTCGGCTTGGCCACGGTCGCCCGGCCCAGCGACACGCTGAAGTGGGTCAAGGCCGGGATCTACGAACCGAACTACATGCGCTACGCGTAGCCGGCGCCCGGGCGTCGCCGTTGACGCCGGCCCGCCGGCGCGCGATCGTCGTTCGAGCCCGATCCGGGGCCGGCTCGCGACTGCCATGCGCCATCGACTCGTACCCCTCGCAATCCTGATCTCTGCCGGCTGCCAACTGTCACCGCGGGGGGACGCCGTTTCTGTCGTCGCGCGCCCGTCAGGCGAGCCCAACCGGCACTACCCGGGCAACCGCCCGCCGCTGCAGGCCAGCCCGTTGATCAAGCTGCCGACCGGTGCCGTGCGGCCGGAGGGCTGGCTGCGCCGGCAGCTGCAGCTGCAGAACGAAGGCTTCCACGGTCACCTCACCGAGATCAGCCGCTTCCTGCGCAAGGAGGACAACGCCTGGCTGAGTGCAAGAGGCGAGGGCGACCACGGGTGGGAGGAGGTGCCCTACTGGCTCAAGGGTTTTGCCGACTGCGCCTACCTGTTGGATGACCCGGCGCACGTGCAGGAGGCCAAGGTGTGGATCGAGGGCGCGCTCGGCAGCCAGCGCCCCGACGGCTACTTCGGTCCGGCCCACGCGAAGTCGACGGTGTCGAGCACGCAGGGGGCCTACGACCTGTGGCCGAACATGGTGATGCTGGCGTGCCTGCAGTCGTACCACGAGCTGCACGGTGACCGGCGCGTGCTCGACCTGATGCGGCGCTACTTCCAGTGGGAGCTGGCGGTGCCCGACGCGCAGTTCCTGCCGCCCTACTGGCAGCACCAGCGCGGCGGCGACAACCTGTGGAGCGTGTACTGGCTGTACAACCGCACCGGGGAGCGGTGGCTGCTCGATCTGGCTGACAAGATCCACCGCAACACCGCCGACTGGACCGGCGGTGTCCCCGACTGGCACAACGTGAACATGGCGCAGGCGTTCGGCGGCCCGGCGTTCCACTGGATGCAGTCCAGCGACGCTCGCGAGTTGGCGGCCGCCGACCGCAACTGGCGCACGTTCCGGCAGCGCTACGGCCAGGTGCCCGGCGGCATGTTCGGCGGCGACGAGAACTGCCGCGCCGGCTTCACCGACCCGCGCCAGGCGATCGAGACCTGCGGCATGGTCGAGATGATGGCGTCGTGCGAGCACCTGTTGCTGGTGAC
Organism: Planctomycetota bacterium; assembly: GCA_041398565.1. GTDB lineage: Bacteria > Planctomycetota > UBA1135 > UBA1135 > UBA2386 > DATGPD01. The sequence goes on along the minus strand of JAWKUN010000004.1, from coordinate 717,911 downwards.
CGGCGACGCCGCCTGGGGCGACCGCTGCGAGGACGTGGCGTTCAACTCGCTGCCGGCGGCGCTCACTGCGGACTTCAAGGCGTTGCGCTACCTCACCGCGCCGAACCAGCCGCGGTCCGACAGGACGAGCAAGGCGCCGGGCGTGGAGAACGGCGGGCCGATGTTCGCGATGGACCCGCACCAGCACCGTTGCTGCCAGCACAACTTCGGCCACGGCTGGCCCTACCTCGTCGAGCACCTTTGGATGGCGACACCCGGACAGGGCTTGGCGGCCGCGCTGTACGGGCCGTGCCGCGTGCGCGCCCGCGTCGGCGACGGCGTCGACGCCGAGATCGTGGAGACCACGCGCTATCCGTTCCGCGACCGCATCGAGTTCGCGGTGCGCGTGCCGCGGGCGGTGAGCTTCCCCCTCTTCTTGCGCGTGCCCGCGTGGTGCCAGGCGCCGTCGCTGGAAGTCGGCGGCTCGAAGCTGCCGGTCGCCGTGGCGGCGGGCGGTTGGCTCCTGCTCGAGCGGCGCTGGCCGGTGGGCGAGACCACGGTGGTGCTGACGCTACCCATGCACGTGGGCGTGCGCCGCTGGCCGGAGAACCAGGGCAGCGTCTCGGTCGACCGCGGGCCGCTGACCTACTCGCTGCGCATCGGCGAGCACTACGTCGCCGACGGTGGCACCGAGCGCTGGCCGGCCTGGTCGATCGAGCCGACGACTGCGTGGAACTACGGGCTGTGGCAGCCCGACCCCGCAACGATCGAAGTCGTCGAGCGCCCGTGGCCAGCGGACGAGATGCCGTTCACGCTGGCCGGCTCGCCGGTCGAGCTGCGCGCACGGGGCAAGCGCATCGCCCGGTGGCAGCTCGACCCGACCGGCCTGGTCGGCAAGCTGGCGCCGAGCCCGGTGCGTGCCGACGTCGAGGTCGAGCCGCTGACCTTGGTGCCGATGGGCGCCGCGCGCTTGCGCATCTGCTCGTTTCCCGTCGTCGAGGACGGGGCGAACGCCCGGCCGTGGCCGCTGCCACCGGACGCGTGGTCGTGGCAGATCGAGGCCTCGCACTGCTACCGATACGACACGCTCGAGGCGTTGCGCGACGGCGAGGTGCCGGGCGACACTTCCGAGCCGCGCTTCCCGCGCTTCACCTGGTGGGATCACCGGGGCACGGCGGAGACCGTGCAGTACACGTTCCCGGAGCCGCGGCGAGCCTCTGCCGTCGACGTGTGGTGGTTCGACGACCAACCGCGGGGCGGCTGTGCCGTGCCGGCCGACTGGCGCGTCGCCTACCTGGACGGCGACACCTGGAAACCGGTGGCCGCGAACGGACCTTACGGCACCGGCAAGGATGGCGCGCAGACGGTGGAGTTCGCGCCGGTGACCACCGGCGGGCTGCGCCTGGAGGTGCAGTTGCAGGACGGCAAGTCGGCCGGGCTGTGGGAGTGGCGAGTCCGCTAGGCGGATGGCCGAGGAGAAAGCGACGCCCGAGAGCGCGCGAGGACGTCGACGCTCGACGTGAACCACGGTCGGAACGGACCTGTCGCCTTCGCGGTGGCTGCATCTGCGGTGGCTGCGTCGTCGTCACACCTGTCTGGAGACGAACATCGGCAACGGCGTCGCGGCGGTCCGAGTGCTACCTTGAACGACGCGGCGTGTACCCGGCTCCGGGACCAGGGCCGCGGAAACCACCATGGCCATCGGCACCTTCTGCCTCGTCCTGCACGGCCATCTGCCGTACGTGTTGCGTCACGGTCGTTCGCCGCACGGTGAGGACTGGCTGTTCGAGGCGGCGGCCGAGACTTACCTGCCGCTGCTGAAGGTCTTCGACGAGTGTGCAGCCCGCGGCGCACCGCCCGCGATCGCTCTCGGCCTCACCCCGATCCTGCTCGAGCAGCTGGCCAGCGACGTCTTCCGCGCCGGCTTCCGCACCTACCTCGAACAACGGCGGGCACGGGCCGCAGCCGACCGCGCCGCGTTCGCGCGCCAAGGACAGGCCGACCTGGCCGAATTGGCGACTGCGTGGCAGGACTTCTACGAGTCGGGCGCGGCGCAGTTCGACGAGGAGGGCGGCGACCTCTGTGCCGCGTTCGCCCGCCGCACCGATCTCGGGCTGCAGATCCTCGGCTCGGCGGCGACACATGCCTATCTGCCGTTGCTGGCCGAGGACTCGGCGGTGCAAGCGCAGATCCGCGCCGGGATCGCCAGCTCGACGCGCCTGCTCGGCTTCGCGCCGCGCGGCTTCTGGCTCCCCGAGTGCGCCTACCGTCCGCGCGGTACCTGGCACGCGCCGATCGCCTGGGCGAGCGCCGAGCGCTACGGCATCGAGCGTTGGCTCGGCGGCGCGGGTGTGACGCACTGCTTCCTCGAGCACCGCCTCGTCGAGCAGGGGCGTTCCACCCGCGTGCGGCATGGCAAGCGATGGTTCGCGGTCGAGCCTGGCGAGGCCGACAAGTACGCGGGGCATGGTTGGCGTTCGGTGCACGAACTGCACGCCATCGACGCCGGCGATGGGCAGCCGGGCCAGGTGACCGCCTTCGCGCGCGACGCGCGCATCTGCGAGCAGGTGTGGTCGGGCGCGATCGGCTATCCGGCCGATCCCGTCTACCTCGAGTTCCACAAGCAGCACGGCGGTCCAGGCGGCCTGCGCTACTGGCGGGTGAGCGGCAAGGACGTCGACCTCGGCCGCAAGGACGTGTACCGACGCGAGGCCGTGGCCGGCACCGTGTTCGCGCAGGCGCAGCACTTCTGCACCCTGGTGCGCGACCGGCTGCGGGCCGAGCGCGCGCGGACGGGTCGCCACGGTGTGGTCGTGGCCGCCTTCGACGCCGAGTTGTTCGGGCACTGGTGGTTCGAGGGCCCGAGCTTCCTACGCGACGTCCTGTTGACCCTGCACGCCGATCCCGACGTGGAGGTGGCGACGCCCGAGCACGTGCTCGAGGTGCGGCCACCCGACAAGACCTTGGCGCTGCCGGAGGGGTCGTGGGGCGACGGCGGAGACCACCGCGTGTGGGCCGATCCGCGCGTGCACTGGATGTGGGACATCGAATACCGCTGCGAGAGCACGTTCGGCCGTCTGACCTACGAGCTCCCCTGGCGCGGCAACACGGCGCTCGCCGATCTGCTGCGCAAGGCGGGGCGTGAGCTGCTGCTTCTGCAGGCGAGCGACTGGCCGTTCGCGATCACGCGCGGACAGGCCGTCGACTACGGCATCAAGCGTTTCGTGCTGCACGTCTCCCGTTTCGAGCGTCTGGTGGACCTGTGCCACAAGGTCGCGAAGGGCACGGACGCGGCCACGGATGCCTCCGAAGGCGAAGTCGTCGAGCTCGACGCCGTCGAGCGCCACGCCGTCGCTGACGCCGATCTGCACGACGTGGTGTTTCCCGAGATCGACCTCGAGTGGTGGAGCTCGTGAGCGGGTCAGGCGGCGGGCGACTCGAACCGACTCGAGCGACAGTGGGTGGGGAGCCCATGCTTGCGCACGCGCACCGGCGCGGGTCCGCGTCGAGGTCGGGTCGCCACGACCGGTCGCTTCGGGCGTCGGTGGTCGACTCGGCGACGATGCGGCCGTGACCGAGCTCCGGATCGCACTCGTCCAGGCGAACTCCGGCAACGAGCTGGCCCCCAACCTCGCGTTCCTGGCGCAGGCCGTGCGCGCCGCCAGCGCGGCCGGTGCTCGGTTGGTACTGACGCCGGAGAACACGGCGATGGCCGGGGCGGACCGCGCGGACACGCTGGCCAAGGCATCGCCCGAAGCGTCCCATCCGGGGCTCCAGGTCGGGCGCGACCTCGCCCGCGAACTCGGCATCTGGATCTTGCTCGGGTCGCTGCAGGTGCGCGTCGACGCCGACCAGTGCGCCAACCGCTCGTTCCTCGTCGACTCCTGCGGCGAGGTGGTAGCGCGCTACGACAAGATCCACATGTTCGACGCGCGCCTACCGAGCGGAGTCTACGACGAGTCGCACACGTTCCGCCCGGGGGACGCGGCGGTGGTGGCGCCGACGCCGTGGGGCAAGCTCGGCATGAGCATCTGCTACGACTTGCGCTTCCCGCAGCTCTACCGGTCGCTGGCGCGGGGCGGCGCGACCTTGCTCGCGGTGCCGTCGTCGTTCACCGTACCAACCGGTCAGGCACACTGGCAGGTGCTGCTGCGAGCGCGCGCCATCGAGAACGGCTGCTTCGTGCTGGCACCGGCGCAGGTGGGCCTGCACGCCAACGGCCGCCGCACCTACGGCCACTCGTTGGTCGTGTCACCTTGGGGCGAGGTCTTGCTCGACGCCGGCGACGCCGGCCCCGGCACCTTCACCGTCGACCTGGACCTCGCCGAGGTCGCGCGCGCGCGCCACGCGCTGCCGTCGCTGCAGCACGACCGCCCCTACCGCTCGTAACCCACCAGTTGGTGTCAGACTCCACCCTGTGGGTTCGCGGCTCACGGCTGGAGCGTCAGGCGCAGGCCACGACCGCTGCTGATGCGGAACACCGACGGTGCGCACGGGCTGCTCGCCGGGAACACCCAGGTGGACTGTACGAACACCGTGGCGCCGACGAGATGGGACAGGTTGGGGATCGGTAGGCGGGCGAGGGCCGTGTTGGTGGCGGTGGCGCTGCCGGGTTGGGCCCACGACACCCAGGGCGCCAGCAGGTCGACGTGGAAGCGGATGCCGAACAGGTCGAGGCCGGGGACGTCGGGGTTGGCGGCGAGGTAGTGCACCCCGAGCGCGCCCGGCGGCACGTTGGTCGAAACGATGCCGAAGTCCGGCGAGTCGATCCGCGGCGGCGCGGTCACCGACGTGCCGTGCACACCGCCGCAGCCCGGGGTGCCATCGCCGTAGGGCGAGACGCCGGCGGGCACGGGTAGACGGTTGCGCGCCACCGCGATGCCCCCCGAAACCAACGAGATCAGGTCCACCCGGCCGTCCGCATCGACGTCGACGAGCTTGTTCTGGACGCCGCTCACCAGGTTGAGCGGTGCGCCGAAGCCACCGCTCCCGTCCCCGAACAGGAGCGCGAGCTGCAAGTAGGCGCCCGGCACCATCGCGTCGAGCCGACCGTCGCCGTCGACGTCGCTCATCGTCAGACCGAGCGGCCGCACCGAGAACGGGAACGAGCGCGACGCGGAGAAGCCACCGTGCCCGTCGCCGCCGAACACCTCGAGAGCGAACGAGATGCCGAACAAGTCTTGCGTCACGACGGCGATGTCGACGGCGCGGTCGTCGTCGATGTCGGCGAGCGCGAGCGCGACCGGCCGCATGCCCGGAACGAGCTGGACGGGCGTTCCGAACCCGCCCGTGCCATCGTTGAAGTAGATCTGCACCAGGGCCGCGGCGCCGGCGTGCGCGCTGACGATGTCGAGGTCGCCGTCGAGGTCGAGATCGGCCAGGCCGACGTCGATCGCCAAGTGCAGCACGTCGAGGGTGGTGGCGGCGCCGAAGCCCCCCGCGCCGTCCCCGCGCAGGATGTGCATCTTGCTGAACTGACGGGGGTAGGCGTCGACACCGGTGATCGCCACCGCGTCCTGCTTGCCGTCGCCGTCGAGGTCGCCCAGAGCGAGCGCGCGCGCGCCTTCGCCGGTCGCGTACGTCCCATGTGCCGCGAAGCCGCCGCGTCCGTCGCCGAGCCAGGTCTTCAGCTCGAAGCTGCGCATGGCAGCCAGATCGGTGCGGCCGTCGCGGTCGAGGTCGCAAGCGGTCAGTCCGCCGACGCTCGGCGCAGGGATGTCGATCGGCGGGTTGCCGAAGGTGCCGCTGAAGTCTCCGAGCCGCAGGTGCAGACCGTTCTGGTCGGAAGTCATCGCGTCGACGGCACCGTCGCGGTCGGCGTCGAGCAGCAGGATCGAAGTGACGAACGCGTTGGGATCGCTCGGGGTGATCGTGGAGTGGAATCGGCCCGGCGTTTGGCTCAGGAACGGCGTGATCGAGTTGTTGTTGCGGCTGGCGGCGACGAGGTCCAGCGTGCCGTTGCCGTCGAGGTCGCCGGCGGCGAGATGCTCGAGGGTCCAGGTGCCGGGAAAGGCCTGTGTCAGGGTCAGGTTGCCCAGGCCGTCGCCGCGCAGGACGCGGATGGTCCAGGCGATGTCGCCGCTCACCACGTCGACGTGCCCGTCGCCGTCGATGTCCTGCACGAGGGCGTGCGTCGCGACCGCGCCGTTCGACAGCGAGCGCGGCGCCGCGAAGTTGCCGAGGCCGTCGCCGGCGAAGATCTCGATGCTGCCGCTGCCGTTGACGCCGCCGACGACGACGAGGTCGGTCGCGCCGTCCTCGTCGAGATCGACCAGTGCCGGCGTGCCGCCGTAGCTGGGCGGCAGCGGCGTCGGCGTACCGAGCAGATTGGCGGCATCGCCGCGCAGGAGGTGGATGCCGGTGAAGGCGCTGGTCACGACGTCGGGGAGGGCATCGCCGTCGACCAGACCGATGGCGACCTGGCCCGGGAACGAGTTGGGCACGGCGAAGGTCACCGGAGCCGCGAAGCCGCCGCTGCCATCGCCGCGCAGCACCGACACGCCGGCTGCCACTTGGCTGAACTGCGTGCCGGTTACCAGGTCGAGGTGGCCATCGAGGTCGAGGTCGGCGACCGCGACCGAGAACGATTGACCTCCCGTTGCGAACGCCACCACCGAACGCCAGCCGCCGGCGCCGTCACCGAGCAGGACCGACAGGCCGTCGCCCTCGTCGTGCGTGGCGATGGCGTCCAGGCGCTGGTCGTGGTCGAGGTCAGCGAGCACGACGTTTTGGGGCCCCTGCCCGACTTGCGTCCGCGCCGGAGCCCCGAAACCGCCACGACCGTCGCCCAGTGCAACGGTCACCCAGCCGGGCGCCGGGTAGTTGTCGGCGCTCACTGCGTCGAGTTTGCCGTCGCCGTTCAGGTCGCCCAGAGCCACCGCGTACGGGCTGCCACCCATCGGATACTGGACGCCGGGAAATGGCACGGGTGCCTGGGCAAGGGCGCTCACGACCAAGAAGGAAGGAGCAGAGAAGGCGATGAAGGAGTGCTTGGACATCTTGCAGTCTCAGCCGATTCGGTCGGATCCGGACGCGACCCCGTGCGCTGGCGCGAAGCCAGCCCGACCCAGTGCTTTGGGCTGGTACCAGGGTAGCGGATGGCGCGTCCCTCGTCCGGCGGGGACGGTCGGAGGAGTCCGTGCGCGACGACGGGCTCGCTCGGCTGGGCGACTCGCTCGCGTGGGTTCCCGTTCGGATGCGACGGCTCCGGTCGCTTCGGACTTCAGCGCGTCGACCGCGCACGGTGCGGACCCGGTACGATCGCGCCCCCATACCACCCGAGCAGATGGACGCCAAGTCGACCCCGCGCAAGCCGCTCCCGGCATCCCAGCGCACCGCCCTGCTCGCTTCATTGCAGGCGCGCTTCGAAGCGAACATGGACCGCCATCGGGACCTCGCGTGGGGCGACGTCGCCGCCAGACTCCTCGTCGGCGCCGGTGATCAGTTGTGGACGCTGCAACAGATGGAGACCACCGGCGGCGAGCCGGACGTCGTCGGCCTCGACGCGCGGGTCGGCGCGTGGGTGTTCGTCGACTGCGCGCCCGAGAGCCCGAAAGGACGCCGGAGCCTCTGCTACGACGGGGCGGCGTTGGATGCGCGCAAGGAGAACAAGCCCAAGGGCAGTGCGATGGACGTCGCCACTGCCATGGGCGTCGAGATGCTGACCGAGGAGGAGTATCACGGTCTGCAGCGCTTCGGCCCCTTCGACACCAAGACGTCGAGCTGGCTGCGCACCCCTGCAGACGTCCGTCAGCTGGGCGGCGCCATCTTCGGCGACTTCCGCTTCGGTCGCGTCTTCGTCTACCACAACGGCGCCGAGTCCTACTATGCCGCCCGCGGGTTCCGTGGGCTGTTGAGGGTGTGAGCGCGCCGAGCTGGTGCCGGTGCGCGCCTCGGCCTGGAAGTGCGTCGAGCGAGGGACGCCGCTCTCGAACCGGGCCGATCGGGTTCCCGCGAGACTCGCTCGCGTCAGCGCGTACCGCCCAGCAACCAGTAGATCAGGAAGAAGACGACGATGAAGCCGAGGATGCTGCCCGTGAGCGCCCGCGCGCCGAGCCCCGCGATGATTGCCTTGCCGGTGTTGACCATGACGTGAGTTCGATGAGAAGGAAACGGGGAAGACCCCAGCGGGCCGCTGCAGCCGCGCTGCTGGTGGGTTGCAACCCGCATGCCCTCGAACGGGACGGACGCGGGCGAGACGAGGCGTCCGCGCACGTGCGGGGCGGCGCCGGCTTGGCAGTTCCTCCCAGAGGGCACTGGGGGCGTGAGGACGACGCGGCAGGCGCGACGCGCACCCTGATCGGTGTTGGGCTCGGTGTGGGCATCGCCCGGGTCGCCATGCGAACCGGCGCGCTTTGTGCATTCCACACGCGTCGGATGTCGGATCCTCGGTGGGTTCCCCGTTCGACAGGCCCGGCGCCGGCTTGTCGAGACCTCCGGACCATGCCTCCGGACCATGCCTCTGGACCATGCGTGGGTGCTGCGATTGCGTCGCCACGGCGAACCGGGTTCCGGCAGGTCGGTGCGGCCGAGATCTCGCGGCGCCTTGCGCCTGCCAGGTTCGTCGCGGTTGCTCCGTGACCCTGGCCGCCTTCTCGGTCGGGGCCAGCTTCCGAGCCCTCGGACATGTCTGGGGCATGTCTGCGACCGTGGCATCGGGCTTGCTTCTCGGTCTCACTCGCAAGCTCGCTCGTCGGCGACGAACCGATCGTCACGCGCGGCCGCTGGCCGTGTCCGCGGTCTGCCGCGGTCACATGGTGCCAGTGGCCGGAGATGGCGGGCGTGCTTCCAGCGTGACCGCTCGGCTCGCGTGCGAGCCAGAAACAGATCTTTCGAACCGGAATCCCATCATGCATCGTCTCCCATCTCGCCTCTTTCTCGCCCCGGCCTTCGCCGCCGCCACTGCCCTGACCGGTTGCGCGACGCATGCTCCTCTGACAGCTTCTCTGACAGGGCCGCGCCCCGAGTCGGATTCGACCGCGACGGTCGCCAAGCCCACGGTCGTGCCTCTGACCTCGGCCCCGAGCCCCAGCGCGGCGACGTTTGCCGGATCCACGGCAGCGCCCGTGGTGGCGTCGTCGCCCGCGACCGTTCAGGGATCGAGTGCGCAGCCGGCGCGCGGCCGCGACCGCGACCAGCCCTGGGAGTTCACCCTCGGTGGGGCCGGGTCCAATGACGAGAGCTTCGACACCGGCGCCGGGCAGCTCGCTGCCAGCGTCGGCTACTACGTCACCGAGGGTTTGGAGTTGTCGGTGCGACAGAACCTCTGGTTCTCCGATCTGGGCAACGGCTCGCCCGACGTCTGGAACGGGTCGAGCCGCTTCGCCGTCGACTACGTCGTCCCCACGCGCTGGGTGCGCCCGTTCTTCGGCGTCAATCTCGGAGCGGTGTACGGTGACTCGGTGAAGGAGTCGCTCGCTGCCGCGCCGGAGGTCGGCATCAAGTTCTTCCTCAAGGACGATGCCTTCCTGCAGGTGATCGCCGAATACCAGTTCCTGTTCGAGACCTCCGACCGCATCAACGACGCCTTCGACAACGGTCAGTTCGTGTACGGCGTCGACCTCGGTCTTCGGTTCTGAAGCGTGGGAACGTGGCCGTGCGAGCACTCGCCATGGAGCGTGCTCACCGGAACGTGATGACTGCTGTGTCGGACACCGAGATGGCGTTGAAGCAAGGGCCGCCCGCCAGGACCGCTTGGAGGGCGATCGACTGGCCGATCAGATTGGGGTCGCAGGGGATCGCCACATCGGTCACGAGGAGTGGCGGCGGCAACTGACCGACGATGTTCACTCCCAATCGGCACGAGCTCGGCGAGCAGATCGGGATCGGCGGCGAGATCGGGGTGCCGATCAGGGGCACGGAGCGTCCGTTGCCCGTCAGTGAGATGGTTCCACCGATCGAGAAGGTGGATCTATAGGGGTCGACTCCGAAGTAGGTGGGGTCGCCGCAGGCAGTCGGCATGTGTGTGATTCCTCCGCCGGTCGCGAACCCGTCGTACAGGCGGGCGCGCACCTCGTTCGCAGCGGTGCCGTTTGCGTCCGCCCACGCGAAGCAGTAGCGGTTCTCGGTCCGCGGGCTGGAGAGCCAGTAGCTCCGCGCGCAGACAGCGCCCTGATCTTCGGCGGTCCCGCGGTAGGCCACCTGAACGCGGCCTTCCGTGACCCCGAAGTCGTATGCCGTGGGCGCGGTCCCGAACACGTGGAGCGTGGTCGCACGGACGTCGAGGTCGCCGGTGTTCTGGAAGTCCTCGGTGTAGCACACCACGAACCGGCAGCCGTCGCTGGCAACACACGGCTGCCCCTGGTCCCAGGAGCCGTGGGTGCCGCCTTCGATTTGGTGCAGGAGCCGAACCGGACTCACCGTTGCGCCCGGATGGCGACAGAGCGCGACCTTGATGTCACCGGTGTCGCCGCCATCGGTGATGTATCCCTGGCGCCACGCGACGAGATAGAGGATGTTCCCGAAGCCGTCCGGCTTGGTCTGTTGAGTCACGCAAGGATGCGACTGCAACGCGTCGCCGGTCGCGACCGAGAATCCGGCCTCCATCGCGCCGTCGGGACGGACGAGTCTGCCACGGATGTCGGTGCCGGAGGTGGTCCGGCGACGGTAGACCACCATCGCGCGCGCCAACGGTTCCAACCTGCCCACGTCCCTGCTGATGCGCGGCGTCTCCTCGTAGGTCCCGGCGTTGTCGACGAGGATCTCGCCCGTGCCCCGTAGTACCGGGTCGACGTCGGCGCTGACCTGCCGGGCGTGGACGTCGTGGTCCGTGGTCGTGTACACGCGCTCCCAGACGACCGTGAAGAGCGTGTCCGGGCCGGTCACACGCATGCCGGAGACGTCCGGGCGGATCTTGTCGCCCGAGTTCGGCACGCCGGGCGACGAGATGACGAACGGGTTGCCCATGGTCGTCGACCCGCCCAGGCGCGTACGCCCGCGGATGGAGTAGGGCGACGCGCCGTTGGCGCTCCACTGCGCGACGACGAGATAGCGGGTCGCGAACACATCCGGCGTCAGCGTGGAAGCGACTCGCGGCGCCTGCCACGAGTTCGTGGTGATGTCGATGGTCGCGACACTGCCGGCGATCACTGCACCGTTCTCGTCCAGCTCGTAGGAGTAGACGTCGCTGTCGGTCGCCGAGAAGACCAACTCGCAAGTGACGAGGGCACCCTCAATGATCGGACCCGAGTATCCGGCCGCGATGTCGGGTTCGCGAAGCGTGCGCGAGTTGCCGGTCACGACTGCGTACGTGCCCACGAACGGGTCTACGACGAGCGGCAGAGCGGCAGTGCGCACGAACTCGTCCGGAACGCGGATCTCGATCTGGCCATGGTGGACCGAGCGTTCCACGGTCAGTCGCCGCCCACGCGCATCCACGGCGGTGGCCTTGCCGTAGGTCACACCGCCCCTGGCATTCGCGAACCGCACGTGTTCGTCGGCGGGGCCGGGCTCCAGATCCGTGGCGGCGACGATGCCGATCACGATCTCGCCGGAGCGTGGCAGATCGTGGAAAGCGAACGACTGCTCGATGCCCTCGCTCGTCACGTCGTACCACACTTGCACCGAGCCATGGTCGAAGACGACGCGCTGGCCGTGCCGCTCGGGTGTCGGGGCGGGCGCGAGCGCAACCGGCTGGCCGCCCACCGTGACTCTCGCCAAGCGGAGGTCCAGCGGGTAGCTGCGTGGGGCATCGCTGCCCAGGAACGGGACGTAGGTCGCGGTGCCCGAGGCGAAGCGAACCTTGTAGGGCGCGGCGGCGGCCCAGATCTCGCCGGCAGTCGGTGTGTCCCAGAAGACGAGGTTCGGGACGACGAAGGGGTCGCGGGTGGCAGCGAGGGGAGCTTGAGCACCGGACTTGTCACCGTCCGACTCTGGCTGGGCGCGTGGCCGTTCGATCGGCGCCACCCAAGGGTCGGTAGGGCCACCCTTGGCGTCGATTCCCAGCTCTGCCGGGTCGGTCGGCGGCGAGTTCGTTTGCTGGGCGAGTGAGGGGATGGCGAGGACGGCACCGATCAGGGGTGCAAGGAGTCGGTTCATGTCTGCTCCGAGGCAATGGCCGTAGCGCGAGCGCGCGACGAATGGCGGATCCGTCGCGCAAAACAGGAATCGCACGATGTCGACTCGGATCGGGGCGCTGGGCGAGCAGGCGAGTCCGGGGTGGTGAGGCCGTGTGGCAATCCCTGCCGGGGAGGCGCGGGTCGGGCAACGCTGTCGCCGAGTGAGCTGGCGTCGCATCCGCGACCATGTTTCGCGATGGACGCGGTAATGGCGCCACCTTCGAGTTGTGCGCCCACGGCAAGTGGACGCTGGCACGTGGTTCTCCACGACGGGGCTGCGCTCGCTACGCGCCGCGCTGCTTCAGGTAGTTCGTGGTCAGGGTGCGCGCCCAGTAGCGCGGCACGCCGTGGTCGTTCTGCAGGTGCGCAACCACGTCGGCCGACTCCTTGTCGGCGGCCGCGAAGCGGTCGAGGATGCGCTTCCAGTCCTGCAGGCCCTTGCCGGTCTTCTCGCGCACCTGTTCGTCGGTGACGTTCCAGTAGTCGGACTTCATGACGGGTCAGGGGTGAGAGGGACCAGAGCCTCCAGGCCGTGCGCAGCCAGCACGGAGAGCGCCGCCGGCAACTGCCGCTGCAGCATCTTGCTGCGCCAACCGCCTTGCATCATGCGCTTGCTGATCCAGCCGCCGAAGCCCTCGAAGCCGTCGTGATCGAGCACCAGGCGAGTGCCCTCGGGCACCGGCGTCAGGGTGAACGTCACGGTCGTCGGCCGGTGCTTCTCCTCGCCGCGCCAGGTGAACGCCAGGCAGCGCTGCGGCTCGACGCGGGTGACCTCGCAGTCGACGATGCCGCGCCAGCCGGGGATCTTCTTCCAGCGGAAGCGGAAGCGGTGGCCGACGCGCGGCTCGAAGTCGTTCGGCATCAGCCAGGCGGCCAGGCCGCTGCTGGTGGCGATCGCCTCCCACACGCGTTCGATCGGGTGCGGGTAGACCTGTTCGAGATGGATGCCCTTCATGGTCGTTTGTCGAGGTGACGTGCCAGTGCGTCGAGGCGGCCCTCCCAGAACCGGCGGTACAGACTGATCCAGCGCTCGATGCTCGCGAGAGGCTGCGGCCGGATCGTGTAGAGCTGCTGCCGGCCGTCGCGCCGCACGCGCACCAGGCCGGCCGTGCGCAGCACCCGCAGGTGCTTGGAGAGTGCCGGCTGGCTGCCGTGGAAGTCTCTGCCCAGTTCGAGCGCCGCCGTGGCGCCCTGCCGCGCCAGGCGGTCGAGGATGCCGCGGCGCGCCGGATCGGCGATGGCGCGGAACACGGCCTGCTCGGTCGCACTCGTCATGCCTTCCATATATCACCAGACGGTTATATGTAGCAAGCGGCGACGCGACGAATCGTTGGCGTCGAGCCACGCCGACGGGGCACCGGTTCCAGGCCGCCGCTGACCGTGGCGAGACCGCTGCCTCGCTTTGCTCAGCGCGCCTGGCGCGCGTAGAGTTCGCTGCCGAAGCGCAGCCCGACCAGACGCGGCTCGTAGCCGCCGTCGCCACCGCGGGCGAACGCCATGCGGAAGGTGCGCGAACCTGGGTCGTGCGCGTACGGGTTGCCCGCACCGGTCTCGAGCTCCAGGCGGCCACGCGTGAAGTAGAGCGGCCAGGACCGGCCCGCCGCGTTGGTCCAGCGCAGCACCTCGCGGCCGGTGGCATCGCGCTCGCCGGTGTCTTCCACGCGCCCTTCGTGCCAAGCGTTCTCGCGCGGCGTGCGCACGTACGAGCCGACCAGGTCGGCCGCCGTGACGCTGGCGACGACGGCGGCGGGCGGTGCCGCGTGGCGCAGCCCCACGTGTAGCGGCGGATCGGCCTGCGTCTGCAGCCGCTTGTGCAGCGCCTCGGCGTAGTAGTCCGGTTCGATGCGCCCCTCGAAGTCCTCGGGCCAGGTCTTGCGGTCGAACCACTGGTGGCCGCTCTTCTCCAAACCGAAGGCCGGCCAGGTGCGGAACAGGTGGTGGAAGAACTCGTGCTGCAGCCACTGTGGCAGGTAGGCGCGGCGCTCGAGGTCGGTGTACGCGCCCTGGCCGAGGTGGGGAGGTTTGCGCAGGAGCCAGCGGTCGTCGACGAGGAAGCACGGCGAGGCGCCGTCGGGACCGGTCGTCATGCCACCGGTGATGAACTCGGTGCGCACGAAGTCCGGATACTGCTCGGGCACGTGCGACGGATAGATGACCCACCACCAGTCCGTGTTCGCGCGCGTGGCGTCTGGTAGCGCCGCCCAAACGTCGCCGAGCGCGTGTCCGGCGAGGCCGGCGTGCCGGCGGGGCTTGGCCACGGTCTGGACGCGCACACGTAGGTCCGGCAGCGGCACGATCCGCAGCCGCAGCGGCGCGCGCCCGCCGGTGATCGCCTCGACGTAGTCCGCGAACAGCTCCAGCGACTCGCGCACGATCCGGCTGTCCTCGGCCAGGAGTTCGGCGCGCAGCGCGTGTTCGACCTCCAAGCCGCCGCCCGCCTCGAGTTCGGCCGAGCTGCGCGGCTCGATGCCGGCCGACTTGCCGACCAGCACGACCGCCAGTGTGGTCGGCTGGGTCGGCACCGCATCCGGCGCGGCCCGCGCTCGCCGCCAGGCGACGATGTCGTCGAGCATGCGCAGGGCGTAGTAGCAGGGCGGCGAGCCGACGTTGAGGTCGGCGGTGTTGGACGGACAGCGCAGCCAGTCGCCGCCGCCACGCGGGTGCCGGCGCCACAGGGCGGCCAGTCGTCGCGCGGACTCGGCGAGGTCGCCGCGCGCCCGCGCCGCCTCGATGCGAACGAATGCGTCGAGGGCCTGGCGTTGCAGCGGCGGGAACTTGGCAATGCCGTGCGGCTCCAGCAGCGCGCGCACGCTCGGGTGCAGGTCTTGGGCCGAGACCGCGAGCGCCATGGCGAGTGCGAGGGGATGCGACAGCAGAAGCGGCCTCATGACGAGAGAGTACGGCCGGAGGAGGTCGCGGTGGCCGCCACCCGCGAGAGATCGACGCGTGTGCCGGTCACTTCTTGCTCCGGGCTTCGAGCGCAGCGTCGACCGCCGCTTGCAGTGCCTTCTCGTCGGCATCGTGGTCGTGGTCGCGCCGCCGGTTGAGCAGTACCGCCACGTTCCAACCGTCGATGTGCTGGCGTGCCATCGCCATCGTTCCCGAGAGGCTGCCGAAGAAGTACCACTGCTGGCGTTGGCCAGCGGCGCGCGGCTCGCCGCTCAGCCAGAAGCGGTCCATGAATCGGCACAGGGCCGGCGCCGACGCCACCAGGCCGGCGCAGGCGTCGAGCACCTCCATCCGCGGTGCGCTCTCGGTGAACGAGTACCAGACCTCTCGCCGGTCGCGGCGGTCGGTCGCGGCGAGGCGCACGTCGTCGAGGCCAGCCGGACGCAGCACCAGGTCTTGCAGGGCCTCGAAGTAGGTGCGCCGCCCGGTGCGCGCTTCGAGCACGCGCCCGAGCATGCAGTAGCCGAGGTTGGAGTAGGCCTCGCGCTCGCCGGGGGTGAACTGCAGCTCCTTGCCGAGCATCCAGGTGAGCAGGTCGCGCGGCGTCACGTCGCGGTCGATCTGCAATGCGCGGCCGACGTCGCGCGGCTTGAACACCGGGTCGAACGTGGCCGCGCGGTCCCAGCCGGCTCGATGTGTCAGGAGCTGGGCGATGGTGATCTGGCGGGCGCGCTCGTCACCGAGCTTGTGCGGCACGATCGCCGGGTCGATCGTCTCCAGCGCGTGGACGTCGAGCGCCAGCTTCTTCTGCCGCACCAGTTCGCGCACCGCGGCTGCCGTGAACGGCTTGGTGATACTCGCCACGCGGAACAGCGCGTCGGTGGGCGTCGGCGCGATCTTGCCGCGGTCGCGGAAGCCGTAGCCCCGGGTCACCAGCAGCTTGCCGTCGCGAGAGACGGCCAGCACTGCAGCCGTCGCGTCGACCTTGTCCATGCTGGCGAGCACGGCGGCTTCGACCGCCGCGAACTCGGGCAGCGGACGGCCGGTGCTCGGCCGCCTCCGCTGCGCTGGCAGGTGTGCGACGACAAGCAGCAGGAGCGCAGCCGCGCGGGCAGCGATCGCTCGGAGCGCGTCGGGTGGTCGCCGGCGGGTTCCTGACGCCGGATGACACAGAGGGCAGAGCCTGCGGTTCGGGCGGGCGTGCAACTTCACGGCTCGGGTGGAGCCTGGAGGTCGTCGGCGATGGCGCTGGTGTCGTCGGCTTGCCGCAGGTAGGGCGTCACGATGGAAGTGTACCGACGCTGATGGCGCTGCGTATCGGCAAGACGTCGCCGTCGGCGGGGGCGGGCTGGCACCGACAAGCACACCAGATCATTGCGGTCGGTGTGGCCGAGGCCTCCTGGGCGGACCGTGCGTTCGACCTTTGGGCGCGCAGAGGCCTTCGGTTCAGCGGCCAGGGCGCGCCGCAGGCTCGCCGAGCGTTTCCGGCGGGCGCGGCAGTGGGCGGTGCACAGGCTCGAGCGGCGCGTACGCGGTCGCCGTCACGTGCAGCGACGCCGACCAATCGGGCAGCGGGAAGACCACGAAGCGCAAGGACGAGGCCGGCTCGTACTCGTAGTGCAGGTTGGCGATGCCGGTGGCGCCGAGGGCCCGGGCCTGCTCGACGACCTTGCGTACGCCGGCGGCCAGCTCGACGGATACGACCGGGAGGAAGCCGAGGAAGTAGAAGCCGGTGCGCGCATACGCGAGAGCGGCGATGGGACGATGCCCCTCGGGAACCGCATCGGCGCTCACCGGAATGCCCAAGTCGCGTCGGAGGTGCTCCAGGTCGGCCGACGTGGTCGACACGCAGCTCGCGGCCAGCATCAGGAGACCGCCCACGAGGCATCGGCGAGCGTGGGCTGGGTGGGCACGGGCCATGCCTCCACCTTCGGCAGGTCTCCGCCGCCGCCTTGTGTCCGAAGTCCTGGTCCGTCCGATGAGGTCGGGCCGAGCCGGCCCGTGACGCTTCTCTGTCGCGTTCGGGCTGGTCCCGCCCGCGGTTCCGCCGGCGCAGACCTGCGCCCAACCCCGCAACGAGTCGATCCATGGTGGGCGAAGAGACGACTGTCACGACGACGGTCGGCCCGAGCGCACGGACTGGGTCGAGAGCACGGCGGCAACGACGGCCGGCAAGACGGTGAGGAGCGTCCGAGAGCGAGCGGGGTGCATTTCGCGGTGCTTGCGTAGATCGTCGTCGGGCGCCTTCGACGAACCCAGACCCCTGGGTGCACGTCGTGGCAGCGCATCCACGGAACAGAGGACCGCGGCTCGACGGGACCAGGCAGGAGCCGGTTCG
The DNA here is from genome assembly GCA_041398565.1 of Planctomycetota bacterium. GTDB lineage: Bacteria > Planctomycetota > UBA1135 > UBA1135 > UBA2386 > DATGPD01. The sequence continues at coordinate 700,649 of JAWKUN010000004.1, read as the reverse complement.
CGTCCCGGCTCGGCGGGCAGGGAGCTGCGTCGGGTGTGGGGGAAGAAGGCGGAGCCGGATGCCGGCACGTTCGCTGCTCGTGGGATCGCGGGGGTGCCACTTCGCCCGCGCACGCCTGCGACCCACGCCGTCCGGTTTCCGGATGAGGCCGCACGCAAGGCGAACACCTTCAGGCCCGACACACGGGCCAGTACCGACGTGGCACGGATCGTGCAAAACCTGCGACGAACGGGGCGTTGCCGTTCGCCCGCACCTTCCCCGATCCACGGTCATGACTCTCCACCTCCTCCCCCGCGTGGGCGCTGTCTTCGCTCTCGCGGCCTTCTGCCACCAGGGTCCGTGCCAACAATGGCAGCTGGTGAAACCCGCATCGACGGGGATCCCCGGCGAAGAGGTCCGCCTGGTCCGCGTCGCACCCGACGGTCTGCTCTGGGTCGGCGCGCGCTGGCCGTTCTGGTCCGAGGGCGGATTCGGGCTCTACCACCGCCCCACCGACACCTGGACGACGCTGTCCAACGTCGATGGCAGCTTCCCCTCTGCCTTTCCCAACGACATCGCCTGGGCCGGCGACGGGTCGGCATGGATCGCCACCGGCAACGGCCTTCTGCACTACGACCGTGGCCGGCGAACGCTCTACACCGCGGCCAACGCGCCGCTCTTGCACGATGACGTGCGCAGCGTGGCGATCGACCTGCGGGGTCACGTGTGGCTCAACAACTCGACGGTGAACAGCAACAGCGCCGCGATCTTCGAGTTCGACGGCGCCATCTGGCGACGCTACACGGTCGGCGTCGAGCTGCCGTGGAGCCCGCCGTGGAACGCGCTGAGCGACGTGCTCGTCGACCACCTGGGGCACGTGTGGGTCGCCAACAACGTGCTCAACGGCGTCGCCGAATTCGACGGCGCATCCTGGACGCTGCACGGTGGCAGCGTCGGCCGCTTCGGCGAGATTGCCGAGGACACCGCCGGCAACATCTGGCTGCGCGCCGGAGTCGGCGGCGGTAACTCGTTCTGGAAGTTCGACCGTAGCACCTTCACCAGGTACCCGATCGCCACCACCCCGACCGCCATCGGCATCGACGACAATGGCGCTGTCTATCTGGGCGACTGGCTCGGCACCATCCGCCGCAGCACCGACTTCGGTGCCAGCTTCCAGGTGTGGGCCACCGGTCTCAATCAGGTGTTCGACATCACGCCCGACCCGACGAGTACCGACGTCTGGGTGGGCACCATCGGCGCCGTCGGCCACTTCGACGGCAACGGCAATCTCATCCGCGACTACAACTCGTACAACACCGGGATCTGCGACTACTTCATCGACGACTTCGACGTCGACCGCGAGGGCAACGTGTGGGTCGCAACTGGCGAGGGTGGTCTGTCGCGCTTCGACGGCCGCCGTTGGCGCAACTGGGGCGAACACAACGCCGGCTCCGAACCCTATCCGTTCGCCGGCAACGATCCGATGGGCGCCTTCTACCTCGACCGCAACGGCACGGGTTGGATGGGCGGCAACGGCATCGCGCGCTGGGACCCGAGAAGTGGCCAGTTCACCGGCTTCTGGGACTGGCGCAACAACACCGGCATGGGCGTGACCATGTTCGTCGAGTTCGCCGAGGACGCCCAAGGCGTGCTGTTCGCCGGCGCCGAGAACGGCGCGGTGTTCCGCTTCAACGGCAGCCTGTGGGTGCGCGAGCCGATCCAGGCCTACGTGTTCTCGAACCTGCCGGGCATGGCCACCGACAGCCGGGGCGATGTGTGGGTGGCGGCGTGGTTCGACGTGTGGCACTGGGATGGCGCGACCTGGTCGACCGTGCCGTTGCCCAACCCGAACTTCTTCTTCGATCTGGGGGGGATCAACGTCATGGCGATCGGTCCCGACGACGTGAAATGGTTCGGCACCGACGAGGGGGTCGTGCGCTACGACGGTCAGACGTTCGCCGTGTTCGATCAGAGCAACTCGCCGTTGCCAGCGCCGCAGGTCGCCGGCATCGCCGTTCGATCCGACGGTGTGCTCGGCCTCGCGGCTCTCGACTTCAACGCGACGCCGCCGTTCCCGAACGGAGTGGCGATCGTCGCCGGAGACATCGCCAATCCGGCTGCTTGGCAGACGTGGTCGTACGGCACCTCGCCGCTGCCGCACTACCAGCTCGGGCGATGCCGGTTCGACGCCGAAGGCAGCCTTTGGGTGTCCGCAATCAGCGAGGGGGCGGCGGTGCTGCGACATCCTGCCCAACGCTTGCGCAGCGATCTGCCGTCGATCTCCGCGTCAGTCGGCGGTTCGGTACGACTCGAACTCGACGCCGGTGCGGCTGGCGCCCAGGCCGTCTTCGCACTACTCGGTTCGCTGAGCGGCACACGCCCGGGCACGCGCCTGCCGAGCGGCGGCCTACTGCCGCTCAATCTCGACGGGTTCAGCACGCTGAGCAGCAGCCTGCCGGGCTTCGTCGGCACACTCGACGCTCAAGGCCGCGCCGCTGCGACCTTCACGCTGCCGCGAATTCCTTCGGCCACCGGCGTCCTGGCTCACTTCGCCTGGGTCGAGCCCACCTCCTGGACCGCCTCCAACGCAGTGTCGCTGGCCTTGACGCCTTGAGCCCGACGCGGACTCGGCGCGCGGTGCCCTGGGGTGCAAGTGCGGCGAGTCCTCGCGGCGCGCGCGAAGTCTGCAGGGCGTGCAAGTGTCACGGTGCCGAATTCGCCATGCCTGAGCACACCGGCTACCATCGTGCACCCCGTTCGACGCGACCCCGATGCCCGCCACGACGCCACGCCCGTTCGCGGGCCTCTTCGCCACCGTCACGACCGTGGTTTGCGCCGCTGTGCCGGCGCGCTCCCAGCTGCCGCCGAGCGTGCGCGAGGTGCGTCTGCGCGTGCTCGATGCCAAGGGCGGCCCGGTTCAGGACCTGCGGGTGCGGGTCTGCGGAGTCGTCGCCGAGAACGAACGCTACGCCGCGCTGCCCGGTCAGGACTGGCGCGCGCTGCAGCCGAAGGACTTCGCCGGCGACCACGTACGGCTCGGTGACCTGCCCGACGGACAGCTCGTGCTGTTCGTCGAGGCCGACTGCGGCGCGTTGACCGTCAGCAGGAAGCTCGAGCTGCCGGCGAGGAAGCCGATCGAGTTGACGGTACGCCTGCGCGAAGGGGGCACGCTGACCGGCACGGTGACCACGCCGGACGGCAAGCCGGTGGCGGGCGCCGAACTCTGCACGCTGGATCGGAACGAGGCGAACCAGCATCCGTTCGTGCGTGCGATCGGCGCGATGCTGGTCGCGCCGGTGACGTGCAAGACCGTGCGCACCGGCGACGACGGCACCTTCCGCATCGCCAACGTTGCTCCTGGTCGCTACCTGCTGCGTGCGACGCACGCCGACTGGGCGGAGCTGCGACGCGAGGTGGCCGTGAAGGGCAAGGCCGACAAGGAGCTCGGCGAGCTGCCCATGCTGGCCGGCGGCGTGGTCTCCGGTGCGGTGCAGCGCGCCGGCAAGTGCATGGCCGACGCGATCGTCGTGCTGGAGTCGACGGACATGGTGGGCGAGGGTCCACTCGCCTACCCCGCCATCCGCATCGAGGTGCGCACCGACGCGCAAGGCGAGTTCACCTTGCCACGCGTGCCGTTCGGCTCGTACCAAGTGTACGCCCACCTCGGTGGGGCGCCGATCCAGCAGGCGCAGATGATCGGCGCCAGCAAGCGCGCGGTCGAAGTCAAACCACGGCCCGACGGCGCGCCGCGGCGGCTGCTCCTGGAGCTGCCGTGGAGGTGATCCGGCTCACGGCAGCACCACCTCCGCAATCGGCAGGAAGGTGCGGTCGAAGCGCTCGACGAACTCGCGCAGCAGCACCGCCGCGCTCTCCGGTGCCGGCTTCCGCAGCGTCTCGCCGCGCCACTTGATCTCGATGGCGTCCCGGCGGGTCGTCTCCGTCAGGAGGATGCGCAGCTGGTGCACGTGGCGGTCGCGCACGTCGAAGCGGCCGCCGCCGCGCGCCTCGATCCGCAGCCACGGCTGCCGGTCGCGGATCGTCGCGTCGAGCAGATCGCGCTGGCCGCGCGCGTCGCGGCCGCGCAGCCGCGTCGCCGACAACGGCGGCGGGAAGGGCACCCGCACCTTGGGGTCGACGCGGAGGATCTCGACCCAGTGCGCACGGCCCCAGTCGCGGCGATGCGGCGTCCAACACAGCTCGGGCACCCGCACGACGCGCTGCGGCACCTGCCGTGTGCGCTCGAACCACCTGCGCGCCACCCCGCCTTCGCCCAGCGCGTCGGCCTCGTCGCGGCAGTCGATGCGTTCGGCGGCGCGGTTGCCGAGGCCTTGCAGCAGCAGCAGCGCCCGCGCGACGTGCTCGTCGAGGCGAGGTTCGTTCGGCGGCCAGCGCAGCGCGCGCACCGGTACGCTGGCGAGAGCCTCGAGGAACATCGTGTTGCACTCGTTGAGGGCGTTGCCGGTGCGTGGGCTGCCGTTGGCCGGCAACAGCCCGGCGAACAGGTCGGCGTGCCGCGCACCGACGTCCCATGTCATGTGCCCGCCGCCGCCGACGCCGCCGAGGAACACGCGCGCCTCGTCGATGTCGTGATGCCGTCGCACGAAGCGCAGCGCTTCGAGCACGCCGTCGGCGGCGTCGGGCATGTAGGCCCAGCCCTCCTTGCGGTAGGACTCGTAGGTCTCGGTCGGCGCCGCCAGCACCAGCCCACAGCGCTCGGCCAGCGGCGCCCACTGGTGCAGCGCGGTTTCGCCGGTCCCGCCCGCGGCGTGACGCACCAGCAGCAGCGGCAGCGGCCGCGAGGCGTCGACGTCCGGCGGCACGCGCACCCAGATCTCGGCCGGACGTTCCGCCTCCTGCAGCCACAGCTTCGTACGGTAACGCAGCGTGTGCTCGTCGATACGTTCGGCGTCGGCCGGCGTCGGCCGAGGCCGCAGCGCCCGCGCTGCCTTCAGCCAGGTCGCCAGCGGCTCCGCACGTTCCGCCAAGAGCTCGGCCGCGCGCCGTCGCGCCTCGCGGGTCGGTAGGTCGATGGCGGCGGCAAGGCCCGCAACCGGGTCGGTCGGCGGCGCTGCCGGATCCTGCAGATACGGCGTCACGACCGACGACGCGACAACCATGGCCGAGAGGAACATCGCCGAACGATAGGCGACGTCCGGGCTACGTGGCACTCCGGGTGCTGTCCGCCGGCGCCGGAAGCGGGCCAGACGAGTTGCTAGAACACCTTCGCCTTTGGCCAGAGACTCGAGAAGGCCATGCCCGTGGGTGTCTGGCGCATCAGTGCCTCGAGTTCATCGAAGTAGGCGAAGTGGATCGTGCCGAGCCCGGACACGGGGTTCACCACTGCGTAGGAGTCCGACGGGTTGGCGATCTCGACAGTGCCCCCGTTGAGGACGGCCAGTCGCCCTGCATGGTGGAACGCAGTCGGGAACTTCGGCACGGCGTCGCCGACACGGACCACTCTCCACCCGCGCGTGGGCGCCCCCGAGATGTTGAAGAAGGCGTCGTAAGCTTGCAGGAACGAAGGAACGCTCACGCATCCGACTCTCGGTGCCCCGAACGTCATGATGCCGCGTGGCCTGACCGAACACGTCGGATCGAGCGTGAGGTCGATCTGCAAGCGCAGAGCGATCAGCGTGGCCATGGCCCCCCCCAGGCTGTGGCCTGTAAGCCAGACCCTGCGCGTGCCGGCCGCCCTCACCCGGTTTCGGATGCGCGTGTAGACCACGTCGCCAGCGAACCAGAATCCCTTGTGCACCGGCGGATAGCCCGGCAGCCCTGTGTCCCAGAACGGCACGGCCAACAAATCGCTGTTCAGATCGGAGAGGTTGAAGTGCTGCGTCCCTGCCAGCGCGATGATCATCGCCTGGTCGGTCTGGAGGATGAATCCCTGCGTGTCGGGCAACCAGGCGGTGCCAGAGACGAAGCTGCCATCGTGCAGGACGTCGAGCACTTCCACACCGAGGGTCTCGAACTCCGTCCGCACGCGACTTTCGTAGTCCGACGGAGTCTCAGGCGAGGCGCCACTCGTGTCCACGTAGGCGCGCTGCGAAGCCATTGCCAACAGGTACGCGTTCATCGCGGAGTAGCCGGACGGATCGGCCTCGAAGTAGGCGAAGGGTCTGAACGGCGCGACGGCGTAGTTCGCGACGGCGATCACTTCCATCCCATCGCTGACGCGGATCGCGCGCAGCGTACCCGTCATCGCCGTGCTCGGCAGCCTCGCGCGTACGCGTTTCGGCGTGGACTCGACGACCGTGAGCGACACGTTCCCGAGAAACACCGTGATGGCATCGCGGTGGAGCGGGCAGGGCAGGTCTCCGCCGCGCAGTTCGATCGTCTGGCCGACGTGGCCCGTGCCACCCTCGGGGATCACCATGTCGATCCAAGGCGGCGGGACCTCGCCGGGAGTGAGTGTGAAGTCGAAGCTGCCGGTCACCGTGGCGGGGCGCACGTACTCCAGCGTCGATCGGCCGGTGGCCGCAGTGGCGAGCACCGGATCCATCGTGAAGCTGGTGAGGCCGCGCCGATACGCCGCCATGTTGATCATCGGTTCGGCCATGAAGAGTCGCGCGCGTTGCATCGGTCGGGCGCTCGCTTGGCGCTGCAGGTCGGTCTGCGTCGGCACGCTCGCGAAGCTGCTGGAAACGCCGCTCGTGACTTCCAGGCTGATCGGCAGCACGTAGCGCACCTGCCCGCGTTCGAGGCCCTCGACTCGGTAGAAGCCCAAGTCTGCCGTCGCCGCTGCGCTGAGCTTCAACTCGCGGCTACCGACGAGCCACGGCCCAACCTGCCCGGTCACCGTCGTCGACACCACGGTCCGCGTACCCTGCGCGACGCGGACTTGCGTGATGTTCCTGCCGGCCTCCTCCGTGAGCCGGACGAGGATCGACGCGCCGCGCGCCACCTTCAGGTGGACGGGGTCGTCGGCCGCCGGGGGCGATGCCTCGACGCTCGCCGGTTCCGTCGCGGCCCCTTCGCCTTCGGCAGCGCCCGGGTCGGGTGCCAACGACGCGCGCAGAGCCGCCAGGCGCGGATCCGTCGGCATCGTCGACGACGCGCCCGCGATCGACGGCGAGGACTGCGCTACGTTGCGGACCGCCTCGTCGGCATCGCCGTGCGCAGCCTCGCGAAGAGCGGGCAGCGCTGTCGGGTCCGCCACGAGGCCGAGGATGCCAGCAGCGTTGCGACGCTGAACCGGATCGTCGGCCTTCAGGGCCTCGACCAGAGCTGGCGTGGCGATCCCGCCCAGCGCGAGCAATGCCAGCGTCGCGCGGCGCTGGATGTTCTCGTCGATTCCTGCGGCGAGACTATGGACGAGAACCGGGACCCCGGGGAGGTCGGGATCGGCGGCGAGGCGTCGCACGGCTTCGAGTTGTTCGGGCGCGCCGGTGTCTTGGCCGAGGATCCGGCCGACGAGGACTCGGGAGGGGGCGGAGTCGACCGCTTGTGCCCCGAGCCGAGGCGCCGCGAGGCTGGTGAGGAGCAGAAGAGTGAGAAACGGTGGCTTCGTCATGAGCGGTGGCTGCGGCCGGGTTCGAGCATACAAGCGCGAGAAGGAGCGTGGTTTTCCGTGCCGACCGACCTTCCATCTCCCACTCTGCGCACACGTGCACGATGAGCCCGCGCACGAAGTGCCCCCGGCAGCCAGTTTGGAACTGGGTGGCGCTCGACGATCGGTGCGCGCGCATCGTCGAGGTGCGGTTCTTCGCCGAGTTGAACCAGGATGAAACCGGGACGTCACTCGACCTGAGCAGGACGCACGTGCATCGAGTCTGGAAGTCGCGCAGGCGTCTCTCGGGGAGCTGGTCGGCTGATTGGCAGAAAAGAACGCAAAAATGCCGAGCCGCATTGCGCCTACGGGGTGGTCCTGCCGGGTCCTCGATGTCCCTGCTCCTCTGCAACCGGTCCGTACCGACCACGGCTCTCGTCATCGAGATGGTGACTTTGCGTGGCGCGATGGCGTTGCGCTGCATTCCGCTACTTCCTCTGAGTCGCATTCGACGCACGACTCGGCTTCTCGATCTCTCCAGCCCGCTGCCCTTGGACGTTGTGCGATGCTCCCGGCACTGGCGTCCCTCGCTCCATGGTGTCCTGCCGCCCCCGGGCGAGGTCCAACGCGTCCGGACGGGTGGCGGCTGTCGGGCTGCAGGACCAGTGCCTCGCTCTGGAGGTCGTCACGATCGACCTTATCGTGGTGCCCGCTCGCTTCGGCGGTACCTGACACGCCGTCCCGCTACCCTGATTCCCTCCCGATGCACGACGCCCTTCGACTCCTCTCTTCCCTCACCGACGGGGACGCCGCTTGGATCTTCGACGTCGCCTCGGAGCGGCCCGTGAGCGCTGGGAGTGTGGTCGTCGCCGAAGGCGCGAACCCGCACGCGCTGTGGTTGGTTCTCAGCGGGCAGGTCGCCGTCACGGTCGGCGCCGCTCCCGAGCGCACGATCGCCCGCCTGGGGCCAGGGGAGCTGATTGGCGAGATGGCTCTGCTCGAAGGCACGGCGGCGTCGGCAACGGTGACGGCGGTCGAGGACACGCGGCTCCTGGAACTCGCGCACTCCGCGCTGCTCCAGCACTCGGCGTTGGATCCGGGCTTCGCTGCGCGGCTCTACCGGGCCCTGGCCCTTGTCCTCAGCCAGCGGTTGCGGCGCACGACGCGGTTGGAGGCGGCCACGACGACGGACGACTTGGGGGCAGGCGCCGACGCCTGGCGCGCCCTCGAAACCCAACTCACCGCGTTCAAGACGCTGATGGTGAATGCCGACAAGCTCGCCTCGAAGCACGGGGACGTCGTGCCGGACGACGTGCAGGCGCAGATCACCGACGGCATGGCGACGTTCGCGACGCTGCTGGCGGAACACATCGGCGACCGTAGTTCACTCGATCCGCACACGCGCGCCGTGCTGGGTCAACGAGTACAACGCGAGCTGCTGCCCTTCCTCCTGTTGTCGGAGGTCGCCGATCGGATGTACCGCAAGCCCCGTGGCTACGCCGGCGACTTCATGACGATCGAGATCATGTACCGCAACCAGCCGGGCGGAACCGGGCGCCTCGGCCCGGCGCTCGACCGGGCGTTCCGCACCCGCCCCGCGAACCGGGCCGTGATGAATCGGCGCGGCCTGCTGGCGGAAGAGATCGCGAACGCGATGACGGAGCGGCAGGGCGAACGCACACACGTGACCAGCCTGGCCAGCGGGCCGGCGGCCGAGTTGTTCGACGTGTTCGGCACGCTGCAGGACCCGACCACCCTGAAGGCCACCTGTGTCGACATCGACCTGCAGGCACTCGCCTTCGTCGGCGAGCGCGTCGAGCAGCGTGGACTGCGTCGCCAGTTCGATCTGCACAACGAGAACCTCGTCTACCTGGCGATGGGGCGGCGCAAGCTGGACCTGCAACCGCAGGACCTGATCTACAGCATCGGCCTCATCGACTATTTCGCCGACAAGTTCGTCGTCATGCTCCTCGACTGGATCCACGACCGGCTGCGTCCCGGCGGACGCGTGATCCTCGGCAACTTCCATCCCGACAACGTCGACAAGGCGCTCATGGATCACGTCTTCGAGTGGCAGCTGATCCATCGGTCCGAGGCCGACATGAACGCCCTCATGCGCGCCTCCAAGTTCGGCCGCGACTGCACGTCGATCCGTTTCGAGGACGAACGTGTCAACCTGTTCGCAGGGTGCGTGAAGGGTTGACGTGGCGCCGCTCTTCCGCGCGTTCAGAAGACCCGCCGGAACGCGTCGGTCTGGGGGTCGGCCGTCGCCTGCATGTGCCGCAGTAGGGCTTGACGCAGGCGCGCGACGTCGGCCGCATGTGCCGGGTCGGCGATCAGGTTGTGCAGGCAGGAGGGGTCGACCTCGCAGTCGAAGAGTTCCTCCTGCACGCGGTATTGGAACAGGTGTACGCGCGCGGCGAGGGCTTCGTCGTTCTCTGCGGCGGCCTGCATCGCCTTGAACGTGAGCCCGGCCTGCGACTCGTTCTTGAAGACTTTGCTGCCGTCAGCCCAGCCGTTCCACATGTAAGCGAGCTTCGTCTCGCGCGCGCATCGCATCGGGTAGGCGACGCCGCTGGCGATGCAGTTGATCTCGGTGAAGGCGACGTCGCGGCCCGCCTGTTCGCCGTCCTCCAGCAGCGGCAGGAACGAACGGCCATGCATTCCGGGCGGCGCGGGCACGCCGGTGGCCTCGAGGATGGTCGGGGCGAAGTCGACGCCGGAAATCAGGTGCGTGCGGTCGACCGATCCCACCTTCACCCTGCCAGGCCAGCGCACGATCCATGCAGCCGCAGTGCTGGCGAGGTAGGTGTTCGTCTTCGCGAACGGGAAGGCCATGCCGTTGTCGGTGAGGAACATGACCAGCGTCGAGTCGTCGAGGCCCGCCTCGTGCAGTGCGCGCAGGACCATGCCGACCGTGTCGTCAGCGCGGTGCGCCGAGGTGTAGTAGCGCGCCAGTTCGCGGCGGACGTCAGGCAGGTCCGGGAGGAAGCCGGGCACAACGACGTCGTCGGGCCGGAAGAAGCGACTTGGTCGGCCGATCGGTCGACCGCGCGCGTCGCGCTCCAGCGGCTTCGCGTCGGCGTCGCAGCCGGGGAACGGCCGGTGCGGGTCGTGCGAGTTGGCCATGAGGAAGAATGGCTTGCCGTTGGTCTTCGCCGCGGCGAAGAACTCCTTGGCGAACTCGTAGAACCGCGCCGGGTCGCGCCCGACCTCGGCCTCGCCGCGCACGGCGTCCCAGCAGAACCGCCGCGCCGGCGCCAGATGCTTCTCCTTGCCGAGGATCCCCTGGAAGTAGCCGGCAGCGTGCAACTGCTCCTGCAGCGTCGGCACGTCGGCGCGGACCGCGTCGAACCCGCCCTTGGGGCTCACCGCGTGCGGGAAGCGCCCGGTCATCAGCGCCTGGCGGCAGGGCTGGCAGATCGCGGCGGCGACATGGCCGTGTTCGAAGCGCATGCCTTCGGCGGCGAGGCGGTCGATGTTCGGCGTGACGCCGGGCACCAGGCCGCCGAACACGCCGGGCGTGCGCGCGTCCATGTCGTCTACGGTCAGGAGCAGGACGTTGAGCGTCGGCCTTGGCGCGTCCTGCGCTGCCGGCCCCGCGGCGAGCGCGGCGACGACGGCAAAGCCCGCGGCGAGGCGGGCCGGCGGGAGAGGCGCGCGGCGAGGGTCGGTCATGGGACTCACGGATCCTAGCCGGCGACCGCGAAGTGATTGGCCGCCACCCGGAGACGCCGTGACGCCGAGCGCTCGGGCCGCCCTCCGCGGACGAGCGGTGGGGCTACCGTCCCGCCTCGGCGATACACTTCCGTCGCTGCTCGCGCCGAGCGGCCCCGGTCGTTGGACGGACAGAGTCTTGGCCACCGGTGCCGACCCTCGTTGATCAGGACACGAAAGGCGACTCCACGATGCTCTCGCACACCTGGCCGGCGACGGCGCTCGCACTCCTCGCCGCCCTGGGCGCGCCCTCGGCGGCGCGTGCCGCAGACGGACTTTCGGCCCAGCAGGACGGCTTGCGCGCATTGGACGGCGAGTGGATCTACGTCGAGGATCGCACCGAGGGCCGTGCCCTCGAGAAGCTCGGCCCGCCGATGAGCGTGAAGTTCTCACTGCGCGCCGAGGAGAACGCGGTGGTCCTGGTGCGCGGCCACGGCTCCGGGCACACCGACGTGCGTGTTGGCCTCGATGGCTCGATCACCGCAGTGACCGAGGGGCAGAAGGTCTCGCGCTACCGAGGCTCGTGGAAGGACGGTGCGTTCACGTACGAGGTCGACTTCGTGCGCAGTGCCGACGCTGCGCCCGACGGGCTGATCCGCAGGACGTTTCGGGTGACAGCCGACGGACTGGTCGTACGCGCCGCGTCCGGGCCGGCCGCGAAGTCGGAGTCGGTGGCCCTGTACCGCCACGCGGAGGACATCGCGCTCCCCGCGCCGGCGAAGGCCTCGATCGCAGGTCTGGCTTGGCTGGCCGGTGCGTGGGTCGGCACGAGGGGCGCGTCGGGCACGACGTCGATCGAAGAGCGGTGGAGCCCGCCGCTCGGCGGCGCGATGCTCGCCGTGTCGCGGACGGTCGCACGGGGCAGGATGGGCGCCTTCGAGTACCTGCGCATCGTCGAGCGCGACGGCGGCCTGGTCTACGTCGCGCAGCCCGGCGGCGGAGCGGCGACCGAGTTCGTGCTCACCGAGCTGAGCCCGACACGCGCGGTGTTCGACAACCCGCGCCACGACTACCCGAAGCGAATCGTGTACGAGCTGTCGGCCGACGGACGGCTGAGCGCCACGATAGGCTTCTCCAAGGGCGGGACCCCGCGGCGCTTCGAGTTCGAGCGCGAGGGATAGGTGCGCGGCGCGTCGAATCGGCGGTGATCGCTCCGGAGAAGCGCGGACCGCCGCCGCTGGAGACGATGGTGGAGAACGGGGCGAGGTCGAAACGCATGGCCGGACATCCGGGGCCGGCGCGCCGTGGACGTCAGCCGCAGGCCTGCGCTCTGTCTGGCTGGTCGCGCCGTGTTCTGCACTGCGATCCGCACGGTTCCTTCCACTGCGCCCCGGCGCTCGGCCTGCGGCAGATCACCGTCGTCGGCTCCCCTGAGCCGGGCTCAGCGGCCAGTGCGGGACCGCCGCGAGTCAAGGTCACCCGGCTGCTTGCCCAGAAGCTCTGCCATGGCCCGGCCCAGAGCATTGCCGACCGCCATGTACGTCTCGGCGTTGCGGTTGTAGTGGTACCCCTGGTTCCGCGGTGAGTCGGCGGCGTCGCGCCAGAAGTCGCGCGCCTCCACGGTCCGCACGTTGTCGGCGAACTCCGGGTGCTTGCCCTTGTCGCTGACCGCGAGCTGAGCATCGGCGATCGTCGCTCCCTCGCCGGAGAGCTTCCAGCCGTTGAACGCGATGGTGGCCAGCACGAACGGCGCCCGCGGTGCCTTGAACTCGGCGCGCAGGCAGTTGATCAGGCACACGAGGTTCTTCTCGTAGCGGCCGGCATGCGCCGGATTCTGATCCTTGTGTCCCTGCCACCAGACGAATCCCGCTACCTCGTAGCCCTGGTCATGGTAGTCCGGGAAGAAGCGCGGCAGGTTGTCGAGGACCTCGTGGACGTCGCGGACGCAGTCGTCGTACTGCTTGCCCGCGTACCAGTTGACCTCCTTCTTCGGTTGTCCCTCGATCCACGAATCAGGCGAGTCCTCGTAGCCGGCGTATGTCCTGCCGTCGAACGTGAACCGTTCGCTGCCCGGCGGCAGGAAGTCCCAGCCCAGGCTGCGGTTGCCCTGCGCGGCCTTGATGACGAGTACCATCTCGTCGTGGATCTGCCCCATGACGTGCCCGAACTGCAGCTCGGGTCCGATGGTCTTCTTGGGCATCGGTTGCAGCCATCGCTGCGTCTTGCCGACGGTGACCTGCACGTACCAGACGTCGTCCCGCACCGCCCAGTTGCCAGCCGCGTCCAACAAGTGCGGGTACTTGCCCTCCCGCTTGCAGAGGTAGGAGAGCGTCCCCTTGGTGGTCTCGGGCCCAACCTCGCCCATGCCAACCATGTTCGACTGACCCATGAGAATGAACACCTTCACGGGCTTTTGCGCGTCGGACGCGGAGGCCGTCTCCGTCGCCGGTCGCGGCGTTTGCGCGCCGTCCTGGGCCAGCGTCGATGCGCTTGTCAACGCGAGCAAGGACACCACGGAAGTCAACCGGCAGGCGGGTGGGAGAGTGTCGAGCATGTTCGTCGTCCTTGCGGGTCCATCCCTACCGAGGCCGGGCAACCGAGTGTCCAGAAGTACTGCGTGCAGCCGGCCGGGTGCTCACCGGCAGGTCGCGCAGACTCCGGCGAGCGAGCGCACCGGGGTCAGGTCGAGCTCGTCGATGGTAGGCCGTCCCTCGGGCCGTGGCGAGTGAAGCGGAGCAGGTTCCCGCCAATGGCGAGCTGATGTCCACCGGCGCTGTCTTCGCTCGCCGACTGACGACGTGCGGAAGCACGACGTCGGTCGCGGCAGTTGCGCCGTCGGTCGACTCCACGAGGTGCTGCCCCACGTCGACCCTCGACAGCTGCACGAAGAGCGCCTCCCGTCCTCCGGTGATGGGGACCGCGCATTCGACCGCGTCGTTCAAGAACAGGCTCGTCCGATTCGCGTCGGATCCTGATCGCGAACGCCTGCTCAGAATCCGAGGGTCAATTCCAACGCGTTGCTGAGATCGGCACCGGGTGGGGCCGTGCTGGGCCCGAATACGACCTGCGAGAGTAATCGTACGCCGCTCAACGCGGCGACTCCCGGCAATGGAACGGCAATCCGCCAGGAGGAGGTGACGGGAATTGTGAACAAGGTCGTCAATGCCAGCGGTGACAAGTAGATCTGACAGCCGCCCACGCTGGTCGCGCCGCCCGAGGGCAGAGACACCAGCACCGTGGCTGATCCCACGGCAGACGAGCCGCGCAACGTCATGGATCTGCCGAGCACAGGGTCGGTCGCCGTGAACGTGGGTGGAAGCACACGGTCGCTGCAGCCATGACCGAAAAAGCGTGCCAATGCACCTGTCTCCAGTTCCCACACTTCCTGGCCGTAGTCGGAGTGGTCGGCAACGAAAAGCATGCGGCCGATCGACGCGCAGAACGAGTGCGGATTGGAGCTGCCATAGGGGTCGATGTCCGCGAAATGAAGCGTACCAGCACCGGTGCCGTCACTGCGCCATAGTTGCACACGACCACCTACATCGAAGCCGAACCAAGCGTACCGCGACCCGACCGCCGTCATGGTAATGTTCGGCAACCCATTGGTGAGAATGGTCATGCCCGTGGGATCGGTGGGGTCGAGACGGCACAAGTCGGTGGACCATTGGAACAAGACGCCACCGTCGAGAACGACGATGTTGCGCGGTCGGGCCGTACCGCCGAACGGCCGGCTGGTTACCGACATAGTGCCGGCTGCGGTGCCGTCACTGAACCACACCTGCTGTTGCAGTGTCGGATGCACGGCGACGAAGTAGATGCCGCCATGCGTCGCGGCAAGTTGGTCAGGCAATGACGGTGTCGGACCTGGAATGATGTCGGCCACGAGGTTGGTGCCTGCCGAGGTGCCGTCTGTCGCCCAAAGTTCCATGCCGGCGGCGGGCGTGGTGGCGGTGAAGAACAGCTTGTCGCCAGCCGCAGTAAAGGCAAGGGGCTCCGACGTTGCCGCGCCAGGAGCGATGTCACGAAGCAGCATCGTACCCATTGCGGTGCCGTCAGTGATCCACGGCTCGGCGCCGTGGGTGACGTCATCCACGACCATGACCAGGCGTGACCCGAAGGCGGCCAAGCGGAAGACTGCAGTCGATAGCGCGCCGGCGCCGAGCTCGAATACGATTCGTGTGCCCCCCGGTGTACCGTCGCTGCTCCAAAGCTCGCGACCGCTCGACGGGGACAATGCGGTGAAGAACAGGCGGTCGCCGACCGCGGTCATCTCCGCGACCGCCGAGGTCTGGGGGCCCGGGTAGATGTCGGCCACCAAGACGGTGCCCGTCGTTGTTCCGTCCGAGAACCACGGCTCGAGACCGTGCACTCCGTCATCAGCAAGAAAGAACACGCCACCGCGAGCGGGCACGAAGGTTCCCTGTTCGACCGCCATCGACCCAGAGGAGCCAGGCAGAATATCGGCGAGCAGGCGTGTTCCCGCTGTCGTGGCATCGGTGATCCAGGGTTCGAATCCGTGGACCCCGTCGTCAGCTACGAACACCGAGAATCGATCCGCCGTCACGAGGCGATTCGGGCGCGACGACGCAGTGGACTCTGGCCCATCGACGTTCGCGACGAACGTCGTGCCCGCGGCGGTCCCGTCGGTCATCCACAGCTCATTGCCGAAGACCGGGTGACGTCCTGAGAACAAGGCACGAGTGCCCGTGTGATCGACCGCGAACTGGTCGGGGGAGGAGTCGCCTGGACTGAGGTCGGCGATTTCGTACGTCCCGGCGTCGGTGCCGTCGCTGATCCAAGGCTCGCTGCCGTGGCCGTTGTTCCCCTGCAAGAGAATGCGATTGCCGAAGGCCGTGAGGCCTTGGGGAGAATGGAAGCCGACCGACGTCTCAGCAACGAAGTGCGTGCCGGCGACCGTGCCGTCGGTAGCCCACAGATCCTCACCGTGCAGGGTCTCTCGACCGACGAAGAAGATCAGGTTGGAGGTGGCTACCATGAGACGTGGAAAGAACGAGTTCGGGCCAGGATTGTTGTCGCCCAGTAGGAAGGTGCCGGCGGTCGTGCCATCCGAGCGCCACAGTTCCTGGCCTTGCGCAGCAGTAGTGGCCGCGAACACCACGACGTTTCCCAAAGTGGCGAATGTGTCCGGTCGGGAGTCTGCCGGGCCAGGCTCGATGTCGCGGACCAAGCGTGTGCCGGTGGCAGTGCCATCACTTGCGAACAGTTCCCACCCGGTCGTCCCGTCGTTTCCGCTGAACAATAGCAAGCCGTTGCTCGCGACGAGAAAGCCGAGGCCCGTGCCGTCCTCTGCGCCAGGGCGGAGGTCGGTGACGAGGTGTGTGCCCGATGCCGTTCCATCCGTAATCCACAGCTCTCGACCCGTGCTGTTGTCGGTGGCGGTGAATGCGAGGTGGTTGCCGAATACCGTCAGCTGCGCAGGTGCGGAAGAGCCGATAAGGCGGATGTCGGCGACGAGCGTCGTTCCGGCACGCGTGCCGTCGCTGCGCCAAAGTTCGCGCCCGCGCGTCACCGACTCCGCGCTGAAGTACAGCAGGCCGCCGAATTCTACGAGATCGGCCGGTGCCGATGACGAAGCACCGGGAAAGACCTCGATCTCGAAGGTGCCGGCGCTGGTGCCATCTGTGACCCACAACTCGCGGCCGCTCAATCCGTCGTCGGCGGTGAAGAACATGACGCCCGCCGCCGATGTCAGCTCCTGGGGAGACGAACTCCCGGGGCCGGGCACGATGTCGCGGACGAGGTGCGTGCCTGCGGCAGTGCCGTCGGTGACGAACAGTTCCTCTCCCGCAGCGGTCGTCGCCACGAAGAAGGTCGCCCCGTTGTGGGGGACCATGTGTCGTGGCATGGACGACGTGCCGGCCATATGTCCGTTCACATCCAGGAGCAAGTGGGGCGTTTGCGCAATCAGGGAGCCCGTGAGGAACGCGAGGAGGATGGTTCTGGTCATGCGTTGTCTCTTCTAGAGCCCCAGGTGTAGACGAAGGCCGTTGCTGAAGTTGATGATCCCGGCGAAGCATGCACCCGCATCGGCGATCGCGAACTGCGAGAAGACGTCGGCTCCGAGCAGTTCCTGTGCGTTCGGGATCGGTAGGGTGATGCGGGCGCTGCCACCGGCGTCGGTAAGGGTTGCCAAGACCACGTCGGTGCTTCCTACGTACAGAAAACACTCTCCGCCAAGTGGTGAGCGCGCGCTGGCCCCGGAAAGCACGAGGCCCGCGGCGGTCGCGATGGGCGTCTGGCGCACGCCGGCGCCCGAGTTCGTGCTGCCCAGTTGGGGCGGCGCCAACGCGAACATGCTCGGCCGGCCCACTGACCCGACACCGCCGTGTCCGTAGGTATCTGAGTAGGCGGCGCCGGTCGCCGAGAGCGGAATGGCGTGCAGCTCGCTTCCCGCGCTCGGGTGCGTCGCGCGTACCAGCAGTCGGTTGCCAAGCACGCCGATGGGTTGCACGGAATCGCCCCACGGCCCTGGACCCGCAGCGCTCAAGAGTAGGGTGCCAGCTGCGGAGCCGTCGCTCACCCAGAGCTCGTTCCCCTCACTCGGTGTATGCGCGCTGAACACCAGGCGCGTTCCCACCGAGAACAGAGCAGTGGGGGAACTCGACTCCGTCCCCGGGACGAGGTCGGCCACGAGGACGGTGCCGGCCGCGGTTCCGTCCGTCGACCAGAGTTCCCGCCCTTCGGCAGGGCGTTCGGCGCTGAAAAAAAGTCGGTCGTCGACCACCGTGAACGACTTGGGCTCACTGGAACCCGGCCCGGCATCGATGTCGACCAACTGGGCCGTTCCCGCCGCCGTTCCGTCGGAGGTCCACAACTCGAGTCCCGCGACGCCGTCACTCGCGGCGAAGTACAGGCGCCCGGCGAAAGCAGTCGGCGCGACGATGGGGCTGGCAAGGACGGCGAGCAACTGCGTGCCCGTTGCAGTGCCGTCGGTGAACCAGAGGCTGTTTCCAGAGGCTTGGAAGAATGCACCGGGACCGGCACTCACCAAATCGGACGGCGACGAAGGCAGTGTGCCGAGTACTAGGTTCGTCCCGGCCGCCTGGCCGTCGGTTACCCAGAGTTCGGTCCCGGTCACGAACAAGATGCGGCCGTCGGGCAGCTGCGTCCGGTCGCTGGAAGAGAAGCGCGTGAAGCCGCTGTGCACGACGGTCGTTCCCGAGGCCGTACCGTCCGTCAGGAACAGCGAACTGGACGTACGTGCCGTCGTTTCCGCCATGACCAACAAGCGGTCGCCGACGACTTCGGCCCACCAAGTGCGTGCCATCGGCAGGTCGACCGGGGGCAAGTTCGGGTCCGTGATGGACCGCGTGACCGAGTTCGCTGTGAACACGAATGCGCGGTCCGGCAGCACACCACCTCGCGACAAGGATGCGCTGGACGATCCGGTGCCGTAGGCGATCACCATCTGCGTGCCCGAGGCGTTCCCATCGGAACGCCAGAGCTCTACGCCTTCGTCAGGTGTGCGCCCCGCGAAGTACAGGTGACCGGCATACTGTGCCAAAGTCGTTTGGTAGCCGTCGCCGTTCGGCCATGGCACGACCGCCGCCAATTGCCGAGTGGTGGCCGGTGTGCCGTTCGAGATCCAGGGTTGGAATCCCGTCGTAGAGCTCAGCGGAAACAACACGATACCGTTGCCGGTGATAGCCGGGCGCGACATCTGTGGCCGCACGCTGTCGAACCCCGGGAGATCGATGACTGAAGTTCCTGCGGCCTCCCCATCGGTCACCACCAACACGGTCTGTGTCACACCAGGTGTTGGTGTGCGGGTTCCCAACATCCACCCTCTGTTTTGATGCGCCGTGATTTCCGGATAGATGCCAGAGGCGCTGCCTGGATTCACGTCGAGGAGACGCCGCGTTCCGGCGGTCGTTCCGTCGGTCGACCAGAGTTCGGTTCCCGCAGAGTCGGTCGCGGCAAAGACGGCACGTGTGCCCAAGACGGTGATTCCACTCGGGGAGGAACTTCCCGAGCCGGGCTGGATGTCCGCGACCAACTGCGTGCCAATAGCTGTGCCGTCGGTGATCCACAATTCGTAGCCAAGTCCCGATGTCGTGGCGGCGAAGAGGGCCTTGTTGCCGAACGGGACGATGCTCTTGGGTTGTGCGCTGCTACTCAGATCCAGGTCTCGCACAACTCGCGTCGTGAATGGACCTTCCGAGTAGCAGAGCTCGGTTCCAATCGGGGTACTCGCTGCGAAGAGGACGCCGTTTCCAAACGCGGTGATATCTCCTGGATGCGAGTCGTTGGCGCCTGGCATGAGGTCATCCACCAATTGCGTTCCGGCGGCGGTTCCGTCGCTGCGCCACAACTCGTAGCCTCGCATTCCGTCATCGGCGGAGAACCACAGGTAGTTGCCGGCTGGGAAGAGTTGTTGGTAGACGCGGTTGAAGGGTATGCGACCAAATGCGCTATCCACTCCGACGTTGATGTCCGCGACGAGGTGCGTTCCGGATATGGTTCCATCGCTGACCCACAGCTCGGCTCCGTGGATCGGGTCGAAGCCGACGAAATACAGCCTTTCTCCGAGCACGGCGGCGGGCGTTTCAAAGTCGGAGGTCGCCAAAGTGGGGACTGCGCGAGCATCTGAAAAGAGCTTTACGGTCCCGGATACCGTTCCGTCGCTGACCCACAGAGCGCGACTGTCAGCACTCGGATTCCGCGTGCGCTCGAAGAAGAAGCATTGCGTGCTCGATGTGTGCAAAGAGGCCAGATCTCCCGGAAAGGAGCGGACCATGGCCGTTCCCCCTGTGCTTCCGTCGGTCATGGACAGGATGTTCCCTTGTACCCAGAACACGCGGCCACCCGCCGTGGCGTGGAGATGGGGGCCCGTGTGGAACACGGGCGTCGGATCGAGATCCGCCACGAGTTGCGGTTGCGGCGACGGAGCGAGGGCCAGGAGTAGAGTGAGGGGCATCGTGTGGTTGGCCCGGCAACTTGCGGGCTTGTCTGGCGGGGCACGGAGGGGAGCACTGGGTAGCGTCGTGAGTCTCTTGGAAGAGACAGAAACTCATGAGGAGTCCGTGCCGGGGTGCACGGACGTCTCGCGAGGAGGTCGCGGCCCGGTAGTCCCCGCGTCGAGGGCAGTCTTGCGTTGAGACGCATAAGGATTCGTTCGTTCGGTCGGCGGGTCCGGAGCGGCAAGCACGGGACAGGTCGGCGGCGGTAGATGCGCAGCGCACTGGAGATGACGCATCCTGCCGCGGCCGCGTCCGGAGCCTCGAAGAGCACGAGCGGACACACGTTAACGAGGCGAACCACCAAGCGACCTGCGCCGGCCCGCGCTGACGTCAGCGCACGACGAACCGCGCCAGTGGCCCGATCGCCGCCGTCGAATCGACGTGAGCGAACTGGACGCCGAACTCGACGTCCTTCAGAGCCCGGACGTTCGGCACCGGTATCGACACGCCGACTTCGTTGGTCGAGAACAGCCCCACGACCGGGAGCGATCCGGCGATGCGCGGGTCGATGCGCAACACGCCGAGGCCTGGCAGGGGCAAGCGACTCACGGCCCCGAGCAGGCCGACGCATGACACGGGGTGTCCGACGGCGGCGGCGCCGTCGCGCAGGGCGAGATCGACGCTACCGCCGACCACAGGGTTGAAGCGACAGCGCAGAGCGCGCCTCTGGCCGAGCAAGACCTCTGGGGATGTGTAGGCATCGACGGCCACCAGGTCGCTGTCGCCATCGAGATCCAGATCCGCGTCGCCGACCACGAACCGGAACGGACCGGGCAGCACCTGGTTGCTGACGTCGCGCAACCCGGAGGCGGTCAAGAGCAGGATCGACGCGGTCGACGCTCCGCGCACGGCCACGTACGTGCCGGCCGCATCCACGCTGACCCGGCGAGCGCCGGTTACGGCACCCGGGAGCGCGATTCCCGCCGCCGGCCGCAGCACGAAAGACCCACCGGCACGCTCGTACGCGTCGGCCGCACCGTTCCGCAACCAGATCAACCACGTCGAGCCAGAGCGCGTCGCCAGCACCGGGCGTCCATACCCCGTCGGCGCCGCCGCGAAGTACTGGCTGGTGACGTCGACGAAGGTGCCCTGTCGATTCTCCAGCAAGGTCAGCTGTTGGTCTGCCACCAGCAGGTCGCGGTCACCGTCGCCGTCGAAGTCGGCGTAGTCGCTGGCCGAGATGGCCCCCGCCCATCCGCGCACGCCCGCGGGGAAGCCACCTGTACCGTCGTTGTGCGCGAGCACCACCCCTTCCGACCCGACGTCGACGGCGTCGAGGTCGCGATCGCCGTCGAGATCGTCGAGGTAGAGGTCGACCACCAGGCCGGAACTGGTGAACGGAGCCGGGCGTGGCGCGCCGAAGGTGCCGTTGCCCCGGTTCGGCAGCATCATGAGGCCGCGGGTGGGCCCCCCGAAGCTCCCGAGCATGTCGAGATCCCCGTCGCCATCGAGGTCGCCGAGGGCTTCGACGTGCGTGAATGGAAGCGAGGGCCAAACCTGCACCGACGCCATCGGCTCGAAGAAGGCTCTGCCATCGTTGCGCAGGGTGCGATACGCGAGCGGCCCACCGTTCGTGCGCTCGAGAAGGTCGGGGTCGCCGTCGCCGGTCAGATCACCGACCTGCACGACCGTAGCCAACTCGTCGAGCGGCGCCGGGTTGATCCCGGCGAAGCGACCGGCACCGCGTCCCGCGAACAGGTGACCCGGCAAAGCGACCAGATCGGGCAGGCTGTCCGCGTCGAGACGTGCCACCGCCAGGGTGGTCAGCGAGTTGCGTTGCAGGTCGGGGACCGGAGCCGCCGCGAACACGCCGCGACCGTCGTTGAGCCAGACTTCGCCGAGCGCGAGGATCAGGTCCTGGTCGCCGTCACCGTCCACATCCACGTGGACGAGGGCGGAAAAGACCCGCCGCGGGTAGCGGGCGGCCGACTCTTCGGTGAATTGGCCGGCGCCGTTGTTGACGAGGACGTAGCTCGACGAGATCAGATCGATGTCGCCGTCTCCGTCGATGTCGACGGGCAGCGCGGCCGGTGCCGGCAAGCTCGTGGGCCGGCCGAACTGCCCGCTGCCGTCGTTCAGAAGGAACGCAGCCTGCCCCGAACTCGCCAACACGAGATCGAGATCCCCATCGCCATCCAGGTCTGCCAAGTCCGTCGCGCTCCAGGGGAACGACAGCACGGTCACGGAAGCCGTGGCCGAGAAGTGCCCCGTCCCGTCATTGTGGAGCGTCACGAGGGTTCCTGGGCTGACGCTGTCGAGCGCCAAGACGTCGGTGGAGCCGTCGCCATCGAGATCACCTGAGGACAGAGGGATGTGGGACGTGATCGGCAGAGGGTCCAGTGCGAACACTCCGCGTCCGTTGTTGCGCAGGACCGTCGGTCCGCGGCCGAGCAGATCGACGTCGCCGTCTCGATCGACATCGAAGCTCATCGCGATGCGCGGAGCCGCCAGGGGCAGGGCCTGCGCTGTGACGTCGACGAACCGATCATCGGCGCGGTTGAGGAGGACGTACTGCTGCGCTCTGGAGGTGGCGATGAGGTCGTCGAAACCATCCGCGTCGATGTCCGCCACCAGGAGCGACCCGAGGTGGGGCGGCAGGTGTTCGCTCCTTGCCGCTTGCAGTGGAATCGAGGGCTGGGAGCGAAGAGCGAGACCGAGTCCAGCCAGGACGGCCCCGCGCAGGATTGCCTTTGTCATCGTCGAGTCGTGGCTGTCCCCGCAGATTTCGCGGGGCGATTCCCAGTCATGCGTCGGCACGGAGGCCGTCCGCTACGAGAATCCGCCCCGGACGCTCGCGACGAGAGGGAATTCTCTCCCTGCAGGTGGGGCAGATCGCACGTGGTCGTTGGCGAGGCGTTCGGCGACGAAGTGATCCGCATCGAGGCCGTCGACGGTGACCTGTGGCAGCTGCACCTCTGGCCGTTGCGGCGGAGCGTGCGGCATGGCCGTCCGGGACCATCGTGCCGCTCGTGCCGAGTGTGACCCATGTCCCCGGTCATCGCCAAACTCGCGCATGGCGCGAGATGAGCGGCACTCGCTGGCATGGTCTCCCGGGGGCACAGGCCGCAAGCGGCGTCGCACGCGGTGGAAGTCGCGCTGCGTCACAATTCTCCCACTTCTCCGAACTCGGGACGCCCGAGGCTGCGGCCCGCGCCTCCCTACAATCCGGACGTCCAGGAGCGAACCTGCCCGCGCTTCGGTCACCCCGCTTCCCGGTCCGTTCCCGAGTGTGCGCGTCATGCAGAACGTATCGCCGCAGACACGTTCCGGTCTGCTGTCGAGGCTGCGAGACTCAGCCGATCAAGAAGCTTGGAGCGAGTTCGTCGACCTCTACGGTCCGGTGATCGATCGTTGGTGCCGGCGCCGTGGCCTGCAGGAGGCCGATGCAGCCGACGTGATGCAGACGGTGTTGATCGATGTGGCGCGTGCCATTCGCGGCTTCCGCTACGACCGGCGCAAGGGGTACTTCCGAGGGTGGCTCGCCACCTTCGTGCGCCGACATGTGTCGGCGCTGTCGACTCAGGGCCGCCGCCGTCGGCTCAGCCTGTGCTCGTCCGAGGGACTCGACGCGCGCCAGCACGCGCCCGAGGACGCCGATGCCGCGTGGGACGAAGATCTCGCGCGTCAGCGGTTTCGCCGGGCTGCGGGGCGGGCCCGTGCCGACTTCCATGATCGGACCTGGCGCGCGTTCTGGCGCACGGCCGTCGACGGTGCGCCGGCGGAAGCGCTGGCGGACGAGCTCGGCATGACCGTCGGCGCCGTCTACGTCGCGCGCTGTCGTGTGCTGAAGCGCATCACGGATCTGGCCCGTCACCCCGTCGCGTGAGGATGGACCGTGGCGTCGTGTCCCAGTCCCGACGAACTGCGACGCGTGCTGTTCGCTGCGCTTGGCGTCTCGGCGGATCTCGAGTTGGTGCGCCACCTCGGAGCCTGCCCCCGGTGTCGTGCGCGCGCCGGTCGACTCGCCGCGCGCCACCTTCACCTGTCGTTCCTGGCCGCGACGCCGACGCCACCGAGTGTGCGAACCCGGCTCGAAGCGCTGAAGGGTTCGATCGGCGCGCTTGCCGAGGTCGGCGAACTCCTGCACGCGCTCCCGCGACGCGGTGGGAGGTCGTACTTCGATCGCTACGAGGTCGAGGCCGTGGCCGGCGCCGGAGCCATGGGGCTCGTGTTGCGGGCGCGTGATCCCGTTCTCGATCGGTGGGTGGCGCTGAAGATCCTGCGGGCCCACCTGGCCGCGGACTCGCGCGCGCGGACGATGTTCCTGGCCGAAGCGCGCGCGATCGCGGCCGTGGAGCACGAGAACGTCGTCGCCATCCATGCCGTCGACGAGTACGTCGATCGGCCCTACCTGGTCATGCAGTGGGTGGAGGGCGAGTCCTTGCAGGCGAGGATCGCCGCCGGCGCGGTCCGGACGGTCGAGCACCTGCTACGCGTCGCCGTGCACGTGGCACGCGGTCTGGCGGCGGCGCACGCCAAGGGTGTCGTGCACCGTGACATCAACCCCCGGAACCTCCTGCTCGAGCGGGTGACCGACCGGGTCAAGATCGTCGACTTCGGCCTCGCTGGCGTGCGTGTCGCGGCCAAGTGCCGGAAGCCGGGCGCCGTCGTCGGGACGCCGGGATACTGCGCCCCGGAGTGTCTGGAAGGCAGCGCCGGCGACGAACGATCGGACCTGTTCAGCCTCGGTGCGACCTTGCGCGCGGCGAGCGTCGGGGTTCGCGGGGCCGCAGGCCAGGTCCACTTGCCAGAGCCCTTCGTCGCTCTCGTGCGTACCCTCCAGTTGCAGGATCCGCGCGAGCGACCGGCGACGGCGCGCGAGGTCGCGACTCGGTGCGAGGCAATGCTCGGAGACCGAGCTGGGGGGCTCGGGTGCGGAGACCGGTCGCGCGACCGCGGAATCCCGCGTCCGCGCTGAAAGGACTGCGACCGCCTCGATCAATCTACCGTTGGCACCGACCGGTGCTCGCATCACGAGGTGCCACACGTTCCTACCCACGGTCGCATGGCACGTCCTACCCAACCCCGCGCTGGTGCGGGAAACGGGCCGTTGCGCTCAGTGGAGACGTTGTCGAGCCATCGGCGTCCGCCGTCGGCGGCAGTCACGAAAGTGCTACGGCACGTGCGCGCTGCCCGCGCCGACGTCGAGCCGGGGCGCGAGAGGAGTCGAGTCATGTTCCACCTTCGTTCCGGGGCGCTCCTGATCCCCCCGCTGGTCGTCGCTGCAACACAGATGATCGCGCGTCCGTCCGCTCAGGTCGTGCTGCCTGCCGGCGTGTCGCTCGCTGCGACCGAAGGCAACGACAAGCAGTTCAAGCTGTTCGGATGCGAGTCCGGACAGTTCCGGTTCCAGCAGGTCGACGGCGACCTGCGCAACGCCCAGACCTTCCAGGGTCTGGCTTTTCGGCGAGACGGCTTCGACGTGTACGACACGGCCTTCCCGCGCGCGGCCGAGCTCCAGATCGTGATGGGCAAGGGCGCGCACATGGGGTACTCGGACACGTTCGACGCCAACTTCCGTTGGCCGACCAGGACAGTCGTATGCGACCGGACCTTCGTCAGTCTGCCGGACTTCCGGACACCGCCCGTGACACCGCCGGCGACCTTCCTTCCGGCCATCCCCTTCACTCGGCCGTTCTACTTCGACGGCACCGAGGACCTGGTGTGGGAGATCGACGTCTACACCACCACACCGACGCGCACCTCGTACCCGCTCGATGCGCACAAGACCGTGCCGGAACAGCTGATCCTGCACAACTACGGCGTCGGTTGCATCGCCAATCCGACTCAGCCGGTTCTGCCGATGAGCCTGGCGAGCACCGGGATCACCTACTCCGACCAGCGCCTGATCGAGCTCTGCTTCTACGTCGATCGGGCGCCGGCGATGGAGTTCCCGATGCTGTTGTGGGGGCTCGATGAACAGCAGTTCCCGTTCCCGGGCCTGTGCACCAACCTCTACGTCAATCCGGTCCTGGCGACGCCGATGCCGCAGGCCAACGCGGTCGGCACCAGCACCTACACCTTGCGCGTGCCGTACATCGACGCGATGGAAGGGCAGCAGGTGTGCAATCAGGCCATCGCCTATGACGCCAATCAGGTGTACCCGATCAAGGTGGCGGGCAGCAACGGGACATCGGTCGAGGTGAAGGCGCCGATGCCGCGGGTGAAGAGCATCAGTGCGCCCACGGTCGCCACCACGGTGGCACCGACCGGGATCGACCATGGTTTCGGCATCGTCGTGCGTCTGAACTGACGTTGGGCGTTGCCGCCGGCGGAGGTGTGCCTGGGGCGTCGCCGCCGGTCGACGCCGGGCGGTGTGACGGCCGCCCGGCATCGTCTTGGCATGCGGCTCTTGCAGGGGCGGCGGCGGGGCTGGCGAGGGGCCGCCGCGACCTCAGGGAGTGAGAAACAATCGGTTTCTCACTCTCTGCGTGGCCGCGGATGCGGCCACCGGGGGCAATCTGAGCTGCAAGGGCTGCGAATCGTCGCGGCTGGCGCGAATTCGGCGGTGTTGTTCCGTTGCCACAGAGCTGACCAGGCCACGCCCGAGCAGCCCTGGAAGCTCCAAGCCACAACAGCGCCGGCGGCCCCCTCTGGTCGGCGCTGCGCCGACATCAACCCTTTGGGTTGCGGCCGCCGGCCGCGCTGAGAGCGCCGATCCTCCCACGGCAGGGAGCGACGAGCTCCGCTTCTTCTCCGCGCCATGTCGTCCAGCGCAAGAGCACGTCAACCGAGCGCCGTGTGGGAGGGCCGTCGTGGAGTCCCTCTTGTGGGCGTCTCGCGGTGTAGGGTAACGTCACGATTCGACCCTTGCCCCACGGAGTTCCGGGAGGCTTGGCGGTGTGGTCGCACCCTGTTGTTCCGAGAGTCCACGTCCCATGCACGTCCCGAGTTTCTCCGCGCGCGTCCCTCGTGTCGCCCTCTTGGTTGGAGCGATGGCGTCGCACTGTCTCGCCCAGCTTCCTGCATGGCAGCAGAAACCCCCGGTCTTCGGGTCCACGCCTGGAAGAATGCTCGCGATGGCGCCGGATCCCATAGGGGGGAACGTGATCGGCATCAACTACTTGGTGTCGGCCGGGATCACGATCCTGTACAGTTGGAATGGACGCGCATGGGCAGATTGGGCTCTCCGCTTGCACCCGCCGCTGGGTTCCGATGCGCTCTCCGTGTGCGTCGACACGACGCGTCGGGTGATCGTCATGGTGCGCTACACCGGTTCGGTAGTCGAGACCTGGGAGCTCGGCTACAACGGAGACTGGACGCGCGTCTTTCCAAACGGTGCGCCGGTACTCGCGAGCACCGACTTCGCGCTCCACTACTCGCCGTCGCGGTCGGCGGCGCTGTTGGTCGCTCGGACAGTGGCCGGTCCGATAGGGATCTACGAGTATGCTGGCGCGGCTTGGCAACTCCTCGCGACCACCACGGCGCCCACGACGGGTGCTGCCAACACCGCCTACGACTCCGTCCGTAACCGGCTCGTGCTCTTCAGCGGGTCGCCGACGGTCGCGGACACTTGGGAATGGGATGGCACCGACTGGACTCTTCGGCTGCCTACCAACAGCCCCGCGGCCCGCGTCTCCACTTCCATCACGTTCGATTCCTTGCGAGGGCGATGCATCCTCGCCGGTGGAGCAGCGACGGACCCGAATACCTGGGAGTGGGATGGGAGCAACTGGCAACCGAACCTGACGTCGCGCCTTCCCGCAATGACAATGACCGCGCGTATGGCCCACGATGCGCGGAGAGGCCGCGTTGTCCTCGTGCGGACGGACGACCCCGCCGAGACTTGGGAGTACTTCGTGCCGAGCCAGGCGACATACACGACGTTCGGTGCGTCGTGCCTGGGTTCGGGGGCGTATCCACCGTCGCTCAGGGCCGTGTCTCCCAGAAACCTGCCTTGGCTAGGCGATACCTTGACTTGCTACATCAACGCGGCAATCCCTACTGTCTCGTTGGGATTGTTGGGCGTCTCGAACCAATCCTGGCAGGGTATCCCTCTGCCCTTCGACGCGGCCGCGATCGGAGCCAGCGGCTGCACGCTGTACACGAGCATCGATGCGAGAATCGTCCTCCCCTTGGCGTCCGGCACGTGGGATTTGCCGATCCCGAACACCGTTTCCCTGAAGGGCGCTCGGTTCTATCAACAGGGGCTGGTCCTCGACAGCGCGGCCAATCGCCTCGGCGCCGTTCTCACGAATGCGGCGGTGGCGGTCATAGGTGACCACTGAGGCGTTGCTCGCGAAGCGCGACCCTCCTACACGAACAGGCCGCGGTCGTTGAGCAGGTAGCCCGGGAACACCGCCGCCAACTGGGTGCTGTCGAACCCCAGGCGCTTGGCCAGGCACTCGGCGAGGACGTCGCGGAAGTCGACCGAGGCCCGTAGGTCGCCGTTCACCTCTTGGAGCTGCAGGCCGTAGCCGGCGAACGAAGAAGGGTGCCAGGCGCCGGTGACGATGCGCGCACCGTTCAGCCCGGTGTTGGCCATGATCGTGATGCCGCCGCCCCAGCCGTGGTCGAGCCCGGCGCTGCTGTTGGCCGGGATGCGGCGGCCGAACTCGGACACGCACAGGATCACGTAGTCGCGTTGCACCGGCGCCGCCGCCATGGCAGCGTGGAACCCGGCCAACGACTCGGCGAGGTGCGCCATCTGTGCGCCCATGGTCCCGAGCGCGGTACCGAGGGGTAGGAGGTTGGCATGCAGATCCCAGCCGCCGTAGTCGACGTGCATCGCCTGCAGCTCGATGCCGCTCTGCACCAGGTCGACGACCGCCCCCAGCGCGTCGCCGACCGGGCCGGACGGCAGCGGCGTCCCGCCCCAGTTCAGTGACTCGAGGGTGTCGAGGGCGGTCACCGTGCTCACACCGGCCTCGCGCACCGGGTCGGCGCTGCGCTTGTAGGTCTCGCGCAGCCACAGCTTCTGCCACGTGTAGTGCTGGGAGTCGCGCGGGCCCACGGTCGGCAGTGCGAAGGCGGCCGGGTCGGCAGTGGCCACGGTCTTCTCCGCTCCCGACAGGGTGCGTGCCAGCAGAGGCGTGTGGCTGAGCGCCCGCAGCGGGGTGGCAGGGTTGCCGAGCGGCAGCATGTTCACGGCACGGGCGAGCCAGCCGGTCGCGACGCTCTCGTCCGGGTCGCCGACCTCGAGGCGCCGTTGCGCATCGAAGTGGGAGCCGACCTTCTCGCTGAGGTCGACGCCGACCGAGTGTACGAACGAGATCTGGCCGGCGTTCCAGATGCTCTTCAGGGGCGCAGCGGCGGGTGGCAAGGCGAAGTGGTTGTCGAGCCACTCGGCACCATTGCTGCCGTCGGGCCGCGGGATCTTCAGCGCGCCGCGGGCGAAGCTGTAGTAGGTGTCCTTCACCGGCGCGCACCAGGACAGGAAGTCCATGCCGCCGCGGAGGAAGATGCTGATCACGATCGGAGAGGTCATCGGGGTCGCCTCGCTGGCTCAGTAGTGCTGGAAGGTGGGGGTCAAGGAGCCGAGCATCAGCAGCTCGCGCTTGAGTCGCGTGACGGTCACGGTGTAGGGCGGATTGGTGCCGGTGTAGCCGCGCACGAACTGGGCGTAGACCTTCAGCGCGGCGCGCTCGAAGTCGGTCATCACGCCGCCGGTCAGCACCTGGTCGACCCGTGCGACCAGCTCGTCGTCGGTCGTCGCGTTCGGACCGTAGGCACGGTCGATGTCACCGTCGGCGAGGTGCAGGTCGACGAGCTGTGGTTGCTCGGAGAACACCCGCTGCGCCAGTGCCCAGCGTCCGAAGATCGCGCTCGCCCAGGCCTGATCGCCGTCGGGGTAACCGTCGGGAGCCGGCCAGGCGTAGGGGAGGTTGCCCTGGCTGTAGAGGTCGCCGATCAGCTCGCCGCTCAGGCCCCCGGGCAGCTGGGTCGGTGTGAAGTGGGTGGTGTCGAGCTGCAACGCCCGCAGCAGCGCCGCCAGCCACTGCGAGGGGCGCCGGAACTTGTACTCCGGGCCGCCGCTGCCGGCGGTGAGCGCCGCCACGTTGTTCTCGTCGAGGATGGAGCGCACCATTCCCACCACGTCGCCGTCGGTGGCGAGGTAGACGTTCTTGGCGGCGATCACCACCGCGTCAGGCGGCGAATCGGCCAGGAACCAGCGAGTCAGCTTCCAGGCGAGGAGCTCCGCGGTCTTGTCGACCAGCGCCGGGTTGCTCTGCATGGTGCGCGAAAGTTCGCGCAGCACGGTCTCGCCTTCGCTCGCTGTGTTGCCGTCGAACGGCGCGGTCAGGCCGAGCAGGATCTTGTCGCCGCCGTGGTGATACTGAGGGATGAAGCGGAACTGCCCGGTGCCGACCACTCCACCCCAGCCGCTGAGGATCTTGGCGAGCTCGCGCACGTCGTTCTCGGAGTAGTTCGGCTGATTGCCGCTCGAGGCGAGCTTCGGCTGCGGTCCCATGGTGTGCAGCTCGAGCAGCTCGCGGGCGTAGTTCTCCTGCGCCGGCTGCGGGGCACGGTTCAGCCAGTTGTCGAGGTAGAGCGACATCGCGGCCGACTTGGCCACGCTCTCGAGCAGCGTCGGGAACGGCCCCACCGCGTTCGGCCGCAAGGTGCTGCGGTCGTAGAGGGGCAAGTACGAGCCCACCAGGCTCTTGTCGGCGTAGACGTTGAAGTGGTCGCGCCAGAACTCGAGCAGGCGCTCGCGGAACTGGTTGGTGGACAACACCGAGTAGTACAGGATCTGGTGCGCCAGCGCGCGTGCCCCCAGCCGCTGCACCTGCTCGGTCGAGAGCGTGACGGTCTGGCCGTTCACCACGACCGTGGTCGGCCGGAACTGGCTCGGTGGAACGGTCAGCAGGTCGAGCAGATCGAGGCCGTCGATCAGCGCCAGCAGGCTCGGAACGTCCGGCACCGGGGGCGCTGTCCGAGCGGCGAGGTAACCCGTGTACGTGGTGCCCGGCGGCAGCTCGGCCTCGTGGAAACCGAAGGTCAACCGGTTTGCCAGGGTCAGCAGATTGGAGCGCGGGCGCAGGCGCTCGCTGGCCGGCGAGAACGGCGCGGCGAACGTGGCACCGGTGGCGCTGCGCCCCCACATGGCGGCGAAGGTGACCGCCGCGGCGCCACTCAGGCCGCCGCTCAGAAACAGGCGGCGGCTGAGGGCGTGGGCCTGGTCGGACATCAGGCGCCGCATGGGTTCGTGCTCGGAGAAGGCTCTTGCGGTTCGTTCCATGGAAGGGGTCACGGCGGGGTTGCAGGGATCGCGGGTGCACGGCCGGCTGCACGGTTCGCGGCGGCGTGCGACACTGCCGCACTGCATGACGGGCCGAGAGCACGCCGTTGGTTTCACTTCCTCCACCGCGGCTAGGCCGGCGGCTCGCGCGCCGACCCTCTCGACTTCACCGCGATTTCTGCAACCGTGGACCCGACCCGCGTCCGTCGTTCGGTTGCTGCCCGACTCGCCCCTACAGGAACCCACTCTGCGCACGTCTCATGTCGCCCTCGCTCCCCAAGTCGCTCGCCCTCTCCGTCCTGCTCGCGGCGTCGCCAGCAGCCTCGCAAGTGCGCGGCAACATCCCCTGGCCGGCGCAGTTCGCTGGTGGGGCCTTCCAGCAGGTCGTGGCCGGCCGCTTCCTGCCGGGCCCCATGACCCACGCCATCGTCCGACGCGAGGGCGCGCTCTACCTGTGCTACCACCCGGCGGCGGTGGCATCGGTCAGTGAGCTGAGCGGACCGACGATGGCGACCGGCATGGTCACGGTGCCGCCGGTCGCCGGCAGCGTCGTCGACAGCTTGTTGGTGTCGGATGCCACTGGCGCCTACCTGGGCAGCTACGTCGATCCCAATCAGCGGTTCGTCTTCGCGCAGGTCGCGGGGGCTGGCTGGTCCAACGTCCACGACGTCGACCGCGGCCCTGACGGTGTGGGTGCGACGCTCTTTGCCGGCATCCGCGACAACGAGCCTTCGATCCGCGTGGCTCGGATCGACGGGGCTGGCGTCTTCGTCGACCTGGGTGCAATCGCTCTGCCGACGCCCGCACTCGCCGTCGCGGTGATCGACTGGGATGACGACGGCGCGGCCGAGGTCGCGGTCCTCACCGGGGGCGGTCTCCTGGTGTGCGAGTCCGACGGCGCGCCGGCCGGGCAGCTCGCCGGGAGCACGGGGGTGGGGTTCGTGGTCACCATGCGCCCCGCGCAGGGGCGCGAGCAGTTGGCGATGCTGGTCCCGCTTCCGACCGCGGACTGGTTGCTCGTCGTCGCCGACGGCCGCGGTGTGGCCGAGAGCGTCGTCCTACGACTCTCGGGCCTGCCCAGCCCGCTGCTCGTCACCGGCCTGCAGGCGGCCGACATGGATGTCGACGGCGATGTCGACCTGCTGATCACCCAGCGCTCGACCCACGCCGCGCTGCTGTTGCGAAACGTCAACGACGGTGGCTCTGGCCGGGCGTTCCCGCCGCCGGCACAGCCGTTCGTGCAGCCCCTGCTCCCGGCGAGCGGCGACGCCCGGCTGGACGAGGCCGGTGGGGTTTGGGTCGACTTCGATCACAACGGCATTCCGGAGGGACTGTTCGCCCTCGACTCCGAGCAGGCCTTGGTCATGGTCGGCGACCTGAACGGCTCGGCGCGCGCGCAGGCGCCGAGTTGGCTGCAGGACGCGCAGTACTCCTCGAGCGATGACAAGGTCATCCTCGTGCTCGACTCGAATCGATTCGGTGCGGTCGCCGATGTCGTCGTGTACGTCTGGCATCAGCCCGACGTGTCGGGGCCGGTCTCCGCCAACTACCGCAAGCACACGATCCACGCGCCGCTGGCCCACTTCCTCGGTGGTCTACGTCTGGACGTGCCTGTGTTCCCGCAGACGCCGCGCAGCATGTTCTGGGCGGCCGGCGACCACTTCTACTTCGACTTGCAGGCTTTCGACGCCGCCGGCGGCATGATCGGCGAGGAGGTGCTCGGCGTGACGATGAAGCGCTCGCTCGACGACACCACCTACCTCGACTACCTGCTGTCGTTGCCGGTGACGCCGGGCTACACGTCGGCCACCATCGCCGTGGACCCCTACATGATCGCGCAGGTGCGGCGGATCGGCGGCATCGTCACGCGGCGCGACATCCCGCCGATCGAGCCGGACACCGTGCCGCAGTAGTTCGCTTCGCCGCGACGCGGCGTTCCACTTGTAGCAGACGGAAACCCCATGTGGCCGTTGCGCCGATGTCGGGGGCACCTGCCGAGGATCGCACCTTCCTCATGATGTCGACCGGCTAGAGGCCGACGCCGATCACCCGGAACTGCGCGTGTTGCAGGCGGGTGAAGCGATCGTGCCGCGACTGCATCTGACACCGGGCGTCACGGGTTGCTTTCGCGAGGGGCAAGCCCACTGCCAACCTCTGGTGCAGGACCGCGCACAGCTCGAGGTGGGGTGCCAGCGCCAGGTCGGCGGCAGATTGCACGACCGCGCGCGCACCGGCATCGAGGAGCGCGGCCCCGAGCGTGGTGTGGTAGGTGTCGTCGCCGACGCGCCGGCTGGTGCGGCCGGCGCCGCACACCGACAGCAGCACGATGCCGCCGGCGACGTCGAGCCGCTCGGCGTGCGCCCGATCGAGGACTCCGCTCGCGCCGGTCACGCTGGACAGCGCCAGACCGGCCGGCTCGGCGGCATGCGCGGGTTCGACGCCGTGTGCCAGAATGTGGGTGATGCCGTGCAGCCGCAGCGCGGCGAGAGCGGCGACCTCGGCGTTCTCGTTCAACAGGTGGGTGTCCGAGGGATACGGCGCGAGCAGCGGCGCCAGCTCCGCCTCGAGGAACGCGCGGTGGGGGACGTCCTCGCCGACGACACCAGGGTCGGCGAGCAAGGTTGCGACCAGCGTCAGGGCGTCCGGTCGCGTGCCGGCTGCCCCCTCGGCGCGCAGCCGGTGCAGGCCGTACGGCAGCGAGTCGAGGGCGCAGACGGCGAGCCGCTCGCCGACCAGCGCGTCACTCCCGGGCCACGGCAGGGCCTCGAGCGGCAGCGCCTGCAACAACCCGAGGTCGCTCACCGTCACGGCGTCCCAGTCAGCGAGGACGGCGCGCACCGGCGCTGGCAGCAGGCGATCGCACAGGTCGCGTCCCGCCGTCCACACCGCCTCGGCGTGCGCGGCCCGTGCGCTCGCGGCGACCTCGCGTGGGCCCTGACCGAGCCGTTCGAGGAACGCATCGATGGCGACGGCGAGGGTGGTTTGGCCTTCGAGGGCGTGGCAGCGCACGCGTTCGGCGTCGACGACCAGCACGAAGCTGCGCGTGAACGCCGCCACGAACAACAGCACCCCCTGTCGCGTCGCACAGAGTTCTTGACGAACCTCGTCGGGCCGGCACGGCTCGGCTCGCACCCGGCGGGCGCTCGAGGTGAGGACCTGAGCAGTGAGCAGGTGCTGCAAGGCGGCCTCGGCCCCCGCCGCCTCGCCGGCCGCCGCGAGGTCGGCCGCGATCAGTTCGGTCAGGAGCTCACGCCGGTGCTGCAAAGCGAAGTGGCCGAGGCCACCCTCCCGCGGCGGCAGGTGCTGCAGCCGGGCGATCATGCCTTCGAATACCGCCTGAAGGTGCTCCCTTCGCACGGCGGTCGACGTGCCCGCGCCGAAGCGGTCCTCGAGACGAGCGGCCAGCACCGACTCCTCGCTGGGGTCGAGTCCGTCGCCCTGCGCGCGCAGCTCGGCGAGGGCGGCGCGGGCGTCGGCCTCGTCACCACGCCGGGTGGCCAGGTCCACGGCCAGCACCAGCGCGCGCGTCCGGAACGACCCCGGAAGCGTCGACTCGAGCGTGGCGAGCACCGCGTTCCACGCCGGCACCAGATGGGCGTCGTCCATCTCGCTCGCCGCTGCCAGCGTGACCGCATCGAGGAAGCCGACCACCGGTTCCGGGTCGGGGTGGGTCGCGCGCCAGTCTTCGATGGCGTGACGGGCTGCGGCGGGACGCCCCTGCATCAGGCGCAGCTCCACCTCGTTGTGCAGGAGCGACAGGCGGGACGGGGCGTCGCCTTCGGCCGCAAATCGGCGCTGCTCGGCCAGCAGGCGTCCGGCCGGACCCGCGAGTCCGAGGTCGACACAGCACCGGCAGTCGAGACCTGCCAGGTCGGCGAGCGCGGCGCATCCGGCTTCGCGCCGATCGGGGTCGAGCCGATCGAGGTCGGCCGCGCCGAACTCCTCGCGACCTTCCCGCACCAGAGCCTGCGCCTCGGCGATCTCGCCGTCTTGGAGGTGGATCTGTCCGCGCAAGAGCAGGGCCTTGGTGTGGTACAGGTGGTCGGTCACCCGCATCGACGGGGAGGCTGTGCCGCGCAGGAACCGATCGAGGATCGCAGCGGCGGCTCTCGAGCGACCGGCATCGATGTGGAGCGACGCGCCGAGCGTGGCGAGCCAGGCGCGCATGGCGTAACTGGCGCCGTCGCGCTCGGCGGCGTCCAGAGCGCGCGCGAAGGCTTGCGGCAGGCGCTCGGCGGCTGTCGCTGCGCAGAGCTCTCCGACGTCGACGTCGTTGGCGGCGGCCATGAGCGAGGTGGCGGCTTGCTTGTCGCGGCTCGCCGCGGCGAAGGCGTCGAGCGCGCGCAGCAGAGCCTCGAGCTGTGGGCGGGCCTCGGTTGGTGCCAAGTGCGGTGCGGCCAGCCAGGATCGTGCCGCCGGGGTGTCCACTTCGGCAGTTCTCGGCTTGCGGATCCAGATCCACGCCACCCATGCGCCGGCGATCGTCAAGGCGGCCGTCCCAATCCACCACGCCACGCGCTTCATCGCTGGCGCACGCGCGTCGAAGCGAGGGGCCGCCGCTGGCCGTCGGCTCCGATACGGATCAGCTCCCAGCGGAGGTCGGCAGGCAGGCCCGCGGGCGCTGCGCAAGCTTGGGAATCGGTGGGCAGCTCGAGCAACGGATCGCCTTCGTCGCCGGCGTACACCCGCACCAAGTACGAAACCACACCCGCCTCGAAGGCCGGATCCTGCCAGCGGAATGCTGTGAACTCGGCCACTTCGCCTCGCGGCTCGAGCTGGTAGCGGACAGCGCTGCCGAGCAGCTCCTCTTTGCGATCGGGCGTGCCGGGCGGGTCTCTGCGCCAGATGAGCGTCATCGTCACCGCGACGACGACCAGTGCTGCCACGGCGACGCCTGGCCACCGGCGGCGCGGCGGTGTGCGCAGGCCGGCGCGCCGCAGTGCGGTCGCCGCCATTGCCCGCTCGTGCTCGTGGATCGGCCGTTGCAGCGCGTCGGTCATGGCCGCTCGCCGCTGTTCGCCTGCGCGTCGCATCGGTTCAGCGACGACGGCGAGGGCCTCGTACTCCGCACGCAACTCGGGTTTGGCCTGCAGCTCGGCGGCGATCTCCGGCGCGTCCGGTGTGCACTCGCCCGCCAGCAGGCGAGCCAACAGTTCGACGTCGCGATCGTTCCACTCGCCGGTCGTCATCCGTGCCTCCGTTCGCGACTCACCTCGTCGCTCAGGCGCCGGCGCAGGTGCGCCAGGCCGCGGTAGAACAGGGTCTTGGCAGTGTTGTCCGAGATGTCGAGACGCATGCCGATCTCGCGGAAGGTGAGGTCTTCGAACAGCTTCAGCCGGATCACGTCGGCCTCGTTGCCGCCGATGCGCATGAGCAGCGCCTCGGCGTCGGCCCACGCGGTCGGTTTGGCCAGGTCCTGCACCGAGAGATCGTCGCCGACGTCTTCGTCGAGCGGCACCTCGAGACGACCGCGGCGGGCGCGGGCGCGCAGGTGGGCGCGCAGCTCCAGGGCACAGATGCCGAACAACCACGACTCCAAGGGCGAAACCGGCTTGTACGCAGGCAGTCGACGGAGTACGACCAGCAGCACCTCCTGGGCCAGCTCGCGCAACTCCTCGGGCGACAGCGGATGGCCGCGACGGGCATTGCACGCGGCCAGCATGCCGGGCACTCGTGCCAGCTTGTCCTCGAACCTGTCCAACGCCCGAGCATCACCATGGAGAACTCCGACGACGAGCGCACGCTCGGCTTCTGCGTCGAAGGGTCGGGACGTCAACGGCGGGGAGAGGACCGGGGAGTTGCAGAAATCGCGAGCGTTGCCACTACGGCGGCGCCCGCGACGGCCGCACTCTACGCCGAGTCGGCTCGGCTCGCACGCCGCGTGGGCTCCGAGGTTGGCGCATCTCGCCCGCGCCGGCGGGGCCCCAGGTGGCCGCGGTGGGAGTGAGCGAACATCGGTAGCACCGACAGCCCGAGGCTGAGCAAAACGAAGGCGGCGCCGTCCGCTGGGCGCCGGGTTCGATGACTCCCGATTGTACTCTGCGTCCGGGCTTCGGCTGGCCAGAGGCCTTTGGACAGGCAGGCTGACGCCATCGCGGTGTTGCCCATGGGCCCGGTCGGAGCGTCGCCCATGTCCCGGGTTGCACAGTCACACGGGGTGGACAGCCGCGCACTCTCGGCGCACGTCCTGCACGATGCGGTGGACGAAGGCGCGGGCCATCTGGCGGCCGGAGATCCGCGAGCGCAAGGAGAGCGACGGTCAGCGCCAGAAGGTCGGCGATGGCGAAGGCGCTCGGTCATGAGGCCGGCTGATCAGTCCTTCGGCGGCACGATCTCGAGCTTCACCGGCGGATCGCCGGAATCAGCGAGGACCAAGCTGCCCTCGAGGCCCCTGTCCCAGACCGCCAGCTCGAGACGATCGGGCGGCAGCACAACGTACGTGCCCGTTGCCTTCACCCTCGCCACCTTGCGCAGACCGATGCCCTTCATGAAGTTCATGAGCGGCCGGCCCTCGAACACCTGCGTGACCTCGACCTCCACCGCCGAGCCGTTCTCGACTGGAAGCACGCCGTCGGCGCGAGCCTCGATCAAGAAGGTCTTGGCGTCGACCGCGGCGGCGATCTTGAAGCGCACGTTGCTCGTAGCGCCCGCAGCGTCCTTGAAGGCGCGCGCGTGCTCGCCGGCGAAATCCCGGACCGCCTCCGCCCGCAGCTCGACCAGGTGCTTCTGCTTCGCCGGATCGATCTTCTCGCGGAATGGCCGCTTGGCAACGAAGTCCGGTCCGACGGGCGGCAGCTCGGGGCACGACACGCCGTGCGTCCACTGGTGGCGTAGGTCGACCAGCACGTGCGGGCCCTTCAGCGCCTTCTCCAGCTCGATCTGACCGTAGAGGAACACGTCGCCGAACGTGGCCGCGTCCACGCCCATGCGCCCGCCGCCGCCGACGCCGGTGACCTCCACCGCGGCGAGCGCGCCGTCGGGCAAGCCCGCCACGGGGAAGCAGTGACCGGGGACGATGCACAGAAACGCGGGCAACCCCGTCGCGTGCAGCAGCGACGCGTACAGGATCGCGAGATCGATGCAGGTGCCCGAGCGGTCGCGCAGGACATCGCGCGGGTACTTCACGTTCTGCACGTTGGCGTTGTCGAAGCTCAGCGTCGTATCCGCGAGCGCCGGCGGATGCTGGTAGGTGACGTCGTTCGCCACCATCGTCTCGTACAGCCCTTTGAGGGTGGCGATCGCGTTGAAGATGCCGTCGTTCGCGGCAGCACCGCCGGCGCGCTTGGCGCCGAGCGCCGCCACTTCGCGCACCACGGGATCGTCGCGGCTGACCCAGGCCGCCAGCAGGGCTGTGTTGTCGTACTGGTCGGCGAACGCGGTCGCGCCGGTGTGCGAGCGGCTGAACAAGAACTCGTTGCCGCCGAGGAGGGTGAGGCGAACGCCATCGGCGTCGGCGCGCTCCTTGCCATCGCCGTCGACCCACGTCCACTCGACGAGCAGATCGGCCGGCGTATCGCTCTTCAACTGCGCGGTGGCCGGCGCCAGCACCGGATGCAGACAGTGAACGAGCGTCTCGCCGGAGGCGACGTCGCTCAGCTTGGCCCACGAGCTCCACTCTGAGTAGCCGCCGACGCGATGGCGGATGCGCACGTTCGTGGCGCGGCCCGGGCCCGCGTTGCGCACCACGACCTGGCCGACCCAGTGCGGCCCGGCGAAGCCGTACGCCTTGTACGCCCCGGAGAGAACGCGCTCCGCGGGCTTCACCTCGAAGGACATCTTCGCGGGCGCGGTGCCCGTCGCCACGCGCACGGGCTTCCAGCGCACGCTCCGCGTTTGCTGGTCGAACGTCGTCGCCAGTGCGAGCTGCGGCACGAACACCGTCTGTTTGCCGTCGAATGGCATGCCGAACAGAACGCCGGTCTCCGAGAACGCCACCGCGGGCCGGCCCCCGCTGCCGCGTACTTCGACGAACGTGAGGCCCGCCTCGACGCGGTACGAGCGACTGCCGTCGCGGTCGGCCTGCACGTCGCCCACCTCGGTGCGCTCGAGCACGAGCGAGTCGGTGTCGTCGTCGAATGCCGCGCGCGCCGGGGCGGTCTCGATCGCCGTCGGAGAGGCGGGCAGCAAACGCCTGAGGATCTCGACCGGATCGCCGAGCGCCTGCTTGTAGGCGGGATACTCGAGCGGCGAGAACGTGGCCTTGACCTCGGTGCGCACGGTGCCGTCGGCGGCGATCCAGCGCTCGGTGCGCAGACCGAGGCGGCCTGCCGCCGGTCGGGGCGGCGGCAGGCGCAGGCTCGGCGGCTCATTCCGTGGGGCGGGTTCTTGAGCGGCGAGGGGCGCGGCGCCGAGAAGGGCGAGGCACGAGACGAAGACAGCGCGGGGCGTGACAGACGCGAGCATGTGCGTAGCGCGATGATACGAGCACGCGGCGGCGAATCTCGTAGGACGCCTGCGCGGTCAGGTTGCCGTCGTCTTGCTGACGCCGGCGCTTCTTGCGCCTGGCGCGGCCGGGGACGCCGGCGTGTCCGGAGTGCCAGGCGCCGATCGAGACAGGGTCAGGCTGCCGGCGCCGGACGCTGCGTCGACGGGATCGGCACGCAGCATGGTGCGGGTGAACGGGTCGAGCTGAGCTCGAGCACGCGGACGCATCACGCGCCCTGCGGCTCAGAACAGAGTGAGCGCGACCCCCTGTGACGCGGCGATGCAGCCGCCGCCGGTGATGGCACAAAGGTTGGTCTCCTGAGCGCACACGCGAAGGCCGGCGAGGCGCGGGTCGTTCGGGATCGGCAGCGAGAACGTGTAACCGCCGGCGCGAGGCAGGCCGGCAATGGCCACCGTGGTCGCCAGGTCGACCTGGATCGCGCACGGCGCCTGCGACGGGCCGCAGAACCCGCCTGGGCCGAACCCCGAGCGGATGACGATGGGGGACGCGAGGCAGGCTCCGACGAGGAGGAAACCGGAGCTGAACGTGCACGGGACGTTCGCGGTCATGCCAAACGTGAGGTTGCCGATGGTTGGTGTGCCGACACAGGCGAGCGTGGGAATGCCGAACGGCGTCGACGTGCCGCATCCGTTGAGGCCGGGTGTGCCGAGGTTGAGACACTGCGCCGAAACCGGCACCAGCACACACGTCAAGACGGATAGCGAAGCAGCGAGTGGGTTCACGAGCCGGAGTCTACCCGACTTCGCCGGGGGGCTGACGTCGGCAGGAGAGACCTCCCGCTTCACCTCGTGTAATCCGGCGATGACGGTGAGCTTGCGCCACGCCGGGATGAGTCGGTTCAGGACCAAACGCCTGCAGGCAGACTCCCCGGCGCCGCGCCTGTGGTGCGCGCCCGGGACGTCTCGAGGTGTCGGGCGAGGACCCGGTACGCGGCAAGGCGCAACCACGCGCGGCCATGCCGCGCGTCAGAGGCACCTACCAATCGAAGATGACCGCCATGCTGTTGGTCGGCACCAGCGTCAACGGCGCGGGGTCGATGACCTGCGCTGCCTGAAGGTAGACCGACTCGCCCTTGAGCACCGTGCCCGGGATGTCGAAGCAGCCCTTCCAAAAGCTGTTACGGGCGCAAGCGACGGTGGAGTAGGGGATCGCCTGCAACCAGTTCTGCATCATCCACGACCCCTGGCCGAAGATGCCGCCGCCATTGTTGAACAGGTCCACTTGGGGAATGCAGGTGGTCCCGAAGAACAGGATGCCGGGGAGGTTGGGCGGCGCGTCGCAGATCGTGACGCAGAACGACTGAAGGGCGGTCGGCGTGTTGGTCGCGTTGAGGCGTGGTACGCTGTGCAAGAGTCCCGTGTAGCGGCCGAAACCGACCGTGCGTGCGGTGTTCTCGTCGTGGAACAGCTCCACACTGTCGGTGCCGGAGACGCAGACGTAGGGGTGCGACATCACCAGGCTGCTACGGCCGCCGCTGACGTACCTGAACCGGTTGTTGACGTTCGTGAGCAGGATGTTGCAGGTCGTGCTGTTGCACACGCCGTCGAAGTAGCGTCGCTCGTAGAGGTTGCGAAACGACTCGCCGCGCTTGCTGTACACCACCGATACTCCCCGATCTTCGCCGTTGGCGAGCGAGAAGTGATTCTGGTGCGTGTTGGCCAGGATCGGTGGGTCGTTGTCGACCAGGCAGTTCGACCAATTCGAAGAGCTCCCGGCGAGGCTGGCTTGCGCATGACCCAACCAGATCTGGCCGCTGCCGAAAGCGCGTGACGCGAAGAGAATGTAGACGCGGTAGTCGCAAGCGCCACATTCGTCATCGGTGGTGATGCTGGGGACGACCGCGGCTTCTTGCGCTTCGGGCCCGAGCGAGAC
Organism: Planctomycetota bacterium; assembly: GCA_041398565.1. GTDB lineage: Bacteria > Planctomycetota > UBA1135 > UBA1135 > UBA2386 > DATGPD01. The sequence continues at coordinate 659,043 of JAWKUN010000004.1, read as the reverse complement.
GTTGCCGTGCTTCCATCCGGAATTGGCATCGAAGGCGCGGTAGTAGATCTCGCTGGTGCCACTCGTTTCCGTCGAGTGGAACGCAACGTGCACACACTCGCCGACGGCATGCAAGTTGACGTTGAGGGCCTCCCGGGGCAATTGGTTGACCGGTGTGCCAGGACCGAACACGGCCAGGCTGCCTTCTGCTGGAGGCGGAGCCACCCGCAGCACGCAACTCCACCAACTGTTGAACCATGGCTGCAAGGGGTCTGTCGGCTGAGCGCAGCTGTAGGCGATGACCACGCGGCCCTTGGCGGTGACCTCGATGTCGAAGGCGTTGTACTGCCAGTTGACGCTCGCGCCGTCGGCAATGGTCGTCGGCGTGCCGATCCAGCCGGTCGTGGTGTCCCACGCGTGGTAGTAGACGCTGGAGTAGCCGCTGGAGTTGACTCCGTCGAACAGGACGTGCAGCGTCTTGCAATCGTTGCCCATGGCGATGAAGCCGTTGGTTTGGTTGGACGTCTGCAGGTACGAGTCGGTGTTTTGCCAGTTGTCGCCTCCATCGTCCGAGCGGCGCAGGAACAACCGCGACGCACCGTCGTCGCGTGCCAGGCACCACGTCGTGTGCTTACCGTTCTTCTTGCCGGGCGCGAACGCCAGGGTGTGGCGGGTGCCGCCGAGCGAGTAGTTTCCGGCGGCGACGACGGTCTGCGCTGTGGACCAGGTGCCGCATGCGGGGCCTTGGGCCGGTAGGCCGGCGGTCATGGCGAGGACGGCCGTGGCGGCCATCCGTGACCACTGGCAGAGTGCGATAGGGAGCTTCTTCATCGGTGTTCTCGTGGATGAGTTTTCGTTGGCGATCGGGGCCCAACGACGTGCTGGGCAGGAGGACTTCGGTGTCGCTCGATCTGGCAGACCCGCAGCTGTCTCGCCGATTACCGGGTCGCTCACTTTTTCTCGCCCCGGGCAACGACGTCGGCGCTGTCAGGGCAGAGCACGGTGGAACCCGGGCGGCTGGGACGGCGCGCTACCGAGAGTCGCCGCGCAAGGGCAGGAGAACGGCTGCGCCGGTCCGGTTCCCCTCGAGGCACCGCCGCGGCCGCTCCATGTCCCAGACCAGCACCCGTCCGTCGTGTTGCGCCGCGACGAGGTGGCGACCGTCCGGCGAGAAGTCCAGGCTGAGGATCATCTGCGTCGCATCTGTCGAAGGGTCCCGGACACACCCTCGGCTTCTGCCCGTCTTGGCATCCCACAGCTGAATCGCGCCGCTCCGATCGGCACTGGCCAGGATCGGCTCGCCGCCGCGCTCGGTCAACGCCACGGCGAACACCGGTGCACCGTGCGGCATCTCCCAACAGCGCTGCAGGCCCGGCTGCCCGTCGCGCCAGATGACGCGCATCAGGCGCACGAATCGATCGTCACTGCCCGTCGCGACCAGCGTCCGGTCGGTGGCGACCGCCAGGCACCGCACGGGTGCCCGGGCATCGAAGGGAGCGATCGATTCGGGCTCCGCCTCTGGCTCCCGCAAGTCCCAACGTAGGATGCCGCCGTTGCCAGAGGTGGCGCCAGCCGCGGCGAGCAAGAAGCGGTCGTCGAAGTACGCCAGACACGAGAGCCGCGTCGCTTCCACGGTCGTTCGAGGCAGCGCGAGGGGATCGTGCAAGCGCAAACGCGCAGAGTCGTACGCCCACCATTCGATGCCACCATCGCTCTCGGCAATCGCCAGGTGCCGACGATCGGGGCTGATCGCCAACCAGTTCGGTATGGACCGGCAGGGGTAGGCTTGTGCCCGTTCCGGATTGCCGACCGGTAGCAAGACCACCCAACCCGGCGGATCGACCCCATCGACGAGGTAGCGCGCACAGGCGAACACGGCCCGTCCCGGGTCGAACGCCAAACCGGCGAAGTGTGGCGTCGCCGCCTGTGCCAACCGATCCTGGAGCTGCGAGGGCAGTTGGATGTCCGGACGCGAACCGGTGGCGTCGGCGGCGAACGACCAGGCATCCGGCGTCCCCGAATCGCCGACGCTCCACACCCGCTGGCTCCCCGGCTCGAAGCGCACGAGTTCCAGCTCGCCGCGCTCCGGACCGAGCTGACGGGGTTCGGGCATTCCCCAGAGCCTCAGCATCCGTTCCTCGGCGGCGACGACAAAGGGCTGGTGCGCACCCATCTCGGCGTCGCCGACGAACAATCGAGCGGCACATACATCGGGTCGCCGCAATGGCAACTGGTCGAGCTCGCGTAGGCGCGACTCGTGGACCAGGTGTTCGATCCTGCTGCTGTCAGGGGCCCCGTGCAGCCACAACCAGCTGGGCAAACGGTTTTGCCGGGGTGGCCAGGCGGCGACCAGGACCCCGGCTTCCGTTCGCCAGGCGCGTATCTGATCGTCAGTGGTGACGATGATGCGCTCGGGGTAGTGGGGATCGAGGTCGATGCGAGGGTAGGTGACAGCTGTGGCGAACTTGACCGACGCGGCCTGCGGCCGGGTATAGAACAGATCCCAACCGGAGACCGAGGTGTGGGCCGTCACCAGGGAGTCACCGAGGCCCCAGATGCCTTTGACCGGTCGTCCCGGCCACTGCGAAACGATGCTGCCATCGCTGCGGCACAGCAGAATCCGCGAGTGCAGTCGAACGCCGAAGCACCCGGGGACACTGGCGGGGAACACCTCCTGGACGTTCTCGGCAAACTCGATCTGCTCCGTGGCGTGGTTCGGTCCGGCGACGAAGACCCTGTTGTCCTGTTCGGTCCAGGCCACCGTGCCGGCGGGAGCCACGTGCTCGGCTTGTGGTTCGTTGGCGCATGGAGCGCTCTGCCACAGGCTCTCGAGCTCGGGGGTCGAAGGCGTCGGCACGGCCCATAGCCGCAAGTACCACCGTTGGCCCTCTGGCACGCGCCACTGCTGGTGGGTCGTCAGCAGCCATCGCCCGTCGGCGCTGAAGTCGGCCCGACGCACGCGCTCGTCGTGGCCGCGGACCAGGGGTTGCGAAGTCAGGCACGGGTAGCGCCGAAACAGCTCTTCCAGGGCAACAGCGGCGACGGCGGGTCGCTCTTGGTCGAGAAGCATCAACTCGGCCCACGCACCGCGAAAGTCCTTCGCGCGAGCCAGTGCGACACCGGCCCGGAGTGCGCGTTCGGTGCGCATCTGATCGAAGACGACGATTGCACTGCCCAGCAGGATCACCATGCCGAACAGCGCGGTCAGCGCTGTCGCCGCCCACGGATTGCGTCGTGCCCAGCGCCACGCCCGCGCTGGCACGCGCACCGGCCGAGCGCGCACCGGCCTCCTCGCGACGACCGCGCGGAGGTCTGCGGCCATGGCCGCCGCGGTCTGGTAACGTCGGTTGGGGTCCTTCTCCAGCGCCATGAGGAGCACGGAGCTCAGGTCGGCCGGGATCTGCCGGTTGACGCGTGCGGGCCGTTGGGGTTCGTCGCTCAGGATGCGAGTACGGATCTCGTCGGTGGTCGAGGCTTCGAACGGTCGCCGATGTGTCAGCAGCTCGTAGAGCGTCACGCCAAGCGCAAAAATGTCGGCGCGATGGTCCAGCGTCGCACGGTTGCCCGTGAGCTGTTCGGGAGCCGAGTAGGATGGCGTGCCCAGGAAGTCCCCGGTTATCGTCAGAGCGGATCCCCCGAGCTCGCGGGCCAAGCCGAAGTCTGTCAGTACGGCTGTGCCGTCGCCGCGGAGCACGATATTCGCAGGCTTGACATCGCGATGCACGACTCCGTGTACGTGCGCGTGTTGCAGGGCGTCGGCAATCTGCACGCCGATGCCGACGACGGTCTCGACGTGACTGGCACCCCATGTCATCCGCGGACGGCGTTGGTCGCCGAGGACGCCGGCCGCAGTGTCGCCGCGTCGTCCGGTCACCTCGTGGACGACCGATTCGAGAACGCGGCTGGTCATCAAGGCGGCGCGCGTGTCGGTGACCCGGCTGAGCACGCGGTCGAGCGGTGCGCCGTCGATGCACTCCATCGCGAACCAGAGCAAGTCGTCGTCGGCGTGGGCGCTGATTACCTTCGCGATACCCGGATGGTCGAGGCTCGCCGCCAGTCGCGATTCACGCACGAAGCGGGCCCGACGATCGGGATCGCCAGCCAGGTGGGCCGGTAGGATCTTCACCGCGACGCGGCGACCGAGCGAGATCTGCTCGGCTTCGTAGACGACGCCCATGCCGCCACGGCCGAGTTCGCGCAACAGGCGGAAGTCATCGAGCACACGCGCGTTGGTCGCATTTTCGAGGGGCGCAGCCCGCGTCCGCTCGTGCAGCAGAGGCAGCAGCAGGTCACCGAGGTCGGCGTGCTCGGCCAGGAAATCGCTGGCGCTGCGATGGCCACCCTCGGCGACGAAGCGCTCGTGCGCTTCGATCGCCGCACGCAGGCGGTCGATGTCGCTCGCGCCGTCAGCCACCGGGCGCCTCGAGGTCCGCGAACACCGAGTCGGGCAACTGCGTCTGCAATCGGTTCAGTGCGCGGTGGAACCGCACGGCGACGGTGCCCGGCTCGAGTCCCAGGTACTGGGCGACCGCAGGCAAAGACCGCTGCTCGATACCGCGTAGGATCAGGATCAAGCGGTCGCGTTCGCCCAAGTCCTCGATCGCTCGATGCACGCGCTCGGCGTTCTCGGCGCGCATTGCTCGCGTCAGGATGCCGGACGCTGGATCTTGGATCTGGACGATTGCGCCGTCGTCCGCCTCGTCGGAGAGCTGTCGCGCCAAGTGTCTGGCCAGCAGATTGCGGATGCGGTTGATGACGGCGGTGGTCAGGTACTTCAGGACGGTCGGCGTCGTCCGTGGACCCTGCAGTTCGAGCGAGGCGAGCTTCGGCAGCACCGCGGTCCAAACGTCCTGTACGACGTCCGCCGGGTCGTAGCTGCCGCGCAGCCGCGGCCCGAGCCGTTCCGCTGCGACAGCGTGCAGCAGTGGCGAGAATCGTTCGACCAGCCAGTGTAGACTCCGGGCGTCGCCATGGACGGCGCCACGCACGTGCCGTGTCGTCGCGTCGATTGGGGGTGTTGCGTCGCTCATCGCCATCGTTGCCGCGGAAGTGGAGTATAGGCGCGGAGCGGCTTCACCTCCGCGCCGTCGGGCGGTGGTCCTGGTGGAGCTTGGGCCGGAGGCTTCGGGGTGCGAGCTTCGCTGGCGGAGTAGAGGGGGACGGGAACGTAGCGGCGTGGCCGGGGGCCCCTCCGGCGCCGCGATCCGGTCGGCGGGCGGAGCCGCTCACCGCAGCACGACGTCGTGCGCCTCGGTGAGCGCGTACAGGCCGTTGCGGGCCAGTGTCGATAGCGCCAGGCCCTGCACGCGCAGAGTCGCGCCGGCCGCGCCCGGCGGCACGGTCAGCGTCACGCCGACGCCGCCGTTGGGGATGCCACCGAGTACCACCTGCAGGTCGAAGCGGCCGAGCCACAGGCCCGGCAGCGGCAGCGGCGGCGGCGGGCTACCGGTGGCGTGCACCTGCAGCAGCAGCGCACCGAGTGCACCGGTGAGGGTCCCGTCCGGTGAGAGCAACGACAGCCCCACGCTGGCGCCGGCCCGCGCCGGCTTCACGCACAGTCCAGGATCGCCGCCGCCGTCGACCTCGCTCGACAGTGCCACGTCCTCGCCGGTGCCGCGCATGCCGCACCAGGTCGTGGTCGCCATGGTGTGCGGCGCCGCCATGCCAGTGGCGCGCCACGTTTCGAGCAGGTTGCGGCCTTCGGCGGCGAGGAACGGCACGCTGCCGTCGTTGGCGAGGTACAAGAACTGCGCGTACTCCCAGGTCATAGGCTGGTAGCGCAAGCGCACGCGCGCGCCGACGGCACCCGCTGGCGGCGACAGCGTCACGACGTCGAAGTGGTCGTAGGTGCCGCCAGGGCCAGGGTTGCCGTACAGCGTGTCGGGAAGCGGTCGCACGTTGCGTTGCCCTGCCTGGTCGTAGGCCATGCCGTACGGCGGGATGCGGTTGTCGGAGAGGACGGTGTTCAGCAGGGCGAAGTGGAAGCTCGCCGCGGCGCTGCCGGGCGGCCGCGCGGCGAGCTGTGCCAGGGTCAGTGTCACCGCACCGCTGACGCGATCGAAGGCCAGCGGCAGCGCCGGCGGCAGACCGAGCCCCAGGAGCTGCTGCGCCCACTCCTGGGTAAGGCCGTACTTGGCCTCGTAGATGCGCGTGCCCGTGCCCGCCAGGTCGCGAAGGGTGTCGACCTGCACCGGCTGGCCGTCGAGCTGCACCGTGATCGGGCCGTAGGCGCCGTCCTCGCGCAGCAGGTTGCCGAACGCGTCGAACCACTCGACGCCGAGCCACATGCGCCTGCCTTCGGGGTAGCCCGAGATCACCTTGTGTGCCGTGAGGTTGACCACCCGCAGCGCATCGCCGTCGATACGCAGCACGGCAGCGCCTTCCAGCATGGCACGCGCCCGCCCCTGGCCGGCGCGCAGGGCGTCGACCTGCAGCTGGTTCAGGCCGCCGCCGAGCCGCAGCACGTTGCGGTTGTCCTCATCGACGATGGCATCGGCGATCCAGTAGTTGACGCCGGTCATGTCGTGCAGCGGCAGGTCCCGGCGGGTCGGCGCATTGGTCTGCTTGCAGCCCTGCCCGGTGACCGGTGGCATGTGGCAGGTCTGGCAGGTGAACGTACGCAACGTGCCGTCGGCGTAGTCGCCGCCGACTCCGGTGGCGACAGCAGCGTCGTAGGCGGTGCGCAACGCCCCGGCCTGGAGCTCCGCCGGCAGGGACGGGAACGCGCTCACCCGCGTGGTGGTGAGCGCGCTGGCCTTGGCTTCGCTGTACGTGCGCTCGACCACGCCGTACAGGTAAGGGAAGTTGTTGAAGGCGGCCTTCTGCTGCACCGGAGCGCCCGGGATGCCGCTGAAGCTGCCCGGAGCCAGCGGTACCGGTGCACCGTTGTTGTGCGCCAGGTCGCCGACCAACGGATTCGACACGTCGTGGCAGGTACCGCAGAAGTCGGGCGAGCGGTGGAAGCGCGATGGCAACCATTGGTGGCGGGCGACAGCGTCGGTGTACGGTCCGAACCGCTCGTTGCCGGGCCACAGCACGAACATGCCGCTGCCGTAGTAGCCGGTGGGGGGCGAGCCCTCGTCGTTGGCCAGGTATGGCGGGTTCTGCACGCCGGCGTGCTCGCTTTCGTCGGGGTTGACCATGCCGTGGCAGATCGCGCACTCGGTACCGTCGACGTCGGCGTTGGTCATCAGCGACCCGTCGGTGGCCGCCGAGCGCCCCTCGAGCCAGCCGCGCGGCGTGTGGCAGCGCAGGCAGAGGTCGCCGGCGCCGGTGAAGTCCTGCTCGGTGATCGCGAGGGCGGCCCAGAACACCGGGTCGCGCGCAGCGTGTGCCATCGGGCTTCCGCGCCACTGGAAGGTCGGCTCGACCGCGCGGTCGTAGCCACCGTGGCAGTTGTCGCAGTTGTCGGCACCGGGCAGCGGCGACACCTCGTTCGGCTGCGTGCCGGGCTGTTGGATGTCGGTGGGGGCCAGCAGGCGCGGTGTGCCCAGTGCGACGGGAAGGACAAGAAGAGCGAGCCAGCGTATGGGTCGGTTCATCGCATGGTCCTCGGACAGTGACCATGGGCACCGACTACGCGGACATGGCGATCACGCCGCTGTCCCCCCGCGCGGCGTGACCCTACGAATCCGGACTACCCGGGGCCGGGCCCATCGAATCGACGATCGTGCCCTACGGCGGCAATCTGCCGTGGCGCACAGGAGAGAACGTCGGAGCAGGGCTACCGTTTTCCAGCGTCGGGGATCCTGCCGCGTAGGGTTTCGCGCGCCTCGCGCAGGCTGTCTGTGTCGGGCGCGCCGCCGGTGCGCGCGACCGCCTCGGCCTGCTCCTGGATCGCCCACCCGATGTTGTGCAGCGCGTGCACGCGCCAGTCGCGCTGGCGGACCTGGGCAGCGTCGTCGCGCGCCATGCCTTCGCACAGCGCCACCAACTTGCGGCACTCGGCGACGGCCTCGTCGAAGCGCCCGGCAACGATCAGGATGTCGCCGTAAGCGTGGACCGCCGCTGCCGGAGTAGATGGTGCCATCGTCGATGCGAAGAGCCGTCGCGGGTAGGTCGGCGCGAGACGAGCGTGACGGTCAGCGTCGAGTCCCGCTCGCCGGCGGGCAGTTCCAGCGGACCGGACGGCGGGCCGTTCGCGACGACGCCCGCGGCCCCTTTGTCGATCGCCGAACGCAGCGTGTCCTTCAGATCCCGACGCGCAGTTCCACGCCGTTGGACGCCGTCACGCCGAGTGCATTGGCGCCCGGATCGACCGCGAAGCACTGCGCCGGTACCAACGCGCCGAGCAGCGAAGCGTCGTCGGGGATGCCGAGATCGAGGTTCGCGCCGCCGCCGGCGGTCACCAACGGCAGGTGGAGCACGGCAGTGGCGAGCTGGGTGCAACCGACCATGCCGATCGGAGTGAGGTCGATGCTGATGCGCATCGAGCCGAGGATCATCAGCGCGGTCCCTGACGCCGCCGGCAGAGCGGACGCCCGCAGGCGGACGGTGCTGCCGATCAGCGGCGAGGTCGAGTGATCACGGTCGAGATGGGGCATGCCATTGCTGCCGGCGCAGGCCGCACCGTAGGTGGAGAATCCGACCGGAGCCTGGGTCACGTACTCCCAGAATCGGGGGGACGACAGCAGGCTGCCGTAGATGACCGGCAGGCCGCGCACCGGGTCCATCTGCATGGTCGAGTAGTGGGCGGACATTCGGATGTTGACCCCCCGGGAGATCCAGCGTTGTCCGTCCCACTCCCACATGTCGACCCGTGTCGAGCCGAGCGCGGATCCCCCGACCATCAGCGTCCGGTTGCGGATCGGATCGAACACCATCGAGTGTCCCCAACGCCCGGGGGGCACGTTGGCCGGGTTGCGCTGCGTCCAGGTCACGCCGTCCCAGACCCAGGTGTCGTCGCTCTCGACAGGCCCGGTGGGCGGGCCGACATCGCCTCCGTTCAGCACCGTCTCACCGCGGGCCGCATCGTAGCTCAGAGCGTACGCATTGCGCCCGGGCGGCGAGGTGGTGGGGCTGCGCTGCGTCCAGTCGGTGCCATTCCACTCCCACGTGTCGGCGAGCTGGCTCAGAGTCGCGTCGAGCCCGCCGAACATCACCACCACTTGGCGATTCAGGTCATAGACCATCCGCGCGCCCTCGCGGGCGGAGGGCATGGTGGCGGGAGCGAGTCGCGTCCACGCCGTGCCGTCCCACGACCACATGTCGCCCATCACGTTGAAGGACCCGTCGGCGCCGCCGAACATGACGACCTTGCCGCGCGCGGCGTCGTAGGCCATGGCCGCGTTCGCGCGTGCGGGAGGTGACGTCGTCACGGTCCGCAGGGTCCAGGACGTTCCGTCCCACTCCCAGGTCTGGTTGGACACCGACAAGACTGTCACGCGGCCGCCGAAGAGGGTGACGCGATCGCGAACGGGATCGGCCGCCGAGGCGCATTGGAAGACGGCTGTCGGTCCGGCGGCGGCGATGCTCTGCCAGGACGTTTGCGTCGGGATGGAAGCGGCCAGGATGGGGACGACGAACAGACCGAGAGTCGGCCGACAGAGTGCTCGCATGACCGCGTTGGTGTCCACTGTCGCCGGTTTGGATGCAGGAAAACGCGATACCCCTCGCCTTGCAGGTTCCGGTCAGCGGGGCTGTCGCAGCGCTGTCAGGTTCGACTCGCGCAGGAGCGGGCGCGACCCGCAACCAGGCAGGCTCGTGTAGATGCCGCCGGCAGCGCGGCTGCGACGACATTCCCGAAGGTCGAAGGGCCGGTCCTTGGCGATCACGATGTTGGTTCTGCCAGCTGACGCCAGCCATCACCGGGCGTCGCTTCCGGGCTGCAGGTGCCGCGAATCCTCGCGTCCTGCGCGCATTCGGCGATGTCGTTCCGCTGTCGGGCGCTGAAATCGCCCCTTCCAGCGGCACCGGAAGCCGCGGGGAAATCGCCCGCGGCCCCTTCGAGTCATACCCACCGGAGTGGACCGTGTCTCGGTGCGATCCAGCACGCCGGATCGAAGCTGGTCGGCGTGGGCCGACCGCCACCGAGCCTTTGGTTGCGGCCCCGGCCGCGATGGGCCTATGCGCGCAAGAAAGGCCGGTCGCGTGCGTCCCAAGCGCTGTCGGCGACCGACGCCGAAGAGACTCGATCTAGGATCATGACGATGAAACACATGCGGCCCCTTCTGTTCGCTCTTCCCTTGCTCCTGGCGGCGGCGCCGCGGGCGCAGACGCCGCCGAGCGCTGCCGTCCAGACCCGCTTCGTGCTCGAACCCGGCGAACACGACCTGCGCCAGGTGTTCGTGGCCGCGGGGCGCTACCTCGGCCGCAACTACCTGGTTGCCGACGGCGAAGTGCCCGGAACGGGGGTGGCCGTCACTCTGACCACCCGAGTCGATGTCGGCGCCGAGGGGTGCGAGTCGATCGTCGCCAATCTTGCGTACTCGAAGGGTCTGGCGGTGACTGCGCTCGACCGGGAACGCGGCCTCTGGGAGGTGGTCAATCTGTACGGTCCTCGTCGCGGCGTGGTGGAGGCGCGGGCGATCGAGGTCACGCATGACGAACTGGCCAAGCTCCGCTCCATGCCCACCTGGGTGACGACGACGGTGGCGGCGCGGCACGCCTCGGCCACCATGATCGCGCAGACGCTGCGCCCGTTCTTCGCGAGCAACGCCGGCGGTCTCAACCTCGGCACGGCCGGTAATGACAGGTTGATCGTGCTCAGCGGCATGGCCGTCGACGTCGCGCGTGCCGTAGACATGATCGCCAAGGCCGACCTTCCGGCGCCGTTGCCCAAGGTGGAGGAGGACCGGCTGGCGAACCTCGAGCGGCGCGTGCGCGAACTGGAGGCGCAGGTGCGCGAACTCGGCCAGGCCAAGGCGGCCGACGCGGTCAGGGAAGTGCGTGGCGGCAAGTGACCACGTGGCGAGCGAACAGCGTCCCGTGGAGTCGGGAGGGTGAGTTCGCCTCGCGCCAGAGAGCGTGATCTTCGGACGTGGCAGATTGCAGACCTCATTGGTGCGGACTAGGGCGCCAGGCGGCCTTCCGAGTCCGACCGTGCGGACCTGTGGACCTCGGCGAAAGCCGCGCTCCGTTGCCGGCGTCTTCGTTCCGCCGGCTCGTCCGACGCCGTGCCAGCGATGCGTTGCGCGTCGGGATCGGTGTCTTCGGTCGGAGGATGTATGCGGCGCACACCCGTTCGAGGCGCACGAGTTATCGCAGTGGCGAAGCTCGGCACCGTTTCGGTTCTTGCCACCTTCGCACTCGCGCCGCCGGCGTCGAGCCAACCGTTGCTCGCAGAGCAGCGTACGAAAGCGCACCTGCCGCCCTGGGCGGAAATCAGTTACGGCGCGGTGGCCTTCGACGTCGATGGCGATGGTGACATCGACCTCGCGGTCGCCAACGACGGTCAGAACCGCCTTCACGTCAACGACGGGCATGCGCACTTCGGCGACGTGGTTCTGCCCGTGGACGCCGACGACACTCGCGCGGTCGCTGCCGGCGACCTCGACGGCGACGGGCACCCCGACCTGGTGTGGGCGAACGATCAAGCCCAGAACCGAACGTACCTGTGGACGGCGGCGGGCTACGTCGACGCGACGGCGCGCCTGCCGGCGCGCAGCGACCGCACGCAGGCGGTCGCGCTCGGCGACGTCGACCGCGACGGCGACCTGGACGTCCTGTTCGGCAACTACCAGGAGTCGCACCGGCTCTACCTGAACGACGGCGCCGGGTCGTTCGTCGACGCCACGGCGACCCATCTTCCAGCCGAGGGCAACCGCTACCGGGCGCGGGCGATGTGTTTCGCCGACGTCGATGCCGACGGCGACCTCGACGTGTGGATCGCCTCGGTGGAGACGGTGCAGTTGCTACTCAACGACGGCGGCGGGCACTTCACCGACGTCAGCGACCTGGTTCTGCCCACGCCGCGACCCGGTGGCCTCGGGCTCGCCTGTGCCGATCTCGACGGCGATAGCGACCTCGACCTCGTTTTCGGCACGGCGCGCGGTGTCCGCACCCGGACCTACCGAAACGACGGCATCGGCCGCTTCACCGACGTCACCGAGCAGCGGCTGCCGGTCGGCGACGACGAGACCAACGCCGTCGTCGCCGGCGACTTGGACGGCGACGGTGATCTCGATCTGGTGCTGGGCAACGGCACGCTGCTGCCCGTCGAAGGAGCGCGCAACGCCGTCTGGCGCAACGACGGCGGTGGCGTGTTCGCGCGCACCGAGAGCGCGCGGGTCAGCGCCGACCGCGGCGTCACCGGGGCGGTGGTCGCGGCCGACTTCGACGGCGACGGCGACCTCGACTGGGTGGCACTGCGGGGGGCCATCGCCAATCCGCTGCCCAATCAGATGCATCTGAACGACGGGCGCGGTCGGTTCGCCGTGGCCGACGAGGCCGTGCTGCCGGTCGAGGTGGAGGTGAGCATGGGTGCGACCGTGGGCGACGTCGACGGTGACGGCGACCTCGATCTCGTGTTCGCCAACCAAACGCGGGCGTTCTTCGGCACCGGCGGACGCAACCAGCTGTTCCTCTACGATGCCGGCGAGGCACGCTACGTCGAGGCGGTGACGGCGCAGTTCACCTCCGAGCCTGCCACCACCCGGGCCGTGGTCCTGGCCGACGTCGACGGCGACTCCGACCTCGACCTCCTCTTCGCCGACAGCGTCGGCTGTCGCTTGCTCGTCAACGACGGCACAGGACGGTTCGTCGACGACACCGAGAATCGTCTGCCGCCCGCCGATCTGGTGTCGTCGATCGCGGTGGGCGACGTCGACGCCGACGGCGATCTCGACCTCGTCGTCGCGCGGGGCATCCTGTTCCTGGGGGCTCCGGACCGCCTGTTCCTCAACGACGGCAGCGGCCACTTCGCCGACGTGTCGGCGACGCACCTGCCACAGATCGTCACCGCGAGCTCGCGCATCGTGCTGGCCGACGTCGATGGCGACGGTGACCTCGATGTCGTGGTGGCCGACGCCTACGGCACTGCGGCCGCGAATCGGGTGTACATCAACGACGGCACCGGCCGGTTCATCGACGAGACCGCGGTGCGGCTGCCGGACGTGGGCGGGCTGGTCTGGTCCGTGGTGGCCTTCGACGCCGATCGCGACGGTGACCTCGACCTGGTGTTCGGCGACAACGAGCAGGACACGTTCTTCGAGAACGACGGCCATGGGTTCTTCCAGTGGGTGCCCGAAGCGCTCCCCATCGACCCGGATCCCACGGTAGCGCTGGCGGCCGGTGACCTCGACGGCGACGGCGACCTCGACCTCGTGCTGGGCAAGTCGGGGGGATCGGGCAGCGGCGTGCTCGAGAACGACGGACATGGCCGTTTCGCCGACCGCACGCGAGCATTCTGGGGCGATGGCCCCGGCACGGCACAGTGGATCGAGATCGCCGACCTCGACGCCGACGGCGATCAGGATGTGCTGGTGGCGCGCTCCGGCGGCTTCGGCGCCGCCAACTTCCTGTACGCCAACCGCACGCGCCACATCTCTGCGCCCTGGCACTTCGTGCCGGGACGGGAGGCGCGGCTCACGGTCGAGGCCGCACCCGGGCGCGCCGGTCTGTTCCACCTGGCGATCCCGCTGGCGGCTTCCCGCCGGGCGCGGGTGGCTCTGCCCCCGTTCGGCGAGCTGGGTCTCGATCCGCTGCAGATGGTGATGCTCGAACCGATCTACGTGCCGCCGCTGCAGGGAACCGCGACGCTGTCGCTGACGGTCCCCGACAACCCTGCGTTGGTGGGAGTGACGCTCTACTGGCAAGCGGTGTTGCTGCACCCGCTGCAGCCGGCGCGCTTTGCCAACGTGGTCGCCGACGCGATCTGGCGCTGAACCGAGGGGCCGCGGCCGGCCCTCGGCGGGCTCACTGGAGCGGTTCACATCGACACGTCTGGGGCAGCGCGGCGGTGGCGGTGGCTCTTGGGCTGGAAGTGCCGCGAATCCCCGCGTCACGCGCGAGCTCGGCGATGTCGTTCCGCTGCCCATTGCAGCCTGCGGCCGCACCAAAGGTGCGAGTCGGCCGGCGCTTCGACCGGCACCTTCGCGGGGCGCGGTACGCGCAGGGTCGTCTCGGGGCGGTCTCGCCAGGCTACGTTGCTGGCCGGGTCCACGGGAGGTTGTCGTGGCGGGGGCGTCCCGAAGAATCCGTGAACTTCGTCGGGCTTGCGTACATCTCTTTCCGGTGATGACGGGCGCCCGCGATCGGCTTCGCGAGCAAGTGCTGGTTCTCCGGTGCCAGGCCGGGGATGCGGCTGCGCTCGCGGCGCTCGTCGAGCGCCACGATCGGCGCTTGCGGCACTACGTGCGACACATGCTGAGCAACACCGGAGCTGCGGCTGATGTGGTCCAGGACGTCTGGTGCGGCGTGTTTCGAACGTTGCCTCGGCTGCGCGACCCGCACGCATTCGTGCCGTGGCTGTACCGGGTAGCGCGCAACCGCGTCCAGCTGGAACGGCGCCGGCGCCGGCTTCCGGTCGTCGGTGGAGCCGTCGAGTCGCTGCCCGCGCCTGGCGACAGAGCGCGGTCTTCGGCCGTCGACACGGCGGCCGTACGAGGCGCGCTCGACCGTCTCTGTTCCGACCACCGCGAGGTCCTGGTGCTGAGGTTTCTGCACGAGATGAGCTACCAGCAGATCGCAGCGGTGATCGGCCGGCCGATCGGGACCGTTCGCTCGCGCCTCCATCACGCCAAGACCTCACTTCGACAGACGATGTCCCCGGGAGAATCGGAACTCGAAACATGACCGACGTCGATCGAATCCACGAACGTGAGAACCGGCGCGTGCGCCGGTGGGCCGGCGTCACGGTCGTGATGTGGGCATTGGTCGCCGCCTACTTCGCGGCGCTGGGCTGGGGCTACCTCACGTACGTCCATCCGGCCCTGTTCGTCGAGCTGAGCGGTGACCGCGTCGATCCCGACAGGATGCGAGCCATCCTACGTGCTCTGCTGTACGGCGTATGGGCGCTGGCGCTGTGGCCGCTGCTGATCGTGCTCGCCGGCGCAGCGACGACGGTGTTCATTCTGGCGTCACGGCGGGCGACCCTACGCCAGATCCACGAGGGTTTGGCGCGGGTTTCGCGACAACTCGACGGGGATCGGCGGGGCACGTCGTGATTGGCCGATGTCGCGTCGACCGCCGACCGGTCGCAGCGGAATCGGTTTGGTCAGGTACTCGTCCGTGTCTGCGTCGCAGATGCGCAGTACCCGGATGTTCGGGCACCTTCTCGCTGAGGACGACGCCGATCGAGTGTGCGAACGAGACCTGGCCAGCGTTCCAGATGCTCTTCGGGGGGCGCGGCACCGCACCGCCGGTTCGCAGCTCCGACGCGAGTGCTTGGCAGCGAGCCTATGGCTGGCGCTGGGGCGACGCGAGGGCCGCGTCGCCTTGGAAGCAGGCTGGTGGGAGCGCCACCGGGCGGCTCCATTCGGCAAGCTGGGCCAGATCCACCCGCCGGTCGGCGGGATCGGGCTGCAGGCAAGTCCGCAGCAGCCGATGGACGGTGCGGCTCAGCCCCCGCCACATCCGACGTCGTCCCAGCTGCCTTCGTGGCGGCAGCGACGGTCGGAGCTTCAGCTCGGCGATGTGGGTCAGCGAAGGGCCGAGGAACGGAAAGCTCCCGGTGAGCAGATGCAGGACCGTCGCGCCCAGTCCGTACACATCGCTGGCCGGGGTCGCGTCTTCCCCGTACATCTGCTCGGGGGCCATGTACAGCGGCGTGCCGAGGACGGTTCCCGGGAGCGTGAGTGCGTCCGACTGCCGGGGCACGCCGGCGCGAGCCAGGCCGAAGTCGGTGAGGCGCAGCACGCCGTCGCGGGTCACCAGCACGTTTTGTGGCTTCACATCTCGGTGCAGGACGCCGCGCGCGTGCAGGTAGGCGAGACCCGCCGCGAGCTGGCCGATGATCGCCCGCGTCTCCAGGTCGTCCGGCCGATAGCCGTTCAGGCTCAGCGTCTCCAGGTCGGCGCCGTCGCACAGCTCCATGACCAGGAACCAGGTTCGGTAGGCCTGGAACCGGCGAGACACGCGCACGATGTTCGGGTGCGAGAGTCCGGCCAAGACCTCTGCCTCGCGCTGGAAGCGCACCGTCGCACCGTGCTCGTAGATCAGGTGGTGACTGAGCATCTTCAGCGCCACGCGACCGCGCGTATCCACGTGCTCGGCCTCGTACACGATGGCCGTCGCCCCGCGGCCGAGACAACGTCGGATCCGATAGCCGCCGACAACCTTCCCGCCCAGACCGTCGGTCTCGCCCTCGCCCAGGCGCGCGGCGACCAGGTGGGTGAGAACGATGCCGAGTTCGGGATGACGGCCGACCAACTCGTCGAAGGCCTCGGTCGACAGAACCAGCGCTTCACCGTCCTGGTTGGCGACCACGTCGGCCATGCGCTTCTCGTCCGTCACGAGCGCCATCTCGCCCAGCAGGTTGCCGGGGCCGAATGCGCCAAGCGCGTGCTGCTTGCCCTCGCCGTCGTGCACCGTGGCCGTCGCGTGCCCCTCGACCAGGATCAGGAGCGAGTCGCCCACATCTCCCTGCCGTAGGAGGAGGTCGCCGGCCGCGAAGCGCTTGCGCGTGCACCGCTCGGCCACCAGCGCGAGCACCTCCGGTGTCACGTTTGCCAACGTGCCGCAGCCGGCCAGCACCGTGGCCGAATCGACCTGGTTCATGGCTGCAGCCACGAACCACCGGCAGGTGACAGCAGAAGGCTTGCTCGCCAAGCCTGGCTCGAGATGTCCCTTTCCATCCCCTCGTTCTCGTGTTCCTCAATCTTCCTATCGACGTGGAACTCGGTGCGGCTGCAGGCGGCGATGGGCTGCAAGTCCGCGGATCCTCGCGTCGCGCGCGCAATCGACACGGTCGTTCCGTTGCCATAGGGCTCACCACGCCAGGCCGAGCACCACTCGGGGCCCAGGTGTAGGGCGGAAGGAGCCGCCAAGGCCCGGCGCCTCGGACGTCGACCCGCAACCGAGTGTTCGGTTGCGTCCCCGGCTGTGGTGCGTTTCGGCGTGTTCATGGCAGGGAACCGGCGCGGCGACGATGGTTGCTGGCGGGGTTGATCTCCGTTCGAGTCGCTGTCGGGCACCAAGCGCAGAGCGTTCCCGGACGACAGCCCCGCTGCAAGGGCCGCGGTCGCTTCCGATGCGTTCTGCGCAGCACAAGATGCCGCGGCCAAGACGGGTAGCTCCAGCAGGGTGAGGGGGTGCAGTCCGGCCCACGACCACGGGTTCGATACGAGTGGCTGCGGTCGGCGAAACGAGGTCAACGAGTCGCGTGCCGGGTCCGGCCCGGCGCGGGTGGCCAGGCGCGGAACGCGAGGCGACTTGGTTCGAAGACGTCGAAGCGCGTGGCCTGCGATTCCGTCGGCTGTGTCGGCTCGGGGCCCGGGACCGCGAAGTCCAGCGTGCGGGCTGACATGTGACCGCGGGGCCGCTTGCTGCAAGTCCGCGGCGGACCCATCGACCGTGTCCGGGCGAATGCGCACAGCGCCCCCGTGTGCCACCGCCAGGCCGAACGCTACCTTCCTGGCTCCCGAGTCTCTTCCACTCGGACTTTCGAGCACCATCCCATGTGCCCCTGCCGCCGCCCGTCTCTCCTCGTCGCTCTGCTGGCCGCGTCCGCGGCCGCCCAGATCGACGCCAGCTACGCTCCTTACGGCACCGGGTGTGCCGGCACCGGCATCGGCCTCGGCGCCACCGACATCCTGCCGGCCGCTGCCGCGACGCGCTTCGGCTCCGGCAACGTCATTCCCTTCGGCTGGTCGTCCAACAAGTACCAGCAGGTGTTCCTCGGCAGCGAACTGCCGTCGCCGCGCACGCTCGCGGCGCTGGCGCTGCGCTTCACCAACCAGCCCGGCATCACGCCGACCTTCGTGGTCGACATGGAGATCAGCGTCGGCTACTCGACGCGCTGGCAAGGCACGCTGGACACGACCTTCGCCAACAACTGGGACGTGGCCCCGCCGGTGAACGTCCTGCCGCGTAGTCAAGTCACCTTGCCCGACGTGCAGCAGGCGACCAGCCCGACCGACTTCGGCGTGCTCATCCCCTGGAACAACACCTTCGCCTGGGCGCCCGCGGCCGGCCAAAACCTCATGGTCGAAATCACCGTGTACGGCAACAGTGTCGGCGGCGGGGTCTACGGCTACCCGCTCGACAACGTCAGCGGGTGCTACAGCGTCTGGGGCACGCCGGCGACGGCGACGTCCGGCCAGATCCGCACCTTCGGCCCGGTCATGGGACTGGTCGAGCAGACCAACACCGCGGTGCCGCGGCTCTACAGCACGAGTACGCCGCAGATCGGCAACACCTTCCGCGTGCGGGTGGCGCAGTGCCGGCCGTCGACCCCGGCGCTCATGCTGCTCGGCGCCTCCAGCAGTCGGTTCAACGGCCTGCCGTTGCCGTTCGACCTGGGAATCCTGGGAGCGCCGGGGTGCCCGCTGCTCGCCTCGGCGGAGGTGATGCAGACGATGACCATCAACAGCAGCGGCGCGGGCTCGATCCAGTACAGCCTGCCGAACACCATCTACCTCCTGAGCCAGCGCTTCTACAACCAAGCGCTCGTTGTCGACCCGGCGGCCAACGTGCTCGGTCTGGCGGTGAGCAACGGCGGGGTCGGCCTCGTCGGCAATCAGTAGCCCATCGCCGCCGCGCGTCGTTCGCCGGACAAAGCGACAAGCTGCGTCCCGCGGGGGCTGGGTCCGGGTTGGATCTGCTCCAGTTCGAGCACGGCGTCGAAGACGGGGTGAGCGATCGGAACTGCCAGCTGATGGCGACACCGAGCGCGCTCTCGGCGCAGGTCACCGGGAGGGCAGGCGTAGGTTGCCGCCCGAAGCCGAGAAGACGCCGATCGTCACGTCCGGGAGCACGGCCCGACACGTGCCGCATGGCAGAGTCGCCGGATTGCCGCTGACCGCCAAGGCCAGCACGCCGGCCGTGGTCAGGCCGTTGTCGGCGCCGCTGAGGACCAGCGCCCAGTCCGGATTGCCCAGGGCCATCGGGCCATCGGGCCGTCGGGCCGTCGGCCGTCAGCGCGCCGCCGGCGCCGCTGTTGCCGCCGGGTTCAGGGAGATTTCAGGGGCCGGAGCTAGCGTGCGGGCTCATTCGCAACCCCACGAGGAGCTGATTCGATGCAATCTCTGACCACGACCGCGCTGCTGACGTTGGCAGCGCTGATTCCGTCCACCGCCACCCGGGCGCCGCGGCCCGCCGCTGAAGCCGGCCATCTCGATCCTCGCGACGTCGTGACCCGTGCCAAACTCGGGCTGAGCGACGCGATCGCCAGGGCGCTCGCCGCCAAACCAGGTCGGGCAGTCGAGGCCGATCTCGAGGGCGAGGTCGACGACGACAAGGTCGCCATCTTCTTCGAGATCATGATCGTCGCCACCGATGGCGAACTGTTCGATGTGCGCGTCAACGCCCAGGACGGCGCCATCCTGAGTGCCGCGGAGGCTGACGAGGACGCACACGAGCTGCCCGGCTTCCAGCGAGCCCTTCGGCACACCGAACTCGACTTGGGCGCCTTGGTGGCGAAGGCAGCCGGGATCGTCAAGGGCACCGCGTTCTCCGCCAGCCTGGCCTACGAGGACGGTGCGCCCGAGTGCGAGGTCCGCTTCGTCAACCAGCGCTGGATCCTCGAGGTGACCGTCGAGGGGCGCGCCGGCCACGTCGTGGAACTGGGGATGGTGCCCGAACACGGTGCGCACGCCGGAGACGAACACGGCGAGGAAGGCGAGGAAGCCGACGAACACGGCGAAGAACGGGAGCACGGAGAGGCCGACGAGCGCGCCGAGGGCGAGAAGCACGGGGAGAGCAACGAGCGCAGTGAAGGCGAGGAGCACGAGGAGCACGAGGAGCGCGGCGAGGGCCGGCGGCGCGGCACCGCCCCCAAACCGGTCGCCCGGGTCGGGCTGCGCCGCTAGAGTCGTACCGCCATGGCCCGCCTGCTCTTGGTCGAGGACGAGGCCGCGCTGGCCGACTCCTTGCTGCTCGGCCTGCGCGAGGAGCAGTACGTGGTCGATCACGCGGCGGACGGCGAGATCGGGCTGTGGCACGCGCGGAGCGGCCAGCACGACGGCATGATCCTCGACCTGCGGCTGCCGCGGCTCAGCGGGCTCGAGATCTGCCGGCGGTTGCGGGCCGCGCGGTCGGTGCTGCCGATCCTGGCGCTGACTGCGTGCGACTCCGTCGACGATGTCGTCGCCGGCCTCGACGCCGGGGCCGACGACTACCTGACCAAGCCGTTCGCGTTCCCAGAACTGTTGGCTCGGCTGCGGGCGTTGCTGCGCCGCGGATCGGCCGGCAACTCGGCGCGACTGGTGGTCGACGACCTGGAGCTCGACACCGCGGCGCGGACCGCGCGTCGCGGTGGCCGGCCGGTCGTGCTGAGCAACATGGAGTACCGCGTTCTGGAGTTGCTCCTGCGCAACGTCGGCGCGGTGCAGACCAAGGCCCGCCTGTCGGCGGCGTTGTGGGACGACGAGATTGGCCCCGAGTCGAACGTGCTCGAGGTGCATATCGCCAACCTGCGCAGGAAGCTGGACGGCGGGCCGGGACCGCGGTTGATCCACACCCGGCGCGGCGTCGGCTACGTGCTGGAGGCGCCGTGAGGTCGCGTTCGCTGCGTCGAGGTCTGCTGCTCTGGTTCGTCGGCCTGGCCGGGTTCCTGCTCTTGGCGTTCTCGTTGGCACTGTGGATCGGCGTGCGGCAGTCGCTGCTGCAGGGGATCGACGCGGAACTGCTGGCGCGGGCCGACAGCCTGGTGCGGCTGTGCGAGTGGGAGGACGGGGACGTGCGGCTTGACCTGCCGGAGGATCCGGCGGCGCTGGTCGGGCTGACCGCGAGCCGGGCCGAGATCTGGCGCTGGCCGGCCGGCGTTCTGCTGCAGCGTTTCGGGGCGCCGATCGCAGGGAGTCCGAACGCAACGCTCGAACTGCCGGCGGTGGGTGCCACCGCGTTCGCGGCGGCGACGCTGGCGGCGCCGGCCAGCGACCGCATCGGCACTCTGATCGCCCACCGTGCCGCCGTGGCGGCGACGTCCGGCGAGCCGGCTCGGCCGTCGTTCGCCGTGCTGGTGCGCGTGGCCCGCGACCAGCAGCCGATCCTGGCGCAGCTGCGGGCCATCGGCTGGTTGGTGCTGGCGTTGACCGGCGTGGCGATCGGCCTCGCGGTCGCGTTCGGCGCCTTCCTGTCGCGGCGGATCGCGCGACCGCTGCAGCAACTCGGCGCGGCCGCGGCTCGCGCCAGCGCCGGCGGCAGCCCCGCCATGCCGCGGCGAGGCACGGGTGACGAGATCGACCGGCTGGCGGCGGCGCTCGAGGGGTCGTTCCGCTCGTTGCAGGCCGCGGTCGACCGCCAGCGGCGGTTTACCGCCGATGCTTCGCACGAGCTGCGCAACCCGCTGGCGGCACTGCAGAGCACGGCCGAGGTGGCGCTGCGGCGCGAGCGCGATGGGGCCGACTACGCCGCCGCGCTGCGCACGGTGCAGCAACTCGGCGCGCGCATGAGCCGGATGCTCGAGGCCCTGTTGCTGCTGGCCCGGCTCGATGCTGGGGCGCCGGCCGGCGACTTCGGGCCGGTCGACTTGGCGGCGTCGGCGCGGGCTGCCGCCAGCGCTGGCGCCGGCCGCGTGACGGTGAGCGGCGCCGCGACCGTGCGCGGCCACGACGACCTGTTGCGGATCGCCATCGGCAATCTGGTCGACAACGCGCTGCGCTACGGCGCCGGCGCCGTGCAGATCACGATCACGGTGGCTGCCGACGTCGTCGAGTTGCGGGTGCGCGACGACGGACCCGGACTGGCCGAGGACGAGCGCCGGCACGTCTTCGAGCGCTTCCATCGCGGGACCGGCAGCGCCGGCACCGAGGGCTCGGGCCTGGGGCTGGCGATCGTCGACGCCATCGCCGGGGCGCACGGGGGCAGCTGCGCCTTCGAGTCCGGCTCGCCCGGGGCGTGCGTCGTCCTGCGCTTGCCGCACCGGTTGCCGCCATCCGACCACGTCTCGCAGGCCTCCTGAGCTGCAAGGGCTGCGAATCGTGGCGGCGGGCGCGAATTCGGCCGTGTTGTTCCGTTGCCACAGAGCTGACCAGGCCACGCCCGAGCAGCCCTGGAAGCTCCAAGCAACAACAGCGTCGGCGGCCCCTCTGGTCGGCGCTGCGCCGACATCAACCCTTTGGGTTGCGGCCGCCGGCTGCGCTGAGCGGTACGAGCAGTGGCCGCAGGCGCAGGCGGTCGCGGTCAGTGGCCCAGCACAGTTCCGAGGTCCTCGGTGTGCACGAGGCCGCGCGTTGGCCGGGGGATCGAGCGCTGAGAACCGAGCGTCGTCGTGCGCCTCGACCCGCTCCGGATCGATCACGGGCTCTCTGAGTCGGCCGCTCCCACCGGTGGCAGGAGCAGGCCCTCGAGGAAGAACGCGGCGAGGTCGTGACGCCCCTCGAGTCCCGCCTTCTTGTACACCGCGCCTGCCTGCTGGCGGACCGTCGCCTCGCTCACCGCGCGCACGGCGGCGATGTCCTTGTGGCTGAGCCCCTTCAGCACGAGCCGGGCGATCTCGCACTCGGCAGGAGTGAGTGCCCAACGCACGAACTGCCGGTCGATCGCTGCACCGAGCCCGGCGAGCAGGTCGTGCGCCTCGCGCCGCCAGCGCTCCGATTCCAACTGCGAGGCTGCCAACCGATCGGCGAGCGCCCGGGCGTCGCCCCGTGCTTCGCGTTCGGCGTGGCGCACCTCGGCGAGCCGGCGCAGCACTACCCAGAGTCCGGCCATACCGGCCGCAGCCGTGCCTGCCTCGAGGAGGACGTGCAGCCAGGTGGTCCCCGTGGCCAAATCCGCCACCAGGTCGGCGGTGGCGAATAGCACGATCGCGGCCATGAGGATGGCCAGGCCGAGGGCGCCGCGATGGCCGCGTCGCACATGTGCCGGATGCGCGCTCAACGGCGCTGCCTCGTCCGGCACCGTGTGCTACCGGCGCGCGTCCTACGAAGAGCGGAGGCACGGTGACGAAGTACGCGGCCGGCTCCGGCGTTCACACGGCCGGAGACAAGACCGACATGCAAAGTCCACTTCACCCGATGATCGTTCATCTGCCCATGGCCCTCGCCGTCCTGATGCCGCTGCTGGCGCTCGGACTCCTCGTCGCGGTCCAGCGCGCCTGGCTGCCGGCCGGCGTGTGGGCGCTGACCGTGGCGGCGCAAGCCCTGCTCGTCGGCTCCGGCATCCTCGCCCTGCGCACCGGAGAGCACGAGGAAGACAAGGTCGAGGGCATCGTCGGCGACGCGATCTTGCACCAACACGAATCCGCGGCCCAGGTTTTCGTGGCCGCGAGCGTTGCTGTGCTCGCCCTCGCCGTCGTCACCTGGTTCCTGCGCCGCGGCCGCTGGGCTCCCCACGCCGGGCTGGCCACCGCCCTGGGCACGGTGGCTGTGCTCGCGCTCGGCTACCGGGTCGGCAAGGCCGGCGGCGAGATCGTGTACGGCCACGGCGGCGCCGCCGCGTACGCACCGACGGCGCCCGGCCAGACGCCGGCGCCGCGATCGCACCGGGACGACGACGACCGGTGACGGCGCCC
Source organism: Planctomycetota bacterium (assembly GCA_041398565.1). Lineage (GTDB taxonomy): Bacteria > Planctomycetota > UBA1135 > UBA1135 > UBA2386 > DATGPD01. The sequence goes on along the minus strand of JAWKUN010000004.1, from coordinate 635,513 downwards.
TCCGCACGTCGCGCTCGACGTCCCAGGCCGGGGCTTCGTTCGGTGGCCTTCCTCCCATGCTCCGGAAGGTAGCGCCGCTGCAGTCGGTACGCATCGTCGGTACGCATCGCGTTCTGTGCTACGACGCGGTTCTGGTACAGCTGGGCTCCTCCGCGTAGCGAGGGTGTGCCGCCCTCTCCGCCCGTCACGCGTGGCCTGCATCTGGCGAAGAATGCCGGCGTCGGGCCCGCGGCGTAGCATGGCGGCATGCCGCTGCGCGCCGTCGCGACCCTCTGCCTCTTCGGCCTCGCGTCGCTTGCGGCGCAGGACAGCGAACTCGACCGTCGCCTGCGCGACCTCGCGCCGCACCCGCGGCTGTTCCTGTCCGACGAGGTCTTGGCGCAGCGACGGCAGCAGCAGCGTGACGACGCCGCGCTGCGGCGGTGCGTCGACACTGTGCTGCAGCAGGCCGAGGGTTGCCTCGCGCTCGACGACCTGCGCTACGAGAAGCGGGGACCGCGACTCCTGCATGTCAGCCGGGAGTGCCTGCGGCGGGTGCAGGCGCTCGCGCTGGCGTGGCGGTGGACGGGCGACGAGCGCTTCGCGGCGCGCGCGGTCCGCGACCTGCGCACGGTCGCGGCGTTCGCCGATTGGAACCCGTCGCACTTCCTCGACGTCGCCGAGATGACGCACGCCGTCGCGCTCGGCTACGACTGGCTCCTGCCGCAGCTGGGCGACGACGATCGGGCCGCGGTCCGCGGCGCGCTGGTGCGCAACGGCCTGGCGCCCGGGCGCGAGGCGTACGCGGCGAAGGCGTGGTGGGCGCGGTCGGCGTTCAACTGGAACCAGGTGTGCAACGCGGGGTTGCTCATCGGGGCGCTGGCCGTCGCCGACGAGGAGCCGGCGTTGGCGCGCGTCGTGCTCGAACATGCGATCGGTTCGTTGCCGACGGCGCTCGCCTCCTACGAACCCGACGGCGGCTGGATGGAGGGGCCGGGCTACTGGGACTACGCGACTCGGTACACCGCCTACGGCATCGACGCGCTGCGTTCCGCGCTCGGCACCGACTTCGGGCTCGCCACGCGCGACGGCCTGCGCCGCGCGGCATGGTTCCCGATCTGCACCGCGGGGCCGACCGGGCTGTTCTTCAACTTCGCCGACGCCGGCGAGACGTCGCGCCGCGGGCCGTCGCCGTGCATGTTCTGGTTGGCGGGGATCTGCGACGAGCCCGCGTTCGCCGCGGCCGAGCACACCGTGCTGCGCGACCACGCGGCGCAGGCGATGCACGTGGCGTGGTATGTGCCACCGGCCGCGGACGACCTGCCGATCGAACGCGCGCGGTTGTTTCGCGGCGGCGTGCCGGTCGCCGTGTTCCGCAGCGCGTGGGGCGAACGCGACGCGTCGTTCCTCGCCGTCAAGGGCGGCTACAATCAGGTCAACCACGGGCACCTCGACCTCGGCAGCTTCGTGTTCGACGCGCTCGGCGAGCGGTGGGCGCTCGACCTCGGCTCCGACGACTACAACCTGCCGGGCTATTGGGAGGGCAAGCGTGGCGGGCGCCGCTGGAGTTACTACCGGCTGGCGTCGCGCAGCCACGACGTCGTCTGCGTCGACGGCGCGGACCAGGACCCGCTCGGCAAGGCGGAGGTGCTGCGCTTCTCCGCCGAACAGGCCAGCGTGGTGCTCGACCTCGGCTCGGCGTACCCCGCGGCGACGCGGGCGCAGCGCGGGGTCGCGCTGGTCGACCGCGCAGCGCTGGTGCAGGACGAGTTCGAGTTCGCCGGCGAACACGAGGTCTTCTGGGGCATGACGACGCGCGCCGACGTCGAGCTCGGCGAGCGCCGCGAGGCGTTGCTGACGAGCGGGGGCCGGCAGCTCGTCGCGCGCGCGCTCACCCCGGCGGACGCGACGTGGCGCGTCGCGTCGGCCGAGCAGGCGGCGCCGCAGCGGCGGAACGTGGGCGTTCGCCGCCTCGAACTCCGGGTGCCGCCGCGCGCGGGGACGGTGCGGGTGGCCGTGTTGCTGGTGCCGCGTGCGACGGACGGCGACACCCCGTCGCCGCCGGTGCGCGCGTTGGCGGAGTGGTGACGCCCAGCTGGCGGTGCGGCGACCAGCGGGGAATCGGTCCGGCTGGCGAGAATCCGCATCTCCGGCGCGTGCGACGGGCTTGTTCGCCCCCAGCATGACGTGCGCCCCGACATTGTTTTCCGACTCCGGTGATCGCGCTCGGCGTACCGCTGCTCGGCAGCACATTGAGAGCGACGACGGAGTGCTCCTTCTTCAGTCCGCTCCGGCCGACGATCTCCCAGCGTTCGGTGTTCCTGCTGACCGGAGTCTTGAACACGGCGTTCGGCGAGGTGCGGCTGACGTTCGACATTTCGACGCTCGCGCTTGGGCAACCCTGGTGTGGCTTGCTGCGTACGTCGATCGAGGTCGTGCTGCCGGTCAGGGCTTTGGAGCCTCGGCGGAGTGTGACCGAGACGTCGATCGCGGTGCCGAACGCGCTCGGTCTCGCCGACGTGACCTTCTATCGACAGGCGATCTCGATCGAGACGACATCGATCGGGCGCCGTACACGGCGGTGACGTTGAGCCAAGGAGGAGTGGCGGTGGTCGGTCTCGCGAAGTAGACAGGCGCGCGAGGAGTGCGATGTCCATGAGCTACGGCTCTCACCGAGGGCGTTGATCGCGGGACAAGGCAAGCAAGCTCCGTCCTCGCCGGGTCGGTCCAGGTTCGGATCGGGGCGCGGCTCGCTCCGTGCTCGGTCACACGGATTGGACGGGCGGGCATGCGCGCCTTCCCGCGCAGCAGTGGAACGCAGCAAGCTCGTCGCGCTACCCTACGCGCGGCAGCGTCGGCACGCGAGCGACGATTTCGTGGCTGGCCGCTCGCCGCGTACACTGCCGGCATGTTGCCCACTCGCATCGACCGCCGTGACTTGTTCGTCTTCGCTGCCGGTGGAGCACTCGCGTCGTGCCGCACACCGAGACCCGCGAGCGCGCGGTCACCAAGCGCCGCGATCGCCGGGCTCGAGCGCAACGGTCGACTGGGCGTCGCCGTGCTCGATCTGGGTAGCGGCACGATCGACGGCCACCGCGTCGACGAACGGTTCGCCATGTGCTCGACCTTCAAGCTCGTGTTGGCGGCAATGGTGCTGCAAGGCGCCGCCACCGGGGCGGGCGCACTCGACGCCACGGTCGCCCTCGGCGAGACCGACCTCGTGGGCCACGCGCCGATCACGCGCGCCTTGTTGTCCGCGGCCGTGGCAAGCGGCGAGCGCAGCGTGGCGGTCTCGTTCGGGACGCTCGCCCACGCCGCACAGACCGCCAGCGACAACGCCGCCGCCAACGTGCTGCTGCGCGAGTTCGGTGGCCCAGCGGCCTTCAATGCGTTCTGCCGGGCGCATGGCGACGCCACGACGCGGCTCGATCGCTACGAACCGGAGATGAACGACGTGCGGCCGGGCGACGCACGCGACACTACGACCCCGCGCGCCATGGCGTGCCTGGTGGGCGACCTGCTCGGCGGCCACGGGCTCGCGCCCGCGGCCCGCGCCACTCTGCGTGCGTGGATGATCGCGACCGAAACCGGCGCCGCGCGGGTGCGCCGGGGTCTGCCGCGCCAGTGGATCGCTGGTGACAAGACTGGGACCGGCGGTGGATCGTGCACCGTGAAGGTGAACGACGTCGTGTGGATCGAGCCGCCCGAGCGCGCACCGCTGGTGGTCGCGGCCTACTACGACACCGACACCGTGGCCGAGTGGCCGAACGACGAGCAGCAAGCGGTGCTCGCCGAGGTCGGGCGTGTCGTGGCCAGTGCGTGAATGTCGGTTGCCGCCCGACGCGACGACGCCGCTGCGTGGGCCGACGCTTGCGTGCGCGATCATGGCGACGTCGCGGTCGGCGAGGGCCACCACGCGAGGGTCGCACGGGTCGAGGTTGGGCGAGAGGGCGATGCCCGCGGCCAGGATGGCGCCCCGCTCGCGCTGCCATTGCGCGGCGTCGAAGCGGCGCGGGCGGGCCTCGCCCCGACGCTTGGCGAGTTCGCCTGAGAACGCCTGCATCGAGAAGCCCAGCGATGCCGGTCAGAGCACCGCCTTCGCCTTCTCCGCCTCGAGCTGCTTGCCGATCTCCTCGGCCTCGGCCATCAGCGCCGCATAGCCGCGGATGTCGCCCCTACGCTGGGTGTCGCGCGCCTCCTCGAGCTTCGCCCTGTGGGCGGCCTCGAGCTTCTTGACCGGGTTCTTGCCGAACAGTCCGAACATCTTCAGCCTCCGTGCTCCGTCGATTGCGCTGCCAACAGCCCCGCGAGGGCCAGGAGCCCCGTGAACGCCTCGACCGCGAGGATCGAGTACAGACTTCCGCTGCCGCTGCCGTCGACCTGGATCCCGTAGAACCGGCACCCGCCACCGCGAGGTTGACGCACGCGAGTGCTGCACAGCTCGCCGGGATCCACTGCGGCCGCACCGCCAGCGCGAGCACCGCCAGCGCGACGAGCCCGAGTTGGGCCCCGCCGTAGAACGCCCGGATCTCGGTCCGCCCGGCCGCCGTCTCGGCGCGCACACCGAGCCAGTCGCCGAGCTTCTCGGGAGCGAGCAGGAGCCAGATCCCGAACACGGAGAACATCACGATGGCCCAAAGGAGGCTGAGGCGGGCGAGCACCACGCGGGAGGGATTCGTCGGGAGTTGGTGGGTGGATCCGGCAAAACCGAGGGGCGAGTTGCGCGTGTCGACCAGGAACACTGCGGAGCATGGCGGCAGATTCGGACACGGACACGGGCGGGTAAACGGGCAGCGGATCGCGGGCACAGAAGCGCTGTGCCCATGGTCCGCCGGGTTGTCGAGTCGCCCGATCCGCGCACCCGTGCCGCCCGCGCCCGTGCCCGTGTCCGCACCCGCGCCAGAACGGCCACCCTGCTCGGCTGCTCGCCACAGCCTTCACCCGATTCTCCCCGCCACCATCTCCTCTCGACACTGCCTCTTCTCCTCAACCCCCCGCGATCGTCGACAACCCCCCGTCCACTCCGAACACCTGCCCCGTCACCCACTCCGCCCCGTCGTCGTCGAGCAGCCACGCCACCAGCCCCGCCACCTCTTCCGGCCGCCCGATCCGCCCGAGCGGGTGCATCGCCTCGCTCGCCTTCCGGCTCGCCTCGTTGCGCAGGATCGGTTCCGCGAGCCCCGTCTCGGTCAGCCCCGGCGCCACGACGTTCACCCGGATGCCGCGCGCGGCGTACGTCGCCGCTGCCGACAGTCCGAGCCCCTGCACCGCGGCCTTGGCCGCAGCGATCGCCTCGTGGTTGCGCAGGCCGGTGCGCGCGGCGACCGAGCTCATCAGCACGATCGAACCATGCTTGTGCTTCTGCATCACCTTGACGGCGGCGCGCACGGTCGCGAACGCGCTCCAGACGTTGGTGCGCATGACCTCCTCGAAGTCTTCCTGCCTCGTGCCGTGGGCCGGCTTGATCAGGATCGAGCCGACGCAGTTGACGACACCGTCGATCCGGCCGTGGTCTGCGACCACCTGCTGGACCGCGGCCTCGACCGCGTCGAAGTCGCGGGCATCGAGTGCCGGCAGGCGCGGGACGCCGAGTTCGCGCGCCAGCACGTCGAGGTGGACCTCGGTGCGGCCGGCGAGGACGGGGACGCTGCCGCGGCGGTGCAGCGCGCGCGCCACGGCACCGCCGATGCCGCCGTCGCGGGCGCCGAGGACGAGGTGGACGCGGGTGGTCGCTTTGTCGGTCACGCCGTCAGGCTTCGATCGGCCGCCGGGGCGGGATGCGGCCGGCGCTGGATCAGGCGCCGCGCCCGGCCTGCAGGAACGCCTCGCGCAGCAGCACCAGTGCGACGATGCCGCGGGTGCTCCATGCGACCGTGCGGATCCAGTTGGTCGTGACCAGTCGGCTCGCGGTCGCCGCGTCGAAGCTCTATCCCAACCGTTCGTGGCACGGCACCTGGAGGAAGAACGTCGAAGCCCACACGACCGCGAGCAGCACCGCGCCACCGACGACCCACGGGTTGCGCGGTCGCGCAACCAGCAGCAACGCCGTGGTCCCGGCCTCGACCAGCATGGGCGGCATCACGACGTATCCCGTCCACAACGTGTGGCGCTGCTCGTAGGTTGCGAACGCCTCCTCGCCGACCGAGGCGAACAGCGGGTAGTGCACGACCTGCACGAACCAGATCAGGCCGACCATGAACCAGGTCGACACCGCGTGCAGCACGGGGATGGGTGGAAAGGCGTCGAGCATGGCAATCCTCAGCCTCGGCGTTCGGGACGGCAGACGATCGTGACGGCCATGGCCGTGGGCCGTCCGGCGGAGTCCTCTCCCGCTCTGGTGTGACCGAGCGGGTTTCGGTCGGCCGGGAGCGTCGGATTCGACGACTGGGGCCCCCAACGGGCCCGTGCCGAGACGCCGCCCCTGCTCTCTCCTTCCCGCCGCGCTGCCGCAATCCTTCCCGCCAACTCGCTCTCCTCGAACCCGCCAGCTTCGCCAATCCCCGCTGGATGCACCCGAAATTCCGTGGGCACAACTTCGGCCCCGACGCATCCGCGTGCTCTCCCAATGCGATCAGACCCGTGCGCAGCGACTCCGAGTGCGGTCGCTCGTCCGAACCCGCATGCTCCGTCGCCACGCGACCTCCAGGAGTGCGTTCCAGACATGATTCAGATCCGCCAGCCGTCGCGCGCCGCGTTCTTCGACGCGTGCGTCCTCCTTCCCTTTCTCGCCTGCGTGTCGGTACGAGCACAGTCGTCGCACGGCAGTGCAAGCGCGAAGAAGCCGGCCACCGTCGTCGACCTCGCGGTGCAGGCAGGCTCATTTCGCACGCTGGCTGCGTGCCTCGAAGCCGCTGACCTCGTCGACGTGCTGAAGAGCGAAGGGCCGTTCACCGTGTTCGCGCCGACAGACGCGGCGTTCGACAACCTCGGCACGGCGACGGTCGCCGAGCTGCTGCTGCCGCGCAACAAGGAGGCGCTGCAGAGCATCCTGAAGCTTCACGTCCTGCCTCGGCGCGCCGAGGCGAGCCGCGTCGTGCGGGCGACGGTGGCCAACACGCTCGGTGGCCGCGTCGACATCAAGACCGTGCGCGGCGGCACCACGATCGGTGGTGCGAAGATCATCAAGACCGACCTCGAGGCCGGCAACGGCATCGTGCACGTGATCGACAGCGTGATCGTGCCGCCGAAGCGACCGGACGTCGTCGATCTCGCCGCGAGCAACAAGGACTTCTCGACGCTGCTCGCCGCGGTCCGCGCCGCGGGCCTGCTCGATGCGCTGAAGGGAGACGGGCCGTTCACGGTGTTCGCGCCGTCGAACCGAGCGTTCGCCAAGCTGCCCGATGGCACGGTCGAGTCGCTGCTCGAGAAGGAGAACCGCGACCGGCTCGTCGAGATCCTGAAGCTGCACGTCGTCGCGGGTCGCCTCGATTCGCACGACGTAGCGCGCACCAAGACCCTGAAGACGCTCGGCGGCGTCGAGATCCCGGTCGCGCGCGACGGCCACGGTCTGACGGTCGGCGGTGTCCGCGTGACGACTGCCGACAACAAGGCGTCGAACGGCATCGTCCACGTCGTCGACGCCGTCATCCTACCGACGAAGCCCGACAACAGCGTCGTCGCCGTTGCCGTCAAGGCGGGCAAGTTCGACACGCTGGTCGCCGCAGTGAAGGCCGCGGGCCTGGCCGATGCGCTGATGGGTGACGGACCGTTCACCGTGCTGGCGCCGACCGACGAGGCGTTCGCCAAGCTCGGCGAGCGCAAGATCGCCGCCCTCCTCGAGCCCGCCAACCGTGAGCTGCTCGCGTCGATCCTGAAGTACCACGTGATCCCGGGCAAGGTCACCGCCGTCAACGCGCTGCAGGCGGGCAGCGCGAAGACGCTGCAGGGTATGCCGGTCGAGATCGCGCTGGCCGGCGGTCGCTTGCAGATCAACGGCGTCGACGTGGTCGGCACCGACATCGAGGCTGACAACGGGATCATCCACGTGATCGACTCGGTGCTGCTGCCGCCCAAGGGTTGAGCCGCGCGCCGCGAAGTGCGATTCGGGGGCCGGGGCTCGTGACTCGCCCGGGGGAGCGGATCGTCACGTGATGCATCCCCGGCACGACGTCCCGGTCGAGCGCGGCGGCATCCGCGACGACTTCGGCGCGGGCTACGGCGACGGCGTGGCCGTTGGGTCTCCGGCATGCGTGCCGCAGCGCGTGGTGTCGCCGCGGAAGCACCGTGATCGGCGCGTTGCAGCGGCCGGCGCAGGCTGACCGCGCCGAAGAAAGCGGGCGAAACCGAGCTCCGTTACGTGGCCAGCCAGAGCCGCGAGGTGCTCGCGCGGCGACCGGTCGCGTCACGGGGCGACCTCCGGGGCCCTTGCCGGTCCACCCGGCCGGAACCCACAATGTGGTCCTGCCATCACCGGAGGAAGCCACGCCCAACCTCGTTCCTCGTGCCGCCAGCGTCGTCGCCCAGGTGGGCGCACTCGTCCTGGCCGCTTCTCTCGTCCGAGCCCAAACGCACCAGCCGGGTAGGGCCGCCGGCAACGCGGCCGTCGCGCCGGGCCAGGCGAGCGTCGGTTACGTCGCCGACTTCGACAACGACGGCATGTCGTTCCCACCGGCCCTGGGCCGACGGGCGCCGCGCAACTTCCCGCTGCGCCTGTCGCTCGCGTCGATCCGACGCGGTGGGCGCGACCTGTTCGACCGGGCGCAGGGCCGCGCCGAGCCGCTCACGGGCGATGGACATCGCGTCGAGTTCGTCCGGTCGGGAGGTATCGTCGAGCGCTACGACTCGCTGCCGGAGGGTGTCGAGATGAGCTGGGTGTTCCGGGCCCGCCCGGAAGGGGCCGGCGACCTGATCGTCCGCGCGCGGATCGAGACCGACCTGGTCGCCGTGCCGGTGACCGACCGCTCCGCCGGCCTGCGTTTCGCGGCGGTCGTCGACGGCGAGGCGATCGGCGGCGTGTCGATCGGCGCGGTCACCGGCATCGACGCCGCCGGGGACCGGGTCGCGGGGCAGCTACGGCTCGAGGACGGCCACCTGGCGATGTCGCTGCCGGGCGACTTCCTCGACCGCGCGCGGTACCCGGTCGTGCTCGATCCGCTGGTCGCGACCGCGTTCCGCGTCAGCATCGCCAACGAGGTGTCGAACAACCCCGACGTCGCCTACGACTCCGCCACCAACCTCTACTGCATCGTGTGGGAGGAGCCGCTCTCCGCCACCGACGTGCGCATCTTCGCCCGCCGCATCCACGCCGACACCGGCGCCTGGATGGGGCTGCACCAGATCTCGGCGTCGGGGGAGGTGTCGCGCAACCCGACCATCGCCAACGTGAGCCGGACCGGCTGCTTCGTGGTCGCGTGGGAGCGCACCAACGTCCCCGTCGTGGGCACCGAGGTCGTGGCTCGTCGCTACTTCGCGGCGGGCTCGGGTCCAGAGGCGGTCACGCTCCTGGTGCAGCCCGGCGGGCGCAACCCCGATCTCGGTGGCGACCCCAGTGGCGAGGACGACGAGGCCGTGGTGGTGTACGAGCACGACATCGGCCCGTCGCAAGTCATCAGCGCCGCCGACCTGCGCACCGACAGCACGATCCGGGTGTGGACCCGACTCGAGATCGAACGCGGCACGGGTCTGCGCAACCCGGCGATCAGCAAGTCGTTCGACACCCGCGTCGGAGGGCCGAACTACATGGTGGTGTGGGAGGTACGGCCGGGGCGGATCCAGACTTCGGAGATCCGCTTCCGCTTGATCTCGCGCGACATGGGCTTCGTGTCGGATGCGCGTTGGTCGCCGATCCCGAGCGATCCGCAGTACGAGCCCGATGTCGCCGGCGATGGCGACACGTTCCTGGTCGTCGCCGAGCAGCGGGACAGCGACCCCAGCCGCGCGGTGACCATGACGTGGGTCTCGCACTCGGGCGTCAACTACGACTCCAGAGCCCTGACCACCGCCGCCGAGCCGGCATGCCGGGAACCTTGCGTCGCGTACCTCGGCGAGAACGAGTACATGGTCACGTCGCGCATGGCGAGGGCGCCAGGTTCCGGCTTCTACAACCTGCGCTTCGAGAGCCGACGCGTGTGGGCGACCGAGACCGTCGGCACGCCGGCGTGGGAAAGCGCGCGGCACGGCTACGTGCAGACCGTCGCCCCTTCTTCGGGGAGCACGATCCGACGCCACGAGATCGTCGGCCACGCGTCGGGCACGCAGACGCAGGACCTGCGCGCTTTTGCCGTGTTCGAGAGTGACGACGGCAACCGGGTCAACCTGTACGGCCAACGTTACGAGGCGCCCGGGAGCGGCGGATCCGTGAGTGACCTCGGCGGACGCTGCCCTCCGCAGTCCGGTCGCTCCCTGAGCGCACAGGGTGCGTTCGGCCTCGGCACCTCCGCACTCGAGATCTCCGGCGGATCCCTGCCGGGAGGTGCTTACCTCCACATGGGGTTGGCCGCCCCGCCCATCGGGTGCGGGCCGTGCGCCTTCCTGGTTCCCGTCGTCAACCTGTGGGTGGGGGTCCCGCAAGGCCACAGCCGCGTTGCGATCCAGGTGCCCATCGAGCCCGACCTGGTCGGTGGCGCGGTGGATTTCCAAGTGCTCGTGCCGCTGGGCTCCGGCGGCGCCTGCCCGATCGTGCCGGGCTTGTGGGCGACCAACGTCCTGCGCGTCGTGGTCGGCAGGTGAGGAAGTGGACCCGTGCGGGCCAACCGCGCGGCAGCCTGGCGGAGCGCGCGATCTCAGTCGGGGCGAGGTCGCGATCGGTGATGAAGGCGAGGAGGCGTCGGGGTCCCTTGCATCGGGGCAGGTGAGGACGCCGACGAGGCAGACGCGGCGCAGGAGGTCGGCGCCAAGAGAAGCAAAGCGGTAGCGCGGGCGGGGTTTCGGGCGAGGCTCGGTGGGCAGTGCCGGCGCGGCGTCGGGCGTTGTGGATGGTCGGAGCGATGCGGTGACCGATCGGTCGCATCGTCCCGCCGGTGGCGGGTTCGCCGTCGCGGCGCATAATCCGCCCGGCCATGCATTCCTTGCTCCATGCCGCAGCCCTGGCACTCGCGACGGTGCCGCTTGCCACCCAGACCGCTGCCGAGCGTCCGCCGAACATCGTCTACATCCTTGCCGACGAACTCGGCTACTTCGAGCTGTCGGGGCTCGGCCATCCGCACATCCGCACGCCGGCCTTGGACCGGATGGCCGCCGAGGGCATCCGCTTCACCCAGTACCTCGCCGGCTCCGCGGTGTGCGCGCCGACCCGTGCGTGCCTGCTGACCGGCAAGCACTCGGGCCATACGTCGGTGCGCGGCAACGACGGCGGCACGCCGCTGCGCGCCGGTGAAGCGACCGTGGCCAGTTTGCTCCGCGCGCGCGGCTATGCCACTGGCGGCTTCGGCAAGTGGGGCTGTGGCGGGCGCGGTTCCACCGGTGTGCCCGAGGCGCACGGCTTCGACCTGTTCGTCGGCTACTACGACCAGGTCCACGCCCACTCCTACTATCCCGCGTACTTGATCGAGAACAGCCGCGAGCTGCCGCTCGCCGGCAACACCGGCGGCCGCAGCGGCGAAACCTACTCGCACTACGTGATCGTCGAGCGGGCGATGCGGTTCATCCGCGAGCATCATGCCCGGCCGTTCTTCTGCTACCTGCCGGTGACGCCGCCGCACGGCATGTTCGACATCCCCGACGACGATCCGGCGTGGGCGCTCTATGCCGACAAGGACTGGCCTGCCGATGCCAAGCGCTATGCGGCGATGGTGACCATGCTCGACCGGCAGGTAGGGGAGCTGCTGGCGCTGCTGCGCGAGCTCGCACTCGACCGACACACGATCGTGTTCTTCAGCGGCGACAACGGCGGTGCCGACTACTTCGCCAGCGAGGATCACCCGCGTGGGTTCCACGCCGCCAACGTCGATCCGAAGACCGGCGTCGCGTTCCGCGGCAAGAAGGGGCAGCTGTTCGAGGGTGGCTTGCGGGTGCCGATGATCGTGCGCTGGCCGGGGCACATCGAGCCTGGCAGGGTCAGCGACCATTTGTGCTACTTCCCCGACTTCCTGCCGACGGCGGCCGATCTGGCCGGTGCCGAGGCGCCGACCGCGGTCGACGGCATCTCGATGGCGGCGACGTTGCTCGGTGGCAAGCAGGAGACCCACGAGGTCCTGTACTGGGAGATCGGCGGTCAGACCGCGCTGCGCCGCCGCGACTGGAAACTGATTCGCCGGCGGCCTGACCAGGATTGGATGCTGTTCGATCTGTCCAAGGACGTGTCCGAGCAGCACGACGTGGCGGGCGAGCAGCCGCAGCTCGTCGCCGAGCTGGCGGCGCTGGCTGCGGGGGCGCACGAGCCGGTGCGCGAGGGCACGTTCGCCGACCGTGCGTTGCACGAGAGGGATCGGCGCGCCAAGTGGGGCGAAGACGCGCCGCAGAACCGGCGTGGCCGCGTGCGGCGCCTGCCGTCGGAGGGGCTGCTGGCCACCACTGGGTGGAAGGTGGTGCGGGTGAGCAGCGAGTCGACGTTCAACGGCAAGCTCGCCGCCTGTGCGTTCGATGGCGACCCGCGCACCATCTGGCACACGCAGTGGCGCGATGGCTTGGCCCAGCCGCCGCACGAGCTGGTGATCGATCTCGGCCAGCGGGCCACCGTGCGCGGCTTGCGCTACCTGGCGCGGCAGGACAACGGTTGGAACGGCGCGCTCGCTGCCTGCGAGCTGTCGGTGTCGGACGATCCGGAGCAGTTCGGGGCGGCGGTGGCGACCCCGACGTTCACCAAGACCAAGGAGCCGCAGGAGGCGGCCTTCGCGCCGGTCACCGGACGCTACGTGCGGCTGCGCATCCGGTCGGAGGTGAACGGTGGCCCGTGGGCGTCGGTGGCGGAGCTGGGGCTGGTGGGCGACTAGGGCAACGCTGCGTGTTCGAGGATGAGTTCCCAACGAGAGGAACAGAAGCGGCGTCCTCGCCTAGCGCGCCGAGGGCGGCGACGACCGGGAGTTCTCGACTCAGCGCGCCTGTCCCAACGGCCACGGCTCGATCCCGGAGATGGAGCCGCGCCTGTTCTCGTTCAACAGCCCGCTCGGGGCGTGCTCGGCCTGCGACGGGCTGGGCACGGTGCAGAGCTACAGCGAGGACCTGTTGGTGCGCGACGCGAGCCTGTCGCTGGCCGAGGGCGCGCTGCACGTCATCGACGCCATTGCTGATAGAGCCGGAGCCCGATGAGGTTGGTGTTTGTGGGAATCGTCAGAGCAAGCTGACCGGTGGTAATACCGGCGGCAACCCCTGTGGCTACTTCCAACGGTGCCCAGACCATGCACGTCGATGGCGTGATACCGCCGGCTGCCCAGATAGGCAACGGCCTGCCCCCCCAGCTCAGCCACGAGAAACCTGTGTACAAATGGCCCACAGTGCTGATTCTGCCTGTCGACCATGTGGGGGCTTGGAATTGGACCACGACCGTCGATCCGAGCCGCGGAAGCCCCACGTATGAAAGCGTCGCGGCGAGGGGAGCGTGCGCCGGTCCGCATCCGAATCCGTATGTCGCGGTGCTGGCCTGTTGCGCCGGGACGCGTGCAGCGATTAGGACAAGCGGGAGAAGGAGACACTTCAACTTCATCATGGAACGATGCCTCCGATGGTGAGGCGGACTCCGTTGGAGCGCAGGATGGTCGATCCGGCTGGGAAGACAGCTTGGGCAAAGATGTGCTGATGTAGGAGGCCAGTGGGGATAGTGAACGGTTGGCTCGCGTCGCCCATGGCGGAGGTTGCGAGCGGGAACCACGCGACCAAATCGGCGAGCTGAAGGCACGGACCGACCAGGGTCTTCGGGTTGGTGTAGCCCAACTGGAGCAAGATGTTGGCGTTGGGCGCCGCTTGCCTGACCTGGAAGAGGACTCGCATGGTCTCGCGCGGGAAGCCGAAGGCATCGAGGCGAGGTGTGATGGCGTTCGTCGAGCCTTCCATCAGACCGATGACCGCCGCCAGACCGTCGGTGACGCCCCAGAATCCGGGGCCGAGGTAACTCGCGTAGCCCGACCCGGCGCCGTCGTCGGTTGCGTCGACCTCGTAGGTGCTGGAGGCGCACACTTGGCTGCCGAACTTGATCCAGATCCCGAGGGCCTCGAGCCCGACAAGGCTTCGCGCCTGGCCGAGGCGATCGAGCAGGCGCTGGCGCTGGCGGACGGGCTGGTGGCGATCGTGCGCGCCGAGGGCGGCGACGACCGGGTGTTCTCGACCCAGCGCGCCTGTCCCAACGGCCACGGCTCGATCCCGGAGATGGAGCCGCGCCTGTTCTCGTTCAACAGCCCGCTCGGGGCGTGCTCGGCCTGCGACGGGCTGGGCACGGTGCAGAGCTACAGCGAGGAACTGCTGGTGTGCGACGCGAGTGGCTAAGTTCCAATCGTCAAGATGCCGCCGTTGGTCCAGTAGGTTGTGCCGAATGTCACGCCTCCGATACTGACGTTCTGCTCGAGGCGCCATTGTTGATAGATCTGTAAACCGACCAGGCTGGAGTTGGTGGGAATGTTGAGGCGGATTTGTCCGTTCGTGACGGCCGCCGCTACGCCTGTGGGGAATTCGAGTGGTGTCCATATCATGCAAGTCACTGGCGAATTGAATCCGAAGGACACTGCCCAAATGGGCAGCGGTCTGCCTGCCCAATTGAGCCAGGAGAAGCCGCTGTACAGGTAGCCTATTGTGCTGACGAGACCGGCCGACCAGGTCGGACTCTGAAAGTGGACGTTCACCGTCGAACCGAGCCTGGGAAGCCCCACGTATGACAGCGTGGCAGCGAGGGGAGCGTGCTCCGGTCCGCATCCGAACCCGTATGTCGCGGTGGTGGCCTGCTGCGCCGGGACGCGTGCGGCGATGAGAACGAACGGGAGAAGGAGAGACTTCATCATGGAACGATGCCTCCGATGGTGAGGCGGACTCCGTTAGAGCGCAGGATGGTCGATCCGGCTGGGAAGACAGCTTGGGCAAAGATGTGCTGATGTAGGAGGCCGGTGGGGATAGTGAACGGTTGGCTCGCGTCGCCCATGGCCGACGTCGTGAGCGGGAACCATGCGACCAAATCGGCGAGCTGAAGGCACGGACCGACCAGGATCTTCGGGTTGGTGTAGCCCAACTGGAGCAAGACGTTGGCGTTGGGCGCCGCTTGCCTGACCTGGAACAGGGTAGGCCGCTGAGTCGGCTCGCTGCTCGTTCTCTTCTCTACGGTAGCACTCATTGTCTTCCCTCCGTCGAGGAGTGGATGCTCTTCGACGCAAGGAAACTACGGGGACCTGGTCAATGGTCAAGCGGGGGTGCGATCGAGCGATCGAGGCGTGGGGGTAGCGCAGGCTGGGAGCTCGGCCATGTGCGTGCATGTGAGGCCGTCGCCATCGACTTTCGCCACGCGGCGCTCCTGCGGCCGTGGAGGGAGTGGCGATGCGAGTGTTGGCCGGTGCGGCGAGGTTCGTCTTGCTCGCCGCGCGGGCCAGCTGCGAGCGATACGCGGACTCGAGCGCGGATGCGCCGCCCGCCCGGCGACGCCGCAGATGACTCGCGCCAAAGCAGACACGTGACCGCACGCGGCCTTGGCCTACACTGCCGACCTCCATGCCGGATCCAGCCCCGAACGGTTCCGCCCCGAACTCCGTCGTCGTGCGCGGCGCGCGCGAGCACAACCTGAAGGGCGTCGACCTGACGTTCCCGCGCGATGCGCTGGTGACGTTCACCGGCGTGTCGGGTTCGGGCAAGTCGTCGCTGGCGTACCACACCGTCTACCAGGAAGGGCAGCGGCGCTTCCTGGAGAGTCTGTCGAGCTACGCGCGGCAGTTCCTGGGGCGGATGGAGAAGCCGAAGGTCGACCACGTCGAGGGGCTGTCGCCGACGGTGTCGATCGACCAGAAGTCGACCGGGGCGTCGCCGCGCTCGACGGTCGGCACGATGACCGAGGTGCTCGACTTCCTGCGCCTGTTGTGGGCGCGGCTGGGGGTGCCGGTGTGTCCGGAGTGCCAGGCGCCGATCGAGACCTGGTCGGTGGATCGGATCGTGACGGCGGTGCTGACCGCCTACGCCGACCAGGCGATCCTGGTGCTGGCGCCGGTGATCCGCGAGCGCAAGGGCGAGTACCGCAAGGAGCTCGCCGACTTCCGGGCGCGCGGCTTCGTGCGGGCGCGCATCGACGGCGAGGTGCGGCGGCTCGACGAGGAGATCGAGCTGCACCGCTACAAGTACCACACCATCGAGCTGGTGCTCGACCGGCTGAAGGCCGAGCCCGACAAGGCCTCGCGCCTGGCCGAGGCGATCGAGCAGGCGCTGGCGCTGGCGGACGGGCTGGTGGCGATCGTGCGCGCCGAGGGCGGCGACGACCGGGTGTTCTCGACCCAGCGCGCCTGTCCCAACGGCCACGGCTCGATCCCGGAGATGGAGCCGCGCCTGTTCTCGTTCAACAGCCCGCTCGGGGCGTGCTCGGCCTGCGACGGGCTGGGCACGGTGCAGAGCTACAGCGAGGACCTGCTGGTGCGCGATGCGAGCCTGTCGCTGGCCGAGGGCGCGCTGCACGTCATCACCGACGAGGGCCGTCTCGTGTACTCGAACTATTCGCTCGAGCACCTGGCGCAGGTGGGCAAGGAGTTCGGCTTCGACCTGCACACGCCGTGGAAGAAGCTGTCGGCGAAGGCGCGCAAGGTCATCCTGCACGGCTCGGGCAAGACGACCTTCCGCTTCGAGTGGAAGCGGCAGGGCAAGATGTGGACCAGCGAAGGCAGCGAGCAGCGCGCCTTCCCCGGCGTGGTGCCGCACTTGAAGCGCACCTACAGCCCGGGCAAAGCGCGCCACCTCGACCGCTTCCAGGCGCAGACGGCGTGCCCCGACTGCGACGGCGAGCGCCTGGGGCCGATCGGGCGCAGCGTCACCTTCGAGACGCGCCGCCTGCCCGAGCTGGTGGCGGCGCCGATCGGTGAGTCGTTGGCGTTCTTCGCCAAGCTCGGCCTGAAGGGCAACGCCGCGGTGGTGGGCGAGGAGATCCGGCGCGAGATCCTCGACCGCCTGCACTTCCTCGACGAGGTCGGCCTCGGCTACCTGACGCTCGACCGCCGCGCCGACACCCTGTCGGGCGGCGAGGCGCAGCGCATCCGGTTGGCGGCGCAAGTCGGGTCCGGCTTGCGCGGTGTGCTGTACGTGCTCGACGAGCCGTCGATCGGTTTGCACGCGCGTGACCAGGATCGCCTGCTCGCCACCCTGCGGGCGCTGCGCGACCGCGGCAACACGGTGTGCGTGGTCGAGCACGACGAGGAGACGATGCGGCACTCCGACTTCCTGGTCGACGTCGGGCCGGGCGCCGGGGTGCACGGCGGCGAGATCGTCGCCGCCGGCACGCCGCAGGAGGTGATGGCCACCGCGGCGTCGCTCACCGGTCGCTACCTCGTGGGCGCCGAGAAGATCGTCGAGGTCGACCGCGAGCGACGCGCGGGCAACGGCGAGTTCCTGGTCGTCGAGGGTGCCCGCCACCACAACCTCGTGGACGTCGACGCGCGCTTCCCGCTCGGCTGCTTCGTGGCCGTCACTGGCGTGTCCGGCTCGGGCAAGTCGACGCTGGTCAACCACGTCCTCAAGCGCGCGCTGCGCCGCGTCCTGCACAACGCGCTCGACGTGCCGGGCCAGCACGACCGCATCTCCGGCGTGCAGCACCTCGACAAGATCATCGAGATCGACCAGCAGCCGATCGGGCGCACGCCGCGCAGCAACCCGGGGACCTACACCGGGGTGTGGGACCACGTGCGCGACCTGTTCGCGGCGCTGCCGGAGGCGAAGCTGCGTGAGTACAAGAAGGGACGCTTCTCGTTCAACGTGCACGGCGGCCGTTGCGAGGCCTGTGAGGGCGCCGGCGTGTCCGTGCTGGAGATGCAGTTCCTGGCGCCGGTCGAGGTGATCTGCGAGGTGTGCCAGGGCCAGCGCTTCAACCCGGAGACGCTGGAGATCACGTTCAAGGACCAGAACGTGGCGCAGGTGCTCGACCTCAGCATCGAGGACGCGCTGGTGCTGTTCGCCAACATCCCCAAGATCGCCAACGGCCTGCGCACCCTGGTGGACGTCGGCCTCGGCTACCTCAAGCTGGGCCAGCCGAGCACGACGCTGTCCGGCGGCGAGGCGCAGCGCGTGAAGCTCGCCACCGAGCTGCAGCGGCCGGCGACCGGGCGCACGCTGTACGTGCTCGACGAGCCGACCACCGGGTTGCACTTCGCCGACGTGCGTCGCCTGCTCACCTGCTTGCACGCGCTGGTCGACGCCGGCAACACGGTGCTGGTCATCGAGCACAACCTCGACGTGATCCGCAGCGCCGACTGGCTGGTGGACATGGGGCCCGAGGGCGGCGCCGGCGGCGGCCGCATCGTGGCGGAGGGCACCCCCGAGCAGGTGGCGAAGAAGGCGACCTTCACCGGCAAGGCGTTGGCGGCGGCGCTGCGCGGCGCGGCGCAGCCGACGATGGCGCCCAAGGCCGCGCCGCGCACGCTGGCCAGCGGACGCATCGACATCCGCGGCGCGCGCAAGAACAACCTGCAAGCGGTGAACGTGTCGTTGCCGCTGGGCAAGTTCACGGTGGTGACCGGGCCGTCCGGGTCGGGCAAGTCGAGCCTGGCCTTCGAGACCCTGTTCAGCGAGGGGCAGCGCCGCTTCATCGAGAGCCTGTCGACCTACGCGCGCCGCTTCCTCGGGCGCATGGACCGGGCGCCGGTCGATGCCATCGAGGGGCTCGGGCCGTCGATCGCCATCGACCAGAAGGCGGCGAGCCGCAGCCCGCGCTCGACCGTGGCGACGACCACCGAGATCCAGGACTACCTGCGTCTGCTGTGGGCGCGCGTCGGTCGGCCGCACTGTCCGACGCACGGCCAGGAGCTGGTGCAGCACGCGCCGAGCAGTATCGCCAAGCTGGCCGGCGACGAACTCGGTGCCAAGAAGGGCTACGTGCTGGCGCCGGTGCACGTGCCGCACGAGCTGACCGAGGCCAAGGGCGCGTCGGCGGCGAAGAAGCTCGCGGCCTTCGTCGACGGCTTGCGGCAGGGCTGGAAGGAGAAGGGGTTCGCGCGGGCGCTGGTGAACGGCGCCGAGTGGCGTCTCGAGCAGCCCCTGCCCGAGCTTGGCGCTGCCGCCGACCTGAAGCTGCACCTGGTGGTCGATCGCGTGGCCTTCACCGACCGCAAGCGCATCGTCGACGCGGCAGCGCAGGCGGCGCACGAGGCGCACGGCCTGGTGGCCCTGCGCACGACCGACGGCGAGGAGCGCTTGTTCTCCACCGACCGCTCGTGCCCTCTGTGCGGCTTCTCGGTGCCGACCAACCCGCACCCGCGCTACTTCTCGTTCAACCACCACTCCGGAGCGTGCACGGACTGCAGCGGGCTCGGGCAGGTGGTGAAGTGCGACGCGGCCCTGCTGGTGAACAACCCCGAGCTGCCGCTGTTCCGCGGCGCCATCGACCACCGCGGCGCGGTGTTCACCTTCCTCACCAAGCGCGGCGGTTGGTACGAGTCGATCGCCAAGGAGCTGGCGAAGGCACGCGGCATCGACCTCGAGCAGCCGTTCGCCAAGCTGCCCAAGGCCGCGCAGGAGGAGCTGCTGTGGGGTAGTTCGGGCGAGCGCTTCGAGGTGACCTACCGCTCGCGCAAGCCGGGCGTCAAGCGCTCGTGGCGGGCGGCGGTGGAGTGGAAGGGCATCGCCAAGCAGATCGAGGCCTGGTTCCACGGCGGCAGCGAGCACGCCGGCGGCGACCGACTGTCGGCCGTGATGCGGGTGCAGGCGTGCCCGGCGTGCGGCGGTGCGCGTCTGGGCGTGGCGCAGCGCCACGTGCTGGTGGGCGGCATCGGCCTGCCGCAGTTCACGGCGCTCACCGTCGAAGCGGCGCTGGCACGCCTCGACGCGCTGCGCCTGCGCAAGAACGAGAAGGAGATCGCCGCCGAGGTCACCAAGGAGATCGGCAACCGCCTGCGCTTCCTCTCGTCGGTGGGGCTCGAATACCTGACGCTCGATCGCTCGGCGGCGACGCTGTCGGGCGGCGAGGCGCAGCGCATCCGGCTGGCGACGCAGCTCGGCAACCGCTTGGTGGGCGTGCTCTACGTGCTCGACGAGCCGACCATCGGCCTGCATCCGCGCGACACCCAGCGGCTGCTCGACACGCTGTTCGAGCTGCGCGATCTCGGCAACACGGTGGTCGCCGTGGAGCACGACGAGCACGTGATCCGGCGCGCCGATTGGGTGGTGGACATGGGGCCGGGGGCCGGTCGCTACGGTGGCAAGGTGGTGGCGAGCGGTCCGCCGGCGGAGGTCGGTAAGGGCGACGCGCTGACGGCGCTCTACCTGCGCGGCGAACTCGGAGTGCCGGTGCCGGCGACGCGTCGGCGGGCGGCGGAGTCGCTGCGCCTCGCCAAGCTGCGCGCGCACAACGTGCACGGGGTGACCTTGGAGCTGCCGCTGGGCGTGCTGGTGGCGGTGACCGGTGTGTCCGGGTCGGGCAAGTCGTCGCTGGTGATGGACGCGGTGCTGCCGGAGCTGCGGCGGCGGGCGCAGGAGGCGCCGCGCGAGGCGCCGCTCGCGGTGGTGGAGGTCGACCAGAGTCCGATCGGCACCACGCCGGCGTCGGTGCCGGCGAGCTATGTCGAGGTGTTCACGCCGATCCGCGAGCTGTTCGCCGCCACGCCGCAGGCCAAGGTCAAGGGCTTCCGGCCGGGGCGCTTCTCGTTCAACGTCGCCGACGGCCGCTGTCCCGACTGCGAGGGCAAGGGTCAGGTGAAGGTCGAGATGCACTTCTTGGCCGACGTGTGGATCACGTGCGAGACGTGCCGGGGCAAGCGCTACGACGCCGAGACCCTGTCGGTGCGCTACCGCGACCGCACCATCGCCGACGTGTTGGCGATGGAGGCGCGGCAGGCGTTGGAGTTCTTCGGCAACCATCCGCGCATCCGTGCGCCGCTGCAGACGATGGTCGACGTCGGGTTGGGCTACCTGCAGCTCGGGCAGCCGGCGCCGACGTTGTCGGGCGGCGAGGCGCAGCGCCTCAAGCTGGTGCCGGCGCTGGCGCGGCCGGCGCGCGGCCACACGATCTTCGTGCTCGACGAGCCCACCACCGGCCTGCACCTCGACGACGTCAGCAAACTCGTCGAGACCCTGCAGCGGCTGGTGGCGCGCGGCGACACGGTGGTGGTCATCGAGCACCATCTCGACGTCATCAAGTGCGCCGACCACGTGATCGAGATGGGGCCCGAGGCGGGCGCCAAGGGCGGCAAGATCGTGGCGCAGGGCACGCCCGAGCAGGTCGCCGAGAGCAAGTGCCACACGGCTCGCTTCCTGCGCGAGGCACTGGCACGCAAGGTCGACCTCCGGCCGCGCCAGGCCCAGATCGAGGTCGAGGGCTGACGGCCGCCGCTGTTACGCCACCGTAGCGACGTGCACCAGTTGGTGTCTGACACCGATGTGTTGGTTCACAGGGTCGGTGGCGGGAGGTCGCGGGGGCCTGTGGGTGGGTGTTGCCGGAAGTAGCGGCGGAAGTCGCCGATGGGGGTGGCGGCGGGCAGGTTGGCGAGGGAGCCGAGTAGGCTGCGGCAGGCGAAGAGCACCGCGCACTCCGCGGGGTCGTCGTGTCGGGCGATGTCGTCGACCAGAGAGAACAGCAGTTCGAGGCCCTTGCCGTCGCCGATCCGCAGCAGGAGGCGCGCCGCGTAGTAGCGGCGGAGTGGGTCCAACGATGCGACGCGCGAAGAGACCACCTCGGGATCGATCGACAGCGTTCGCTCCAGACACGTGAAGAGCGCCGGCAGGAGTGAGCCGCCGCGTTCGGCGATCGTGATCCGCCACCAGATGACCTCGACGCTCTCGCTGTTCAACGGAGCGTCCTTGCTGGCGAGCGCCGCGAGGGCGCCTTCCGCCACCTCGGGCGCGGCGAACCGCAGCAGGCGGACGATCGTCGCCTCGGTGTCTGCGGTGATCGGCAGCTTCTGCAGAGCCCGCAAGCTGTCGCTGGCCAGCTCCGGATCGCCGTACTCGGCGATCGCCAGGATCTGGTCGAGCCACTTCGGGTCGAGTCGCTCCGGAAGCGCTGCCAGGGCGGCCTTGCGCAGCTCGGCGCGTGGATCGCGAAGCAGCCGCAGCAGTCCCCCGACCGGTCGGTCGGCCCGTCGCTCCGCCATTTGCACGGCTGCCAGCTGCACCTCTGCTTCCTCGTCGTCGAACAGGAGTTCCAGCTCGGGCAACGGCCACGGCTGGACGCGATCGGCGGCCAAGAGTGCTCGGGGTCGCAGCTCGGGCACCGCGGTGAGCCCGACGAGATCCGGCAGGGTCGAGGGCACCCGCAGCTCCTCGGCCAAGGCGATCGCGTCCCGGATCTCCGCGTGCCCGGGTTGGGCGAGAAGCCAGTGCAGCGCCGTCGCGAACCGTTCGGCCTCGGCCCGGGCAGCCTCGAGGATCTGGGCCCGCTGCTTGGGTTGCCATGCCGCGCGCAGTGCCCGCATGAGCTCGAGGATGCGTTGCCGATCCTCGGCGAGCACGGTGCGCGGTCCGCGGTGCTTGACGATCACCGGCGTGGCGATGACCATCGCGACGAACGCCACCGCGGCAATGATGGACGTGACGCGAACGAGCCGCCGCCAAATGCGCCTCTCATCTCTCCTCGTGGTCGAGCGCATCGGTCGATCTCGCGACTAGTGCCGCGACACTTCCTGCCAGCCGTTGAAGGCCACGTACTTGCCCGGGATGAGGGCGCCGGCTTCGGCGATGGCCTGGCTCGAGTAGCGCACCTTGGCGGAGCCCTCCAGGTAGAAGTGGGGGCACGAGGGTCCGGTGACGATCGCCCCGTAGATCTTGACGTCGTCGTGGATCTCCACATCTCCGGCCACGTAGATGATGCCGTCGAATCGGAAGCTCTCCTCGACGTGCAAGTTGCCGTTGATGAACATGACGCCGGCGCCGGTGCTCTTCTTGAACGTGATGCTGCCGCTGCGATAGATCACGTTGTAGGTGTTGGTCGCGGCGCTGCCGAAGTTGTAGCTGGTGTAGCTGCCGCTGGTCAGGACCACGTTCGCGGCGTTCTGGATGGCGGTCTGGATCGCGCTGAAGTCGGTCGTGCTGGTCGAGACGGCGACGCTGGGACTGCCACCGTCGCCGATCACCTTCGAGCGGTCGCTGCTGGGGATGTTCGCAGTGAGTTGACTGACGGTGCCGGGTGCCTCGATGGTGGCGCCGGGCATCGCGGGGTCGCCGCTGAGGCTGCCGTCGGTCAGGTAGTCGCGGCCATCGATCTGCGACGATCCTTGCACGTGCAGCTCCGACCCCGAGAACCTGCGCACCAACGACAGTGCGCTCGGCATCGAGGCCGACGCCGACTTCTGACCCAGGTATGCCACGAGCCTTCGCGTCGTGTGGCGGTAGGTGCCGACGACGCGAATCCGGTACACGTTCTCGTCGGCGTCGTCGATGACCTTGTCGTCGTCGTCGTCCTCGCCGTTGGTGCGCAGGTACGTGGCGGTCGCGTCGAACCGCGATCCGTCGTCGAACTCGCGCGAGAACGAGGCGCCACTGGTGAGGCCAGCCGCCGTGCTGGCGAGGTAGAGGGCCGTGTCGATCCCCGACTCGGCCGCGACCAGGGCCTTCTGTTCGTCGACTTCGTTCTGTAGGCGGCGCGTGCGCCCGTTGGTGGTCAGCGACGAGGCGCCCACCACCACGATCAGGGGTACGAGTGTCGCCAGGATCGCCACCAACAGCACGTAGCCGCCCTCTTGCCCGCAAGCGCGCCGTCGGTTCGTGGTTCGTGGGTCTGACATGGTGGGCTTCAGTTGTTGCGCAGGTAGATCTTGTGCTGGCTGGTCGCGCGATAGGCCTCTCTCCGGCTGTTGCTGCGCCCGCAGCGCAGGTCGACGGTGAGAATGCGCCCGTCGAGCGAGAACAGGCAGCGCTCGACTCCGTCCGCCAGCGTCACTCGCTTGCCGTCGATCGTCAGCAGCAGCTTTCCCTCGTCGATCAGTCCGTCGCCGTCGTCGTCCTTGCCGTTGGCGGACTCGGTGGCGTCCATCGCGAACTCGAAGAGGCGCGCGGTGGTGGTGGCGGCCGCGTTGAGCGTCTCGACGCCGGCCGCGGACTGCAGCGACAGGTTGTCGCGGGCGAAGCCCGCCGGCGGCGAGATCCACTCGCCCAAGGTCGGCACGTGGGTTCCGGGGATACTCAGGGCCAGCGCTTCCGCCGCGGCGACGTCGCTGGCGTCGGCCTTCACCTGGATGGTCGACAGCAAGCCGCCGCGGGCCAACTGGCCCAAGCGCTCACCCACGCGGCGACCGG
This sequence comes from Planctomycetota bacterium, assembly GCA_041398565.1. Classification (GTDB taxonomy): domain Bacteria; phylum Planctomycetota; class UBA1135; order UBA1135; family UBA2386; genus DATGPD01. The sequence goes on along the minus strand of JAWKUN010000004.1, from coordinate 611,270 downwards.
TCTCCGATACCAGCGCCGCCTGGTCGCTGCTGCTGATCTCCCGATTCACCATCGCGTTGATCGACAGGATCGATCCGAGGATCGGAACCATGATGGCGAGCGCGGCCACCGCTTCGAGCAGAGTGAAGCCCGCCTGCTGTGATCGTGTCATCGACGTCACTTGCGTTGCGCGACCAGGGAGCGGAACGACAGGTGTTGGGGACCGGAGTTGCCATCCCAGTCCACGCTCACCGTCACCATGTAGAGGGTCTCGCCGCTGGAGCTCTGGTCGGTCGAGACACTGATCCGGCCGGGAAGGTCGTCGGCATCGCCGGGGATCGGTCGCAGGCCGCCGGCACCACCGTTCGCGCCCGAGACGTCGAAGCCTCGGCCGTCGAGGGAGGGCAGGCTCGTGAAGTCGGTGTTGCGGATCTCTTCGAGGGTGTTGCGGGCCGCTACCATCGCCAAGTTGCGCTCCTCGGCGACGCGTCGCAACCGGGTTTGGGACGTGGTCGCACTGGAGATGGCGGTGAGCATCACCATCGCCAGAGTCGATGCCGCCATCACCTCCACCAAGCTGATGCCGGCCTCCGTGCCTCGAGTTGGTTGGTCCATGTCCGATTCGCGGTGCAGACGAGCGTGTGGGGAATATCGACGCCTACGTAGTCCGACTTGGGCAGAACTTCCTAGTCGGTTGCACCGTCCGTTTGCATGGCGGACTCGGGCGCCATTCCGATCGTCACGGCGTGTCCGACCGGACGGTGCCTTGGATCCCGATCGTGGTTGCGACCGCGGCAACGCGACGGTGTGTGCCTTCCGCACTCGACCCGTCGACGTGGAGCCGAGCGCGAACCGAGCCGGCGCATCGGTTGCTTGCGCCTGAGTTCCGACCCACAATCGGCCATCCTTGCTGCTGCCTCGCGCCAACCCGTGCGGCACCGTGCGCCACTCACTGGCCGCCGTCGTGCTGTCGTCCCTCGTCTCGGTGTCTGCCTCCGGTCAGGTCCTCGTAGGCGACCTCAACCCCGGGCCGCCGATGGCGCCGCGCGACGCCGACCACAGTCGTCTCTTGCGTGCGTTGGCAACCGACGTCGTGTTCGCGCGGGCGACACGCAACGAGGCGTTCGAGCTGTGGCGCAGCGACGGCACCGCTGCGGGCACGCGCCTGGTCGCCGATCTGTGTCCTGGTGAGTGCAGCGGGGTCGTCGATGCCGAGGTGGTGGGCAGCCGGCTGTTCTTCGTCGGCTACGACGCGGCGGTGGGCGGCGTGCGCGAGCTCTACGTCAGCGACGGCACCTCAACCAACACCCTGCGGCTGCCGGCGGCCACTGGCGGCCTGCGCGACCCGCTGCATCTGCGCGGGGTGAACGGCACCCTGCTGTTCGCTGCCAGCCAGACTGCGTCCGGTCGCGAGCTGTGGCGCAGCGACGGCACGGTGGCGGGCACCGTCCTGGTGCGGGACATCTACCCTGGCTCCGTGGGGTCGGACCCGGTGCCGATGTTGGTCAGCAACGGCATCCTCTACTTCACCGCCCTCGATCCGACGCACGGGCGCGAGGTCTGGCGCAGCGACGGCACGGCGGCCGGCACCTACCTGTTCGCCGAGACCGTGCCGGGGTCGGGCAGCGCCAGCGAGTTCGATCAGATGCTCGAGATCGGCGGCGTGATCTACTTCGGCGCCGATGTCGCACCGGCCGGCTACGAGCTGTGGCGCAGCGACGGGACCACGGCCGGCACGCGCCTGCTGAAAGACGTGCATCCCGGCGCCGGCGCCTCCTACCCGTCGCACTTCACCGAGCTGCAGGGGCAGCTGGTGTTCTCCGCCTACGAGCCGACCGCCGGCCGCGAGCTGTGGGTGAGCGATGGCACCACCGCCGGCACGCGGTTGCTCGTCGACGTGGCCCCGGGCAGCGCCTCGAGCAACCCGCAGGCGGTGACGCGTTTGGGCAACCGCCTGATCTTCGCCGCGACCACGGCAGCCCTGGGCACAGAACCGTGGGAGAGCGACGGCACCGCGGCCGGTACGCGCGTCGTGGCGGACCTCGCCGCCGGGCCGGCTTCGTCTTCGCCGAGCGACTTCGTGCGTTTCGGCCCGGGTCTGGTGTTCAGCGCCGACGACGGCGTGCGCGGCACCGAGGCGTGGTTCACCGACGGCACGGCGGCCGGCACTCGGTTGTTGGCCGACGCCGCCCCAGGGGCGACATCGTCGTACCCGTCGAAGGCGGTGGTCGCGGGCAGCGCTGCCTACTTCTTCGCCTTCGACCCGGTGTTCGGGCGCGAGCTGTGGAAGAGCGACGCCACCGGCACCGCTCGTGTCGCCGACGTCGAACTCGGCGACGAGGGCTCCTACCCGCGCGTGGTCCTGGCGCTCGGCGACGAGACCTTCCTGGCCGTGCGCAGCCGTGGCGCCGACGACGAGCTGTGGCGCAGCGACGGGACCTCGGCCGGCACGTCGCGCGTGCCCGACCCGCCGGGAGGCAGCTTGGGAACGCTGGCGTCGGCGACGCTCACGCGCTTCTTCGCCGCCGCGCTCGACGACGCCGTCTACTTCGTCGCCGCGGGCAGCATCGGGGGCAACGACTACCCGAGTGCGCTTTGGCGGTTCGACCGCGTCGCCGGTAGCACCGGCCTGGCGTTCGGCCAGCCGGCGGGCGGCAGCTTCGCGCCGAGCATCGGCGCGGTCGCCGCGGCGGGCGCGGGCCTGCTGATGGCGGTACGTGATGCCACCGACGGGGCGCGCAAGTTGATGCGCTACGCGCCCGGGATCGGCGTGGGCACACTGGTCGACTTCGGGCCGGGCAGCGCCTTCGACGTGCCGGCCGGAGCGGCGGCCTTCACCGCCGTGGGTGACGTGGTCTTCTTTCAGGGGCACACCGCGGCGACCGGCGCCGAGCTGTGGCGCACCGACGGCACCGCGAGCGGCAGCCGCTTGGTGCGCGAGCTGGCGCCCGGGGTGGGCAGCGCTGGTCCACGTTGGCTGTGCGCGCACGGCGGCGCGCTGTACTTCGCGTGCATCGGCGTACCGGGTCTGTTCCGCAGCGATGGGACGGCCGCCGGCACCGGGGCGGTCGGCAGCTTCGACGTGGCGTCACCGCTGGTGAGCGGCGCGGGCAAGCTGCTGTTCATGGCCGACGACGGCACGCACGGGGTCGAGCCGTGGGTGTCGGACGGTAGCGCGGCGGCTACGACCATCCTGCTCGACGTGGCGCCCGGCTCGGCGAGCGGCGCCGCCGTGCTGGCCGCGGTGTGGGCGGGCGATACGTTCTTCTTCCTGGCGCGCACCGATGCGACCGGCTTCGAGCTGTGGCGCAGCGACGGCACGCCGGCGGGAACGGCGATGGTGCGCGACGTGAACCCCGGTTCGGCACCCGGCGCGGTCTGGACGGCCAATCAAGACATGTTCTTGCCGGCACCGTCCGGATCCGGGCGGCTGGTGCTGTTCGGCGGCGCGACGCGCGACCACGGAGTCGAGGTGTGGCGCAGCGACGGCACCAGCGCCGGCACCACCCGCGTCGGCGACCTGCGCGCCGGACCATCGAGCAGCACGCCTCGCGCCTTCGCCACGACCGGCCGCCGCGTGCTGCTCTCGGCCGACGACGGCGCGCGTGGGCAGGAACTCTTCGCGCTCGACCTGGCGGCGGTCGGAGGCGTCCTGGCGGCGCCGTTCGGGGTCGGCTGCGCCGGCAGCAACGGGCGCCGTCCGGCAGCGCGCGCGCTCGGGCTGCCGATCCTCGGGGCGAGTGCGTTCGCCCTGCAACTCAGCGAGGCGCGGGCGCAAAGCACATGCGTGCTGCTCTTGGGCGCGGCCCGGGCGCGGCAAACCCTGGGCAACGGCTGCACGCTGTGGCCGCAGGGCGTGCTGCTCGCCCTCACGCAAGCGACCGATCTCGGCGGCACGGCCGTCGCTCCGTTGCCGGTGCCGGCGACGCCGGTGCTCGCCGGCAGCGAGCTGTTCGTGCAGTTCGCGGTTGCCGATCCCGGTGCCGCCTTCAGCGGCGTCGCTGCATTCAGCAACGGCGTTCACCTGCTGGTCGGTCGTTAGCGCCCGACCACTGCAGGGCGCGCAACGCGCGCAGGGTGCTCCACCGGCTCGGTAGCCCCTCGGCCTCGCCGGTCTCGACAGCGACGGTACCGGGATGCTGCAACTCCAGCGGCCAGCGGCCGTCGGGTGCACGCTTCGATGCCACGAGATCGACCGCCTCCGTCACTCGCGGGTCCGGGCGGACCCGGGCGCGCCGCAGGTACTCCAGACCGCGCAGCACGTCGTAGTGCCACCAGGTGGGGAAGGCGATGCGCGTGAAGGCAGGCTGGCTGCAACCGGCGGTGGGGCTGCCCTTGCGGTCGACGTCGATGACGGCGCCGGTCGAGCGGCGGCGGAAGAGCCGGCGCTCGAGCAGGTACTCCTGTCCACGGACCCGGGCCGCCGTCACCTGCGCGTCGCCGCCGACGCTGAGCTCGTGGTCGAGCAGGGCTTCCAGCACGCAGATGGTGGTGTGGAACGAGGATCGCGTCGAACCCCGGGCGGCCTCGCAGTTCCAGCCGCCGTCGGCGAGCTGTTCGCCCAGAAGACGGTCGATCAGGCCACGCACGTCCTGACCGAAGTAGGCGCCGACCGATGCGACCTGCCCATTGATGCAGGGCTCCACCTCGCCGGCGAAGAAGGGATGGTCGTCGCACTCCGGTGGAGCGCAGCCCTCCCAGGTGACGCGGTCACGGACTCGTTCGATCGCGCGCCGGGCGTGCTCGCTCGCCGGATCCAGGCCGAAGTCGCGCAGCAGCATCAGCACGTGCATGGTCGAGTTCCATCCACGGTTCCAGGCGGCGTTGCCCCATCTCCCGTCGTCGGCCTGCATGGCGAGCAACCGCGCCCCGACACCCTCGGTGGCGACTCGTGCCCGCGCCGCCGCGACTTCGTCGCTCGGGGCGCCAGCCAGATCACGCAGCACCTGCCAGCGGATCGCGGGGTCGGCATCGAGCAGCCAGCGCAAGACCGTCGGGCCGGGGACGAATCGGTGCGTGTCGGCGGTGTCACTCACGGTCGGTATTCGCTGCGGATCGTCGCCGGGCGCGCCGGATCGGCGGGCTGCGTCGTGCTCCCCGGTGCTGCGCTCGTCATGCCCGTGCAGCCCTCTCGGTTCGCCGTCGTGCGTCGCTCCGCACCTTCGTTGCGACCACAGGGAAGGAGCGCTTGAGCAGCGCGATCTGACCGGCGTGGTAGAGGTCGTGGGCGGCGGCGCCGAGGACCAGACGTTGCACGGTGTGCTTGCTGCCCGCGGGTGTATGGGCGAGGTCGCGGTCGCGCAGCGCGGCCACGGCTGCGAGCAGGCGCCGGTGCTGCGCTTCGAGCAGGGCGCGGTCGGCGCGCCACGCCGCGGCGCCGGCGTCGGACGGTCGTGGAAACCAGTTGCTGCCGGCCAAGGGGAAGGAGCCACGTGGCTCAGCGAGCAGAAGTCGGGTCACCGTGTACTTCCAGTAGGCGCAGTGCACGGTGAGCTCCCAGGCGTTGTGCCGACCGTCGTGCAGGCGGAACGCGGCCTGGGCGGGGGTCATGCCGCGCAGCAGCCCCTTGAGGTTGGGGCCGTGCCACGCCTTCTTGTCGTAGGCCTCGCCCAACAGCAAGACGAGCTGGGCAACGGAGGGGGAAGTCTTGGTCGGTACTGGGCTCACCACGAGGGCCTCGGGCAGGTGTTCGCTGGCTGGCGGCCGCGGGATCGGGATTCTCCGCCGCGCGAGATCCTAGGGTCTTCGCCACGGCTCGACGACAGCCGTCGTCGGCGCGAGCGACCCGATCTCGATGCCCGCGCGGGCGCATCGTGCGTGCGTCGTCAGTCAGTGCGCCGGCCGATCCTGGTGCAGGAGCTCCTGGATCGCATCGACCTTGCCCAGGGCGATGAGGCTGTCGCCCTGCCGGATCTCGTCGGTGGGGGAAGGTGGCACCAGCAGGTCGCCGTTCGTGCGGCGGATGCCGACCACCATGACGCCGCGTTCGCGCAAGCCGGACTGGGCCAACGAGCGGCCGACGTACGCGGCGTCCTTCGACACCACCACCTCGGCCAGGTCGAGAGTCTTGCCTGGTGCGGTGACCACCTCGAAGAAGTCCTCGACGCGCGGGTTGGCGAGGAGCTGCGCCATCTTCGTGGCGGCCGTCGTGTAGATGCTGATGGTGCGGTTGGCGCCGGCGCGCCGCAGCTTCTCGGCGTCCTTGTCGGTGGTGGCGCGAGTCAGGATCTGCAGGTCCTTGCGCAACAGGCGCGCCGACATCACCACGTACAGGTTGGCCGCGTCGCTCGGCAGCGTGCAGGCGATACCACGCGCACGCTCGACGCCGGCCTGGGTGAGGGTGCTGTCGTCGGTGGCGTCGCCGACCACGTGGGGCCAGCCCTTCTCGGTGCAGACCGCTGCCACCTGGGGGTCCTGCTCGACCACCACGAAGGGCATGCGCCGCGACGCCAGCTGTTCGCACAGGCTGCGGCCGAACCGGCCGAAGCCACAGATGATGAAGTGGTTCTGCATCTTCCTCAGGGTGGCGACGATCTTGCCGCGTCCGAACAGCTGGCCGAGCTGCGCCTTGAGCATCACCTCGCCGAGCATCACGGCGCTGTGCATGAAGACGCCGATGCCGACGACCAGGTAGCCGATGGTGAAGATCCGGCCGCCGGTGCTGAGCGTGTGGATCTCGCTGAAGCCGACCGTGGTGAGCGTGATGACCGCCATGTAGAGGGCGTCGAAGAAGCCCCAGCCCTCGATCAGGACGAAGCCGAGCGTGCCCACCAGGGTGAGGCTGCCCAGGACGACGGCGACGCGGAGGATTTCACGCAGCGGCACGCGGCGCGCCATGAGACACGCTCGCCCGGTGGTGCGCGAGACGATTCGTGGCGCGCCGGTGTGGCGCGCCCGGCGGCGATCGTGGTGAAGCTCGAGCCGCCGCCGGTGTTCTCGCTGATGCCGTAGGCGGCGATCTGCGCGCGCGGGGGTGCGGCTCAGACCATGCGCCAGACCGGGAGTTCGTGGCCCACGGGGACCGCCTCGACGAGACCGTTCTCGATCGGGCCGTCGTCGCTCTCGGGCTCGCAGAGGTACACGGCCACCGCGCCGTGCGGCTGCGCAGTGTCGACACGGCACCAGCCGGCGGCGGGCGTGCGCGTGGCGTGTCGCCAGGAGACGGTCATGTCGCCGACCGCGGACGCCTCGAGGATGGCGCGGCCGCCGGTCGTGCCGAGGCTCTCGACGATCGGCACGTCGACCTCGACCGGCGTCTCGATCGACTCCATCGCCAGGCCGTGCAGGCGCAGCGCGGCGGCGACGCGCGGCGGCACCGCGTAGGCGCGCGGTCGTTCGACGACGCGGCTGCCCACGAAGCGGCCGAGGTGCGGCAGGCGCACGGAGGTCGGCGCACCGTCGAGGCTGCGCGGCGCGCGTGTCAGGATGTCGATCGGCTGGTCCCAGGCCCGCAGCTCGTAGCGCACGGCGACACGTTCGGGTGGGGTGCGGCAGTCGGCCACGAGGTTGCACACCTCGCGGCCGTGCTCGGCGACGTAGCGCAGCACCTCCAACATCCAGGCGTAGGCCGCTCGCACGCGCTCGGCGAAGGGGATGTAGGCGTAGGCCTCGAGCAGCAGGTCCATGCGGCCGCAAAGCCCGCGGTAGTTGCTGCCGAAGCGAGGGTGGTGCGGGTAGGTCATCCAGCCTTCGGTGGCCTCGGCATGGGGGTCGGCGTCGACCTTGCCGTCGAGACAGCGCTCGTCTTCGACGAAGTTGCCGTACCAGCCGGAGTCGAAGCCGGAGCGACTCTTCACCGCGGCGCACACGGCCGGCAGCAGGCGTTCGCGCATGTAGGCGATCGGCTCGGGTCGGCCGCTGGCCACGGTGTGCGGCACGTCGTAGGTCATGGCGAATCGATGCACCGAGCCGTTCGTGGCGTGGTTGTCGACGGTGAGATCGGGCTGCCAAGCCTGCCACACCCGCGCGTGCCACAGCCGCATCTCGTCGGCGCTGGCGCGCAGGTAGTCGCGGTTGAGGTTGATCTCGGCGGCGGTGACCCGCGTGCCGACGCCGGAGTCGGGCCCGAGCTGGCCGCGCAGGCCCGGCAGATGCAGGCGGCGGTTGCCGGGGTCGATGGCGTCGTTGCCGTCCGGATTGAACAGGGGCAGCAGCACCACGGTGGCTTGCGCCAGCAGGTCGGCGTCGGGTCCTGCGAGCAGGTCGCGCGCCAGCATGAGGCCGGCTTCCTTGCCCTCGACCTCGCCGGGGTGGATGCCGCACATCCACAGCACCACGGGCAGGCCGAGCGCGCGCGCCTCGGCGGGGCTCTTGGCACCGTGAGCCGACAGGACGACGAGAGGCAGATCGCGCCCCTGCAAGCTGGTGCCGACCGAAGTGAGGTGCAGGCGTCGGTCGCCACGGGTGTCGAGCGCGGCGAGGAATTCCATCACGTCGGCGTGCAGCGAGGTGAACTCGTAGCCGGTGGCTTCGGCGCGGGTACGGGGGAGCATGGCGCCAGGCTGCAGGGCGCGGCGGGCGCCCGCAAGGGGTGGCGCCGCGTGCGGGCCGGAGCCCCCTTGATCGCTGGCACCTCCCGGCGCTATGTCGGGCACATGCACGACGACCGCGCCCGTGCCTTACGCGTGATGCTGATCACCGACGGCAGGGGTGACACGCTGCGCATCGAGAGTGTGGTGCGCGCCGCCTTCGAGGGCGGCCTGCGCTGCGTGCAGGTGCGCGAGCCGCGCCTGGCAGCGCGCGAACTCGCCATCCTCTGCGGTGCGTTGCATCCCTACGTGACGAGCATGGGCGGCATCCTGCTGGTCAACGACCGCGCCGACGTCGCCGCCGCCGGTCTGGTGCACGGGGTGCATCTCGGGCACCTGTCGCTGGCGCCCGCGAGCGTGCGTGGTTTCCTGGCGCCGCCGCTGCTGGTCGGCGCCTCGGTGCACAATGCTCTCGAGCTGGACGCGGCGGTCGCGGCCGGGGTCGACTACGTCACGCTGTCGCCGGTCATGCCGACCAAGTCGCACCCGCAGGCGAAGCCTCTCGGGCCCGAGGGCGCCGCGCGCCTGGCGGCCGGCGCGCCGCTGCCGGTGGTGTGGCTCGGCGGGATCACGCGCAAGAACCTGGCGCAGGTCCTGCCGCACAAGCCGGCCGGAGTGGCCGTCATGCGCGAGATCATGGACGCCGAGGACCCGCGCGCCGTCACCGCGGCCCTGTGCGCGCAGCTGCAGCGCGGGCTCGCGGACGAGGCGGCGCGTGGCTGATGCCGCCGAGGTGCACACGGCGCGACGAAGGATGGGGCTGCCCTGGAACCTGCGGTTGGCGCGTGGGATCCGTCGCCTGACGCTGCCGCTGGCGCTGGTGGGTGGCGTCGTGTTGCAGCGGGGCTACGGCGTGCGGACCGTGCCGATCGGCATGGACACCCTGCCGGACACGCATCCCCCCGGCACGCGTTGTCTGGTCGACAAGCGTCCCTCGCACGTCGTGGTCGGGGCGGTGGTGTTCGCGGAGGTGCCGGGCGGAACCGTGCTCGGCCGAGTCGAATCGCGGTTTGGCGACGACCGTTTGCAACTGGCCGCCGACAACGACGCGTCGTGCTTCGCCGACTTGTTGCGCGCGCCGGTGCCGCTGCGTGCCGTGCGTGGCCTCGTGCTGGTGACCTTCTTGCCCGAGCCCGAGGTGCCGCGTGGTCGCTGAGCGCGCGTTCACGCGTGGACTCGCGCGGTTCTTCCAGCCGCCGCCCGGGCGCGGCGCGCTCGGCATCGGCGACGACGCGGCGGTGGTCTCGAACCGCGGCGCGCGCACGGTGGTCGCCTGCGACCCGGTGGTCGAGGGCGTTCACTTCGCGCCCGACGCGCCCCTGCGGCTGGTGGGGCGCAAGGCCGTGTTCCGCAACCTCGCCGACCTCGCGGCGATGGGGGCGGTCTTCGACTACGCGGTGGTCTCCGTGCTGTGGCCGTCGCGTCGCCCGGCGCGGCAGCTGCGCGCCCTCATGTGCGCGGTGCGCGACGCCGTCGAAGGCCACGGCGGGTACGTGGTGGGTGGTGACACCGGCAGCACACCGGGACCGCTGACGGTGACCGTCACCGCGCTCGGCCACCTGCGCGGACGCCCGCTGTGCCGTTCCGGGGCACGCGCCGGCGACGTGCTCTTCGTGTCGGCGCCGCTCGGGGGCGCGATTCTCGGCCATCACTTGCGCTTCGAGCCACCGCTGGCCCTGGGCCAGCGTCTGGCACGGCGTCGCGACGTGACCGCCGCCATAGACGTGAGCGATGGCCTGTCTCTCGACCTCCACACGCTGCTCTGTGCGTCGTCGTCGGCCGCCGGCCGTGCGCTGTGTGCCGATTTGATGGCGGCGCGGATCCCGGTGAGCGCGGCCGCGCGCCGGCTGGCGCGCACGTCCGGCCAGTCCGCCCTGCAGCACGCACTGGGCGACGGCGAGGACCACGCGCTCCTGTACGCCGTGCGGCCCGGGCGGCGATCGGCGTCCCTGCCGCGGCACGCCATCGGCGTGGTGCGAGCGTGCGCGCGCGGCGAAGCGGCGGGGACGGTGTTCCTGTGCGCACCCGGCGGCGCGCGCGAGGCCGTGGCGGCCGGCTACGAACACGTCCTCGGCGGGGACAGCGGGTGACTGCGATGCAGGGGCAGACGTTCTGGTTGGAGGGCGAGGGCCAGACCGAGCACTTCGGCGAGGCACTCGGCCGGCGCGTCGGGGCGGGGACGGTGATCGCGCTGGTGGGCGAGTTGGGGGCGGGCAAGACCTGCTTCGTGCGCGGCCTGGCCCGCGGGCTGCGAGTCGACGACCCCGGCGCCGTCGCCAGCCCGACCTATTTGCTGGCGGTCGAGCATCCAGGGCCCGTGCCGCTCCTGCACATGGATGCCTACCTGCCCGGCAAGCTCGAGGCCTTCCTGGCCGACGGCGGCCTGGACTACGTCGGCGACCATCCCGGGGTGGTCGCGGTGGAATGGGGGGATCGGCTGCGCCGGGCGCTGCCGCCGGCGACGATCTGGGTCACCCTGACCCGCGAGGCGCAGGCAGGGGTCGACGGGCGACGCCTGCGCCTGGAGAATGCCGGGGCGGTGCGCGATCTGGCCGGTCTGACCGCAACTTTCGCCGGGTCGTGAACCGATCCATGCGTCAGTCCGTTTTTCCAAGCCCATGGCGCGCCCCATCCGTCGGAGGAAGCTGGAACGCCGCTCGGTGCCGCCGGTGCCCGAGGCGGCGGGCGACCTCCTCGTGCGCTTCCGGGACGGCGACGGGAGGGCGTTCCAGGAGCTGTTCGACGCCTACGGCGAGCGGCTCGTGCAGTTCTTCTACCGCCTGTGCTGGGACCGCGACCGGGCCGAGGACTTCACCCAGGACCTGTTCCTCCGCCTGGTGCGCCGCGCCGCCGCCTACCGCCCCGAAGGTCGCTTGGCGACGTTCATCTTCCGGGTCGCCACCAACCTGTGGATCGACCACTACCGGGCCAGCCGGCCGCTGCCCCGGCTCTACTCGCTCGACCAGCCGATGCTCGACGGAGCGCACACCGCGGCATGGTCGTGTCAAGACCGTGGGACGGATCCGGTGGGAGCCGCGATCGTCGACGAAGAGAAGGAGCGTCTGCGGTCCGCCCTCGAGGCGCTGAACGAGCCACACCGGTTGGTGCTCGAACTGGCGGTCTACCAGGAGCTGCCGTACGGCGAGATCAGCGACATCCTCGACATCCCCGTCGGCACGGTGAAGTCTCGGATGTTCAACACCGTGCGCGCGCTGAAGGAGCGCCTGCGGGGGCTCGACGCGGACGTCGAACCCAACCAGGCAAAGGACGCGGGAGGGGCATGATGTCGGACCAGGACCAGAACTCGGTGCCGCAGAACTCCGTTCCATGGTTGCTCGGCCGCCTGGACGAGATCGCGCCCACCTGTGCGGACGCCGACGTGCGCAAGGAGACCGGCGTGCCCCGGGGTGACGACGACGCGGCGCTGTTCGCGCGCCTGCGCCGGCTGGGCGTGCCGGCGAGCCGGCCCGAGTTCGCGCTGCGCGTGCGCTACGCGGTGGCGCGTCGTGCCGAGCTGCGCGGTCGCACGGCGGTCGAGCGGGCGCAGTGGTGGGCGCGCGGGCGCGAGGCGCTGCGCGTCGCCTGTGTGGCAGCGCTGCTGCTGGGTGCGGGCTTGCTGGGCCAGGCGGTCTTGCGCCGCATGGTGGCCGAGCCGCGCTTCGACGCGGGCTTGCTGCCGCCGACGGCGATGGCGCAAGCGGCCCGGCCGGTGCCGGGTCTCGACGCGTACTTCGAGCCCGCCTTCGTCGAGCCGGCGCGCGCCGCGCGGGCGGCTCAGCCCGAGTTCTTCGAGCGCTTCGATGCCGTCATGGCCGACGTCGGCGCCGACTCCGTGCTGGCCTGGCTGGGGGCGCGCAACGAGTTGGACATGCTGCGGGCGCAGTTCCGCCAAAGGTTCTCGCGCGAGGGCCGGCAGGCGCTGCTGGCGCTCACCGGCGCGACGCCGGCGCGCGAGGAACGCATCCAGCACCTGGCGGCTCGCGTCGCCACGCAGTTGGAGGCCGCTCTGGCTGGCGACACCGATCCGTGTGCGCTGGCGCTGGGCCTGCGGGCCCTGCTGGCGGCCGGATCGTCGCGTTCGGTGGGCGAGCACCGGCACCTGGTCTGCCGCGTCGCGGACCGACTGCTCGATCGTCTGGCGGCGGGGGAGAGCGACGAGACCTCGGCCTCGATCCTGGCTGCCGTCACCGACATGGCCGTGGTGAGCGACGGGCGCTCCGGCGAGATGGTGCGCGACGGTGCCGAACGCATCGCCCGGGCGACAGTGTCGTTCGCGGGCGGGCGTCGCCCCGATCTGCTGCATCGGCAGGCGCGGCTGGCGAGCCTCGCCGACGCGGGCTACGTCCTGCGCCTCGCTCCTGCCTTCGGTGCGCCCGCGGCCCTGTGCGCACGCGCACGCCGGTTGGTCTTGGCGCACCTGCGCGAACGTCTCGACGTGGTGGTCGAGCGTCCCGACGTGGTGGCCGCCATCCTGTACGGGTTCGGCGACCTCGTCGACCACGGCGAGCTGGACACTCGTCTCCTGCTGTGGGGCGCGCGGCGCCTGTTGCCCGACTACGTGGCGTTGTTCCACTATGCCTGGGGCCACTACCCCGTGCGCCGCGGTTGGTCGAACCTGCAGGACGATCTGCGCTACCTGTCGACCCTGCGCGCGCCGGAGCCGCTCGAAGATGCGTCGGCACTGCTCCTGACCCTGGCGATGAACTTTGCCGCGCCCGGGTCGTACGAGTTGTTGGCGCGCCGCTGACCCTCCGTTCCGTGGGTGGAGCCTGGCTCCATCCGCTGCGAGACTGGGGCGATGGTCGGACGCCCCCTGTCGTCCGGCTGCCGGTTTTGTCGGCCGCGTGTTCCCTTTTCCGTCACGGTCGGTTCTCTTGCGCTCGTCCCGTCGCCCCGGGCCGCGGCCGGATGTCGGCTGCGCATCGACGCGTGGCGTCGCCGCGGTCTCGGTGGTGCTGCCCGGGAGCCACCAGCATGGATCCAGTACGACGACCGGGACCGCCCACGCGGTCTGATGAGCGGCATGCACGGACCGGCGCGCAGCCGTTCGTCGTCGCGTGCGCCTGCACGCTGGCGGCGCTGGCCGCCCGTTCCGCTGCCCAGGACCAGCCGACTCCGGAAGCGTTCAAAGGGCTGGCCGACATCGTCGTGCCGACCGAACGCGGGGCCGACCGTCGGCTCGACCTGACGCTGGCAGCGGCGCTGCGTCTGGCGCGCGCCAACAACACCTCGATCCAGATCGCCGAGCTGCGCCCGCTGCAGGTTCTCGAGCAGCTGCGCCAGGCGCAGGCGTTCTTCGAGCCGGAGGCCTTCACCGACCTCGGCTACCGCAGGTCCAAGAGCGTGTCGCAGGGCGCGTTCTCGCCCCCCACCGAACGCGAGACGTTCGACGCGCGCCTCGGCTGGCGCCAGCGTGCCATCACCGGCGGCCTGTTCGAGATGGCGCTGGCGCCGGTCAAGTTCGTGCAGAAGCAGAACGCCTTCTTCGGGCGCAACGACGTGTCGCTGTGGACGTCGGATCTCACGTTCACCTACTCGCAGCCGCTGCTGCGCGGCGGCTGGACCCAGGTCACGCTCACCGAGGTGCGGTCGGCCGAGCTCAGCCATGCCGCGTCTGCCGGCGCCTTCGAGCGCAGCGTGCAGGACACGCTGCTGGCGGTGGTGCGCGCCTACTGGGAGCTCAGCTACGCTCGCGAGAACTTCCGCGCCGTGTTCGCCGCACGCGAGCTGGCGCTCGAGCAGCTGCGCATCACCGAGGAGCGGATCCGCGTGCGCCAGCTCGCCGAGCGCGACCGGGTGACCGACGAGGCAGAGGTGGCGCAGCGCGCCGAGCAGCTGATCGCGGCCGAGAACGAGGTGTACGCGCGGGCCGATGCGCTGCGCCGCCTCTTGCTGCAGGACTCGGAGGGCGAGCTGTGGACCACCGACCTGGTTCCGTCGACGGCGATCGAGGGGCCGCTGTTCTCCGCCGATCTCGACTGGCGGGTGCCGTCGCGCGAGGCGTTGCGCCGCCGCCCCGACCTCAAGCAGCTGCAGGCGGACGTGTCGTTGGCCGAGGTGCGCCAGGAGGCAGCGAAGAACGAACTCCTGCCGCAGCTCGACTTCGTCGGCAGCTACGCCGCGACCGGCGCCGACAACAACTTCAACTCGGCGCTCGGCAACATCTTCGACTTCGAGGCCTACGACTGGAGCGTGCGCCTGCAGCTGACCTTGCCCATCGGCAACTCCGGCGCGCGCGCGTTGCTGGCGCAACGCCGCTTGGAGACCGAGCAAGCCTTGCGGACGATGTACGCCAAGGAGATGGACGTGGTGCAGGAGGTGCGCGACGCCGTGCGCGCGCTGCGCACCACCGCCGAGCGAGTGCGGGCCAGCCAGGAGAGCGTGCGCCTGGCCGAGACCGAACTCGACACCGCGCAGAAGCGTTTCCGCGCCGGTGAGCTCACGCCGTTCGACGTGCGCCTGCGCAACCAGAGCCTGCTGGACGCGCGCACCCGCTTGCTGCGCAATCTCGTCGATCACCGCATCGCTCAAGCGCAGCTCCTCTACACCCAGGGTCTGCTGGGCGTGCCCGAGGGTGAGGATCTCACCGAGAAGTAACCGCCCCGGGCGGTTCTTGAGCGCCGGTGACCTCGCCGATCTGCCGACTATGATTCCTGCGATGGCGTGCCGACCCGTCCACCAATCTGTTTGCGCCGCACGGTCCACGTGGGCGCGACGGCCGGTCTGCCCAGCGATGGGCCGACGACCCCTGTCGACCGGCGATCGGTGCCATGGAGAGCTTTCCAGGCTCAGGCGGCGCGTTGCGCTCCTCCCTCTGGCGGCGGTCCTGGTCGCCGCGCTGACGGCGGCCGCCTGCCGCGAGGAGACCGTGGCGAAGCCAGCGGGCGCCACGGCCGACACCGAGGGTGTCGACGCCACGACGCAGCAAGCGCAGGCGATGGGCCTGACGCCGTGGTACCGCGACTTCCCGTTGCCGGTGCCGTTGTCACCGCGACAGCCCGGCCAATGGTACGGGCGCAGCAGCCGTCAGGCCTTGGTCCAGCTGGTGGCCAACCTGCAGGGCAACTGCACCCAGGCGGCGTGGCAGCACGCCCGCATGTTCTTCGACCACGCGCCGCCCGGCGCGGCCGACCTCCTGATGACGGCCGCAGACGAGCACTACCTCGACCAGGGGCTCGCGGCCTACTTGGAGAACCTGGCGGACGCGATGGGGCGCGTCGGCGACCCGGCGCTGGTGCCCGTCCTCCTGCGCCTCGCCGACCATCCCAAGGAGGCCGTCGGGATGCGCGCGATAGGGGCCCTCATGACCTGCGGGACGCCCGAGGGGTTGCGGGCGGCAGAGCCCAAGCTGGACCGCTTGTCGCTGCGCGCCACCTGCGACTGGCTGCGGGCGGTCGCCCGCCGCGCGCCGCAGGACGTGGTGGAGGTGTTCGTCCGCTACCTGAAGGCGCCGCGCCTGCCGGTGGCGGTGGTGGAGACGATCCTCGACGAGGCCACCAAGCTGCCGGTCGAGCAGGGGGTGGCGATCGCGTCGCTGCTCACCGACCCGCGGTCGACGACGCCGGAGCTGGCGCTCGAGGCGGCGGGCATCCTGCATCGGGGCGGCGACCGCCGCGGCACTGCGCGCCTGCGCGAGTTCATGCGCGGTGACAATCCCAAGCTCAAAGCCCTCGCCGTGACCGCGGCTGCGGAGAAAGACTTGGATCTCGTGCTCGACGACGTCCTGCAGCTGTCGCTGTACGAAGACGCCGAGGTCCGCCTGGCAGTGGCGCGCGCCATCGCCGACCAGCCCGGCGACAACGTCGACGAGGCGCTGACTTCGCTCGGCGCCGACGTGGTGAGCGACGTGCGACGGGTCGCGCTGCGCGCTCTGGCCGCACGCGGCAAGCGCTACCACCTCGACTTGCTGGTCGAGCGCGTGCGGAGCGGTTCGGGTTCCAACCTGTCGACGGCGCTGCAGGACATCTCCGCGTCGGGCGACCCCAAGGCGTTGGCGGCCGTGTTCGAGCGGCTGAAGGCGACGCCGATCGAGGAGCAGCGCGCCTACATGCAGGCGCTGTCGTACTCGCGCTCGCCTGCCGCCTTCGACTTCTTGGCCGAGGTCTTCCTCGGCGAGGAACGCGTGCTGACCTCTTCGGGTCAGACCACCGTCTCGAACGCGGCGCTGCTCCTGTCCAACATCACCGGGGCGCTGCCGCGCATCGTCGAGCTCTGGCACCGACTGCCGCGTGCCGACTACCGGCGCCGCGCCCACCTGATCCAGGCCATGGCCAACATCGCCGGTTTCAGCGACGATGCCGCCGTGCGGGCGCAGGCCTGCGATGCGTTCGCGTCGGTGTGGCCGGAGCGCGACGAGATCCCGCAGCTGCGGCTGCTCGCTCTGCACCACCACCGGCGCTACCTCACGCTCGACGACGTGGCCAAGCTGAAGGCCTCGCTCGAGAAGGAGACGGAGCCGATGCAGCGGACCCTGAACGACTTCCTGCTCGAGTTCTTCTGACAGGGGCGGTCGCCTGCGGCAAGTGCGGCCGCTGACCTCGGGAACGAAGTCGGGCCTGGCCCGGCGAGGTCACATGCGCACGGCGGCGGCGACCTCTTCGACCGAGGTCAGACCGGCGGCCGCCTTGGCCACGCCGTCGTGGGCGAGCGTGCGGAAGCCGTTGCGCCGCGCCACTTCGGCGAGCGCCGTCTCGTCGGCCCGACGGCTGAGCAGCGAGGTGAGCTCGGGGGTCCAGGTGAGCACCTCGTGGATCGGGGTGCGACCGGCGTAGCCGCAGCGCCGGCAGTTGCGGCAGCCGACCGCGCGCCGGAAGGTCGCGCCGGGGCTCACCGGCACCTCGAGCGCGGCGAGCAACTCGGACGGCACCGTGCCGGGCTCGGCGCAATGGACGCACAGCTTGCGGACCAGGCGCTGGGCGACGATGGCGCGCAGGGTCGGCGCCAGCAGGTAGGGCTCGACGCCGACGTCGATCAGCCGGGTTGTGGCGCCGAGCGCGCTGTTGGTGTGCAGCGTCGACAACACCATGTGGCCGGTGAGGGCAGCGTGCACCGCCAGCTCGGCCGTCTCGCGGTCGCGGATCTCGCCGACCATGATGACGTCGGGGTCCTGGCGCAGGATGGCGCGCAGCACCGAGCCGAAGGATCGCTCGGCCTTGACGTCGACCTGTACCTGCGTGATTCCGGGCAGCTCGTACTCCACCGGATCCTCGACGGTCACCACGTTGCGGTCCTCGGTGTTCAGCGCGGCGAGCACACCGTACAGGGTCGTGGTCTTGCCGCTGCCGGTGGGGCCGGTCACCAGCACCATGCCGTTGGCGGCACCGGCCGCGCCCAGCAGCGCCTCTGCCAGGCGTGGGCTGAAGCCCTGCGCATGCAGGTCGAGGCTGATGCGACCCTTGTCGAGAATGCGCAGCACGGCCTTCTCGCCGTGCATCGAAGGCAAGGACGACACGCGGAATTCGACGGCGCGCTCGCCCGATTCGCGCCGGAAGCGGCCGTCCTGCGGCCGCCGCCGCTCGGCGATGTCCAGGTTGGCGAGGATCTTGAGGCGGGTGAGCAGAGCGCTGTGCATCGGCTTCGGCAGACGCTGCACGGTCTCGAGGTCGCCGTCGATGCGGTAGCGCACGCGCACGTGGTCGCGGCCGGGCTCGATGTGGATGTCGCTGGCGCGGCGACGCAGGGCTTGGTCGACCAGGAAGTCGACCAGCTGCACGATCGCGTCGTCGCCGGCGATCTCGCGCAGGCGCTGCGGACTGGCCAGCGCCGACTCGTCGACCGCGTTGAGCTCGAACTTGGCGAGCAGGCCCTCGATGCCCTGGTCCATCTGCTCGCGGTGACGCAGCGTCTCGGCGAGGAAGCGGGGCGTGGTCAGGACCGGCATCACCGGGGCGCCGAGTACCTCCTGGAAGCCGTCGATCGACAGGAGGTCGAGCGGGTTGACCATGGCGGTCACCATCGCGCCCTGGTCCCAGCGCATGGGGATGGCGCGGTAGCGTCGCATGGCTTCCACCGGCACGGTCTGCAGCACCGACGCGTCGAGGTCGACCACGTCGGGAGCCTCGAAGTCGAGCCCGAGGGAGTCCGCGTACACCCGGTACACCTGACCTTCGTCGCCGAGCCCGTGCTCGACCAGATGGGCGACGAAGGCCTGCTCGTCGCCGCGCAGGCTGGCGAGCAGACGGTTGGCGGTGGTCGCCGGGGTCCCGGTGAGTTCGATCAGCCGCGCCACCAGCGCGGAGGAGTGCGACCGCAGGTCTGCCATTGACGCTCGCCGGCTACTTCGGCAGCCAGGTCCGAGGCGCTGAACTCGGCGTCGCACCGCGCGAGACCGCGCTGGTTCCGGACTCAAGCTGCGGGCTCGAACTCGCCGAAGCTGCCGCCGGGAGAGAATGCGTCGGCGAAAGCACACGAACCGTTCGAGCGCGGGGTGGGGGAATCCATCCGGTGACGCCGGCCTACGCCGAGGTTCGGCCGGCGGGTTCACTCTCTTCGAACTGCTCGTGGTCTGCGGCCTGGTGGCGTTGATCGCCGGCGTGCTCGCCCGTTCCGGCGCGGGCGACATCGAGCAGGCACGTCGGCAGCGCGCCGCCGCCGACGTGCAGGGACTGGCCCAGGCGCTCGCGACCTTCGAGGCCACGGTCGGCCAATGGCCGACCCTGGACGCGGGGGCCGCGACCAACCGGACGCGCGTGCTGTTGTCGGGCTCGGTCCTGCCGAGTGCCAACCCGTGGGTGGGCGGGCACTCCTTCTGGGCCTGGGTGCGCAGCGGCTTCGGTGACCTGATGCAGAACCACCTGCTGGTGAACGCGCCGGGAGGTCAGACCGCGCATCGCTATCCGACCCAGGGTGCCGCCCGCTGGCGTGGCCCGTACCTGGATGCGTGTCCGCTCGACCCGTGGGGGCGGCCCTACGTGGCCAACGTCCTCGCCACCTACAGCACGAATCGGACCAACCACCGCCAGCTGCTCGTGGTGAGCGCCGGACCGGACGGTCGCCTGCAGACCGCCGCCACGGCCACCGCGACGCAGCGCATCGCCGGCGACGACATCGGTTGCCTGGTCTGGGAGAGGTGAGGAATGCCTGTCGTCCTGATGCCGAGTGCTCGTCCGGCTCCGGCGCCCGCCGCTCCGGTCCAAGCGCCGCATGGTCGAACGCCGCAAGAGACCGCCCACAGCCGGCATCGGCTGTCGTCGCGGGAGATCGAGGCGTTCACTCGCAACCTCGAGACGCAGCTCGAAGCCGGAGTCCCTCTGGCACGGGCTCTCGAAGTGCAGGCCGAGCACGCCGAGTCGCCGAACGCGGCGGCGCTGGCCCGAGGTCTGTTGCAGCACCTGCACGGTGGTCTCGGCCTGGGCGACGCCCTCGATCTCTATCCACGCACCTTCTCCAGTGTCTACCGCAGCCTCGTGCGCGCCGGCGAGCAGTCGGGTCGGCTGCCGCTGATGCTGGGCGAACTGGCCGAGTTCCAGGCGTGGCGCGAGGACGTACGCAAGACGGTCCAGCGCGCCGCGCTCTATCCGGCCATCGTGCTGGCGGCGACCGTCGGGCTGCTGTTGCTGATCGTCGGCTACGTGCTGCCGAAGTTCGGCGACCTGTTCGCGCGCCTGGGCGAGGCGACGCCGCTGGCGGCACGCTTCCTGCTCGCCACCGGCAACTTCCTGGCGGGTCATTGCTGGCAGCTGGTCGGTCTGGCCACGGTCGGGTTGTTGGCCGCGCTGGTCCTCGCGCGAAGCACGCGCGTGCGCCGGCAGGTCTACCGCGCGGCGACGCGGTTGCCGCTCGTCGGTCGGGTACTGGCGGCGATCGACCTCGCTCGGCTGACGCGAACTCTCGCCATCCTCACCGGCGCCGGCATTCCGCTGGTGCGCGGGCTCGAACTCAGTCGCGAGGCGGTCGGCGATGCGCGCACCATGGCCGAGCTTGCGGCGCTGTCCGAAGCGGTGGTCGGCGGCCAGACGCTGGCCCAGGCGGCCGGTGGCAGCCGCGTGTTTCCGCCGATCGCGCTCAGCCTGCTGGCGGTCGGCGAAGAGGCCGGGCAGATGCCAGCGATGCTCGATCGGCTGGCGAAGAACTTCGACCGCGCGGCCCGCGAGGCGGTGCAGCGCGCCCTCGCCATGTTGGAGCCGGCGTTCACCCTCTTCCTCGGGGTCGTGGTGGGAGGCCTGGCCCTCGTCGTGATCACCACGCTCTACAAGACCATGATGGTGGCGGGGAAATGAGCCGCGTTCGTGGCGACACACCCGCGGCCGCGGCTGCCGGCTTCACCTTGCTCGAGGTGGTGATCGTGCTGGCGGTGATCGCCACCCTGGCCGGCGCCGTCGTACCGCTGGTCACCGCGGCGAAGCAGGCCGAGGCACAGACGACGGCGCGGGCCGAGCTGGCGGTCCTGGCCGAGGCGCTCGAGCGCTACTACTACGAGCGCGGGGCATTTCCCTCCCGGGTCGACGCGGCCGGCTTCTACGGCAGCTTCGCGCTGCCGGGGGTGGACGACGAGCGCCTGCGCGACGAGTGGGGCGCGCGAGGCTTCTACCGCCTGGCGCTCACCTCCGACCCCGACGTCGCCACGGCCTACAGCGTCGGCGAGAACGGTGTCGACGACGGTGCGGCGGCGGAGGCGCTGAAGGTCAGCGTGTACGGCGCCCGGCCGGGCGGTGAGCGCACGCGGGCGCGCATGCGCGTCATCACTGCCGCCCTGGCGGCGCACCTCGAGGCCGGCGGGCGCATCACCGGGACCTGGAGCGTCGACCGCGCGGCGATGGGACTGGGCAGCGACTACGAGCGCGACGGCTTCGGCGTGCCATTCGACCTCGACGGCAGCTCGCTGCGCTTGCGCAGCTACGGACCCGACCGTCAGGCCGGCACGCCCGACGACATCTACCTGTGACGCACGCATGACACGTTCCATCGTTGCCGCCGAACTGGAAGACCGCACGCTGCGTGTGCTGGCCGCGGAGCGCTCGGGGCGCCGCCTGCGCGTCGTGCGCAGCGGCACCTTCCAGCTGCCGAGCGAATCGGCACTCGACGGAGCCGTGCGCTCGGTGCTCGGCGCCAGACGCGGACGGGATTGCGAGCTGGTGCTGGCGCTGCGCCACCGCCGGGTGACCAGCGGCCAGGTCGATCGGCCGGGCGGGCGCGCGCAGGACGCGGCCGTCGAGATCGGCGGGCAGGCCCGCCGACTCGGTGTGTACGCCGAGGACGAGGACCTTCTCGTCGGCTACCGGTTGCAGGAGCACGGCAGTCCGCTGGCCGACGTGTGTGTGGCGCCGCGCGCCATGATCGACGCCATCGCCGCCAGCGCCCGGGGGCTGGGCTTCGCGCGCATCCGCATCGTCGCCAGCGACGCGGTGCTGGCGCACGGGCTCACCGCGGGCGGCAATGCGCCGACGGCGCTACTCGACGTCCAGGGCGAGCGTGCGATGCTGGCGCTGGCCTGTGCCGGGCGCGTGCTCGTCGCGCGGCACTTCAAGCTCGCCGTGCCGTACGTGGCGCGACCGGACAACGGCCACGAGATCGCGCCGTTGGTGTTCGGCGAGCTGATGCGTTCGATCTCGTTCTTCGGCGAGCAAGGGCGCGGCGAGGCACAGGGAGTGATCGTGTCCGGCCCGTTCGACGAGGACAGTGCGCTCGTCGAGGCGCTGCAAGCGCTCTTGCCCCTGCCGGTCGCCGCGGCCACCGTGCCGGCGGCGGCGGGCTTCGAACCGAGGGGGGTGGAACGTGGCCTGCTGGTGCCGCGCCTGGCTTTGGACTGCACGGCAGCCGACCTGCCGCACCTGCTCGAACCCGATCGCCTGTCGCGACGTCGCCTGGTGGCGTGGACGGCCCTGCAGGCGGCGGGCCTCGCCGCGGTCGTCACCGGTGCGACGATCCTGCGTGATGCCGCCGCGCCGCAGGCGCAGGCGGCGGTGGCCACCAGTGCGCGCTTGCAGGCGGAGTGCGCCGGCCTGAGGGCAGAGATCGACGCACTGCGCGCCGCCCTGCGGCCGCCGGCGGCGGTGCAGGCGCGGCGGACGATCCTCGACCGTCTCGACCGGCGCAGCGCCGCGCGCTCGGCGCTCTGCGCCGCGGTGGCTCGCGGCCGACCGGCCTCGCTGGCGCTGACCAAGCTCGAGCTGGCCGAGGACGGTGCCCTCACCCTCGAGGGGGTGGCGCGCACCGACGATCGCCTGGCGGCGCTGCGTGCGCTCGCCGACTTCGAGAGCCACCTGCGGCGTGTGCCCGGCTTGGGCTCGGGACGCAGCTCGCTGGGGGAGGGCGGCGCCGGCGGCCAGCACATCGCGTTCTCGCTCACTGCCAGGCTGGCGGAGGTGGGGCCGTGAGACGCGCTTGGCACTTCCTCGCCTTGTCGGTGCTGCCGGTCGCGGGCCTGGCGACTCTGGTGGTGGCCTTCGTGCGCACGCACGCCCAGCCGCGCAGCGGCGAGCCGGCCGAACTGCAAGCTCGCTTCGATGCCTTGCTCGAGTCGCGTCAGGCGTTGATGGTGCAGGAACCGGCCTCGCCCGACGAACTCACCGACCGGCTGCCGCGCACGCTGACGGTGGGCGGCCTGCTGCAGCGCATCGAGGCCGCGGCACGGCGCGCCGGGGTGCGCGCCGTCAGCTTCGGCAGCGAGGACGGGAAGCGGGCGGGACGCTCGGCGGCGCTGGGGGCTGCGGTCGCCTCGACCGATCCCGACGCCGGCACCGAAGTCGAGCCGGTCGACAGCGGATCCGGTGCCCTTGCCAGCGGGTCCGGTGCCCTTGCCGAGGATCTCCACCCCGAGCATCTGCGCTGCCAGATCACCGTGGAAGCCGACTTCGGTGCTCTGGTCCAGTTCCTCGGCCTGCTCGAGACCACGCCGGCGGTCACGCGCGTGCGCAGCCTGCAGGTCGTTCCCCGCGCCCAGGGCGTCAGCGCCACCGTCGGGCTCGAGGGGTACGCCTACTCGGGCGACGGGACCGAGGCTGTCGTCCCGGCCGCGCCATCGCAGGGGGGACGATGAACGGCCGCCGCCTCGTCGCCGTGTCGATCCTCGCCGCCGCGGTGTGGGTCAACTACCCCTACGTCGTCGCCTGGTTCGGGGGTGGCGCTGACGCGCCGCAGTTCGAGCCAGCCGAAGCCCCGGTCGAGGAGGATGTCGTCCCGCCGGCACCGGGCCTGGAGGCGCCCATCGTCTTCGCGCCGGTGGTGCCGGTGGACGACCTGGTCGATCCCTTCCAGCGCGAAGACCTCGCCGCCGCGCCGGTCGCCGACGTGCACGTGCAGGAGATCCTGCCGCGCGTCACGCTGATCCTGCTCACCGGCGGCAGCCGGCGGGCCGTCGTCGACGGGCGCACGGTGGGGGTCGGCGATCGGTTGGCGCTCGGCACGGTCGCTGCCATCGAGGCGGGCACGGTGACGGTGGCCACAGCCGAAGGCAACCGGATCAAGCTCACCCTGCCGGCGCCGGGCAAGCGCAAGGTGCCGCGGAAGCCGACCGTTGGCAGCGAGGTCGACCTTCCCGAGATCCCCGAGGAGAAACGATGAGGCGAAGCCGGTTTGTCTGTGTCTTGGTGCTGTGCGGGTGTCGGGCAGCGCCGTCGGCGGGGGAGGGACCGCAAGCGGAGGCCGCGGCGCAGGAGGCGGCGCTGCGGCGCTTCGGCGGACTCGGGGTGCAGGTGACGCCGTCGTGGCCGCGCGAGCCAGGACCGGGTGAAGGCGCGCGCATCGAGGCGTTCAGCGCCCGCGACGCCCGCCTGCAGGACGTCATCCTCACCGTGTTCAAGGACGCCGACGTCAACGTCGTCCTCGAGCCCGGGATCGGCGACGAGGTGGCGACGTTCGACATCAAGGGCGCGTCGCTGGAAGAAGCGTTCCAGCAGCTGCTGAAGACGTACGACCTTGCCTACCGCTTCGACGGCGACTTCCTGCGCATCGGCAGGGTGGCCAGGAGGGTCTTCGACGTCGACTTCCCGGCGATCGAGGTGCAGGAGGTCGGCGGCGACTCGTCGGGTGGCGGATCGGCGCGCGACGCGAGCGCGACCGGCGGGGCGACGGCCGGCAGCGCCGGGGCCGCGGCGGCGTTCTGGAACGCGCTGCGCAGCGACCTCGGCAAGCTGCTCGGCAACCAGGACAACGTGCGCTACGTCGCCAATCCGGCGATCGGGGCGGTGGTCGTCGAAGGCCCGCCGAGCAGCGTCCAGCGCGTCGAGGCCTACCTCGCCAACGCGCGCCGCCGCGCGGCGCGCCTGGTGTCGATCGAAGCGCGCCTGCTGGAGGTGTCGCTGTCCGACTCCCTGCAGGTCGGCGTCGATTGGTCGCTCTTGCCCGACTTCTTCAACACCGACAAGCGTGGTGGTCTGCCGGACGGCGGCGTCGTCGGGCAGTCGTTGAGCAGCGCCGCCGACGCGCTGCGCATCGGCCTCATCAAGGCCGACACGTTCTCCATCTTCGTCGACATGCTCGAGCGACAGGGCCAGGTGCGGGTGCTGTCCAATCCGCGGGTGTCGACCCTCAGCAACGTGCCGGCGCAGATCCGCGTCGTCGAGCAGGTGCCGGTCATCGAGCGCGAGATCATCGACGCCGAAGGAACGTCGCGCACCCAGTTCTCGGTTCGCTTCGAGAACGCGGGGGTGCAGGTGGCGGTGACGCCGCAGATCGGCGAGGACGGCATGATCACGGTGCACGTGCAGCCGTCGATCACCGAGGTCTCGGGCTTCGTCACGACGCCCGACAATCTGGTGAGCGAGCCGATCCTCAACACGCGTTCGGTGGAAGCGATCGTGCGGGTGGCCGACGGCCAGGCGGCGGTGATCGGCGGGTTGCGCGGTACGCGCAGCACCGAGGACCTCGACAAGGTGCCGTTGCTGGGAGACATCCCGCTGCTCGGCGCCCTGTTCCGTACCACCGTGCAGACGCGCACCCGCACCGAGCTCGTCATCGTCCTGTTCCCTCGCATCCTGTCGCCGGCGTGGGTGGACGAGGACGTCGAGCGCGGTCTCGAGCGCACGGTCGCGGCTCGCGTCCCGTACCGGCAGCTGACGTTGGCGCTGGAGGAGCCCGAAGCGGAGTGGCGGCAGCCGACGCTGGGCGGGGCCCCGAGTCACGGCGACGGCAGCGCGCCGCCGCCACCGCTGCTGCGCGCGCCGCGAGCTGCGTCGCGGGGGGTGAGCCGAGCCGGCCTCGCCCAGCTCAGCGTCCGGCGGGCGCTACGGGCGCTCGACGACGACGACGAGTCGCAGGCCGTCTTCGAACTCGAGCAAGCGCTGGTCCTCGACGGGAGCGTGGCCTCGGCGTGGGTCCTGCGCGGCTTGCTCGACCGCCGGCGCAACGGCAACGGCCAGGCCCGCGCCGCCTTCGAGCGCGCCGTGCGTCTGGGCAGCGACGACGGCATCGCGCTGAACAACCTGGGGCTGCTCGAGTTGTCGGCCGACAACCCGGTCGCCGCCGAGGGTCTGTTCCTGCGCGCCTTGGCCCAGGCCGGCGACGGCTTCGCGGCGGCGCACAACAACCTGGGCGTGGCCCGCCTCCGGCAGGGTCGCCACGAGCTGGCGCGGGCGTCGTTCGCGCGCGCGCTGGCCCTCGATCCCGAGCTGCGCGAAGCGCACGTCAACCTCGGCGTGGCGGCCGACCTGGGCGGTGACGTGGCGGCGGCCGCCGAGGCCTACCGGCGCTACCTGCTGGCCGGCGGCGACATCAACGATCCGCGCTTGCGGGCCCTCCGCGCGCGACTCGACACCCTGGCCACGCACTGGCAGGGTCGCTAGCCGCGGCTCTCGGCAAGGCGGCTGGGCCCTGCTGGTCGGCGCCAAGCGCCGAGGGCAACCGAGCTGTCGGTTGCGGTCGTGCCGCGAGCGCGTCTCGTCCGCGGTGTGGCCGGGAGACGCCGAGCCGAGGGCGGTCGGCGGCGCGTCAGCGCTCGATGGTGGCCGCGACCCCGTTGGTGAGGGTCCACGGTCGCGTGCGCCCTGGCATCGCCGCCTGGGTCGCCAGCTGCGCGCCGACGAGGCTGGCGGCGGGCGGCAAGGTGACCTGGTGCACGGCGCTCCCGGAGCTGTCGGTCTGCAGGATGCCGAGCCCCAGCGTGGTCGCCGGGTCGAGGTAGAACACGCAGGCGCGGTCGAACTGCAGCGGCGAGGCCGGCACCTGGGCGATGAGGAGGGCGGTGGGGGTCGACGGGGCGGCGCCGCGCACGAAGTGGCTCCACGTGCCGCCGACCCGCGGTGAAGTCGCCGAAAGCGTGGGCGGCGGGGCGTAGTCGGCGCAGCCACTGCCGAGTGCCGTGGCGTTGGTTCCCGACATGACGTAGATGCGGCCGCGGTTGCCGACCGCGCCACGCGAGCCGATCACCAGGTCGGCGTAGCCGTCGTTGTTGAGGTCGGTGGCTGCCATCGCGAACGCGAACGCGGAGCCGAGGTCGGGCCCGTCGAAGACGCGCATGAGGGAGGCGTCGCGTCCGCTGTACACGCGCACCTGGCCGTAGCCGCCGCCGGCGCCGGGCGCGCTCACCGCGAAGTCGGCGTGACCGTCGCGGTCGAGGTCGCCGACGCCGCACATTGACACGCTGAACATCTCCATGGGAGCCTGGCCGAACACCTGGTGGATGCGCGCGCCGGTGCGCCCGGAGAAGATCGACGCGTGGCCGGGGATGCCGTTCGTCAGCTCGACGCAGCCGACACCCACGTCCGGCCAGCCATCCCCGTCGACGTCGCCGACGCCGGCCGCGGACACCGCGAAGTGATCGGTGCGCGGTCCGCCGCGGAACGTGAACAGCACCTCGCCAGTGCGGCCGCTGTGCACGCGCGCTGCGCCGATCCCGACCGACGGGTCGCCGTCGAGCACCGACGCCGCCAGCACGTCGTCGTGGCCGTCACGGTCGAGATCGCCGACGCCGCAGACCACATGCCCTTGCTCGTAGCCGACGGCGCGGCCGGCGAATCGATGCAACACAGCACCGGTACGGCCCGAGAAGACCTTGACGTAGCCCGCGCCGTAGTGAAGGACCGGGGAACCGTTCTCCGGCGCGCCCACCACGAAGTCGGGGACGCCGTCGGCGTCGACGTCGCCGGCGGCGGCGATGGAGTGGCCGAAGATGTCGCCCGGTCCCTCGGCGACCAGGTCGTAGAGGACGCGGCCGGTACGCCCCGAGTAGACCCAGACGCGGCCCGCGTGGTCGCCGGCCGTCTCGTCGTTGGTGGCCGCGATGGCGAAGTCGGCGTGGCCGTCACCGTCGAGGTCGCCGAGTCCGGCGGCACCGCCGCCGAAGTACTGGCCGGGTGCGCGACCGGGAAAGACCAGCAGGGGTGCGCCGGTGCGTCCGGAGTACACCGCCGCCCAGCCCGACACCGGAGCGTTGGTGCTCGCGAACATCGCGCTGCCGATGATGTCGCCGAACCCGTCGCGGTCGACGTCGCCGGCTGGCGCCAGGGCGCTGCCCAGTTGGCCATCGGGGAACACGCCCTGCAGGGTCATGATGCGGGTCTGTGCCGCCAACGGCAGGCCGGCGGCGCAGCACAGGAGAGTCGAACGGAGCGAGGAGGTGGGCATGGCGGGAGGGTGGACGGAATGGCGTGGCGAGCGCACGCGGGACGGCGAGTCTAGCGCGATCTCGATCGTCTCTCCGGACGAGGGCGTTCCGGTGAGCCTGCGGAAAACCCGCAATGGGCGGGCGACCGTAGGTCGCCGCCCATTGCGCCAGCGTTGCAGCGGATGGAGCCAGGCTCCACCGCTGAACGCTGGCTGGGCGGACGACCGAGGTTGCCGCGCATCGCGACCGGGGCTTCCAGCGCCCGCTGGACGGGGGCGAACTCGGTGCTTTGGCTGCGGGACGGCATCGCCGAATTCGCGCTTCGCGCGAGGCCTTGCGGCACTCGCAGCTCGTTGCGCCCGCGTTGCCGCGGATGGGGCCAGGCTCCGCCGCTGAACGCTGGCTGGCGGTGTCCCGGTGCCAGGCGAACGGCCGGGATCCGGGTGCCAACCCCGCGGCCTGGTCCGTCGGACCGGTGGTGAGCCGCGCTCCTACTGCCCCGACATCAGGTAGACGGCGAGCACGCCGTTGCCGTTGTACTCCGCGCGTCCGGTCGCTTGCCAGTCGCCGGGGATGTTCTTGTCGAGGGCTTCGTCGACCCGCTTGGCGACCGTATCGGGCACGCCGTAGAACACCACACACTGCCCGGTACCCGTGTGCGTGTCGGCTGGGCCGCCGGTGAGGTTGAAGCCCCCGCCGGTCTGGCTGATGGCCAGGGACTGGTACACGTAGACCGCGTTCTGGAACGGGTTGTCGGCGCGGGTGAGCGGATGGTCGAGGTAGGGGCCGCGCCAGTTGGCGTAGGTCTGCACGATCGACAGGCGATGGTGCGTGGCTCCGGTGTAGGCGCCCGCGGGCGAAGGGCTGTATTCGATGGCCAGCCGTCCCGAGTCGGCGAAGTGCTTCTCGGTCGCCTTCTTCAACGTGTCGACCACGGCGAGGATCTTGCTCGCTTGGCCGTCCTGCTGGACGGAGCGGAACACGGGGACGACCACGCCGGCCAGCAGCGCCAGGATCGCCACGACGACGACCACTTCCATCAGGGTGAAGCCGGCGACGGCCTGCGGACGATCGTGCGGCGGTACGTGCTCCATGCGAGTGCTCTCCGCTGGACACGTCGGACACGCGGGCCAGGAGCCTTGAGAGCCCGCGGCAAGCGTCGATGGCAGCGCTCGGCGTTCAGTCGGGCTGCCGCCGCCAGTAGCCGCCGTCGTACGCCTTGTACGTGAACCTCTCGCCGGGTTTGGCCGGGCGCCAGGTTCCCGGCTCCGGCGGCCGGTCGGCCCCGACGTAGCGTTCGGTGATGTTGCGGGTGGCAACGGTGCCCCCCGGGGTGACGCAGAACACGGTGCTGGCGGCCTGGTCGGCGGCGCGCGGCCATGCCCACACTTCGGCGGGCTGTGCGAGGGGTGGCTCCAGGGCGTCGGGTGCCGGCGGCGTGCGGGTCACCAGGAAGCAGTGGGTGTCGTTGACCAGCACCAGGCCGGCGGCGAGCACGGACGCCTCGCGACGCGGTCGAGCCTGCGCGGGCAGCGCGGCCGCCTGCAGGCGCTCGTCGAGCTCGGCGACGAAGGTGGCGGCGTCTCCGTCGCCCTCGAGCGTGCCGGCGTGCGCCTCGGCCGCTTCGAACAGGATGCGGGCGACGCGCAGAGTGTCGGTCTCGATCGCCGCGGTGCCGATCGCCTCGGCGTAGGGCGTGCGGATCGTCCAGGCGAACAGGCCGACCGAGGCGAGCAGCAGGACCGAGGTGGCGTCGAGGCGCGTTCCGCGCGGCATCGCCAGAGGATACGGTCTCGGCCGGTGACGCCCTCCTTCGAAACCGCTGCCAAGAGCATCGAGTGGCCGCGGCCGGTGCTCGACGTCGTCCGCGCTCTCGATGCCGCCGGTGTCGGCGTCCTCGCCGTGGGCGGCGCGGTGCGCGACGGGCTGCTCGGCCGCGCCACCGACGACTGGGACTTGGCGACCGCATCCCGGCCGCAGGCAGTGGCGGCGGCTCTGGAGTCGCCGAAGGACGTCGACTTGCGCCTGGGCGCCGTGCACCTCGAGCTGCCCGACGGCATCGACCTGACCGTCACCACGTTCCGCAGCGAAGCCGAGTATCTGGACCGCAGGCATCCGAGCCGGGTCGAGTTCGTCGACGATCTGGCGGTCGACGCCCGCCGGCGCGACTTCACCGTCAACGCGCTCTACTTGACGCCTGCCGGCGGGCTGGTGGACCCGGCGGGTGGACTCGCCGACCTGGCGGAGCAGCGCCTGCGCTGCATCGGGCCGGCGGCGCAGCGCTTCGAAGAGGACGTGCTGCGCTTGCTGCGGGCGGTGCGCTTCGCCGCGGCCTACGACTTCGCGATCGAGGAGGGAACGTGGCGCGCGATGCAAGCGACCGCGCCGCTGTTGGCTGCCCTGTCGCCCGCGCGCGCATACGACGAGCTGACGCGCGCCTTCATCGGTCAGGGTCGCGGCCGGGCGCTGCGCCTGCTGGTCGAGTCCGGGCTCGCGGCCGCCGTGTTGCCGGAGGCCGCGGCCATGACGGGCGTGCCGCAGCCGCCCGAGTACCACCCCGAGGGTGACGTCCTGACCCACGTCGCCCTGGTGCTCGACGCCGTGGCCGACGGTGATCCGGTGCAGGCGTGGGCGGCGGTGTTGCACGACATCGGCAAGCCGCCGACGTTCGAGGTCGCCGCCGACCGCATCCGCTTCCACGGCCACGACACCCTTTCGGCGGAGATGGCCGACGTGGTGCTGCGCCGGCTGCACGCGCCGCGCGAGTTGCGCGAGAGCGTCGTCGAGATCTGTCGCGATCACATCAAGTTCGCCGGTGTGATGCAGATGCGCCCGGCGCGTCGCGAGCGCTGGATGCGCTCGCCGCGCTTTCCCGCCCACCTCGCCTTTCACCGCGCCGACTGCGTCGGCAGCCACGGCAAGCTCGACGTGTGGGCGCAGGCCCAGGCGCTGTGGCAGGCCCTGCCGCCCGAGGGCCCCGCGCCCCTGTGCTCCGGCCGTGACGTGATCGCGCTGGGCGTGCCGCCGGGTCCTCGCGTCGGCCGCCTCTTGCGCGCCGTACAAGAGGAAGTCGAGAAGTTGGACAGCGCCGATCGCGCGGTGGCACTGCAGATTCTGCAGCGATTGGT
This sequence comes from Planctomycetota bacterium, assembly GCA_041398565.1. Taxonomy (GTDB): domain Bacteria; phylum Planctomycetota; class UBA1135; order UBA1135; family UBA2386; genus DATGPD01. Next base: position 580,155 of record JAWKUN010000004.1, on the reverse strand, counting down.
GCGGTCCCGCTACGGTGACTGAGGCGATCAGGTCGAAGAGACGGCTGCCGAGGTACCGCCACGTACCTCGCGGAGCCGAGCCATGAATACACCGACCGGAGACTCCGACTTCGACAAGTTCCGTCGCGAGCGGCGGCAGCGCCGGGCCCAGTTCGGCAGTCTGCCTGCGACGGCGGCAGCGAAGTCGCACGGGGTCAGCGACATCGAGGCCTACGAAGCGCGGCAGATGCACGAGACCAAGCTGACGCGGGACGTGCACGACTTCCTCGCCGACGCGACGAAGCATGCGGCCACGATCGTCGAGAAGGTCACCCAGGTCGCGGAGGCGGAGACGGCGCAGCGCCTGGCGCGCGAGATGCACGAGTTCCTCGAGGAGACGATGCGGCGCGCCGCGCGCTTCATGGAGATGGTGCAGAGCCGCCGCGGCGAGACGGCCCTGCAGGAGCTGGAACCGCACCTGAGCAACATCGTTGGCACGTCGCTCGACGAGTTCCGCTTCGAAGGGACGGCGCAGCTGGCCGACAAGCACATCGGCCAGGACCCGTTCTTCGAAGACGACGTCGCGACGTCCGACGACTCGCTCGACATCGCCGACGCCGAGGCCGGCGACGTGGTCGATCTCGAAGACGTGGACGTGCAAGGCGAGGTCGACGTACGGGATCCGACGGAGACGCCGGCACCGCGTGCGCGCGAGCCGCACGCAGCACGCGAGCCGTCGCCGCGGACGCTGGCGCCGACACCGACGGCACCCGCCGAACCGAAGGCAGCGGCGCGGCAACCCGACCGCACGGCCGACGCGCCCACGAACCTCGACGCCCAGACACCGGGCGCGGCCATGGCCGGGATGCTCGGCGAGCGCATGTTCAAGGACCCCGAGACGCTCAAGAACGCACTCAAGGCACTGGTGCGCTCGGGAGTGCTGACGCCGGACGATGCGCGCGAGACCTACAGGGCCGCGCTGCAGAAGGCCGCTCACTGACCGCCGGGCGCCCGGCGAGCCGACGCCTACTTCTTGTCGGCCTTTGCCGGTAGGTTCGGCGCGAACTTGGCGGGGTCGGCCACGAACTTGGCGCGGCACTTGGTGCAGCAGAACGCGATGGTGCGGCCGTCGTGCACCACGGTCACGCTGGCGTCGACGGCCTCGCCCGACACCGGGCACTTGCTGTTGGCGACGCCGGGCGGCAGCGCATCCTTGGCCGTCGCCTCGGTGGCCTTCTGTTCGGCGGCGACCGCGAGCACTTCCTTGGCGTAGCCCCCTCGGTCGATCCGAAGGTGTGGCAGGGCCGTCTGCAGGGCCGCGACTCCGGCGTCGGTGACCTCGGTCTCCCACAGGAAGACCTTCTCCAGCTTGGCGAGGCCCCGCAGGTGCTCGAGGCCTCGGTCGGTGACCTTGGTGCCGAACAGATTGAGGAAGCGCAGATCGCGCATTCCGGCGAGATGGTGCACCCCGTCGTCGCCGATCGCCGTCTGCGCCAAGTGCAGGCGGCGCACCGAGGAGCAGGTTGCGAGCGCCGCCATGCCCTGGTCGGTGATCTGGGTTCGGGAAGCGTTGAGCCAGACCAGAGCCGGCGCCGCAGCCGCAGCCAGAGCCAGGTCGGCGTCGCCCGCCGGCGGGCGCAGCAGGCTCAGGTTGACGTCGAGGGCGACGAGGTCGCGCGCGATCGGCGTGGCCACGGCGCCGCGCTCGTGGAGCTTGGCGACGGCCTGGTCGACCTGTTCCTTCTGTGTCGCCGTCAGCGTCAGCTCGAAGGTCTCGACGGTGGGGGTGTGCGTGTCCTCGGTGCCGGTGCCGGCGCCTTCGGGCCAGATGGCGCCGTCGGCGATCCACTTCTCGATGGTGGCGATCTGTTCCGGCGACAGCGGGTCGCCCTCGGCGGGCATGACCTCGTCGTCGGACTTCGGCAGCTTGACTCGGCGCAGCAGCTCGCTCTCCGCGGGCTTGCCGGGCTTGATGATCCACTTGGTCTCGTCGGCGTGGAACACGCTGCCGCGCTGGTCGAGGCGCAGGTCGGCTTCCTGTTCCTTGGGGCCGTGGCACTCGTAGCAGCGCGCCTTGAAGATCGGCGCGATGGCCTGGGCGAAGTCGATCTTGGCGTCTTGGCCCTCGGTGTGCTGGCCCTTGGTCTGCTGGTCTGGCGCGGTGGGCTGGCCCTGCTGGGCGACGGCGGCGGTGGCGAGAACGGCGGGGAAGAGGCGAGCGAGCATCCGGCCCGGATTGTAGGTACGCCGGCCCGAGACTGCAGCCGTTTCGCCGACGCCGTCGTCAGGTGATGGCGATGCTGCGGGTGATGCGCCGGCCCAGGAGGGCGGCGGCGAAGATCGTCGCGGCCTCGGCGAATCGGCCCATGCCAGCGCACAGCAAGGCGGTGTAGAGCATCGTGCCCAGCAGCAGGAAGGTCATCACCCGGCGGATGGCACCGCGGTCGAAGGAGCGCCGCCGCAGCGCACGCAGCCACAGGGCCACGAGTAGGGCCGCGCCCGAGCCGGCGGCCAGACCCGCGTACGGTGTCTGCAGCAGCGCGAGGCAGGCGCTGGCGGGTGCCACGAGCCCGAGCGACACCACGGCGCGGGGCTTCACCCTGGGCTCGTCTTCGAGCACGCCCATCAAGGTGACCGCGACGATGTAGACGAAGTAGGCGAGCGCCGCATACACCAGAAGCTGCGGCGGCGTCGCACCCAGCACCACGCCTCCGCTCAGCAGGTTGAGGGCGCGCAGGCTGCCCATTGCCGCCGCGCCGGTGGCCACGTGCCGCTTGAGTGCGTAGTCGTAGCCGAGCACCAGCAGGGCGAGTCCACCATGGTAGAGCGGCATCGGGCTGAGGCCGCATCCGCCGAGCAGGAGCCCGAGGCCCAGCGTCAGGGCCACACTTGGGGCGATGGCACCGCTCGGCAGCGGCCGCTCCGGGCGCTGCACGGCGTCGAGGGCGCGGTCGGCGTGGTCGTTCAGCACCATGCCCGCCGCGTACACGCACACGCTGGCCAACAGCGCACGCACTGCATCCGTGGTCCACGGCAGACCGCACAGTGCCATGCCCGCCGTCACGTCGGCGGCGGGAGACAGCAGCAGGCCGACGCGCAGGAGGCGCAGGTAGGCGATCAAAACAGGCGCAGGATGTCGTTGTAGGTGACGAACACCATCAGCCCGACGATGAACACCAGGCCCAGCGTCAGGCTGTAGCTGTGCACCCGAGCACTCACCGGCGAACCCTTGATCTTCTCGATCAGCACGAACAGCAGGTGGCCACCATCGAGCACCGGGATCGGTAGCACGTTGACGAAGGCCAGGTTCAGGCTGAGCATCGCCAGGAAGTAGAGGAAGCGGGCGAAGCCGGACTCGGCGAAGGCGTAGCTGACGCGGCTGATCTGGATGATGCCGCCGAGGTTGCGTGCCGACACGCCGCCCGTCACCATCTCTTTCAGCGTCACGTACAGCTGCTTGAGCAGGTCGCCCGAGCACACCAGGCCGGCGCGGATCGCGTTGCCGACGCCATCGACCTGATACAGCTCGCGCTGGTACAGCTGCGAGGCCTCGAAGCCGAGTTCGACCTTGCGGGCGGGGGTGACGTCGAGCTGCAAGGACTGGCCCTGGCGCAGCACCGTCAGCGTCATCCGGTCGCCGGCGAAGTCGCGCACGGCCTTGGTGAGCTCGGGCCAGTTGGCGACGGCGTGGCCGCCGACGTCGACGACGACGTCTCCGTCCTGCAAGCCCGCCTTGCCGGCAGGGCTGTCGGGCCCGGTGCGCCGCACCGGCACGCCGGCGCCCGGCTCCGGTGGGCCGAGCACGATGTTGTCGGCAAGGGTGGCGCGCTCGCTCGGGCTGAGGCGCAGGTCGACGTCGACCTCGCGTGCCGGCTGGCCGCGCCGCACGCGCAGGTGCAGAGTGTCGGCGCCGTCTTGCTGGGTGCTCCACGGCTGCAGGCTGCCGGCCAGGAACGGTTGGCCGTCGACCGCGACGAGGATGTCGCCGCGCTCGAGCGGCTGGGCCGGCGCGAACGACTGCCGCACCGCCAGGACGCGCGGCAGCACCTGCCGCACGCCGATGCGCGACTCCTTGGCCGCGACGTCGGGTAGGAAGGTGACGGTCACCCTGCCTGCATCCTTGCGCTCGACCTCGAGGGCGACGGGCTTGCCGACCTCGTGGTGCTCGAGGCTCTGCAGGGTCAGCTCGACGTCGGCCGGCGCCACCGCTTCGCCGTCGATCGCCAGCAGGCGGTCGCCGCTGCGCAGGCCAGCGCGGGCGGCCGGCGTGTCGGCCTGCACGATCAGTTCGGGCGGCTGCGGCTCCACCGACGGCACGACGCCGATGCGGCGCAGGCCCTCGCGCTCGTCGTACTCGGACTGCACCAGCTTCTCGAAGACCTTGCCGTCGCGCTCCACCTCGAGGCGCACCGGCCGGCGGCCTGCCAGCGCGATCTCGACGCGCAGGTTCTCGAACGCGTAGATCTCCTTGCCGTTGACCTTGAGGATTCGGTCGCCGGGCCGCAGGTCGGCCTGCCAGGCCACGCCGAGGGGATCGACGCGGCCGATCACCGGCGCCGTGAACTGGACGCCGCTGTGGAACACGAGCGGGAAGACGATGAGCGCGAAGGCGACGTTCATGATGACGCCGCCGGCGTGGAAGAAGGCGCGCGCGCCGGCTCCCTTGGCGTTGAGCTCGTCTGCCGCCAGGCGGCGGCGCTCGAAGTTCTCGGCACCGGCCACCAGCACGTAGCCGCCGAACGGCACCAGGCTCAAGCGATAGTCGGTGCCGTCGCGTACGAATCCGATCAGGCGCGGCCCGAAGCCCAGGGAGAACACATGCACGCGGATACCGGCCGCGCGCGCCGCCAGGTAGTGCCCGAGCTCGTGGATGAAGATCATGAACCCGATCCCGAGGATCGTGGCGATGAACGGCAGCGTGCTCACGGCGCGGCTCCGGCTTCGGTCTGGGTGGCGAGCGCTCGCGCCGCGGCCCGCGCCGCCGCATCGGCGCGCAGGACGTCGTCGAGGCTCCGGATCGGCTCGGGAGGATGTTGCTGCAGCACGCGGGCGACGTTGGCGGTGATCGCCGGGAACGGGATGCGACCGGCCAGGAACAGCTCGGTCATCACCTCATCGGCCGCGTTGAGGACGGCGCCTGAGTCGCCGCCGGCCTGCAGGGCCGCGAACGCCAGCGGTAGCGCCGGATAGCGCGCTGCGTCGGCCGGTTCGAAGGTCAGCGAGCGGAACTTGAGCGGATCGAACGGCTCGAACGCGAACGGTGTCCGCTCCGGCCAGGTCAGGCAGTAGAGGATCGGCACGCGCATGTCGGGGACGCCGAGCTGCGCCAGGATCGAGCCGTCCACGAATTCGACCATCGAGTGCACGATGCTCTGTGGGTGCAAGACGACGTGGATCTGCTCGGGCTGCAGGCCGAACAGCCAGTGTGCTTCCAGGATCTCGAACGCCTTGTTCATCATGGTCGCCGATCCGACCGTGATGCGCGGCCCCATGTTCCAGGTCGGGTGCTGCAGCGCCTCGCGTGGGGTGATCGTGGCGAAGGTGTCGAGCGGGCGCGTGCGGAACGGACCGCCCGACCCGGTGAGGTGGATGCGGCGTACGCGCGCCTTCGGCTCGCCGTGCAGGCACTGGAAGATCGCGCAGTGCTCGGAGTCCACGGGCAGGATGTGTGCACCTTGGCTGGCGGCCAGGGCCATGAGGTAGGGGCCGGCCATCACCAGGGACTCCTTGTTGGCCAGGGCCAGGGTCTTGCCGCGCCGCAGCGTCCATTCCGACGCGCGCAGGCCGGCGGCTCCGGTGATGCCGTTGAGCACGAGGTCGGGGTCGGTCTCCTCGAGAGCGGCGAGGACGCCGTCGGCGCCCGCATGGAAGGCGGTCTTGGCCGGAAGGGAGGCCGGGCGCTCGCTGCCGTCCACCAGACAGGCGGCGTCCGCGCCGAACTCGACGGCTTGCTGCACCAGGGCCGCCTCGCTGCGTCTGGCCACCAGGGCGACGACATCGAACATCGCACGCCGGCCATCGCGGACCAGGGCCAAGGCCTGCGTGCCGATCGATCCGGTGCTGCCGAGGATGGCGATCCGCTTCATCATGCGCGGCGCCGATTATCGCGGCCGAGCGCCGGGATTGCTCCGGCAAAGGCCGGCCAGCAGCGCCCGGGCCGAGCGACTCGCGAGTTCCCGGGCCCGCTGCCCCGCGTCCGGCGTGAGCCGGTGCGAGCGACTCGCGCCGTCGACTCAGCGAGCCGCTGTTGCCCGATCGGAGCCGCGCCGGGCCGCGAACTCCTTGCCGGAGAACGCCAGCGCCGTCAACGGCCGCATGGTCAACATGCAGAAGCCGACAAGCGGCACGAGCAACAGGCAGAGTCCGGGCAGGGGCGATCCGATCAGTGTCAGCGCAGCGGTCCCGAGCCCGGTCACCAGCAAGTACATGCCGAACAGAACCTCGCCGATCCAGACGATGTCGTGCCGTGTCATCGGCGCGGCGTAGGCAGGCCGCCGCGGAGAATTCATACGGGGGGGGATCGGTGAGTCCGTGGCGCGCGCGGGAGTCGAGCGCCACGTCCCGTTGGAGTGCGGCGTGCAGCGGGCGCGGCCAGCGACGACGACATGCGCGGTGAGTCGAGGGTTCGGGTCGACGTATCTGTCGACGAGCACAACCACGTCCTCGTGACGGCCCGCCGCGACGGCTACGTTCCGCGCCGGTGACGACAACGACTCCCCGTTCCTCCTCGATCCCCCTCGGCCTGACAGGCCTACTGGGCTTGACGGCGTGCGTGGCGACGCCGGAGACCGCGGCTCCGGCGGTGGACGACACGCGACCGCATCCTGCCAATCAGGTGAGCGTGCATGTGGGGCGCAGGGTGTTCGAGGAGCCGCGCTTCGACACCGTCGAGACCCAAGTGGCTCTCGGCCTCGAGTTCGCGCGTGAGAACCCGGCGGCGTCGCTCGGTTGGGAGGTCGGTGTGGCCGGATCGCGGCGCGACGAGACCACTGCCGGCGTCGAACTGGAGCTGTCCGCCTTCGAGGTGTACGCGGGCGCGAGGAAGAGCTTCGGTCAGGGGCGGCTGCGGCCTTACGTCGGCTTCGGGCTGAATCTGGTGCGCACCGAGTTGGAGCGAACCGATGGCTCGGGCGCGCAGAGCGACGACGGCGGCACGATCGGGGCCTACGTCCACGGCGGGGTCGGCTACGAGTTCGAATCGGGTGCGTTGCTCGGCCTGGATCTGCGCAAGGTGTTCGCCACCAACGTCGACTACGGGTTCGTCGAGACGAGCGCGGACTACGGGCAGTTCGGCCTGGTCTTCGGTTGGCGCTTCTGAACCCCGCGGGCGCGTGGGCGCCGGGATCTCCGCGTCAATCGGGCGGCAGCTCGACGTCGAACACCAGGTCGTCGCTCCAGGCGGGTACGACCAGGGTGCGGGACGTTCGGTAGCCGGCGTCGCACCACACCACGTAGGTGCCGGCGGGCAGTTCGACGTCGTAGCGACCTTGGCGATCGGTCCGGTCCCAGTCGATGTCCTCGTCGCGCCACTCCTGGCCGGCGACGAGGAACGACAGTTCGCAGCGTCCGAGGGGGTGTCCGCTCCGTCGCACCTGGCCGCGCACACGGACGTGGTGCCGGCGCGGGCCGGCGTCGTCTCGCATGGCATCGGCGCCGTCGAGTGCGCGGCGCGACTCGGCGGCGAGAGGCGCAGGCGCGAGCTCCGCGCCGGACATGTTCGAGGCCACAACGACCTCCGCGTCGGGCCCCTCCGACTCGCGGGCGGGGTCGCGTCCGGCGGCGGTCGGTTCCGGCAGCGCCGACGAGGGCGTGGCCAGGAACCAGGCCCCCAGGGCCAGCGACAGGATCGACGCAAGCAGCAGGGTGTCGGGGACGCGGGGCATGTGGGGGTGTCGGTGCTTGACGGACCGATGGGTGGGCGGCGATGCGCCCACCAAACTTCAGCTCTCGTCTGTCCTGCTACTTGGTGAACTCGCCCTCGGTGAGGGTCTGGTTGCCACTGCGTTCGATGGCGAGCACCTCGAACGCGTGCACGCCGGGCGCCAGGGTCGCCACGTACTCCGGAGGCACGGTCACGCTGCGGGCCGTCGCCGGCAGCGTCACCTGGAACGTCTCGACGATCACCTGGTAGCCGGTGATGTGGATCGGCCGGCGCGGGAAGCCACGCGGCGGCTGGGTCACTTCCGACCACTGGATCTCGAGGCGGTCGTTGCCGCGAACCGTCGCCGACACCTCGGGACCGGCGGGGATCGCGTGGGTGAAGCGGTGATGGCTCTCGAGCTCGTCGCCGTCGACGGTGACGCCCTCGAAGGAGTACTCGCCCTCGGGGAACAGGGCCAGGAGACGCTCGAGGCGGAACTCGTTGAGCGACGGTTCCGCGCCCTCGAAGAACAGCTCGGTCATGCCGAGGTTGCGGTAGGGCCCCTTGCCGCGCACGTCGAACAGCGTCCGTTCGCACGGGTTCTCGATGCGGAGCCGGGTCCAGTCCTCGCCGTCGAGCGTGACGTGCACGCCGAGGTCGTTGGCGCTGGCGTTGTACTCCCAGTAGATGCGCGCGTACGAGAACGGCGTCTCGCCGTCGTCGTCGGCCCGAGGCACGAGAGTGGGCTCGAGCTCGAGGCCGGACGAGCCACGGTTGGACAACGGCGCGAGAGAAGCCGCCAGGAGGGCACCGGCGGCGAACACGACGCGGCCAGAGGAGCGGGAGAGGAGTCGGGGAGTCGCGATGGACTTCATTGCGGTGAGGCCTCCGCCTCGGTCATGGACAAGAACGGTGGTTCCACGGTGGGAACCCACGAACTCGTAGGCGGCGTGGCTGAGCGTCGCCTGAGAGTGGTCGTGGCAGTTCTCCCGCGCGCCCGCCGCACGTGGGACATCGCCGAATCCGCGGATCGCGCGCGGACTCGCGGCCCTTGCAGCTCAGGCCGGCGCGATCACGTGTGCCCGCGCGCTTGCGACCGATCGCCACGGTCGGCCGCGCTCGGCCCCGGCGCCAGCAGCGTCGCGAGCAGCAGGACGGCCAGGGCAACGCAGCCGAGCAGCGACGCGATGCGCAGGGAGATCGGCGAGTCCAGAGCCGCTACCGCGTGCTCGAAAGTCTCGAAGGTGTTCGGCACCCAGAGGGCGCGCACACCGCCGACCGCGCCGCCGATCGCCGCCGTGCCGAGCAGCAGGGCCGGCACGTACGCGAGAAGACGCCAGCGCGGCAACACGCGGCCCACCTGCACCGCGAACAGAGCCAAGGCCCCGGCGGCCAGGACGCTGGCGATGCCGTTGGCGTACTCGTGCCACTGCGTGTCGGCTGCGAGACCGGCGGCGAAGGCGAGACCAGCCGCCGCGAGCGTGGCGACGGCGGGCGCACCGCGACACTGGCGGGCCAGGAGGACAGCGGCCAGGCCGAGGCCACCGAGGCCCAGAGCTGCGGGCGGCAGGCGCCAGGTGCCGTAGCGCGCCTCGCACACGAACGTGGCCAGGCTCAGCAGGGCACACACGAGAGCGACGGGTGTGGACCAGCGCGAAGCGGCGCTGCGACGCAGGGCGATCGTCGCTCCGACGACCACCGTTCCGAGCAGCGCGGCGGCCAGGGCCAAGACCACGATGTCGATGCGGCGGCGCACGCGGTCACGCACCGTCTCGGCGCGGTCGACTTGCGCCTGCAGCGCGGCGGGCAGGGCGGTGACGTCGGTGTTGGCCAAGCGGCGCAACAACGGGGTTGCGACATCGAGCGCGGCCAGGTGCCCGAGCGCCAGGGCGCGCAGGCCGTCGTCGTCGGCGGCGCGCAGCACCCGGAACCACCACGACGCGCCGAGGCCGAGCCCGGCCACGGCCTCGTCGAGTCGGCTGGCAAAGTCGGGCTCGGCGATGGCGGCCGCGTCACCGCACAACAGGCGGCCGGCCAGCGTGCGCCCCAGCTGCCCGCGCGCCGACACCGCGCCGCCGAGGTCGTCGCGCACGCGGTGGAGCGCTTCGAGGTCGGCGAGGGTGGTCGGGTCGTCGCGCAGGCGGCGCGCGACCCCATCGAGCTCGCGCAGCGCCGGCAGTAGCTCGGGGAGCGCCACGCGTGCCAGCATGTCGATCGGCGCGCGGCGGTCCGTCGGCAGCAAGCCGAGCGCATCGATCAGCGCGCGCGGCGGCGCGCCGGTCCGCGCCAGCTGCTGCGCTGCCCGCACCTGGCGTGCGACGTGCGCGCGCCAGGAGACACGTGACCACGCGTCTTCCTCGTCGCGCGCCGCGCCGGCGTCCGGTGCAGGCCGGCGGCGAGCGTTGACGGTGAGGACACAGCAGCCGGCGCGCTCGTCGACCTGGCCGCCGCTCCAGTCGTCGACGAACCACACGCCGAGGTCGTCGAGCGGAACGGGCGGCAGCGCACCGCTGGCGCGCGCGAAGTCCGGCGGGTTGTCGACGCTGGCGGACCACTGCAGTTGCAGGCGATCGGCGAGGACGATCTGGGCGGTGAGGTTGACGCGCTGGAACGGGTTGGGGCCACGTCCGCCGACATCGGTGGTGCCTGGCAGACGCAGCTGCATGCGTGGTGTGTGCCGCACCGCCGCCGCCCACGGCGAGAACTCGCCCATGGTCAGGTCGCTGCCGAACCAGGTCTGGTGGAGGCGGCCGAGCTCGAGCCAGGTCGTGGTCGACATGCGGTTGTCGACCTGCCGGCCGTCGGCGTCGAAGCGGTCGAAGGCGTAGGTGAGCTCGAGCCGGTCGTCGGCACGCCGCACGCCGTGGTGCCAAGTGGCGACGAGGTTGTCGGGCTCGGCCTCGCCCGAGGGCCATACCGGGGCGCGGACGGCGGCGTCGCGCGTCAGCGTCAGCCACTGGTGGAGCCAGGCACGGGCCGCGCCGTGGACCGCGGCGAAGCGTTCGGCCGTTGCCGTTCCGTCGGCCGTCGCGGCAGCGCCGAGCGCGGCGGCCAGCCACGCCGACGGCGACTCTTCGCCGTGCGCTGCCAGGAACGCGGCGAAGTCGGTGTCGGCCGGGGCTCCGGTGTGTGCCGACAGCCAGTCGGCGACGTCGACGCGAGCGTCGTCCCGGCGCTCCCGCCAGCAGGCCACCGCGAATGCGAGGCGCTGGCGCAGCGAGGCCTCCGGCGCGAGTTCGGCGCAGCGCACCGCCAGCGCCAACGCGTCGGCGGCGCGTTCGAACTCCTCGTTCCCTCCCGGACGCCACGGCAGGTCGGCGGCGGCGCACAGGAGGTCGAGCGCCTCGCGGCGGCAGGCGGACGGCAGACCTCTGTCGTCGGCGACGCCGGCCAGAGCGCGCACGCTCGCCGGATGCGGTCCGCCCCATTGCAGGGGTGTTGCGGAGCCGAGTGCGTGCGCGCGCAGCGCGACGAGGACGCGGCCGCGAGTCCCGGGGTCGAGATCGGCGGCGGCAGCCCACGCCGACGCGAGCGCGGGGGTGGCGTCGAACTCGCCGAGCTGCAGGTCACCGAGCACACCTTCGCTGGCGAGGGCGAACGCTTGCGCCAGGATCCGGCCCGCGTCGCGCCAGGCACGATCGCCGGGCGACGCCCACACGTCTCGCAGCCGATGACCGACCACTCGCCAGGCGGTCGCCGCGTCGTGGGGCGTATCGGTGGCGTGTGCCGCGTCGCTCAGCGCCGCCTGCGCAGCGGCTCGCGTGCCGGCCAGCACGTACAGCGCCACGAGTTCGCCGCGGAACGTCGAGCGCCAGAAGGTCGCCGCATCCGGTGGACAGCGCTCGAGCCAGCTGGCGAACTCCCGGGCCGCCGTCTGTGCGTCGCCGGCGCGCTCCTTCTGCCAGGCCAGCTCGACCTGGCATTGCAGGATGCCGCGCCAGATCTGGTCGACCAACGCATCGGACGTGCCGCCGTTCTCGTTGCGCAGGGGCCGGCTGGCATCGCTGCCCAAGACGCCCCGCGCGTGGTCGTAGAGCAGCGCGGCTTCGGCGTAGTCGGCGCGCTGCTCGCGTCCGGCGGCGACGCGGATCATGGCATCGATCACCTCGGGGCTGGCCGGGCGCGGCCGCGCCAAGGTCATGACGGTCGCCACCACCGCGGCGGCGGCGGCGGCCCCGACCACCGCCGCGCGGTTGCGCTGCAGCCAGCGCAGGCAGCGCCGGCGCAGGTCGGGTCGCTGGGCCAGCACCGGCAGGCCCTGCTGGAAGCGCTCGAGGTCCTCGCGCAGGGCGCGCGCCGTGGCGTAGCGTTCGTCGGGGTTCTTGGCCAGCGCCTTGTCGCACACCAGGGCCAGGTCGCTCGGCACGCGCGGGTTGCGCTTGCGCAGCGGTACGGGGTCCTCGTGCAGGACCGCGTGCATGGTGTCGGCCAGGTTGCGGCGCAGGAACGGGGACGTGCCGCCGAGGCACTCGTACAGCACGGCCCCGAGCGCCCACACGTCGCTGCGTTCGCCGACCAGCGTCGATTCGCCGCGCATCGACTCCGGGCTCATGTAGGCGGGGGTGCCGAGGATCTGCCCCGTCGTGGTCAGCTCGACGCGCACGTTCATGTCGCGCGCCAGACCGAAGTCGGCGACGAAGGCGCGGTCGCTGCGGTCGAGCAGGATGTTGGCGGGCTTGAGGTCGCGGTGGATGACCCCGTGCTCGTGGCTGTGCTCGATCGCCGAGGCGACCTGCAGCAGCAGGCGCACGGCGCGTGACGGCGACAGGGGCTCGTCGCGCAGGACCTTGTCGAGCGAGGTGCCGTCGATGAGGTCCATGGTGTAGTACACGTGGCCGCCGTTGCGGCCGACGTCGTGCACGGCGACGATGTGGGGGTGGCGCAGGCGAGCCAGGCTCTTGGCCTCCACCTCGAAGCGGCGCAGCAGGTCGGCCAGGGCCTGTTCGCTGGGGCGCAGCACCTTCACGGCGATTTCGCGGTCGAGGGCGCGGTGGCGGGCGCGGAACACGACGCCCATGCCGCCGCGGCCGAGTTCGCCCAGCACCTCGTAGGTGTCGGGGAGCACGGCCGGGTCGAGGGCCGGCGGTAGGTTTGGCTGCAGGCAGCGGCGCAGGGTGGCGACCGCATGGACGCACGCGCGCACGTCTTCGCGCGTGACCCCGTGCGCCGCGGCCAGGGCCTCGAGGGCGGTGTCGTCGAGAGGGGCGGCGGCGGCTCCGTCTTCGGGGCTGGCGGCTGCCCGTGCGCGCAGGGCTTCGGTGAGGTCAGCGAGGCGCTGGGCGCGTTCGTCGGCGTCGGCGTCGGCGGTCATGGCGGGCGGGGTGGGCTCGTGTTGCAGGATGGCGGTAGGGAAGGATCGTCGCGAAGGGTGTCGCGGCGATCCGCGTGGCCGACCGCCGCCGTGATCGACGAGGTCGGCCGGCGTCCGGTCGCGACCCGACGGTGCGCACGTCCAAGAGGGGAAGGTGCCGCGCGGCGTTCCACGCGATTCCCGGTCGTCTGGCCGCGACCTCCCGGTCGTCTTCGTGTGCCGACACTTCCCCCGACGGCGACCCGCACGACATGATGGCCGGGTGAAAGGCCTGTGCGCTCTCGTGTTCGCCACGGTCCTGCCGGCGGCGCCGCCGCAGCAGGCCCCGCGACCTCCCAACCTGTTGGTGATCGTCACCGACGACCAGCGCTGGGACGGCCTCGGTGCGGCAGGCAACCCGCTGGTCGACACGCCGCAGATGGACCGCTTGGCGCGCGAGGGCACCATGTTCTGCAACGCCTTCGTGACGACGCCGATCTGCGCGGCGAGCCGCGCTTCGATCCTCACCGGGTCGTACGAGAGTCACCACGGCTTCACGTTCGGGACACCGCCCCTGCGTGAGGACCTCGTCGCGCGCAGCTATCCGGTGCGGCTGCGGGCCGCGGGCTACCGTACCGGCTTCGTCGGCAAGCTCGGCGTGCGCCTGCCGCGAGGCGCGGCCGCGCGCATGTTCGACGTGTTCGAGCCGCTGGCGCCGCCGTACGCGAGGCCACAGGTCGACGGTTCCGTGCGCCACCTCACCGACCTCTCGACCGACCGCGCCGTCGAGTTCCTCGAAACCGCGTCCGAGGACCGGCCGTGGTGCCTGTCGCTCAGCTTCAACGCGCCGCACGCGGACGACGGCGCCGCGCAGCAGTACTTCTGGCCGGCGGCGCAGGACGACGCGTACGCGGACACGGTCTGGCCGGTGCCGGCGACGATGGCGCCGGAGTTCTTCGCGGCGCAGCCGGAGTTCCTGCGCGAGTCCGAGAGCCGCGTGCGCTACGCCTGGCGTTTCGACGAGCCGGCCAAGTACCAGCGCATGGTGCGCGGCTACCACCGCATGATCCGCGGCGTCGACGCGGCCATCGGTCGCCTGCGCGCGGCGCTGGCGGCGCGTGGCATGGCGGAGCGGACGGTGATCGTGTTCTTGTCGGACAACGGCTACTTCCTCGGGGAGCGGGGCTTCGCCGGCAAGTGGTATCCCTACGAGCCATCGATCCGGGTGCCGCTCGTCGTCCTCGATCCACGCCTGGACCGTGCCGCGCGTCGAGCCAGGGTCGACGCGATGGTCCTCAACGTCGATGTGGCGCCGACCCTGTTGGACCTCGCGGGCGTGGCGGATGCGGAGTGCCAGGGGGCGAGCCTGCGTCCCTGGCTGGCCGGCCCGGCACCGGCGGCGTGGCGCGACGAGTTCCTCGTCGAGCACCGTTTCGAGCGCGCCAACATCCCCAAGAGCGAGGGCGTCCGCACGGCGCGGTACACCTACCTGCGCTGGTACGAGCAGGCCCCGGTGGTCGAGGAGCTGTACGACCACGTCGTCGACCCCGAGCAGGTGCGCGATCTGAAGGACGACCCCGCGTTCGCCGAAGACCTGGCGCGCCTGCGCGCGCGCACCGACGCCCTGCGCGAGCGCTGGCGGGCCCGCTGAGCATCGCGATGGCGCGGGCGCTCGGCGGTGGTTCGCCAGACGAGTCTCGGGAGGGTGCTCAGGTCGAAGAGGCTGGCGGAGCGCCGCGTTCGTCGGTGGCGCCGTGCGCCTGGGCCAAGAGCGCGCCGAGACGGGCGGTGGCGCGGCCCACCAGCCGATGCGCGGTGGTCGTCGACAGCCCGAGGGCCGCCGCGACCTGGCGCAGCGGTCGCTCCTCGAAGAAGTGCAGCAGAACCACCGCACGTTCGTCGTCCCCGAGCGCTGCCAGCGCCGCTTCCAGGCGGTCGTGCTCGTCGCGGCGCGCCGCCACCGATCCGGGTGCCGTGCCACCGGCGACGAGGCGCGTGGCGATGGCGCTCCACGGCGTCGCCTCTCCGCGTGGCCGCCGCTTCTTGGCGTCGAAGTGATCGGCGAGGCCGGCGATCTGCCGCTCGGCGATGCGGCACAGCCATGCCAAGAACGACCCTGGCCCCTGCGCCTCGAAGTCCGCGAGCGCGGGTAGCGCCGCAGCGAAGGTGTCCTGCACCACGTCGAGCGGCTCGACCTTGCTGCGCAGCCTGTCGCCCAAGCGAACCCGTACGTAGGTGAGGAGCGGTGGTACGGCGCCGGCGAAGAGGGCGTCGCGCGCGGGCTCGTCACCCTGGCGGGCGCGGGCCAGCACGGCAGCGGTGTGGGCGGGCGTCGACGGAGGAGGGGCGCTCAAGGCTGACGGGAAGAAGGGAAGACCTGGCGCAGTGTTCCGCGCGGCGCCGCGAGCACAAGTCCGATCGGGATCCTGGTTCGCGGCGACGGCGCGGCGGCTAACCTGCGCCCGACACGGCCGGTCGATGGAACTCGGACACCTGCTCTCGACCTACAGCGTCGTCGTTCTCGCCGCGGGCTGGTGGCGGGACCGCTCCACGTTGCCGGGACGCGCCGGCGGGGACGGCGCCTGATGCAGACGCACCACGTCTTCTTGATCGAGTGGGGGGTGCGCGTGCTCATGGCGCTGGTGATCATCCGGCGCAAGCGCGCCCCATCGACGGCGCTGGCCTGGCTGGCGGTGGTGTCCTTCGTGCCGATCTTCGGCGCTCTCGCCTACCTTCTGATCGGCGAGAACCGCCTGGGCGGGCGGCGGCTGCGCGCCTTCCGTGCGCTCGGCGCGGTGCCGTCGCCAGCGCTCGAGGCTGCGCGGGCGGCGTTCGAGGCCGACCTCGACCCGCGCTTCCGCTCGGTGGCGCGCTTGGCCGAAGCCGTCGGCGCCGGCAGCAGTGTCGCCGGCGCGGACCTCGAACTGTTGTCGTCGCCCGAGGGTTGGCGCTTGGCCGCGGAGGCAGCGATCGACGGCGCGACGCACCACGTGCACATGCTCTACTTCATCTGCCGCGACGACGACACCGGGCGCGCCGTGGGCCACGCCCTGCAGCGGGCCGCCGCGCGTGGGGTGAAGTGCCGCCTGCTGGTCGACGCCGTGGGCAGCCGCGGCTTCCTGCGCAGCCCGTTGCGCGTCGACCTCGAGAGCGGTGGCGTGAAGGTGATCGAGGTCATGCCGGTGAATCCGTTGCGTGCAGCCGTGGCCCGACTCGACCTGCGCAACCACCGCAAGCTCCTGATCGTGGACGGCGCGGTGGCGATCACCGGCAGCCACAACCTGGCCGATGCCATCGACCCGCGCAAGGCGCACCTGGGGCCCTGGGTCGACGCATCGGTGCGTCTGACCGGTCCGGTGGTCGACCTGTTGCAGGCGGTGTTCCTGCGCGACTGGACGTTCTGCGGCGGCGCGCCCGCGGGCGACGATCTCTTCGCCGGAACGCTGCGTGCGCCCGTGGTGCCCGTGCAGACCCTGCCCACCGGACCCGACGGCAGCGGCGCGCCCCTGGTGGAGGTGATGGGCCAGGCCATCGCCGCGGCCCGGCGCAGCGTGACCCTGACCACGCCCTACTTCGTGCCCGACGAGGCGATCCTGGCGGCGCTGCGCGCGGCGGCGCTGCGTGGCATCGAGGTGACGCTCATCTTGCCGCGGCGTTCCGACCATCGCATCACGCAAGCTGCGGGTCGATCGCACTACGGCGAGCTGCTCGAGGTGGGGGTCGCGATCCACGAGTACCAGGGCGGGCTACTGCACGCCAAGACCGTGCGCATCGACGACACATTCGCCATCGTCGGCTCGGCCAACCTCGATGTGCGCAGCTTCCTGCTCAACTTCGAGATGGCGTTGCTGGTGTACGACCGCGGCTTCGCCAGCCGTCTGCGCGGGCTGCACGCCAGCTACCTGGCCGCGAGCCGGCGGCTGGACGTCGCACGCTGGCAGCGGCGCGGCCCGGTGCGCACGTTCGCCGACAACGTGGCGAAGCTCCTGACGCCGCTGCTGTGACGGCAGGAGCTGCCGGTGCGCCTCCGTCGTCGATCCGGCCAGCGCGCGGTTGCGTCTCGCAGGTCCGCGCGGTGCGCCGTAGGTGAGCGCATGCGCACCCTCGTCGCGGTTTCCTGGCTGGCCTCCTCCCTCGTGGCGCAAGCGACGCTGGCCGACCGGCTGCGGGCGGAGCTGGTGGCTCGGCTGGCCGCGCGCGTGCCCGGAGCGCAGGCGGCGGTGATGCTCCGCGACGGGACGCTGGTCCCCTTCACTGCCGGCCACGCCGACCGCGACGGCAAGGAGCCGATGCCGGACGACGGGCTGCTCCTCGCGGGGAGCACCGGCAAGACGTTCTTCGCCGCGCTCGCCTGCCAGCTCGTGTGCGAGAAGAAGCTCGACCTCGACCGCGAGGTGGCGACGTGGTTCGGTGAGGAGGAGTGGTTCGCGCGCCTGCCCAACGCCGCGGACATCACGATCCGCCACCTGCTCATGCACCGCAGCGGCCTCATGCGCTACGAGTTCGATCCGGCGTTCGTGCGGCGGCTGCTGGCCGAGCCCGACCATCGCTTCTCGCCGCGCGAGGAGCTCGAGTTCGTCCTCGGCAAGCAGCCGCGCTTCGCAGCGGGCGAGGGCTTCGAATACAGCGACACCAACTACGTGCTGTTGGGCTTGGTGCTGGAGAAGGTCGCCGGCAAGCCGTGCTACGACGAGATCGCGCGGCGCTTCCTGGTGCCGCTCGCGCTCACGCACACCGTGCCCGGCGTCGGCCGCGAGATTCCGGGCCTACTGCCGAGCTACGCCGGCGAAGACAACCCGTTCGGCGGCTGCGACGCCATGCTCGAGGGCGGCAGGCTGCCGTTCGACCCGGCCTTCGAAGGCGCCGGCGGCGGCTTCGCGACGACGGCGAGCGACCTGGCGCGCTGGGCCAAGGCCCTGTACGGCGGCGAGGTGCTGGGGGAGACGCGCGGCGACGCGCTCGCGGGCTCGCCGGCGCGGCTGGGTGGTCCGCGCGGCAAGGTCTCGCGCTACGGCCTGGGAGTGATCGTCGAGGACACCGAACTCGGCCCGGCGTGCGGACATCGCGGCTACTTCCCCGGCTCGCTGAGCGAGATGCGCTACTACCCGGACCTCGACGTGGCGGTGGCGATCTTGGTGAACAGCAGCGCCGACCCACGGCTGGCGCGGGAGCTGCCGGACTGGGCCGATACCTTGGCGAAGATCGCGGCGGAACGCTGACGCCGGCGCCGTGGCTCGGTGCGCTACCGTGTCCACACGCCATGCTCGATCCGCAAGCCTCGTTTTGTCTGTGGTGCGGCGCGCCGCTGCTGGTGCGCAGCGTCTTCGGCCACGAGCGGCATGCTTGCACCACCTGCGCCTTCGTGCACTTCAGGTCGCCGGCGGCCGCCGCCTGCGCCGTGGTGGTGCGCGGCCGCGAGGTGCTGCTGATCCAGCGTCGGATTCCGCCGTTCGTCGGCGCCTGGGCGTTGCCCGGCGGCTTCCAGGACTACGGCGAGGATCCGGCCAGCACGGCGCGGCGCGAGGTGCGCGAAGAGACCGGGCTCGACGTCGAGATCCGCCGCTTGCTCGACGTGTTCTACGCCACCGACGACCCGCGCAAGCGCGTGAACGTCGTGGCGTACCTCGCCTCGCCTGTTGCCGGCACGCTGTGTGCCGCCGATGATGCCGCCGACGCGCGCTTCTTCGCGCTCGACCGCCTGCCCGACGAGCTCGCGTTCGAGAACAACCGCGTGATCTTCGCTCGGCTTCGCGCCGAGTTCCCCTCCGGAGACATCGAGTGACCGTACCGCCGTCTGCCTACAAGAACGCCGGCGTCGACATCGACGCCAAGTACCGCGCCGTGCTCGACGCGAAGGATGCGATCCGCGCGACCTTCACCAAGGGCGTGATGGGCGACGTCGGTCAGTTCGGCGGCCTGTTCGATCCGCGGGCGGCGGGGGTCGAGGGGCAGGTGCTGGTGGCGTCGACCGACGGCGTGGGTACCAAGGTCAAGGTGGCGCAGATGACGCAAGACGTGTCCAGCGTCGGCGAAGATCTGGTCAACCACTGCGTCGACGACATCCTGGTGCAGGGCGCGCGCCCGCTGTTCTTCCTCGACTACGTCGCCATCGGCAAGATGGTGCCGGAGCGGGTGACCCAGGTGATCTCCGGCGTGGCGCGGGCGTGCAAGCAGAACGACTGCGCGCTGCTCGGCGGCGAGACGGCGGAGATGCCCGGGGTGTACGTGGAGGGCGAGTTCGACGTGGCCGGCACCCTGATCGGCTGTGTGCAGCGCGACAAGATCCTCGACGGCAGCCGTGTGCGCGCCGGTCAGGTGGCGCTGGCGCTGCCCTCGTCGGGTCTGCACACCAACGGCTACTCGCTGGCGCGGCACATCTGCTTCGCGCAGCTCGGGCACGGAATCGACGATCGGCCCGACGAACTCGGCGGCCAGACCGTGGGCGAGGCCCTGTTGGCGGTGCACCGCAGCTACCTGAAGGCGCTGTGGCCGCTGCTGGAAGACGACCTGATCGCCGGCATGGCGCACATCACGGGTGGCGGTCTGCCCGACAACATCCCGCGCGTCCTGCCGGCGGGCGTCGCGGTGGAGATCGAAGTGGGGGCCGTGCCGGCGCCGCCGATCTTCGCCTACCTGGTGGCCAAGGGCGGTGTCGGCCGCGCCGAGGCGTGCCGCGTGTTCAACATGGGCTTCGGCATGGTCCTCTTCGTCGACGCCGCCCACGCCGACGACATCGTGCGCCGGCTGGCGGCGCGCGGGGAGGCCTGCCATCGCGTGGGCCGCGTCGTTCCGGGCGCGCGCGAAGTGATCCTCCGCTGACCGAGCCGGCGAGTCCGGGGGTTGGGATCGGCGCGCGCGAGCGTACCCACCCCGTTTTCCACGGCTGCGCGGCCTTCCCGGGTGCGCGGCTTTCCCGGGTGCGCGCGCTGACAGCTCCTCACCCGGGCGCTAACCTGCACGGGTTGCCGTTCCGGCAAGCCCCTCCGCCGACAACGCAAGGAATCGAGACCAGACCTCATGTCATTGTCGTTCACGCTGTTGCTCTCGACGTGTGCGCTCCTGCCGCAGCAAGACCCGAGCGCCACCCAGCCGGTGCTCTCCAAGAGCGATCACGACGCGCTCCGCAGCAAGCTGCGGGACTACTACGGTGCGCGCGCCGACGCGAATGACGCGAACGAGAAGCGCCGGGCCGCGGCAGCCAAGAAGGAGACGCAAGCGCGCGACAAGTTCCTCAAGGACTGGGACGGACGTGCGGAGAAGAAGAACGCCCTGGCCAACGTGGCCGACCTGCAGGCCGTCTTCGCCAACTGTTTCGAGTTCGACCGCCAGACCGGCTCCGGCGACTTGCGCGCAATGAAGCCGAAGGGGTTCCCGCCGCACGACCTCGTCCTGCCCAAGAAGTACAAGGCCGACGCCCCGGCGGCGACGGTGTTCTTGCTGCGCGGTCAGTCCGACAAGGGCTTCGTGCCGGCGCGCGATTGGTACGAGAAGACGTGGAAGAGCGCCGCCGCCGCCGGCGACTACGTCTTCGTCCTCCCGGAGCTGGACGAGTCGGTGGACTTCGACCCGCCCGCCGACCTCAGCAAGCCCGACGGCCAGGCGACCGACGGCAAGCGCCGCGAAGTGCTGCTCGCCGCGCTGGGCGGCGCGATGCGCACGGTGAACGTGGACCGCGACCGGCTCTACCTCGACTGTGGCGCCGGCTCGTGTGCCTACGCCCTGCGGCTGTGCACCTACTTCCCGCACCTGTTCGCCGGCATCGTCCTGCGCAAGCCGACCGATCCGGGTGATCTCCAGCTCGACAGCTTGACCGGCGTGCCGGTGCTGTTGCTGCGCAGCGACGAGACCAAAGACGTGAGCGATCGCCTCGCTGCGGCGCTGAACAAGCTGCAGGCGGGCTCCGCGACCGTTCTGGACGCGAAGGGTGACTATCCCTTCACCGAGTCGGCGGCGGAGGTCGCCGAGTGGATGGGCAAGCACTCCCGCGATGTGTTCCGATCGCGCGTCGTGATCGCCAACAACCACGACAGCATGCGCCGCGCCTATTGGGTCTTCATGGGCAAGGCCGAGCCCATTGCCGACGTCCTCCCCGCCGAGCGCCCGCGCCTCGAAGTGGTGGCCGACCGTGCCAGCAACAAGATCACGGTGACGTCGCGTGGTGTCTCGGACTTCGGTCTGTGGCTGAACGATGCGCTGGTCGACCTCGACAAGGAGATCACCTGCGTGATCAACGGCAAGGCGCAGCCGCCCTTCAAGCTCGAGCGCAGCTTGAAGCGCTTGCTCGACAACGTGTTCAACCTGCGCGACTCGTCGATGCTGTTCGTCGCCGAGAAGGGGTTCGAGGTGCCGGAGGAGAAGCCGGAGAAGAAGGTGGCGAAGGACGGCCAGGACGCCGGCGCCAAGGACGGACCGCCATCGCCCAAGTGAGGCACGTCGTCGCCGCGACGGCCCTGTGCGCCTGGCTCACGGCGCAGCCGACAGTGGGCGAAGACGGCGGACGCACCGAGCGTGTGCGGGCGGAGCTGCGCGGCTTCTACGCCGCGCTCTACGCAGCCGAGCGCGGCGCGCCGCTCTTCTCTGGCGACGGCACCGCCGAGTGGCACCGCCGCCGCCTGTTGCGCGCCTGGCCGCGGGGCGCGGCTGGCGATGCATGGCTGCGCGACGTCGCCCGTCTCAGACGGGTCTTCGACGGCACCTTCGTCTACGGCGCGCCGGACGCGGCGGCTTTCGCCGCACTCGGCGGCATCGAGGTGCACGTGCCCAGCGGCTACTCGCCGGACCTGCCGTCGCCGGCGACGGTCGAGGTCTGGCCTGGCCTGGGGCGGGCGGGCGAGGCGTGGCCAGGACGCGATGGTCGCCGCATCGTCGTGCGCGCCACTCCCGAGCGCCTGCACTGGCTGATGCGACCGGCACGACGCATGACCTTGCGCGAGGTCGGCGAGCGAACCCTCCTGCGCCTGGCTCAGGGCACTGCTCTGGGTGGGCTGGCGCGTCGCCTCTGGGTGTGGAGGGTGCGCCAGGAGGAGCCGCTCGACGAGGAGCGAGTGCAGAAGGGGTTGTTCTTCGTCATCGGCGTCGTCCAGCGTCAGCTGAACGTCGACCGCGACCGCTTGTCGCTCGCCGGCCACGGCTCCGAGTGTGGCACGGTGCTGCGCGCAGCGACCGCGGCTCCCGATCGGTTTTCGGCGTTGGCTCTGAGCGAGCCCGACGCTACACCGCCGTTGGCGTACGAGAACCTGGCCGGAGTCCCGGTCCTCATGTTGAGCACCGAGAGCGGCATCGACATCGTCCAGACGCTGCGCCGCGAAATCGCGCGCGCCGACGTCGGCCGCGTCGAGACGCGTGACGTCCGCCGATTCGGAGCGGCTCAGATCGGCAACTGGCTCGAGCGCCAGCAGCGGCGCCTCATGCGCGAGACCGTCACCCTGGTGATGCGGCCCGACGGTATCGTCGACGGCTACTGGGTGGCCGGGATCAGCGCGGATCTCGGCGGTCCCGACAACGGCGAGCCGGCGCGTATCCGGGTCGTGGCCGACCGGTCGCGCGGACTCATCACCGTCAACGCGCGCCGCATCGAGCGCTTCAGTTTGCTGCTCAACGACGAGCTGATCGACCTGGATCGCGAGTTCACGCTCGACGTCAATGACGTGCGGGTGACCTTGCGGCGCGGTCGGTCGCTGTCGTTCTTGACGCAGACGGTGAGCGAGCGCTTCGACCCGCGCTTCCTGTTCACGACGGCATTGTCGATCGACGTGCCGAGGGGAACCTGACATGGGCGGAGGTCGCGCTGGCGCGGTCGCCTTCTTGCTGGGCGTCGCGATGATGGGTCTGGAGCTGACCGCCGTGCGCCTGCTGGCGCCGCACTTCGGCGACAGCGCCTACGTGTGGACCAACGTCATCGGCGTCATGCTGGTGGCTCTGGCCGCGGGCGCCTGGCTGGGAGGCGCGATGGCTGGCGGGCCGCGCGCGCCGCGTCGCTTGGCGACGGCCCTCGGCGCCGGGGCGCTACTGGCTGGCGTCGCGCCGCTGCTCGGCGGGCCGCTGGGGGCCTGGCTGGTGCCTCAAGACCTGCCGCTCGAGGCGGCGATGGCGGCGCTCGTGCGCGGTTCTCTGGTCGCCACCTCGATCCTGTTCGCGCCGCCGGTCCTGCTTCTCGGCTGCGCCAGTCCGATGCTGGTGGCCGCGCTGGTCGAGGGCGGCGTGCGCGTCGGTCGCGCCAGTGGACTGGTGAACGCCAGTTCGACCATCGGCAGCCTGCTCGGCACGTTCCTGGCGACGCATCTGCTCGTACCGACGATCGGCAGCCGCGCCGCGGTGTGGGCCTGCGCGGCCGTGGTGGCCGTGTGTGCGGCGCTCGTGGCGCGGCGGTCGTCGCCGCTCGCGACGGCGCTGCCGGCGCTCCTGGTCTTCGTCGTGCGCGGTCCGCTGCGCGTGCCGGCTGACGGTCAACAGCTGCTGGCCGAACGGGAGAGCGCCTACCAGTTCCTGCAAGTCGTGCGGCAGACGCGTGACGGTGCCGACACGACGATGCTCAAGATCAACGAGGGGCTCGACTCGTTCCACTCCTTGGCGGTCGACGGCACGGCCTGGACCGGCGGCGCCTACTACGATTGGCACACGGTGGCGCCGATCCTGGCGCGCGACGGCGCGATCCCGGAGGGGCGCGACGTGCGGGTGCTGTCGCTGGGGGCCGCCGCCGGCACCTTCGCGCGTCTGTTCGCAGCCGTCTATCCCGGTTGCCGCGTCGACGGCGTCGAGATCGACCCGGCGGTGATCGCGCTCGGCGAGCGGTTCTTCGGCGGCCGCCAGGCAGCCGGCGCCGACTATGCGCTCGACGCCCGTGTGTTCGTCGAGCGTTGTCCTGCCGCCAGCTACGACGTGGTGCTGGTGGACACCTACGTGCGCCAGATCTACGTGCCGGCACACGTGGCCAGCGTCGAGTTCTTCACCGCAGCCGAGCGCTGCCTGAGACCGGGCGGCGTGGTGTCCGTGAACTCCGGCGGCTGGTCGTTCGAGGACCCCGTCGTCCAGGCGCTGGGCGCGACGATGAAGCGCGTGTTCGGTGCGGCCTACGCGTTCGCCGTGCCGTGGAGCCGCAACTTCGTGTTGGTCGCGCGCAAGGCGGAGCCCCTGCGGCCGGAGACGTTGGCAGCGGCGCACCCGCAGCAGCCCGACTTCGCGCGGGTGCTGGCGCAGGCGTCGCGGCCTGGGGCCTGGCAGCCCATCGACGGCGACGGCCCGGTCCTCACCGACGACTGCCCGCGGCTCGACGGTTTGCAGCACGAAGCCATGCGTCGCGCACACGCCGGCGGCACGCCGGCGCTGACCGCGATGGCCGGGACGCGCGATCCGAACGAGGTGGCGGAGGAGGCGCGCGCGGCGCTGGTCGAAGGCCGGGCCGAGGACGTCTTGGCGGCGGTGCGCTCGGCGCGGGCTCCGACGCCGTACCTGCGCCTGCTGGCCGGCGACGCGCGTTGGGCGCGCCACGACGTGGCCGGCGCGCATGCGGAGTTCGAAGCCGCGATCGCCGACGCCAGCGCCGGCGAACTGGCGGCGCCGCTGCAGGCGCGGGCCAAGGCGAGCGGGGAGTTCCTCTCGGGCTTGGCGCACGCCGAGGCCGTCGGCTTGCGCAACGGCCGCCTCTTGTGGGGCGTGGGCCTGGGCTTCCTGATGGCCTTCTTCGCGGTGTTGCGCCGGACGCACGCCGGCGCCGCGGTCTGACCCGGCGCGGCCCGCGCCAGGGCGCGAGCCGCGGGTTCCGAGCCGCGTCACAGGATGTCGAGGATGCCCGACACCGAGTTCGACAGCGTCTCGACCGCCGCCCGGTAGTTGAGATCGACGCCGATCTTGGTGTTCCAGGGCAAGTCTTCCTTGTCGGCCACGCCGCCGAGCGCGACCGCGGCGAATGCCCGCGACAGCTCGGTGATCGAGGAGTCGAAGAGCATCGCCTTGAGCGGCTGGATGGTGCGGCGGTCGCCGATGTAGCCGAGGGCCGCCGCCAGAGCCGACAGCTTGGCGACGTTCTTGTCGGGCTCCGCCAGCCGGCGGGTGAGGTCTTCGGTGACTTCCTTGTCGCCGAGCTTGCCGAGCGCGATGGCCGCCTGCTTGAGCAAGTCGGGCCGGCGCACCGAGGTGGCCGCGATGTCGCGGATGAGCTCGCGCGACTCGAAGTCCTCCATCAGTGCCAGGCCGATGCACAGGTAGCCGGCCAGTTCGTCGCGGCGCCGGTACTTGCCCAGCAGGCTGCGCAACTCGTCGGCTGCGTCGCGATACCGGCACAGACCGAGTCCCACGGCGACGGCGCTCAGCACCTCGTCGTTCTTCTCGCTGCGCAGGACGTCGAGCAAGGCGCGCCCGATGGTGGCGTCCGGCTCGCTGTTCTTGTCCCTGGCACGGAACGCCAGGACCCCGAGCGCCAGGGCGGCCCAGGACTTCTCCTGGTCGTGTCCCTTCGCCAGCCGCTTGAGCAGGGCCGTGCGGTTCCTGTCGCCGCCGATCTGCGCCAGGGCCACGAGCGCGAAGTAGCGTGTCTGCTGGTCGCGGCCGTTGCTGGCGTAGTCGTCGAGCAGCATCGAGTACTTGGCGTCCTCGTTGGTCGGAGTGCACAGTTGGCCCAGGGCGAGCGCCGCCGATTGGTAGATGTTGATGTTGCGCTTGCCGAACTTGTCGCTCAGTTCGCCGGCGAAGCGTTCCTTGAACTGCGCGCCACTGTCACCACCACGGCCGACGATGGCAGCGATGGCTGCCGGGACGTGCGCCTGGATCTGCTGCTCGCCCTGCCCTTCGCTCGCGGTGTAGAGCGTCCACAGCGTCGACATCACGTCGTCGCGCAGCTTGCTCTCCTTGTCGCTGCCGTCGGGGTTGGTGCGGATGAGGCGCATGCCGAGGATGCAACCGACGCGGATGTTGCGGTCGTGCGAGGCTTCGAGAGTCTCGCGCAATGGCTCGAAGGCGGCGCGCTTCAGATCGGTGCTGCTGGACGCGTTGGCGATGAGCCCCAGGCCGTAGGCGGCGAAGGAGCGCGTGCGCGGGTCGACCTCGGCGCGGTCGACCAGCTTGCGTCCGGCCTCGTTGTCGCGCAGCAGGTCGCTGAGGGGCTGCAGGGCCGACGGCATCTGCGAGATGCCCATGGCCAGGGCCGCCGTTTCGCGCACCTCCTGGTCACGCTCGGTGAGGTGCTGCTGGAAGATCGGCAGGATGGAGAACTCCGGGTGGTCCTTGCCGATCTTGGCCAGCGCCACCATGCACGAGGACACGATGTCGCGGTTGTCCGACTGCTCGAGGGCGCGCTTGAGCGCGGGCAGGATCTCGTTCTGCACCACGCGCGCGGTCGGCCGCAGGGTCTCGCGCCCCAGGTCGCGGCGGCTGCCGAGAAGGTTGATCTCGTCGTCGCCGGTGGTGGTGAGGCCACTGTGGATCGCGCTCTTCAGCATGATGAAGGGCTCCTTGTTGAACTCCCACCAGAACGCCCAGCGCGTGAGGTCGGGCTCGAGGGGCGCGCCGCCGGTGTGAGGGGTCTGGCGTCCGCCCGTCGGGCTCGACAGTCCACCCGTGTTCGGGTTGCCCGGCGCAGGTGCCGACGGCAGGCCGGGGCCAGGCGTGTGCGGACCGGGCCGGTCGGGCGTCGGCGCACCGCCGCCGGTGGCGGTGCCGCGCCCGCCGCCGGGGTTGGGCGGCACGATGTCGCCGGGGCCGCGGTAGATGCCGCCGTGCGCCGAAAGATCGGGCGCCGCGGCACAGAGGAAGGCGAGGGTCGTGCTCGCCATGCGGATGATTCTCATGTCTGGTCTCGCTCGGGTAGGTGGCGACCGGCGAGGCGTGGAGTGCCCGCGATGTAGCAAGGCGTGGGCCGCATGCGGTGGAGTCGGCCGAAACGGCGTGGCGTCGCGCAGTCCGGGCGTGGCAGCGGCGCCGGGCGTGGCGCGCCGCTGTCGCCGGCGCCACGGTTGCTGTCGCTTGTTGGTTCGCGCGCGTGACCGTTGCCCGGAGCGCGCGGCGGACGCTCGGCGTGCGCGCGCTGCCAAGAAAACGAGAGAGCCCGCACCTCGGGAGGCGCGGGCTCGTTCCAGCCGATCGTCCGCGGTGCCTGCCTCAGCGGCAGCGCACCGCGTGCGACTCGATCACAGGATGTCGAGGATGCCGGTCTGCGAGTTGGTCAGCGTCTCGACCGATGCGCGGTAGTTGATGCCGACCGCGATCTTCGAGTTCCACGGCAGATCCTCCTTGTCGGCGATGCCGCCGAGGGCGACCGCGGCGAACGCACGCGACAGCTCGGTGATCGACTGATCGAACAACATGTTCTTCAGCGGCGTGACGCTGCGCTTGTCACCGATGAAGCCGAGCGCCGACGCGATCGCCGACAGCTTGGCGACGTTCTTGTCCGGCTCCTCCAGGAGCTTGGTCAAGTCGAGCGCCACCTGCTTGTCGCCCATCTTGCCCAGCGCGATCGCCGCTTGCTTCAGCAGGTCGGGCCGGCGGATCGACGTCTTGACGATCTCGCGGATGACCTCCTTCGAGGCGGTGTCGTTCATGAGGGCCAGGCCGATCGAGATGTACCCGGCGAAGTCGTCGCGCTTCTTGTACTTCTCGAGCAGCTTGCGCAGGTCGTCGGCCGACTCGCCGTACTTGCACAGGCCGAGCGCAACCGACACCGACGACAGCACCTCGTCGTTCTTCTCGTTGCTGAGCACGTTGTGCAGGGCGCGACCGATGGTGGCGTCGGCAGTGGCGCCCTTGCCGGCGGCGGCCGCCTCGTTGAAGGCGTACACGCCGAGCGCGATCGCCGCCCACGACTTCTCCTGGTCGCGGCCCTTGTCGAGCCGCTTCAGCAGCGCGTTGCGGTTGTCGTTGCCGCCGATTTCCGCCATGGCCATGATCGAGAAGTAACGCGCCTGCTGGTCGCGGCCCTTGCCGGCGTACTCGTCGAGCAGCTTGCAGTACTTGGCGTCGTCCTTGCTGGTCGTGCACAGCTGGCCGAGCGCGAGGGCGGCGGACTGGTAGATGTTGATGTTGCGCTTGCCGAACTTCTCGTCCAGCTCGCCACCCAGGCGCTCCTTGTAGGTGCCCTTGGTGTCACCGCCGCGGCCGAGGATCGAGGCGATGGCCGGCGGCACGTGCGCCTGAATCTGCTGGTCGCCCTGACCGAGATCCTTGGTGTAGTAGCTCCACAGGGTGTCGAGCATGTCGGAGCGCAGCTTGCTCTCCTTGTCGCCCGCCTCCGGGTTGGTGCGGATCATGCGCATGCCGTTGATGACCGCCACGCTGATGTTGCGGTCGTTCGACGACGTCATGACTTCCTTGAGCGCTTCGAAGGCCGTGCGCTTGAGGTCGGTGTTCGCCGAAGCGTGCGCCACCAGGCCCACGCCGTAGGCGGCGAAGGAACGCGTGCGCGGGTCGACTTCGGAGCGCCCGGCGAGGGCGCGCCCCTCTTGCGAGTCCTTCAGCAGGTGCACCAGGTTGGTCATCGCCTCGGGCATCTGCGAGATGCCCATGGCCAGCGCCGCGGTCTCGCGGATCTCCTGGTCGCGCTCCTTCAGGTACTTCTCGAAGATCGGCAGGATCTTGAAGTTGGGGTGGTCCTCCCCGATCTTCGCCATCGCCACGACGCACGACGACGTGATGTCGCGGTCGGTGGTGCCCTCGAGCGCTTGCTTCAGGGCCGGCAGGATCACGTTGAGGATCTCGGTCTTGCCGGGCTTCAAGGTGTCGACGGCCTCTTCGCGGCGAGCGCCGCCGAGGTAGAAGTCGTCCGAACCGGTGGTGATACCGCCGGCGTGGATGGCTTCTCGGAGGCGGATGAAGGGGTCCTTGTTGAACTCCCACCAGAAGGCCCAGCGCGTCAGGTCGTCACCGACGGCGGCGCCGCGCGGACCGGTCGCCGCTGCCCCCGGACCGGCCGCCGCAGCGGGGCCACCGGTGGCCGGACCCGACGGGCCGGGCGTGCTGGGTCCCGAGGGGCCGGGGGTGTTGGGGCCGCTGGGGCCAGGCGTGTTGGGGCCCGAGGCGCCGGGGCCGCTACCGCGGCCGCCACCCGGGTTCGGGGGGACGACGTCACCGGGGCCGCGGTACTGACCGCCGTGGGCGTAGAGATCGGGTGCCGTCGCCAGCACCGAGGCGAGGGCAAGACCCGTCAACAGCAACTTCTTCATCGTGTCTCCTGTGGAGAGGTGAGCTCTGTTCTCGTCGCGAGGCGACGGCTGGAAAGCGAGGCTCCTGGTGCAAATCACGAGCCGCGTCCGCGGTGCACCGCGCACGGGGCCCGCGGGCTAGGCGCACGCAGGGCTTGGGGCGCGGATTCTAGACCTCCGCGACGACCGAGACGATGGCCAGAGCACCATTTCCCCGGTCCCGCCGAACCTGCGGCGCGGGGCGTTGTGTGCCGGATGTTACGCGCGCGAAACGGCAACGCGGTCCAGAAGGCGGAGGACCTGGCGGTGGACCCCGGGCGGAGCGCCGACCGTCGCGTGGTGCCCGGTCAGACCGCGCGGCGTGCAGGGAAAGACGGGGCGGCCGTCCCAGCGCGTGAACAGGCCGCCGGCTTCCTCGACGACCAGACCCGCGGCGGCCACGTCCCAGACCTTGCCCTGTTGCTGCACGTTCGCATGCAGGCGCCCGACGGCGACGTCGCACAGCTGGGATACCGTGCAGCCGAACACGCGCACCCGGGTGCCGGTACCGAGCAAGGCCGGCAGGAACGGCAGGTGACGCACACCGCGGAACCACTGCACGCCGATGACGGCACGCGCGTCGAGGCGCTGCGCGGGTGGTGTGCGGATGCGTCGACGCCGCGGCCCCAGCACGTGTGCGCCCGCGCCCCGCGCGGCGACGCAGAGTCGGTCCTCGGCGGCGGCGTAGACCGCGCCGGCAACCGGCACCCCATCGCGGAGGCACGCGACCGACACGCCCCACGGCAGCAGGCCGTTGGCGAAGTTGGCAGTGCCGTCGATGGGATCGACGATCCACACGAACGTCCTCTCGAGGTCGGACGCGCCGGTCTCCTCGCCGAGGAAGCCGTGCCCCGGCCAGCGCTTGCCGATGGCGCGTCGCAAGCGCTCCTCGGCGGCCACGTCGAGGTCGGTGACCGGGTCGCCCTTGCCCTTGTCACGGGCGCCGAGCGAGCGGCGGCGCGGGCGCTCGCGTACGAGCCAGCGCCCCACGTCGAGCGCGCACTGCGCGGCGAAGTCGGCGAGGTTGCGCGGCGCATCGTGAGCGATGGCGCGGGGAGGGCTCCGCCCAGACGAGCGGGAAAACGCTTTCGGACCGGACACCGCCCGATGATACGCTGCGAACGCGCGCGGCCCGTGCGCCCACTGCTGCATGTCTCGTCTTCCCACCGTCTCGTGCATGCTCGGCCTGGCGCTCGTCGGCTGCGCCGGTAGCCGGAGGGCGCGTCTGGATGCTCACGGCATCGCGCTGGCGGGCGATGGGAGCGAGGCCAGCGTGGCTGGAGAGACGTCGGCCGCCGACACCGTCGGCGGCGGCCGGACCACCGTCGAAGGAGTGGTGGCCGACCACGCGCTCGAGCAGCGTCTGCGTCGCGAGCTTCGCGAGCGTCGTGCGGCCGGCGGCACCTCGGCGCTCGAGCTCATCGAGCCCGGCGCGACGGTGGAGTCGCGCTTGCGCTTCGCCCTGAGCCGACAGCAGCTCGACCGCGAGGCCGAGGCCACGGCGGCCCTGGTTGCCGTCACCCGCGAGGTACCGAACTGCGCCCTCGCGCACCTGCTCCTCGGCCAAGCTCGCTTGGCCGGTGGCGATGCTGCGGCGGCGGTGGCCAGCCTGCGGCGGGCGCGGTCGATCGAGCGCGAACTCGGCCAGGAGCCACACCCGGCACTCGGCTACCTGCTCGGCAGCGCACTCCTGCGAACCGACGAGGCCGATGAGGGGATGCAGCTGCTCCGTGCCGAACTCGCATCCGGCACCTACCGCGCCGACGCCGCCGAACTGCTGGCTCAGGTGCACGGGGACGCCGGCGACTTCGAGTCTGCTCTGGCGAGCGTCGACGCCGTCCTCGACGACGTGCCGGACGAGCCGGGCCTGGTGATCGTCAAGGCCGGTCTACTGGGAGACTGTCTGCGCGTCGACGAAGCCCTCAAGTTGCTCGACGTTCGCGGCGGTCGCATTGCACAGCCGCTCCTCTTGTTCCACCGCGCGCTGCTCGAGCGGCAACGAGGTCGCGGTCAGGAGGCGCTGCGGCTCCTCGACCAGATCCTCGCCGTCCACGGCGACGATCCGACCGTGCAGGCCGCGGTCGCCAACATCCGGGCCGCGCGCCAGGAGGTACAGAGCGAACTTCAGGGGACAGGGCGCACGCACCGCGAACGCGAGCTCCTCGGCATCCTCCGTTTCGCACCTCAGCCAGCCGAGCGGGCGCGGGCGGTGCGCGCGCTCTGCGCCAACGGACGCATCGAGGTGGTGCCGGCCACCGTGCGATGGGCGCTGCGCGACGAGCACGAAGCCGTGCGCATCGCCGCACTCCAGGTCGGAACCGGACGCTGCGCGAACTCGGGCGAGCTGCTCGAGGTCGGGCTGCAGGACGCGGCGGCTGGAGTTCGCGCCGCCGCCGCCGTTTGCGCCGTGCGTCTGCCGGACCGCGCCGGTCTGACCGCCGTGGTGGCGGCGATCGGCCGCGAACGGGACCCCGACGCGTTCTTGACCCTGCATCGTGCCCTGGTCGCCATCACCGGGCGCGAGGTGGCGCTGCCCTTCGGCGGCGAGCGCGACCCCGAGCAGCGCGATCACGTGATCGCGGCCTGGCGCGACGAGGTCGACCGCCTGACGAAGTCCGCAGGCAAGGACAAGGAGCGCCGCGGATCGTGATCCTGGTCGTCGGCGGGGCAGGCTACATCGGGTCGCACACCGTCGCCGCGCTGCGCGAGCGCGGGCGGCCGGTGCTCGTGCTCGACGATCTCAGCGAAGGGCACGTCGCAGCGGTCAAGGACACCGAGCTGGTGCGCGGCGACGTGCACGACCGCGCCTGCCTGGATCGGATCTTCGGGCAACGCGGCGTGACCGCCGTGTTCCACTTCGCGGCGCGCTGCTACGTCGGCGAGTCGGTCAGCGACCCGGGCCGCTACTACCGGCACAACGTCGGTGGAACGCTCAACTTGCTGGAGGCGATGGTGGCGCACCGAGTCGAGCGGCTCGTGTTCAGCTCCACCTGTGCCACCTACGGCACGCCCGATCGGATGCCTCTCACCGAGGACCTGCCGCAGCACCCCATCAATCCGTACGGCGAGACCAAGCTCGTGTGCGAGAAGATGATGCGCGACTTCCAGCGCGCGCACGGCCTGCAGGCGATCGCCCTGCGCTACTTCAACGCTGCCGGCGCCCATCCCACCGGCGAGCTCGGCGAGGACCACGACCCCGAGACGCACCTCATCCCGCTGGTGATCGGCGCTGCGCTCGGCACGCGACCGCCGGTCACCGTTTTCGGCGACGACTATCCCACGCCCGACGGCACCTGCGTGCGCGACTACATCCACGTCTGCGACCTGGCCGAGGCGCACGTGCTCGGCCTCGAGGCGATGGAGCGCGCCGGCCGAGCGTTCGGCTTCCGCGCCTACAACCTGGGCAACGAGCAAGGAACGTCGGTGCTCGAGGTCATCCGCGCCGTCGAAACGGTGTCCGGGCGCCCGGTGCCGCGCCGCGTCGGACCCAGGCGCGCTGGCGATCCGCCGCGTCTGGTCGGCAGCAGCGCCAAGATCCGCGCCGAGCTCGGCTGGCAGCCGCGCTTCGGGTCGATCGAGCAGATCGTCGAGAGTGCGTGGCGCTGGCACACCACGCACCCGGACGGCCACCAGGACGAGGTCGCCCGCGTCGAGGGGGCTCGCGACTAGGGGCATGGACTAGGGGCAATGGTCGTCAACGCCGGATCGTGTGTGCGCGTCGCGGGCGCAGTCGGGCTCACCGTCTGGGTGGCGAGCTGCGGCTGCCCCGGCTTCACCACGGCGGTGGCCGAGTTCGACTCGGTGGCCGGTTGGCGTCCGGCGCAGGCCGAGCCGGACGTCGTGCAGTACTCCGAGGACGCCGAGCGCATGCCGCTGCCATTGCGCGTGCTCGAGGGCAGCGGCCTCGACGTGGCGTTGTCGGGTCTGCTCGGCATCGAGCCCAGTTCGAGCAAGGTCAGCAACCCTTCGGGCTTCGCGCGCGAGCGCTTGCGCTGTTTCGCCGAGAGCGCGGTCGGCGACCTGCACCGAACCGCGCTGGCGGTGGCGCGGCTGAGCTGGGTGCTGGATGGCGACCCGCATCCTCTCAACCAGATCACGGCACTGCACGGGCTGCGCATCCTGGCGGCTTCGCTGGTGCTGGATCCGCTCGCCGTCGAGCTGGCGGTGGTGACCGACCAGTCCGACGACGCCACCGTGGCTGCCTGGCAGCCGCATATCGAGACGCTGCGGGTCTGCGCCGCCGAGATCGCCGCCGGGCGTCGCCTGCCCGAGACGTTGCGTCTCGGCTGCATCGACGCCATGCAGCGCGGCCAGGAGCTGACGGTGCCGGCGCCGCGCGACCGGCGGGCGCAGGTGTTGCTCCTCAACTACCTGGCGCATCGGGCCGACGACGGTGCGCTGCGCCAGAGCGCCGGCGCCGCGCTCGACGTGGCGCTGCGGCGCACGGCCGCCGATTCCCTGCGCCGCGCCTTGTTCGAGCCACGCTCGCCCGCGGTTCGCGACGCGGCGGTGCGCGCCTGTTGTGGATTGGGTGGCAACCGCGCCCCGGCGCGCATCCTGCGCTCGGTGGCCACGCCGCAGGCCGACGGGCGCGCCGTGGTCGGCCGCAGCGAACTCGACCGTGGCGTTCGCCTGACCTTGGTCCGCCTGTGCGGTCAGCTTCCCCTGGAGGACGCGCTGCGCGGTGAGCCCGGCGGCCCGGCGCCGGTCGAGTTCCTCTACGACGTGATCTCGGATCCGAGCGTCGACCGCGCGCTCTCCGTCGCCGCCCTCGAAGCGCTGGCCTGCACGTTGCACCGACCGGTGTCGTTCGACCGCGCGTGGGCCGACGCGTGGTGGGCCGACTACGTCGTCCGCCGCGGAGCCCAGCCGTGAACGTGCAGTGGTTGACGCAACGGATCGGCTACGACGGCACGCAACTGCGGCCGCACTGGATCCTCGAGAAGACCGGCCTGGTCGGTGATTCCATGGTGGCGTTCCGCGGCGCGTGCGCCCTGCCTTTCGCCGAGGTCGCCGACCTCGAGGATCGCCTGGCCGGCGCCACGATCGCGGCCGACGACATGTTGCACTTCGTGTGGGAGCGCTTCGACGACGGCGACCTCGACCGCGCCACGCTTCGCCAGCGGCTCTTGGCAGCGCGCACCCTGGCCGTGCTGGTCGGACTGGCGCCGGCTCACGCGCCCCGCCTGCGTCGGGTCGGCGACGACCTGTTCCTCGCCGGCGGCAAGCTGTCGATCTCGGTGGCGACGCGCAGCGTGGTGTCGACGTTGATCCACCTGGGGCTGAACGTGCGCAATGCCGGCACACCGGTGCGCACGGCGAGCTTGACCGACCTCGAGCTGACGCCTGGGCGGGTGGCGCGCGCTGTGCTGCGCGCCACCGCCGACGAAGAGGCTTCGGTCGGGCGCGCCCGCTGCAAGGTGCGGGTGAGGCTGGCCCCGTGAAGCGCGGCACCTGGATCAACCTGGCCAAGTTCCTCTGCGTGGCGGGGCTGCTCTGGCTGGTCCTCGCCAAGGTCGCCTGGCACGACATGCGCACGGTGCACCGGGGGGAGGCCGCCGACACCAAGGTGGGCCGGATCGTCGGTGCATGGGACGAGTCGGTGGTGCGCTTCGAGCCCGACGACGGCTCGGTCGCCGAGGAGATCCGACCCGGTGCGCAGGCGGACGGCAGCCGCGTGGAGGTCACGCCGGGCTTCCTCACCTACGTCCGCAACATCGACTGGTGGCTCTTCGCGCTGGGTGCGCTGTGCTACTTCGTCAGCGCCTCGTTCGCCGCCATCCGCTGGTGGTGGCTGCTGCGCGTCAACCATCTCGACGTCACTCCGTTCGAGGCCTGGCGGTTCACCTGGATCGGCATCTTCTTCAACAACTTCGTGCCGGGGCAGACGGGAGGCGACGTCGTCAAGGCGGTCTACATCGTCAAGCACTGCAAGAACGGCAACCGCGTGGCTGCCGGCGTGTCGGTGCTCGTCGACCGCATCCTCGGCCTCGGATCGTTGGCGCTGTTGGCGGCGGTGGTGGTGCTCTTCGCCCTCGACCGCTTCGGTGACCTCGCGCTCGGCATCTGGGCCGTGCTTCTCGGCGTGATGCTGATCGGCTGCGTGGCCTTCAGCCGCCGCATCCGCCGGGCAGTCGGGCTGGAGGCGATCGTGCGCCGGCTGCCGCTGTCGGGCCTGCTGAAGAAGGTCGACCAGGCGATCTACTTCTACCGCGGCCACACCTTCGGCATCGCCGCGTGGATGGTGGTGGGTATGGCCAGCCACGTGCTCAGCGTGTTGTCGGTGGCGCTCATCGGCCGGGCGATGTCGCTCGGCATGCCGACCTTCGAGTACTTCGTGTTGGTGCCGATCATCAACATCGTCTCGGCCGTGCCACTCGGCCCCAACGGTTGGGGCGTCGGCGAAGCCATGTTCGGTCACCTGTTCCGAACCTACGGTGCCGGCTTCGTCGCCGCGGCGGATGCCGGGCAGGTGATGTACACGCGCGGCGTCGCCCTCTCGATCCTCTACCGGATCCACTTGACGATGTGGTCGCTGCTCGGCGGTCTGCTCGTGCTGTTGGAACGGGACCGCGTCACTCAGGCCGACGTCGAGCAAGAACTGCTTCGTCGTGAATGAGCGCCGTGCCGCGACCGGGCTCGCCCTGCTGGGGTTGGCCGCCTGCAGCGCGCCGCCGCTCGCTTCGTTCGCGCCGCCGGCGGTGACGGCCGCGGTGCAACTGCGGTCGGGGTCGATGCTGACCGGTCCCCATCCTCCGAATCCGCAGCTCCCGAATGCGCAGCTCACCGAGTCCGGTTCGCCGGAGCCGACCGGCGAGGCGGTCGCCGTGCGGGTGACCTGGACGTGGCTGGCGGAGTGTCCCGACGGGCTCGCGCCCGCCGCGACCCGCGCGCGCAGCATGGTGACGCCGACCGACGCGCAGCCGTTCGCGGTCGGAACCGGCACGCGGGCGGACCCACGGGTCGCCGTCGCCGAGACGGCGTCGCGCGTGCTCGCAGCCGTCGGTGAAGGCGGCGCGTCGAGCTTGTCGGCGGCGATCCGAGACGCGGCGCTGTGGCGCGGCACCACGGCGGTGTTCGAGGTGACGGCCGGAGTGTCGAGCACGATCCGCCTGGCGCTCGAGCGTGACGCGAGCGGCACCGTGCGACCGCTGCTGGTGATGCCGCGCGACGGAAAGTCCGGCATGCCCGCGCCGACGGGCACCGACGCCGACGCCGCGCCCTCGCCGCTCGTGGTCTTCGACGATCCTCTGGCACCCGGGGCCGCCTTCGTGTGCGTCGATGCCGCGTTGCCCGGACCGACCCTGTTGTGGCAAGCGCAGGTGCTGGGTGCCGCGTCCGAGGGCCTGAGGCGCGCGGCGAGCGAGGGTGCGTCGTGGGCATCCCCGGCCGGTCCACATCAAGACGACGCGGCGTCGCGCACGCTGGCGGTCCTGCGCCAGGCGCTCGCGCACTCTTGGACGCGCCGGCGGACGCTGGTGCTGCTGGCGGAGCAGCACGCGGTGCCGTTGGTGGCTGACCTGGCGCTGGTCGGCGACGACCCGCTGTTGGCGGAGGTGGCCACGTCCGCGGCGCCGGTGGGCGACGCGGACGCGACACCCATGGGCTGGCGGCTCGAAAGTGCGGCGGTGGCGGCGCTCGCCAAGCGCGCGCAGAACGAGCCGCTGCCCCCCGAGATCGACAGCGTGGCACAGCTCTACCTGGGTGAGACCGTGCGTGCGCCGAGCAGCTTGCTGGCGGTGCTGGCGCGCGGGGTCGGGCGCGACGCCTTCGCGGCGTGGTTGCGCGAGGAGCACCTCGCACTGCTGGCAGACTCGCATCCCGCGACGCGGGTGCGCGCGTTCGCCTGGCTCACGGCGCGGCACGTCGCCGTCGACGGCTACGACCCGATGGCCAGCAAGGCGTCGCGTCGTGCGGCCCTCGCCGCGCTGGAACAAAGGTCGTCGGAGCAGCGGTCGGCCGAGCAGCGGTCGTCGGAGAAGGGGTCGTGACCGGAGCCGCGCCCGTTGCCGCTGCACCGAGACGACGCCGGCGCTGGTTGCGCTGGCTCCTGTGGCTGCTCGGCGTGGCGGTGCTGCTGCGGCTCCTGCTCGGTCTGTGTCTGCCCTGGATCCTCGATCGCGTGGCGCGCGGCTTCCAGCTGACCACCCAGCTCGACGGGTCGGCCCTGTCTTTGCTCGGCGGCTCGATCGAGCTGCGTGGGCTGCGGGTGGCGGACGTCGCGGACCCGTCGACGCCGCTCATGACCTTGGCGTTCGCGCGCGCCGACCTCGACGTGTCGGCGCTTCTGTTCGGCCGGGTGAGCGTGCATGCCCTGGCCGTGGACGGCTTGCGGGCGACGCTGGTGCGCGGCGCCGACGGACGCTGGCAGTGGCCGAAACAACCGGCGGCAGCGCCGAACCCCGCGGTCCCAGCGGCACCGGTGCCCGAGCCGGCTCCGGCCGCGCCCGGACCCGTCGATCTCTCCTCGCCCGTGGCGATCGCGTCGGCGCACCTCGGCGGCGTGCGCGTGTCCCTGCGCGACGAGTTCGTGCAACCTGCCATCGTCACCGAGGTGGCCCTGGCGGCGACCGTACAAGACGTCGGGCACGACAGCCGGCCGGCGCGCCTCGAGGTCGACCTGTCGGCGAGCGACCTGGTCGACGCGCTCCGCCTGCGGGCGCGCGCGCGCAGCGGCGTGCGCACGCTGGATCTCGCGGCCGATCTGGATCTGCTGGGACTGCGCCGAGCTGCGGCGCCGTACCTGGCCGAGCTCGGCCTCGAGCCGCACGCCGAGC
This sequence comes from Planctomycetota bacterium, assembly GCA_041398565.1. Classification (GTDB taxonomy): domain Bacteria; phylum Planctomycetota; class UBA1135; order UBA1135; family UBA2386; genus DATGPD01. The sequence goes on along the minus strand of JAWKUN010000004.1, from coordinate 542,082 downwards.
GCGGCGACGCCGAGGTGTCGATCCGGGCAGAACTGGCACCGCGTGTGGATGATCCCGTCGGGGCGAGCGGCACGCTCGAGGCGCGCGCCAAGGTGGTCGCCGATGGGCGCGAGGAAGCGGCGGTCGACGCGGTGCGCGTGCCGATCGAGCACGTCGACACGGCGACACTGCGTCTCGGAGAAGCCGTCGTGCAGGGCGTTCGCCTCGCCGCTGGCCGCTCCTCCGCCGGGGCGCTGCGCCTGCCGCTCTTCGATCTGACCGGTGCGGCGTCGTCTCCTGCCGACGCGGCACCGAAGGCGGTGGAGGCAGCGTCCTCGGCGCCGACGTCGGCAGGTTCGTCGGTAGGGGAAACCTCTTCGGCCGCGGGGATGGCCGTAGCCGTCCGCACCCTGCGCCTGCAGGAGCTGACGCTCGCGTGGGACGACGAAGCCATGGTGCCCGCGGCGCAGCCGACGCTGCGGGTGCCGGAGCTGCGCGTCGAGAACCTCGCTTGGGGCCGCGGCACCGGCCAGACGCCGGTCCGCCTCGCCGCGACGCTCGTGGCCGACGATGCGGTGCGCACGTTGGCCGTCGACGGCACGTGGATGCCGGATACCGGGCGAGCACAGGCGAAGGTGCGGGCCGAGGGCGTGACCCTCGCGGCGGTGCGCCCCTACCTGGCCGCCGCGGGCCTCGCACCGGACCTGCGCGACGGCGAGCTGCGCTTCGATTTGGAGGCCACGGTGACGCCTGCGACCGATGGGTTGGACGTGCCTTCGATCGCGCTCGTCGGTCTGGCTCTGGTGGATGGCGAACGCGAGTGGGCGGCCGTCGACCGCGTGCAGGTCGGCGGCTTGCGCCAGCACGGAACGGCGACCACCGTCGAGCGCGTCGAGCTCGCCGGCACGCGGGCCTACGTCGAGCGCGACGCCGGCGGCGCGCTGACCTGGCTCGGACTGCGGCAGGTGGGGAGTGTCGAGGCCTCGGCCCCGACGCCGCCTTCGCCGCCGAGCCGAGCGGCAGCCCCGGGCACCGCCGCCTCGTTCTCGCTCGCCGCGTTGTCCTGGCAAGGTGGTCCGTTCACCTTCGCCGACGCCGCACCGCCGGGGCCGGGCGCCGAGCCGACCGAACCGACCGTCCTGCGCATCGATCGCGTGGGCGCCGAGTTGGAGGGCCTGAGCCTGTCGGAGGGTCCACCGGAGCTGCGGCACCTGCAGCTCGAAGCGTCGGCCGCGGCGCTCGCCGACGCCGTGGTTCTCACCGCCTCCTGCACGCCCGAGGGCGAGGTGGCGCAGCTGCAGGTCGACCTGCGGGGTGACGGATTGCGGCCGAACTCGCTGCAGCCGTACCTCGCCCGCGTCGGCCTCGAACCGAGGTTCGCGGCGGCCACGATGCGGGCGCAGGTGACCGGCCGCCTGGTCGCCGTGCCCGACGGTCTCACCATGTCCGGCGAGGTGCGCGACGTCGAATGGGTCGCGGATGGAACGTCCTGGTTCCGGCTGCCGGGCTTGCGCGTGCAACCATCGACGTTCGCGGCCGGCGTCACGCGGATCGGGGCGGTGGAGGTCGAGGCGCCGCGGCTCGCCCTCGAGCGCACGGCGTCGGGCGATCTGGTCGCGCTGGGCTTCCGGCTGCGCGCACCCTCGCCGGCTCCGGTCGCCGCAGCCGCCCCGACGCCGGCGAATCGCCCCGAGGCGAAGCCGTTGCCAGCCGCAGAGCCGATGGCCATCGGCCCGCTGCGGCTGCGCGGCGCCGAGGTGCAGTGGCGCGACGACGCTCTGACCCCGGCGACGTCGGCGACCCTGCAACTCGATGCGAGCCTCGAGGGTCTGGGCCGCGCCGGCGAGCCCGCGACCTTCACCGTGCAAGCTGCGGTCGAGCCATGGGCCGGCTCGCTGGCGGTCGACGGCTCGTTCGCCCAAGACGGCGAGGCGGTGTCCGTGCAGATGAACCTGCGCGGCCAGACGCAGCATCTCGAACGCGCGCAGGCTTACTTGCCGCCGACGGTGCAGGTCGGCGAAGGGACGCGTGCTCTCGACGTCGCGGCCCGCCTGTCGCTCGGACCGGCGCCCGAGGGCGGCCAGCGGCTCGAGGTGTCGGTGCCCGAGCTGCGCGTCGGCGACGGGAGCGGCGCCACGTCGGTCGGGCTGCGCGACCTGAGCTTGCGTGCGCGCCGCCTCGACCCCGCCGGGCGCGTGTTCGACATCGACGCTCTCGCCGTCCAGGGTGTCGAGGCCGAGCTGGAGCAGACCCCGGCGGGCATCCGGATCGCGGGCATCACGTTGGTGTCACCGCCGCCGGAAGGGCCGGCGCCGCCGCCACGCCCCGTGACGCCGGCGCAGGCGGGCGAGGCGCCCCGTCGCGCCGGTGCGCCGACCGTCACCGTCGGTGGCGTCGACCTCCAGGTCGAGCGGCTGCGCTGGCGCGACGCGACGCGCGCCGGAGCGCAACCGATCGACCTCAGCCTGCGCCTGCAGCATCCCGAGCCCTTCACTCTGTTGGCAGCGGACGCCGACGATCTGCCCCCGGTCGCGCTGCACGCCGACCTCGGCGTCGAGCCGCTCGCGGATGGCATCGCGGTCGACCTCACGTACGCGCCGGCGGTCCGCGAGCCTCGCGTCGAGGTGCAGGTGGCGGCGCGAGGCGTGCGCCCTGCCGGACTGGCGGCTGCGCTGCCGGGGCTGGCCGATCGCATCGATCCGGCTTCGTCGACCCTCGCATCGCTCGGCGCCAAGCTGGGGGTGACGCTGCGCTTGCCGACCGGGGGCCTGTCGGCCTTCGACCCCAACGACGGCTTCGGCGCCGAGGTCGAGCTCACCGAGGTCGCGGCGCGCGACGCCGAGGGCAGCGTGCTGGCCGGCGTCGACGCCGTGCGCGTCGACGTGCAGAGGATCCTGCCGGCGAGCGGCGGGGTGCACGTGAAGGCCATCGAAGTGGAGCAGCTGCGCGGGCAGGTCCAACGCACCGCCGAGGGCACCCGGGTGGTGGGGCTCATACTGCGTCCGGCACCTCCTGCCGATGGCGCGAGCGCGCCGCCCGAGAATCCGGAGCCTCGCCCGGAGCCGGCGGCGGCGCCCGCTGCAGCGCCCGCGACACCCTCGCCCGGCGGCGACATCCGCATCGACACCGTGGCGGTGAGCGGCATCGATTTCGCCTTCGTCGATGCGACCACGACGCCGCCGGTCGCGGTCCCGCTGGTCGGACTCGACGTCGAGGTGAAGGGCTTCACCACCCGCGCGCTGCGCGAGCCGGTGCCGATCACGTTCCAGGCCAGCGTCCAGGGCGGCAAGGTGGAGCTGCGCGAGCGCGACAAGAGCAGCTCGGTCCTCAGCGGGGTGCTCGGTGCGATGGCGCGTGCCGTGGCCGGCGAGGGCGACGACTTCGTGACCGAGGAGCGGCCGGTCTTCGATGAGATCGCGCTGTCCGGCCGCCTGTCGCTCGGCCCACAGCTGCAGGGGTGGACGCGCCTCGACGTGGGCGCCCTGGAGCTGCCTGCGCTGGCCGGGCTCGCCAGCGGCGCCGGGGTGACGATCGGCGACGGGGTGCTCGACTCCAGCGTGCGGGTCCGCTTCGATCCCGGCGGCGCCGCGGGGGTGCAGAGCCAGGTCAACTTCTCCAACCTGTCGGTCAGCGAGCCGGCGGGCGGTCCGATCTCGACCTACCTCAAGCTGCCGGCGCCGCTCGACGCGGTCCTGTTCGCTTTGAAGAACGCCGACGACGAGCATCGCTTGCCGCTGTCGTTCCGGCTCGATGCGGGCGGCCTGTCGGCAGGGTCGCTGGCGCTGTCGGCGACCACTGCCCTGGGCAAGCTGATCGCCAGCGCGTTGGCCGCGGCGCCGTTGCGCGCGACCAGCACGCTCACGGGCCTGGTCGGCCTGGGTGGGGGCGAGGCCGAGCCGGTGGAGCCAGCGCGCGTCGAGTTCGCCGCCGGCGACGTCGAGCTGCCGCCGACGGCGGCGCAAGCCATCGACCAAGCCAAGGCGCAGCTGGCGGTGGTCGACAGCGGCGCCGTCGTCCTCGAGCACGAACTCGGCAGCGACGACGTGCCGCGTGCGGCCGCGTTCGCCAATCCGGCGGACGGCGACGCGCTGGCCCTTGGCGCAGGCCTGCGCCGTCGCTTGGACCGACTACGCCGCGAGCACGATCTCTTGGCGGCCCAGGCGCGCGCCCAGGTGTTGACCGGGGAGGAGTCCGCTTCCACGGTCGAGCGCCTGCGCGCGCTCGACGTCGAGATCAAGACCACCGACACCGCGCTGGGCAACGTGCTCGACCTCCTGCGCCCGGGCGCCGACCGTCGCGCCGAGGCGCGCACGCGCGCCGCCTGCCGCGCGCTGGGCGAGACGCGTCTGGCCGCCGTGCGGGCCGCGCTGCTCGCGGCTTGGGGCGAGGAGTTCGCCGCGCGCATCGAAGTGCGCCGTCCCAAGGCCGAGTGCGCGTCGCCACCCAGCGCACAGGGCCAGGTGCGGCTGCGCATCCGGACCCGCGCGGCTGGGGACTGATCGGCGCGGGTGCAGGGATCTACACTTACTTCGACCCGGCATTAGAGCTGCCGCACCTGACGTCGCACTTCCTCATCACCAACTGCTTCATCACGAACAACGCGGTGGGGATCGGAGCCGACAGTTTCGTGCAGGCGGAGTACCCGCGCATGGACGTCATCCAGCGGCTGCGCATCATCAACAACACGGTCGCCTGGAACAGGATCGGCGTCTGGTCCGGCAACACCCGACTCGGTGCCCCGCTGGCGACGCCGCACGGCGGCATCTACTTCTTCGACTTGCCGGGGCCGTGGCCGCGGCCGGTCTGCAACATCTTCGCGGCGGGCTACCCGACATGGTTCGTGCACGTGCAGGGGTCGCCGGACGGCGAGGTGGGCGACTACACGATGGGGACGGCGTTCGGAAGCACGAGCCCACCGTTGATTGCGACGCGCAACTGGCAGTCCTTCATCTTCGGCTGGAAGCCCTTCATGCGTGGGCTGGAGTGCGACTTCACGCCGCACCTAGTGCCGGACTTGCATCCGTACTGGGGGGGACTGATGGCGGACCCGCTCGCGGTTCCACAGTTCGCGAACGACATCTACGGGTGCAACCCGTGGTTCGATGATCCGCTGGAGGCCGCCCCAGCTCCCAACTTCCCGTCCCGCCAACGCTTCGACAACCCAGCGTTGTTCCACAACTACGCCACGCCCATGTACACCGCGTCGACGTCTTGGAGCCCGCAGATGGGATCGCCGATGTACGTGCGGGACGCGACGCTCAATCCTCCCGGGACCTACCCTATCGGAACGCCCTGGTCGACCGGAACGGTTGGTCCGTGGACGCTGTTCCCGAGCCAAATCCTCGGTCCGTACGCACCGTGCGGAGGCACGTCGCCGTTCGCGTACGACGTCAACGTGTGGGGGTTCGGGGATGCGCCGGTCGGATGTCCCGACCAGGTGCCGTTCGGCTCGCCGCCGCTCCTGGTCTCGGCCCTGCGCTTCAACTGCGAGTGGCAGGGCACGAACCTGCAGACTTTCCTCGGCATCCGCACACCACCTCCGGTGGAGGGGCTTGGTGCGCGCGGGACGCAGTTTCGACAGGCCGCGGGAAGCTCGGTTTCTCCCTCCCCACGTCCGACCCGTGAGCAGCTCGGCCGGATCGTGGACGAAGTCATGCGACGTTGATCGAAAGCGATGATACGACGACGACAAGCCAGCGGTCTTCTCGGTCTGTGCCTGGCGCAAGCTGCGGGCGCGCAGGCGTTGGCTCCCATTCTCGAATGGGGGCCGGGGCTGGCGGCGCGGCAGGAGTTGATCTTCACCACGGCGGGGTACCTCCCGATGCCTTGCGACGTAGACCATGACGGTGACATCGACCTCCTTTGTAGTGGCTCGTGGAACAACAGCAGCGTGATGACCGTCCTTCGAAACGATGGGCGCGGTTGGCTGTCAACAGAGTTGGTGCCTCCACCGTCTTCTCGGTCTCTGAGTAACGCTGGTCTGTCCATCGGAGACATAGATGGAGATGGTGACGGTGACGTTGTTGCGGCTGGGCTGTCGTTGGGTAGTTTCGGCGGCGCCGACCGCCCCTACGTCTTCATCAACGATGGGGCGGGCAACTTCACGATCGACCTGACGCGCTTCCCGCAGTCTCCCTCACAACGCTGGTCGCCGGCGATCGCCGACTTCGACCGCGATGGCGATCTGGATGTCGCTTTCGGTGGTGAGACCTTCGGGTCGTTGAGCGGTCGCGTCGAGCTCTGGCTCAACGACGGTACCGGCCACTTCACCGATGTGACGAGTGCGCGAATGCCAGCAGGACTCACCACCTACGACCTGATCACGGCAGGCGACCTGGACGGCGACGGCGCGCCGGACCTCGTCATCGGCCGTGGCAACTGGGGCAGCCCCAACCCGATCCCCAAGCGCATCCTGTGGAACGACGGGTCGGGGTACTTCACGGTCCAGACTATCCCTCCGGCCGGGATGGTGAGGCGCGCCTTCATCCTGGACGTCGACGGGGACGGTGACGACGACCTGTTCTTCCAGGGGCACATGCAGGTCTTCCGCAACGACGGGGGACGGCAACTGACCCTGCTGCCGTTCCCGCCGATCAAGCCGCTGTGGGTGGAGTACTCGGCCGCGGTCGGTGACGTGAACGTCGACGGCTTCCCCGACATCGTGTTCTCGGGGGCGGGCCCCGAGCCGTCGGTGCTGCTGAACGACGGGCACGGCGGCTTCGTCGACTCGCCCGGCTGGATCCACGGCGCGTGGCGCAGCAACTTGTCGATCGACCGCCTCGCCTTCGCCGACCTCGACGGCGACGGCGACGAGGACGCGTTCGCCAACGGCATCGGCCTGTTCGGTCCGCCGCCGAGCACGGGGGCGGTGCTGTTCAACCTGCACCGCCAGGTGTGGGGCCTGCCGAGCGCTCCGCGCGGCGGGACGTACCGGGTGGAGGTGTGCGGGCGCGTCGGCACCGTGTTCGCGGTGGGCCTGAGCGCGCAGCGCGCGACCATCCCGATCTCGCTCGGAGCGCCCGGTCTGTGGCACCTCGACCCGTCGAGCACGACGATGCTCGGCACGCTGGCCATGGACGTGGTCGGCAAGGGCGAGCTCCCGTTGCGCATCCCCAACCTCGCCTTCCTCGCCGGCCGGACCTTCTACGTGCAGGGCATCGACTTCGGCGACGGCTCGCGCCCGCTGCACGCCACCGGGTGGTGGCCGTTCGAGGTGCAGTGACGGGCAGGCGCTGATCCGCCGCGGGATACGGAACGGCACGCCTTCGCGTCCCACGGCAGGTGATTCCCCGGCCGCCCGGGGTTTCCAGGGCCGCGCCGAAGTGGCTGGCTTCGGCGCGTCGCGGCTCGACGGGCGAAGCACGAGTTCGCGCGCCTCGAGAGGATTCGCGGCACCTTGCAGCCCATCGCGGCCGGAGCCGCAACCAAAGGCGTGGTTGCGGTCGGCGCTTCGCGCCGGATCGGACGGCTCCGCGGGTGTAGCACCCCGACACTTCGGCTTGCGCCTTGCCCAACCGCCGAACGTCGATCGCCAGCCATGCGACGACGTGATCGCCAAGCGGAAGGTCGAACCCCGCAGCCTCGATATCGTGTCCGTGTGCCGTGTCCCCGGACATCGGGGGCACATGCAACGCGTCCTCCTCCTCGCCCCATTGGCCCTGGTGGCGGTCTCCCTCTCCGCGCAGCAGCGACCCACGGTCGTCGTCCCGTTCGCAACCGGCACCACGTCCGTCCCGGCCGAACGTCACCGCTGGCAGGGTTTCGACGCCGCACCCGTTCCGCGACTGTTCCTGCCCGAGATCCCCGAGCACGAGCGCCTGCCGGTGCCGATCGGCCACAACGACCTGCCGCAGCCGCCCGATCTCCCGTCCCGTGCTGCCGCTGCCTCCGGCCCCGGCGCTCCCGACACCATCCGCTTCTGGAACCGGTCGACGTTGCCGATGCCGGCCAGCGCCTGCTGCCCGGAGCCGACCGCGACGCTCAGCCGCGACACCGCCTTCGTCACCGCCAACACCTGGGGCGCGGTGTCGGTCGACGCCGGCTCGAGCTGGACCTTCGTCAACCCGGGCACGCTGTTCCCGGCGATCGACGCCGGGGTGTGCTGCGACCAGCGCGTGCTGCGCGACCCGCGCAACGACCTGACCATCTGGTTCATCCAGTACGGGCGCAGCTCGCTGACCGGCCGCGGCAGCGTCCGGGTGGCGGTGGCGGTGGGACGCGACGACCTGCGCGACCAGATCTGGTTCAGCTGGGTGTTCGACCCGCAGATGTTCAACCAGCCGAGCAGCCGCTGGTTCGACTTCCCCGACGTGGCGGTGACCAACACCTTCCTCTACCTCACCTCCAACGTGTTCGACTTCAGCGGCAACAACACCAACTCGGTGGTGTGGCGGGTGCCCCTGACCGACTTGGCGCAGGGCAACCGGCTGACCGCGCAATGGGCAACGCGCCAGGCGCCGGGGTCGAGCAGCTTCCTCGGTTCCAGCGGCTCGTACCGCTTCACCCAGGGGGCTGGCGGCACCATGTACTGGGGCGGTCACGAGGACACCGCGACGCTGCGCATCTACCGCATGCCCGACAACTCCAACACCGCGTCGTTCGACGACCGCTCGATCCCGAGCTGGGTGCAGGCGACGCCGATGGCGCTGGCGCCCAACGGTATCAACTGGGTGGCGAACGCCGACCCACGCATCCAGGGCGGCTACGCCAAGCCCAGCGAGTACGGCTTCCTGTGGACCTGCCCGCAGCAGACCGGTCGTCCGTTCCCGTTCGTGCGCGTGGCGCGCTTCCGCGTGTCCGACCACACGTTGTTCGCGGCGCAGGACACCTACAACAACGACGTGGCGGTGGCCTACCCGGCGATCGCCACCAACGTGCGCGGCGACCGCGGCGTGACCATGGCGGTGGGCGGCCCCGACACGCATGTGCACAACGTGGTCTATCTGGTGGACCAGTTCGACCCGCAGCACCACAACCAGCGTTGGCGGGCGGTGATCGACGTGCCGGACAGCAGCCCCTCGATGCCACGTTGGGGCGACTACTTCTCGGTGGAACGCAACCATACCGAGCCGTTCACCTTCGTCTGCTCGGCGGCCGATCCGCAGGGCGGCGCGCAGGCGCAGTACGTCTGGTTCAGCCGCGAACTCGACCAGCCGGCGTTCAACACCCTGAGCGTCGGCTCGGTGCCGAGCGGGGTGGCGGTGACCCTGGCCGAGACCGATCTCGACGGGCAGAAGGACGGCGTGACCACCTTCACCCGACGCTTCGCCCAATACCAGGGCTACACCCTCACGGCGCCGCTGGTGCACCAGAGCGGTTCCGAGGTGTGGACGTTCGACCACTGGAGCGGCAACGGCGGCAACACCACGAACCGCACGGTGGAGGTGGCCGACATGGGTACGACCTCGCACGCGATGTCGGCGTTCTACGACGTCGCGCGCAAGCTGTCGGTCGGCTCGGCACCGACCGATGGGGCGACGATCATCCTGACCGTGGCGGACGTGAACGGCCAGCGCAACGGCGCGACGCCGTTCCAGCGGGTCTACCGCCCGCCGCAGTCGGTGACCCTGTTCGCGCCGACCAGCTACAACGGCGGCGCCTTCAAGTGGTGGCGCGTCGACGACGGGGCGCTGCGCTTCGTGTTCACCAACGACGTCACGGTGCAGCTGAGTTCGCTCAACGTGCAGGTGCAGGCCGAGTTCGAGGAGCGCGTGTCGGGCTCGACGCGATCGTTCGGCAGCGGTTGCAACGGCAGCACCGGCCAGAGCCCGCTGCACGACGTCAGCGGCACGCCGGAGGTGGGTATGCGCGTGGTCTACAGCTGCGCGCGGCTGATCCCGGGCAGCCGCGTGTGGTTCATGCTCGGCGTCTCCGATCGCCAGTTCGCGGGCCTGCCGCTCCCGTTCGAGATGAGTCCCGTGGGCGCACCGGGCTGCGTCACCTACTGCAGCCAGGAGCTGGTGCTGGGCGCGACGGCGCCGGCGGCGGGACGGCTGCAGCTGCCGCTGGACTTTCCCAACGATGTGGCGCTGGTCGGCGCCTCGGTGTTCACCCAGTTCTTCGCCCAGGACACCGTCGCCAACCGACTCGGGCTGGTCACCAGCAACGCCTACGAGACGACGCTGGGCGGCGTGCGGTGAGTGGCGGCCGCGGTCAGCTCGGCGACCAGCTCGCGCGGCAGGCTACGGCGCAGGCGCACCAGCGCCCGGCGGTAGCGTTTGCCGGCGGCCTCGGTGCTGATGCCGAGCAGTCGCGCCACCGCCGGCAGCGGCTGTTGTTCGATGCCGCGCAACACCAGCGCGGCGCGATCCGGCTCGGTGAGCGCGGCGATCGCCTGCTGCACCCGCTGGTCGCGCTCGCGGCGGACGCAGGCGGTGACCACGCCGGTGGCGAGGGCCGCCGGTTCGGCGGTCGCGGTCGTCGGTTGGCGGGCGGCGGCACGCGCCAGGTTGCGCACCACGTGCAGGATGGTCGTGCCGAGGAAGCTGAGTACGGTCGGCGTGGCGCGCCGTCCCTCGTCCTCGAGGTCGCCCAGGCGCGGGATCGCCACCAGCCAGGCGTCGTGCAGGACGTCTTCCGGGTCGTGCTGGCGCAGCAGCGACGGCCCCAGGCGGTAGCGGATCTGCGCCAGCAGCAGTGGTCGCAGGCGCGCCATCAACACGCTCAGGCCGTCGCGGTCGCCGTGCAGGGCGCGGCGCGCGAACAGCGAGGTCGGTGGCGTGGGGTCGGCGGGCGGCATGTGTCGGGCGATCGACACGGTAGGCTACCGCCTCCACCGCGTCGCCGGGGCCCGGCCGGGACGATCGCCACCGCGGCGGCAACCGACCGGCGCTCGTCGCGTGCGCCGCACGGAACCCGCGCGTGCTGAAGCCCGACGAGAATGCCGAGACCGCGGCCGCCGAGATCGCCTCGGTGCAGGTGGCATTCCTCAAGGACCTGCTGCGCGACCGCGACGCTGGTGCCGAGCGCAGCCTGGCCGAATACCAGGCGCGCTATCCGGGCTTCGAGCAGGTGATCGCCGACGAGCTGCGGTCGGCGCAACAGCCGCCGGCGGCGCTCGAGGTGCCGGGACTGCCGTCGCGCTATCGGGTGCTCGGCGCCGTGGCGCGCGGCGGCATGGGCACCGTGCTGCGCGTGCACGACGCGACGCTCGACCGTGAGCTGGCGCTGAAGGTGTCGCACCATCACGTCCACGTCGCCGAGGCGGTGGCCGAGGCGCGGCTGGTCGGCGGGTTGTGGCATCCGGGCGTCGTACCGGTGCACGACGCGGGCATGACCGGCGACGGCCGCGCTTGGTTCACCATGGAGCTGGTCCGCGGCGACAGCCTGCATCACGCCATCGACCGGCACCACGCCGGTGACCCGGCGTGGCCGCGGGCTCGTTTGGTCGAGGTGCTGGTGCGGGTGTGCGACACGGTGGCGTTCGCCCACGCCCGCGGTGTGGCGCACCGCGACCTGAAGCCGACCAACGTGATGATCGGCGCGTTCGGCGAGGTGCTGGTGCTCGATTGGGGCCTGGCGCTGGCCGACGCCGACGGCGCGGCGATGGGCACGCCGTCGTTCCTGGCACCGGAGCAGCTCGCTGGCGCGGGTGGCGAGCCACGCCGCGCCGACGTCTACGCGCTGGGTGCCATCCTGCACCAGGTGCTGTCGGGCTGCCCGCCGTATCTCGAGCCGGGCCGCGCGGCGCCGGCAGCGGCGGTGATCGAGCGCGTGCGCCGCGGCCCGCCGCCCGAGCCGCGCGGGCCGACCGAGCTGCTGGCGATCCGCGCCGCGGCGATGGCGCGCGACCCCGAGCGGCGCTACGCCAGCGCCGCCGAGCTGGCCGACGACCTGCGCCGCTTCGCCGCGCAGCGCGTGGTGCGCGCGTGGCGCACCGGGGCGCTGGCCGAGGCCGGCAAGTGGGTGGCGCGCAACCGTCTGGCCGCCGCATGTCTGGCGCTGGTGCTGGTGGCGTTGGTCGCGTTCGGCGTGGTGCTGCACGGGCAGCGGCAGCGGGCGCTGGCGGCGGCGGCCCGCGCCGACCGCAGCCTGCAGCTGACGATGGCGGCGATCGACGCGATGCTGCACGAGACCGCGCACGGCGCCCTGCGCAGCGCGCCCGGCATGACCGGGGTGCGGCGGGCGCTGCTGCTGCGGGCGGTCGAGTTGGAGCAGCAGCTGGTGGCCATCGAGCAGGCCGGCGGGCACGGCACCGTCGGCGATCGTCTGGCAAGAGCGCACTACCGTCTTGCCGACCTGCGCGCTCAGCTCGGCGATGTCGACGGCGCCGGCCGCGCCTACCGCGACGCGCTCGACGCCATCGCCCCATGCCTGCTGGCGGCGCCGGACGACGCCGGCCTGCGCCTCGACCTGGCGGCGATGCTGTCCGACCAGGGTCGCCTGCTCGTCAGCGTCGGCCAGGTCGAGCCGGCTCTGCAGGCCTGGCGCGAAGCGGTCGCGCGGTGCGAGGTGGTGCTGGCCGTTTCGACTCTGCCGCCGGCGCTGGCGCAGCGCGGTCGCGTGGTGTTGTTGACCTCGCTCGACTCGTGGGGCAACCAGCTGCACGACGCCCGCCGCTTCGACGAGGCGATGGTGCTGCGCCGGCAGGCGTCGGAGGTGGCGGCGTCGCTGGTCGGCGGACCGGCTCCGAGCACGGCGAGCGAGCTGTCGCACGTCAGTCGGGTCTGGATCAACCGCGGCAACACCGAGGCGGCGGTCGAGCGAGACGCGGATGCCGGCGCTTCGTACCGCCGCGCGCTGGAGGCGGCGCAGGTGGCGGCGGCCCGCTTCCCCGACAGTCTGGAGTGTCGCCACAACCTGGCGCGGGCGCACAACGCGATCGCCGTCTGGCAGCAGGAGGCCGGAGAAGGTCCACGAGCCGAGGCATCGGCGCGGGCAGCGATCGCCATCCGCCGCGCGCTCGTCGCCGACTACCCGGCGTTTCCCGAGCTGCGCAGCGAGCTCGGCGGCAACTTGCACAACCTGGCGCAGTCGCTGCTCGGCCGCGGGGACGCGGCGGGCGCGCGGGTCCTGCTGGTCGAGGCCGAAGCCGAGCAGGAGCGGGCGCTGGCGGTCAACCCCGGGCACCGGGTCTACCGCAGCTACATGAGCTACCACGAGAACGCGCTGTGCCAGGCGCTCCTGGCCCTCGGCGAGCTGGATGCGGCGCTGGCCTGCGCCGAGCGGCTGGGCGTGCAGCCTGCCGGCGGCGTGCCCGGCTGGCTGGCGCCGCGCTACGTCGCCGAATGTGCGCTGCGCGTCGTGGATGACGACCGCACGCTGGCGGTGGAGCGCGCGCAGCGCGCCAAGGCGATGCTGCGCGAGGCGCTGGCGGCAGGGACCTGCACCGGGGCCGACCTCGACCACGAGATGTTCGTCCGGCTGGGGGGGCTGGTCGACGTCGCCGATCTGCGCCGCTGAGGCATGGCGCCAAGACCGCGAAGACCTCGAGCTGGTGCGTGCGTCGTGCCCGCTCGCCTGCTCTAGTGACCGAGACCCCTCTCCCGCCCGCACCGCATGACCGTACTCGTCGTTGGTTCCGTCGCGTTCGACTCCATCGAGACCCCGCATGGCAAGCGCGACAAGTGCTTGGGCGGATCCGCCTCGTATTTCGGCCTGGCGGCCCGGCTCTTCACCCCCGTGCAGCTGGTGTCGGTGGTCGGCGAGGACTTTCCGGCGGACTACCGCCAGCTGCTCGCCGGCGCCGGCGTCGACGTGTCCGGCCTCGAAGGCAAGAAGGGCAAGACGTTCGCGTGGTCCGGCCGCTACTCGGCGGACATGAACGTGCGCGAGACCCTGCACGTCGAACTCAATACGTTCGGCGGTTTCGCACCGCAGGTTCCCGAGGCCTATCGGGCGACCCGTTTCTTGTTCCTGGCCAACGGATCGCCGGCGACGCAGGCGTCGGTCCTCGACCAGATCCGCGACCCGCGCTTCGTCGTCGCCGACACGATGAACCTGTGGATCGACAACGAGAAGGACGCGCTGCTGTCGCTGCTGCGCCGGGTCGACGGCCTCATCCTCAACGACGAGGAAGCGCGCATGCTCACCGGCGAGAGCAACCTCATCCGCGCCGGTGAGCGCGTGCTGGCGCTGGGGCCGAAGCTGGTGATCCTCAAGAAGGGCGAGCACGGGGCGTTCCTGTTCAGCACCTTCTTCCAGTTCGCTCTTCCCGCCTACCCGACGGCGGTGGTCGTGGATCCGACCGGTGCCGGCGACAGCTTTGCCGGCGGCTTCATGGGCTACCTCGCCGGCCAGGGCACCCTCAACGTCGGCCACATGAAGCGCGCCATCGCCTACGGCACCGTCACCGCGAGCGTCACCGTCGAGGGCTTCGGCGTCGACACGATCGCTGCGTGCGACCGCGAACAGATCGAGCGGCGCTACGCCGACCTGATGCAGTTCGTCGCCATGTAGCACGCGGCCGCCAACCAGCGTGCCGTGGTGGAGCCTGCTCCATCTGCTGCGGGGCTGGAGCGATGGCCGGCGACCCCGGCGGCCTCCCGTCCGGTCTTGGTGGTCGCCGGCTGCTGGGGTTGGCGTGGTCGTTCGACCATCTGCTGCCCTTGCCAACTGCGCATCCTTCTTGGGCCATCCTTCTTGGGCTTCCCGTTGGCGGCTTCCTTCGGCGGCTGCTTCGGTGGGGCTTGTCGGGGATCGGCCGTTACCTTCGAGACGCGTGGGACACAGGAGAGAGCGGGGCGGCCGAGCCATCGGGCCGAGCCTTCGCTGGGCAGGCCACGCCGTGGAATCATGTTTGGTTTTTGTAAGGGTCCATGCTACAAGAGGCACCTTCGGACCACGGGATGCGTTCCTGCGTCGCGAGGACGCGGCCATCCAGATCCCGCCATCCGATCCAGAATCGCCCGCCAGAGTTTCCGCTAGCACCGATCTCGTGGCTCCTCGAGGCCGCGCGGTCGCTGCCAGATGCGACTCGTCCAACAACTACCTGCTCAAGAAACCGTCGCCCAGGGAGGGAATCGACCGATGCAGTCACGCTCCGACGACACCAAGACCGACGCCAAGGCCGCGCGCGCCGCACACGCGGAAGCGCTCGACGACGCGATCCTCAACATCGAGAAGGCCTACGGCAAGGGCTCGATCATGCGCATGGGCCAGCAGCCCGCGGTGCCGGTGGCCGGCATCTCGACCGGGTCGCTGTCGCTCGACTTGGCGATCGGCGGCTGCGGCCTTCCGCGCGGGCGCATCGTTGAGATCTTCGGTCCGGAGTCGTCGGGCAAGACGACGTTGACCCTGCACGTCGTCGCCAACGCGCAGAAGGACGGCGGTACCGCCGCGTTCATCGACGCCGAGCACGCCCTCGACCCGGCGTACGCACGCAAGCTCGGCGTCGATCTCGAGTCGCTGCTCATCTCGCAGCCCGACAACGGCGAGCAGGCGCTCGACATCTGCGAGACGTTGGTGCGCTCGGGCGCTCTCGACGTCATCGTCATCGACTCGGTGGCTGCCCTGGTGCCGAAAGCGGAGATCGAGGGCGAGATGGGCGACAGCTTCGTCGGTCTGCATGCACGCCTCATGAGTCAGGCGCTGCGCAAGCTGACGGCGTTGACCGCGCGCTCGCGGACGTGCCTGATCTTCATCAACCAGATCCGAGAGAAGATCGGTGTGATGTTCGGCAGCCCGGAGACGACCACCGGCGGCCGCGCGCTCAAGTTCTACTCGTCGGTGCGTCTCGACATCCGTCGCATCGGCCAGATCAAGGACGGCGACGAGGCGGTCGGCAACCGCACCAAGGTGACGGTCGTCAAGAACAAGATCGCGCCGCCGTTCCGCAAGGTGGAGTTCGACATCCTGTTCAACCGCGGCATCGACCAGATCGGCGAGCTTCTCGACATGGGGGTCGAGAAGGGTGTGCTCAAGCGCAGCGGCACTTGGCTCAGCCTGGGCGATACGCGCCTGGGTCAGGGGCGCGAGCGCGCGCGCGAGTTCCTCGACCAGAACCCGGAGACCCAGACGCAGGTACGGCAACTGGTCGGCAAGGCCGTCGGTCTGGTTGGCGAAGGGGCTCCCGAGGCGGCGGCGCCCGCTGCTCCGGCCGGCAAGTCGACCGGTTCGACTGCGGAGGCGGCGCGTGGTCGCCCGTCGTCGGGTGCGTCCGCGGGTCCGTCGTCCGCTCCGTCGGCGGCGGTCGCCCACGCCGACAACGGCGCGTCGCGGAGCGACAAGGCTGCTTCGGCGCGCAAGTAGATCGGTCTCCGCGGTCGCGCCGCCGCCAGCTCCTGCTTGCGGCACCGCCGTTCGGCGATCACGATTGCAGCGATGAAGCCACTGCCTGGTGCCGAGGTGCGTGCCCGCTACCTCCGTTTCTTCGAGGAGCGCGGACACAAGCGCATGCCGTCCGACTCGTTGGTGCCCGCCAACGATCCGACGCTGCTGTTCACCGGGGCCGGGATGAACCAGTTCAAGGACATGTTCCTCGGGCGTGGCCACCTGCCGTACAAGCGCGTGACCACGGCCCAGAAGTGTCTGCGGGTGCCCGACCTCGAGAACGTGGGGCTGACTCCGCGCCACCACACGTTCTTCGAGATGCTGGGCAACTTCTCGTTCGGCGACTACTTCAAGAAGGACTGCCTGGAATGGGAGTGGCAGTTCTTCACCGAGGTGCTCGGCATTCCCGCGGATCGTCTGGTGGCCACGGTCTACCTCGACGACGACGAGGCCTACACCATCTGGCGCGAGCACATCGGCTTGCCGGCCGAGCGCATCTTCCGGTTCGGCGAGAAGGAGAACTTCTGGCCAGCGGAGGCGCCGAGCAAGGGGCCCAACGGCCCCTGCGGGCCGTGCTCGGAGATCTACTTCGACGGCCGCCCCGGAACCGCCTACCCGAAGAACGAAGGCTTGACGTCGCTGCCGGACGACCGCTTCACCGAGATCGGCAACTGCGTGTTCACCCAGTTCGACCGCCAGGCGGACGGCAGCCTGACTCCGTTGCCGCAGCGCAACATCGACGTCGGTCTCGGTCTCGAGCGCATCACTGCCGTGTTGCACGGTGCCAAGAACAACTTCGAGACCGACCTGTTCCGACCGTACCTCGATCACCTCGGCAAGCTCGCCAAGGTCGCCTACGGCAGCAATCCGCAGCAGGACGTGCGCATGCGGCGGATCAGCGACCATGTGCGGGCGGTGACCTTCTGCATCGCCGACGGGGCGCTGCCGAGCAACGAAGGCCGCGGCTACGTCGTGCGCAAGATCCTCCGCCGTGCCGTCCGCGACGGCTACGACCTGGGGATCGACAAGCCGTTCCTGCACGACATGGTGGGGTTGGTCGGCGACGTGATGGGCGAGGAGTATCCGGAAGTGCGCGAGCACGCCGGCCAGTGCCGCAGCGTCATCAAGGGTGAGGAGGAGAGCTTCGTCGGCGTCTACCGTCAGGGGCTGGCGCGCCTCGAACAGTTCTTGAGCGAGCACGGGTCGGCGGTGCGCGGCGCCGCGTTGCCTGCCTCGGGCACGTTCGCCTTCCAGCTGCACGACACCTACGGGTTCCCGGTCGACATCACGCGGACGGTGATGGCGGAGCGCGGCTTCGTGCTCGACGAACCCGGGTTCGAAGCTGCCATGGAGGCGCAGCGTACGCGCGCGCGTGCGGCGATGGCGACCACCGACGCGGTGTTCGCCGAGAGCGCGGCGGCGGTGCTGCGCCAGGCCGGAGTGGGCACCAGCGAGTTCGTGGGTTATGGGACCCTGATCGTGTCGACGCCGATCCTGGCGCTGCTCGATCGGGACAACCGGGCGTGCGAGCGGGTCGAGCAGGGCCAAGAGGTGTCGATCGTGCTCGGCGAGACGCCCTTCTACGCGCAGGGCGGGGGGCAGGTCGGCGATCGCGGTACGATCGCCAGCGAGACGGGTCGCGCCGAGGTTCGCTCGACGACGGTGCTCGAGGGCTACTGGCTGCAGCAGGCCGTGGTCGCCGAGGGTGGCTTGGCGGTCGGGCAGCTGTGCGAGGCCCGTGTCGACGAGGTCGCGCGCCGCGCCACCGAGCGCAACCACACGGCCACGCACCTCCTGCACGCAGCGCTCAAGCGCGTGCTCGGCGCGCACGTGAGCCAGGCGGGATCGGAAGTGTCGCCCGACCGTCTGCGCTTCGACTACACGCACGGTGAGAGGCTCGGAGAGGAGCAGATCGCGCGCCTCGAGGAGGAGGTGAACGCGGTGGTGATCCAGGCGGCACCGGTGGAGCCGAGGCTCATGCCGCTCGATGCGGCGAAGAAGGCGGGCTTCGTCGCCATGTTCGGCGAGAAGTACGGAGAGACGGTCCGCACGCTGACCATCGGTGACTACTCACGCGAACTCTGCGGTGGCACCCACGTCGCCAACTCGGGCAACATCGGTTCGTTCCGCATCGTCGCGGAAGGAGCGATCAGCGCGGGCACGCGCCGGATCGAGGCCGTGACCGGTCTGTCGGCGCTGGCCCTGGCGCAGCGCGACCGCGCCACCCTGGGTCAGCTGGCGACACAGCTGAAGGTGCCGGCTGCCGAGGTGCTGGCGCGGGTCGGTGCGGTGCTCGACGAGGGCAAGCAGCTGCGCAAGGCGTTGGAGAAGGCGACTGCCGCCGACCTCGACAAGCTGGGAGCCGAGATGCGGGCGCAGGCGCAGGCGGTGGGCGACGCGCACGTTGCCGTGCTGGCCACGCACGCGAGCATGACCATGAAGGAGGTCCAGGAGCTGCTGGCGCGTGTCCGTCAGGCGTTGACACCGTTCGCTGGTGCGGTGCTGGCTCCCGCCGCCGGCGAGGTGCTCGTGGGCGCCGCGGTGAGCGCCGAGCTCAGCAAGCGCGTCTCCGCGGCGGATCTGGTCAAGGCCGCGACTTCGGTCTTGGGCGGCGGTGGCGGCGGACGTCCGGAGATGGCGCAGGGCAAGGGCAAGGACAGCACCAAGCTGGCGGCCGCCGGCGAGGCCGTGCTGGCGGCGATCCGCGCCGCTCTGGCTCCCTGACGGCGACGCCGGATGGCCATGGCCGGGCCGCCGCACCCCGGCCGACGCAGAGTTCCGGGCGGACGTTTGACATGCCGGACGCGTCCCGTATCCTCCCGCCCCGCCCGAGTCCGGAGCCGCCCGTCGCGCGGGCCGGACCCTTTCGAACCACGATCGACCGATGGCCAACCCCAAGCGCAGGCATTGCAGTGCGCGGCGCGACCGGCGCCGTGCCAACCAGCGGCTCGTCCCCGCCCAAGTGGTCCGCTGCAAGAACTGCAGCGCCAGCATCAGGCCGCACCACATCTGCCCCGAGTGTGGTCACTATCGGGGACGCCAGGTCATCGTGGCGCGCCGTGCCTGATTTCGAGTGCCTGATTTCGAGTGCCTGATTCGAGTGCCTGATTCGAGAGACGGTCGCGCCGAGCCTCGGCGCACACAGCCGCCCCGCTACTCCTGCTGGGACCAACTCCGTGACTAAGGTCGTCCTGGACGCGATGGGTGGGGACCACGCTCCCCGCGCGAATCTCGATGGCGCCAAGCTCGCGATCGAGCGCGGCATCGTGTCGGCCGAGCAGCTGGTGCTCACCGGACCGCGCGAGCTGCTTGAGCCGATGCTGGCGCCGGCGGGGCTCGTGGGGGTGGACGTGGTCGACGCCCCCGACGTGCTCACCTGCGCCGACACGCCGGTGGATGCGATGCGCCGCAAGCCGCGCAACAGCATCTCCCTCGGCATCGGCCACGTGGCGGAGCACAAGGCCTCGGGTTTCATCAGCGCTGGATCCACCGGCGTCGTCGTCGCTGCCGCCAGCGTCGGGCTGTCGCGGCTCGAGGGAGTGCGGCGCCCGGGCATCGCTGTGACCATCCAGGGCGAGGGTGGGGTCCCGTTCGTGGTGATGGACGTCGGCGCCAACCCTCTGCCGAAGGCGGTCGACCTCCTGCAGTACGGCTTGATGGCGTCGGCCTACTACAGCGGCACGCTCGGCAACGAACGTCCGCGCGTCGGGTTGCTCAACATCGGCACCGAAGACACCAAGGGCAACCCGCTCACCCGCGAAGCCCACCAGATGCTGCGGCATGCGCCCATCAACTTCATCGGCAGCGTCGAGGGCGTCGACGTTTTCTCCGGTCGTTGCGAGGTCGTCGTCTGCGACGGGTTCACGGGCAACGTGCTCCTCAAGGTCAGCGAGGGCTGCGCCGAGTACGTGCTGCGCACGACCGCCGGTTTCATGAAGGAGGTCGGTCTCGACCCCGACAAGAGCAGGCTCGTCCTGCACAAGCTCATGCAGCGGGTCGACTACTCCGAGTACGGCGGGGCGCAGCTGCTCGGCGTCGACGGCGTGGTCACCATCTGCCACGGCCGCTCGGGGCCGGAGGCGATCTGCAACGCGCTGCGCTTCGCCGTGCGCGCCGTCGGCGCCAAGGTGAACCAGCACATCGTCTCCGCTGTGAAGGCGGCGGCGGCCTCCTCGCAGTGACGGCATCATCATGAGTTCGATCATCCCCGTCGGCATCGCTGGAGTCGGGCGCTACCTGCCCGAGCGCCGCCTGACCAACCAGGACCTGGAGGCGATGGTCGACACCTCCGACGAGTGGATCATCCAGCGAACCGGCATCGCCGAGCGGCGCATCGCTGCCGAAGGCGAGGTGTGCAGTTCGCTGGCGCTCGCGGCGTCGCGCGCGGCCTTGGCCGATGCCCGGATCGAGCCCGGCGAGGTCGACCTCGTCCTGTGTTGCACGGTGACCGGCGACCAACCGTTCCCGGCCACCGCGTGCCGCATCGGCGCCGATCTCGGCGCCAAGCGGGCCGGCGGCTTCGACATCGGCGCAGCCTGCAGCGGCTTCCTCTACGGCCTGCAGGTCGGCGCTCAGTTCGTGGCCACCGGTGCCGCCAAGAACGTCTTGGTGGTCGGCGCCGAGGTCTTGAGCCGCATCCTCGACTACCAGGACCGCAACACCTGCGTGCTGTTCGGCGATGGTGCTGGCGCCGTCGTGCTCACCTCGCACGAGCGGGCCGGCCGCGGACTCTACCTGGGCGGCAGCATCGGCATGGAGGGCGGCCAGGAGGACGTGCTGTGCGTGCCGGCTGGCGGTACCCGCGTCCCGCCGTCGCACGAGACCATCGATCAGCGGCTGCACTACATGAAGATGGGCGGCGTCAAGGTCTTCCGCTTCGCGGTCAAGGTCTTCGCCGATCTCGTCGAGGAGTCGATGAAGCCCTACGGCTACGACCAGCTCGGCCTGGTCATTCCGCACCAGGTGAACCAGCGGATCATCGAGGCCGCTGCCGAGCGGGTCGGGCTGCCGCAGGAGCTGTTCTTCACCAACATCACCAAGTACGGCAACACGTCGGCGGCGTCGGTTCCGATCGCGCTGACCGAAGCCGTGGAGACCGGTCGGCTGCAGAAGGACAAGATCGTCTGCATGGTCGCCTTCGGAGCCGGCATGGCCTGGGGGCACACCTTGCTGCGCTGGTGAACGCATGGTCGACCGTTTCTCGTTGCAGGATCGTGTTGCGGTGGTGACCGGCGCCTCGCGGGGCATCGGGCGCGCCGTGGCCGTCGAACTCGCCGGCGCCGGGGCTCGCGTGTACTGCGTGTCGACCAAGGCCGGTGGCTGTGACGACACCGTGGCCGCCTGCGCCGCAGCCGGCGGTGAGGCGTCGGCGATCGTCGCCGACGTGGCGCAGCCCGAGCAGGTCGAGACGATGGCGAAGACGGTGCTCGGCGAAGCCGGCCGTCTCGACGTGCTGGTGAACAACGCCGGGATCACCAAGGACGGTGTGTTCCTGCGCATGAGCGACGCCGACTTCGACGCCGTGCTGGCGGTGAACCTGCGCGGCGCGTTCCTGGTGTGCCGGGCCTTCGCGCGCCCGCTCATGAAGGCGGGGCACGGACGTATCGTCAACGTCGGCTCGGTGGTCGGCCTCAGCGGCAACGCCGGCCAAGCCAACTACGCGGCGAGCAAGGCGGGCCTGATCGGCCTCACCAAGTCGCTGGCACAAGAGCTGGGCAGCCGCGGCGTGACCGTCAATCTGGTCGCGCCGGGGTTCATCACCACCGACATGACCGCGTCACTGTCCGACGCGGTCAGATCGTCGCTGCAGGGGCGCACCGCGCTCGGCCGTTTCGGTTCGCCCGACGACGTGGCGGCCGCGGTGCGGTTCCTTGCCTCGGACGCCGGGGCCTACGTAACCGGCCAGGTTCTGGTGGTGGACGGCGGCCTCGCCATGTAGAAGTTTGACCCGTGCGGCGCCGGGGACTGCTCGCGCGCAGCACGCAACCTCAGTGAAAGCCCTCCGTATGGAGCCACGAACAGTGACCGAGAAAGACGACATCGAAGAGAAGGTCTACAACATCGTCTGCGAGCAGCTCGGGACGAGCCGTGACAAGATCACGCCGGAGACCTCCTTCATCAACGACCTCGGCGCAGACTCCCTGGACACCGTCGAGTTGGTCATGGAGTTCGAGGACGAGTTCGAGATCAACATCCCGGACGAGGACGCCGAGAAGATCCAGACGGTGGGTGACGCCATCACCTACATCAAGGCGAAGCTCTGATCGGGCGTTGCACGGGCCCCGACCACGTGTCGTCACCGAGCCGAGCGTGGTGCCAACGCACCGCGCTGTCGGAGCCAGGGCGTCGATTCGTGGACGGGCTCGCCGTCGGCGCCCGGGCGCGCCGATCTCCGACGGGTGTCTCGCAGCTGCCGGAGGTGGCGGCTGGGTGGCCCCCAGGCGAGCCAGCGGCCCGGTCATGAACCGCCGAATCCGCGACCAGGCCCTCTTGCATCGGCTGCGCGCCGGTCCCAAGGGCAGTCTTCTTCTGTACCCTCATCGATCATGACCAAGCGCAGAGTCGTCATCACCGGCCTCGGCGCCGTGACGCCCCTGGGTCTCGACGTGGAGACGACGTGGGACGCGCTTCTGGCTGGCACGTCGGGTGCCGGTCCGATCACCCACTTCGACACGACAGACTTCGCCACCAAGTTCGCCTGCGAGCTCAAGGGTTTCGATGCCGAGAAGTACTTCGAGAAGACCGAGGTGCGCAAGCTCGACCCCTACTCGCACTACATGTTGGCTGCTGCCGACGAGGCGATGCGCGACTGCGGGCTGGACCGCGAACGGATCGACCTCGACCGCTTCGGTTGCATCTTCGGCACCGGGATCGGTGGGATCCTCGAGCTCGAGCTGACGGCGAAGGTGCTGGAGGAGCGCGGGCCGCGGCGCATCAGCCCGTTCTTCATCACCAAGATGATCACCAACTCGTCGGCCGGCTACGCGGCGATCCGCTACGGGCTGCGTGGCACGTCGTTCGCCACGGTGTCGGCGTGTGCGAGCGCCAGCCATGCTGCCGGCATGGCGTTGCGTGCCATCCAGTACGGGGACGCCGACTTCATGCTCACCGGCGGGTCGGAAGCGGCGGTGACGCGCGTCGGCATCGGCGCCTTCTGCGCCAACCGGGCACTGTCTGCGCGCAACGACGACCCGAAGACCGCGTCACGTCCGTTCGACCGCGATCGCGACGGCTTCGTCATGGGCGAGGGGGGCGCGGCCCTCGTGCTCGAGGA
Organism: Planctomycetota bacterium; assembly: GCA_041398565.1. Lineage (GTDB taxonomy): Bacteria > Planctomycetota > UBA1135 > UBA1135 > UBA2386 > DATGPD01. The sequence goes on along the minus strand of JAWKUN010000004.1, from coordinate 518,621 downwards.
GTACGAGCACGCTCGCAAGCGCGGCGCGACGATCTACGCCGAGTTGGTGGGTTTCGGCTCGACCGACGACGCGTTCCACATCACCGCGCCCAAGGACGACGGTGGCGGGCTCCAGCGCGCGGTTCGCGCCGCTCTCGCCGACGCCAAACTACCCCTGGATGCGGTGGACTACGTCAACGCGCACGGCACCAGCACGCCGCTCAACGACAAGATCGAAACCCAGGCGATGAAGGCGGTGTTCGGAGATCACGCGCGGCGGTTCGTGGTGAACTCCACCAAGTCCATGGTCGGTCACATGCTGGGTGGCGCCGGTGCCATCGAGCTCGCGGTGTGTGCCCTGACGCTGCATCGCGGACAGGTGCACCCGACGATCAACCTGCAGAATCCTGACCCGGACTGTGATCTCGACTACGTCGCCGGTGCGGCGCGCGACTTGCACGCCCGCGTCGCCATCAGCAACTCTCTCGGGTTCGGAGGCCACAACACGTGTGTGGTCGTGGCTAGACTCGATGGATGACCCCTGCGTGGCCCAGCGTCGGGCCGCGCGACGACACCCTTGACCATTCGGAGGCTCCCGTGAAGAAGGCGTTCCACGACCTGTTGCACCGCTACAAGGTGGAGTCGTTCAAGATCTCGCACAACCACGACAGCGTCGAGGAGATCACCAAGGAGATCCTCTCGTTCACCGAGCAGACTCTGAACAACGCCTACCACTTCCACTTCCACAAGGACCCCGATCCCGACAGGATCGAGACCCTCAACATGATCAAGCACTACACCATGGAGGCGTTGCTGCCGCCGGTGGTGGAGAAGGTCACGCGGCGGTTGGTCGCACTCGAGATGCAACACCACGCCCTGGTGAAGCTCGTCGGCGACCTTCTGGAGGCGCTCTCCAGCGAGGCTTCCGAGCGAAGCGACGCCAAGGTCGGCTGACCACGAGGATCATCTTGCGCTCCGTCTTGGCGGCCGACCTCGGCGGTACGAAGTGCAGGTTCGCCGTGGTCACCGAAGACCTCCGCGTCCTCGGGGCGCGGAGGGTGGTGACCGAGCAGGACCGGCCGCGGTTCCTGCAGGCGATGGAGGAGGCGTTGCGTGGCCTGATGGCCGAGCGATTCCCGGACGTCGATCCGCCGTGCGCCCTGGGCGTCGGCACGGCCGGAGTCGTGGCGCGCGACGGGTCGCTGGTTCGATACGCGCCCAACCTGCCGCTCGAGCGCTTCCCGCTGGCGGCGCACTTCGAAGAGGCGCTGGGCTTGCCGACCGCGCTCATCAACGACGGGCGCGCCAGCGCGCTCGGCGAGTACCGGCACGGCTTCGCCGCAGGCGCCAACCCTCTGCTGGTGCTGTTCTTCGGCACCGGGGTCGGCATCGGGCTCATCGTCGATGGCAAGCCGTACGAGGGCGTCAGCAATGCCGCGGGAGAGATCGGGCACACGTTGCACCGGCCTGGCGGTCGCCGCGGACCCAATGGGCGCCCGGGCACGTTCGAGGCCTACTGCGGCGGCGGGCCGATGAGCGAGCGCGCGCTCGCCGAGTTGGGACCTCCTCCCGACGGGGCGCGCAAATGGAACGTGGCGCAGATCCTGGCGGCAGCTGCCGACGATCCGCGAGCCGCGGCCATCATCGACGAGGCGGAGACCGCCGCCACCGCGTTGGTTGCCAATGCCTGCACCCTGCTCAACCCCCAAGCGGTGGTGCTCGGCGGTGGTCTGCTCGAGGGGTGGCCGGCCCTGCGTGAGGCCATCGTGTCCTTCACCATGAAGTGGTGTGCGCCTGCTGTCACCAGCGAGCTGCGCTTCGAGCGCAGCCGTGGTGAGTCGGACGCGATCCTGTGGGGAGCGGCAGAAGCCACGGGAAGGCTCTGGTAGCGGCCGCGTGTTCGATTTCACGTCGGCCGTCGCGTAGCATCTCGGCGCAGTTCCACTCTTGCCCTGGGAGGGGCCCATGCTCGACGTCGCAGTCCTTGCGGGCGGTCGCTCGGCCGAACACGACATCTCGTTGTGCTCGGCCGCACAGGTCGTTCGCCACCTCGATCGTGCGCGCTTCCGCGCCTGGCCCGTGCTTCTCGACCGACGCGGCTCTTGGTGGGTGCCGACGCAGCCGTGCGGCGACGACGGGCACGACGAGGCGTTCGCGCCGGAGGGCAAGCGCCCGATGACGGCAGGCGCCGCGATCGATCATTTGCTGGCGCGGCTCGGCACGGCCGTGGTGTTTCCCGTGCTGCACGGGGCCTTCGGCGAAGACGGCACGGTGCAGGCGTTGTGCGAGCTGCACGACGTGCCCGTGGTGGGTTCGGGCACGGCGGCGTCGGCGGTCGCGATGGACAAGATCCGCACGCGCGAGTGCCTGACGTGGTGGGGGGTGCCGATGGCAAGGGCCTACGTCGCCACGACGCGGGCTGCACAGGCCGACCCGATCGACGAGGCCGAACGGATCGCCGCCACGGTCGGCTTCCCGTGCTTCCTCAAGATGGATCTGTCCGGCTCGACTACCGGTGTGCTGCGCGCCGAGCGGACTGCCGACGTCGCTTCCTTCCTGGCGGTGGGCAAGGGCATCGGCCACCGCTTCCTCGCCGAGGCCGCGGTCGTCGGCGAGGAGATCAGCGTCGGCGTGCTCGGCAACAGCGGCGACGACCTATCGGCACTGCCGCCGATCGGCATCTATCCGGTCCACGATGCGTACTTCACCCGGCACGCCAAGTACACGCCCGGTGCCAGCCGGGAAGAGGTGCCGCCGCGTGGCCTCGACGCCGACGGGATCGCCCGAGTGCAGGACATCGCCAAGCGTTGCCATCTCGCTCTGCAGTGCGACGGCATGTCGCGCACCGACATCATCGTCGGCGCCGACGGCCCCGTCGTGCTCGAGGTGAACACCATTCCCGGGATGACCGCGACCAGCTTGCTGCCCCAGTGTGCCCGCGCGGCCGGGCTCGACTTCTCGGCTCTGCTGACCCGGCTGCTCGACCTGGCGCTGGCCAAACGACCGCATCCGCTGGTAGGCAAGCGTGCACCCGCGGCGATCGCGCCGTGACCGCGTTGGGCCACACGCCGTAGAATCTCGCTGCCATGCTGCCGAGGCGCGCCCATCGCGGCCCACGACCGGGTCGCAGCCCCAGCCCCGCGCGGCGGGCGGCCGCGACTTCGTCGGCCGTGCGGCGGAGTCGATGCTCGCGGATCGTCTCGCTGTCGGCGTCGTGCGCGCGGCAGGCCGAGGCGCGGGCAGCTCGGCGAACGAGGCTGTCGGCTGCGCCCGCGTGCGCGGCGTTCGCGCCGCCGGTCTCGCAGTCCTGGGTGGCGGACCTCGCGGCCGAGCCGGCGTTGGCGGTGCTGCTGCTCGCGGCGCTGACGGCCTTCGTCGTGCTGGTGGTGCTCCTGCGCCTGCGCCGGTCGGTGCGCGCGGCCCGGGCGCGCGGGGCGCTCGCCGACTGGCTGCTCGGTGCGGAGGAGGCGTTCGCCGGATCGCTGGCGAGTGCCCGTCAGCGCTTGCAGCGAGTCGTGGAGCAGGATCCGGAGAACCACGGTGCACGCACGCTGCTGGGCGAAACGCTGCTGCAGCTCGGCGAGCCGACCGCGGCGCACGAACACCTGCTGACCTTGCGCCAGGCTTTCCGTGTCGACAATCGGCGGGTGGCCTGGGGTCTGGCGCAGGCGCTCGCGGCGGCCGGTCGCGCGGCCGACGCGGTCGACGCCCTCGCCAAGCTGCCACGCAGCGGCGAAGCAACGGCCGGCCTGCGCCAACGCCTGGCCCTCGAGTTGGCGGCAGGGCTGCCGGAGGAAGTCGTCCGCACCGCCGACGCGTTGCTTGCGCGCGCGCCAAGGTCGGAGGCCGAGAGTGCTTCCCTGCGTCGCGTCGCGGCGCACGCGTTCGCGCTCCTGCGGCAGGTGCGCGCGGAGCACGGCGACACCGACGGTGCCGAAACGGCTCGGCGCGAGGCGATCGCGGCGCTGCAGGATCTCGACGGGGCGGGCGCGACCCTGCGTCGCCGGCTGCTGAGTTCGCCGGCAACCGTCGCTGCGTCGGAGCGTGCGCTTCTGGCCGCGCCGCAGGCACTGCCGGCGTCCGTGGCGCACGTGGCGTCCTCGCCGACGGGGCGTGCCCTCGAGGTCTTGAACGAGTTCGCTGCCGACGTGGTGGAGGCGCCCCTCGAGTGTCCGACGTGCGGCATGACAGTGTCGCGCTCGGCGGCGCGCTGTCCGTTCTGCTGCGGCGCGGCGCCGCTCCGCCTGCGCGAACCCGACCTGCACCGCGAGCTGGGTTCGGCCGCGGTGTGCTCGGACGAGATCGAGGAGACCGAGGCCCACCTGCAGCGCCTCGTCGATCGTGCGTTCGCCGGCGACACGGAGGCGCGCGAGGAACTCGTCGACGCGGGCGCGCGGGCGGTCGGCTTCGTCTACCGGCGTGCACTCTGCGACGCCGGGGCGCGCGACGTCGCCGTACACGTGCTGCAAGTGATGGGCAGCGGTGTCCTCGACGCGCTGCTCGAGGCCTACGAACGCGCCAAGGCGGACGCGACGCTGCCGGCAGGAGCGCGCGAGGCGGGCCCCGAGGTGATGGGGCGCGTGGTGCGGACGTTCGGCGTTGCGGCGCTACCCGTGTTCCAGGCGCACCTCGACGCCGACGACCGCGACCTGCGCAAGATCGTTCTCGACTTCTACCTCGGGCTCGACGATCCAGAGACGCTGCAGGCAGTGCTCGACCGCTACCCACCGGTCGAGGTGATCCAGCGGCTCAACCTTACGCCTGCCGATCGCCTGCAGGCGTGGCTGCGGAACATGCCGATGCAGGGCTTCGTCGCCGAAGTGCTGCTCGTGCATCCGATGTTCCGGCGCGACGAAGACGTGCTGCTGGCGGCCGCGTGCGCCCCATCGCCGGCGGCGCTGCTGGCCGTGCTGGCGCGGCGGGGGGCGAGCCACGACCTGGCGACCTTCGCGGTCGATCGGCTGCACGACGAGGCGGTGACCGGCGTCGCGGCAGAGCTGCTGCGCTCGTACGGGCTGGCTGCGGCCGACGCTCTGCTGGCCGGCTACCTCGACCTCGATCGCAGTCCGAGTGCGCGTGAACTCGCGCGCGGTCTCCTGGCCGAGCTCGGACCGGGGATCGTGCCGCGTGTGTGTCTGTGTCTCGGAGCCTCGCCCTCGCGCATGGACGACGAGATCGTGTCGCTCCTGGTGGCCCTGGGCGATGTCGTGGTCGACGAGCTGCACGAAGCGTACGCCAAGCGCAATCTGCTCGAGCGGGTCGGCGGGCGCCTGGTTCGCCGCTACAACCACCCGCGCAACACCATTCTCAAGGTGCTGGCGCGCGTGGGCGGCGAGCGAGCACGAGCCGTGTTGGTGGCGCTGCGCAGCACCGAGACCGACCCCAATCTGAAGCTGCGCTTGGACCAGGCCCTACAGGTCGTGATGCGGGTGCCGGCGCTGCCGGGCAAAGCCGGTGGTACGAGCGCGGCCGAGGCCGGGTCGCGACCGAGCGAAGATGGCGACTCCGAGCGCAAGGACGCGGTCGGATGAACGGCAAGCGCCCGAGCGTCGCCCGCGCCGTGCTGCGGCGCCTGTGGCCCAAGCGCTTGTGGGCGCGGGTGCTGGTCGTCGCGCTGCCGCTGTTGCTCCTGGCCATGGTGCTCGACCCCGTGGTCGGCAGCGTTCGCTTGGTCGTGAGCGTGGTGGACTCGGTCCTGCGGCCGGTTCTCGGCAGTCCGCAGGGCCGGTTGATCGTCGTCTGCGCGAGCCTGTTCCTCGGCGCCTGGTTGGGCGTGCATCTCCTGCGCGATCGCTTCCGCTCGCTGCGCGCCGGCCTCGTGTTGCGTCAGCACCTGGACGCGCTGCACGCCTACCTCGGCGATGACCGCCGCCGTGCGCGCGACCTGTGGCAGGGCATCGCCCGCGGGCGCGGACCGCTACCCAGCGAGTACCCCATGGTGCGAGAGGATGCGTGCCTCAAGCTGTCGCGCCTGGCGCTCGAGGACGGTGCACCCGGCGAGGCGCTGGCGTGGGCGCTGCGCGTGGCTCCGCAGGGTCTGCCAACCGCGCTGGGACGCAGCCAGGCGCAGTTGCGCGCCCGCGCCGTGGTCGCCACCCGGGAGTCGCTGCCGGAGTCCATCCGCAGGGAGATCGAGTCGGCGCTGTCGCGATGGCCGGAGGATGTCGTGCTGTTGCGGCTGTACCGTGACCGCCTGGAACAGGATGGGGACCTGCTGGAAGCGGCCCGTGTGCAGGAGAAGGTGTGGCGCGCTGCCGAGCCGACGCAGACCGAGGCTGAGCGCGAGCGCTGCGTGGAGACCTACCGCCGCGCCGCCGAGGTCGCGTTGGCGGCCGACGCCTTCGATGGCGGGCAGGAGTGCCTCGACGCGGTGCGCAGGGTCGACGCCGGCGCCGAAGTCGTGCACTGGCTCGACGGCGAGCTGCGCTGGCGGCGCGACGATCTGGAGGGGGCGCTGCGGGCGTGGGCGAGGGTCCCGGGGAGCGCAGCGCTGGCGCGCTGCGCGCAAGCGCTGGATGCCGCACCCGACCGGCTGTCACCGCGGGCCATTCTCGAGTGCTGCCCGACCGAGGGCGGTCTGTTGCTCGTCGCGCGCGCTCACGCGCGGCGGGGCGAGGTACGGCAGGCGGTGCGCGCTGCACGCCGGGCGGCGCGTGCACTGGGACCGTCGCCCACGGTGTCGATGGTGCTCGCCGAGGTCTTGCGCCTCGCCGGCGACTCCGGCGCCGAGGCATTCGCGGACGAAGCCACGGCTCGGTTGCTGCGCTCGGTCTGAGGGCGTCGCGGCCGGCAAGTGGCGCTGGCGTTGGCCGCGGCCGTCGCTATCGTGTCGGCGCAACCGCGCCGGAGTGGCGGAACTGGCAGACGCAGCGGATTCAAAATCCGCCGTGGGTAATACCACTTGTGGGTTCAAGTCCCACCTCCGGCACCAGTCGCCGCGAAGCGGCGACCGGTGCCGAAGCTGGGACTCGGCGGGCGCCCGGCTTCGCCGTGCTGCCCGGAGCAAGTCCCGCGCGTCGTGCGTCGCCGCGGAGCGGCGACCGGTGCCGAAGCTAGGACTCGGCGGGCGCCCGGCTTCGCCGTGCTGCCCGGAGCAAGTCCCGCGCGTCGTGCGTCGCCGCGGAGCGGCGACTGGTGCCGAAGCTGGGACTCGTCGGGCGCCCGGCTTCGCCGTGCTGCCCGGAGCAAGTCCCGCGTGGGGAGCGGTGCCGCCTGGCACCCAAGGCGGCGCGCCGCCACGACGCGGCGCCAGAAGCCATTGACGCCGTGGTCTGGTCATGGCATCGCCTGCGCGAGCTGGGCATGCTGCTCGCGATGCGCGGCCCTTCGTCGGCTCCCTACCCCGTCCTGCTCCCGGTCCTCTGGCTCGGCCTGTCCCTGGGCTGCTACTTCGCGTGTGGCTCGGATCAGCGACCGCTGTGGGTGTTCGCTTCGTTTGCCGGGAGTTGGGTGGCCCTGGTGCGCGACGGGTTCACGTCGATGGACGGCGCCTTGCTGTTCACTTCCGTCACGGGTGCGGTCTGCATGCTCCTGCTCGGGCTCGCTCTGCGCCGCCTGCGCTTTCCGCGGCCACGCTTCGTGCGCTGGTTCCTCCTGGCGTCGGTGCTGACCGGCGTCGGTCTGGCGGTGGCGCTGGGCGGTTTCGCCGCCTCGGCACGCGGGGTCTGGCCCTACGTTCTCGGCGGAGCCTGCGGCGGGCTCTCGGTGGCGGCAGTTCTCGGCGCGGCGCTCGGGCCGATTCTGCTCGGGCGCAGCCCGCGCGAGCTCCTGCGCCGCTAGGAAGCGGGCCGCGGGTCGCGGAGGGTCACGGTGTCGTCCTGCGGCCGCTGGGGGTGGCGGTTCGGGCTCGGGGCGGGTTGGGTCGGTGACTCAAGATCGTGCGGTGCGGCGGTCGAAAAAGCTCCGGGACGAAGTCGATGGAAATAGCCGAGAAGCGCTTCCAGGCCGTGGATGAATCGTCGTCGACGGTCGAGATCGTCGACTCGTTGCTGCGCTACGCCTCCGAGATGGGGGCGAGCGACGTGCACATCGACCCGTCCGAGGACGGGGTCGAAGTGCGCGTCCGCTACGACGGCACCCTGATGCCGGTGACGGTCCTGCCATCCGAGCTGAGCAGCACCCTCGTCGGCCGGTTCAAGGCGCTGGCCGACCTGATGGCCTACAAGAAGGACATTCCGCAGGAGGGCAGCATCCACGCGCTGGAGTCAGGGCTGCCGGCGACGGTGCGCGTGTCCACCTACCCGACGATGTTCGGGGAGCGTGTGGCCCTACGCTTCGACACCGCCCAGGGTCGCCATCGGTCGCTGGACGCGCTCGGCCTCGGCCCGGCAGTACGCACGGCGCTGACCCGCGCGTTCGACCAGCCGCAGGGCGTCATCCTGATGTGTGGCCCGAGCGGCAGCGGCAAGACGACGACGCTGTACTCGTGCCTGCAGCACGTGGTGAACCAGCCGGTGATGCGCACGGTCTTCACCATCGAGGACCCTATCGAGCGCCGGGTGCGCGGCGCCACGCAGACGCAGATCAACCCGAACAGCGGTCTGACCTTCGCCCGGGCCCTGCGCTCGATGCTGCGCCAGGATCCGGACGTGATCCTGGTGGGCGAGATCCGCGACATCGACACCGCCCGGGTGGTCATGGAGGCGGGGCTCACGGGTCATCTGGTGGCGTCGACCGTCCACGCCGGCTCCTCGGTGCAGGTGTTTCCGCGCCTGCTCGAAATGGGCGTCGAGCCGTTCGTGCTGACCACCGCGCTGTGCGGGGTGAGCTCGCAGCGCTTGCTGCGCCGCAAGTGCACCGAACCCGACTGCGGCAAGCCGCACGTGATCTGTTTGCGCTGCAAGGGCCAGGGCTACAGTGGCAACGTCGTCGTGTCGGAGTGGTTGCCGATGACTGCCGGCCTGCGCGACGCCATCCTCTGCCACGGCGACCGTCAGCTGCTGACGGAGGTCGCCAAGGCGGAAGGGTTGGTCACCATGCTGGATGAGGCGCGGCAGATGGTGGCGAACGGGATCACGACCGACGAAGAGGTCGAACGCGTTCTCGGGTCTCTCTGACGGCCGCCGGGTCCGCACACCGGCCGCCTGGCAGGAGTGGAGGTTCCCGCACGAGCCAGCTGCCGGGCGACGGCAGCCCACCCGGTCGGTGCGGCGCCGCGACGGGCTGGCGGCGGCCGGCCACCGGCATGAACTCTGTCGGCTCGGGGCCTGAGGCGGTCCGTGGGTGTCGATGGGGCATCGACGGCGCTTGCCTTGCCTCGCGCGCGGTCGGCGGCTTTGATGCGCCGATGCAGACTCTCGCGAGCTTCGTCTGCGGGCGGTGGCACGAGGGTGCCGGCGACCAGCAGCCGCTCCACGACCCCACGACCGAGGCACAGATCGGTCAGTGCAGTTCCTCGGGCATCGACTTCGCGGCCGCGGTGCGGCACGCGCGCGAGGTCGGGGGGCCGGCGTTGCGTGCGCTCGACTTCGCTGCGCGCGGCGCGGCGCTGAAGGCGCTGTCGGCGGCCGTCCACGGCATCCGCGACGAGCTCATCGAACTGTCCGGCAGGAACGGCGGGAGCACGCGGGGCGACGCCAAGTTCGACATCGACGGGGCGACCGGAACGCTGGCTGCCTACGCCGCGCTCGGCGACCAACTCGGCAAGGAGATGGGCGCGGGTCGCCACCTCCCCGACGGCGACGGCGTCCAGCTGGGGCGTTCGCCGCGCTTCGGTGGCCAGCACATGTGGGTGTCGCGGCCGGGCGTGGCGGTCCACGTCAATGCCTTCAACTTCCCGGCCTGGGGGATGGGCGAGAAGATGGCGTGCGCGCTGCTGGCCGGCGTGCCCGTGATCGAGAAGGCCGGGACGCCGAGCGCGTTGGTGGCCTGGCGCATGGCCAAGGCGATCGCCGACGCGGGGATCCTGCCGCCGGGTGCGTTCCAGTTCGTCGCCGGCGGCGCCGGCGATCTCCTGGACCACTTGCGTCCGATGGACTGTCTCGCGTTCACCGGTAGCTCGCGCACGGGTCTCGTGCTGAAGGGCCACCCGAACCTGCTCGAGCACAACGTGCGCGTCAATCTCGAGGCCGACTCGCTCAACGCCGCCGTCGTCGGACCGGACGTCGAGGTCGGCAGCGACACCTTCGGTCTGTTCCTCACCAATGTCGTCACCGACATGACGCAGAAGGCCGGACAGAAGTGCACGGCGGTGCGCCGCATCTTCGTGCCGCGGCCGCGTGTCGACGACGTCGTGGCTGCGCTGGTGGAACGTCTCGGCGCGATCAAGGTTGGCGACCCGGCTGCCGCCGACACGCGCATGGGGCCGTTGGCGAGCGCGCGCCAGCTGGCCGACGTGCGCGCCGGAATCGGGCGCTTGCTCGAGCACGGCAAGGCCGCGTGCGGCGGCCCGGACAAGGTGTTCGATCGAGGCTACTTCGTCGCCCCTAGCCTCGTGGTGATGGATCGCCCCGACGTCGAGGTGGTGCACGCCGAGGAGGTGTTCGGACCGTGCGCGTCCGTGCTTCCGTACGACGATGCCGACGTCGAGCGCCTGATCGAACTCGTCAACCTGGGCCGCGGCGGCCTGGTGGTCAGCCTCTACTCGAACGATCGCGAGTTCACCGAGCGCGTGGCCTTCGGCATCGCTCCCTGGCACGGTCGCCTGTGGCTCGGCAGCGACCGGGTGGCCGACCAGGCGCTGGCGCCCGGGATGGTGCTGCCGCAGACCATCCACGGCGGGCCCGGCCGTGCCGGCGGCGGCGAGGAGTTGGGCGGTCTGCGCGGCTTGCAGCTCTACATGCAGCGGATTGCGGTGCAGGGCTTCCACGGCACGGTGAGCAAGAGCTTCGGGCGGCCCCAGGGCGCCACGTCGGGCGCGTAGCGGCGTCGGGCGCCGGCTTCGCGCCATGGCGCATCGAGCGCGGGTCCCCGCGACGCGGCCCGTCCACGGGTATGCCTTCCCCGTCGCCCGCGGAATCTCCCCAGCTTGCCGTGCGGTTGGGGGGTGAGCACAATCAGACCCCGAGCGCGCTCGCGGTCGTTTGCCGAGGAATCCTCGCTCGCGGTGTAACGCGCCGTCGCTCCTTCTCTTCTCCTCACTCCTGATGTCCCGAAGCTCTCGTGCGTGGCTCCCCTTGGGAGCCGTCTTGTCGGTCTCCTCGCTGGCATCCTTGGCGGTGGCGCAGGATCCCTTCAGCGCTGGACCGCCCCAGATCGTCATCGTCGAGCCGCAATCGACGCCGGCGCCGGAGTTCGACGTGCCACCCTTCCCGGGCGGCGCGCTCGACCAGAACCCGAAGACGTTCATTCCCGTGCCGCCGGGAGGGCCTGGCCTGCCCGAGCCGACCACGCCACCGCACGTCCCGCAGCCGGCGCCCTCGATCGGGCCGGCGACCGGCCAGTTCCGCTTCTTCTACAACCAGGTCGTCGATCCGAGCGGGGCGAGCGTGGCTCAGACCACGTGCGAGCCTTCGGTGGCGATCCACCGCGACACGGTGTTCTACACCGGCAACTTCTTCGGCGCTCTGTCGGGGGACTCGGGCCAGACGTGGACCTACATCAACCCGAGCACGCGCTTCCCGGCGCGTGACGGCGGCTTCTGCTGCGACCAACGCGCCATCACCGTGCCCAACATCGGCAGCGGTGTCGACCAGGGCATGACGCTGTGGGTGCTCGAGTACCGCTACAGCGCGACGACGCAGATGGGCAGCTTGCGCTTGGCGCGCGCCAAGGGGCGCAACGGCCTGCGCAACAACTCGTGGATCTACTACGACCTGGTTCCGACCATCTTCGGGCAGACCAACAAGTTCCTCGACTACAGCGACATCTCGTACAGCAACGGCTACTTCTACGGCTCGTGCATCATCGGCAACCCGCCGAACTCGGCGGCGGGCCTGCTGCTCTACCGGATCCCGCTCCAGCAGATCTGGGACGGCGTGTCCATCCCGATCTCGTACTACACGACCACCCAGCTCGGCGGCTTCGGCTCGTACAGGTTCGCCCAGGGCGGAACCTCGACGATGTATTGGGCGGCGCACCAGAACTCGTCGACCCTGCGCGTGTACGAGTGGACCGACGCGGGCACCTCGGCCAGCATCGCGGCGCGCACCGTGACGACGTGGAGCGGCACGCCGACGCCGGCGCCGGGGCCGGATGGACGCGACTGGACCAGCTTCGGCTACACGGTGAACACCGTGCTCACCGGGGCGAACACGGGCAGCGAACTGAGCTTCTGGTGGTCGTCGGGCAGCACCGGCGCGTCACGGCCGCAGACCTTCGTGCGCGTGGCCCGGTTCACCGCCAACAACGCCCGTACGCTCGTCGGCCAGTTCGACCTGTGGAACCCGAGCTTCGCCTACCACTTCCCCTCGGCGTCGGCGAACAGCTTCGGCCACGTCGGCGGCACCTTCGCCTACGGCGGCGGCACCCAGAACCTGTCGTGTGCGGCGTTCCTGCTCGACCAGTACAACTCGTTCTCGAACTGGGCGAGCGTGCAGATCCGCGGTGGCCAGCGCGGTCCGTCCTCGAACCGTTGGGGCGACTACTTCGTCTCGGCGGTCAACCAGCAGTTCCCGCGGACCTTCGTCGGCTCGGCCTACGTCCTCGACTCGGCCGGGACGTCGCAGCCGTGCTACGCTTGGTTCGGCCGTGACGACTACGAGCCGACCTGGGTCAACCTCGACGTGCAGTCGAGCGGCGTCGCCGGCGTGTCGATCACCATCGACGAGACCGACCGACTGAACCGCAAGGACGGCAACACCAACTTCCAGCGCAACTTCCCGCCGAACCAGGCCTACCGCCTGACGGCACCCGCGTCGGTGGTGTCCGGCTCGACGACCTACGTCTTCACCAACTGGGCCTTGCGCGTGGCGCCGACCGGCTCGTTCGTCGAGCAGGCGGCCGGCCAGCGGGTCCTCGACGTCGACACCATCGGCGTGTCCGACGACACGGCGATCGCGCGCTACGTCGCCCGCCGCACCCTGCAGGTGCGCTCGAGCAACCCGACCAGCGGCATCGCCGTCACGGTGTCGCCGGCGGACCTCAACGGCAACCAGAACGGGACGACGCCCTTCGATCGCCAGTACGCCGACGGCAGCACGGTTTCGCTCACCGCTCCGGCGCTGAACGGCAGCAATCCCTTCAAGCAGTGGATCCTCAATGGCCTCAACCAACCGTTGGGCCAGCGCACGATCAGCGTGCTCGTGAATGGGACCGAGACCGCGACGGCCGTGTTCTACACGCACTTCGCCGGCTCGTTCACCCGCTTCTGCTCGGGCTGTCCGGGTAGCGGCGGCCAGACTCCGGCGCACTCCGGCTCCGGCACGCCCGAGATCGGCAATTCGATCTCGTGGAACATCACCAACGCGCGTGGCCTGACCAGTGGTGCGCTCTACCTCGGCGTGTCGAACACCACCTACAACGGGCTGCGCTTGCCGTTGAACTTGGCGTTCATCGGCATGGGCGCGACCTGTCTGTTGTGCGTGAGTGTCGACGTGTCGCTGCCGTTCGCCACCAACGCGGCCGGCGCCGGCAGCGTCGGCTTCGCCATCCCCAACGACGTCGTGCTGCTGCAGGGACACCTCTACACGCAGCCGGCGGTCCTCGACCTCGGCGCCGGAACGCGCGTCCCGGTGGTGCACGGCAACGCGCTCGACACGTTGATCGGCGGCAACCGCTGAAGGTGCGGTGAAGCCGTGGGCCGGCCGAACCGCCCTTCGAACCACCCGACGAACGCGCGCCGGCGCGCGTGTTCGCCGGTGCGCGTGCGGGGTGGCGGTTCGGCGGTGCGACCGCCTCGCCCGCGGGCGAGGCGTCGAGGTGGGGGATGGGCCGCAGGCTGCGATGCGGTCTTGTTTCTCCTACTCCGCTCGCCTGAGATCCGGCCATGAACGGCCTGCGCTGGCGATCGGTCGCCATCTTCGTCGCGTTGCTTCCGCTGCTGCGTGGGCAAGGACCCCGGCGGCCCAACGTGGTCGTCGTGCTGGCCGACGACCACGCCTGCCACGCGATCTCCGCCTACGGCTCGCGCATCAACCGTACGCCGAACATCGACCGATTGGCTGCGACGGGTATGCGCTTCGACCGCGCCTACGTGACCAATTCGATCTGTGCGCCGAGCCGGGCAGTGCTGCTCACGGGCAAGTACGGCCATCGGAACGGCCAGCGCACCAACGGTGAGACCTTCGACGGCGCGCAGGTCACGCTGCCGAAGCTGCTGCGGGCGGCCGGCTACCAGACGGGCTTGATCGGCAAGTGGCACCTGGGTTCCGACCCCACCGGCTTCGACTTCTGGCGAATCCTGGTCGGCCAGGGCACCTACTACAACCCGCGGTTCCAGACTGCCGACGGCGTGCAGACCGTGCCCGGCTACACCACGGACCTGATCACCGACATGGCGCTGGCCTGGTTGCGGCAGCGCGACCGGTCGCGGCCGTTCCTACTCTGCGTGCAGCACAAGGCGCCACACCGCGAGTGGTCACCCGCGATCCGCCACCTCGGGCGCTACGCCGGCGTCGACATCCCCGAGCCAACCACCCTGTTCGACGACTGGCAGCACCGCGCTGTCGGCGCCGCGCAGCAGACGATGTCGATCCGCCAGCATCTGACGGCGCGCGACCTCAAGCTGGCCTTCGCACGCAGTCTCGACTCCGAGCAGCTGGCAGCGTTCGAGGCGGCCTACGGCCCGGAGAACGAACGCTTCCGCGCGGCGCCGCCGACGGGCGACGCGCGCACGCGCTTCAACTACCAGCGCTACATCAAGGACTACCTGCGGTGCGTCGATGCCGTCGACGAGGGGGTAGGGCGACTGCTCGACGCGCTGGCCGAGGAGGATCTCGCCGACGACACGATCGTGGTGTACGCGTCCGACCAGGGCTTCTTCCTGGGCGACCACGGCTACTACGACAAGCGTTGGATGTACGAGGAGTCGGCGCGCTTCCCGCTCCTCGTGCGCTGGCCAGGCTGCGTGGCTCCTGGTTCGGCGTGCAGCGATCTGGTCTCGAACGTCGACCTGGCGCCGACCTTGCTGGCGGCGTGCGGAGCCGCTGTGCCGCCGCAGATGCAGGGCGAGAGCCTGCTGCCCTTGCTGCGCGGCCGGCCTCCCGAAGCCTGGCGCCGCTCGATCTACTACCACTACTACGAGACCGGAGTCCACGACGTGCCGCCGCACTACGGCGTTCGCACCGACCGCTACAAGCTCATCCACTACTACACGCTCGGGGCGTGGGAGCTGTTCGACCTACAGCGCGATCCCGCGGAACTCGTCGACGTCAGCGTCGAACCCGCCTACGCCGAGGTGCGCGCCGAGCTGCTCGCCGAGCTGCGCCGCCTCCAGCGTCAGTACGGCGACGACGATCCCGACGCGCACCCGGTGCCCGCCGAGACATCGATGCGTCCGGTGCGGGCGCTCGACGTGCCGCGCACCGAGGTCTTGCGCATGGCGCGGCTCGGCGAACCGTTGGTGGCGAATCCGGAACCGCGAGCCAAGGTCTTGACCTTCGGTGCCCTGTGCCGTGCCGGTGCCGCCACCAAGGGCGTGGTGCTGGCACAAGGCGGCGAGCGCTTCGGCTACGCCTGCTACTTCGACGATGGCGTACCCTGCGTGGCGGTGCGCGAACGCGGCCGGGTGTTCGTGGCGCGGGGGGAGCGCCGCCGAGCCGAAGGGGAAGTGCTGGTGGCGGGCATCCTC
Organism: Planctomycetota bacterium; assembly: GCA_041398565.1. Classification (GTDB taxonomy): domain Bacteria; phylum Planctomycetota; class UBA1135; order UBA1135; family UBA2386; genus DATGPD01. The sequence continues at coordinate 502,975 of JAWKUN010000004.1, read as the reverse complement.
GACGGCGCCGGCAAGCTGCACCTCGTCATCGGCGGGGCGCGGGTAGCGACCGTGGACGCGTCGCTCCTCAGCCGCAACCCGAGCGAGGGCCTGTGCCTCGGCCGCGATGTCGGGTCGGCCGTGGGCGACTACGACGGCGAGGCTGCGTTCGACGGCGGGATGCGCGACGTGCGCATCTACTACGGAGAACTCGACGCCGGCGAACTGCGCGCCTGGAGCGACGGCTGATGCAAAGCGCACCGCGCGGACCGCGATCGCGATGGGCGCACTCCGCGTACGGCGCCACGCGGGCGCTTCTGCTCGCGCTCGCCGTGGGCGCCGGACGCGGGCCGGCGGCACAGGGCGTCGGAGTGCCCGCCGACGTGCGCGAGCTCCTGACCGACAACTGCGTCGGCTGTCACGGTGCGACCGATCCGGAGGCCGGCCTCGATCTGCGACTGCTGGCGTCGCGCCCGTTGGCCGAGGCGCTGGTCACGTTGCTCGAGCTGCGCGACCGGGTAGCGGCCAGGGTCATGCCGCCGCCTGGGTACGGCGACCTGGACGGCGGCGACGTCGATCGGCTGGTGGCGTGGGTCGACGCGACCGTCGACGCTCGGCGAGACGAGGTGCGGGAGGCTTCGTCTCCCGTTCCAGCCCGGCGCCTCAGCCGCAGCCAGTACGAACGCGCGATCGCCGATCTGTTCGGAGTCGAGGTGCCAGCGGCCGCGGAGTTCCCGGCCGAAGACCTCGCGCACGGTTTCGCCACCATGGCCGACGCCCTGCGCTTCAGCGCCGTGCACGTCGAGAAGTACCTGGCCGCCGCCGAGCAAGTGGCGGCGACGGTGCTCGATCAGACCGTACCGCCGCGGTGGGAAGTCGAGGAGTTCGTCGGCGAAGCCAAGGGTGTCGCTGCCGGCGCCGAGTTCGCCAACTTCTACACCCGCGCGGATCTGCGCCTGCCCTTGCCACCTCGGTTGCGCGGCGCCTACCGGCTGCGTGTGCGTGCCTTCGGCGACCAGGCGGGCGACGAACCGCCGCGCCTCGCCGTCGACGTCGACGGCGTGCGCGCGGCGACCTTCGCGGTTGCCGCCACCCGCGACGAGCCGCGCACGTACGAGGCCGAAGTCGACGTGCCGATGGGGGCGCGTGCCCTGCGGCTGTCGTTCGTGAACGACTTCTGGGCACCCGACCATCCCGATCCGGCGCGCCGCGACCGCAACCTGCACTTGGATTGGGTCGAACTCGAGAGTGCGCTCGGCGCCCCGGGCAATCGTTGGTGGCTCTTGGACGACCCCGGCGGCGACGACGGCGAGCGTAGGCTGCGCGCCGTGCTGCCGGCACTGGTCGAGCGCGCCTGGCGCGCTCCGGTGGCGTCTGCCGACATCGACGCCCTGGTGTGCGCTTCGCAGGCGGCGGGCCGGCAACCCTGGCCGCAGCCCCTGCGCCTGGCGTTGGTGGCGATCCTGGCGTCGCCTCGTTTCGTGCTGCGGTTGGAGTCGGCAGGTGGCGGCCAGCGCCAGCGTGCATACGAACTCGCCGCCCGGCTGTCGTTCACGCTGTGGGGCAGCGTGCCCGACCCGGACTTGCTCGAGGATGCGCGGGCCGGACGCCTGCACGACGACGCGGTGTTCGCACGTCAGGTCGAGCGCATGCTGCGCGACGCGCGCGCCGGCGCCCTGGCCACCGAGTTCGCGGCGCAGTGGTTGGAACTGCCGACCTTGTCGATGCTGTCGTTCGACGCCGAGCGCTTCGGCGAGGTCGACGTCCCTCTCCTGCAGGACCTGCGTCGCGAGACCGAGATGCTCTTCGAAGCGGTGCTGCGCGAAGAGCGTCCGGTGCGTGAGCTGCTCACCGCCGACTTCAGCTTCTACAACCGACGTCTGGCGGCGCACTACGGAGTGGAGGGCGAGTTCGACGACGCGATGCGGCGGGTAGAGCTGGCGGAGCCCTGGCGTTTCGGACTGTTGGGTCACGCCAGCATCCTCGCGCTCACCTCGAACCCCACGCGGACGTCGCCGGTCAAGCGCGGCAAGTGGATCCTCGACAACCTCCTGGGAGCGCCACCCGCGCCGCCGCCCCCGGGCAACGGCGCGTTCCCGCCCGAGGTCGCCGTCGACACCGCGGCCGGTCTGCGTGAGCAGCTGGCGCGGCACCGGCGCAACGACGAGTGCGCCGTGTGCCACCAGCGGATGGACGCCCTCGGCCTGGCGCTGGAGGGTTTCGACGCCGTGGGGCGACGGCGCCTGCGCGAGGGCAGCGTGGCGGTCGACACCTCGGCGGTGATGCCCGATGGTCGCCGTGTGCAGGGCAGCGTCGAGTTGCGCGACATGCTGGCGAACGACCGGTCCCTGGTGCCGTGCCTGGCGCGCAAGTTCTTCCTGTTCGCGGTCGGGCGGCCGGCGACCGCGGGCGAGCGGATCCGCCTCGACGCGGCCGTGCGCGCGCTGCCTGGCGAGGTCACGCTGGCCGCGGTGGTGCGGTGCGTGCTGGCGAGCGGCGCCTTCCGCGTGCACTGAAGGGCGGAGCGCGGTCGACGGCGCGGCGATCGACGCTACATTGCCGCCCGGCGATGCAGTGGTGCGCGAGGTCCTGTCTGTTGGTGGTGGCTTTGGCCGGGTGCTCGGCACCTGCGAGGCCTGAGCCGGAACACGTGCGCGGGCTGGCGGATCCGACCGACGAGGTCTCCCGCATGCTCGACTTCGCGCGCGACCGGTTCGATCAAGGCGAAGCACGCGAGGCGTTGCGCGTCGCCGAGTCCGTGCTGGGGGAGGACCCGGACAACGTGATGGCGCTTCGCCTGCGCCAGGACGTCCTGCGCGAACGCGGCCGTCGCGGCCGGCTGCGGTCGGAGGCCGAGGAGCGCGTGCACGACGCCCCCAACGATCCCCTGGGCTTCTACTTGCGCGGTCGCCTGCAGCCGGCGGGACGGGCGCAGACCGCGGACTTCGAGCGCTGCACACACCTCGGGCCCGACTTCTTCTGGGGTTGGCTCGGCCTCGGTTGGAGCTTGCGGCGCAACGACCCGACGCGCGCGGTGGCGATCTTCGAGCGGCTGCACGCCCTCGAACCGCGTTCGCCGCTCGTGTGCATCAACCTGGCCAGCACCCTCCTGCAGCAGGAACGCCCCGCCGACGCGGCGGCGGTGTACGCGCGCCTGCGGGCCATTCCCGGTGCCGAGGCCGTGGCCGACCTCGGTCTGGCGCGGGTGCACCTGCACCGCGACGGCAGGCTCGAGGCTTGGGCGCCGCTGTTGTCGGCGCTGCGGGCCCGGCCGTACGACGGCGGCGTGCGCGGCTTGCTCGAGGGCTACCTGCGCGCCGGACTGTCGGTCGATCGGCTTGAGCAGGTACGCGAGGTGCTGTACCAGGAGCCCGAGCGGCTGGCGACGTTCGTACGCGCCGGCGGCGATCGGATCCTGGCAGAGGTGTTCTCACGCCTGGGCGCGCCGCACCTGGCGCGCGAAGCCCTCTCGTACGACGGACAGCCGCCGGCGGCGCCGCAGGTGCGGCGCGCCTGGCGCCGCGCCGCCCTGGCCACCGGCGACGTCCACACGTACCTCGCCGACCTGCGGGCCTCGTTCCCGCGGCAGCTCCTCGACGACGAGCGCAACCAGGTGCGCGGGCGATGGATCTCCGTTCTGCACGGCGCTTGGACCGAGGCGCAGGACCCGCTCGCCGACACCACACAGGTGCGCCAGTTGGTGGTGGCGCTGCGCGACGCCGGTCTGCTCGACGAGGCCGACGCGGTCGCCACCTTCGGCATCGTGCGCAGCGGCGACTCGGCGGCGTTGCGTGAGCTACGCGACGAGATTCGTCGAGCGGTCGGCTTCGAGGCGGCGGTGCGACGCGTCCTCTACGCCGGCTACCTGACCCCGAAGCCCGCCACGCTCGAGCAGACCTTCGCCGAGGTGCGACGCGTGGCGCTGGAGATCCTCGGCGAGGACGTCGTCGGCAGCCCACGGGTGTTCAGCATCCCGTTCGTCGGCAGCCTGATCGACCCGTTCGGCGACGGGTTGCCCAAGTATTTCGCGCGCTACAACAAGCACCTGGTGCTGGGCCAACGCCTGGGGATGCCGGTCGAGGGGATGCTTCTGACGCGCCTCTCGGTTCGTGACCTGGCCGACGAGGTGCAGGTGCCCGTGCCCGTGCGCGCGCGCGAGGTGGTCGGTGAGGACCGGAGCATCCAGGCGCGCACCTCGCTGGTGGGTGGCGACATCGCCGGCGTCGCCCTCATCGACAACTTCGTGGTCGACATGGACGCCGTCCGTGACTGGGCCGGTTCCCTGCTGCGCATGCGGCGGATCGGGCGCGAAGACGGCGCCGCTCTCCTGCACGACGCCGTGCCGCCTGCGGTGGACGCGCTCGAGCCGCTGGACGCCGAATGGCGGCTGGCGATGCTGTCCCCCGTGGAGGACAGTGCCGTGGAGGCTGCGGTCCTCGACGTGATCCGTTGGCACGAGAGGGCCCATCTGGCCGACACGTTCTACTATCTACCGCCGGAGGCGAACCTCTGGCGGGTCGGCGCTCTGCTCCTGCGCAACGCCTTCAGTGCGACCTCGGTGGAGGCCGATCTCGAGGCCCGTGCCGAGCTGGTGGCCCTGGCCAAGAGCCCGCACACACGGCTCGTGCTGGCCCACATCGCCGGCTTCTGTGGCCAGCAGTTCGATGGGTTCTCGGCGCATGCCAGTGGCTTCGAGCGCCTGGCGCGTGCCCTGCAGCGACGTTGGGTGGCGGCCGGGGCGGCCGAGACCGCGGTGGCTGTGTCGCGCTGGCACGAGCTCGATCCGGAGCAAGTCCGCAGGACGGCGCAGGCTCTCCTCGACAATCTCTGGTGAGCAGAGCCCGGAGACGGTACGCAGCTTGCTTGTGCAACGTGCCTGCGTGGCCGAGGAACGTTGCCGCATTGCCGCGTCGGCATGCGGGCTAGACTGCCTTGCACTGTCCCTGAAACGCCGCGTTCGCAGCGGCCATGAGGAGCGATGATGAAGCGATTCCTGTCGATGTCGAGCCTGGTCTTCGTCGCGGCTGCCTGGCTGCCGGCACAGGAGGAGGGCGCGCCGAAGGCGCCCGACCCGCAGGTCGCCAAGGACGTCTCCGCCTTCAACGAGCTCGTCGCCGACAAGAAGATGAGCAAGGACCTCGAGGCGCGCGCCTACCTCAGCAAGTGGGTGCAGAGCTTCGAGACCATGCACTCCAAGGACCAGCAGGCGGTGATCAAGGCGCTGAGCGCCGTGTTCCTGCGCGCCAAGCAGCGCGAGCCGGAGAAGCTCGAGCTCTACGACGCGTCGGCGGTGGCGCTCAGTCGCATGGGCAAGGCCGGGGCCAAGGTCTTGCGGGATGCGTTCGGCAACTCCCGCTACCGCAAGTCCGAGTGGATTCCGCTGCGCGGCCGCCTCATCGCGTCGCTCGGCCAGACCCAGGACCTCGGTTCGTGGGATTTCATCCTCGACACGGCCCTGCGCGATCCCGAGGACCAGATCATGGCCAAGGCAGGCGGCGCGCTCGCCAACTACGAGAAGGCCGACATCAAGATCCGTCGCGAGATCGTCAAGAAGCTCCTGAAGCGGTTCGTCGAGATCCAGAACCAGTCCCGGACGGAGTCACTCGACGACCCCGTCGCCCAGACGCGCCAGCGCACGTACGCCGCCATCGCCGATCCCTGGAACACCACCCTCGCCAAGCTGTCCGGCCAGACCTTCCGTTCGCCACAGGATTGGGAGAAGTGGTGGAACAACCACAAGGACGACAACTGGGGCGGTTAGTGGCGCTGCACGGATCTGCACCTTTCGTGGCGACCGCGCGATGAGTCGCATCGGGTCCTGGCTGGCGCCGGCGCTCGGGGCCTCGGTCGTCGCGGGTTTGTTCACGTTCGCCTGGTATGCGGCGCAGGCCGCCGAGCACGCCCGGCTGCAGGCTGCCAGCGCCCGCCGGCTCGCCGGCCTGCGCCAGGAGCGGATCGACGAGTTGGAGCGGCGGCTGGCGGGCGAGGTATCGCAACAGGAGCGCGTGCGCGAACTGGTGAGCCAACGCGTGGCTGCCGAGGAGAGGGCGCGCCAAGAGCAAGAGCAGAGGCTCCTGGCGGCGACGCAGCCGCTGCCCGAGGGCCTGCGCCTCGCCCTCGAAGCGGTCCACGACGTGCTCCGGCGCAGCGGCCACGCTGGTCTGCGCTTCCTGTCGGTGCGCGCCATCGCCGAGAAGGAGATGCGCGGGGTCGACTTGTTCGAACTGCCGGACGCCGCCAGCGGCGCCGCGACCCTGTGGCGGGCCGAGCGCGTCGACTTCCTCCTCGACCGCACCACGAACTCGCTCACCATCCGCCTGCGCGAAGGTAGCGTCGTGCGCGGCGGTGTCGCCGCGGATCTGCCCGACGACGGCGAAGCGATCGTGCTGCTCGCCGTGGATGGGCCGATGGCCGAGGAGCGGCTGCCGTTCCTGGTGGTCGCGTCGGGCGAGTACGCGCGACCCGAGCCGGCCGCGCAGCCGCAGGCCAAGCTCGATCCGTTCACGGCACAGAGCTGGCGCGACCGCCTCAACCGTCTGCTGTCGAGCGCGACGACTCCGCTCCGCTACCGCATCACCGAGATCGAAGGTCTGCAAGACGCGCGCTTCCACGGCGTGCTCCTGCTCGGGCAGGCCGAGGGCAAGCGGCTCGACCAGGTCGCGGAGGTCGATCGCCTGGCGGTGGTGGTCGACGACGCAGCGGGAACCGTCGAGCTCGAACTCGTCGGCGGCGTGTTCCACCGCGCCGGTGGCGACACCGTGTTGCCGGAGCGTGAGCCCGGACAACGGATTCTGCTGCCAGGGCTCACGCCGCAGGCGGCCGCGCGGACGCTGACCGGTATGGTTCTCCGGCGATGAACTCGCCGATCCCGAGTCCGTCCACGGACGACTCCATCCTGCCGGGGGGTGGTCTGGACGCGTTCGTCGCCTTCGCTCGACGTGAGTCGGGCGACGTCGAGGCTGCGCTGCAGGCGATGGTGCCGATGCCCGACGGCGACGGGCCCGCCGTCCTCGCCCGCGACCTTGCGGCGGCGATGCGGCACGCCTTGTTTCCCGGCGGCAAGCGTCTGCGCCCGATGCTGGCCCTGATCGGGTGTGCCGCCACCGGCGGCGACCGCGGCCGTGCGCTGCGCCCGGCCGCGGCCCTGGAGCTGCTGCACACCTACAGCCTGGTGCACGACGATCTGCCTTGCATGGACGACGACGACCTGCGGCGGGGTCGGCCGACCGTGCACCGAGCGTTCGACGAGGCCACGGCGGTGCTCGCCGGCGACGCCCTGCTGACCTTGGCGTTCGAAGTGGTGGCCGAAGGGGGCAGCGAAGCGGTGCGAGCGCTGGCGCGGGCCGCCGGCGCGTTGGGCATGGTGGGCGGCCAGCAGGCCGACATGCGTGCCGAGCGCGGGCGTGTCGAGCCCAACCTGCCGGCGCTGCAGTGGATCCACGACCGCAAGACCGGCGCCCTCATCCGCGCGTCCCTCGAGGTCGGCGCGCTGGCCGGTGGCGGTGACCTCGCGGCACTGCCGGCGCTGCGCGAATACGGTGCGCTCCTCGGCCGCGCCTTCCAGATCGCCGACGACTGCCTCGACGTCGAGGGATCCGCGGCGCAGCTCGGCAAGAACACAGGGCAGGACGCCGCCGCGGGCAAGCTGACCTACCCTTCGGTGGTCGGGGTGGCTGCCGGCCGTACGGAGGCTCGGCGTTTGGCCGAGGCCGCGGCGGCCATGGCACCGGCAGCGTGCACGGCCCTGTCGGCGGACCAGGCCAGGCTGGATTCGGCTGTCCGCCTGTTGCAAGATGCTGCTTGGTTCTCTGTTTCCCGAGAGGCTTAGCTTTGGATCGCGCGGATCAATCGCCTGCCACACCCCTCTTGGACGCCATCGACACGCCGGTCGAGCTCAAGCGTCTTTCTTCCGAACAACTGCCCGAGCTGGCGGCCGAACTCCGCGCCAAGATCCTCTACACGATCCAGAGGACGGGCGGCCACCTCGGGTCGGGCATGGGTGCGGTCGAGCTCACGATCGCCTTGCACTACCTGTTCGACTTCAAGGACGACCGCCTGATCTTCGACGTCGGGCATCAGGCATACCCGCACAAGCTGCTCACCGGACGCAAGGCGCGCTTCCACACCATCCGCCAGAAAGGCGGACTGTCTGGCTTCACCAACCGCTTCGAGTCCGACTACGACGTCTATCTGATGGGGCACGCTGGCACAGCGGCCTCGGCCGCTCTGGGAGTGTCGGTCGGCGACCGCCTCCTGGGACGCAAGCGCAACGTCGTCGCCGTGGTCGGCGACGCGGCGATGGGCTGCGGTGTGGCGTTCGAGGCGCTGAACCACGCCGGCGGACTCGAGGGCGAGCGACTGCTCGTCGTCCTCAACGACAACCGCTGGTCGATCGCACAGACGGTGGGGGCTCTGTCGCGGCACCTCAACCGCATCCGCTCCGGTCCGCTCTACAACCAGGCCAAACGGACCCTGCACAACCTGCTGCAGTCGATTCCGCTGATCGGCAAGGACCTGGACGATCGGCTCGACGCCGGCGTGCAGAGCCTGCGCAACATCCTGGCGCCCGGTTCGGTCTTCGACGAACTCGGCTGCCGCTACTTCGGGCCGGTCGACGGGCACAGTCTGCCCGATCTGCTGGATGTCCTGGGTCGGGTGAAGGACCTCGACGGTGTCGTTCTCCTGCACGTGCGCACCGAGAAGGGCCGTGGTGTGCCCGGCTCCGAGGAGCGGTACGACCGCGCGCACGCGGCCAAGCCCAAGGCCAAGCCGGTGCCGGCCGAGCCGCAGGTGGTTCTGCCCGCGAAGGCGAAGAGGACCGCGGCCGCGTGGACCGACTGGTTCGGCGAAGCGGTCGAGGACCTGGCGGCGCGCGATCCGCGGGTCGTGGCCATCACCGCCGCGATGCCCGATGGCACGGGGCTGCTTCGCTACCGCGACAAGTTCCCCGAGCGCTTCGTCGATGCCGGGATCGCCGAGCAGCACGCGGTGGCGTTCGCGTCGGGGTTGGCCACGGCGGGCTCGCGTCCGGTCGTGGCGATCTACTCGACCTTCTTGCAGCGCGCCTACGACCAGGTGTTCCAGGAGGTCCTCATCCAGAACGTGCCGGTCATGTTCTGCATGGATCGCGCCGGCATCGCCGGCGAAGACGGTTGCACGCACAACGGGCTGCACGACATCGCCTACCTGCGCACGATGCCCAACATCGTGCTCATGGCGCCGAAGGACGGGCCGGAGCTGCGTGCGATGATGGACTTCGCGCTGGCCCACGACGGACCCACCGGTATCCGCTACGCGCGCGGCGTCGCTCCGGACTCCGAAGACTTGCGAGCGTTGGGGTGGAACCTGCCGACCAGCAAGATCGAGCTGGGCAAGATGGAAGTGCTGCGCAAGGGCAAGGACGGCGCCATCCTCGCTTGCGGACACATGGCCAAGACCGCGCTCGAGGCGGCGCGCATCCTCGAGGGCCACGGCATCGACGTCGAAGTGGTCAACGCGCGCTTCGTCAAGCCGATCGACCAGGCTGGCGTGGTCGCGCTGGCGCAGCGGCACGATCTGATCGTCACGCTCGAGGACCACGCCGTGGCGGGTGGCTTCGGCTCGGCGGTGCTCGAGACCCTGGCGTCCGGGGGGCCGTGCCGGGCGCGCATTCAGCTGATGGGCGTCCCCGATCGCTTCCTGGACCACGGCAGCCGAGAGGAGATGCTGGCGGAGGTGGGGCTCGACGCGCGTGCGGTGGTCGAGCGTTTCCTCGCCACCAGCTCGGTGGCCAGCCACTGACCTCATGGCAGCCTCGCGCGGCCGGACTCCGGCACCCGGACTGCCGCTGGCGGGCGCGCGGGGCAAGCGTCGCCGCGATCTGAGCGTGCTCGTTCTCGGCGACGAGCGCAAAGGCGGTGTCGCCGGGGTGGTGCAGCGTTTCTGTGGCTGGCTCGAGCAGCGCGTGGCCAGAGTCGAGTGCGTCCTGCGGCGCGGCGGCAGCGTCCGTTCCCGCGATGCCGACCTCGTCGTGGTCTTCGGCGGCGATGGCTCGATGCTGGCGGCGGCGCGCCGCATGGGGACGCACCAGCGGCCGACCCTGGGGGTCAACCTGGGCCGGTTGGGCTTCCTCACCGCTTGCGGTGTCGAGGACGCCGAGCGGACGCTCGAGATGGCGTTGGCCGGCGACCTGCACGAAGAGCCGCGGCTGATGATCTCCTGCAACGTCGAGCGACGGAATGGGCAAGTGACGCGTTCGGTGCTGGGCATCAACGACGGCGTCTTGGCGCGCGGCGCAGGCTGCGGCATCGTCACGCTGCGCGCCGAGCGCGGCGGACACGAACTCGCGACCTACGCCGGCGATGGGCTGATCGTCGCCACGCCGATCGGCTCGACGGCCTACGGCATGGCGGCGGGCGGGCCGGTCGTGGCGCCGGGCATCGACGCGTTCATCCTGGTGCCGCTGGCGCCGCACACCCTCACCGTGCGGCCGCTGGTGATGCCGCCGTGCGATCTCGACCTCGTGGTGGTCGAGGCGGCGGGCGACGGCGTGTGCGACTTCACCGTCGACGGCCAGGTGCACACCCAGGTGCGAGTCGGCGACCGCGTCTGCCTGCGGCCTTCGCCGGTCCGCTTCCGCCATCTGACCCGCGGCCGCGAGAGCTACTTCGACGTGCTGCGCGAGAAGTTCCGCTGGGCGCATCTGCCGCGCGGCGGCGACTAGAGGAGTCCGCGCCGCGGATGGATCACGTGACGCGGGCTCCATAGGGTGGAGGACGCTCGGTTCCGCGGCGCCGGTTTGCCGAGGTCGCTCGGGTCACGAGTCAGCGCGGCAGCCGGTCGGCCAGCCATGGCGCCAGCGCCTCTGCGACGACGCGATGTCCGAGCGGCGTGAAGTGGTAGTCGTTGGGGATGAGCAGCGCCGCCGCGTCGGTGCGCGCGCGCAGGAGCGGCAGCAGGTCGAAGCAGGGCAGGCCGAGGTCGCCGCAGGCGGTGCGCAGGCGCTCTTGGATGGCGCCGCAGCGGTGCTCGCCCTCGTCGGTGCGCGCGGCCGCCAGGTGCTCGAACAGACCGGGCACGAACTGGACGTAGCTCGGCAGCAGCACCACGACGAGGGGCTCGGGTTGCGCGGCAGCCGCCAGCGCGCGGAGGCCGTTGACGCTGCGCGCGACGAGGCGGGCGAGCGCCGGCGTCGGCTGCACTTGCTCCAAGAACAGCAGGCTCTGATCCGGCGCGACTCCGCTCCACAGCGCCGCCTCCTCCGGCGTCAGCGTGGCGCCACCCACGTCCATGGCGATCGCCGGCCACGTGCGCGCCAAGAACTGCTCCAGCTGGTAGGCGAGGGTGAAGCGCGCCGCCAGGCGCGCGCGGAGCGAGCGCTGCAGGAGGTGGACCTGGCGCGTTTGGAACACGGGGTAGCCGGCGAACACTCCGCGCTCGAGCTGCAAGTCGTCGTAGAGGTCGTTCTCGACGAACACGCAGCTCACCACCAGGTCGGGGCGGAATCCGTCGCGCACGCGCTCGAGGAAGGGCGCCTGATCGCGTACGCCGAAGCCGGGAGCCGCGGCGATGCCGCAGCGCACCTCGCCACCGATCTCCTGGGCCAGCAGCGGCTCGAGCTGGCGGGCGAACGTGTCCTCCTCCTGCACCCCGGTGCCATAAGTGACCGAGTCGCCGAGGAAGAGGACGCGCCGTTCGCCGGCGCGCTTGGGCGGCAGATCGGGTCCGCGCATGCCCAGGGCGTCGTGGCGGACGTGCTGGCGGCCGCCGCCCACCGTCTGCTCGCCCACGAAGTGCGCGACGGTACGGAGACGCCCGGGCTCGTACTCTTCGAGCGATCCTCGCGCCTGGCGCCAGATGGCTCCTGCGAGACCGGGCGGCACCGGGAGCAGGAGTTCGGCGGCGACGGCGGCGAGGGCGACGGCGAGCAGGGCGGCGGCGAGACGGGCCAGGATGCCGGCGACGCGGCGTCGCAGCGACCGCCGCCTCATCCCAGCTCGAACTGTCGTTTGGCGTCGACGGCGTCGCGGTTGATGCTCACCACCGCTTCGTCGAGGCGATGGCGCAGGGAGTAGCCAGGGGGCAGCGCGTGCTGCAGCTGCCGCATCATCTGGATGGCCATGCGCAGGGTGCGCACGAAATCGCCGCCGTCGCTGCCGGCCATGCGGGTCGTGTCGGCCAGGGTCGCGCCGCTGCTCCAGGCGAGCACTGCGCTCGCCAGGCCGAATTCCGGCAACTTGAGGGTCTCGTTGCAGCCGTGCGCGAGTTCCACAGCGGCGAAGCGGCGCACCGCCTGGGCGATGCGGGTGCGCAGCTTGCCCATCCCGCTCGCCAGGCCGGTGCCGTCGCTGCGCCGCTCCTCGTGGACGAGTGCCGTGAAGGTGGCGGCCATCTGGTGGACGTCCAGCTCTTCGAGCACGCCGTCGAACAGCAGCTCGGTGACCTGGATCTCGTAGCCGTTGATGCGCTGCGCCATGCGGCCGCGCGGCAACAGCCCGTCGTCGTCGATGTAGCCGGCCTCGACGAGGATTTCGATGCGGGCGCGCAGCGCCGCCCGCGCCACCGAACGCGCGCGGTCCTGGCGCTTCTGCGACCCCGACGCCGCCTGGAACGCGGCGAACGAACGGTCGTAGGCGTCCAGAAGGCCGAGGCCCATGCGCGAGTACAGGTTGATGATCGTCGAGTACGACAGGTTGAAGCGCGACGTGACCGGCTCGACCTTGTCGCCGAACAGCGCGGTGAGCGGCGCGTCCTCCAGGTCGTCGTCGTCGAGGATCGAGATGACCGTGCCCTCGGTGTCGATGCCGAGGCGGCCGGCGCGCCCGGCCATCTGCATGTAGTCGCGCGTGCGCATGTAGTCGAACGACACGCCGTCGAACTTGCGCAGGCTGTCGAAGATCACCGTGCGTGCCGGCATGTTGATGCCGAGCGCGAAGGTCTCGGTGGTGAACAGCAGCTTGAGCAGCCCCGAGGTGAACAGGCGCTCGACGATCTCCTTGTGGATCGGCAGCATGCCGGCGTGGTGGAAGGCGACGCCGCCGGTGGCACGGTTGCGCATCTGCACCAGGGTCTGATCGCGGTCGGGGCGCAGTTCGAACTTGCCGCAAATGTCGTCGAACAGGCGGCCGATCCGGCGCCGCTCGTCTTCGCGCATCGGCGGTCGGCCGACGTTGGCGCGCGCCTTCACCTCGCACTCTCGGCGGCTGAAGCAGAAGAACAGGACCGGCAGCAACTCCTGGCCGAGCACGTCGTCGAGCAGCAGCTCGGTCTGCAGCTGCGCCTGGCGCGGGGTGCGGCGCCGGCTGCGCTCGTCGCGACCCTGTCGTCCCCTGCGGCGATGCTTGGTTTGCGCGCGCCGCATGTTGGTCACCGCCCGCTTGCGTTGGGCCAGGTTGAAGACGCCGGCGTCGACGTGGAACAGCAGGTGGCGCAGCGGCACCGGGCGCTTGTCGTGGCGGATGACGGCGAGCGCGTGTGGGCGGGTCTGCTCGATCCACTTCCCGAACTGGATCAGGTTGCTGATGGTCGCCGACAGGCACACGAAGCGCACGTGCTCGGGCGCGAACATCAGACTCTCTTCCCACACGGTGCCGCGCTCGGGATCGTCGAGGAAGTGGATCTCGTCGAAGATCACGAAGTCGACGGCGTCGAAGCGACGCGGGTCCTCGAACACCGCGTTGCGGAAGATCTCGGTCGTCATGATGACCAGCGGCGCGTCGGGGTTGAGGCTGAGGTCGCCGGTCATGAGGCCGACTTCGATGCCGTCGGCCTTGAAGTCGCGGTACTTCTGATTCGACAGGGCCTTGATCGGGCTGGTGTAGATGGCGCGGCGCCCTTTGCCGACCGCGTCCTCGACCGCGTACTCGGCCACCAATGTCTTGCCCGAACCGGTGGGCGCCGACAGCAGCACGTTGTCGCCCCTCCGGATCGCCTCGATGGCGTGCACCTGGAACGCCGTGAGCGTGTAACCCTTGAACTGCATGAGGCTCGCGCAGCATCCTCGCCGCGGGGACGGGCGGATCCACGGTCAAAGTCGCGGCGAATGCGCCGAGTGGCGAGTTGTTCGTGCAGGCGTCGCGTACCGCGGAGGCGATGGTTCCGGCTGCGTGTCGATTGGGGCTCGACAGCTTTGCACGGCCTTTCCACAACCTGCATCATTGGCCGTCGAACTTGACCAACTTCGTTGATTCGCCGAGGGTCATCGCTATGGTCCCAGATCTTGTTGGTGTTCCAGGGCGGAGCACAACACGTAGATCGCCAAGCCTCAGGGAGGTGGACCATGAAATCAGTCGATGCCGGCAGCCAGATGCACCGTCGGTTGGCCCAGGTCAAAGTCACCGCACGCCTGCTCGAGCACGAGCTCGACCTGGCGAAGGACAAGGACGTGAATCTCGATCGCGCCTTGGCGGAGAGCGTCCTCGAGACGCTGCAGATCTTCGTCGAGGACTGCGACCATTTGATGGGCACCCCGGGGCGCTCCGAGAACGCGCGCTCGCCGGAGAACCAGAAGCCGGCGGTCACGCGGCTCAACTGATCGCGGCGGCGAGGCGTGCGAGCAGGTCACCCGACGTCGCGCCGGCGACTGCGGGCGGGCTCGCAGCGCATCGTTGCTGATCTCTGAGGCAGTGCGGCGCAGGTGCGTGCGGTTCCTTGCCGCGCGACGGGCGTCGGCGCAGTGTCGACGGGTGGTGGTTCGGGTCGGTGGCATCGGCTGCGCGATCGGTGGGACGTGCGTCGGCGGCTCCTCGGGGAGCCGGGCCGGGCTTGTGGTGCGTCCGCATCACGGTCTGGGTGATGTTCGTGGTGACCGTGGTCGCTGCCGGGCCGAGGGCCTGGGCGGTGGCGCGCGGTCGGTGGCAGGCGCTGCAACGATCGGCGCCGAAGGGCGCGCAGGTGGACCTCGACCGCGTCGGCTTCGTCTCCCTACCCGAGTGGCTTCGCGGCGACACTCTCACGGCAGTGTCGCTCGACCTCGCCACCGCGTTGCGCGGTCGGGTCGGTCTGCTCGACGATCGGGCGACGACGCTGTTGCGGTCGACGCTCCAAGCCGTGCCCTGGGTGCGCGACATCCATCTCCATCGCGTCTACCCGGATCGCCTGCGCGTCGAGCTGACGTTGCGTGCGCCGCTCATCCGGTTGGAGGTGGCGGGGCAGCGCGACGTCGCCTGCGACCGCGACGGCGTGTGCTTGCCCTGCCCGCCGCGGTCCGAGCTCCCGTCCGTGTTGGCGCAGGTGACCGCGCCGCCTGCCGACGTCGTGCTCGGCCGGCCCCACCCGGACCCTGCCGTGCGCGCGGCGGCGGCGGTGGCCGCGGAATGGGGCGACCACATCGCGGACGTCGTTCCCGGCCTGCCGCCGCTGCGGCAGGTGGATGTGTCCAACCTCGGCTACGCCGCCGACCCGACGCGCCTGTGCGAAGTTCGTGTCGCCGTGCAGCGCGCCGACGGCAAGCTCGTGTGGTTCGACTACGACCATCCGGTGGGGAGCGAGGCGCCGCGGGTGGAGGCTGCCACCAAGGCGGGCGTCCTGCGCCAGCTCCTCGCCGCGCATCCGGGTCTCGTGGGTGTGGCGGCTGCCGATTTGCGCTTCGCCAAGCGATGGCAGGCGTGGGTCGTCTACGAGACCGGGGACGCCGCGCCGCCGTGATCGGTGGCCGCGCGGCCGCGCCATGCCCCGCGAGGCGCGAGAGCCACGCGCCGCGAGTGCTGCGAACCCTGACGGCCCGCTCGCAGGTGTGGCCCGTCGCTCGCCATGGTGCGAAACCCGCCACGCCCGAGCGGCACTTGCGGCCCGGGGTCGTCCCCGCTCCACTGTCGATTGCGGATCCTGTGGCGGGATGCCGCATGCGGCCCGCGGCGGGGGCGATCGTCGGCGAATGAAGATCTGTCTTTCCTGCGAGGGTGTTGCGGCGACCGACGCGACGGCCTGTGCGGCTTGCGGCGGCCGCCTCCTCGGCACCGACGAGATCCACTTTCCCGTACGCCGCGGCGAGGAGGATGCGACTCACCCTCTGCTCGGCACGCTGGTCGACGGCAAGTACCGGGTCGCCGGCGTGCTGGGGCGCGGCGGCATGGGCGCCGTGTTCCGCGCGACGCACGAAGTGTCGCTGATGCCGGTCGCGCTGAAGCTCCTGCACCCTCGTCTCGCGGGCCGCGCCGAGTACCGCGCGCAGTTCCTGGCCGAGGCGCGCAAGGCCGGACGCGTCGTGCACGAGCACACCGCGCGCATCCTGGACGTCGGCGAGACGCAGGACGGTTCGATCTTCATCGCGCAGGAGTTGGTGCCGGGCAACACGTTGCACGAGTGGCTGCAGGCCAGCACACCGATGCGGCCCGAGGCGGTGGTGGAGATCCTGCGGCAAGTCTGCGCCGCGCTGGCAGCGGCGCACGGGGTCGGCCTGGTGCACCGAGACCTGACGCCCCGCAACATCATGGTCGACGTGCGCCACGGGCGGCCGCACGCCAAGGTGCTCGACTTCGGCATCGCTCGCGGCGGCCGCGAGCGCCCGCCGGGTGCCGGCGACGACGCGCTCTCCGCCTTCGCCAGTCCGCCCTACGCCGCTCCCGAACACCTCGCCGGCCTCGACGTGGATGCTCGCGCCGACTTGTACGGCCTCGGCGTGATCGCCTACGAGTTGCTGTGTGGGCGCGTGCCGACGGACGGACGCACGCCCCGCGAGCACGCCGCGGCGACCCTGCGCGGCGAGCTGGCGCCGTTCGTGCCGCGTTGGCGCGTGCCGCGCCGATTGCAGCGTCTGGTGGAGTCCCTGCTGGCGCGCGAGCCCGGCGATCGCCCGGCGAGTGCCACGGTCGTGCTGGCAGAGCTGGCGGCGATCGCGGCGCCGGGCAGCGGCCGCCCGCGCGTGCTGGCGCTCGGCGCCCTCCTTGTCGCAACCGCGGGTCTGGCCCTGACCTTCGCGGGTACGCGGCCGGCGCCGTTCCTCAGCCTCACGCCCTCGCACGATCTCGAGCTGTTGCCGTCGATGCCGGTCGGCGTCAAGGTCACACCCTTGCCCAGCCGCAAGCTCACGCCGTTGCACTTCGACTTCGGCGACTTCGACGTCGGCCGCTTGACGGTGGAAGTGTGGCAGAGCGCCGAGCAGGTGGCGCGGCAGCAGGTGCACCCGGAGGTCCGCGGTAGCACGTTCTCGCTGGACGTGCGCCAGCCCGACTACGCCAAGTTGATCGACGTCGTCAAGACGTTCTCCCGGCAGGGTCCGGTGTTCCTGAAGTTCGTCGTGCCCGGAAAGCCGCCGCTCGCCTACGCCGCGCTGCGCATCGACGACGACCCGCCCGTGCTCACCTGGTCGGCACAGGGGCTCGGCGACGCGGGCAGCGTCCGCGAGGAGTCGACGTTCCGCTGGGAGATGAGCGACCAGCAGCCGTCGGAGCTCACCTTGGAAGTCGAGCACGCGGGCTCGTGCACGCGCGCGTCGCTGCCGCTCGAAGGGAAGGCGGTGGCCGCGCGCGAACTGCTCGGGGCGGCGTTCCCGCCTCCGTCCCCGGTTCGCGAGGTGACGCTGCGGTTGGTCGGCAAGGACGCTGCCGGCAACGTCGTGCGCACCGACGACATGCTCTGCCCGGTGGTCGATCTCGGTGCGCCGCGGATCGTGCGGGTGGTCGGCGCCCGGGCCGAGGCGCGGCGGCTGCTGGTGGGCTCCAACGGCGTGCGCCTGCGGGTCGAACTGTCCGGGAGCGAGCCGGCTCTCCGGGTCGCGTTCGGCCCGCTCGGCGCGCCGACTCCCTGCGACGACCTCGACGAAGCCGGATCCGGAGTCGACGTCACCTGGAAGCCGACAGCGCCCGGCCTGCCCCCGGACGGTCGCTACGAGTTGTTGCTCGCCGACGCCGCGGGCAACGAAGCGCGCTACACGGACGCCTACACGTTCGCGACCGAGCGCCTCGACGCGGTCTTGACCCCGGCCGGTGCCGACGCGGTCGCTGCGTCGGCGGGCCGCGTCGGACGGGCAGTCGTGGCCAAGGGCGGCGTGCTCTGGGACGGGCGGCCCGCGGCGCTCGTCTTCCGCTGCAATCCGTTCTACCGGCCGCAGTCGGTCGACGTGGTCACCGCCGATGGAGGCGAGCCGAACGCGGAGATGGTTCGCGTCGTCGACGTGGTGGACGGCGGCGGCACCATCGTCATGGCCGCTGCGCGTGACGGGCGCTACCACCTGACCGTGCACGCACGCGCCACGATCGGTGGCGACGAGCAGGAGGCCGCCTACCAGGTGCTGGTGCGCCGCGAACCGATCACACTGCGCATCCCCGACACCAGCGACTGCCGGTTCTTGCCACAGCTCGCGGAGACAGGGGCCCTGTCGTGGCAGAACGACACGCTCGGCGACGGCCGCGCCTGGAGCCTCGATCCTCCCGATTCGCGTTGGTTGCGTGGCAGTGTCTGGTTCGGGTCGGCGCGGCCAGCCGCGCACGCGTTGCCCGAGCGTGAGAGTGAGACCGATCCCCTCCTGCCGCGCTTGCAGCCATGGCGCGGCGAGAACGTCCTCGGAGTGGAGCTGCGCGACGCGCTCGACCGGCCGGTGACCGTCCTGCGTGGCGACCGTACGGCCCCACCCTTGACCGACGCGGTCGAGGTCGACGGCCAGCGTCCGGTGGAGCTCATGCGGTTCTTCTGGCACGACGAGGGACCGCGCGCCCGCACCAGCGAAGTGCACGTCGAGTACGGTCAGGCGGCTCGCTTCGTCGTCGACGCGCCGCTGCCCTACGCTCCCGGGGACTCTCTGGAGCTGTACCTCGACACGGTCCCGTGCCGCCCGCGGTCGGTGGCGGCAGGTCGTGGCGGTGGCTGCGAACTGGAGTTCGAGCTGCCGTTCGAGCGCCTGCAGGCGCTGGCGCGCCTCGGCGGCCTGGGTCCCGACGAGTTCGCCGAGAATCGCCTCAGCGCGCCGTTCGCTCTGCGACTCGTGGCGCCGGACGGGCGGCACGACTTCGAGGTGCGGGCGCGAACCAGCCGCACGACGCTGGAGCCGCAGCGACTGGGGGACCTCGCTGGCTCCGACCCGGTGCCGCCACCGCTCGCCGACGTGCTCATGGTGCCGATCCTGGGGCCTGGTATCGGCAGGTCGTGGCCCGACCCGGTGCCGGCCGGCACCGAGGCGCGCGCCACCTTCCGCCCCAGCCCCGCGGTCGAGGTGCGCAACGTCGAGGACTGCTACCTGCAGCAGCACGAGGTGACGCGCGCCGAATACGCGGCAGTGATCCGCGCGTTGGCGGCGGCGCGCGAGCGGGGGGATCCGCTGCCCGTCAGCGAGCTGGTGCATCACGGCGACGTCCGCGGGCCCGACCGGTTGCGGCTCGAGAACCTCGTGCCGCACATCCACCGTGGCCAGGTCGAAGGCTTCGCACAGGCGGTGAGCGCCGGCGGCGACCGCCCGGTGACCGGTCTCGACTTCTACCAGGCCTACACGTTCAGCCGCGCCGTCGGCTGGCTGCTGGTTCGCGAACCGGACTTGCTGCGCCTGCCGATGGGGGTCGAGTTGGAACTGGCCGCGCTCGGCTCCGAGCCGGCGGCGATCGCGTCCGAGCTGCGCCTCAACGGAGCCGAGAGAGCCGGCGGCGTGCGGGTCGTGTCGTCGAGCGCCGCCGCTGCCGCCCGCCCCGATCCGGCGCGGTGGCCGCCGACGGCGCGCGAGCTGGCGGCGGCGGGCGACCGGGTGGTGACCGACTTCGGGGTCGAGATGACCGGGCTCGACTTCGGCGTGCGCGAGTGGGTGGGCGACGTCCCTGCGGCGCCTGGCGACAGCACCATGTTCGAAGCCTCGGCCGACCACGTGCGCCACCTCGAGGCGGTGTCGGCACTCGCCAGCGGCCGCCTGCGGCCGGAAGTCGCGCGCTCGCTGCTCCGTTTCGGCAGCGTGCGTGGCCTGGCGCTGGACGAACTGGCGACTGCGGCGCCGGGCAACGCCGTGCACGCCAAGGGGCGGTGGCCGGCGCGGGTGCCGGGCGTGGTGCGCGTGCTGCAGATGGCGCGCGACGGCAGCGGCGTTCTGCCGGACGAGGTCGATCCGCACCTCGCGGTGCTCGGTGTCCGCCTGTGCGGTGGACGCCGCTTCCTGGCGCGGGTGCGATCGCGATGATGCCGGCGCCAGTTCGACGAATCGGGTTCGTGGGCCTGGTCTCGCTCGTCAGCGCCTGCCGCTCGCCGGAGGGAGCCGACCTGTCGTTCCTCGCCGACCGTCCGGCGCTGCCTTGCTCGGTGTTGCTGACCGGTGGCGCGTTCCTGCGGGACGGCGGTGTCGAGGCCGGCGACGGCTCCAAGGGCCGAACGTTCTCGACGGCGTCCGACGAGGCCTTCGCCCTGGCCGCGGTGGGCGACCTGCTGGTGCGGGCGCGCGTCTTCGTGCGCACCGAGACCGACGCCCGCTCGAGCGCCGAGCGACAGGCGCTGGCGGGAGCCAGCGCGGCGCAGGTCGGCGACGTGCCGGCCTTCGACGGCGTGCTGCGCCAAGCGCGCGCCGACGGTCACGACTACCTGCTGGTCCTCGAGCGGCTCGACGATGGGCCCGTCCAGGCGCTGGGAGTGAACGGCCAGTGGCCGATCACGCTGTCGACCTGGCTCTTGGTCGGCCTCGGCGCCCTCATTCCCGACCACGGCTACGAGTCGCGCGCGTCGCTGCGCGCGTCGTTGCGCGACGTGCACGACGGCCACGCCGTGCAGGAGCTGGTCATCGGCGCCAGCACCGTCGACCTGTCGCTGCTCGAGCGCAGCGGGGTGTGGGGATGGATCCAGTCGATCCTGGTGCCGCCGTTCTGGGTGGGCGACGACGACGAACGCGTGGTGCAGAGCGTGCGGGTGGTGGTCGAGCAGCGGCTGATGATCGGATTGGCGCAGCGGCTCAAGTCGGTCGACGTGGCCGATCGTCTGACGCGCCGCCAGCCCGCGGCGATCGAGGTGCAGCGTGGCCGCGACGGGTCGCTCGGGCTCGACGTGACGGCGCGGGAGTCGGTGAGCTTCCTGCGGCTGCGCGTCGACGACGAGGTGGTCGCGGGTGACGCATTCGATGGGTTCCACCGCGCTTTCCTGGGGTCGCGCCTGCCGGCGGGCGATGCGCTGCGCTACCACGCGTCCTTGCCGCGGCTGCCGGCAGGCGATCGCCTGCAGGTCCTGGTGCAGACCATCACCGGGCGCGTCGGCTCGGTGAGCTTCGACTTGAGGCAGCTGCCGTGATGCTCGGCGTCGAACGCCGCCGCGTGCCACGCACCGAGGGACGGCGATGAGGATCACCGACGATCTGGACTTCGGCGTCGACACCCACACCGGGCGCGTGCGCACGACCAACGAGGACGACTACCTCGCCTACTGCCCCGCCGCGAACGACGAACGCGCCGCCATCGGTCTCCTGTTCGTCATCGCCGACGGGATGGGTGGTGCGTCGGGCGGCGCCGAGGCCAGCCGCGCCGCGGTGCGTGCGCTCGCCATGGCTTTCGTCGAGGCGCCTCCACACGAGGCGCCGGAGGCGCGCATGACGCGTGCGTTCGCCTCGGCGTGCGCTCGCCTCTACCGTCTGGCCAAGGAGCAACCGCGGCTCAAGGACATGGGCACGACGCTCACCGCGGTGAACCTGCTGGGCGACCGCGTGGTGGTCGGCCACGTCGGCGACAGCCGCTGCCTGCTCCTCCGCGGCGAGAACTTGCGCCAGCTGACCGTCGATCACGCGGTGCGGCGCGCCGAGCATCAGCTGGTGCGCTGCGTTGGGGCCGGCCGCGAGCGCGAGGACGCCGACGTGATGACCCATCCGGTCGAGCCCGGCGACGTCCTCGTGCTCGCCACCGACGGGCTGTGGGACGCTGTCGACGCGGTGAGTCTGGCGCAGACTCTGCGCCGCATGCCGGCGCAGGCGGCGGCGCACGAGTTGGTACGCCTGGCGATCGAGGCCGGCGGCGCCGACAACGCCACGGCGATCGTGGTAGGTCTGCGCGCCTGCGGCGACCCGGCCGCGCGTGCGCTCACGACGGTCGAGCCGCCGCAGCGCGAGGGGGTCCGTCTGCCGATGCTGCAGGCGGACCTGCCCAAGCTGCGCCGACCGATGTGGCCCCTGGCCGCGTTGGCCGTGGCCATCGTCGTCGGGAGCTGGGCGCTGGTGCGGGTGCTGCTGCGATCCTGAACGCGAACGCCGGTGCCGTGGGCCTCGTGACCGCGGCGGGGCGGGCGCCGTGGATCCGCGGGAGAGACGTCTTTACACCCGCCGGCTGGCGCTCGACGATCGGCTTGCCTTCCTCCCGACTCGGCCACCGCCATCGCACGACCCAAGACACCTCCGCTGAGCCGCCGCCGGCGCCTCGTTTTCCGCACCGTCCTGTTGCTCGCGCCGGTCGTCCTGGCCCTCGCCTTCGAGGGCGCCGCGCGCCTGGTTTGGCCCGACACGGAACTCGATCCCTACCTGGCGCTCGTCGGCCGAACCTCGGCGTTGATGCGGCGGGTGGTCGACGGCGAGGAGGTGTTCGTCTTCTCGCATCCCCAGGCCTACGGTGCCGAGAGCGGCGCCACCTTCG
The DNA here is from genome assembly GCA_041398565.1 of Planctomycetota bacterium. Lineage (GTDB taxonomy): Bacteria > Planctomycetota > UBA1135 > UBA1135 > UBA2386 > DATGPD01. The sequence goes on along the minus strand of JAWKUN010000004.1, from coordinate 480,509 downwards.
CGGTGCGCAAGCCGCCGGGAACGCTGCGCGTCGTGGCGTTCGGCGGCTCGGCCAACGCCGGCTACCCGCACCGTCCACCGCAGCGCTGGACCGACTACCTGCAGCGCGCGCTGGCGCGCGCCTGCCCGGACAAGACGGTGGAGGTGATCAACCTCGGAGCGCATGCCTGCGCCAGCTACCGGGTGCGCATGATCTTCGACGACGCCATCGACAGTCAGCCGGACGCGGTGGTGCTCTACACCGGCAACAACGAGTTCGTCGAGCGCCGCTCCTACCTTCTCGACTACCCGGGCAAGGGCCTGGTCGAGGGACTGCGCGCGCACTCCGTGCTGCTGACCAAGCTGTCGCAGTGGTGGTCGGCGCGGTCCTCGCCGGGCAACGTCCTTTCAGCGAGGGAACGCACCGATGCCAACGCGCACCTGTGGACGCACACCGAGCGGATCGCCTCGGCCCTGCGCTCCGATCCGGCGCAGTACGAGGCCGTCAAGCGTCACTACCGCTACTCGTTGGAGCACATGGTGACGGAGTGCGCGCGGCGCGGTGTGCCCGTGTACGTGCTGACCGTGCCCGTGAACCTGCGCGACTGGAGCCCGGCGGTGTCGGACTCCCCGGCCGACGAGGCGACGAGGACCCGGTTCGAGGACGCCTACCGGCGCGGTCTGGCGAGCCTGATGGGCGGCGATCCGGGGACGGCGCTGGTGGCGTTGGATGCCGCTCTGCAGGTCGACCCCGAGCACGCCGACGCGCTGTTCAGGCGCGGCAAGGCCCTCGATGCCCTGCAGCGCTACGACGAGGCCTACGCCGCCTACGCCGCGGCGCGGGACAACGACCGCAATCCGTTCCGGGCGGCGCAGCCGTTCCAGGACATCGCCCGCGAGGTGGTCGCGGCGTGCCCCGGCGCCCATCTGGTGGACGCCGTCGCCGCCTTCCGCGTGGCGGCGGCCGACGGTCTGCCTGGCTTCGACCTGATGCTCGACTACGTGCACCCCTCGCGCGCCGGCAATCTCCTGCTGGCCCGGACGGTGTTCGATGCCATGCCGGAGGGAGGCGGCAAGGCGGGGACGTTCACCGTCGACGACGATGGCTACCGCGACGAGGACGACGAGCCGCTGCAGCTCAACCTGCTGGCTCTGTACGGGATCATGCACCAGTACGAGGCTTACCTGCGGCGCGCCGATGCCTACGAGGCGCTGCTCGCCCGGCGCGGGCACGCGCTGCCGGGGCCCGTGCGCAACGTGCTCGAGAACACGCGGCGGGCGTTCGGCAGCTACCTCGAGGAGCGACGCAAGGAGATCCTGGGGCAGCCGTTCGATGCCGGGTACAGGGAGCGGCACGCGGAGTTCTACAAGCAGTTCTTCCTGTACGCCTCGGAGCTGAAGGGTGCTCTGGTGGAGCCCGATTGGGGCCAGGCGCCCGCCGGTGGCCGATGATCGGTAGGCGGCCGGCGGCGCCGAGCCAGCCGCTGCTCCCGGTTGCGCGCTTTACAGGGCGACGTGCGGCCGGCACGATCCCATCCCGCACGCCGGCCCCGCGTGCCCACGAAGGCGCTCGCCGTCGCACACCTGCATGCCCAAGAAGCTCCAGCGTAGGGTCGCCGCGCCGCGACCGGGTCCTGGCACCGCCGTCACACCCGCCGGCGAGCGCGCCCCGTTGCTCGGCGGCCGCCGCGTCACGCAGCGGGCGCTGGCCGAGTTCACCAGCCAACTGGCGGTGCTGCTCGACGCCGGCATCCCGGTGACCAAGTGTCTGCGCATCCTGCAAGGGCAGATGGCTCCTGGCACGTTGAAGCGCAGCGTCGCCGAGGTGCTGGAGGACGTCGAGGCCGGCACCGCGTTCTCCGAGTCGCTGGCCAAGCACCCGCGCATCTTCGATCGCCTCTACACCAACATGGTCGCGGCAGGCGAGGCAGGCGGTGTGCAGGAGGAGATCCTCAACCGGCTGTCGTCGTTCCTGGAGAAGGCCGAGAACATCAAGAGTCGGGTCAAGGGCGCGCTGGCCTACCCGATCGCCATCGTCGTCGTGGCGATCGCGGTGCTGATCCTGGTGTTCGTGCTGGTGATCCCCAAGTTCAAAGACATCTTCATGCAACAGTTCGGCACGCTGGAAGCGATGCCCTGGGCGACGCGCCAGGTCATCGCCTTCGGCGAGCACATGAAGCACTGGTGGTGGACCTACGTCCTGGCGGTGGTCTTGATCGTCGGGCTGCACCGCCTGCTGGTGGCGCGCGTGCTCGGCTACCGTCGTTTCCGCGACACTGCCGTGATGCGGCTGCCGATCTTCGGGACCCTGGTGAACAAGGCCGTCGTCGCGCGCTTCTCGCGCACCTTCGGCACCCTCATCCAGAGCGGCGTGCCGCACCTCGAAGCGCTGGAGATCGTCAAGGGCGCGGTGCCGAACCTGCGGGTCAGCGAGGCCGTGCAGCGCGTACACGCCTCGATCCGCGAGGGCGCCGGCATCGCCGTGCCGATGGGTGAGAGCGGCCTGTTCGACGACATCGTCGTCAACATGGTGGACGTCGGCGAGCAGACCGGCGAACTCGACCGCATGCTGGCCAAGGTCGCCGACCGCTACGAACGCGAGGTCGACCGCACCATCGACACCACCTTCAAGATCATCGAGCCGATCATCATCGTCATCCTGGCGGTGTTCGTCGGCTTCATCGTGTACGCGCTGTTCGCGCCGCTGTTGAAGCTGATGGAGAAGCTCTAGGCGTGCGCTCGGAAGGCCAACGGCGCGGCTTCGAGGCGGGTCGTCGGTGCTGGCGATCCTGACGTCGATCCGGGGCCGTGTGCTCCTGATCGTGGTCGTGCTCAACCTGCTGGTGCTGGGGGCAGTGCAGACGACGCAGACGCTGTCGTTCGAGCGCTGGCGCAGCAACGCCCGCGCCGTGTACGAGAACTTCCTGGCCGGCATCCTGCGCAAGGCCTACGGCGAGGAGACGCGTTCGCCGCTGGCGACGGTGCGCGCGCTGCTCACCATCGACACGTTCCGCGGCGTGTTCAAGGACGTGCTGGTGACCAACGGCGTGAGTCCGGAGGCGCCGGGCTTCGTCGACATCAACCCGACCGGGGCGGCGCGCCGCGACAACCGCACGTTCCCGCTGCAGGAGGTGCGCGCCGGGATCCAGCAGGCGATGCGCGAGCGCGCTCTGATCCCGGTCAGCGACGGATTCTGCGTGCCGATCAAGAGCGGCGAGCACGTCGTCGCTGGCGCCTGGTTCCAGCCACACCTACCGCCGCCACCGCGCCTGCGCCTGTGGGTCCTGGCGACGTCGCTGGTGCTGGCGACTCTCCTCACCGTGGTGCTGGCGCGCTGGGCGATCGACCGTGCCGTGGCGCGCCCGCTGCGCGATCTCGCTGCGGCGGCGACCCGTGTGGGGGCCGGCGATCTCGACGTGGCGGTCCCGGTCCTGCCGCCGGCGCACGAACTGGCATCGTTGGTGGCGGACTTCAACGCCATGGCCCGACGGGTGACGGGCCACACCCAAGAGCTCGACGCGGCGGTCAAGCGCGCCACCGAGGAGGCGGCACGCAAGGAGCGGGCGTTGGTCCTGTCGGGGCGCCTGGCCACCGTCGGCACGTTGGCCGCCGGGATCGCCCACGAGATCAACAACCCGATCGGCGGCATGCTCAATGCCACGCGTCGCCTGCTCGAACGCCAGGGAATGGACGAGCGTGACCGGCGCTACCTGCTGCTCATCCAAGAAGGGCTCGAGCGCGTCGGCAAGATCGCGCGGCGGGTGCTGGACTTCTCGCCCCGGCAGGGCCAGGCGGTGCGCTTCCCGGCGGTCGCCGCCATCGACGGTGCTCGCGCCCTGGTCGAGCACCGTCTGGGCAAGGAAGGCGTGCGGTTGTCGGTGACGGTCGAGCCGGCGCTGCCCGACCTGCACGGCGACATGCACGAGTTGCAGCAGGTCCTGCTCAACGTGCTGCTCAACGCTCTCGACGTTCTGGCCGGGCGCCCGGGCGAGCGGTTCATCGCCGTGCGCGCGCGGCAGGTCGACAACCAGGTCGAGATCTTCGTCGAGGACAACGGGCCGGGGATGCCCAAGGCGGACCTCGGTCGGGTGTTCGATCCGTTCTTCTCCGCCAAGGGCAAAGCCGACGCCACCGGACTCGGGATGTTCATCAGCTACTCGATCGTGGCCAACCACGGGGGCACGCTCGAGGTCGACTCCGACGTCGGGCAGGGCTTCCGGGTGCGCATCCTGCTTCCCTGCGCCGAGCCCGGGTGAGGTCGACGCGCACCGCTGGCGCGGGCCCCTCGGCACGACGCCATCGGCTGTTGCCGTCGCTCGCGGATCGAACGGTCGGCTGGTGGCCACGGGGCGAGCTTTTTGGCGACTCCCAGGACGCCCGTGCTATCATTCCGCGGCCCCCGGTTTCCGCTCAGACCCCTCGTTGCTCCACCGATGACCAAGGTCCCTTCGGCCATCGCGCTCGCGATCGTCGCTGCTGCCGCCTTCTTCGCGGGCGTGACCGTCGCCGGACGCGACACCCTCGCCGCGCAAGACCGCGGGCCGCAGCGTCCGCGCCCGCAGCCCTCGCCGCCGCCGGGCGCTGCGCCGGCGGCGCCCGCGCCGCTCGTGTGGGGCGGTGACGGTGGAAGCGCAGGATCGGCCAACGGCATGATCGCCGTGACCGGCAGCTACGGCGTCGGCACGTCGGTGCTCTACGTGCTCGACACGGTGCACAAGCAGCTGGCGGTGTACGAGGCGCGCGGGGGCAGCCCCGACTCGGCCAAGGTCTTCCTGGTCGGCGCGCGGCGTATCGACCTCGACCTGCAGCTCGAGGGCTACAATGACCTGTCCGAGTTCAACTTCGACCAGTTGAAGCGCAAGTTCGAGGGCCGCGAGCGGCCGACGCGCGACGACCCGGCCGAGCGACCCATCCATTCCGACCGAAGGTAGACGTCGAGTCTGCAATCGCGACCCCTCAACCCCGCATCCCGATCCCTGGAGTCCAACCCGTGAGCCCGAGCAAAGACGAATACATCTCCTTCGAGAAGACCCTGGCCGAACTCAACATGCGCGAGGAAGACCTGCGACGCATGGTGTCCGAGGGCGATATCCGCGCGTTCCGCGAGGGGTCGTCGATGAAGTTCCGCCGCGAAGACGTCGACTCCCTGTCGCGCAAGCGCAAGGGCGAGGAGGAGCTCATGTTCGCCGACGCGCTCGAGGACGACACGGGCATGGTCACGGAGGAGATCAGCGACGAGGACACCTTGCTGGCCGAGGACGACGTGGAGGAGTCGCGCCCGTCGCGCTCGACCACACGCGCGCGGTCGGCGCGCGTCGCCGTGGCCGAGCCCGTCGAAGCAGAGGCGACGGAGCCGGGTTGGGTGACGGCGGTGGCGATCGTCAGCTGCCTGGTCTGTGTCTATGGCCTGTTCGTGCTGTATTCCATCGCGGCGAATACTCCGCCGGGCGGCCTGACCGGCCTGTTCGCCAGCGAGTGACGCAGCGTCACCGCGGGATCCGGCCCCGGCGCGCCGAAGCCGATCTCGGCGCGTGAACTGGACGCCGCGCTTTGCTAAAGAGTGGAGCGCGCTGCCGCGCGAAGACTTCGGCTCGCTGCACCCCAGGGTGAGGGCGGCCGGGAGGCGCCGGGCAGCTCTTCGTCCTAGCTGCTCCCAACGCCACTGCGCTGCGCCCTTCGGAGGGGTCATGTCACGCCATCCCGTTCTGCTCGGTCTCGTTTCGCTCGTCGGTCTGACCTCGTGTATCAGCACGGACGAGTACATGCGCCTCAAGGGCGAGAAGGAGGCTCTGGCGGCCCAGCACGACGACTTGCTGCGCTACCAGAAGGAGCTGCAGGGGCGCTTGCAGAGCATCGAGGAGCACGCCAGTGCGCTCGAGTCCACCGCCAGCGAGGCCAGTGCGGTGCGCGACCTGCAGCGCCGCCTGCAGCAGACGCTCGAGCAGCTCAAGGCCGAGCGTGGGACCAACCCGGTGTCGTTGGTGCCCATGGAAGGTGTCTCGATCGTCGAGCGTCCTGACGGCGTCGGTTTCCAGGTGGAGGGCGCGGTGCTCTTCGACCCGGGCCAGGCGGTGCTCAAGGAGACCGGCAAGGACACGCTGAAGAAGCTCGTGGCCGAGCTGGTCAAGACCGGCCGCAATGTGCGCGTCGACGGCCACACGGACAACGACCCGATCGCGCGCAGCCGGTGGCGCACCAACCTGCAGCTGTCGGCCGAGCGGGCCAGCGTGGTCGGTGAGTTCCTGGTGAGCAACGGCGTGCCCGCCGAGCGGCTGTTCGTGGCGGGCTTCGGCGAGCACCGGCCGAACGACCCCGGCAACACCGAGGATGCCAAGCGCAAGAATCGGCGCGTCGAGATCCTGGTCATGCGATGACACGGCGGGCGCAGCTGCCGCTGCCGGGCGCCTGCGCGCTGGTGCTGGCGGCCTGCGCTGGCGACACACCGGCGCGGCCCGTTCCGGCGCGGCACGAGCGGTGGGGCATCTTCCGCGACCTCGTCCTCGTCGCGCGCAACGACGCGAAGGGGGGGCCGTACTTCCTGGACCGCTTCGAGGTGAGCCGGCGGGACTTCGGCCAGTGGCTGGCCGTCACTCAGCGGCGTCCGCCTGCCGGTTGGGTAGCCGACGACGGGGACGCGGTCGCCGAGGACGATCCGGCGTCGCTCCGTCCGGCGACTCGGGTCGACCTCGACACCGCGCGCGCCTACGCCGGCTGGCGTTGGTGCCGACTGCCGACGCGCAGCGAGTGGGAGTACGCCGCCAGCGCCGGTGGCGCCTATCGGTATCCGTGGGGCGACTACGTCCGCGCCGAGTGGGCCAACACTTCCGATCTCGGTCTGCGGCAGCCGGCGGCGATCGGCACGTTCGAGTCCGGACGCTCGCCGGACGGCCCCTACGACCTGGTCGGCAACGTGGCCGAATGGAGCGAGAGCCTCAGCCCGTCGGGTTGGCGCGACCTCGTCGCTTCGCCGGTCCTGTTCGCCGAGCGCTCGTGGTTGCCGCGCGGTCAACCTGCCTCCTCGTTCGCGCTGCTTGCCGCGGCGCCGCGCCCGCTGCCACGCCAGGTCGTCGGTGGCGCCTACGTTGGCCTGGGCGACGCGGTGGGCCGGCGCATCCTGCGCGCAGGGAGCATCCCCACGCTGTCGTGCATGCCGGACGAGTGGAGCGACACCATCGGAGTCCGCCTCGCCGCGGATCCGCGCTCGCTGCTGACCAGTTTGATGCACGAGCGTGAGGTGCCCTCGGAGGGGGCTGCCGCGCTGCTGCGCACCTTCTTGGCCGAGCCAGCCCATCGCGCGGCGCTGGCGCCCGAGTTCGCCGCGGCCGTCGAGCGGGTCGGAACGCCGGGGCCGCTGTTCGTGCTCCTCGACGCTGCGCTCAGACGATGAGCGAACGCGCCTCTTTCGCCGACTACCGCGAACGCCTGGCCGCGCTCGGCTTCCATCCGAGCCGGCGTCTGGGCCAGAACTTCCTGCTCGAGCCTGATCTGCACCGCGTGATCGCCGACGCCGCCGCGGTCTGTGCCGACGACGTCGTGCTCGAGATCGGCGCGGGCCTCGGCTTCCTGACGCGCGAGTTGGTGCCCCGAGCTCGCCGGGTGGTGGCCGTCGAGATCGACGCCCGGTTGTGTTCGGTCCTGCGCGAGGACCTGGCGGCGCTGCCCGGCGGCGAGCGGGTCGAGGTTCTGCACATGGACGTGCTCGCCGGTGCCGGCGAATTGGCGCCGGCAGTCGTGGACGCGATGCGCGAGGCCCGAGGGCCGGTGAAGGTGGTGGCCAACCTGCCCTACGCGGTCACCGGCCCGGTGCTGGCTGCCTTGTGTAGGGCGCCGACGCTGCCGGCGCGGGCGGCGGTCCTGGTCCAGCTCGAGGTCGCCGAGCGGCTGTGTGCTCGGCCCAAGACAGCCGAGTACGGGAGTCTCACCGCGCTGGTCCAGGCCTGCTTCGCAGTTCGTCTGGTCCGCCGGGTCGGGCGCGAGGTGTTCCGGCCGCGGCCGAACGTCGACTCCGCGATCGTCGAATTCGCGGCCGACGCCGCGCGGCCAGCGGCGTCCTGGGGGATCGCCGAGCGGCGGTCGTTCGCCGTGTTCGTGCGGGCGCTGTTCGCGGCTCGCCGCAAGAAGCTGCGCCACGGCCTTCGCTTGGCGGCCGCCGCGGTCGGGGCCGCGGACCTGACCCTGGCACCGCCCGTGCCGGGGCCGGGCGACCTCATGGACTGCCGTCCCGGCGACCTCGACCTCCCCACCCTGACGGCACTTTGGCGCGCCGTGCGCCCGCAACCTTGATCGCGAAGCCGGGCGCGGGGTAGACTTGCGCGGTTACCCCAAACCGGTGGTCCCCACGGGCGGTTGTCGCGATCAAGGGCCTCCACCAGCTTCGCACTTCGCAGAGACGGGCTTCCTCGGACGCGCCGCCGCGCGCACGATCCGCACTGCCAAAGGTCGACCGGTGAAGGGGTAGCTCGGGTGCGCCGTCGGCGCATCAGGCCCCTTCTCTGCTCTCATGGACCGGTTCGAGGAAGCCAAAGCGAAGATCAAGGATGCCGTCGACCTGGTGAGCCTGGTCGAACGGTACCTGCCCTTGAAGAGGGCCGGCCGCAACATGGTCGGCTTGTGCCCGTTCCACGCCGAGAAGTCGCCCTCGTTCACGGTCAACGCGGCGACGCAGCACTACAAGTGCTTCGGCTGCGGCAAGGCCGGCGACGTGTTCTCGTTCTTGATGGAGCGGGAAGGTCTCGACTTCCGAGCGGCGTTCGAGGCCCTGGCAGAGCGCGCCGGCGTGTCGATCGACGGCGTGTTCAAGCAGGGCGGTGGCGGGGAGGGTCGGAGTGCGCGAACCGCCGCAGCCCAGGCCCTGGGCGCGGTCAATGCGTACTTCCAGGCCGCCTTGCAGAGCGGGGTCGGCGAGGCAGCGCGATCCTACCTCGATCGTCGCGGCCTCCTGGCGGCAGCCGAGGCGTTCGGGCTCGGCTTCCATCCCCCCGGCGGCGAACTCAATCGCTTCGTGCGCGCGCGCAAGCTGCCGCACGACCTGCTGCAGGCTGCGGGCTTGTTCGGCCGCGACGGCATGCGCGAGCCCTTCGCCGGACGCCTCACTTTCCCCATCGTCGACGAGGCTGGACGCATCGTCGGCTTCGGCGGCCGTGTTCTCGCCGCGGGCCAGGAGCCCAAGTACCTCAACTCGCCGGAGTCGCCGCACTTCAACAAGCGCCGTCTGCTGTTCGGACTGCGCCAGGCGAAGGAAGCCGGCGTGCGTCGCCTGATCGTCGTCGAGGGCTACACCGACGTGATCGCTTGCCACCTGGCCGGCTTCCAGGGTGCGGTGGCGACCCTGGGGACGTCGCTCACGGCCGACCATGCGCGGCTCCTGCTGCGGTGGGCGACCGAAGGGGTCGTGTTGCTCTTCGACGGTGACCGAGCCGGCCGCCAGGCCGCCGAGCGGGCGCTGCGCGAGTTGTCGAACGTCGACATCGAGGTTCGCATCGCCTTCTTGCCGGAGGGCAAGGATCCAGCCGACATCCTCGCCGAGGGCGACGAGCCCGGGCAGCGGATGCGCGCGCTGCTCGCTCAGGCGGAGGATCCCGTGGTGTCTTGGTTCAAGCTGCTGCGCGAGCGTCACGACCTGCGCGACGCCGTGGGCGCGGCACGGGCGGCGCAAGAGTGCGCGGCCCTGCTCTCGGGTGTCGAGAACCCCGTCCGCCGCGACACCATGTTGCGCCGGATGGCTCCGTGGTTCGGCGGCGACGAGGGCGCCCTTCGTCGGCTGCTCCGGCCGCGCGGCGCCGAGGCGGCTGCCGAGGCGTCGCCGGCGACCGCTGCTGCGGCGCCGCAACCTCGGCGAACCGGCAAGAGCCGTTCGGGTCGGGGTCCCGGGGGGCGATTCGGCCGCGAAGAGCGTCCGGTTCTCCTCGACGACGCGGCCGTGGCCCGCGCACTGGGGGGCGGAGCCAGCGCGCCCGTCAGCGCCGGTACGTCACCCGGTCGGCCCGACGCCGCTCCGTCCGATGCCGCAGACAGGGCGCCTGTAGATAGGGCACTCATCGAGGCCGAGGTCGACCTGCTCGCTTGTGTGCTGGCGCGGCCGGATCTACACGCTCACCTCGCCGCGCTCGAGTTCCAGGACGCCGCTGCTGCCGAAGTCGCCGCCGCGTTGTGCGCCTGCGCTCGGGACGCAGCCCTGACCATGGAGCGCCTGGCGCAACACGCCTTCAGCAAGATCGCCGTCGACTCGGCCCCGGCCGCGCGAGTACTTGCGGCGGCGGTCGAGCGGGTGCATCACATCCGCGAGCCGGAGATGGCCTTCGAGGCCACCGACGGTCGCCGCCGCCAACACATCGCCCGCTTGGAGGCCAGACGCGTGCGCGTCGAACTCGAGCAGGCTCGCGTCGCTGGGGATCGATCGAAAGTCGATGACCTGACGCGACGTTTCTACGCACATTTTCGGCAGCACCACCCCTGACCGCCCACCCCCCGGACATGGAGAAAATCGAAGACGTCGTCAAGACCTTGATCAAGCGCGCGCGCAAGAACGGGCGGGTGACGCTGATCCAGCTCAATCGCGCGCTGCCCGACACTGCGTCCACACCGGACCAGATCGAGCGGGCGATCGCGTTGATCGAAGACGCCGGCCTGGAGGTGGTCGAGGACGAGCGCCCGAACAACAAGAAGGGTGGCCAGCGCGGCGGTGACTTCGATCCGTCCATGGCCGACGAGGACGACGACACGCCGGACGAGCCGGCGCACGAGACTCCGGCCGAGTCGGAGGAGCTGGTCTCGAGCAAGGACCTCGATCTGTCGGCGCCCATGCTCGACATGACCGAGAAGATCGACGACCCCGTGCGCATGTACTTGACGCAGATGGGGGAGATCCCGCTGCTCACGCGCGAGGAGGAGATCAGTCTGGCCCGCAAGATCGAGCTGACCCGCAAGCAGTTCCGCAAGGAGGCGCTCAGCTCCGGCTTCGGCCTCGCCAACGCCGTCGAGATCCTCGAGGACGTCCTGCGCGGCGAACTCGCGTTCGACCGCACGCTCAAGGTCAACCAACAGGATCCGGAGATCGGCAAGTCCGACCTGTCCGACCGTCTGCCCGGTGCGATCCAGACGCTGCGTCGGATGTACACGGCTGCACGCGATGACTTCCGGTCGTTGCAGGAGGTGGCCGGGACCCGCGATGCGGCCCTCAGCCAGCGCATCTACATGCGCAAGCGCAAGGCGGTGGCGCTGATCGAGGAGCTCAACCTGCAGGGCAAGAAGGTGCGTCCGATGATCGACCTGCTCGAGAGCCGGTTGTCGGAGCTGCGGCGCCTGCAGCGCAAGCTGGTCAGCTACCGGGGCGCGCAGATCAAGAACCCGCTGGCCCAGGAGCTGCGCCGGCGCATCACCGAGCTCGAGGTCGAGGGACTGGAGACCTCCGACAAGCTCGCTCGTCGCATCAACCTCGTGCAACGCGCCTACGCCGCCTACGAGGACGCCAAGCGCAAGTTGTCGTCAGGCAACCTGCGTCTGGTCGTGTCGATCGCCAAGAAGTACCGCAACCGCGGTCTGTCTTTCCTCGACCTCATCCAGGAAGGCAACACCGGTCTGATGAAGGCGGTCGAGAAGTACGAGTACCGCCGCGGCTACAAGTTCTCCACCTACGCCACGTGGTGGATTCGTCAGGCCATCACGCGCTCCATCGCCGATCAGGCGCGCACCATCCGTATCCCGGTGCACATGATCGAGACGATGAGCAAGCTGCGCAACGTGACCAAGAAGCTGATCCAGCAGAAGGGTCGCGAGCCGTCGATCGAGGAGGTGGCGGAGGCCGCCAACGTCTCGGTCGAAGAGGCGAAGCGCGTGATGAAGATCAGCAAGCACCCGATCTCGCTCGACCGGCCGATCGGCGAGTCCGACGACTCGTACTTCGGCGACTTCATCGAAGACGAGACGGTCGAGTCGCCGGTGCAGGCCGCCAGCCGAGAAATGCTGCGCGAGCGCATCGACTCGGTGCTCGGCACGCTGACCTTCCGCGAGCGCGAGATCATCAAGCTGCGCTACGGGATCGGCGACGGCTACACCTACACGCTCGAAGAGGTGGGGCGCATCTTCCGGGTGACGCGGGAGCGTGTGCGCCAGATCGAGGCCAAGGCGGTGCGCAAGCTGCAGCATCCGGTGCGAGCGCGTCGCCTGGGTGGCTTCCTGGACGCATTGCCCGAGGTGTGACCCGGGGCGGCGGCCGCGGTCGGCGGGCCCGGGACTTCCGATTCCTTGCCTGCATTGGCTTGTGCGGGCCGACGGCGGAGCTAGACTGCGGCTCACACGGTGCATCCGCAGGTAAAGAAGCTCCTCGACCTTCAGAAGCTCGACCAAGAGATCGCGAGCTTGCGTCGGGACCTCGATTCGCTTCCCGACGAGACCGCCAAACGCCAGCGTGCGCTCGACAACAAGCGGGCCGACGCCGCTGTCAAGGAGAAGGCCGTCCAGGACGCCGAGCTGTCGATCCGCAACCTCGAGCTGTCGACCAAGCAGTCGGACGAGGAGATCAAGAAGCTCGACGGCCGCCTGAACACGGTGAAGAACAACGCCGAGTACCAGGCGACGCTGCTGCAGATCGAGTCGGTCAAGCGCGAGCGCGACCGGCTGCAGGAAGAGGCGCTGGCCCTGCTCGACAAGCTGGCGCCGCTGACGGCCCAGCGCGACGAGGCGGTGGCCGCCGCGAACGCCGAGGCCTCGGTGTTCGAGACGTTCTTGCGCAAGGCAGACGAGCTGCGCACCGTGCGCGAAGCCGAGGTCGCCAAGGTGGCGGTCGGGCGCACGGAGCTCCTGGTCGGGGTGCCGGGCGAGCTGGTGGCGCAGTACGACACGTTGTTCCGCTCGCGTGACCGTCTGGCCGTGTGTGCCGTCGAGGGGCAGGTTTGCCAGGGCTGCTACAACCGCGTCACGATGAACGACATCGCCCGCCTGCGCGGCGGCACGTCGATCGTCGAGTGCGGGTCGTGCGACCGCATCCTGTTCCTGCGGGACTCCGGATAGTGGCCGCAGGGGACCAGGCGATCCACGCGGTCATCGCCGGTACCGCGGGACACATCGACCACGGCAAGAGCAGCCTCGTGCGGGCCCTGACCGGCATCGATCCGGACCGACTGCCCGAGGAGAAGGAGCGGGGACTGACCATCGACCTCGGCTTCGCCAACCTCCGGCTGCCCGATGGGCGCCGCATCGGCATCGTCGACGTCCCCGGGCACGAGCGTTTCGTCCGCCACATGGTGGCCGGTAGCACCTCCATCGACGTCGCGATCCTGGTCGTGGCCGCCGACGACGGCGTGATGCCGCAGACGCGCGAACACATCGACATCCTGCAGTTGCTGGGCGTGCGGCGCGGGCTGGTGGCGCTCACCAAGGTCGACATGGCCGACGAGGAGACCATCCTTCTGGCCGAAGAGGACGTGCGTGAGGCGTTGGCGGGGACCGCGCTCGCCGAGTTCGACGTCCTGCGGGTGAGTTCGGTGACCGGCGTGGGTCTGCCGGAGTTGCATGCGCGTCTGGCCGAGCTGGCCGCGGCGATCGAGCCGCGCCCGGCCAGCGGTCCTTTCCGCATGTCCATCCAGCGCGTCTTCTCGCTACAGGGCATCGGCACGGTCGTCACGGGCATTCCGGCCAGCGGCACCGTCGAGCCGGGCCATGAGGTGGAGTTCCTGCCCGGGGAGCAGCGTTCGCGCGTGCGCGCTCTGCACGCCTACGGCCGCAAGGTGCAGCGGGCCGTGGCGGGCCACTCCACCGCGCTGTCGGTGCCCGACGCCGACATCGAGCGCTTGCAGCGAGGCATGGTGGCTGCCGAGCCCGGTGTGTTCGCGGTGGGCAGCGCCGTCGACGTCGAGCTGCGAGTCCTGCCCGGTGCGCGGACGCTCGAGCATCGCACTCCCGTGCGCTTCCACTCGGGGACCGTCGAGATCCAAGGGTTGCTCGTGCTGCTCGACCGCGAGCGTCTGGAGCCGGGCAGCACCGTGGTGGCGCGCGTCCTACTCGAGGAGGACGCGTGCGTGGTCCACGGTGACCGCTTCCTGTTGCGGCAGCAGAATCCGGTGCGCACAGTCGGCGGCGGCAGCGTCCTCAGGCTGGCGGCGAGCGCGGGACGCTACCGCCGCGCGGCGCTGGGCCAGGAGCTGCGCGACCTACAGCAGGCGGGCAGCTCGCCCGAGGCGCAGGTCCTGAAGCATCTCGCGCACGCCGGTCCGGCCGGCCGCTCGGTGGCCGAGTTGGCGACGATCATGTCGGTGGACGCCGCGGCGGTCGCCGACGTCGTGCGTTCGCACCCCGAGGTCCACTTCCATGCGGGCAACGAGCGGGCGTTCGCGCACGAGTTCCTGGCGCAGGGTGTCGGCGAGATCCTCAGTGGGGTCGAGCGCATGCTCAAGTCCAAGCCGCTCGCCGCCTCGGTGGCGAAGGCCTCCTTGCGCACCAGCCGCACTCTGCCGCAGCCGCTCCTGGATGCGGCTCTCGAGGAGCTCGAGCGCACCGGCAAGGTGCGGGCCGGCGCGCAGGGGCGAATCGTGTTCGTGGACCGCTTGCAGGCTCTCCCGCCCCAAGAAGCGGCCGTCGTGGAGCGCGTGTGCGCCGCGTGCGAGGCGGCGCAGCTGCGGCCGCCGGCAGTCGAGGAGATCGGCACGGCGGTGAACTTGGGAGGGGACGCGCTGCAGAGCGCGTTGCAACGGGCTCAAGACGAGGGTCGTGTCGTCCGCGTCGGCGACCACTACTACGCCCATTCGGCGCTGCGACGGGCGATGCGTGCGGTTCGCGACAACTGCCTGGCCCACGCCGGCGAGCTGGACATTCCGCAGCTTCGCGACCATCTCGAGACGAGCCGCAAGTACCTGATCCCGCTGCTGGAACATCTCGATGCCGTCGGACTTACGCGCCTGCGTGGCGGCGTCCGCGTGCTGCTGCCGGCGTCGCGAATCCTGACCGAATTGGACGCGCTGTAGCGGAAGTCGCCGGCGCGTCGCGGATTCGAGGCCACGAAGTTCTCAACTCGACGGGGGCCAGCGTGACGATAATGCCGAGGGTTGCCCCAGAGATCCGCGTATGACTATCGAGCCACGCCGTCCTGACGAACTGCGACCAGACGACGACGATCCGTTCGTCCTCGAAGGTGGCGACAACGACGAGTTGGATCAGGCCTTCACCGACGTCGAGAACGAGGTCGGTCTGCCGTCCAGCGCCGCGAGTCCCCGGGGTCCCACGGACCCTGGCGACCAGGGCGGCGACTTCGGCGGTCTCGAGATCGAAGATGCCGACGACGTCTTCGTCATCGACGACGACGAGTTCGGAGTGGACGCGACGGTGCCACCGGCGCCGCAAGAGGTCCCGTCGGCGGCGACCGAATCGGCCGATGCGCCGATGAAGCTCGCCGACGACGACTCGATGGAGTCCCTCGCCGACGAAGCCGCGATGTTCGGAGCGGTGCGCTCAGGTGGGGCCGCGCCGGCCGGCGATGCCGACGAGAGCGACGACGTCGATCTCGGCCACGAGTTCGAGCCGTCGGTCGAGGACGAGCTGTTCGCGCCGCCACCGGAGGCGGTCGCTTCGGAGACCTTCGGGCACGACGGACCCGCGTTCGACGAGGGCGTGGAGAGCGGCTGGGGCGGCAGCTCGTTGAGCCCCGACGAGATGGGCGTCAACGCGCACGACGGCGACGACCAGGCTCCCGCTCAGGACGAAGACGACTGGGGTACCGGGGTCGAGGACGATCTCGAGATCGTCGAAGACGACAGTGATGCTCAGCTGGTGGGTGACTTCGCCATCACCGAAGGCGAGCCGGTGGAGCAGTTCGGGATCCAGCCCATCGACGAGGTCGAAGTGACCGCGCCGGCGAGCGGCGTGTGGGCAGGGGTCGAAAGCGGCCAGATGCGCGCCACCGGTGCCTACCGAGCCGAGGTGGATGACGACGTCGAGGAAGGTGTCGAGGCCGCATCGCACCACGACGCCATGTCCGAGGACCAGTACTCGGAGGAGCCGTACGAGGACGCGGACTACGCTGCCGACGACGAGGCCTACGACCCGATCTACGGCAGCGACGCCATGCCGGCGAGCGACAGTGGCACCTACATCCCGGTGCCGCAGGAAGAGGGCGAGCCCGACTACGCCGAGTACGAAGAGTCCTACGTCACGCACGGTGCCGGTACCGCGGGCACGGTGATCGGTGCCCCTGTCCGTCGCCGGCGCGGCTTCATGACGGTGTTCGCGGCAGCGGCTCTGGTGCTCGTCGGCGTCACCGCCGGCTTCGCGTTCATGCGTCCCGAGTGGCTCGGTCTCGGCGCGCCGCCTGCCCTGGTGGATCGCGCGGCGATCGCACGGCCGCAGATCTCGCTCGATGTGGGTGAGCCGGAAGCTCCAGGATCGGGCGAGACGCCGGTGGTGCCGACACCGCCGGTGGCGTCGACCGATCCGGTTCCCCCGATCGAGAACCCGCCCGTCGAGAACCCGCCCCTCGAGAACCCGCTGGTGGTGGCGAAGGACCCGCCTGTCGGCAAGGACCCCATGGAACCGCCGCCGGTGGAGAACCCGCCGGTGGAGGACCCGCCCGTCGCCGAGAACCCGCCGGTCGAGAACCCGCCGGTCGAGAACCCGCCCGTCGCCGAGAACCCACCGGTCGCCGAGCACCCGCCGGTGGCCGAGAACCCGCCCGCGCCGGACAACCCGGACGTCGGGCCGGTCCACGTCGCGCAGGAGCCGCCCCCGGTGGAGCCGCCGCCGACGGAGACGGTTCAAACGCCCCTGGTCACGGTGGCCAAGGCGGACGACACAACCCGAATCGGTGACGATCTGCAGATCCGTCGCGCCGAGCCGACAGCGCGTCCGCGCGTGCATCACTTGGCCGATGGCTTGGTGACCGGCACCCAGGCCTTCGCCCAGTTGAAGAACATGAACTTCTTCCTCGGGCGCGTGAAGGCGATGGACAGCAGCTTCCTCACCCTCGACCTGACGTCGGGTGAGATCACCATCGCCTTCGACGACCTCAACGCGATCGTCCCTCTCGCCAGCGAGGAGTACCGCATCATGCACGGGTCGGCCGACGGCTACGTCCGCCTGACCAACAGCAACAAGTTGTTCGGCAAGATCCTGAACAACAGCTTGGCTGACAACGTGGTTCTCGAGGTGCAGAAGAACCAGGTCCTCATCCCGCGGAACAGCATCGAAGAAGTCGGTCAGCAGAGCAAGTCGAGCGTGCAGGTGCTCGAGGACGGTGACGCTGGCTGGATCAAGACCATGCTGGAGCGGCAGGCGAGCAAAGCGCCCAAGGGCACGGTCTCGGCGCCCAATTCCTCGTCGACGCCGGGAGCACCGCCGCAGCAAGGCCGCTGATGGCCGGCGTCTGCGACGAGTGCGGCAATCGATCGCTGGTGGCGGTCGAGCGTGACGGGGCGTCGGTGCTGGAGTGCGAGATGTGCGGCGCCTTGGCCGGCGACGACGCGTCGGTGGCGCGCGTGGAACTCGCGCGTGAGGCCCACGACCGTGGCTTCGACCCGATCGTCTACCCGCTGGTGCGGGCCGTGGAACGTCGTCTCGGCCTGCGCGTGGCGCGCGCGAGTGCCGGCACGCCCGCGCAGAGGACCTGGCCGTTCGTCCAAATGCACGGCGGCGACGCGAAGGTGCTCACCGCCATCGAGAACCTGGTGAAGTCGCTGGCCTTGGCGGCGGCTGGGTCGGGAGGCGTGCACTGGGTCGTCGAGGTCGAGTACCAGGCGCGCTTGACCTTCACCCTGAAGCCGCGCTTCCACCGCGACCCCGAGCGGATCGACGCGGTCATGGTGCAGGCGGCGCAGCACGACCTGCAGCGGCTGTGTGCCAACCTCGAGCGTCACGCCCACCTGTCGTGGTGGCGATCGTGATCCTCGTCGGCGACGCTGGCGTGCGCGGTAGCGCGTGACCTGCGGCGCGGCGCGCGTCGATTCTGCTAGCATGCGCCGGTCCTTCCGGACCCCGCAGATACATGACGCTCAGGATCCTGCTGTACGCCCTGGCGGCGCTCTCCTGTCTTCTCGGTCCCGCCCGTGGTCAGGCTGACGTCGAGGCCCAACGCCTGGATGCGGTCAAGGAGTTCAAGCGCTTCTACCGCAAGTTCAAGGAGGTTCCGCAGAAGGTCGAGGCCATCTACACCCTCAAGGGCAACGAGTGCGTGCCCGCATGCGACGAGCTGCTGAAGCTCCTGACAGATGCCCAGGAGGACATCCGGCGCGCGGCGCTCGACGTGGTGACCACCTACGGCGCGGACGCCACCTGGGAGCACGTGCTGGGGTCGCTCAAGGACCGGCGTGGCGCGGATCGGGCGGCGGTGATCGACGCTGTGGGCCGGGCCGGGATCAAGAGCGCCGTCCCGGTGCTGGTCGAGTTGGGCGCCGACAAGGACGCCGAGACGCGCTACGCGGTGCTGCGGGCCTTGGGCCGATTGGGTGACCCGTCGGTCTCCGACTTGGTGGTCGCTCTGCTCGGCGACCCGGACCTGCGGGTGCGCGTCGCCGCAGCCGACGCCGTCACCGACCTGCGGCTCAAGGCAGCCGGGACGGCCCTGTTGCCGCTCCTCGACGACTCGGCGTGGCAGGTGCAGGCCGCTGCCATCAAGGCTCTGGGGATCGTCCGTCCGGCAGAGGCGATCATGCCGCTCATCGGGCTCATGCGGAAGGGCGGGCGGCTGCGCGAGGATGCGGCCGATGCGTTGTTCTCGATCACCACGATGGACTTCGGCACCGATCCGGACGAGTGGCAGAAGCAGATGGAACGTCTGTTTCGCTTGGAGTGGCGCCCGCCGACCGACGCCGAGGTGGAGAAGGCGCGGCTGGCACGCAAGAAGTCGGCCGCGTTCTACGGCGCCAAGGACGACGTGAAGACCTTCGCCAACATCCCCATCGTCTCGGACTACGTGCTCTTCATCGTCGACGTGTCCGGATCGATGTCGGATCTGGTGGTCGAGCGCGACAAGTTCCAGGGGTACGAGGACTACCAGAAGCTGACCATCGTCAAGTCCGAGCTCAGCAAGACGGTCGACTCGCTGGGGCCCAACACCTACTTCAACATCGTCGCCTTCGCCTCCGACCTCAAGCCGTGGAAGTCGTACCTGGTGCCGGCCAACATCACCAACAAGGAGAGTGCGCGCGCCTGGATCAAGAACCTCAGGAGCATCGGCGGCGCCGCCGACCAGGAACTCGCCAACGTCGGACTCTCCAGCAACATCGCCGAGGGCAAGACCAACACCTTCAAGGCGCTGATGTTCCCGTTCGGCATCGACCCGGAGCAGCCGCGGCGCGCGGCGACAACGGCCCCATCTGCCGTCGCCAAGGTCAAGCTGGATACGGTCTACTTCCTCAGTGACGGCCGGCCCAGCGTCGGCAAGGTCGTCGACACCGAGGAGATCCGCAAGGCGGTCAAGGAAGAGAACCAGGTGTACAAGATCGTCCTGCACACGATCGCCATCGGCGAGTTCCAGAAGGAGTTCCTGAACGCGCTGGCGGTCGACAACGGCGGCGTCTTCGTCGACCTCGGTCGCTGAACGAGTCGCGGCCCGGCGACTCAGCGCGGCTGCGCGCGCATGACCCAGGCCGTCGCCAAGGCGCCGGCAGCGCCGGTCGCCAGGTAGGTGGTCGTCAGACCGGCCCGGGCGTGCAGGAGACCGAGCAGCGGGAAGGCCACGGCAAAGGCAATGCGCCCGGCGAACGACAGGCACGAGAGCGCGGTCGCGCGGGCCGCCGACGTCAGGCGCCGGTTGGCGTAGGCCTGCACCACCGCCCAGTGCGCGCCGAACGGGGCCTGATGCACGAAGAACAGGGCGATCCCCAGCCAGCCGACGGTCAGCGCCATGACGACCAACGACGTCGCCATCGACATGGGCATGACCCACAACATCGTCCGCTCGCCCCAGCGTTGCACGAGGCTCGGCGCTGCCTTGCTCCACGGCGCCGCCACGACGTTGAGTCCGAAGAAGAGCAGGCCGACCAACAGTGGCTCCTCCAGATGGGCCTCTTGCAGGTACGGCTGGTAGGTGTGGAAGCAGTAGCGGAGGAGGCAGAAGACGACCACGTAGTAGGCCGCGATCCAGCGCGCGTCCGGTTGGCGTAGCTCGCGCAGCGCGGTCGACAGCAGGGCGGGGGTGCGCAGACGCTGGCGAGGTGGCTCGCGGACCGCGAGCGCGATCAGGCTGGCGGCTGCGCACAGGCACGCCGTCAGCGTGATGGTCGGCGCGATACCCGACAGGGCGGCGACGGCGCCGCCCAGCAGGAACGACGAGCCGGTCGCCAGCGTGCGCACGGCGTGCAGCCCGGCTTCGGTGCGGAGAAAGCGCTCGGAGCGGCCAGCCAGGGCGAGGCTGTCGAACAGGACGGCCGAGGGTGGGCCGGACAGCAGGGAGTGGCCGAGGCCCAACAGCGCCTCGCCCAGCGCGAAGGTCGCGAACTCGCCGCCGAGGCGGAGGGTGACGAAACCGGCAGCCAGGACGGCCGGTCCGGCGATGAGGGTCGCTCGCCGGCCGAAGCGGTCGGCGAGAAGGCCGGTCGGCACCTCGGCGACCACCATCGTGACGTAGTAGACGGCGATGAGATTGGCGTAGGCGTCGACGCCGATGCCGAAGTCGCGCAGGTAGAAGTAGAGGAAGGGGACGCAGGCGAACGGGTAGGTCAGCGCTGCGAAGGCGCGCAGGACCGCGACTTGGCGATCGACGTGGTCAGGGGCGAGGGCGGCCACGGTCTCGGCGTCGCATCCTCCGTCGTGCGAGCTCGGTCGCAAGCTCGCGGCCACGATTCAGCGTCGACGGCCCGAGGGGCGCTTCGACGGGAACGCCGCGGCAGCCTTTGGGCGGCGGTCGCTGGTTCGTCATAATGCGGCGTCCATGCTCCTGGCGCTGCTGCAGGCCCTGCGTCCGCACCAATGGGTCAAGAACCTGCTGCTCTTCGCCCCGTTGGTCTTCGCCCACAAGGTGGGGGTCAGCGACGCGGTGTGGTTGGCGACCCTCGGCTTCGCGGGCTTCTGTCTGGCGTCGAGTGGCGTCTACCTCTTGAACGACCTGGTGGACCGGCATGGCGACCGTCTACACCCCAAGAAGCGGCTGCGACCGATCGCTTCCGGGCGCCTGCCGATCCCGGCGGCGGTGCTCGCGCTCGCCTCGCTGTTGGTGGGGGTGGTCGCCATCTCGATGACCTTGGACGGCTGGGATTCGCTGCCGGTTCGCGAAGAGATGCTGGTCGCCGGGCTGGGAGTCGGCATTCCGTACTGGGCATGGGTGGCCAGCTACCTCGTGCTCAACCTGGCGTATTCGTTCTGGCTGAAGCGGATCGTCATCGTCGACGCGCTGTGCATCGCCATGGGCTTCCAGCTGCGCGTGTTCGCCGGGGCGTCGGCCATCCAGACGCCGGCTTCGTCCTGGATCTTGTTGTGTACCTTCTTCTTCGCGCTGTTCCTGGCCTTCTGCAAGCGCCGGGAGGAGGTGGTGAAGCTCGGGGACTCAGGCACGCGCGCCAGCCTGCGGGACTACGACGCCCACTTCCTCGACCAGATGATCAACCCGTTGGCGGCGATGTCGATCCTCGCCTACGCGCTGTACACCGTCGACCAGCGGACGGTGCGCTACCACCACACGTCCGATCTGGCGCTCACCGTGCCGTTCGTCGTGTTCGGCGTCTTCCGCTACCTCTACCTGGTGCATCGGCACGGCGAAGGCGACGACCCGGCGCGCCTGCTCTTCCGCGACCGGCAACTGGTCCTCGCGGGCTTGCTCTGGGCCGCCTGCGTCATGGTGGTGCTGGCACGGGCGCCGTCGGGGGCCTGATGGCGTCGCGGGCGAAAGCGAGGTTCGACTGCCGCCCGGGGCGCTACATTGCGCCCAGCCGTGGCCGCCGACTTTCGCAGTGACACCCTCACCAAGCCGACTCCTGCCATGCGCGACGCCATGGCCCGGGCGGAGGTGGGAGACGATGTGTTCGGCGAGGACCCCACCATCCAAAGCCTCGAAGCCGAGGCGGCGGCAGCGCTGGGCTTCGCCGCTGCCGTCTACGTGCCTTCGGGCACCATGGCCAACCAGATCGCGATCCACGTGCACTGTCGCCCGGGCGACGAGCTGATCTGCGAGGAACGCAGCCACGTCTACCAATTCGAGGGCGGCTCGATGGCCCGCCTGTCGGGAACGCAAGCGCGCCTGCTGGCGGCCGCGGACGGCTTCCCGACGCCCGACCAGCTGGCGCCGGCGATGCGTCGGGACGACGTGCACTACCCCCGGTCGCGCCTGTTGGTGATCGAGAACACGCACAACATGGCGGGTGGCCGTGTTCTGCGACCGGCGGCGATGCAGGCCCTGGTGGCCGAGGCGGGCCGCCTGGGCCTGAGGGTGCACGTCGACGGTGCGCGCATTGGCAACGCCGCGGTGGCGGCAGGGTGCGGCATCGCCGACTTGACCCGTGGCACCGACTCCGTGTCCATGTGCCTCAGCAAGGGGCTGGGGGCTCCGGTCGGATCGCTCCTGGCCGGCAGCGCCGACTTCGTGCGCGAGGCGCGGCGCGCGCGCAAGGCGTTCGGTGGCGGTATGCGGCAGGCCGGGGTGCTGGCTGCGGCGGGCTTGCTGGCCCTGCGCGAGGGGCTGGCACTGCTCGCCGTCGATCACGCACGGGCGCGACGCATGGCGCAAGCGTTCGCCGGCCTTCCCGGTCTGGGCGTCGACCTGGCGGCGGTCGAAACGAACATCCTGATGGTTGATCTGCGGGATGCGGAGGCTTCTGCTTTGCTCACGTTCCTGGTCGAGCGCGAAGTGCGCGCCCTGGCCGTCGGACCGCGTCGGATCCGCTTCGTGACGCACCGCGACCTCACTGACGCTGACGAGCAGTGTTGCGTCGACGCCGTCACCGAGTGGGCGACCCTAGCCTCGCATTCCTCTTCCCGAACCCAGCCGTGAGCATCTTCAAGGCCTACGACATCCGCGGGACCTACCCGGATCAGATCGACAAGGAACGGGCGCGGCGCATCGGCGCCGCCTTCGCCGAGTTCCTCGACGCCAAGGCACTGGTCGTCGGCCGCGACATGCGCACGATGGCGCCCGAGATCCAGGATGCGGTGTGCGACGGGATCATGGACCAGGGCTGCGACGTGATCGACATCGGGTTGGCGTCGACGCCGATGGTCTACTACGCCATCGGCAAGCTGCCGTGCGACGGCGGGCTCGCGGTGACCGCGTCCCACAATCCGAAGCAGTACATCGGCTTCAAGCTCTGTCGCGAGGAAGCGCGGCCCCTGTCGAAGGACACCGGCATTGCCGACCTCGAGCGAATGGTGCTGGGGCCGGAGCCGCCGCGCGCGGCGCGGCGCGGCAAGCGCGATCAGGTCGACGTCAAGCCGGACTACGTCGCCCACATCGCGTCGTTCGCGCAGGGGATCAAGCCGACGCGGATGTGCGTCGACTACGCCAATGGCATGGGTGCGGCGGAGTCGCCGGAGATCTTCGCGCGCATCCGCGGGCTGGAGGTGATTCCGCTCTATCAGGAGCTCGACGGCACCTTCCCCAATCACGAAGCCAATCCGCTGCACGAGCCGAACCTCGACGACTTGCGTGCAGCCGTGCGCGAGCACGGCACGCCGCTCGGTATCGCCTTCGACGGGGATGCCGATCGTTGCGCGTTCGTCGACGAAGAAGGTCGGACGGTGCATGCCGATCTCATCACCGTGATCCTGGCTCGGAACATGCTGGCCCGACACCCGGGCAAGGGGATCATCTA
This sequence comes from Planctomycetota bacterium, assembly GCA_041398565.1. Lineage (GTDB taxonomy): Bacteria > Planctomycetota > UBA1135 > UBA1135 > UBA2386 > DATGPD01. Next base: position 456,811 of record JAWKUN010000004.1, on the reverse strand, counting down.
CGACTTGCGCAGCTCGAAGGTGGTGCCCGAGCAGATCGTGAAGCTCGGAGGGCGCCCGGTGCGAGAGCGGGTCGGGCACTCGTTCATGAAGGAGACGATGCGGCGGACGGACTGCATCGGCGGCGGCGAGTTGTCGGGGCACTTCTACTTCGCCGAGAACTCGTTCACCGACTGCGGCGTGCTGGCGTGCGTGATGGTGCTCAACCAGCTGGCCAAGGAAGGCCGGACCCTGAAACAGGCGGCCGACGAGTTGCGTGTCTACCACGGCACCGGCGAGATCAACTTCAAGGTCGAGGACAAGACGGCCAAGATGGAGGAGATCGAGCAGGCGTTTCCCGGCGGGGTCGTCGACCATCTCGATGGCGTGACCCTGACCTTCGCCGACTGGTGGGTGAACGTGCGGCCCAGCAACACGGAGCCGTTCCTGCGCATGTGCCTGGAAGCCAACAGCAAGGCGCTGATGCAGGAGAAGCGCGACGCGATCATGGCGATCCTGGGGACGCCGGCGCACGGACACTGAGGCATGCAGCTGCCCCGGCCCAGCGGCATCGTCACGCTGCTCAGCGACTTCGGCCTCGCCGATCCGTGGGTCGGCATCATGAAAGGGGTCGTCAAGCGGCACAATCCCGCCGCCGATGTCCTCGACTACTGCCACGGCGTGCCCGCGCACGACGTTCGGGTCGGCGCGTTCTTCCTCGCGGCCGTCGTCGATCGCTTCCCGCCCGGGACGGTGCACGTCGCGGTCGTCGATCCCGGGGTCGGCACGGCGCGTCGCGCCCTCGTCGCCTGCGCTGCCGGCTGCTTCTGGGTCGCGCCGGACAACGGCCTCCTCGAGTCGATCTTGCGTCGCGACGACGTCGAAGTCCGAGCAGTCGACATCGACAAGCTCGACCTGCGGCCGGCTTCTCGCACCTTCCACGGGCGTGACGTGTTCGCGCCGCTGGGGGGGATGCTGTCGTCCGGCCGGTTCGGCTTCCGTGCCCTGGGGGATCGCGTCGCCGACCCCTGCCGGCTCGACGGCGATCCTTTCGCGCCCGAGGCGTCGCCCTGCGTGATCGCCGTCGACCGCTTCGGCAACCTCATCACCAATGTCGGTCTGGCGCGCGTGCAGAGTGAGGGCTGGGCCGCGGTGCGGGTGCGCGACCACGTGGTGCCGCTGGTGGCGACCTACGCCGAGGCTGCCCCGGGCGAGGCGCTGGCGCTCATCAACAGCTACGATCTGCTGGAGGTGGCGATCAACCGCGGCAGCGCTGCCGAGCGTCTGCGTGTGTCGGTGGGCGCCACTTTCGAGCCGATCGTTCAAAGATGACAGCCAGCGCGCGCAAGAAGCACATCCAGATCGTGGGCGTTCCGATGGATCTCGGAGCCGGCCGTCGAGGCGTCGGCATGGGGCCCTCGGCCATCCGCATCGCCAACGTGAGTCAGCACCTGCGGGCTCTTGGCTACGAGGTGATCGACGACGGCGATGTCGCGGTGCCCTCGCCCGAGTCTCGCAGCCATGGTCCGGAGAACTGCCGCTACCTGCCGGAGATCTACCACGTGTGCAATCGCCTGCGCATGCGGGTGGCGCGCATCGTCGCCGCCGGTGGCGTGCCGCTGGTGTTGGGTGGCGACCACAGCATCGCCATCGGCACCGTCGGCGGCATCGCCGAGCACTACCGAGCCAGCGGACAGAACATCGGCCTCATCTGGGTCGACGCACACGCCGACATGAACACGCCCGAGTCGAGTCCTTCGGGCAACGTGCACGGAATGCCGCTCGCAGTCTTGCTGGGCCTGGGGCACGAGCGCCTGGTTGAGATGGGCGGTTTCTGGCCGAAGGTGCCGCGCGAGAACGTGTGCCTGATCGGCATCCGCAACCTGGACGAACACGAGAAGGAGATCGTGCGGTCGTCCGGAGTGCACGCCTACACCATGCGGCAGATCGACGAACGCGGCATGAACGCGGTGATGTCGGAGGCGATCGAGCACGCCTGTCGTGCGACGGCTGGGTTCCACCTGTCGTTCGACCTCGACGGCATGGACCCGAGCGACACCCCTGGGGTCGGCACGCCGGTGAAGGGGGGCATCGACTGGCGCGAGGCCAACCTGCTGGCGGAGCTGGCGGCCGATTCGCAGCGCCTCCTCGGCGTCGAGATCACCGAGCTGAACCCGGTGCTCGACGTGCGCAACCAGTCGGGCGAGGTGGCGGTCGACATCATCGTGTCGGCCTTCGGCAAGTCGATCTTGTAGAAGCGATCGCCGGGCGAGATCGGGAGGTTTGCCAGGAGACGCTTCGGCGATGCCTGGCGCTTGGGTGCGCAGAGGTTCGACATGCCCCACATTCTTCGTAGCGTCGCCGACCGTCTGCAGATCGACACGTGCCTGCTGGCACTCCTGACTCTGGGGTTGCTGCTGGCCCTGGGCGCCTGGTGACGGGGCGCCTGGGCGGTGCCGCGCTCAGGCGCCGGCCGAGGAGCTGGCCGTCGAGAAGACGAGGCGGCCGTCTTCGAGCTGAACGCGGATGGTGCCGACGGCTTCGCCGCCCCGCCGGAGCAACTCCTCGGCCAGCGGCTGGCGGAGGTTGACGTCGACCACGCGACGCAGTTCGCGCGCGCCGTAGTCCTCGCTCTCGCCCAGTTTGGTGAGGTGATCGTATACGGTGTCGTCGAGCTGGAGCTTGGCCTTGCGCGCCGCCAACAGCTGCTCGATGTCGTGCACGTAGCGATCGATGATCCGACGCAACGAGTTGCGGTCGAGGGGTAGGAACTGGACGACCTCGTCGATGCGGTTGACCAGTTCGGGACGGAAGAACTGGGCGAGTCCCTTGCGCAGGTCGGGTGCCGGTGGCTCCACGCCGGGCTTGCCGAAACCCACCGCGCCGCGCGCATCGGGTGACGGGTCGATGTTGGAGGTGAGAATGACCACCGCTTGAGAGAAGTCGGCGGTCTTGCCGTGCGCGCCGCTCAGGCGACCGTCGTCGAAGATCTGCAGGAACAGGTCGAAGATCTGCGGGTGCGCTTTCTCGACCTCGTCGAACAGGACGATGCTGTGCGGGTGGGTGCGCAGCGACGAGATGAGCTGGCCCTCGCGCTCGTGTCCGACGTATCCGGGGGGCGCCCCGATGAGCTTCGACACGGAGTGAGGCTCGGTGAACTCGGACATGTCGAAGCGCACGAGGCGCTTCTCGTCGCCGAACAAGACGTGCGCCAGGCTCTTGGCCAGCTCGGTCTTGCCGACCCCGGTCGGCCCGAGGAACAAGAAGACTCCGAGCGGGCGGTTGGGTGCGCTCAACCCGGCCTTGGCGGTGAGGATGGCGCGCGCCACCGCCCGCACCGCGTGGTCCTGGCCGATCACCCGCGAGCGCAGGTCGACCTCGAGGTTGAGAAGGTTGCGGGTCGCCTCTTCGGTGAGCTTGCGCAGCGGGATGCCGGTCCATTGCGCGACGGTGACCGTGATGTCGTCGGCGGTGATCGTGGGCTTTTCGCCCTCGACCTTGACGCTCTGGGTGAACTGCTGCAGCCGTCGGCGCGCACAGCTCTGGTCGAGCGCGTCGATGGCCTTGTCGGGCAGTTGCCGGTCGAGGACGTGTTTGACGGTCAGGTCCACCGCCGCCTGCAGCGCGTCGGCAGCGATGGTCACCTGGTGGTGTTCCTCCATGCCCTCGACCGAGCCTTGCAGGATCTCCAGCGCCTGCCGTGGGGTCGGCTCCTCGACCATGATCTTCTCGAAGCGGCGCTCGAGGGCCGGGTCCTTCTCGATGTGGCGGCGGTACTCCTCGATCGTGGTGGCGCCGATGCAGCGGAGGTCACCGCGCGCCAGTGCCGGCTTGAAGATGTTGGATGCGTCGAGCGAGTCGCCCGAGCCGGCGCCGGCGCCGACCAGCGTGTGCACTTCGTCGAGGAAGAGGATGATGTTGGGGTGCTGCTCGGCTTCCTTGGCGATGCCGAGGAGGCGCTCTTCGAACTCACCACGGAACTTGGTGCCCGCCACCAGAGCGCCGACGGCGAGCTCGACGACACGGTTGCCCTTGAGCGGCTCCGGGCACGCGCTCGATGCCAGGCGCCGTGCCAGGCCCTCGACGATGGCGGTCTTGCCCACGCCGGCGGCGCCGACCAGCACCGGGTTGTTCTTGTTCTTGCGCAGCAGGACCTGTGCCAGCAGGTCGAGCTCCCGTTCGCGGCCGATCACCGGCGACAGGCGGCCGAGGCGGGCCAAGGCGGTGAGGTCGCGGCCGTAGCGGTCCAGCAGCGGGGTGTCGCTCTCGCGCGCGTCCTCTTCGCCGGACTCGCCCTCGAGTGCCGCGTCGCGCAGTTCGCCGATGTCGATGTCGAGCGAGCGCATGGCGCGGATCGGCACGCTCTCGTTCTCGCGGAAGATGGCCTCGAGGATGTGCGGAGGCTCCACCTCCGTGGCGCCTGCCTTGGCCGCGATACGGCTGGCGAGCTGCAGCACGTCGCGGGCTCGCGGGGTGAAGATGAGCTCGTCGCCCCAGGGGCGGTGGTCGATGCGCACGGTCCGCTTCTCGACCAGTTCGCGCAGCTCGGCCAACTCGACGCCGAGCCGGGCGCAGGCGCGCGCGAGGGGCGCGTCCTTGTCGCGGGTGAAGCCGAGGAAGAGGTGCTCGACGCCGAGGTAGTGGTGCTCGAGGCGCGCGCTCTCGTCGGCGGCGGCGGTGATGAGCCGCTCGGCGCCGCGGGACAGTCGGGGTAGCTTCATGGTCACCGGGCGGTGAACTCCAGACAGGTTCGGCCGACGACGAAGTTGGTGCCCGGCGCGATGAGGGCGCGGGCCCGGAGACGCTCGTCGCCGAAGTAGGTGCCGTTGCGGCTACCGAGATCCTCGAGCCAGAAGTGCTCGCCCTCGCGCACGATGCGTGCGTGCGTGCCGGACACCATCGGGTCGAGGGGCAACGCGAAGTCGTTGTTCTCGGAGCGGCCGACGGTCATGATCGCTTTGGCGACGCGCCGCACCTGCCCATCCATCGGGCCGCCGATGACTTCGAGCTGGATGCAGTGGATCTGCTCCGCCTCTTCGCGGGCCTGGCCGCGGGGCCGTACGTCGTAGATGACGGTCGCCGACGGGTCGATCTGGCCCTTGGCTGGCTTGAGGTCCTTCACAGGCGCGTTTCTCGGGGCATCACGGACGCGAGCATAGGAGACGGTTCCCGGCGGCGGAAGCCGGGTCCACCAGTCCTTCGCGGTCAGCGTCCGGTCTGTCCGGGCAAGATCACGTCGAACAGCTCGCCCCAGCGGTCGCGCACCTCGGCGTGCTGCAGGCCTGCCTTGACCGCTTGCATGATCGCCTCCGTCCACGGGTCCTGGCCGCGCAGCGCCTTCAAGTCGAGGTTGCGCAGCGTGGCGCCCAGGGCGGTCATCGCCTTGCTGCGGACCTCGGGCATCCGCACGTCCACGTCGCGCAAGCGCTGGAGCGCGGCGATGGCACCGTCCAGCCGCTCGCGGAAGTCGCGCATCTCGGCGGTGGCTGCGGCTTGCGCCTCGGCCGTCCGCGTCGAACGTCGAGCCTGCGCCCGCCCCGGACCTGCGTGCGCACCGGCCTCGGCGATCGTCGCCCGCGTGCTCTCGACGAAACGCAGTTTGCCGACCCTCGCGGCCTTGAGGTACATCAGGCCGAGCGCAACGATCGCGGCGACTGCGAGCAGCACCATCGCCGGGGCTCCGTGCCGGCGCGGTCGCCGGCTCGACGCCGGCTCGCCCGTGGCGGCGAGCGGCAACGGCGCCGGCCGATCGGCGATCGCCGGGCGCGAGGCCCCGATCGGGGTCCCTTCGGGAGTGCGCAGGGCGGCGATGATGTCTGCCACGCTCTGCACGCGCTGGTCGGGATCCTTGTGCAGGCATGCCTCGAGGACTGCGCGGTCGGTCGCGGTGAGACTCGCCGGGAAGTCGGGCGTCTCCGTCTCGTGCTTCTTGAGGATCTCCCACTCCGTCTCGCCGCGGAACGGCACATGGCCGACCAGGCACTCGTACAGAAGGACTCCGAGCGAGTAGATGTCGCTGCGGTGGTCGCCCTGGCGGCGCAGGACCTCCGGCGCCATGTAGTAGGTGGTGCCGCGGCCGAAGGAGAGCGAGCGGCGCGACGCGGTGACCAGTTTGCTCAGGCCGTAGTCGCCGACGCGCGCGGTGTCGCCGCGCAGGTAGACGTTGGCAGGCTTGAGATCGAAGTGTACGAGCATGCGCTCGTGCAAGGCCTGCACGCCGCGGCAGATCTGGAGGAAGACGCGCAGGGCCTCGGCGCGCGGCAGACCACCGTCCTGGAGGCGTCGGGCCAGCGTGTCCTCGCCGGCGTAGCCCATGACGATGTACGGGATGCCACCCACGTGACCCATGTCTTCGATCGACACCAAGTTGGGGTGGTCGATCTGGGCGAACAGCCGCACGGTGTCGAGTTCGTGCAGCACGGCGTCGCGCACGGCGGCATCGTCGACCTTCAGGAACTTGATGGCGTAGTCCTTGCCGATCGACTGCTTGCGGGCCTTGAAGACGAGGCCAAAGGCCCCGGCGCCGAGCTTGTTCAGGATCTCGTAGCCGGGCACGAAGTCGGGCTTGCGGTAGTCGGCGTAGAACGCCTCCCAGTCGATGTGCGCCGCTTGCTTGCTCGAGTCGAGATCCGCCATGGAGTCGGGGCCGGCCGGCGTCCGAGGATACCTCGCGCCGGTTGCGCCGGGAGTGGCCAGTATTGCCAGAAACCTGCGCGCGGCCCAGGCAAGACCGCAAGGCGGCCTTGTCGCCGCGTGCTCCTGAACTGCTCGGGCGCCGCGCACTCCTTGCCGCGACGAGGCGACTGCCCGCGGACCTTCGCCGGTCGGCCCGGTGACCCGCGCGGCTGCCAGACTCGCACCGGTCGCACGTTGCGGTTGACTTCGCTGCCTCCGCCTCCGAACTTCGGCGTCGGGATGGACCCCATGCGCGAACTCGAGCTGCTGCGCCTGCTGCACACCTTGCGGCAGCAGGTCGCGGTGGCGCAGGACGAGGCCGCGGTTGCACGTGTCGTGCTCCGAGCGGCGCTGCGCTTCTTGCCGGCGGCCTCGGTGGCGGTCGGCACGCTCGCGAGTGGCGGTCAGTTGCAGGAACTGTGGCGCGCTGGCGATGGGCGGGAGCTGCGCGACGACGGTCTGCGGAGCTACCTCCTGCGTGGCGAGTGGCCCCGGCCGGTGGCGACGCGGTTGGTGGCGAGGATCGAACGGCGCCGGCGCATGTGGGGTGTGATGGTGGCCGACGCCGACGAGCCGTTTCCCGGCGGCGACGGGCACTCGTTGGTCCTCCTTGCGGAGCTCCTGGCGCGCCGCATCCAGGAACTCGACCGGCAGCGGGCAAGCGACGTGCGCGCCCGTATCGACGGCAAGATCATGGCGCAGCTGCGGCCGCAGGACCTGTACTACCAGATCCTGCACGGCCTGCGGTCGTTGACCGGGTACGACCACTCGGGGGCGCTCTACGTGTGCGAGCGGGACGACCGGCGCCTGCGGCTCGTGGCCGAACAGGTGGCGTGGAGAAAGCGCAAGAGCGCGCGCATCGGTGCGCTCGCCGAGCCGCACGCCGACGAATTGGCCGCCCTCCGCCGCGGCGAGACCTGCGGCTTCGACCGGACCGGTGAGCAGTGGACGGCGTGGCGCGGCGGTGTCGCCGCGAACGTGCTCGAGGTCCTGCAGTTCGGCCACGACGCCCCCGCCTCGGCAAGCATCCTGCTGGCACCGCTGGTGGTGGGTCGTGGCATGCTCGGCCTCATCAAGCTGGCGAGCGTGCGCGCCCGCAGTCTGGGTGAGTACGAGGCCGATCTGCTGCAGCGCTTCCTGCCGCAGGCCACGGTGGCCATCCGCAACGCCGAGAAGACCGAGTCGCTCAAGGAGAGTGTGCTGCGCGCCGAGCGCAAGCACGCCATGGCCGACCTGGCGCGCGGCGTAGCGCACGACGTCAACAACGCGTTGGGCTCCATCCTGCCGATCGTGCAGCAGCTGCGCGCCGAGCTGCGCGACGGCAGCGTCGACCCGACCGCGTTGGCCGCCGATCTCGAGCGGATCGACGACGCAGTGGCCACCTGTCGCCGCATCTTCGGCGGCATGCTGGCCTTCGCCAAGAGTGCCGGGCGCAGCGTGCGCAACGGCGATCTGGGCCGGGCGATCGCCGCCGCCAGCAGCATCCTGCGTTCCTCCGCCACCCGGCGCGGCGCCGATCTGCATCTCGAGGTGCCGGACGTCTTGCCGCAGGTCGTCGGTGCCCAGCACGAACTCGAGCAGCTGTTCTTGAACCTGATGAGCAATGCCTGCGAGGCTTCGCCGCGAGGCGGACGCGTCACGGTCCGCGCCAGCCTCGACGGCGGGCACGTGGAGGTGCGCGTGTGCGACCAGGGCAAGGGCATGTCGCGCACCGAGCTGGCGCGCGTCGAGGAAGCCTTCTACTCGACCAAACCGAACGGCACCGGGTTGGGACTGGCGATCTGTCGCAGCATCGTCGGCGACATCGGTGCCAGCATGCGCATCGAGAGCGAGCCCGGCGTCGGGACCAGCGTGGCTCTGCTGCTGCCGCTGGCGGCGCGCCGTGGGCGCGGGGAGGCGAGCGCATGAACCGGCGTCGCGTGCTCGTGGTCGACGACGAGCCGGGGATGGTGCACGCGCTGCGCCGTATCCTCGAGCGCTCCTGCGAGCTGGTGTGCTGCGCGCACGCCAACGAGGCGCTGGCCGTGGTCGACGGTTTCGAGCCGGAGCTGGCTCTGCTCGACGTGCGTCTGCCGCACAGCGACGGCTTCGAGCTGATGCGGCGTCTGAAGAAGAAGCTGCCGGGACTGGACGTCATCTTGATGACCGGCAGCCTCACGGACATCGACTCCAAGCTCATCCGGTCGCTGCGCGAGGAGGCGTTCTTCTTCTTGCAGAAACCGTTCGACCGCGAACTCCTGCTCACCTTGCTGGAGCGCTGGCAGGAGCGGCGGCAGCTGGCTGCCGACAACCGCGACTACGTCGCGCGACTCGAGGAGGAGCTGCGCCAGGCGCGGGCGTTCCAGCAGCGCATGCTGCCCGGCGCGACGCGCACGTGTGGCGGGGTCGCGTTGCGTGGGCGCTACCTGCCGTGCGACTCGTTGGGCGGGGACTTCTACGACTGGGCCGAGCCGCTGCCGGGGGTGGCGGTGCTCCTGGTGGCCGACGTGGCCGGGCACGGTGTGGCGGCGGCGATGTTGACCGGGTTCGTCAAGTCGGCGTTCCACGCGGCGCACGTCGACGGCTACGCGCCGGCGTCGGTGGCGGCGCGGGTGCGGGACGGGCTGCGCGGCCTCGACGAGGGGTCGTTCGTCACCTTGCTGTGCGCGCGGGTCGATCCGACGGCGGGACGACTCGACTACGTCAGCTGCGGCCACCCGTACGGTGTCCTCGTGCGGCCGACAGACGTGGTCCCGCTGGAGGGAACCGGTCCTCTCCTGTCACCCGCCTTCCCCGATGTCGACTGCGGGGTCGCGTCCCTGGTCTGGAACGCGCACGACCGGCTGGTGTTGTGGACCGACGGGATCGAGGAGGCCGCCGACGTCGGCGGCGCCCTGTTCGGCCGGGACCGGCTCCTGCGCTGCCTCGCCGGGGCCGCGGACGGTGTGCTCGACCTGATCGAGACCGAGGTGCGCACCTTCGTCGGCCAACGCCCTCTGCGCGACGATTGCACCCTGGTCCTCGCCGCCGGCGGGGTCGAGCTGGCGTAGGACGTCGGCGAGGTCTTGCGGCAGAGGATCGTGCAAGCACACGCGCTCGCCGGAGACCGGGTGGTCGAAGCACAGGCGCGCGGCGTGCAGGAACAAGCGTGGCAGGCCGTAGCAGGTACGGAAGTGGCGGTTGATCCGTCCCTTGCCGAAGGTCGTGTCGCCGAGTGCGTGGAAGGCGAGGTGGTTGAGGTGGCGGCGGATCTGGTTGCTGCGCCCGGTGTGGATGCGAGCGCGGGCCAGGGAGCAACCCCGGTAGCGGCCCAGCACCCGGAACTCGGTGTGCGCCGCCTGCGGATTGCCCTTCTCGTCGCGTAGCGGGCGTTGCGAGACGAAGCGCTCCGGCGGCGTGCCGCGCACCAGGACGTAGTACTCCTTGCGGCACGATGGGGCCCGCAAGCTCCGCTGCAGCGCGGCGGCATCGGCCGAGCTCAGGGCGAAGGCGATCAGGCCGCTGGTGGCTCGATCGAGGCGCTGGACCGGATAGAGCCACCGGCCGATCTGTGCCTTGACGGTCTGCAGGAGCACGACCTGATCGTGCGGCGCCTTGGCTGCCTTGTGCACCAGCATGCCGCTCGGCTTGCTGACCACGACCAGCGCGTCGTCCAGGTAGCAGACGCGCACCCTCGGAGTGGCTGCGTCGCCGGTCGGCGCGGACTCGCTCACCGCTCGGCCAGCTCGAACTCGAGGGCGGGGGTGGCGCAGAAGCCGAGCTTGCCGGCGCCGGCGTCGCGCACGAACCACTGCGCCAGCAGACGGTGGCCCAGGAGGTGGGCGTGCTCGGGAAGGTCGAGCTCGACGTGTGCTTCACCGAAGGCGTCGGTGGTGGCGGAGAACTCGACGAACGGCCGCGTCAGGTCGACGTGGACGCCCAGCGGGTCGGCTTCGCTGCGCCGGTGACCGAGGAGCAGGATCGCCGGCGTGTTACCCGGAGTGCCGAACACGTCGAAGCGCAGGGCGGTCGGCGAGCGCGGGCTGGAGCGGACGGCGATCTGCGGCAGGCGGCCGGCCGTCGTCGGTGTGCCCCGGCCGATCGCGGCCGGCGCCGCCACCAGCAGCCCCTCGGCGATCGCCGCTCCAGGGTCACCGTGCCGCCGGCTCGACTCGGGATCGTGTGTCACGGACCCGCATCGTAGCCGGGCGAGCGGCGTGGACGAAGGCGCGAGCGCATCTCACACCGGGCCCTGGGCGGTCGACGACGCAGCGCTGGCTCCGGTGTCGACGCCGGGCGGTCTCAGTCGGCGACGTTGGTCATGGCGCCGCCCAGCGGTGCCGGAACCACCGACAACCCCTGCAGGAAGTAGGCACCGTTGGGGAACGAGAACGGGTAGACCGTGGTGCCCGTCGCCGGGATCGCCTGCGCTGGGACGGCGATCAGGGGCGGCACCAGCAGGAGGCTGCCGGTGAAGGGAGCCGGTACCGGGAAACCGACCGGCAAGGTGCCGACGGCCGCGTACGGGAAGTGGATGCGTCCGGCCTTGTCCTGCAGCGTCAGCGAACCCTTGGCGGTGCCGAAGAAGTACATCGGGCCGGCGATGAGCGCGCTGAAAGCGCCCGGCGAGCCGAAGTAGTCGCGCACCAGCACCCAGTGCTCGCCGCCATCGACCTTGGCGCCGGTGACTTCGAAGTCGGCGAAGTCGGTGAACGAGCGGCAGATGCCGTTGCGGTCGAGGATGGCGCTCATCGGGAAGAGGGCGCCGAGGGCCACCGAGGTCTCCATCGCGATCGGCGTGCCCGGCGTGAACTTCAGCGCCACCGTGTCGTTGGGGTTGACGATCGAGCCGGCGTTCTCGCCGAAGCGGCCCGCGGTCGGCACGAAGCCGTTGGTGCAGCCGAGGCTCAGCGTGAAGGTGCCCGCCGACGTGTTGTCGAACGAGGCGACTCCGACGTAGTACTGGCCGGCCGGCAGCCCGACGTTGATCGCCGAGAACAGGCTCGACACGTCGTCGTCGTCGTAGAGGACGGTGTTGAGGTGGGCGTCGTACAGCGTGAGGAACGAATCGGTCATCGAGCTGCCGGCGACCGACAGGGCCGTGCCCGTCGCTGCGGTGAGCGCCACGGAATACATGGCCTCGCCTTCGCTCCCCAGCACGCTGCCGTTGACGCTGGTGCCGCAGGCCAGGGTCGGTATGGCTTGCGGCGTGCTCGTGATGTTGAAGGTGAGCGGTCCGCCGAGGCCGTTGAAGTCGCCGAACACGAGGATGTAGTCGCCGGCGGCGTTGCCCGGCAGGTGCGTGGCCAGGCTCGGGTCGGTCGAGGCCGACGTACCGTCGTCGACGAAGCGCTGCACGGCCCCACTCGGGCGCAGCAGCACGCAGTAGAGGTCCTGACCGCCGTTGCTGGCGATGCTCATGCTCAGCGCGGTGTCGACGGTGAGGCTCACGCGGAACGCCACCTCACCGCCAGGCGGCACGCTGCCGCTGGTCGCACCGTTGAGCGACGCCGATGCGAAGGAGGTCGGCGTGATCGTGGTGGTCAGCTTGTAGGTGCCGGTGACGGAGCCACCGTAGCCTTCGACCACCGCGTAGTAGTCGCCGGCCGGCAGCGGCAGCGTGATGAGCGGCAGCAGGCTGGACGGCCGGTCGTCGTTGAAGGCGACGAACTGACCGTTGGCGTCGCGCAGGAGCAGGGTGGCGTCGGAGATCGGGTTCGAGCCGGCCTGCGCGACGTCGAAGGTGACGACGCTGTTCGTGGTGACCTGCAGGCGGACGACGTCGCTGTCGCCGGGGAAGGCGATGTCGCCGTCGTAGTCCGGGCTGCTACCGAAGTCGTCGGCGAACCCGATCGACTCGTTGCGCTCGACTTCGAGCGCGGTCGCCGGGCCAGCCGCGCCGCGGCCGGCCGGGCTGCCGTAGGCAGGCCGGGCCAGGCGTTGGTGCTGACGCAGGCCCTTGGCCGTGCGTTCTGCGGCCTTGTGGGGGAGGCGGGCCTTGGCCGTGGTCTGTGCCGGCGACCAGATGGCCAGGAGGGCCATCACGGTGCCGAGATGGAGGGTGCGGAGGGACGTCATGGGGGAGGGAGGGTGTGGAAAGCGGTCGCGCGCCGAGATGCCGGCACGGCGACGGGCGGGGAGTGTAGGAGTCCACGGCGCGGATTCACCCGCAGCGAAGGCGCGCCTCTTCGCCTGGCGCGTGGCGTTGGAATCTTCACGGGTCGCCAGACTGGAGAAGCGTTGCGTCCGCGCTGGTGTGCACCGACGCGCGCTACCCGGTGGCGGCGCCCCCTCGCGCGAGGCCGCGAGCGCGGTCACAGACCGTCCGGCTGGCCCACCCGAGCCCACCATCTCCGCGCGTCGGCCACGGTGCCTCCGGTGCGAGGGGCGCCTTCGGCGCCCGAGGCTGCGCCGGCACCAGCGTTGTGGGCAGGCGTCGACCGGCCGATACCATTCCCTACATGGTGCGAAGCACGATCGAGGTGCACGTCGACCGACCCGGCTCCGGCTGGGTCCGGGCCGCGTTCTCGGCGCTGGCCCTCTTGGCGACCTTGTCGGCGCCGCGGCTGCGAGCCCAGGACGACGACTACGCTCCGGACCTGCGGGCGGCACAGAACGCGCTGCTCCGGGGCCAGTTCAGCAAGGCGCGCGCCGGCTTCGAGGAGATCCTCGCGGCGGCCGAGGAGGAGGCGGAGGGGCAGCGCCCCTCGACTGGTACCCTCCGCCAGTGTCGAGTCGGTCTGTGGCAGATGGACCTCGCGCAGGGCAAGTACGACGAGGTGCGGGCAGCCATCGAAGCGCGTCCGGCCGGCGAGCGTGGGACCAACGACGTGCGCCTGGTCTACGGGCGTGCCCTGGCCCGACGGGGCGAATACTCGGGGGCCGCGGCCGAGTTCGCGGAGGTCACCAAGACCGACGCCGAGGACATGGAGGCCCGCTACCGACTGGCGCTGGCGCAGGGCGCGGTCGGACAGCACGAAGCCGCCGCGGCCACGCTGCGGACCGTCGAAGAGGCCGCGCATCCACGCGACGGGCGCAACCTCGCCTACCGCGGCCAGTGCCTCGTCCTGCTCGGCGGACGCGACAACTTCGAGGCCGCGAGCGAACTGTTCGTGGAGTCCCTGCGCGTGGCGCCCGAGCGCCCGGAGGCGCTGACGTTCTTCGGCATGCTCAAGTTCGAGGCGTACCGCGAGGCCAGCGGGCTGCGCAGCGGCGAGACCGATCTGAAGAAGGTGCTCGACCAGAACGGCGAGCGCGAAGACGCGTTGGTCGCGCTCTACCGCATCCGCCGCTCGAACTTCCAGCTCGACCCGAGTCGCACCGAGGACTACCTGCGCCGGGCGCTCGCCCTCAACCCCAAGAGCGTCCCGGCGATGACCGAGCAAGCCATCCTGCTGCTCGACGACCGGCGCTTCGAGGCCGGCAGCGAGGTGCTGGACGCCGCTCTGCGCATCGACCCCAACGACAAGGTCGTGCTCGCGCATCGCATCGCGGCAGCCCTGCTGCGTGGGGACGAGGACGGGGAGAAGGAGTTGCGCCAGCGCTTGGCGAGCATCGACCCCGCGTTCCACGATGCCGACCGCCTGATCGCCGACCATCTGGTGGCGCTCTACCGCTTCGCCGACTCGGTGCCGCTGTACGAGCGCGCCCTGGCTGCGGCTCCCGATCTGGTGCCGGCGCTGGACGGGCTGGGCAAGGCCCTCGCCATGTGCGGGCGCGGCAGCGATGCGCGCGCCCACCTGGAGAAGGCCAAGGCGCTGCAGCCGGGCTTCGTCAACCCTTGGCGGCACAACGCGCTGGCGGTGCAGGACCTGCTCGACAAGGAGTACAGGATGGTCGAGCGCGGTGGCTTCCGCTTCTTCTTCCACAAGGAGGACTTCGCCACTCTGAGCGAGTACCTGATCCCATTGCACCTCGAAGCGATGGAGCAGCTCGGGTTGAAGTACAGCTACCAGCCGAACGGCCTGGTGCGCGTGGAAGCGCTGCACGAGTGGGTGGACTTCTCGGTGCGCACCATCGGTTACCGTGGGTTCACCGCGCTGGGCGCCTGCTTCGGCAACTTCATCACCCTGGTGTCACCGGTGGACAAGGACGTCCGCCGGCTGGACTTCATGTGGTCGGCGACCGTGTGGCACGAGTACGCGCACGTGCTGACTCTGGCACTGTCTCGGTCGCGCGTACCGCGCTGGCTGACCGAGGGCTTCTCGGTGCACGAGGAGCATGCGCGCAACAAGGCCTGGGAGCGCGGCATGGACCGCCAGCTCTTCGACTACTGGCACAACGACAAGATCTACAAGGTGCGCGACCTGAACCGCGCCTTCCGAGGACCCGACATCCTGTTCGGCTACTTCCAGGGCGGATTGATCGTCGACTACCTGGCCGAGAAGCACGGCTTCCCCCGCGTGGTGACGATGCTGAAGGCGTACGGGGCGGACACGCCCGAGGAGCAGATCTTCCAGGACACGTTCGGGGTGTCGACGGCGACCTTCGACCGCGAGTTCAAGCAGTGGGTGTGGGACACCCGGCTGGCCGACTTGAGGCTGGTGCCGAGCCTCGACGACGCGGCTTTCGATCGCACGGTGGCGCGGGTCGACCGCGGACAGGGGTCGTTGCAGGACGCGGTGGCGCTCGGTTGGGCCAGCTTGGCGCGTGGCAACGAGGTCGACGCCGCCCGCTTCGTGCGCGTGGCGCGCTTGAAGGAGGCCGACAGCGGCGCTGCCTTGCTGCTGCACGCCGAGCTGCTGCGGCGCCGTGGCGCATTCGACGAGGCGCTGGCGGCGTGGACGCGGGGATTCGCTGCCGGCGCCGACGACTTCGACTCGCGCCTGCACTACGCCGAGACCCTCGAGGCGCAGGGCGACGTGGACGAGGCGTTGCGCCAGTACCAGTTCGCAAAGCGTTGCTGGCCGCGGTGCACCGAGCAGGCCGTGTCGCCCAACCTGCGCATCGCGCGCATCCTGCGCAAGGCGGAGCGCGGCGACGAGGCGATGGCCGAGCTGGCCGGATTCTGCGCGCTCACGGGACGGGCGTTTCGGCCGCGGCTCGAGTTGGCCGAGTTCTACCGCGCCAAGGACCAGCGCCGGCTCGAGGCGAAGTGTCTGGAGGAGGCCAACGAGATCGACCCGTTCATGCGTTCCCTGCACGAGCGCTTGGGCGACGCCTACGTCGCCCTCGAGCGCCAGAGCGAAGCGCTGCGCGAATACCGGGTGGCGATCGCCGTGCCCGCCAAGCTCGACCGTGAGTACTTGGACGTCGAGGCGGGGCCGCCCGACGAGGCCGCGCCGGAAGTCGGGCTTGCGCGCGCCGCGATCTGGGTGAAGCTCGCCGTCGTGTATCGCGACCTCCTCGATCTGGAGAACGCGGGGCGCGCCCTCGACGAAGCCTGCAAGCTGGCGCCCGGCACGGAGGTCGAAGACCAGGCCGAACGCCTGCGCGCGGCATGGCGCAAGTGAGTCGGGCGGCCGGGGCTCGCGGGCTCAGGCTTCGGTCACACGGTGCGCGCTGAGCCGCAGCCGCCGCAGGCCGCGGTAGTAGACGGTCTTGGCGGTGTTGGGCAGCACGCCCAAGCGGGCGGCGATCTCGGCGAAGGTCAGGCCGTCGACCAGCTTGGCGCGGATCGCCTCGCCCTCGCGGCCCGGCAGCCGATCCAGCGCGCCGGCAGCACCGGCGACGTCGCGCGCGCGTGACAGGAAGCGTGCTTCGTCGAGCTGGCCGCTCCGCTCGCGGCGTCGCGCCTTCTTGCGCACCGCGTCGCGCACGCGGAAGCAGCAGAGGCGAGCCACCCAAGCGTCGGCATCCTGCGCCGGGCACGCGCGCAGCAGATGCAGGTGGACGTCCTGCGCCACGTCGTCGAGCTCATCGGCGTGCAGTGGACGGCCCAGAACTCGGTTGTGCGCCGACACCAGGTGGCGCACGCGCTCGGCCTCGCGGCAGGCGGCGGAGGTCTGCGACTCGATGTTCATGCGCGTCGCTCTCCTCGGCGGAAGCGAGGCGGCGAAGCGGAGGGTCGCGCGACACTTTTTCGGCGTCTGGCACGCCAGCGATGCGGCCGCTGCGAGGTTTGGCCACCGGTGCGGCTGCCGGTCGTACCCGCGGTGCCCAGCCGAACGTCCGACGACGCCGAATGCGATGCCGCAGAGCACACGACGGTCGTCGCACGGTGACCGTTGCTCGTCTTGCTCACGTGCGACGCCGTAGCTACGTTGGCGCGGCTCGAGTGCTGGCTATCCTGCAGGACGTTTGGCAGAGGTCGCAGCCGCGCCTGAAGGCGCAGGTCGGGGACGCTGCGTACGCGGCCTGGCTCGAGCAGCTGCGCCCGCTCGCGCTCGAGCGCAGCGTGTGCTACCTCGAGGCGACCAGCCGCATGGCTTGCGAGCGGGTGCAGCGGCTGTTCCAGCCGCTGCTCGAGAACCTGCTGAGCGAAGAGATCGGCACGCGGGTCTCGGTGCACGTGCTGCCGGCACCGGAGTCGCTGGTGCCCGAGCGCCTCGAGGTCGGCCCGACGCAGCCCTTGGTGGACACCGGCAACCGCACCGCGGTGTTGGTGCTGGGTGCGCTGGCCGACCCCGAGAAGGTCGGCACGCTGCCGTCGCTGCAGGTGTTGCTGATCGGGCCTCCCGGCGTGGGCAAGTCGTTCCTGCTGCGCTGGTGGGCCGGATCCCTCGCGCGCCGGCCGCTGCTGCTCGTCGGCGAGGAGATCACGCGCACATACCAGGCTGCGTTCCGTGAGAACCGGGCGCCGGCGCTCACCGAAGAGCTGGCGCTGGCTCCACACCTCGCGCTCGACGAGGTCCACCGTTGTGGTGGACAGCCGAAGGTGCAGGGGGAGCTGGTCAAGGTCCTGCGAGCCCGGGAGGAGGCGCTGAGGCCGACGGTGCTGACCTCGCGCTTTCACCCGCGCGACGTCTGGAAGCTCGACCCGGTGCTGGAAAGCCTGTTGATGGCGGGCTTCGTCACCCAGTTGGAGTACCCGGGCCTCGACGCGCGCTTGCGCTACCTGCGTGCGCTCGAGGGTCCGGCAGCACGCAACGGATTGGCGCAGGCGGTCGAACACCTGGCGCGCGAGGTCCACGGCGGCTACCGCGACCTGCGGCGACTTTGGCTGGCGCAGCGCGCCGGGCACGGCGCCGAGGTGCAGGGGCGCTACTTGCAGCTCATCGAGCCGCGGGTGGTGTTCGACCGCGTGCTGGCGCGCGTGTGCGCCAAGCTCGGCGTGGAGTCCTCGGAGGTGGTCGGACGGAGTCAGGCGCGCACCGCGTCGTTCGCGCGTCAGGCGGTGGCGCACCTGTGCGTGCTCGAGGGGCTGAGCCGGGCAGAGGTCGGACGCTTCCTCGGCCGGCGGTCGCGGGCGGCGATCAGCTACGCGATCAAGACCCTGCACGCGCGCATGGCGGCCTCGGAGACCACCCGCAAGCAGGTCGAAGAGCTGGTCTCATGAGCAAATATTTCTGTCTCGAGGGCGCCGACGGTTGTGGCAAGAGCGCACAGGCGCGTCGCCTCAAGCAGTGGCTGCAACAGGAGGGCAAGGAGGTCGTGCACGTGCGCGAGCCGGGTTCGACCCCGCTGGCCGAAGCCCTGCGCAAGACCTTGTTGAACCCGCGCACCGGCGCCCTCGATCCCCTGACCGAGGCTCTGCTGTTCAGCGCTGCACGCAGTGACACGGTACGGCGCGAGATCCGACCGGCGCTCCAGCGCGGAGCCGTCGTCGTCGCCGAGAGGTGCTACCTGTCGAGCTACGTCTATCAGGCGATGGCCGTCGACGACGGTGTCGATCTCGACCTGCTGCGCCGCATCACCACGGCCGTGCACGGCGACGCGCGGCCCGATCTTGTGCTGCTGCTCGACGTCGACTCCGCGCAGGCCGCCGAGCGGCGCAGCCGCCGCCACGAGGACCGCTTCGAGGGGCGTGGCCAGGAGTTCCAGGAGCGTGTGCGTCAGGCCTTCCTGCGCTTGGCCCGCGAGGAGCCCGACATCACGGTCGTCGACGCCGGTCGCCCGATCGACGAGGTGGCGGCCGATGTCGAACGAGCGGCGGGGGCAGTGCTGCGCGGATGGCGCGTGTGAGCGAGGCACTGCTCGGGCAAGGCGAGGAGTTCGCCAGCCTGCTGCGGGCGGCGCGCGAACTTCGCCTGCACCATGGCTTCCTGCTGGAGGGGCCGGCTGGGAGTGGCAAGACCACCGCTGCTCTGGCCTTGGCGTTGGCCTTGTTGGACGACGGCGAGTCCAGCGTTGCCATCGAGAAGCAGGTGATGGCGCGGCAGCATCCGGACCTGCACTGGCTGGCGCCGCCCAAGGACAAGTCGGACATCCCCGTCGACCTGGTGCGTGAGCTGCAGGCTGGACTCGCCTGTCGTGCCTACGGCGAACGTGCGCGCGTCGCCATCATCGACCCTGCGGAGCACTTGAACGAGCAGGGGCAGAATGCGCTGCTCAAGACGCTGGAGGAGCCCGGCGAGGCCGCCTTCCTGCTGCTCGTCACCAGTCGACCCGAGGGACTCCTGCCGACCGTCCGCTCGCGGGTCGGGCGCTACCGCCTGCGTCCGTTGTCGCCGGAGGCTGTGGCCGAGGCCTTGGCTCGCCTGCGGCCGCAGGCAGACCCGGCGCTCCGAGCCTGGGCCGTCGAGGTCGCGCGGGGGTCGCTCGGGTTCGCACAAGATCTGGTGGACGAACCGCGGGCGCACGAGCTCTACGCACGATTCGTGGATTGCGTCAGGAGCGGCAACGCCGAGGCGCACGACCTCGTGGCACAGTGTCTCGCCGACGTCAATGGCCGCGAGGCAGTCGAGGCGCGGGCTGCGCTCGTGCTTCGACTGCTGCAGGCGGCTCTTGCCGCGACCCTGGAAGACATCGCCGAGGGCGATGTCTCGACGCTTGCCTTCGCTGACGGTGCAACGTACCGTTTGGCTGCCCTCGATCGCTGGATCGAGTCGTGCGAGCGGGTCTTCGAGACGGAAGTCGATGTGCGGTTGCACATCGCCGTCGAGCAGGCCTTGCTCGGGCTCTTCCTCGAGCTGAATGCGCCCTGCTGAGGGTGCATTCCACGACCGGAACGGTGCCGGGGGCGAAGGCGTGGTGGTGGGTGGATTGGCCTCGTGCCCGGTCGGGGGCATGACGGCATCAAGGGCGGTTCCTCCGTGGCCGATAACCAACTCCGGGCGTGACCCGGAAGCCAATCTGGAGGTACCGTTGCGATGGGATGTCCCGAGAGCGAGACGCTAGAGGAACGGATTGTCGAGGTCCGTCAGCGTGACCGGCGCTATTCCCGGAACGCTTACTTCTTCGTCCTCGACGCGCTCGACCACACGATGGTGCAGCTCGGTCGCCTGGCCAAGACGGGTGAGGAGCGACACGTGGGTGGTCGGGAGCTGCTGGAGGGCATCAAGGAACTCGCGGCGGAGGAGTTCGGCCCGATGGCACCGGTCGTGTTCCAGCAGTGGGGAATCCGCGACACGTCGGACTTCGGCGAGATCGTGTTCAACCTCATCGACGGCGGACTGCTGAGCCGCCGCGCGCAGGACTCTCGGCTCGACTTCGTCAACGGTTTCGACTTCGAGTCGACCTTCGCCGAGAAGTTCCGCGCCCGCCTGTCGCGGGTCTCCCTGTCCAGCAACTGAGACCCACCCAGAGGTTGCATCCTGTCCAGCGGCTGATCGCCGGGTCGGTCTGCCGTCGGTACCGCCGAGGCCATGCGGCCGGAAAGGCCGGACGAATGCCTGCCCGCGCTTGTCCGTGCCCGCGGATGTGCTTCTGCTTGCACGGACCGTGAACATCCTCATCGTCGGCATGGGGCAGGTCGGCAGCCACCTGGCCAAGGTTCTGTCCAGCGACCATCGCGTCGCCGTCGTCGACCCGGACGGCACCCGGCTGCGCCGCGTCACCGAGACGCTCGACGTGCAGTCCGTCGTGGGCGACGGCTCGCATCCCGACGTTCTCGATCGCGCCGAGGCCAGCTCCGCCGACCTGCTGCTGGCGGTGTCGAACGACGACAACGTCAACATGCTGACTTGTCTGTTCGGCAAGCGCATGGGGACGAAGAAGGCGGTGCTGCGAGTCAAGGACATGTCGCCCTTCCGCGGCTTCCGCACCTTCCTGCGCAAGAACCTCGCCTACGACCTGGTGCTGTCGCTCGAAGACCTCGCCGCCGAGGAGATCGTCAAGGTGATCCGGCAGAACCAGGCGATCGGGGTCGAGAGCTTTGCCGAGGGCAAGATCCAGATGCGCCGCCTGCGCTTCAACGAGGACAGCAAGCTGCTCGGCACGCCGCTGAAGGACCTCAAGATCCCGGCCGGCGTCCTCATCGTCGCCATCGACCGCGCGCGGGAGGTGATCATCCCCGGCGGCAACGACGAGCTGCTGGCTGGCGACGAAGTGTTCGTGCTGGGTGAGCCCAAGAGCATCGCCGGGTTCGAGAAGAAGACCGGGCTGCGCAGCATCTACCTGCGCAAGGTCGTCATCACCGGCGCCTCGCGCGTGGTGGTCGCCGTGTGCGAGGCACTGCAGCGCTTCAACGTCGACGTGCGCGTCATCGTGCAGGATCGCGAAGAGGCACGCGAGCTGTCGGCGCAGCTGGAGGACGTCGTGGTGCTGCACGGCGAGGGCACCGACCTGGCGCTCCTGCGCGAGGAGCGCGTCGGCGAGGCCGACGTGTTCCTCGGCGTCTCCGACGACGACGAGCGCAACCTGATGTCGTGCCAGCTGGCCAAGCGTCTCGGCGTGGCGCGCACCCTGGCGTTGGTGCAGAAGCCCGACTACGTCGACATCTACCACCACCTCGGTATCGACGTGGCCGTGTCCCCACGTCTGCTGTGCGCCAACCGCATCCTGTCCTTCGTGCGCAGCGGCAGTGTCAGCACGATCGCGTCGATCGAGGAGGGCAAGGCCGAAGTCCTGGAGATCGAGCTGCAGCCCGGCAGCCGCTTGGTGGGACACACGCTGGCCGAGGCCGGCTTTCCGCGCGGCTGCGTCGTGGGAGCGATCGCCCGCGAATCCGGCGAGATCCGTATCCCGAGTGGCACCGACGAGCTGCGTGCGCTCGACAACCTCGTGGTGTTCGTCTTGCGGGAGGTGGTCGACGAAGTCGTGGAGATGGCAGCGCCGCGCACCTGATCAGCGGTGGTGTGTGTGTCGCGGCCGGGCTCGTGCTGCGCGGCAGGTGTGCGAAACCGTCGCCTGGCGTGGCCGATCCGCACTACGATCAGAGTATGTCCATCTTCGACTACCTCTGGGACCGCCCCCTCAAGCTGACGCACGCACCTCGACGCGGCAGGCGGCTGCAGGCGACGCTCGAGTCGCGGCTGGCACAGCTGGAGATCGAGGTGTCCGAGCTCGAGACGGTGTGCAAGACCTTGATCGCGGTCATCCGCGAAGCCGGCGTGATGACCGACGACCGCGTCGAGGCGTTGCTCAAGCAGGCCGTGGAGAACGCCAACCGCGGCAACGACCCGGCCGGCGATCGTCTGGAGAGGCGCCCGCAGATGTGAGCGCGGAGACGGTGGCGCCGTGCCGCCGCGGAGTCAGCGCGCGCGCAGGCGCACGGTCTCGCCGATCTCGTTGAGGATGCCGCGCAGTTCGTCGTAGTCGGGGTGTCGCAGGCGAATCCAGGCGTTCGCCATGTAGCCGTTCTCGACCGGCTGGGTGGGAGTGCCGGGGGAGGGGACGTGTTCGTCGATCCAGTACTGCGCGTACTTGTGGCGCATCCGGTCGAGGTCGTCGCACCCGGCGATCACGCCGTCGCGGTCCGGCCGCAGCGCGATCATGCCCGCGGAATAGCGTCGCGAAAGAGTGTCCGCGGTGCTGTCGCCGATGACGACCTTGGCCCACTCGCGGAAGATGTCGATGTCGTTGGCGGCCGCGTAGAGGTCCCACACGCCGACCCCCGGCGGCCGGCAGCCGATCTCGGAGAACTTGAGGCCCTTGTCGCCGAAGAACCACTCCATGTGCGTCGCCGTGCTCCAGATGCCGAGCGCCTTGTGGACTTTGCGCCCGAGCTCCCTCAGCTCGCCGTAGCCGGTGGCTGCCGTGCGGTTGGTGCACACGATCTGCGGTGAGATCCAGCGCGTGCGCATCGCCTCGAGCACGTTGGGGAAGTAGTGGCTGACGAAGTCGTGCACCACTTCGCCGTCGCGGCAGATGGTGTCGTAGAAGCCCTCGTGCCCCTCGATGAACTCCTCGACGGCGACCTCGGCGCCGCGGTCGAGGCCGGTGCGCCGGATCACCGCCTCGAACTCTTCCCGGTTGTTCGCCTTGTGCGTGCCCGAGGCTCCGGCGGCGGCCTTCGGCTTCAGCACGAGCGGGAAGCCGACGCGTTCGGCGAACGCACGTGCCTCGTCGGCGCTGCTGGCGCCGGTCGACTGGGCACACGGGATGCCGGCGGCGCGCAGCGCTTCCTTCATCGACGGCTTGTCACGACACAGCCACGCGGTTCGCGACGTCGTGCCGGGGATCTTGGCCGCTTCGCGCACGTGCGCTGCCGGCAAGACATGTGCCTCGATCACCGCCTCGAGCCGGTCGACCCAGCCGCGCCTCTGGATGCGACGCACGGTGTCGAGCAGGGCGCCTTCGTCGACCACCGAACGCACCTGCTCGTAGCCGTCGAGCCAACGGCGGACGTCGGGGGGCAGCGCGTGAGCAGGCGTCTCGCCGATGCCGGTCACGAAGGCTCCGGCTTGCTTGAGAGCGCGGACGAACTCGCGCTGGTTGCGGGGAAACGTGGGCTCGATGAAGAGGACGTGCATGATCGAGTGAAGGGGAGGTGATGGCAGCCGGCCGAGGCGCGACCAGTATGTTCCCTGGCGCTGCCGCGTGCACGCGCTCGTGCGACCCGGCGTGCCCGATCCGGATCGCGCGGGCGGCGGACTTCAGCCGCGAAGCATCCGGTAGAGCGCCAGGTACTCGTGCCCCTGTCGCTGCCACGAGAAGTCCTTGGCCATGCCGTTGTGCATCAGCTCGGCCCAGGCGGACTTGTTCCGCCAGGTGCGTAGTGCGTAGCGGACGGTGTCGAGCAGGGCGCCCGGCGCGAACGCTCCGAACGTGAATCCGGTGCCGTCAGGTCGACCTTCTTCGTACTGCTGCACGGTGTCGGCCAGGCCGCCGGTGCGACGCACGATCGGCACCGTGCCGTAGCGCAGGCTGTACATCTGGTTGAGGCCGCACGGTTCGTAGCGCGACGGCATCAAGAACATGTCGGCGCCGGCTTCGATCTGGTGCGCCAGCTCGTTGTGGAAGCCGCGGTAGAAGCCCACCTGGCGCGGGAACTGGTCGCGCAGCCGCTGGAAGTAGCGCTCGTAGCCATCCTCGCCGCTACCGAGCAGGACGAAGCGGATGTTCTCGCCGTCCAGCAGGGTCGGCAGCACGTCGGGGAGCAGCTCGAATCCCTTCTGCCAGGTCAGGCGTGACACGACGCCGAGGACAGCGGCGTGAGGATCGTCGGGCAGCCCCAGTCGCGCCAGCAGCGCGCGCCGGCACGCGGTCTTGCCAGCGAGGTTCGCCCGGTCGTAGGTGGCGGCGATGTGCGGGTCGTGGGCCGGGTCCCACTCGCCGTAGTCGACCCCGTTGACGATCCCCGACAGGGAATCGCGGCGGCGGTTGAGCTCGCCTTCGACGCCGGACCCGAACTCGGGCGTCAAGATCTCCTGCGCGTAGGTGCGGCTGACGGTGTTGATCCAGTTCGCATACAGAATGCCGGTCTTGAGGAAGTTGACGCGGCCGTCGCGGAGGTCGTCCTGGTGCAGGAGCTGCTGCTGGTCGCGCAGGCCGAGGTCGTCGAGGACGTCGGGGCCGAACACCCCCTGGAAGCCGATGTTGTGGATCGTGAGGAGGGTCTTGGTCGACGCGAACAAGCCGTCCCAGGCGTACGACGTGCGCAGGTAGATCGGCACCAGCGCCGTGTGCCAGTCGTTGCAGTGGACGATGTCAGGACTCCACTGCAGGCGTTGGCACACCTCGAGCGCGCCACGGCTCAGCAGGCCGAAGCGCAGATGGTCGTCGCCGTCGGAGCGGTAGATGCCGTCACGGTCGTAGAGAGCCGGGCAGTCCAGGAACACGACGTCGGCGCCGGACCCCGGGAGCTTGGTGGTGAGGGCGCCGAAGCGTTGCACCGCCCCTGACGGGCTGCGAACCTCGACGTTCTGCGCCGGCGCCAGGGGTCGCAAGTCGCGGAACTCGCTGCGCACGGATCGGTACAGCGGCAGGACGACCCGCACGTCGTGGCCGTCGTGATCGAGGAAGCGGGCGAGGCCGGCGACGACGTCGGCGAGGCCGCCGGTCTTGGCGAACGGGGCGACTTCGGAGGCCACCAGGCAGAGGCGCAGCTTCGACATGGGCGGCACCGACTCTACACCGCTCGCCGAGGCGTTCGAAGAACGCCGTGCGAAGAGCGCCGTGCGTCAACGACCGCCGACGCGCCGGACCTGTTGGTCGGCGCCCGGTGAATTCGCGCGTGGCGCTACTTCTCCACGACGGCGGCGACGTTGCGCGTAGGTACTGCGACGGCAGCACCGTTGTCGAGTTGCAGATGCACCCACTCGCCTTGCGGGCGTTCGAGGAGCGTGCCGACGAAGGCGCCGCCGGCGATCATCCTCAGCTCGACCCGACGGCCCGGGCCGAGCAGACCTGCCGGCCCGCGGTCCGAGCGCGCCGCGATGGTGCGCGCCTGCGCGGTGGGGGCGGGCGACTCGAGGGCGGGTGTTGCCGGTCGCACCGGCGCGGCTGCCGCCGCGTAGCCGCCGGGGCGCAGCTCGTGGCCGCGGTCCACCGCGGCGAAGGTGGCATCGGGATCTCGATCCTCGGCGGCGTCGAGGTCGAGAGTGAGCGGGAAGTGGTCGGAGTACGCCTTCTGCCAGGCGTCCAGCTCGGCCTCGGTCGGTTGGCGCGAGGTCTCGAAGGGACCGTGCACGGCGACCGTCGCCGGCAGGGCCTCCTCGCGCAGGCCGGCGCTCACCACGACGTGGTCGATCGACTCGGGGAAGTAGCGGATGGTGGGCCGCGGCGTCGCCGGCGGCAGGCGTACGAAGCCCGGCAGATCGGAAAGGAGCGACACCCGGAGGTCGTAGCGCACCTTCGTCTCGTCCGGTGTCTCGGAGCTGCGTTCGCGGGCGAACACGTGGTTGAAGTCACCGAGCAGGACGAGGTCCTGGTCTTCGCCGGGCTTGGCCAGCATTGCGGTCAGCGCCCGGCCCAGGGCCCGCATCTCGGCGGCGCGCTTGCGCGTGCTCATCTCGTCACGCTGGTGCTTGTCGAGATCGCTGCGGTTGTCGGCCTTGAGGTGCACGGTGACGGCACGAAAATCCAGGCCGCCGTTGCGGGCGCGGAACGCGGCGCACAGGGGCACGCGGTGGAAGATCGGCAGGCGACCGGTCTGCGGATCCTCGGCCTCGCGCGGCAGGTCGAGGAGTTCTTCGGCTTGCAGCAGCTCGACGCGTGCGTCGTTCCACAAGAACCCCAAACGCTGGCCGCCACTGCCGTCGCGCCACATGCCGGTGCTGCCGAGGACGAACTGCCAGCGTGGTCCCAGACTGCCCACGAGCTTCTGCAGCGCCTGCGGCGTGCCGACCTCCTGCACCGCCAGCACGTCGACGCCGAGCTCGCCGATGTAGTGGCCGACTTCGGCGATGTCGGCGTCGGAGCGCGGTTCGTTGCGGCGGTTGCCGAAGAACTCGAGGTTCCAGGAGCCGACCCGAACGTGCTGCGGTGCTTGGCTGGCGAGGCTGGCCGCCAGCATGACGGCGAACGGCACCGACGCGCGGCGTGCGGCTCGGCTGCTCGTGCGAGTGCTGCGGATCGGCGCGTCGGGCTCGGAGTTCGCTGGAGAGGGGCGCGATCGATTGGCAACGAGGGTCATGGCGCGGCGACCTCGACCGAGCGGCGGATCTCGGCCATCAAGTCCTGGAAGTAGTGGATGTTGTGCAGCGAGAGCGCGATGCCGGCGAGCATCTCGTCGGCCACGCAGAGGTGGCGCAAGTATGCGCGGCTGAAGGTCCGGCAGGAATAGCAGCCGCAGGCTTCGTCCAGTGGCCGCGGATCGCGGGCGTGCTGGGCGTTGCGCAGCTTCAGTTTGCCCTCGCGGGTGAAGGCTTCGTGGTTGCGCCCATGTCGGGTGGGGGTGACGCAGTCGAACAGGTCGATGCCTTGACGAGTGGCAGCCACGAAGTCGTCGGGTGTGCCGACGCCCATCATGTAGCGCACCCTGTCGCGCGGCAGCAGCGCGGTCGCGGCGGCGGTGGCGCGCGCCATGTCCTCCTTGCTCTCGCCGACGCTGAGGCCGCCGATGGCGAAGCCGTCGAATTCCAGCGCCACGAGCGCGGCGGCGCTGGCGGCGCGCAGCTCGGGGTCGGTGCCGCCTTGCACGATGCCGAACACCGCCTGGCCGCGACTGCTGCCACCCCATGCGTCGTGCAGGTCGCGCGCGCGCCGCGCCCAGCGCAGAGTGCGCTCGTGCGCGGCGACGACGACTTCGCGCGGGGCGCCCCCGGGCGGGCACTCGTCGAGGACCATGGCCACGTCCGGGGCGAGCGCCCTCTGCGTCTCCAGCACCGACTCCGGTGTCAGGCGGCGCGGACTACCGTCGAGAGGCGAGCGGAACGACACGCCTTCGTCGTCGACGGTGCGCCGCTCGGCGAGGGAGAACACCTGGTAGCCGCCCGAGTCGGTGAGGATGGGGCGTTGCCAGCCCATGAAGCGATGCAGTCCGCCCATCGCGGCGACCACGTCCGGACCGGGTCGCTCCAGCAGGTGGAACGAGTTGGCCAGCAGCATCTGCACCCCGCACTCGACGAGCTGTTGCGGGCACAGACCCTTGACCGTGCCGTACGTGCCCACGGGCGCGAAGCAAGGGGTGTCGACGGTGCCGTGCGGAGTGTGGTAGCGACCACGGCGCACGCCGTCGTTCTCGCCGAGCAGCTCGAAGCGGAAGGCGGACACCAGAGGCATGATGCGCGGCGCCCCAGCGGGTCTCAAGCCGCAGCCGGCCGCCGCCTCGACCCAGGGCGTGGCTGCGGGCTTCGGCGCGGCCGGAAGCTCGGCGAGCGGAGACGCGCGCGTCCGTCAGCCCGAGAATGGCAGCTCCGCCACCCCCGGGCGCGGCCGCAGCCCGAGGTGTTCGAAGGCACGGGCCGTAGCGATGCGGCCGCGCGGCGTGCGCGCGATGAGGCCGCAGCGCAACAGATGCGGCTCGAACACCTCCTCGAGGGTGTCCTCCGACTCGTCGATCACCGCGGCGAGGGTCTTGAGCCCGGTCGGCTCGGCGCGCTCGATGAGCGCGTGCAGGATCCGTCGGTCCATCTCCTCCAGTCCGAGCGCGTCGATGCGCAGGCGGTCGAGGCACTCCTGGGCGCTGTCGAGATCCAGGCTCGGCTTGCCCCGCACCTGCGCCAGGTCGCGGGCGCGGCGCAGCACGCGCAGGGCCATGCGCGGCACGCCGCGGCTGCGGCCGGCCAGCAGGTGTGCGGCGTCGGCTTCCAGAGTCACGCCGAGACGGCGGGCGGCGGCCTCGAGGATGCGGGCGATCTCCGCCGGTGGGTAGGGTTCGAGGCGCTCGACGAGGCCGAAGCGCGTGCGCAGCGGTCCGCTCAAGAGTCCCTCGCGCGTGGTCGCCGCCACCAGCGTGAACGGCTGCAGGGTGAGTCGCACCAAACGGCCGGTGTCGCCGCCACGGTCGATCGACACGTCGATCGCATGGTCCTCCATGGCGGTGTAGAGGTACTCCTCGACCACCTTGGGCATCCGGTGGATCTCGTCGATGAAGAGCACGTCGCAGCGCTGCTGCCGGGACAGGGCGCCAGCGAGGTCCTTGGGCGCCAGCAGCGCCGGCCCGGAGGTGACGGTGAGGTTGCTGCCCATCTCCCCGGCGATGAGGTGGGCGAGGGTGGTCTTCCCCAGACCGGGTGGGCCGGAGAAGATCACGTGGTCCAGCGGTTCCTGGCGTCCGCGCGCGGCGGCGATGGCGATGCGCAGGTTGTCCACGACGCGGGCCTGGCCGACGAACGCTTCCAGGCTGGCGGGCCGCAGCGCGCGGTCGAACTCGTGATCGTCGGGGCGCAGCGGTTCGTGGAAGACCATCGCCGCGCCAGAGTAGCGCTGCGCCGCGACGTGCGGAACTTCGCCGTCGCGCGGGCAGAGGCCGCCAGGTCTGCGCTCGCCTGGCGCGAAGGGAGCGACGCGATGAGCACGTCATTGTCTGTGTGTCGGTCGCGCGACCTACGACGTCGGCACGCGCCGCCACCCGGCCGAGGTCCGTGGCCGTACCGCCACGCGGCGACCATGGCCGGACGCAAACGGCTGCAGGTGCTCCCTGCCGGTACGCGCCGTTCCTCGAGTGGGCTGGCAAAGGTCGGCCGGCACGCGTCTCGAGACATGGCCGCACGGCCCCGGTCCCGGCGACCTGGTCTCCGGCCGCGTCCCCGGGATCGCGCCTTCGGCCTGGTGCACTGGCCCGGCACTCCGGGAACTTCTCCCCTCAGTGTTCGGCTCGCCAAGCGCCTGCGCTCGGCGGGCGGCTCGGACGGCGCCGCGCGGTGGCGGCCGGGCCACTCCGCTTCCGCGAGCCGTTGGCATCGGACCCAGGTGGGTTGGATTGCTGCCGGAAGTCTTGAGCTGACTCGCGGTTGAGGTAGCGTTCACTCAGCGTGCCCGGTCCTTGGCCGACCCGGCGTAACCCTGCTGCCATCATGACGAACCGAACACTCCCCTCGATCACGGGCGCTCTTCTCGCTGTGGGCTTGGCGAGCCTCTTGGGCTGCTCCGGCGGTACCCCGGGCGATCGGGCCAACCGCGGCGACTTCAAGGTCACGCTGATCTCGACGGGCTCGGGGCAGATCTTCCCCTACCGCATCCGGCGGGTGGATTCGTTCAAGAACCCCACCGACACGATCGTCAACGTCGACGACGAGACTGTCCTCCACGACAACGTCACCAGCTCCAACGGGCTGTTGCCGATCGCGGCGTTCGGTGACACCGCGACCCTGCCGAACGGCGCGCCTGGCAACCACTTCTTCTTGATGCGGTTCAGCCACAAGCTGGAGGTCAACTCGATCCTCAGCGACGACATCGCCAACTCGGCCAACTCCGGGCTCACGACGGCGGTCAGCCTGCTCGCCTACAACCCGGTGACCGAGCAGACGTCGGTGCTGGTCGGGCGCGGCTTCGTCGGCGGCTACACGTATTTCAACCGCGGGGGTGTCCTGCAGCTGGTGCAGGCGGTGCGCAAGAACGGCAGCTCGGTGGAGATCCTCGATCCGGAGGCCACCGGCTTCCCGCGCGGGTTCTCGGGTGACACCGACCTGGTCGAGCCCAACTCGTTCGTGTTCGTCGCCGACTCCGTGGCCACGCCCGGTCTGGCGTCCTTCGACAAGTTCCCGGGCAACGTGCTGCTGCGCACCGATGTGCGCAACGCGGTGCGCGACTCGGAGGGCCACGTGCTCGAACAAGAGGTGTGCACGGCGACCACGGTCGGTGCCGACCCCAACTCGCCCGACGTGCTCGGCTTCTCCGGCCAGCGGCTTCTCGAGTTGACTCCGAACAACGGTGAGACCAACGTCGATCCGAGCGCGTCGATCGTCGTGCGCTTCAACAAGCCGGTGCAGCCCGGCGACATCGGCACGTTCTTCTCGCAACAGAACCTCACGCCGGCGACGCGTGGCGTCTCGATCTCCGTCACCGCGGGCCCCAACCAGTTCCCGATGCTCTACTACGCCGACCCGTTCAGCGTCGGCGACATGTGCAACTACCGCGTGCGTCCGGCGTGGCAGTTTCCCGGCGGCTCCGAGTTCCTGATCACGGTCGCGGTGCAGCGCGAGCAGGTGCACGGCGTGGCCGACGTCACCAAGACGTTGAGCACGTCGGTGAGCAGCGCGTTCCGCACCAGCCAGGGCACCGGCATCGTCAATGCGCCGGTGGCACCCGAAGCGGTGTACGTAGGCGTCGGCGGCGCGTCCCCGGGCGTGGCGGTGATCGACCTCAACGGCTTCGGCCAAGGCACGGGCGATCCGGCGATCTCGCGCTGGGCGCTCAACCCGAACATCGGCCAGCAGGACATCGATCCGCCGCTGTCGGCGCCGGCCAACCGCTCGTCGACGACCGGCGGCGGCGCCGGCGTGCTGACGTTGACGCAGGACACATTGGGCAACACCCTGCTCCTGGACGAGAGCGTGGTCGGATCGGTGTCGGACATCCACATCGGCTGTCCGCTCGACCTCGTCTTCAACGACGAGGCGCGCAACCGCTACGCCACCAAGGCCAACCAGGCCAATCCGTTCACGCGCGTGCAGGCGTCGGGCAACAACATCTCGACGCCACCGCACCCGAATCCGCCCAGGCTCGATCTCGGCAACCCGCCGGCGCCCGAGCGTGGCATCTTCGGTGAGCGCCCGACGCGCACGTCGTCGAGCGGTTCGGCCTCGGGTGGCATCATCGTCACGGTGCCGCCGTGCCAGATCTCGCCCTTGAACCTGCTGGTGCGAGGCAATCCCTTCGCCAACGAGCGTTCGCAGGTCGGCATCTTCGGCAACGCGCTGGAGGGCACCTTCAACGGTCCGCAGCCGATCCCACCGTCGCCGCCCGTGGCCACGCCCTACTGCCCATTCCACCAGCGGCAGCAGATCGGGCACTTCCTCTACGTGCTCGATCGCGACAACCGGCAGGTGCTCGTGGTCAACAGCAATCGGTTCACCATCCTCGACCGCATCCGCCTCACCGATCCGGTCGACATGGCGATGTCGCCGAACCTGCGCCGCTTGGCGGTCACCAACTTCTCGTCGTCGTCGGTGAGCATCATCGACATCAACCCGCTGAGCCCGACCTTCCACACGGTGATCGCCGAGTCGCGCGTGGCGCGCGGTCCGACGCGCGTCGCCTGGCAGCCGGACGGGGAGGACATCCTGGTGGTGAGCCCGCCGTCGAACTCGGTGACCATCCTCGGGTCGGTGGACTTCGCCGCGCGGCGCACCATCGCCGGCTTCCTCAACGACCCGATCGACGTGTCGGTCAGCGAGCGGTACCAGACGACCGGCAACCTGAGCCAGATCTACTACGCGTACATCCTCAACGCCAACGGCTCGATCGCCATCTACGAGTCGGGTCCGGACGGGGTCAACGGCATCGGCTTCAACGACGTGGTCGGCATCGTGCAGGGCGCGAGCTTCCGCCGCGCGGGCAAGATCATCAACGACCACACGGTGCCGTTGAGCGCAGTGATGGTCGCGCACGTCGACGAGTCCGGGGTCGGCCAGATCTCGCGTCTGGAGCTCACGTCGTCGCCACAGGGCGTGAGCCCGATCCAGCAGAACCAGGGTGGCTTCCTCCTGCCGCCGACGTTCCGCCAGAAGGAGTGGACGGTGACCCAGCGGATCGGTGGCCTCTCCGCCACCACCCCGCGGCGCGACCAGCTGTCGGGCAACGCGCCGGTCGACATCGCCTTCGACGACATGATCAACTACGGCGCCGCGGCCGACCAGGTCACGCCCTACAACACCAAGGTGCAGCTGCCGCCGATGAATCACTCCGGCAAGGGCACGGTGAAGACCGTGGGCGCCGCTCTGCAGCGGCCGACGTTGCCGAAGCTGATCTTCGTCGCGCTGCAGGACGTCGGTCGCGTCGATGTCTTCGAGATCGACTCGGGCCAGCGCGTCGCCAGCATCCAGGTGCCCGGCGCCCGCACGGTGACGACCTACTGGCGCCAATAGCTCACGCTCTCTGTCCTCTCCGTCTCGTACGCGAGCCGCGACGCCCTGGTGTCGCGGCTCGCGTCGTTTCTGCGCGATGCCGCGTTGGCACGGGAACGCGCCGCGTCGTATCGTCGGTCGTATGCCCGAGGCACCCAAGGTCCGGCGTCTGTTCGCCGCGATCGCGCGCCGCTACGACCTCGCCAACGACGTCCTGTCGGGTGGGACGCACCGCCTGTGGCGTCGGCGGCTGGTGCGCCGGGTGGGGATCGCGCGTGGCGTGAGCGCGCTCGACGTGTGCTGCGGCACCGGCGACCTCGCCCGGGCGATGCGGCGGGCGGGAGCGAAGGTGATCGGCGTCGACTTCTGCCAGGAGATGGTGGCGCTGGCGGCGCGCAAGGCCGGGCCCGATACGGGTGCCTACGCCGTGGGCGACGCTCTGCAGCTGCCGTTCCCGGACGCAGCCTTCGACGTGGCGACGGTTGCCTTCGGCATCCGCAACGTCGCCGATCCCGTGGTCGGCCTGCGCGAGATGGCGCGCGTATGCCGCCCCGGGGGCCGCGTCGTCGTACTGGAGTTCTGTCGCCCGCGGGCGCCGGTGTTCGCGTCGGTGTACGGCCTCTACTTCCGTCGAATCCTGCCGCGGCTCGGCGCGCTCGTGTCCGGCGATCGCCAGGGTGCCTACCGCTACCTGCAGGAGACGGTCGACGCGTTCCCCGAGCGAGACGCCTTCCTGCGGCTGATGCGCGCTGCCGGGCTCGAGAATCCTCGCTATGAGGTCCTGTCCCTGGGTATCGCCAGCATCTACCAAGGCGAGGTGCCGCTCCGTCGCATCGCGATCACTCCGGGTGCTGCGTGCAACCAGGCTGGCGGTAGCTCGGAGGTGGGCGGCCCGGTGCGCGCCGAGATCCACGGAAGCACGCTGCGGGGCGCGATCTCGCCGGTGTTCGCGCACGGTGCCGCGAGCCCCCCTGGCTCTTGAGTCGATGGCCACGGCGCGCGCCAAGAAGCCCCCGCCTCGCGCTCCGAGCGCCGGCTACTTCGCCTGGTCGCGCGACCCGGCCATGAGCTTGTTCGCGGTGCTGCCGCTGTGGCTGCTGTACGAGGGACTTCGTTTGCTGCTGGCGCCCGCCGAGCGCAACGGCGCCGAGGTGCTGGTGGGCGAGAGTCTGCGGGCGCTGGGACCCCACGCCATCACCATGATGCGGCTCGTCGTGGCGTGCACGGTGCTCGGGGCGGCGTGGTCGTTGCACCGGCGCGACGTGCCCTGGGTCCGCGTCGCCGCCGTGATCGCTCTCGAGGGCGCCGTGTACGGCCTCATGCTCGGTCCCACGGCGTCGGCGCTGGCGGCATCCTCGCCCCGGCTGCTGATCGGGGTGCCTGCCGGCCGGCTGGCGGCCGACCTCGTGGCCTCGATCGGCGCGGGTCTCTTCGAGGAGTTGGTCTTCCGCCTGGCGCTGGTGTCGATCCTGACCCTGCTGTTGACGCGGCCTTGCGAGGTTGCCCACTTGCCGCGGACCACCGCCGCCGTCCTGGCCGTGGTCGGCGCCGCCTTCGTGTTCTCGTTGTTCCATCACGTCGGCCCGGGGGCGCCGCCCATCGAGCGCACGGTGTTCGTGTTCCGGGTGGCAGCTGGACTGCTCCTCGGCTTCCTGTTCGTGGTGCGCGGCTTCGGGGTGGCCGTCTACACCCACGCCCTCTACGACATCCACTACTACCTGACGCACCATGCCTGAGCCTCGAGCGTTCGCCGTGGGACTGTGTGGCGGGTCCGGCATCGCCTATGGCTTGCGCCTGGTCGAGGTGCTGCTCGGGGCTGGACACAGCGTTCACCTCGTGGCCACGCCCGCGGCGTGTCGGGTCTTGGTGCACGAGGCCGGTGCGAAGTTGGATCTCGGTCGCCCCGATCTCGCCGGGTTGTTCCCTGCGTCCCTGCGTGCTCGGCTGCAAGTCCACGACCCGGCGGCGGTGGAGGCAGCGCCGGCGAGCGGCAGCGCCGGCATCGCGGCCACGGTGCTGGTGCCATGCAGCATGGGCACGCTGGCTCGGGTCGCGCACGGTTTCAGCAGCAACCTGGTGGAGAGGATGGCCGACGTGGCCCTCAAGGAGGGGCGCCGCTTGGTCGTGGTCCCGCGCGAGACACCGTTGTCGC
The DNA here is from genome assembly GCA_041398565.1 of Planctomycetota bacterium. Classification (GTDB taxonomy): domain Bacteria; phylum Planctomycetota; class UBA1135; order UBA1135; family UBA2386; genus DATGPD01. The sequence goes on along the minus strand of JAWKUN010000004.1, from coordinate 422,397 downwards.
GCATCCACCTGCGCAACATGCTGACCCTGGTCGAAGCCGGCGCCGTGCTCATGCCGGCGATGCCGGGCTTCTACCACAAGCCACAGACGGTGCAGGACCTCGTCGACTTCGTGGTCGCCAAGGTCCTGGGCAGCCTCGGCCTCGACCACGCCATCGTCCGCCGCTGGCAGACTCCGCCGTCCAGCAGCGCGTCGGCCTGGGACGAAGGGGAGGCGTGATGGCGTCGCTGCGCACCTACCTGTCGCTGGTCAAGTTCTCGCACTCGGTGTTCGCGCTGCCCTTCGCGATCATGGCGCTCCTGGTCGCGACCGACGGCCGGCCGAGTCCGCGGTTGCTGGCGCTGATCGTGCTGGCGATGGTGTGCGCCCGCACCGCGGCCATGGCCTACAATCGCCTGGTCGATCGTGACGTCGACGTGCTCAACCCGCGTACGCGGGGGCGCGAGATCCCCAGCGGTGTCGTCCGGCCGGCGGCGGCGCGGCTGCTGGTGGTGCTGGCCAGCGCCGGCTTCGTGATCAGCGCCGGCTTTCTGAGCCGGCTGTGCTTGTATCTGTCATTGCCGGTGTTGGCGGTGCTCCTGGGCTACAGCCACGCCAAGCGCTTCACCAGCCTCAGCCACGCGTGGCTCGGCCTCGCGCTGGGTCTGGCACCGCCGGCCGCGTGGCTCGCCGCGACCGGCCGTTTCGACATGCAGCTGCTGCCGGCGTGCTGGCTGGGGCTCGGCGTGGTGGCTTGGGTGATGGGTTTCGACATGCTGTATGCCTGCCAGGACGCTGCCTTCGACCGTGCCCACGGCCTGCGCTCGCTCCCGGCGCGCGTGGGAGTGGCGCGCACTCTGATCGCCAGTCGATGCCTGCACGTGGTCGCGGTGGCGCTCTTCGCGCTGTTCGGCTGGAAGGCTGGGCTTGGCGCCGTGTACCAGGTCGGCGTCGCGCTGGCAGCTCTGTTCCTCGGCTACGAACACCGCCTGCTGCGAGCGGACGACCTGAGCCGGATGAACAGCGCCTTCTTCACCATGAACGGTTTGGTCGGGTTGGCCCTGTTGTCGGCGACCGTCCTCGCCGTCTACGTTTGAACTCATGGCCGTTCCCAATCCCGAGAAGGAACTCGACCGCCTGCGTCGCCGGGCGAGGGAGGGGCTGGCGCCGGTCACGGTGGTCACCGGTCCGTCGCCGTTCTTCCGGCGCGAAGCTCTCGACAGCGCTCTGGCCGCGGTGCCGGCCGGTCGCGATCTGCGCACCCTGGATGGCCACCAGGCTGCCACCGACGGCCGCGAACTGGACGCATTGCGCGGCGGCAACCTCTTCGGCGGCGGTGCCTGGCTCGTCGTGCGGCGGGCAGAAGGCTGGCTCGACCAGCACGGCGACGAGGTCGTGCGCACGGTCCCGGCCATCGCGGCCGGTTGCGGGTTGGTCGTCGAGGCTGCCAAGTTCGACAAGCGAACCAAGCTGGGCAAGGCGCTCGCAGCGGCCGACTGCTACGAGTTCCGCGATCTCTATGCCGAGCCGTACGATCGCAAGCGGAGTCCGCTCGAGGCCGAACTCGTGGGGTGGGTGGGGCTGCGTGCGCGTGCGCACGGCGTGCCGCTGTCGCCGGCGGCTGCCTACGTGCTGGTGGTCACGGTCGGCAAGGATCCGGCGTCGTTGGTGGCGGAGCTCGAGCGCCTGGGGGCGCAGCCGGCGGTGCGCGCCGCGGCCAAGGCACGACCGCTGCAACCCGACGACCTGCGCGGCAAGCTCACCTGCGCTTTCGAGTCCACACCCTTCGAGCTGGCCGAGGCGGTGCTCGACCACGATCGGGCCCGTTGCCTGCGGTCGCTCGACGCTATGTTCGCGCGCGGCGTCAAGAGCCGCGACGGCAGCGCCATGGATCGCGGCGGGGTGTTCCCGTTCGTGGTGAGCTGGCTGCACCAGGCCATCGGCAAGGCGCACCGCGGTCGGCTCTTGTTCGACCGCGGCGTCGCCGCCGAGCAGGTGGCGCAAGAGCTTGGCGTGCGCGTGTTCGCCGACCGTTTCGTGCGCCAGGTCGAGGGCAACCCCGAGCCGCGCTTGCGCCGAGGTCTGGCTCTGCTGCTCGACACGCAGCGGCGCTTGCGCCGGACCGGCGAGGATCCGCAGCGCCTGCTCGAGGCCATGGTCGCGCGCTACTTCGGGAGGGCGACGTGATCCGCGTCCTGCCGCCCGACGTCGTCAACCAGATCGCGGCGGGCGAGGTGATCGAGCGCCCGTTCTCGGTCGTCAAGGAGCTGGTCGAGAACAGCCTGGACGCCGGCGCGCGGCGCGTGCGCATCGAACTCAAGGAAGGCGGGCTTGCCGCCATCCGGGTGATCGACGACGGCGGCGGCTTCGTGCCGGAGGACCTGCCGTTGGCCTTCGCCAGCCATGCGACCAGCAAGTTGGCGTCGGTGACCGACCTCGACCACATCGCCAGTCTCGGTTTCCGGGGCGAGGCACTGGCGTCGATCGGCTCGGTCGCTCGGGTGACGATCAAGAGTCGTCGCCACGAGGCTGACGTCGGCGCCGAGATCGCCTGCGAGGGTGGCGTGTTGTCGCCGGTGCGACCGTGTGGCGTGCCGCCGGGCAGCACCATCGAGGTGCGCGAGCTGTTCTTCAACACGCCGGCGCGGCGCAAGTTCTTGCGCACGCCTCAGGCCGAGCGGGCGCGGATCCAGGACCTGATGGCGCGTCTGGCTCTGGCGCACCTCGACGTCGATTTCACCCTCTGTGTCGAGGGTCGGGACGCGCTGCGCTTGCCGGCGGGTGAGTCACTGCGGCACCGATTCGCGCGCGCGTTCGGCCACGAACTCGGGCGGGGCCTGGTGGACGTGCGCCACGCGGTCGGCGACCACGTCGTCGCAGGAGTCGTCGCCGGCCCCGACTTCGCGCGCCGCGACTCGACACTGGAGTTCTTGTTCGTCAACGGGCGCGTGGCGCGCGACCGCACCGTGACCTTTGCCGTGCGGCAGGCCTTCCGCGACTTCCTCATGCCGGGACGCTACCCGGTGTACGCGCTTCACCTGTCGCTGCCGCCGCACGAGGTCGACGTCAACGTGCACCCGACCAAGGCGGAGGTGCGCTTCGCCGACGAGCGGCGTATCGGCGGCCTTCTGCACGCGGCGGCGCAGCAGGCGTTGGCCGGAACCGGACGGACAGCCGAGGCGGCCGGGCTCGGCGTCGGTCGCGACCGGCCGAAGGCGAGCAGCGGCTTCCCGGACCTGCCGCGCGATCTGTTCGCGCGTCCGCTGTCCGCGGCGCCGACCCCACCGTCGACCGCCGCAGCGTCGGCGGCGGCGGAGGTGCGCGAGGTGCCGCCGTCGGAACCGCGGGGGCCAGCGGCCTTCCCGGCCGCGGCGCGCGCCGTGCCCGAGGTCCTGCAGGTCCGCGACCTCTACCTCTTGTTCGAGGGCGAACAGGGCCTGGTGGTCGTCGACCAACACGCCTTACACGAGCGGGTCATCTACGAGCAACTGCGGCAACGAGGACAAGGGCAGCCGGCGGCCGTGCAGCGTCTCCTGGTGCCGGAGATCATCGAGCTCCCCGCGCAGGACAAGGCCTACGTGCTGGCCGCCCAGGCAACCTTGCGCCAGGAGGGCTTTCTCGTCGAGGACTTCGGCGGGGTTGCCGTGGCCGTGCACGGTGTGCCAGCGGTGCTGACGCGGGCGTCGCCCCGGGCGATCCTCGAGACCTTCCTTCTCGGTCGCGGCCTCGGCGAGCGCGAGACCGCGGCGGATCTCGTCGCCGAGCGCTTTCACAGCATGGCCTGCCGCGCGGCGGTGATGAGTGGCGATCGGCTGACGCCGCAGGAGAGCGAAGCCCTCTTGGCGCAGGCGTCTCGGCTGCAGCACCCGCACAACTGTCCGCACGGGCGCCCGACCACGCTGACCTTCACCTGGAGCGAGCTCGAGCGCTACTTCCGCCGGCGGCCGTGAGGCGCGCGGCGGCGGGCGCGAGGATCGCACTCCGGAGAAGGCCCCCGCCCTGCACCTCGCGATGGCGGATCTGCGGCGACAGACCTACGGCGACAGATCTAGGGCGATAGGGCTGCGACGGCTTCTGGTACGAGCGCGAGCAACGCCGGCGAGATCGCCACCACCCGGGCCCGCCGCAGCGCGCCCAGTCCGAGGCCGAGGCTCGCCTCGCGAAGGCGCTCGGCCTCGACCAGGGCGAGAAGCAGCTCGGTGCCGAGGACGGCGTCGACCCGCGCCACGCCTTCGACGTGGGCGGCGAGCGCGGTGGGGGTGGATGCGGCGTCAGGGGTCGTGAGTCGCGTCGCCGCGAGAGGTAGCTGACCGGACTGGTGGAGCTCACGCGCGATGGCCGCGATCGCCTCGGGTTCGGCCAGGGTGTGGAACAGATCGAGCAAGGTCGATTCTGCCAGCGCCGACTCCGCCCGAGCCAGAAGCAACGCGCTCGCCACCCGCACCTGTGTCGGGACGCGTGCGTCGCGGGTTCGCTCGGCACAGTCCATGAGAGTCCGTCCGGAAACGCCGCGACCGAGCGCGTCGAGGAGTGCCACTCGGATGGCCGGGGACGTCGACGGAGCGCGTGCCAGATCCTCGATCTCGCCCCGCCGGGCCTCGCCGGCAAGACCCAGCAGGATGCGCGCGGCGGCGCCGACTTCGACTGCGTCCCGCCCGTGCAGGGCACGGTCGGCGAGGCCGAGCACGCCCTCGTCGAGGTGATGGGCGAGGATGTGAAGGGCGGTCGCCCGGACCGTCGCGTCGCGGTCGGTGCGGGCCAAGCGCGATACCCGCGCTTTCGCCTCTTGCGGCAGCTTGCCGTCCCGCAGCCAGGTCTCCAGGGCCGCTGTGCGCATGCGGGCACTGTCCGACGCGAGCCAACGTTCCCGTTGGGGCGCGTCGAGGGGGACCCCGCTGCGGCCCAACGCTGCCTGCGCGAGGAGCGGCACGACCTCGTCGCGGTTCACCTCGTCGTCGCGCAGCCCGCGCAGCGCCGTCACGCGCGCCGGATGCTCTCGGCTGGCGAGACCGCCCAGCAAGGACGTCAGGAGCGGCAGGTTGCGCCGTCGGCTGCCGCCCTGCACGCGCTCCAGGAGTCCGTCGATCGCTGGGGTCGGCACCTGGTCGCTCAGAGCACCCAGGGCGAAAGCCGCGAGGGCAGCGTCGGCGGCGTCGGGTGGAGCATCGTGCAGGATCCGTCCGAGGAACGCCTCGGCCCCGGGGGCGCCGAGGCGACCGACCGCCAGGATCGCACGGTGGCGCGCCGGGGCGGCCTTGTCCTCGGCCGTCGTGAGGATCGCCTGGTAGTGCTCCAGCTTGCCCGAGTCGGCCAGCCACAGGGCGGCCTCGCCCCGGGTGGTGGGGTCGCGGGCGTCGAGGGCCCGAACCGCGATGGCATCGACGTCACCGAAGCGCGGGGCGACCGGGTCCTGCGCACGCAACGGGCCGGCGAGGGAGCACGCCGCGAGCGCGAGCAGCGCGCTTTCGAACGTTCGGTGAGCGAAGTCGTGCATCGAAGGATCACAGGCCGGCCCGCCAGGCTGCCAGGGCCGCCCCCTCAAGGGACGCCATGGCCGGTGTGGCGGAGCGACGCAGCGTTTACGCAAACTACGTTCCATCGGCCAACATCGGCCGGTTCTTGTCCGTTGGCGCGGACGCCCGATCATCGGCACCCTTGACGTCCCTCCTCATCGGTCCCGACGACGCCGGGCAGCGGCTCGACCGCTTCTTGCGCAAGGTGCTGCCGCAGAACCCCCTCGGCCAGATCTTCCGTGGTCTTCGCCGCGGCTCGATCCGCGTCAACGGCAAGACGGTGGACGGCGCCTACCGCCTGTGCGCCGGCGACGCGGTCGAGTGCGGCCCGGGCTTCGCCCCCTCGGCGGTTCGCGCGCCGGTCGAAGTCCGGTCGCCGGGCAAGGACATCGAAGTCTTGCACCGAGACGCCGACCTCCTGGTGGTGGCCAAGCCCTCGGGTCTGGCGTTGCACTCTGGCAGCGGCGTGCACGACGATCTCGTCGCACGGGTGCGAGCGCAGTTCGGCGCCGGTCGTGGCCACACCTTCCGCATCGCGCCGGCGCATCGCATCGACCGGGACACCTCGGGCCTCGTGGTGTTCGGTCTGAGTGCGCCGGGGCTGCGCGGGTTCGCGGAGCTGCTCCGGCAGGGTGCGGTCGAGAAGACGTACCTGGCGCTGGTGCACGGCACCGCGCCGGAGGGCGGCGACATCGACCTGGCGCTGGCCCGACAGCCCGACCGCCGCACGGGTCCGCGCATGGTGGCCGACGCCGAGGTGGGCATCGCTGCACACACGCGCTTCGTGCGGCTGGCGCAGCGGGGGGCGAATGCACTGCTGGCCGTGCAGCTTCTGACCGGGCGGACGCACCAGATCCGCGTGCACCTGGCCAGCCGTGGGCTGCCGATCGTCGGCGACCGACGCTACGGCCGCGACGACCGCGCCGCGCGGCTGCACCTGCACGCTTGGCGTCTGCGCTGTCGGCATCCGGTCACCGGCGCCGACCTGGCGGTCGAGTCGCCGCCGCCTGCGGCGCTGCGCCCGTGAGGCGCGCCTACTTGCGCACGCGTAGGCGCAGATAGTTGAGGCCGGCGAGGTCGGGCGTGTCGATGGCGAAACGTCGGCACTCGAGCCAAGTGAAGCCGCACGCCTCGAGTTCGGCCCGCACGTCCTCTTCGCGCCAGAAGCGCATCTCGAAGGTGTCGTCGTCGGGCGGATCCTGGGGTGCGCCGGGGACGGCCTCGGGCAGCTGGAACACGAACTCGCCGCCCGTGCGCAGTACACGGTGGACTTCGCGGAAGTAGCCGCGCGTGACGAACCGAGGGATGTGCTGGAAGACGATGTGCGAGAACACCAGCCCGAAGGTGGCGTCGCCCAGCGGCCGCAGGGATGTGCCGTCGCCCTCGACGAACTCGACATTGCCGAGGTCGCCGAGCCGGGCGCGTGCGCGCGCCACCATCTCGCCGGAGACGTCGATGCCGACCAGCCGCGCCACGCGCGGGGCGATGTGCCGGTCCATGCGCCCGATGCCGCAACCGATGTCGAGGACCACCTGATCGCCGTGCAGGAGTTCGCCGAGACCGTCGAAGAAGTGGCCGACGTCGCTCTTGCCCGACGCGTCGAACGCCGCCTCCGTACCTTCGATCGAGGTGGCGATGTAGAAGCGGGCGTCGTCGCGGGCGCGCTTGTTCCAGTCGCCCTTCATGTCGAGCGGCATGTCGACCTCACTCGTTGGCGCGCCCGGTGAACTCGCCGGTGTCGGTGTTGACCTTCACCCTCTCGCCGACCTTGATGTGCAGCGGCACCTTGACCTCGAGTCCGGTCTGCAGCTTGGCCAGCTTCTGGATGTTGCTGACGGTGTCGCCCTTGACCGCCTCTTCGCACTCGACGATCTCGAGCACCACCGACGGCGGCAGCTGTACGGTGAGGGGTGCGCTGTCGACGTAGACGACGTCGACGGTGCTGCCCTCGACGATGTAGTTCATCGCGTCGCGCAGCACCTCCTCGTTGAGGTGGTACTGCTCGTAGTTCTCGTTGTCCATGAACACGAAGCCGTTGGCATCGCGGTACACGTACTGCGCCTTGCGCGCCTCCATGTACACGGGCTCGATGCTGTCGCTCGAGTTCATGCGCACCTCCTTCTTGCGCCCGGTCTTCATGTTGCGCAGGTAGAGGTGGTTGATCGCGCGCCAGTTGCCTGGGGTGACGTGGTCGTACTTCTCGATCTGGAACAGCTCACCCTCGAAGCGGATGACCATTCCCTTGCGGGCTTCGGTGACGCGGATCGCCATGGGGCTCGGAGGATCGGGCTCGGGTTGGGTGCGGAAGTCGTCGAGGCGCGCGGCGCGGCGCCCGCGCGGGCGAGGATGATAGGCGGGCGAGGCGGACGGCGGCAACCCCGTGATTCGGGGCTGACGACGTCGATCAGGACCGCTGCTCCTTCGGCCTCCTCAGAACACCTTGCGCCGGCTCGACGACTCGAGGCCGAGGGCCTTGCGGTACTTGGTCACCGTGCGACGGGCGATGTGGATGCCGCGCTTGCCCAGTTCTTCCACCAACTGGTCGTCCGACCAGGGATTCGACTTGTCTTCCTTCTCGACGATCTCGCGCAGCCTGTCCTTGACGGCTTGCTGGCTCATCATGTCGCCGCTGTCGGTGACGGTGCCGCCGGAGAAGAAGCGCTTGAGGTCGAAGATGCCCTGCGGTGTCTCGATGTACTTGCCGGAGATGGCGCGGCTCACCGTCGAGATATGCACGCCCACCACGTCGGCGACCTCTTGCATCTTGAGCGGCTGCAGGGCGCGCACGCCGTGGCGCAGGAAGCCCTCCTGGCGACGCACGATGTCGCTGGCGATGCGGTGGATGGTGTTCTGGCGCTGGTGGATGGCCTCGATGAACCACTTGGCGGCGTCGATCTTGCGCCGCAGGTACTCGTAGACTTTGGGGTCCTGCCGCGCCTCCTTCAACAGGTTGCGGTACACCGACGAGATGCCGAGTTCGGGCAGCTGGCCGCGTTCGGTGCGCACCTCGAACACGCCGTCCACTTCTTCGACGACGACGTCGGGCACGACGCTCGCGTTCTTGCTTGGGCTGAACGCCGCGCCCGGGTGCGGGTTGAGCTGGTAGCGGATGAACTCCCAGCTCTCCTGGATCTCGGCGATGGTGGCTCCCGTCTCCTTGGCGATCTTCGGCAGCCGGTTCATCGCCAGGTCGTCGAGATGGCGGTCGACGAGGTCGCGGGTGAGCGGCCGCACGTAGCTCATCCGGTCGAGCTGCATGAGCAGACAGTCGCGTAGGTCCTTGGCGGCGACCCCGTGCGGATCGAACGTGCGCACCAGATCGAACGCCTCCTCGGCGAGCGTGATCGGCACCACCAGGTCGCGGGCGATCTGCTCGGCCGACTCGTGCAGGCGGCCGTTCTCGTCGAGCGAGTACACGATGTGCTCGATCACCGCGTACAGCTCGGGCCGCGGATCGAGAAGGCGGGCCTGCTCGAGCAGGTGGTCGGAGAGCGACTCGCCGGCGTCCGGCGTGTTGTTCAGCATCTCCATCCACCGCTCGGATGCCTCCTCGCCGGCTCCCGAGGAGACCCGGTTGGGCACGCGCTCGGTGCGCTTCTCGAGCTGCTCGAGCTCGGCGGCGAACTGGCGCTCGAGCTTCTCGTCCAGGCTCGGCTGCGCCTCCGGTCCCGGGGGTGCGCCGTCGCCGTCGAGGGCGGAGTCTCCACCCGCTTCGCGCACCTCCAGGAACACGTTCTCCTGCAGTTCCTGCTCGACCTGATCCTTCAGCTCGAGCAGAGGAGTCTGCAGGATCTGCATCGCCTGGATCATCTGCGGCGACTGCACGAGTCGCTGCTCGGCACGCAGACTCTGCGTCAGGCCCAGGCGCATCGAAGACATGCGAGGACTATAGCCGTCGCCGCCGGGGCGGCAACCGAAGCCGCGCGGGACCGCGGCCGAATGCGGCAGCCGGTGCCTCGTTCGGGGCCTGAGCTCCGTGGGCTCCGAGGGTGGGGCGCGGGGGCGTGCCCGCGCCGAGCGCGCGTCAGCGTGCGCGCAGGACGATCTGCGGCTGGCTGCGCTGACGGTGGTCGTTGAGCATGACCGCCGGGCCGTCGCCGAAGGCGATCGGCTGACCGTTGGTCGGCACGCGTCCCTGATGCACGTGCCGCGAGCGCGTGATGGTCGGTTGATCGAGAGGCAGGCCGCGCTTGTTCTCCGGCACGTAGGTGCGCGTCGGCACGGTGTCGACGATGCGCAAGCGCAGCACCGCGCCGAGGTCGTTGGCAAGGGGGTAGACCTGCACCGCGCACATGCTACCGGTGAAGTGGCGGACGACTTTGGGGTCGCTGACACCGGCCTTCTGTGCGACCTCGACGTCGGCATCGGCGATGCCGGTCGACTCGATCCCGTGCACGACACAGTGGTGTCGGCCCTGCAGCACCGGGAAGCGCACGCGCTGCAGCGGCGCCCCGCGTCCGTCGCCGTTGGCCAGGCGCAGTTCGACGTCGACGGTGCGCAAGAACTGCTCCTGCATGAGCTCGATCAGGCGGGCGACGGTCTGCTTGGCGGCGGCGGGACCCTGCACGATCGCGAGGTGGTTCCAGATCATCACCGCGCAGTCGTCCTCGTCGATGGCTCGATGGAACAGGGTCTGCCAGGTCTCTTCGCTCGACGGGTAGAGCGTTCGGCCGGAGTCTTCTTCGACGACGACGGGCGGCGTCCACAGGTCACGCCACTCGGAGTCCTCGGGCACGTAGAAGTCGCGGCGCAGGCCGGCCGACAAGAAGGCGCCGAGTGGGAACACACCCAGGCCGCGCTCGGCGTCGGCCGGCACCGCCGCGCGCTCCGCTGCCACCAGGATGCCGAGGCGGTGGCCGCCCCACTCGCCATCGGCGAGGAACACCAGCGCGCCGCCGTTCTCGATGCGTCCCGAGAAGCAGCCGGTGTCGGCGGCGACAGTCGGTGACTGCAACCGTGGCAGCGCATCGTCCTTGCCGAGCACGATCTCGCGGATCGGTGCCGCGGTCTCACCGCGCGCGTACTGCACGAGCAGCACGGCGTCGCTGCTGCCCGCCAGCGGGTGCGCCTGCACCTGCACGAGCGCGCCCAGGTGCATCGGCACGGTGATCGGGTTGGCCATGGTCGAACTCTGCGCGATCTCGACGTCGCAGTCGGATACGTAGGGCACGGTCGCCAGCGAGCCGAGGTCGACGGTCTGCGACGGCTCGGCGGTGGCCGTCGACTCCCACAGGAAGGTCGCGCCGAGCTGGCCGAGTCGGGCGCGCAGCTCGCCGTAGGGCGCCCCGCTCGTGGGCAGCTCGGCTTCGGCCGCGAGCGTGAACGTCGCTGCGCGCACGGTGAAGGGACCGCCCAGCGCCGCGGTGAGCTGTTGCAGCGACTGCTCGACGAGGTGGATCTGGTCGGGACTGCCGGTGACGAGCAACGCGTCGCCGATGAGGTCGGCACTGACGTCGCCGCCGTCCCAGGAGAGCGGAGTGATCTCGCGCAGGATGTCGGTGAGGTTGTCGATGCGGGGACGCGGGTCCTCGTTGTCCTCCAGGAAGGAGCGGTGCGAGAAGTCGATCTCCGGCGCGCAGTCGATCATGGTGCTGAACGGGATGCGACCGGCTCGGGGAATCGGATGCACCAGGTGCGGTACCGGGATGATCTTGATGGCGCGGGCCATGCGACCGCGCGGCAGGTCGCCGTTCTGCGGCTGCGCTGGTAGCACGACCGCGAGGATGACGGACGCGAAGAGGGCTCGGATCACGGCTGGTTCAGGGTGGTGGGGTCGCAGGCTCGCAGCAGGGAGGCGACTGCGGCGATCTGATCGGGGTGGAAGTTGCCGACGCCGACGAAGTCCAGTTCGGGCCGCGCCAGGCCGGCGCGGCGCAGCGCGCGGCGCATGCTCTCGTGCCCTTGGCTGGCGAGCGCGGTCCACAGGAGCTCGGGGCGGCGCGCGCCGCGAGCCTTCGCCAGAAGGCGCGCGCCGAAGTGCGCGTCGTAGCAGCCGAGCGCGTACGCGGCGAGGCTGGCGTCGCTGGCGTTGGGGGACTCGACCCACTGCAGCAGGCTCGGTAGCGCCGCTTCGTCGCGCCGCGCCGCGAGCGCCAAGAACACGCGACGACGCACCTCGCCGCTGCGAGTCGACCGCAGATGCTGCAGCAGGTTGTCGGTCGCCGGTTCGGGCAACGCTGCGAACCAGCGATGGGCTCGCCTCACGTCGTCCTCGGAGGTGCCGGGCGCATCGGCGCCGGCGCGCGCGACCTGCGCCCACAGCTCGAGCAGGAAATCGACACGGTCGACACCGTGCGCGGCGGCCGAGCAGGCGTCGGCCAGGGTGTCGGCACCCGTCGCATCGCGCCGGCAGAGTGCCAGCAGGCGTCGGTCGAGCGCGGCGTCACCGAGCCGCGTGGCGGCCGCGCGGACCTCGTCGGCGGCGTCGCTGTGCAGAGCGGTGCGCAGGCGCGCGCGGAACTCGCGCTCGCCGGCCGCGGCGTCGCGCAGCACGCGGCCGGCTTCGTCACGGCGGTTGATGGCCCGGCACAGAGGCAGCACCGTGGCCGCGGCAGCCACCGGCAAGAGAGCGCGGCCGGCGTCGATGCGCACGGCGTCGACGCTGGCGCGCCGCGTGCGGTCGTCCAACGGCGGCAGCCCCAACGACCACGCACGCACCGACGCTTGCATCGAGATGGCGAGCTCCAGATCCGGGTCTTCGAGCTGGCTCAGCGCCCGCTCCATGGTGCGCCGGCCGTCGGCACGCGGCGCAGCGGCAGCCTGGGGAACGCCGGACGGCCTCCGTCGATCAGGCAGCACCAGCATGTCGGATGGCCAGCGGACCGGATCAGGTGCTGCCGGGTCAGGTGTTGCCGGCGCGGGCGGCGCACCGGTGCCCGTGCCATTCCGGCGAGCTTCGGTGCCGCGAACTGTGGTCCCGCCAATTGTGGTCCCTCGAACTGTGGTGTCGGGGGCGGTGCCGTCGAGGGGGGTGGTCTCGGCGGGCGAGTTCTCGAGAACCGCCGTCCCCGGGGTGGGGGCCGCGAGGGGCGGTTTGCCCTGGTTCGGGTTGGCGCGGGCCAGGTCCCGGGGGGGCGCGTCGGCGTCGGGCTGCGCCAGGCGCATGGCGAGGAGTCCGAGCCCGAAGCCGAGCGCAGCGGCCAGCCATGGCAACCGGCGACCGCGTGACGCCCCGGATGGGTGCACTGCCGCAGCCACAGGCATGGCGGCAGCCACGGCCGTCGCCAGCAGTCGGTCTGCCAGTGGTTCGGACACGGTCACCTGTGTGCTGGTGGCGATCACCGCGTCGAGGCGGCGGCTGCGCGACAGGGCGCTGCGGCAGCCAGGGCAGGACCGCAGGTGTCCTTCCAGCTCGGCGTCCACCTCGCCTGCGACGTCGCCGTCCAGGAAGCGCGCCACGACATCGTCTTCGCGCAGGCAGCTCATGGCAGGTCCTCGAGGTAGGAGCCGAGGCGCTGACGCAGATTCCGCCGAGCGGCGAGCACCATCATGCGGGCGGCGCCCGGGGTGCCGCCGAGGACCTCGGCGATGGCGCCGTAGCCCATCCCCTCGACGGCGCGCAGGTGCAGCGCCGCTCGCTGCCGGTCAGGCAGGCGCTCGAGCGCCTCGTCCAGGCGGTGGCGCAGTTCGCGCGCCAAGCTGGAGTGCGGGGGGTCCGGAGTGAAGGCGTCTGGCACGTCGCAGGGCTCCCCGACGCTGGTCGGCAGCCGGCCGCGGCAGAACCGGCGGGGATCGGCTGCCAGCCGGATCAGAATGCGGAAGAGCCAGGTGCGCACGGCCGCCTCGCCGCGGAACCGGTCGAGGCTGCGGCAGGCGGCCAGGAGTGTCTCCTGGACCAGGTCCTCGGAACGGTGGTGGTCGCCGCGCAGCACGCGCCTGGCCAACGCCAGGAGCGGTCCGACGTGCCGACGCAAGAGGCCGTGCAGGGCCGCCGGATCGCCCGCTTGGGCCGCATCGAGCGCCGCTCGTTCGCCGTCGCTACCGAGCAAGCCGGCCTCCTCGGGAGCGATTGCTCGCGGTCGCCCTGGCGACCTCGGGCCCTCTGGGCTCGAGGCGGGTGCCGTCCTGTGGTCGCTCAAAGTCACCGACCTTTGGAGCGCGCGCGGGCGCCAACGTCAGCGGCTCGATCTCGGATTTCTGGCCGCGGCCGAGGGCGGCGCAGGCGGGAGACGGGCCGTTGGCGAGGTCCGTGGCCAGCGCCCAGGCGGCGAGTCGCTGCGATCAACGGCCGCCCCCGAGCGCGGCGAAGTACGAGCCGTAGAAGCGCAACGCGATCCACAGCACCGACAGCGCCGCGTAGGCGTAGGCGCCCCAACCCAGCAGCCTGGTCCAGCGGCGGAGGCTCCGGCCGTACTCTTCGCGGCGGCGCGTGATTGCGCGACCCAGCGCGTCTTCGAGCTGTCCGGCCGCCTCCCCGTTGCGCACTAGGGTCAGGGTCTCGGCGGTCAGGGCCTTGGAATTGGCCAACGCCGAGGCGAGGTCGCCGCCGGCCCGCAGCTCGGTCCCGGCGACGTGGAGGCGAGCGCGCACCCACGGCACGCCCGCCGCTGGCGTCGCCTCGGCATGTGCCTGCCGCAACGGCACGCCGGCGCCGTAGAGGGCGCGCAGCGCCACCAGGTACGGCAGCTCCGCGGCACATCGCGACAGGCGACCCACCACGGGGAGCCGGTCTCCCTCGAGTGATGGATCTCGCAGGCGCCAACCGAGCCACAGGGCACCCGCCAGCAGGGCCGCGAGCAGCCCGCCGGTGAGCGCGAGCCAACCGCGCGGCGCGACTCCGGTCGCCAGAACCACGGTGGCCACCAGGGTGCACATGGCGAGGACCACCGCGGGATAGGCCAGGGCCGCGGCGACCTCGCGGCGCAGGGCGCTCCGCTCGCGGTGCGCGGCGGCGAGGTGGCGCAGGACGGTGGGGAGCGCGCCCGCCGACTCCGCGGCCGAGAGGGTGGACCACTCCCAGGCGCGCAAGGTCAGGTGTCGGCGGAGGGTCGCCACGGCCGCCTCGCCGACGGGGCCGCCGGCGTCGAGGCCAGCGTCGAGACGGGAGGCCAGATCCTCGAACTGTTCGGCGACGGCGCTGTCGGTGAACCCAGGCACGGAGATCACGTGGTGGGACGATAGCAGCCCGAAGGTGCTTGCGCCGGATTGCCCCGTGTCGTCGCCTCGGCCTGCCGCCTCGGATGGCCGCGCTGGATCTCGACGATCCGGGCCAGAGGCGTTGGGCCGGGTCGAACGCAAGCGTGGCGCGGACAGCAGGAAATCGGCACAGCGTCTCGACGATCGCGGCGCGGGTCTGCTAAGGGTCTGGGGGTGGAATCGACGCAACCGGAACCGGCGATGCCCCTCGCGCAGCGGGTCGGCGAGGTGTCGCTGCGCATGATGGCGAACGCCATCCCGAGGAAGACCCAAGACCGCGTCCGCGCGCTGATGGCGGAGGCCTCCCAGGACTACCCCTGGCAGCGAGTGGTCGACACCGTCCTGGCCGAACCCGTGGACGAGCAAGACCTGCTGGGGCGCGGTCTACGTGCACAGCGCGACTGGTTCGCCCGTGCCAGCGTGACGGCGACGGCCAGGGCCGGTCGTGCGGTGCGCGTGGCGGGCAAGACGGCCCTGGCCTACGCGATCTCGCGCGTGATCTTCTTCACCCTGTACACGGCGACTGTGATCCTGGTGCTGGTGCTGGCCAAGCACCACTGGCCGCAATTCGACATCTACCGCATCCTCGATTGGCTGCGCTCCGTGTTGCCGTCGGTGTTCCACAAGTGAAACCGGTCGCCACGGCTGGTGATGATTTTCGCTCGACCGTCCAAAAAACTGTGGGCCCCCTGTTGAAAGGCGTGAACAATCTGGCACACTGTCGGCCTGACGTGAGGTGCGTGGCTCGCCAGCTCGTGCCAGCGTCAGCTCGACGGGCTCCTTCGGACGCGCGTCGACGCCGCCGCCAGAGCCTTCTTCAAGAACGAACACCCAGGGTCAGCTACAGGGTGGAGACTAGATTCCCCCTCCCTAACCGCCCTCTCCATTTTGTAGCTTTCCCGGACCAGGGCCTCAGCACTGACCGGCTGAGGCCCCTTTTTTTTGTCGACGGGCCCCGAGCGAAGGTGGGCTGATGACTCGGCCCAGCTTCCGCAACACCAGCCGGGGTGGCACGCCGCGGTCGCCGTCCGGAGGCGGCAGCTCGGTGTGGGGTTCGCCGTTCTCGCAGGCGCAGATCCTGCACCTCATGAAGACCGAGTTCGCGCGCGCGCGTCGGCACGACTTGCCGCTCGCGGTGTCCGTGTTCCAGGTGGACAGGTTGCTCGCGCTGGTCGACCTCTACGGCGCCGAACTGCGCGAGGCCGTGCGTGACGCCCTCGGCCGGCTGATGGTCGAGGGCACGCGCTCGTCCGACTACGTCGGCACCTCGAGCGACGATCGCTTCGTGCTGCTGATGCCGCACACCGACGGTGAGCAAGCCGCTGCCGTGGCCGAGCGGGTGATCCAACGCTTCGGCGAACTCTCGATCCGCGCGCGTGGTCAGGAGCTCGCGCTCATGTTGAGCGCCGGCCTCGCCACCAACGCCGACAAGGAGACGCTGTTCTTCGACACCTTGCTGTCGCAAGCCGAGGTGGCGCTCGAGTGGGCCCAGCGTGGCGGGCGGACCAAGGTGGTCGTATTCTCGCGCGAGCGCTTCTCCTCCGAGGAGGGCGCCGGAGAGGTCGGTCTGCCGCCGGCACCTTCGACTCAGGAGGAGTCATGAAGATCCTGCTCGTCGAGGACGAGAAGACCATCGCGGTGACGCTCACCGACGACCTCACCCAGGCCGGGCACGAGGTGGAGTACACCCCCGACGGGGCCGAGGCCTGCCAGATCTTGGGCGACCGGGTGTTCGACTGCGTGATCACCGACGTGCGCCTGCCCGGCGCCAGCGGGATCGAGGTGTTGGCCGCTGCCAAGCGGGCGCGGCCGGACACCGAGGTGCTGGTGATGACCGGCTACGCCACCGTCGAGCAGGCGGTCGAGGCGATGCGCAACGGCGCCTTCGACTACATCCAGAAGCCGTTCCTGAACGAGACGGTGGTCGAACGCTTGGGTCGCATCGATCGCTTCCGGGCGCTCGTCGACGAGAACCAGCGGCTGCGCGACGAACTCAAGAACTCGGCCGGGCTGCCCGGCGTGATCGGCCGCAGCCGCGCCATGCAGGACGTGGTGAAGACGGTGCGTACGGTGGCGCCGACCGACGCTTCGGTGCTCATCGTCGGCGAGAGCGGGACGGGCAAGGAGCGCATCGCCCGCGCCATCCACCAGCTGTCGGCGCGCGCCGACCAGTCGTTCGTTGCGGTGTCGTGTGGCGCCCTGCCCGACACCCTGCTCGAGACGGAGCTGTTCGGGCACGAGCGAGGGGCCTTCACCGACGCGCAGAAGCAGCGGCGGGGTCGCTTCGAGCTGGCCGACGGCGGCACGATCTTCCTCGACGACATCGACGACATGCCGCTGCAGACGCAGGTCAAGCTGCTGCGCGTCATCCAGGAGCGCGAGTTCGAGCGGGTCGGCGGCGAACGTACGGTGCACGTCGACATCCGGCTGGTGTCGGCCACCAAGGTCAACCTGGTCGATCTTGTCAAGCAAGGCAAGTTCCGGGAGGACCTCTACTACCGCCTCAACGTGGTGCCGGTGCGCTTGCCGCCGCTGCGCGAGCGCGACGGCGACGTGCCGCTGCTGGTCGAGCATTTCATCGACAAGCTCGGCGGCGGGCGCGCGTTCACGGTGAAGACCGATGTGCTCGAGGCGATGTCGGACTACGCCTGGCCTGGCAATGTGCGCGAGCTGGAGAACCGGGTGGCGCAGGCGATCGCCATGGCGGGCGGGGCCACGGTTCTCAAGAAGGAGCACCTGCTTCCCGTCGACAAGTCTCGGCGTGCCGCCCTCGAGCCGCCCACCGACCTGAAATCGCTGCGCGAGGTGCTCGTCGAGTCCGAGCGCGAACACCTGCGGCACGTTCTGCGCGCGGTCGGCGGCCACCGCAGCAAGGCCGCCTCCGTGCTCGGGATCAGCCGCAAGGTGCTGTGGGAGAAGCTGCGCGACTACGGCATCGAGTGAGCTGGCTCTGGGCGGCGGTCCTGGCCGCGTCGTCGCCGGGCATGGCGCAGGGTGCGTCCGCTCCTCCGTGGCCGTCGGGTCTGGTGGTCTTCGTTCGGGTGGGCGACGGCGGCGGGCTCGACGGCGAGGACCTGCGCGCCCTGGCCGGTCTCGGCGTGCGCGGCGTGCTCCTCCCAGCTGGTGCGGACCCGGCGGCGGCGCGAGCCCGGGGTCTGGTGTGGGCGGTCGACGGCGCGTCGGGCAATGGCATCCTGCCCGCCGACGGCGCCGAGGTCGCGGCGCTGCGTGCGGCCTACGCGCGTTCGCGCGACACGGCGGACCTCGTACCGACGCACTGCCTGTGCGCCGCCGACACGAGCGGCGAGCTGCTGCGGCGCGTGACGGCGTCGATCCGGGCGGGCACGGGCGACCCGCCGTGCGCGGTGGTGCTCGCCGACGGTCCATCGACGACACACGGCTCCACGCCGCTCGACCTGTCGTTCTCACCGGCGGCGCTCGCCGAGTTCCGCGCCTGGCTGCGGGCGCGCTACGGCTCGGCCGAAGCGCTCGCTCGCGCCTGGCAGGTCGATGCGCGGTCGTTCGACGCCGTGGCGCCGTTCACCGTCGATCGCCTGCAAGCGCGTGCTTCGCTGCTGGGCGACCTGGTGGCCTCGAGTCTGGCGCCGTGGTCGGACCATCGCGCGTTCATGGACGACGTGCTCGCCGGGCAGGTGGGGGCGTTGGCCGGGGTCGTGCGGGCGGCGACGTCCAGAGCCGGCTTGCTCGGGTTGCCGCTCCCTTCAGCCTACGGCGGCGGCGACTATGCCCGCCTGCTGCGCGGCGTGGACGTGTTCGAGGTCGCCGACATCGGTGGCGCCCGCGATCTGGCGATGGCGATGGCGCTTCCGGCGGCGCGGCAGCTCCGGCGGTTGCAGCCCGCGGGCGCCGACACGCCAGCGCCGTGGGTGCGCGCCCAGCTCGCCGACGCTCTGGCGCACGGGATGGCTGGCGTGCTCGTGCCCGACGCCGGAGTCCTCTTGGACCGTGAGGGGGCGGCGGTGCGGCCCTCGACCCTCGGCCTCGCGCTGCGCGACGCGCTCGCGCGCCTGCGCCCGCTGGCTCCCTTCGCTGGGGCGCGCCTGCAGCGCAGCGACGTGTGGATCGTCGAGAGCCAGGCTTCGGTCCAGGCGCTGTGGCTGCTCGACCGTTCGGCCGAAGGCGTCGTCGCAAGCGCCGTCGGCGGCGGCTCAGTGGAAGTCGAGGGCAGCGCCGAGATCGGGCGCTCGGCGGCCACCGAGCAGGCATCGAGCACGTCGCTGGCCACGCGGGCCAGCTGGCTCCGCTTGCTCCAGGATCTCGGGCTGCAGGCGCAGCTGGTGCCGGTGGACGGGCTGGCGGCCGATCTGGAGACGAGGACGCCGCGCCTGCTGGTGCTCGCCGGATGCATCGCGCTCGGCGATGCGGCCGCCGACGCCATCGCCGCATACGTCGAGCGAGGCGGCACGGTGGTGGCCGACGGCATGCTCGGCGTCTACGACGATCGCATGATGCGCCGCGACCGCCCCGCGCTGGACGATCTGTTCGGGTTGGCGCCACGCACCGCCGGCCGCCGGAGCGACCTGCTGGTGCGGCGCGCGCGTCCCGTGGCAGCCGGGCGCTTGCCCACCGGCGCCGCGGCCTGCGAGCGTCGCGTGGACGCCGCCCTCTGCGAGCGGCACGGCGACCTCGCGGTGCAGTGCGAACGGCGTCACGGCCGCGGTCTGGCCTGCTACCTGAACCTCGCGGTGTGCGAGTACGACCGGGTGCGCCTGGATCCGTCACGCGTGGCATCGGCGCTCGACCTACGTCGGCGCGTGCGCCGGGTCCTGGACGCGGCCGACGTGCAGCCTCCGGTCCTGGCGCGGGGCCGCGGGCTGCCGACCTGCCTCGAGCGCACGATGCTGGTGGCCGAGGGCGGCCGCCGGCTGCTGTGCGTGCGGGTCAACGCGGTCGAGCACCCCGACCTGCTGCGCACCTTGGCGGCCCGCGCGGAGCCGACGCTGACTCTTCAGTTCGCGCGGCCGGTGCGCCTGCGTCTGCTCGACGAGGCGCAGCCGCGCGGTCCGAGCGCGGCATTCGAGGTCCCGTTCGATCCGTGGCTGGGCGTCTTCGCCGAGGTGCTGCCGTGAACGACGGGCTGGCGGGCGTGCGGGTGTGTGGCACGGGTGTGCAGCGCGCCCTCGACGATGCGCGTCCGCGCACGATCCTGGTGTCCGACTTGCACGTCCCCACCGGCGACAGCGTCGTCCTGGCGGACTTCATGTCGTTGCTGGCGCGCGCGCGCGACGATGCGGCGCAGACGCGGCTGCTGGTACTTGGCGACCTGTTCGAGGGCATCGTCAACGAGCGGCAGCTCGAAGTGGGGCGCTGGCGCGACCTGACCGCGTCTCTGCGCGCGACCGCCGACGCCGGTGTGTCGGTGACCGTCCTGCACGGCAACCGCGACTTCATGCTCGGCAAGCGCTTCGCCCGCACCAGCGGCTGCCGGGTGGTTCCTGGCGGCCTGGCCTTCGTGCTCGGCGGCTGTCGGACCCTGGCGCTGCACGGCGACGAGCTGTGCGTCAACGACGTGCCGTACCAGCGCAGCAAGCGCTGGCTGCGGTCACGTCTGGTGCGCGGCTTCTGTGCGATCCTGCCGCTGGCGGCCGCCGCGGCCGTCGGCCGCAAGGCGCGGTCGACGAGCACCCGCACCATGGGCCAGGGTGACCAGCGGCGCTTCGCTCCGGTCGACGAAGCCGTGGGCGCGGCCTTCGCCGCCGGCTTCGACCTGCTCGTCTTCGGCCACGTCCACACTCCGGGCGACGGTGAGCTCGCCGCCGGCGGCCGCTACTGCGTGCTGCCGGCGTTCGACGACACGGCGGTGTTCCTGCAGCACGACCCAGGAGTCGGTCTGCGCTTCGTGTCGTTGGCCGGATCGCCGCCGCGCTACGGTCCCCTGGACTTCGCGCCGCGCCTCGCCCCGTCCTGAGGCACGGCGGCGCCCGGTGGATCGGCACGCGGCGCCGCGCTTCGCCGTTTGCGGCATCGCGCCGCTCGCCTATTCTCCCCGGCCCGATGACGGCTCTCGATCCGCAGTCCGACCCGCGCGACGTCGTCGCCATCGACGGGCCGTCCGGCGCGGGCAAGAGCACGGTCGCGCGCCTCCTGGCGCAGCGGCTCGGCTACGCGTACCTGGACACCGGCGCCATGTATCGGGCCGTGACTTGGCTGTTCCTCGAGAACGAGCACAACGACCTGACGGACTCGGCGCGCACGCACTCCCTTCTCGACGAGCTGCGCCTCGAGCTTCGACCCGGCGGGGTCGTGCTGGTCAACGGCCGTGACGTGACTGCGCACCTGCGGTCGCGCGAAGTGGAATCGCGCGTCTCGGCGGTGTCTGCGGTGCCCGAGGTGCGCGCCGCGATGCGGGAGCTGCAGCGCACGATCGCCAGATACGGGCCCGTGGTGGCCGAGGGTCGGGACATGGCGTCGGTGGTGTTCCCGGCGGCGCGGTTCAAGTTCTACCTCGACGCCGAGCCCGAGGCGCGCGCGCACCGACGCTACCTCGAGGTGGCGGCCAAGGGGCGTGCCGTCAGCGAAGGCGACGTGCTCGATGAACTGGCGGTCCGCGACCGTCTCGACAGCACGCGGCGGGACGCGCCGCTCACCCGCACGCCGCAGGCTCTCTACGTCGACACGACCACGCTCGACGTGCAGGGAGTCGTCGAGCTGCTGTTGCGCCACGTCCGCGGAGAGGGATCCTGATGCAGCCCTACCGCTTCTGGCGGTGGGTTTGCTGGCTGATTGCCAAGCCGTTCTTCCGCCTCACGTCCGAGGGGCACGAGCACATTCCGGCCTCGGGACCTGTGGTGTTGGTCCCGAACCACTCCAGCTTCCTCGATCCGCCGTTCGCGGGGATCAGTTGCCACCGAACGGTGCGCTTCATGGCCCGCTCGACCCTGGCGCACAACCGCGTCCTGGGGTGGTGGATGCGGCAGGTGGGGGTGATCCTGATCGACCGCAATGCCCCGGCGCGCGCGACCTTCGACGAGTCGATCCGCATCCTGAGCGCCGGAGAAGTGATGGCCGTGTTCCCCGAAGGCACGAGGACCCCGGACGGACGCCTGCAGGAGTTCAAGAAGGGCATCCTCAAGCTTCTGGACAAAACCGGAGCAATCGCGGTTCCGACGGGTATCATCGGCTCCTTCGAGGCCTGGCCTCGCCACCGCAAGCTGCCCCGACCGCACCGGTGCCACGTCCGCTTCGGTCCGCCCATGTCGGCGGCCGAAGTGTGTGCACCGGGTGGGTTGGACCGCCTTCGCCAAGCGGTCGCAGCCCTGAGTGGCCAAGAACTCGCCCCGATCGCCGTCTCCGGTACCGGAGCCGGCGCGCCACCTCGTTCTTTCGCCAGCGATTCCCCGCCGCCGCGCGACGCCGCGTCGGCGGGCTGATCTGATGGCGTTGCACCTTCGGGTGTCGGATCGTCCGGCACCATCTCCTGCCGACTCGCCGCGCGGCCTTCGACCACGTGCGGCGCATCGGCATGTTCCTTTCCACCACGGTCGATGGGCCGAGCAGTGTTCGGATCAGTGCTCGGCGAGTCTCTCTTCCCTCAACCTCTTTTGATGCACGGCAAGCAGCTAGTCAAGAAGTTCGCAATGGACGAGGCGGAACTGAACCGCCTCACCGGAGAGGCGATGTCCTCGTCGCAGATCGCCGATCTCGACCAGGCCATCGCGAACACGGTCAACGACCTGGCCCCCAACCAGATCGTCAAGGGTACGGTCCTTCGCGTCATGGACGACGGCACGGTAGTGGTCGACGTCCGCTACAAGTCGGAAGGTCGGATCACCCTCGACGAGTTCGAGGACCCCACAGCGGTCAAGGTCGGCACCGAGATCGAAGCGCTCGTCGAGGACATCGCCGACGCCGAGGGATACATCCTGCTCAGCAAGCGCAAGGCGGATCGCATCCGCGGCTGGGAGCAGATCATCCAGACCCACAAGGAGGGTGACCAGGTCAAGGGCACCGTCCTGCGCAAGATCAAGGGCGGCCTCCTGGTGGACATCGGTGTGCCGGTGTTCCTGCCGGCGTCGCAGGTCAACATCCGCCGCAGCGGCGACATCGGCGAGTGGATCGGCAAGGAGATCGAGGCGCGCATCATCAAGATCGACGAGGAGCGGATGAACATCGTCGTCTCGCGCCGCAAGCTGATCGAGGAGGAGCGCGAGAACCTCAAGCAGTCGCTTCTGTCCGAGATCGAGGAGGGGCAGGTTCGCAAGGGCGTGGTCAAGAACATCGCCGACTTCGGCGTGTTCGTCGACCTCGGCGGCCTCGACGGTCTGCTGCACATCACCGACATGTCGTGGGGCCGCATCAACCATCCGTCCGAGATGGTGGCCATCGACCAGGAGGTCGAGGTCAAGGTGCTCAAGGTCGACCGCGACCGCGAGCGCATCGCGCTGGGCATGAAGCAGAAGACGCCCTCGCCCTGGGAGAACATCGACACCAAATACCCGGTCGGCGCTCGCGTCACCGGCGAGGTCACCAACCTCATGTCGTACGGCGCCTTCGTCAAGCTCGAGGACGGCGTCGAGGGTCTCGTGCACATCTCCGAGATGTCGTGGACCAAGCGCGTCAACCATCCGAGCGAGGTCGTCAAGGTCGGCGATCACGTCGAGGTGGTGGTGCTCGAGGTCAACAAGGAGAAGCAGGAGATCAGCCTCGGCATGAAGCAGACCGAGGTGAACCCCTGGACCATGGTGTCCGACAACTACCCGCCGGGCACGGTCATCCGCGGCAAGGTGCGCAACCTCACCAACTACGGTGCGTTCATCGAGCTGCAGGAAGGCATCGACGGCCTCTTGCACATCACCGACATGTCGTGGACCAAGAAGGTCACGCACCCCTCGGAGATGGTGAAGAAGGGCGAGGAGATCGAGTGCGTCGTGCTCTCGGTCGACCAGGAAAAGAAGCGCATCGCGCTCGGCCTCAAGCAGCTGGCCGCCGACCCGTGGCAGAGCGACATTCCCGCGCGCTACCACATCGGTGACAGCGTGCCTGGCACGGTCACCAAGATCACCAACTTCGGCGTGTTCGTCGCGCTCGAGGAAGGCCTCGAGGGCTTGCTGCACATCTCCGAGCTGGCCGACCACAAGGTCGACAACCCCGAGGACGTGGTGAAGGCCGGTCAGCGGGTCGAGGTGCGCGTCATCAAGATCGACCCCGAAGAGCGCAAGATCGGGTTGACGCTCATCAACCCGCACTTCGAGACCGACGAGGCCGCAGCCAGCACCGAGGCCGCCGCGCCGGCGCCGGCGCCGACGCCGGCGGTGGGTTCGCTCGCCAGCCAGCTGAAGCACTTCGGCGAGCGTGTCGCCGAGCGCGAGAAGCGGGCCAAGGGCGAGGACGCCGACTCCTGAGGCGGCCGTGCCGGCCGTCGCAGCATCGCGGTTCCGAGGCACGTGCTGGCCCGCTCTGATCGCGGGCCTGTTGGCCGGATGTGTCGTGGTCGAGGAGGCGCCGGCACCGCCCGAACCGCTCGCGGTGGCGCCGGTCGCCATCCCGTTCGTGGCGGAAGGTGCCGCCGGTGGCGCGACGCCGCAGCCCCACGATTTCTACTACCAGAGCGTGGTGACACAGCTGCAGCAGGCGTGGATCGACCGCGACCGCGCCTACCTCGCACGCCTGCTCGACACCCATGACCGCGCCGACGCTCCGCCTTGGGCGCAGGAGCGCATGCAGGTGTTCCGCAACATCCTCACGGTCATGGACTTCGAGGAGACCGTGCGCGACCGCGGCAGGCTCGATTTGCCCGAGCCCTTGCCGGCTCTCGGCGAGCCGTTGCGTCTGACCATGCGCCTCGGTCCGCTACCGGGCGTCGCGGTGCGCCTGCTCGGCGGCGACGATCCGGCGCGCGCGCGTTTCATCCTCGTGTTCCGGCTGGTCGACCGCGACGCCTTCGGCGACGAGGTCGCCAACTCGAACAACCTGGTGCTCGACCTGTCTGCGCCCGTCGACTTCGCCGCGGGGCAGGCGGTCGAGGTGCCCGTGGCGGTCGACGTGCCCAGTCAGGGCAGCATCCTGCGCCGGGTCGAACTCGAGGTGTTCTGGATGCCCGGCCACGTCGAGATCGACGGGATCAACCTGCCCAACCGCAAGGTGCGCTGCGCCGTGGGCCAATGCGAGCTGCTTCCGCGCGGCATCGACAAGGTCGAGGCGCAGCCGCGGGTCGTGCTCGAAGCGGCGTTGCGCCTCGGCGACGCTGCCCACTTCCCGCACGTCTATCTGGCGGCGCGGGAGTTGGCGCGCGCGGGCAGCGACGCCGACCGCGAGACGGCGACGGCCAAGCTCGTCGACCGCGTGCGCCTCGGTAGCTCCGTGCAGGCGCGCAGCGCCATGGCGGCCCTGGGCTTGCTGCACCCGGACGCCGTGCGCGCCGCTGCCGACCGCACCGCCTGGCTGCAGTGGTGGGCGCAGCGCGCGGGGCGCTGAGCGCCAGCCGCTCGATGCGCGGCGAACGACTCGAATTCGTGGCCGCCGAACAGCACGCCAGCGGTCGCGGTCAGTGCTCCAAGAGTCGCGCAGCGCGCGCCCCGAGGTCCATGAAGATGAGGGTGGGGGACGCCATGACGCGGCGCGCGCTGCGCGCGAAGTCGGCATTGAGGCGAAAGCCCCCGCCGCGGGCCACGTAGCCGGGCCCGCGCTCCTCCGTACGCAGTCCGTCACCGACGTGCACGCTGCCGCCGTACGGGCCGTAGTGATCGCGACACCACTCGATGACGTTGCCACCGAGGTCGTGCAGGCCCCACGGATTGGCGCGGTACGTGCCGATGGGTGCATGGCCGACCCAGTGATCGTCGAGCCATTCCTCGTACAGCGCATCCGGCGGTCCGCCGTGTTCCTTCGCTGCGCGGTCGCCGAGGTTGGCGGTACCGGCCAGCGAGTGCGGATCGTCACCGGTCCACCACGGCGTCGTCGTGCCGGCTCGAGCCGCATACTCCCACTGCGCTTCGGTGGGCAGACTCAGACCGTGGCGTGACAGAGTGCGGTCGCAATCCGCCCAGCTCACGACCTCGACCGGGTGCATCGACAGGTCGCTCTCGACGGGGAGTCCCATGCCCGGGCCCGATGAGGGATTGGTGCCCGTCAATCGCAACCATTGGCCCTGACTGATCTCGTACTTGCCGATGAAGAACGCGTCGAGGGTCACCCCCTGCTGAGGCACTTCGTCCGGCAGCGCCTTGGCGAAGAAGCCGGGCTTCGCAGGATCGTCCGCTTGCGAGCCCATGAGGAAGGTGCCACCGGGGATCAACACCAGCACGATCGCGGACTGGGCGGTGAGGATCAGTCGCCCGGTGGTCGGATCGCGGTCGGGCGGTACCCCGGAGCAGGCGTGTGCGAACTCGTACAGCCCCGACTCCGGGTCGCGGCCGATCGGGATGAGACCGAACTGTCGTGGAATGACGAGTCCCTCGTAGGCCGGGCTTCGCGTCGCGTCCGCGATCTCGGCGATCGCGCGCCTCCAGGCGTCGGCGAGGGCTTCGTCCGCTACGTGTGCGTCGAGGAAGCGCAGCCGGCGGACCACGCCCCACCCTCGCTCGGGTGAGATCCCGAGCATCAACCCTGTTTCCGGATCGGCCAGCGCGTGGATCTGCGCCACCAGGCTCCCGAGCTGCGCAGACCACCACAGGCTGGCCTGGTCGGTGACACCAGCGGCTTGCAGCGACGCGAGGGTGCGTTGGTGCAGGGGGAGGCTGTCCAGGAGGTCGTGCGCATCGTGGTCCCACTTCGCGTACGCGTCACGCTGTGTCGGACGGATGGGCCAGAGTTGATCGGCACGCTGACCGAGGTCGTCGAGATCGAGGAAAGTCGACAGGCTCAGGACTTCGCTGGTGCGCTGCCTCGCTGTCTTTGCCAGGTACGAGCTCACCACGAGGCCGATCCCCATGGACAGCACGACCGCAGCCAGCGCCGCTGCGAGCGCTCGGTTGCGCCGGACCCACTTGGCCAGCTCCCGGACCGCGCCCGTGCGATGCGCTCGGACCACGCGACCCTCGAGGTACGCGCGCAGATCGGTCATCCACTCGGTAACGCGGCCGTAGCGCCTGGCGGCGATACGGTCCATGGCCTTGTCGCAGATCGCCACCAGCTCCGACGGCGCGTGCGGAGCGACCGCATGCAGCGGTGGCGGCGGCTGTTTGCGAACATGTTCGATGATGTCATCCGGGGTGAGATGAGTCGTCTCCGCGGCGTGGTAGGGAGGGTGCCCCGACAGCAGGTGGTACAGGACGGCACCGAGCGAGTACACGTCGCTACGTTCATCGAGGGCTTCGCCGGCGGCTTGCTCAGGAGGCATGTAGGGCGGCGTGCCGGCGACTGCTCCGGGGCGTGAGAGCAGGGGTGAGTCGGGAGCCTCGACCGCCAAGGCTTGGCGCGCGGAGGTGATCACCGGTGCATCGGCCGAATGGTCCTCGCTGCCACGTGGGTCGCTCGACAGCTTCGCCAGCCCCCAGTCGACGACGTAGGTCTCGCCGTGCGGACCCACCATGATGTTGTGCGGCTTGAGGTCGCGGTGCAGCACGCCACGTTCGTGGGCGTGGGCGACGGCCTCGCTGGCGCGAAGGAGAGTTCCCACCGCGCGCGACAGACTCCAGTCCGGGTCGCGCCGGTGCACGAGTTCGATGACCAGGGCGAACGACGCACCGCTCACCAGTGGCATGGTGAAGAAGGGGTCGCTCCCCTCGCGTCCGACTTCGTAGAGCGGCAAGACTCCGGGATGTTGGAGCTGAGCCAGGACCTGGGCTTCCTCGAGTAGGCGCAGGCGGTCGCGCGCACGGTCGAGTTCGGTCCTGGCGGGGCCGCCACTGCCCAAAGACTTGATCGCGACGACGCGCCGCAACTCGGGGTCCCATGCCTTCACGATCCTGCCCATCCCACCGACGCCGATCTCGGCCACGGAGACGAAGCGTCGCAGGTCGCGGCCCTCACGCAGGACGTGTTCGAGGATCGCCGTGGCGACGGCGCCCTGCCCCGCGTCTCCACACCCCTCGCCACCGATGGCCACGAAGGCGTCCCTTGCGCGTTCGAAGTCGGCCCGCATCTGCCGCAGCCGCGGGGCTTCCTCCTCGTGCTCCAAGGCCATGGTGAAGCGCGCTTCGTCCACGGAGCCATCGTCTCGGACGCAGGAGAAGAACAGCGCATCCGCGAGGGATGCAGCGGTCGTTTCTCGGGCCGGATCCACGCGAGCCGTGTCCAGCGAGGGAATTGTCTTCTCTGGCGTCGGTGAGGAATCGGGTCGGTGATCGGGTGGCAATGAAGGCCTCCGGAGACGTCTCCGCCAGACAGTCTATGGCGTTCGCCGCACTGCGATCAGTTCCTAGTCGAATCGAGCGGACGATCTTCGAAGTTTGACGCGGTCCGTGTGTCCAGTCGGTCTCCGGTTGTCGGAGGTCGTACGGCGGTAATTGTCGATTCTGTGCGACACCTCGGCGGGGCTCGAACGCTGGATTCCCATGCGGCATCCGTGCGCACCCAGCGGCGATGGCCAACCGGCCCTCACGCAACACCCCCCCAATGACAGCCCCGCCGACGGACCGGACCGCGGCCCGAGTGATCGTCTGTCCGCCTCTCGCTTGTTCGCGTGCTACGAGCGCGCCGGCTTCATCTACGCCAAGAAGCGCGAGCGCCTGCTCCCGGTGTGGCCTCGTGTCTTCGAGACGTGGGACGCGCTGCTGGCGAGCCCGGACGGCGACCCACTCGACCTGAGGCACTGCGGCGACCCCGCAGGCGAACGGTTCGCCGTGGGCTGCAGCGTGCGTTGTGGCAACGCAGGGTTGGCCGGCCAACACTGGGCAGGGCATGGTCTTCCGCTCGGCATCGGCGAACTGTCCTTGGCGGTCACCCGCGCCGCCCTCGAGCGGGCGGGCATCGAGAGCTTCCAGGTCTGGTACCGGGCCGAGAACCGGCTGCCGGCGCGTGTCTTCGGCCGGGCCGCCGCCGCGGCGGGCAGCCAGGGCGGCAACCGTACGCAGGTGCTCTTCGCCTGGCCCGAGCCGGTGGAGCCTCGGGGTGACGTGGGCTGCAGGCTGCCCGGCGGCGCCGAGACGCGCGGCGTCCAGGTCGATCGCTGGACGCCGGCCCGACGTTGGGATGCGTACGAACTCGCTGCTACCCGTGGTGGCTGGCTTTGGGCGTCGGTGTGCGAGCTGCACACGGGTGACGCGGAGTGGGCGGCGTGCGCATCGATCTACCAGCGCCTCGGCCTCGTCTACGACCGGCCCGTGCTGGTGGCACGCAACGATGCGGGACGCGTCGTCGGCCTGGCGATGGTGCATCGCGGCCCGATCGGCCTGAACTTCACCTTGCTCGAGAACCGGGTCGAGTTGTGCTTGGCGCCAGACGTGGCCGGGCTCGCTGCGTCGAGTGTGGCGAGGACCTTGCTCGCGGCGGCGCGGCCGCTGGTGCGCGCCGAGGTCGCGGCGTTGGCGCCGATCGTCGTCGGCGACCGCGACGCGGCGGCCGTCGAGGCGCTCGGCGCCGAGCGCTACCGCACCTACCGGCAGTCGATGTGGCTGGGCAAGGCAGGCATCGCCGCGCTCGTCCGCTCGCTCGAGCAGACCTACGGGGCCGTGCTGCGCCGGAGGGAGGTGGGTGGTGCACCGTGACGCGGCGAGTTCCTACCTGATGCACGACCCGCGCGAGGCCGAGCGCCTGGCGCGCAAGGTCGACGCCCAGGTGTGGGTGCAGCGCTGGGTTGCCGACGACGTCGAAGGTCTCGTCGTCGACGTCGGCTGTGGGTCCGGGGTGATCCCGGCTGCCATCGCCAGGCGCTGGCCGCTGGCGCACGTCGTCGGCATCGACATGCACCCCGAGCGCGTCCTGCCCGAGGCCGCGCGCCACTTCGAGGTGCTCGGGGCGCGCGCCGACCACCTGCCGCTGCCGTCGGCCTGCGCGGATCTCGTCACCTGCCGCTTCCTGCTGCAGTACCTCCCCGATCCGGAGCGGGCCGTGGTCGAGATGGTGCGTGTGCTGCGTCCCGGCGGCCGACTCCTTCTACAGGACCTCGACGGCCAACTCGTGTGGCACCACCCGTTGCCGCCGGACTTCGCGGCCGAACTCGACGTCGTCGTCGCCTACCTGCGCACCACCGGTTTCGATCCGTTCGTCGGGCGCAAGCTGTTCGCCCTGGCGCGTCAGGCTGGCTGCGTCGACATCGACGTCGAAATCGCGCCGTACCACCTCTACGCCGGCACCATCGCCGCGCCGGCGCGCGCCGACTGGCAGCGCAAGCTGGCCATCGCCGCGCGCGCCGCCACTGCGGCCTTCGGCGGCGACAGTGCGCGCGCGCACCGCTTCCTCGACGCCTTCGAGCAGCTGTTGTGCGACCCCGACGCGCTCACCTATTCGTGCCAGTTCACCGTGCGCGGTGTCCGCGCCGGCCTGACCGGGCTCACTCCCCGGCCCGCAGGCGCAGCCCGGCGGTGAACGCGACGCCGGTGGGCCGCGCACCCGGTTCGTCGACGAAGGCCTGCGCATACAGCGCCACACGCTCCAGGGTCGGGTCGAGCGGCAGGCCGAGGCGCAGGCTCGAGAAGCCCAAGCTGTCGGTGCTCGCCGCTGCCAGAGCCAGTGGGTCTCCGAGGTAGAGCACGCACGGACCGACCGGCCGATGGCCGCGCCTCGTCGACAAGCCGAAAGCGCACAGCGAGTGGGGTCGCGCCGACGACAGGTCGAGCGTCATGGAGCGACCGAGGATGGGATCGCTGCCGGCGAGTCGGGGCACCCCGGCGCTGCCGGCGCAACCCGATCCGACGGCTCGGGACGCGGCGCGAGGCACGTCGTCGTACAGCCAGGTGCCGCCCAGGGTCGGCCACAGCCGCAGATCCGAAGAGCTGAGCAGCACGACCGCGTTCCGGGCCGCGTCGTACGCTGCCGCGAAGTCCGCATGCCCCAGAGGCTGCGGCTGGCTCGCCGCCAACCAATCGTGCCCGTTCCACTCCCAAACGGCGGCGGTCTCGAGGCCACGGGTGACGGCGAGAACGTGTCGTCGCTTCCCGCCAGGAACGAGGACGTATCCGGCGGCGTCGGGCGGGGCGTGCAGCGGCAGGCGCTGGGTCCACGTGGATCCGTCCCACTCCCAGGTCTGCGTCCCCGATCCGGCGGCGGGCATGATGCCGAGAAGGAGGATCCGACGGCGCACCGGGTCGAAGGCCAGGCGCTCCCCGACGAGGATCGCGGGCGGCGTCGTAGCGGGCTGGCGCTGCAACCAGCCGGTGCCGTCCCACTCCCAGGTCTGCGGCGTGGAGGGCGAGGACAGCGGGTGGCCGTACATGACGATTCGCCCGTGTGCGTCGTCGTGGGCCATGGCCGGTCCGACGATGGGCGGCGGAGACGCCGCGGGCGCGCGCTCGGTCCAGGTGGCCCCGTCCCACTCCCAGGTGTCTGCGTTCCACCCGGTGACGCCGTCGCCGCCGCCGAAGAGCACGACCCGCGCACGCCGAGGATCGAACGCGATGCCCGAGCCGAATCGCGGCGCCGGTGACCTTGCGGGCGTGCGCTCGACCCAGCCGGCTCCGTCCCACTCCCAGGTGTCGCCCGCGACCTCGCCCAGCGCATGGTGCAGCCAGCCGCCGAAGAGCACGACCCGCCGGCGCGCGGCGTCGTAGGCCATCGCGTGCCCCAGGCGGTTCGTGGGAGTGCGAGCCGAGACCTCGCGCCAGGCCTGGCCGTCCCACGTCCAGGTGTCCTGCAGCGGTTCTTCGCCGGAGCCCCCGAACAGCAGCGAGCGACGCCGGACGGCGTCGTAGGCCATCGCCGGGCCCCAACGCGCCGAGGGGGCCAGTGGGGTTCGGATCGCCGTCCAGCGCGCTCCGTCCCACTCCCAGGTGGTGTCGGGGCCCCATGGGTCGGGGTCCTGCGGTCCGCCTGCGAGCACCACCCGCTGGCGCGCGGGGTCGTAGGTTGCGGCCACACCGGAACGCGGCGCGGGAGCCACCGGCGTCGGCACCTGCTGCCAGTCGACGCCGTCCCAGGTCCAGGTGTCGTCGAGCGGCGTGTTTCTGGCACCACCGAACAGCAGCACGCGCGAGCGCGCGGCATCGTAGACCATCGCCGCGGCGACCCGGGCCGGGGGCGAGTGGACCGGATGCGCCTGCGTCCACGAGGTGCCATCCCACTCCCAGGTGTCGGCCAACGGCAGCTGGTCCAGGCCGCCGAACAGCACGACCCGCCGGTGCGCCGCGTCGTACGCCACCGCGGCGCCCCAGCGCGGCGACGGGCTCGCGGCGGGCTGCAGTTGCGTCCAGGCGGCCCCGTCCCAGGCCCAGGTGTCGCCGAAGTTGGTGTCGCGGACCGCGCCGCCGAAGAGGATCGTGCGCCGCCGGGCCGCATCGTACGCCAGTGCGGTGCTGCTGCGCCGCGGCGGGGCCATCGCCGTGCTCCAGCGCAGCCAGGCTGCGCCATTCCACTCCCATGTCTCGAGCACGGGGCGATCCGCAGGCGAGCCCACGAGCACGATCCGTCCGCGGTCGCTGTCGGCACACGCCGCCGCGTCGCCGAGGAGGGGCGTTCCCGGCCAGGGGCGCCAGCTCTGGGTCGGAGCTGGTCGTGCGCCGAGGACGAGGGCGGCCACGGCCGGCACCAGGCTGCCGTAGGAGTTGCATTGCATGGTCACGTTTCCTTTGCGCGCGGAGCGCCCGGGAGAGAGTCGTCGACTGCCGAGATCACAGGCGGAATCGGAGGGCGTCGGCGACCTCGGCCTTGGGTTGCGGCAAGGACGGCGGATGCCTCCGCCAGGCTGGCTTCGCTGGTGGATCCAGCGATCGAGCGGTCCAAAGGGGACGACCATCTCGGCCCCTTTTTCGCTGCTGACCGTGCAACCGATCGTGGAACAATCCTCGTCACCCGGGGGAGTGTCAAGCGCTGGTGCCTGTGCCAGGCGCCGCGTCCCGGGCGCTGCGTCCGCTTGCCATGGCCGACGACACCCACGAGTTGCTGCGCCGCATGCGCGAAGGCGACCGCGCCAGTCTGGAAGCGCTGCTCGAGCGCTATCGCCCGCGCCTGACGGAGCGGGTCCGCCTCATGCTCGGCGATGACGCGCGGCGGTGGGCCGAGACCGCCGACTTCGTGCAGACCGTGATGGTCGATGTCATGCGCGACGCCAAGCACGTGCAGGTCCAGGACGGCCGCGGTTTCTTGCGCTGGCTGTCGCACGTCGCGCGCAACAACGTCCGTGACCTCGCACGTCGGCGACGGCTCGAGAGTGTCAGCTCGTTCTCGCGCTGGGTGTGCGAGTCGTCGCCATGGCGCGCAGCCTCGGATCAGGAGCAGCTCGACCGAGTGCTCGAGAGCATCGAGGAGCTGAGCCCCGAGCACCGTCGCGTGCTCGAGCTCCGCTACTTCGCGGCGCTGCCCTTCGCCGACGTCGCGGTCCTGATGAAGAGGTCAGCCGAGGCGACCAAGCAGTTGCACCGCCGCGCGCTGTTGCGGCTCGGCCGCTGCCTGCGCGCGGGCGATGCGACCTGAGCTTCCCGGCCGGGCTGTGTCGCGCCGGGTGGACGGATGGTGGCGTGGATGCTCTCTCCGCCGACGGTGAGGTGGGCCGCGAGACTCTCGGGGTGCGTTCCCGGCGGACCCGAGTTCGAGACGGTCACCTGGATGCCGTCGACGGAGAGCGCGATGTTCTCGTGTCCCTGGGAGTCGCCGTCCAAGTCGTGCCGGGATCGCTCCGGCTGGGATCGGCGGCCCGAGGGGGTGTGGACGTCGCGGCTGGGCTGGTGGGAACCGCCGCTCTCGGCGGCGGCGCGCTCGACGTTCGCATCACGGTACCCAGCCAGCGTGTGAGCCGACCGCGGGTGACGCATCACGTGACGCTGAACGCACATCGTGCGGGGAATGAGGCGCAGGGCCTGTGCTATATTCCCGCGCTTCTCGTCGGCGCCTTCGCGCCGGCGTTGCGTCTCCTCCCATGACCCCAGAATCGGCTCACGCCACCCACACCCAGCAGCGGCTCGAGGACGTCGTCATCCGTTTCGCCGGCGACTCCGGCGACGGCATGCAGCTCACCGGCGACCAGTTCACGCGCACCACCGCCATCATGGGGAACGACATCGCGACGTTCCCCGACTTCCCGGCCGAGATCCGGGCGCCGGCGGGCACCTTGCCCGGCGTGTCGGCGTTCCAGCTGCGCTTCTCGAGCCATGACATCCACACGCCCGGCAGCACCGCCGACGTGCTGGTGGCGATGAACCCGGCGGCGCTCAAGGTGCACGTCAACGACCTGCGGCCGGGTGGCATCCTGATCGTCAACCCGACGACCTTCAAGCCGAACGACCTCAAGAAGGCCAAGTGGGCGGCGAATCCGCTCGAGGACGGGTCGCTGTCCCAGTATCGCGTCGTCCCGGTGGAACTCGACCGTCTCACCAAGGAGACGCTCGCCGACTCCGGCCTCGACAACCGCACCATCGACCGGTGCAAGAACATGTTCGCGCTGGGGATGCTGTACTGGCTCTACCACCGCGAGATGGAGCCGACGCTGCGCTACATCGACAGCCGCTTCGGGATCAAGAACGCGGCGCTGGCGGAGGCGAACAAGAAGGTCCTGCAGGCCGGCTACAACTTCGCCGACATCAGTGGGCTGTTCCAGACCAGCTACGAGGTGCCGCCGGCGACGATGCAGCCCGGCCTCTACCGCAACATCATGGGCAACCAGGCGTTGGGCCTGGGCTTGGTGGCGGCGGCCCAGCGCGCCGGTCTGCAGATGTTCGTCGGCAGCTACCCGATCACGCCGGCGAGCGACATCCTGCACCAGTTGAGCGGGTACAAGCACCTCGGCGTCGTCACCTTCCAGGCCGAGGACGAGATCGCGGCGGTGTGTTCGGCGATCGGCGCGGCCTACGGCGGCAAGCTCGGCGTGACCACCACCAGCGGTCCCGGCCTGGCGCTCAAGAGCGAAGCGATCGGTTTGGCGGTGATGGTGGAGCTGCCGCTGGTCGTCGTCGACGTGCAGCGTGCCGGACCGTCGACCGGCATGCCGACCAAGACCGAGCAGTCCGACCTGCTGCAGGCGATGTTCGGGCGCAACGGCGAGTCGCCCGTGGCGGTGATCGCGGCGGCGACGCCGGCCGACGCCTTCGACTGCGCCTACGAGGCGGTTCGTTTGGCGGTGAAGTACATGGCGCCGGTGATCCTGCTGTCGGACGGTGCCATTGCCAACGGCTCCGAGCCGTGGATGGTGCCGGCCGCCGAGAACCTCGCCGAGATCCCGGTGTCGTTCGCCGGACAGGGCGGCGATGGCCGTCCTTTCCAACCGTACGCTCGCGACCCGAAGACGCTGGCGCGGCCCTGGGCCGTGCCCGGCACGCCCGGGCTCGGCCACCGCGTCGGCGGCCTCGAGAAGGAGGACGGGAGCGGCAACATCAGCTACGACCCCGACAACCACGAGCACATGGTGAAGACCCGGGCCGAGAAGATCGCGCGTATGGCCGACGACATCGCGCCGCTCGCGGTCGAAGGCGCACCGAACGGCGACGTCCTCGTGCTCGGCTGGGGCTGCACGCGCGGGCCGATCGTCGGTGCCGTGCGTGCCCTACAGCAGAAGGGAGTGAAGGTGAGCTTCGCCACCCTGCGCCACCTCAATCCGTTCCCCAAGAACCTCGGCGACGTGCTGCGCGCGTTCAAGCACGTCATCGTGCCCGAGCTCAATCTCGGCCAGCTCACCATGCTCCTGCGCGCCCGCTTTCTGGTGGACGTGCAGTGCCTGAGCAAGGTGCAGGGACGGCCCTTCAGCCGCGAAGAGATCGAGGCCGCGGTGCTCGCCGCGGTCGGCAACCAGTGAACCATCGGGCCGTGCAGCGAGGGAAAGTGTCATGACCGCCACTCCGCCACCTCTCACCAAGAAAGACTTCAAGTCCGACCAAGACGTCCGCTGGTGCCCCGGCTGCGGCGACTACAGCATCCTGAACGCGGTGCAGAGCGCGTTCGCCGAGCTGCAGCGCAAGAAGCACGAGGTCGCCATCGTGTCCGGCATCGGCTGCTCGTCGCGCTTCCCGTACTACATGGACACGTACGGGTTCCATACCATCCACGGCCGCGCGCCGGCGATCGCCACCGGCCTCAAGGTGGCGAATCCGCAGCTGGAGGTGTGGGTGGTGACCGGCGACGGCGACGCGCTGTCGATCGGCGGCAACCACTTCATCCACTGCCTGCGGCGCAACGTCGGCGTCAAGATCCTGCTGTTCAACAACCGGATCTACGGCTTGACCAAGGGCCAGTACTCGCCGACCTCCGAGCAGGGCAAGGTCACCAAATCGACACCGCTCGGCTCGGTGGACTACCCGTTCCGGCCGATCCAGCTGGCGCTCGGCGCCGGCGCCACCTTCGTGGCGCGTAGCGTCGACGTGTTCCAGGATCACCTCGAGCAGACCATCCAGCGCGCCGCGGCGCACCAGGGCACCGCCTTCGTCGAGATCTACCAGAACTGCAACATCTTCAACGACGGCACCTACAAGAGCTTCACCGACAAGGCGGTGCGCGACGATCGGGTGGTGCGTCTCGAGCACGGCAAGCCGCTGCTGTTCGGATCCGAGCACAAGCGTGGCCTGCGTTGGACCAAGGACCACAAGGTCGGTGTCGTCGACGTCGGCGCCGGCGGCGCGGACGAGTCGGAGTTGATCGTGTGGGACGAGACCAGCGAGGATCCGGCACTGGCCATGGCACTGGCGTCGTTGTCGGAGTCTGACATGCCGGTGCCGATCGGCGTGTTCCGCCGCCAGGACCGAGCGAGCTTCGAGAGCGGCGTGCACGCGCAGTTGGCCGCGGCCAAGGGTCGCAAGAGCGAGTCGCTCGACCAGCTCCTGCGCGCCGGCGAGACCTGGGTGGTGGAGTGACGGTGGGGCCGCGGTAGCGGCCGCATGCAGGCTCGCGGCGTCTGGTCGGTAGGGGCGAGGCCGTCGGTTTCGCTTCGGCGCGCCTCACGGCGTCGGAGGTGGCGAGATCGGAGTAGGATCCGAGCTCCTGCCCCGCCACCCGGCATTCAGTCCAGCATTCAGTCCAGCATTCAGCGGTGGAGCCTGGCTCCATCCGCTGCAAGGCTGGCGCGATGGGCGGCGACCTCGGTCGTCCGCCCATCCGGACTTCGACCTGGAGTTCATTCGCCATGCGCATCGCCGTCCTCACCCTTCTCGCCGCATCGGTCTCTGCCCAGTGGTCGCAGGTCGCGCCCGCGCACTACGACGCCTGGGAAGGCACCACCGTCAGCAGCGCGCCGTTCTCGGGCACCTCGTTCCCCGTGCGCCTGCAGCAGGTGCACATCGAACCGAAGGGAGCCGTGCACACCATCGCCTCGCTGGCGTTCCGCCGCGACGGCCGGCTCGGCGACCCGCGCTTCCAAGGGCGCACCGTCGACATGGAGATGCAGATGGGGCACGGGGCGCTCGCCAGCGTCAGCGCGAGCTTCGCCGGCAACTACCTGTCGCCGCCGCAGACCACCCTCGCGCGCCGGGTCGTGCAGACGCCGGACTACTCTGCTGGCGCAAGGCAGGCCCCAGCCGCGTTCGACTTCGTGCTGCCGCTCGACGTGCCCTTCGCGCACAACGGCGTCGACGACTTCGTGTGGGACATCACCGTGCACGGGGCCGGTGGTACCGGCACCGCGGTGGCGCTGGACGCGGTCATCTCGGGCTTCAACCTGGTGATCCCGGCCAACTACGAGCTCAACGGCACGGGGTGCACGTACGCCGGCAACGAGATCTTGTTGCGACCGAACGTGTCGCTGCAGGGCTTTCCGGTGAACGGCTGGATCCTCGACTGGGCGGCCACTGCCTGTCCGCCTGGCACCAACGGCGTGTTCCTGCTGGGCACCGTCGATCCCGATCTGCCGTTCCCGGGCCTGTGCACGAACGTGCACGTGTTGCCGCTGGTGCAAGTGCCCGGCGTCTCGGACGCGAACGGTGGCTACGCGCCGTTCCCCAGCACGTCGCCGCTGCCGCGCATCCCGCAAAGCGGTGCCGGCGTCGGCCTGCGGCTCGAGGCGCAGCTGGTGCTGCTGCAGGCGGGGCCGCCGCTGCAGCTCCTGGCGAGCAACGGTGCCAGTGCGGTGCTGCCGCCGCCGACACCGATGGTGGGCATCGCTCGCGTGCTGCAGACGCCCACGAGCGGCCCGACCCTGTCGACGACCACCGGCGTCGTCGTGCGACTCGCCGACTGAAGTCGGTCGGACTCGGTGGCCTCGCCGGCACCGTGCGCTACCGTGACCCCGTTGGCGCGCTCTACGCTCCGGGCCCTGTTGTTCGTTTGGACCACGGTTCTGGCCGTGTTCCTGCCGGCGTTGCGCGGCGGCTACGTCGACGACGACCTCGACCTGTTGATCTCCAGTCCCGCGTTCGCCGGCCCGGCGCACCTCTGGGATGCGGTCCGCGCCCCGTTCTGGGGTGATGACCTCGGCTACTGGCGGCCGCTCACGAGCCTGCTGATGAGCGTGGGGCACACGTTGGGTGGGGGCCACCCGTGGCCGACGCACGCGCTCGCCGTCGTCGCCCACCTGGGCGCCGCGACCCTGGTCTTCGCCATCTTCTCGCGCTTCGCGATCGGCAGCGGGACATGCGCCCTCGCTGCCGCTGCCTTCGCCCTGAACCCTTGCCAAGTGGAGAGCGTGGCATGGGTGGCGGCGCTCGGGGACCCCTTGGCGGGGGCGGCGACGCTCCTCTCGGTGTGGGGCTGGCTGCGCTGGCGGCAGAGCGGCGCGGTCGGGGTGCCGTGGCTGGCGTGGCTGGGTGTGGCGCTGGCGCTCGCCAGCAAGGAGAGCGGAATCACGGCGGTCGGCTGGCTGATCGCCGCCGAGGCGTGCGTCGCGGCGCCGCCGGTCGGCAGGCCGACCGCGGTTCGGGCCTGGGGGGGCGTGTTCGTCGTCGTCTTGCTCTGGCTCGGCCTGCGCATGTTGGTGTTCGGCGATGCACGCGCCGGCTTCGACCGGGCGTCGCTCGACACCGGCGCGCACGGCCTGCACGGCGTGGCCCTGCGTATCCACCTGGCGGCGGCGTTCCTGGTGCTGCCGAGCGGGTGGTTGGGGTTCACGCCCTACCGGTGGATCCCGCCCGACGCGAGCGGCCTGCTGGGCGCGGGCCTCGATTTCGCCCCCTGGCTCGTGGTGCTGCTGGCGGCGTGGGTGACGGCCTGGCGGCGACGACCGCGTGCACTGGCTCTCGGCGTCCTGGGGACCTTCGTGGCCATCGCGCCGGCGGCCCTGCTGCCGCAGGGGCTGGGGCCCTGGCCGCTCGTCGATCGCTACGCCTATCTGGTGGTCGTCGGTGTCGTCGCTGCGCCGTTGGCAAGCGGCGCGTGCCGTGCGTGGCTCGCGCTGGTGGTGGTGGCTGCGAGCGCGGTGGCGAGCGGCCGGTTGGTCGGCGAGTGGCGCGACCAGGATCGAGTGGTGGCGCGCGCGCAGCGCGACTGTCCGCTGCACCCCGAGACCCACTACCTGTTCGGCCGCCTCGAGCTCGAGCGCGCCGAGGTCGCGGCGCGCGCCGTCGCCGGGGCGGCGGCGCGGCGT
Organism: Planctomycetota bacterium; assembly: GCA_041398565.1. Lineage (GTDB taxonomy): Bacteria > Planctomycetota > UBA1135 > UBA1135 > UBA2386 > DATGPD01. Next base: position 383,284 of record JAWKUN010000004.1, on the reverse strand, counting down.
GACCACCTCCGGCGCGCGGCCCTCGCCTTCCGCGTCGTGCAGGCCGCGCTGCGCCGACCTCTCTACGCCGGCGCGCACCTGCGCGAGGTCCTCGGCTTCAATGCGCGCTTGGCCGAGGCGATGGCTGCGCTGACGGGCGGCCTGCGCACCGCGGCGGCGGTCGCCGCCGAGCTCGAGCGGCTCGCGGCGCAGCGTTCCGACTCGGCGCAGGTGCAGGTGATGCTCGGTGTGGTGCGAGCCGAGAGCGGCGACCTGGCGCGAGCCGAGACGGCGTGGCGGCACGCGCTGGACCTCGATGCGGGGGCCCACGAAGCCGCGTTCAACCTCGGTCGCCTCTACGCCGGGCAGGGGCGTCTGGACGATGCGCGCGCCATGCTCGCCCTCGCACTCCACCTCAACCCGCAAAACAGCGAGGCGCTGCGCCTGCTCGGCGAGTTGCCGCGCTGATCGACGCGCGGCCCGCGGCGCCCACGCCGGCTCGAAGGTCGTGTGCCGTTGGGCCCGCCTCGTCGCGCCGGCGAACTCGCGCGTGCGGCGTGTGCGCGGCGGCGGGTTCGCGGTAACCTCCGCGTCCAGCGGCGCGGCGCGCCAACGGAGCCTCAATTCGACGTGAACAAGCGGCGCATCGCACTCATCTCCACCGGCGGCACGCTCGAGAAGACCTACGACGAGTTCGCGGGCGTGCTCGAGAATCGGCTGAGTGTGCTCGACCTGATGCTCGCCTCCCTGCAGCTCGAGGGCGTGGAGATCGTGCGCGTGCCGCTGATGAACAAGGACAGCCTGGAGATGACCGATGCCGACCACACGCTGATCGCGGAAACCGCGGACGCGATGTCGGCCGCGCACGACGGCATCGTGATCACCCACGGCACCGACCGTTTGGCCGCCACCGGGGAACGGATCGTCGCGATGCTCACCACGCCACGCGTGCCGATCGTGCTCACCGGCGCGATGCGGCCGTACGTGATGCGCAACACCGACGCGCTGCAGAATCTCACCGAGGCGCTCTTGGCGGCGCAGATCCTGCACCCTGGGGTGTACTCGGTCATGCACGACCGCGTCTTGCAGTTCCCGGGCGTGGTCAAGGACCGCGAACGCGGCACTTTCCGCCGGGCCTGACGCACGCCGAGCACCCGCGAAATTCGCCGCGAGGCGGTGCCGCCGTTGGTGTGGGTCGCCTCGAGGGCCTAACCTGGCCGATTCCATCTCCATGCACGGCACCCGCACGCGTCTCTTCGGCCCTCTCTGTGCGCTCCTCGCGGCCGCGGCCGCCGCCCAGGACGCGCTCGTCGTCCTTGCCAGTCCGCAGGATTTGCTGGCGCGCCTGCCGTCGGCGCCGACCCTCGTGGTGCGGGGAGAAGAGCTGCGCTGGGAGGTCGAGGGCGGTCCGAGCTTCCGCGTGATCGACGCCAGCGAGGGCCTGGCCGTGCTCGACGTCGGCGGCAGGCGGCTGCAGGTGGCGGGCAGTCTCTTCGCGCAGGACGGCGAGCGGGCTCTGCGTCTGCTGCCCGACTTGCTGAAGCTGGCCGACGGCGCGTCCCTGCGCGTCGAGACCTTGGGCTACCGCACGGCGCCGTTGCTCGGCCCGAACCTCAAGAGCGACGAGGCGGTGGTGGTTGCCGAGGGGGCGGCGCGCCGCCAGGAGGTCGCGGACTTCGATCCGCGCGAGGCTCTGCGGGCTCTGCGCGGTGCAGTCAAGGAGCTCACGCCATTGCTGGCGCAGGGGCCGCTCAACGCCGCGGCGCAGGATGCACTGCAGCGCGTGCTGGGCACGTTGCACCTGCGCGACGCGCAAGTGGAGCTCGAGGGTGGCTCGCTGCCGCCGACCTCCTTGCGCCGCATGGTGCGCGCGCACTGGCTCGACGGATTCGGCCTGGACCCGGCTGCGGTGCGTGGCGTCGACGAGGCGGTGGAAGCCGCGCAGACCTTGCACCCCAGCAAGCTGTTCCGAGGCGATGGTGGCCTCGAACTCGCCGAGCTGTGCGACGCCTTCGGACCGGTCGGGGTGAGCCTGCGGTCGCCGCAGCGCAGTGGCTACGTGGTGCCGGCGCCGGCGCCCGAGTTCTTCGACAAGGCGGCGAAAGTGCTGGTGGCGGTGACGCTGGCACCCGGCAGCGATCCCCAGGACCCGAACGCCGAGATCGTCGCGGCCGAGTCGTTCTGCAACGATCGACTCCTGGCGCGTTGGCAGCGTGGAGGCACGCTGCTCACCGACGCAGCCGCGTGGCGTGCCTCGCTGCCGCCGGCGGTGCGTGCGGGCCGCGACGAACTCCTGCCAGGGATCCTGCCGCCACACCTGGTGGTGCCGAGCCTGCTCGGCGACGTGCGCCTGCTGGTGACAGCGCACGGCGCGGTAGTGCCGGCGCGCGACCCGAGCCTGGCCGAGGCCGAGCGCTTCCTCGCCGAGGCAGCCGCTGCGCTGCCGGACGCGGCGCACCTCGACCTGGTCGGCAACTACCTGTTCCGCTACGCCTTCGACAGCCCGGACCCTCGCTACCCGTTGCTCGTCGGCGATCAGAAGGTGAACGGCGAGATCCACCAAGATGCCATGCAGACGATGCGCACGGTCACCGGCGGCATCGTACGCGGCGACTGCGACGACCTCGCGGAGCTCTACCTCGCCCTCCTGCAGCGGCAGGGCAAGTTCGGCCACCTGATGAGTCTGCCGCGCCACTGCGCCGTGTGCTGGGCGCAGCGCGACGGCGACAGCTGGGTGACGCGTGTGCTGCAGACCGGCCCGGCCCTCGAGTTCCGCGCCGATGAGCTGAGCAAGAGCCTGACGCTCGCCTACCAGGAGTTCTCCGGCGGCGACGTCGTCGACCCCAACCAACTCGGGATCCTCCTGCGCTTCTCCGGCGAGAACGTCCGTACGCCGTACGTCCTCGGTTGGCGCATCTTCGGTGACCGCCACTATTCGGACGTGATGGTCGACGTGCAGCGCGACTGGCACTTCCACACCTACCGGCACGGCTTCGAGAAGATGAAGGCGCTGGTGGCGGCGGGCGACGAAGACAACGCGAACTACCGCGAGCTGTCGGGCCTGTGCCAGTCGACGGGCCAGTTCGCTGCCTCGGCCGAGTTCCTCGGTGAGGCGATCTCTCGGGTGCAGGAGCCCGACGCCGCGGTGAACCTCGCCATCGAGCGCGTCGGCGACCTGTTCGAGTGCGAGCGCCGCGACGATGCTCGGCAGCTGGCGAACGACATCCTCGACCGCATGCTGCCGGCGGCGGAGGAGGCTCTCGGCCCGGCGGTGCCGGCCATGGCGCTGCAGTTCGTGGCGCGCCTGCTGGCACAACCGGGCAACACCGACCTAGCTGCCCGCGCACTCCGGCAATTCGTCGCTCGGCCAGCGCGCGAGCGGTTGGTGCTGTGCTACCGCTATCTGAACAGCCGGCAGTTCGATGCCAACGAGTGGGCGGGGAGCGCGGTGCTGGCGCAGAGCCGCGATCTGCTGCACGGCTACGCCGGCAGTCTGATCGAGTGCGTCGAGGAGGGTGGTCTGCCGGTGGCGCGCGACCTGCGAGCCGAGTTGGAGACCGTCGACAACTGGCTCGCCGCGGTGGCATTCCGTTCGCCCGTGGACCCCAGCGACTCGCTGCGCGGCTACGCGGTGGTGGGGCGCTACTGGCGCGCGCTGCTGGGGCGCGACCGCTTCGCCGAACTCCTCGAGGGCAGCGAGTTGGCCGACGGCAAGCCGGAGCCCGGCCAGCGTGGCGCCGGGTTCAGCCAGCTGCTCGACGACCTGCCTTGGATCAAGATCTCGGTCGACTACTGGGTGGACGAGCTGCAGGACCAATTCGGGCGGCGTGCCAAGGGCTTCGATCGCGACCGCGCCCTACGGATCAGCGAGGCGCTGCTGCAGGCGCACGAGCGCGCTGCCGCGGCCAAGCTCTTCCATCCGCGCCAAGAGCTCTACGTGGCGCTGGCCAAGCTCACCAAGGTCCTGCTACAGCAGGACGAGGTCGGCTTGCGGTCGCTGCTTCGCTTCGTGCACGAGCAGAACGACAAGCCCTTGCGCGATCTGATGACGCGGTGGCTGGGCGACGTGGCGCCGGTCCTCGATCTGGCGTGGTTCGACCGGGTGCTGGAGGCGTGGCGGGACGAGGTCGACTTCAAGCCGTCCCTGTTCGGCATCGCGTGGGGGGCGATGCTGGCCCGCGGGCCGGAGCATGCGTTGCGCGCCGGCAAGCTGGCGGCGGAACGCTACGGCGACGACCCGGCGTTCGTGGCCGAGTACGCTTTCATGCGCAAACTGCTGGGCAAGGAGTGACACAGTGCTGATTGGACGTGCACCGTTCGGCGGGATGACACCACACGAGCCCACCATCGCTCAGATCCGCCTCATCGTCTTCGCCCTGGCCGCCGGTTTGGTGATCTTCGGCGGCGTGCTCCTGGTGCTGGCGCAGAATGAGGCGCTGCCGATGGCCGAGACGTCGGGCGGTGCGATGGAGACCCTGGGGTGGGTGGCAGTGCTGGTGGCGGCCACGTCCGTGGTTCTCGCCTTCGTCGTGCGCGGGGCGGTGTGGAGGGGTGCGGTCGGCGGGCGGCGCGATGGCGAGGCGCCCAGCCCACGAGCCCGCTACGCCCAGGGAGCGCTCGTGTTCGCGGCGTTGCTCGAGGGGGGTGCCCTGCTGAACCTGGTCGCGGTCATGTTGGTGCCGTCGCCGTGGGTCAACGTGGGCGCCGCTGGCGTACTACTGGCGCTCATGCTCGCGACGCTGCCGAGCGAGGAACAGTTCGACAACCTCCAAGTCTGATGCCGATGTCTCCGTCTCGCTTCGCGTTCGTCCAGTCCATCGTTCTAGCCGGGGTCGCGTGCGCGCAGCAAGCCTCGCCCTGGAGCATGCGCGTCGAGCGCAACGGCAGCTTCACTGCCTGCTACCGCGGCACGCCCATCGTGGAGAGCAACTACTGCTTCTGGGGGCCGAAGTGGGGCTGGGTCGAGGTGCAGACGTCGGTGGCGGCGAGCGCGGACGGTCAGACGCCGGCGCAGGGCGCGGTACCAGCCCTCGACCTCGCATGGGCGGGCGCGTTCAAGACCCAAGGATCCCGCCTGCAGCTGCGCTTCGAGATCGACGCCGGGCGCGATCTGCGCGGGATCATCGGCGGCGGGCTCGAGTTCAGCCTGCGACGCGACTCGGCCGCGTTCGGCGGCGCCACCCCCGAGCCGGAGCTGAGCAGCGGCCAGCGCGGCTTCACCTGGTCGCCGCGCAGCGGCGAGACCGTGCAGGTGGCGTTCGATCCGCCGCTGGCGGAGATCTACTTCGAAGGCGAGGGCAAGGCGCGGGTGCGCTGCATGTTCGTGGGCAAGGCGTGGCGCAAGGGCAAACGGCCGCTCAGCATCACGCTGACCCTGCCCGCCGGGGCGTCCCTCGAGCCGTCGCTCGCCGACCGCTACGGTCCAGGGCCCGACAAGACCTGGTTCACCGACGCCATGACGCACGACAGCGCGCCGGTCGACCTGTCGTTCCTCAACAAGGACGATCGTCCGGCCGGCAAGCACGGCGGGGTGCGCGTCGAGGGTGACCGCTTGGTGTACGAGGACGGCACGCCGGCGCGCTTCTGGGGAGGCAACCTGGCGGCCTACGCCCTGTTCGTGCCGCCGGGCGACATTCCGGCCGCCGCCAAGCGCATCGCGCGGCTGGGCTACAACCTGATGCGCATCCATCACCACGACTCGATGAACTGGGTCGACCCGACGGTGATCGACAAGTCGCGCAGCGACAGCCGCAAGTTCGACAAGGACGGGCTCGACCGGGTGGATCGGTGGGTGAAGGCGCTGAAGGACGAGGGCGTCTACGTGTGGCTCGACGTGCACGTCGGCCGTGTGTTCAAGCGCGACGACGAGGTTCCGGGCCTGGCGGAGGTGGAACGGGCGAACGGCGAGAGCAAGGGCTTCTGCTACGTCAACGACCGCCTGCGCGAATTGATGGCCGAGTTCCAGGACGCCTACCTCGGGCACGTCAATCCCTACACCAAGGTGGCCTACAAGGCCGAGCCGGCGGTGATGGGCGTGCTCGTCACCAACGAGAACGACGTGACGCACCACTTCGGGCACATGATGTTGCCCGACAAGAACAATCCGCACCACGCCAAGCTGTTCCGTGAGGCGGCGATCGACTTCGCCAAGACAACCGGGCTGTCGCGCGACGGCGTGACCCGCACCTGGGAGCCAGGGCCGGCCAAGATCTTCCTCAACGAGCTCGAGGCCCGCTTCGCGCGCTTCATGGTCGACCGCGTGCACGCGCTGGGGATGCGGGTGCCGGTGGCCAGCACCAACTACTGGGGCGACTCGTGGATGTGCGCGCTGCCGGCGCTCACCGCCGGCACGGTCATCGATGTGCACAGCTATGGCGAGGCGGAGGCTCTGAGCGTCGACCCGCGCTACGCGCCGAACTTCCTCGACCAGATCGGTGCCGCTCATGTCTACGGCAAGCCGCTGACCATCACCGAGTGGAACGTCGCCTATCCGGCGATCGACCGGTTCACGGCGCCCGCCTACTTGGCGGCGATCGCCTGCCTGCAGGGTTGGGACGCGCCGATGATCTACAACTACTCGCAGATCGGCTTCGGTCACCCCGACCACGCCGACACCTGGTCGACCTTCTACGACCCGGCCTTGCAGGGCGCCATGCCGGCCGCGGCGGTCATGTATCGGCGCCAGCACATGCAGCCGGCGAAGAAGCGCTACTGCTTGCAGCTGGACGAGGAGCAACTCTATGGGCGGCCGCTCACGCCCGCGTCGACCGCGAGCTTGCGCACGCTGCTCGAGCGCAGCCAGGTGACGATCGGCTTGCCGGACGTCAAGGCGTTGGCGTGGGACGGCGTGCCCGAGGTGGCCGACGACGTCGAGATCGTGCGGCAGCTCGACAAGGACTTCATCGGCGCCGATGCCACTGAGGTGGTCGCCGACACCGGCGAGTTGCGGCGCGACTTCCGCCGTGGCCGTCAGGTGATCGACACGACCCGCACCCAGGCGGTGAATGGCTGGGTCGGCGGCGACACCATCGCCACGGCCGACGCCAGCTTCGAGATCGTCACGCCGAAGGCGTTCGTCGCCCTGACCAGCCTCGACGACCAGCCACTGAGCACCAGCAAGCGCATCCTGGTGACGGCGATCGGGCGGGCGGAGGCGGCAGAGAACCGCACGCCGTTCCGTTCCGAACCAGTGTTGGGCAAGGTGACGCTGGCGACGAAGTACTCGAGCATGGCCCTGGTACCGCTCCTGGGGACGGGCGCGCGCGGCCGTAGCAAGTCGCTGTCCGGTCGGCAGGGCAAGGTGACCCTGACGCTCGCGGCGAACCTGGGCACGCACTGGTTCAGCCTCGAGGCGCGCTAGCTGTGCACCCGGCGCGCTGGGCTCGGGGTCGCCGGGGATGCCCGCCGGCGCCATGATCGCCGCGCATGCACATCCGTTCGCTGATGGCGCGTGCCGCCAGCCTGTTTCCCGACCGCGTCGCGGTGGTCGAGGCCGGATGGTCGTGCACCTACGCCGAGCTGGGTGATCGCGTAGCGCGCGTCGCCGGCGCGCTGACCGGCGCCGGCGTCGGAGCGCACGATCGCGTCGCCATCGTCGGCCACAACCACGCGGCCTTCCTCGAGCTCTACTTCGCCTGCGCCCACCTGGATGCGGTGGCGGTGCCGATCAACGTGCGCCTGCACCCGCGAGAGATGCGCGCCATCCTGTGCGATGCCGGCATCGCGGTGCTCGCCGGTGACGTGGCGCTTGACGAGGTCCTGGCCACCGCGATCGAGGACACTTCGGTCGGCACGGTCCTGTGGTTCGGGCCACCTTCGATCGACGGGCGGGGACCGGCGCTCCGGTCGGGGGTCGAGACGCTCACCTACCGAACGGCAGTCGCGTGCGCGCCGGTCGCGCCCGGGTCCGGGCGTGGTGGCGATCAACTGGCGCACCTCTACTACACGAGCGGTACGACCGGTGCGCCCAAAGGGGTGATGCTGACGCACCGCAACGTGTGCGCGCACGCGATGATGACGGTCGCCGAGCTGTGCTTGGCCGGGACCGATACCTGGGCCCACATCGCGCCGATGTTCCATCTGGCCGACGCCTGGGCGACGTTCGCCATCACCGCCGTCGGCGGGCGCCACGCGATGCTGCCGCGCTTCACGGCGGAAGCGGCGCTGGCGCTCTTGGCGCGCGAGCGTGTCACGGTCACCAACCTGGTGCCGACCATGCTCAATCTGATGGTCAAGCACGAGTCACTGCCACGGTTCGACCTGTCGCACATGCGGCTGGTCCTGTCGGGCGGTGCATCCATCGCGCCCGCCGTCGTCAGGCAGGTCGACGCCGCCTTCGGCGGCCAGTACGTGCAGACCTACGGCATGACCGAGACCAGCCCGTTCCTGACCATGAGCTTGCTGAAGGAGGAGATGCGAGCGTGGCCAGAGGCGGCGCAGCTGGCCATGCGTGGCAAGACCGGCCGGCCCGTGCTCGGAGTCGACCTGCGGGTGGTGGACGGCGACGGGCGACGAGTCCGCGACGACGAGCGCGAGGTCGGCGAGATCCAAGTGCGCGGCGAGACGGTGACGCCAGGCTACTGGCAGCAGGCGGACGCGACGGCACAGGCCTTCACCGCGGACGGCTACCTGCGGACCGGCGATCTCGCTGTGCTCGACAGCGAAGGGTTCGTCACCATTGTCGACCGGGCCAAGGACGTCGTGATCACGGGCGGCGAGAAGGTCTACAGCACCGAGGTGGAGAATGCCCTGTACCTGCACCCGGCGGTGCTGGAAGCCGCTGCCTTCGGTCAGGCGGATCCGATCTGGGGCGAACGGGTGGTGGCGGCGGTGGTGCTGCGTGCCGGCGCGCAGGCGGACGCGGACGAACTCGTGGCGTTCTGCCGGCAACGCCTGGCTGGGTTCAAGGTGCCACGGGAGATCCGCTTCCGCGACAGCCTGCCCCGCACCGGATCGGGCAAGATCGCCAAGCGCTTCCTGCGCGATGGCCCGTGAGCGGAGGGTTCTCCGCAGTTCGCCCGCGGCCCGGCGGTTCTGCCCGACGCGCGCGAGCATTGTGCGCCGGCACCGCGCAAGATGGAGCGGGCGTACCGTCGGAACGCTCTCGCGGCTCCGCGTCGCGGGTGCCGTGGCGGGCGTGAGACTCAACAGACAATCGGAGGTGGTGCGTGCAGTTCGAAACGGTCGGAGTGGTCGGGTGTGGTCTCATGGGACACGGCATCGCCCAGGTGGCTGCCGCCGCCGGGCAGAAGCGTGTCGTCGTCGTGGAGTCGGACGCCGCCGCCCTCGAGCGCGGGGTGCAGCGCATCGAGCAGAGCCTGGGCAAGCTGGCGCAGAAGGCCGTGGAGAAGGGCGCAATGGACCCGGACTCCGCGCGCACGCACGTCGCCGACTCCATGGCACGGATCACGCCGTCGCTGGCGCGGAAGGACCTCGCCGCTTGCGACCTGGTCGTCGAGGCCATCGTCGAGGACCTACAGGCGAAGTGCGCGCTGTGGCGGGACCTGCACGCGGTCTGTCCGCCGCGGACCGTGTTCGCGTCGAACACCTCTTCGTTCCCGATCGCGGCCATGGCCGGGTCGTCGGGTCGGCCCGAGCGCACCATCGGCCTGCACTTCTTCAACCCGGTGCAGCTCATGGGCCTGGTCGAGGTGGTCCGCACGCCGGACACGGCGCCGGAGGTCCACGCGGCGGCGCTGGCTTTCGCACGTGCCTGCGGCAAGGAGCCGGTGACCTGTGCCGACACGCCGGGCTTCATCGTCAACCGTCTGTTGGTGCCCTACCTGGTGCAGGCGTTGCTGATGTTCGAGCGTGGCGACGCCAGCAAGGAAGACATCGACACGGCGATGCGACTGGGCTGCGGGCACCCCATGGGGCCGATCACCTTGGCCGACTACGTCGGGCTCGACACGACCCTGTCGATCCTGGAAGGATGGTGCCAAAGGCATCCACAGGAGCCGGCCTTCGTCGTCCCGGCATCGCTGCGTGCCAAGGTGCAGGATGGCAAGCTCGGGCGCAAGACCGGCGAGGGCTTCTACCGCTGGGAAGGCGACAAGCGACAGTGAGTCGGCTCGCCGTCGCAAGGGCGACCACCGGCAATGCCGAGCACGAAGCCGGCCGTGAGACCGTGGCCGAGGCGACCGGTCAGACCGCGGAGGCCGTCGCCGACGCCGGCGCCTCGGGCGGCGGTGTGAGGAAGAAGCGCGGGATCGCCACCTGGAAGCGGTCGCCGCCGTCGTCCTGGAACGTGTAGGAGCCTTCGAGCGTGCCCCAGACCGTCGCCAGGTGGCAGTAGCTGTCGTAGACGAAGGTCTCGCCGGGCCGAAGGTGCGGCTTCTGGCCGATCACGCCTTCGCCCTGGATGTCGCGCCGATCGCCGTTGCCGTCGAGGATGATCAGGTGGCGCTCGAGGAGACGGGCAGGCACGTTCCCCTGGTTGGTGATGCGCACACGAAACGTGTAGAGCGCCACCGAGCCTTCGGTGTTGGACGCCAGGTACGAACGGGCGTGTGCGGGTGGGACCATGCGTGCGCTCGCCTCCACGCGGATTCCGCGGGTGACGGCTACGGCCGGGGAGCGAGCGGTCAGTGGCATGGGCACGGAAGCCGAGACCTTACCCGCCGACGCAGAACGATCCAGCCCGTCTGGGGCTGGCAGCAGCCGGGGCGGGCCGTCTGGGGCCGGCGAGCGACGGTGGGCGGCGCCGGTCTCGCCGCGAAGGCTCGGCGGGGCGGCGCGGTCGTCGACGGCGTCGCAGTCTGCGACCGCGATTCGTGCCGCGCCCCTCGCAAGGCCGATGATAGAGTCGCAATGGCCCCGATGAGATCGATCCCGACACGCCTCTCGGCCTCGGCGAAGACGTGGCTGCGGTCCTACCCTCCGGGGGTACCGCCGGAGATCGACGCGGACGCGTTCAGCAGTCTGGTGGAAATGGCGGAGGCGTCGTTCTCGCGCTACGCCGCCCTGCCAGCCGTGACCTGCATGGGGCAGACGCTCACCTACGCCGAGCTCGACCGCCTGAGCGCGGCCTTCGCGGCGTTCCTGCAAGCACGTGGGCTGCGCAAGGGCGACCGTGTCGCGCTGATGCTGCCCAACGTATTGCAGTCGCCGATCGCGCTGCTGGGTGCGTTGCGCGCCGGTTGCGTGGTGGTGAACGTGAACCCACTGTACACGGCGCGCGAACTGCAGCACCAGCTCGCGGACGCGCAGGTGTCGGCGCTCGTCATCATGGAGGCCTCGGCGCACGTCTACTGCGAGATCGCCCACGAGGTGAAGGTCCCACACATCGTGGTGACCACCTTCGGCGACCTGCTCGGTTGGCGTCGCCCGTTCGTGAACTTCATCGTGCGGCGGGTCAAGAAGTTGGTAGCGGCGTGGTCGCTGCCGGACGCGACCCCGTTCCTGTCGGCGCTGGCCGGCGGCGGCACCCCGGCGCGCGTCGCGGTCGACGGCGACGACCTGGCGTTCCTGCAGTACACCGGAGGGACGACCGGTGTGGCCAAGGGTGCCATGCTCACCCACCGCAACGTGGTGGCGAACGTGCTCCAGGTCGAGGCATGGTGCGTTCCACTCGAACCCGGCCAGGAACGCGTGGTGACCGCGCTGCCGCTCTACCACATCTTCGCCCTGGTGGCGAACGCCCTGCTCTTCCTCCACCTGGGCGCCCACAACCTGTTGATCCCGAACGCGCGCGACCTCGACGCGACGGTGCGCACCCTGCGCGGCTTCCCGTTCACGGCGATGACCGGAGTCAACACTCTGTTCAACGGGCTGCTGAACACCAAGGGCTTCGACCAGCTCGACTTCTCGGGGCTCAAGGTGTGCCTTGGCGGCGGCATGGCCGTGCACGAGTCGGTGGCGCGACGCTGGCACCGGGTCACCGGGCGGCCGCTGGTCGAGGGGTACGGGCTGACCGAAGCCTCGCCCGTGGTGTGCGTCAACCGGCTGGACGCCAGGGACTTCACCGGCACGATCGGTCTGCCCTTGCCCTCCACCGAGATCGCCATCCTCGGCGAAGACGGGCAGATGGCGCCGTCGGGCAGCGCCGGCGAGCTGTGTGTGCGTGGTCCCCAGGTCATGCGCGGCTACTGGCAACGCGAGGAGGAGACCGGCAAGGTCCTCGTCGACGGGTGGCTGCACACCGGCGACATCGCGGTCATGGACGAGGCGGGCTTCACGCGGATCGTCGATCGCAAGAAGGACATGATCGTGGTGTCGGGGTTCAAGGTGTTCCCCAACGAAGTCGAGGCCGTGATCGCCCAGATGCCGGGGGTGCGCGAGGTCGGCGTGGTCGGCGTCACCGACGGCGCCGGCAACGAGATCGTCAAAGCCGTGATCGTGTGTTCCGACCCGGCCCTCACCGAGGCGGCCGTGCACGCGCACTGTGCGAGCAATCTGACGCGCTACAAGGTGCCGAAGATCGTCGAGTTTCGCGCGGCCCTGCCGAAGTCGAACGTCGGCAAGATCCTGCGCCGCGAACTACGCGACGCGCCGACCTGAGCCCGAAGGGCTCGCGGTCGCAAGGGCGACCGCCAGGGGCATCGCTCGAGGAAGCCAGCGTAGCCGGCTCCGTCGAGCGCCCGAAGGGCTCGCGGTCGCGAGCGACCGCCAGGGGCGTCGACCAAGGGTCGCCATTTCCCACTCGCGGCTGGTGGCCTCGGCGGCTTGCCTCGACACTGCGCGCCATGCCGTTGTCCGGGCGCGGTTCGTGCCTCCTGGCGCTCGCCTGCATCGCCGCCGTGGCGATCGGCTACGGGAACGTCGTCGACGCCTTCTTCGTGGCCGACGACCACGTGATCCTGTTCGGGCTGATCGACCCCGACCGAGCCGTCCGCTTCTTGCCGGAGCGGGGCAGTTCGTTCTTCCGGCCGCTGCTGGCTCTCAGCTTCTGGGTCGATTGGCAGCTCTGGGCCGCCAACCTCCCAGCCATGCACGTGGTCGGTTTCGCCCTGCACGCGCTGGCAGCGTGGTTGGTGGGTCGGGCGGCTGCCACGTGGACCGGGTCGACGTTGGCGGGCTTCACGGCGGCGCTGCTGTTCGCGACGTCGCCGTTGCACCCCGAAGCAGTCACTTGGATCTCGGCTCGCGGCTACCCGCTCGGGGCGGCCTTGTCGCTGCTCGTGCTCGGGGCGTCGGCCCGCGAGCAAGCGCGCGCTTCGACCCTCGTCGTCGTCGGCGTGGCTGCCGCCGCGGCGCTGCTTTCGGTCGAGCCGGCGCTGCCCTTGGTCGCCTACGTAATGGCCCTGGGCTGGGCGCAGCGGCGGCGCGCAAGCCTCCGTCTCGGGCTCGTCGTCGCCGCGGTCACCGCCGCCTACTTGGCAGCGCGGGTCGCGTGCCTCGGTGGGCTCGGCGGCTACCGCGGCAGCGACGGCGGCGCGGTGCACGCCAGTCTCGACGTCGGCCGCGCGCTGCGCACCCTGACTCAGGCGTGGGGACACCTGCTGGCGCCGGGCCCGTGGGACGGCGCCGACGGCTGGGGCATCACGGGCCTCGTGTGCGGCACGGGTGCGGTCGCCCTGGTGGTGCACGCCCTGGCGCGGCACGACCGCGGCAGCGTGCGCTTGCTGGTGGCGCTCGTGGCGTGCGTCTTCGCCGGTTTGGCTGTCACCGCCACCTGGGCCACTCTCGACGCGGACCTCTCGGGCGTGCGCTACCTCTACTTCGTGAACGTGTTCTGGTGCAGCGGGATCGGGCTCGCCGCGTCGCGCGCCAGCGCCGGTCGAAGGCATGTGGTGTCCGCGCTCGTCGCGGTCATGGTGGCGGCGCAGCTCGTCACGCTGCGCGCGGTCAACGCCCGCTGGGCCGAGAGCGGCGCGTTGGCGCGCGCGGCGATCGAAGGCGTGTCTGCCCGCGTGGCCGGACGCGACGTGCACCACGTCTTCCTGCACGGGGTGCCGAGCTCCTTTCGGGGCGCGCATGCGCTGCCTTGGGCCGTCGAGCAGGCGGTGCGCGTGTTCGTGCGCTTCGACCTCCGCGTCGAGGTGGTGCCCGACGACGAGCAGTTCGCCCTGGTGCGGCGCTCGTACCTGGCGACGCCGGCAGACCAGCGTGCCGGCGTCGAGGTCGGGACCTGGGACGCGGAGGCACGTCGCTGGCGATGGGAGTAGCGGGCGACCGGGGGCCGGCCCGCCGCTGAGCTACATTGCCGGAGCGCGGTCGCGAGCCTCGTGGGTCAGCGCACCGGTGGCACGATCTCGACCACGCGTTCGCCGATGGCGAGCACCAGGCGGGTGCCCAACGCCAGGACCGGCTCGAGCCCGGGGTTCTCTTCGAGGAGCTTGAAGTACTCCGCCGAGAACGCCTCGACTCGAACGGCGACCTTGTCCCAATCCGCCTTGCACGCGCCGTCGATCCAGCGCTCACCGACCCGGAAGAACGTGCGGTCGCCGATGCGTCGCGCCAAGGTCCCGCGGCCCGCGGACCCGGCGCGGTCGCGGTCCTTGCCCAGCTCGAGCGCCTTGATCTCGAGGCTGTCGGACACGGCGCGCTCGCCTTCGGCCGTCTCGCCCAGCCGGCGCAGCCTGGTCTGCGCCTCGGCGTCCGCGGCGGGGGCAGCCGGGGCGTCGGCGCGTTCGCGCGGGCCAGCGCCGGTGGGTGCGGACCCGACGCCCGGTGGGTAGCGACGCTGATCGCCAAGTGCCAGGCGCGCACCTTCCTCGACGATGAGATGCGAGGTGAAGGGGGTGACGATGCCGTAGGTCTTGGCCAGCCGGCGCACCTCTTCCATGAGCTCGGGGCGCTGGCCATTGAGCCGGATCGCGTCGAGGAGCTGCGCGATCTGTCGTTGCGCCCACATGGTCGGCAGGAAGTCGTCGCGCGTCGCCTCCGCAGCGAAGTCGGCGTCGTAGGAGAAGTCGCGACGTTCGCCGCCGAGCTGGCCCGACAGCCGGATCATGGCCGGGCCGGCGCTCCGATAGCGGCCGAGGATGGTGAGCTGGCTGCCGGCGAACAGATCCGGAAGGTGCTTGGGGACCACGTCGTGGACGTCGATGCCGTCGATCGTGAGGCGGAGGTCGGCCAGGGCCGGCCGGCTGAGCTTGGTGAACAGGTCGGACGTCTTCACCTCGATGTCCTCGTCCTCGCGCACGTAGTCGCGCGTGCCGCCGTTGTCGTCGGCGAGGCGGTCGAGGAGCTTGGTGTCGACGTCGTTGCCGACACCGAACACGAACACGCGCGCCTTGCCGTCGTTGTGCGCGCGCGCCGCGGCCACGAGCTTGTCGCGGTCGGTCTGGCCGACGGTGGGAGCTCCGTCGGTCAAGAACACGACGATCGGTAGCGCGTGCGCAGGCACGGTCGTCGGGCTCGCCTGCCCGGCGAGCGCGGTCGCGAGAGCGTCCTCGATGTTGGTGCCACCTCGGGCCTGGATGTCGTCGACCTTGGCCAGAGCCGCGGCGACGGCGTCTTCGCTGGCCTGACGCGGTCCGTCGAAGAACGGATCGGCCTCGGTGGCGAAGGGGACGACGTTGAAGTGGTCGTGGCGGTGCAGCGAGCGCAGGAAGAAGCGCAAGGCGCCCTTGGCCTGTTCGATCTTGCGGCCGGCCATCGATCCGGAGGTGTCCAGCACGAACTGCACGAAACGCGGCGCGCGGTCGGCGTGCTCGTCGTCGCGCCGCGGCGACAGGACCAGCATGAAGTAGCCTGCGTCCCGCCCCCGCCGGTAGGTCAGGCAGTTGAGGCCGAAGTCGTCATTGGACAGGCTGTAGAGGATCTGCAGGTCGCGCTCGACGAAGTTGGTGCGACCGAGTTCGAGTGTCGCCCGCGCCTCGAACTCGCTCGGCCGGAGGATGTCGACACCCTGCAGGGGCGACAGCACGTTCTTCAGCGGCTTCGACGACGACAGCCGCAGGTCGAGGCTGGAGCGTTCGGGGCGCATGCCGGTGGCGAACAAGGCGCGCAGGGGGAAGCTCCACGTGAACATGCCGGCGTGCCGGGGCAGCACGTGGCGGAAGCGCACCTTGACGACGACGTCGGAGCCGGGCGCGATCGGGAACACCCGCGCTCGCAGGCACCCGTCACCGAAGTACTCGAGCAGGCCCGGGTCGCGCCGCTGGCGCACGATCTGCTCGTAGATGGCGCGTGCCCTGCCGGCGTCGAGAACCTCGCCGGCGACTTCCTTGTCGCCGACCGTCATCGTGAAGTTGTCGGCGGTCGCACCGGGCGGCAAGGGCAGGATCCAAGTGGCCTCGGCGTCGCGGCGACTGTCGTTGTGGAGGATCTGGTCGAGTTCGGTGGAAGCGACGCCATCGTGCACTTCGGCGCGCACCCGCAGGGAGGTGACCCGCACGTGCCGTGGCCAAGGGTGGAGTTCGCGGTCGCTTCGATCGAGGCCCTGTGCCGGCGCCGCCGCGAATGTGAGGCAGGACGCGGCGACTGCCAGGATCGCCGCCCGCATTGGTGGTTTCGTCATCGCGAGGCCGGCAGACGTGCCGGGTGCGAAGGCAGTTCCCGGTCGGCACCAAAGCGAGACGGGGCCAGTGCGCCTTCGCTCGAGGGCGGACGGCCGGGGGCGGAGTCAGCCCGATCCGGCGGCGAAGTCGGCCAGCCTTCCTAGTACTCGTCGTCCCTAGTACTCGTCGTCGAAGTCGAAGCCACCGCCGCCGCGCCGCGGGCCCTCGTCCTCCTCGCGGTCGCGGCCCTTGCGCTTCTTGCCGCCGCCGAAATCGCGGTCGCTGCGCCGGCCGCGGTCGTCGTCCTCGCGGCGGCGCATCGGCCGGCCGCTGCCGCCAGCGCCGCCGCCGCCGCCCCCGCCGAAGCGAGGGCCGGTGCTCGGCGGTCCACCCGGGCGTGGGCGTGCGCCGACCGGACCACCGGGCCCGCCGCCTGGACGGGGCGGACGGCGGTCCTCGGCCTCGGTTACGCGCATCTGACGACCCTCGATCTCGAAGCCGTTCATGGCCTCCATCGCCTTCGTCGCCGTTTCATCGGATTCGAAGTCGACGAAGGCGAAGCCCCGAGAGCGGCCGGTCTCACGGTCGAGGACGACCCGGGCGCTGGCCGCGGTGAAGCCCTGGCTCTCGAAGGCGGACAGGATCGCGGCGTCGTCGACCTGGTAGGGCAAGTTGCCCACGAACAAGCGCTTGCTCATCTGCAGAGAGATCGATCTATCGACTGGCCGGAGGATAGCCGGCCGCGGCATCGGGTTGGCAAGAGGAAAAGCTGGCAATTCGACCCCGGGCGGCCCCCGGGCGCGGGATCAGTCGCGGATCCCCAGGGTGGCGGCGAGGAACGCGAACAGGTCGGCCGCCACGGCGATGAGCTTGCTGGTCGGCTTGCCCGCGCCGTGGCCGGTGCGGACGTCGACCGACAGCAGGATGGGCGCGGAGCCGGCCTGCGCTGCCTGCAGAGCGGCAGCGAACTTGTAGCTGTGCGCAGGCAGGACGCGGTCGTCGTGGTCGCCGGTCAGCACCAGGGTGGCAGGGTAGGTGCGTCCCGCCTGCACGCGGTGCAGCGGTGAGTAGGCGTGCAGGATCGGGAACATGTCGGGCTCGTCGGCGGTGCCGTACTCCGGTGCCCAGGCCCAGCCGATGGTGAAGTGGTGGTAGCGCAGCATGTCGAGCACGCCGACCTGCGGCACCGCGGCAGCGATCAGCTCGGGGAACTGGGTGAGGGCGGCTCCCACCAGCAAGCCACCGTTGCTGCCGCCGCCGACGGCCAGGCGTTCGGGGCGGGTATAGCCGTTGCGGATCAGGTAGCGCGCCGCTGCGCGGAAGTCGTCGAACACGTTCTGCTTGCGGCCGCGCATCCCCGCCTGGTGCCACTCCTCGCCGTACTCGCCGCCGCCGCGCAGGTTGGGCACGGCGTACACGCCGCCGAGTTCGAGCCAGGCGAGCAGCGGCGTGCTGAAGCTCGGGGTCAGGGACACGTTGAACCCGCCGTACCCGTACAGGTACGTGGGGTTGTCGCCGTCGAGCTTCATCCGGCGTGCGTGCACGAGGAACATCGGCACGCGGGTGCCGTCGTCGCTGGCGTAGAAGACCTGCTCGGCGACGTAGCTCGAGGCGTCGAATGGCACGTTCGGTCGCCACGCTTCGGTGACCGCTCCGGTGGCGACGTCGCAGCGGAGGATGGCGCCAGGCTGCAAGAACGAGGTCACGAGGAAGTGGAAGTCGGCGTCCTCGAACCGGCCGGTCACGCCATCGACCGAGCACGGAGCGGGAAGCGACAGCTCGCACTGGCGTGTGCCGTCGAGCGCGTGCACCACGACGGCGTGCGCCGCGTCGCGCAGATAGGTCAGCACCAGCCGGCCGCCGATCCCGGCGGTGCCCTCCAGCGTGTCGCGCTGCTGCGGCACGACTTCCTGCCAGGCGGCGCGGTCGGGGCTCGCCAGGTCGATGGCGAGCACGCGCCCGCGCGGCGCCAGCCAGTTGGTCTGGAAGTAGAACTTGGTGCCGACGTTCGCCGCGTAGGCGTAGTTGGCGTCGAAGTCCATGAGCAGCGGCTGCACCCCTTCGTCGCGCCGTTCGAGATCGAGGTAGGCGACGCGGTTGCGCGTGTCGGTCCCGGACCAGATGGTGATCACGAGGTAGCGCCCGTCGTCGGTGACCGCCGCCGCGAAGCCCCAAGTCGGCTCGTCCGGCCGCGCGTACACGACCTCGTCGTCGGTCTGCGCGTCGCCGAGGCGGTGGTAGCACAGCTCGGGCGCCTGGTTGCGCGCCTCGTACGTCTCACCCTCACGCGGCTTCGGGTAGCGCATGTAGAAGAAGCCGGCGTTGTCGTGCGTCCACGCTGCCGACGTGAACTTCGTCCAGTGCAGCTGGTCGTCGAGGATGCGACCGTCGGTGATGGACAAGACCTGCCAGTCCGTCCAGTCGCTGCCGCTCTTGCTCGTTCCGAACGCCAGGTAGGCGCCGTCGTGGGACGCGGCGATCGGACCCAGAGCCACCGTGCCGTCACTCGACAACGTGTTGGGGTCGAGCAAGATGCGCCCGGCGTCGTCGGGTCGGTCGCCGACGTAGAGAACCGGTTGGTTCTGCAGGCCGTCGTTGAAGCGCCACAGCCAGCGCTGGCCCGCGCGCTGCGGCGGGCTCTTGCGCGGGAAGTTCCACAGCTCGGTCAGGCGCTGGCGCAGGGCCTCCCGGCGCGGAATCGCCGCCAAGAAGGCCCGGCTGGCCGCGTTCTGTTCCTCGATCCACGTCCGCACCTCGGGAGCGTCGAGGTCTTCGAGCCACCGGTACGGGTCGGCCACCTGCGTGCCGTGGTAGTCGTCGACGACGTCGACGGTGTGCGTGTTCGGAGGGCGTGTGGACATCGACTCGGGGCCGCTCGCGCAACAGGCGAGGAGCAAGGGCAGGGCGAGCGCCGCAGCGCGCTCGATCTGGCGGACAGGGGGCGCCATCGTGGCCGCACGCTAGAGGCGACGGGAAGGGAAGCAAGGGGGTGTGGCCGGGCATCGCGGCACCGCCGACGGCCGACGCGCTTCCTCGGCGCGCCGGATCTTCCACGTCTCGCGGCCCAATCCTGGAATTCACGCCCGGCCTTGACCCGCTGCCGGTCCCCGCTACCCTTCCGCCCTCCCCGCGACCGCGGGGTGCTCCCCGATAGCTCAGTTGGTTAGAGCGGCTGACTGTTAATCAGTAGGTCGTAGGTTCAAGTCCTACTCGGGGAGCCATTCATGGCTTCGGCGTGCGAGCCGCGGGAGCGCAGTGGTGAACACGTTGGGGGCGGGGAGGCGGGGGCCGGTTTGCCGGCGGGTGCGGGGCGGCGGCTGTGGGACTTGCGTGCGACGATGGGGCCTCCGATCGCCGCGTCGAGAACGGGTGGCGCGAGCAGGATGCACCGTCGCCATCTCGGTGGTTTGCTAGGGATCCAGCACGAGCAGCGCTGGAGAGGCCATCAGCTGCGAAGGGATGCCGGGCTCGAGGACCCACGCCTGTGCGTAGAGCGGGATGCCAGGCGCGAGCGGAAGGCGCACTCCGCTACCTCCGGCGACTGTCGGCCAGACGACATCGAGCGAGGGTACGATCGTGCCACCGAGGAAAGGCACGTTGATGGTCGACAACCCGAAGACGATCACCGCGGCTTGCCCGGAAGTCTCGTGGGTGATCCGGTAGTCGCGAGTTCCCTGGCTGCCAAGAGTCGTCGAGAGGATGGGGCCACCTCGTGTGCCCGGGATCTCGCCTCCAAGCGAATACACGCCGGGTAGCAGGTTTGTCTCAGGGGCAAGCTTGAGGTTGTCCATCGCGTTGTAGCTCCACTGCCCCGATCGGCCGGCCAAAGGCGCGATCGCCAGCTCCGTAGCGGCGACCGGAGCGATGAACGAGAGCATGTGCGCGCTCCATGCGCCACTCGCAGCGCTGTCCCCGATCGTCCCAACGGAGGTCCATGGTCCACCCGTCGTTCGAAGCTGCACCTCGTAGCCGCCGTTGCCGCGGTGGGTCTGGTCGCGGCTGAAGTGGCCTTCGAGCTTGTACCTGACCCCGGGCGTCAGCGGCGTGAGCAAGCTCGTCCCGAGCGTCTCGATCGCGCCCCAGCACCAGCAACCCGCGCCGAAGCGCCGCCCGCTTGACGGTTGCAGTGTGGGCACGAAGTGCCCGTAGCTGCCCAAGGGCATTCCGTCCAGTGATCCACACTGCGAGACGGTGTAGACATCGGGCGTCGGTTGGAGCGCCGTCCACGTGTGCGGAAGGTTGCCCTGCGCGCACGAGTTCATCCAGCCGACGTCGAACCCGCCGTCGAGAAGGAGATTCGGTGCAAGGAGGGCAGTTTGACCGGGGACCGCCGAGAGAAGGAAACCGAGCAGCAACTTGCCGCCGAATCTCGAACAGTGGGAGTGCATGGCTTGTCTTCTTTGTGGTTCGGGCGTGGATGCGTTGCGACAATCATGGGAACGAGCACACGGCCGCGTCGAGCGCAGCTTGCAACTAGTCGCCCAGATTGAGCTGGCGACCGTTGGAGAACGCGAGCCCGAGCGCGGCGCCACTCGAGTCGACGACGAATGCTTGCCCGTAGAGGGTGGCACCGCGCAGTGAAGGGTCGAGCGGAATGCCGAGACCAGAGCTTGCGAACCCGAACAGGTTGGTCTGCGCCGGGATTACCACGAGCGGGGTCTGCAAGTAGAGCGTGCACCCTCCGCCGAAGGACAGATTCTGCGGCACCGCTGCCACACCGAATGCGCATGGCGAAGACGGGCGCCCGGAGATCAGGTCCAGACGGAGACCGCTGTTGCCGAGGAACGGCGCCGTCGCCGTGAGTACGGGAGGCCCGTTGCTGCCGACGCATGCCGTACCGAAAGACGGTGCCGTTCCTGGCACGAGAGTCAGCATGTAGGTATCCGACAGGCTGTTGCCTCCGTACACGACGATGCGCCTGATGTCGCGGTCGTAGGCCATGGCGTGGCTTCCCCGAGCCGGGGGCGGGTGGGAAGTGGCACGCTGAAGCCAGGTGACGCCGTCCCACTCCCAGGTGTCGGCGAAACTGTTGAAGGCTCGGTCGACCCCACCGAACAGCACGGTTCGCTGACGATCGACATCGTAGACCATCGTGTGCTCGTAGCGGCTGCTCGGGCTGACAGGCGTCGAGCGCTGCGTCCAGTTCGTGCCATCGTACTCCCAGGTATCGGAGAAGGTGACGCTGGTGGACCCGTCCCAGCCACCGAAGAGCACGACGCGCTGTCGGGTCGTGTCGTAGGCCATTGCCGGCGCAATGCGAGGGCTCGGGGCCGCCCCAGTCACGCGCTGGGTCCAGGCGCTGCCGTCCCATTCCCAAGTGTCCGACGTGGTTTGGCCGCCGAACAGGACGACGCGCTGACGCGCAACGTCGTATGTCATCGCGTGCTCGCTTCGACTTCCAGGACCGGTGGCCGTCGAACGTTGCGACCAGTTGGTGCCGTCCCATTCCCAGGTGTCCGACAGTCCGCTGCTTCCCTGTCCCCCGTAGAGGACGATTCGCTGTCGGGAACTGTCGTATGTCATCGCGTGAAACCAGCGCGGGCTCGGTCGGTTGGCAGGGCTGACCAGCCTCCAGTCTCCGCTCCCGCTCCATGCCCAGGTATCGGCGGCCACTCCTGCACTGGAGCTGCCCCCGAAGAGGATCATGCTCCGGCGGGCAATGTCGTACGCCATCGCGTGTCCGGTGCGTCGACCTGGACTGCTCGAGGGGGCACGAATCGTCCAGGTGCTGCCGTCCCATTCCCAGGTTTCGGCCACTGCACCGTCCACCAAGGTATCTCCGCCGAACATGACCAGCCGTCTTCGAGCGAGATCGTACGCCATCGCGTGGTCCGAGCGGTCGGCCGGACTGCTGGCAGGTGCTCGCTGCGTCCAGTTGCTGCCGTCCCACTCCCAGGTGTCAGCGAATCGATTGCCTCCACTCGTGCTCACGCCTCCGAACATCACGACTCGCTGGCTTGCGCCGTCGTACGCCAGCGCCAGGCCCGTGCGTGCGCTTGGACTGCGGGACGGACTGCGCTGAGTCCAGTTCACTCCATCCCATTCCCAGGTGTCGTTGACGTCGACCCCGGTGTGGGTTCCGGCGAACATCACGACGCGTTGTCTGGCGGCGTCGTAGGCAAGGGCGTGCCCCCAGCGGAACGAGGGACTGTTGACCGGCACCCGCTGCGTCCAGTTGGTGCCGTCGTACTCCCAGGTGTCGTTGTAGTTGCGGCCGCCGAAGAGGACGGTCCGCCGTCGGACTACGTCGTAGGCCATCGCGTGCAGCGCACGCGCAGGCGGCCGGATGGAAGGCTGGCGCAGGACCCACTCGTTGCCGTCCCACTCCCAGGTGTCAGCGACGTCTCCCACGTTGGTCAAGACGCCCCCGAAGAGGACGACGCGCTGGCGTGCGAGGTCGAAGACCATGGCGTGCCAGTAGGTGCCAGGAGGCGACGACGTGGAGTGCCGCTGCATCCAGCTTGCCCCGTCCCACTCCCAGGTGTCGGCGAGACTGCCACCGTCCCGGGCGAGACCTCCGAACATGACCACGCGCTCCCGAGCGATGTCGTATGCCATGGCGAAGCCCGTCCGCTGGTCTGGCACGATCCTGTTCACCCAGTCGGCCTGCAACTGGCCAGCGGTCGGGACCGAGAAGGCCGACAGTGCGAAGAGCAGAGGAGCCGACCTCGGACTCGGCGAGGCGATTGCTGCGCCCGGCAAAGGCCGAACCAAGATCGCTGTGCCACGCCGGGTCTGTCGATGCGGTTCGTCGCGCCGGTGTGTGTCGCTGAGCGAGCAGGAGCCGATTTCGTGGCGTGTTTGCATGATGCCTCCGAGTGCACCACTCTAACTCTCGCCAGCCCAGGAACGTCGTCACGCGCGAGGTCCGATGTCGACCCGTACCTCCGTCGTCGTCACTCCCGCAACGGCGACTTGCCCATCGACACCAGCGCGCGCAAGGCATCGGCGACGCGCACGTCGAGCCGGCGCAGGGTGGTCGGGTCGATGAGGAGCAGGCGGCCGTTGGCCGGGTTGGGCGAGCCCGGCACGAAGACCAGGGTGCGCGGCCCGCCGGCTCCGTCGGTGGTCTCGCCGGTGACCAGGCCCATTTCGACGCCGCCGTCGCACTCGACGGCGACGACGCCGCGGAAGAAGCGTTCGCGGCCGGAGTCGTAGCCGAGGATCTCCTTCAAGCTCTGGTAGAGCGTGCCGAGCAAGGGCAAGCCTTCCATCGTCCGGTCGATCCGGCGCCACAGCCAGCGGCCGAAGAAGGACGTGACGAACAGGCCCACCAGGTAGATGCTGGCGATGGCCAGGAGGATGCCGAGGCCGGGGAAGTAGAAGGCGCGCCGTGCCAGCCACGACGCCGAGATCGAGTTCTCCACCCAGAGGATGGCGAAGACCGTCCCGCCGAGCGGCAGCAGTGCGACGATGCCGGCAGCGAGACAGCGCGTGACGTGACGCATGGGCGACATGGCCGGGACGTTAGCGGGCGGGCGGCTGCTGCGCCGCAACCCTGCGGCGGACCGCGGCCACACGTGGTGCAGCCGCAGCCGAGCTCACGACAGCGCCTGGCGGAAGTCGGCGATGAGGTCGTTCTCGTCTTCGAGCCCGACCGAGACGCGGATGAGGCCCGGGGAGACGCCGGCGCGCCGGCGTGCAGCCTCGCTCAGGGTGCCGTGCGTGGTGCTGGCGGCGTGCACGGCGAGAGACTCGGTGCCGCCGAGACTCACCGCGTGCGTCACCAGACGCAGGCGCTCGACGGCGCGTTTGCCGGCGTCGATGCCGCCGGCCAGTTCGAATGACAGCATGCCGCCGAAGCCGCGCATCTGCTCGGCGGCCACGGCGTGCCCGGGATGGTCCTCGAGGCCCGGGTAGTACACGCGTTCGACGCGCGGGTCGGCGGCGAGGGCGCGCGCCAGCGCCATGGCCGACGCGTTGTGCCGCTCGACGCGAACGCCGAGGGTCTTGATGCCACGGTGCACCAGGAACGCGTCGTGGGGACTGATGCAGGCCCCGAACACCTTGAGCATCGTCCACACGCGGTCGACGAAGGCGCGCGATCCGGCGACGGCGCCGGCGACGACGTCGCTGTGCCCAGCCAGGTACTTCGTCGCTGAGTGCACGACTGCGTCGATGCCGAGGGCGATCGGGCGCGTGTTCCACGGCGACGCCCACGTGTTGTCGGCCATGGTCAGGATGCGGCGGTTACGGCCGAGTTCGGCCACGGCGGCGAGATCGGTGATCTGCAGGGTCGGATTGGCCGGCGTCTCCACGTAGATCAACTTGGTCTCCGCGCGCACGGCGGCCTCGAGCGCCGTGAGGTCGGTCGGGTCGACGAAGGTGGTGTGCACGCCGAAGCGCGCCAGCACGTTCTCGAACAGGTCGGTCATCCCCGAGTACAGACAGTTCGCCGCCACGACGTGGTCGCCGCTCTGGACGGCAGCGAGGACGGCGGCCGAGCCCGCACCCATGCCCGAGGCGAAGGCGAGCGCCGCCTCCGCTCCCTCGAGCTCGGCGATCGCGCACTCGAGCGCGTGGGTCGTGGGGTTGCCCCAACGGGTGTAGAGCTGGGTCGGGGCGGTCTGCTGCGCCAGCTCGGCGCCGTGCGCCGCCGAGTCGAAACGGAAGGTCGAGGTCTGGTAGATCGGTACCGCCAGCGCGTGCGAGGGGTTGGCGTGCGCGCCAGCGTGGACGGGGAGGGTGTGTTCGCGCATGTGCCGGCAAGATAGCTCCTGCGCGCAGCCGCCGGCTCAGCGTAGAAGAGCCGGCACGAACACGAACCCGCCGAGGACGCACGCGGTGATCGCGGCCAGCAGCACCGCGCCCGCCGCCATGTCTTTGGCGCGACCGATGCCGGGGTGATGCCCGGGGTGCAGGGCGTCGGCGAGTTGCTCGAGCGCCGAGTTGATCGCCTCGGCGGTGAGGACCGCACCCACGGCCACGATCAGCAGGGCCCAGTGTGCGGGCGGCACACCGAGCAGCGCGGCGGCGGTGAAGACCACGGTTGCGGCCAGCAGGTGCAGCCGGCCGTGCACCTCACGCGTCAGCACGTGCAAGGCGCCACGGCCGGCATCGGCGAAACGGGCGCGGCGCAGCGTCCAGAAGGAAGGGCCAGGTCGCGGCATGCGGCGGATTGTGCCAGCTACCGGCGACCTGGTCGCTGCGCAGCCGAGGAGACTACAGGCTGCCGATGATGAAGGCGCAGCCGTCGGTGTGGGCGATGCCGCCGACGGCGCCCGGATCGGCGAAGAACGCCTGCATGTTGAGGCCGGCGCCGCACAGCGCCGGGTTCCACGGCACGGCGAGGCACAGTGCGCTCACGTTGTTGGCGCCGAAAGGTGGCATGAAGAACGAGCCGAGGATCGGGTTCACCGCCAGCATGCCGAACGGCGGCACGGGGATGCACACGCCCGGCGGCAGGCCGAGGATGACGAACGGAGTCGAGCCGGGGAAGCCGTTGAGGACCTTCAGCTCGGTCTCGCCGCACACGTAGAGCGGATTCTCGCCCCACGTCGGCAGACCGTTGGTGCCGGCCTTGGCCATGCAGTAGTTGCGGATGCTGGCGACGTTGCAGCACGGGATCTGCCGGTCACAGCCGAGCGCGATGTAGAACGATGCACTGTCGCCCGGACGGACGGCGACGTTCTGCCACTGGTAGGCGTTGGTGAAATCGCCTGGGCCGAACGGGATGCCGGTGTCGTTGAGGTCGTCGCGGTTGGCGTCGCTCAGCAGGCCGCGCACGGTGGCGAACGAGGTCGTCTGGTAGTGGTTGTAGCCACAGGCCAGGTAGTACATCTTGACCGGGCACACCGAGTCGGTGACCTCGATCTGCGGTGGTGGCCCGACGAACGTGGCGCTGTCGCCACCGGCGCCGCACACGTCGTAGTCCGTGTAGGAGAAGATGTCGAAGGTGATCGGCGCCGAGGTGTTGTTGGTCACCGTGAGGCACTGGCTGCAGACGCCGTTGTCGGGACCGGTCGAGTAGACCTGGTACTCCAGACGCGCGTCGAAGCCGCGGCCGTCGGTGTTGACCCAGGTGAGGACGGCGCGGTCGCCCTTGCGGTTGATCCGCTCGGGCTGCATGCCGCTGGTGGCGCTGTTGTTGAAGGTGTACTCGCGGGTGTCGTTGTCGATGCGGTAGAACCAGAGGCTCTGGTAGAGCTGGTCCTGGCCGCCGGCCCCGGTGCAACGGAAGTCGTTGAACCCGTCCGCCGTCGTCGCCGAGGTCGGATAGCTGGTGATCGCGAACTCGACGTTGGGCGTGCAGGTGCTGGTGATGACGAAGGGGTTGGCCTGTGCCGCCACGGGTGCGGCGAGCAAGAGCGAAACGAGAGCGAAGCTTCGTTGGCGCATGGTTCCTCCTTGGAAGTTGGGCTCGGGGTCGGAGCCCGAAGGCGGGACCGACACCGCGCGACGGTGCGACCCTAGGCGTGTCGGGCTCGCGTGCACTCGGGTCTTGCCCCTGCGCAACTCGACCAGGTCGGACATGTGCCGGTCGACGGAGTGCGAGGCCGACGTCGCGCGCCGGATCCGTCGAACTGTGGAGAGATCGACGCATCTCGTTGCGCCGACGCCGATCCCGTCGATGCAGGCAGCTCGCCGCCGCTGGGTCGTCGGGTCGGAGCGCCGTGCGCCGGGCATCGGTTGCGCGCCGACGGCGGAGAGACACGACCTCGATTTTCTCGGCAATCGAATGTCTGGCGGCATCGCGCAGGGGTGCGACTCGGCGGCGGCGTCCCGGCGCTTGAATGTGACGCGGCAAGCCCGCAGCCTTCCGGCGTCCCCATGCGCCGTCTCATTCCGGTGTCGATCCCACTCTCGTCGCTCCTCGTCGCGTTGCCTGCGCTCTCGTTGGCGGCACAGAATTCGACGCGCAAGGAGCGGGCGGCACCGAGTCCGCAGGCGGCGCGCATCGGCAGCGCCGTGCGCTGGCGAGCCAACCTCGCCGCGGCCAAAGACGAGTCGCAGCGCGAGGGCAAGCCGCTCTTCTGGTACGTGCCCACCGTGCCGGGTTCGCCCATGGACCGCAAGCGCGAGATCGATCGCTACATGATGGGAGGACCGTTCTCGTGGCCCGAGACCGTGCGGATCCTCAACGAACGGTTCGTGCCGGTGAAGGCGACTCCGAAGGCGGACGAGGCCAAGGCGCGCGGCCTCGTACGCCAGGCCTTCATCGAGCCGGGGTTCGTGGTGGTTGCAGCCGATGGCCAGGAGCTGGCCCGCTGCGACCGGCTCACCACGCACGCTCCAGATTGGTGGCGCTCCCGCTTGAGCGCGGTGTTGGAACAGCCGGTGAAGTCGTCGCAGAGCCCCGAGATCGCGGCGGTGCTCGAGGCCTACGGACGCGACGATCTCCAGGAAGCGATCGCGTCCTGCGCGCGCCTTGGCGCCGGCGACGACGCTGAGGTGGCGACGCAGGCAAGGTTCCTGGCCGGCGTCGTCTTGCGTCGGGCACGTCGGTTCGCCGAGGCCGACGCGGCGTGGGACGAGCTGGTGGCCCAGGCCCCCGAGCACATGCTGGCGT
Organism: Planctomycetota bacterium; assembly: GCA_041398565.1. Lineage (GTDB taxonomy): Bacteria > Planctomycetota > UBA1135 > UBA1135 > UBA2386 > DATGPD01. The sequence goes on along the minus strand of JAWKUN010000004.1, from coordinate 355,411 downwards.
TCAAGGTGGCGGCCGAGCGCGAGGGTCACGGGCCATTCCTGCGCGCGTTCGAGGACTTCCGTCCGCTGCCCACGGCGGTGCTCGACGCACGCACGTCGAGCTCCCAGGCGCCGGAGGGGGTCTACACCCGAGCGGAGCTGATGCGACGCTCGGTGCGCTTCCTTCTCGACCAGCAGGGCGAAGACGGCCTGTACCGCGACAGCACGTACGACTTCGGCGGCAGCGACAGCCTGCCCAACGTGCACATGGCCATCACGGCGCTGGTGGGTTGGGCGCTCCTCGAAGCGAGGCCGATGCTGGTGGGGGAGACGACGGCGGTGGACGCGGCACTGCGGCGGATCGAGGCGTGCGTCGGCGACGAGAGCCGTATCGCCGCGCAGGACCGCGACGAGATCGCCTGGGCGCACGCCTACCGCTTGCGCCTCATCTGTCGCTTGATGGAGCAGAGCGTCGAGGACCGGTCGCGTCTCCTGGGCAAGGCCATCGAGTTGGTGGGTTTGCTGACGGACCTGCAAGAGGACTCGGGCGCCTGGTTCCACGAGTATCCGAACCCGTTCGTCATGGCCTCGGTGCTCCTCGCGTTGCACGCCGCCAAGACCAACGGCGTGGTGGTGCCGGAAGACAGCGCCGAACTCGGGGCCGAGGCACTGCGTCGGTGCCGCGCCGCGAACGGCGCCTTCCCCTACGGCTTCGCCCGCCGCCCACCGGCCAAGGTCGACATCGTCGGCGCTGCTGGCCGCATGCCCCTGTGCGAGCTCGCCCTGCTGCGCTGGGGCCGCTCGGATCAGGACAAGCTGGCGGCGGCGCTGGCGGCTGCGTTCGCCCACCACGAGGTCATGGCCGCGGTGCGCAAGTACGACGACCACGCCGACCGCCACGGCTACGGTGGGTTCTTCTTCTGGTACGACATGCGCGCGCGCAGCGAGGCCATCGCGGCCCTGGAGGACGCCGACCTGCGCCGCGACTACGCGGCGAAGCAGGCTGCCATCGTCGAGGGGCTGGCAGAGATCGACGGCTGCTTCGTCGACTCGCACGAGCTCGGGCGCTGCTACGGTACGGCGATGGCGCTGCTGTGCTTGCTCGGCAAATGACGGCCGTCGGCCGAGTCCTCCTGTTCGATCCGGCGGTGGGGCAGGCGGGCAGGGCATTCGGCAACCGAGTCACTGCGCTGCGCTGGTGCTCGATCTTGCGCCAGCTCGGGCTGCAGGTGCGCCGGCGGGGCCGGTTCGTCGGCGATGCCGCCGACCTCCTGGTGGCGCTGCACGCGGCGCGCAGCGCGGACACCGTGCGCCAGTTCCGGTCGGCGTGGCCGCGAGCGGCGGTCGTCGTCGCCGTCACCGGCACCGACTTGAACGATCCCGCAAGCCGGCCTGCCGCCGAGGAGACCCTGGCGTTGGCCGACGCGGTGGTGGTCTTGCACGAGCTGGCGCTGGACCTGCTGCCGGCCGCAGTGCGCCCGCGCGCGCACGTCGTCTTGCAGTCGGTGCGCTTGCCGCAAGAACCGCCGCCACCCCCGAGCGGCTTCCAGGTGTGCGTGCTCGCCAACCTGCGCCCGGTCAAGGACCCGTTGCTGGTGGCGCGCGCCATGGAAGCGGTGCCCGCGTCCTCGTCGATCCGCGCCATCGTGCTGGGTGACGCGCTCGAGGCCGAGTGGGCCGCAGCGGCACGCGCAGCGTCGGCGAGCAGTTCGCGCTTCGCCTGGCTCGGCCCGATGCGGCGCCGGCGCGCGTTGAGGGTCCTGCAGGGGTCGCACGTGCTGGTCAACAGCTCGCAGCACGAGGGCGGCGCCAACGCGGTGGGCGAGGCGATCGTCGCCGGGGTGGTGCCGGTGGTCAGCGCCATCCCCGGCTCGCTGGGTCTGCTGGGCGCCGACTGGCCCGCGGCCTTTCCCGTGGGCGACGCCGCCGCTCTGGCGGCGCTGCTCCTGCGCCTCGAGCGCGACGTCGCCTTCGGCGCGCGCCTGCACCAGCGCCTGCGCGACCTGGCGCCGCGCTTCGGGCGCGCGCGCGAGTTGGCCAGCTGGCGCCGCGTCCTGGGCGCGGCCGCGCCGTCGCTGCGGTTGGTGCCCGAGGCGTGAGCGCGCGCCCGGCGCACGCGCGCGCTCACGGTCAGCGGATCTGTGCGGGTTGCTTGTTCCGGGTCTCGACGGGCACTCGGCCCCGACTCCCCTCGATCTCGTCGGCGAGCTGCGGCACGTCGTACACCTTGCGCAGGGCGGCGACGATGATCGCCGGGTGCACGGAGACCGAGCGCGCCACCTCGTCGGTGAAGACGTAGTTGTTGGCCAGCATCTCGATGTTGCCGTCGAAGATCAGGCCGACGATCCGCGCTTCCTTGTCGATCATCGGGCTGCCGCTGTTGCCGCCGATGATGTCGCACGTGGACACCAGGTTGAACGGCGTCTTCAGGTCGAGCGCCTTCTCGCGGTCGAGCCACGCCTGCGGCAGGTCGAAGGGGGGCTTGCCGCCGAACTCGGTGTGGCGCGCGTACAGCCCGTACAGGCTGGTGAACCAGGGGGCGATGGTGCCGTTGCTCGGGAACGGCTTGACCACGCCGTCGGCGAGGCGCAGCGAGAAGGTGGCGTCGGGTGAGATCGTCGTGCCGTAGAGGGCGAAGAACGCTTCGCCGATCCGCTTCTCGAGGGCGTCCTCCTCGGCCCGGAGCTCGCGCCCGCGGGCTGCCCGCGGATCCTGGCGCTTCTTGGCGCACAGCTCCTCGAGCTCGACCCAGGGGTCGCCGAGGCGCTGCGACAGCTCGGCGTTGGCCTTCAGGGCCTCGCGGGCCGCTTGCTCGGCCTTGCGCTTGACGGCCATCACGCGCTCGTCGCGCAGGCCGTCGAGGTAGCCCTGCACCGCCTTGCGGCTGTTCTCGACGCTGAGGATCTGCGCGCGCAGGGCTTTTCCCTGCTCCTCGCTCCGGTTCGCCATCTCGTACATCTGCTTCAGGCGCTGCTCGAGCGAGGCGACCACCGCCGGATACTGCTCGTCGCGCAGGTACTCCATCTGGGCGATCGACTTCAGCCGGCCGGTGGAGCCGGGGTTGCCGACCACGAACACCGTCTCGTTCTCGTCCGGACCGGCGGTGCGCCACTTGTAGTAGTGCTTGCTGGTGTCGGCGGGGCGACCGTTCTCCCAGGCGCGGACGAAGGCGAAGTCGAGGCCGAAGCGCGGGTAGGTGAAGTTGTCGGGGTCGCCGCCGAACTTCGCACACTGCAGGTGCGGCGTGCCGACGAGACGGATGTCGGAGTACACCTTGTAGGAGTACAGCTGGTACATCCCGCCCTGGTAGAGCGTGATGAGCTGGTGCTCGAGGTCGGGGGTCTTCTCCTTGGCGGCGGCCTCGACGCGCTTGCGGTTCTCGGCCAGCTTGGCCTGGCGTTCGGTGGCGTCCTCCAGCTCGGCCACGCCGTCGTTCATGTCGGCGGTGACGTCGCGCATGTGCACGAGCTGGCGGACCTTCAGGTCGGGGATCTGCACCTCGTCCTCGACGCTCTTGGAGAAGAAGCCGTCGCCGAGCCAGTCCTGGTCCTTGGGGCTCACCTGGGCCACGTAGGCGCGCGCGCAGTGGTGGTTGGTCATGATGAGGCCGCGCGGGCTGACGAAGGACGCCGAACAGCCGTTGCCGAAGCGGAGTGCCGACAGGCGCACCTTCTCCAGCCACTCGGTGCTCGGTTGGAAGTCGTAGGCCTCCTTGAACCAGGCGAGCGGCAGGTTCTCGAAGGTCCACATGCGGCCCAGCTCCGCGTGATCTTGGGCCAGCAGGGTCGGAGCGGGGAACGCGGACAGAGCGAGCAGAAAGGCGATCGACCTCATGGCAGCTTGGCTCGGGCCGGAAGCGGCCCGGAAAGGCCTCTTGTTACGCGGCGGGTCCGAGCGATGCGAGGCCGCGGTGGGGCTTTCGCGCGCCAGCCGGACCGGGTTTCGGCCCGCCGATCGAAGCTCGACTACTCGAGGAACAGGCGGTGTTCTTTGAAACGACCCTCGACGCCACGGCCCTCGACCTGGCGTCGATTCAGGTTGCCAGCGGCGCGCTCGAGCTGGTCGAGCACCGCGCGCACGGCGTTGGCCGTGGTGCCGTGCGGGTCGCTGACCACCAGGGGCGGCTGCCCGAGGCGCCGCTGCATGACGAGAGGATCGTCGCCGATCTCGCCGAGGTAGCCGACGCCCTGGTTCGTGTGCCGGCGCGTCACCTCGTCGAGCTTCTCGAAGGCTCGGTCGCCCTGGCCGCGCGCGGGCACGCGGTTGACCACGACCGACATGCCGATGTCCTGGCGCAGAGGACGCAGGCACTTGATCACCGCGTAGGCATCGGTGAGCGCGGCGATTTCCGATTGGGTCACCAGCACGACGTGGTCGGCGCAGAGCATGGTGAGCACGGTCTGCGGCGCGATGCCGGCGCCGCAGTCGAGGATGACGACGTCGCAGTCGGCGGCGATCTCGCCCAGGCGGCGGCCGAATCCCGCCAACTCGTGATCCGAGAGGTCGGCCATCTGTCGGACGCCGGAGCTGCCCGGCACCAGGCGCGGTCCGGCCGGGGTGGCCAGAGTGATGTCGGCGAGAGTGGCTTGCCCAGCGAGCAGGTGCTGCAGCGTGCGCTGCGGGGTCACTCCGAGGAGGAGGTGGTCGCAGGCCAACCCGAAGTCGCAGTCGACCAGGGTCACGCGGCGCCCGCGCTGGTGCAAGAGCACCGCCAGGGACGTGGCCAGGAAGCTCTTGCCCGTGCCTCCCTTGCCGCTGCCGACCGCGACGACGGTCGCCTCTTCGCGGGGGCCGGCCGCCACGGTCGCGTCGGCGCCGCCGAACAAGCGGTCGAAGATGCCGCGGCCACGGGGACCGAGCGCCGGCTTCTTGGTGAGTCCCGCGATGAGCCGCTTGACCATTGCTGCTTCCCAGACCGCCTGACAGAGAGCGCGCGGACCGTCCCGCGCCGGCGCGATCATCGACGGCTCACGGTTGCTGAAGCAAGGCATCGATGGGGTTTTTGTGCGCCGACGAGCCCAACATGTAGCAGCGTTCGACGCTTGGAGTCCTCCGGCAGGTGGGCGCGGCCGATGCGGATGTGGAGGCGCGGGCTTGACCGCGAGACCGCCGGAGTTAGCCTTCTCGCCTCGAAATCCCGGGGCGCCGAACGTGCCCGGGCCCGACCAGACATGGCCAAGACGTCCGCCCTCGCCCGCAATGAGCTGCGCCGCAAGCTCGTCGCCAAGTTCGCCGAGAAGCGCAAGGCGCTGAAGGCAATCCTCACCGACCAATCGAAGACGCCGGAGGAGCGCGACGAAGCGCGTCTCAAGCTGGCCAAGCTGCCTCGCGACAGCAACCCGGTGCGGGTCCGCAACCGTTGCATGCTCACCGGCCGCTCGCGCGCGAACTATCGCAAGTTCGGCCTGTGCCGCAACCAGTTCCGGGCGCTCGCCTTGAAGGGCGAGATCCCGGGCGTGCGCAAGGCGAGCTGGTAGCGCAGCTCTGGAGCTGCGCCTGATCGAGACTCCGATCAGACGCGCCTCTGTGCGCACGGAGCCCTCGGTCTTCAGGAGACCTTGGGCGAGAGTGCGGGACGATGCAGCGGCAGTGCCTCGTGGCTGCTCAGCTTCAAAGCGACGTTGATGCGCTGCAGGTGGGCATCGAGGCCGATCTCCGAGCCCGGCGCGAAGCCCGGCACGGCGATCACGTGGGCGAGCACTCCCGCCACGGCGCGGTGCATCACGCCGGCCGGCACGTAGATCAGGTCTCCGTGCTGCACGGGCACGCGCCGGATCAGCGACACGACTTCCTCGCGCGTGACGGTCTCCGGCTCCAGGATGCGCGCGACGCGATCGCTGTAGAGCACGGCGGCGCCGGGTCCGGCTTCCTGGACCAGATAGAACTCGTCGTGTCCGCCTTCGGTGGGGTGGTAGTGCGACAACGAGTCGACCATGCGCACCCGGTGGGTGTTGATGCCCTGGAAGACGTACGGTCCCTGGGACGACTCCCAGGTGAGGAGGGCGCGGCGATAGGCCCCCGCCTCGGTGGCGCAGCCGCCGGCGACGTCGGCGACGCTCGGATCGTGGTCGGGTCGTAGGAACGCGGGGAGCGCCTCGGGGAACGCGCCCGGCACCGCGAAGAGGACGGCGTCGAAGGGCGCGTTGGTGGTGAGGGTGTCGCCCGGACGCAGGAGTGCGACGTCGCCGAGGCAGAAGCTCGACGATGTGCCCGACGTGCAGGCTTCGCCCTCGCCACCGTGGAAGAACACGACGAGCGACTCGGTCGCGTCGACCCGGTTGGCGCGGCGCACATGCCAGATGCGGTAGCCGCGGTGGCGCTGGACGAACGCGGCCTGCAGCCGACGAAAACCCTCGGGGTCACCCGTGAGGCGGTGCAGGGAAGCGACGAACACGGCGCATAGGATAGCGCATCGCGTCGCATCGCCGAGCCTCCAAAGGTGGTTGAGCGCTCCGCCGGGGTCGGGTGCGATCTTGGGCGACCGGCTGGGGGCGAGCGGCTATCGTCGGCCTCCCGATGTCTGCCCGTGAGGACGATCGCGCCGGCGCCGCCGCGACCGCCGACGCCGAACTCCTCGCGGCGGCGCGGGCGCGCGGCCCTTTTGCGACTCTCCTGGCCTGGCTGCGCCTGTCGGGACCCGGTTGGCTGCAGAGCGCGGTCACGCTCGGCGGGGGGTCGCTCGCCACCAGCCTCTACCTGGGAGTGCTCGCTGGCTACTCGTTCTTGTGGCTGCAACCGCTGGCGATGCTCTTGGGCATCGCCATGCTCAGTGCGATCGCGCACGTCACGCTGGTGACCGGCCAGCGGCCGTTCGCCGCCATCAACGCGCACGTCAGCCCGGTGCTGGGCTACGGCTGGGCGCTGGCGTCGCTGCTGGCGAGCATGGTCTGGTGCATGCCGCAGTACGCGCTGGCCGTCGGCTGCGTGCAACAGAATCTGCTGCCGACGGCGCTGGGAGCGGCAGGGCCGCTGGGGGACTTCGGCGGCAAGGTGGCGATCACTGCGGCGATCTGGGTGACCTGTGTCCTGGTGACGTCTGCCTACGGCCGGGGTGGACGCGGCGTCAAGCTGTACGAACGGGCCCTCAAGGTGCTGGTCGCCGCCATCGTTCTGTGTTTCGTGCTCGTGGCGGTGCGAACTGCCACGACCGACCAGACCTTCCGTTGGGCCGAGGTGGTGGGTGGCTTCGTCCCCGACTTGTCGCGTTGGAGTGAGCCGGCGCCCGGCTTCGCGCCGTTCCTCGAGCCGCTGGCAGACCGGGCGCGCGCGTGGTGGAGCGCGCGCATCGTCGCCGAGCAACGCGATGTCATCCTGGGGGCGGCGGCCACCGCGGTCGGCATCAACATGACCTTCCTGATGCCCTACTCGCTGCTGGCGAAGGGTTGGACCCGACCGTTCTCGGGTCTGGTGCGCTTCGATCTGCTGACGGGGATGCTGTTGCCCTTCGCGCTGACGATCAGCTGCGTCGTCCTCGCCGCGGCCAGTCGCTTCCACGCCGAGCCCGTGCCCGGACTGGTCGACGCCACGGCGTCGCCGCCGGCGGCGCGCATGGTGCAAGCCTACGACCGTGCCCTGGCCGCGCGCACGGCCGCGCTCGGCGGCGACGTGACCGATCTGCCGCGCGAGGAGCGCCTGCTGGCGGCGATGCTGGTCAAGCGCGACGCGCAGGATCTGGCGCAAGCGCTGACGCCGATGACCGGCGAGACCTACGCGCATCTGCTCTTCGGCCTCGGCGCCCTGGGCATGGCGCTGTCGACGATCACGCTTCTCATGTTGATCTCGGGCTTCGTCGTGTGCGAGGTTCTCGGCCGGCCGCAGGGAGGCATCGCGCACCGCATGGGCACGTTGCTGGCGTCGAGTGGGGTGCTCGGCCCCTTCTTGTGGGGCGACGCCGCGCTCTACCTGGCGGTACCCACCTCGTTGTTCGGCATTGCGCTGCTGCCGATCGCCTACTGGGCGTTCGTGTTCCTGCTCAACAGCAAGAGCTTGCTCGGCGACGAGCGCCCGCGCGGCTGGGCACGCCTGCTCTGGAACGCCTTCCTCCTGCCCGCTGCCCTCCTCGCGTCGGTCGCCAGCGCCTGGAGCATCTGGCAGGGAGCACGCCTCGTGGGTGTCCTCGCGGTGGCCGCGTTCCTGATCGCCGCCCTGGCCCTACGCCCCCGCGTCACGCCCCCGTAACAACCCCCCACAGTTGGTGTCAGACTCCACCCTGTGCTTTCGCGATCGCGCGGGCGAGGGCGCGCGTTTGCCGGGTGCGAGCAGCACGGCGCAGTTCGTGAAGCGCCAGTTGGGCGGCGCGGGGCACCTTGGCCAGGGCCTCGGCCGCCGCGCGACGCACCTCGTCGTCTTGGTCGTCGCTGAGCAGGGGACGCAGCAGGTCGGCGGTCTCTTCGGGGGGCCAGCCGAATCCGGGCACGCGCTGGATCAGCTCGAGCCGGGGGCCGACGGGTAGCGCGCGAGTCACAAGGTCGACCGCCAGAGCTGGTGGGTTGGCGGTGGCGGCGAGCGCCATGGCCGCCGCACGCCGAGCCCGCGCGAGGTCCGGCTGGGTGCCGGCGCCAGGGTGCGAGAGCACCCTCTCCAGCGCTGCACGCACGGTTCGTGTGGACGCCCCGGTGGACGCCTGCGAGTTCGGGCGGAGCAGCGAGCGTGCCGCGTGCTCGATGAGAATCGGATCTCCGCTGCCGAGCGCGCCGACCAGCGACTCGAGGTCGCGAGGCGAACCGCGCAGACTGGCGGCGCGCTCGCGCAGCGGCAGGCCGAGCTGCGAGGGCAACGCCTGGAGCAGTGCGTCCAACGACCCGCGGTCGGCTGCTTCTCGTTCGTGTTCGACCAGCACGTCCACCGCCAGGCGCAGGCCGGGTTCGGAAGCGGCGGTGGCCGCCGCCGCCCCGAGCGCCGAGCGTGCTGGCGAGACTGCGGCGGGACCGAACGCGTGCACGAGGTCCACCAGCATCTCCTGGGCGTCGACGGGCTGCTCTCTCCCCATGCTCGCGAACGCGAAGGCGGCGCCTGTCTCGCCGAGTCGGAGCAGGTCGGCGCGTGCCCGGCGCCACCGCGTGGGGTGCCACAGATCGGCAAACAGCACGTCGAACCGTGAGGCGGCGTCGCGTGGCGCCGCCACACGTGCGCGCGCGAGCGTGGCCAGGTGCCGAGTGCGCCGGTCGGCGGCCAGACTGGCGCGTTGCTCGAGGTCCGCGACAGCGCCGGCGGCGTGCGGGCCCAGTTCGGCCAGGGCGTCGATCGCCGCGTGGCAGGAGGCCTCGTCACTGGCGTAGAGCCCCGAGCAGAGCATGTCGATGTGGGGTTCGGCGGCGGCTCCGAGCGTGCCGAGGCGAGCGATCATCTCGAGGCGGCGCACCATCGAGGTCGTGAGGACCGCGACCTCCGCGCAGGCGTCGGCCAGCTCCGTGTCGGTGGTGGCCACCGCCAGCAACGCTTCGCCGAGGGTGAGCTCGAGTCGCGAGCTGATCCTGGCATCCTTGGCTTGATCGAGCAGTTCGCGCCGATGGACATCGAGTGCGCGCACGGCGGCGGCGCATCCTGCATCGATCGGTGTGCCGCGTCCCAGCAAGTCGAGCGCCACCTCGATCTGGAACAGCTCGCCGCCTTCCAGCGCCGCGGCCAGTTGCGCCATCGGTGTGTCGAGCGAGAAGCCGCAACGCTGTCGCAGGCGCTCCTCGTCCGGGTGCGCGCGAAGCAGGGGCGCGCACAGGCGCGCGCCGTCTGCAGCGAACGGCACCAGGTCACTTGCCAACGCCAGCGCTCGCGTCGCGTCGCGTGTGCCGTCGTCCGTCGTGGCGACGGTCGCCAGGGCCGCGCGCAGGGCGAGAGCCGCGACCTGCGGCGTGGCGCGCAGGTAGGGCGTGACCAGGATGCGGTCCGGATTCGCATCCCCGAGCGCGACTTCGGCCAGTCGTGGCACGGCGAGAACTCCGAGGGCGCGGAGTTCCGGATCCGCGGCAGCCGCCGTCGACCCGTCGCGCAGGTCCTCGATCAGCTCGTCGATGCGCGTCGGGGCCAGTGCGCCTTCCTGACCCGGAGCAGACGCGATCGCCAACGCGGCCAGGCAAAGCGAACGGACCGCCTCGTTACGCCCCCGTAACGACGTGCACCAGTTGGTGTCTGACTCCACTATGTGGGTTTGCTAGCGGACGGTGGCGATGGCGGCGGAGGTCAGCTCGATGCCGGCGCCGAGGTCGGCGACGCCCTGGAAGGCCAACGCTTGGCCCAGTCCGAGCGCCGGCGGCAGCGGCACGCTCGCCGACAGCATCGCATTGGCGCCGGCGCTACCGGCAGCGACCGGCAAGGTCGCCGTCAGGTCGAGTTCGAGCGTGCCGAGCGAGGTTGCGAGCGGGGGGCGCGGCAGCCCGACGAGCAAGGCGCAGGGGGCGCCAGGCTGGGCGATCAGGTCGGCGGCCAGCACTCCGCCGGCGGTCGGCGAGCGCACCAGCGCGGCTGCCTGCTGCCGGAGGATGAGCTGCGTGCCCAGGAGGTCCAGCGCCACGGTTTGACCCATGCTCGGGTTGAGCGCCACGTCGGGGTCGAGCACCAGCGTGCCGCCGGTCGCACGGATCGCCGGCGCCGGGAACGAAGGGTTGACGACGAACCCGCCTTGGATCAACGCCCCGGTCGTGCCGCGCACGCGCAGCGTGCCACCCAGGAGGCGCACGGCCGGCTGCGGCACGCCGTTGACGTCGCTGCCGGAGTTGCCGTCGAGCACGCTCTCGACGACGTCGACCTCGCCGCCGTCGACGTAGAGGCAGTCGCCCATCGGGTCGGTCGGCGTCACCGAGCCGAGCAGGCAGCGCGTCAGCAGCGTGCGGCTGCGCGTCGACAGCACGGCCGGCTGCGCGTAGTTCACGACGCCGTCGAGGACGACCTGGGCACAGTCGGTGACCACGATGCCGGGCGGGTTCTGGTGCAGCGGCCCGCAGCCGCAGGTCTCGAGCGTGCGCACCTGCGACAGGACCACCAAACCCTGGTTGCCGACGAGATCGGCGAAGAACGGGAACCGGCGCCAGCCGTCGAAGCCGTGCAGAGTGAAGGTCTGCCCCGCCGGTAGGTTCGTGACGACGACGTTCTTGCCGAGCACCGTGGGCGCGATGGTGCAGGCGCCGATGGCCACCACGTGGATGCCGATGCTGGTCGAGAAGCCGTTGTACGAGCCTGTGCGCACCAGCAGCAGGTCGCCGGGCGCGGCGGCCGCGACCGCCGGCGGCAGGTCGGTGAAGTGGGTGCCCGGTCCGCTCAGCGCATCGACGATCCAGGTGCGTTGGGCGGCGAGCGTCGGCAGGAGCAGTGAGAGAGCCAGCGAGGCGCGGAACATCGCCAGAAGCCTACCGGGCGCGGCGTGGTTCGGCTGCTCGGGAGGCTCCCGGCGTGCCGGGGACCGGTCAGGATCGGGTCGCGCACGCCACAACCAGCCGTCGCAAGGCGGCGTGCCCCTCGACCAGGCGCGGTCCGGGCCGGCCCAGGAAGGCCTCGGGAACCGACGCGACGCGGCCCGCGGCGACCGCGGGCACCTCGCGCCAGAGAGGATTGCCGAGGACGACGTCGGGCCGGTACTTCTCCGTCTTGACCCCGCACCACGAGATGACGATCAGGTCCGGTGCCAGCGCGGCGACGGCAGCGTCGTCGATCGGCTGGCTCTCGACGTCGCGGTCGCCCAGGACGTTGCAAGCGCCGGTCAGCTCGATCAGCTGGTGCACCCAACTGCGGCGGCCCGGTGCGATCACCGGCTTCGGCCACCATTGGACCAGGACGCGCGGGCGCGTCTGCCCCGGCGGCGGGCACGGGGCGATGCGGCGGCGCATGTCGTGCACCAGCGCGGCGGCGCGGTCGGGTACGCCCAGGCGGGCGCCGATCTCAGCGATGTCGGCGTAGGTGTCGTCGAGGCTCTTGGTTGCCGGGGCGTAGTGGGGAAGGCCGGTGGCGGCCAGGCGCTCGACGACCCGGTCGTGGCCGGGGACGGTCAGCGACGCCAGCACCAGATCGGGACGCAAGGCCTGCACCGCGCGCATGTCGATCTCGAGGTCGCGGCCGACACGCGGCAAGCGCGCGACGACGTCGGCCGGGAAGTCGGAGTCACGGTCGACACCGACCAGGAGATCGGCGCAACCGAGCGCGCACACGATCTCCGTGTTCGAGCAGTTCAGCGAGACGACACGCAAGGCGGATCAGCTCTTGCCCTTGCCCTTGGCCTTGGCCCAGTCGTCGCGCAAACCGACCGTGCGGTTGAACACCGGCGCGCCATTCTTGCTGTCCTTGCTGTCGACGCAGAAGTAGCCGACGCGCTCGAACTGCACGCGCGTGCCCGGAGCGGCCTCGCCCAGACCTGGCTCGACCTTGCCCTGCACGACACGCAGCGAGTTCGGGTTGAGGTGCTGCAGGAAGTCGTCGACGCCGCCCGGGTCGGGCGTCGTGAACAGATGGTCGTACAAGCGCACCTCCGCGTCGAGCGCGTGCACCGCCGACACCCAGTGGATGGTGGCCTTGATGCCGCGTTCGGGAGGGGGGCTCGCGCCCTTGGAGTCGGGGTCGTAGGTGCAGCGGAGTTCGACCACCCGACCGTGCGCGTCCTTCACCACCGAGTCGCACTTGAGGAAGTAGGCGAAGCGAAGGCGGACTTCGCGGCCTGGCGACAGACGGAAGAACTTCTTCGGTGCCTCTTCGAGGAAGTCGTCGCGCTCGATGAAGAGTTCGCGCGAGAAAGGCACTTGCCGCGTGCCGGCGCTCGGATCCTCGGGGTTGTTGGTGGCCTCGAGCCACTCGGTGTGGCCGTCGGGCCAGTTGTCGATCACCACCTTGAGCGGGTCGAGAACCGCCAGGACGCGCCGCGATGTCTTGTTGAGGTCGGCACGCAGGTGGTGCTCGAGAAGCTGGATCTCGTGCGTCGAGTTGTACTTCGCCAGGCCGACCTCGTCGCAGAAGGTGCGCAAGGCCGCCGGCGACACGCCACGCCGGCGCAGGCCGCGCAGGGTCGGCATGCGCGGGTCGTCCCAGCCCGCGACCACCTTGCGCTCGACCAGCTCCTTCAAGCGACGCTTGCTGGTCAGGAGGTAGTTGACGTTGAGCCGGGCGAACTCGATCTGTTGCGGGTGGAAGATGCCGAGCTGGTCGAGGAACCAGTCGTACAGCGGGCGGTGGTGCTCGAACTCGAGCGTGCAGAGCGAGTGGGTGATGCCCTCGTAGCTGTCGCTCTGGCCGTGCGCCCAGTCGTACATCGGGTAGATGACCCACTTGTCGCCGGTGCGGTGATGCGGCGCCTTCTTGACGCGATAGAGCACGGGATCGCGCATGTTGATGTTGGGATGCGCCATGTCGATCTTGGCGCGCAGCACGCGCTTGCCCTCGTCGCAGCGGCCGGCACGCATCGCCGCGAACAGTTCGAGGTTCTCGGCCACCGAGCGCTCGCGGAACGGGCTGTTCTGACCGGGCGCGGTCAGGGTGCCGCGCGCGGCACTGATCTGCTCCGGCGACTGGTCGTCGACGTAGGCGACGCCCTTCTCGATGAGGCGCACGGCGTCGTCGTGCAGGCGATCGAAGTAGTCCGACGCGTAGAACAGACGATCGCCCCAGTCGAAGCCCAGCCAGCGAACGTCGTCCTTGATGGCTTCGACATATTCGATGTTCTCGGTCTCGGGGTTGGTGTCGTCGAAGCGCAGGTTGCACAAGCCGCCGTATTCCTGGGCGATGCCGAAGCTGGTGCAGATCGCCTTGGCGTGGCCGATGTGCAGGTAGCCGTTGGGCTCGGGCGGAAAGCGCGTGTGCACCCGGCCGCCGTTCTTGCCGGCAGCTAGGTCGTCGTCGATGCGCTGGCGCACGAAATCCCGCGCCCGGGTCGGTTCGTGCGAGCGGTCGGGTTCGGGGCTGTCCATGCGCGCACTCTTAGCCGAGCGGCGCCTCGTGGGGAAGAACGCCTACTTGCCGTCGCCGTCGGTGTGCGGATCGAGCAGGCCGCGCTCGGCGATCATGGCCTCGATGGCGTCGCGCGCCTTGGGAGCGGCGGCGCTGAGAACATCGCAGCCGGTCTCGGTGATGACGACGACGTCCTCGATGCGCACCCCGATACCGCTCTCGGGATCGTAGAGGCCGGGCTCGATGGTGAAGACCGTGCCCGGCTCGAGCGGTCCGCGCACGAAGCCGGGGTCGTGCACCTCCATCCCCACCAGGTGACAGGCGCCGTGGCGCACGAGGTCGGCGAAACCGCGCCGGCGGATCTCGTCGCGGCAGGCGCGCTCCACGTCGGCCATGCCGTTGCCAGGCTTGGCGGCGGCGATGCCGGCTTCCTGCGCGGCGAGCACGGCGTCGTACAAGTCGGCCTGCCGCTCGGTGAACTTGCCGCCGATCGGCCAGGTGCGGGTGATGTCGCTCACGTAGTGGTCGACTTCGGGGGCGTAGTCGATGAGCAGGATCTGCTCGGCGTCGAGGCGGTCGCGGTTGGCGGTGTAGTGCAGGATCAAGGAGTTGCGGCCGGCGCCCACGATCGCTTGGTAGGCGGGACCCTGCGCGCCATGGCGCCGGTGCACGAGGTCGAGCACGGCCTCGAGATCGGACTCCTGCAAGCCGGGGCGGGTCGAGCGCATGGCCTCGCACATCGCCAGTGCACCGGCCGTGGCGGCGCGGCGCAGGGCGTCGAGTTCTTCTGGCATCTTGACCCGCCGCAGCTTGTAGGCGTGCGGCGTGATGTCCTTGACCTCGGCGCCGTACTTGCCGCGCAGGATCTCGGCGAACGCCTGCTCGCGCGAGGGGCGGCCGTCGAACGGGTCGCGCGCCCGGCGGCGGTCGTACGGGCCGGCGCGGTCGTAGCTGCCGGCGAGCGTGATGTGCGCGGCGAGCGAGGTCCAGGCGATGTTGCCCGCCTTCGGCAGCATCTCGGCGAGCACCGCTCCGAGTTCGGAGATGGCACGCACGTCGTCGATGCCGGTGAGACCCGGGACCCAAGTGTCGCCTACATCCCACTTCTCGCCCTCCCAACTCTCGCCCCCCGGGTTCGGCGTGGGCAGGAACAGGACCTCCTTGCCGGAGGCGACGTCGACCACGAGGGCGGCGTTCGCGGACTCGACACCGGTGAAGTACCAGAACGTCTTGTCCTGGCTGAAGCGGGTGTTGGTGCGCGTGTCAGGCAGGCCGCGCAGCACGAGCAGGCCGCTCTGCAGGGCAGCGCACAGGGCTCGCCGCCGGCCCGCGTGGAACTGGCTACCGAGACCGCACACCTCGCGGAGCGTCGCCGACGGGGCCTGGGCCGGAGCCATGCCGGCGAGCACGAGAAGCGCGAGAGCTCGGGAAAACCCGCAGCGAAACCGCTTGTTGGAGTCAGACTCCATCATGTTCCTTTCGTCCAGGTGGTGCCGTCCTTGCCGTCCTTGATGGTGATGTCGACGGCGGTCAGGGCGTCGCGGATCTTGTCGGCGGACGCGAAGTCCTTGCGCGCGCGCGCGTCCTGCCGCAGCTCGAGCACCAGGCGCATGAGATGGCCGACGGTCTCGAGGTCGTCGCCGCCGCCGCGCAGCTGGGCGTGGTCGCTGGGCATGAACAGACCGAGCAGCCGCCCGAGGTCGCGCAGCGCCAGCGCGCACGCCAGGCGCTCGCCGCCCTCGGCCTTGCGCGCGTGCGCCGCCAGCGTGAACAGCGCCGCGATCGCCTCGCCGGTGTTGAAGTCGGCGTCCATCGCCGCCGCGAACGCGTCCCGAGCCGCTTGCGCCGCGCCGGGCAGCGGCCGCGTCAGCACGTCGTCGACCCCGCTGGGCCGACTCAGCTCGTCGCCGATCACCTCGGCCATGCGCAGGAGTCCCTTCCTGGCTGCGTCGAGGTTCTGCGGCTCGAAATCGATCGGCCGTCGGTAGTGGCCGCGCAGGAGGAAGAAGCGCAGCGTCGGCGCACCGTAGGTGTCCATCAGCCACTTGGCCTGGAACTGCTGGGCGAAGGCCGGGTCCTGCATGCGCGGGTCGCTCTTGGCGATCTTCTTGCCGCCGAACTGCACCAGCCCATGGTGCATCCAGATGTGCGCGTAGGCATGCCCGCACCCCTCGCTCTGCGCAACCTCGTTCTCGTGGTGCGGGAACTTGAGGTCGTCGCCGCCGCCGTGGATGTCGAACGACGTGCCGAGGAGCGCCGAGGCCATGACGCTGCACTCGAGGTGCCAGCCCGGCCGCCCGTCCCCCCAAGGACTGGGCCAGGTCGGCTCGCCGGGCTTGGCTTTCTTCCACAGGGCGAAGTCGGCAGGGTGGCGCAGGTCGCCCTGCGCCTGCACGCGCGCGCCGGCCTGCGCGTCCTCGAGCCGACGGCCGCTGAGCTTGCCGTATCCGGGCTGCTTCTGCACGTCGTAGTACACGCCGTCGGCGGCCACGTAGGCGCGACCCTTGTCGACCAGCTCCTGCGTGAACTCGATCATCGGCGGGATGAACTCGGTGCAGCGCGGGTGGTCGGTGATCGTGTCGACGTGCAGGCGCTCGAGGAACGAGAAGTACTGACGTGTGTAGCGGACGGTGATCGCGCGCCAGTCCTCGCCGGTGCGCCGCGCCCGGTCGATGATCTTGTCGTCGATGTCGGTGATGTTGTTGACGAAGCGCACGCGGTAGCCGCGCGCGCGCAGCCAGCGCACGATGGCGTCGAACAGCACCGGCCCCATCAGGTGGCCGATGTGGCAGTCGTCGTAGACCGTGGGGCCGCACAAGTACAGGCCGAGCTGGCCTTGCTCGGGGGGGCGCAGGGTCTCGAGGCTGCGGGAGAGGGTGTTGTGGATCTGGATGGTCACGTGCCGCCGTCGCCAACGCATGATGCCGAGCCGCGGCGGGCCGGCAAGCCCGAACGGGGGCGGCGGTCCGCGACAAAAGTCCCAGAATCCCGCGGTCGCGGTCGCGGCTCTGGCGGAGACTTGGCACACCGTGAGTCCTGAAGAAACGGCCGGCGGCAAGCCCCGTGCGCGCGTTCCTCGCTCGCCGCGTCCGAGCGTGGCGCGTTCGAGTCCTCCAGGCGACTACGCTGCGACGCCGAGCCCACGGCCGACGCCCGAGGAGGTGGAGGAAGCGGTTCGCACGCTCATCCGTTGGGCCGGCGACGACCCGGCGCGCGAAGGTCTGCTGCAGACGCCGGCACGGGTCATGCGCTCGTACGCCGAGTTCTTCGCCGGCTACACGGCCGACCCCGAGGAGATCCTGCAGCGCACGTTCACCGAGATCGAGGGCTACGACGAGATGGTGACGCTGCGCGACATTCCGCTGTCGTCGCACTGCGAACATCACATGGTGCCGTTCGTGGGCAAGGCGCACGTCGCCTACATCCCCGACCGACGCGTGGTCGGCATCAGCAAGATCGCGCGCGTCGTCGATGCCTTCGCCCGCCGCCTGCAGATCCAGGAGAAGCTCACCGTGCAGATCGCCGCGTCGATCGACCACGTGCTCAAGCCGCTGGGCGTCGCCGTCGTCATCGCTGCCGAGCACATGTGCATGACCTGTCGCGGCGTCAGCAAGCCCGGTGTGGCGACTGTGACCAGCCACATGCGCGGCGTGTTCCGGCAGAATCCGGCGACCCGGCGCGAGTTCCTGGCGATGATCAAGGCCCAATAGACGCGACCCAGTAGACGCCGGGCAGAAGATCGAGCGCAGGAGGCGGTCGTCCCGCGCTCACGGCAGCGGCACGCCGCAGGATCGCAGCACGTCGCACAGGCGCAGCATGGGCAAGCCGACGATGGCGGTGTGGTCGCCCGAGTCGATGGTCGCGAACAGCGCGATCCCCAGACTCTCGAGTTTGTAGGCGCCGGCACAGTCGAACGGGCGGTCGGCGTCGACGTAGCGCGCGATCTCGTCGTCGGTCAGCGCGCGCATGGTCAGGCGGCTGTCGTCGACGAACGCGTGGGTCTCGCCACGGTCGAGCACGCACACGGCGGTGTGGAGGTGATGGGCGCGGCCGCGCAGGCGGCGGAGCTGGACGATGGCGGCGTCGCGGCCGCCGGGCTTGCCGTGCACCTCGAGGTCGAGCGCGCAGACCTGGTCCGAGCCGATGACCAGTGCCTCGGGATGAGCGGCGGCCACCGAGCGCGCCTTGGCTTCGGCCAGGCTGGCGGCGAGTTGGCGCGGGGGCAGGCCGCGCCCATGGAAGGAGTCCTCGTCGCAGCCGGGGGCGACGGAGGCGAACGGGATGCCGAGACGCGCCAGCAGGGTGCGCCGGTGTGGCGAGGTGCTGGCGAGGAGCAGAGAGCGAGTCATCGAGTGTTGCGACCGAGTGCACACGAGCAGACAGCAACCGACACCGGCGTGGAAGCGCCGTGGACTTCGCGCGTGACCCGACCCGGCTCGAGCGTGAGAATCGGGCGGCGATGGCACTGGCCGTGAGCACGACTTCCTTGCCCGCCTGCGGACGCACGGTCGCAACGACCGCTCGCGTGGTGCGCGAGCGCACCCGGGCGGTGCGCAGCGTGGCCATCGTCGGTGGTGGACCGGCGGGAGCAATGCTCGGCTTCGAACTGGCGCGCGCCGGCGTCCAGGTCGCGATGTTCGCCCCGGACAACCGTCCGCCACTCGTGGTGGGCGAGTCGTTGGTGCCGGCGATCGTGCCCTTCCTGCGACGCCTCGGTATCGAGAACGAGGTCGCCGGTTTCAGCGTGCCGAAGCCGGGCGCGACCTTCACCCTCCGCGGCCAGGAGCCGCTCAGCTTCCGCTTTGCCGACTTCAAGCGCATCGCCGCTCCGTACGCCTACAACAGCCCCCGCGACCTGCTCGACGCTGCCATCCGCCGGGCGGCGATCGGCGCTGGCGTGCGCGTGTTTCCCTTCGCGGCGAAGCTCGAGCGGGTCGGCGACGACGGGCTGCGCCTGGCCGCCGAGACCCTGCGCGCCACCGACGGCTTCTTCCTCGAGGGACCGGACTGGATCGTCGACGCGAGCGGCCGCCGGCGTCTGGTGTCGAACCTGCTCGACCTGCCGAGCCGGGCCGGGCCGCGCCGCGACGCGGCCCTGTTTGCCCACCTCGAGGGCATGCCGCTCGTGCACGCAGGCCATGCCCACAGCGACTTGCTCGACCACGGCTGGTGCTGGCGCATCCCGCTGCGGGGCAAGGTGTCGCTCGGCATGGTGGTGCACGGCGACACGCTGGGGAAGTTCGGCGCCGGCAACGAAGAGCAGTACGACAACTTCCTGCGCCAGGACACGCAGCTGCGCAGCTTCGGTGGGGCACCCAAGCGCGTGTCGCCGGTCATGCGCTACACCAACTACCAGATGCTGACGCAGCGGGGTGTCGGCGCCGGCTGGGCGCTGGTGGGCGACGCGTTCGGCTTCGTCGATCCGGTGTTCAGCAGCGGACTCCTGGTGAGCCTCGACGGCGCCGTCCACCTGGCTGCCGCGCTCGTGGAGGGCTCGGGTGCCGCGCTGGCTGCCTACGAGCAGCGTGTGCTGCGCCACGTGGCAGCGTGGCACCGCGCCGTCGACCGCTTCTACGACGGTCGCTTGCTGACCCTGTTCCAGATGGGAGTGGATGCGCGCCGGCGCGTGGTCGGCCGCCTGCTGAACCTGCACTTCAGCCGGCACTTCCCGCAGCTCTTCACCGGCGACGCGACGCTGCGCCGCTACTCGAGCTGGCTCCTCGAGTTCATGTGCAAGCGTGGGTTGGCCAAGCGCGACCCGGCGCTGCTGCGGGTTCTGGCTTGAAGCGACTTCAGGCGTCGTCGGCGTCCGGATACGGGATGCCACTGCGTGCGCCGATCCAACCCCAACGGCGGAACAGGACGAGCAGGGCGATGGTGGTGACCGCGCAGATCACCCAGAACGTCGGGTAGCCCCACTCCCAGCTCAGCTCCGGCATGCTGTGGAAGTTCATGCCGTAGACCCCGGCCAGGAACGTCAACGGGATGAAGATCGAGGCCAAGACGGTGAGGGCGCGCATCACCTCGTTGGTGCGCTGCGCCAAGCTCGACAGGTACACGTCGACGAAGCTGCCCGCCAACTCGCGGTAGGTCTCGACGATGTCGACCACCTGCATGACGTGGTCGGTCACGTCGCGCACGTACGGCAGCGTCTTCGCCTCGATCATCGGCGGGGCGTCGCGCAGGAGGTGGTTGAGCGCGTCGCGCAGCGGCCAGGTGGCGCGGCGCAGCTTGAGGAGCTCGCGCTTGGTGCGGTACACCCGGCGCAGCACCGCAGGCGTCGGCGAGCGCACCAAGTCGTCCTCCAGCCGCTCGAGCACCTCGCCGTAGGTCTCCACGACAGGGAAGTAGCTGTCGACGATCGCGTCGACCGCCATCACTGCCAGGTAGTCGGGGCCCGAGCCGCGGATCATCGGCCGCGCCTGACGGATGCGCTGCCGCACCGGGTCGAGGCAATCGCCGTAGGTCTCCTGGAAGGTGAGGACGACGTTGTTCTTGACGACGACGCTGAACTGTTCCCAGTGCACGTCGGAGTCCGGCGTGACCATCACCATACGGACAACGTGGTAGAGCAGGTCGTCGTACAGCTCGACCTTGGGCCGTTGGCCGAGGTTGAGGATGTCGGCGACCACCAGTGGGTGCAGGTCGAAGTGGGTGGCGATCTCGCGGATGACCGCTTCGTCGCCGAGGCCCTGCACGTCGAGCCACGCGACCTGTGCCGTCTGCATCGCGGTCAGGACGTCGCGCAGGCGCTGTCCCTGCACTTCGACGAGTTGCTCGCGGTCGTAGGCGATGACCGCGAGGCGTGGTGCCGGCAGGTCCCGGGGCGTGACGGTCGCACCGGGCGGAGCGCCCGCGGGCGGCTTGCGCCGCCGGAACAAGCGATGCTGGTCGCGGAGTCTCGTGGAATCCAAGGACATTTAGCGCGTGGGATTGTCGGGCGAGCGACGTCCGCTGGCGAATGCAAAGCGACCGGACGACGCGGTGGTGCTTGCGTCGTGCGCCCGTGGCCCGATGATCGCCCACGTGGACGTCGAGGCCCTGCGAATCGATCGGACTGCGACCGCCCGCCAGCGGCGTGGTGACTCGATCCGCTGGCTGCCGTGGGCCGCGGTGGCGCTGCTGTTGGCCGGCGGCTACCTGTTCCGCGCCCCGATCCTCGGCTGGATCGACCGTGCCCGGCTGCCGAAAGTCCGCGTCCTGCAAGTGAGCGAGACGTCGCGCGCTGCCGTGGGCGCGGTGCGTGGCACGGCATCGAACGGCTACGTGGTGGCGGCGCGCCGAGCGGCGCTGTCGGCGGACACGCCGGGTCGGATCGTGGAGTTGAACGTGACCGAAGGGTCGGTGGTGAAGAAGGGCGACGTCGTCGCCCGGCTCTACTCCGACGAGTACCGCGCCGCCCTCGAACGGGCGCGCGCCGATCTGCGCACCGCGCAGGCGGCCGTGCAGCGCGCCCGCGCCGCGCACGAGCTGGCACAGGCGCGGGTGGCGTCGAGCCAGCGGTTGCGCGACGCCACGCGCGCCGGTCTGGCGGAGGCAGGCGCCACGGCGCAGCTCGCGCAGACGCGGCTGGCGCGTACCGAGGACCTCGTGGGCCGCGGCGTGCAAGCGCAGGATGCCCTCGACGAGGCCACCGCGTCGCGCGATGCGGCGGTGGCGGCGCAGGAGGCGGCCGCGGCCCGGCTGGCTGCGGCCGAGGTCGACGTGACCGACGCCGAGCAGCAGGTGGCGGTGGCGGCTGGCGACCTGGCGGTCGCTGAGGCGCAGGGCAACGCGGCGACGGCCGGCGTCGAGTTGGCGCAGGCCACCCTCGACAAGACCGAGGTGCGCGCGCCCTTCGACGGAGTCGTCGTGCTGAAGGACGCCGAGGTCGGCGAGGTGGTGTCGCCGAACTCGCAGGGCGGCAGCAACGCCCGCGGCTCGGTGTGCACCATGGTCGACTTCGGCTCGCTCGAGGTGCAGGCCGACGTGCCGGAGACGGCGCTGGCGGCGGTGCGCCTGGGCGGAGCGGCCGAGGTGTTCCTCGACGCCTTTCCCGAGGCTGCCTACCACGGCCGGGTCGACCGCGTCTGGCCGACCGCCAACCGCCAGAAGGCGACGGTCGAAGTGCGCGTGAAACTGCTCGAACCCGACGATCGGCTGCGGCCGGAGATGGGGGTGCGGGTGGTCTTCCTGCCCGACGATGCCCCGGCCGAGCCGTCGGCGGGCGGCGAGGCGGGCATCCTGGTGCCGGAAGCCTCGGTGGTGGAGGTGAGCGGCAAGAGTGGGGTGTTCCTGCTCGAGCGTGACGTGGCACGCTTCCAGGCGATCGAGCTCGGCGAGCGCAAGAACGCGCGCGTCGAGGTCAGGACCGGGCTGCGGCCGGGACAGCGCATCGTGCTGGATCCGCCCGACAGCCTGCAAGATGGCGACCGCGTGCTGGTCGCGCAGGGATCATGAACAGTGCCTTCATCGACGTGCGCGGTGTCAGCCGCAGGTACCGGCGCGGGGGTGAGACCCTGCACGTGCTCGACGGGCTCGACCTGCAGATGCAGGAAGCCGCCTTCTATGCGCTGATGGGTCCGAGCGGCTCGGGCAAGTCGACGTTGCTCAACCTCATCGGTGGCCTCGACCGCGCCGACGACGGGGGCGTGGTGGTGGCGGGCGAGAACCTGTCCAACCTCGGCGAGAGCGACCTGGCGGCGTGGCGCGCCGAGAACGTCGGCTTCGTGTTCCAGGGCTTCAACCTGCTGCCGGTGTTGACGGCGCGCGAGAACGTCGAGCTGCCGTTGCTGCTGGCGCCGCTGTCGAAGGCTCGCCGCCGCGAGCAGGCCCGCCGTGCTCTCGAACTGGTCGGTTTGGCCGACCGCGTCGACCACAAGCCGAAGGAGCTGTCCGGCGGCCAGGAGCAGCGCGTGGCGATCGCGCGGGCGATCGCCTCCGACCCGGCGGTGATCCTGGCCGACGAACCGACCGGCGACCTCGACCGCGCGTCGGCCGAGCAGGTGCTCGGCCTCCTCGTGGAGCTCAACCGCAAGCTGCGCAAGACGATCCTGATGGTCACCCACGACCCGGCCGCGGCAGCCTACGCGCACACCGTCGTGCACCTGGACAAGGGCAAGCTCGGCCGGATCGAGCACAACGAGGCCAACCAGAGGGCGGAGGCCTGACATGCCCTGGCGGCTGGTGTGGCGCAACCTGTTGGCGCACCCGTTGCGGACCTGCCTGACGATCGCCTCGGTGGCGGTCGCCGTGTTCTTGTTGTGCGTGCTGCGCGCCGTGGTGGTCGGCCTCACCGAGACCGTGGAGAAGGCCGCCACCAACCGGCTCTGGGTGCAGTCGGCGGTGAGCCTCTTCGTCAACCTGCCGCTGTCCTACCAGACGAAGATCCAGGCGGTGGACGGCGTCGAGCGCGTCGTCCGCTGGCAGTGGTTCGGCGGCGTGTACCGGGACCCGTCGAACTTCTTCGCCCAGTTCGGCGTCGACCCCGAGCACTTGCTGCCGTGCTACCCCGAGATGACCATCACCGACGGCAGCTACGAGGCGTTCGCGAAGAACCGCACCGGTTGCGTGATCGGCAAGGACCTGGCCACTCAGTTCGGTTGGGAGGTGGGTAGCAAGGTGCCGCTGCAGGGCACGATCTTCCCCAAGCTCGACGGCTCGTCGTGGGACTTCACGGTCGAGGCGATCTACGCGGTGAGCACGCCATCGCTCGACCAGAAGACGCTGTTCTTCCAGTTCGATTACCTGCGCGAGACCCTCGAGCAGGGCGTGTGCGGCGGGCCGCCCGGAGCCGGGGTCTACCTCCTGCAGACTGCACCCGGTGCCGAGCCGACGCGCATCATGGCGGAGGTGGACACGCTGTTCGAGAACGGGCCGCAGCGGGTCCAAGCGACGACCGAGGCCGAGTTCCAGCGCCAGTTCATCAGCATGCTCGGCAACATCCCGGGCCTGCTGTCGATGATCGGCAGCGCCGTGATGTTCGCGATCTTCTTCGCCGTCCTCAACACGATGCTGCTGGCGGGCCGCGAGCGCACGCGTGACGCCGGCGTCATGAAGGCACTCGGGTTCGGCAACGGCACCATGTTGGCGCTGCTGCTCGCCGAGTCGGTGGTGGTGTGCGGACTCGGTGGGCTGATCGGCGTGGGGGCCGCTTTGGCGATGGAGCCGCCGCTGCAGCGGGCGGTGGCGGGCCAGATCCCGGGGCTCGCGTTCTCCAAGCCGGTGCTCGCCCTCGGGTTCGGCCTTGCCCTGGGAGTCGGGGTCCTGGCCGGGTTGATGCCCGGCTGGCGGCTGAGCCGCCTGCGTCCGGTGACTGCGCTGCGAGGCGACGCCTGATCCTGAGACCACCATGGCCCACGTCCCGTTCGCCTACAACCTCCGCAGTCTGTTCGCGCGCCCGGCGTCCACGGTGCTCACCGTGCTCGGCATCGGTGCGACCGTGGCGGTGCTCGGTGGCATGCTCTGCCTGCAGCAAGGCTTCGCCACTCTGTTGGTCGAGCGTGGCCGGGCCGACCTGGCGGTGGTCCTGCGGCAGGGGGCGACGAGCGAGGGCGAGAGCGGCTTCTCGCGCGAGCGCGTCGACTACCTGGTGAAGAGCACGCCGGAGTTCGAGGTGGCGGCGGCGGAACTGTATCTGGCGGTGCGCCGCGCCAAGGTCGACGGCGGCGAGGTCAACGTTCCGCTGCGGGGCGTGCAGGAGGCGACCTTCGCGATCCACGGCGACGACCTCCAGGTCGTCGCCGGGCGGAAGCTGCAGTTCGGCGCCGACGAGGTGATGGTGGGGGAGAGTCTCACCGACCGCATCCGGGACTGCCGCATCGACGACGTGCTGGTGTTCAACACCACCCCTTTCCGCGTCGTCGGGATCATGCGTGGACGAGGGGCGATGAACTCCGAGGTGTGGGGCGACGTCAACCGCATGCAGGAGGCGTTGCAGCGGCCGTCGTTCAGCCGGGTTCTCGCCAAGGTGAGGCCGGGGACCGACTTCGCTGCGCTGGCCAAGCGCATGGAGGGTGACGAGCGGGTGCCGGCCAAGGTGCAAGACGAGCGCGACTACCTGCAGGGTCAGACCATGGCTCTGTCGGTCGCGCTGAGCCTGGTCGGCATCTTCCTCGGGCTGGTGATGGGCATCGGCGCGGTGTTCACCGGTGTCAACGCCATGCTGTCGGCGGTGGCCTCGCGCACGCACGAGATCGGCGTGCTGCGCGCCCTCGGTTTCCGTTCGGGCGCGATCTTCGCGTCTTTCCTGCTGGAGGCGGCGCTGCTGGGCCTGCTGGGCGGCGCCGTCGGCTGCCTGCTGCTCGTGCCGCTCAACGGCATCCAGACCGGAACCATGAACTTCCAGACCTTCAGCGAGATCGTCTTCGGCTTCCGCGTGACGCCTTTCGTCGTCGGCGTGTCCGTCGGCGTGGCGCTCCTGCTGGGCCTGCTGGGCGGCGCCCTCCCCGCCTGGCGCGCGTCCCGCCTCAGCGCCACCCAAGCCCTGCGACGTGCCTAGGAGCCTGCGCCACGGGATGACCGTGAAGCGCTGAAGAATCGGTAGAGGGAGGATCCTGTGCGCGGCCGCCTACCGTAGGTAGGGCATGGGCGCGTTTCGGAAACAAGACGATCGGCGGCAGGGCCTGCTGCTGCCACCGTCGCCGAGCGACTGGTTGCCGGAGGGGCACCTGGCGTGGTTCGTGATCGACGCGGTGGAGCAGATGAACATCGAGGCGCTGCTCGAGGGCTACCGAAGATGCGGCAAGGGCGAGCAGGCCTACCCGCCGAGAGTGATGCTGGCGCTACTGATCTACGGCTACTGCACGGGCACGTTTGCTTCGCGGAGGATCGCGGCCCAGATCGAGGACAGCGTGGCTTTTCGGGTGATCGCGGCAGGCCTGAAGCCAAGCCATCGGACGATCTGCCGTTTTCGTGAGGAGAACCTCGACGAGTTCCAGCGGCTGTTCGTGCAGGTCGTGCAGCTGGCGCAGGAAGCGGGTCTGGTCAAGATGGGGACGATCGCGGTTGACGGCAGCAAGGTGAAGGCGAACGCCAGCAAGCACAAGGCGATGAGCTATGACCGGATGCTCATGGAAGAGAAGAAGCTGCGCAGCGAGATCCGCAAGTTGACGCAGGCGGCTCGCGAGCAGGACGCGGTGGACGATCAGACCTTCGGTCCGGACTTCCGCGGTGACGAGTTGCCGCAGGAACTGAGCAACCGGAAAACGCGGCTGAAGGCCATTCAGGCGGCGAAGAAGCGGCTTGAGGAGCGCAAGGCTGCCGAGGCGGAAGCCAAGCGCGCGGCAGAGGCGCAGGAAGACAGCAACGCCAAGGCTGGCACGAACGAGCCCGAACGGGTGCTGCCGGAGCCGCGCGACCAAGAGAACTTCACCGATCCCGACAGTCGGATCATGCCGACGGGCGGCAAGTCGTTCGAGCAGAGCTACAACGCACAAGTCGCGGTGGATGACGAGGCGCAGATCGTGGTTGCCCGCGACGGTGAGTCAGAACCCCAAGGACATGGGACTGCTGATGCCAACCGTAGACGCCGCCGCCGATAACACTGCGAAGATGCCAAAGCGTGTGCTCGCCGACGCCGGCTACAAGAACGAGCGCGACCTGACACGGCTGGAGGAACGCGGTATCGACGGCTACGTGTCGCTCGGGCGCGAGGGCAAAGACGTGCGTCCACCGAGTGCCGCCTGTCCGCGCACCCGGGCGATGCAGAAGAAGCTGGCCACCAAGCGCGGGCGTGCTCGCTACCGAAAGCGAAAGAGCATCGTCGAACCCGTCTTTGGATGGGTGAAAGGCGTGCTCGGCTTCCGAGCCTTCAGCCTGCGCGGTCTGCGCAAGGTCGCCGGCGAGTGGAGCCTCGTCTGCCTGGCGCTCAACCTCCGCCGGATGGCAGCGAAAGGAGTGCCGTTGTGATCGAAAAGGCGACCCGAAGCCCTGATCCAGCCCCTGCGCGTCCACTCCGCATCTACCACGAGCGAGGCCAGCAAGCGATCGCTCGATGTCGAACCGCCGTCAGTTAGCCCCGCGCCCACGACGAAACCGAACGGGCGGCGCATTCGCTACCCGTGGCGCAGGCTCCTAGTAACAGGTTGGAGTCTGACTCCTCCTTGTTACTTTCCTACGGGTTTGCCCGAGGGGCGGAGGTCGAGATGCTGGTAGTCGAAGCTGAAGTCGACCGACGGCGAGGCTGGGAGCATGCGGACCCTGTCGATGTTGGCGTCGGGGGTGAGGGCGAAGGTCACGAAGGCGTCGGCGCGCAGGGAGCGGTCGTGCCAGCGCGCCACGAAGGTGTCGTGCTGCCAGGGTTCGAGCTTGCCGGAGAGCTGTGGACAATGAGCGAAGCGGATCGACAGGCCGTCGCCGGTTGCTTCGATCATCAGGTCGCCACACCAGGCGTCGTGGAAGGTGCCGGCGTAGCGCGCGAGCGGCAACGATGGCGGACCGCCGGCGGCCCGCGTTGCCCGCGCCTTCTCGTCGACGGCAGCCAGCTTGGCGCGGGCGCGCGCGTCCGCAGTTTGCTGCAGCGCCAGCCAGTCGCGGTCGTCGGCACCGAGCACGTGGTCGACGAACTGGTAGACGATGGCGTCGATGGCGCGCATCGACTCCTGGTTGGTCAGCACGGCGATGCCGACGCCCGCTTCGGGCACCAGGAGCACGCGTGACACGAAGCCGGGCAGCCCGCCGGTGTGGGTGAGAACCTTGCGGCCGCGGTAGTCGCGCACTGCCAAGCCCAGCGCATAGCCGTTGAAGTTCGGGCGCAGTTCGCCGAGCAGCGGGTCGGGGTCACCGATCGGGATCGGCGTGACCAAGGTGGTCAACTCGCGGTAGGTCTTGGCCGAGAACAGGCGCGAGCCGTCGGCCAGCTGGCCGCGCGCCAGGAGCACGCCCAGCCACTTCGCCATGTCCTCGGCGCACGACATGATGCCGCCGGCCGGGTTGGTGTTGTCGCTGGTCATCGGCGGCACCGCGACCACGCGGCCGTCGACCTCGGCATGGGTGCCGCTGACGTTGGCCTCGGTACCGTTGGACGGGACGGCATCGCTGTGCCGCACGCTGCTGTGTTCCATGCCGACCGGCGCCAGGATCCGCTCGGCCACGAACCGCTCCCAGGTGCTGCCGCTCACCGCCTCGATGAGTTCACCCGCCACCAAGTAGAGCACGTTGTCGTAGGCGTAGGTGCTGCGGAAGCTGGTGGCGAGTGGGACGTGGCGCAGACGACGCACGATCTCCTTGCGGTCGTAGGTCGAGCCAGGCCACCAGAGAAGATCACCGGCGCCGAGTCCGAGGCCAGAACGGTGCACCAGCAGATCGCGCACGGTGAGCTCGCGCGAGACGTAGGGGTCGGCCAGTTGGAAGGCCGGAAGGTAGCGTTGCACCGGCGCATCCCACTCGAGGCGACCGGCCTCGACCAGCAGGCCGAGAGCGAGCGCCGTGAACACCTTGGTGTTGGATGCGATCCCGAACCGGGTGTGGGCGTCGACCGGAGTCTGGCTTCCCAGGTGTCGCACTCCGTAGCCCTTGGCCAGCGCGATCTTGCCGTCGCGGACGATGGCGACGCACAGGCCGGGAACCTCGAACGCTTGCATCGCCGCGTCCACCCGCGCGTCGAGGTCGAGCGGCAGCGATCGGCTCTGGGCGAAGGCCAGCGAGGCGAGCGCCAGGAAGGAGAACAGCGTGTGCGGGCGGGCGACGGGCGGCATGCGACGGCGATGGTAGCGCCCGGCGGGGCCGGCCGCGTCGATCAGGAGTCGAGCGCGGCGGCGAGGCGCTGCAAGTTGGCGCGCATCGCGGCGAGGTAGTCGACGCCGGCGGGTGGCGTCGTCTCGCACGGGGAGAACACCACGCTCTCGACCCCGAGGGCGCTCAGGGTGGTGCGCATGGCGTCGGTGGGCTCCGTCTCCCACAGCAGGACGGCCTTGCCGCTACCGCGGGCCGCGCGCGCTGCTTCGACGTCGGCATCGCTGGGCTGTGCTCCAGGGTCGAGATGCAGATCGCGCACCTGCCAGCCGTAGCGCGACGCCAGGTAGTTGTAGGCCGGATGCGACGCCAGGACGGCCGCGGTGCCGATCTTGGCGGTCACCGCCTGGAACTCGCTGTGCAGCGCGTCGAGGTCTTCGTCCAGTCGAGCGAGGCCAGCGGCGAACTCGGCGACGTGCGCCGGGAACGCCTTGGCGAGCGCGTCGTGCACGGCGCGGCTCTGCACCTTGGCGTTGTTGGGATCGAGCCAGGTGTGGCCGTCGGTGCCGGTGTGCGTGTGCGCGCCGCCGGCGCCGTGGCTGTGGGTCACCGTCTCGTACGTCAGCAGTCGGTCGGTCAGGCCTCGAGAGGTGTCGACGACGCGACTCTGCGGCAGGCTGACCTTGTCCACCCACTGCTCGAAGGAGGCGCCGTTGATCAGCACCAGGCTGGCTTGCTGCAGCAGCTCGACGTCGTGGCGGTCGGGCCGCCACGTGACGGGGTCGGTGTCCGGCGGCAGCGGGCAGCCGACCTCGACGGTGCCCTGGGCGATTCGGTTGGCGAAGTAGGTCAGCGGGTAGAAGCTGGCCAGCACGTAGGGGGCGGCGGCGGGGGCGGGCGGATCGCCGCCGCAAGCTGTGACCGAGACCAGACCGGCGAGGAGGAGGCCAGGGCGCGATGTCATGGCGCCGCGATCGTAGGGGGATCAAGCCGGTGCGACGAGTGCGACATGGGGAACGCCCGGCCGTTGGTCGGCCCAGGCCCAGGCCCAGGTGCCGGCGCGGGTAGACCCGGTTTGCCGAGCCCGAGGGGACGGCTAGAGTTCCTCGACGCCGGAACTTCCCGGCCATCCACTCTGTCCTCGTTCCTCGAGATCCCGACTCCATGCGTTCGCTTCTCACCACGTTCGCATTCGCAGCCACCGCGGTGGCGCAACTCCCCTTCGTCTCGCCGATCACGGCGAACGGCGTCGAAGGCAGCGGCTCCAATGCCTTCCCCTTCACGTCGGCCACCTTGCGTCGCTACCAGCAGATCCACTCGGATCTGCCGGCCGGGCCGTTGACCATCTCCAGCCTGTCGTTCCGCGCCAACACGCCCGGCGTGGTCACCACCTACGCGGGCACGCGCACCATCGTCATCGACATGTCGATCGGCACCGGGCCGGCCAGCTACGCCGACGTGTCGCGCGTGTTCGCGCAGAACTTCACGTCGAGCACGCAGGTGCTCACCAACCAGACCCTGAACTGGGGGCCGCAGGGCACGACCGTGTCGCCGGGGCCGCAGCCGTTCGCCGGCGCCAACACCGACATCCTGTTCCCGAGCTACGTGTGGCCGGGCGGCTCCCTGACCTGGGAGGTGACCATCGTCAGCAACACCGTGTCCGGCACCTTCGCGACGATCGACTCGGACGCGAGCTCGGTGACGACGTCCGCCGCGTCGACGACCGGCACCGGCTGCGTCTGCACCGGCCGCACGTCGGCGTCGACCATCAGCTCGTCGTTCGCCGACATGGCCGGCTACCTGACCATGCAGATCGGAGTCACGAACGGCGCCATCAGCGCGCCGGCGCTCCTGTCGATCGGTACCTCGAATCCGAATCTGCCGTTCCCCGGTCTGTGCAGCAATCTGCTCACCGACCTCGCGGTGCCGCCGTTCTTCATCGGCAACACCGGTACGACCGGCACCCTGTCCAGCCAGGAAGGCTTCACCTTGGCGGTGCCCAACCACTTCGCGGGGGCACAGCTGTACTTCCAGGCACACACCGTGGATGCCGGCCAGGCAGGTCTGCCGATCTGCAACTCGAGCGGCGTGACGGTCACCCTGCCGACGTCGAACCTGAGCAAGATCGTGCAGGTCTCGCGCATGTTCGACAGCTCGAACACGACGACGGCGACGACCGGCATCTTCTTCGCCACCAGCTCGCTCGGGTACGGCCTGCCGGTCGAGTTCAACTGATCTGTTCGCCCTGGCCGATCGAGCCGTCGCGCCGCGCCGCGCAGGCGACCGGCGCATCGGCTACGGTCAGGGCCGAGCCAACGAGAACAGCAGGCTCGGGCCCAGCCAGAGCGTCAGGGCAACCAAGGCGGCGGCGATCGCCGCCGCCGCCAGCACGATGGCGGCGATCTCGTTGGCGTACAGCGTCGCCACCGTGCCGGGGCTGCAGCCGAGGCGGTGCAACGTGTGCATCTCGCGGCGACGCAGCCTGGCCGAGAGCAGGAGCACCAGCGTCGCCAGCGCCGACGTGATGGCGCCCAGCGCCAGCGTGAGCGCATCGAACAGGGCCTTGACCCGGAACACGAAGCCGACGAGGTCGCGCACCACGTCTTCGGCGATGAGCATCCGGTAGTGGCCTTCGACGTTCACCTTGGCCTTCACCATCGTCGCGGCTTTGGGCGAGTCGGGGACGAAGATGGCGGCGGTGAGCGGGAGCGTTGCGGGGTCGCCGTGGAAGTGGAAGTCGGCGAGGTTCTCGGGCGTGATCTCCTGGTACTCGATCATCGCCTCGCTGAGAGTCACGTTGCCGCCGCCTTGTTTCAGAACGAGGTCGGGGTCGACGCCACGCTGGGGATCCCGGTGGCCGTGCGCCAGGCCGGCGATCACCCAGGCGGTCTTGACGTCGACGAAGACCGCACCGTCGTCGGCGGTACCGGTGCGCGGCAACGTGCCGACGACGTGCATCTTGAGCGCCGGCGGCACCGTGATGTCGAAGATGTCGCGGGGGTCGGAGAAGAGCGTGCTCCCCGGCTCCAGGCCGAGTTCGCGCGCGACGTCGGCGCCGACACAGGCATCGCCGAGGATGAGGGGCAGCGATCCTTGCGCCGGTCGCAGGTGGCGCAGTTCGAAGTACTCGGGGCTGGTGCCGACGATGGGCCGTGACCGGGTGGTGAAGCCGAGATGCAGAGGGATCACCGTGCCCGCGCCTTCGCCGCGCAGGCTGTCGACGGCGGCCTGCGGCAGGTCTTCGACGCGACCGCCGCGGAAGTAGAGCGCGGCGAGGACGACGTCGAAGCGATTGCCCTTGGCACCGAGCACCATCGGCGTGGCCTGCGCGCGGGCCGTGAGGTCGCGTTCGTACTGCGCCACCAGCAGGCCGCCGGCGACCGGCAGGTAGAGCGTCAGCGCCAAGCAGAGCACCAGGATGGCGCTGCGGCCCACGTGGCGCCGCAGGTGCGCCCAGGTGAGGAACAGCAAGCCCTTCACCCAGGAGCCTCCGCGGCCGAGCAGAGGTTCGACATGTCGATCACCCGGTCGAAGCGCGGCAGGAGCGCGTGGTCGTGGGTGACCATCAGGAGCGTGGCGCCACGCCGGCGCACCTCGTCGAGCAGCAGGTCGAGAACGGTCGTCGCGGTTCGCGGGTCGAGGTTGCCGGTCGGCTCGTCGCACAGCACGAGACTGGGTTCGGTGACCAGCGCTCGGCAGAGCGCGACGCGTTGTCGCTCGCCTTGGCTGAGCTGCGCCGGTCGCCGTTCGAGCAAGGGCGGGGTCAGGCCCATGGATGCAGCGAGAGCGCGCGCGGCCCCGATGCGGGCCGCGGTCACCGCGGCCCGGCCAGCCAGGTGGAACGGCAGCAGCACGTTGTCGAGCGCCGACAGGTAGTCGAGCAGCTCCAGCTCTTGGAAGAGCAAGCCGATGCGCGCCAACCGAAAGGCGCGGCGCGCCGCGTCAGGCAGCGCTGACATCGCGACGCCGTCGAGGCGCACCGAGCCCGACTGCGGCACGTCGATGCCGGCCAGCAGGTTGACCAGCGTGGTCTTGCCGCTGCCCGACGGGCCGATGCAGGCGACGACTTCGCCGGCGTCCAGACGCAGACGGGGCAGGTCGAGCACGAAGGCGCCGGGTCCGTAGCCGAAGCGCAGGCGCTCGATCTCGACCGAGGTCACCTTCCCGTCTCCGCAGCGGGTGCGCGCGGCAGCAACCGCTCCTGCTGCAGCGGCTCGGCGCCGGCGATGCGCCAGCCCTCGGCGGTTCCGACCACCGTGTAGCGGGCACGCAGCGCGCTGCTCCGCTCGTGGGCGTGACCCCAGTGGAACACCGACGCGTCGACTTGCCAGCTGGCGTCGACGGTGAAGCTCGGGGTCGCGCCGTCGTCGAGGAGCCCGATCGACTCGATCGCGGTGGTCAACGGGCGCAGCGCGCGGATGCGGCCGACGGCGCCGGCCTGATCGTGCATGACCAGGGACCGATAGACGTCCTGGTACACCGTGTCGAGCAAGGAGCCGTCGACGCTGGCGGCGAGCGCGTCGTACACACGCGAGGGCGAGTCGAGGTCGAAGGCGCGGTACACGTTCTCGTGCAGGGGCAGGAAGATCGCCGCCGCTTGGGTAGCGGTGGGGAGGTCGGCGCGGGCACGCCAGGGCAACGGCAGGCGGACGGGCAGCGTCGGCCAGAGGACGACGGCGAGGCCCACGCCGAGCAGGGCGACGCCGGCGAGACGGGCGCCGTCACCGCGCCGCCATTCGCCGCGACGCCGGCGCGACCAAGAGCGTCGAGCCCACCAGGCGAACACGACGAGAGCCGCCAGCGAGGATACGGGGAGCGCCACGGTCGCCGGGCCCACGGGGCGGGGAACAGGGAGCAGACGCGAAGTCAGGCCGGCTTCCGGGGCGTGCCAGGTGAACTCGGGCTCGTCGTGGCGGAGCTCGATCGTCCGTTCGTCGCCACCGGCGATGAGCTGCGCGCGCACGGGGAGGAAGGTCTTGCCCCGGCGTGGGTCGGTGGCGAGGTCGGGAGGGAACGCCTGCCAGACCAAGTTCACCGTGCCCGGCGGCTGCGTCGTCGGGCAGGCGAGGCGAAAGCGCGCGTGCACCAGCGCCTTGCTGCCGAAGTTCGGGAACAGTG
Organism: Planctomycetota bacterium; assembly: GCA_041398565.1. Lineage (GTDB taxonomy): Bacteria > Planctomycetota > UBA1135 > UBA1135 > UBA2386 > DATGPD01. The sequence goes on along the minus strand of JAWKUN010000004.1, from coordinate 321,803 downwards.
GCAAGGTGCCGCGGTCGCCAGGATCGACGTGGAAGCCGGCGAGTTCGAGTGGCACATCCTGGGCGTCGACACGCACGCGGGTGCGGAGGCGGAGCCAGGCGAAGGCGCGGTCCCGCAGCAGAGGCTGCTCGTGCTCGGCCACCTCGAACTCGTCGGCGCGGGCCATGGGCAGGACCTCGTCGAGGAAGGCGAGGTTGAGCCCGACGTCGAGGGTCACCGCGCTCTCGGTGATGCGGACGCGCAGGTCGAGGTCAGGTCCGTCCAGCGGGTGGGGAGCCGCCGTCGGCAGCAGGGCCACGGCGGCGAGGGCGACGAGGCGGCGCACGCTAGCGATTGTGCCGCGCCGGGCCGGCCCATGCCTCGTCGGTGAGCAGGTAGCGCACGCGAGCCCGCGCCCGCACGGCGGCGGCTGGGTAGGGGGCCGCTTGCGGATCGCGCTGGAGGGCCTGCACCACCGGCACCTTGTCGGCGCCGGCGACGAGGAACAGGACGTCGGTGCTGCGCTGGATCCCGGCGAAGGTCAGGGTCAAGCGATGCCTTGGCTGCACACCCGCCGGCGCCTCGGTTGCCGCGACCCAGCGGTCGTGCACCTGCAGCGCGGCGCTCCCGGGAAACAAGGACGCGCAGTGCCCGTCGGCACCGAGGCCGAGCAGGCACAGGTCGAAGGTGCGGTCGTCCGCGGCGCCGAACGCTTGGCGCAGGAGTTCCTCGTAGCGAGCTGCCGCCTCGCTCGGGAGCAACTCGCCCGGCATCCGGTGCACCCGCTCGGCCGGCAACGGGACGTGGCGCAACAGCGCCTCCGCCGCGCGGCCGTAGTTGCTGGCGGGATCGCCGGGCGCGACGCAGCGCTCGTCGCTGAAGAAGACCGACACGCGGCTCCAGTCGACGTCGCGCTGGCACAACGACGCGTAGGTGGGGATGGGCGTGCTGCCACCCGACAGCGCCAGCCGGAAGTCGCCGTGCGCCGCTTGGGCACGGGCGGCCGCGGCGACGATGGCGTCGGCGCCGGCGCACGCCAGCGCAGCGGCATCGACGCAGCGCGTGAACGTGGGCCGCGTGGTCATCGCCGCAGCAGCGCTTGCGCCGCTTCGGGACCCCAGGTGCCGGCTGCGTACGGCAGCAGCGGCGGCGGTTCTTCGAGCAGCGGCGCATACAGGCGCCACGACGACTCGACCTCGTCGGCGTGGACGAAGAGCGTCTGGTCGCCTTGCATCACGTCGTAGAGCAGGGTCTGGTACGCGTCGGGCAGCTCGCCGTAGGCGTCCTTGTAGGCGAACTGCAGGCGCTGGCGCTTGAGCACGAAGCGGTCGCCCGGAGCCTTGGCACCGAAGTCGAGCTCGAAGCCTTCTTCCGGCTGCAGGCGGATGACCAAGCGGTTGCTCATCACCGCCTCGTCGTTGAAGCCGAACATGGCCACCGGTGCGCGGCGGAAGGTGACGACGATCTTGCTCTGGCGTTGTGGCAGGCGCTTGCCGGTGCGCAAGAAGAAGGGCACGCCTTGCCAGCGCCAGTTGTTGATGCGCAGGTGCATGGCGACGAAGGTCTCGGTGTGCGAGTTCGGCGCGACGCCCTGTTCTTCGCGGTAGGCGGGGACCGGCTGGCTGTCGATCTCGCCGGCGCCGTACTGGCCGAAGACGACGTCGTCCGGCGAGTAGGGCACGATCGAGCGCAAGACCTTCTCCTTCTCGTGGCGGATGGCGCGCGCGTCGAAGCGGGCCGGCACCTCCATCGCCGTGAGCGTGAGCAGCTGGGTGAGGTGGTTCTGCATCATGTCGCGCAGAGCCCCCGCCTGGTCGTAGTAGCCGGCGCGCTTCTCGACGCCGAGGCTCTCCGCCACGGTGATCTCCACCGACTGGATGCGGTCACGGTTCCACAGCGACTCGAAGATGGCGTTGCCGAAGCGGAACGCCACCAGGTTCTGCACGGTCTCCTTCCCCAGGTAGTGATCGATGCGGTACACCTGGGTCTCGTCGAAGTGCCGGTGCACGAGATCGTTGAGGGCCTGCGCCGTGGCCAGGTCGGTACCGAACGGCTTCTCGACCACCAGGCGCGTCCAGCCGGAGCCGGAGCGGTTGAGCCCCGCTTCGCCCAGGCCCGAGATGGTCTTGGGGAAGGTCTCCGGCGGCAGCGACAGGTAGAAGATGCGGTTGCCGGGCAGGCCGCGGTCGCGTTCGACCTGCTCGATGCGCGCGCGCAGCGCACGGTAGTCGGCCGCCGTTCCGGTGCCGATCGACCCGTACGACACGTTGGCCGCTGCCCACGTGGTGGCCTGCTCGTCGGTGAGTCGTCCGAATTCGACCAAGGCCTCGACTGCCTGCTGGCGGTACGAATCGTCGTTGAGGTCCTTGCTGCGCGCGACCGCCAGCAGGTGGTAGGAGGCTCCCGCCTCGGTCAGCTCGTGCAGGACGGGCAGCAGCTTGCGCCGCATGAGGTCGCCGGTGGCGCCCAGCACGATCACCAGGTGACGTTCGGTGTGCAGCGGCGAGGTCATCACGCTTCTCGGGTGTGCACGGCGTGTCCGCCGAAGGCCTGGCGCATGACGGCGAGGAGGCGGTCGGCGTAGGGCGCGCTCTCGCGCGAGCGCAGGCGACGGAGCAGCGACTCGGTGATCACCGGCGCCGACACGCCCAGGTCGATCGCTTCCTGCACCGTCCAACGTCCTTCGCCGGAGTCGGCGACGTAGGCGGCCACGTCGCCGAGCGTGGCGTCGTTCGCGAGCGCGGCAGCGGTGAGGTCGAGCAACCAGGAGCGGACGACGCTGCCGAAGCGCCAGACCTCGGCCACCTGCGCCAGATCGAGGCCGAGTTCGCGCTTCTTGTCCATGATCGCGAAGCCCTCGGCGAACGCCTGCATCATGCCGTACTCGATGCCGTTGTGGATCATCTTGGCGAAGTGGCCGGCGCCGGGGCCGCCGACCCGCCCCCAGCCGCGGTCGGGGGAGGGGGCGAGCGCCGACAGGATCGGGCGCAGGCGCTCGATGGCAGTGGCGTCGCCGCCGACCATGAGGCTGTAGCCCTCCTTGAGCCCCCACACGCCACCGCTGGTGCCGGCGTCGACGTAGTGGATCCGCTGGCTCGCGACCTGCTGCGCCCGGCGTTGGCTGTCCTTGTAGTTGGAGTTGCCGCCGTCGATGAGGACGTCGTCGCTTGCGAGCATCGGCAGCAGCGCATCGATCGTCTCGTCGACGGCGGCGCCGGCCGGAACCATCATCCACAGCGCGCGCGGGGGCGGCAGCGCCCGAACCAGCGCCGCCAACGAGTCGACGGTCTCGACGCCGCGCCGCTTGGCGGACGCCACCGATTCGGCGCCGCGGTCGAAGCCGACGACGCGATGGCCGCTGCGCAACAGGCGCTCGCTCATGTTGCCGCCCATGCGGCCGAGCCCGATCATTCCGAGATCCATGCTGCCTCCCAGGTCTTGTGCGCGGCCGGAGCGACCGAGCGCTGCCACTACACGGGCGCGGAAGGGCGGCGGCAAGCGCAGAATCGACACCGGGGCGCGCGTCGCTGGCAGGCGGCGACTCAGCGCGCCGGCGGCAGCAACGTGACGGCGCCGTCGGTGGCCAGGCGCAGACACCATTCCGCCATCGGTCGCGGCGTCGCGTCGGGCATGACGACGACGCGCCAGCCCTCGACCGTCGGCACGCCGGCGAAGGCGCGGTCGAGGACCGAGAGCGGCGCGCCGGGCTCGCCGGCGACGACGACCGTCGTGCCGGCAGCCGGCGGCGGGTGTTGGGCCAGGGCGGCGCGGGCCACGGCCTCGACCGTGCCGTGTCGCCACAACTTCAGGCTGATGCCGACACCTCTTGCCCAGACCGACGCCAGCGTCAGCACGAGCAGCGTGCGACGGGTGCGGGTGAGGTGCGAGTCCCACAGGCGCGCCACGACCACCGCGAACGGCAGGGCCGCCACGTACGTGTAATGCAGCTCGACCTTGGCGAGAGGCAGCATGGGTGCCACCGCGACGGTGTAGGCGGCGACGTACGCCAGCGCCAGGCGGTTGGTCGTCGCCCGCGCCAGCATCCACACGAGCAGGCCGTGCAGGCCGGCCCCGAACCCGATCGCCCACAGATGCTGCTCGGGCTGTCGGCGCAGGAGCTCGATGTTGGCGATCCAGGGCGGGAAAGGCGCGGCGGCGTAGATGGCGGCGTTGCTGGCAAGGCGCGCCGGAGCGAGCGACATGGCGTACGCGGGGCTGGCGGCCGAAGGCGCGACGTGCGCGAAGTAGCCGAACCACCGCCACGCGAGGTACAGCGCCACGATGGCAGCGACCATGGCCCAGGCGCGCCGGTCGACGGCGCTCGGGCGCCACCACCAGATCACGGCGAGCTGCGCCGGCAGCACCACCGCGGTCTCCTTGCACATCAGCGCGACCGCTGTCAGCAGGCCGGCGCCGAGCACCCGCGCGGCGGGCGGGCCCCCGGCTGCGGCGAGCACGCAGCTGGCCGCGGCGAGCATGCCGGTGAGCGCGAAGCGGTCGACCGCGGCAGCGCTCCAGCCGGCGGCTCCGAGCGCCAGCGGCGACACCGCGAAGGCGAGGAACACCGGGCCGCGGCGTAGCTGCGGGCAGGTCCGGCCGAGCAGGCGTGCCAACAGCTGAGCGTTCAGCAGATGGTGCAGCACGTCGAGGCTGTGCACGAGGCGTGGCCAGGATCCCAGCCACGAAAGCTGCAGGGCGAGGGCGTGCCAGGCCAGCGGCCGGTAGAACAACGCCTGTGCGCCGTAGTGCGGCGTGGGCACCGCGGCCTGCCGGCCGGCCTCGACCAGCTGCACCTCGTCGCCGCCGAACCAGCCGGGGACGAGGCCGAGGACGACGAGCGGCAGCGCCAGCCACGCCCAGCGGTAGGCACCCGTCTTCACCGCGCCACCACCGCCCTCCCGCACCGTTGGAAACGGCGGCGTCGCCCGGCAGAATCCGGAACCGACGAGCACAGCATGTCGACGACCGATCGCGGCGGGCGCCGCCACTCAGCCATTCTCATCGCCGGGGCCGGCGGCGAAGTCGGCCACGGGCTCATCCGCGCGCTGTGGGAGCGCGGGCGGCGCGACGTGGTCGCGCTGGACGTGCGTGAACTCCCGCGCGACCTGCGGGACTGCTGCATGTCGACGCACGTGGGGGACATCTGCGACGGGGCGTTGCTCGAGCGCCTGCTGGCGATGTTCGAGATCCGGGAGGTCTACCACTTGGCGGCGTTGCTGTCGACGCGCGCCGAGTTCGCGCCGGAGACCGCGCACGACGTCAACGTCGGCGGCACGATCAACCTCCTGCGCCTGGCAGCGGAGCAAGCGCGGTCGCACGGCAAGCGCGTGCGCTTCGTCTTTCCCAGCTCGATCGCCGCGTACGGCATGCCCGACCTGAAGACCAAGGCTTCGGCGGGCAAGGTCAAGGAGGACGACTACCTGCAGCCGACGACGATGTACGGCTGCAACAAGCTCTACTGCGAGCACCTGGGCCGCTACTACGCCAAGCACTACCGCTGGCTGGCCCAGGACCGCATCCCCGACATCGTCGACTTCCGCAGCGTGCGCTTTCCCGGGCTCATCTCGACCGACACCATGCCGTCGGGAGGTACCAGCGACTACGCGCCGGAGATGATCCACGCGGCGGCAGATGGCAAGCCGTACGCGTGCTTCGTGCGGCCGGACGCCCGCATCCCGTTCATGACCATGCCGGACGCGATCGATGCGCTGCTCGCTCTGGCCCACGCCGACGCGGGCAAGCTGTCGCGACAGGTGTACAACCTCGGGGCTTTCAGCCCGTCGGCCGAAGAGATCGCCCACGAGGTGCGCCGGCACTTCCCGGAGGCGCAGATCACGTTCAAGCCCGACTTGCAGCGTCAGGCGATCGTCGACTCCTGGCCGGCCGACGTCGACGACAGCGCCGCCCGGCGCGACTTCGGCTTCGCGCCGCAGCACGACTTCGAGCGGGCCTTCGCCGACTACCTGGTGCCACGCATCCGCGCCCGCTACGCACACTGATGCGGGGGGCCGTTGCGCGCGTCGGCACGACGCGCGCACGACAGGACGTCTCTCACTCCGGAGGCGACAGCAGGACCTCGGTGACGCCCGCGCGGCGCAGGGCTTCGCACGCCTGCACGAGTTCGGCATGGGTGACTCCCGCCCGGCGCGTGACCAGCACCGACGTGCCGAGCTCGCCGCTGCGGCGGCGATCGGTCGCGTCGGTCTCCATGTGTTCCAGGTCTTCGCTCGTCGCGCCTTGCAGTCGGTAGCGCAGCTTGCGCCCGGCAAAGCGCACGTCCGGCTCGAAGCCCCGTGGCGGGACGCGCGTGCCCGGCTCGACGACCGACAGCTCCAGCCGTGCAACCGTCTCGTCGGCGTCGGCTCCGGGCAGGTAGGGCACCAGCGTCGGGAAGACCGCGTCGCTCCCGATCATGGCGCGAAGGCTGCGGGGCGACGGCGCTCGGTCGAGCCGCAGGACGGGATAGCTGCCGGCGTCGAGGTCGCGGTCGAAGTAGCCCCAGGTCGCCAGTCCGTCGTCGCTGTCCGCCTCGAGGAGCTGGGCGGCGAGGCGGGCCAAAGCGTGGTCGGCACCCACCACCAGGGTGCCGGCGGGCAGACTCGCGGCTTCCTCGCTCAGCTTGCCTGTCAACTGCACCAGTCGGTGCCCCTGGAACGGACGTCCCTGGCGGCGGACCCCCTCGGGCACGAAGCGCTGCGCCGGCGCTTCAAGGGGCTCGGTCGTGGTGAAGACGTCGATGCCGTGCGCCCGCACGATGTTGGCGACCAGGTCGTGGGCTCCGAGGATGGCCCATGCCTTGGGCAGCGGGCGCTCCTTCTTGGCGACGAAACGCACTTGGAGCGGTGCCTGCACGGCGTGGAACTCCGGGCGAACGCACAAGCGTTTGCCCAGACCGGGTACCTCCTGCTCGTCGACGGCTCCGACCAGGAGCTCGCCTTGCACCGGCGGCGCCAGCTCGTGGGCGAAGCGGAACGGCATGGAGGCTCCGCGCTCGACGGCGATGGCGCGCAGCTCGAGCACCTCGTCGGCTCGCTGCACCAGCTCGGTCAGCGACTCCAGCACGAAGGCTCGGGTCACCTTGGCGCGGTCCTCGAACGGAAGGTAGCTGTAGGCCTCCGACAACAGGCTGAGGCAGTGCCGGAGGCCGACGTAGTTGATGGCCAGCCGCGGATCGGCGCTGAAGGTGGTCCAGCCGCTCTCCGGACCCTGTCTGCCGAAGTTGCCGTAGTCGAAGATGCGGTAGCCGTGCGCCTCGCGCATGCGTTGCCGCACCGCCGGGAGGAAGCGCTCGTGCATGAGGGCCGCGATGTCGGGATCGACGTTGCCGTTGAGCGACGTGCAGTACGTGAGGTGGTAGCCGTGGTAGGACCCGTTGGTGGTGTGCAGGTCCATGAAGAGGTGCGGGTCGAAGCTGGCCAACAGGCGCAGCAGGGCGCGAGCTTCCGGCGATTCGAGCTTGATGAAGTCGCGGTTGAGGTCGCGGTCTTGGCTGTTGTGTCGTCGACCGACTCCGGCGTCGGGCCCGTTCTGTTCGAACCGATTGCCGCGATCGATCTCGTCGTTGCCGTCGGCGTTGAACACCGGCACGACCGCCAGTTCCACGGCGTCGAGGAGCGCGCTGTGCTCACCGAGTGCGATCTCGCGTAGGAGGATCTGCACGGCCTCCTTGCCCTCGACTTCACCACCGTGGATGTCGGCGAGCAGGAGGGCGCGCAGGCGCGGGGACGCGTGTGGTTCACGGACGCGCACCACGCGCAGCGGTCGGCCTTGCACCGTCCGACCGAGATTCTCGACGCGCAGTCGTCCTCCGTGCGGGAGCTGCGCCAGCGCGTCGAGGAAGGCGTCGACGTCGGCGTTGCGCGAGGTCTCGTGCCAGTCGCTGCGCTCGGCCCGCGTGCGCGGGGGAGCAGGGTCGGGCGGCGGCGACTGCGGTGCAGCGAAGAGCGGAAGAGCGGCAAGACACGCCAGCGCGTACGTCATCGAGCCAGCGTAGCCGGCCAGGATGCGTCGCGAGAAGCGCAAGGCACCTTGGCAGGGCCAGGTCGCGAACACCCGGCCGGGGTTGCGCCGGCGCGGAGCGCTGGTGCGGACGACCGACACGCGCGCGTCCTCGCACGCCGTCGCGAAACGAGACCGCCCACGGTGGCGGACCTTGGCGTGCGATCTCGGCACGCGCGTGAGGGGCGATGCGCCATGAGGTAGCCTTCCGCGCCCCATCTGCCTCCCCTTCCCCTTCCACCCGGGAGCGCCTGACAAACCGGGGCACACAGCCTGGCCATGATCCGTTCGACACCCTCCACTGCCGGTCTGCGCTGCGCGGCCGGCCTCTCGCTCTGTCTCCTCGCGACAGCGTGTGGTCGCCACTCCAAGGTCGCTTCGGCCACCGCCAGCGAGCTGCTCGTCGTTCCAGGAACGCTGGATCCATCGTTCGACCCCGCGCGGACGGAGTACACAGTTGCGCTTCCCTACGCCGAGTCGGAGGTCACCGTGGTCGCGCGTGTGGGCGCGCCCGGATCGGCACTCACCGTCAACGACATCGCCGTAGCGTCCGGCCAGCCGTCCGGACCGTGGTCGCTCGTACCCGGCCGCACCGACATGCGTGTGGTGGTCAGCGGTCCGCAGGCGCAGAGCAGCCGCACCTACCACGTGGCGGTCGAGCGCGCGCCCGGCCTGCAGGACTTGGCAGCATCGGTGGGGGTGCTCGACCCGTCCTTCGACCCCGACGTTCTCGAGTACGACTTGACGCTGGCGGCGCCGCAGTTGGCGCTGACGGCGCAGGTGGCCGAGCCGGGCGTGACCCTCGCCGTCGACGGCACCCTGGCCACGGTCGGTCGACCCTATCCGTTCGATCTTGCCCTGGGAGACCGCACGATCCCGGTGACGCTCACCTCCGCGGACGGCCACGTGGAGCGCACCTACACCCTGCGCGTGCACCGAGTGGCTCCGACCCTGGCGCAGAGCGCCTACGCCAAGGCCGCCAACAGCGACCTCCTCGACGCCTACGGCACGGTGGTCGCCACCGACGGCCTGCGCATGGCCATCGGCACGCCGCTGGAGGACAGCCTCGGCGATCCGTTCAACAACGTCGCGGCCGATGCCGGCGCCGTGTACGTGGTCGAGCGCGGCGCGGCTGGCTGGCAGCAGGCGGCGATGGTGAAGGCGACCAACGCCGAGAACGCGGACATGTTCGGCGCAGCGGTCGCGATCTCCGGCGACTTGCTGGTGGTCGGCGCTCCTCACGAATCCAGCGACGCGCGCGGCGTCAACGGCGACAAGTTCAACAACCGCTCGCCGAGCAGCGGTGCCGCCTACGTCTTCGTGCGCCAGGGCGCTGGCTACGTCTTCCAGGCCTACCTCAAGGCCTCGAACACCGGCGACAACGATCGCTTCGGGTCGGTCGTGGCGATCAGTGGCGACCGCATCGCCGTGTCGGCTCCCGGCGAGGACAGCGGTGCGCGCGGCGTCGGCGGCGCTCAGGGCGACGACAGCGTCGTCGACTCGGGGGCGGTGTACGTGTTCAGCCGGGTCGGCGACCAGTGGTCGCAGGAGGCCTACATCAAGGCGACCAACTCCGGCGGCTTCGACGGGTTCGGCACGTCGCTGGCGCTGCACGACGAGACCTTGGTGGTCGGAGCGCCGAACGAGGACAGCGCCGCGATCGGCGTCGACGGTGACGGCGACAACGACGCAACGCCGGAGTCGGGCGCGGCCTACGTGTACCGGCTGCGTAATGGCATGTGGCACGCCGAGGCGTACTTGAAGGCGACCAACACGGGTACCGAGGACCTCTTCGGCACCGCGGTCGCCGTCCACGGCGATCTGATCGCCGTGGGTGCTCCGGGCGAAGCCAGCGCCGCGCGCGTCATCGGTGGCGATCAGGCGGACGACAGCTCGCCCGGGGCGGGCGCCGTCTACGCCTACCGTAGGAGCGGCGACGTCTGGTCGCCCCGCAGCTACGTCAAGGCCGACAACAGTGGGCGCGGCGATGCGTTCGGCGCGGCGCTCGCCTTCGACGGCACGCTCCTCGCGGTCGGCGCTCCCGGCGAAGACAGTGAGGCTACCGGCATCGACGGCGACGGCACCGGCGATGGAGCTCGCGACGCGGGCGCCGCCTACGCCTTCGTGCGCGACGGCGATACCTGGACTCAGCGACACTACTTGAAGGCGAGCAACACCGACGCAGGCGATGGTTTCGGCTTTGCGGTGGCGGTGAGTGGCGAGATCGCCCTGGTCGCGGCGCCGTTCGAAGACAGTGCTGCGGTCGGAGTCGGCGGCGAGCAGGCGAACAACGACAGGACGGACGCCGGCGCCTGCTACGTGTTCGCCGTTCGCTGACCGGCGCTCTTCGGGAAACGCTGGGCGCGTCACGACGGCGCTCGGGCTGGGGGTGCAGCCGACTCTTGCGCCCGCTCGGCAAGGGCCGTCTGCTAGCTCGCGATGGCGAGACGGCAGACCAGATGTCGCGGCCGAGGAAGCGGCGATGCGGCCATGGCCGCGGCGGCATCGCGGTTGCGCTGCCGTCGGCACTGCCGGTCGGGTCTGGCCTCGGTCGCGTCGTTTTGTCTGTGGGTCGCGGTGCTGCTCGGTCTCGGGCGGGCGCTCGCCGCGCAGAACCGCGCGCCCGAGCTCAGCGACGAGGAGCGGGCCTGGATCGGCGCGTCCCGCGGCAACGTGTACGTCACCCCCGAGGGGCAGCTGCCGCCGGTCGGTTTCGTCAGCGACGGCGTCTTCGAGGGAATCGCGGCCGACTATCTGGCGCTGATCGCCGAGCGCACCGGACTCGAGTTCCGCTACCGACCGGACGCTCCGCCCGCGGCGTTCAACCGCCGTCGCATCGACGTGATCCCGCTCATGGTGCGCCCGGGTTCCGGCGCACAGGGCCGCGTCATCAGCCGGCCCCTGCTCCGGCTGCGCACCACGCTCGTGGTGAAGCGAAGCGAGCGCGACGTGCACGGCATGGACGATCTGCGCATGAAGCAGGTGGGGGTGGACAACCAGATTCTGCGCTGGAACGACCTCGACCGCGATTTGACCGGACGGCAGGTCCTGCCGATCCAGGATGCGCGTCGCGGACTCCTGATGTTGTCGTTCGGCGAGCTCGACGCGTTCATCACGCTGTTGCCGGTCGCCACCTACGTGATGGACCGGGAGGGCATCACCAACCTGCGCAGCGCCGGGAACCTGTCGTACGAGGTCGAGCTGGTCCTCGCCGTGTCCCCGGGCGACTCGCCGCTACTCGGCATCCTCGACAAGGCCGTGCTGGGGCTGACCGAGTCCGAGCACGCGCGCATCTACCGGCGTTGGGTGCAGATCGGCGGCACGCCGTACTGGTTGTGGCTGCTCGGGATCGTCGGCGTTCTGGCCACGCTCTTGCTCGGCGTCACGCTGTGGAACCGGAGCCTGGCGCGGCGGGTCGCCGCGCGGACCGAGGCACTGCAGTACGAGCTGGCCGAGCGCACGCGTGTCGAAGGCGCGCTGCGGGAGTCGGAGGAGCTTCACCGGGAGACTCTGGTGGAGATCTCCGACGCCGTGTTCCTGACCGATGTCGAGGGTCGCTTCCGCTACATGTCGCCCGATGTCGGCGAGCGCCTGGGCGTGCCTGCCGAGCGCTACTTCGCGGTGCGCAGCGTGGCGGAGATCGTCGGCCACGACCTCTTCGACCTGGCACGGGGTGGCGGCGTCGTCCAGGACGCGCGCGTCGTCATCGACTGCGGCGAAGGTGGGCAACGGGTGCTGCGGGTGAACGCCAAGGCGACGCCGGCCTTCGGGCGCTCGCTGCTCTTCGCGTGCCGCGATGTGACCGATCAGGAGCGTGCTGCGGCCGAAATCGAGGCGCAGCGGCGAGCTGCCGACGAGGCGCATCGGATGGCGGCGCTGGGGGCCCTGGTATCGACTCTGGCGCACGAGGTCAACAACCCCAACCACACCATCATGCTCAACGTGCCGGTGCTGCGCGCGGCGTGGAACGACGCCGTCGTCGTTCTCGACCAGCACCAGCGCCACCACGGTGAGCTGCGTCTCGCCAACATCCCGTACGACGACATGCGGGAAGACGTGCTGCGTCTCATCGACGAGATCCACCGCGCGGCGGATCGGATCCGCGGCATCGTCGTCGGCTTGCGCGACTACGCGCGCGGGCACGGCAACCAGGACGGTCAGCGCTTGGACGTCGAAGCCGTGCTGCAGGCGGCCGTGGCGCGTTCGCGCCACGGCATCGACTTGGCGACCGACCGTTTCGTGGTGGCACTCGAGCGTCCGTTGCCGCCGGTGCAGGCGAGTCCGTTCCTGCTCACGCAAGTGTTCGTCAACCTGTTGGACAAGGCAGCGGCAGAACTGAGTGCGCGGACGCAGGCGATGGAGTTGCGGGCGCGCGCGCTCGACGACGGCGTCGAAGTCGAGGTGCGCAGCGAAGGCGACGGAGTTGCCGGCGACGAGCGGGTCGACGTGCCGCGACCGTTCCAGAAGGCCGGCGGCAGTCTGGAGCTGGCCATGGCAGCGTGGATCGTGCAGAAGTGCGGCGGGTCGATGGCGATCCGCGGGCGGCCGGGCGCCGGCACGTCGGTCACCGTGCGTTTGCCCGCGTGCAGCGACGGGCGGGCGGTCTGAGTCGGGATGGCCGGCCCGGTGGCCGCATCAACGCCCCAGCACGATCTCGATGCCGTTGCTGAGCGTGGCGACGCCGTTGAGCGAGCCGCCCAGGTCGGCGGTGGCGGACTGTGCCACGAACCCGCCGCCGAGCATCTCCTCGACATCGGGAATGGCCACCGGAACGAAGAAGTTGCCGGAAGCGGACGTGGCGAAGGGCAGGGCGATGAGACCGCCGCCGACGAAGACAGTGCAGCCGCCGGACAAGGGAAACGCCGTGCGCACGTTGGTCAGGAAGAGCGTGCCGAACACGTTCGGGATCGCGTTGTTGACCTGGATTCGGAACTGCGGGTTGCCGATCACCGGCAAGCCGTCGACGAACAAGTCGGGGAACAGGCCGTTGCTGCCCTGGCAGGCGAAGCCGACGCGCTGGGCCTGAGCGGCCCCGAAGAACCGGAGCGGCACCCGGTGGAGCTCGCGCCCGTTGCTAGGGGTGCTGACGGCGAAAAGGACCTGGCGCCCGATCGAGAAGAAGCGCGACGGATAGGACCCGGTCGGCCCGAGTGACAGGTCGGCGAGTGCCGCGGTGCGCGTCGCGGTTCCGTCCGAAGTCCACACTTCGGCGCCGGTGACGCCGTCGTCGGCTTGGAAGATCACGTGCGTCGAGACGCCGGCGGGCGCCAGCGTCTCGGGGTCGTTGAGGAGGCCCCCGGCCGCACCCCGGGCGATGTCCTTCACCAGGAAGGTGCCGCTGCTGGTGCCGTCGGTGAGCCACAGCTCGCGCCCGGTCGCCGCCTCGGTGAGCGCGAAGAAGGCGTACACGTTGGCGGTCTTCATGTAGGCGATGACGCTGCTGGCAGTTCCGGGCGCGAGATCTCGGACGATGCGCGTGTTGGTGGTGGTGCCGTCGGAGAACCACAGCTCGCGGCCGTTGGCCTGCGTCGTGGCGAGGAACACGAGGCCGTTCGGCACCAATGCGCCCAAACGCGGGTCGGAGCCGACCGCGCCGGTCTCGATGTCTTCCACCAGCACCGTGCCGGCGCTCGTGCCGTCCGATCGCCAGAGCTCGCCGCCGTGGACCCCGTCGTCGGCGGCGAAGAACAGCGTGTCGTCGCGAACCAGCAGGGCGACCGTGTCGCTGGACTGGGCGCCGACTCGCGTGTCGCGCAGCAGGAGCGTGGTTCCCGGTTGGCCCTGGGTGAACCAGAGCTCGGCGCCGTGGGCGCCGTCGTCGGCGACGAAGAACACGCCGGAACCGCTGGCGTGCAGCTGCTCGGGGTCGGAACCGACGCTCCCGCTGCGCAGGTCCGCCAGCAGGACGGCTCCCAACTCGGGGGCTTCGACGCGCCACAGTTCCGCGCCCGTGGACGGAGTCGTCGCCACGAAGATCAGATGGCCGTTCACCTCGGTGAGCGACGTCGGCGACGAACTGGCGGCGCCGGCCACGAGATCGCTCACCATGCGGGTGTTCGCCGACGTCCCGTCGGTCACCCAGACTTCGCGACCGTGCACCCCGTCGTCAGCGACGAAGTACACGTAGGTCCCGACCCGGACCATGTCGCTCGGGTCGGACGACCCCAGGCCTGGCTGGATGTCCATCAGCAGGCTCGTCGTGGCCGTGGTGCCATCGGTCCGCCAGAGCTCGCGGCCGTGCGCGGTGTCCGTGGCAGCGAACAAGGCGGTGCCGACAAAGTCGCAGAACTCGCCCGGATCGGACGATGCTGGTCCCGGATTGATGTCGAGGACGAGCTCTTGAGAGCGAGAGGTCGTGGCGAAGGTGAGCAGGACGAGGGAGAGGGAGAGGAAGCGGTGGGAGGGCATGGTCGGGGAGGGTTTCTACGATGCGGCCGGTCGACCTGGCCTGCGAACGGCGCGCCGCGGGTGAGAATTGGGACTTTGCCGTCCGCTCGACCTCGGCGAGATGCGGTCCGCCCTGCCGAGTCGTCGGTGAACCGCAACGCTCCATGCGATGGACGGAAACGGCAGGTGCTTGATTCTCTCATCACGATATGCTGATGTTCTGTTGTGCCCAGCGTGACCGCCGTCGACCGACTGCAGCTCGTCCTGAAGCTGCTCTCCGATCCGGTGCGGCTGCGTCTCCTCGCGGTTCTGCATCGAGAAGAGCTGGCGGTGCACGAGCTGACGGAGGTCACCGGGCTCGCGCAGAGCAGAATCAGCAACCACCTCGCGTTGTTGCGGCGCAGCGGGCTGGTCCGCGACCGGCGTGAGGGCACCTGGGTCTTCTATCGGACCTCGACGCCAGGTGCAGACGAGGTGTGGTCACCCACGCTGTTCCAGGCCGTCGTGCAACCCTTCGTCGACAGCGACCAAGGCCGTCGCGACGCGACCCTGCTCGAGCGGGTGCGGGAGGGGCGGCGGGCGCACAGCCGGTCGACGCACGACCGATTGGCGGCCCGCTGGGCGGAGGTGGGGCAGGAGTTCAGCACCGGCGCTCTGCGGGCCGAGGCCTGGAGCGCGCTGGTGCCAGCCGGTCTCACCGTCGCCGACCTCGGCTGTGGCGCCGGCTATCTCGCCGAATACCTCGCGGGCAAGGGCGCGCGGGTGATCGCGGTCGATCACGCGCCGCGCATGCTGAACGCTGCGCGTGACCGGCTCCCCGCCAGCGTCGAGGTCCGCGCCGGCGAGATCGAGTGTCTTCCGCTCGCCGACGGCGAGGTGGATGCCGCGTTCGCCAATCTCGTCTGGCACCACCTGGGCGATGGGCGCAAGGCCGCCCGCGAGATCGCACGGGTGCTGCGTCCTGGCGGGCGCGTCGTCGTCACCGATCTCCTACCCCACACCGAGGAGTGGATGCGTGAGGAGCTGGGCGACCGGCGCCTCGGGCTCGATGCAGAAGAGGTGATGGCGGCTCTGGCCGATGCCGGGTTCGCCGACCTCGACACGCGCCTCCTCGACGACAACTACTTGGCGCCCGGAAAGAGCGGGCGCAAGGTCGCATTCCCTCTGTTCCTGGTCAGCGGCACGCGCGCTGCGCATGGCGAGCACGCGACCGCTCCTTCCTGACTCCGTCTCACCGTCACAAGACAAACCATGACTTCCACCACGCAGAAGAAGCTCCCCTACAAGGTCAAGGACATCGCGCTCGCCGAATGGGGCCGCAAGGAGATCGAGCTCGCCGAGAACGAGATGCCGGGCCTGATGGCGATCCGCCGCAAGTACGCCGCGAGCAAGCCGCTCAAGGGCGCTCGCGTCGCCGGCTGCCTGCACATGACCATCCAGACCGCGGTGCTGATCGAGACGCTGAAGGAGCTCGGCGCCCAGGTGCAGTGGAGCTCGTGCAACATCTTCTCGACGCAGGACCATGCTGCTGCGGCGATCGCCAAGACGGGCGTGCCCGTCTACGCCTGGAAGGGCATGAGCCTGCAGGAGTACGACTGGTGCATCGAGCAGACGCTGGTGTTCCCCGACGGCCAGCCGCTCAACATGATCCTCGACGACGGCGGCGACCTCACCAACATGGTGCACGACAAGTTCCCGCAGTACCTCGACGGCATCCGCGGCCTGTCCGAGGAGACGACGACCGGCGTGCACCACCTCTACAAGCGGATGAAGGACGGCACGCTGCGCATGCCGGCCATCAACGTCAACGACTCGGTGACGAAGAGCAAGTTCGACAACCTGTACGGCTGCCGGGAGTCCTTGGCCGACGGCATCAAGCGCGCCACCAGCGTCATGGTCGCGGGCAAGGTCGTGGTGGTCGCCGGCTACGGTGACGTGGGCAAGGGCTGTGCGCACAGCATGCGCGCGCTCGGCGCTCGCGTCATCATCACCGAGATCGACCCGATCAACGCACTGCAGGCGGCGATGGAGGGCTACCAGGTGACGACGATGGAAGACGCTGCGGCTCTCGGCGACATCTTCGTCACCACCACCGGCTGCTGCGACGTCATCACCGGCCCGCACTTCGAGCAGATGAAGAACGACGCCATCGTGTGCAACATCGGCCACTTCGACATCGAGCTGGACGTGGCGTGGCTCAACCAGAACGCCAAGGCCAAGGTCGAGGTCAAGCCGCAGGTCGACCGCTATGAGCTGAAGAACGGCCGCCACATCGTGCTGCTCGCCGAGGGTCGTTTGGTCAACCTGGGTTGCGCCAACGGTCACCCCAGCTTCGTGATGAGCAACTCGTTCAGCAACCAGACCCTGGCGCAGATCGAGCTGTGGACCAACCACACCGCCTACGAGCGCGGCCAGGTCTACACTCTGCCGAAGAAGCTCGACGAGGAGGTGGCGCGCCTCCACCTCGAGAAGCTGGGCGTGAGGCTGACGCGGCTGTCGCCGAAGCAGTCCGAGTACCTGGGCATCCCCGTCGAGGGGCCGTACAAGCCCGAGCACTACCGGTACTAGGAGCGGTATGGCGAGGGCGGCGACATCGCCGCCCGATCGAGCTGACGCCGCTCCACGGCGCAGCTCATCGGGCGTCTGGCGTGGACCTTCAACACCGTCCTCGGGCAGGGCGGGCTCCCTGTCGGGGTGCCCTCTCCGTCCGGCGAGTCGAGCATGAGCGAACCCCGCCGCGGCCGCGCCGGGAGGTGGCGACGCCGCCTGACGCGCCTTGTCGTGCTGCTCGTCGCCCTGGTGGTCGCCGTCTACACCGTCGAGCTGGTTCTGCGCTCGTTCGACTTGTTCGGCGTCAACCATGGCGCGAACACGCTGCGCTACCGCACCGAGGCGTTGCGGCCGACCTGGTTCGCGCCCGACGGCAGCCGCGACTTGGATGGCACGCTCTACCGGCACAAGCCCAACACGACGACCGACTTCGGCCGCTTCAAGATCGAGAGCAACGCCCTCGGCTTCCGCGGGCCGCCGGTGGCCGTTGCCAAGCCGGCGCGCACCTTCCGCATCGTCGTGCTCGGCGACTCGGTGACGCTGGGGTGGGGCATCGACGACGAGTTCACGTTCTGCCGGCGCATCGAGCGAACTCTCGCAGCGCGCAACGACGGGTGGCGCTACGAGGTGATCAATACCGGCCACTTGGCCTACGACTCGACGCAGGAGGCGGCGCTGTTCGAGCGAGAGGCCCTGCTCCTGGAGCCGGATCTGGTGCTGCTCGTATACGTGACCAACGACGTCGTCGAGCCGACCTACCTGCTGGTGCAGGCGTTGCTCGACGGAGCTGGAGTCGGCGGACAGGCGCCGACCTGGTGCGAACGCTTGGTGCATCGGGGCGAACAGTTCTTGCCGGCGTCTACCGCGTTGTTGCGCAACGTCGCGTCGCGTCTGGACGCTGGCGGCGTACCGACGGGGGCGGATGGTCAGGTGCTCACCCCGGACGCGTCGCCGATCTGGGCCGACGGCTGGGCGCGCAGCCAGCGTGCGTTGCGGCGCGTGCGCGATCTGTGCCGCGAGCGGTCGTTGCCCTTCCTGGTGCTCGACCACACCCTGCCGCGCATGCCGGTGCTGGCCGAGTTCTGCCGAGCGGAGAGCATTCCTCGCCACGACTTCTGGTTCACGCAAGACGAACTCGCCAAGCCGATCTACAACTCGATGATCGACACGCACGCCAACGCCCTGGGCAACGAGCTGCTGGCGAACAAGGCGTTGCGCATCCTCGACGAGGCTCGGGTGCTGCCGCGCTGAGACGCCGGCGGCACGCTACTCTGCCGCGTCGATGGGCTCGCTCCGTTCCCTCGCTCCACCGGCCGTCCTGTTGCTGCTGGTCGCCACTTGGGGCGTCAGCTACGTGGCGGTGAAGGACGCGCTGGCGTCGCTGCCGCCGAGCGCGCTCGTGGCGCAGCGCTTCTGGCTGGCGGCAGCGACTCTGGCGCCGGTGCTCGTGCGTGGCGGCGCTGGTCGTGATCTGCGCGCGGCGGCCGGACTCGGCTGTGCTGGCGGTGCCTTGCTGGCGCTCGGGTTCGTCCTGCAGGGATTCGGCATGCGCGAGACCTCGGCCGCGATGGGTGGCTTCGTGGCCGGGCTGATCCCGCTCCTGGTTGCCGGGGGTGGCTGGCTGTTCCTCGGGGCTCGAGTCGGGCGACGCGGCGCCCTCGGTCTGGCGCTCGGCGGCGGTGGTCTCCTGTGCTTGGTGTGGCCCGGGGCGTCGGCGCCGGGTGAGGTTCGAGACACGCTGCGCGGTGTCCTGCTGCAGGTGGGTGCGGCGGTCGGCTTCGCCAGCCACGTCCTTCTGCTGTCGCGCTTCGGCCGTCGCGTGCCGGCGCTGGCGTTCTGCCTGTGGCAGGTGGTGGTCACGGCTCTGGTCGCCACCGTGTTGGCGGCGAGCGAAGGCGCGGACGCGGCGCTGGCGGGATCGACGGTTGCCGCGGTGGGCGCGCGCTGGCTGCCGTTCGACTTGCTGTTCCTCGGCGTGCTGGCCACCGGGTTGGCCATCCCGGCGCAAGTGCGCGTGCAGCCGCTGGTGGCGCCGATGCACGTGGCACTCTTGTTCGCCACCCAACCGCTGTTCGCGGCGCTGGCCGGCGTGCTCGTGCGGCACGAGACGTTGCGCCCGGTCCAGGCGATCGGCGGCGCCGCGATCGTCGCGGGCATCGTCGTGGCTGCTCTGGATCGCCCGAGATGGCCGGTGGGCGAGTCCGGCCCGAGGAAGCGTCGCGCCGGGTTCAGGACGCGCCGGGCTGGCGCGCCGGGGTGATGCGCGGGCGCCCCTGATCGTCGCGATCGACCCGCAGGCGCCGGCCCCAGACGTGGGCGACGGTCTCGGGCGAGAGCGCGCGCGCCGGCGTGTCCGCCACCAGCAAGCGTCCTTCGTGCAGGACCGCGATGCGGTCGGCGTACTGGCTGGCCAGGTTCAGGTCGTGGGTCGAGAGCGCCACGACGTGTCCGGAGCGCGCCAGCTCGGCCAGCAGGTCCAGGAGTTCGAGTTGGTGGGGGAGATCGAACGCCGCCACCGGTTCGTCGCACAGGAGTACGGCGGCTTGCTGGGCCAGCGCGCGCGCGACCAGAACGCGCTGGCGCTCGCCGCCGGACAGTTCGGCCAGCGGCCGTTCGGCGTGACGCGTCACGTCGGTCTGTGCCAGCGCGGCGCGGGCCGTGGCGTGGTCGTGCGGCCCCGGTAGGCGCAGGAAGCCGAGGTGCGCGTAGCGTCCGCCCAAGACGAACCTCTCGACCGTGGTCGGCGGCAGGCTGGCGAGCGCCTGCGGCACGAAGGCGATGCGCTGCGCCCGTGCCTGCGCGGACAGCGTATGGACGGCGGTGCCGTCGAGCAGGACACGGCCGTCGGCAGCGGGCAGGAGCCCGGCGAGGGCGCGGAGGAGAGTGCTCTTGCCCGCACCGTTGAGGCCGACGACGGCGACCAGTTCGCCGGCGCTCAGGTCGAGGTCCAGGTCCTCCAGCACGCTCGGTCCGCCGCGGTAGCGCAGGGCGAGACGCTCGGCACGGAGTCGAACGCTCACCATGCGCCGACGCGCCCGGCGCGGGCCAGCAAGACGAGGAAGAACGGCCCGCCGATCACGGACATGAGGACGCCGGTGTGCAGCGGGCGCCTGCCGAGCACCGCCAGCTGCAGCAAGTCGAGCCCGAGCACCATGACGGCTCCGCCGACCAGGGACATCGGCAGCAACGTGCGGTGCGACGGGCCAGTAAGGAGGCGCAACACGTGCGGAACCACCAACCCGACGAACGCGACTTGTCCGGCGGCGGCGAAGGCGCACGCGGTGGCGAACGCCGTGGCCAGCACCACCAGCAGCTTGGTGACGCCGGTTCGCACGCCGAGCGCGCGGGCGTCGTCTTCGCCTCCGGCGAAGAGATCGAGTTCGGTGGCCACGAAGGGGATGGCGACGGAGAGCACGAGGGCGCCGGCTCCGACCATGGCGGCGTGCACCGGGAGTCTTCCGTCGAGACTGCCGAAGGTCCAGGTGCGCAGGGCGCGGCTCAGCTCCGGGTCGGGCAGCAGCAGCGAGTGCAGAGCGACCAGGACGCCGAGGATGACGGTGTTCATGGCCACCCCCACCAGGAGCAGGCGCACCACGTCGAGTTGGCCGTCGCCGCGAGCGATGAGCAGCACCAGGGCCGACGTCAGCAGGGCGCCGGCGAAGGCGGCGCCGGTCACCAGCACGGT
The DNA here is from genome assembly GCA_041398565.1 of Planctomycetota bacterium. Lineage (GTDB taxonomy): Bacteria > Planctomycetota > UBA1135 > UBA1135 > UBA2386 > DATGPD01. The sequence goes on along the minus strand of JAWKUN010000004.1, from coordinate 301,204 downwards.
GGCGCTGACCCCCGCCGGAGCCGCCAGCACGCTGTTGCCGTAGCCGTACAGGGCCATCAACGCCAGCGCGGCGCCGAGGTTGGCGCCGCCGCTCACTCCGAGGAGAGCCGGTTCGGCGAGGCCGTTGCGGAACAGCCCCTGCAACATGGCGCCGCCGACTCCGAGGCAGGCACCCACGCCGGCGGCGGTGAGCGTGCGCCACAACCGCAGCTCGAGCACGGCTTGGTCGGTGCCGGGTAGTGGGTCGGCGTGGCCGACGAGCGCCTGCAGCCCGCGGCCGACTTGCTCGAGGGAGAAGGCGAAGCCCGCGACCTCGCTGCACTGGAGTTGCAGGACACCGAGCACCAGGCAGGCCAGCGTGGTGCCGACGCAGGCGATCAGGAAAGCGCGCCGGCTCAACGCTTGGTCTCGGGGAAGAAGCGCCGCCGGGCCGCGGCGATCGCCTCGGCTGCGTCGAGCACCAGGTGCGAGCCGGCCGAGTAGAGCGCCGGGTGGAGCTCGACCACGCGTCCGGATGCGAGTGCCGGCAGAGCGGCGAGGGTGGCGTTCTCGCGCAGGAAGCGCAGCGAGCCGCGGCCCTCGCCGACCGGGGCGTCGACCACCAGGAGGTCGGGGTTCATGGCGAGGATCTCTTCGACGGTGACTTGGCCGTGGCCACGGAGGCCGCGGCGGGCGGCGGCGTTCTCGAGGCCTGCGAGCCGCAACGCCTCGTCGTGCAGGGTGCCGCTGCCGCCGGTCCAGCTGCCGGTGGGGTTGTGCGTGAAGCACAGCGCGGAGCGCCAGGGCCGATTCCCCGCCCGTTCCTGCAGAGCGGTGACGCGCCGGTCGATGTCGGCAACCAGGCGCGCGGCGTCGGCTTCGATGCCGAGCACCTGGCCGAGGAGGGAGACGCTGCGCCGGCAGTCGGCGATCGAAGCGGGCCCGGGCAGGACGACGACGGGAACGCCGACTCGTTGCAGGGCGGTGGTGGTCTGCGGATCGTTGTAGCCGTTGCAGAGCACCAGATCGGGCCGGAAGCCGAGCACGATCTCGGTGGCGAAGCGGTCGTAGGTCGGAAGGTCGCGCCACGCCGTCGCCCCCAGTGCCAGCGTCGAGACCGTGCTCGCCTGGGCGCACACGGCGGCGACGCGCTCGCGCGGCAGGAGTCCGGTCAGGAAGTCGACCAGCGTGGTGCTGGCGATCAGTACCCGCACGGGGGGCTGTGGCAGAACGAAGTCGGCGCCGTCGGCATGGTGCACGGTCTTGGGAAAGGACGTGCCTGCCACGCTCGGCCATGCGACTCGTTCGCCTCGTGCCGGCTCGAACGACAGGCCGACCCAGCACAGTGCGCCGGCGACTCCCACGGCGATCGCGGTCTGCAAGACGCGGCTGGAAGAAGACGGCATCGACGGCGAGATCGTCGAACGTCGGCGTGGCGCTGTCAAATCGCAACGGCGCCCGCGGTCGCCACGGCGTGGGAGTGGCCGGGCGGCTGCCCCACCGTCGAGCCAGCGTGGAGCGAGTTCTCGCTCGCTTTCCCCCCGGCTCTTGCCTTCAGCTCTCGGGACGCGGGGCCGTCCCGCGCGTCCCACAGGAAGCCTTGCGATGATCCGATTCTCACCCTGGAGCCTGGCTCTGGCGGCCGGGTTGGCGACGCCGGTCGCGCGCGCCCAGGCGCCCGCCTACCATGGTTCGCGACCGAGCACGCTCGAAGTCAAGAACGTGCACGTCGTGAAGGGGGACGGTACGCCGCCCTTCGGTCCCACCAGCGTGTTCGTGCGGGACGGCAAGATCGCTGCCGAGCGCATCGAGCGCCCCGAGCTCGTGCTCGACGGGACGGGCTGTTGGCTGCTGCCCGGTTTCGTCAACACGCACGGCCACATCCAGGATCAGGCGGCGGGGATCCCGATCGCGTCGCGCTGCATTCTCGAGATGTGGCTGGCCTGCGGCATCACCACGGTGCGCGACAACGGTGGCACGTTCCCCAAACTCTTGCGCCTGCGGCAGCGCTCGGCGGCGCACGAGATCGCCGCCCCGCGTCTGCTCATCTTCCGCGGCTTCGGCCCGGTGGGCGACGTCAAGGAGGCGCGCGAGCGCGTGCGCAGCTTCAAGGCGGCCGGTGCCGACGGCATCAAGCTGTGGTCGAACCAGAGCTACGACCTCGACCTGCTGACCGCGATCCTGCAGGAAGCGAACGCCGCCGGCCTGCCGACCACCGCACACATCGGCGTCGGCCCGACCGACGCGCTCGACTACGCGCACGCCGGGCTGAACTGCATCGAACACTGGTACGGGGTGCCGGACGCCGCGCTGGACGGCGTGCAGAACTTCCCGGCGGACTTCTCCTACAGCAACGAGGTCGACCGCTTCCGTTGGGCGGGGCGCCTCTGGCGCGAAGCCGATCCGGAAGCGCTGCAAGCCGTGCTGCAAGAGCTGGTGCGGCTCGGCGTGGCCTGGAGCCCGACGTTCGCTATCTACGAGGCCAGCCGCGACGTGCAGCGAGCTCAGACACAGCCGTGGTTCGCCGACTACGCGCACCCGGCGCTCGCCAAGTTCTTCACCCCGAACCTCGAGCACCACGGCAGCTACTTCATCGGCTGGACCTCCGCCGACGAGGCGTATTGGCGCGAGAACTACCGGTTGTGGATGGACGCGGTGCGCCGGTTCGCCAGCTACGGCGGCATCGTCACCACGGGTGAGGACGCGGGCTACATCTACGTCCTGCACGGCTTCGGCCTGTTGCGCGAGCTCGAGCTGCACCTGGAGGCGGGCTTCCACCCGCTCGATGTCCTCCAGCACGCGACCTTCAACGGTGCCCGGGTGCTCGGCAAGGAGCTCGAGTTCGGGCGCGTCCGGCCTGGTCTGGCGGCCGACCTCGTGGTCGTGCACGGCAACCCCCTCGAGAATCTGAAGGTGTTCTACCCCGGCGGCACGACGCGCCTGGTGGACGGCAAGGCCGAGCAGACCGAGGGCATCCGCTGGACCATCAAGGACGGGGTCGTCTACCACGCGCCGACCCTCTTGGCCGGGGTGCAGGCGATGATCCGCGCGGCGCGCGAGGGGAAGGCGGTGCGGGAGGACGGATGACCGCGTCGGGTCCCGAGTCGAGTCTGGCGGCCATGGAGTCTAAGGCGTCTGCGCCCCACGACGTCGCGCTGCCCACCCAGCTCGGCCTGACCGCGGGGCTGCTGCGTCAGGGCTTGCTTCTCGCGCTCGGCATGGCGAGCCACGCTTCTATCAACCTCGTCGACCTGTGGCTGGTGGGCAAGTTGGGTCCGGCGGCCGTGGCCGGGGTGCACGTCGCTTCGGTGGTGAACTTCATCCCGATGATCGTCGGCAACGGCGTGTCGGTGGCCTCCATCGCGGCCATGTCGCGCGCCTTGGGGGCAGGGCGCAGCGAGGATGCGCGCCGCATCAGCGCCCGCGCCTTCACTTGGATGCTGCTGCTCGGCGCGGTGATCGGTTTGGTTCTGGCGGCGCTCTCCGCGCCGTGCGTCGACCTGCAGGGCGCGACCGGGGACGCGCGCGCGATCGGCATCCACTACCTGGTGGTGGCCAATCTCGGCACGGTGTCGATGTTCGCGTTGATGCAGACGTCGGCCAGCATGCGCGCGGCGGGCGAGGTGTGGATGCCCGTGCTCCTGTTGGTGGGCGCCAACGTCGTCAACCTCGCGCTCGACGTCCTGTTCCTGTTCGGGTGGGAGAGAGTCGGCGTGCCCTCGCTGGGTGCGCCTGGCGCGGCCTACGCCAGCGTGGTCGCACGCTCGGCCTTCGGGTTCCTCGGCGTCTGGTGGCTCGGCCGAGCCCAGCATCCGGCGCGCATCGAGCGGCTGTGGTTGCGCGGCGGCCCCCTCGGGGAGCTGCGGCAGCTCCTCTTGGTCGGTCTGCCGCAGTCGCTGCAGATGGTGGTACGCACCGCGGTGGTCATCGCGCTGACGCGCGTGGCCGGAGCGCTCTCGGGGCAGACCGCGCTCACGGCCCTGGGGGTGACGACTCGCCTCGACACGGTCGTCCTCTTCTCGGCAGCGGGCTTCGCCAGCGCCGGCACCGCCATGGTCGGCCACGCGATCGGCAGCGGCGACCGCGCGCGTGCGCGGCGGGCAGCGAACCTCACCGCCGCCTTCGCCTTCGCGGTCGGATGTGCTGTGGCCCTGGTCGTGTACGCCGCGGCTCCGACCCTCCTGCGCTTCTTCGTCGAGGGGGCCGACCCGGCGGTGGTCGAGATCGGCACCGACTACCTCGGGGTCGCCGTGATCGGCCACGCTTTCGGGTGCTACGCGCTCGGCGCCACCGCGGGAGTCAACGGCGCCGGGCGCACGGTGCCCCCTCTGCTGCTGGACGCATCGGTCTACCTCGCAGCCCTGCCGGTGGCGATGTGGGCGGCGACGCGCGCGATCGAGCCCGGCGGGTCGCTGGTGCTTCTCTGGTGGGGTCTGACCGCGGTGAACGCGGTGCTGGCCGTGGCGCACGCGGTGTACGTGCAGGTCGGCCGCTGGGTCTGAGTTCGTCGGATCGGGGTCAGATGCCGGGAGGGGGGGGCTGTCAGATTGGCGGTTTCCACACTCGTCGCTGCCAGATTGGCCGTGAGCCCGGGCTCCGCGTGGCCACCAGCGCTGGTCGCACACCGACTTGGAGCCGATCACCGCCCCCGCGAGCTTCGGCACGGCGGTTGTAAACGGGGACGGAGCGTAGACGTTCGTGCATCGGCGCCTCGGGTGGGGGCGCGATTCGTCACCAGCGCCGCGCAGTGAGGCAACCATGTCGAAGTCGAAGATCATCGGTATCGATCTCGGGACCACCAACTCGGTGGTCTCGGTGATGGAGGGCGGCCAGCCGGTCGTGATCCCCAACCTGGAAGGGAGTCGCACGACGCCGTCGGTGGTGGCCTTCACGCCCAGCGGCGAGCGCCTGGTCGGCGCGCCGGCCAAGCGCCAAGCGGTGACCAACCCGCAGAACACGATCTACTCGATCAAGCGCTTCATGGGGCGCCGCCACAACGAGGTGGAGGCGGAGGAGAAGCTCGTGCCCTACCGCATCGTGGGCGGCGCGGAGGAGTTGGTGAAGGTCCAGATCACCGACAAGGCCTACACCCCGCCGGAGATCTCGGCGATGGTCCTGCAGGCTCTCAAGGAGGCAGCTGAGGCCTACCTGAACGAGAAGGTGGAGCGCGCGGTCATCACCGTTCCGGCCTACTTCAACGACTCGCAGCGCCAGGCCACCAAGGACGCCGGCACCATCGCCGGTCTCAAGGTCGAGCGCATCATCAACGAGCCGACGGCGGCGGCGCTCGCCTACGGGATGGACAAGAAGAAGAGCCAGACCGTCGCGGTGTTCGACCTCGGCGGTGGCACCTTCGACGTCTCGATCCTCGACGTCGGCGACGGCGTGTTCGAGGTCAAGGCCACCAACGGCGACACCCACCTGGGCGGCGACGACTTCGACGCCGTGATCATGGAGTGGCTCTGCGAGAGCTTCAAGAAGCAGTACAACATCGACCTGCGCAACGACCAGATGGCGTTGCAGCGTCTCAAGGAGGCGGCGGAGAAGGCCAAGATCGAGCTGTCCTCGGCGACCTCGACCAACATCAACCTGCCGTTCATCACCATGGACGCGACGGGGCCGAAGCATCTGTCGGAGACGTTGTCGCGCGCCAAGTTCGAGCAGCTCGTCGACCATCTCGTCGAGCGCTGCCGCAAGCCGTGCGAGCAGGCGCTGAAGGACTCCAAGTTGAGCGCCAAGGACATCGACGAGGTGATCCTGGTGGGCGGCAGCACGCGCGTGCCGAAGGTCCAGGAGCTGGTGCGTGCCTTGTTCGCCAAGGAGCCGAACCGCTCGGTGAACCCCGACGAGGTGGTGAGCGTCGGCGCCGCCATCCAGGGTGGCGTCCTCGCCGGCGAGGTGAGCGACGTGGTGCTCCTCGACGTCACGCCGCTGTCGCTCGGCATCGAGACGCTCGGCGGCGTGATGAACAAGCTGATCGAGCGCAACACCACGATTCCGCACAGCAAGTCGCAGGTCTACTCCACCGCGGAGGACAACCAGACCGCGGTCGACATCCACGTGCTGCAGGGCGAGCGCGAGTTCGCCAAGGACAACCGGACGCTCGGCAAGTTCCGACTCGACGGGATCCCGGCAGCGCCGCGCGGGATGCCTCAGGTCGAGGTGACGTTCGACATCGATGCCAACGGCATCCTCAACGTCAAGGCGCGCGACAAGGGCACCGGGCGCGAGCAGAAGGTCACGATCCAGACGTCGTCGGGGTTGACGGAGTCCGAAGTCGAGAAGATGCGCAAGGACGCCGAGCAGTTCGCCGCCGAGGACAAGAAGCGCCGCGAACTCGTCGACCTGAAGAACCAGGCCGACCAGATGGCCTACCAGGTGGAGAAGACGCTGCGCGAGGCGGGCGACAAGGTGGACGCGGGGGTCAAGGCCGACATCGAAGGCAAGATCGAGCGCGTGCGCGAGGCCGCCAAGGGCGAAGATCGCGGCGCCATCGAGTCGGCGACGCAGGACCTGCAGCAAGCGATGCACAAGATGAGCGAGGGTCTCTACGCGCAGTCCCCTGGCGGCGATGCGCCCGGCGGCGAGGCCGGCGCGGAGGCGGGCGCCACGAGCGGTGCCAAGCGCGGCGGCGACGAGGACATCAAGGACGCCGACTTCGAAGTGCGGTGAGGGTGGCGGCGAGCCGCCGCGGCATGTGCGTCCGCACGCCGACGCGGGCGTAGCCGCCCGCGCCGCGGCGATCGTCAAGTTCCTGTTACCCGAGCCTTGGCGGTCGGCTACAAGACGACCCGCATGATCCGCGTCGACAACCTGGTCAAGCGGTTCGGTCAGACCACCGCGGTGGCCGACGTCAGCTTCGCGGTCGGCAAGGGTGAGGTCGTCGGATTCCTCGGTCCCAATGGGGCCGGCAAGACCACCACGCTGCGCGTGCTGACGTGCTACCACCCGGCGACCTCAGGCACGGCGTCGGTGGGTGGCCACGACGTGTTCTCGGCGCCGGTCGAAGCCCGGCGCCAGGTCGGCTACCTGCCGGAGAACGTGCCGATCTACGGCGACCTGCGCGTCGAGGAATACCTGCGCTACCGTGCGGCGCTCAAGGGGGTGCCGCGCCGGCAGCGGCGTGCCGCGGTCGAGGTGGCGATGGAGCGCGCCGACGTGCTCGACGTGCGTCGCAAGTTGGTCGCCCACGTCTCGCGCGGGTACCGCCAGCGGGTGGGGTTGGCCGACGCACTGGTGGCTCGGCCGCCGATCCTGATCCTCGATGAGCCCACCACCGGGCTCGACCCGATCCAGCGCCGGCGCATGAAGACGTTGGTGCGCGACTTGGCGCAGGAGCACACCATCTTGTTCTCGAGCCACATCCTCGCCGAGGTCCAGGACGTGAGCAGTCGGATCCTGGTGATCCATCGTGGACAGTTGCGCGCGGACGGCGCGCCGGACGAGCTGTTGCGTCGTAGCCTCGGGCGGCGGCTGGTGGTGACGGCGGCGCTCGACTGCGAGGCGCTGCGGCAAGTCGTCGCCGGGTTGGCCGGGGTGCAGCCGCCGGTCGACGTCTGCGAGACGGGCGACGGCTTCGCGACCGCCGGGGTCGAGGTCCGTCCAGGTGAGGATCCGCGCGACGAAGCCTTCGCCGTGCTGCAGACGCGCCAGGTCAGGATCAGGGAGCTGCGGCTGCAGCTGCCGACCCTCGAGGAGTTCTTCGTGCAGGTCACCGAGGGCGCCGACTTGCAGGCGAGCGCGGCCGAGGGGTCGGCGGCATGAACGTCGTCATCACGACTCTGAAGAAGGAGCTCATGTCCTACTTCTTCAGTCCGGTCGCCTACGTCGTGGCCGTCCTGTTCTACCTCTTCCGGGGCTTCGAGGTGTCGTCGCTGGCCCGCAGCTACGAAGTCTTCCCGCGCGAGGTCGACGGTTTCACCACCGCCTACATCTTCCAGTCCAGCACCAACTTCATGATCGTGTTGGTGCCGCCGATCCTGACCATGCGCTGCTTCGCCGAGGAGCGGCGCACCGGCTCGCTTGAGGTGCTGCTGACGGCGCCGGTGCGCGAGTTCGAAGTGGTGCTCGGCAAGTGGCTGGCGGCACTGCTGTTCTTCGCGGCGATCTGGCTGCCGACGGCCCTGCTCCTGTGGGCGTTGACCTGGCCGCCCTTCCTCAACGGTGCCTTGCCGTTGGGGCCGGCGTTCACCAGCTACGTCGGGCTGACCTTGCTCGGCGCGATGCTGCTCGCCGTGGGCTGTTTCACCAGCAGTCTCACCGACAATCAGCTCCTCGCCTCGTTGTCGGCGATGCTGTTCAACATCGCGCTGCTGGCGGTGCCGACTCTCGCCGGTCCGTCCGGCGCGGGTCCGACGCACGAGAGCGCCTTCGTGCGCACCCTGCTCGAGCAGGTGAACGTGTACGACCATCTGCAGAACTGGTTCACCCGTGGCCTGATCGACACCAGCCACCTCGCCTTCTACGCCGGCGGAGCTGCCTTCTTCCTCTTCCTCACGGTGAAGTCGTTGGAGTCGCGCAAGTGGCGGTGAGGCTGCGTCGTTTCGCGGGTTGGTCGGCTCTCCTGCTGGCGAGCGGGCTCGGCTTGGCGATCTGGGTGATGCTGGTGGTGTTCGCGACCCGACCCGGATTCAAGGCGGTGGTCGACCTGTCGCCACAGCGGCGGTTCACGCTCACCGAGGACTCCGCCGAGCTCCTGAAGGCGGTTCGCGCCGCCGACAAGTCGGTCGAACTGCACACGGTGTACGAGCCACTCGGCTTGCACGAGCAGCCCACCGAGCGCGAGCGCCACGTGTACACCCTGCGGCGGTCGATCCAGGATCTCACCACCGATCTGCTCCGCCAGTACCACGCGCTCGGTGGCGACCGCGTGCTGGTGTTCCACCACGACATCCGTAGCGAGATTCGCGAGGTGCGCGAGCTGACTCGGGCTCTCGACCGACGTATCCAGAACTTCGTGCTGGTCAAGGTCGGCGAACGCAGCAAGGTGCTGTCGGTCGACTTCGACCTGGCCGAGATCGACATGGGGCAGGCGGCGGCGACCCCGCTGCCGGGGCAGACGCGCGACCCCAAGCCGCTGCTGCGCGACTTCAAGGGCGAGGAAGCGATCTCGTCCGCGATCAAGAGCCTCCTGGTCGAAGGGACCCCCAAGTGCTACGTGCTCGAGGGGTACGGCGAAGCCAACATCCGCGACGCCAGCGCCTTCTCGTACTCCAGCCTGATGCTGGCACTCGAGCGCGAGGGGTTCCAGATCGCGCGCCTCAACCTGGCCGAGAAGCGTACCGTGCCCGCCGACGCCGCTTGCCTGGCGCTGATTGAACCGCGCCAGGAGATGGACGACGCCCACGCCGAGGCGATCGTCGCCTACCTGCGCCGCGGCGGCCGCTTGTTCCTCAACCCCGTGTACGTGCCGACCCCGGAGTCGTGGAACCCGACGCTGGAGAACCTGGGGCAGCGGCTCGGCTTCGGTCTCGGCCGCGATCTGGTGTGCAACCTGGTCGCTGATCCGCAGCACCCAGACAGCCCCGGCACGCACGGTTCCTTCCAGTGCCAGAACCTGGAGATCACCGGCCTCAATCCGGTGCACGAACTGACGCGGGTCCTCTACCGCGTCGGTCGCTTTCCGACGGTGAAGATGGCGCGCGAGATCCGCAAGAGCGCCGAGCCGCCGGCGGATGTCGCGGTGGACCTGTCGCTGCTGCGGACCAGCCAGTACAGCTGGTTGGAAGAGCGCACCGTGGCGGGCGAGGGTGGCGAGCGCCAGGTGGACTGGTATGCACCGGCGGGCAACGACGTCATGGCCTCCCGCTGCGTCGGGGCGGTCATCGATGTCGTGGCGACCGAGGGCGAACGGCCGGGGCACGTGGTGATCGTCAGCGGCTACGCCTTCAACAACGCGGCGTTCCCCACCGCCAACGGCGACCTCGCCCTCAACATCTTCCAGTGGATGGCCGAGCGCAAAGCGCTGGTCGGCGTGCGCGGCACGCGCTACCAACCGCGCGAGCTGAAGCTGGTCGGGCAGCAGGTCGACCGAGTGTTCTGGCTGCTCGTCCTCGGGGTGCCCGGCGCGCTGCTGTTGAGCGGTATCCTCGTCCTCTGGCGTCGGAGTCGGATTTGATGCGATTGCGCGGTCTTCTGGTGATGGTGCTGCTCGTGGCGGGCCTGGGGTACGGGCTGTGGCGCACGGAACGGCGGGCCGCCAGAGAAGATGTCCCGACCGAGGCGCTGTTGGCGGGGCGCCGCACCTTCGACGCCACGCGCCTGGTCCTGCAGCGGGCGCCGGACGCCCAGCCGCTGCACTTCGCCCACGCGAGTCCCGTCGACCCCTTCCGGATGGTCGAGCCGGTGGAGGATCTTGCCTCGCGCGCGTTCCTCGAGCAGGTCGCCGGGGCGCTGGACTCGGCTCAGAGGTTCTTGGACGGGCGTCTCGCCGACATCGCGTCCGACCGCCTGGCGCAGATGGGGCTCGACGCACCGCGGGCCCGCGTCGAACTGCGCTACCCGGACAAGACGATCCAGATCGCCATCGGGCTCGAGGGGCCGTTGCATCAGGACGTGTACGTGGCGATGGATGGCTACGCCTACCGCACTGGCTTGGCCGTGTACTCCGTGCTGCAGGCCAACACCGACGATGCGCGCGAACGCCTGGTGTTCCGTACTCCGCTCGGCGACGTGCGGCGGCTGGTGCTGCGCCGCCGACGGGCGGACGCCGGCGGCGGCAACAACGACGTGGAAGTGATCGAGATCGAACGTCGCGGCATGGCGGACTTCCGCCTCCTCCAGCCGCTGCAGACTCAGGCCGACCCCAAGGCGGCGGCGGCGCTCATGGCCTACCTGGCCGGGATGGCGGTCGACCAGTTCCTCGGCGAGCTGAACCCGATGCCGGAGTGGGACGTGCAGATCGAGATGCAGGGCGCGGGCAGCACCGAGCGGGTCACTGTCTGGCACACGCCACAGGGGCTCATCGCTCAACAGGAGCCGCGCGGCATCGCGTTCAACATCGTGTCGGCGGACTACTCGCGCACCTTCGAGGTGCCGGTGCAAGACTTGCGCGGGCGCATCCTGGTGCCGATCGAAATGCAGGACATCGGTCGGATCGAGATCGATCCGGGCGCGGGCGTCGGCGACCGCATCCAATTGCGGCGCAGCTTCGGCAAGGAGATGCGCATGTTCCAGCCGATCGAGGGCGACACCGAACCGGTCGCGATCAACGAGCTGCTGCAGGCGACCCGCGACCTGTCGGTGCAGGAGTTCGTCGACGTGCCGGATGGTGGACTGGCGGCGGTCGGCCTCGACCGAGGCTTCTTGACCTTGTCGCTGCATCCTTTCGTGCAGGAGACGCAGGCGACGGTCCTGCACCTCGGGCGGGACGACGGCGAGTTCACCTACGTGCGTCGCGACGGCGAGAGCTACGTGGCCAAGGTCAGCCGCGCCGCGGCCGCCGTCTTCCGCCGCGCGTGGCCCGAGTACGTCAGTCGTAAGCTCGGGATGTCGGTGCCCGCCACAGCGACCGAGATTCGCTACGTGCGTGGCGGGCAGAACGCCGCCGTGCTGCAGCGCACCGCTGCCCAGAAGTGGGTGCGCCAGGACAATGGTGCCGACGTGAGCGACCTGGCGAGCGAGATCCTGGAGCTGCTCGGAAGCGTGCGTGGCAAGCGCGTGCTCGACGCCCAGGACCCCTCGGTGCAGGCCGAACTGCAGGCGAGCCAAGGTCTGGAAGTCGACATCGGTACGGCGGGTGGTGGTTCGCTGCGTTCCCTGTGGCTCTTCGATCGGGGCCGCGACGCGGGCGGACAGCGCCCGGCTTGGCTGCGCACCTCGGCCGACGCGCGCACCCTTCTCGAGTTGGGCGTCACCGACTCGAGCGCGCTGCTCGCTCCGCTGCAGCCCTAGGACGCAGACTGGAGGACGCCGGGACTCCTCGGCGTCTTCTTCCTTGCTCGTGGCGGCTGCGTGGCGAAGATCCTGGCGATGCGCAGCGACCGTTGGTGCCTCGCGTCCGTCTTCCGTCTCGTTCGCGCCAGGTGCGGGCTCGCGGGACCGACCGCCGTCCTGGCGCTAGCCGCGTGCAACGCTCCGCCGCGGATGGACCTGCGCCGCAATCCCGAGTTCTACCAGCCGACCGGCTACAGCGCGTCCGCCCCGGGCGACCGCGACGTATTCGTGGCCCCGGTAGTGGACGAGCGCAAGCCGCCGCAGGACGAGGGGCAGTTGCCGACCCTGTTCCTGTCCGACCGCGACTGGGAACGGCCGGTGCCGGTGATGGTGCACGAGATCCTGCGCGACGAACTGCGCGACTCCGGTGTGTTTCGGCAGGTGCTCGACGCGGCCAGTCCCGAGGCGCTGCTCGTCAAGCCAGTCCTGCGCTCGTTCGAGGGCGGCGTACAGGAGCAGCTCTACGGTCGGCGATCGCTGGCGGCGGTGGGGCTGCAGGTGGAGGTCTACGGCCCCCTGCAGGACAACGAGCGCAAGCTGCTCCTGACGCAGCCGCTCTTCGAACGGCCGGTGAGCTCACCGGGGTTCAAACCGGCGAGCCCGCGCGTGCTCCTGGGCGCGGCGCTGCAAGCGACGATGACGCGCCTGGTGGGTGCAATCGACGCCTCGAACGTCGGCCGCTCGGCGGTGGTCACCGACGCCGATCTTCGCAAGCAATAGGAGCGTCGGCAGGCGGGCTACTTGCCGTCACCCTCCTTGGCGGCGTTGGTGGCTTTGGCGACGCGCACCGCCCGGTCGGGCAGGTGGCGCACGGGATCGGGGTCCTGGTCGATGGTCAACAGGCGCAGCAGGGCGAGGCCCTCGCCGGCGGCGCCGAGCATCAGATCGGTCGGGTAGGCGTTGGCGGCGCCACGGTGCGCGCTCGCGCCCCGCGGCCACTTGACTCCCGCGCCGTCGACCTCGGCGCGCGTCAACAGGTAGTCGCCGCCACGGCGGGCGAAGTCGCGGTATGCCTGGTCACCGGAGGCTCGGTAGAGATCGCAGAAGAAGTCGATCACCCCCGCGACTCCACAGCAGAAACTCGGTGGGAACTCGGCGTCTGCCGCCAGTTCGCCCGTGCCGGGCGCCTGCGCCATCACCCAGCGCGCCGAGGCCAGCGCCGTGTCGAGGTAGCGTTGTTCGCCGGTGACCGAGTGGAGGAGCAGGAACAGGCGCGCGGTTCCCGGGGGGCCGTGGCACCAGCTGCCCATGGTCCGTTCGTCGCCCACGATGACTGGCCACACCGCGGTGTCACCCTGGTGGATCGTCTGCGCCAGCAGCGACGCAGCGCCGGCAATGGCCGCCTGCTCGCAGTCGACGTCGCCGGTGGCGGCGGCGATGCGGGCCAACGCGTAGGCGACCCCGGCGGTGCCGTGGCTGAAGTTCACGTACGGAGCGTTGCCGGCGAGTTGCCATCGCCATGCGAGCTGGCGCACGTCGCCTTCGGCAGCGGGCTCCTTCGCTTCGGCGGCGGCGATGAGGCCACGACCCACGGCGCGCGCGGCGGCCAGGAAGCGGTCCTCGCCTGTGGTCTGGCCGAGCTCGAGCAGGAACAGCGCGGTGCCGGCCGCGCCGAAGATGATCTCGACCTGTCGGTCGAAGGTCAGCCGGTCGCCGGCGCGGGTCGCCCGGGCGATGAGCGAGTCGCCGACCTCGGTGGCCAGAGCCAGCGCCTCGGCGTCGTCGCGCAGGCGAGCGCGGGTGAGGAACGCGTGGCCGATGCCGGCGTCGCCGATGTAGAGCGAGGTGGCGCCGGGAGCGTCGAGGTTCATCCAGGTGACCGGCTTGCCCTCGCGGTTCTTGCGGCTGGCGCGCAAGCCGGCGGCGCAGGTGTCGGCGAGCGCCCGCGCGCCGGGGTGGTCCAGCACGGCGGCCGCGTTCTCGAGGAACACGAGGATGCCCGCGGCGCCGCCGTAGATCTGGGTCTGTCGGCGCTGCTCACCCGGGGCCGCGAACAAGGCCGCGCCCTCGTGCCCGCGCACCGGGGCCTGCTGCGCACCGATCCACGTGATCGCCTTGTCGATGGTGGCGCGGAGCTTGGTGTCGAGGGGATCCTGGGCGCGCGCCAGGCACACCGACACAAGAAGGACGTAGACGAAGCGTCGAGGCATGGGGCTGGTCTACGCGGCAGCCTACCGAATCCCACCAGGCGCGGCAGGATTCCGCGGACGGGGGAGCCGCGCGCTTCCCTGTGCCCGGTGCGGTCGCCATGATGCGCGCCATGGGCGGTGTGAATCGAATCGTGCGGGCGCGCGCGCGCCCCGGTGGATCCTACGTGGGAGGCGGATGGTGGTCGCACCGGTCCTGAACGCACTGCACACGCATCCCGACCTGCCGGTCGAGATCGGCGCGACGTTCACCGCCGAGGCGCGGCCGGCGCAGACTCGCGACTACCCCGAGTGGGTGCACGGTGGCCTGCGCAGCGCGTTGGAGGCGAGAGGCATCCTGTCCCTCTACAGCCACCAGCACGCTGCGGCGACGGCCCTGCACGCCGGCCGCGACGTCGTCGTGGCCACCCCGACCGCATCGGGAAAGTCGCTGTGCTACAACCTGCCGGTGCTGTCGCGCCTCTTGGAGGGGGCCGACGCCCGTGCGCTCTACCTGTTCCCGACCAAGGCTCTGGCGCGCGACCAGATGGCCGAGCTCGAGCGCCTGCTCCTGGGCAGCGGTCGCGGCGACCTCGTGGTGGCGGTCTACGACGGCGACACGCCGCCGGCGACACGGCGCGCGCTGCGCGAGAGCGGCGACCTGGTGCTGACCAACCCGCACATGCTGCACACCGGGATCCTGCCCAACCACCCGAAGTGGCACGGCTTGTTCAGCGCGTTGCGCTTCGTCGTCGTCGACGAAGTGCACACCTTGTCGGGGGTGTACGGTTCGCACGTTGCCAACGTGCTCCGGCGCCTCGGACGCGTGTGCGCGCACTACGGCAGTCGCCCGGTGTTCTGCGCTGCCAGCGCCACGATCAGCAACCCGGGCGAGCACGCGCGGCGCCTGTTGGAGCGGGATGTCGTCGTCGTCGACGAGGACGGTAGTGCACGCGGGCGCAAGCACTACGTCTTCTTGAATCCCAAGCTGGTCTCGCCGCTGTCAGGCCTGCGCCTGCCGGCGATCGAGGCGGCGCGCCAGCTCGGCAGCACGCTGCTGCAGAGCGACCTGCAGTCGATCTTCTTCACCCGCACCCGCAACACCCTCGAGGTACTGTTGAAGTACCTGCGCGACGAGGCCGCGCGCCTGAACGTGGCCCAGGCTCGGCTAGCCGGCTACCGCGGCGGCTACCTGCCCGAGCTGCGCCGGCAGATCGAGCAGGGCCTGCGCAGCGGCGCCATCAAGACGGTCGTGTCGACCAGCGCGCTGGAGCTGGGCGTCGACATCGGCAGCCTCGACGTCTGCGTGCTGGTCGGCTACCCGGGCACGGTGTCGAGCACGTTCCAGCGCGCTGGGCGAGTCGGGCGGCGCACTCAGGAGAGTCTGGTGCTGTTCGTGGCGCGCTCGTTCGCCATGGACCAGTACCTGCTCGGCAATCCGGGCTACCTCTTCGACCAGCCGCGCGAAGCGGTGGCGATCGATCCCGACAACCCGATCATCCTCACCAACCATCTCAAGTGCAGCGTGTTCGAAGTGCCGTTCGACCGGGGCGGCGGATTCGGCGAGGCCCCGCACGTCGACGAGATCCTGGACTTCCTGGCCGATGATCTGCGTGTGGTCAAGCGCGAGAAGGACCGCTACCACTACGCGGCACAGACCTACCCGGCCGACGGCATCTCTCTGAACGCCGCCGACATGGACAACGTGGTGATCCAGGAGCGAGAGACGCGGCGCGTGCTGGGCGAAGTCGACCGGCCCGGTGCCATCACCGAGGTGTACGAGGGGGCGATCTACGGACACCAGGGCGAGCAGTACGTGGTCGAGGAATTCGACTTCGAAAACCGGCGCGCCTGGGTGAGGAAGGTCGAGGCCGACTACTACACCGACGCCGAGACCGAGACCGAGGTGCGGGTCATGCATCTCGACGAGGCGCAGACCTTCCCCGGCTACATCGCTCACCGCGGCGAAGTGCACGTGTCGACCCTGGCCAAGGCGTTCAAGAAGATCCGCTTCTACACCCGCGAGAACGTCGGGATCGGCGAGATCCACCTACCGCCGGAGGAGTTCGAGACCGAGGCGTGCATGCTGGTGGTCGGTGAGGAGTTGGCGGCGGCCGTCGGGCTCGACAAGGGGTCGGAGGCCGGCGCCCTGCGCGGCATCGCCGAGCTCATCCAGGGGCTGGTGCCCTTGTTCGTGCGCGTCGATCCGGGCGACGTGCGCGTCATGGGAGAGCGCAAGAACGCTCACTTCGAAGCGCCGACGATCACCATCTACGATCAGATCCCCGACGGCGTCGGGTTGTCGGAGCGCATCTTCTCGGTGCACCGCGCGGTGCTCGAGGCCGCACTGGGGGTGTTGGCGCGCTGCGTGTGTCGGATGGGCTGCCCGTCGTGCATCGGGCCGAGCGTCGACCAGGGGCGGCTCGGCAAGGGGAAGGTCGAGCAGTTGCTGCGCGGCATGCTGGCCGACGTCGGCGATGGTGCGCACGTCGCGAGCGAGGAGCGGTGACCGAGTTCTCCGACAAGCTGCGGCGCCGATTCAAGGTGAACGAGGCCGCGAGCGAGCCGGCGAGCCCGCTGCAGGACCGGCTCGGCCCGTCGCCGGCGGCGGAGTTCTTGCGCCGGCGTCTCCTGCGCCGCGCCCCACCCAAGACCAAGGTGGCGCTGCCGGTGGGCGAAGACCTGGAGAACGCCGGCGGACGTTGCTTCGTGCGGCGTCTCCGCTACCCGCTGGCGATCGCCCACGGCGATCACCTCCTGGCATCCGCACGCACACTGGATCGAGAGCGTTTGGCGATCCTGGCCAAGGACCCGACGGCTGCGCACCTCGAAGTCGACCGCTGCCTGTTCCTGGACACCGAGACGACCGGTCTGTCGGGGGGAGCCGGCACGATCGTGTTCCTGTGCGGCGTCGCCTGGTTCGACGGCGACGATCTGGTGCTGGAGCAGATCTTCCTGCGCGCCTTCGCCGAGGAAGAGGCGGCGTTGCTGCGCGTGGCCGAGCACGTCGCCGCGCGGCCGCACCTGGTGACCTTCGTCGGCAAGAGCTTCGACCGCCATCGCCTGGCGTCACGCATGGCCATGCACCGGATCGTGACCGACATCGTCAGGATGCCGCACCTGGACCTGTACCACCTGGCGCGTCGGGTGTGGCGGGATCGGCTGCCGGACACGCGTCTGCGTACCGTCGAACAGAGCATCCTCGGCGTCCACCGCAGCGACGACCTGCCGGGGGCCGAGGCCCCGGCGGCGTGGTTGTCGTGGATCGACGATGCGACGGGTCCTGTCGACCGCGTTTTCGAGCACAACCGTCTCGACGTGCTGTCCCTGGTCACCCTCTTGGGAGCGCTGGCGCGGGCGTGACCGGCGCGGTCGTCGAGCCCTTGTCGCGAGGGGCTGGCATCGGTTCTTCTGCCGGATGCGGAGGACCGGTGGTCGCGGCGTCGCCGTGCGGGCGCGGGGAGCCCGAAGGGCCGGCTGTCAGAAGGGCACAGGGCCTTCGCGCGCCTGAGGCGGCTGGTCGAAACGAGCCCGTTCCTCCTCCGACTGCAGGAAGCGTGGCTTGGCCTTGCCCGCCACCATGAGGTACAGCGCGCGCAGACAGACCCACGGCAGGTACAGCAGGACGACGACGGCGAAGGACGCCGGCAGGATCACTGCCATCAGCAGCGCGAAGACGATCCAGGAGAGAACGCGAGCCACAGGACGAGCGGGCGGAGGAGTATAGACCGCGCGCGCCGCTCTCTCGGCGCGGAAGCGTCCCGGTGCGAGGCGAAACAGCTCGCCCGGACCCTCGCGCCGAGGGCCGGTGATCGGTTCCCTTACCATCGGCTTCCGTTCTGGCGCCGGCAAAGGGCGGCCACTTCGCCCCTTCGCATCGGAGCGGGCCGGTCCGGACGACCTGTCATCGGGCGCGACTTGCCATCGGGCGCCACCTCGCCGCACTTCCATCAGGGCGCTTCGTCGCCAGGTCCGGTCGCCCTTCGCCGAGGTGGAGGTGGTGGGCGGAATCGAACCGCCGTAGACGGATTTGCAATCCGTTGCCTAACCACTTGGCTACACCACCGAGGGCGGGGACCGTAGGGAAAGCGCGGAGAAGGATCAAGGGGCAAGGAGTCGGGCGCGCTGCACCCGTCGCTATCTTCCGCCACTCCGTCTACAGTGCGGAGCCGATCGTCCCGTTCCCCTCCGAGGCCGACCCGTTTCGTGAAGACCAAGCGCTACATCCACTTCGAATTCGACCAGGAGCAGGTCAAGGAGCCTCTCCTCTACCGCCTCAGCCGTACCTTCGAGGACGTCGAGATCAACATCCGTGGTGCCTCCGTCACCGCCGAAGGAGGCTTCGTCGCGCTGGAACTGCACGGCGAGCCCGTAGGTATCGAGAGGGTGCTCGACTACTTGCGGACGCGCAAGATCAGCGTCATCGAGGACACGCCGACGGGCGAGGTTCCGTTGTGATCGCGGCGGGCCGGGCCCGGTCGGCAGGATGGCTGCTCGGCGCTGGCGTCGTCGCGCTGTCCTCGTTCGGGGCGCCCGTTGCCAACGACCAGCGCGCTTGGGGTGAGCATGGCGTCGTCGTGAGCGTCGACCCCCGGGCTTCTCGGATCGGCCTCCAGGTCCTGCGGTCGGGTGGCAACGCCGTCGACGCCGCGGTGGCGACCTTCCTGGCCCTCGCTGTGACCCACCCGCAAGCAGGCAACCTCGGCGGGGGCGGGTTCATGCTCGTGCGCATGGCCGACGGCTCCACGTCCGCCATCGACTTCCGCGAGGTCGCGCCGGCGGTCGCGCACCGCGACCTGTACCTGCGGCCGGATGGAACGGTGGATCCGGAGCGCAGCCTCGTCGGCGCCACGGCGGCCGCGGTTCCCGGCAGCCCGGCGGGCCTGGTGACGGCTTTGCGGCTGCACGGCACGCGCACGCTGAACGAGCTGGCGCGGCCGGCAATCGAGCTGGCACGCGACGGGTTCGAGGTCGACTGCTTTCTCGCCGCGGCGCTGGCAGAGGAACGCCAACTGCTCGGTCGCTTCGCATCGACGCGCCGCGTGTTCTTCGTCGAGGATCGGCCCCTGCGGGCCGGCGAGCGGTTGGTTCAGGCGGATCTGGCGGCCACGCTCGAACGCTACGCCGAGGCCGGGTTCGACGGGTTCTACCGCGGCCGCACGGCGGCGCTGGTGACGGCGCAGATGCAGCGCGACGGCGGCTACATCACCAACGAAGACCTGGCTGGCTACGCGGCCAAGGAGCGCACCGCTCTGCGCGGCACCTACCGCGGCCACGAGGTGATCTGCATGCCTCCGCCCTCCTCCGGCGGCGTGGCACTTCTACAGATGCTGAACATCCTCGAGCCCTACGACCTCGGCGGGTCGGGGTTCGGTGGGTCGACCACGGTGCACCTGATGATCGAGGCGATGAAGCGCGCCTATGCCGACCGCGCGCGCTGGCTCGGCGACGCCGACCACGTGCCGGTGCCGGTCGAAGGCTTAGTCAGCAAGGGCTACGCCGACGAACTGCGCCGGTCGTTGCGCACGGACGCCGCCACGGAGGTGGCGCCGGGTCGGCCACCGGGAGCGAAGGAAGGCGAGCACACCACGCATTTCTCCGTGGTCGACGCGGCCGGCAACGCCGTGTCGTGCACGACGACCATCAACTCGACCTTCGGTTGTGGTCTGGTGGTCGACGGCGCCGGGTTCCTCCTGAACAACGAAATGGACGACTTCGCGGCGCAGCCGGGAGTTCCCAACCAGTTCGGATTGATCGGCGGCGCCGCCAACGCCATCGGTGCCGGCAAGCGGCCACTGTCGTCGATGACCCCGGCGATCGTGTGCAAGGACGGCAAGCTGCGCTTGGTTCTCGGCAGCCCCGGCGGGGGACGGATCATCAACACCGTGCTGCAGGTGTTGCTGAACGTCGTCGACCACGGCATGCCTCTCGACCAAGCCGTGCGCGCCCCACGGATCCACCATCAATGGCGGCCCGCGTCGCTGCAGTGGGAATGGAACTCCCTGGTGCCCGACGTGCGCGCGCGCCTCGACGGTATGGGCCATCGTTTCGCTGCGCGACCGCGCAGCATCGGGCAATGCCAGGCCATCGCAGTCGATGGCAATGGGCTGCGGACCGGCGTCGCCGATCCGCGCAGCAGCGGCTCCGCCGTCGCCTACTAGGTTGGGGGGTGGCGAAGGGGGGCGGGGTGGGTCGCCTGATGGAGCTGGCGCCGCGTTGCGGCGCAGCTCATCAGGCGCTGGTGCGGAAGGGGGAGGGGCGTTGGCGTTGGAGCTGACGCCGCTTCGCGGCGCAGCTCAACGGGGCCAGCTCGACAGGGCCAGCTCGACAGGGCCAGCTCGACAGGGCCAGCTCAGCAGCCAACTCAGCAGGGCCTGCTCAGCAGGGCGCAGTAGCGCAGCGGCGGCGCGTCCTGCACGAGCGATCGGAGCGTGGACGGCCTCGGTGTGCCGACCGCGCCGTCACTTGCCGTCGCCGGCGTCCGGCTTCTTGCCTTCCTTGCGGTTCTTGACGAACTGCTCCCAGGCGTCCTTGTCCGAGTTCTTCTCCCAGAAGCGCTGCCACGACTTGACCGTCTTGCCGTTCCAGTCGGCAGTCTCCATCGGGATCGGCTCGCCGGCCTGGGTCGGCCGGAAGTCTGGGCCGATCAGGCCGGCGCCGAAGGCGTTGGTGAGGAACTTGTTGACCTCGAAGGCGAACATCGCCTGGTTCGGATCCTTGAAGTCGATCTTCTGGTACAGGTTCACCACGCCGACGATCGCCGGGTGACCGATCTCTTCGAGGCGCCTCTTGGCGTTGATGCCGGCGCGGCCGCCGTTGCGGAGGTCGGCGCACAGCGAGTCGATCTCCTTGCGCAGCTCCTCGTCGGCGTAGTCGGGGTACTGCAGCGGTTCGAGCGTGCTCGGATCGAACACGTCGGCAGCCGTCAGCGGCGCCTTCTCGCCCTTGGTCGGCTCGACCTTCTTGGCGGGCTCGTCCTTGGTGTCGGTCTTCTTGCCGCCGTCTGCGCCCTCCGGCGGAGCACCCTCGGTCGCGCCACCCGCATTGGCCTTCTCCTCGAGTGCCGCGGCGGCGTCTGCCTCGGCCTTGCCGTTGTCGCCCGCGTCCGACTTCGTCATGACGGCGTCCTTGGCGGCAGCGTCCACGGCCCCGGCCGTCTCGGTGGGCGAGGGAGCCGGGTCCTTGCGGAAGATCACGAAGTAGCCGACGACCCCCAGCGCGACGATGGCGACCAGGCTGCCGAGCAGGATGACCTTGTTGCCGCCGCTCTTGGTCGGCTCGGCCTTGCCGCGCCGACCGGCGGGTGCCGAGTCACCGTCGCTGCCACGGCTGCGCCGACTGCCGCCGCTGCTCGCGCGCCCGCGGGTGGCGCTCGCGCGCTCGACCTTCTTGGCGGCCGAGTCCTTCTTGGCGACAGGGCTCGACGCAGCGCGCGCGGGCGCACGCGAGGCCGCGCGTGCGGCCGGGGCGGCGGCAGAGCGCAGCTGTCCGGCGACGTCGATGACTGCGCCGCAGCCCTTGCACTTCGCGGACGCGGCCTTGAAGTCAGCCGGGAGCTTGTACTTGGCGCCACAGTTGGCGCAAACGATGGTGACGGGCGCTGCGGTCATGTGCGTGTGCTCGGGGTCGGAGTCACTTCTTCTCGCCGTCGCCCGGGGGTTTCGGCTTGAGGGAGAGGTCCTCCTCCTTGTCGAAGGCGATGTCGAGGGGCTTGTCGTGGTAATAGTACCACCATCCGTACCACTGCTTGAGGGCCGAGGCGCGTGCCTCCTCGTTCTCCTTGGCACCGGCCAAAACCGTCTGCTGTGCCGGCGAGAAGCCGAACGCTTGGCCGGACATGTCGCGCAGGAGGGCGTCGAGCTGGGTCAGCTGGATGATGCCGTCCGCGGAGTCTGCCTTGATGTCGTTGAAGCGGGTCAGGAGCCTTGGCACGGCCGGTTTGCCGATCTCGCGCAAGCGCGCCTTCACCTTCGAGCGCTCGCGCGGCACGAGGTCGGTGCGGACCAGTTCGCCCACCAGCCGGTCGATCTCGGTGCGCAGCTCGGGCGGCGTGTCGGCAAGGTGGTCGAGCGGCACGATCTCGGCCTCGAACACCGTCACGGTCTTGCCACCGCGCTCGACCTTCTTTGCCTCGGGTTTGGCGATGGTGTCGTGCCTGGTGCGCGGCTTCGGTTTGCGCTCGACCTTCTCGCGGGGCGGAGAGGTGACGGTGAAGCCGTCCACCAGGTAGCGGCCGTCGCGGGTGGTGAAGGACACTTCGGCGACGGCCTCGGAGAGGTAGCGGTCGCGCACGGCCGCGCCTGCCTGCAGCTCCACAGAAACGCGTCCGGCGCCGGCGCTGGCCATCGACGCGTCGACCAGGCGCCCGTTGAACGGCTCGAACTCGCGCAGGAGCTTGGTGTCTTCGCGGCCGAGCAGCGCGTCGAGGATCTCGTCCTTGAGCGTCGTGCGTTCGTCCCCGGACATGGTGCTCACCAGCCGGTTCTCGCCGAGTTCGAAGCGGCGCTGGAACGCGTCGAGATCGGTCGACGTCGCCAGGTCGATGCGGTCACCCTTGGCGACCATCTGCAGCCACTTGGCCACGGCCTGCACGCGCTCATTGTTCCAGCCGACGTTGGGCTCCGCCTTCGGCGGTGCGGCGACCGGCGCGGGCGGCTCCTTGCTGCTGGTGGCGACGATGATGGCGACGATCACTGCGGCGACGCCGCCGCCGATGACCAAGGGGCCGGAACTGGTGGTGCCGCGGCCAGACGGGCGACGCGGACGAGAAGTGGCGCGGCGGGCGCGCGAAGCGGGACTTGCCACCGATGTGCGCTGGACGGGTCGTCGGGGTTGGGGCGGCGGCCCGAGAAACGGGCCGGGCGGGAGGGTACCGACGCTGGCCCTGGTTGGCAACGTCCCTCGCCGAGTCCGGCACCGAGCGGTTGGGCGCGCGCGTCGAAGGCGCGCGCGGATTCGGCGGCGGGAGCGCCGTCTCTGCCGCCGACACCGCCGCCGCCAGGACGGGCTCGCCTCCAGGCGGCGGCGGTGAATGATGGGGGCGTCCATGTTCGAAGTCGTCTCCGACCTCACCCCCGCGGGCGACCAGCCGCAAGCCATCGCCTACCTCACCGAGCGCCTGCGCAGCGATGTGCCGCACGCCACGCTGCTCGGTGTCACCGGCTCGGGAAAGACCTTCACGATGGCGAAGATGGTCGAGGCCCTGCAACGGCCGGCGCTGGTGCTGGCCCCCAACAAGACCCTGGCGGCGCAGCTGTACAGCGAGTTCAAGGCCTTCTTTCCCAAGAACGCGGTCGAGTACTTCGTCAGCTACTACGACTACTACCAGCCAGAGGCGTACGTGCCGACCACCGACACGTACATCGAGAAGGAAGCGACGATCAACGAGGCGATCGAGCGCATGCGCAACTCGGCGACGCGCTCGCTCATGGAGCGCCGGGACGTGCTGATCGTCGCGTCGATCAGCTGCATCTACGGCCTGGGGTCACCGGAGTTCTACCGCGAGCTGTCGGTACGGGTGGCGAAGGGGGCGGACTACGAGCGCGACGCGTTGCTGCGCGCTCTGGCCACGATCCAGTACCACCGTGACAACGTCGACTTCGCGCCCGGGCGCTTCCGCGTGCGGGGCGACGTCATCGAGATCTTTCCCGCCTACGAAGACGACCGCGCGGTGCGCGTCGAGTTGTTCGGCGACGAAGTGGAGTCGATTCTCGAGATCGATCCGCTGCGCGGGGAGATCCTGCGGGAGCTCGATGACATCACCATCTATCCGACGTCGCACTACGTGACGCCGCAGGATCGGCTGCTGGCGGCGTGCGAGAGCATCGAGGCGGAGCTCGAGCAGCACCTCGAAGTCCTGCGCGGGCGCAACAAGTTGCTCGAGGCGCAGCGGCTCGAGCAGCGCACCCGCCACGACCTGGAGATGCTGCGCGCCACCGGGGTGTGCAACGGCATCGAGAACTACAGCCGCCACCTCGACGGACGCGCGCCGGGGCAGCCGCCGGCGACCCTCATCCACTACTTTCCCGAGGACTTCCTCTTGTTCGTCGACGAGAGCCACGTCGCGGTGCCGCAAGCGGGCGGCATGTTCCGCGGCGACCGCAGCCGCAAGGAGACGCTGGTGCTGCACGGCTTCCGCCTGCCGTCGGCGGTCGACAACCGGCCGCTGATGTTCGAGGAGTTCCTCGACCTGCAGAATCAGGTCGTCTACGTGTCGGCGACCCCGGGCGACTACGAGCTGGAGAAGTCGGCTGGCAACGTGGCCGAGCTCGTGGTGCGTCCGACCGGGCTGGTCGACCCGCCGGTCGAAGTGCGGCCGGCCCGCGGCCAGGTCGACGACGTGGTGGCGGAGATCCGGGCGCGCGCCGAGACGAACGAGCGGGTCCTGGTGACCACTCTCACCAAGCGCAGCTCCGAGGAGCTGACCGACTACCTGCGCGACCTCGGCTTCAAGGTGCGCTACATGCACGCCGACATCGACAGCCTCGAACGTGCCGCGCTCATCCGAGATCTGCGCCTGGGCGTGTTCCAGGTGCTGGTCGGCATCAACCTGCTGCGCGAGGGCCTGGACATCCCGGAGGTCACCCTGGTGGCGGTTCTGGATGCGGACCGTGAGGGCTACCTGCGCAGCAAGACGTCGCTCATCCAGACCTGCGGGCGGGCGGCGCGCAACGTGGAGGGCCGGGTCCTGCTCTACGCCGACAGGGTCACCGAGTCGATCGAGGGGGCGCTGGCCGAGATGGCGCGGCGCCGCCAGAAGCAGGAGGCCCACAATCGCGAGCACGGGATCGAGCCGAAGACGATCATCAAGGCTGTGCGCGAGCTGCTCGAGTTCGAGGAGGCTGCCGCCGAGGCCAGCGACGGCGGTGGGCGGGGCAAGAAGGGGCGGCGCAAGGCCGACGCGCGGCGCGGCGGCGGAGCCGAGGGAGCGGACGTCGACTTCAAGGACCGCCGGGCACTGAGCGAGCACCTCACCAAGCTGCGCGGCGAGATGATGGCCGCGGCACGCAATCTCGACTTCGAACTCGCGGCGCAGATCCGCGACGAAGTGTTCCGTCTCGAGCGGGCGGAGCTGCGCCTGTCGTGAGAGCACACATCGCCGACAAGGTCGCGCGTCTGCCCGACGAACCCGGCGTCTACGTCTTCGTCGATGCCGTCGGCAAGGCGCTGTACGTCGGCAAGGCAGCGAGCTTGCGCAGCCGCGTGCGCAGCTACCTGAAGCCCGGCGGCGACGGCCGGCCACTCCTCGCCTTCGTCGAGGACCGGGCACACGACGTGGAGTTCGTGGTGACCCGTACCGAGCAAGAGGCGCTCCTGCTCGAGAACACCGTCATCAAGAAGCGCAAGCCGACCTACAACATCCGCCTGAAGGACGACAAGTCGTTCCTGCTGCTGCGCCTCGATCGCCGGGAGCCCTGGCCGTGGTTCCGCTTCGTGCGTCGGCGGCGCAGCGACGGGGCCGAGTATTTCGGACCCTACGCCTCGGCCAAGGCCGTGCGGCGCACCCTGCGCCTCCTGCACAAGATCGTGCCGCTCCGCGACTGCACCGACAGCGTCTTTCACAACCGCAGCCGACCCTGTCTGAAGCACCAGATCGGACGCTGCCCCGCGCCCTGCGTCGGGCTGATCGACCACCCCACCTACGCACGGCAGCTCGATCGAGCCTGCGCCATCCTGCGCGGCGAGGTCGGGCCGGTGCTCGGAGAGCTGCGCACCAAGATGGACGCGGCGGTGGCCGAGCTGGAGTTCGAGCGCGCCCAGGCTCTCAAGCAGCAGATCGATGCCCTGTGCTCGGCCAGCGAGCGGCAGGGAGTCGTGGGCAGCCGCGGGGAGGATCGGGACGTGGTCGGAATCCACCGCGCCGGCGCCGAACTGTGCGTGGTCGTCTTGTCCTTTCGCGATGGTCGTCTGGAGAACAGCCGGCGATTCGGCCTCGACACGGACCTGCCGGTCGACGTCGCCTTGGCTCAGCTGCTGACTCGCTTCTACGAGGGCGACACCTACGTGCCTCGCGAGGTGGTGGTGCCGGGCCCGATCGAGGACGACGCGGTGTTGGCGGACTGGCTGTCCGGCAAGCGCGGAGCTCGCGTCGAGATCGTGGTTCCCCAGCGCGGCGAGCGTCGACGGCAGCAAGAGCTGGCGACCGCCAACGCGCGCCTGGTGGACGCGGTCGAAGCGGACGCCGACACGCGCCTGGCGGCAGCCGCGGCGACCCTGGCCGAACTCATCGGACTCGATGTGGTGCCGCAGCGTGTGCATTGCCTCGACGTCTCGACCATGCAGGGCAAGGACACCGTCGCCTCGCGCGTGTGCTTCGTCGCCGGTCGTCCCGACAAGACTTGCTACCGCCGCTTCAAGATCAGCTCCGCCGCCGCCGGCGACGACTTCGCGGCCATGCAGGAGGCCGTGCGCCGCAGTCTGGTACGGGGCATGCGGGACGAGGACGACGAACTCCCCGACCTCCTGATCATCGACGGCGGCGAAGGCCAGCTGGCCGCAGCCCGACGTGCCATGGCCGAACTGGGCCTCGATCAGGAGCTGGCGGTGGTCGGGTTGGCCAAGAGCCGCCTGCAGGGCTTCCAGCGTGCACGGCGCTTGGCCAGCGCCGAGCGTCTGGTCCTCCCGGGGCGACCCGACGCGGTGCCGTTGCCGGAGGCTGCGCCGGTCACCCTGCTGGTGGCGCGGATCCGTGACGAAGCACACCGCTTCGCGATCACCTACCATCGCAAGCTGCGGGGACAGCTCACCAGCGACCTCGACCGCATCCCCGGCATCGGTCCGGCCCGTCGCCGCGCGCTCCTGCGTCACTTCGGATCGCTCAGCCGAGTTCGAGCTGCCGACCTCGACGCCTTGCGGGCGGTGCCGGGGCTCGGCGAGGCTGTGGCCGAGCGCGTGTTCGCGGCACTGCGCGGCGAGGCCCACGGCTGAACTCCGCCGCGGACTCCTAGCCGCGCGGGTGGCAGCGTCGGTGCGTGTCGCGCAGGCGCTCGGCGTCGACGTGGGTGTAGATCTGCGTCGTCGACAGAGACGCGTGGCCGAGCATCTCTTGCACGGCGCGCAGGTCGGCGCCGCCCTCGACCAAGTGCGTCGCGAATGCGTGGCGCAGCTTGTGGGGCGACATCGCGGCGGAGACGCCGGCCCGGAGCGCGTGCGCGCGCACGATCTCGAAGACACGTTGGCGGTCGAGGGGGCGACCGCGCACGGACAGGAACAACGCGTCGCCGGTGCGACCGGCGGCGCCGCGGCCCTGCAGGACCGGGCGCACGCGCGCCAGGTAGTCGTCGATGAGGACGCAGGCGCGTTCGGACAGCGGCACCAACCTCTCCTTGTTGCCCTTGCCGCGCAGGCGCAGGAACCGCTGCTCGGGGCTGTAGCTCGAGGGCGTGAGCGC
This sequence comes from Planctomycetota bacterium, assembly GCA_041398565.1. GTDB lineage: Bacteria > Planctomycetota > UBA1135 > UBA1135 > UBA2386 > DATGPD01. The sequence continues at coordinate 273,775 of JAWKUN010000004.1, read as the reverse complement.
GCACAGCTCCGAGACCCTGCAGCCGGTGGCGTAGAGGCAGTGCAGCAGGACCGTGTCGCGTTGGCCCAGCAAGGTGGTCGGGTCGGTGGCCGCCAGCAGGCGCTCGACCGCGCGGCGGCCGAGGACGGGGGGCAGGCGGCGCTCGAGGCGGAGGCCGAGCAGGCCGTCCGTCGGATCCTCGTCGAGGTGCCCTTCCGCCTCCAGGTAACGGAAGAACCCGCGCCAGGCGGCCATCGCGCGAACGACGGACGCCGGGGCGCGGGCCTGTCGGTCGTGCGCCAACTGGAGGAGGATCGCGCTTCGGTCGGGCAGTTCGGCCCCGGCGCCGAGCAGCCTCTCGAGGTCGATGCGGTAGGCGGCGATGGTGCGCGGGGACAGCTGCAGCTCGAGCTCCAGGTAGAGGAGGAACTCGTCGCAGAGTGCACGCGGGGCGCGTCGGGGCGCCGCGGGTGGGGGCGGTCGTCTTCCTGAGGTCGCGCTCGACACGTGACGTCGATTGTATGGACCGGGCGGGAACGAACACGAGTCCCGATGGTTGGAGTGGGCGGCGCCACGGCGGCCTCGGCTCGTGCGTGGATCGACTCAGCGGCGCGCATCGGCGTCGATGTCGGTGTCCGCACTTCGACGACACCGCCGAGTGCGGCTCGCTCCACGGTCGCCTGGGGAGGCGCCGTCCGTCGGGCGATGCCCCACGGTCGATGCCCTTGACCACCCGAGCGACCACTCTTATGGTCCCGCGCCCTTTGACGCTCGCGCCGTCAGTCGGGGGCTTCCCGAGCGGCGCCAAGGGATCTGCAACTGCGATAACGGCAACGAGTACGAGAGCCATGTCCAAGCCGACCAAGGCCGAGCTCACGAAGTACGAGAATCTCCTTCGGCACCAGCTGGCCGTCCTCACGGGGGATGTCGGGTCCCTCCGCGACGAGGCACTGCGCGCGTCCGAACAGGACAACTCGGTCGACCACTTGGCGGACCAGGGTACGGACAACTACGACCAGAGCTTCATGCTCGGGCTGATCGAGAACGAGGAAGAGACGATCACCATGATCCAGGAGGCCTTGGAGCGCCTGGAGGGCAAGGGAGAGGTCGCCTATGGCATGTGCCTCGCCTGCGCCGACGAGGTCGAGCGGGAGAAGAGCAGCAAGAAGGCCACCAAGAAGGTCGATCCTTGGATCCCGAAGCCGCGGCTCGAATACGTGCCGTGGGCGCGTTACTGCGTGCGCCATCAGGAAGAGATGGAGCGCAGCCGCGAAAGCGCGTGACCTCCGCCGCCGAGACGGTCGACGTGCCCGCGGTGCCGACGCACGGGGCTGGCGCCAGCAAGCTCTGGTTCTGGCTGCCGATCGCCCCGTTGGTGGGTCTCGACCTGTGGTCGAAGGCGGCGGTGTTCGCGTTCCTCGACCAGCGCTACCCAGGTGTCGGACAGCGCGTGCGACACTCGGTCTGGGATGGCGCTGTCCGTCTGGACCTGGTTCGCTGGCACAACACGGGCACGATCTGGGGCTTGCTGCAGGGCTACAACCTGCCCTTGGTGATCGTGCGGTGTGTCGCCGTGGTGGCGATCGTCGTCTACGTCGTGCGTCTGCGGCGGGCCGGGGCTGCACTCCTCCTGATCCTGGGGGCGATCCTGGCCGGGGCGGCCGGCAATCTGTACGACAACCTGACCGAACCGGGTGGGGGCGTGCGCGACTTCCTCTACTTCACGTTCTTTCCCCGGAGCAGCTGGCAGTACGAGTTCCCGGCCTTCAACGTGGCGGACGCTTGCATCTCCGTGGGGGTGGTGTGTCTGGCGCTGTCGATCCTCTTCGAAGGCCGCAAGCCGCACGTCGCCGCGTCCTGACCGAAGCGTCCCCACCGATGGCCCCGACGCCCGGCTTCGCGCGGCAGGGGCCGGCCCACGGCCCCGGCCGCGCAAGGACGCGCCCCGTGGGCAGGGGAACCGAGCGCTGGGCTCGATACGGCCCGGGAGATGGCGTAGAGTTCTGCCTCCGCTCATGCCGTCCAGGTCCCATCTGCCCACACGACTGTCCGGTGCGCCGCGGCGCCCGCAGTGGGGCGCCGGCAGGTCGTCCCAGCGTCGGGGGCGGGCACTCGCTCGGCTCGCGACAGGAGATGGGACTTGCAGCTGAGGGGGCTACGCGTGGCGATGGTGCAGCAGGCCGTCGGGATCTACCTCGACTTGGCCTACGGCGGTTCCGGTGGGCCGCGGCGGATGCCCAACCTCAGCCTGCCCGCGGACGCGAGCGCCGAGCAGGTGCTCGCGTTGTTCCAGCGCGAGGTGGTGGCCGACGGTGACCAGCGGCGGGTCCGCTACTCGCTGCGGCTCGGCAACCGCAACTACCCGTTCATGAAGCTGGTCCTGCAGGAGCACCTGGTCGACGGGGAGTTCATCTTCGCCGTCGACACGCACGACGAGATGGAGATCCGGCCGGACTTCCCCGACTACGAGGCTTGGATGGCGGTGCGGCGCTTCAACCGCAAGCTCAAGGCGGAGATCGAGGCGCAGATCGCCAGCGAGGGTCTGCCGACGGCTGCCGCGCTGAAGGACATGTTGGCCCAGCGGCGGGTCGAGCCCCGGCACGATTCGTCGGCGCAGACCATTCTCGTGATCGACGACGAGGAAGACCTGGCCGAGTGCGTCGGCTCGCTGCTTCGCGCGCGCGGATTCGTCGTCGAGAAGTGCTTCGACGGGCGATCGGGATTGCGGGCGGCCGAACGCCTGCACCCGGACCTCATCGTGCTCGACTACGAGCTCCCGGAGATGGACGGCCTCGAGGTGATCGATGCCCTTCGTGCCGGATCCGCGACTCGGGAGATCCCGGTCCTCCTCACCACCGCGTCGCGGATCTCCGTGACCGACGTCCAGAAGGCCGAGGGCTTCCTGGCGAAACCCTATGGCGAGGAGCTACTCTACGCGATGGTCCAACGGCTGCTGCCGCAACACGACACACGCCCGTGAGCTTCCTGCCGCACGACTCGCTTCGCCTGGCCGCCGCCCTCCTGGTGCGCGCGAGCGCCGGCTCCGCGTTGACTGCGCTGATGCTCCTGGTGCTGGTGAGCGCGGGGGGCGGCGCGGCAATGGTCGATCCCGCGACGCCGCCGCAGACGGCAGCGGCCGGCGGCGACGTGCGCACCGCTGAGCGTGGCGAGGAGCGTCAGACCATCGGGCTGCGAGGCGCCGAATCGGAGGCGGCCGCGCCGGCGCCGTATCGGCGCCTCGAGGTGACGGGCGGCAGTATCGCGGACGGCACGCTGCCGCAGACGCGCGGGCCCTGAGCGCCGCATTCGGCTGCGTCCCCGTGGCTGCCGCCAACTCTCGTTGACCGTCGATCCGTGCTGGCGATCTGGGACCTTCGCCGCCGGTCGACGCGGCCGCCTTGTTCTCCCGCGTATCCAGGTCCCGGTGCAAGTGCGATGAAGTTCGATTTCGGCGCGATCCCGGGGCGGATCGGCAAGTCTCTGCAGGGCATCTTCGGTTCGGCCAACAAGCGCTCGCTGGCTACCTACCAGCCGATCGTCGAGAAGGTCAATGCGCTCGAGAGTTGGGCACGGGGTCTCGACGACGCCGCCGTGCGGGCGCGCGTGAACGAGTGGAAGGAAAAGGTGCGCGACGGCGGCGCGACGCTGGCGGATGCGTTGCCGGAGATGTTCGCCATGACGCGCGTGGCAGCCGAGCGCACCATGTCGATGCGGCACTTCGACGTGCAGCTCATCGGCGGTGCCGTGCTCAACGACGGAAAGATCGCGGAGATGGCGACCGGCGAGGGCAAGACGCTGGTCGCGACGCTCGCCGCGGCACTGAACGCGCTGTCGGGCAAGGGCGTGTACGTGGTCACGGTCAACGACTACCTCGCCAAGCGCGACCGTGACTGGATGTCGCCGATCTACGACTACCTGGGGATCACGTCCGGGTCGATCCAGTCGCAGATGTCGGCCGCCGACAGGCATCCGGTCTACGCCTGCGAGATCGTGTACGGCACGAACAACGAGTTCGGCTTCGACTACCTGCGCGACAACATGAAGTGGCGGCCGGCGGAGCAAGTGCAGAAGAAGCTGCACTACGCCATCATCGACGAGGTCGACTCGATCCTCGTCGACGAGGCACGCACGCCGCTGATCATCTCGGGGCCGCCGGAGGGGAAGGCCGAGAAGTTCAAGGTGGCCGACCGCGTCGCCCGCAACCTGAACGCGGCCGAGATCGTCGGCTACGAGGATCCGCCCAAGGGGCTGGGTCTGCCGCGGCCGATCCTCAAGGGCGACTTCGAGGTGAAGCAGAAGGAGCACCAGTGCTTGCTCACCGAGGAGGGCATCGAGCGCGCCGAGAAGATGGTGGGCGTGGGCTCGTTCTACGGTGATCCGCAGAACATGGATTGGCCGCACCACATCGAGCAGGCGTTGCGGGCGCACCACATCTACGAGAAGGACAAGGACTACGTCGTGATGGAGAATCCGGCCACCAAGGAGATGGAGGTCGTGATCGTCGACGAGTTCACCGGGCGTCTGATGACGGGTCGCCGTTGGAGCGACGGTCTGCATCAGGCCGTCGAGGCCAAAGAGGGCATCACGCCGCGGGAGGAGTCGATGGTGCTTGCCACCATCACCCTGCAGAACTACTTCCGCATGTTCGAGAAGCTGGCCGGCATGACCGGCACGGCAATGACGGAGGCGGCCGAATTCGACCGCATCTACAAGCTGGACGTGGTCGCGATCCCGACCAACCGGCCGATGGTGCGCATGACGCACGTCGACAACATCTACCTCGATGAGGTGTCGAAGTTCGACGCCATCGTCGAGGAGGTGAAGGACGCCCACGAGAAGGGGCGGCCTCTGCTGCTCGGCACGACGTCGATCGCCAAATCCGAGCAGCTGTCGGCGCGGCTGAAGGATCTCGGCATCCAGCACGAAGTGCTGAACGCCAAGCAGCACGCGCGCGAGGCCGAGATCGTGGCGCAGGCCGGTCGCAAGGGGGCGGTGACGGTGGCCACCAACATGGCCGGCCGCGGTACCGACATCGTGCTGGGCGGCAATGCCGACGGCCTGTGGCGTCGCACTTGCGCCGACAAGAAGTTGGCGCTCGACAGCGCCGAAGCGTTGGCGTTGCGGGACGAGATCAAGGCGCAGTGCCAGAAGGAGCGCGAGGATGTGGTCGCCGTGGGCGGTCTCTACGTGCTGGGCACCGAGCGCCACGAGTCGCGCCGCATCGACAATCAGCTGCGTGGTCGCTGTGGCCGCCAAGGCGACCCCGGCGCCTCCAAGTTCTATCTGTGCTTCGACGACCAGCTCATGAAGCTCTACGCCCGTGACTGGGTGAAGGCCATGATGGAGAAGATGGGCTTCAAGGCGGGCGAACTCATCGAGAGTCCGATGGTGGGGCGCAGCATCGAGAAGGCGCAGAAGAAGGTGGAGATGCGGAACTTCGAGATCCGCAAGAACCTCCTCGAGTACGACGAGGTGATGGACAAGCAGCGCAAGTTCGTCTACTCGCAGCGCCAAGACGTGCTCGAGAAGCGTGGCCTGCGCGAGAAGGTCCTCGGCATGTGGGAGAGCGTGCTCGATCCGCAGGTCCAAGCCCACGCCGGTGATCCCGACAAGCCGGTGAACTACGAGGAGCTGCGCGGGTGGCTGACGCACAAGGCGGGCGCCGAGATCCAGTTGGAAGGGCTGGAGACGGTGGGGCGCGAGGAGCTGTTCGACTGGATCATGCAGCGCGTGACCGCTCTCTACGAAGCGCGACTCGCCAAGTACGGACCCGACAACTGGGACCAGGTGCAGCAGTTCCTGCTGCTGGACATCATCGACCAGAAGTGGAAGGACCACCTGCATGCCATCGAGGTGCTGCGGGCCGGAATCGGCCTGCGCGGCTATGCCCAGGTGGACCCCAAGAACGAGTTCAAGAAGGAGAGCTTCGAGGCCTTCGAGCAGCTGAAGAAGGCGATCGCCGATCAGCTGACGGACCTGGTCTACAAGGTCGAGCTGCAGGCGGCGCCAGCGCAGCCCCGATCGCAGCCGCGTCGGCGTCCGGCGCCGCCCCCCGATCCGGTCACGGCGATGGCCATGGTGCAGGCGATGATCGACGCCGGCCAGGCGCCGCCCGAAGTCATGGAAGCGGTGCGTCGAGGCGGCAAGCTGAAGATCAGCCCGCGCGGCGAGATCGTGATCGAGGCCCCGCCCACCGAAGCCGGTGCGCAGGAAGGCGCGAGCGCCACGCCCAAGGCCTGACGCCTGAATGTCGGCGCCAGACGAGAGCTCGCTGGAAGTGCCGCCACCTCGCGCCCTGAGCGCGGGTGGACTCCTGTCGCTCCTCGTCTACCAGTGCGCATTCCTGCTCTTCGCGCTCCTGTACAGCCCAGTCCTGTTGTGGCGCCTGGCGTTCGACCAGCGCTACCGCAGAGGGCTGTCGGAGCGATTGGGGCTGTCGCCCAAGACCTCCGACGGGCGGCCGGTGGTGTGGGTGCACGCGGTCAGCGTCGGTGAGCTCAAGGCGGCGGGACAGCTCATCGAGGGGCTGGTCACCCAGCACTCCGACCACGAGGTCGTCATCAGTTGCACGACCCCGACCGGGCGGGCTCTGGCGCGCCAGGTGCATCCTTCGCTGCGGTCGATGTACTACCCTCTCGACTTCGGACCGTTTCCGTGGCTTGCGATCCGCCGCGTCCGACCGGCGGTGGTCCTCTTGGTCGAACTGGAGTATTGGCCGAACTTCCTGTTCTGTGCCGCGCGTCGTCGCGTCCCCGTGGCGGTCGTGAACGGGAGGATCTCCGAGCGCAGTTTCCGCGGCTACCGGCGCATCCGTGGTCTGTCGCCCCCGTTCGGGGCGATCAGTCGCTTCTGCATGCAGGACGAGTCCTACCGCAAGCGTCTGTCCATGCTCGGGGTGCCGGCCGCGAGAATCTTCGTGACCGGCAACATGAAGTACGACGCCGTCCGCGTCGGGCGCACGCCGGCGCGGGCGCAGGCTCTCGCGAACTGGCTGCGCGCCGACGGCAGCGCCGTGGTCGTGTGCGGATCGACCCACGGCGACGAGGAGGCCATGCTCCTCGATGCCCTCGCGGACGCCCGTGCGCGTCTGGCGCGCCCGATTCGCGTCGTCTTGGCGCCGAGGCATCCGGAACGCGCGCACGCCGTGTCCGAGGTGATCGCCCAGCATGGCCTGCGCGCGCTGGCTTGGTCGACCTGCGCCTCGCTCCCTGTCCTGGGACCGTCGGATGCCGTGCTGGTGGACACGATCGGACACCTCGAGGCGTTCTATGCCGCGGCTGACGTCGCGTTCGTCGGCGGCAGCCTCGTGCCGCGGGGCGGTCAGAACATGCTCGAGCCGGCCGCCCTCGGTCGCGCGGTGGTGTTCGGTCCGCACACCTCGAACTTCCGCAACGACGTCGAACTCCTGCTGGGCGCGGGGGCCGCAATCCAGGTCGGCGCCGCGTCCGACCTCGGCCGCACCTTTTGCGATCTCCTGCAGGATCCAAGGCGCCGGGAAGACCTCGGCGCTCGGGCGGTGTCCTTGATCCAGCGCAATCAGGGGGCGACCGCGCGGACCATGGGGTTGGTCGCGCCGCTCCTCGCTACGCGACGACGATCAGGAGGAACACGAGAAGGAGGCCCAGGAGCGTCAGCATCACCGACGTCCGTTCCAGCGGGAACTCGGCAGAACGAACCATGAGAAGAACAGGTGGGTAAGCGCAACGTCCGCCGGGGGACGGACATGGAGTAGGTAGCGCGAGACGGATCGGAAGTTGCGGAATTCGGGAGAGACACCCGATCTTGCTGTGAGCCGGAAGAGTTGGGTGCGCGTGGGGATCGGCGCGGACGCCGGAGAGTGAGGGAAACGACTTGGTGGCCCTCGCGCGACTGGTTACCGTCCCCGCGCTTGCGTTCGGCGGCGCCGAGAACCCGCGCTCGGCCCGCCCCCCTCCAGACTTCCAACCCCCAAGTTCAGCCGCCACCGTTTCTCCATGGGCTCCAAAGAACTGCGCCTCTTCACCAGCGAATCCGTGAGCGAAGGGCATCCGGACAAGGTCTGCGACCAGATCTCCGACGCGATCCTCGACGCCCACCTGGCTCAGGATCCGAACGCTCGAGTGGCCTGTGAGACGCTGACTTCGCGGGGACTGGTGGTGGTGACCGGCGAGATCACCAGCCGGGCGGTCGTCGACTACCAGGACGTGATCCGCGGTGTCATCCGGGACATCGGCTACAACGATCCGTCGATCGGTTTCGACGCCGAGTCGTGCGCGGTCCTCCAGGCGCTGGGGACGCAGTCGCCCGACATCGCCCTGGGGGTCGACGCCAGCACCTCGCAGAGCAAGGAGCAGGGGGCTGGCGACCAAGGGATGATGTTCGGCTACGCGTGCCGCGAGACGCCGGAACTCATGCCCTTTCCGATCTACTACTCCCACCGCATCCTCCAGGAGCTGGCGACCGAGCGCAAGAGCGGTCGTCTGTCCTACTTGCGGCCCGATGCCAAGTCGCAGCTGAGCGTCGAGTACGACGAGAACCACAAGCCGGTGCGCGTCCACACGGTGGTGATCTCGCACCAGCACGGCCCGGACGCCGATGCGGCGAAGATGGCGAAGGAACTGCAGGAAGTCGCCACCCGAGTCCTGCCGGACCTCATCGACAACCGCACGCGCTGGTTCATCAATCCCACGGGTCGTTTCGTCGAGGGCGGACCCAAGGCCGATGCCGGCCTCACCGGGCGCAAGATCATCGTCGACACCTACGGCGGGATGGGGCGGCACGGCGGTGGTGCCTTCTCGGGGAAGGACTCGAGCAAGGTCGACCGATCCGCGGCATACGCCGCTCGCTGGGTCGCCAAGAACGTGGTGGCCGCCGGCCTGGCGGACCGTTGCGAGGTCCAGGTCGCCTATGCGATCGGCGTGGCGCAGCCGGTCAGCATTCGGTGTGACACCTTCGGAACCGGCCACGTTTCGGAGTCCACGCTCACCGAGATCGTGCGCGAGGTGTTCGACCTGCGCCCCGGCAAGATCGTCGAGCAGTTGGCCCTCAAGCGACCCGTGTTCCGTCCGACCGCGGCCTACGGCCACTTCGGTCGTCAGGGCGACGGCTTCCGTTGGGAGAGCCTGGACCGGGTCGAGCAGCTGAAGGCCGCGGCCGCGGCGCGAGCTTCTCGCTGAGCCGACCGCTACGGCCGGAAGGCCTTGCGGCGTTGCGTTTTGCCGCGGTTCGCTCGATTCGGCCCGGCCGCGCGCTCTGTGGACTTTGGTCAGGTCGCAGCGCGCGACTTCCCGATGACGATGACGAGTTCCTCCGGCGCGGTCATGAGCACGAACCTGGAAGTCTACTTCTGTGATGTGTGCAACGAGTCGGTGCCTGCGTCCGACCTGGAAGCACGGCGGGCCGTGCGGCTCAAGGGGAAGGTCATCGGCGCCTGCTGCCTACAGGCCTTGCGTCCGGGGCCAGCCGCGGTCGCGGTCGATCGGCGTGCCGGCGGGGGGACGATCGCTCTCCTGGCGGTGGTCACCTTGGCCGGGATCGGGGCAGCGACCGCGTTCCTGGACTGGCGTGTCTCTGACGAGGTCGGCGGCCTGTCGTCGCGCGTGAACGGGTTGGAGGATCGGGCGAGGCATGGCCAGGAGCGCTTCAGTGCGGTCGAGGAAGCCGTGACGCAACTGGGAGCGCGCCTCGACCTGGACAAGGTCTCGGCCCAGGTCGCCGGGCTGGAGTCGCGGGTGGACCAGGTGCGGGCCAGCGTCGACCTGCGTACGACCCGCCTCGACGAGACGCTGCAGGCTGCCGCCGAGCGGCAGTCGAGCGTTCAGACCGAACAGCAAGGAGCGCTCGACCGGCTGCGAGAGTCCGTCGAACGTCTGGGTGGAGACGTTGCCGCCCTGCGCGCGATGCCGCGCCCGGCGCCTGCCGCCGCCATCCCCGACGTGTCCGCGCCCCCCGTGGTCGCGCCGGCGGCGGCCGAGCCGGAACTGCCGGCAGAGCTCCAGCATCACGTCATGGCGCTGGGTGACGCCGATCCAGGCACGCGCTTCTCTTCCGTGGACAAGCTGCTTCGCTCGAACGAGCCGCGGGTTCTGTCGGCGTTGTTGCCCATGGCGAAGGACGACAACGTGTTCGTACGGCGCCTCACGGTCGAAGGTCTCCGAGGATTCCGCCGCCCGGAGTCAGTCGACGTTCTTCTCGTCGCCTTGTCGGACCCGGAGCCGCTCGTGCGCGTGACCGCCCACGCTTCGCTGCGGGCCCTCACCGGCCAGACGTTCGAGTTCGACGACGCTTCGGCGAGCACACGCGCCACGTCCCTGCGTCGCTGGCAGGATTGGTGGGAGAGAAACCGAGCGACGTTCGGCTGAGCCGGCCGCGAGGCGGATCGCCTCTGGTCGCGGCCGCTGGCTGCGATCGGAGGAAGGGGTGCGCTCCATCGCCCTTGCTTGCGCTGGGAGGGCCGCTAAACATCGTGCCGCGGCCATGCGTCACCCCAATCGCACCAAGATCGTCGCGACCATCGGGCCCGCGTCGCGAAACGAGTCGACGATTCTGCGCCTGGCGCGCGCCGGCGCGGATGTGTTTCGGCTGAATGCCGCGCACTGCGATCACGCCACGCTGGAGCGGGACGTCCGCGTCATCCGCGGCGTTGCCAGGCAGCTGCGGACCCACGTCGGGATCCTCGTCGACCTGCAAGGGCCGAAGATCCGCCTCGGGGCCTTCCTCGATGCCGAGCCCATCTTCATCCGCCGAGGCGAGCGACTCGTGCTGTCGGTGGCTCCGGGGGTCGTCGGCCGCGCGGGCGAGGGCAAGCAGCCGACCAGGCTCGGTTGTGGGTACCGCGATCTGGCCAAGGACGTGCGTGTCGGCGAGCGCATCCTCCTCGACGACGGCTATATGGAGCTCCGGGTGCTCGGCAGCGAGGGAACCGAGGTGCTCACCCGCGTCGTGCACGGGGGCCTGTTGAAGCAGCACAAGGGCATCAACCTGCCGGGCAGCGTGGTGTCTGCTTCGCCGATCTCGGCGAAGGACGTGGCCGACCTGCGGTGTGCGTTGGCCGCCGGTGTGGACTTCATCGCGCTGTCGTTCGTCCGTACGGCCGCCGACGTCCTCGAACTGCGCCGACGGATCAAGGCGGCCGGTTCCGATGCGTTGGTCGTGGCCAAGGTTGAGCGCCGCGAGGCGATCCGCAACCTGAACGCCATCGTGCAGACGGCAGACGCCATCATGGTGGCGCGCGGGGACATGGGGGTGGAGCTCGGGGCCGAGAACGTGCCGGCGCTGCAGAAGCGCATCATCCGGGCGTGCGTCGCGGCGCGAAAGCCGGTGATCACAGCCACGCAGATGCTCGAGTCGATGATCACCAATCCGCGCCCGACGCGGGCGGAAGCCTCGGACGTCGCCAACGCCATCTACGATGGCACGTCGGCGATCATGCTCTCGGCCGAGACGGCGACCGGCAAGCATCCAGTTCGTGCGGTGGGGACGATGGACCGCATCGTGCGAAGCTCGGAGCGCGACCTGTTCGCCACCACGGAGTTCGCCAGGCAGCGGCGCCGGCGGAACCTGGGCGAGTCGGCGGTGGTCCTGGCCACGGTGCGCGCCGCGGCGTACGCGGCCCTCGACGTCGGAGCGAGCGCGATCGCGGTCTTCACCGAGAGCGGGCGGACAGCCGTGCTCATGGCGGGGGAGCGCGCCCAGACGCCGGTCTACGCGTTCAGTCCCCACCCGCGGGCGTTGCAGCGCTTGTCGTTGGTGTGGGGAGTCACGGCGCTCAAGGTCTCTCGCTTCCGCACCAGCCACGAGATGACGCTGGACGGGGAGCGTTTGCTCAAGGAGCGGAAGCTGGTGCGGCCAGGGGCTCGGGTGGTGGTGGTGTCAGGCAGCATCCGCCAGACCGGTCTGACCAGCATGATGCACATCCGGACCCTGGGTTCGCCGTGACCTGGGGCATACGGGGTAGCCGCCGGCGTGCGGTGGCCAAAAGCTGTTGATTCCGGTTGTTGCCTGGCTAGCATCCTTGCCCCTTACGGGAGGCGCGGCACCTCGCGCAGACCGGCCGAGCCCGCAACCGACTCCGATGACACGCACTACGTTCGCGACCGAGGCAGACCACAAGGTGGCCGCCAACACCTGGCACGTCGTCGACGCCTCCAAGTACGAGCTGGGCCGCATGGCGGCCCGTGTGGCCGAGGTCCTGATGGGCAAACACCGGCCGCTCTACACGCCGCACATCCTCGTAGGCGAGGGGGTGGTCGTGATCCACGCTGCCGAGGTCAAGACGACCGGGCGCAAGCGAGAGACGCGAGTCCACACCTACTACACCCAATACCCCGGTGGTCTGCGCAGCTCCACGCTGGGCGAGGAGCTCGAGCACGACCCTTGCTGGGTGGTGAAGCGGGCTGTCCGCCGCATGCTTCCCAAGTCCAAACTCGGGCGCGCCATGCTGGCGCGGCTCAAGGTCTACCCTGGGGCCGAGCACGGACAGAAGGCGCAGCGGCCACAGCCGCTTGAACTGAGGGTGTGAAACGGAAGGATCGGTAGAGAGGCGTTCCCTTGGCAGTCACGAATCCATACGTGTGGGGCACCGGGCGGCGGAAGACCGCGATTGCCCGCGTCCGCATCAAGTCCGGCACCGGGCAGGTCCTGGTGAATGGCAAGCCGCTCGAGCGGTTCTTCACGACGCCTGAGACCGTGCGGTCGTCGTTGCGGCCCTTGACGGTGACCGAAACGGCGAAGAACTACGACGTCTGGGTCCAGGTCGAGGGCGGTGGCATCACCGGACAGGCCGACTCGACGAGCCTGGGCCTGGCCCGGGCGCTCAAGGCCGACAATCCCGGTCTGGAACCGGTGCTCCGCCAGCACGGGCTCCTGACGCGTGACAGCCGCGAGGTGGAGCGCAAGAAGTACGGTTTGCGCGGGGCCCGGCGCGCGACACAGTTCAGCAAGCGCTAGACGCCGCACACCACAGGCCCGGCCGCGACTCCGCCGGGCGCTCGGGAGGCGAGATGGTGGGACGCTTCTTCTACGTCGGAAGTTCGGATGCCACGGCGGCGGCGCTTGCCGAGGCGTTGGGTGCTGGAGTGGAACGCCGCCTGCCCGAGGACGTCCAGGACTCGGATACGTTCTTCCTGCAGGGCTTCGCGACCGAGGTCGGAGACCTCGAGGTGGCCAAGTTGCCGGGCGGAAACGCCTTTTCCGCCTGCAGGGACATCAAGGCCCGGCGTCGCGCGCACGTCTTCGTGCTGGTGCAAGCGGGCGACGTGGTGTCGCAGGAGATCGCGCGCTTCTGTCTGGCGGACGGCGTCGTCGAGATCCGTGACGACGCGCTCGTGACCGACCCTCGGGAGTTGGCGGCCCGCCTCACTCCGCATCGACGTCGGGTGTCGATCGAGTCGCTGCTGCAACGCTTCGAGCGGGAGATCGCCGACGATCAGACCCGTCAGGCATCGGTGGTACGCAAACTGCTTCGGGCGGAGCCCACCGGTAGCCTGTTGGAGGAGCTGACGGATCGCGAGACCGGACTCTTCGACGGGGTCTATGCGGCGATGAAGCTCGACGAGGAGTTCAAGCGCGCCATGCGCTTCCACCAACCTCTGTCGCTCGTGTTGCTGGACATCGGACTCGATGGCTCGCTGCCTACCGAAGACGCCGTCCGTAGGACGCTCTTGGCGGAGGTCGCGGGCGTGTTCCTGAACGAGTGCCGCGACATCGACATCCTCGCCCGCTTCACGGCGACGACGTTCTTGTTCTTGCTGCCAGGGACCGGGACCGAAGGGGCCAGCGTCGTGACCAGGCGCATGCTCGCGAACCTGCGTGACGGCAAGTTCCAGGCCGGCCTACAGCTGCGGCCGTTTGCCGGCCTGGTGTCGGTTCCGGCGGCCGGCGTGGCGACACGCGAGGCCTTCCTGGTGCGCGCCGAGGCGTGCCTCCTGCTCGCCAAGGAGGGCGATGCGCAGGACGGACTCTGTGCCGACAGGGATTGACGGCGAGGGGTGGAAAGGCGTGAGGGCCCGATGGGAGTGACCGACTGACGCGGGGGGCGCAGCCCCCGTGCGCGGGTGGGATCGAGGTGGTGGGGTGGCGCTGCTTTGCCGAGGGGGAGCCCTTTTCGTCCGGGTCGGCAATACTCGAGGGCCCATTCGCAACCCTGTCGACCGCTCTCGGTCGTGACGCATGTTCGATCGGTACGCAAGGCTGACCCAGGCACGGCGCGCACTCGCCGCCGCCAGACTCGAGGAGGCTCTGAGGCTGCTCAGTGACCCCTTGGTGGCCTCCCATCGGCGCGCCGAGGACCTTCGGGAGAAGGTGTTCGCAGCCCTGGTCGCCCGCGCAGAGCGCCGCCGTCGCGAGCACGACCCGGAGGGGGCGCTTGCGGATGTTCGGGCGGTGCTGGTCTGGCAGCCAGAGCACGCCGGGGCCTTGGCGTTGGAGCCGCAGCTACGGCAAGCCGTGGCCGCAGCCGAGCTGTCGGCAGGCGCTTCCAGGGACGCAGCCCGTGAGATTCGGGCCCTGCTGGACGCGGGCGATCTGGCAGCTGCCGAGACCCGGCTGGCCCAAGCCGGGCCGACGGGCAGCGCGTCCCCGACGCTGGCGGCGTTGCAGAGCGCCGTCGCCTCGCGCCGAGCGCGCGCGGACGTGGTCGCGCAGCAGGCCGCCGCAGCCCTCGCCCGGCGCGATGCGAGCGCGGCGCGCGAACTGGTCGCGCAGGCACTCGCCCTCGACCGGGCTCATGTTGCCGCCGCCGGGCTCGCGCGCGAGGCCGCCGAGATGGCGGCCCAGGGGCTCGCGGAGGCGGTCGGTGCGGACCTTCGGCGCGGTGATATCCCCACCGCTTGCGCGCGGCTGAGCCGCGGTGAGACGGAATGGCCCGACCTTGGCAGAGCGAAGGCGGCCCAGGGGATACGGCAACGGGTCCTCGCCTCTCTACAGGCCGAGTTCGAGCGTGACCTGGGCGCCGGACGTCTGCGCGAGGTCATCTCCGCCTACGAAGGCCTGGATCCGCGCTGGCAGGCGGCCTTGTCGAGTCCCCTTGCCGAGGGGTTGCCGGCGCTGCGCTCGGCACTTGCCGCGGCGGCCGCCGGCGACATCGTGACGGCTGCGCAGCAGTACGCGTTGGCGGCCGAGCACCTCGATGCGAAGGCGGTGGGCAAGGCCGGTCAACAGGTCGTGAAGGCGTCACGAGAGATCGGTGTCGCCGTCGACGAGGCCCGGGTCCTGGCGTCGGGCGGCGACCTGATCGGGGCGCGCGCGCGGCTCGAGCAGGCCCTGGCGCAGTGGCCGCTGGTGCGGACCCTGCAGGACGAAATGCGACGGATGGACGACGGCGTGTTGGAGCGTCAGACGCGACTCACCGCGGCGCGACGCCTGGCCAGCGAGGGACGTTTGCGGGAGGCGTCGGCGCTGGCGCTGGCGCTGGCGTCGCCGGGCTCGGCGGGCGAAGAGGCGCGCCGCCTCCATGCGGAGCTGCAGGCCCGGATCGACGTGGTCGCTGCCGGAGTCGAGCAGATTCTCCGCGCCGTCCACGGTCGCAGCTCCGGTTCCATCGAGGGGATCGGCCACTCCGTGGCGCGTCTCGACGAGCTGGCCAAGCTCCAATCCGATCACCCCGAACTCCCGGGACTGCGAGTAGCGCTCGAGGCCGAGCGGAAGGGGCTCGAGCTGGTACGCGACGCGGTGACGACGTGCCGCGGCGGTCGCCTCTCGGCCGACCTCGTCGCGGTTGGCGAAGAGTTGCGCGATCTGCGCCCGACGCTTCTGCGTGAAGATCGATTGGATGCGCGCTTGCTCGAGCTCGCCGACGCTGCCGCCCTGCGCGGCGAGTCAGCATGCGCGCGAGGCGATCTCGGCGATGCCGAGTGCTGCGGGGCGCTGCTTGCGCATCTGCGCACGGTCCTGCCGGCGGTCGGAGTCCACGCCGATGACCTCGCAGGGCGGATCGCCGCAGGGCGCGCCAGGGCTCGTGACGAGGTGGAGCGTGGTCGTCGCGCGCTGGCCGATCGTGAGCTCGCGAGCGCGGAATCGGCGTTCGAAACGGCTTCCCAGGCAGCGCGAGACGACGCGATCGTGCGGGCGTTCGGTCAGGAGCTCGACACGGTTCGCGCGCGCATGCACCAGTTGGCCGAAGTCGAGGGCATGGCCGCGAAGCGCGACTTCGCAAGGGCGCACGAGCGGCTGGCGTCGCTGCCACCGACACCGGCGCTTCTGCGAACCAAGATCTTCGACCTCAAGCAGAACCTGGCGCGGGCGCAGGGGCTCGACGGTGGCTTCGTCCTGCGCGTCGACGAGGCGGGCGAGTATCTGGTGATGCGTCGGGAGACGGTTTCGATCGGCAACTTGCGCGATGGTCGCGCTGACTTGGCGGTGCTCGCCAACATCAGCGGGCAGCACGCGCGCCTGCAGCGGCGCATGTCGTTCCACGGCGGGATGGAAGACCACATCCTCGCCGAGCGCGGGGAGGTTTCCGTCGGCGGAGTGCCGGTCCGCGACCACCGCTTGCGTGACGGCGACGAGGTCGCTCTCGGAGGCCGTTTGCGCTTCGCCTACCGCGTGCCCAGTTCGCGCTCGTTGACGACGGCACTCCGGGTCCTGGGCGGGTTCCACGTGCGTGGGACCGATCGAATCCTGCTCATGAAGGATCGCGGTCGGGACGGTCGGATCCTGCTCGGCCGCGCGCGGGATGCCCATGTCAGCGTCGCGAGCGAGAGTGGGGCGGAAGTGGAGCTCTACGCCGGTCTCGACGGCCAGATCCGCGTCCGCTGCGACCGGGGGGGGACGATCGACGGGCGCCCCTTCGTCGGCGAGCATCCGGTGATGGCGGGAGCGGCGGTAGCGTGTGGCGGCATCAGCTTCGTGCTGCTGCCTCTCGGCGCGCCGTAGAGTCCGCCTCACGGGATTCATCCGCGGCGAGCCGCGCCTGTTGGCGCCCAGCTTGGCACATCCGAATCCCCGCGGGTGGCCCAACCCACTGGGCGATTCGGGCGCACCAACTCGAACGAACACTCACGGCTCGGCCGCGGGCGCCTCCCCTGACCTGGACTCCCAGCTGACGATTCGTGGGAGGCAGTGCGTGGCGAGACCGCGGGAGGCGCGTCGGCTCCCGCGAGGCAGGCTTGCCGATCCTCCGAGCGCAGGTGCGGACCGTGAGGCCGACAGGAGTGAGGGCCCTGGCCGCTCGCCAACGGGAGCGCCGCGCTGTGCCAGCTGCGCCCGGCGGCCGCGGGTGTGGCGAAACCGGTGCCGCGGATTCCGAATAAGCGCGCCCGCGGTCCGGAAAGAGCGCGGCCTTCACGGAGTCGCCCGCATGCTCGCGTTCCTACTGACACTCGCCCTCGCATCCCAAGCTCCGCAAGTGGGCGCGAGTTCGCCTCGCATGGAACGGGGGCCGTCGGCCGCTGGCCTGGTCGTGCGTGGAACGGTCGAACTCTCGTCAGGCGAAGCAGACTTGGCGGCGGACGCCCTGGTGGCCGAGCGGGGACGGGGGTTGCTGAGCGCACGCG
This sequence comes from Planctomycetota bacterium, assembly GCA_041398565.1. Taxonomy (GTDB): domain Bacteria; phylum Planctomycetota; class UBA1135; order UBA1135; family UBA2386; genus DATGPD01. The sequence goes on along the minus strand of JAWKUN010000004.1, from coordinate 256,325 downwards.
GGCGCGCGCAGCTCGAGGATTCCTGCCCTACGTGGCTTCCCGAGTTCTGCCGCGAGCAAGTTCTCGCGCGCTGGCTACGGGCGACCGATGGCGCCGGCGTTCTCCGTGTCGTCGATCGCGTCCAGACCGAGCACGATCACGGGGCCTTGGGCACCAGCTACCGCACCGAACTGACGGTGCGCCCGGACGCCGGCCGAATCGAGCGCTCGCTGGGTTCGCTGCGGCATCAGGTCACGGTCGGAGCCAAGCGTTTCGCGGTCAAGTGCGCAGGCATCGTCGGATTCTGGGTGCTCCTGGCACTCGTGGTCGGATGGCTCGACCGCCTCAGCCGCGGCTACATGACCTGGCGGCTGCGCCTGCTCGGTGCGATCGCCGGGACAGCTCTCCCAGCTGTCGTCCTCCTCCTCGTCTGAATTCTCCGCTGACAACGAGTACCATGAACGCAGTGTCCGTCCCAGCAGTCAGCGAAGCACCGCGGCCGAGGATCGACTGGGAGTCGTTCTACCGCAACTACCGCAAGCCCGGCTACGTCTCCGGTTTCGAGATCATCAACAAGCTCGGCGGTGGCGTCTTCGGCATGGTGTTCAAGGCGCGCAAGGAATCGATCGGCAAGGACTACGCCATCAAGTTCCTCAAGGTCGACGACGAGGTGGTGCGCGACGCCGTCATCCGCGAGCTGGACTCGGTCCGCTTCTTCGCCCAGGTCGATCATCCGAACCTCGTGTCCATCGAAGACAAGGGCGAGGTGGACGGCATCCCCTACATCGTGATGAGCTACGCGGGGGACGACACTCTGCGCCGTCGGCTCGACGAGGGGCGACTGCCCCGCGAGCAGGCTCTGCGCTACTTCCTGCAGGCGGCGCGCGGCGTGCAGGCGTTGCACGAGCGCTCGCTGGTTCACTTCGATCTGAAGCCGGCCAACATCTTCCTCAAGGGCGAGATCGCCCGCGTCGGCGACTATGGCCTGTCGAAGCTGGTGACCGAGTCGCGCAACTCGCTCTCCTTCGGACGAGGGACGCCGTACTACATGGCGCCCGAGATGCTGCAGCGTCGCGGCGATCAGCAGAGCGACATCTACTCGCTTGGCGTCATCCTCTACGAGTGCCTGGTCGGGGATGTGCCGTTCAAGGGCGACAGTGAGTGGGAGGTGCTGAAGAAGCACGAGACGGCGAAGCCCGACTACCCACCGAACCTGACCGAACACGAGTGCGCCATCCTCGACCGTTGCCTGGCCAAGCAACCCGAGGAGCGCTTCGCGAGCGTGCGCGATCTGCTCCACGCCTTCGACGCCCCGGCCTGTCTGGGCGAGAGCCTGGTGCTGCCGCCGCCTTCGCCATCGCCCAAGGTTCCACCCGTGGCGGCGTTCGCCGGGAACGGGGCGTCTGCGACGGAGGAGCCGGCTACGGCGCGCCGGAACGAGGACAGCCCCTACGGCTTGCCTTGGCGCGACGAGGGGCACCACGGCGGTTTCTTCGCCACCCTGGTTCATGCGGTGTTTCGCGTCTTCGAGCTGGCCGTATTCCTGGCCCTGCTGCCCGTCCGTGTGGTCGGGGTGGTGTTCGGGCGCGTGCTGCCTGCGGTGATCGAGCTGCCGTTCCAGATCCTCGGACTGTCGTTCAAGCTGGTCGGCTACCTGATCGTCGCCATCCTCCTTCTCTTTCTGCTGCTCGGCGTGATCGCCATGGTCACGCGCGTGGGCGCGCCACTGTAGGCTCCACGAGTTCATGGATGGTCCGAGCTTCGACGTAGCCGAGCTGCAGGCGATGGAGGACGCGGCCTGGGCGCGCTTCCAGGAGGTGTTCTTCCGTCGCGTGTACTTCTTCGTGAAGCGCTACGTCGATGACCATCAGACCGCGGAGGATCTCACCCAGGACGTGTTCCTGGGCGCGGTGCGAGGCATCGCCAACTACGACCCCGCCTTCACGCTCGAGCAGTTCCTGTTCGGGATCGCCAAGAACCGGGTCATCGATCACTTCCGCAAGCATCGTGTGACGCTGCTGCCCGCCAAAGCGGATGCAGATGCGGACAAGAGTCACGCCTGGCTGGAGAACATGGCCGCGCCACAGGCCCCACGGCCGGCGGACGATCTGGTGGAGAGCGAGAGCGCTGCGCGGCGGCGCCGGGTGTTGGGTCAGATCCTGCGCAGTCTGGTCGAGGAACTCTGGCAGGCCGGAGAGTTCAAGAAGCTCCAAGTCCTCGAGTACATCTTCGTGCTGGGCGGGCGGAACAAGGACGCGGCCAGACTGTTCGGAATCGCCGATGAGAAGGCGGTGGCGGGAATCAAGTTCCGCGCCATCGAGAAGCTGCGTGCTCTGGCGCGTCAGAGCGATCCCAACCACTCGCTCTTCCTCGGGCTGTGGAGCCCTGGTTCGCGATGAGCGGCCTCCCGGAGGACGAGGCCCTCGACTTGGACGTGGGGCGTGTGTGGCGGCTCGAGCGTGTCTCGTGCCCGCACGTGGACGTGTTGCGCGCCTACCACACGGGGTCGTTGCCGGCGGGCGCCGTGGAGTACTTGCGATTCCACCTCGAGACGAGCCAGTGTCCGTACTGCAACGCATCGCTGGAGGATTTGCGCGCTGCCGAGGCGGACTCCGGGCAGGACGTGCTGACCGACGTTCGGGACCGCTTGCTGCGGTCCACGCGGACGGCTCTGCGGCGGGTCGGCAACGACTGACTGGCGGTTGGTCCGGCCGCCCGTCGCTCTGACCGGTGGATCGACCCGCGAGGTCGTTCGCGCGAGATTCCGCGCAGAAAACCGGCAATCCCGGCTGGGCTGGCACGCAGTGGAGGGAGTTCCCCGCGCGAGCGGGTTCCCAAAGCAAATTCGGAGGCTGACCAAAGTGGTGTGTTTCAAGTTGATCAAGTGGACTGCGTTGGGGCTCGCTGGCACCGCCGCAGCGGCGTTCTTCGTGTTCGGCGAGCACACCGGCAGCTACCTCGGGACGGTGGCGAGCTCGGTGCGCGAGACGGTGAGGGGGAAGATCCCCGTGGACTTCGAGCTGAAGCGCGCCGAGCGCCTGGTGGGCGAGATCGACCCGCAGATCGACAGCTGCCGCCGGGACGTCGCGCGTGCCGAGGTCGAGTTGGCCGAGCTCGATTCGGAGATCGCCGAGCTGGCGCAGGCTGTGTCGCGAGACGAGCGCAAGCTCAAGGCCGGGCGCGAAGTGTTGAGCGTCGGCTCGGCAGCGCAACCGGTGTACGAGCTGGCCGGCAAGCAGTACAGCCGGCAGCGTGTGGAGCTCGACCTGGTCCGCACCCTCGAGGTGTTCCGCAACAACAGCACGATCCTGCGCAGCAAGCAGAACCTGCGTGACCGGCAGACCCAGGCGGTGGAGGCTGCGCGTTCGCGGCTGGACGCCGTGCGCGCGCAGAAGTCGCGTCTCGAGGATCAGATCGCCGCTCTCAAGATCCAGAAGCAGCAGCTGGACGCGACCGCCGCGGCATCCAAGCGCTTCGATCTCGACGACTCGGCGCTCAGCAAGGCCAAGGAGGTTTTGACTCGCGTCAAGAAGGAGCTGGACATCGCCCAGCGCGTGATCGAGGACGACCTGTACCACGCCCAGGGCATCTCCATGGAGCTGCCGGTGGGGGTCGATGTCCTGAAGGAGATCGACGAAGCTCTGGCCGGTCCGGCGCCCGTGCCGGCTCAGGTTGCGGCGCCCGTGCACGGCAAGCTCGAGCTTCGCCGAGGCCCGACGGCCATCACCGCGGAAGTGCGGTGACGCCAGCGTAGGTTCGGCGCGCCAGGCGAAGCGTCGGCAGATCCGTTCTGTCGGCGCTTCGCGTCGTTGTGCTCCGTCCGCCCCTCGCGACCACGCCCCGGAGCACGCTGCAATCGTGCCGTCGAGGCGCCACGCGGCTGCCCTTCTGCCGGGCTCTAGGGCGCGTCGAGACCGCGGATCTCGTCGACCCGCCAGGTGTAGCCGATCCGCACCTCGCGGATCTGAGTCTTGTCGAGCTGGGGAAGCAGCGGGTCCTCGACGCGCGTGATGACGATGACCTCGCCATCGTGGTTCTCGTCGACGACCAGGATGCTGGAAAGGCGCCGTGGCGTCACGAACCGACCCTGTCGTTCGAGGCCATCGGCGCCAGGCTTGACGTAGGAGATGTCCCAGTAGGCCTGCTGCACGACCAGAGTGGTGAAGGTCCGTCCTGCCACGTGGTGCTCGAACCGCGCGCGCCCGTCCGCTTCGATGGTGGGGGCCGAGGTCGTCGCTGTGCCCATCATGTGCAGGCCAGGAACCTCGCGCTTGAGCCGCTGCCAGGCGACGGTGGTCTCGACCACCCCGGGAATGCCGTAGCGATCCTTCGCTGCCTCGGACAGGCTCTGATAGACGGCGTCGGGCATGTCACGCCGGATGGCCTCCAGCAGCGTGGCGATCGCCGCCTCCGGGGTGGCGTAGTCTCGGCTCACCCATCGGCTGCGGTCCGGACCGCAGAAATACGTGGCGAGGCCGCAGCAGCCGGCCGAGGCAAGCGCCGATGGCAGGGCCACGAGGACGTAGAGGACGCGCGAGAAAACCGACATCGAGGGAGGCTATACTCCCGGCTTTCGTTTCGCGACAGGTGCCGCCGACGTCCGGGCGCACCCACTCGCTTGCAGATCGACCGATGTCAAACCTCACTCACTCCGTCGCGGCCGCCCTCGTGTTGTCGATGTGTCTGTCCGTGCCTGCGCAGGAGGGGGTGCAGGAGGTCAAGTCCGATACCGGCGTGCACGAGACCAAGCCCATTGCGCCCGCGCCTCAGGCGGCCGAGAGCAACGCATGGTTCCCTGTCGTGCGACAGGACTTCGGCACCTACTTCAACGACGAGAAGGCCAAGGGCAAGTTCGCGTTCAAGAACCCGACCGACGTCGAGCAGAAGCTCACCAACATCGCCGGCAGCTGCTCGTGCACCCGCGCCGAGTTCCGGCTCGGCGAACGCCTCTACCTCCTGGACAAGGATCCGCAGGCCAATTCCCTGCACCGAGTCACCAAGCAGGATGGTCAGGAAGTCAAGGAGCGCGTCTCCCATATCACGATCGGGCCCGGCGAGGCCGGCGAGATCGAGGTGCAGATGGAGATGCACGGTGTCCGCGGTCCGAAGGAAGCGACTCTGGACTTCGAGACGACCGATACCGAGACGCCGCACGTGAAACTGAGTTGGCGGGCCACCGGCGCGATCTACTTCGAGGTCAATCCACCGGACGTCAACCTGAACGAGATGACCTGGAACGACAAGCGCGACTTCCAGTTCGAGATCTCGTCGCCGCTGAAGGAGGACTTCAACATCACCGGGCACGATCCGCTGAGCCCCGGCGTCGCCATCAACAGCATGGAGAAGATCCAGCGCGCGGGCCGTGCCGTGTGGGTGATCAAGGGGACGTACGGCCCTGGCGTGGACGAGCGCAACAACGGAGCGACGATGACGTTCCAGACCGACCTCGAGAATCGCAAGGTCGAGGGGCGCGTCATCGCGTTCGTGAAGGGGCCGCTCACCGTGGAGCCGGGCGGGTTCATCGCGCTCGGCCACATCCCCGTGGACACGGCAAAGTCCAAGACGATCAAGATCACGCCGACCGACGACTACGACTTGCAGACGACGGACATCGAGATCGAGGGTCTCCAAGTGCCCGAGGGGTTCGCCGACAAGGTGATCGTCACCCCGACCAAGGACGGCAAGTCGGTCGTCGTCGAGATCAAGATCGCCGAGGGGATGCCGCGCTCGACCGTGCGCGGCAAGGTCAAGGTGATGCTGAATCATCCCGCGGCGCCCGTGAAGGAGTTCCTCTTCAACGGCTTCGTGCGTTGACGTCCCCTGGCTTGGGCGCGGCACTGGTCCGCGCCGGTGTGCTGGCTCAGACCGACGTCGACAAGGCAGAGGCCCTGGCGCGCAGTCGGGGTGTGCCGTTGGAGAAGGCCGTCGTCTCGCTCGGTCTGGCCGATGAAGACGCGGTCTACCGTTGTCTCGCTCGCGAGCGAGGCCTCCAGTTCGTGGACCTCGCCAAGGTCAAGGTCAGTCCCGAGGCGCTGGCCAAGATCCCGAGGGACCAGATCCAAGCCAACCACGCACTGCCGTTGGGCATTAAGGACGGCAGACTCTACGTGGCGATCGACGATCCGACGCGCACGTTCGTGGCCGACAGCTTCGCGTTCCTGGCCGGACGCGAGGTCGTGTGCGCTCTGGCATCGCCGGCTCGACTGAAGGAGGCGATCGGTCTGCACGCCGAGGCTGGCCCGGCGGGATCCAGCGCCAGCAAGGCGGCAGAGCGCAGCAAGGGCGTGGAGGGCGACTCCGAGGGCGATGCGCCGATCATCCGCCTCGTCCAGAACACCATCGTCGAAGGCCTGCGCTTGCGCGCGAGCGACATCCACGTCGAAGCCTTTGCCAGCCGGATTCGCGTCCGATTCCGTGTCGACGGCGTGCTGCGCGACTACCAGACGCTGGAGCCGACGCTGCTCGGTCCGCTGACGTCGCGCCTCAAGATCATGGCCGGGATGGACATTTCCGAGCGGCGCAAGCCGCAGGACGGGCGCATCGACTTCCGAGGTGCTGGCCGACCGATCGACATCCGTGCGTCGGTGCTCCCCGCGAGCCACGGCGAAACGGTGGTGATGCGGTTGCTCGACAAGGACAGCAGCCTGAAGACGCTCGACTATCTGGGCTTCGATGGGCGCGACTACGAGCGCTTCACGCGTCTGATCAAGCGGCCGAACGGGATCTTCCTGGTGACAGGGCCGACGGGATCGGGCAAGACCACGACCCTGTATGCCGCGCTCCGCCAGCTCAATCGCTCGGACGTGAAGATCATCACGGCGGAGGACCCGGTTGAGTTCAACATCGCCGGGATCAACCAGTGTCAGGTCCGCTCGGGGATCGGCCTGACCTTCGCGCGCATCCTGCGCGCCATGCTGCGCCAGGCTCCCAACATCATCTTGGTGGGCGAGATCCGTGACCGTGAAACGGCCGAGATCGCGGTGCAGGCGGCGCTGACGGGTCACCTCGTCTTCTCCACGCTGCACACGAACGACGCGCCCTCGGCGATCACGCGCCTGATCGACATGGGTGTCAAGCCCTTCCTGGTCGCCGCCGGCGTGCAGGCGGTGCTTGCACAACGCCTGATGCGACTGCTCTGTGCCGAATGCAAGGAGCCCTACGAGGCCTCTGGCCCCGAGCTTCGCATCCTCGGTCAGGATCCCGAGCGTGCGGGGGCGGTGACGCTACATCGAGCCAAGGGTTGCGCGACGTGCGAGCACTCCGGTTTCCGCGGCCGGATCGGCATCTTCGAGTTGATGGCGATGGACGGCGACCTGCGCGAGATGACCTTCCGGCGCGAATCGGCGCTGAAGCTGCGCGAGCACGCGCGTCACGCAGCCGGGATGACCACGCTGACCGACGACGGCGTGCGCAAGGTGCTCGAGGGGCGCACGTCGGTCGACGAACTGTTGCGCGTCACTGCGGCGATGTAGCGCTCCCCGGATCCGACCAGTCATGATCGACATCTTCCCTATCCTCGACGCGGCGCTGGAGCAGCGTGCCGCGGACCTTCACCTCTCCGTCGGTCGGCCGCCGGTCTTCCGCGTGGGCAGCACGCTTCGCGAGTGTGGCAACATCGCGCTGACTCGCGAGGACGTCGACCACATGGCCGGTCAGATCATGCCCGAGAGGAACCGGGACGAGTTGGAGAAGGTGGGCACGACCGACTTCGGCTATGCCCACGGCGACAAGTGCCGCTTCCGGGTGAGTGTGCTCACCCAGAAGGGTAGTCGCGGGATCGTCATGCGCCTGATCCCCTCGACGCTGCTCTCCTTCGAGCAAATCGGTCTGCCCGATTCGGTGCACGGCCTGCTCAAGCTTCACCGGGGCCTCATCCTCGTCACCGGGCCGACGGGTTCGGGGAAGACGACCACGCTGGCGACGATGATCGACTGGATCAACCATCAGCGTGACGTCCACATCATCACCATCGAGGACCCGATCGAGTTCTACCACAGCTACAAGAAGGCGCAGGTCACCCAGCGCGAGGTCGGCACCGACGTGCCGTCCTTCGCCGAGGCGATGCGGCGCGCCTTGCGCCAGGATCCCGATGTGATCTTGCTCGGCGAGATGCGCGACCTCGAGACCACGTCAGCCGCCATCACCGCCGCCGAGACCGGACACCTCGTGTTCGGGACCCTGCACACCACCGGGTCCGCGCGCACCGTCGATCGCATCATCGACCAGTACCCGACCAGTCAACAGGAGCAGATCCGGGCACAGCTCTCGGTGGCTCTGGTCGGGGTGATCTCCCAGATCCTGGTGCCGGCCGCGGATGGCCGTGGTCGGGTGGCCGCCTTCGAGGTCATGTTGATGAACCCGGCGATCGAGAACCACATTCGCAAGTGCGAGACGTTCAAGATCCCGTCGGTGCTGCAGACCAGCCGACGCCAGGGCATGGTCACGCTGGACGACTCGCTGCTCGAACTCTACCGGTCGGGTCGCATCGGCAAGGACGTGGCGCTGGAGCACAGCTTCGACCGCAAGGCGCTGGAGCTCCGGATCAGCGGAGGTGCGTGAGGTGGCGCCGCGCCGTCTGCTGGGGCAGATCCTCAAGGATCAGGGGGCCGTGCACGAGGGGCTGGTGCAGGAGGCGCTCGCGGTCCAACGTGAGAAGGGCGGTCGAATCGGCGAGATCCTCATGCAGCTCGGGCACATCGACCGCAGCCAGCTGTCGCTGGCTCTGGCGGAGCAAGCCGGCCTGCCGTTCTGGGACCTGGCGAGCAAGCCGCCGCAGCCGGAGGCCATTCGGCGGCTGGACGCCGCGTCGGCGCGCGCGTTTCGCGTCGTGCCGCTGCAGCTGCACGGCAACGAGATGACCGTCGGCCTCAGCGATCCCCTCAACACGAGCGTGCTCCACGATCTGGGGTTTGCCAGCGGCCTGCAGATCAAGGGTGTCGTCGTCGACGACGGCGCCCTGCAGGCGGCGCTGGAGAAGCACTACCACGAGGACGCCGACAAGGCCAAGGCCCAGATGAAGGAGCTGGTCGCCGAGCTGGCCAAGCAGGGCGGCAAGTTCGATCTGGAAGACCGCGCCGCCATGGCGTCGGCGGCTCCGGTGGTCAAGCTGCTCAACTACATCCTCTACCAGGCGATCCGGGACAAGGCGTCCGACATCCACCTCGAGCCGTTCGAAGTCGACTTCAAGATCCGTTACCGGGTGGACGGGGCCCTCTACGACCTGGAGGCGCCGCCGCCACACCTCGCCGTGGCGCTGATCTCGCGTGTGAAGGTCATGGCCGACCTCGACATCGCCGAGAACCGCCTGCCCCAGGACGGCCGCATCGAACTGACGGTCGGGGGCCGGTCGGTCGACCTGCGCGTGTCGACCTTGCCGACGATGTTCGGCGAGTCTTGCGTGATGCGCGTGCTCGACCGGTCGGTGGTGGCGCTCGATCTCGACAACCTGGGGTTCGCCGAGAGCGAGCGCAAGGCGTTGCGGACGTTCAACGACCTACCGCACGGCATCGTGCTCGTGACGGGTCCGACCGGATCCGGCAAGACGACGACGCTCTACGCGTTGTTGAACGAAGCGAATCAGGAGTCGGTCAAGATCATCACCGTGGAGGACCCGGTCGAGTACGACCTCGAGGGGATCGTGCAGATTCCGGTCGCCGAGGACATCGGCGTCACCTACGCGGCGGTGTTGCGCACCATCTTGCGCCAGGATCCGGACGTGATCCTGGTCGGCGAGATCCGCGATCGTGAAACGGCGCAGACTGCCATCGAGGCCAGCCTCACCGGTCACCTCGTCTTTTCCACCTTGCACACCAACGACGCTCCGAGCGCGATCACCCGCATCACCGACATCGGCATCGAGCCGTTCCTGCTCACCGCGACTCTGCACGCCGTCGTGGCCCAGCGCCTGGTGCGTCGGATCTGCCGGGAGTGCAAGACCCACTATCAGCCGAACGAAGACGTGCTGCGCGAGTTGAGCCTGTCACGGTCAGACGTCGACGGCAAGCAGTTCGCGCACGGCAAGGGCTGCGAGACCTGCAACTTCAGCGGTTACAAGGGGCGGATGGCTCTCGTCGAGATCATGGTCCTCGACGATCGCCTGAAGGAGATGATCTTGGACGGCCAGAGCACGGCCTCGCTGGCGCAGGCCGCGCGCGAGGCTGGCATGCGCACCCTGCGGGAGTCGGGTCTGCGCGCGGTCTTCGACGGGGACACCAGCGTCGAGGAGGTCGTGCGCGAGACGCTTTACGGATAGTCCCCCTGCGAGAGCCCGAGGCAGGGGCGCGCCGCGCAGGTAGGGCCGACGATGGCGATGCTAGGGGGACGGAGGTTGTCGGCCTTGGCTCCAGCCTCGCAGCGGATGGAGCGAGTCTCCACCGCGGAACGGCCGGTGGATTGGTGTTTGACTCGACCGGGCCGGCTGGCTACCGTCTCCGGCCCTCGATCGTGACACCATGAAGCTGAAAGTTCGCCGATCCAAGCTGAAGCGCCTCAAGAAGGTCGGATTCCGCACGCGTTCGAAGACGGTCGGCGGGCGCAAGGTCATCAAGCGCAAGCGCAAGCGTAGCGGCGGCTACTTCCGCGTCGGCTAGTGTCGCCGCCAGATGCCCGGCAGGCTGCCTCGGCCGGGCCCACGCTTGGGCTGGCACGCGGGACTGTCACCCGGCTACCCTTTCAGCCGGCTACCCTGTCACCCAGCTGCCCTGTCACCCAGCTGCCACGGCTGGTCTCTTGTCACCGAGCCTGCCGCAACGACGAGTCGAGAGCGGTTCCCGTCGGAAGGCGGACATCGTCGAACCGTCTGTCGCGGCTCGCCGCCGCGCTGACTTGCGCGACGGCCCTGTTGCCCTCGTCTCCCTGAGGTCCTCTCGTCTGCTCGTTGCTGGGTCGCGACCGAGCGGGTCTGGGGCGGACCCTGCGCCTCTCGGTCAGCTCTTGGGCGGGTCGGGGATCTGGCGCTTGAGGAACTCCATGTCCTCCGCGAATTGCTGGAGAGCGGCCGCATCCGAAGTCGACAGCTCGTCGTAGCCGAGTGTCACCTTCACGGTCTCGTCGTCCATGCGGCTGCAGTCGGTCACGTTGCAGTCGAGCTCGAAGAAGCCCTTCTTGAACAACTTGACCTGGAACTTGGCGGTGACCCCGCTGCCCTTCACGAACAGCTGGCTGGCCTGATCGGCGTTGAGTCCGTTCTTGGCGCCGGACCAGGAGAACTGCAGGCGCTCGGCGTCGACATTGAGCATGGTGCCGACGATGGTGCGCTGGGTGCTGCTGACGAAGCGGCGCTGGTTGGGCTTGGACTGCAGGCCGCGCACCTCGTCGGGGAAGGTGATCAGCACCTTCCCCTCTTCGAGGGGGGGCGCCGCCGCACTCGCCGCAGTCGCGCTACCCATGTCGTCGACCACCTTGCTGCGAGCTTCTTCGTCGTCGTCGAACATCGGCACCAGCTTGCTGATGCCCAGCTTGTTGATGATGTCACGCGCGAACGACGAAGGCTGCGAGATCACCAGCTGACCGCCCTCGGCCTGACAGCGCTTGTAGGCCTTGATGATGGCTCCCAGGGCGGTCGAGTTGATGAACTTGACCAGCCGCAGGTTCAAGATCACGTGCGCGATTCCGCTCGCGATCAAGCTGTCGACCTCCTCCTGGAGCTTCGGGCAGTAGAAGGTGTCGAACTCCCCCTTCAGGGTGAGGGTGGCGTAGTCGTCGTAGATGGATTTGTCGATCTTCATGCGCAGCCTCGAAGCCGGGCAGCGGCCGCCGCCTGGAGCTCGTGGATTTTGGCTGATCCATCTGTTGGGCGCAAAGGGTTAGAGTGGGTCGACTGGCATGAAGCGCTTCATCTTCTGGGGTCGTGAACCGGCCGACGGGTCCTCTCCCGACGGCGGGTCGTCGCCGGAGGCACAGGAGGGCTTGCTCACCGGCAACCCGCGCGAAGACCAGGCTTCGATGCAGATCCTCCTGGAGAGCATTGCCGAGGTCACGTCGGGGATGGAGCTCGACGACGTGCTGGACCGCATCGCCCGGAAGTCGATCCAGGTGACCGACGCCGAGCGCGCCTTGGTCCTGCTCGGCGAGGACGGCCGCGACCTGGAGATCCGCATCGCGCGGGGCAACCGCGGCCAAGCAATCGACGGCGACCTCCAGTACAGCCGGTCGATGGTCGCTCGCTGCCTGGCCGAGGGCCAAGCGGTGCGCTCGGTGGTGCGCTCCGATCAGGAAGCCCTCGAGCTCGGACAGTCGGTCTTCGACCTCAAGCTGCGCGCCGTGATGTGTGCGCCCCTGGTCTCCCGAGGCCGCACGCTGGGCGTGATCTACGTCGACTCGAAGGCCCAGCGCCGGGAGTTCTCGGGGCGCGACCTGGCGCTGTTCGGCGCGCTGTCGGCGCAGATCGCCATCGCGGTCGAGAACGCGCGACTGTACCGCGACTCGCTGGAGAAGGTCCGGCTGCAGCGCGAGATCGAACTGGCACGCCAGATCCAGCGCCACCTGCTCACGGAAGTGCCGAGTGACTTGCGGGGCGTCGACTTCGCCCTGCATTTCTCGGCGTGCGACCAGACGAGTGGCGACACGTACGATGTGGTGTCCCAGGACGATGGTCGTCTGTTCGTGGCGATCGCCGACGCCACCGGACACGGCATCGGGGCATCCCTGCTCACGCACGCCTTCCAGGCTGCCCTGCGCACGTATCTGGAGCTCATCCAGGACCTGGCTGCGGTCACGCCGCGCCTCAACGACCGTCTGCTCGAACGATCCGAAGACGGACACTTCCTCAGCATGCTGCTGGTGGCGCTCGACCCCGAGCGCCGGCATCTGCACTACGTCAACGCTGGCCACCCCGGGCTGGTCTTGGCTCGCAACGGCGTGGTGCGCGAATACGAGCGCACCGGGATGGTCCTCGGGGTGGTGGGTGGCCAGGACTACCCGGTCGCAGGGCCGATCGCCATCGAGCCCGGCGATCTGCTGTTCCTGCGCACCGACGGGGTGGACGAGACCATGAACCAGGAACGCGAGCTGTTCGGATCCGAACGCGTGCACCGAGTGCTGGCCGAGGCGTCGTCCGGCACGGCTCGCGAGGTCGTGGCCCACGTCCAGGCAGCCCTCGACGCGCACTGCGGTACCTGCACCCAGGACGACGACGTCACGATGATCGCGATCAAGGTGCTTTGATGGCATCGCGCAGCTGGCTGGTCGCGGGTGCCTTCGTCGTCGTGCTGGCGGGCGCGGGTGGGGGCGTGTGGTGGCAGCAAGCGCGTTCCGCCGCCGCGGCCCGTGCCAAGTTGCTGTCCGTGGTGGAGGTCGAGCTGGCCAGGGATCCGCTGGACCGTGGTGGTCTGGTGCAGGCCGACCGTGACCTCGAGCACCTGGCCAAGGTCGACCGTGATCCCGAGCTGCGACGTGCGCGCGCGCGCCTCGCCCTGGCGTTGCGACTGCCGGACCAAGCGCTCGAGGCCCTCGACGCGGCGGCCTACGTGGCGGCCCCCAGCTCCGAAGACGGCTGGCTGCGGGCGCAGGCGTTGGCGCTGCGGCACGCCATCGGCGGGCGCATCGACGATGCGGCGCGTGCATCGAAGTTGGCGTTCGAGGACTACCAGTCGACCGGTCGGATCGAGGCCGGTTTGCTGGCTTGGCAATGTGCTACGCGCATCGGCGATCGTGACCAGACGGCGGCCGTCGTCGCGCGCTTGGCGGCGGATGCGCCCGATGCGATCGAGACGAAGGTGATGCAGGCGCTCGCGGACTTCGACCCGGAGAACGAAGGGCAAGTGGCGCGCGCCCGCAGCCTGCAGGGGCAAGGCAAGGAGATTCTCGAACTCGACGCTGCGCTGGCGGCGGCCGATGCCTTGTCGGCGGACGAAACGATCCGTCAGCGAGGTAGGACGACCATCCAGCGAGTACTCGAGAAGGTCTCCGCATCGCAGCCGGCGCGCCTGGCTGCCGTCATCGCCCACGACCGCACGGGTGACGTCGCCGGGCGGAATGCGCACCTGCGTTGGCTGGTGGACAACTTTCCGAACGATCCGCGGGCCGAGACGTGGCGGGATCTGATCCGCGGACAGTGAGCCGTCTTGGGAGCTTTCCCGGCGGCAACGCCCGTCGCGACGCGTGGGCGCTGGGAAAGGTCGCCGCCGCCGCAGGGCGCGGCGGCGCTCGGCAGACCTGGTCTTGGGGAGATCGGCGCTGGCCCAGCCGAGTCGAGCGTCGACGGGGCGATCGGCTGCAGGCAGCGGACTCCAGGGCGGGGGACACGGCAGGCCGATGAGGCAGCGGCGAGGCAGGCGGACCAAACGCCGGTGGGCCGGGGCGCTGGTATTGCTGGTGGCACTGTTGTGGGTGGGTGGGGACGGGCTGCGTGTCGGTCGGCGGACGAGCGGCCAGGGCGGCTCGCCTCCCCCGGCTCCTGGGCGGCGACAGCTCGACGCGCAGGCATTGCCGCAGCCTGCCACGACGATGACGGCGGCGCCGAGCCCCGGTTTGACGCGCGACGACAGCGAGCGGCTGCAGGAGCAGGATCGCTGGTTCGGACGGCTCGCGTCCGTGCGCACCGATGTCGAGCGCGAGCTGCTCTCCGTGGCCCTGCGGGGGCTGGACGAGTTGCGCCGAGACCGTCAGGGCCCGGGGAGCGCCACGCAGCTCGCCATCCTCGACCAGGAAGTGCACGAGGCCCTCGACCAGGCGCTGCGGCGGCTCGAGGTCGACATCGAGGCCGGGAACGCGCCGGCGGCGGCGCTGCGCGTCGGACGCCTGACCCAGGACCTGCACCCGCAGGTCGACGTCAGCCTGCGCGAGTTCGTGTTCGAACGCCGCTGGCCCCGCATGCACGCGGTCGCCATTCCCGCGACATTGGAACGCTCCGGCGGCGCTCCGCTGGCGCCTCGCCGTCGCGTGACCGCGCGGGTCGGCGACGCGTCCGTCGACGCGGAGATCGTGCAGGGGAGTGCGCCCGACGGCAGGGTCACGGTGCGCGTCGAGAGCGAGGCCGGGGTGTCCTTTCCGGAGCTGTCGCAGGCAGAGGTGGCGCCCGTCGCTCCGACTCCCGCCGAGCTGGCCGCGCAGCTGCGTGCCGCGCTGGCGGCCGGCCGCGCCGACTTGTCCAGCGCTTGGCTCGCGGCCTGCGTGGCGGGCGGCGCCGCCGTGCCGTCCGACCTGCGGGCAGGCCTCGACGCGTGGTTCCGGCACGAATGAGCGCGCGGGCCGCATCCCGCCTCCGTTCACGCCGGCCGACGCTTTCGGCGCCGTCGTGGAAGGCCAGCCCGTCCGGGCTAGACTCCGACCCGCCGGTGCCCTGCCCATGACGACTCTGCAGTTCAGCCTCTTCTTCACCGGGTTGCTCGTCGCCTACATGCTCGTGCACCTGCGCTTGCTGCGGTTCGAGCGCTATCTACGGGAGATCTCGGGGCTGAAGGCGCTGAACGAACGGCTCGAGCGAGTCGCCCAGAGCCTCGAGCGCGTGCGGCTGGACCGAGCCGAGCAGGGCTTGGCTCAGCTGCACGAGGACCTCGTGGCGCTGGCGGAGGGCCAGATCCGCCTGGAGCGGGCGCTGCGCCGCTCGGAACCGCCGTCGACCCCGGTCGTGACCAGCGCGGTGACGGCCGATGCGTCGCCGGGGCAACGGATCCGCGATGCGGTGGCGGTCACCTTGATGTCGATGGGGTACGGCAACGTCCGCCTGCTCAGCGACCTCACGAGCGCCACCCTCGACGACCGCACGGAAGTGGTCGTCGAGTGCGAGCGCAACCTGGTCGGCTACAAGGGCAAGGTGGTGACGCACAACGGCAGCGTCGTCGACGTTCAGATGCAGAGCGTCACGCAGGCCTTCCCGTGACCGGCGCGCATCGCCGAGCGCGCATCGCCTCCGTGCCGCCGGATCGCCCTCTTCTTTCCTGGCTGGACTCATGACCGAACAAGTCTTCGAAGGCCATCGTGCCGTGTCCGTTCGACGCCTGTCCGAGCACGAAGGACGTGATGTCCTCGTACAGGGGTGGCTCTACAACATCCGCAGCAAGGGCAAGTTGCACTTCCTGCAGATTCGCGACGGCAGCGGCACGGTGCAGGCCGTGGTCTTTCGTGACAACGTCGCCGAGAGCGACTTCGAAGTGGCGCGCCAGCTGTCGCAGGAGTCCAGCATCCGCGTGATCGGCAACGTGCGTCGCGACGAGCGAGCTCCCGGCGGCTACGAGATCGACGTCAAGCGGCTGGCCCTCGTGCAACTGGCACAGCCGTATCCCATCACTCCCAAGGAACACGGCACCGCCTTCTTGATGGAGCACCGCCACCTGTGGCTGCGATCGCGCAAGCAATCCGCGATCCTGCGCGTGCGCAACGAGGTGGTGAAAGCCGTGCGCGACTTCTTCTACGAGCGCGACTTTGCCTGCGTGGACTCGCCGATGTTCACGCCCAACGCGGTCGAAGGCACCACGACCCTGTTCGAGGTCGAGTACTTCGACGACAAGGCGTTCCTGACGCAGTCGGGTCAGCTCTACGCCGAAGCGAGCGCCATGGCGATGGGCAAGGTCTACACCTTCGGGCCGACCTTTCGGGCCGAGAAGAGCAAGACTCGCCGGCACCTCACCGAGTTCTGGATGATCGAACCCGAGGCAGCGTTCTATGACCTCGAGGACGTCATGGCGCTCGCGGAGGACTTCGTGAGCTACCTCGTGCGCCGTGTGCTCGAACGCAACATGTCGGACCTCGAGACCCTGGAACGAGACGTCGCCAAGCTCGAGCCGGCGTCCCGGACCCCGTATCCACGCCTGACCTACGACGAGGCGGCACGCATGCTGGCGGAGGCCGGCGAGGCGTTCACCTACGGCGACGACTTCGGCGCGCCGCACGAGACGTTCCTGGGCAGCCGCTTCGATCGGCCCGTGTTCGTCCACCGCTGGCCGGCATCGATCAAGGCCTTCTACATGAAGCGCGACCCGGACAACCCGCAGCTGGCGCTCGGGGTCGACCTCATCGGCAGCGAGGGCTACGGCGAACTCATCGGCGGATCCCAGCGCGAGGACGACCTCGGCGTCCTGGAGGCACGCGTGGCCCACGAAGGCCTGCCCATGGATGCGTTCCAGTGGTACATGGACCTGCGGCGCTTCGGTTCGGTGCCGCACGGTGGCTTCGGCCTCGGGCTCGAGCGCACGTTGGCCTGGATCTGCGGGGTCGAGCACCTGCGGGAGTGCATCCCCTTCCCGCGCATGCTCTACAGGATCTACCCCTGATCCTTGCCTCGCCGCAGAGAGCCCGTCAGCGCGCGAGGCCGACGACGCGTTCGATCTCGCGGACCGGTAGGTCGCGGCCGAGCACGGTGCCGTTGCTACCGATCAAGACCACGGTCGGCACCTTGGTGACCCGGTAGGCCAGGGCCGCCGGGTGCAGGAACTCGTCGTCGCACGCGATGAGGGGCATGGCGAGTCGGCACTTCTCGCGCGCGGACACCACGGCCTCGCGAGACGTCGACAAGGCGATGGCGAGGACGGTGTCGAGCCTGCCGCCGGCGCGCGTCCAGCCAGCTGCCACCGACTGCAGGCGGCTGATCGACGACTCGATCGCGGGCGACCAGAACACCAGGACAACAGGCCGGTTGGCGTAGGAGCGGAGCGAGTGCTGTCGCTCGTCCAGGTCGACGAGCGGTTCGGTGTTCAGGGGTGGGGCCTGAAGGCCGGCGAAGGGACCGACACCCTTGCGGGGGAGCAGCCGCTCCAGCGCCACCCTTGCGAACTTGGCGTAGCGCTCGCCGGCGTGTTGCGCTTGGATCTCTTCGAGGAGTGCACGCGCCTCGTTGGGTCTGTCGAGGAGTTCGAGGGCTTGCGCCTGGCCGTAGCGAGCACGGCCCAAGAAGTCATGCTGTCCGGGCAGGTCGCGCTGGTCGGGGGGTACGTCCTTCACCACGTCGGCGAAGGCTTCGCGCGCCGCCTCGAGCTCGCCGGCGTGCAGGAGAAGGGTGCCCAAACGGGTGCGGAGCTTGAGGACGCAGACCCGAGCCGCATCGGCTGGATGGTGTTCGAGGAACGCTCGGATCAACTCGATCTGATCGTGGCGCGGCGGCGCGAGTTTGCGGTCGGCAGGCTCGAGCCGGTCGAGCAAGCGCGCGCATTCGGTGGCGACGGCCACACTCTTGGGCCGCTCCTGGGCGAAGGCGGAGCCCGTCGCGAGAACGAGGACTGCCACCCGTCCTAGCCTGCTGCCGACCGAGCGGACCCACCTACCAGGCGGGGACGGGAGCGGACAGTTCGGTTCGCGGCGCTCAACGGTCGAGGCGCTCGGATCGTCACGGCGAGTCGGGTCCACGGTTCGGAGTCTACCTGCGTCTACCGCCTGACTCCCCGGTGGACCGTGCTCCCGGGGAAAGCGCCTCGGCTGACGACTGGTTCGAGCCTTCTGCCCGTCGCCCTTGCGAACGCGATCCATCGGGCCCGCCACGATGGGCTCCCCGAGATGGGCTCCCCGAGATGCTGGGTTGGCCGGTGTTCTCAGGTCGGACGCACAGCGCGCCGCCGGCGCCGGGCCAGCGCGGCCGCGGCCAGACCGCTTCCGACCAGCAGCATGGTCCCGGGCTCGGGAACCGCGGCGCCCTTCTGTCCTCCCGAGCTGCCGCCGCTGCCGCCGCGGTTGCCGCTCCCCGCATTGCCGATGGCGGTGCCGCTGCCACCGTTTCCGGCGCCGGCACCGCCGCCGCCGTCGACGTCGGGAGGGGCAGGCGGCAGGCCCTGGAACGCATCGCGGTCGGAGCGCGTCAGGGGTGGTGAGGGGTCCCGAGACGGTGTCGGGGTCGGACCCGAACGGCGGCCGGAGCATCCACCTGCCACGGCTGCGAGCAAGGTCAAGACGAGGAGGCGAGACATTGGACGGAACACTCGAATTCGAAGGTAGTCAGTGAGACGGGCCAGACCCGTCGGCAGATCCGCTGCAAAACAGGTGCCGTCTTTTCGTCAAGTGCCCAGGCACAGTGAACCTTGGCCAGAACACCCTAGTAGATCAACGGTTAGCGGTAACCTCCCGGGGCTCTCGATGGGACGGATGTCGGCGGTCGGACGGCGATCCGGCGGATTCTGCACGCGCGCGACGATGCGAGTGTGGATCTGCAAGACGGTGTCTGTTCTTCCAGACGGTGTGCGCTCCGACGAAATCTTCGCTGCCGGAGGACCGTGGCCAGCGCGCCAGTCTCGCAGTCATTGAGACTCACTTCGCCACCGACCCTGGTGGGTCGGCGCGGCCACATCGACCCCTGGGCTGCAAGTGCCGCGAATCCACGCGCCACGCGCGAATTCGGCGATGTCGTTCCGCTGCCAAGGCGCTGAACTCGCCCACTTCCAGCGGCACTGGAAGCCCCGGCAACAAAGGGGCCGGGGCCCCTCTCTGGTCGGCGCGAAGCGCCGACCGCAACCAAGCCTTTGGTTGCGGCCCCGGCCGCGTTGGGCTGCAAGTGCCGCGAATCCTCGCGCCACGCGCGAATTCGGCGATGTCGTTCCGCTGCCAAGGCGCTGAACTCGCCCACTTCCAGCGGCACTGGAAGCCCCGGCAACAAAGGGGCCGGGGCCCCTCTCTGGTCGGCGCGAAGCGCCGACCGCAACCAAGCCTTTGGTTGCGGCCCCGGCCGCGTTGGGTGCTAGTCCGCGATTCGGTAGGCATGGATCGACTTCCCTTCGAAGCCGACGATCACCCACTCCCCGAAGAGCACCGGCGCTGCCGTGACTCGGCCCGGCCCCTGGAGGCGCATTGCCTCGGCATCCCCGACGATGCGAAGGACCGCGCCGCCGCTGGTTCCCGCCAGGACCTGCCGAGGACTGCACGCCACGCTGGTGACGATGTCTCCCGCCGGCAGCGAGCGCAGCACTTCGCCCGTCTTGGCGTCGAGGAGCGAGAGCTGGTCGTTGGCGACCACCACCACCTGGGAGGGTCGGGCGGCGGGGGTGACGGCCAGCAGGGACGGAGCGGACTGACGCCAACGCTGCTTGCCCGTCTCCAGGTCGAAGGCGGCGACGGCGCCGTCCTCGCCGACGACGTAGGCGGAACCGTCGGCCACCGTCGGAGGAACCGTGATGACCTGGCCGAGCGGGGCCTGCCACAGGATGCGGCCGTTGCTGGCGGCGATCCCGAGCACGTCGCCCTGGGTTGTGACACAGCAGGCGGTCGGGCCGGAGATGGCGAGACCCGCCGGTCGTCCCGGAAGGGGCACGTCGTAGCGAAGGTCTCCCGAGCCGGAATCGAGGGCCACCAAGCGGCCGGTGCTGACGGCAGCTACCCAGAGGTCGCCGAGTCCGACCGCCGCGACTTCGACGGGCAGTTCTTTGCGCATCCAGTTCGTCTTGCCGGAGCGGACGTCGAGGCAGCGAACCGATCCGTCGACGGATCCGACCACCACGCGATCGCCGAACAGGAGTGGACGCGGGAGCAGGCCGGAGAGATCTCGCGTGTCGAGGTGCCAGCGCTCTTTACCGTCGGCCAGGTCGAGGCAGGTGATCCGACCGGAACGATCGACCGCGAGGACGGCGTCGTCGGAGAGCGCGGGCGTCTGGGTGACGGCGCCGTTGAGGCTCGCCGTCCAGACCGGCTGTCGGACGAGGGTCATCGCCAGCAGGCCGGCGTCGTCCCCGCCGATCTGTGCGGTCGCCGTTTCGTACCCGTCCAGCTGCAGGCGGACGCTGGCGCCGCGCGCCGGCACGAACGTGGTCTGCACCGGTGACTTGCCCACCGCCTCACCCCCGACGAAGACCTGCGCTCCCGGCGGGTTGGTGACGATGCGCAAGGGCAGCTGGACCAGCTGCTGCACCGGCACGTCCCGGAACTCCCGGCGCAGTCTTGCCAGACTGGCGCGCGCCGCGTCTGCGTCCGCCGCGGCGGTGGCCGCGGCAACCTCCGCCAGACCCGCCGCGATCTTGGTGCAGCGTGCGGCGTGCTCGCGGAACTCGCCTTTGAGCTCGTCCTCGTGCGGGTGCTCGCGCACGAGGGAGTCGAAGACCTCAGCGGCCTCCTTGTAGCGGTGCTGCGCTTCGAGCTGCTTGGCCCGGATGACCAACGGGTGGAGCCGGCGGCCGATCTCCGCGCTCGCCTCGAGGCTCTGGTACGCGGTACGACGGACGTCGGCGAGGCCGAACGCTCGCACGATGTCGGTGCACGCTTTGGTCAGGCGCGTGCCGGTGTCGGGGTCGACACAAGCGCGGAACAGTTCGTGCTCGATGGCGCGCAGGCATGCCTTGGCGCGCAACAAGTCGCTGTCGGCGAAGTGGGCCTGCAGGTCCTCGAGCGCCTGACGGCGTGCCTTCGAGTCCAGGGTCGGACCGGGCGCGGCCGGCACCGCGTAAGGGAGTTCCTGCGCCAGGCGCTCGAAGGCGGGGATGAGGCTTTGACAACGGGCGCGCACGATGTCCCGCACCTGGCTGGCGCCTGCCTCGTCGAGTCTGGCGACGATGTTGGCGTAGGCCTGCATCGCCGCTTCGAGTTCTCCTCTTTCGAACTGGGCAGCGGCGGCCGCCAGTTGCTCGCGGCGTTGCTCGGCGTCGGCGAGCGCCGCGGCTTCGCGTTGCCGTGTGAAGTGCTGGTCGATGAGGGCTCGGATCTCGAGTACCTCCGGCGTGTCGCCGAGCTCGCGCTGGGTGCGCTCGACCACCGCGCCGGCCTCCTTGACGTCGCCGCTGGCCAAGAGTCGGCCCACGTCGTTGCGGGCGGCGTTGAGGACGCTCGTCCGCTTGTGTTGCCGCCATCCAACCACGCCCCCGAACGCGGCCCCGACCGTGGCCACGATCATGGCGGCGATGCGAAGGCGGCGCACCATCTGGGTGGCCTGGATCGACCGCAGGGCGCGGGTCACGTCGCGCCGGCGCGGGTCGATCTTGAGCACCTGCTCGTAGACGACGATCAGCTGGTCGCGCTGCTTGGCCGCGCGCAGGCGTTCGGCCAGCGCCATGAGGCTGGTGACCGCTTCGTCGCGGCGCCCCAGCTTGTGCAGAACGATCGCCCGCCGGAAGGCGAGGCGTGAGTCTCCGGGTGACTCGGCATCGAGCTGTTCGAGGATGGCGAGCGCGTCCGTGAGACGGCCGTCCTCGATCAGGGCATTGCAGTAGTCATCGGTGATCTGCCGCAGCTCGTCGTCGCGATCGGGATCGTCGAGGGCCAGCAGGCGATCCCGCAGATGCTCCAACACCTCGCACGAACGTGGCGCCAGCGCGCGGGCGTCGCGGAGCATCTCGAGCGCCGCGCTCGTATCGTCGACCTCGCGCGCGGCGGACAACAGGGTCGCCGCCGCCCGCCGTTGCTCGCCCGCTTCCTGCAAGAGGGTGGCGATGGCGTGCAGGTCGGCATAGCTGTGGCCTTCGGGCCGGGTGGCGAGGGTCTCGAGGAGAGCGCTCGCCAGCTTCTTGCGGTTGTGCGACAGGTAGATCCGGATGGCATCGAGAGCCTCCGGGACCGTCGCGAAGCGAGCATGGCCGGACTCGAGCAGGTCGCGGACGATGCGGCTCAGCTCGAACAGGCCGAACAGCATCGACGGCGCCAGCATGCGCAGGGTGCGCTTGCCGTCGAGCGCGTTCAACACCTCGACGTGGTCGCCGCGAACTCCGTCGAGATCGTCTCCCGGCACGACAAGCTCGTCGACGGAGCGAATGGAGTCGAAGATGACCTCCCACTCGTCCGAACGCCGTGCGACCTCCATGAGCACGACGTTGATGTCGAACGGCTTGAGCTCGTCGAAACGCGCCAGGATCACCGGATCCGTCGGCGGGCCCTTGTAGAACTCGAAGGAGCCCTGAGACCAGGTGAACAGGCTGTAGAGGTCCTCGGCGGCGCGATGGTCGAAGAGCTCGTCGATCTCCGCCTCGGGCAGCACGCGATGCTCGACGAGCAGGGCGCGCATGTCCTGCCGCGACTTCTTGTGCTCGAACATCACGGCGCGCAGAGTCTCGGGCGTCATCAGCCCACCCTGCACCAGCTGCACGCCGATGCGCCGCAGCTCCACCCTGGTCGGGATGAAGCTGCGCACCAGGCCGTCGCGGAAGTAGATCTCCCGCGTCTCCACCAGGTTGCGGACGCGGAGGATCCCCTCCATCTTCGACATGCCGAGCGACTGGAAGACGTCGGCCAGCGGCATCTGCTGCAGGTCTCCACGCATGGAGACCTCGCGATCGACGGCGTCCGGGATGCACGTCTCCTCGTCGTTCGCGAACGTGTCGCCGAGGATCAGGGCCTCGACGTCGTTCTCTGCGGCTGGTATGCCGGTTTCGTTCATGTCGCGGTCGATCGGTTCACAGCCGCCGTGCTCGAGATTCGCCCGGCTCCTGCTCCTGGTGCTTATCGGAGTGGTGCGCCCGCCGGCTCAAACGGGAGGTGGGAGCGCCGACGCAGCCGATCTGTCCAGCATCCAGAGCCGTGGTTCGCGCCTCTTTGCCGCCATCCAGCGCCTGTTGCACCAGGAGTCGCTGAAGAACTGGCAGGACGGTTGGGCGCTGGCCGAGCGCTACGGGCCGGCCGTCGCCCCCTTGCTACGGGGATCCCTGCGTCAGGAGTCCAACGCTCTCAAGCGGCTGCTCCTCATCGGGGCGGTGGCCGCGGCTAGCGTCGGCTCGGATCGAGACACCTGGTTGCTGGAGGTCGCGACCAACGCCGGGAAGACGGAAGAGCAGGTCCTCGCCTGGATCTGCTTGGCCGTTGGACCTCAGCGTGAGTCGACACGCGGGCCGCTGGAGGCCGCGTGCGCCCAGGAGGGTGGGGCGGCCAGCGGGGCGTTGGCGCTGGGCGCGGCTCTCGCGGCGGCGCGCTGCGGCGTGACGTCAGGTCCAGGCGAGCGCCGCCCTGGCGCCGATTCGGTGGTCGCCGCCCTGCGCGGCGAGCTGTCTGTGGACGCGCTTCGCCGGCTCCAGGCTCGGCTCGGGGATCCGCACGCGCAGGCGGAGGCGGCGCTGACTCTGCGCGCGGCCTTCCTGGCCGGCGTCGGACGAGGCGAGGCGCTTGCCAGTCTTGCCGACGAACTGGCGAGCGCGGCGTCCGCCCCGGCGGCGGTGAGAACGGCGGCCGCGCTCTTCCTGGCGCGGGAGGACGTCCCTTGGGACGAGGCCGTCCTGCGCGATGCGAGTGTGCGCGCCGCGCTCGCGGCCTTCGCGCCGGCACGCGGCCGCCTACGCGAGGTCGGTGCGCTCGGGCCGGTTCCGGAAGTGCTGACCGATCCCCGCACGCGGAGCGTACTGATGGCCGCGTACGGTCTGGCGGCGCCGTGGTCCGTCGTCGCGGCGGAGCAGGAAAAGTGGACGCAAGAGCCCCTGCTGGCGGAGACGGTCCTACGCGTGCTGGCCTGGCGTCTGCTGGTCGGCGAAGGCGAGATGCCCGCCGAGGCGCCATCGATCCTCGAGCGCGCGGTGTCGATGCGTGGCGCCCTTTGGCTGGCACTGGCGATCGGCCGACCGACGTCGCCTGGGCAGCTGCGGACGGAAGACCCACGCGCCGGCCGCGTGGCCTCCTTGGCGAGCGAGGGACGCGTTTCCCGGGCGGCGCTGGCGCGGGAAGTCGAGGACGTGCTCTGGCGTTCGTCGGCCCATCCCGGTCGAGTCGCGTACGCGGCTTGGTGCGATCTGGTCCGCGATGCGCTCCTCGCTGGCAGCGATCAGGTGAGCGCCAGGCTGCAGCTCGAAGAGCGTCCAGCCTTGCCGAAGGGCTTGGAGAACGCGCCCGCCAAGTTCTTCTTGGTGGCGGACTCGTTGCACCGCTTCTTCACGGAGCGAGCACCTTCGCCACCTGCCGAATGTCGACTTCGGTGACGAAGGGGCCTGGGCTGACTCGGATCGTGCCTGTGCTGGCCGTGTCCAGGTAGGCGTGGATCCACGGCGCGCAATGGAAGCCCGTGCGCACGTGGACGTCCGCCGCGTCGAGGACGATTCCGGCCTCGGCGGGGTCGAGATCGGCAAGGGTGAAGCTCAAGACGCCGAGGCGCGGCCCCTCGCTCGGACTGCACCAGCGCACGGCGTCGCCCAGGCGCGCTTCGAGGCGGGCGCGGAGGTCGTCGATCAGCTCGAGGGCGTGGGCGTGGTGGTGGCCGGGGGCCTGCGCGTCGAGCCAGTCGAGGGCTGCCGCCAGGCCGGCGAGCCCCGGCATGTTGGGGGTGCCGGCTTCGTGCGCCTCGGGCCAGGAATCCGGCTGCAGGTCGAGCGCCTTGGATGACCCGGTGCCGCCGAGCTTGACCGGACGCAGGGGCACGTCGGGCGCGAGCGCGAGAAAGCCGACCCCCGGGGGGCCGAGCAGGCTCTTGTGCGCGGACGCGACCAGTGCGTCGGCGCCGACTGCGGTCAGCGGCAGGACCCCGGCGGTTTGGCTGGCATCGACGAGGGTCGTGCAGCCCACGGCACGTGCCGCCGCGCACCAGCGCGTCGCGTCCTGCACGGCTCCGGTGACGTTGCTGGCGTGGTTGAGCGCGAGCAGACGCGGTTTGCGAGCACCGAGGGTCGCCGCCAGACTCTCCTCGTCGACACGCCCGAGCGGGTCGACGGGGACGACGAACAGGTCGATGCGCCCTTGGTTGGCCAGGGCTCGAAGTGGGCGCGCCAGGGCGCTGTGTTCGGCCGCCGTGGCGACGACGGCGTCGCCGTCCCGCAAGAAACCGTGCAGGAACAGATTGGCCGATTCGGTGGCCCCTGACGAAAACAGCACGCGCTCCCTGGCGACGCCGCAAAGGCGCG
This sequence comes from Planctomycetota bacterium, assembly GCA_041398565.1. Classification (GTDB taxonomy): domain Bacteria; phylum Planctomycetota; class UBA1135; order UBA1135; family UBA2386; genus DATGPD01. The sequence goes on along the minus strand of JAWKUN010000004.1, from coordinate 230,697 downwards.
CCACCCCGGCGCGGGCGCGCTCGACGATGGTGCTGGCCGCGCGGCACAGCGCGCTGTCGCCGCGTGACGGCGATACGCCGACGGCGGTGTACCAGTGGCTGACGGCCGCCAGGACTTCGGGCGGCTTGGGGAAACTGGTGGCTGCGTGGTCGAGGTAGATCATCGTCGGCACGGCCCAGAGCCGGCTCGCGGCGGGCGCTGGTCAGCGGGCTCCGATCCAACGATCGTACAGGGCCATGGCTCGCCGTCCGTCGGCCTCGCCGAAGACCAGGGCTCGGCCGTCGGGAAAGACGCTGAACCGGCAGCGGTCGGCGGCGAAGCGCAGCAGGTGCGGAGTGCGCTCGACCGCGACTCCGGCACGGGCCAGGCGGTCGGCGAGCGCGTCGAGGTCGAAGCTGGGCAACCGCGAGGGGCGTACCTGGACGGCGTCACGTCCACACAGGCTCACGAGGTTTTGCTCGGTCTCGGTCAGCGCCGGGAAGCGCCCTAGCGCGCAGCTCTCGCAGTCGGCGTTGGGCGCTGCCGCCTGCAGCTGCAAGCCGTAGTGGTTGCGCCACACGTCGGCGGCGAACACGCCGCGCGCCACGTCGTCGGCGTGACCGGCGAGGATCTTGATCGCCTGCGCCGCCTGGAACGCAGTCACCATGGCGACGACGGGCTGCAGGATGCCGTCCGTCTCGCATGTTCCGGAGTCGCCGCTCGCCGGCGGGGTGGGCAGGATGCAGCGCAGGCAAGCCGTACGCCCGGGTAGCACTGCCATCGCCATCCCTTCGCTGCCGACCGCGGCGCCGTAGATCCATGGGATTGCGCGCTGTACGGCGAGGTCGTTGATCACGTAGCGCGTGGCGAAGTTGTCGGTGCCGTCGAGGAGAAGGTCGGGCTGGGCCGCCAGTGTGGTCAGTGTCGTCGGTCCGAACTCGTCGGCGACGGCGATGATGTCGCACGCCGCGTTGGCGCGCCGCAGGTGCGCCGCTGCCGCCTCTGCCTTGGGTGTTCCTCGGCGCGCATCCTCTTCGTCGAAGAGAATCTGGCGCGGCAGATTGTGCTCCTCGACCACGTCGCGATCGACCAGCCAGATGCGTCCGACCCCGGCCCGCACCAGACTGAGCGCCAGGTGGCATCCGAGCGCGCCCACTCCCACCAACAAGACCTCGGCTGTTCGCAGGCGCTGTTGACCCTCCCTGCCCAACGGCACGAACCGCGACTGCCGGCTGTAGCGGGAGTCCCAGCCGGCGTCTGTGTCGGTGGACCCGCGACCATCCGGTTCGCGAGGGGTCATGTCGATCGCGCCCGGTGGATCGATGGCTGCTCGGGCGCACCCTCGGGGCGAGTCACGCCCCCTTGAAGTAGTCGGCGTTGACCTGCACGAAGTTCTGCCACTCGCTCGGAAGGTCCTCCTCGGCGAAGATGGCGTTCACGGGGCAGGCGTCGACGCACAGCGTGCAATCGATGCAGTCGCTCGGGTTGATGTAGAGTTGCGGATCCGCGTCCTTGCCGTGGATGCAGTCGACCGGGCACACGTTGACGCATGCCTTGTCTTTCACATCGATGCAGGGTTGGGCGATGACGTGGGTCATGGGGCCTCTGTTTAGAGTTCGCCGCCTGCGCGGCAAGCACCTGTGCGCAAATCTCGGCGGCGCTCGGCTCGCCCCGATTCGTGCCCTGGCCGAAGTGGCGGGCCGAGGCGGCGGCTGGCCCGAGCCGAGCCGCGACGATCGCCGGCCCGGGGGCGAGATCGGAGATGGTGCGAGAGAAGGGACTCGAACCCTTACGGGATACCCCACAGGATCCTAAGTCCTGCGCGTCTGCCAGTTCCGCCACTCTCGCCGAGCACGGACGCGCCGAGTGTAGCGCCGGCGTCGCGGCTGCCAAGCGCGGGGCGGGCAATGCATACGCCGCGAGCGATCACGAGCCAGGCTTTCGACTCGGAAGCGGCCGCAAGCCGAACGAGCGTCGAGGTGAGTCGCCTCGCCGGCGGGCGCCCGACGGGGCGAGGGCACCCGTGCCTTCCTGCGTGCGGTGTCGAACCGTTCCGGCTAGTCCGCTTCTTCGCCGATGCCCTCGGTCTGCATCTCGCGCACCGCGATGACGCTGAGCAGATCCTTGATGCGAGCCTCGACGTGGTTGACGTTGAGGACGTTGTCGATCACGATCGCGTTGCGAGACGAGGCCGGGAAGAAGATCAGTCGGCCGCTGCGTAGAAGCACGAACTCGAGGATGTCGTAGATCTCCTTGTTGTGCTGCAAGCCTGCCGTCGGCACGCGGGTGATGTCGCCGAGGTATCCGTGGTGGTGGAGGATCTCGCGGTGGTTGACCTCGTAGTAGTTGAACCGCGTGTTGATCAGCACCAGCAGGAAGATGAAGGCGAAGAAGCCGGCGAGGAAGCCGAAGAACTGTGTGTTCATGCGCACGTCGATGTGCGACATGAGACGCGCGAGCCCGTCCCAGACACCCCATTTGGTGTTGGCCCACGCCAGGCCGAGGAGCAGCGCCACCAGCCCCAGCACGATGGTGATCGACTTGATGCGCGAGAAGTCGAAGCTGAAGACCAGCAGGTTGACGAAGAGGATGATCAGGAAGAAGTTGCCCAGGCCGGGCACGCCCGTGGTCGACCCCACTTCTCCCTTCAGCAGGGAGTAGAACCACGCCAGGAGCGCGACGACCGCGGTCGGGTAGAAGAACACGACCTTCGGCCAGGGCCGGATCAGCACGCTGTTGGAGCGGTTGTTCTTGGCCGGAGTCGGCTTGACCGGTGGTGGCGTCGGATTGGGCGGAGTAGGGTCGGTCATCGCCTGATCGGGCGTCGAGGGCGTGGCGCCCGCGGTCTCGCGGCGCCGTACGGAGCACGGATTTTGGATGGGTGCGCGAGAGCGTCAACAGAATTCGACGGCGCCACCTTTTTCGCCCGCCAGCGTCTTCCCGGCGCGTGGAAAACTCCGGGCCTGTGCTAATCCTGTAGGTGTGCGTCGAGTGAGTCAGCGAGGCCGATGATGCTGCAGCAGTCCGTTCACGAACCGCCAGCGCCACGTCTGCCCCGGCGCTCGGGTGGAGCTCTGCTGGTCACGTGCGTGGCGATGGGCGCGATCCTGTGCCGAGCGCCCCGGGGACAAGTCCCGACGCCGGCGACGTCGGCGGAGGTGCAGACCGTGGTCATTCCGGTGCACGGTCCGGTCGACGTGACGACCGCTGCGATCGTCCGCCGCGGCTACGCCGAAGCGCGGGCGCGGGGTGCGGCGCGGGTGGTGCTCGACATCGACACGCCCGGCGGCCTCGAGTCGGAGATGCGCGAGGTGGAGACGGTGCTGTCGCAGATCCGGGCCGACGGCATGCACACCGCCGCCTTCGTCCGCCGGCAAGCGCTTTCTGCCGGCGCCTACCTGGCGCTGGCTGCACGCGACGTGTTCATGGCGCCGGAAGCCTCGCTGGGAGCGATCACTCCGGTGCTCGCCGCCCCGGGCGGCGGCATCGTCGCCATTCCCGACGAGGACGTGCGGCAAAAGGTCTACGCTGCCATGCGCGCCGACGTGCGAGCCCTGGTCGAGGCGCGTCGCAACGTGCGGACCGACGTCCTGAGGGCCGCCGAGGCCATGGTGGATCCGACGCTGCGCCTGTTCGATGTCACGTACGAGGACCCGAACGGCATGAGCGTGCAAGAGCTCATGTTCCTCGAGAACGTGCGGCAGCTCGAAGCAGAGGGCCGCAAAGTGATCGCCAGGCGCGAGTTCGGCTCGCGACCATTGGTGCTCACCACCGATGAAGCGATCCAGTTGGGCTTCGCCAAGGCCAAGGCCACCAGCTTGGAAGACTTGGTCCGAGAGGAATACGGGACGACGATGGGCACGACGCTCGTCCTCGATCCGAGTTGGTCGGAAGAAGCGGTCAAGTGGCTCGACGGCATGAAGCCGGTGTTGCTGGTCCTCGGCTTGCTGCTCCTGTTGGTCGAGATGAAGACTCCGGGCTTCTTCGTGCCTGGCATCCTCGGCGTGGCTCTGCTCGGGTTGGCCATGTTCGGCAGCTACCTCGTCGGTCTGGCGGACATCACCGAGATCCTGCTGCTGGTCCTCGGGTTGGTCGCCCTCGCGGTCGAGATCTTCTTCGTCCCGGGCACGATCATCTTCGGCGCCGTCGGCTTCGTCGCCGTGGTCGCGGCCATGATCCTGTCGCAGCAGCCGTTCGTGGTGCCCGGCAGCACGGCGGAGTACCAGCTCCTCACAGCCAACCTGCTCAACCTCTTGCTGGTGAGCGTCGGCGTCATCGTTGCTTTCGGCGCCTACGTGAAGTTCCTGCCGCGCATCCCCTTCATGAATCGAGTGCTGCTGACGCCGCCCGCACCGGTGCCCAGTCCATTGAGCGCGACCGAGGGCGCGTCCGCGCGCATGCGGGCCCTGCTGGGCAGTGTGGCCGTCGCGGCGACCGACCTGCGGCCAGCGGGCATCATCGAATACCCCGACGGTGCTCGCTACGACGCGGTGACCCAGGGCGAGTTCGTGCCGGCCGGCAGCAAGGTGCGTGTCGTGCAGCAAGCCTACCAACGCCTCGTCGTCGAGCCCGAGGGGCGCGCGGGAGAGTCCGGCCAGGTCTCGCTCGGCCTGCTGTTCCTGCTGGTCGCGGTCGGCCTGGCCCTCATCGTCGCCGAAGTGTTCTTCGTGAGCTTCGGCGCCCTCGGCGGCGTGGCAGCTCTGTCCTTGCTCAGCGCGATCGTGTTGGCGTTCACCCACCACGGCCTGGCCATGGGCTTCCTCTTCCTGGGCATGGCCGCGGTCGGGGCGCCCGTGGTCGCGTTGCTGGCGCTACGCCTCCTGCCGAAGACATGGATCGGCAAGCATCTCATCCTCGCCGGGCCGACGCCGGCAGAGGTCGGCTCCGCTGCGCCGAGCGACCTGTCCACGCTCCTGCACGCTACGGGAGTCGCCGAGTCCGTGCTGCGCCCAGCCGGTATCGCGCGTGTTGCCGGTCGTCGTATCGACGTCGTGACACGCGGTGAACTCATCGAGGCCGGCACCCCCATCACCGTCCTCGCCATCGAGGGCAGCCGCGTCGTCGTCGGCGCGGTGCGCGGTGCTCCTGCCGTGCCGGAGGGCGCGTGACGTTTCCTCCAACCCCGATTCGAAGCGCCCGCACGGTCTGCGTGCGGCGTTCCATCGCACCAACTCTTCCCGATAGACGATGATCCCCTTCGCCACCGTGCTCGCCGAAGTCCCGTACCTGTACATCATCATCGGGCTTCTGCTCTTTCTCTTCCTGTTCCTGGTCATCTTCCTCCTCAAGTTCGTGAACTTGTGGATCCAGGCCATCCTGTCGAAAGCGCCGATCGGCCTCATGGATCTCGTGGGCATGCAACTGCGCAAGGTCAACCCGACGGTCATCGTGCGCGCGTTGATCAGTGGCGTGCAGGCGGGGTTGTCGCTGACCGCGCGCCAGCTGGAAGCGCACTATCTGGCCGGCGGTAACGTCACCAATGTCGTCACCGCATTGATCGCGGCGCACCGAGCGGAGCTGAACCTCGACTTCCAGCGTGCCGCCGCCATCGACCTGGCGGGACGCAACGTGCTCGGTGCCGTGCAGACTTGCGTGAACCCGAAGGTGATCGACGCGCCGGCCGAACCGGGACGCAAGATCGCCGCCATGGCCAAGAACGGCATCCAGGTCCTGGCCAGGGCACGCGTCACCGTGCGCACGAACATCGACCGTTTGGTCGGTGGTGCCACCGAGGAGACGATCGTGGCGCGCGTCGGCGAGGGCATCGTGTCGACGATCGGCTCGTCGAACACGCACAAGGACGTGCTCGAGAACCCGGACAACATCAGCAAGACGGTGCTGAAGAAGGGGCTCGACGCCGGGACGGCTTTCGAGATCCTCTCGATCGACATCGCCGACGTCGACGTCGGCGACAACATCGGTGCGCGCCTGCAGGCCGACCAGGCGGAGGCCGACAAGAACATCGCGCAGGCCAAGGCGGAAGAGCGCCGGGCGATGGCTGTGGCTGCGGAGCAGGAGTATTCCGCCGAGCTCATGGCCAATCGGGCGAAGCTGGTCCTGGCCGAGGCCGACGTCCCGCGCGCCGTGGCCGACTCGCTGCGCTCGGGCAATCTGGGCCTCATGGACTACTACCGCCTCAAGAACATCGACGCCGACACGCGCATGCGCGGTCAGATCGCCGAGTCCCAGGGCGGGTCATCGGAAGGCAAGGCGGGTTTTTGACGCCCACCGGCGCCGGGCGCGCTCGTCTTCGCTGAGCGACAGCATGCGAGACCTCATCTACCTCCTGTTCCAGAATCCGATCCTGCTCCTGGTGGTCGTGGTGTGGATCCTGTCGGGGATCGCCAATGCCGCGGCCAAGGCCAAGCGTGCGCAGCAGCGCCAGGCGCAGAGCCGACGCCCTGGCGAGCCGGGATCGAGCGGCGGACCGCCGCGGGCGGCAGAGCGGCAGGTCCGGGCGCCGACCGCTCGTCCAGGCCAGCAGACGGCGGAGGAGATCGCTCGGCAGCTGCGCGAGATGCTCGGAATCGAAACCGTTCCGGCGCCACCGCCACGGCCGGTGCAGCAGCAGGAGCCGACGCCCGCTTGGGAGGACCGGGACGACGCGCGGTTGCCGCGGCATCCCGAGCCGGACCGAGGCGACCGCGATCGCGTCCCCGGGGCCGCCGGGCGCGTCGGCGAACTGCACCAGTCGGTCGAAGCGCGCCGGCGCAAGATGTCGTCGGTGGCGTCCTCGGTGGCGAGCCACCTCGGGCACCTGCCGACCCGAGCATCTCCGGCGCCGCACCTTCGGCGCCGGCGCGTCGGCGGCGTCTTCGACCCGCGGCGTGCGGCGGCCGCGATCGTGGCTCTGGAGGTGCTCGGGCCACCGCGCGCGCTGCGCCCCTACGACGACGGCCCGCGCTGAGCGCGGCGCCCGTGGCTCGCGCGGGCCGGGGCGGCGGTTTCTCCACCTGCATCGACCTTTGCCTCGACGCGCAGCCTGCGCCCGGGCACGCTCTCGCCACGAGGAACTGCGATGTCTGCCCTCCACGCGCGCTGGTCGGTGCTCCTCGCGGCCCTGTTCTTCTCGACGGGGGGCGCCGCCATCAAGGGGCTGTCGCTGACGGGGGCGCAGCGCGTCGGGTTCCGCTCGGCGATCGCCGCGGTGTTCTTGTTGGCGGTGTTCCCACCGGCGCGCCGTCTGCCGACGCGAGGCACCCTCGTCGTCGGCTCCTTCTACGCGCTCACCGTCGCCTCCTTCGTCTTGGCCAACACCTACACGACCGCGGCGACCGCGATCTTCGTGCAGATGCTGGCGCCCATCGGTGTGCTGATGCTGTCGCCCTGGCTGCTCGGCGAACGCGTGCGACGAGCCGACCTGGTGTTCCTCGGCGGACTCTCGGTGGGCTTCGCGTTGCTCTTCTCGGCGCCCGAGCCGGCAAGTGCCACGGCGCCCGATCCTCGTCTCGGACTCTGGTTCGCGGCGCTCGCCTGCGTGGGATGGACCGGAACGGTGATGGGCCTGCGCCGCCTGGCGCGAGGCGCGCGCCCCGAGGCCGACGCTTCGGTCGCTGCCATGGTCCTCGGTAATGCCATCGCCTGCGCCGGCGCCTCACCCTGGGCGTTGCCGGTCGAAGCGATCAGCCTGCGCGATGCCGGCCTGCTCTGTTGGCTCGGCGTCTTCCAAGTAGGTGTTGCCAACCTGTGTCTGACCCGGGGCCTGCGTCACGTCTCCGCGCTCGAAGCGTCGATGCTCATCATGCTGGAGCCGGTCCTCAATCCTCTGTGGACCTGGGTCGTGCACCACGAAGAACCGCATCCCCTCACCCTCTTCGGCGGCGCGATCGTCCTACTGGCAACCCTCACGCACGCCTTGGCGACGGCGCGCTCCCGCGCCTGAGCCCGAAGGGCTCGCGGTCGCAAGGGCGACCGCCAGCAAAGCCGACCGAGGAAGCCGGCGAAGCCGGCTTGCTCGAGCGCCCGAAGGCTCGCACGTTCAGCGGCGAAGCGGCGCCGCCGGCTGCGACGGGCCGTGCAAACGCTCGCGGCTCTTGTCCCAACGCCGGCGATCGACGAGGGGGCGCTCGTCCTGCTGGGCCAGACGCGCCGCCACCGCGTGGACGTACTCGATCACCCGCGCCAGCTTCTCGTACTCGATCTTGTCGGCGGTGTCGCTGGGCGCGTGGTAGTCGTGATGGAAGCCGGTGAAGAAGAACGCGATCGGCACGCCTTGCCTGGCGAAGTTGACGTGGTCGCTGCGCCAGAACACCTCCTCTTCGTCCCACTCGAGGTCGAACTTGCCGACGTCGCGATTGGCCGCCAGGCACAGGCGGTGCAGGTCCTCCGACAGCTTCTCGGTGCCGATGAGGTGCAAGGAGTTGCGGTTCTGGTCGGCGGTCTCGCGCGCGTTCTCCTCGCTGCGCCCGACCATGTCGAGCTGCAACTCGGCGACGATCGAAGCCAGGGGGATCGGTGGGTGGGCGACGAAGTGCTTGGAACCGATCAGCCCGAGTTCCTCGCCGCAGAAGGCGGCGAACGCCAGGCTGCGCCGCGGCCGGTCGGTGGTCCGAGCGAACGATTCTGCGAGCGCGAGCAGCGCCGCGGTGCCCGAGCCGTCGTCGTCGGCTCCGGGATGGAGGACGCCGGTGCGCACGCCGAGGTGGTCGAGGTGGCAGCCGAGGACGACGTGCTCGGCCGATAGCTCGGTATCGCTGCCTGGCAGTCGGGCGACGACATTGCAGGCGGGCGCCGGCCCCGAGCGAACGGCGATGGTCAGCCGCACGGTCACCGGCAGCAGGCGCAGAGAATCGGCCGACGGCTCGGCTGGGGGCGCCAGGCCAGCGAGGCGCTCGGCGGCAGCGACCCCGAGATACAGCTCGTTGGGCGTGCGGCTCGAGGCGCGCGCCGCCGGCGACGACTTGCCGGGCGACTCATTGCCCTCGAGGCCCGCCAGACGCCGGGCACGCGCGTCGTCGACGAACAGGACCGCGGCCGCGCCCGTGGCGCGCAGACGACTCTCGAACGTCGCCCATGTGCGTGCGCCTTCGAGGCCCGCGAAGCGCGTGTCGAGGTCCGGTGGGGCGACCTCGACCAGGAGAATGCGGCCGGCCGCCGCGCCCGCGTCGACTTCCACCCGCATCGGGTCGGTGCAGCGCCAGACTGCCAGTTCGCCTTCTGCCGTCTGGTCGAACCACACGCGGCCGGCGAAGTCGGGGCTCGGCTTCAGGACGACCTCGCCGGCGGCCGTGGACGCGACCAGGCTGCACGCGTCGGCGATCGCCTCGGTCCGCGTCCAGGGCACGGCTTGGAAGAAAGTGCCGTCGTCTCCGAGCGGTTGCAGTCCGAGCGCCTGCAGGCGGTCGCGCACGAAGTCGGCCGCCCGCTGGAAACCGGGCTGTCCGGTGCCGCGACCGCCGAGCTCGACCGACGCCAGGTGGGCGACGTCGGCGCGCAGGCGCTCCATACTGATCGACGCTGGCGTCGGCGGAGACGTGACGACGTGGTCTTGCGTCGCGGCATGCGCCGCGACGACGGCCACGGACGCGGCGTGAAGCGAGAGGACACCCATGCGTCGTGGGGGACGCCGTCGAGCGAGGCCGGTGTGCACGGTGCTCCTCTACGCGCCCGCCGGCGCCAGCGCGAGCGGCAATTGGGCAGGGGTCGAGGCGTTCGACCCCCAGGACTCCTGGGCTGCAAGTGCTGCGAATCCTCGCGGCGCGCGCGGAATCTGCAGGACGTGCGATTCGTGACGGTGCCGGGTTCGCAACGCCCGAGCAGCACTGGAAGCCCCAGGCAATAGAGCGGCCTGCGGCCCTCTCTGGTCGGCGCGCAGCGCCGACTCGCACCTTTGGTGCGGCCGCAGGCTGCGTTGGGCTGCAGGTGCTGCGAATCCTCGCGGCGCGCGCGGAATCTCCAGGGCGTGCGATTCGTGACGGTGCCGGATTCGCCACGCCCGAGCAGCACTGGAAGCCCCAGGCAATAGAGCGGCCTGCGGCCCTCTCTGGTCGGCGCGCAGCGCCGACTCGCACCTTGGCGGCCGCAGGCTGCGATGGGCTGCGTGCTGCGAATCCGCGGCGCGCGCGGAATCCGCAGGGCGTTCGATTCGTGACGGTGCCGGATTCGCCATGCCCGAGCAGCACTGGAAGCCCCGGCAATAGAGCGGCCTGCGGCCCTCTCTGGTCGGCGCGCAGCGCCGACTCGCACCTTCGGCGCGGCCGCAGGCTGCGATGGGCTGCGCTGCGAATCCGCGGCGCGCGCGGAATCTCCAGGGCGTGCGATTCGTGACGGTGCCGGATTCGCCACGCCCGAGCAGCACTGGAAGCCCCGGGCAATAGAGCGGCCTGCGGCCCTCTCTGGTCGGCGCGCAGCGCCGACTCGCACCTTTGGTGCGGCCGCAGGCTGCGATGGGCTGCAAGTGCTGCGAATCCTCGCGGCGCGCGGAATCTGCAGGGCGTTCGATTCGTGACGGTGCCGGATTCGCCACGCCCGAGCAGCACTGGAAGCCCCGGGCAATAGAGCGGCCTGCGGCTCTCTCTGGTCGGCGCGTAGCGCCGACTCGCACCTTTGGTGCGGCCGCAGGCTGCGTTGGGTCAGGGCAGCAGGCGCGACAGAGCGCGGGTCAGCAGGCCGGGTGCCTGCCAGGATCCGCTACCGCTGGCCATGGCGCGCACGGCGGTGTGTCGGTCGGCGAGCGGCGGCTCATCGAGGCGCAAGGTCGCGGGCAGCCTCCGCACCGCGTTGCGGAAGTCGAGGAACATCGGGCGGCGGTCGAGGAGCGCGAAGCGGGCGAGGCCGTCGGGCGCCAGGAGGCGACGCACGTCGTGTGCGAGGGGCTGCACCGAGGCTGCGATCTGCCGGCGCAGCGGGGACTCCTCCAGGCTGGCACAGCTGCCGACGAGGAGCAGGGGCAAGAGAGAAAGCGCGCGCACCGTGTGTCCAGGCTAGCGACGGGATGAGGCCACGCCACCCCGGAGGTGGCACGCGCCCGAGGATGAAGATCGGCCGCGAGCCGATGGCCGCTGGAGTGTCACTCGCAGCGAAGCGCGTCGACGGGATCGTGCCGCGCGGCGCGCCAGGCCGGCACGCCGGACACCAGGACTCCAACCCCCAGCGCCATCAGCCCGACCTGCGCGATCCAGGTCGGGTCGAGCTCGTACGGCACATGGCGCAGGTTGTAGACCCGCACGGGAAAGAGGTCGATCGAGAAGGTGGCACGCAGCCACTCGTTGAAGCTGTCGAGGTAGACCGCGCTGACGCAGCCGGTCACGATTCCGAGGAGTACGCCGGTGACGACGATCGCCAGCCCGCACGTGAGGAACACGTCGAGCACACCGAGGCGGGTGGCGCCCATGGCAGTGAGGATGCCGATGTCGTGCTCCTTCTCGGTGACCATCATCGACAGGGTGGCGAACATCAAGAAGGCAGCCACCACCATGATGACGAAGAGCACGAGCTTCATCAGTGACCGCTGGTGGTCGACCGCCGACAAGAACATGGCGTTGGTCGCTTCCCAGTCCTGCACGAACACGTCGTAGTTGAGCGCCTCCCGCAGGCGTCGTTCGATGCGCTCCGCGGTGGCGCGATCCTGGCTCGGGTCGCGAAGCTTGACGGCGACGACGTTGCAGGCGTCGGCATCGCCGCTGCCGAGGAGGTGGCGCAGGCTGTCGATGTGCACGAAGGCAGTGCTCGCGTCGAACAGCACGAACCTCGACGTGTAGGCGCCCTGCAAGCGCAGCTTCATCGTCGACGTGTCGACGGTCTGCACGTTGTCGCTGAACAGACGTGCGCAGGTGACCTGGACCTCGGATCCGCGCTCGAGGCGCTCGCGCGCGGCGCGCCGCTCGCTCAGCAGGATGCCAGGCGGGGAGGCGGCGCCGGCGGGCTCGGCCGATCGCAGCGCCTGGGTCGGATCGATGCGCAGGGCGGCGTCGGTGGTCGCTGCGAGCCACTCGGCCAAGCCCGAAACCTGCATCTCCGCTTCCGGCTCGATGCCGATCAGGTGCAGGAACGGCGAGTCGTCACCGATGTCGAGCCCGCCGTTGTCGCGTTCCTCGGTGACGGAGTTGCCGGTGACGGGGTCGCCGGTGGGACGGCCCTCTTCGTCGATCCTGGTGGTCGATTTGCCGGCCGCCACCGGGTGCAGCATCCCCGACCAGACGATGCGCGGTGCGCAGGCGGAGACGTTGGGGTCCTCGGTCAGCAGCTCGCGGACCACGCCGAAGGGGCAGTCCCTGGGCAGGTTGAACACCGACACGTCGGCGGTGGTGCCGTGGATGTGCCGCCGAACCTCGGAGATGTAGCCGGAGAAGATGGCGACGACGACGATGAGTGCCCAGACGCTGAGCGTCACTCCCAGCACGCCGAGCAGGTTGATGGGGCGCTGCAGCAGGTAGCGGACGGCGAGGAACCAGCGGTACATCGTTCAGCTCACGATCTGGCCGTCGCGCAGGCGAACGATGCGGTCGCAACGAGCTGCCAGCTCTTCGTTGTGCGTGACCAAGACGAAGGCGATCTTGCGCTCGCGGTTGATGCGGAAGAGCAGTTGCAGCACACCCTCCGCGGTTTGACTGTCGAGGTTGCCGGTGGGCTCGTCGGCGAGGATCACCCTCGGCTCGGCGATGAGAGCGCGCGCGATGGCGACGCGCTGCTTCTCGCCACCCGACAGTTCCGCGGGTCGGTGGTCGAGGCGTTGTTCCAGTCCGACTTCGGTGAGGAGCGCCAGGGCGTGCGCGCGGATCGGAGTGCGCTGCCGCAGGTAGGCGAGCGGGCTGCGGAACATCATCTGCCCCAACAGCACGTTCTGCAGCGCGCTCAGCTCGGGGATGAGATGGTAGAACTGGAACACGAAGCCGATGGCCTGGTGACGCAGCTTGGCCTTGGCGCGTGACGGCAGGCGTTGGGTCGGCTTGCCGTCGTACAGCACCTCGCCGCTGGTGGGTGCGTCGAGGAGGCCGAGCACGTGCAGGAGCGTCGACTTGCCGGTGCCGCTGGCACCCAGCAACGCCACCATCTCGCCGGCCTCGACCGCAAAGTCGACGCCGCGCAGCACGGGGATCTCGCGTTTGCCCAGCCAATAGCTCTTGGTGACCGCGTTGGCGCGCAGGAGTTCGGTCATGGTGGCGGTGCTTGCCGGAGGGTGGTCGGGGCGGTGTGCGGGCGGGACACGCTCAGGCCTTGGCCAGGGCCTCGACCGGGTTCAGTCTGGCTGCCCGCCGCGCCGGCAGCCAGGCGACGATCAGAGCCAGTGCGATGGCGGCGACCACGACTTGCACGATCCAGCGTCCGTCGAGTTCGTACGGAATCTGATTGAGGGCGTAGACGTCGGTGGGGAACAGCTCGCGGCCGAAGGTGCGACGCGAGAAGTCGTTGATGGGGTTGAGGTAGAGGGCCGAGGCGACCCCGGCGACGACGCCGATCGCCGACCCGACGCCGGCGATGGCCAGGCCGCCGACCAGGAAGATGGTCTGCACCCCGCGGCCGGTGCCGCCCATCGACGTGAGGATGCCGATGTCGCGCACCTTCTGCATCACCATCATGTGCAGGGTCGCGTAGATGAGGAAGCCGGCGACCAGCATCACCGCGAACAGGCAGATCTTCATCATCCGGCGCTCTTGGTCGACCGCGGACAGGAAGGTGGAGTTCTGCTCCTCCCACGTCAGCACGCGCCCGCCGGAGACGTCGTGCACGGCCGCGGCCAGGCGCCTGGCGACGCCGTCGAGGTCGGCGCCGGGACGGACCCGGATCGCGACCGACGTGCACAGCTCGATGTCCGATTCGTCGGCCGCATAGCCCAGCAGACCACGCACGAACTCGATGTCGGCCAGCACGGCGACGTCGTCGAAGATGCGGTGGTTGCAGGCGAACGCTCCCGTGAGCACGGTCGGACGCCGGCTCGCGCCGACCTCGGTCCCGCCGTCCGGGCTGTGCACGAAGCGACCGGCGACCACGTCGATGCGGCTGCCGCGTTCGATCGGCTCGCCTCGGGTCAGACGGCGAACACTCATCACCAGGCCGTCGAGCTTGCCGACGAGCGGTGTGCGTAGGTCGGGGCTGGCCGCGCGCAGGGCGCGCTCCATGTCCTCGCGCGGCAAGTCGAAGGGATGCTCGAGGTCCGGCACCTGCAGGTGCGAGTCCTCCGGCCGCAGCTGCAGGCACGCGACCAGATCGCTGGCGCGGGTCTCGGCAGCCACATCGATGCCGAGCACGCGCACGAAGTTGCGGCTCAAGGGGCTCGTCTCCACCGGGCGTGTGGCCTGCACGTAGCGGGCGTGGCGGCCGTAGGCGGCGATGACGGCGTCCTGGTGCACCCGGGGAGCCACGGCGACCACGTCGGGATCGCGCTGCAGGATGGGTGCCACCACGGCGAAGTCGCACTCGGGTTTGACTTCGGTGAGGAGCAGATCGGGCGAGGCACGGCGGGCACCGGCGCGGATCTCGCCGATGAAGCCCGAGAACACGGCGATCACCGCGATCAGCGCCCACACGGCCAGCGCCACGCCGCCCATCCCGATCAGGGTGATGCGGCGCGCCCACAGGTAGCGCCACGCCAGGAACCATGCGTAGGCGTCGGCCAAGTCAGGCGTCCGTCTTGGTGGGGGGCGCGTCGTCCTCCGCGCTCGGCGTCTCGGGGAGTGGGCGCAGCAGCGGGAACAGCACGACGTCGCGGATCGAGGCGTTGCCGGTCAGTAGCATCGCCAGGCGGTCGATGCCGATCCCGAGCCCGCCGGCCGGCGGCATGCCGAACTCCAGCGCGGTGACGTAGTCGACGTCCATCTCCGAGGGCGACTCGTCGTCCTTGTCGGCGAGTTGGTCGGTGAAGCGCCGCTCCTGATCCTGTGGGTCGTTGAGCTCGGAGAAGGCATTGCCCATCTCCATGGCACCCACGAACAGCTCGAAGCGCTCGGCGACGCGCGGGTCGTCGGGGCTGGTCTTGGCCAGCGGGCAGATGGGCTTGGGGTAGTCGTGGACGAAGATCGGCCCGTCGAGAGTGTGCTCGACCGTGGCCTCGAAGACGTCGTTGGCCAGCTTGTAGTGCGAGCGTCCTTGCACGTCGATGCCGAGGTCGACGGCGCGTGCCCGCACCGCGGCTTCGTCGAAGAAGTCGATGCCGTGGTTGTGCTCGGCGAAGAGGTCGAGGTACTTGCGCTTCGCGAACGGAGGCTGCAAGTCGTACTGTCGATCGCGGAAGGAGACCTTGCCGTCGCCGCCGAGCACGGTGCGCACCAGATGTCCGAAGAGCCCCTCGACACGCGCCATGATGTCGCGGTAGTCCGCCCACGCCTCGTAGCTCTCGAGCATGGTGAACTCGGGGTTGTGGCGCGTGCTCACGCCTTCGTTGCGGAACACCCGGCCGATCTCGTACACCCGCTCGAGGCCGCCGACCAGGAGCCGCTTGAGGTACAGCTCCGGCGCGATGCGCAGGTACAGAGGAATGTCGAGCGCGTTGTGGTGCGTCCTGAACGGGCGCGCTGTGGCGCCGCCGAAGATGGGTTGCAGGATCGGCGTCTCGACCTCGACGTAACCGAGGCTGTCGAAGTAGCTGCGGATCTCGGCGAGCAGGCGGGCCCGCGTGCGGAACACCTCGCGCACCTCGGGGTTGGCGAACAAGTCGACGTACCGCATGCGGTAGCGGTGCTCGACGTCTTGCAGGCCGTGCCACTTCTCGGGCGGGTGGCGCAGGGCCTTGCTGGCCAAGGTCACTTCGTCGGCCCAGACGGTCGGCTCGCCCTTCTGCGTTCGCCCCAGCCGGCCACGCACCACGGCGTGGTCGCCGGTCTCGACCAGCTTGCGGTCCGGCCAGAACTCCGTCAGCGTGTCGCGCTCGAAGCCGATCTGGATGTGCCCGGTGCGGTCGTGCAAGTGCGCGAAACGCAGCTTGCCGAAGTCACGGAACTGGCCGAGGCGTCCGGCGACCACCACGACCGACCCGGCCTTGGCGTCGAGGTCGGGCAGGCAGTCGGCGATCGGCGTCGGCTTGTCGACCCGGGCGGGGTAGGGATCCTGGCTCTTGCTGCGCAGGGCTTCGAGCTTCTGCTGGCGGTCTTGCGCGATCTTGTCGGTCACGCCCAATCCTCGTTGGCGGCGGCAAAGCCGCGCAGGATAGGCGAAGCGCCGCCCCCCGAGAACGTCCCGGTCCCTAGAATCTCGAGCCGGCGCCCCGGCGCCCGCGTGCCATGAACCGTCTCGCCCTCGTCACGTCCCTGCTCGCGCTGACCGGCCCCACGGTGGCGCAGACCTCGTTCGCCCACAACAAGCTCGAGTTCGGCAACTGGTGGATCGTCGACCGGGAAGACCTCTTCCCCAACTACACGACCGCCCTCGGCAACGGCGACGGCGACGCCCTGTTCAAGGTGTTCCCCACCGAGATCATGGAGCGCGGCGAGGTGCATCGCATCTCTGGCTACGAGATCGCGCTGTCGATCGACGACGCCTACGCGGGGTCGTTTCCGGTGGACGTCGAGGTGCCCGGGGTGCAGTTCTTCCGCACGCGGTTCGCCACCCTGTCCGGTCGGACCTACGAGGTCCCCGACCTGACCCAGCCGCTCGGCCCCCGCTACGACCCAGTGATGGTGTCGATCTCCTCGGACGGTGCGTGGGTGTTCGAAGTCGCCTTCTCGCCGAGCAACACCAATCCTCGCACCCGCACGCTGCTCGACGTGCCGCCCGCCAACCCCGTCGATCCGGCGGCTCGCGGGCTGGCGATGGTGGTGTACGGCCGTCGGGGCGACCGGCGCGCACCCGGCAATCCGGGCGTCGTGCTCCAGTCGTCGTTCGGTGAGCGTCATCTGGCGCCGGGACGAGCCAGCTACTCGGGGAGTATCGATGGGGCCAGCGGAGCGATCGCCATGTTCGGCACCACCGGCATGCCGAGTTCGACCGGCGAACTGTACGTCGGGCTGCGCATGCACAACCCGACGCTGCAGCTGGCGGGACCGAGCGCCGGGGGCGTGGCCGGCGACCCGACCGGCTTCGAGACCGAACTCGGCGTCGGCGCCTACGCGACGGACCTGGCGACCCGCACGTCCGCCGGGCACCTGCGCTTGCTGGTGCATGCTGCACAGTTCGACCCAGGGGCGGCACCGCCGACCCACCTGGCGTTTCCGTTCCTCGTCGCGCTGGGAAGCGTTGGACCGACGACCTCCCTCTCCCTCGGCCCGGCGCTCTTGCGGGTCGACCCGGCCGGTCTGGGTCTGGCTTCGCTGCTGATCGACGCTGGCCTGGCCGGCCCGTTGCAGCGGGTTGCCGCCGCGAGCGGGTCGGGCTTCGACGTGGATCTGCTGGGCTGTGCCGCGAGCCCACCGGTGCCGGTCATGCCGAACCGGAGTCTGTCGGGTGCGGCCTTGTGGGTGCAGGCGCTCGTCACCACGACGGCGCTCGAGCCGGTGGCCACGACCAACGCCGTGCGCCTGGTGATGTAGGGGAGCCCGATGGGCTCGTCGGTCGCGGCGTAGTCGGCCGGCAGCGTCTTGCGACGAGACGACGTCCTCGCGGTTCTGCGCCGAGTCCATCGAGACCGAGCATGGCGCCGGGCCGGCCGACCGCGAGGGGCTCGGTTTTGGCTGGCCGGCGTCGGCGGGTCGGGCGTAGGGGCGCCCAAGGATCGCACCAGCCTCGCAGCGGATGGAGCCAAGCGCCGCCGCCGGGCACCGGTCCCAGCTCGGGGTCGAGACATCCATTGATCAGCCACCGCCCATTCTGCGCCGCCGCTGCCATCGGCCTGCTGTTGTTCGCGCTCGGGTATGGCAACCCGTTCGCACGACGGCAGCCCGCGGCCCAGCCTACGCCGCGCCAGGGCCAGCTTGCGGATCCGGATGGCGTCGGCGCGTGTCCGGTGGCGGCCGAATCGCCGGTGGTGCGACGAGGGTTGAACGAGGCGGGGCATGCCACCTGGTGGCACGCCGACGGCTCGATCACCGTGCGCGAGCCGAGCGACCCCGGTACCGGAGCTTCGGAGCCCGCCGTGGTGCGGCTGGGGCAGGATGGGCGGAGGATGGCGCCGGTCGCGGTGGTGTCGTCCGAGGCGAGTCTGTCGGCCCAGGCGATGCAGCACCCACCAGCGTCCCTGCCGCTGCCGCTCGAGCACGACTGAGCTGCAAGGGCTGCGAATCGTCGCGGCGGGCACGAATTCGGCCGTGTTGTTCCGTTGCCACAGAGCTGACCAGGCCACGCCCGAGCAGCCCTGGAAGCTCCAAGCAACAACGGCGCCGGCGGCCCTCTGGTCGGCGCTGCGCCGACATCAACCCTTTGGGTTGCGGCCGCCGGCCGCGCTGAGCTGCAAGGGCTGCGAATCGTCGCGGCGGGCACGAATTCGGCCGTGTTGTTCCGTTGCCACAGAGCTGACCAGGCCACGCCCGAGCAGCCCTGGAAGCAGAATCCCGATTGGCGGCCGCCTCCGCGGCCGCGCAGGCTCCCGGGGCAGCGGGCCGTGCGACGTCGTGCGTCGCCGCCTTGCGCCCAACCCACGCCAGGCACTCCCACATCCCCAGGCCTCCCACCCCAGCGTTCAGCGGTGGAGCCCTGGCTCCATCCGCTGCAACGCTGGCACGACGGGCGGCGACCCCCCAGGTCGCCCGCCCGTCGTCATTTCGGGACGTTGTGGATCGTGTTCCAGATGGTGTGCTTCATGGTCGCGCCCGCGGCGGTGTCGAGGTTCAGCTTGATCTGCATCTGCATCACCGGCCGGATGCCCTCGATGCCCACGAAGACTTGGCGGTCGCCGCGCAGCTCGGCGCGGGTGACCCGGAGCTTGTCCGAGTTGCGGTAGCCGATGTCGATCTTGCCACCCATTTTCTTCATGTCAGCCTCGGGATCGACGGTCGACACGTGTGGCGATCCGTACTGATCGCCCCAGATGTAGTTCCAGACCTCGACGTCGAAGCTCGACGGATCGTTGGCGGTCTCCGGGTCGAGCGCGTCGCTGAAGGTCAAGAGGACGCCGTCCTTCTGCACTTGCAGGCCCACCGGCAAGTCGATCGGCTTGCCGGTGTAGCGCACGCGTTGGAAGGCGCCGTCGCGCGCAGCGCTGGTCTGCCAGCCCTTGAGGCCGCAGACGTAGAGTTGGCCGTCCTTGGGATTGAAGCGTGCGCGCATGCAGCTCGACGCGAAGCTCAGCGGCAGGCGCACCGCGCCGCCTTGGATCTGGCCGTCGACGGTCTCGTACATCACCTCGAACAGGGAGCACGTGCCGTAGCTCATGTGCATGAGCTTGCCCTGGAGCGGTCCCCACTCCTTGCTGGTGACCCACACCTGCCCGCCGGAACTGTTGTCGACGTCGTGGGGGAACCAGCACAGCGGCTTGTCATAGGTCGTGGGTGGGCTGTCGCGGTGGGCGGTGTCGACGCAGCCGTTGAAGCTGCCGGGCGTCACCCACGAGAGGCGGCACTTCGGCATCCAGGTGCCTTCGTTGTCGCCTGACGTCACCTGGCCCTGCGGACCGACGCCGATGCCGTTGTTGGCGCGGAAGCCGGTGGCGTACACCTCGAGCTTCTCGCCGTCCTTCGACACCTTCAGGATGCAGCCGTGGTGGGGCAGGATCTTCTGGAAGCCACGTCCACCGGGGTTCACCGGCCCGGCCTTGCTGAAGTAGAAGTTGCCCTCGGGGTCGGTCTGCAGGTCGAAGGCGAACTCGTGGAAGCCTTCGGTGATGAGCACGTCGTGGTTGAAGCACTCGTACGAGTCGGCTTCGCCGTCGCCGTCCAGATCGCGCAGGCGCGTGATGCCGTCGCGGCCGTGCACGTAGATCAGGTCGTCGACGATGCGCAGGCCGAGCGGATCGAACAGGCCGCTGGCAAAGCGCTTCCAGGTCACCGCGTCGAGTTTGTCGTCGATCCCGGACACGACCCACACGTCGCCGTTCCATGTCGACAGGGCGGCGCGCGTACCGTCGGCGAAGAAGTCGAAGCCACCGAGCCGCATCCAGGAGCCGTACGGGTTGTCGAACGGGACCGGAATGTCGTCGACGACGTAGGCGGCGTCATCGGCGCTGCGCTGCCCCTTCACCGTGATCGTCTGGGCGAACCTCGACTTGCCACCCTTGGTCGCCGCCGCCAGGTCGGCGAGCGGAGCGGGCTTGCGCAGGCCGGAGAGGACGCGGTCGGCCTCGCGCGCGTCGCCGCGCCAAGAGAGCAAGTCGAAACGCAGCTCGCCGCTGTGGGGCGGCAGCGTCAGAGTGACGCGCCCGCCGGAGTGCCCCATCCTGGCTCCGCTCGGCAGGGTGCCACGCAGCGCCAGCGCCACGGCCTCGTCGGTGGCCACGTTGACCTTGTGGTCGGGGCCGAGCGCCTCGACGGCGACGAAGCGCAACGACGTCGGGTTGTCACGGCCGCGGCTGACGAAGAGCAGGTGGGCGAAGGTGCCCAGCGGCTTGCCGTCGGGGCTGGCGATGGCGACGCCGTGGCGGCCGCCGGCGCCCAGGCGCCCGCTGTCGACCTGCGCGATCTCGTGCCACTGCTTGGGATCGGCGGGGGGCTCCTTGGCGTCGCTGCCGTACAGCGTGAAGCGTTGGGCCGCGTTGCCGTCCTCGGCGTAGACGTGGATCCGTTGCACGGGACCAGGCGCAGGGAGCGAACGCACCTCGATGTTGGGGCGGGCCGAGGCGCGGCCGCGTCGGCCGCGAGGCGCATTGCCGGCGGCGTCTTCGGCACCCTCGTCAAGCGCCGCGCGGACGGCCTTGGCGAGCATCTCGTTGGCCGGGAGATCGCCGTGCGCGGCTCCCCACGGCAGCGCGCTCCACGAGCCCTCGATGCGCCGCATGGTGACCAGCTCGGGCGCCGGCAGAGGTTGCGTGCAGAGAAGCGACGTCGCGGTGGCCACCGCGTTGTCGGTGGGCAGGCTGTCGGCGAGCAGGAGGGTGCGGGCGACCTTGCAGGGCGCGAGGGACAGGCTGCGAACGAAGGCGACCTGGTCGTCGCTCCCGGTCGTGATGGTGCTGTCCAGCACACGTGCGCCACCGACCTCGTAGTCGAACACGATGCGATCGCTGCCGCGGTGGAGACCGCGGTAGCGTGCCAGACTCCGGGGTAGTGGCCCGTAGCCGGCGAGCGGCCGCGGGTCGTCGAACTCCCCGTCGAGGCTCCAGCCTGGGACGGCAGCGGTCTGCAGCCAAGTGGTTCCGGCGGTGCGGGAGTGCGGCCCGTGGCTGCCGTCGAACGGCGTTCCGCGCAGGACGAGGAACCCGTCGGTCCAGGTGCAAGCCACGCGCAACAGCTCGGTATCGAACAGCATGCCGGCCGGGCGGTCGGCCTCGCCGAGGCGTACGGCCACGCCCTTGAGCGCCGTGTTCTTGCCGTCGCTGGCGCAGGAGATCGTCTGCGACAGGAACGGACCGAAATCCATCCGCTCGTAGAAGGGGACGTCTTGTGCCGGAACACGGGCGGCACAGAGCGCAGCGGCGAGCGCGGGAACGAGGTGGATGCGCAGGGTGGACACGGCGAGGAATGTAGCGGCCCGGCCCGACCGAGCCGCGGGCAAACGCGCCGGGTGTGGGCCTCGAGCCGGACCCGCGGCCGCATAGCCGAGAAACCCGGCGCAGACGCTCGCCGCCGCGGCGTCGGGGAAAGCTCCGGCGCCGGTCCGGGCGCTCAGAGAGTGAGAAACAATCGGTTTCTCACTCTCTGCGTGGCCGCGGATGCGGCCACCGGGGGCAATCTGAGAGCCCGTATCATGACTTCTTCTCGGGCTCCTAGCGCGGCCGGCGGCCGCAACCCAAAGGGTTGATGTCGGCGCAGCGCCGACCAGAGGTGGCCGCCGGCGCTGTTGTTGCTTGGAGCTTCCAGGGCTGCTCGGGCGTGGCCTGGTCAGCTCTGTGGCAACGGAACAACACCGCCGAATTCGCGCCCGCCGCGACGATTCGCAGCCCTTGCAGCTCAGCCCTGACGGAACCCGGCGTAGAGGCCCAAGGCGCCCAGCCCGGCGGCCGGGAGGCTGCCGGTGAGGAACGCCTTGAAGGTGTCGAACTGCGTCTTGGCGTTGTCGATGAACTTGTCCCAGTCGCCGCTCATCGCCTCGGTGTTGACGGTGACGTAGCCGAGGTAGGAGGCCAGGAAGAGGAACGCGAAGAGCATGCCGAAGAACACCAGCCCGATCTTCAAGAACTTGCGCGCGGCGTAGCCGATGGCGAAGCACACGAAGAAGCTGAACCCCATCTTGAGGAAGCCGGGGGCCCACGGCTCCGGGCCAGCGTCGGCGGCAGGGATCGGGTTGCCTTGACCGTCGACGAGGCTTGCGGCCCCCGCGCTGCTCGCCGTCAAGCCCTCGGGCTTCGGCGGTTCCACCAGCTTGAGCACGATTCCGGCCACCAGGAGCAGCGCCGCCACGCCGATCAGGATCTTGGTGGCGCGCGACATCCCGCGCTTCGGCGCGGGGTCGGGGGCGGACGCACTCGACGGTGGGGGTTGGAGGTCGACGGACGTGGCCATCCACGCGGTGTACCGCCCGGGACGCGCATTGTCACGTGCGAGGCGCGTCCGGCTCTGCGGGGCGGTGGCCGGGGGGAGGAGCCGTATCCGGAAGGCCCGGTGGTGCCGCGGGTCGGGCAAGGTCACTTGGTCGACAAGCGAACGGCGACGCGTACCGCGAACGAGTTCGAGATCGTGCCGGGATCGAACGACTCTGCTGCACCGGGCGACCCGGTGTTCGTCGGCCACCCCACTGGCGGTGGGCGTCTGTGCCAGGAGGCTGCGGCGCGACGCAGGGCTCGCGCTCGCGAGCGCGCAGAGCGTGCGCCCGCTGCGGCCGGTCGCAGGACTCCGGTCGATCAGCCGCCGACGCCCTGCGGCTGCTTCTGCGTGCGCTTTGCCGTGGCCATGTACTCGGCCTGGGTGAAGGAGTCGACCTGGCAGACCTCACGGCGGGCGTGGTCGGCCTGGGTGATCACCGCGGCCTCGTCGGGCGTGAGGATGCCCTCGACGAGAGCCTGGTCGAGCACGTCCTCCGGCTTGGCTCGCGGCAGGCGACCGATACGCATGGCTGCTTTCAGCTTGCGGGTGAGGTCGTCGGCGTGGAAGGCCAGGTGGAAGGCGCGTTCGAGTTTGGCGAGCGGCTCGGTCTCCTGGGTGGGCATGTAGATCCCACCCGACAGCGCCTCCCGCTGCGGCCCGGGGCGCTGGGCGATGTGGGCGACCTCGCTGCCGCGCGCGTCGGTCGGCGGTTCGATGAAGCGGTTGATCCGGCTCCACCATGCGATCGGGCCGCGCAGCAGGAGCCCGGCGAAGCGCAGCGGCAGGTTGTCGAAGAGTCCGTCGAAGGCGCGCTGCATGCGGTCGAAGGCCTCGCACATCGTCCAGCGCAGCAGCGGCACGTCCTCCTCGCGCTGGCCCTCGTCGACGAACCGGCGCAGGGTGGCGGCGGCGAGGTACATCCACGAGAAGATGTCCGCGAAGCGGCCGGTGACCTTCTCTCGTCGCTTGAGGTCGCCGCCGAGACCGGCCATCGCAACGTCGGCCCAGAAGGCGAACGACGCCGACGCCCAGGACAGCTTGCGGTAGTAGGGCGCCGCCGGGCCGGCGACCGGAGAGTGCGCCAGCCAACCGCGGGTCAACGTCAGCACGGTGGCGCGGCAGGCGTTGCGCACGACGTGGCCGACGTGGCGCCAGAACGCGTCGTCGAAGCGGGTCAGGTCGTCCTTGGCGAGCGCATCGATCTCGTGGAAGGCGTACGGGTGGCAGCGGATGGCACCCTGCCCGAACACCATGAGCGTGCGCGTGAGGATGTTGGCGCCCTCCACCGTGATGCAGATCGGCATCGCCGTGTAGGCGTGGGCCAGCAGATTGCGTGGGCCCTTGGAGATGGCCGCGCCGCCGAGCACGTCCATGGCGTCGAGCGACGCCGCGCGTGCCAGCTCGGTGAACTGGTACTTGCACATCGCCGTGACGACCGGCGGTTTGACGCCGGCGTCGAGGCCGCCGCAGGTGAAGCGGCGCGCCGCCTCGAGCACGTAGGCGGTGCCGGCGATGCGGGCCAGCGGCTCCTCGATGCCCTCGAACTTGCCGATCGCCAGGCCGAACTGGCGGCGCACGGTGGCGTGCGCGCTGGCGACGCGGGCGGCCAGTTTGGTCGCGCCGGTGGCCAGCGCCGGCAGCGAGATGCCGCGGCCGGCAGCCAGGCACTCCATCAGCATCTGCCAGCCGCGACCGGCGCCGTCGGGGCCGCCGATGATGGCGTCCGCCGGCACGACGACGTCCTTGCCGGAGGTCGGGCAGTTGTAGAACGGCACGCCCAGGGGGTCGTGCCGGCGAGAGACGTCCACGCCCTTGGTGCTGGTCGGCACGAGGGCGCAGGTGATGCCGGGGTTGGTGCCTCGCCCCAGCAGGTTCTCGGGGTCGCGCAGCTTGAACGCGAGGCCGAGGACGGTCGAGGTCCCAGCCAGGGTGATGTAGCGCTTGTCCCACTCGAGGCGCAGGTAGACCTTGCCATCCTCGCCGCGGAAGGTCTCGCCGCGCGCACGCATGGCGCCAGCATCCGAGCCGGCCTCCGGCTCCGTGAGCGCGAAGCAGGGCATCTCTTCGCCGCGAGCCAGACGCGGCAGCCAGTGGGCGCGTTGTGCTGACGTGCCGTAGTGGATCAGCAGTTCGGCCGGCCCGAGCGAGTTCGGCACCATCACCGTGACCGCCAAGGGCATCGAGCGCGACGCGAGCTTGGCGATGACCGCGCTGTGCGCCGAGGGGGAGAAACCGAGGCCGCCGTGCTCGGTGGGGATGATCATCCCGAAGAAGCGCTCCCGCTTGAGGAAGCTCCACACTTCGGGCGACAGGTCGCGGCGTTGGTGCACGTCCCAGTCGTCGACCATCCGGCACAGCGCGTCGACGGGCCCGTCGAGGAAGGCCTGCTCGGTGGGGTCGAGTCGCGGGTAGGCGGACGTCGCCAGCTTGCCGAGGTTCGGGTGGCCGGAGAACAGCTCGCGATCGAGCCATGTCTCGCCAGCGTCGATGGCGGCGCGTTCGGTGTCGGAGATCTCCGGCAGGAACTTCAGACGCCGCAGAGTCTGCATCACCGACTTGGTGAGGATCGCCTGGCGCAGGACTCGGACGTTCAGGACGAGCGCCGGCACCGCGAACAGGAAGAAGACAAAGGCCGGCGCCTGGTTCCACCACAGGGCGGCGGCGGCGGACACGGTCCACAGCCAGAGCGGGGCCGACACGAAGCCGAGCGCCAGCGCGACGACCACGAAGAGCGCGACCGTGCCGAGGTCGGCGAGCGACAAGAAGGCCAAGTGCATGATGTTCCCGGAGCGGCGGCGCGGCTGGCCGGCACGTCCGGCTCCTTCTTCGGGGGGGCGGCGTGGGCGCCTTGACAACGGACGGGATGCCGCGTTCCCGTCGGCGGCAGGCGGCGCCCGGTTTGGGCGGCGCCGGGGCCTCGGCGCTGCCGGCGGCCGCAACCCAAGGGCTTGGTCGGGGTGGGGCTGCGCGCCGACCAGAGGGGGGCCACGCGAAGAAGGGCGGAAGTCGTCGCTCAGGGCGGCCCTTCGCCCCGCGCCAGGCGTGCGACGAGGGCGTCTTGGTACTCCAGCAGCGGCGACGTCGGGCGCACGTGGTCGAGCAGCAGGGCCAAGCGCAGGCGCACGGCGCGAGCCTCGTGCTGCAACCGAGCGCGGGCGTCGTCGTCGACGCAGGCGCGCAGGAGGTGGGCGAGACGCAGGAGTTCGCGCTGCAGTTCGAGTTCCGGTGGCAGGAGACCGGCGTTGCGCAGGACGAGGACGCAGGCTCGCAGGTCGTCCGGGACGCCGGCGAGATCGTCGGCCGGAAGGGGGCGCCCGGCACCGGGCAGGTCGTCGAGGGCGCCGGTGGCCACGGCCTCGGCGATGCGACGTTCGCCGATCTGCGTCAGCGCATCCATGTGGGGATTGTTCGCCGGCGCGCGGCCGCCGTCCAGAGAGGGCAATGGTCTGCGTCGGGGCGCGGACGCCGTCGGCGGTGGGCCGGCGGCGTTCGACGGTCGGCCGACTGAGGTGGGTCGGCCGGTCGACTGCGTCGCGTGCGCGGAGCGGCCTCCGGCGGGCCGTTTGGTCCCGAACTTTGCATTGGAAAGTGGATGGCCCCGTGCTTGCATGGGCCGCGGTCACCGTGATCCGTCGTGTCCCCTCGCATTTCTCGATGCCCGATGTCCGAGCTCCCCGATAACGTCGCCGAGGTGACGACCGTCCTGCAGGCGCGCGACGTCTACCGCTTCTACGAAGTCGACGGCCATCAGATCCCGGTGCTCAAGGGCATCAGCTTCGCCCTGGAGCGCGGCTCGTTCACCACCATCATGGGCCCGTCCGGGTCGGGCAAGTCGACGCTACTGCACATCCTCGCCGGGCTCGACGTCCCGTCGGCCGGCGACGTGCTCCTCGAGCAACAGTCGATCGCCAGCGCCGGCGAGGAGGCGCGCACCCGCATGCGGCGCGAACGCATCGGCTTCATCTTCCAGTTCTTCAACCTGATGCCGGACCTGTCGGTAGACGAGAACGTGCAGCTGCCGCTGATGATCGCCGGCGACGATCCGCGCCGGCATCGGGAACGCATCGACGAGTTGCTGGACTTGCTGCGTCTGGGCGACCTCCGCTCGCGCGCGCCGCGCCGGCTGTCGGGGGGCGAGATGCAGCGCACGAGCATCGCTCGGGCTCTGGTGACGCACCCGCCGCTGCTCCTGGCCGACGAACCGACAGGCAACCTTTCGTCGAAGGACGGTGAGACGATCGTGCAGACACTGCGCGACGTCGCCGACCGCTTCGGTACGACCGTGCTGCTGGTGACGCACAACCCGCGCGACGCTGCGGCGGGTGACCGCGTGCTCTTCCTGCACGACGGCCAGATGAACCCCGAACACGCACTCACCGGAGGCAATTTCCGTGCGGCTGACGTCTTTCGTCGTCTCGAGGAGCTGGGCATCTAACCGGCTCCGAGCCGCCCTGTCGGTGCTGGGGGTGGCGCTGGGGGTGGCGATCGTCGTCGCCATCCACGTGATGGACCACAACACGATCCGCAGCCGCCTCCTGGAGAGGCAGGTCGACTTCGGGTCCGTGGACCTCGAGCTGGTGCCGCTCGACGCCTCGCGCGATCCGACCGAGGTGCGCCGCACCCTGCAGGCGATGACGGCGGTGCGCGACGTCGGCATCCTGCACGCGGGCCTGGTGGCGGTCGGACAGGGCGACGCGGTTGCCGCCACCGCGCAGATCTACGGGCTCAGTCCGCTGCCAGCGAGCGCCTTCGGGCACTACCGCGTGGACGTCGGCGTCGACCTGCAGGACCTGGACGGCGACGGCTCGGTGTTGGTCGGACGTGATCTGGCCGACGCCCTGCACCTGAGCGTCGGCAGCACGCTGCGCCTGCGCCGGCCGCAGGCGACGCCGCACGCGGCCTGCCAGGGTGGGCGGCGCGTCGCCGTGCAGGACAGCGACGCGCCGGCGCCGCCGCCGGCAGACGTCACCGTCAAGGGCGTGCTGGCGCGCGAACGCCTCGGCCGGCGCAACCTCGGCTTCGTCGTCGTGTCGAGCTTCCCGCTGGCGCGGCGCTTGGTGCCGACCGAGCGGTCCATGTTCCAGCTCAACCGGCACTCCGGCAGCAACGTCGACAGCCTGCGTCAGGAACTGAGCCAAGCGTTCCAGGTCCTCGACGACCGCAGCGCCCTGTTGGGCGAGAGTGCCGACGAGCGAGCCTTCCGCAACGGCGTCAAGGTGCTGGGGTGTCTGGCTCTGGTGCTGGGCATGTTCGTGGTGTTCCAGACCCTGTCCCAGTCGCTGGTGGAGCGTCTGAAGCAGATCGGGCTCCTGCGCTGTCTCGGCACCAGCCGGCGCGCGGTGGCGTCGATCTTCCTGATCGACGCGCTGGCCACGGCGCTCCTCGGCGCTCTCCTCGGCGTCTTCCTCGGCCTCGGTCTCGCCTACCTGTTGCAGAGCCTGCACGTCAGCACGCTGGGAGTCGGCAAGCGGGTCGACACGTTCGAGATCCCGCTCGTCCCGATCTTGTGGACCGCGGCACTGGGGGTCCTGTTCACGCTCGCCGGCGCCGGCTTCCCGCTGTTCAAGGCACGCAACGTCTCGCCGCTCCTGGTCCTGCACGCGCGGGGCCTGGGCGAGGACAGCGGCGGCGCCTACGTGCTGCGTGGCGTCAACACGTTCCTGTTCGTGATGCTGGTGTTGGTGCTGCCCGGTGCGTACCTGGCGATGACTCCGCTGCTCTCCGAGGAGGGGCGCGAGACCCTGCTGGTGCTCGGGCAGCTCGGTGCCATGCTGCTGTTGTTCGGTGGCGTGCTCCTGGTGGCGCCAGGGGTGGTGCGACGGGTCGGCACGCTCTTGCTGTGGCCAGCGCGCGCCGTGCTGCGCCTGCCGTCGTTCCTCACGCAGAAGGCGCTCGAGCGCAGTTCGGGGCGCTTCGCCGCGTCCGTGTGTGGCCTGGCGGTCGTGCTGCTGGCGCTGGTGGCGCTCAAGCACATCACCTACTCCCTGCGTGGCGAAGTGGCGGCGTTCGGCGCGGTGACCATGCGCGACCGGCTCTTCTTGCGCTGCGAGCAGCCGATCACGGTGGCACGCGCCGCCGAGCTCGGACACATCGAACACGTGCTCGGGGTCGACGCCTTCGAGGGGCGGGCGCGGCAAGCGCCGTACGAGCTGTCGGGGCTCGACCTCGGCCGACTGCTCCAGCCTGGACGCCCGCTGGTCGGTGCGCCGGGTAAGGCGCAGGCGTACGAGGCGACGCGCAGCGTCGTGGTGAGCGAGCGGCTGGCTGACCTGCGCGGACTGCACCCGGGCGACGCGCTGTCGGTGCTCACAGACGAGGGGCCGAAGCCGTACACCGTGCTCGCCGTCAGCGACGCGGCGGGCTTCTTCCCCGACGAGCGTGCCTGGGCCGTCGCCGCGCCGCGCTGGCTCCGCCAGGACTTCTGTGTCGAGGATCGCTGCGTCGACCGCATCGCCCTCGAGATGGAACCGGGCGCCGACTCGGGGGTGGTGCTGGCAGCGGTGCGCCAGGTGCTGCCGCAGGCGACGTGGGCCAAGACCGGCGACTGGCTGGTCAACTACCACACGCGCGACGTCACGCGCGACTTCTTCCTCTTCGACGTGCTCCTGGCGCTGATCCTGCTGCTCGCCGGTCTGGGGCTGGTCAACGCCATGACCATCGCCGCCATGGGCCGCGCGCGCGAGATCGGCGTATTGCGTGCGCTCGGGATGCGACGACGCGCGCTGCTGCAGACCTACTTGCTCGAGGGGCTGCTGGTCGGCGTTCTGTCCACCGGCATCGCCTGGCTGGCGGGTCTGCCGCTCGGTGCGATGGTGGTCGCCGGTCTCAACCGAGTGGCGGGTCTCGAGGCGCCGGTGGTGGTGCCTTGGTTCTGGTTCGCGCTGGTGCCGGCGCTGGCTCTGACGATCGGCGTGTTCGCGGCCCTGCTGCCGGCGAGCCGGGTCCTGCGCGAGAGTCCCGCCGAATCGGTGCGCTACGAGTGACGCGGACCTAGGGCGCCAGGAGCGGGCGCAGCTCGCTCTCGAGGTCGGCGAGCCAGGCAGCGAGGGCGTCGTTCAAGGCGCTGACCGCCGTGGCGGCCCGGGCGTCGGCCAACGCCGCCGACTTGCGCAGTACGAACCGGTGCACGGGACGCCGCTCGCGATCGACCAGGAACAGGTCGATCGCCAGCACGGCGACCGGGGCGCCGGCGCGGCGCTCGTCGACGCACAGCTCGAGCACGTCGCCCTCGAGCCAATGGGTCGGCGGCAGGTGCGAGTCGTCGGCGGTGACCGCACGGCAGACCCCGGCATCGCCGAGCCACGTGCGGGCGATCTCGGCGAGGGCCAGACCCGGGGGCACGAAGAACTCGGCGTCGAAGTCGACCGAGACGGTGCCGTCGGCGTGTCGGCGGGTGATGCCAGGGCCGGCCCAGGCCGCGAGGACGTGGAAGTTCGGAATCGACAGCACCCCGTCTGCTGCCGGCTCGTTCCGCTCTGGCCGCGCGGCCGCCAAGAGGAAGCGCCGCTTGTCGGCGGCCGGGCGCTCGAGTGAGACGCAGGCCGTGAGGAGCAAGCAGCCGAGGACGACGTGGGGGGCCGACAGGTGCGTCGCGGTCAGCGTCGTTCTGTGCAGTGTCGCTTTCTTCGGTGGCGTTCTCTTCACCGGCGGTCTCTCGGCGCAGGGGGCGAACCGAACAGCAGCCACGACGGGTACTGCTCGGCGGTGGCGGCCAGGCTGCGCAGGTGGGCGCTGGCGCGCTCGAGGTTGTCGAGGATCGTGCGGACGGTGCCGGAACGACCGGCGAGCAGGCCCTGCACGTCGCCGAGAGCGGCGCGTGCGTCGAGCAGGACCTCGTTGAGCTTCTTGGTGGCACCGTTGAGGTCGGCGACGAGGTCGTCGAGGCGCGGGTCGATCACGCGTTCACGCAGGCTGGCCACCGCGGCGGAGACGTCGCGGCTGCCGGTCTCGAGGCTGGTGACCGCACGCGACAAGTCCTCCCCGGCGCGGCGCGCGATGTCGCGCACGTCCTGCAGGACCTGCTTCACTTCCACCCGCAGTTCGCCCAGGCCGGCGTTGCCGATCTCGGCCCGGATCCCCGTCACGGCTTCGCGGATGTCGCTTGCCACCTTCGGCAGGTCGGCGCGCACCACGTCGTCGAGCACGCGCTCCACCGAGTTGACCACCTCGCCGAAGGTCGACGGCGCCGACGGGATGTAGAGGTACTCGTCGCGCTGTTCGCTCGGCATCCAGTCGCGAGCCTTGGGCGGGTACTTGCTGGCGTCGTCGAGGATGTCGGCTTCGAGGAAGGACACACCGGTGACGCCGGTCGACGCCTGGCGCACGCGCAGGCCCTCGTCGATGCGCGCCGGCAGGGTCTCGCGCAGGCGGGCGATGGGGAAGCCCGAGGGTCCCCACAGTTCGAAGCGCACGACCACGTAGGTGTGCTGCGTCTCCTGGTAGAGCGCGCCGGCGACCGTGATCTGAGTCACACGGCCGACGGTGACGCCGCGGAAGCGCACGGGCGCGCCGACCTCGAGGCCGGACACCGACTCCTCGAACAGGGTCTCCGCCTTGATGACCTCACGGCGGCGCGCTCCGGCGTTGAGCGCCACCAGGGAGGCGGTCAGCAGGACGATCCCGCTGAGCACGAAGGCGCCGATCAGGAGATAGGAGGTCTGCGTACGCACGGGCGCTTTGGTCGGCGGTCAGAAGCGGACGTCGAGACGCGCGGCGTTGGCGAAGCCGAGCGGCGCGATCGCACCGAAGCTCGGATCGATGAGGAAACCCTGCACGTAGACGCGGGCGCCGGCGAGCAGCAGGTCGACCGGGATCGGCAGGGAGAAGCTCGCGCCGGGCCAGGTGGAGCCCGGGAAGGTGAGCGATGATGTCCCGATGTCGACCAGCAGCTCGCCCCACGCGCCGTTTCCCTGCATGCCGAAGCCAGGGATGCCGATGCCACACGGGAAGCCGGGCTGCGCGCGGGTGGCGAACACGAAGGCAGACAGCGAGCCGGGCGCCTGCGTGTTCAGAGGGTTGTCGACCCGGAAGGTGATGGTCGTGCCGAGGGCGGGCCGGCCGTCGACGGCGAAGCTCTGCGGCGGGTTGATGCAGCCGTAGATCAGGGCGACGCCCAGTTCGGCGCCCAGGGAGAGGTCCGGGTTGACGTTCTGGGCGTAGACGTCGCCGGCGTCGCTGCGCCGGTCGGTCCAGCACAGCATGGCGGTACCCGACGGGTTGGCGGCGGCCTGCAGGCGGAGCTTCTCGCTCGCCGCGACCGAGGCGTCGACGACGCTGCCGGCAAGGCTGCCGTCGGTGCGGACGCGCATCGCCCGCACCCTGTGCTGGTTCGCGCCCAACGAGGCCTCGAGCACGCACACCATGTCCTCGACGCCGAACCGCGTGGCCACCGGCGACAGCTTGTTGACCCCGTCGACCGGCAGGAGAACGGCGCCGTTCGGACCCCACAGGCGTTGGCCGGCGACGTCGAGGCGCTGGCCGCTGATGCCCCACTGCGATTGGGCCGTGTTGCGCTCGTTCCAGAACACGCAGATGTCGCGCGCGTCGCCGTGCCATACCAGGGCCGGATCGAACTTGCTGTTGCCGTTGGTCGAGACGTCGAGCCCGTTGTGCGGGAACGTCTCGGTCCCGCCAGCCAGCATGCGCTGGACGCGCACCGAGAACACCGAGCCGACGGCGTAGTGCCAGGCGTAGATGGCGCCGCCTTGGCCGTCGGCGAGCAGACGTGGCTCGTGCGCGATCGGCACGCTGGCCAGGTCGAACAGCACGAAGCGTTGGCTTCCCCAGAGCGGGTTGCCCGCCACGTCGAACTTCTGCGTGTGGATGTGCTTGTTGCCGGCGAAGGCCAGCGCGCGCACCCAGGAGACGATGAACGAGCCTTGGTCGCCGGCCACGACGCGGGCGAAAGCGGGGGTGTCGGTGGCGTCACCGGGGATGACCAGACCGTTCGCCGCGTAGCGTGGGGTTCCGGCCAGGTCGAGGCGCTGCACCCGCAGCGAACGAGTGCTCGTGTTGGGCCACACGCACACGATGTCGTGGTCGCTGGTCTCGCACAGGCGCGGGTTGGCCTCGTCCTCGGTGTTGTTCGACAGGGCGACGCCGTTGGCGCCCCACTGCATGGCGCCGCTCCGGTCGACCCGGTACGCGTACACGTCGAGGTCGGGGCCGCTGCGCACGTCGGTGAAGGCGAGCACCGCGGCGCCGGTCGAGTCGACCATGAGATCCCAGTCGACCAGCGAGCTGTTCTGCGGGTTGCCGCTCACCAGCACGCCGTTGTGCGGCCACTGTTCGACGCCGCCCGCATCCAGGCGTTGCAGGTAGACGTCGTAGTTGCCGCTCTGGTTGTCGAACCAGGCCACGTAACAGCCGCCGTCGGCTGCTGTGGCGATCTTGGCCACGGCCTGCTCGCCCGCGCGGTCGCCGACGGCGAGGTTCTGCACCGGATTGTTGGACCACTGACCCGCGACGGGCAGGACGAGAGCGAGGGTGAGGACAGCGCGCATGTCGGGACGATGGTAGCCGAGGGGAGGCCGGATGCCGAGCGACCGCAAGCGGCACCCCGGTTCAGGCCGGTGATTGGGGCGCGGCCGGAGCCGGCGGCGACTCCGGTTCGGCGCGCGCGAAGAAGCGGCGCAGGAAGGGGATGTCGGTGCGCGCGCGCAAGTCGGCCGGGGTGCCGGTGGCGAGGATGCCGCGCGTCTCCTTGTCGAGCATGATGGCCCGGTCGACCACGGCCATGATGCTCGCCAGCTCGTGCGTGACGATGACGAAGGTGATGCCGAGGACGTTCGACAGGCGCAGGATCAGCTTGTCGAGGTCCTGCGAGGTGACCGGATCGAGCCCGGCCGACGGCTCGTCGAGGAACAGCACGCGTGGGTCGAGCGCCATGGCACGGGCGATGGCCGCCCGCTTGCGCATGCCGCCGCTGATCTCGTCGGGGTAGTAGTCCTCGTAGCCGGCGAGTCCGACCGCGTGCAGCTTGGTGAGCGCCACGCGGTTGCGAGCGTAGCTCGCCAGATCCGAGTGCTCGGACAGCGGCAGCTCGACGTTCTCGGCCAGGGTCATGGAGCCGAACAGGGCGCCTTGTTGGTACATCACACCGATGCCGCGCAGGATCGCGCGCCGTGTCTTGCCCTGGGCGTGGGTCAAATCGGCGCCGTCGACGAGAACGCGGCCGGCGATCGGAGGCAGCAGGCCGATCATGTGCTTGAGCAGTGTGCTCTTGCCGGACCCGGAGCCACCGAGGATGCCGAACACCTCGCCGCGTCGAACCGCGAACGACACGCCGGTGGTGATCGCAACGCCGTCGTAGCCGGTGGTGAGATCCTCGACCACGACGATGGGCTCGCCCGGCGCCGCGTGCGCCGACACCGGGTCGGCCGCGGGCGAGGGAGGAGCGTTCGCGGCGGGCTCGTTCACAGGCCGAGGTGGTAGTACACGACGGCCAAGAGCGCGTCAGCGAGGGCGATGAGGACGATGCCGCTCACCACCGACCTGGTCGTCGAGGTGCCGACGCCGACAGCGCCCCCTTGCGTCTGCATGCCGCGGTGGCAGCCGATGGCGGCGACCAGTACCCCGAAGACCAGGGCCTTGAACAGACCGCCGAGGACATCGCTCGCGTCGAGCGCGGCGCGCACCTGGTTGTTGAACGTGACGAGCGGCAGGTCCAGGGTCTGGGTGGCGACGATCGCGCCGCCGGCGAGACCGGCGAAGTTGGCGAAGACGGTGAGCACCGGCGTCACCAGCACCGCGGCGACGATACGGGGAGTCACCAGGAAGCGCGCCGGATCGAGCCCCATGGTCGACAGCGCGTCGACCTCCTCGTTGACCTTCATCGTGCCGATCTCGGCCGCGAAGGCCGATCCGGAGCGGGCGGTGAGGACGATGGCCGTCATGAGCGGGCCCAACTCGCGCACGATCGACAGCGCCAGGCCGAACGGCAGGAAGACGTCGGCGCCGAAGCGGTGCAGGGTGTCGGCCGACTGATAGCTGAGGATCAGGCCGAGCAAACCGGAGACGAGCATCACCACCGGAAAGGCGTCGACGCCGGCGGTCTGCATGGCCCGCAGCGTGTCGCGCCAGCGCAGGCGCTGCGGGCACGGCAGGAGGCACGCCAGCGCGACGATGGTCTCGCCGACGAAGCGCACGAGCTCGCGCGCGTCGTGGAACAGCTCGACGGTGCGGCGGCCGACCGCCGCGACGAAGTGCTCCCAGGGCGGACAGGGTTCGGCCCGCGGCGCCGGGCGCAGTTCGGGGCGGGCCAGGTCGAGGATCGGCTGGAACGCCGCCGGGAATCCGACGAGGGTCACGCGTCCGCCGCCGGCGACGCAGGTGCGGTCGAAGTCGACCAGCATGGCCGCACCGGCCCCGTCGCAGTAACTCACCGCCGCAGCGTCGATCGAGAGGACGGTGCCCGGGTGCCGGTGAAGCGCGCGGCGTCCGGTGTCCCACGCGTCGGCGATGGTGTCGGCGGCGAGATGCCCGCGCAGCTCGAAGCGGAGCGAGCCGTCGCCGGCGAGCGCCGCGTCGAGGGCGGCCGGCGCGAGGACCGTGTGCGTCGGCATGCGCGCGAGTCTACATCGGCTGCGCGCCAGCCCACGCGTCCAGATGCGGTGGCCGGCCGACAGGGGTCGTCGACCATCGAACGAACCTTGCAGCGGATGGAGTCAGGCTCGAGCGCTGCACGCTGGGCGCGGCAACGACGCGGGCGGCGGAGCCCGCCGCCCGCGCCGGCCACAGGACCGCGCCCGCGCCGCCGAGGCGGGCAGCCTCGGCGGTCGGCGCGCGATCGACCGCGGGTCTCGCGGTCAGAAGGGGCCGAGCACGAGCACGGCCAGGTTCGACGTCGCGACACCGCGGGCGTTGAGGCCCGGGCTGAGCGTCGCCGCCTGCACCGGCACCTGGCCGCCGGTCAGCGCCAGGTCGTTCGGAATCGGCAACGGGATGGTGGCGCTGCTGCCCGACACGCCGAAGGGCAGGGTCGCCAGGATCGGGTTGTTGTAGAGGAAGCACTCGGGCATGCCCAGGAACGACAGGTCGATGCCGGGGATCTGCACGCCGATGATCTCGACGCCGCCGAGACTGCCGGCGGCGATGTCGCTCACCAGCAGGTTGCAGGTCGAGCCGAGGACCGGACGCGTGGCGTCCTGGCTGACCGCGTTGACGTCGCTGCCTTGGGTGAAGAAGGGCAGCGTCGCGGTGATGTCGCGGTTGCCCGGGTCACGGTTGTTGACACCGGGGCTGAAGGCGACGAGCGCCTGGTGGCTGGCGATCCGCGCTTGCACGTAGATCAAGTCGACTTCGCCGGTGGCGTACAGCACCGCCTGGAACGTGTTGATCTGGCTCGAGTTGCCGTACTCGGGCACGTTGCGCCAGGTGACGCGGACGAGCCCGTTGGCCGTGTCGGCCTCGTAGAACACGTTGTTGACGTTGGTCGAGCTGTCGGGCAGCAGGTCGCTCCACATCGGGAACAGACGCGGGCCTCCGGTCAACGCCGACGCGACGGTCGGGATGTAGGAGGTCGACGTGCCGCTACCGGTGAGGTAGATGAAACCGTTGGAGCAGATGCGGATCTGGTTGGTGCTACCGCCCGGGAAGACGAACGTGAAGGGCAGCGAGATCGCCGACGACAGCGAGTCGTCGCTGAGCGCCAGGCCGATGCTGGTGGGCGCCGTGTAGCTGGCGGTGCTGGCTGACACGGCGTAGCCGCCGGCGTTGGGCAGCATGTGGATGGCGCGACCCGTCATGTCGATCGTGCCGGCGTCGAACAGCTCGTAGTAGCTCATCGCGCCGTTGACGCAGCCGACACCCGACTTGCGCACCGCGGCGAGACCGTTGGCGCTCGACAGGCCGAAGGCGAGGGCGTAGGGCACGCTGGCGATCTCCAGGCTGGTGGCCGCCACTTCGATGGTGACGTTGCCGGTGCTGGGGGCGGTGAACTCGACCTTCTCGTACAGGTTGCGCGGGCTGTCGCTGGTCGCCAGCACGTTGGCCCCGTCCTTGATGGTGAGGCTCATGTCCGACCAGGCGGTCGACGTCAGGACGTGACGGTGCCAGGTCAGGGTGACCGCGTAGATCTGGTTGCGCTGCACGGCCAGCGTGTGGGTGGCCGGCGTCGTGGTCGAGGCCAGAGTGCTGGTCAGCACGTTGTTGGCGCGCGCCGACGAGCAGCTCAGGTCGTCGCGCAGGTAGCCCATGCCGAAGGCGTTGCGGTTGAGCGTCGAGTTCTGCGTCTGGATGCTCTCGGTGTTGTTGAGGAGCAGGGCCTTCAACTCGAGGGCGGTGCTGCCCGGGCGGGCGTTCTTGACCAGGCCCGCGGCGCCGCACACCTGGGGCGACGCCATCGAGGTGCCGTCCGCGATCCAGTCGACGGACTCGTTGCCCCACTGCGGCATCACCGTGTTGACGCCGTTGGCGGAGATGTCGGGGTAGAAGCGCTGCGTGTCGCCCGACATCGGGCCGCGCGACGAGAAGTCGGCGACGACCTTGGTGTTGGGCTCGATGGCCGCCACCGCGACGCCGTTGGCCGTCGACGAGCTGCCGCCGGTGCTGCTGCCGCTGTTGCCGGCCGCCGTGACCGGCAGCACGTTGGCATTGAGCGCGCAGGCGTCGATGGCCTGCTGGCTGACGTCGGTCGGGTCCGGGCTGCTGCTGTACGACATGTTGGCGGCAACCGTGTTGTAGGTGGCGGCGTCGGCGGCGACGCGCTGCCAGCCCGCTGCCTCGGTGGCCAGCGACGAGCCGCACGAACCGGCGACGTTGCAGATGGAGTAGACGACGATGCCGGCGTCGGAGGCGTGGCCGGCGTCGGCGCCCGCCGTGGACCAGCCGGCGCCCGCAGCGATGCCGGCGACGCCGGTGCCGTGCGGATGGCTGTTGTTCGGCGGCTGCGTGCCTACCTGGACCGCGGCGAGGAGGCGCGAGCCGTCCAGCCCGGCGCCCGTGTGGTTGTTGCGGTCGGCGTTCCGGTAGAAGACCTGGTGCGGCATGTCGACGCCGTGCAGCGAGCTGTCGGCGCTGGTGTCGACGATCGCCACGGTCACGTTGGTGCCCTTGTTGCCGGCCGCCTGCTCGGCGTCGGCGTTGTGGTGGTTGCTGTTGGTCGCGGTCTTGATCGGCGCCGGCGCGGCCGCGCCCAACGGGTAGGTGGGCAGGTCGGGGGTGACGAACAGCACGTTCGGCAGGGCGCGGACGGCGTCCAGCTTGGCCGGCGGCACCTCGATGTTGGCCGCGTTGATCAGCCAGAAGTGGATGTTGACGGCGCCGCCGAGCGCTTCCACCGCTTGCCGGAACGGCTCCTGGTCGGCGCGCGCCCGCTGCTCGAGATCGCGCACGATGGCTTGCACCACCGGCCCACCGGCCTTGTTGTCGTTGGCCGCCTTGAACTCGCGCAGGTCGAAGCTGCGGGTCTTGAAGGTCACGTTGTAGCGGAGGGTGCCGGGGATGACGCCGGGCACGGGTTCGGTGCCGAGCCCCACCTTGTTCGGAGCATCGGGAGTCTGGACCGGCAGTTCCTGAGCGACCAGCACGGTCGCGGAAGCCAGGACGAGGAAGAAGGGCGCTGTCAATTTCATGGACGCATCGGAGTGAGGGGACGGTCGAGGGCATGGGCCGTAGGACGGGGCCTGCCGCGTCGACGAGGAACCCGGACGCTACCGTGTGGGGGGGCTGGACGCGAGGGGGGCAACTCCGACCTGCGGCGCGAAACGGCCCGTGGGGGACACTGGCGGCTCCCAGGCCGGGTGACCGAGGGGCGAATTCCGCCTCGATGCTTGCAGCGCCGGGGTCCTCCGCGAGCATCCCTGGCTCCATGGCCACCTGGCAACGCACGCACACCTGCGGGCAGCTCCGTGCTGCCGACGTCGACACCGAAGTCACGCTCAACGGCTGGGTGGAGAACCGTCGCCACCACGGCGCGCTCTTCTTCGTCGACCTGCGCGACCGCCACGGCGTGACGCAAGTCACCTTCGACACCGAGCGCGGCGGCGCCTCGGCCGACCTGTTCGCGCTGGCGCGCGAGCTCGGCGCCGAGGACGTCGTGTCGGTGCGCGGCAAGGTCGTGCGGCGTGAGGCGCCGAACAAGAACCGCGCCACCGGCGAGATCGAGGTCCAGGCACATGCCCTCGACGTCCTCAGTCGAGCCGAGCCGCCGCCCTTCGAGGTGCTCGACGTGCCCGAGGCCAACGAGGAGCTGCGCATGAAGTACCGCTACCTCGACATCCGCCGGCGGCCGTTGGCGCGGGCGCTCGAGCTGCGCGCCCGCTTCCTGACGGCGGTGCGCAACTACTTCGCCCAGCACGCCTTCATCGAGGTGGAGACGCCCATCCTCACCAAGAGCACGCCGGAGGGGGCGCGCGACTACCTGGTGCCGAGCCGCGTGCACCCGGGCCGGTTCTACGCCTTGCCACAGAGCCCGCAGATCTTCAAGCAGCTGCTGATGGTGGCCGGCATCGACCGCTACTTCCAGATCGCCCGCTGCTTCCGCGACGAGGACCTGCGCGCCGACCGCCAGCCGGAGTTCACCCAGATCGACCTCGAGATGTCGTTCGTCGAGGAGGAGAACGTGCTCGAGATGGTCGAGGGCATGTTGATCCACGCCTTCCGCGCCGGCTTCGGCATCGAGCTGCCGCACCCGTTTCCGCGCTTCGACTACGACGAGGCGATGTCGACCTACGGCAACGACAAGCCGGACCTGCGCTTCGACATGAAGCTGGTGGACGTCGGCGAGCTGGTGCGCCACAGCGACTTCAAGGTGTTCGCCGACACCATGGCCAACGGTGGCAGCGTGCGCGGGCTGTGCGCCAAGGCCGCCGGCGAGCGCTTCTCGCGCAAGGACATCGACGCGCTCACCGCCTTCGTCGGCGAGTACGGGGCGCGCGGACTGGCGTGGGCCAAGGTGACCGCCGAGGGCCTGCAGGGCAGCATCGCCAAGTTCTTCGGCGGCGATGCCGGCGCGGCCTTGTGCCGTGCCATGGACGCGGCGCCGGGCGACATCCTCTTCTTCGTCGCCGACAAGAAGAAGGTGGTGCTCAAGGCGCTGGGCGAGCTGCGCCTGCGCCTGGGCTCGATCCTCGGCCTGCGCGACCCCGAGGTGTTCCGCTTCGCCTGGGTGACGAACTTCCCGATGTTCGAGTGGAGCGACGAGCGCAACAAGTGGGAGTTCGCACACAACCCGTTCTCGGCGCCGGTGGATTGGTCGGTCACCGACTTCACCCAGGACACCGAGAAGCACAAGAGCCGCGCCTACGACATCGTCATGAACGGCTGGGAGTTGGGCTCGGGCAGCATCCGCATCCATCGCCCTGAGCTGCAGAAGCAGGTGTTCGCCATCCTCGGCATCTCGGAGGACCAGCAGCGCGCCAACTTCGGCTTCATGCTCGACGCCTACCGCTACGGCGCGCCGCCGCACGGCGGGATCGCGCTCGGGGTCGATCGCCTGGTGACGCTGGCGCTGGGTCTCGACAGCATCCGCGACGCCATCGCCTTCCCGAAGACCGCGAGCGCCACCGACCTCATGGCAGATGCGCCGTCGCCGGTCGGCCAAGCCCAGCTCGAGGAGCTGGGGATTCGCCTGGTGCCGCCGCCGTCCTGACGGCCGGCGCGGCCACCGGCCCCACCGATCGTTGCACCCTGCAACGATTGGGCTTGACGGGGAAGCAGCGAGCAGGAGACTGCGGCGGTGAGCAAGCGCCGGTCAGACGGGCACGTCGTCCCCTCGCATCGCGACCTGCAGCCGGGCCGCCGTCGGCAGCCGGGCACCGGGTGCGTGGCATCGACGCCGGCGGCGACGGACGCCGCTGCGGCGCAGCCGCTGCAAGACCAGGTGCGACGGACGCGCGTGGCTTCGCGCGAGGTGGTGCGCGAGCTCGGCTTCCTGCGCGGCAACTGGCGTGGACTCACCGCGTCGCAGTGTCATGCCCTGATCGAGCTGGGCGCGCGCGGCGGCCTGTCGGGGGCGCAGCTCGCGCAGGTGCTGGTGCTCGACAAGTCGACCACGAGTCGGGCGCTCGGACCGCTCCTGCGCCGGCGTCTGGTGCGGGCTTCGGTCGACTTGGGCGACCGCCGCAGCAAGCGCTACGCGCTGACCGCCACCGGCCGGTCGCACGTCGGCCGGGTGCACGAGAGCTGCGACGCCGAGGTGGTCAGCGCCCTGTCCCTGCTGGGCGAGGCGGAACGGCAGGAAGTGGTGCGCGGCCTCGAGCTGTACGCGCGGGCCCTGCGGCGCGCGCGCGCCCGCGCCGGCTTGCGCGTGCGCCGCCTGCGCCGAGCGGACAACCCCGCCGTCGCCGCTGTGATCCGCACGGTCATGCCCGAGTTCGGAGCCGTCGGCCCCGGCTTCGCCATCCTCGATCCGGAGGTCGACGACATGTTCGGGGCCTACCGCGGCAAGGCGGCTTACTTCGTGGCCGAGGGCGACGGCGTCGTGCTCGGCGGAGCCGGCATCGGC
This sequence comes from Planctomycetota bacterium, assembly GCA_041398565.1. Classification (GTDB taxonomy): domain Bacteria; phylum Planctomycetota; class UBA1135; order UBA1135; family UBA2386; genus DATGPD01. The sequence continues at coordinate 189,855 of JAWKUN010000004.1, read as the reverse complement.
CCCCTGACCGGCGCCGATGCCGACGTGTGCGTGTTGAAGAAGATGTACCTCCTGCTGGAAGGACGCGGGCTCGGCCTCGGACACGCGCTGCTCGAGACGGTCTTGCAGACGGCGCGCGAGCTGGGCTACCGCCGGTGCTACCTCGAGACGCTCGGGCACATGAGCGACGCGCGGCGCTTGTACGAGAGGAACGGCTTCGAGGCGCGCGACAAGCCCATGGGGCAGACCGGGCACTTCGGCTGCAACACGTACTACGTGCGCGAGCTCTGAAGCGCGGACGGCTGGGCTCGCGATCGCGGGCGCCGCCCGCAGGGAGGAGCCCGCCCGATGCGCCCGTGGGGGTGCGCCGCCGGCGTCCGCACCGGTCGCGAGTGGGAGGGGACGACCGACGCGGAGGGCTTGCCAGTCAGCACCGACGGGCAGATGATTCCGCCATCTGATCCGGTCGGGCTGCGGATCGGGACATGTTGAAGGAGGTGCACGTGACAGGGTTCATCGACGTTGGAAGGATGAAGACGCCGCCGGAGGCGTCCTCTCCTCTCCTCTCCTCTCCTCTCCTCCCCCTGCTGCTGAGCGCCGCGCTCGGTAGCGCACCCGTCCGGGGCCAGGCTGGCGGTCATCCGCACGTCGCCGAGTTTGCTCCCCAGACGGGCATGACCTTGAAGAACGCGACCCCTTCCAAGGTGTCGCCGATGATGGACGAGGCGGACGAGCTGTGGAACATGGGTGAGTCGCCTTATGGGGTCGACCTCGGCGGGGCGCTGAGTCCGGACCAACTGGGGTCACTGCTCCAGATGCCGACCTACGTGCCGCTCCTCCCCACGGGGGGCTGGGATGCGCTGCCGTCGGCCTCTTCTCTCGTCCACTACGTCGGCAGCCTTCGGCCGTTTCCACCGAGAGTCCTGGGGCCGAACGAAGAGTCCCGGGCGTCCTTCCACGTGGTCGCACCCGACGTCATCACCACTCCGGACGTCGTCGTCGCCATCTACACGCAGGCGACGTTCGGTGGAACCAACCCCCAGAACCCCCACGTGTACCCCGGCGATCCGAGCTACTACGACCTCGTGGTCACCGGCGGCGTCGGCCCACACGTCGATGTCGTCAAGAACAACCTCGCCAAGAGTCCTGTCCCGCCCTACCGCGTCGTCGGCGTGCAGTTCGTGCCACGCACATCGCAGCGGCCGATGGTGTCGTGCATGCAGCGGCTGCGCCAGGTGCGGTTGGCGGTGCTGCATCTCCTGCAGCAGAGGTATGGCCTGCAGGAGGCACACGTCGCCTTCGCGGTCGACTGCGCGTCGTTCGGGGGGTTCACGGCGCAGTTGGCGGTTCTCTTCTATCCGAAGGAGTTCCACGCCGGGGTGGCCGGCGCCTTCTCCGGCGCCCACCGCAGCATGCCGTCGGACTTCGACGCGCAGATGTTCGCGACCTCGCTCATCGGCGCCGAGAACTCCTCCCACAGCTATCTGATGCGCGACACGGTCGAGATTCCGATGTGGTGCCGCCTCGAAGGAACCGACTTCGCCAGCATCTCGACCACGAACCGCTGGGCGCTCCAGCACATGCAGCGGCCGGTGTACTTCTTGGTGGGCGACGAGGACACGGTGACGCACGGCACGGATTGGGTGCAGATCCTGCTGGGTAGCGGGAGTCACCAACTGAAGCAGCTCGATCACGGCTGGATCAGGCAACGGCTCAACGTGTTCGGAGTGGAAACGCAGATCCTGTGGTCGGTCGTCTCCAAGAGCGCGCACGGCGAGGCGCGGCCCAACGTGTACACGCTCGAAGGCGTGACCCCGCCGCAGCTCACCGACGACCTGAGCAAGCCGCTCGAGGTGATGCTGGACAAGGCGTACGCCGAGCTGATCCGGCCGATCCCCGCGGACATCGACCACCCGATGCTCGGCCGCAAGCTGACGGGCAGCCTCCCCTCGCTCGACCCGAGCCGCGAGGCCCTGGCGCACAAGGGGGTGCGCACCTACGCGGGCGGCTCGATCTCCAACCTGCTGGAAGAGAACACGGCCTTCCAGCGCAACGGCCAGGGCACCTGGCTCGGGGCCAACGAGTCGCTCAAGGTGGTGAAGCTCGCCGGCGACGATCGGGCGTCGGTGTTCGTGGGCAGCGCCGACGGCTGGGTCACGCGTCTCCTCATGCAGAACAAGGGGACCAGTCCGGTGATCCAGCCGCTGGTCGAGGTGGCACGCAGCAAGAAGGACAACCTCGACTACGCCCTCGGCTACGGCACCTGGGGCCTGGCCGTGGGCGACATCGACAAATCGGCGAGCTGGCCCGGCGAAGAAGTCGTCGTGGCCTCCTACAACAAGATCGCGCTGTTCCGGGCCAGCGATCTGCAGTGGATCCGCGAGGTGACGCTGCCGAACTGGGAGTACGACAACCCCCGCAAGCTCCAGGTCGGCGACCTGCTCGACGGCGACGAAGACGAGATCGTGTTCCGCACGCTGCACGGCCACCTGGTGGTGATGGACCACCTGCTGAACATCCGCTACGAGCACGACGAGGGCGGCGTGATCGACATGGTGGTGGGGCCGGCGCCCGATCGAGGCCTGGCGCCCTGGCTGAAGAGACCCATCTACATTCTCTCGGCGCGCGGCCACATCGTGCGCCTCGAGATCGAAACGACGCCGCAGTCTCCCCCGCCTCCGCCCAACGCACGCGGGCGTCTGGCGGCGGCCTCCTGGCTGGAGTACGGCGGGATGCGCGACCTCGACCTGATGCCTTGGCAGGGCCAGGAGAGGCTCGCGGGTCTCTTCATCCCGCACCTCGGCAGCACCGACGCGGTGCGCTTCTTCTCGCCGACCGACTGCTCGAAGGTGGGCGAGTTCGGCGACCTGATGCACGACCCGCCCCCTCCTCCTCCGCCGCCCCCGCCGCCGGCCCTGCCGCCGGCTCCGCTGCCGCCGCTCGCGGCCCACCACATCGATTCTCAGGGGGACATGGAGCCCAGCTTCACGTACGTCGCCGGTCACGGCGGCGACCGCTACGTCATCGCCACCCGCGGCGGCGACGTGTCGGTGTGGGACGGCGAGATGGTGCTCGGGCACAAGGCCCTGCAAGCCGTGGTGGAGAACGAGCTGCCGAGGATGCCGTTTCCGCCGGCGTACGGGCTCGGCTGCATCCAGGCCGGTGACGTCGACCCCGCGACGCCGGGCGAAGAGGTGGTGATCTCGACGATCGCCGGCCGTGTGGTGTGGTTCAAGCTGAGCGACCTGACGACGTCGGGCCTGACGCTCTCGGGCAGCGACTTCGTGCGGTCGACCCCGGGGCACTTCTACCCCGAACCTGGCACGGCACGCCTGTACGAGCACCGGTGCAACACGTCGCTGGCCGCGACCTGGGCGATGGCGGCGCAGCCAGCCGCTGGCACAACCGCGGGCAAGCTGCGCGTGATCGACGCCACCGGGACCTGGTGGGAGGTTAGCCCCGCCGGGGTGCCGACGTGGGTGGACGACCTGCGCGTCGGTGTCCGCAGCCTCGTCACGGCCGAGGCCAGTAGCTTACCGAACGCGTCGGGGGGCAGCCAGCATCTGGCCTGGCAGTCGGCGTTCGCCGGCACCAGCGGCTGGCTCTTCTCGAGCCCGTATGTTCCGACGGCAGGCCCCGCGGATCCGTGGTGGTTGCCGACCGGCTTCTTCCGTCCCTTCGTTCCTTTCCGCGACCAACACTGGATCCTGCCGGGCGGCGGCACGCGCATCTTCGATGCGGGCACGAACCGGCACTGGTGCGCCTACTGGCAGCGGTCCGGCAAGTACACCAACCTCGTGCAGTGCTTCTCCTACACGGTGACGGGGGGCATGGTCGATGCGTCCTCGATCGCGACCTGGGGTTCGACGCAGGCGGCGCGGCCGGGCAACGCGCCGCCGCCGCGCTGGCTGCCGAACAGCAGCGACTACGTGCCGCCGCTGAAGACGGAGACCGAGGGTGCGGCGCCGCACTCGATGGAGACGGTGAAGATCGGACGCGTGCTGGCGGGGCGGAGTGCGCCTCAGGTCATCGCGGCGTCGATGGGCGGCCGCCTCATGCTGCTCGACGGTGACGACGGCAAGCTCATCGTCGAGAGCGACGACTACGGGCTCGGTGGCATGGCGATGGCCGTCGCCGACCTCACCGGCGACGGGCTGGACGAGATCGTGTTCGCACCGATCTACAACCCGATCGACGGGGCCGGAGGCACCGTGCGCGCGCACGTGCACGTCCTCACCGGTGCGAGCGGGACGCTGGCGGACATCGGGACCGGGGTGGCGTTGGGGACCCCCGGCACCGACTTCCTGGGTTACGGTGCGTGCGGCATCGCCGTGGTCGACTTCCCCCTGCACTCCATCGAGAGGGCGATCTTGGTCACGACGCTCAACGGCGAGTTGGTCGTGTTCGGGCAGACGAACGGCGTGATCAACCCAGCGCCGCTGTTCCGCACGATCGTGAGCGGCTCGGTGGGCGCTTTCGATTCGATCGTGGTCGAGGATCTGGATCCGAGCACGCCGGGCAAGGAAATCTACATCGCGGGGTCGTCGGGAATCCGGAGGTTCGACGAGCAACAGCCATGAGCACAATCACCCTCGAGAAGGAATCTTCCCAAACCTGTGGGCAGGTGCGCGTCGCCTGCTCGCACCTGCTTGTTTGCGCCGGTTCGGTCGTGGCGTTGACGGCGTCCGTGTATGCCCAAGCGCCCCCAATCGAGCGTGTCCTGTCGTGGGGGGACCGCATCGTAGATACCGAGTTGTATGATGAGCGCGTCACAGAGGTCTACGCGGGATCGTCGCACATCCTCGGGCGCCGAGTGGACGGAACGTTCGGTGCGTGGGGCTACAACCACTATGGGCAGTGCAACATCCCGCCGCTGCCCGCCGGGCGGCAGTACGCCCAGATCGAGGCGGGCGACCATTTCAACCTCGGCCTGCTCGACGATGGGACCGTGGTGGCGTGGGGCTGGAACACGAGCGGGCAATGCAACGTGCCGCCGCTGCCGCCCAACGTGCGGTACACGCGAGTGTCCGCGGGGTTCCTCCACGGCGTGGCATGTCGAAGCGATGGCACCGCGGTGGCGTGGGGCCTGAACCACCTCGGCCAGGCCACGGTCCCTCCCCTTCTCCCCGGGCTCGTGTACGTCGACGTCCAGGCGGGCCGGGACACCACGGTCGCGCTGCGCAGCGACGGCACGGTGACCGCGTGGGGTGCCAACGACTACGGGCAGACCAACGTGCCAGCGTTGCCCGCGGGCGTGACGTACGTGCAGATCTCGACCTTCGGTCCGCACGTGCTGGCGCGGCGCAGCGACGGCGAGGTCGTGGCGTGGGGCTACAACAGCCGCGGGCAGTGCGACGTGCCTCCCCTTCCATCCGGGCAGACCTACGTCGACATCAGCGCCGGCGGCCTGCACAGCGCGGCCCAGCGCAGCGACGGAACCTGGGTGATGTTCGGCACCAACTTCCGCGGGCAGTGCACGGTGCCGGCGCTGCCGCCGGGCCTGAGCTACGTGCACCTGGCGGCGGGCGAGGAGTTCACGGCGGCCGTACGCAGCGACGGCCGGATGGTCTCGTGGGGCTACAACTACCGGTTCCAGTGCAACCTGCCGGAGCTGCCGCCGGGCTGCGCCACGTCGATGTGGCTGGTGGCGTCGGAGATGCGGCCGCGCTCCGTAGCGCGACGCATGATCATCTGCTGGGATCCAACGATGCCGGCCAGGCCAACGTTCCGCCGCTGCCCTGGCACGCGCTACACACAGGTCGAGGTCGGCAACGTGCACGTCATCGCGCGACGGGCAGGCGATCGCGTGGGCGGCAACAACGCCGGGCAGCTCTACCTCCGCGGCCGCCGCCGCCGGGGCTCAGTGTAAGCACGGCGATCGGTGCGGCGGGTAACCAGGACTCGACCGCGCTGCGCAGCGACGGGGTGGTGGTATCGGTGGGTGACAGCACGTTCCTCGCCGGCCGCCGGCCGGGCTGCGGGCATACGTGGAGATCGCAGGTGGTTACCCTGGCCAGGTCATCGCGCGCGCCTGAGCGATGCCGGGCAGGGTAGAGCGCGTCTCCTCCAGCGGCTTCACTCCGCCGCCGCCGCCGCCCGGCTTGCGTTACGTGAAACTGCTGCCGGCAACAACCGACTTCCGACGCTGCGCAGCGAGGATGGCGAGATCGTGGCGTGGGGCGACAACGGTCCGGTCAGACGAACGTGCCGCCGTTGCCGCCCGGCATGCGCTATACGGCGATCACCGCGGGCTGGGTACTGCGTGGCGCGGCGTAGCGACGGTTCGGTCGTGGTCTGGGGCGACAACAGCACGTCGCAGCACCGGGTGCCGCTGCCGCCAGGCTGGCGGATGGCCAGGCTGGGTCGGCCGGCTACCTTCACGCTGGCGCTGGCGCCCCCGGCGGCTTCGACCGTCGAACCGCGGGCAGCGAGGGCGTCACCGAGCTGTCGATCCCATCGTTGCCGCAGGTGGGGCAGGCGCTGGACGTGCACTTCAAGCCCAAGCCGACGCGTGGTGCAGTGCTGATGGCCGGGTTCTCGACCACGACGTGGGCGTTCGGTCCCTTGCCGTCTGACCTGTCGGTGCTGCAGATGCCGGGCTGCCAGCTCGCGATCAGCCCCGACTTCGTCGTGCCCGTGGTCGACTCGAGCGCGAGCCTGCCGATCCCGCCCGACCCGACGCTGGCGGGCGGCGTGTTCCACGTGCAGGCCCTGATCGTGGACCTGGCCGTCAACCCGCTCGGCCTCGTCGTATCGGACGCCGCGACGGCGCTGATCGGGATGTGAGGGCCAGCCCACTCCCGATGTCTGCAGGCCAACGGGGTCGCGCTGCCTTGCATGGTCAGGGTTGTGAGCGGGCATCGAGTGTTCGCGGCGGGGCCGGCAACCAGGTCGACACAGCCGGCGCCCCGGTCGGCGGCCCGCAACTGCTCTGACGCCAGCGGGATGCTGCCACCGTTCGGCAACCGCGTCGCGCTGGGGACCCCCGGCACTGACTTCTCGGCTATGGTGCGTGCGGTAGTGGTCGACTACCCCTGCACTCCATCGAGAGGGCGATCTTGGTCACGACGCTCAACGGCGAGTTGGTGGTGTTCAGGCAGACGAACGGCGTGATGAACCCGGCCCCGCTGTTCCGCACGGTCGTGAACGGGTCGCTGGGCGCGTTCAACTCGATCGTGGTCGAGGACCTGGATCCGAACAGGCCGGGCAAGGAGGTCTACATCGCGGGGTCGTCGGGAATCCGGAGGTTCGACGAGCAACAGCCATGAGCACAATCACCCTCGAGAAGGAATCTTCCCGAACCTGTGGGCAGGTGCGCGTCGCCTGCTCGCACCTCCTTGTTTGCGCCGGTTCGGTCGTGGCGTTGACGGCGTCCGTGTATGCCCAAGCGCCCCCAATCGAGCGTGTCCTGTCGTGGGGGGACCGCATCGTAGATACCGAGTTGTATGATGAGCGCGTCACAGAGGTCTACGCGGGATCGTCGCACATCCTCGGGCGCCGAGTGGACGGAACGTTCGGTGCGTGGGGCTACAACCACTATGGTCAGTGCAACATCCCCCCGCTGCCTGCCGGGCGACAGTATGTCCAGATCGAGGCGGGTGACCACTTCAACCTCGGCCTGCTCGACGATGGGACCGTGGTGGCGTGGGGCTGGAACACGAGCGGGCAATGCAACGTGCCGCCGCTGCCGCCCAACGTGCGGTACACGCGCGTGTCCGCGGGGTTTCGGCACGGCGCAGCGTGTCGGAGCGATGGCACGGCGGTAGGGTGGGGGCTCAATCAATACGGCGAGACGTCGATTCCTCCTCTGTTCCCAGGGCTCACCTACGTCGCAGTGGAAGCGAGCAACGACTTCACCGTGGCCTTGCGCAGCGACGGCACGGTGACCGCGTGGGGCAACAACGACTACGGGCAGACGAACGTGCCAGCCTTGCCCGCGGGCGTGGCGTACGTGCAGATCTCGACCTTCGGTCCGCACGTGCTGGCGCGGCGCAGCGACGGCGAGGTGGTGGCGTGGGGCTACAACAGCCGCGGGCAGTGCGACGTGCCTCCCCTTCCATCCGGGCAGACCTACGTCGACATCAGCGCCGGCGGCCTGCACAGCGCTGCCCAGCGCAGCGACGGAACCTGGGTGATGTTCGGGACGAACTTCCGCGGGCAGTGCACGGTGCCGGCGCTGCCGCCGGGCCTGAGCTACGTGCACCTGGCGGCGGGCGAGGAGTTCACGGCGGCCGTGCGCAGCGACGGCCGGATGGTCTCGTGGGGCTACAACTACCGGTTCCAGTGCAACCTGCCGGAGCTGCCGCCGGGATTGCGCTACGTCGATGTGGCTGGTGGCGTCGGAGATGCGGCCGCGCTCCGTAGCGACGGTACGATCATCTGCTGGGGATCCAACGATGCCGGCCAGGCCAACGTTCCGCCGCTGCCCCCTGGCACGCGCTACACACAGGTCGAGGTCGGCAACGTGCACGTCATCGCGCTGCGCAGTGACGGGCAGGCGATCGCGTGGGGCGGCAACAACGCCGGGCAGCTCTACCTCCCGCCGCCGCCGCCGGGGCTCGTGTACACGGCGATCGCGGCGGGCAACCAGGACTCGATCGCGCTGCGCAGCGACGGGGTGGTGGTATCGGTGGGTGACAGCACGTTCCTTCGCCGGCCGCCGGCCGGGCTGCGGTACGTGGAGATCGCAGGTGGCTTCGGCCAGGTCATCGCGCGCCTGAGCGATGGCAGGGTAGAGCGCGTCTCCTCCAGCGGCTTCACTCCGCCGCCGCCGCCGCCCGGCTTGCGTTACGTGAAACTCGCTGCCGGCAACAACCACTTCCTGACGCTGCGCAGCGATGGCGAGATCGTGGCGTGGGGCGACAACGGTCTCGGTCAGACGAACGTGCCGCCGTTGCCGCCCGGCATGCGCTATACGGCGATCACCGCGGGCTGGTACTACAGCGTGGCGCGGCGTAGCGACGGTTCGGTCGTGGTCTGGGGCGACAACAGCACGTCGCAGCACCGGGTGCCGCCGCTGCCGCCAGGCTGGCGGATGGCCAGGCTGTCGGCCGGCCAGTCCTTCACGCTGGCGCTGGCGCTCCCCGGCGGCTTCGACTGGGCCGGTCCGGGGTGTGCGGGCAGCGAGGGCGTCACCGAGCTGTCGATCCCATCGTTGCCGCAGGTGGGGCAGGCGCTGGACGTGCACTTCAAGCCCAAGCCGACGCGTGGTGCAGTGCTGATGGCCGGGTTCTCGACCACGACGTGGGCGTTCGGTCCCTTGCCGTTCGACCTGTCGGTGCTGCAGATGCCGGGCTGCCAGCTCGCGATCAGCCCCGACTTCGTCGTGCCCGTGGTCGACTCGAGCGCGAGCCTGCCGATCCCGCCCGACCCGACGCTGGCGGGCGGCGTGTTCCACGTGCAGGCCCTGATCGTGGACCCGGCCGTCAACCCGCTCGGCCTCGTCGTATCGGACGCCGCGACGGCGTTGATCGGGATGTGAGGGCCAGCCCACCCCGATGTCTGCAGGCCAACGGGTCGCGCTGCCTTGCATGGTCAGGGTTGTGAGCGGGCATCGAGTGTTCGCGGCGGGGCCGGCAACCAGGTCGACACAGCCGGCGCCCCGGTCGGCGGCCCGCAACTGCTCTGACGCCAGCGGGACGTTGCCACCGTTCGGCAACCGCGTCGCGCTGGGGACCCCCGGCACTGACTTCTCGGGCTATGGTGCGTGCGGTAGTGGTCGACTACCCCTGCACTCCATCGAGAGGGCGATCTTGGTCACGACGCTCAACGGCGAGCTGGTGGTGTTCAGGCAGACGAACGGCGTGATGAACCCGGCGCCGCTGTTCCGCACGATCGTGAACGGCTCGCTGGGCGCGTTCAACTCGATCGTGGTCGAGGACCTCGATCCGAACAGGCCGGGCAAGGAGGTCTACATCGCGGGGTCGTCGGGGATCCGGAGGTTCGACGAGCAACAGCCATGAGAGCCATCGCTTTCGAGAGGGGGGCTTCCCGAGGTTGCGGTCATTCGCACGTGGCTTGCGCGCTCGGTTTCGTGCGATCCAGTTTGTTCCTGGCGCTGGCCGGGGTCGTGTCCGCCCAGGCTCCCGGGGTGGAGCGCGTCCTGTCGTGGGGTGAGCGCATCGCGGACACCGACCTTGGCGGGCAACGCTTCGCGGAAGTGTTCGCCGGCGCTGCGCACGCCATGGGGCGCCGGTTGGACGGTTCGCTGTCGGCTTGGGGCTCCAACAGTGTCGGGCAGTGCGACATCCCGCCGCTGCCGGCGGGGCGACAGTACATCCAGATCGAGGCGGGCGACCACTTCAACCTCGGGCTGCTCGACGACGGGACCGTGGTGGCGTGGGGCTGGAACACGGGCGGGCAATGCAACGTGCCACCGCTGCCGCCCAACGTGCGGTACACGCGAGTGTCTGCGGGGTTTCGCCACGGCGCGGCGTGCCGGAGCGATGGGACCGCAGTAGGCTGGGGCCTGAACCACCTCGGGCAGGCCACGGTCCCCCCCCTTCTCCCCGGGCTCGTCTACGTCGATGTCGAGGCGGGCCGGGACACCACCGTCGCGCTGTGCAGCGACGGAACGGTGACCGCGTGGGGCAACAACGACTACGGGCAGACGAACGTACCGCCATTGCCCGCGGGCGTGACGTACGTGCAGATCTCGACCTTTGGTCCGCACGTGCTGGCGCGGCGCAGCGACGGCGAGGTCGTGGCGTGGGGCTACAACAGCCGCGGGCAGTGCGACGTGCCTCCCCTTCCCTCCGGGCAGACCTACGTCGACATCAGCGCGGGCGGCCTGCACAGCGCTGCCCAGCGCAGCGACGGAACCTGGGTGATGTTCGGCACGAACTTCCGCGGGCAGTGCACGATCCCGCCGCTGCCGCCGGGCCTGAGCTACGTGCACGTGGCGGCGGGGGAGGAGTTCACCGCGGCCGTCCGCAGCGACGGCCGGATGGTCTCGTGGGGCCACAACGACCGGTTCCAGTGCAACCTGCCGGAGCTGCCGCAGGGCTTGCAGTACGTGGACGTGGCGGCCGGCGTTGTCGACGCGGCCGCGATCCGCAGCGACGGCTCGCTGGTCTGCTGGGGAAGCAGCGCAGCGGGCCAGGCGAACGTCCCGCTGCTGCCGCCCGGCACGCGCTACACGCAGGTCGAGGTGGGCAACGTGCACGTCCTCGCCCTGCGCAGCGACGGGCAGGCGATCGCCTGGGGGGGCAACAACGCCGGGCAGCTCTATCTCCCGGCGCCGCCGCCGGGGCTGGTGTACACGGCGATCGCGGCGGGCAACCAGGACTCGATCGCGCTGCGCAGCGACGGGGTGGTGGTGTCGGCAGGCGACAACACCTTCGTGCGCACGCCGCCGCCGGGGCTGCGCTACGTCGAGATCGCGGGCGGCGACCACGAGGTGATCGCGCGGCGGAGCGACGGCACCGCCGAACGCCTCTCGTCCAGCGGCTTCACGCCGCCGGCGCCGCCGCCCGGCCTGCGCTACGTGAGGCTCGCCGCGGGCCGCCGGCACTTCCTGGCGCTGCGCAGCGACGGCGCGGTGGTGGGGTGGGGCGAGAACGGCTATGGCCAGACGACCGTGCCGCCGCTGCCGCCGGGCCTGCGCTACACGGCGATCACGGCGGGGTGGTACCACAGCGTCGCGCGGCGCAGCGACGGCTCGGTGGTGGCGTGGGGCGACAAGACACACTGGCAGCGGGACGTGCCGGTCCTGCCGCCGGGCTGGACGATGGCCAAGCTGTCGGGCGGGCGCTACTTCACGCTGGCGCTGGCGCTGCCCGGGGGCTTCGACTTCGCCGGCCCGGGGTGCCCGGGCACGGGCGGAGTCACGGGTCTGTCGGCGGCGGCGCTGCCGCAGGTCGGGCAGACCCTGGACGTCGACCTCGCCCCGGCGCCCGCCCAGGGTGCGGTGCTGATGGCGGGCTTCTCCACCACCACCTCGGCCCTGGGTCCGCTGCCGCTCGACCTGTCGGCCCTGCGCATGCCGGGCTGCCAGCTCCGCATCAGCCCGGACTTCTTCGTGCCGGTGTCGAGCGGCCGCGCCCGCGTGGCGATCCCACCGGACCCGACGCTGGCGGGCGGCGTGTTCCACGTGCAGGGGCTCCTCGTCGATGTGGCCGCGAACCCGCTCGGCCTGGTCGTGTCGGATGCGGCGACGGCGCTGATCGGAATGTGAGTCTCCACGGCGTGACCGCGCGGCCGCCGTTGCGTCCGCGAGTCCTCCCAGGCTCAGGAACCGACCGTCGCCTCGAGGGCGGCGCTGGCGGTGGCAACGCCGAGGGCCGGGCCGCTCGGGTCTTCGGCCAGCCACTGCAGGTCGAGCGAGACGCCGAGCAGCAAGGGGTCGCCGGGAATCGCCAAGTCGAGGCTCGCTCGGCCGGTGGTGTCGGTGGTGCGCAGCACCTGCGTGAGGATCGAGTCGACCAGGATCCGGCAAGCGCCGGTTGGCGGCAGGGGCAAACTGCTGCGGCCGGTGCCGAGGAGCAGGGCGGCCAACGCCGTGGGCTGTGCCGCGCTCAGGGTCGGCGTCCAGGTCCTGCCGATGCGCGGCGCGCCGAGGGCGGCGATTCGTGGCGCCAGGGTGCCGGTGCCGGTGCAGGCGCTGCCGAAGGTCTCGACCGTGGCGGCCTCCAGGCGCCACAGCTCGTTGCCCTCCGACCCGTTGGCCCGGAACCATACGCGGCCGCCGTGCGCGACGAAGCCGTCGGGATCCGAGCTGGCGCTGCCCGGCACCAGGTCGGCGCGCAGGCCGGTGCCCATCGCGGTGCCGTCCGACGTCCACAGCTCGTCGCCGTGCACCGGATCTTCGCCGAGGAAGACCACGCCCGGTCCGGCGGCGCTCAACCCATAGCCTTCCATGCGGCCATAGGTGTGGATGGTGCCGAGGTCCTGCGTGCCGCTCGTGCTGCCGTCGGTCACCCAGAGGTCCACGCCGTTGGCATGCTCGTTCACCCAGAACAGGCGATCGCCGGCCACGGTGAGTTCCTGCGCCGACCCACTGGCGACGGCGACCGTGCCGGTCGCGGTTCCGTCCGACTTCCACAAGCCGTCGCCGCTCGGCCCACCATTGAAGTAGACCGCGTCGCCGAGCCGGACGATCGGGCCGTTGACGCCGGAGAGCGCGCCGGTGCCGAGGTCGAGCACCATGTGCGTGCCGGCCGCCGTGCCATCGGTCACCCACAGCTCGGTGCCGTCGATGTTCGCATGCCCGGCGAACAGGACGACGGGGCCGAACGGCGTGAAGCTCAGCGGCCAGGTGGAGCCGGCGCCGGGCGTCGCGTCCACGAACAGCCGGGTGCCGGCGGGGGTGCCGTCCGAGATCCAGGGTTCGGCGCCGGTCGTGCCGTCGTCGGCACGGAACAACACCGCCCCGTGCACGTCGGCGAACTGCTGGGGCGAAGAGGCGTTGGCGCCGGGTCGGACGTCGGCCAGGAGCATCGTGCCGGTCGCGGTGCCGTCCGACACCCAGGGCTCGAGGCCGTGCGCACCGTCGTCGGCCGCGAAGAACAGGTGGTCGCCGACCGCCATGAGGTCGCGCATCGACGAACTCGCCGAGCCGGGACGTACGTCGGCGACCATGGTCGTGCCGGTGGCGGTGCCGTCGGTGCGCCACAGCTCGCTGCCGTGCACGCCGTCGTTGGCAACGAAGTAGATCGCGCCGCGGAAGGCCACCAGGAGCGTCGGCGACGACCCGGCGGACCCGGGGCGGACGTCGGCGACGAGGGCGGTGCCGCTGGCCGTGCCGTCACTGCACCACAACTCGGCGCCGTGCGTGCCGTCGTCGGCCGCGAAATAGAGGCGCCCTTCGAACCAGCAGGAGCGGAAGAGATCGGGGTAGCTGCTGCCGCTCGGATGGATGTCGGCCACCAGGGTCTGGCCGGCGACGCCGGCGACGAGGGTCAGCAAGGCGACGGGTGCGCACCGGGAGGTGCGCGCGACGGTGCGAGCGACGGTGCGAGCGAGCGACGACAAGGAGTGGGACGAGCGGAACATGGGGAAGCCTTTCGCCAATGGTTTGCGTGGGTCGTGTCGCCCGTCACACGTGCGCCGCGGGCGATGGCCGCAACGGATTCCGCACTCATCGCCGACTTTCTCGTGCGGGCCTCGCCACCACGACCTCGGCCCTGGGTCCGCTGCCGGTCGACCTGTCGGCACGCTGATCGGAAGGTGAGTCTCCACGGCGCGCCCGCGCGACCCAGGCGTCGCGAGCGCCCCGGGCGGTCGAGTGATCGGCCGGAGCGTAGAATGCGCGATGGCCGGACGACCGAGGTCGCCGGCCATCGCACCAACGCTGCGGCGGATGGAGCCAAGGCTCCGCCGCTGAACGCTGGTTCACGTCTGCGTCCCTCCGCGTTCGGACTCGCCCACGTTTTCTCGGCGACCAACCGCTGTCTCGCCATGCGCCCACGCTCGCTCGCTCGTTTCGCTCTCCTGCCTCTCGTCGTCGCCTCGCTGCCGGCTCAGGATCTCGGCGGAGGTGCGTTGGCCAGCCATGGACGGGTGCCGCGCTTCGTCCTCGACTCGTGGATCCCCGGCACCACGGCGGCGCTGTCGTTCCGCGACGCGCCGACTTCCTCCCCGGCCGGTGCGGCCATCCTCAGCAGCGGCCGCACCGCGCTCAGCCTGCCGTTCCTGCCGGGCACGCTCATCGCGGACCCGATGGCGGGGGTGGTGCTGCCCATGGGCTCGAGCCTCGTGCTCGGGATCCCCGGCGTGCTGCACGGGGCGACGCTGTACTTCCAGGGAATCCTGATCGACGGTGCCGGCGCGCTGCTCACCGACGCGACGCAGGCGGACTTCTTGCGGCCGTTGGCGGTGGTCGGCTGCCAGCGCCAGACGGCCAACTCGCTCTTGGTCGTCGACGTCGCTGCCGGCACGGTCGTCGACCGCATCGGCAACAGCGAGAACGGCAGCATCGCGCTGAGCCGCGATCGCCGGCGCATGTACGTGTGCGAGCCGGGCTCGCAGCGCAACCACGTGGTGGTCTACGACGTGTCGGTACGTCCGGCGGTGCAGATCGCCACGATCGCCAACACCGGCGGGGTGCGCTATCGCGGCGAGTTCTCGCCGGACGAGCTGCGTCTGTACGTGCCGGTGCACGACGGCGTCGACATCATCGACACCGATCCGAGCAGCACCACCTACCACACGGTGCTCGCCAAGATCCCCACGCCGATCACCGGCAACGCCACCACGATCTTCACCGGTCCGCTCGACGTGGCGGTGACGCCGGACGGCCGCAAGCTGTTCATCGCCTTCGGCGAGAACGCGGCGTATCCGGGCAGCGGCACCCTGGGCATCGTCGACCTCACCGTCGGCACCTACCCGTACCACAGCATCCCCATCTCGCTGTCCGGCGTGGTCACCCTGCTCGGCAGCCTGGCGACCCACGACGCCCTGCGCGTGTCGCCCGACGGCCTGTTCGTGTACGTCCTCGAGTTCGGCTTCACCCCGGGCCCCTTCGTCAATGGCTTTGCCAACGGCAGCTCGCTGAAGGTCGTCGACGCCGTGAACGAGGTCGAGGTCGCGGCGATCGCCACCCGTGGCGTCGGTCAGAGCGAGATCGCGCTCGACTTGCTGGGCCGCAACCTTTGGCTCGCGCAGACCGACCTCAACGGCGTCGGCGAGGTGCTGCGCTTCGATGTCGACCGACGCAGCGCCACCCGGAACACGCTCGCGACCCGCATCCTGATCGACCCGCGCCCGTACTCCGCCGGCGGCGGGCCCAGCGCCGCGGTGCCGACCGCCGACGGCAGCCGCGTGCTGGTGACGGTGGTCGAGGACTCGGCGCATCCGACGCCGCAGCTTCTGACCATCGATGCCGCCAGCAACACCGTGGTGGGCGCGCCGCTCAGCGTCGAGAGCC
This sequence comes from Planctomycetota bacterium, assembly GCA_041398565.1. Taxonomy (GTDB): domain Bacteria; phylum Planctomycetota; class UBA1135; order UBA1135; family UBA2386; genus DATGPD01. The sequence goes on along the minus strand of JAWKUN010000004.1, from coordinate 174,011 downwards.
TGCCGCGCACGGTGAGCGTGCAGCGCTGAGCCGGCGCGCCGGGATGGCGCGGACGACGCTGGGACCTACTTGCCGTTCGGCAGGAGCGGCGCCAGCACGTCGTACACGATCTCGGCGCGGCGCTGGTGGCCGGCGGCGTCGAGGTGGCAGTCGTCCTCGAAGTGCTGCGGCTTTTCGCGCAGCAGCGACGTCTCGGCGAGCGGTGCCTGGAGCGCATCCGCGACCTCGCGCACGCAGGCATTGTTGGCTTCGACTTGCCTGCCGAAGAGCTCCTTGGTGGCAGCGGTGACCTCGAGTTCGTTGATGGCGAGCTTCTCCGGGCGCAGCGCCATCGTGCAGAGGACCACGGGGATGCCGCGGCTCTTGCACACGCCGACGATGGTCTCGAGGCAGCGCCGGTAGGTGGCGAGGCGCGCCGGCTCGCCGAGGTTGCGAGCCAGGTCGGCCGCGTCGGGCTTGTTCTCCCAGACGAGGCCGCCGTAGAGCGGGTGCTCGGCGGTCTCCGACCAGCCGAAGCGCTCGCCGCGCAGGGTGCACATCACCATCGCCAAGCGCGACCAGCCGAACAGCTCCTTGTGGCCGTAGTTCGACACCGTGTAGTTGAAGCCGGCGCGGCGGTAATGGGTGTAGTCGGGGCGGAAGCCGTTGTAGGCCTGCGCCAGCACCTCGTTGCGCCCTTCCAGCACGACGACCGCGTCCGGCTCGAGCGGCAGCACGCGCAGCACGAAGTTGGTCAGCCACTCGGTCGACACCCAGCCGGGGACGCCGGCGTTCATCGCCTCGAACGGACCGTGCGTCCCGGCGAGGAGCGCGGCCAGACGGGCCGGGTAGGCTTCCTCGGCGCTGGTGTAGAGGCCGTAGGTCGTCGACGCGCCGACGCAGGCGACGCGGCGCACACCCGGCGGCTTCGGCACCTGCAGCTCGGGGCCACGCAAGCCCAGGCTGTTGTGGCCCTCCCACGCCGGGTTGAGCACGAAAGGCAGGTTCGGGTGGCTGGCGAACTTGCCACGCACGGGCGAGTGGGTCGTCAGGAGCGCGACCCGCTCGGCCGGCCAACGCATCGCCACCCAGACGCGGGCGGCGATCTCGGCGACCACCAGCGAGAAGAGGAGGCCGAAGCCCAGGAGGAGCAGGCGTGACGACAGTCGGCGAGGAGCTGGCACGGGATGAGCGGAGCAGCGAAGCCGTCAGCATCGCGTGGGCGCCGCGAGGACGACAGGAAGATGTCGCGGATCGTGGGCCGGGCCCGGTGCCTATCGCTTGGGCATCGTGCGGACCAGCTCGCTCGCCAGATCGTGCATGACCTGGTCGACGGCCGCGGCGTTGAGGTGAGGATCGTCGGCGCTCGCCGCCCAGGTCTCGACCGTCACGGGGATGCGGGCGACGTCGAGGTCGGCCGTCATGCGCGCCAGGTTCGCGTCGAAGGCGCGGCGGGTCAGGCGCAGACGCAGGCGCTGGTCGCCGGCCGTGGTCTCGTACAGGCCGTCGGGCAGCGTCGCGTCGCTGCGCTCGTCGACCAGGACCCGGAACACCCCGCCCTGGGCCTCCGTGACGGCGCGCATCCGCTGCAGCAGGCGTTGGATGAGGGTGGTGGCGTAGACGGCGCGGGGGCTCGGCGGGTCGATCTGGGCCAGGACGCCCAGGAACTCGCGGCGGAAGTCCTGCGCCGCCTGCGGCCCGCGAACGCTCTTGTCGAACCAGCCCCAGTCGGTGCGCGCCTGGGCCTCGTCGACGGGGAGCGGTGCGGCGACCGGTGGCAGCACGTGCCGGTGCCAGTACTCGTTGAAGTCGCCGCGCCACCAGTCGCGCAGGCGCTGCCAGAGGCGCAGGCCGTGCGGCACCGGGTCGCCGATCCGGGCCAGCGGACCGCACAGGCGATCGCCCTCGAGCCAGAAGGTCGGCTTCGGCACCGGCGCGACGGGTAGGAGCACCTCGCGCGGATCGTTGCCGGTGGTCAGCCAGGTGACGACGATGTCGGCCCGGTGTCGAGCCAGGTAGTCGTCGAGGGCGAGGCACTCCTGGTCGGTGCCGTAGCCGAGCGCGCCGACCGAGAACACGCGCACGTGCCGGCCGCTCGCCGCGCGCAGGTGCGCCTCGAGCCGCCGCTCGGGCATCGCCGCGAACGGGCACGCGTCGGCTTGCACCTGCGAGTCGCCGACCAGGAGCACGACGAGGTCGTCGGGGCCGTACTCGATCTTCTGCCCGCGGTAGCCGAGTTGGTTCAGCTCCGCCGGCGGCCGCCGGCCGTGCTCGGCGAACGGATCGCGCCAACCCCAACGCATGGGGGCGGGACCTTCCTGGCGGCGCAGCCACCACTCGCCGATCGCACCGCCGGTGCCGGCGGCGAGGCCGATGCCGATCAGCGCGGCGAGGAGCGCACGGGAGCGTCGGCGCGGGTTCGGCATCGTCGCCATCGTCGCGGCTGCCGGCGCGCATGCAACCTGGCGATGGCGTCAGACTCCATCCACGGCAACGCGGGTGCGAGGGGCGACGCCCGGCCGGCCGGACCCTACGCTTGCCGCTATTGTGCGTCGTGACCGTTCTGCCGACTCGAACTCCCGGAGCCCGGGAAGGCAGGCGCACGTCGTTCTCGATCAGCGGGAGTCAGTCCCGTCCCGGAAAGCGCCGAAGCGCCGGGTAGCAGGCCCCAGCCGTCACCGGGAGACCGGGCCGCTGCTGCGCGGTTGGGGCAACTACTTCCGGGAACGCGGCGAAGCGCTTCAACCAGGCCGACACCTACGTGTGGCGGCGGCTCCGAGCGCTGCGAGTGCAGGGCACAAGGGTCGTCACCTGCGCGCGGGTGAGGTCGAGCGTTGGGGCCGCGACTACTTCCACTCCTTCGGACTCCATCGCCTGCGCGGCACCGCCCAATGCCCGAGATCGGCCCGCACGCAGCGGCGATGTCCTCCTCGCGCGCTCGCCGCCGACCGGCGCGGTGCGTCCTTCTTCGGTCGCGGACGCATGGCGCTTGCGCTCGGTATGAGCAAACACGAGGTCGACGTCGCCCTGCAGCGGCTCCTCGACAGTGGACTCCTCGATCACCGAACCTGGCGCGTTGGCGTAAGGGACGGCGTCTGGCAGCGCCTGCCACTGCCGCAGTACTGCGAACCTGCTCGCGCCCACGAGATGCTTCAGGTTGCCGACGTGCTTCGAATCTCGGCTTCGGACCGCGCTGGAGCTCTCCTCGCCACCGGCGGCCAACGCCGATCCGCGGATCCTGGCGGCCGAACACGCCGCCGGATTCACGTGATCGTGACCGCCGTCGACACGAAGTACTCTTGGCGCGATGAGTCGGCTATCTGCCCTCCGCCCGGGCGATCCGTCGCACTATCAAGCGCGTGAGCCAACCGTGGTGGAACGTCCCGCCGGTTTCCTGGCTTTGGCCCGGTTGCCTCCTCGTCGACCGCGGCTACTCTGTCGCGCGAACTGGAGGTCGTAACGTTGAAGAGAAGAACCCGCTCCTGGCTCCTGGCTCCTGGCTCCTGGCTTCCCCCTCCGTGCCAACCTCTCGTGAGGAGCGATCATGACGCCTTGTCTTTGGCCGCTGCCGCAGGCCCTCGCTTCGGAACTCCTGCGTCAGGCCCGAATCGCGGCGAAGCACTACGGCTACTCGCTCTCCGCGCAGGATCGGCTCGACGTCGCACAAGAGGCGCTCGTGGCGCTGTTCGCCAAACTCAGGAATGGAGTCAGCGTCGAGAACCCGGCTGCATGGGTGATGGTGGCGGCGCGTAACCGCTGCGCGATGCGATGGCGGCAGGTCCGACGTGAGGTCGGCACGGTGTCCCTCTCGCTGGCCGCCTCGGCGTGGGACGGCGACTACGAATCGTTCGGTCTCGCGTGCCGATGTGACGACTGGCACGCAGTGGAGGAGGTCCTCGCCGGGGTGCCGGGGCTCTCGGACGTGGAGAAGGAGGAGCTGCGCGACGTCGCTGCGGGAGAGAGCAGGACGGTGGCGGCGTGCACGAAAGAAAAACTCAGAAACGCACCGCTTCTCAAGCGCGCGAAGCAACGGTAGTAGAGGCGGCCGAGCTAGTGCTAGTGGTAGCGAGCGCACCGCCACCATGAGTGCTCAAGCTCGTCCGTGGCGCGGCCGGGTGGAAGGCCGATGCTCCGCAAGAAAGTAAGTGAGCTATGTCCGCAGAACCGAATCCATCGCCAGCTCCGCATGGCGCGAGAAGAGAGCGCATGAGTGCCGGGGACTCGCCGAGAGCGATGCTTCATGTGCAAGTGCAGCGCAGCGACGACGGCACGACCTGGTTCGACGTGGGTTCGCCCCAGACGGTGACTCTCGGCATCGACGGCCTCGGGGCCATTCTCTCGTTCGGTGGAGACCGATTCAGAAGCTCGGCTGCCTCGGAAGGGACGTCATGAAGCGTTCTCGGACTTTTCGGTTGACGCTGTCGGGCTCGGGGAACGTGGTCTACTCGCCGGCCATACCGATGTCGGGGTTCAACAGCTGCGGTGCATCGGTGGTGATGCAGCAGCTCAGCGGATCGACGCCCGACGTGAACGTGACGCTCCAGGTGAGCATGGACGGGGAGAACTGGAGCGAGCCGTCCATCGGCCCGGCGGGGAGCCAGGACGTGGCTGACGTGGGCGTAGCACCGCTGGACCCTATGACTCCCATCCTCGCACCGTACATCCGCCTGAAGTTCACTCTGACGGGTGACCTCGGCATCTTCTTCGTGGACTTGACGACTTACACCAACTGAAAGGGAACCGTTGTGGAACAACAGCTTGCCAGGGCCCTCTCGCTCGACACCGCCGGCGCTACCGGACCGACGTCCGAAGTCTCTCAGCCGGTGAGCACGGCCGGTGCGAACGCCGCGCAGGGCGCCGTGGTGTTACAGGTGCAGACCGCCACCAACGTGACGTTCCAGCTGCAGGAGAGCAACGACCTTGAGAACTGGTCGAACAAGGGCTCGTCGCAGAACGTGTCGGCGGTGGGGTACACGTTGCTCACGGCGATCACGGCCATCTCGGCGTCGTACGTGCGGATGAAGTACACGATCAACGGCAGTGGCAAGGCCATCGTGGCGCTGACCCTGTCAGTCACGCAACAATAGCCGAGGTCCTGGGCATGAGCTACAACGTCCTCTCTCTTCGCCAGCACGTGACCTCGAACGTGCTGCAGACGCCACCAGCGGTGGATGTGTCGCGAAGCGTCGACGTACGAGGCTTCAACGCCGCGCGCTTCGACCTCGTGGTGCTGAACTCGGACGAGACCCTGACCGCAGTGGTGCAGGGCAGCGACGACCTGGAGAGCTGGACGACGCTGGCGACGCTGGGGACGACGTTCGCGATCGGATTCGCGCTGCCGGCCGCGGTGACAGGCATCGCGGTGTCGTACCTGCGGCTGTCGTACTCCGTTGGCGGCGAGGGGTTTAGCTTTGCCATCGTCGCCGCCGGCGTCAACTTGGCGAACCTGTGACGAGGTGATGACATGGGATGCAAGGCATGCGTCGGCGAGCAGGCAAGCGGCACGCATCGACACGGCAGTTTGGTGGAACCCGCGCGACAAACGATTGGCAGACGAGTGCCACTTCAAGATCGCTGCACCGCGCCTCTTCTCCCTCGATACTCAAGCGATGGTAGCCACCATACCTATGACTTTATGAAGATTCGCGACCGGCGTGTCCCTCCCTTGGGGGGATTTGGGGCGGCGGAAGCAGGCATCCAGAATACTCCGAGTATCATTGGCGGACCCACGATCTCCAGGGGATTGTCCGTCGGCGATGCTCTGGAGGAACTCGCGCGATTCGTCACATCGCTTTCCTACCGCCCAGCGGTCCCCGATGAGTTCTCCAAGATCGGAGACATCATAACTGGAGGGATCATTCATGGCCGCATCGCGGACGGCGTTGTGAGCAGAAGTCATGTAGACACGGTCAAGAGGGTGCTAGCGTCACCCCAAGAGGCGATGCGGCACGCGGTGCGTCTAGTCGAGACTTTTCGGCGCGGTGGCATTTCTCCGCAATCTGGCCGCGAATCTCGGGAGGGTCCTCGTCTGTGTTGGGTCATGGGCGAACGAGGAGCCGAGTGCTTCATGGATCCGGAGTGCTTGCGGCAAACCTACACGGGGTGGTGGGGATTCACGTTCTACTTCTGTGACATTTTTTGGGACCGAGATTGCCCATGCAGAGGCCTCGAGGTGGAGTGGCTCGACGTTCTACTTGCGGTCTTCCTGCTGGCTGCTATCAAAAACCCACGCGCGGTGTGGGAGTGGCTGAAGAAGCTCGGGCGTCTGCCCGGCAGGCTGCTTCCAAAGCCGAGCCCCATACCCGGGTGGCCTACAACCCCCGTTCCAATCGGTCCCGGAGGGTGACTGTGAAGTTCACTCGAGCGCTGGCACGCACAGTACAGCTCGCGAGTCGGCTCGCCTCGGACTCCAACAAGCCGGTGGGACCCGGTCATCTGCTGGATGCCATTGCTGCAAGTCTCGGGCAGCTTGGCGGCATGTTTCGTGTCTCATCCGCGCCGAAGCTTGAGGGATCGGCTACGCAGGGCGTCATGCCGGCGTCAATGGACCCGGGGACACAGTCAGTCCTTGGGCGAGCAGTGGCCAAGTGTCACGCGATGGGGCAATCTCATGTGACGAGGGGGCACTTGCTGTTTGCTTTGACCGAAGACGAGTCGCTTGAGGGCCGATGGACCAATGGGCCCAAGGCTGCGGCAGCGTTTGCCGAAAGGGCTCTTGCCGACTCCGTCCAATGGGAGGCGGAAATCCAGGAGACGATCGAGCATGAGAAAGGTCGCAATAGTGCAGTCCTAGCAATGGCCGGCGACAAGCGAGTGAGGCGCTTCATGGATCGCGAGGCTGCCTTGGTAGTAGCGGTTGAGCAGGCGGAAGCCAGTCAGGATTTCGAAGCGGCCAAAAGACTGCGTGACGAAAAGTACCGAGTGCGTCTTCAGCTGATGTTGCTCGTCCAGTTGTTGTCCGAGGAGAGGGAGGGACAATGACGCGTGTGCGAGATAGAGCAAGTTGCGTCGGGTCTTCAGGCTTTCGTGTGGGTAATCGGGTGAGCGACGAGGGTGCAGCGGCGCCGTCCTGGCGCGCTTGAAGCAGAGCCTCCGAGGAGAAGACGGGTGCGTATTGCCGTACGCTGGGAGAGATGGACGAGCGGCAGTTCTACACGCAGATCTTCGGCATCCAGCTCCCGTGGACGGTCACCGACGTCAAGCTCGACGTGAAGAGTGAGGAAGTCGTGGTGCGCGTAGATGCGGATCCCACGCTCAGCCTTGGATGCCCCGAGTGCGACAGGACTGCGCCGCGCTACGACAAGCGCACGCGCCGTTGGCGGCACCTCGACACCTGACCATCGTGCACGAGCGCTTGCGGCTGACCAAGGCAGCATGCAGGGAGAAGCCGTCGAGGTTGGCGCAGAGCTTGTGTTCACTCGTTGAGGTTTGATCTCGGCTTCGTCGAGGATGCGTCCGCCGTTGGAGGTGCTGATCCTTCGGGCCAGTCTCTTGGCGATCAGCGCCTCGGCAAGCGACTGGTGAGTCCACCGATTACGGGACAACCCAGAGCTCTTGGGCGATGCGCATGCCGACGCGATCACCTGGTGGCGCTCGAGTGCACTGACCTCGCGCAGACGACCCGGGCGCGCGAGGTCGGCCAAGCCGCCAACGCGTCGCTCCGCGAAACGCTCCAACCATCCGCTCACGCGCGATGCGGTTGGTGACGTGCCGCGCGATCGCGGCGACCGGCTCCCCCGACGTCGCGAGCAGCACCATCCGGGCGCGTCGATACCGCCGCGCCTCACCGCGCTGGTGGCGACGGATGTCGGCGAGCTGTTCACGTTCTCGCGCCGAGAGCCGAAAGCTCACACGGTATTCATCGGCACGAGGTGTACCGGAATTTGCGGGTTGCTGCTACTTCCGCACGGGGAACGCGGCGAACCGCTTCAGCCAGGCCGACACCTACGTGTGGCGGCGGCTCCGAGCGCTGCGAGTGCAGCGCAAGGGTCGTCACCTGCGCGCGGGTAAGTCGAGCGTTGGGGCCGCGACTACTTCCACTCCTTCGGACTCCATCGCCTGCGCGGCACCGTCCAATACCCGGAGGCCGTGCAATGCGGCGACACCGAGAGACCATCGGTAAGCCGTGTGTGGGAAATCCGCACGCACGGTTTGAAAGGGGGTCTCAGGTGGTGGGGCTTCGAATTGCATTCTTCTTCCTCATCACCTGAGATCTACCAATGGCCAACCCGTTCGACCGCTACCGCGTGCGGCCCGGCAAGCTCGACCTGAGCCAGTTCGACCCCGACGACCGTTCTGCCTTCGACGGCGACAAGCACGAGGGCAAGGAGCGGGTCGAGAAGCTCAACCGGCGCCTCGAAGAGCTGCAGGAGGCCTTGTACGCCGAGGGCAAGCACCGCGTGCTCGTCGTGCTGCAGGCGCTCGACGCCGGCGGCAAGGACGGCACCATCCGCTCGGTGTTCGAGGGGGTGAACCCGCAGGGGGTGCGGGTGCGCTGCTTCAAGGCACCGACCGCGCCGGAGCTGGCGCACGACTTCCTCTGGCGGGTGCACCCGCACGTGCCCGGCAACGGCGAGATCGCCATCTTCAACCGCAGCCACTACGAGGACGTGCTGGTGGTGCGGGTGCACGAGCTGGCGCCGGAGACGCGTTGGCGGGCGCGCTACCGGCACATCGCCGCCTTCGAGCAGATGCTCGTCGACGAGGGAACCCACGTCGTCAAGTTCTTCCTGCACATCAGCAAGGACGAGCAGCGCCAGCGCCTGCAAGAGCGGATCGACGACCCGAAGAAGCGCTGGAAGTTCAACGCGCGCGACCTCGAGGAGCGCGCGCGGTGGGACGCCTACATGCGCGCCTACGAAGAGGCGCTGGCCGAGACCAGCACCGCGTCGGCGCCGTGGTACGTCGTGCCCGGCAACCGCAACTGGTACCGCGACCTGGTGGTGAGCGAGGTACTCGTCGGTCTGCTCGAGTCGCTGCGCATCCGCCTGCCCGACGCCGACGCCTCGGTCGTCGACATGAAGGTCGAGTAGCGCCGCGGTCAGCCGGTCACGAGCTCAGAACCCGAGAGAACCGAGTGTACGGGCTTCTGAGCATGTTGCTGGCGATCGCCTTCGCGATCGCGAGCCTTCGGCTCAGCCGCGCAGGCGGGCGCGGGCGCGGTTCCAGGCGCGGCGCACGTTGTTGCTCGACATCTCGAGCACCGCCGCGATCTCCGGCAGGTCGAGGCCAGCGTAGAAGCGCAGGCGGGCCACCTGCGCCGCGGGGGCGTCTTCGCGCTCGATCTCGACGAAGATGCGGTTGGCGTGCTCCAACTGGTCGAGGGCGCCCTCGGCCAGCAGCTCGAGGGCGGTCTGCGGCAGGCGCGCGCCTTCGCGCTGCGACGTCGACCCAGGGGTGCGCGCGGCGAGGGCGAGACGCACGGCATCGGCGGCGGCGAGCAACACCGGCTGGGCGCTGCGGCCGGGGAGCGAGTGCTGGCCGACGCCGGCGCGCAGGCTGGCGAGCAGACGGCGGAGAGCGTCGACCTGCCCCGCCGGAGGTTCTCGGTCGAGCACGGGGTCGAGGACCTGGGCGATGGCGGCGCTGAGGCGGTCGCGAGCGCCCGGGACGGAGGCGGCGGCCTCGTCGATCAACGGTTGCAGGACGGTCGGAACGGCGGCCATACGATCGAGATCGGCACCGGGCGTCGCACGACTAGAGCCGGCGCGAGCGGGGACCTGGTGCGGGGGTACGGACAGGGGGCCCCGGGGTCCGAAATACGGAACGTGCCCGGGTGTTCGCCGCCCTGCGCTCGGGCCGATGTCCGGCTGGCGAGTGCGGCGAGGCCGTAGGGTGGCCGCGAGATTCGTCGGCAAGAGTGGGCCGCAAGAGTGGGCCAACAACCGGAGGCGCGGCCGACGTCCGCGCGACACGCATGAACGACAGCAGGGTCCAGCTTCACGATCCCGACCGGGACGCTCGCCACGGGGTGCACGCCTGGCACGATCTCGACACCTGGGTAGACGAACGCGCCGGCATCTTCACCGCCGTGGTCGAGATTCCCAAGGGCAGCAAGGTCAAGTACGAGCTCGACAAGGAGACGGGTCTGCTGCGCGTCGACCGCATCCTGTACAGCTCGGTGATGTACCCGCACAACTACGGGTTCCTGCCGCGCACCTACTGCGACGACGCCGACCCGCTCGACGTCATCGTCCTCAACAGCGAGCCGGTGCACCCGCTGAGCATCCTGCGCGTGCGCGCCATCGGCGCCATGCGCATGCTCGACGACGGCCATGCCGACGACAAGATCGTGGCGGTTCACGTCGACGACCCCGGCTTCGCCGAGTACCGCGATCTGGGCCAGCTGCCCACCCACCTGACGCGGCAGCTGCGCCGCTTCTTCGAGGACTACAAGCTGCTCGAGGGCAAGAAGGTGATCGTCGACGAGTTCCTGGGGCCGCTGTCGGCGCGCGACTTGATCGTCGCCTCGATCAAGGGCTACGTGGACTGGCTGGCGAAGCAGCAGGCGTAGCGCCGGCTCGACGCGCCGCCTCGGCCAGTGCGCCGGGGCGCGGCGATCCGGCTCAGAGAGTGAGAAACAATCGATTTCTCACTCTCTGCGTGGCCGCGGATGCGGCCACCGGGGGCAATCTGAGAGCCCGTATCACGATTTCTTCTCGGGCTCTCAGTCCGACTCGTCCAATCGGCGCGCTGGCCGCACGCCGACGGTGAACTGGCGCACGTCCGGGGGAGCCCCAGCGCGGTTGGCGGCGCGCGCCTCGACCGCCAGGGTGTCGAAGGCCCCGCCGCGGTAGATGGCGAGCTGCGGCTTCTCGTCGCAGGGTCGGGCGCCGTCCCCGGGGCGCGCTGCGACCTCGTAGGAGCAGTACTCGTCGCGGCACCACTCCCAGACGTTGCCGAACAGGTCGTGCAGACCCCAGGCGTCAGCGGCGAACGATCCCACCGGGGCGTGCATCACGAAGCCGTCGTCGAGGCTCGCCTCGAACGCGGGACACTGCGCCGCCAGGGCTCGCGCCCGGGCGCGGTCGGACAGGTTGGCGCGCGGGGCCGCCAGGTCACGGCCGCCGGCCGCCGCCGGTGCGCAGCGCGCGGCGTACTCCCACTGCGCTTCGGTCGGCAACTCCAGCCCGAGGCGTCGCATGTGGGTGCGACACTCGTACCAGGTCACGTTCTCCACCGGGTGCAGCGGCGCCCGCGCCGGGTCCACGAACAGGCTGCGCGCGTCGTGGTTGCTGGGGTTCGCGCCGAAGGTGCGCAGCCACTGTGCCTGGGTCATCTCGTGTTTGGCCAAGAAGAAGGGCGCCAGGGTGAGGGTGTGGACCGGGCTCTCGTTGGCCTCGGCCGCGGGGTCTTGGTTGGCGGGTCCGTCGGGTTGCGCGCCCATGGCGAAGGTGCCGCCCGGCAGGAGCACGAGGACGATGCCGCACTCCGGCGCGAGGCGCAGGCGGCCGTCGGCATCGCGGGTCGGAGCGACCCCGCTGGGCAGGTGGGCGAACTCCAGCAGGCCGGACTGCGGATCGCGGCCGAGCGGGAGAAGATCGAACTGAGGGCGCAGGCGCGTGCCGGCGAAGCGACCGTCGGCGCGCAGGTCTTCGGCTGCCTGCGACCAGCGTCGGCTGGCGTCGCCCTCGGCGGCCCGCCGCAGTGAGACCAGGAGCTCGAGGCGGGCCGCGACCGCCCCCTGGTTGGCGTCGGCGAACGGCGTGGCGGGGACGGAGTCGAGGAACACCGCCAGGTCTTGCAGCGTGCGGGCCAGCAGCCGGTCGCGCCAGCGTTGGGCCAGGGCGGGAGCGGGCGAATCGGCGTCGTTGCGGGTCGCCGCCCGCCGCGCTTGCAGGGCGTCGCGCACCGGGCGGAGCGCCGCGGCCTCGTCGAGCCAAGCGCGCAGCCGCGGCTCTTGTGCGGGTGCGAGCGGCCACAGGTCGTCGCCCCGGCGGCGCAGGTCGTCGACGCGCTCGCTCACCGCCAGCTCGTCGAGTTCGCGCAGGCTGGCTTCGGCGGCGCGCGCGGCTTCGGCCGCGCGGTCGCGTGCCTGGTCCAGGCGCAGCACGAACCAGGTCGCCAGGGCCACCAGAGCGAGGGCCGCGACGAGGGCCGTCGCCGCGGTGGCCCGGTGCCGTCGGTACCACGCCGCGAGTTCGGCCAGCGGCCCCGAGCGCCAGGCGCGCACCACGCGGCCGTCGAGGAAGGCGCGCAGGTCGTGTGCGAGCTCGGCGGTCGAGGCGTAGCGCTGCCCGGGCTCGCGCGCCATGGCCCGCCGGCAGATGGCGAGGAGCGGTGCGTGGCGTGCGGCGCGTGGCACCGGGTCGTCGGCGCGCGGCGAGCCTGTCACCAGCTCGCGCAGTATGGCGCCGAGCGCGTACACGTCGGCGGTGGGGCCGGCGGCGGCGCCGTCTGCCTGCTCGGGCGCCATGTAGTCGGGCGTGCCGGCGCCCGCGGCTGCGCTCGCCTCGCCGGCGATGCCCCAGTCGAGGACGTAGACCTCGCCGAAGCGGCCGAGCATCACGTTGCCGGGTTTGAGATCGCGGTGCACGACCCCTGCTCGTGGGCGAAGGCGACGGTGTCGCACACCTTGGCCAGGGTCTCGAGGATGCGGGGCTGCGGCCACTGCGCAGCGACCCCGGCGCGCGCGCGCGCCAACAGCTCGGCCAGGCTCTCGCCCTCGACGAGCTGCATGGTGAAGTAGGGGGCGCCGTCGGCGTCGGTGCCGACGTCGTGGACCGGCACGATCCCCGGGTGCTGCAAGCGGCCGAGCAGGCGTGCCTCGGCGAGGAGGCGCGACGCATCGCGACCCGCGGGCGACAGCGGCACCTTCATGGCGAGAGTGCGGTCGAAGCGCGCATCGACGACGCGCAGGATGCGGCCCATGCCACCGCGCGCGACTTCGTGCACGACCGTGTAGGGCACGTCGCTCAGGAAGCGTGGATCGGGACCGGGCGCGCTCGAGGGCGCCTCGTCGACGCCGTAGTGCGTGCGCAGGGCGCGCCCCACGTCCTCGAGCCAGCGCTGCGTCTGGGCGTTCGTCTTCACGGGTCAGGATGCGCACAGTCTCGGGCTTCGGCCTGCCGTCGCTCTCGCGTCGTGCCGCCCGACCGGTGGTATGGTGAGCGAGACCCGTGTCCACTTCGTCGGAGCAACCGACGCGCGTGCTGATCCACCGCGCACGCAGCGGCGACCAGGACGCCTATGCCAGTCTGCACGGTCGCTTCGCCGCCCGCGTGCGCGGGTTGGTCGCCGTGCGCATGGGCCACGGCCTCGCCGACTTCGTCGCCGCCGAGGACCTGGTGCAGGAGGTCCTCGCGGAGGCCTTCACCGGGCTCGACCGCTTCCGGAGCGAACAGGCGGACGCCAGCTTCGTCTGCTGGCTGGCGCGGTTGGTGGAACGGCGGGTGCGCGACCAATGGCGGGCGCGAGGCGCCGACAAGCGCGGCGGCGGGCGCGTGCGGCGCATGAGCGACCTGCGCACGACGCGGGTGCGCGCAGCCGAGCCGTCGGCGCGCGAGCCGTCGCCGAGCCACGACCTGCGGCAGCGCGAGGTCGGACAAGAGCTCGAGGCGGCGTTGCTGCGCCTGGGCGCGCGCGCGCGCGTGGTCGTCTATTGCCGTTTGGTGCTGGACATGGACTTCGTCGCCATCGCCGCCGAGATGGGGCTGAAGAACGCCGCGACCGCGCGCGCGGCCTTCCACAAGGCGGTCGCGCGTCTCGAGGCCTGGATGCCGCGTCCCTGACGCGTGCACTGCCCGGCGGGCACGGTCAATGGGCGGCACGGTCAGCGGGTGGCAAGATCAAGAGGGTGGCGCGATCAACGGGTAGCACGGTCGTACGCGAGGCCGGTCAGGGCGGCGCCGGCCAACCCGGTGCCAGGTGGCACGAGGAGCGCCTGCGCCCACAGGTCGACGTCGACGAGCGCCGCGTTGGCGGGGACGGCGAGCGGAATCTCGTTCGGCGTCGGTGCGGTGCCCGCCGCCACGACCGGCAGGAACACGGCGGCGCTCGGGTCGACCCCGAGCCAGCCGAGCGAGCCGAGCGCCAGGCGGGGCTGCAGCGCGCGCGTGCCGACGACCACCTGCGCCAGGCTGCCCGGCGTGGCGGCCTGGACCTGCAGCGGCCAGGGCCGGCCGACGCGCAACAGACGCGGCGCGGTGAGCTGGCGGCTGAGATTGAACAGGACGCCGCTGATGAAGTTGAAGTCGTAGGGGGTGCCCAGCGAGGACGAGGGCGCCACGAACAGGTCGAGGTCGCCGTCGAGATCGGCATCGAAGGGCACGGTCACGCGGTGGTCTTGGTTCCATGCCCAGACGTGGAAGTCGTTGCCGATGGTGACGCCGCTGAGGCCGCCGCGGACCGTGGTCCAGGTACCGGCGAGGTCGACCAGATGATCGAAACGGGGAAGCGTGTTGGCGCTCGCCGCGAAGTGACCGGTGCCGTCGTTGGAGAGAGTGGTCCCCGGCACGACGATGTCGACGTCGCCGTCGCGGTCGAAGTCGACCGCTGCCATCGCCAGCGGCGCGAGCGCCGGCAAGCGCGTGCTGACGTCGGCGAAGTGGCCCGTGCCGTCGTTGAGCAGCAAGCGCACCTGACCGGCCGGATAGGCGATGACCAGCTCGACCAGGTCGAGATCGCGGTCGCCGTCGACATCGACGAGCAATACGCGCGCCGTGTCTTCCGTCACCGGCGGCAGGCGTCCGGCGGTGGCGTTGGTGAAGTCGGCATGTCCGCCGTTGAGGAGCAGCAGGTTGTCGGCGCCCCACGTGGGGTTGAAGCGCGCGAGCACGAGGTCGACGTCGCCATCCCCGTCGACGTCGCCTGCGGCGATGTCGGCCACGTCCGACGGAGTCACCGGCGGGTTCGCCGGAACCCAGGTCGAGCCCTGATTGAGGGTGACCGTGAACGGTCCGGGCAGCGGGAAGAAGAACTCCGCCCAGGTGGCGACGAGATCGAGGTCGCCGTCGCCGTCCAGATCGGCCAGCACCCCGCGGCGGCCGCCGGTCGGGAGCTCGCCGTCCACCGAGAACCAGCCGTCGCCGCGGTTGCGGAGGATCCGGCTGCGCTCTTGGCAGGTCAGCAGGTCGATGTCGCCATCGCCGTCGAGGTCGCCGGCGAACGCGCCGTAGGTCTCGTGCTCGATCAGCGGCAGGGTGCGCTGCGAGCCGTCGCGCAGCGCGACGCCGTCGCGGTTGACGAGGACCTTGGGCGGCAACCCCACCGTCCAGGAGCTGGCCGAGAGGTGTCCCTGCCAACCGCTGTGCACGACGTCGGGGCGCCCGTCGCCATCGAGGTCGAGCACCGCCAGCGGCGATGCGCCCACCCAGTAGTTGCGGAAGGCGGCTTCGGCGATGCGCATGTCGTCCGGGAGGAACGCGGGCGCGTCGACGTAGGCGCCGCTGGGCTGCGCCAAGTAGACGTGCGGCACGCTGCCCGAGAAGTAGGTGGTGCCGACCAGGTCGCGGCGTCCGTCCCCGTCGAAGTCGGCGGCGCGCAGGTTGCGACAGTCGAGGGTGACCCCGGTGGCGAGCGGCGTGAACACCAGGCCGCCGTCGTTGCGCAGGCGCAAGGTCGGAGTCAGCAGGTCGTCGTCGCCGTCGCCGTCGAGGTCGAGGACGGCCCGGAACGGTCCGTTGGGCAGGAGCCCGGCGGCGGTGGCGAAGTGGCCGGCGCCGTCGTTGCGGAGGAAATGGCCGTAGGCGGGCGGGTTGGCGTCGTGCACGACCAGGAGGTCGCGGTCTCCGTCACCGTCGAGGTCCGTGGCGGCCAGAAGCGACGCCGTGGCGACGACGAGGCCGGCCGGCAGACGCGCGGCGGTGGTGACGGTGAACGTCCCGAAGCCGTCGTTGTCGAGCACCTGGAGGCCGAACGAGTCGGTGGCACAGGCCAGGTCGGAGTCGCCGTCGCCGTCGTGGTCGAAGGCCACCAGCTGCGAGGTGTCCAGATTCAGCAGCGGCATCTGCGTGCCGGTGACGTCGGTGAACGTGCCGCCGTCGTTGCGCAGCAGGAAGATCGGGCCGCTCTGGTAGCGACTGGGTCGGTTGGAGCCCGCGGCCAGGACCAGATCGAGGTCGAGGTCGCCATCGACGTCGACCAGCGCCCCGCAGCGCAGGGCGCCGAAGATGGTGAGATCCTGCACCACGCGCAGGCCGCCGTCGCCCTCGCTGCGGTAGACCTGCGCGCCCGACCCCAGGGCCACCACGTCCGGACGCCCGTCGCCGTCGATGTCCCCGACCACCAAGTCGTCGATCTCGGGCAGTTGGGCGTCGCCGACGGCGAGCGGGAAGTGGCTCCGGACGACGGTGGCGAACGGCTGCGCCGGCAGGCGCGCGGCCAACGGCGCCAGGAGGGCGGCCAGAGACCACGCCAAGCGCGGGCGCGGGAGTGAGATGGACGGCATCGAGGACATCATGCGCGATTGCGGAGGACGTGTGGGGACCCGGCAACCGTAGGAAGACGGCGCGGCATACCCTGTCGTGCAGACAAATCCGCCCGTGGCACGCTGCGATGGCGCTGTCTCGGTCGAAGTCCGTCGCGCCGACAGCTACGCGGTCTCGTCGGGCCTCGCCGTGGGCTCCTCGATGGGCCGATGCACCATGCCTGGCCCGGGGCGGTAGCCGACCACCCGCAGGAGCAGACCGAAGCGGCGGCGGAACCCGAAACGAAGACCGGCCAGCACCGCGACCATGCCGACGCCGAAGGCGGTGCGTGCGGCGGCGCTGGCGGCGAACACGTCGAGATAGCCGTGGCTGGCGACGCGGTAGCCGCCGAGCAGGCTGCCTCCGCACTGGCCGAGCGCGTTGCCGAACGTCTGCGCCGCGAACAACTGGGCGCGGGTGCTGCGCCGCGAGCAGTGCATGAGGACGGTGAACAGCGCCACCTCGTAGCCTGCCCAGGCGAGGCCGGAGAACGCCTGCGCACAGAGCACGCCGGGCAGGCCGTCGAGCCACAGCCAGGGCAGCGGCACCAGCGCCGCCAGGAGCGCTCCGAGACCGTAGGCCACCTTGGGGCTGTGGCGGTCGACGATGCGCACCCAAGCACGCATGGTCGCGAACTTCACCACCGCCTGGGCTCCGAGCGCGAGCATGTAGCCGAAGTAGCTCAGGTGCAGCTCGGCCAGCATGTAGGGGGAGTAGAACGGGCCGGACAGGTAGGTCGCGGCCTGGAAGGCCGCGCTGCCGAAGAGCAGGGTCAGCGCCGTCCGCCCGCGTTGCGTGAGGAAGAAGGTCGCCACGGTGCGGCCGCGCGCCATGGGGCCCGCGCTCGGCTCCGGCGAGCGCCACATGAGAAGGGCGCCGACCAGGCGGCAGGCCGCTGCCAGAGCCAGACTGACGCCGAAGCCGAGGCCTTTGAGGTGGCCCTCGAGCTGCGCGATGCAGGTACCGCCGGCCAGCAGGCCCGCGAAGTTCCACAGCTGCATCAGGCGCGAACGCGCGGCGAAGTAGGTGGTGCGCCGTGCCGCGGGCACCAGGTCGCCGAACCAGGACGACCACGCCGTGCCCACGCCCTGTCCGCACACTTGGTAGACCGTCGACAGACCCACCAACTCCTCGACCGTGAGCGTGCCGCGCAGGTTGTCGAAGGCCATCCACGCCACGGCTGCCGCCTGGCCGACGCTGCCGAGCGTGCACAGGAGGCGGCGCGACACGCCGCGGCGCAGGGCCCAGAGCACCAGAGCGGGGCCGAGTCCGCCGACCAGGAGCGGGATGGCCGTCAACAGGGCCAGCTGGATGGCGGTGGCGTGCAGCGCGACGCCGTTGGCGACCAGGTAGGTCTCGCCCAGACCGACCATGAGTGCGAAGAGGCAGCCCTCGATGGTCGAGGTGCGCAGCGTGCGCGGCAGGTCGATCGCCGCCGAGGCCGCCCGGCTCACGACACGAAGGGCTCGCCCTGCACCAGGCACTCGGCCAGGCGGGCGTAGATGGCGTGCAGAGTCGCGCGCGTGGGGTCTTGGCCGGCCGCCCGGGCGAGGCGCTCGCCGAGCGTGCCGCGCGACAGGATCAGCTCGAGGGTGGGCCAGAAGTCGGCGTTCTCCGGCGCCCCGGGCGGCAGGGCGCGCGGCAGCAGCTCGCGCCACACCTCTGCGGCCGTGCGGGTCCGGGTGCTGAGGCCGAGCACGGTCAGGAGGTGCGGGGCATCGACGTGGGCGCGGCTGCCGTCCCTGGCGACCGCCCACAGAGTCGCCGTCAGTTCGTCGAGCGGCACGGCGCGCTGCTCGTCGGCGTCGCCGAACGGCGCCTCGCCGTCGACCAGACCGCGCAGCAGTCCACCCACCGCTGCCAGGATGGCGATGTCGGCGCCGGGGTGCTCCTGGCTGTCGAGCACGCGGATCTCGATGGCCATCCGGTCGAAGCGGGCAATGGCGCCGCGCGCGTTGATCCACTCGTGGCGCAGCACACCGTCCGGGTCGAGCGGTGCCATGTCGTGCCAGATGCGCTCGAGGATGTCGGTGTGGTACTCGGCGCGGCTGCGCGCGTTCTCGGGCACGACGTGACCGGCCACGGACGGCACGCGCTTGCTGTTGTTGCGGTAGGTGAACAGACGCTGGTCGAAGGCGGCGGCGCGGCGGCCGTCGACGAACGGCGAGGCTGCGGTGAGCGCCGGCAGCAGCGGCAGCACCAGGCGGATGGCCGCGTGCAGCCGGCCGAACTCGGCGTCGTCGGCGAAGGGCAGATTGAGGTGGCAGCTCTGCAAGTTGGACCAGCCGTGCCCGCGGCAGTCGAAGATGCGGTCGAAGGCGCGGTAGACCTCGCCGTACTCGTGCGGCCACAGGACCCGCTCGCGCGCGGGGTCCATCCACGGGTGCATGCCGCTGCCGAGGAGGCGGGCCCCGTGCGAACGCAGGACGTGGTCGGCGCGGCGCAGCGCCATCTGGAATGCGGCAGCGAGGCCGGACAGGCTGGGGGCGGGGCCGTTGGTCTTGAACTCGAGCAGGTGCGCGCACAGCTCGTTCGACAGACTGATCGCGTCCCAGTCGAGGTCCGAGACCACCTCGCCCTGCGCATCACGGAGGACCGCGTCGGCGATGGGGCGCACGTCGAGCGTGTCGACGTCGACGATCATGTATTCCAGCTCCACGCCGTAGGCCTGGAACAGGTGCAACGGGGCCGGGCCGGCAGGAGCCGCTTCCATGGTGGTCGGTGGGCGCGCGGGGCTGAGCGCCGCGGCATTGTGCAGCCGCGGCCGGGTCGCGTCGCGGACTTTCCGGCGAGGCCGACCCAGCGGTCAGCGGTGGAGTCCAGGCTGCATCCGCCGTCGAGCTGCTGCGATCGCCAACGACCCCTGCCATCCGGCCACCCAGCGTTCAGGTGTGGGACCTGTTCCTCCGCCGCCACGCTGCTGCGATCGCCGACGCCGCCCTGTCATCCGGCCACCCAGCGTTCAGGTGTGGGACCTGTTCCTCTGCCGCCACGCTGCTGCGATCACCGGCGCCGCCCTGTCATCCGGCCACCCAGCGTTCAGCGGTGGAGCCTCGGCTCCATCCGCTGCAACGCTGGGGCGATGGGCGGGCGACCTCCGGTCGCCCCGCCCATCGCCTATTTGGCCGCCCGACGCCTTTCGACGCGCTCGATGAGGCCGCCGACGATGCGTCGGTACACCTCGAGGCCCAAGCAGTGGTCCTCGTAGCCGCCATCGAGGTTGGGGTTGTCGTTGACTTCGATGACCAGCGCCTTCTTGCCCACGGCCTTGACGTCGACGCCGTACAGGCCGTCGCCGATGAGGTTGGCGGCGCGCAGCGCGATCTTGAGCACCCCGGGTGGCACGACGTCGAGAGGGATCGAGTCGACCTGGCCGTAGCGAGTGGTCCCGCCCTGTCGCGACACGATCTGCCAGTGCTCGGCGGCCATGTGGTAGCGGCAGGCCCAGAGTGGCTTGCGGTCGAAGATGCCGATGCGCCAGTCGAAATCGGTGCGCACGAACTCCTGGCCGATGACCAGCTCGGACTTGTCGAGCAGGCGGTCGAGTTCGCGTTCGAGCTCGGTCGAATCGCCGACCTTGACCACGCCGCGCGAGAACGCCGAGTCGGGCTCCTTGAGGATGCAGGGAAGGCCCAGGGTCTCTGCCACCAGCTGGCGGTTCTTCTTGTGGATCACCAGCGTCCTCGGCGCCGGGATGTCGTGACGCTGCAGCATCTCCGCGAGGAACACCTTGTTGCTGCAGCGCAGGATCGAGCTGGGGTCGTCGACGACGGGCATGCCTTCCGCCTCGGCGCGGCGCGCGAAGCGGTAGGTGAAGTGGTCGACCGACGTGGTCGTGCGGATGAGCAGGGCGTCGTACTCGCCGATCCGCCCGAGGTCGTCGCGGGTGACCAGGTCGGCCTGGCAGTCGAGGGAGTTGGCCGCCTGAACGAAGCGCTTGAGCGCCTGCGGATTGGAGGGCGGCGACGGATCCTCGGGGTCGTGCAGGATGGCCAGGTAGTAGCGCGCCGGTTTGCTGCGCCGCGGCGTGAAGTGCGCCTTCTTGAAGTAGGCCTCGGCCGCCTCGTGCAGGAACTCCTGATGGCTCTCGGGCACCTCGCTCGCCGGGATCGGGCCGACGTGCTGCAGGTCCCACGAGCCCTCCTCTTCGCGCGCGAAGCGGGCGCGCAGTAGCGGCACGGGGAAGGCCGAGAACAGCGCCTGCGCCAGCTTCTCGTGCTTGGCCGCCAGCGGCTTGCCGAAGTAGATGCTGAGCACGAACTCGTCGGTCCGGATCGACTTGAGAGTCCGCTGCACCAGTTCGTTCAGCTCGTTGCTGGTGAACCGCGTCAGGACCTGCGAACGCATGTCCTGGATGGTCTCGATGCTCGGCGTGGCCCGCTGCCCACGCGCGGCGGCGAGCAGGGACACGTAGTAGCCGAGCCTCTGGTAGCCGTAGCTGCGGCACAGGTTGAACACCGTCGTCTGCCGCATCTCCGAGAAGCGAGGGTCGGTGAGGTAGTCGCGAGCGGCCACCACCTCGACGCCCGGCACGCGCAACTTCCACGTGTCCGGGTTGTTGACGACGATGAGGATTCCCATGCGCGTGGCAGTGCTTGTAGCGAACGGACGGCTCAGGGCAAGCCGAGGGCAACCGGTGCTCGGCGAAGCGGGAAGCTCACGGCGCCGCGGCGTGCGGCGTGGCGGCCGGCGGCCAGGCGGCGCCCTCCCGCGTGAGGACCAAGAGGTTGGCGTCGAAGGTGATGACTCCCAGCATGATGGCGCACACCAGGCGGTCCATGTCCACCGTGTAGATGGGGTGGGTGGACAGGGGATTGGGGCGCTGCGGATCGGCGACCAGGACCGTGCGGTCGGGGACCGAGTAGCCGACCAGCACCACGAAGTGACCCTGCGGCTCGCCGTGCAGGTCGTCGTAGCGCATGGGGGAGCCGACCTCGCGAGCCGTGCGGTAGAGGTAGGTGGCCGACAGGCCGGCCAAGACCGGGATGCCCTGCTGCAGTGGCGTGCTGATCACGTCGGGCGTGAGGTCGCGCATGTGCACGTCGCCGCCGGCAGCGACGAAGTCGAGGTAGGCCTTGGTGGCCTTGCGCACGCGCGGAGACTTCTCGACCGCACGATGCGCCTTGAGCTTTGCCGTCAGCTCGGCACGCGGCAGGTCGAACCAGGTCGGATCGAACACCTTGAGGTTGTAGGTGAGCAGCGAGGCGTGGTAGCCGCGCTTGAGAGCGTGCTGGCCGAGCAACACGGCCAGGGTGCCGCCGCTCTCCAGGCGCGGCACCTCGTGGATGATCTGCTCGAGGGGCAGGACGTCGCCGTGGTAGCGGTAGACCGCCTGCAGGCAGGTGGGACCGCAGGTCTCGTCGTTCGGCTGCCGGCCGATGGTGAAGTCGAGGAACGCCTCCATGGGCTGCTGCGAATCTTGGCGTCGCGCGCGCAATCTGCCAGGCCCGTGTTTCGCGATCGAGCGGGAGCCGCCGGGCACGAGCAGCACTGGAAGCCCCGGCAGTGGAGCCGCCTGCGGGGACGCGGACGCCGGACTTCGGCGGCGCCGAAGCGGATTCTTGACGCGCTCTGGCACGCCGGGCAACCTTTGCCTCGCCTCCCGGAGGCGCGCTGCACGCGCGCGCCCGTGGAGGTCGAGTGCCCTTCGCGCACGCCCTACGTTGCGGCAGGATCGCCGCGCCGTCCCGGGCCTGGGTGCAGGTGCCCTGTTTCCCACCGACCCTTCGTGCCGAAAGAACACGCGGATGGACGCCGCCGCCGCTCACCAGGATCCCAAGATGTCCGACACTGTGCCCAAGACCGCACGCCTCGTGTACGGCGACCAAGAGATCGAGTTGCCGGTCATCGTCGGCAGCGAGGGCGAGGCTGCCCTCGACGTCCGGCAGCTGCGCGCGCAGACCGGCCTCATCACCTACGACCCGGGGCTCGGCAACACCGGTTCGTGCATGAGCAAGATCACCTTCCTCGACGGCGAGAAGGGGGTGCTGCGCTACGGCGGCTACACGATCGAGGAGCTGGCCGAGAAGAGCAACTTCCTCGAGGTGGCATGGCTGCTGATCCGCGGCGAGCTGCCGAACAAGGCGGAGATGGCCGAGTTCCAGCGTGAGATCACCTACCACACGATGATCCACGAGGACATGAAGCGCTTCTTCTCGGCCTTGCCCAAGGCCGGGCACCCGATGGCGGTGTGTGCTGCCACGGTGGGGGCGCTCTCGACCTTCTACCAGGACCTCAAGTACGACGACCCGTCGCAGGCGCGGCGGGCGACGGCGGTGCGGCTGTTGGCGAAGATGCCGACCATCGCCGCCTATTCGTACAAGCACAGCATCGGCCAGCCGTCGATGTATCCGCGCAACGAACTCGGCTACGCCGCGAACATCCTGCACATGATGTTCGCCACCCCCTGCGAGAGCTACGAGCCCGATCCGGTGATGGCGAAGGCCATCGACCTGCTGCTGATCCTGCACGCCGACCACGAACAGAACTGCTCGACCAGCACGGTGCGCACGGTAGGCAGCTCGCAGGCCAACCTGTTCGCCAGCGTCTCCGCGGGCATCTCGGCGCTTTGGGGGCCCTTGCACGGTGGCGCCAACCAGCAGGTGATCGAGATGCTCATCTCGATCCGCGACGGCAAACGCTCGGCCAAGGAGTTCATGGAGCTGGCCAAGCGCAAGGAGAGCGGCGTGCGCCTGATGGGTTTCGGCCACCGCGTCTACAAGAACTACGACCCGCGCGCGCGCATCCTCAAGCGGGCCTGCCACGACGTGCTGGGGCGCATGGGAACCAAGAGCCCGTTGCTCGAGATCGCCATGGAGCTCGAGGAGATCGCCCTGCGCGACAGCTACTTCATCGAGCGCAAGCTCTACCCGAACGTCGATTTCTACTCGGGCATCATCTACCAGGCGCTGGGCATCCCGATCGACATGTTCACCGTGTTCTTCGCCCTGGGTCGGCTCCCGGGCTGGATCGCGCAGTGGCTCGAGTACCACCGCGATCCCGACGCGCGCATCCAGCGCCCGCGCCAGGTCTACATGGGCCCGACGACGCGCAGCTACGTGGCGATCGAGAAGCGCTGAGCGCGGCCCGGCTCGATCCGCGAACGCGTCGATGCGACTGCGCACGGTTGCCGTCGTCGTCTGGACCTTGCCCAACACCCTGCTGGGCCTGTGCCTGGCCGCGGTCGGCTGCTGCCTCGGTGGACGCCTGCGCCGAGTCGACGGTGTGCTGGAGGTCTACGGCCGCTTGCTCGGCGCGGCGATGCGCCGCTGGCCGGTACCGCGCGGCGGCATCGCAGCGATCACCTTCGGCCACGTCGTGCTGGGCCGAGACGCCGCGACGCTGGCGCGCACGCGCCGGCACGAACGCGTGCACGTAGGCCAGTACGAGCGGCTCGGCCCGCTGTTCCTGCCAGCCTACCTGCTGGCCAGCATGGCCGCCGCTTGGCGCGGCGGCGACGCCTACCTGGACAACCGGTTCGAGCGGCAGGCACGCCGCCTGTCCGGCGAAGACCCGCTCGAGCCGGCCGGCCGCAGCCCTCACGGCGACCGGTAGTCGACGCCGACCGGCTTGCGCGCGAAGTCGTTGGCGGTCGACTTGAGTACGCGCAAGCGCGGGGTGTGCGCCTCGTCGTCTTCGAGGTAGAGGTGGAAGACGTTGTCGAACGTCGTCATGTAGTAGGCCGGATCGAAGTCGGTGCGTCCCTTGGCCGCTCCGGGCGGAACCAGGTCGACGAAGAACGAGGTGACCCCGCGGTAGGTCAGCAGGTCGACGAGGGCCGGCACCAGGAAGCGGTCCTCGCGGATGAGAGGAAAGCGGTCGCCCAGCCGGTAGATGTTGTCGAAGGCCAGCCGCGTCACCGGTGCGCGCTCGCCGCCGGAGTGGCCACCCTCGGCCATGCGGATGATGTCCCACGTGAACTTGCCCGACGAGATGAACTCGGGGTGCAGGTAGAGGACCCGGAAGGCCGGATGGAAGCGACCCTGTTCGGTCAGGGCCGTGTCGCGCAGCGACGACTCGCGGCCGCAGATGCGCTGCAACGCGTCACGATCCTCCTTGGTGGACACGAGCAGGGCACGCTCGCCGGCCGGCATGCTGGCGGCGAGGAAGCGCAGGGCGAGAAACGTGTAGCGCGTGCCCGGCTCCGCCAGTAGGACGCTGGACGAACGGGCAGCCGGGCCGGTGCCGGACAGGAACGGCGCCTGGAAGGCCGGATGGCCGAGGTCGATCGGTACGTCGCCGCGGCGGGGGACGTGGAAACCGGCGCGGTCGCGCGTGATGGACAGCTGCGCCGCCACCGACGGGTAGATGTGCACGCCGGGGCCACGTTCGTTGCGGGCTCCGAGATAGATGTCGCGCTGCACATCGCGACCGGCGATCGAGTAGTGGTGCCGGCCGCGGTAGTAGTACTGGTGGCGCGCCTTGAGGATCTCGATGCTGCGCGCCTTGAAGCCGTTGCCCTCCTCGGCGAAGTCGAGGCGCAGGAGGACGTCGGTCGAGAACTCCTCGGCGGTGGGGAGCTTGAGCGACCGCGGCTCGCAGTCTTCTTGCACGAAGATGCCGTGGATGCCGCCGCCCATCAGCCGGCGGCGCGTGGCGATGAGAGTGGTGCGTTTGGCGAAGTAGTCGAGGTCGCTGAGCAACAGACCGATGTTGTCGATGCACGCCATCTTCACCCGCCCCGCCAGGCGGTAGTTGCCGATCTCCGCGAGGATCCAATCGACATCGATGACGGTGCCCGGAGCGGCGCGCTCGTCGAGGGCGGCCGGGTTCGCCTGGGTGAGGACGAGGCGGGTGCGGCCGCGCGCGGTCTCGGCCTCGAGACACAGCTTGTGCGGCACCTCCTGTTCGAGTTCGCGGATGCGGACGCGCTGGGCGTAGCCGTACCAGTCGAAGTCGGACGCCAGCTTGCGCGCCAGGTCGAGGGGCATCTGTTCGACCGAGTAGTACAGGCACGTGGTGCCGTCCTCGGCCTCCAGCCAGGCGCGCACGATCATCTCCAGCGCGAGCAGGGTCTTGCCTGTTCCGGGGCCGCCATTGATGAAGAGGAACGCGGCGGTGTCCTTGGGGTAGCGGATGCCGCCACCGAGGATGGCATCGAGACCGTCGATGCCTGTGGTCAGGGTCTCGAACACGACGGCGGCAGGGTAAGCGGCGCGCGGCCAAAAGCGCATGCCCATTGTCGGCGGCTCGCCCTCGGCCTGGATCCGGGTGCGCAGGCTTGACGCTGCACGCGCGCGCCAGGAGCTTGAGCGCGTGCTCGGTCCCGTCGAAGACTTCTGCCGCCTCGTCCTCCTGCGTCATCCCGAGCTGGCGCCGGGCCACACCGACGTCGTGGTCGGCGGTGGTGAGGCGCCGCTGGCTCGACGCGGATTGGAGCGCGCCGCACGTTGGGACCGTCAGCTCGGCGCGCTCGAACTCGACGCCGTCTTCGCTGCTGACGTGAGCCAGTGCCTTGACGCGGGCAAGGTGCTGGCGCACGCGCGCGGCCTGGAGGTGCGCCCCGAGCCTCGCCTGCGCGACCAAGCCATGGGACGCTGGCAGGGGCAGCGATGGAACGAGGTGGCCGCCGCCGAGCCCGACGCGGTGCGCGACTTCTTCGCGCAGTTCGGCGACTTCAAGGCGCCCGACGGCGAGAGTCTGGGAGCTGCGGTGGAGCGGGTGCTGGCCTGGTGGCAGGAGGTGGCGCCGCATGCCCTCAGCCAAACCGTGGCGGTCGTCATGGCCGGCAACCTCATCTCCGGCTTCGTCGCCGCGTTGCTCGGCATGCGCCTGTCGCGCGCCGTGTCGCTGTCGCTGCCGCACGGGGCGCTGGGGGTGATCGACGTGTACGGCAACGGCGTGCGCCTGGCGGCGTGGCACGTCGACGCCCTGCGCGAGGACGTGGCATGAACGTGGGCGCGGCGCGCGGGAGGGGTCTCGTCTTGACGCTGGCGTCGGTGCTGCTCGCCGGCGCGGCACCGCTCCTCTACGTGGCGACGCTCGACGTGCCGTTTCTCCGCCGCAGCGGCGTGCTCCTGTTCGGCGTCCTGGTCCTCGCGCTCGCCTGTGTGGCCCGCGCGCGCGCCATGCAGGCGCCGCTGTCGCGGATCGCGGTCGTGTTGGTGTTCGTGACGACCCTGGCCGCGGCATGGTTCTTCTTCGTGCGCCAGCGCTTGCCGTCGGACAGCTGCCCGGCGGTCGGGTCGCCGGCGCCTTCGGTGGTGGCGACGGTCCACGACGGGAGTTCCTTCGACCTCGACCAGGCTCGGCGCTCGGGTCCGATCCTGTTGGTGTTCTACCGCGGCTTCTGGTGAAGGACTTGCCTGTCGGAGCTCCGCGGGCTCGGAGCCGTACACGAAGACCTGCGCGCGCGGGGTGGCATGGTGGTGGCCGTGTCGGCCGACCCGCCGGAGCGTGTGCGCGAAGTGGTCGAAGGCCAGCGCCTGCCTTTTCCGGTCGTCAGTGACCCCGGCCTCGCGGTGACCCGAGCGTTCGGGCTGGTGGACAGCTCGCACGTGTCCGTCGACGGCGACATCGCCATTCCCGCTCAGGTCCTGGTCGACCGCGACGGCGTCGTGCGCTGGCGTCACGTGAGTGCGTTCGTCCAGGACCGGATGGCTCCCAGTGCGACGCGGGCGGCGGTGGCGGCCAGCCTGGGTGCTCGTTGAACCGGCACGGCCGCGGGTTGTAACGCCGATGTCTCACCGGGACGCGCCGCCACTCTGACCGCGTCCGCATCGAACCTTGGCTGTCCGACCGACGGACCGCCCGTGCCCCGGCGCTGCGTGTGTCGTCGAAGCGGGTGCGCAACGCCGCGCGGCGGCTAGACTTCTCGCCGCAACCGTCCGGGGATTCGCTGCACATTCAAGTGATCCGCGGGCGGGGTGCGTACCCATTCCCAACCCATCATGACCAAGCTCTCTCTTCTCTTGACGGCAGCCCTCGCTGCCACCGCCACCGCGCAGCAGTTCGGGGTGCCGGCCATCTTCGCCACCACCGAGGGTGGCACCAGCGGCAACATCTGGCGCGCCGGTACCAACCGCGTGCAGTGCTTCTACGCCGCGTCCGACTTCGAAGGCGCGGGCATCGGCCACCCCATCGAGATCAACAATCTCGAGTGGCGCCTGGCCGGCGGCCTGGCCGGCGCGGCGGTGAACTACCCGAGCGTCGAGATCTACCTGCAGCAGAGCGCCAGCAGCTACCTCTCGCCCAGCACGACGTTCGCGACCAACCGCACCGTGGCGCACCCGACCACGCCGAACTACGCCGGCGCCGTCAACGTGAACACCGCCTCGGGCACCACCCCGAACGACTGGGTCATCAACATTCCGTTGACCAACAACTTCACCTACTACCCCGACCAGGGTGATCTCCTGCTCGAGATCGTCATCCTGGTGGCGCCGACCCCGGTGACCGGCAGCACGATGAGCACCGGCTTCAACGTCACCTCGCACCGCTGCAACAGCGTGCGCTCGGTCGGCTCGACCACCGCGGTCACCGGCTCGCTGTCGGCCTTCGCTCCCGTCGTGCGCCTCGGCTACACCGACGTGCCGGGCGGCGCTCGCCATGTCGTGTACGGCGACGGCTGCGTCACGCACAGCCGCTCGTTCTACGAGGAGTTCGCCATCAACACGGCCGACCTCGGTGGCAACACCGTGACCATGGCACAGAACGGCCTCGGCGGCTACACGGTCAACACGACCGCCGGCGCCACCGTCGTGCCGCCGACCGCGACCGGTCTGGCCCTCGGCGACGACGTCGTCAGTGCGGCCATCCCCCTGCCGTTCACCTTCGACTACCCGGGTGGCAGCACCAGCAGCATCTACGTCGACTCGAACGGCAGCATCCTGCTGAACGGCACCGCCGCCTCGAACATCGGCGGCAGCGCGGTCCAGCTGCTGACCTCGCCGGTGCACCGCCTGTCGCCGTCCATGCAGGACCTCCTGCCCGATGGCACGACCAACGTCGCCAACGTGTTCGCCGAGCCCGATCCGGCCAATCCGACCACGGTGTTCCTGATCACCTGGCTCAACGTGCCGTGCTTCGGCGGCACTGCCGGTGGCTCCACCTTCCAGGTGGCGCTCATCGACAACGGTTCCAGCGACAGCGTCGAGATGCGCTACAGCACCCTCATCAACGACTCGACCAGCGTCAGCGGCGTGGCAGTGACCGGCTTCTCGTTGGGTGGCACAGCCACCGATCCGGGCAACCGCGACCTGACCGCCGGTTCGTTCGCCACCGAGGCCGACGTCAGCCCGCTGAGCCTGAAGGGCTCGCCGCGACCGATCATGGGCCAGCCGGTGATCTACACGGTCGACAACGTGCGCGCCGTCCTCGGCCTGAGCGCGCTCTACCTGAGCGTCGGCAACACCACGCCGATTCCGCTCACCGCGTACGGCTTGAACGCGCCCGGGTGCTTCGGCCACATCAACCTGCTCAACTCGATCGCGCTGCTGACCTTCGCCGGCAGCCCGACGGTGTTGCTGCCGATCACCTGGCCGACCGGCCCGTACTCGGGGCTCGACCTCTACCTGCAGGTGTTCTCGCTGGCCCCGTCCGAGAACCCGGCCGGCGTGATCAGCTCGAACGGTCTGCAAGTCAAGCTCGGCACCCTGTGAGTTCGAGCGGCGGCCGCTGACCTTCGCCGAGCCAGCGTTCAACGGTGGAGTCTGACTCCATCCGGTGCGACCCCGGCGCGATGGCTGGCGACCGCTGACGTCCGCTGACGTCCGCCGAGCCAGCGTTCAGCGGTGGAGCCTGGCTCCATCCGCTGCAACGCTGGCGCGATGGGCGGCGACCTTCGGTCGCCCGCCCATCGCTCCGTTGCGCCCACGGCGCCGTTCCGTCTATAAGGACGCGCATGCCCGAGCGCGTCATCCGGCGGATCCTCGTTCCGGTCGAGCTCACCGACCGGACGCCGCTGGATACGGACTACGCGATCGGGTTGGCCGCCCAACTCGGCGCCGAACTCATCCTGCTGACCGTCATCGACACCGCCACGATGGTGCACCTCATCGGCAGCCACCGCATGGTCGGTGGCGGTCGGGCGGACTTCCAGCGCGGCGTCGTCGAGGACGCCAAGGGCTACCTGCAGGACATCGTCGATCGGGCGGCGCGGCGCGGCGTGCGCGCACTCGGCCACGCCACGATCAGCGAAGAGATCGTCGAGCAGATCCTCAAGGAGGCCCTGGTGCAGCGCGTCGACCTGATCCTGGTGCGCTCGGCCGGCAAGTCCGGACTGATGAAGGCCCTGCTCGGCGGCACGGCGGGGGACATCCTGAAGGCAGCACCGTGTCCGGTCCTGGTGGCGCAGCCGTGAGCGCTGACCGCCGCCGGCAACATCCCACACCATGACGCGACCGAAGAAGAAGGCGCGCGCGCGGCAAGTGACCCGCGCGCAGGGTGGCGGAGCCGACGGATTCGACTTCCTGCGCGACCGCCCCAGCGACCACGTGCTGTCAGCCGACCGCCTGCGCTGGGTCTGCCCGCCGATCCGGCCGTCGCGGACGCCGCCGCGGGCCACGCGCCTCCTGGGCCAGGAACGCCCCATGCGGGCTCTGCGCACCGGCTTGAGCCTGCGGGCACCGGGCTACAACGTGTTCGTCTCGGGCCTGGTCGGCTCGGGGCGCACGACGGTCGTGCGCCACCTCCTGCACGAGATGCGGCCCGCCTGCCGGCCCGGTCCCGATCGTGTCTACGTCAACAACTTCGATGAGACGCACCGGCCGCGCCTCATCGCCTTGCCGCGCGGCAAGGCACCGGCGTTCCGGGACGAACTCGACGAGTTCCTGCGCGCGCTGCACGATGCGCTGATCGACGTGCTGCGGTCGCGGCAGCACAAGACCTCGCGGCGCATGTTGATGCGCGAGGCCGAGCGGCGTGAGCGCCGGTTGACCGACGCCGTCGAACACGAGGCGCGCCGCGCCGGCTGCGCCGTGGTGGCGTTCACCGACGAGCACGGTTGCACGCACCGGGACGTGCAGCCGTTGATCGAGGGCGAGCCGACCTCGGCCGAGCGGCTGCAAGACATGGTGGCGGACGGGCGCGTCGGTCGCCGGGTTGCCGACCGCCTGTTGGCGCGGCGCGAGGAACTGCTCGAACGCATGGAGGAGGCGATCGAACGCGTGCGCCGCGTGCGCCGCCAGGTCGATCACGAACTCCGGCGCGTCGATCGCACCGGCGCGCGGCGGGTGATGGACCGCACGGTCGCCGACTTCGTGCGCCGCTGGCCACAGGACGGGGTTCGTGACTACCTGCGCCGGGCCGTGCTCCACATCGAGCGCAACCTCGAGAACTGGGCAGTGCCCGACGAGGTGGGCGAACCGGTGGATGCGGGCGATGGACCGCCGCCTTCGCCGCAGGAGACCGCGGCGTTGCGCGCTCTCGAGCTCGGCGCCCACGTCATCAAGACCTCGAGCGACGACACCTGCCCGATCATCGTCGAGACCAATCCGACCTACCAGAACCTGTTCGGCACGATCGAGCTGCGCGACGGCGAGCCGTCGCGGCTGCGGGGCATCCACCCCGGTGCCCTGGTGCGCGCCGACGGCGGCTTCCTGGTCCTGCGCCTCGCCGACGTGTTGGCCGAGCCCGGCGTGTGGCGCCAGCTCAAGCGCGCCTTGATGTCGGGGAGCGTCGAGCTGCGTGAGTTCGACCCCAATGCCGGCACCACGGCCGGACCGCTGCAGCCCGAGGCGATCCCGATCGACCTCAAGGTGGTGCTCATCGGCGAGCCGGGCACCTACGAGCATCTGGCGCACGAGGACCCGCAGTTCCAGCAGCACTTCAAGGTGCACGCCGAGTTCGACGCCTCGATCGCGGTCAACCCGGAGAATCTGCGCCGCTACGCCGACTTCATCCGCTGGCTCGCTGGCAACGAGGGGCTCTGTGGGTTCGGACCGGACGCCTGTGCCGCCGTGGCCGAACACGGCGCGCGCGTCGCCGGCCGCCGTGATCGCCTGACGACGCAGTTCGGCGACTTGGCCGACCTGGCACGCGAGGCGAGCTACGTCGCCGAGGAGGACGGAGGTAGCACGGTGCGCGCGCGGCACGTGGTGGCCGCGCTGCGGCAGCGCACCTACCGGCACGACCTGGTGCGGGAGCTCGCCGAGCGCGATTTCTCCGAGGGCTACCTGTTGCTGCGCACCTCCGGCAAGGTGGTCGGCCAGATCAACGGGCTGACCGTGCTGGACACCGGCAACCTGGTCTTCGGCAAGCCGTGCCGGATCTCGGCTGCCACGGGCGCGGCGAACGACAACGGCGCCGGGCTGATCAACATCGAGCGTGAGGCCGAGCTGTCGGGTGCCCTGCACGACAAGGGTGTGCTCATCCTCGAGGGCTTTCTTCTGGACCACTTCGGATCCGAGGGGCCGATTCGACTCAAGGCGACGATCTGCTTCGAGCAGACCTACAGCGGCGTCGATGGCGATTCGGCCTCGTCGGTGGAGCTGATCGCGTTGCTGTCGAGCCTGGCGCGCGTGCCCCTCGAGCAGGGGATCGCACTGACGGGCTCGATCAACCAGCGCGGCGAACTGCAGGCGGTGGGGTCGGTGAACGAGAAGGTCGAGAGCTTCTTCCGTCTCTGCCGCGCCCGCCGGCTCACCGGCCGTCAGGGGGTGATCCTGCCGCGCGCCAACGTTCCGGACCTGATGCTGGAGCCGGAGGTCGTGGAGGCTGTGCGCGACGGCAAGTTCAACGTGTTCGCGGTGGACACGGTGCTCGCGGCGCTCGAGATCCTCACCGGCGAGCCGGCCGAAGAATCGATGGCCAAGGCCGCGGCCACGCTGCGGCGCTACCGCGGCGTCCCCTGAGCTGCAAGGGCTGCGAATCGTCGCGGCGGGCACGAATTCGGCCGTGTTGTTCCGTTGCCACAGAGCTGACCAGGCCACGCCCGAGCAGCCCTGGAAGCTCCAAGCAACAACAGCGCCGGCGGCCCCCTCTGGTCGGCGCTGCGCCGACATCAACCCTTTGGGTTGCGGCCGCCGGCCGCGCTAGGCCAGGCCGGGCGTTCGCCGTCGCTCCGGCGCGGGAGCTGCGCAAAGGCGCCGCCCGCGGCATCATCACCGCCATGCATCCCGTCCTGCGACTCTCCGTTGGTCTGGTGTTCGCCGCGCACCTGTCGGCCCAGGGCGTCGCCCCCGTGCCGGTGCCCGTCCCACGCGTGCCGACGACAGCGCCCACTCCCGACGCCCGCGTCCTGGCTCGGGCCAAGGTGACCCTCGCCGAGGCCGTCGCCAAGGCGGCGGCGTCGGTGAAGGGCTTCGCCCTGCGCGGCACCTACGTCGTTCCAGGCCCGGAGGGCGGTGGCGGACGCTACGACGTCGAGCTGGCCAAGGACGGCGAGCTGTGGGAGGTCCTCGTGGACGCGGAGACGGGGGCCGTGCGCCGCGCCTCGACGCGCGCCGTGCGCAAGGAGACCGTCTTCGACTTCGAGAGCGACGCGCTGCCGGACGGATTCGTCGCGGCCGAGACCGCGGGGGCCGGCCGACCGGCGCGCTGGTACACCGAGGCGCGGGATGATGCGGCGCACGGCGAGCGCGTGCTGACGGTGGAGGCCGGCAACACCGGCAGCACCTTCAACCTCTTGTGGCGCGCCGCGCCGGCCGGTCCCGACCTGAAGCTCGCCGTGCGCATGCAGGCGTGGAAGGGCGAGGAGGACCAGGGCGGCGGCCTCGTGTGGCGGGCGCGCGACGCCGACAACTACTACGTCGTTCGGTTCAATCCGCTGGAGGACAACCTGCGCCTGTACGAGGTGGTCGCCGGGCACCGCTCCGAGCCCCTCGCCGACGTGGTGATCGCGACCGACGCGCGGGCTTGGCACGAGTTGGGCGTCGTCGCAGTCGGCACCAGGATCACTCTGTTCTTCGACGGCGCGCAGGTGGCGGCAGTCGACGACGACACGTTCTCCCAGGCCGGTGGGGTCGGCCTGTGGACCAAGGCCGACGCCAGCACGCGCTTCGACGCGCTGCGGGTCGAGGTCGTAGCGAAGTAGGCGCGGCGGCAGGCACCTCAGCGGCGCTTGTCGATCTGGTCGATCAGGTCGGAGAGCCGCGCCTCGTGGTAGTCCCCGCGGGCACGCAGGTCGGTGAGGAAGCGGTAGGCCGGGCGATCAATCTCGAACATCGCCAGCGCGAAGGCGGCCATCACGCGCACGTCCAGGCTTTCGTTCTCGTCTTGTTGGCGGGCACGCAGTTCGGGCTCGGCGCGGCGATCGCCGAGCAGGCCGAGCGCGTGCGCCGCGACCGTGCGCAGTTCGTTGTCCGAGGCCCGCAGCCAGGCAAGCATGTGCGGCACCGCCGCCGGCGCGCGCATGGCGGCGAGAGCGTTCGCGGCGTCGGTGCGCGACAACTCGTCGCGGAGCAGCGGCAGCACGTCCGGGGTCAGGTCCCGGGCGACGACTCCCAGGTCGCGCAGCACCTCGAGCGAATGGATGCGCAGGTAGTGCTCGCTGGCTCCGATCGCCTCGCGCAACTGCGGCAGGGCGAGTGCGCCGGCGTGTGCAAGCATGTAGCGCGCCTCGTCGACGGGGCGCAGTTGGAAGCCCTCGAGCTGGCAGATCAGGGTGGCCACCCGGCCCCGCGTCGCGTCGTCGAGCGTGGGGGCGTCGTCGCGTAGCTTGCCCACCGCGTGCCACCGCTCCTGCAGGCGCTCGAGGCCGGTGGCCAGCGCCTCCCAAGTGATGCGTTCGGGCAGGGTGAAGTGGATCGCCTGGAGTTGGTCCGTCGCGCGCTCGCCGGCGAGTTCCTTGGTGTTCGGATCGCGCAGTGCGGTGAGGAGTTCGTCGGCTCCGCAGCCGCAGCCGCGGCGCAGGAGAGCGTCCGCGATCCAGATCCGCACCGTCTTGTCCTGCTCGTACTTGAGGCGCTTGAGCAGGGGAATGAGCGCGGCCGGGCGGTCGAGCTTGCCCAGTTCGTAGGCGGCACTGGCTCGGATCGCGGCGTCGTCGTGGTCGAGCCCGGCCTCGAGGACCGGCCCTACCAGGGGATCGTCGAGGAGGGCAGCGTGACTCTTGGCCTTCAGGCGGGCGTCGCCGAGGTCGAGCAAGGCCGGCTCCAACAGTGCCAGCGAGCGCTTCAGGGCGGCCTCCTCGGGCGGCGCCGGCGCCAGGCGCGCCAACTCCTCGAAGTGCGGCAGCTTGCTGGTGAGCGCCACCGGCGGCAGCGGTCCGGGCCCGGCGGATGCCGCCTCGCGGCAAGCGGCCGCAGCCAGGCAGCCCAGCAGCATCCCCACGCCGGCCAGGCAGCGTCGTCGAGGTTGCGGGCCGCGACGACGCTGGTGTCCGGGTTGGCGCTGGGCGAGGACCCTTCGCGGGTCCGGCTGGGCGCG
Source organism: Planctomycetota bacterium (assembly GCA_041398565.1). Taxonomy (GTDB): domain Bacteria; phylum Planctomycetota; class UBA1135; order UBA1135; family UBA2386; genus DATGPD01. The sequence continues at coordinate 139,320 of JAWKUN010000004.1, read as the reverse complement.
CTTCATGGGACGGTCACCTCGCGTTCGAACAGGAGGGTGCTCATGGGACTCTGGTCGTCGACGAAGGGCGTGAGACGGTACCAGAGGCGGGCGCGTACCTGGCGCGTGCCGTCGGGAATCGCCACCTTGGTGCTCCAGGTCTCGCCGGAGGGCAACTGGGTGTTCTCGCCGGGTTCGTCGCGGTACGGCTGGCGGAAGCGGTACACGCGCTGCCATTCAGAGGCGGTGCCGCTGTCGTCGACGAACGCGACCATGATGTCGTAGGCGCGGTGCCGCTCTTCGGTGGGCATGTTGTGCCCGGCGCCGTCGTTGGTGAGGCTGACCAGCAGTTCACGGCCCTGCAGTTCGGCCAGGAACGTACCGGCGGCGCGCAAGGTCGCCTCGTCGTGCGCGCCGAGGTAGCGGTGGCTGCGCCCCGTGCGCGTGCCGCCTTGTGCGACCTGGCGCTGGACTTCGGGCATGTGGCAGGCAGCGCAGTCCTTGCCCTCCTTGGCGAAGCGGCTCGCTCGCCACTGATCGGTCGTGTAGTGCTGGTTGTGGCAGCTCTGACACATGTCGACCGAGACCATCTCCGGACTCGCCTTCGGCGCGCACGGCGCCGAAGGCACCGAGTTGCGGCCGAGGATCTCGCCGTCGACGCTCAGGTGGCAGGTGAGGCAGCTCACGCCCTCGTTGGGGTGCGTGTCGCGTGGTAGCACCCGCTGGCCGTAGCCGGTCAGCGACACCGGCCGCGGCAGGTGGCAGGCCTGGCACTCCTTGTTGCGGAAGTCCTCGCTGAGCTTGCGCACCTCGGGGTTGAGGAAGGCGATCTGGTGGTGCGAGCCCGTCCACTCGTCGTAGACGTCCTGGTGGCACGTGCGGCACTGCTCGGCCGAGTGGAAGCGCGACACGACCGTGCTCGCGGTGGTATCGGTGCCGCCGCGGACCCACAGGCCCACACCGGTGAGGCCGGCGGCGAGGACGGCGAAGGCGCCGAGGCGCAGGGCCAGGTTCATGCGTGTTCGTCTCCGTTGGCAGCAGACTCGTTGTGGGTGGTGGCGGCGCGATTGCTGAGCAGGCGCGGCGGGCCCGCGAGCGCCAGGCCGATCTCGGCACCATCGCGCAGGGCCGGCGCGTCGGCGCGCGGGCAGCGCGCTAGCACCACGTGTTCGCCGAGTTGGATGCTGGCCAGGAGTTCGCCGCCGTCGGGCATCACCCGCAGGATGCGGCCGTGGGTGGGCGCGCGGTCGCGGGCGACGACGCGCACGTCGTCGGGCAGGAGCGCCAGCACCAGGCCTTCCTTCTGGCCCTGCACCGGCAGGCTGCCGAACGGCGACTCGACGTGGCCATTGTGCGTCGCGATCACCGGAATGCAGGTGGCAGCGCCGAGGAAGGCCGCGGTGAATGCGGTCCTCGGTGCCGACGCCAGGGTCGTCGCGGCGCCCGCTTCGATCACGCGGCCACCGTGCAGCACGACGATCTCGGTGGCCAGAGCAAACGCGTCGCGGCGGTCGTGCGTGACCACGACGAGGCCCAGGCCCCGCTCGATGGCGACGCCGCGGATGAGGAGCGACAGCTCGTCGCGGAGATGCACGTCCACCGAATGCAGCGGCTCGTCGAGCAGGAGCACCTGCGGGTGGCCGGCGAGAGCGCGCGCCAGGGCCAGACGCTGGCGTTCACCACCCGAGAACGTGTCGGGCCTGCGCTTGCCGAAGCCGGCCAGACCGACGCGGTTCAGGAGGGCTTCGGCGTCGGCGCGTGTGGCGCGGGGGTCGACGAAGCGCAGGTGTTCCAGCGCCGTCATGTGCGGCCAGAGAGCGCCGTCTTGGAAGACGAACCCGACCCGGCGCGCTGCCGGTGGCAACACCAGGCGCGGCCCGTCGCTCCAGGTTTCGTCGTCGAGCGCGATCCGCCCGCGGTCGGGGCGCTCGAGGCCTGCCAGCAAGCGCAGGAGGGTCGTCTTGCCGCTGCCCGAAGGACCCACCAAGGCAGTGCGGGCACCGGCCTCGAGCCGCAGGTCGATGGGGCCGAGGACGAAGCTGCCCTTGCCACGGGCCAGGGTCAGGTCGTGCAGCGTGAAGGTCGACATGTCAGGAGATGGGGGTAGGCCGACGGCCCGTGAGGATCATGCCCAGGACGGGCACGAGCAGGGCCGTGAGCAGGAGATAGAGCGCGAGTGCCCCGCCGACGTCCTCGCCGCCGAAGTGCACGACGTTGCTCAGACGGCGTACCACGGTGCCGTTGCCGGCGGGGAGCACCACCGCCAGATCGAGTTCGCGCAGCGCCAGCACGAAGACCAGGCAGGTGGCCGACCAGGCGGCCGGCAGCAAGGGCGGGAGGTGCACCCGCAGGGCGCGGGCCAACGGTCCGCGGCCGCTGAGCACCGCCGCGTCGTCGAGCGCCTGAGGGATGCGCCGCACGGCGCTCGACAGAGTGAGGATCGCGAAGGGCAGGAACCGGGCGGCGTAGGCGGCGACGACGCAGGCGTCCGAGTCGTAGAAGTCGAAGCCCAGGGTGTAGACGCGGTTGAGCAGGCGGCTGTTGAACACCTGCACCACGCCGATCGCCAGCAGCACGGCCGGCACCGCCAGGGGCAGCACGCCGACGTAGTCGATGAAGCCCCGGCCCCGCCCGGCTCGGCGGGCCAGCGGTAGCGCGACCACCAGCACGACCGCGGTGGTGGCGACGGCGATGAAAAGAGTGTGGCCGAGGTCGGAACCGGCCTGGGACAGCGCACGGGCGAGGCTGCTGCGGAAGGTGGCGAGCGACATCGGCGCGGCCGCGGTCGAGCCTGCCGCCCAGCGCGACATCACCACGATCGGCAGGAGTACACCGTGCCCCAGATAGAGCAGCGGCGCACCGAGCAAGGGCCAGCGCAGGCCACCGAGCGGGCGCAAGGGCAGCGGCTGCGCCGCTTGCACGCCGGCCCGAGCGCGCAGACGCAGGGCGAGGAACAGGGCGAGGGCCAGCAGGACGAGCAGGGGCAGGGAGGCGACGATCGGACTCGCCAGGTCGGCGCTGGTCACCCCGGTGGCGCGCCGCGACCACAGCCGGAAGACGACCTCCGCGTAGGTGTGCCAGGTCTTGCCCTTCACGGTGAGGAACTCGGGCACGCCGTGCTCGGACACCGCGAACAAGAAGGCGAGAAGCGCTCCAGCCGCGAACTCGGGGGCGACCGTGCGCAGTAGCAGACGCTCGGCCGCGCCACGGCCGCGCGCCAGAAGAGCCGCCTCGTACTCGCGGCCGTCGACCGCACGCAGTCCGCGCGCCGCGAACACGGCGACGAACGGCGCGGTCGTCACTCCGATCAGGGCGGCACACGGCCAGAACCCCTTCATCGGCAGCAGATCGGCGAGCGACATCGCCAGCAGGATGGGCGGGATGACCAGGGGGAGCACACCCAACGGCAGGAGCCAGCGGGCCCCGGGCAGGTCGGTACGGAACGTCAACCACGCGTGCCCGCCGCCGCACAGGACCGCGATCGCGGTCGCCACCACGCCCAGCTCGAGCGAGGCCGCGAACGCGGCGCGGTCGTTCTCGGTGTGGAGGATGTCGGCGAAGGCTCCCAGACCACCCAGCGCCTCGGCAAAGACCGCCAGCAGTGGCAGGCCGGCGAACAGGACGGCGAAGGCGATGGAGGAGAGCAGCGGGAGGCGCATGTCGGCAGCCGGTCAGAATCGCTTGCCCATCTCGGCCGAGGTCGCCTCGAGCATCTGCGCCGTCTTGGCCGGGTCCCACGCCATGGCACGGAAAGCCCCGACGTGCTTGATGGAGGGCTCGGTCGGCGGCGTCACGCCGCCGCGCAGGGGGATCTGCGCCGACTTGCCCGCGGCGAGGAGCGCTTCGGTCTGCTCCGACAAAATCCAGTCGACCAACTTGCGCGCGTTGTCCGGGTGCGGACAGCCCTTGACGATGCCCACGGAGTTGGGGATCAGCATGGTGCCGAGTTGACCGTCGCCCTGGTCGGGGAAGACGCAGCCCACCGGGTGCCCCTTGGTGAGCGCGACGTGGTAGTCGTCGGTGTCGGTGAAGGCGAAGGCGAGCTTGCCGTCGGCGACCTCCTTCATGGTGGCGCCGTTGCTCTGCAAGAACACCACCTCGTTGGCGAACAGGCCGTCGACGAAGCGGTCGAACTCGGCCTGGCCCAGCGTGGCACGCAGCGCCGCGAAGTGGGTCAGGGTCGTGCCGGTCAGCGGGCGCGCGACGGCGCAGCGTCCCTTCCACTTGGCGTCGATCAGGTCCCACATGCTCGTCGGCCAGTCCTTCTCTTCAGGCAGCACCTTGCGGCTGACGATGAGCACGCGCGCGCGCGCCGCGAAACCGGTCCACATGCCAGCCCCGTCCTTGAACTGGGCCGGGATGCCGGCGGCGTTCGGCGACACGTAGGGCTGCAGGATGCCCTTCTGGGCCAGTCGCACGGTCTGGGCGAGCTCGTTGTTCCAGAACACGTCGCAGCGCGGCGATTCGGCCTCCTCGACGAGGGCGCTCACCAGCCCGACGGTCTTGCTCGCCTCGGAGTCGAACCGCACCTTGAGACGCAAGCCGGACTCGGCCTGGAAGCGCTGCAGCAGGGCTTCGCTGTGCTCCTGGTCGAGCGCGCAGTAGGTCGAGACGTCGACAGGGTCGGTGCAGGCGCCGAGGATGACGAAAGCCAAGGGCCAGACACGGAGCGCACGCGGCCTGCCTACGCGAAGTTGTGGCCTGGAGGGAACGAAGGGCTGGGATTGGGCCATGACTGCGGGAGGGAACCGGTGTTGGTGCAACTGTGGGGCCACCTCGGGGCGACTGCGAGGCACCGAGCGCAAGGACCATGCCGCAACCACGCCGACGAAGCCATCACCAGCGGACGGGGCCGGAGCGGAGGCGCGGGCGAAGCGGGGAGGCCGGCTCCGGCCCCGTGGGCGAACATGGTGTCGGGCATGGGCCCCGCCCAGTGGGAAGCCGGCGGAACCACTGTCGCAGATCGATGACACGTCGGCGGGGGGGGGACGCGCTCGCGGATCCGGCGGCGGGCGCGGGCTGGGTGGATCGGCGCTGCTGGGACAATGGCCTTGCCCGGCGCAGGAGGGACGGCGAAAACAACACCGGTGCTCTTCGCCGCCGACACCGTGCTCGGACGCAGCGCCGGGGCGTCCTCGGAGATCGAGCCCCACCGAGGTCGGCGGCGCCGTGCGAGGGCGGAGCGGCACCCGACCGCGCTCGTCGCGCCGTTGTTCGCCACGTGCTGGGCCATCGCCGCCCAGGAGTCCGCTGCGCTGCCCTCCCCGGTGCCGATCGGCGTCTTCTTCTGGCACGACGCGCCCAACGACGAGGCGGCGTACGACGGCATCGAGCGTGGCCTGCGCGCCGGCGGGGTCTCTTGCACGCTGACCGTGCGGCGCGCCGAGTCGGACCAAGCGCGAGCGGCGGAGCAACTCACCCGACTCGCGGCCTCGCATCCGCGACTGGTGTTCGCGATGGGAACGCAGGCGGCGCTCCTCGCGCGCCAGTACATCCACGACTGTCCGATCGTGTTCACCGCGGTGACGCATCCGGTCGAGGCCGGTGTGGCCGAGAGCTGGCAGAGCGCCGGAGCCAACGTCTGCGGCAACAGCAACTGGATCGAGTCGGAGACGATGCTGTCGGCGTTCCGTGTGTGCGTACCCCGGCTGGCTCGGCTGGGCGTGCTGCGCTCGTCGGTGTCCGGAGTGGTCAGCGCGGCCGAGCTGCGCCAGATGCAGCGGTACCTACGCGAGCCGCAGGCGCCGCGCGTCGAGCTGCTGGAAGAGGTCGTGCAGAGCGCCGACGAGCTGGACGGGGCGACCGCGCGCCTGCGCGCGCGCGGAGCGCAGGCGGTGTGGGTGCCGATCGACAACCTGGTGTACGAGAACACGGCAGCGGTGCTCGAGGCTTTGCGTGGCAGCGGCATCCCCATCGTCTCGTCGGCGCAGCGTGGAGCTGCGGCCGGAGCGACCCTCGGCGTGGTCGTCGACTACGGGCTGCTCGGGGAGCGCGCCGCGGCGCTGGCGCGCCGCGTCTTGCGGGGCCAAGTCGCACCCGCGGACCTGCCGGTGCAGACCATGCAGAGCCACCAGCTCGTCGTCAACCTGGCGGCCGCCAAGGCCTGCGCCTACGAGGTGCCGCTGCCCTCGCTGTTGGTGGCCGACCGGATCCTCGACCGCGTCGAGGCGCAACGATGAGCCGCTCGCGGTGGACGGGCCTGACCGCGAAGATGGTGGGGCTGGTGATCCTGGCTGCAGGGGCGCTGGCGGCCTTCATGGGTCTGGTGGTCGGGCCGCGCACCGCTGCGGCGCTGGCGCAAGCCACCGTGCCGCTGGTGGAGAGGAGCACCGAGGTCATGCGCGAGGGCGCGCGCGCCGCGGCGCAGACGGAGGCGGAGACGCTGACCGTGCTCATCGAGCACACCACGCGCGCCCGGCGGGCGACCCTCGCCGACCTTCCGCTCGAGCTCTACGACGGCGACACCGCGCGCATCCAGGCGGCGGTCGAAGCGCAAGACCGGGCCCTCGGCCGCCGCCTGGTGGAAAACGTCGAGCGCCTGGCGACCGAGATGGAGGCGCGGGCGGGCAAGCGAATCGATGCCGAGGCGGCGGCTCTCATGCAACGGCAGCAGGCGCTGGCTGCCGGGGTCGCGGACGACCTGCGCACCTCGGCGTTCCTCATGCTGGCGGGAGCATCCCTCGTTCTGCTCACGGTGCTGGCGATCGGTCTCCACCGCATGGTGGTGAGTCCGGTGCGCGACCTGAGGCGGGCCATGGCCGGGGTCGGCGAGGGGCGGCTCGAGGTCGACATCCAGGCGGATGGGGAAGACGAGGTCGCGCACCTGGTGCGCGCGTTCGGAACCATGGTCTCCGAGCTGCGCGGCTCCCGCGCCGAGGTCGAGGCCAAGCGCAACGACCTGGCTGCGCTCAACGCCAACCTCGAGACCGAGGTGACGAAGAAGACCGCGGCACTGCAGCAGGCCCTCGACGGGCTGCGAGCGACGCAACGTGACCTGGTGCTGGCCGACCGCATGGCGTCGGTGGGCACGCTCGCCGGTGGGATCGCGCACGAGTTCAACAACCTGGCGGGGGGGATCCGCGGCTGCGCTCGGGAGATGTTGGCGCGCGAGACCGATCGCGAGCGGTGCGAGCCGCTCGAGGTCATCATCCGCGCCGCCGACCGCGCCATCGACGTCACCGACAAGCTGCTGCGCTTCGCGCGACCGCGGCAGCCGGGTTCGGCCAGCGTCGACCTCGCGAGCCTGCTGGCCGAGGCTCTGGCGCTGGTCGAGCCGCAGGCGCGGCAGCAGGGGGTGCGCACCCACACCGAGGTCGAGCCCGGACTGCGCGTGCGCGGAGATTCAGGTGCCTTGCACCAGGTGATCGTCAACCTGTTGGGCAACGCGTTGCAGGCGATGCCGAGCGGCGGTGACGTCTACCTCACCGCGTGCCGCACCGGCGGGGAGGCCGTGGTCGGCGTCCGGGACACCGGCATCGGCATCGCGGCGGGCGACCTCGACCGCATCTTCGACCCCTTCTATTCGACCCGAACGTCCGAGGCGGCGACCCCCGGCCGGGGGGCTGGCCTGGGACTTGCGGTGTCCTACGGCATCGTCCAGGCGCACGGTGGCCGCCTGCAGGTCGAGAGCTCCCCGGGCACGGGGTCGACCTTTCGCGTGCACCTGCCGCTGGACGACGGCGGCCCGAGGGCTGCCACCGCTCCGGCGCCCGAAACCGAACCGCAGCCATGAGTGCTCTCGCCACCTCCTCGATGCCGCTTGCCCGCTCGCCCAGACCGCCGCGCGTCCTCGTGGTCGACGACGAGGAGAGCATGCGGTGGTTCTTGCGCCAGGGTCTCGAGCGGCACGGCTTCCAAGTGGAGACGGCCCCCGATGCCGACCGCGCCCTGCGTCTGTTCCGCGAGCAGCCGTTCGCGGCGGCCGTGGTCGACGTGCGCCTGCCGGGAGCCGACGGCCTGCACGTGCTGGAGGGCATCCGCGCCCGTGAGACCGGCACCGTCGTGGTGATGATCACCGCCTTCGGTTCGATCCCCGCGGCGGTCGACGCCATGCGCCGCGGGGCCCACGACTACATCGCCAAGCCCTTCGAGGTCGGCGAGCTGGCGGCGGTGCTCGAGCGGGCGCTGGCGCCGCGAACGGCGACGGAGCCGGCGTTGCCGGACGTGGTCGCGGACAGTCCCGCCATGGCGGCCGTGATGCAGCAGGTCGAACAGGTCCGCGACGCGACCGTGAACGTGCTGATCACCGGCGAGTCGGGCACCGGCAAGGAGCTGGTCGCCCGCCTGCTGCACGGACGGTCAGCGCGTGCGTCGGGACCGTTCGTCGCGATCAACTGCGCGGCACTACCGGAAGCGCTCATCGCCAGCGAGCTCTTCGGCCACGAGCCCGGCGCGTTCACCGGTGCGGTGGGGCGGCGGACCGGCCTGCTCGTGCGGGCCGACACGGGCACGCTCTTCCTCGACGAAGTCGGTGAGCTGCGCCCCGAGTCGCAGGCGAAGCTCGAGCGCTTCCTGCAGGAGCGTGAAGTGGTGCCACTGGGCGGGCACGAACCGACCCGCGTGGACGTGCGCGTGTGCGCCGCCACCAGCCGCGACCTGGGAAGCTACGTCGAAGAAGGCGTGTTTCGCCGCGAGCTCTACTTCCGGCTGGCGGTCGTGCCGATCGTCGTGCCGCCGCTGCGCGAGCGCGTCGACGACATCCCTGGCCTGGTGCGGCAAGCGCTGCAGCGGGTGGGTGGTCGCCGTCGAAGTGTCGTCGAGGGCTTGTCGGTCGAAGCGATGTCGGCCCTGCAGAGCTACTCGTGGCCGGGCAACGTGCGCGAGCTGCAGAACCTGATCGAGCGCATGGTGGTCCTGCACGGCGACAAGGAGACCATCGAATACGACGATCTCCCGGACGAGCTGCGCGATGCCGGGCGCGTGCGCTTCGTCGGGCCCTACGGCGGCGTCGTCGAGTACGAGCACGCGATCGTCGCCTTCGAGCGCCAGTACCTCTCCAGCATCCTGCAGCGCTCGCACGGCAACATGAGCGAGGCCGCGCGCATCGCCGGTCTGTCGCGCGGGCACTTGCACCGCAAGGTGAAGCAGCTCGGCATCGACCCCGACGCCTACCGCGCCAAGTAGGAGCGCCGCTGCAAGGAAACTCAGCGGGCGGCGTCGCCGTCGGGCCAGCGCATCGGTCGCCCGCGTCGGAACAGCTGGTAGCCGTCGGCGGCGCCGTAGAGCAAGACGAGGGTGTCGCGGTTGGCGTGTGCCGACGCCATCGCCAGGAAGCGCTCTTCTTCGCCCGGCCACGGGAAGGCGTACACCAGATCGAAGTCGGCGAGCGTCATCCCGAGGTCGTCGTACGCGGGCTCGCCGTCGCGCACGGTGAGGAAGTCGGCGCTCTCGTACGAGACGTCGTCGCGGGCGCCCGCCGGCACGAAGGAGCCTTCGGCCCAGGTCGCGCGGGCGCCGAACCGCTCGGCCAAGTCCTGGCTGCATTCGAACAGCCAGGGGTCGAGTTCGATGCCGAACGCGTCGTAGCCCAGGAGGTCGGCCAGGATCGTGATCACGCCGAGGCCCGACCCGCACTCGAGGAAGGTGCTGCAGGTGTTCTGCAGTCGGCGCAGGGCCGGCACTGCCAGCGCCCAGTCGGCGTGCACGTAGGTGTGGTAGCCGGGTCGCCGCGTCTCGAACTCCTGCCAGCGAGCCTGTGCCGTGGCCAACAAGTCGGCGAGCACGGAGTCGGTCAGGCGGTCGCGGCGCGGCACCCAGGCAGGATCGCGCTACGAGACGTCGGCGGCAAGGCGGGCGTGGCTCGGCGGATTGTCCGGCTGGCCGCCCCGCTCGAAGCTGCTACCCTGAGCCGAAGGCTCGCGATCGCGAAGGCGATCGCCAGCAACATGGCTCGGAGCGTGTACGCTCGATTCTCTCTCACGCTCTGAGCACGTCTTCCACCCAGGTCTCTCCCATGCCATCTCCCTCTGTCGGCCGCTCCCTGATCGTTGCGGGGCTGGCCATGTCGGGCGCCGCCGTCGCGGTCGCGTCCCTCGAGTCGCCGCCGGCGCCGCCGGCGCCGACGGGGCATCTCATCCTCCAGGTCGAGGGTGATGCCGCCGCGCTGCACGTGACGCGCATCACCAAGAAGGCGGATCCCTGCGGCGTGGCACGGACAGCCAGCCACTACACGATCGTGGTGCGGGACGCCGGCGGCCGCGAGCTGAGCCGAACGCCGCTCGACCTGTCGGCGTTCGACCTCGATCCGGCGCGCATCGGCGGCGCGCTGCGGGTGGAGGGATGCGTGGTGAAGGACCCGCACGTCGCCACCCTCGCGAGTGTGCCGTGCTGGCCGACCGCCTCCAGCCTCGAGATCCTCGCGGGCAACGTGCGGCTCGGCGAGCTGACCGCTGCGCGCTACGCCCAACTCGTGGCAGCGGGGGAACGTCGATGAGGGCGCCCCTGGCTTGCTTGTTCCTGGCGACCTTGGGTTCGCTGCCGGCGCAGACCGTGCGCACCATCGTCAACAACGGCCCGACGAACAACCGCTACGACGTCGTCATCCTCGGCGACGGCTACCGCGATGTCGAGGAAGGCCGCTTCGATGCCGACTGCCTGACCTTCACCGCGGCGCTGTTCAACAAGGAGCCGTACGCGACCTTCGGCGGCTACTTCAACGTGCACACGGTGTTCCGGGCGAGCCGCGAGTCGGGCGCCGACCACCCGGACGCCAACCCGCCGATCGTGCGCGACACGGTGTACGACGCCAGCTACAACACCGGCGGCACGCCTCGCTGTCTGTACATCCGCAACACCAGCCAGGCGCTCGCCGACGCGGCCCTGGCACCGGCGACCGAAGGTCGCATCTTGGTCATGGTCAACGACGCGCGCTACGGCGGTTGCGCTTCGACCTTCGCCGTCTCGTACAACGGCACCTCGATGACGGAGGTGCAGATCCACGAGATGGGGCACTCGGTGGGAGGGTTGGCCGACGAGTACTGGTACACGGGTCAGAGCTGGGGTGGGGGCGAGCCGGGCGAGCCGAACGCCACCGCCGACAGCTCCGGCAACAAGTGGTCGGCGTGGCTCGGCAGCAACGGCATCGGTGCCTTCCAGGGCTGCCGCTACTGCGAGTTCGGCCTGTACCGGCCGTGGTCGAACTGCCTCATGAACAGCCTCGGACGGCCGCTGTGCTCGGTGTGCGCCGAGGCGTTGGTGCTGCGCGCCCACGTTTCGGCCGCCGCGATCGACCTGCCGCAGCCACCGGTGACCCAGTTGTCGCTGTCGCGCGGCGTGCAGCAGGTGTTCTCGTTCACCAACATCGCCCCGCCGTCGAGCAACGCGCTGGTCACCTGGCGGTTGGACGGCACTCCGGTTGCCTCGGCGACCACCAGCTACACGCTCGACACGGTGCCGCTGGCGCTCGGACGGCACACCGTGGAGGCGGAGGTTCTCGATCGCACGGCATTCGTGCGCCGCGATCCCACCAACCTCCTGCGTCAGAGCCGACGGTGGGACGTCGATGTGAACGGGCCGGGCGCCGACCTGGTTCTCGACGCGCTGGTGCCGTCGGCGACGACCATCCCCGCCGGCTCGCCGATCGATGTCTCCACCACGGTGCGCAACGCCGGCACACTGCCCGCAGGAACGTTCGACGTCTCGCTGTTCCTGTCGGCGGATCCGGTGATCGACAACCAGGATGTCTACCTCGGGCGCTCGACGGTGGCGGGGCTGGGGGCCGGCGGCAGCGTCGCCCCTGCGCGCACCGGCGTGCAGGTGCCGAGCTTCGTCTTGCCGGGGAGCTACTACCTGGGCGCGATGGTGGACTTCGACGGTCAGGTGCGCGAACTCGACGAGAACAACAACGTCCGCGTCGTTCCCGTGCAAGTGACCGCGACGTCGTGCACGCCGGCGCTCGAGCTACGCGACATGCTGCTCTACCCCAAGGACGACGTCACCTTGCGGCTGGGCTCGTTCTTCCCCTTCACCATGCCGACGGTCACCAGCCGTTGCACTCCGGGTGTCATGTACCTCCTGCTGTGGGGCTGCAGCGGACGTAGTCCGGGGACGCCCATCGCCGGCTTCACGCTGCCCCTCAACCTCGACGCGTGCACGGAGGTGAGCCTGAGCTGGCGGGGTCCGTTCGCCAACTTCATCGGCACCCTCGACGCCAACGGCGTCGGCCGGCCATCTTTCGTGATGCTTGGCGTGCCGTACGTGGGCGACTTCGATACCGACCTGGCAGCTTTGGTGTTCGAGGCCTCCAGCCTGCGCGTGCTCGGCGTGACCAACGCGGTGCGGGTGGCGCTCCGCCAGTGACACGGTCTGCCGCCGTCGGGCGCCACCGCGGGGCGGTGGCACTGCGGCGCGCCATCGCCGCCGCGCTCTTGGCGTCCACGGCTTGCACGCCGACGAGTCGGGTCGAGGTCGCATCCGAGCTGCCGGCCGGCACCACGTCGCGCTTCCGCGTCTTCGTGCTCGGTCGGGCCCAGGATGGGGGCATGCCCCACGTCGGCTGCGACCGAGCCTGCTGCGCAGCGGCGCGCCGCGGCGGCCGGCGCGAGACGCCCGCGTGTCTGGGCGTACAAGATCGCGAGAGCGGCAGCCTGTTGCTCTTGGAGGCGACGCCGGCCGTGGAGGAGCAGCTCGCCCGTCTGCACGCCCTCGCGGGTTCGGCGGCGCGCGGGCGGGCCCCGGTCGACGGCGTCCTGCTGACCCACGCCCACATCGGCCACTATCTGGGTCTCGCGCACTTCGGGCGCGAAGTGGCGGCGACGCGCGGACTGCCGGTTTGGGTGAGCACGCGCATGGCAACGTTCCTGCGCAGCAACGGTCCTTGGCGTCAGCTGGTCGACCTCGGCCAGATCGACCTGCGCGAGTTCGCACCGGGCGCCCGCTTCGCGCCGCTCGCCGGCCTGGAGGTGGAGGCGATCCCCGTGCCGCACCGCGACGAGTTCTCCGACACGATGGCCTTCAAGCTGCGCGGCCCGCGGGGGAGCGTGCTCTTCCTTCCCGACGTCGATGCCTGGGAGCGGCACGCCGGCCTGCTGGAACGGCTGCTCGAGGGCGTCGACGTGGCCTACCTGGACGGCACCTTCTTCGACGGGCGCGAGCTGCCGGAGCGCCTCCGCGCCGAGATCCCGCACCCTCCCATGGTGGACACCATGCGCCGGCTGCGCGCTTTCGCCGCCGCCCACCCCGGCGCCGTCCGCTTCCTACACCTCAACCACACGAATCCGGTCTTCGCGGACAGCGGCCTCTTGCAGCCCGGCTTCGCGCTCGCGCGCGTCGGCGAGGCCGTGGATCTGTAGGAGACCGGCCGACGCGCCGCTGTGGACGGGCGAGGTTCCCGTCAGCGTTCGATCTTCGGCGGCAGACTCTCGCCCTCGGGCACGAAGCGCATGGAGATCGAGTTGACGCAGTGTCGCGTGTTCTTCGAGGTGAATCGCTCGCCCTCGAAGACGTGGCCGAGATGGCCGCCGCAGTTGGCGCACACGATCTCGGTGCGCCGGCCGTCGGCGTCGGGCACCCGCGTCACGGCACCGGCAATCTCGTCGTCGAAGGCCGGCCAGCCGCAGCCGCTGTGGAACTTGTCTTGCGACCGGTAGAGCGCCGCGTTGCACTGTCGGCACACGTAGGTGCCTTTCGCCTCGAGGTCCGTGTACTCGCCGACGCCCGGTGCTTCGGTTCCCTTGTGCAGGAGGACGCGGGCTTCGGCCGGTGTGAGCGCGTTGTAGGCGGGCTTGTCGTGGGACTCGGTCATACGGGGGGAGTGGGGTTCGAGGGGTGGCTTGGCGCCGGACGTCGCCGGAGTCGTCCCGCTCGGACGGGAGGGGCTCGGCTCGGGACCACAGCACGACAGGAGCAGCAAGGCCAGGATCGTGCCGGGCACGGAAAGGAAGGGCTGGAATCGCATCTCGTCTGGATCTGGTCCCGCGCGTCTGCGGGCCACGTCATGCTACGACGACGGTGGTAGAACGTTGCGTCCGACCTCCGCCGGTTGCGGCCGACGCCACCAGGCGGCCAGGTCGTCGAGCAGCGAGTACACCACGGGGGTCGCCAGCAGGGTCAGGACCAGAGCGAGAGTCTGCCCGCCGATCACGACGACCGCGATCGCCTTGCGCTCCTCCGCGCCCGGGCCGGCGCCCAGCGCCAGCGGCAGCATGCCCGCCACCAGGGCGAGGGTCGTCATCAGGATCGGCCGCAGGCGATCGCGGTTGCCCTCGAGGATCGCTTCCGTCCGCGCGCGGCCCTTGGCGCGCAGGTTGTTGATGTGGTCGATCTGCAGGATCGAGTTCTTCTTGACCACGCCGAACAGCACCAGGATGCCGAGCGCCGAATAGAGGTTGAGCGTGTTGTCGGTCGCCCACAGCGAGAACAGCGCGAAGGGAACCGCGATCGGCAGCGACACCAGGATGGTGAGCGGGTGCACGACGCTCTCGAACTGCGACGCCAGGATCATGTACATGAACGCCAAGGACAACGCGAAGGCGACCACGAACTCGGCGAAGGTGCGTTCCAGCTCGCGAGCGCGTCCGGCGACCTTGCTGGAGTAGCCGGGCGCCATGTGCAAGTCGTCGACCACCTGACGAAGCGCGGCGATGCGGTCGGCCAGGGCGAAGCCCGGAGCGATGCCGGCGCGCAGGCTGTTCTGCCGCTGGCGGTCCAAGCGGTCGATGCGCGACGGTGTCACCGCCGGGACCAGCCCGACCAGGTTGTCGAGGCGCACCGGCTCGCCGTTGCGCCGGGGGATGAGGAGCGACCCCAGCTTCGACGTCTCGTTCCGGTCGACCTCGGCCAGGCGTAGCTGCACGTCGTACTCCTCGTCGAGCGCCGGATCCCGGTAGCGCGACACCTCCGGATCGCCGCCGACGAGGAGGCGCAGCGCCGACGCGACGTCGTCGGTGGCCACACCCAGGTCGGCCGCACGCTGGCGGTCGATGCTGACACGCAGCTCCGGCTTGTCCAGGCGCAAGGTCGTGTCGGTGTCGACGATGCCGCCGATCGCGTCGGCTCCCTCCTGCAACCGTCGGCCGTAGTCGAGCAGTTTGTCGAGTTCGGGGCCGAGCAGCGCCAGGTCGATGTCGAAGTTGCCACCGCCGATGTTGAACGAACGGGCGTTGCGCACCGAGCAGCGCAGCTCCTTGAACCGCCGCAGCCGCTGGCGAACCAGGCTCATGACTTCGCTCTGGGTGTAGTTGCCGCGGAAGGCCGCCCACGGCTCGCCGGCCCAGGTGCAGCGCCACAAACGGCCGAGCGAGAAGCGACGCTCGGCATGTGGCTGGATCTGCACGAAGAACGACCCCTGGCCGACGCCGCCGAGGAAGCCGCCGCCGATCGTCGCGAGCACGTGGCGGACTTGCGGCAGCGCGCGCAGTTCGCTCTCCGCTTGCAGCATGGCGCTCCGCATCGACTTGAAGCTGGCGCTCTCCGGCCCGCGTACACGGATCTCGAACTCGCCCTCGTCGACGTCGGACGGGATGTAGTCCTGACGCACCATGTGGTAGAGGGGCCAGGTGCTGGCGATGGCGCCGACGCAGAGCAGGAGCACGACGATGCGGTACCGCATCGACAGGCGCAGGAGCAGAAGGTAGCCGCGCTCGATACGGGCGTAGAAGCCGCGGCGCGACCGCGCGACAGCGTCCGGCCCGCCACCGCCGCTCTGCTGACCGACTCGCACCAACCGCGCGCTCATCATCGGTGTCAAAGTGAAGGAGACGAGCAGGCTCACCAGCACGGCAGCGGCGGCGGTGATGCCGAACTGGAACAGGAAGCGGCCGGAGACGCTCGACATGAACGACACCGGCACGAAGATCACCACCAGGCTGAAGGTGGTGGCGAGCACGGCGAGCGCGATCTCGGCGGTGGCGGCCTTGGCTGCCTGCATCGGCGCCATGCCCTTCTCTTCGACGAAGCGGTAGATGTTCTCCAGGACCACGATCGCGTCGTCGATGACGACCCCGACCATGAGCACCAGCGCCAGCATCGTGACCCCGTTGAGGGTGAAGTCGAGCGTCCACATGACGCCGAAAGTGGCCACCACCGAGGTCGGAATGGCGACGGCGGCGATGATCGTGGCGCGCAGGTTGCGCATGAAGAGCAACACCACCAGGGTCGCCAGCAGGCTGCCGACCAGCAGGTGCACGTTGATCTCGTGCAGCGCCGCACGGATGTAGCGCGACTGGTCGATGATGGTGTCGACGGAGATGTCGGCCGGCAGGAGCGCCTGCGCCCGCACGAGCGCGGCCTTGCAGCCGTCGGTGACCGCTACCGTGTTGGCACTCGACTGGCGGCGGACCTCGAGGACGACCGTCTGCTGGCCGTCGAGGCGCGCCTCGGTGCGTTGCTCCTTGGTGCCGTCCTCGGCTCGACCGACGTCGCGCACGCGGATGGGCACACCGCCGCGCGTCTCGAGGACCAGGTCGCCGAAGGCGCCGGGCTCGGCGTAGCGCCCCATGGTGCGCAGGGTGCGCTCCTGGCGGTCGTCGGTGAGCAAGCCCCCGGGCACATCGCTGTTCTGCCGCACCAGGGCGTCGCGCACGGTGGTGACCGGCATGCGGAAGGCGGCCAGGCGGTCGGCCTCGAGCCAGATGTTCACGGCCCGCTCGAGGCCGCCGACCAACTCGACCTGTCCGACGCCGGCGCTGCGTTCGAGGAAGGGTTTGACCTTCTTGTCGGCCAGCTCGGTGAGCTCGCGGATGGTGCGGGGCCCGGACACGGCGACGGTCATCACCGGCGAGCTGTCGTTGTCGAGCTTGAACACCTGCGGTGCCTCGATGTCGCGCGGCAGTCGGCGCAGCGCGCCGGCGACGCGGTCGCGCACGTCTTGCGCGGCCGAGTCGATGTCGCGCTCGAGCTCGAAGGTCAGCAGGACGAACGAGGCGCCGCTGGACGAGATCGACCGCAGCTCGGCGATGCCGTCGACGGTGTTGACCGCCTCCTCGAGCGGTTGCGACACCGTCACCTCGACCTCTTCGGGCGAGGCTCCGGGCAGCGCGGTGCGGACGCCGACCGTGGGGAGGTCGACCTGTGGAAAGCGGTCGATGCCGAGCTTGGCGTAGCCGGCGGCGCCCGCCACGACCAGCGCCGCGACGAGCATCGTCGCGAACACGGGGCGCTCGACGCAGACGCGAGCCAGTCCGCGCACTCAGCGCTCCTTCACCCGTAGGGCGCGTCCGCTCACCAGTCCATCGGGTTGGCGAACGACCGGGGTGCCCGCTGCCAGCCCCTCGCTGACCTCGACGCGGTCGCCGACGCGGCGACCGAGGGTCACGACGCGCTCTTCCGCCCGGTCGCCTGCGACCAGAAAGACCTTGTCGACGCCGGCGAAGGACACCACTGCCGACGCCGGCACGGTGACCTGTGGGCGCGGCTCGCCCACATCGACCCGCGCGCGCGCGAACAGGCCGGCCCGCAGGATGTCCTGCGGGTTGGCAACCGTGGCCTCGATCAGCAGGGTGCGCGTGTCGGGGTCGATGCGTGGACTGAGTCGCTGCACGCTGCCAGCGTGCTCGCCGTCGATCCCCTCGGCCACGAATCGCACGTTCTGGCCGACGGCCACCCGGGCCGCGTCGCGCTCGGGGATGCGCAGCCGCAGGCGCAGCGGGTCGGTGCGCAAGAGAGTGACCACGGGGTCACCGGCGCGGACGTACTCGGGCGGCGTCCGCCGCCGGGCTGCCACCGCTCCGGCGAACGGCGCGTGCAGTTCGGACTGGTCGATGCGGCGCCGTGCCAGTTGTGCTTCCACGCGCCGCTGGGCGAGGGCGACGACCTGGTCGCGCACCTCGTTGAAGGCGCTGGCGAGGCGGCTCTCGGCCACCTCGAACGCGGCGCGCGCGTTCTCGACCGTGGCCTCGGCCGTGAGACTCTGGCGTTCCAGAGCTTGGACGCGCTCGAGCGCCAGGCGCGCCTCGGTGAGCGTGGCGCGCGCCTGGCGCACGGCGGGAGTCTGCTCCGGGTCGACGCGGTCGTCGGCGCCATCGGGGTCGAGACCGAGCCGCGCACGCGCCTGACGCACGGCGGCTGCGGCGACGCGCGCTTCGAGCTCGAAGGTGCCGACATCCAAGCTGGCGAGGAGCGTTCCGGCAGGCACCGAGCTGCCGAGGTCGACGTACAGGGCCGCGAGTGTTCCGGGATGCTCGAAGGCGAGGTCGACCTCCTCGTCGGCATCGAGGGTGCCGTATGCCGTCACCGCGTCGGCGATGGGGGTGGTCGCCGCCGTCACCACCTCCACGTCCATCGCCCCGAGCGCGGCGGGTGGCGGCGCTGCCGGACCCTCGCCGTGGCACCCGGCCAGGGCTGGCCACGAGGCGAGGAGGAGCGGCAGTCGTCCGGAGATGGGCATGCGTGTCGCGCCGTGGATCCGTTCGGTCGAACATTACCGGAGGCGACGCGGACCTCGGCCGGCATTCGCGCGCCGGCGGCGCCGGATCCGAACGTGTCGGGTCGCCTGGCCCGCGATGGGTTGCGGGACCATGGAACCACTCGCCGTTCGGGTCGTCATGGCGGTCGGGGTCGTCGGCCTGTCGGGGGCGCGGGGTTGACGCCCGCGCCGGGCGTGCGTGAGATCCCGCGGGGATCCGCGGCTCCTCCGGTCCGCAACGCGGATCGCCCTTCCCCTCCCCTCTCGAGGAAGCCCATGCTTCGTGTGTCGCTCTGCGCCCTGAGTGTCCCCTTCTTGCCTGCCGTCTCCCAGGCGCAGGATCCTGCTGCGCTCGTCCGGCTCATCGAGCGCGACTTCGCGGCGCCGACGGAGGGCGACATCCACGCCTTCCTGGGTGCGGCCGCTCGCGCCGGCCTCGTTGCCACCAAGACCGAGCGCATCGCCGCCAAGGACGTGTTCCGCACCTACCTCGCCAAGCACGAGAACGACGTCGCGGCCGCTGCTACGGGCGCGCCGGGCGTCGGCTTCGGCCCGGCTGGGGGCACCGACCTGGAATGCAACGACACGTCCGGCTTCGCCGACACGCTGACTGTGAGCGCCGGCGGCAACTGCGTGGTCAACGGGACGGTGGGCAGCACGGGTGACAGCCGCGACGTGTTCCGCCTCGTGCTCACCGGCGGCACTCCGGATCACTCGGTGGTCATCTCGACGGTGCCGGCCGGCTCGTCGGTGTCGCCTCCTTCGATCCTCAACCTGGCCGACGTCGGTCAGCGCGTCATCCTCGACGGGTCGCTGCTCGGCACCACACGCTCGATCGGCGGCATCGGCCTGCCCGATGGCACCTACTTCGTCACGGTGGCCGGGAGCGGTGCGTACACCCTGTCGATCACCAGCACCGGAACGACGATTCCCACCTTGACCACGGGTGCGACCGGCGGCTTCACCATGGCCCCGGAGGTCCACACCTACCGGCTGCAGGTCGGGGTACCCGCGGCGACCGTCCATGTCGACGTCACCAACCAGACCTCCACGGACGTCGGCGACTACTCCTTCGTCCTCGGCCGCGGCAAGGGCGGGCGCGTGCTGTTCATGGACGACGTGCTGGTTCCGCCGGCAGGCACGCCACAGAACGACCCAGTCATCGACGCCGAGCTACCGGCGGGCACCTACTACCTGTACCTGCGGGAGTTCAGCAGCCTCACCACCAACGCCGACTACGTCATCCACTACGCGTCGACGCCGATGGCGGCGGTGCCGAACGCGATCGGCCGGGGCAGCTACACCATGGTGCACGGCGGCAGTTCCTTCCTCTACTCGCTGCGGCTGAGCACCGTCGACCACTTCAACATCGTCGTCAGCCGCAGCGCGGTCGGCGGCGACTCGGTCATGGAAATCCTCGACGCCGAGCAGGGCCAGGTGCTGATGGGGGACGACTCGGCGTCCGGCCTCAGTCTCTCGACTCTGTTCAGCTACGCCGACAACACTCTGCCGGCCGGCCAGTACTGGGTCCTCGTGCGCAACTTCTCGACGACGGCGAGCGCCAACTTCGGCAACCCTTGGTCGATCTCTGGCACCGCCGGCCTACCCGTGGCGTCGGCCGTGCTCGGCAACCGCCGCACGGAGCCGCTGGCCATCGGCCACGGCGCGCACTTCGCGTTCACCCACACCGCGTGCACCGAGACGCCGCTCAGCGCCGCGCACGCGCCGAGCAACCTGTCGTTGGTGGGCGCCGACGGCCTGCTGCGCGGCTATTTCCGCGACCTGCCGACGGCAGGCAGCACCACCCTCGTCGGCACCAGCCTGGGCCGGGACGAGGTGGTGTTCGGCAACCTGATGAACAGGAACTACGCCGCCTCGACCTCGGCATCGGTGTCGCTGTCCGGCCAGCTCGGGATCGACCTCACCCCGGTGTCGACGTCCGGCGCCTACCGACTCGTGGGCGAGGACGACATCGGCAACACCCACTACCTGTTCCTGTCGGTGGGTCCGGGGCCGGGCTTCGATCCCGGGGCTCCCTTCCAGGGCCGGCTGTGCCTGGATCTCCTGACGCTGACGCCGCTCCTGTTCCACACCTTCACGAGCGATTGCCGCGTCGACTACACGACGACCTACTTCGGCGGCATCGACCTGCGGCCCTTCATCGAGCCCGCGACGACCCCGGGCTTGCGCTTCCAGGCGATCGTGCTGCCGAGCATCTCCTTCACCGACATCGCGCAGTGAGGCCTGGCGCCGGATTGGGCCGGCACAGGGTGGACCCGTGTCCGCGGCCACGTCCTCATTGCGCCAACTGCAAGGCGCGGGCGAGCGCACCCACGGCATCGGCGTCGGTCGTCGGGTGGCCCGAGTAGGCCAAGCCCGGCCGCGCCGCCACCGCACGGCGCGGGCCCGCGTGGAACTCGCGCAGGCCGGCTGCGAACAGGGCGGCGACGCCGTCGGCGCGCACACCGCCGGCGGCGACGATCGTCAGGCGCCCGTTGGCGCGCACCTGTCGTGCGCGCAGGCCCTCGATTCCGCCGAGGGCGGTCGCCGCGCCGCCGGCGGTGAGGACCCGGGCGCAGCCCACGTCGATCAGCGCATCGAGCGCCTCCCAGGGGTCGCGCGCGTCGTCGTAGGCGCGGTGGCAGGCTACGGGTACACCGGCGGCTGCGTGGCGTAGGCTCTCCATGCGCGCGACGTCGACGCCGCCGGCTCGCGTGAGAACCCCGAGCGCGAATCCGTCCACCTGCTGCCGAGCGAAGGCTTCGACATCGCGGCACATGACGTCGTGTTCGTGGGCGCCGTAGACGAAGTCCCCGGCGCGAGGGCGGATCAAGACGACCAGCGGCAAGTGGATCGCGGCGCGCAACGCCGCGACCAGGCCCGAACTCGGGGTGAGGCCACCGCAGGCGAGCGACGCACACACCTCCAACCGGTCGGCACCCGCGGCGGCGGCCGCCAGCGCGCCCCCGAGGTCGTCGACCGCGATCTCGAGACAGCGGTCGCCGTGGCGAGGTGGTACCGAGGAGACGGCGCCCATG
Source organism: Planctomycetota bacterium (assembly GCA_041398565.1). Classification (GTDB taxonomy): domain Bacteria; phylum Planctomycetota; class UBA1135; order UBA1135; family UBA2386; genus DATGPD01. The sequence goes on along the minus strand of JAWKUN010000004.1, from coordinate 117,963 downwards.
GCGCTGGGACGATAGGGTGTGGACCTGCCGGATCGTAGACGGCGATGGGCGGGCGACGGCGGTCGCCGCCCGTCGCACCAGCTTTGCAGCGGATGGAGCCAGGCTCCATCGCCGAATGCTGGGTCGCTGGCCGAAGGGGCGGCTACCATGCACGAGCCGTGCGTATCCGTCTCGTCGCCTTCGTTCGCCGTCTTGGTCGGATTCGGCGCCCGACTCTGGGCATCGGATGCCTGACGGCGTGGATCGCCAGCGCCATGCTCGCGGGCCAGGATCTGCCGGCCGGTGGGTTCGAGGCGAAGGCGGACCCAGGGGTCTTCGCCCGCGACGTGGAGCCGGTGCTTCGGCGCTGCACGGAGTGCCACGGCAGCCAGCGGCAGCGCCGGGGCTTGCGCGTCGACAGCCGGGCAGCACTGCTACGCGGCGGACGTTCCGGGGCGGCCGTCGTGCCGGGGGACCCCGATGCCAGTCTGCTCGTGCAGCGGGTGAGCGGGATCGGCAAGCGCATGCCTCCGACGGGCTCTTCGCTGACCGAGCAGGAGATCGCGGCTTTGCGCACCTGGATCGCCGGCGGTGCACCGATGCCGGCGGCCTCGGAGGCAGCCGATGACGCGCGTCCCTGGGCCTGGCGCCCGGTCGCGGCAGCCGAGCCCCCTGCCAGCGGCCATCCGATCGACGCGTTCGTCGACGCCGCCTTGCAGCGGGAGGGCCTATCGCGCACGGCGCCGGCGGCGCGCGGCAAGCTGCTGCGACGTGCGAGCCTCGACCTGACCGGGCTGCCGCCCACGCCGGCGGAAATCGACGCATTCGCCGCCGACACAGCACCCGATGCGTTCGAGCGCGCGGTCGACCGGCTGCTGGCGTCGCCGCACTTCGGCGAGCACTGGGCGCAGATGTGGCTGGATCTGGCTCGCTACGCCGACACCAAGGGCTACGAGAAGGACGCTCGCCGCTCGATCTGGCGCTACCGCGACTGGGTGATCGACGCCTTCAACGCCGACATGCCCTTCGACCGCTTCACGATCGCCCAGCTCGCCGGCGATCTGCTGGCCGATCCGTCGCTCGACGACCTCGTGGCCACCGCCTTCCATCGCAACACGATGACCAACGACGAGGGCGGCACCGACGACGAGGAGTTCCGCGTGGCGGCGGTGGTGGACCGGGTCAACACCACGATGGCGACCTGGATGGGCACGACCATCGGCTGCTGCCAGTGTCACGATCACAAGTACGACCGCCTGTCGCAGCGCGAGTACTACCAGCTCCTCGCCTACTTCGACAACACCGCCGACGACGACCACGAGAGCGATCGACCCACGATCGAAGCGCCGACCAGCGAGCAACGGGACGCCCACGCCGTGCGGCGGCAGGTGCAAGCAGAGCTGCGGGAGTTGCTGCGCACCTGGGGACCGGAGCGCGAGCGAGCGTGCGCGCGCTGGGTGCAGCGCAGCCGAACTGCTCTCGCCGCCCATGCGGCGGCTCGCGTGACGATGTCGCCCTGGTGGCAGAGCGGACCGTACCGCGGACGCGACTTCGAGGACGCCTCGACGCGGGCCTTCCTGCCGGAGTCTGATCCGGCGCGCGCGCGCTGGTCGAGCGCCGCCTACCGGGACGGCGAGGTGCACACGTTCACCCCGGGAGACAACGTCGCGCGCTACTTGATGCGCACGGTGCGCACCGTCCAGGCGACGCCAGCGACCCTGGTGCTCGGCTGCGACGACGCCATGAAGGTGTGGCTCGACGGCGAGCTGGTGGCGGAGTTCGCGACGCGCGCCGCTGCGGCGCGCGACCAGCGCCGCGTCGTCGTGCAGCTGCCGGCGGGGGAGAGCCGACTGGTCCTCAAGGTGGTGAACGGCGGTGGGCCGTCGGGCTTCGCCTTCGAGGTGCGGGCCTTGCCCCTCGCGGGCGAGGCCATCGAGCTGCTCGCCGCTGGCTGGGCCTCGGCCGACAGCGCCGGACGCGACCGCCTGCGGCAGCTCTACCGCGACCACGGTGACGAGTTGGAGCCCCTGCGCCAGGCGCTGGCCAGCGTCGAACGCGACCTCGCGGCCATGCCCGTCCCCACGGTACCGGTGCTGCGCGAGCTGCCTCCGGACCGTGCACGGGTGACCCGGGTGCACCGGCGTGGCAGCTTCCTCGACCAGGGTGAAGTCGTGGCACGCGACGTACCCGCGGCGCTGCATCCGTGGCCATCCGGAGCTCCGCGCAACCGGCTCGGCCTGGCGCAGTGGATCGTTTCCGCCGACAACCCATTGACCGCGCGCGTCCTGGTCAACCGACTGTGGGAGCGACTGTTCGGCCGTGGCCTGGTGGAGACGAGCGACGACTTCGGCGTGCAGGGCGACCCGCCCAGCCACCCCGAGTTGCTCGACTGGCTGGCAGCCGACCTGATGGCGCACGGCTGGTCGGTCAAGCACACGCTGGCCACCATCGTCACCTCGGCGACGTACCGTCAGGGACCCGACGTCGCCGAAGCGCTCCGGCTGCGCGATCCCGACAACCGGTTGTTGGCGCGCGGGCCGCGAGGCCGCCTCTCGGCGGAGGCGATCCGCGACCAGGCGCTCGCCGTCGCCGGGCTCCTGTCGGCGGAGACGCACGGTCCGAGCGTCATGCCGCCGCAGCCCGACGGCGTGTGGAGCATCATCTACAGCAACGACCGCTGGCAGACCGCGGTCGGTCCCGATCGCTATCGGCGCGGGCTGTACACGTTCTGGCGCCGCACCAGCCCATACCCGTCGATGCTGACCTTCGACGCGCCGAGCCGCGAGTTCTGCGTCGTGCACCGGGTCAGCACCAACACCCCGTTGCAGGCCCTGGTGACTCTGAACGATCCGGTGTTCACGGAGGCGGCAACGGCGTTGGCCGAGCGGATGGAACGGGAGGGAGGCGACGATCCGTCCGCGCGCCTCAGCTGGGGCTTCCTCGCCTGCACCGGGCGGCGTCCCGCACCGGACGAGCTCGAGCGGCTGCTGCGGCTCTACCGCGACGCCTGTGCCGCCGACGACGCCGAGGCGACCGCGAGGCGCATGCAGATCGTCGCCAACGTGCTGCTGAATCTGGACGAGACGCTGACCAAGGGCTGAAGACATGAGCGACCACCGACAGCGCGGCGAGGTCGAAGGCGACGTCGACTTCGATCGCCGGACCTTCTTGGCCCACATGGCTGCGTTGGCCGCCTCGCCGCAACGAGCCCGACCGGCGCATGCGCCGCGCGCCAAGCACGTCATCTACATGCACATGGAGGGCTCGCCACCGCAGCACGAGCTCTTCGACTGGAAGCCGGAGCTGGTGAAGTGGGACCGCAAGCCCTGTCCCGACGAGTTCCTGCGCCGCGAGCGCTTCGCCTTCATCAAGGGTCACCCGAAGCTGCTGGGCACGCCGTACCGCTTTCGACGGCACGGGCAGGTCGGCGCTTGGGTATCGGAGCTGTTGCCGCACCTGGCGTCGATCGTCGACCGCTTGACCTTCGTCAAGTCGATGCACACCGACGAGTTCAACCACGCTCCGGCCGAGTTCTTCCTGCACACCGGGGCGGCCCGCATCGGGCGGCCGTCGATGGGCTCTTGGGTGACCTACGGGATCGGCAGCGAGAACGCCGACCTTCCGGGCTACGTCGTGCTCCTCTCCGGTGGCAAGACGCCGAGCGCGGGCAAGAGCGTGTGGGGCAGTGGCTTCCTGCCCACGACGTACCAGGGCGTGCAGCTGCGCTCGCGTGGCGAACCGGTGTTGTTCCTGGCCGATCCGTCCTTCCTCGATCGCAGCGGCCGGCGGCGCACGCTGGACGCGCTCGGCGACCTGAACCGACTGCGCGCGCGGCAGGTGGGTGATCCCGAGATCGAAGCGCGGGTGGCTCAGTACGAGCTGGCGTTCCGCATGCAAGAGTCGGTGCCCGAGGCGGCCGACCTCGACGGCGAGCCGGAGTCGGTGCGCGCGCTGTACGGGGCCGTGCCGGGCCAAGCGTCGTTCGCCAACAACTGCCTGCTGGCCCGGCGACTGGTCGAGCGAGGGGTGCGCTACGTGCAGATGTGGGACTGGGGCTGGGACGCGCACGGGACCAACCCCAGCGACGACATCATGACCCAGCTGCCCAAGAAGTGTCGCGAGGTCGATCGCGCCATCACCGCGCTCATCCTCGACCTCGACCAGCGCGGGCTGCTCGACGAGACGCTGGTGGTCTGGTCCGGCGAGTTCGGAAGGACACCGATGAACGAGGAGCGCAACGGCTCGAAGTACCTGGGCCGCGATCACCACCCGCACTGCTTCACGCTGTTCATGGCCGGCGGCGGCGTGCGACGTGGCTACGTGCACGGCGAGACCGACGAGTTCGGCTATCGCATCGTGCGCGACCCCGTGCACGTGCACGACCTGCAGGCCACGATCCTGCACCTGCTCGGGATCGACCACGAGGCGCTCACCTTCCGCTTCCAGGGGCGCGAGTTCCGGCTCACCGACGTCAGCGGACGGGTGGTGCGGGCCTTGCTCGCATGACCGGTCCGGCCGCGGTCGACCGGGCGAGCGAGGCCCGGTCTCGGCCGAGGATCGTCGTCGGCGGTGTCGGCGTCGCGGCCTTGCTCATGGTGGGTGCTTGGCTGCACGCGCGCAGCTACGACTTCGTGTCGGACGACACCTTCATCGCGCTCCGCTACGCGCGCAACTTGCTGGAAGGACACGGCCTGGTCTTCAACGTCGGCGAGCGGGTGGAGGGCTTCTCCTCGTTCGCCAGCGTGCTGATGCTGGCGGGGCTGGGCTCGCTCGGCGTCGACCTGCTGACGGCGGCGCGCGGGCTGAGCATGCTGGCAACCCTCGCCTGCATGCTGCTCGCCTGGCGGGTCGTCTGGGGCGCCGGCGGAAGTCCTTGGGGAGCCCTGACCGCGCCCGCTCTGATCGCGACGAGTGCACCCGTGGCGTGCTGGGCGCTCGCCGGCCTCGACGCACCGGTGTTCGCGGCCTTGTCGCTGGCCGCGGTCGCGACCGGGGACCGGCTGATCCGCGGCGGATCGGCATGGGCGGCGGGGACGGCGGCCGGGCTCTTGGTGTGGGCGCGTCCCGAGGGTGCTCTTGCCGCGACGGTGTTCCTGGCGACCGCCAGCTTCTTCGTCGGCGCGGCGCGGCTGCGCCGGACCTTGCCCGCTTGGAGCCTGCTCGTCCTGTCGCTCGGAGTCCTCCTCCTGGTGCGCCGCTCCTACTACGGCGAGTGGCTGCCGAACACCTACCACGCGAAGATGGGGGCGTTGTCCGTCGACCTCGTCGGCCGCGGGCTGACCTACCTCGCCGACTACGCCCGCGACGCCGGTGGCACGCCCCTGCTCCTGGCGCCGCTCCTCGCCGCCTGCTGGCGCCGGGACGCCACGTGGTGGATCGTCGCCGTCACGCTCGCGGGCTTGGTCGGCTGCACCGTGCTCGAGGGTGGTGACGGGCTTCCCATGTACCGCTTCCTGGTGCCGGCCGTGCCGCTGTGGAGCGCGCTGTGCGGCATGGCCGTCGCCGACGGAGTGGCGCGCCTGGGACCGCCGGGCGGATCGGTCACGCCGCGGCGTGTGCTGCCATGGCTGCTCGCCGTGGGCCTGGCGGCATGGGGAGGGGCCTGTCCTGGGCCCGACTCGGAGCAGTACCTTCGCTACCGCGGACAGCGGGACTTCGAGCTCGAAGCGTGGACGGCCGCCGGGCGCTGGCTGCGGCGCAACGCTGCCCCCGGCGCTTCGGTCGCTTGCGTCCCGATCGGCGCGGTCGGCTACTACAGCGGTCTGCCGCTCATCGACATGCTGGGGCTCACCGACCGCCACATCGCCCGGGTTCCGTTGGCGCTGGGCCAAGGGTGGGCCGGACACGAGAAGCACGACGGCAAGTACGTCCTCTCGCGCCAGCCGACCTACCTGCTGCTCGGCAACGTGCGGGTTCTCGACCGGGCCCTGCCGCTCGGTCATCCGGAGTTCGTGCGCATCCGCCATCCGGCGGTCGAGGCGCGCGAAGGCGACGTGTACGTCCGCGAGTTGGAAGAGCACTACGAGCCAAGGGTGGTCAGCTTGGGCGGCGGCCTGTTCCTGCACTTCCTGCAGCGTCGTCCCTGAGCCTCGGACCGGCGGTTGTGCGGCGCGTGACGCGAGCGGCCTCGATCTCCACGGGCGGGGCCCGGCGCCGGGTTCCGGGCGGCGCGCGCGCCGCGCACGAGAGCCGGTTCGATTTGCCGTCGAGCTCCCGAGTCGTTGGCGACCCGAACGGTCCGGTGCGCTACCTTCCAGCCCTGCCGTGTCCGACCGCCTCGACGACCCGCGCCTCTACTTCAACCGCGAGTTGAGCCAGCTCCAGTTCGTGTGGCGCGTGCTCGATCAGGCGCTGCACCCGGAGACGCCGTTGTTGGAACGGCTGCGCTTCCTCACCATCACCAGCGCCATCCTCGACGAGTTCTTCGAGATCCGCGTGGCCGGCCTGCGCCAGCAAGTGGCTTTCGACATCCGCCAGGCGGGCCCCGACGGCCTCGGACCGCGCGAACAGCTGCAACGCATCTCGCTCGAGGCGCACCGCGTGGTCGCCGAGCAGTACCGCATCCTGAACGAAGTCTTGCTGCCGCAGCTCGGCGAGGCCGACATCGAGGTGGTCCCGCGCGGCGAGTGGTCCCGCACGCAGGAGCAGTGGGCGCGCCGCTTCTTCACCAACGAGGTGCTGCCGCTGTTGACGCCGATGGCCCTCGACCCGGCGCACCCGTTTCCCGTGGTGCTCAACAAGGGCTTGAGCTTCATCGTGTCGGTGGCCGGGCACGACGCCTACGGACGCGCGAGCGGCCTGGCCGTTCTGCAGGTGCCGCGGGCGCTGCCGCGCATCGTGCCGATTCCGCACGAAGGCGAGGGCCATCGCTTCACCATGCTGTCGTCGATCGTGCACGCGTTCATCGACGAGCTGTTCCTGGGCATGGACGTCCAGGGCTGCTACCAGTTCCGGGTGACGCGCAACAGCGACCTCTGGGTCAACGAAGAAGAGGTGGAGGACCTGCTGCAAGCCGTGGCCGGCGAGCTGACCAATCGGCGCTACGGGGAAGCCGTGCGCCTCGAGGTGGCGAACACCTGCAGCGAGGACGCCGCCAACACTCTGCTCGAAGCGCTCGATTTGGCGGACGAGGACCTCTACCGCGTGCACGGCCCGGTCAACCTGACCCGGCTCGCGGCGCTGTACGACCTCGTCGACCGCCCTGACCTGAAGTTCGCGCCGTTCGTGCCCGGTGTGCGCCGTCGCTTGCGCAACCGAGACCTGTTCGCCGTGCTGCGACGCGGCGACGTGCTGCTGCACCAGCCCTACGAATCGTTCGCGCCGGTGGTGGAGCTGCTGCAACAAGCGGCCAGCGACCCGCAGGTGCTGGCCATCAAGCAGACCCTCTACCGGACCGACGGCCAGGGCGCGATCGTGCAAGGCCTGCTGGCGGCGGCGCGTGCCGGCAAGGAGGTGACGGCCGTGGTCGAGCTGCGCGCGCGCTTCGACGAAGAGCGGAACATCGACCTGGCCACCCGCTTGCAAGAAGCGGGGGCGAACGTCGTGTACGGAATCGTCGGCTACAAGACCCACTGCAAGATGCTGCTGGTGTTGCGCCGCGAGGGACGGCGTCTGCGGCGCTACGCGCATCTCAGCACCGGCAACTACCACGCAGGCACCGCCCGCGCCTACACCGACTTCGGCCTGCTGACGTGCGATGTCGACCTGGCCGAGGACGTGCACCGCTTGTTCCAGCAGCTCACCGGCCTGGGCAAGGCCGCGCGGCTACGCCAGATGCTGCAGGCTCCCTTCACCCTGCACGTCCGCCTGCTGGAGATGATCGAAAGAGAGCGACAGGCCGCCCTGGCCGGGCGTCCGGCGTCGATCCGTTGCAAGATGAACGCGCTCACCGAGCCGAAGCTGGTGCACGCCCTCTACCGTGCTTCGCAGGCCGGCGTCGAGATCGACCTGATCGTCCGCGGCATCTGTCGCCTGCGGCCGCAGGTTCCGGGCGTGTCCGATCGCATCCGCGTGCGCTCGATCGTCGGTCGCTTCCTCGAGCACTCCCGCGTGTTCCAGTTCCACGCCGGCGGCCAGGACCTGGTGTTCCTGGCCAGCGCCGACTGGATGGAGCGCAACATGATGCACCGCGTCGAAGTGGCGTTTCCCATCACCGACGAGCGCATGAAGGCTCGCATCGTCGAGGAGGGCATCGACCTGCCCCTGAGCGACAACACGCAGGCGTGGCTGCTGCAGAGCGATGGCACCTACAAGCGGGCGCGCCCGGGCAAGGGCCGCGCCCGCGCAGCGCAGCAGGCGCTGATCGAGCAGTTGGCCGACGCTCCGGTGCCAGCCCCGCCCGCCAAGAGCGAGCCTCTCGAGATCGCGCGGCCGCGCCTGGCCGCGCGCCGGACGCGCCGGACCGGCACCCAGGCGTGACGGCCGCGCCACGGGATCGTTGCGGCCCGTGAGGGCCTCCGCCGACGAAGCTGACCGTCGAAGCTGACTGGACCGCTCTGACCTTGACCGTTCTGGTTGGGCCGTTCTGGTTGGGCCGTCTCGGGCCGCGGCTCAGTGAGACGTCCAGAGGCACACCGAGAACCAGCCGTCGTCGTCGGCCCAGCGCTCGCGTGGTGCGAACCCGGCGGCCGCGGCGAGACGTCGCAAATCTTGGTCGGTGTACTTGCGTGAGTTCTCGGTGTGGATGGTCTCGCCGCGCGCGAAGTCGAAGGAGCGCTGCAGGCGGTTCACGCGCACCGTCTGGTCCGCCTGGCTCACGAGATGCATTTCGATTCTCTGGTGCTCGGGGCGGTAGAGCGCGCAGTGGGTGAAGAGGTGCGGCACGAAGTCGGCGTCCAGCTCGCGGTTGATGCGGGTCAACACGTTGCGGTTGAACGCGGCGGTCACTCCGGCAGCATCGTCGTAGGCGGCGTGCAGGATGCGCGCCGGCTTGACCATGTCGATCCCGAGAATGAGGCCGACGGGGTCGGTCGCGCGCAGCGTGGCGAGGAATCGGACGGCGCTGTCGGGTTGGAAGTTGCCGAGGCTGCTGCCCAGGAACACCCACACGCACTCGCCGTGTGCCAGGCGCTTGGCATGCGCGATCGCGAACTCGAAGTCGCCCAGGATCGGTACCACGTCCAGGGTCGGTAGGTGCGCGCGCAGGCGCGCGACGGTTCGCATCAGGGCTGGCTCGGACACGTCGCACGCGAGGTAGCGCGTGCGGTGTCCGGCCTCCACCAGGGCTCGCAGCAAGATTTCCGTCTTCTCGGCGCTGCCGCAGCCGAGCTCGATCAGGCAGAGGTCTTGCGGCAAGCACGTCGCGACCGTGGACGCGTTGCGCTGCAGGATGCGACGCTCGGTGCGGGTTACGTAGTACTCGGGCAGGAGGCAGATCTGCTCGAAGAGCTGCGAACCCACGTGGTCGTAGAAGAGCACCGGTGGCAGGCGCTTGGGGACGGCGCTGAGACCAGCACGCACGGCCTCGGCGATCGACCCTGCACGTTCGCGTTCGGGAGCGCGCAGGACGGTCGAGCCGAGACGATCGGTAGGGATCGGATCCGACACAGGACAGAAGAGAGGCAGCCGGAGAGTATCGTGAGACACGCCGGGACCGCACGGAGATGATGTCGTTTCTGGCCCACCGGAGGCAGGCCGCGACGCCGAAGGAACCCGCGGCGTCGCTCGGAAATCGGCGGACACAGCGCGACGTGGCCGCATACGAATGATGTGAGCGCTCCGGCTCGGCCCCCTCGATTCGAACCCCAGTTCCGACGAGCAGCGGCCCGAACCCGCGGCGTCGGGAAATCGGCCGGTGCAATGCGATGCGCTCGACCATGGGTCGTTGTCCACAAGTTCGCTCGCACCGTCCCCACGCGGAGAGCCACGGCGGGGTTCGTGCGTCGGGTATGCATGACGCGCCCGCATGCGCTAGTCGTGGCCAAGCACCCGGCCATAATCGCACGCAGCCACGTATCGTCCCGACTCGTCCGTACCGGAGGACCCGTTGCGCCTTCTCGCCCAAGCCACTCGCTCGTCGTTCCTCTTGCCCCTGCTCGCCGGTGGCCTGGCCGCACAAGCCGATCGGGAAGCAGAGACCTTCCAGGTCGGCATCGGACTCCTGCAACGGGAGCTGCACGACGAGGCCGCCCGTCGGTTCGAGGAGTTCCTGCGCGCGCACCCGGACCATGCTCTGGCCGCGGAGGCGAACTACCGCTTGGCTACGTGCCGACTCGAGCTCGGCGACGTGGCGGCGGCGGTGACACCGTTACAGAAGGCGCTGCGACTGGGTGGCGCACAGTTCAAGCTGCGGGCCGAGGCACAGTATCGGCTGGCTGAAGCCCTGCATCGGACCGGTCGTCACGCCGACGCGCATCGCGCGGTGAGCGAACTCTTGGCGGAGACCGACGGTCAGCACTACCTGCGCGCGGCCGCCTACTTCCTCCAGGGCGAGTGTCTTCGCGACGACCAGCACGACGCCGAGGCGGCCCGAGCCTTCCTCGCCGCGGCGGAGGCGGACACCGACGAGAAGGGTGGGCACGCCGTACCCGCGCGCTACCAGGCCGGCTTCGCGCTGGTGCGACTCGGCGAGTTCGAGGCAGCCGAAACGGCGTTCCGCGCGGCAGCGGAGGGGCATCCCGCTCACGCGGCGTGCGCCGAGTGCTGGTACCTGGCAGGCGACGCGGCCTACCGAGGCGGCCGTTTCGAGTCGGCCCTGCAGGCCTTCCAGGCCAGCGAGGCGATGGCCGGCGAGTTCCAGGACGACGCCGCGCTCGGTGCCGCCTGGGCCACCTTGCAGCTCGGTGACCGGGGTGCGGCGCGCACACGCTTCGCCCACGTCTCGGAGGCCTACCCCGCCTCACCCCTCGTGGGCAAGGCGCGCCTCGAGGTCGGGCGCTTGCAGCAGCAAGACGGCGAACACGCCCAGGCGCGCGCCACTCTGACCGACCTCACTCGCGACGGCACCGACGCCGGGCTGCGCGCCGAGGCGGCCGAAATCGTCGGTCTGGCGGCGGCTGCGGCTGGCGAGCACGACGCTGCCCTGGCCTCGCTGCAAAGCGCTCTGCCGGCAGCAGCGCCCACCGCACGCGCCCGCATCCTGGTGGCCATCGGTGCATCGCTGGCGGCGAAGAGCGACTGGAACGCGGCGCTGCAGGCCTACGACCAGGCTGGCAAGTGCGAGCCGGACAGCGCGGTCGCCGGAGAGGCGCTGTACGGCATGTGTCTGGCGTCGCATCGTCTCGGCGCCTACGAGGAGTCGCTGCGCCTGGCGCAACACTTCTTGCAGGAGCACGGCGACCACCGCCTGCGCGTGCACGCGCAGCTCGCTGTGGCGGAGAACTTGTTCGCCGCCCAGCGCTACGCCGAGGCGGAGGCGGCCTACCGTCCTCTCGAAGGCGACGGCGGCCCGTTCGCCACCGATGCGCGGTTCAAGCGCGCCTGGAGCGTCTACCTTCAGGGTCGCCAGACCGAGGCAGCCGACGTCTTCGCCCAGGCGTGCGCGGACAAGGATGCGGCGCACGCCGAAGAGGCGCTGTCGATGCTGGCGCTGGCGGCTCTCGAGGGTGGTCAGACCGAGCGAGCGTTGGAGGCGGCGGATCGCTACAAGGTGCGCTATCCCGCCGGGCAGTTCCTGGCGCGCACCGAGCGCGTCGCCAGCCGCAGCCTGCAGGCGACCGGCGACCTGGTGGCAGCGGCGAGCCGCCTGAGCGCCGCCGCCGCCGCCGAAGGTGCGCCAGAGCGCAGTCGTCAGGACCGACTCGAGGTGGCGGAGCTCATGTTCAAGAAGAGCGACTTCACCGGCGCGGCCACCGCGTACGAGGATCTGATCACCGGCGAGGATGGGGTCGCGGCGCGCTCGTTGGAGGGCGCGGCCTGGTGCGCCTTCGAGCTGGGCGACGACGAGAAGTGTCTGCGTCTGGTCGACCGCGCCTTGATCCATCCGGGCCTCGGCGAGCGCCTGCCCGACGCCTTGCAGCTGCGTTGCGCCGTGTTGCAGCGCACCGGCAAGCACGACGAGGCGGCGGCGACGGCGGCGCGCTTCGTCGCCGAGTGCAAGGGTGACGCGCGGGTGGCCTCGATGCGCTATGCGCAAGGTCTGTCGCTCCTGCGCGCCGATCACCCTGGCGAAGCGCGCCAGGTGCTGGCAGCCTTGGCCGGCGACGGCGGCGGGCCGAACCCGGACCGCACCGCCTACGAACTGGCGTGGGCATGCCGCAAGTCCGGCGACGAGAAGGCGGCACTCGCCGCCTTCGCCGACGTCCTGCGCACGACCAAGGACGAGGAGCTGGCTGGCGAGAGCGCGTTGCACCTGGGCGAGGCGCTGCTCGGCGAAGGGAACACGGAGGCAGCGCGGCCGCTGCTGCTCGGCGTGCGCGGCAAGCACCGCGCACGCGCGCTGTACCGCGCGGCGTTCGCCGACCTCGAGACCCAGCCGGCACGCGCCCAGACGACCTTCGCCCAGATCCTCGACGAGAAGCTCACCGGCACCTTCGCCGACGACGCGACCTTCCTCGTCGGCGAAGCCAGCCAGCGCGCCGGCGACCAGACGGAGGCCGCCCGCCGCTTCGCCGGCGCGCTGCAAGCGCTGCCCGACCACGAGCGCGCGCAAGCAGCCCGCGTGCGCGGGGGGGAGGCCGCGGTGTGCGCCGAGCGCCCCGGCGACGCCGTCGCTTGGCTCGAGGAGTTCCTGCGTCGCGACGAGGCGACGGCCGGTGAGGTCTTGCAGCGCGCCCGCGCTCAACTCTGGCTGGGACGAGCCCGCGCGGCGCGCTCGGAGTGGAAGGCGGCGCAGGCGGCCTTCCAACGCGTCACCGAGCTCACCGAGACCGAGCTGGCCGCCGAGGCCCAGTTCCGGCTCGGCGAGGCCCGACGCGGCGGCGGCGACCTCGAGGGCGCGGTCGATGCCTTCGTCAAACTGTCGATCCTGTACGGGCACGCCGAGTGGGTGCAGCGCGGCCTGTACGAGGCCGGATGCTGCTACCGCGAACTCGGCCAGGCGCAGAAGGCGGAGCGCTTCTTCGCCGAGCTGGCGCAGCGCTTCCCTGACTCGCCCTGGACGCGCCGCGCCAAGGAAGGACACGTCACCGAAGACAAGGCACCGCGCTGACCATGATGCTCGCAATCCTGCAAGACGTCGCCGAGTCCACCAGCCGCCAGTCGGTGTGGGACTTCCTCGCCGCCGGCGGACCGGTGATGGTGCCCCTCGGCCTGTGTTCGGTGGTCGCGGTGGCGCTCACCATGGAGCGCATTTTGCGCCTGCGCCTGTCGTCGGTTCTGCCGCCGACGGTGCAAGAGCCGATCGACCTCGCGGTGCGCGGCGAGCGGGCGCGTGCCCTGCAGCTGGCCGAAGGCGTCGACGCGCCGGCGGCGCGCATCCTGGCCGCCGGCCTGCGGCGCGACAGCCTGCCGCTGCTCGACATCGAACGCGCGATGGAGGACCAGGCCGCCAAGGAGAGCGACGCCATGCGCAGCCGCATTCGCGCGCTGGCAGTCATCGCGGCCATCGCACCGTTGCTCGGCCTGTTGGGCACCGTGCTCGGTCTCAATGAGGCGTTCCACCGCGTCGTCCGCGCCGGAATGGGCAAGCCGGAGCAGCTCGCTGCCGGCATCGAAGAGGCGTTGATCACGACGATCGTCGGCCTGTGCCTGGCGATTCCACTGATGCTGGTGGCGAGCCTGCTGCAAGGCAAGGTGCGGCGCATGATGCGCGAGGTCGACCAGCGCATGATGCCGGTGGTCGACGCCATCGTCGCCGAGCGGAGACGCGGCGATGCGGCTTGAGCGCGAAGAGGCACAGGAGCAGGATCTGAACCTGACGCCGCTCATCGACATGGTCTTCTTGCTGTTGGTGTTCTTCTTGGCGGCCACGACCTTCGCACGCACCGAGGTCGAGATGGACCTCGACCTGCCCCGGTCGCAAGCCGCAAAGAGCGACCGCGAGACGCATCTGCTGGTCGTCAACGTGCGACGGGACGGCAGCATCCGCGTCGACGGGCGCGAGGTGACGCCCGACGGGTTGCGCCAGCGTCTCCGCGCCGCCGCCGAGCGCAACAAGGACCAGTCCGTGCTCATCCGCGGCGACACCAGCGTGCAGTTCGGTGCGGTGGCCATGGCACTCGACGCTTGCCTCGGTGCCAAGCTGTCGAAGGTGTCGGTGGCGGCCGAGCCGGAGGGGACGCCGCGGTGAACGAGCGCCTCCGGCGCGTGCTGATCGCGTTGTCGGGCACCGTCGCGGTGGCGGCGGCCACGACCTTGTTCGTCGTGCGCGTCGGCCGGCCGCTCTACTACAGCGACGGCGACTCGGGTCACTTGGGTGCCGGGGAGCGCCTGCGGCAAGCACCGATGCTCATGTGGTCGCGACCGCAGCCCGCCTTCGAGTTGCCCGGACCGGTGCGCGGTCGAATCGCCACCCTGCCGGACGGCTCCGTGGTGTACGGCCGGGCACTCGGCGACCTCCGCACCGAACTGGTCCGCATCGACCCCCGACGCCAGGACGCCACGCCGGAGCCGATCCCGAGCCTCTCGTCGACGGGACACGACTTCGGGCCGAGCCTGTCTCCCGATGGCCGGACGCTCTACTTCACTTCGGACCGCCCGCACGAGGACGGTGGTGGCTTCGACTTGTGGTGCGCGACGGTGCGCGGTCGGGAGCTGTATGCGCCGCGACCGTGCGCGGGCGGCGTCAACACCACGGCCGACGAGAGCGATCCGGCCGTCGATCCGACGGGGCCAGCGCTGGTGTTCGTGCGCCGGCAAGAGGACCTGGACGCGCGCGGGTCCCTGTCGCTGTGGAGCGCGCCGCTCGACGGCAGTGCACCGGCGGCGCCTCTGTGGACGTCGCAGTCGGACGTGGCGTGCCTCGACCGCGACCCGGTGTTCTCCGCCGACGGTCGCGCCCTGTGGTTCGTGCGGCAGCGTGAGTTCGGTCGTCCGATGCTCATGCGCGCCTGGCGGCACGCCGGAGTGTTCACCGACCCTGTCGCGCTGCCCATTCGGGTGAGCGACGGTGTCTTGCACGGGCCGAGCCTGCACGAGGGTGGGCGGGTCTTGCAGTTCGCGGTCGGCGACAGCGGCCTCGTCTACCGCGCCGAGGCGATGGAGGTCTACCCGTGGTGGGCGGGACAGGCGTGGCTCGAGAAGCTGCTGGCGCTGACCCTCCTGCTGGCGTTGCTGATCTGGATCCTGCTGACGCTCGGCCGGCGGTGGCGTGCGCTCGACGTGGTGACCTGGTGTCTGCTGGCGTCGCTCCTGCTGCACGTGTTGGTGCTCTTGTGGCTGCGCGGGGTCGAGATCGTGCGGCACTACCGCGCGCCGCCGGCACGCCTGGGCGAGATCGAGGTCACGCTGGTGGCCAGCGGCAGCTCGGTGACGAACCCCGACGACTCCGCGCCTGGATCCGATCTCGCACAGGAGCTGCGCTTCACCGGCCACGCACAAGCCCTCACGGCGTCCGCGCCGGCCAGCAGCGTGGCCGACTCGGTTGGCGACGCCAAGGCGGTTGACGCCGAACGGGACGCCGAGGCGGCGACCGCGCGCGATTCCGGCCCGAGCGCCACGGAGCTGACTGATCAGGCGACCGCTGTCGTGCCGCGCAAGGCGCGAGCGGCCGTCGACGGGGTCGCGGCCGTGGCGGCGCGCCCTGTGGAGGCAGCGCCGACGGACTCCGACCCGGCGGCGCGCCGCGACGCCGTCCGCGCCGACCAGGCATTCGAGGTGCGGGTCCCCGCGCCGGCGCCGGCGAACGGCGAAGGGTCGGCGCTGCGCGCGGCACCCGCGGGCGCGTACTCCGCCGCCGCCTCGGGTGCCATCGAGCCACCCGTGGCGATGCAGATGGCGGATGCTGCCGGAGCGCCGGCCACCATCGGCGCGCAGGTCGCCGCGGCGCCAGAGGTGCGTGCCCTCGACCCGACTCCGTTGCCGGCGGCCGGCGCGGCGCCGCCCGGCGCGCCGGCACGACACGTGCCCGACCTCGACGGCGAGGCGAGGCTCGATGCCGGGGTGCCGGAGCCAGGTTCGAGCTTGGGGGCCGTGCCGGCGCGATCGGCCGCGAGCGCGGCGGCGGCGTTGGCGGCGCCGGCGCCGTCGGTGGCGGAGGCGGGACAGCCGGCGGCGGCGGGCTTGCGCGACGAGAGTGTCGTCGGGACGGCAGCCATGGCGCGCGGCGAGTCCGTCCCGCTGGAGACGACCGGAGCGTTGGTTGCTCCCGCCGTGGCGGGCGCGGCGCTGCCGCAGCCGCAGCTTGTGCGTGCCGCCCCCTCGGCCGAGGCCGCGCAACCGATGCTCGTCACTCCCGTCTCCGCGATCGCCGCGGCCACGACAGCGACGCCGCCGTCGAGCGCGCGATCGTCGCCACCGCCTGCCAGCGACAGACCCGTGCGGCCGCCGTCGGCTCGCCTCGCCGAAGGGGTCGACCCCGCTGCGGGAGTTGCGGCCCTGCAAGCGACGGGCACGCCGCCTTCGGTTCCGACCCGTGCGGTGAGCAGCGCCGTGGTCGCGCCATCGACACCGGCCACGCGGCTGCTACGGGTCGGCGCCCCGGGGCCGACACCGGTCGCTGCCATGGTGTCTCCTCCCGAACCGACGATGGGGCCGGTCGCCGCGACGCGGGTGCACGCATCGCAACGGGCGCCGGCGCCCCAAGGGACGCGTCCGCCGCCGACACCACACGTCGCGCTGCAGGAGCGTCCGGCCACCGACATGGCGCCGGTCGCTCGCGCCCCAGCCCGCGCAGCCCCGACGTTGGCGCCGAGCGTTGGGCCCGTTGGGCCCGCGGCCCTCGCGCGGTCACCGGACCGCCAGATGCGCACGGACCCGACGCCCCCACGAGGATCCGAACCGCGCGCCCCGTCTTCGACCCTGCCGCCGGCGTTGGTGGCAGCCCCCGCAGTGCCGCGAGCGGCGGCGCCGCCTTCCGTTCGCACGGCCGGCGCCACGCCACCCGCCAGGCGAGTGAGGCTGCGCGATGACGCACCGGGAGCCGAGCGCGCGGCGCTCGGCAGCGATCCGCGGCCGACCGCGCGCGCCCAGCGCAGCGAAGGGCTGCCGCCCACGTCACCGTCGGCGTCCCCGGTGGCGCCCCTCGCGATGCCGCTCGCAGCGCCGGCCCTCGTCGCCACGCGACTGCACGCGGACGTCGGCACCGCCGAGGTCTCGCGCGGACTGCGGCCGCCGGGCTCGCTCTTGCCGCTGCCCTCGGCGGCGCCGATACGCGCGGCGGCGAACCGTGCGGTCGCGGCGCTGCCCGAGCTCTACCGCAGCCGGTTCGGGCCGGAGAAGGTGAAGGCGCTGGAGGCATTCGGCGGCACGCAGGAGACCGAGGCCGCGGTGCAGCACGGGCTCGCTTATCTCGCCTCGATCCAGCGACCGGACGGCGGCTGGGGACGGCGACGCCGGGGGCACGACAAGTACGGCGAGGTGTGGGTCGGCAAGACCGGTCTGTGCCTGCTGGCCTTCCTGGGCGCCGGCCACACTCAGGACGGCGCCGGCGAGTACAGCGCGCAGGTGCGCAAGGCGCTGGCGTGGCTGCTGGCGCAGCAGGATCCGGTGACCGGCCACTTCGGCGAGACCTCGGCCTACAGCCACGGCATCACCACCTACGCGTTGGCGGAGTGCTACGCGCTCACCAAGGACGCCAGCCTGCGTCAGCCCGTCGAGCGCGCGGTCGCCTGGATCCTCAAGAACCAGAACCGCGGTCGCGACCGTCGCAGCCACGGTGGTTGGGGCTACTTCTCGCCGACCCTGCGGCCGGAGGATCGCTTCGCGCGGGCTTCGGTCAGCGCCTGGATGGTCATGGCGTTGAAGTCGGCGCAGATGTCGGGGGTCGAGGTCCCGGCCAACGCCTTCGCCAGCGCCGAGGCGTTCCTGTGGTTCATGTTCGACAGCGCCGGAGGCAACTTCCTCTACAGCCGAGAGCCGTCGCGCCTGCGCTCGGAGTGGCGCACGCTGCCAGGGTCGACGCCCGCGTCGGTGTTCTGCCTCCTGCTGCTCGGCAACGAGCGCACGGACGAACGGCTGCGCGCGGCGGAGGCCTGGATCGTCGAGCGCAAGCCGACGGCGTTCCGCCGCTACTCTCTGGACGACTTCGTCCTGCGCGCGCGCGGCAACGTCTACTTCTGGTACTACGGCTCGTTGGCCTGCTTCATGGCCGGCGGCGACGCGTGGTCGACGTGGAACGAGGCGCTCAAGCGCAGCCTCGTCGAGGGACAGAGCGCGGACGGTTCGTTCGCGCCGATCGACGAGTACGCCGACTACGCGGGCGACACCGACGACGACCGCGCCTACACCACGGCGATGTGCGTGCTGAGCCTCGAGGTCTACTACCGCTACTTCACGCCGTTGCTGTTGAAGCCCAAGTAGGCGATGGGCGGGCGACCTGGGTCGCCGCCCATCGCGCCAGCGTTGCAGCGGATGGAGCGAGGCTCCACCGCTGAACGCTGGGCGGAGGACGGCTGCGGCCATCGCGCTGAACGCTGGGCGGACGATGCAGGTCGACGTCCATCGTGGACGCGCTGCAGCGCTGGATGGGCGGCGGGGCCGACTACTCGCGGATCTCGACCGCGTTGCTCAGCGTGTAGCCGCCGGGTGCGCCGGCGTCGATCAGCACCGACTGCAGGACGAGGCGGTCGAGGCCGTCGGTCGGCACGGTCAGGGTGGTGCGGAAGCCGCCGCTCCCATCCAGCGGTGCCGGCAGCAGCACGCCGGGCGTGGTGAGCAGAGTGCAGCCGTTGCCGAGGGGTAGGTCGGTGCGGTCGACGCCGAGGATCAGGGCGGTCGGCGCGGCGGGGAGCCCGTGCGACAGCTGCAGGGTGGCATCGATGTGGGAGGCGTCCGTGCGTGTCGGCGCCGAGACCAGGTTCGGCACGGCGTTGTTGCTGCCGGGGCAGCCCTCGCCGAATCCGTAGTGCAGTCGTAGCACGAGGACCGAGGTGGCCGTGCCCTTCTCGGCTTCGTAACCGGTGCCGGTGTAGGCGACGTAGCCGAGCGCGGCGTCGCCGGGAGCCGCGTCGAAGAACAACCCCTCGCCGCCGGTGCCGCCGAGGTGGGTGATGAGGATGGCGAGGTCGCCGCCCTCATAGGTGAACGGCGTCTTGAAGTCCCAATAGAACTCGCCGAACGGGTTGGCTGCCGGCGGCGCCAGGTCCATGTCGTTGCGGAACGTGCTCGGGGGAATGACCATCGGACCCTGCCGCACCGCCGTCGGCGTGTCCTCGAAGTTGTCGCGCAGTGTCTTCTTCCAGGTCGCGAGCGGCTTGGCGCGGCCCAGACGGATGGCGCAGGCGTCGAAGGTGTGGTTGGCGGCTGGCCATTCCTCGGCGTTCTGTCGGAACACGCTCGCACGCATCGACATCCCGTTCACCACGGCTCCCACCGGGATGGCCGACAACTGCGACGCGGCGATGCCGACCATGTAGGTGCGGGCGAGCGAGGTCACGAGCGTGCGCGACGCTTCGCCGCCACGCATGGAGTCGTAGGCGTTGGGGACGACCGTGGTCGGCGCCGCGCCTGTGGATTGGCCGAGCGCGGAGGCGCTGCGACCGTTGTCGCAGGCGCCGGCGAGGAGAGGCAGGAAAGAGCAGAGTGCGAGGGAGCGGAGACGCATGGGCACAGCAGGCGAGATGGTAGGGTCGGCTCCGGGCGCGCCGGCGCCGACCGAGAAAACCATCCGAATCTTGGCGATTCCTTCACTGTCGGGTCGCGACGCACGAGACCGTGCGCCGCAATCAAGCGCGCGGCTGCAGACGCGGCAGCAACGCGAACAGGCCGACCAACGCCAAGGCGGCGCCGCCGAGGCAGGCAACCGCCTCGCCGGTGCGGTGGAAGATGATGGCGCCGATGCCCGGCAGGGTCAGCCACACCGCCGCCGTGCCGAGCATCGCGCACACGAGCGATGCGCCGAGCGTGCCATCGGGCTTGGCGTCGGGAGCCTGCCGCGCCACCGGTTCCCAGCCCGGTCCGTCGGGCCGCACCTTGCGAAAGAAGGCGACGAGGCACGTGTCGGTCTCGGGCCGGGTCCAGAAGGTCACGAGCAGCCACACCACGAGAGTCGAGACCGCGACGAGGAAGGCCGTGTACTGCTCGGGCATGCGGTCGGCTGCCGGTAGGCCGCTCTGCCACGTCCTCACCGCTGCGAAGATGACGACCGAGCCGAGCATGGCGGCGATCTCGCTCCACGCCGAGATGCGCCACCAGAACCAGCGCAGGATGAACACGGCTCCGACTCCGGCACCGAGCGCCGCCAGGAACGCCCAAGCGTCGTCGATCGACACGTTGCGCACCACCATGACCCAGCCGACGGCGCCGCCGAGGAGCAGGACCAGGAACGACGCCAGGCGCGAGACGCGAAGCAACTGCCGGTCGCTTGCCCCCGGCGCCACGAACCGGCGGTACACGTCGTTCACCAGGTAGCTGGCGCCCCAGTTCATCTGTGTGCTGATCGTCGACATGAAGGCGGCGCCGAAGGTCACCAGCAGCAGGCCGCGCAGGCCGACCGGCGCCAGCTCGCGGATCAGCATCGGATAGCCGATGTCCGGCTTGGGGAGACGACTGCCCGCGGGCGCGTTCGCCCAGGTTCGGAGCTCCGGATGCAGGGCCAGCGCCGCGAAGGCCACCAGGATCCACGGCCACGGGCGCAGGCAGTAGTGGGCCAGCTGGAACAGCAGGGTCGCCTTGACCGCGTGACGCTCGTCCTTGCACGCGGCCATCCGCTGCACGACGTAGCCGCCGCCCCCGGGTTCGGCACCCGGATACCAGGTGGCCCACCATTGGGTCATGACCAGGCAGACGAACACGCCGAGCGGCATCCACGGCTTGTCGGCGCCGAAGTTGGGGAGGAAGCGCAGCGCGTCGTCGCTGCCGAAGTTCTCCACCACGCGTTCGCGCAGCGCCTCGGTGCCGCCGACGTGGGCCACGGCGATCACCGCCAACGCGATGCAGCCGGCCATCGCCAGCACGAACTGCACGACGTCGGTGATGGCGACGCCCCACATGCCGGACAGGATCGAGTAGACGCCGGTGATGGCCAGCATGGCCGCGACCAACCAGAAGTCGGTCGTCTCGTTGCCCGGCAGGTCGACGAGAACGGTCTGTTTGAGCACCGTCGCCATCGCCTGCGTGACCCAGCCGATCACGATCGAGTTCATCACCACGGCGATGAACACGCCGCGGAATCCGCGCAAGAAGGCCGCGGGTCGGCCGCCGTAGCGCAGCTCGATCAGCTCGACGTCGGTGAGCACCTCGGCGCGCCGCCACAGCTTGGCGAACACGAACACGGTGAGCATGCCGCCGAAAGCCCAGGCCCACCAGAACCAGTTGCCTGCGAGCCCGTTCTGCGCGATCAGGCCGGTCACCGCCAGCGGCGTGTCGGCGGCGAACGTGGTCGCCACCATCGAGGTGCCCGCGATCCACCACGGCAGGCTGCGGCCGGAAGCGAAGTAGGCGACGAGACTCTCGCTGGCGCGGCCGCGCAGGGCGAGCCCGATGGCCAGGGTCAGCCCGAAGTAGCCGACGATGATGGCGTAGTCGAGGGCAGCCAGTTGCATGCGCTGCCAGTGAACGGCATCGACGGGGGTGCGGCCACCGCGAAGTGGGCTTCCCCGCTCAGCCGGCCGCCGGGGCGGCTGTCTACCAGAAGAAGTGCTGCGTCAGGCGGTCGGGACGGTTGTGGGTGACGGAGAGCACGTGTTGCAGCCGATGGGTGGCGAGCAGTCCCTTCAGCTTGCCGACGGCCGCCATGACGATCTGTGGGTCGAACGGCGCCGCGCCGCCGGCCGCCGGCTCGCTCTCGTGTTCTTCTTGGTCGAAGGCGGCTTCGCCGACCTCGGCCTCGCCCAGGGCGACGACGAAGGCGCTGGCCATGGTGTCGAGCGTCGCCGCCATGCTCTGGAACGACACGGCGCTCCCTTTCGGCGCAGCCATCGCCAGGCGCTCGCTGAACTCCGCCGGGAACGCGGCCGGCGCCTCGCGGCGTGCCTGCGCAGCGGCGCCGTCCAGCAGCGCCTGCAGGTGGGCGCGACCTTGGTCACCGATGGCAAGGAGCAGGAGGCGGTCGGTCACCGCCCAGTGGAGCTTCTGGCCGACCAAGGGAATCGGCAGACGGTGGACGTCGCAGTCGCGGTACTTGTCCGTCTTGCGCACCCGCGCCATACCCGCCCGCTCGAGGATCGTCTCCAACGAACGGGCGAGGGCCACCCCGTCGGTGAGTTCGAGGCCGAGGCACATGCCGTCGAGGCGGCCGAAGGTAGCCGTGAACTCGTCGGCCTCCATCGGTTCGTCCGCGCCCGCCTCGCGGGAACCGCCGAGGAGAACGAATTCTCGGCCGAGGTGGGCGAGTACGTCGGGGCTGAGTCGCACGCCGACCTTCTCCTCGACGGCGGCCTCGATCTGCTGCCAGTCGAACGGCGCGTCGGGCTCGAGGCCGAGCACTCCCTTGATGAATGGCTCGATCTCGCTGCACTCGAGGGGGCCGCACGAGAAGTTCTCGTGCTGGCGGGGCACGAGGGCGAGGAGGCCGGGAAGTTCCGCCCGCACCGGTGCCAGGATGGAGAGGATCGCTCCGCGTTCGCCCGGCAGCTCGACGTCGATCCCGAGGTCCACGAAGGCTCCCGCGGGCGCCACGGTCAGCGAGGCCGTGCCGAGTCTGCCCACGACGAAGCGCATTACGGCGGCGATCTCGGCGGCGTTCGTCTGCCCTTCGTTGTTGGCGAGGATCAGGTCGAGGATCTGCTGCCCGTCGAACCGCACGTGCAGGGGGGCCTGCGGCTGACTCGCGCCGGACTCCGTCACGTCCTTGGGGGTGAACAGCCTCTCGACCATCGCCTCCTTGGTGTCGGTGTAGACCAGCATCACGGCCTGGTCGCCGAGCATGCGCGGCAGGGTCAGCCGCACGTCGCCGTCGGCCGCAGCCAACCATTCGCTGCCGGCGAGAGTCGTCGGCACGTGGCCACTCTGCTGGTCGAGAGCGAGTCGCTCGATCTCCGCGCACGCCGCGGACAGGTCCGTGTGCCCGTCGGGACCGACCGCCAGGTAGGCGGCGGCGTTGGGCTCGGGGTAGGTGGGATCGCCGGCGGCCGAAGGCTCGAGCAGCACGACGAGGTGTACCCGCCCGGAGTAGGCGAGGACCTTGGCGCGCAGGTCGTCGACGGAGAACGGTGCGTCCTTCGCGACTTCGGCGGCGGCTTCGTCGAGCTGCTGCTCGAGCGGGGCGACCAGCTCGGCGAGGGCCTTGCCGCGCAACAGCTCCATGAGGCGAGTTTCGGCGAACGCCTGCGCCCACCGCGCCGGGCCGTCGCAGCTCACGACCAACGTGGCTCCCGCGGGCGACGGATCGAGGTGAGCCTGAGCGCAGACGGAGCTGCCGAGCAAGAACGAGCCGAGGAGGCGGAGACGCATGGATCAGTGCTCCTGCAGGTAGACGAGAAGACGGTCGTGACAGAGGAACGCCATGTCGACACGCCCGTCGCCGTCGAGGTCGCCGGTCGCGAAGGCACGCGGCTCGGCGCTCATGCGGCCGGTGTCGGTTCGTTCGAAGATGGGGAAGGACAGGGCACGCCGCAGTTCGGCGCCCTGGGGCACGTAGACGTGCACGCCGTTGAGGTGCGCGTCGAGCACTGCCAGCTCGTCGGCGCCATCGCCGTCGAGGTCGGCACGGAAACCGGCGAAGAAAGCCGTCCGATCGGTGGGCGGCTCGGCGCTGCGCACACGGCGCAGCCCGCGTGCCCCGTCGAAGGCGACGCGCACGATGCCCTCGGCGCACACCAGGAGCGCGCCGGTGCCGTGGGCCAGCAGATTGGTCACGCCGGCTGCCGGCACCTGCACCGCCTCGGGGGCGGCCGCGCCCCGCTGCCGGAAGACGCGCTGGCCCTTGGGGTCGAACACGTAGCGCACACCGCCCGACGTGCCCGACTCGCTCGCGGCAGGGCCATCGGCGACGAGGCCGAGCGTGTCGATCCCGGGCGGTCCGGCGTCCTGGCGCAGGATCACCGGCTGCCCGGCGGCATCGAAGCGGAAGGTGCGGGCGAAGCTGTCGCGCGTCACCACCAGCGCCTCGCCGCTCGGGGTCGACACCAAGGTGAGCGCACCGTCGTCGAGCTTCTTGGTGAACCCGGGCACGGCGTCGGAGCCGGCGAAGGTGGCATCCTGCTGCGCGAACAGCACGCGCAGACCGACGCCCGGGACGACGAAGGCGACGTCGGCACCGAAGCGGTCGTCGAGCTGGCCCACGAGGATGCGGCTGGGGTCGCTGGTGACCCGCCCGAGGTCGGCGACCTTGGTGGGCTTCTCGGCACCACGGGTCAGCCGGTACAGCGCCGCCTGCCGCTTGTCGTCGCGCGCCAGGAAGAGCAGTCCGTCGCCGTCGCGGGCCACTGCCACCGGCCGGTCGACGCTCGGTAGGCGCTGCGGAAAGGCGTCGAGGGGCAGAGCGCCGCTCTTCCACGCCAACGCGTCTTCGTCGGGGCTGGCCAGCACCAGGTCGGTCTTGCCGTCGCCGTCGACATCGGCGAGGCACAGCGAGGTGACGCCGGCCAGGGTCGGCGCCGTCCGCAAGGCGAACTCGTCGCCTTCCTCCAGCAGAAACGTGAGCTGGGCGCGCTCGGGCTGTGCCACCACCAGGTCGAGGTCGCCGTCGCCGTCGAGGTCGCCGTGCGCCAGGGGGCGGCCGCCGGCGCCGGTGCCCGCCAGGGAGGTGAGCTGGGCCGCGGGAAGGTCGGGCGCATCGGCTACGAACGCGTACTCCGCGAGCCGGCGGTGCGGCGCCTCGAGCGTCGCCAGGCGAGCGCCGCCGACGCCGCTGCCAGGGAAGGCGGCGGTCAGATCGGGAGGATCGAGCACCAGCCACGCGGCGAACGGGTGCGACGCCTCGCCGGTGCCGAGCTTGAGACGCAGTGCCATGCGCTCGGCGCGCACCGTGACCATCGCGTCGAGGCGGCCGTCGCCGTCGATGTCGAAGAGATGCAACGCGGTCGGCCGGCTCGCGCCGACCGGAGCGGCGTCACCGATGCGGGGTTGGTCGGCCAGGCGCGAGACCACCCGCAGGCCGTCGGTGGTCAGCACCAGCGCGTCGGGTCGGCCGTCGCCGTCGAGGTCGCCGGCGCGCAAGCTGTCGGGGAACGCGGGTTTGCCCACCTCGAGCGGGGCGCGGACGCTGCCGCCGCCCTGGCGTTGGACGAACAGACGGCCGGCCAGATCGAGCGAGAGCACCTCGGCGCGGCCGTCGCCGTCGACATCGGCGAGGGCGACGCCGCCGAGCGCGCCGTCGAGGGGCCAATCGGTCTTCTCGGCGTGTTCGCCGCGCACCTGCCAGGCCTCGAGACGCGCACGGTGGGCGTTGCACACCAGGGCGCGATGGTCGTTCGCGGCCAGGGCACCCACGTGCAGCAGGGTGCAGCCCTCGCCGACCTTCTCGACCACCGGCCCACGGAAGCCGAAGCGCGCGCGCAGCGCGGCGTCGACCGGTGCCGGTGCCGCCTGCGCGCGAGCCACTCCGCCGCCGCCGGCAGCAGCCGCGACCACCGCGGCGAGGACAGAGAGGCCGTTGCGTCGCCCCGCGCCTGCCTGCGGGGCCGGCGGGACCGAGCGTGGAGAGGTCGAGTGCCGCAGCGAAGCCCCTGTCCGGTCTGTCAACATCGTCGGCGGAGACTATTCTGCCGACGATGTCGCTCGCCATCGCGTCCGTGTGTTTTCTGACGGCCCAAGCCGTCGCGGGCTCGGACTCCGCGCCCGCGCCCGCCGTCGCTCCGGCGCCGCTGCAGCGCGTGCACCTCGCCGACGGTCGCAGCGTCACCGGGCCGGTGCTCAAGACGACGGCCGACGCCGTGTGGGTGGACCTCGGCTTCGACGTCTTGCGCATCCCCTTGGCCAGCGTCGTGCGCCAGGAAGACGTCGCCGCTCGGGCCACCGAGGTGACGGTCGAGGACGTCTTCCGCCAGGCGGCCCTGCCCGAGCGCTCGATCGCCGAGGGCGCCGCGGCGGTCGAGGCCGGCGTCGTCAAGATCGAGAGCGCCGCCGGCCAGGGATCCGGGTTCGTCACCAGCGAAGACGGCTACGTCGTCACCAACTTCCACGTGGTCGATGGCGAGACCGAGGTGGACGTCACGCTGTATCTGAAGAGCCGCAACGGCTACGACCTCAAGACCGTGCGCAAGGTGAAGGTGATCGCGACCAACCCACACCTCGACCTCGCCCTGTTGAAGATGGATCCGCCCCAAGGTGTGAGCCTCACCCCCGTCTATCTCGGCGACAGCGACGACGTCAAGGTGGGCGATCGGGTGTACGCGATCGGCACGCCGATCGGCCTCGAGCGCACGGTGAGCAACGGCATCGTCAGCGTGGACAACCGCACGTTCTCCGGCTTCACCCACTTCCAAATCACCACGCCCATCAACCCGGGCAACTCCGGCGGGCCACTCTTCAACCTGCGTGGCGAGGTCGTCGGCGTGAACTCGTCGGGCTTCATCGGCCTGCAGGGGCTCAACTTCGCCATCCCCAGCCGGCACGTCATCGACTTCCTGCGCGATCGCGCCGCCTGGGCGCTGGACACCTCGCGTCCGGAGTTCGGGGTGCACTACCTGCCGGCGCCGCACAAGCCGACAGCTCCGGCGGCGGACCGTTGAGGATCGAGGCGCGCCGCCGCGCAGCGCCTCAGCCGCGCGCGCGACCGCGCAGCTTCGCCTTCAGAACCAGCCAAGGGAAGCACACCAGGTTGTCGACGTAGCGGCGCCACAGGCGGCGCGGCTCGCAGGCGAGACGCCAGGCCCACTCGAGGGCCAGCTTGCGCACGACCTTGGGGGCGCGTCGCACGGTGCCGGCGACGAAGGAGAAGGTCACTCCGACGCCGAGCATGACGCCGAAGCCGGGGATCCTGTCCTCGAGGTCGACCATGAGCCTCTCCTGTTTGGGAGAGCCGAGGCCAATGCACACGATGTGCGGGTTCGACGCGCGGATGCGTTCGACCAGGCCGTCGACGTAGGTCGGATCCTTCTCGAATCCGAACGGCGGGCAGTCGACGCCGACGCAGCCGTCGCGGCCGGCCCGCTCGGCCAGCACGGCCGCCGCTGCCTCCGCGTCGCCCGGGTTGCCGCCGACGAAGAAGTAGGTCAGGCCACGCCGTGCCGCGGCCTCGCAAAGGGCGGGCATCAGGTCGCTGCCGGCGACGCGTTCGGGCAACGCCTGGCCGAGCACACGCGAGGCCCACACCACCGAGACGCCGTCGACGGTCACGAAGGTGGCATGCTGGTAGCAGCGGCGGAAGTCTGGATCGCGCTGCAGGCGCAGCATGTGGTCCGCGTTCGGCGTCATCAGCAGGTCGCCGCCACGGGCCTCGGCCAAACGGAGGGCGTGCTCGAGCGCTTCGGCCAGGGTCACGCGATGGATCTTCACGCCGAGGAACTCGACGGTCGGCGGCGCGGTCGGGCGGTCGGAACCCTCGGCGGGCTTGGTCACGGCGTGCGGCAGGGTCGCAGGCATGAGCGGCGGCGGCAAGGACGCGCAGGAGGTTTCGACCGAGCGCGTGTGCGACCTGTAGGCTACGACGCCCGCAACCGAGCCCCCGGAACTGGGCCCCCGCAACTGGGGCTCAGTCGGAAGCGGCGCCGATCCATCCGCGCTCCGAGCATGCCCGCGTCCCACTTCGCCGCCCGAACCGCGCCCGCCCGGCGGCGCGGCGTCGGCGTCGCGTCAGCCCGTCGACGCGCTCGGCCGGCCGCCCTGGTGGGAGCCCTCGTGACGATTTCCTGCGCTGCCCAGAAGCCCACCTCCCCGGCCTCCGAGACCCCTCAGTCCGCGTCCCGTCCGCCCGTGAACCGACTCGCCAACGAATCCTCGCCCTATCTACGCCAGCACGCCCACAACCCGGTGGACTGGTATCCGTGGGGGCCCGAAGCGCTGGAGCGCGCCAAGCGAGAAGACAAGCCGATCTTCCTGTCGATCGGCTACGCCGCGTGCCACTGGTGCCACGTGATGGAGCACGAGAGCTTCGCGAACGCGGCGATCGCGCAGGTGATGAACGAGGGCTTCGTCAGCATCAAGGTCGACCGCGAAGAGCGACCGGACCTCGACGAGATCTACATGGCGGCGACGGTGGCGTTCACCGGCGGTCACGGCGGCTGGCCGATGTCGGTGTTCCTGACCCCGGAGCTGCAGCCGTTCTACGCCGGCACGTACTTTCCGCCGGAGGATCGGTGGGGTCACCCGAGCTTCGAACGTGTCTTGCAGCACGTCTCGACCCTGTGGCGAGACCGTCGCGCCGACGTCGAGCGCGCCGCGGGCGGCTTGGTGAAGGCGGTCGGCCAGCAGCTCGCCCCCGTCCTCGAGCCGGGCGAGCCGACGTGGGACATCGCCGACGCCGTTGCCGCCAGCAGCGTCGAGCGGTTCGACGACCGTCACGGTGGCTTTGGACAGCCGCCGCACTACGCGCCGAAGTTCCCGCACGCCAGCGAGCTCCGCGTACTGGCGCTGCAACACGCCCGCACCGGCGACGCGCAGCTCCTGGCAATGGTCGAGCAGACGCTGACGGGCATGGCGGAGGGCGGCATGTACGACCAGGTGGGTGGTGGCTTCCACCGCTACAGCACCGACCGCATGTGGCTGGTGCCGCACTTCGAGAAGATGCTGTACGACAACGCGCAGCTGGTGCCGCTGTACCTCGAGGCGCACGCGCTCACCGGCAAGGCGTTCTACGCCGACATCGCGCGCGACGTGCTGCGGTACCTGCGGCGGGAGATGATCGATCCGCAGGGTGGCTTCTGGTCGACGCAGGACGCCGACAGCGAGGGCGAAGAGGGCAAGTTCTTCGTCTGGGACAAGGCCGAGATCGAGGCAGCGCTCGGCGACGCGGCGTCGCTGTTCTGCGCTCGCTTCGGTGTCACCGCGGCCGGCAACTTCGAGGGCAAGAACGTGCTGTTCGTGGCGCGCGATGTGGCCGCCGCGGCGGGCGAGGCGGGCGCCGACGTCGCCAGCGCCCCGGCGCGGTTGTCGGCGGCGCGCGACGAGCTCCTCACCGTGCGCAGCCGGCGTGTGGCGCCGCGCACCGACGACAAGGTGCTGGCGAGCTGGAACGGCCTGGCGATCAGCGCCTTCGCCGAAGCCTACCTGCGGCTCGGCAACGTCGAGGACCTGCGCGGCGCGCAGGGCGCCGCCGACTTCGTCCTGCGCGAGATGCTGGTGGACGGCCGCCTGCTGCGCACCTGGCGACAGGGTCAGGCCAAGCTGATGGGCTACCTCGAGGACTACGCCTTCGTCGCCGATGGCCTGCTGACGCTCTTCGAAGCCGATGCCGACCCGCGCTGGCTGGCCGCCGCCGGCGACCTGCTGGCCGCGGTGCGAACGCACTTCGTCGACGCGCACGACGGCAACTTCTTCTTCACCGCCGACGACCACGAGCAGCTGGTGGCCCGCAGCAAGTCGATGGCCGAGTCGTCGACGCCGGCAGCGGGGGCAGTGGCAGCGCAGGCGTTCCTGCGCCTCGGGCTCCTGCGCGGTGATCCGTCTCTGTACGAGATCGGCGCACGCGCCCTGCGCACCAACCACGCCTACCTCGAACGAATGCCGGCGGCGTGCCCGTCGCTGGTGCTGGCGGCGCTCTGGCACCTGGCCGAGCCGCGCGAGCTCGTCGTGGTCGGGCCACCCGGGGATGCGGCCACCGAAGCCCTGTTGGCGACGGCACGGCGCGCGTTCCCGCGCCACCACGTGCTGGTCCACGTCCACGATGGCAACCGTCAAGCGCTGGCGCAGGTGACGTCGCTCGTCGAAGGCAAGGTCATGGTCGACGGCCGACCGGCGGTCTACGTGTGTCGGGGTGGTGTGTGCGCGCGTCCCCTCACCGATCCTGAGTCGCTGGCCCAGGCCCTGCGCTGACGCGACGAGCTGCGTCGGCCGCGCGGCGCCGGCGTCGATTCACTCGGGCAGGATCTCGTACAGCGAGTGGGCCGGAGCCGCGTGGCGCCAGCGCAGCACCAGACCCGCCGGCGGCTCGCCGTCGATCAGCGGGCGTAGGGCGCCATTGGTGCGCCCCTCCCACTCGCCGACCAGGAGGAAGCGCGCGTGCGCGTCATGGCGCGCCCAGTGCAGGAACTCGTCGAGCTCCAGGTTCTGCTTGGGGAAGATGGGGGTGGCGCCGGCGAGGACCGGCAGGTGCGCCTTGCGTGCGATCACCCGATCGCCGTGGTGTACGAGCGGCCGGAGAACCTCAGCGCCGGCAAGGAGTTCGACCGGCTCGGTGGTGAGGTACTCGCGGAGCTTGACCGCGGTCATCGCCAGGGGCGGCAAGAAGCACAGCGCCAGGACGAAGCGCTGCAGGCCGCTCACGCGGGCCGGCTGGCCGGTGGTGCCGCCGCCCGCCCATGGGTGGGCGAAGGTGGCACCGACAAGGGCTGCGGCAGCCGGTACCAGCGCGAAACCGTAGCGCGCCTGGTACGGCACCAGCGCCACGATGCCGAAGGTGACGAGGGCGAAGGCGAGGAACGCCGCCGCGCGGCGCCGATCGGCGCCCCCGGTCACGAACCAGAGCAAGAAGCCAGCGCCGACGAAGAGGACCGCTGGCAGGGTCACGCTGTCTTGGGCGATGTGGAACGCGTCGTCGAAGACGTCGAGCGCGTAGTGCGACACGACGCGCTTGGGGTCGCGTGTGAGTACGTCCCACATCGAATGGAAGCGCACTTCCATGTCGTCGAGGTGTGTCTGCGACAGGCGATCCTGCGGAGCCGCGTACACGTCGAGGGCCACGAAGGCGTAGGCCTTGCTCTCCTTGCCCGATGACAAGCCGAGGGACGACGCTGCCCACGACGGCGCGCTGGCGAGGACCGCTGGCAGCGCGTAGAGCAGCGAGGCACCGAAGCGGTGGCGCCATGACGTCGCCGGAATGGGCCACAGCCACAAGGCCAGGATGGCCACCGGAACGAGGGCGACGCCGGGGTAGCGCAGGCTCATTGCCAAGCCGGCGAAGGCCCCGGCGAGGATCAAGCCCAAGGCACCGGGATCCTGCCGGCGCAGCAGGAAGTAGAGCGAGGCGGTCGCCACCGCCACGAACGGCAGGTCGTTGCCGACGACGATGCCGAAGCGCCCGAGGATCGCGTACACGAAGAGCTGGGCGATGAGGGCGGCACCGGCGCTGGTGAACGCGCGGACCGTGAGAAAGGTGAACCAGCCGGCGAGCGCCAGCGACAGACTGGCGACCACCTTGCCGAACGCGAACAGGTCGTCGGTGAGCAGCGACCCGGCTGCCAGCAGGAGGGGAAAGCCCGGACCGCTGCGCGGGTTGGCCATCGGCTCGCCGTCGAGGATCGCGTGCGCCGCCGGTAGGTACTGGCCGTAGTAGTCGTTCTCGACCATGTAGCCGCCCAACTCGTGCCAGCGACCGAGCAGCAGGCCGAGCCCGAAGACGGCGAGCGCGAGGACCGTCGCCACGGCGCCATAGCGGCGGTCGGTCGACCAGAGGGGGGCCTCGGTCGAGACGGGGATCGGACCGGACATGCCACCAGGGTGGCCAAGGCACAGTCCGCGCGCAATCGTCTCGGCGCCATAAGCGCAGGAGACGGAGCGGGTGGCCGATTCGCTCATTGCGGCCGGGGCCGACCGGAAAGGGGCGCGCTGGCTGTCGTCGCAGCCTCCACCGCCGCTCGTGCCGTGAGCACTGGCGGCGCTTGCCGCTAGACCAGGCGGAAGGTCGCGTCCGCCGGCCGTGCCACGCGCTTCAATTCGAGCGGTCGGCGTAGACCGTCGGGCCCGGGTGCGGGTCGCGTGCGCGCCAGCCACTCGCGATACACCGCCATCGACAGGTTGGTGTCGACGAACGTGTCGCCGTACCGGTCGCCGGACTCGGCCTTGCGCACCGTCACCTTCTGGTGCCAGCAGTGCATGCCCGAGATCGGGTCGGGTTGCACCGGGAAGGTGAAGTTCTGGTGCACGCCACCGTCACGCCACCAGACGCGAGCGCTGTCGGGGTCGTCGCTGGCGAAGGCTTGCACCGACATGGTGCGGCGGACGCGGTACTGGCCCGGCGCCACCTCCTCGATGTCGCTCTCGTGCTGCTGCCAGCGGTTGACGCCCTGCGGCTCGCCGCGTTGGCGGAAGCGTCCGAGGTGGTGGCTGCAGGCGACGACGCCGGGGCGCACGCCCTCGGTCACCCAGGCCTTGTTGACGTAGTAGCCGATGCGCGTGGCGACGCGGACCAGCTCGCCGGTGACCACGCCGATCCGACGCGCGTCGTCGGGGTGGATCCACACCGGGTTGGTGTTGGACAGCTCGGTCAGCCACTTGGAGTTGGCCGAGCGCGTGTGGATCAGGGTCGGCAGTCGGAAGGTGGAGACCAGCACGCACTCGCCCCTGCTGCGGTCGAGATGCTTCTCGTCGATGTGGCTCTCGATGTAGCCGGCGAACGCGTACTCGCCGAAGCCCCACTCGTCGAGGAGCGCGCTGTGCAGCTCGAGGCGCTTGCTGCGCGTGGGGAAGCCTTGGCGCGGCTGGCCTTCGACCAAGGGAGCCACCACCTTGCCGTCCTTGCGCAGCACTTCCGCTTGCGCGTCGACGGTTGCGCCGTCGACCGAGACGACCTTGGCGTGGGCTGCGTACACCGAGTCCTCCACCAGGAACGCGCCGTGCCGCTTCATGTACTCGAGCGGCGTCAGGCCTTGCTGGCGCGCCGCTTCGGGCAGACCCGGAACCGAGTTCTCGAAGATGTAGCGGTAGTACTCGTCGGTGGTGATGCGCTCACCCGGGCGGTACGGCGACTCGAAGTGCTTACGAATGCCCAGGGCGCCGTCGGGGTCGATCCGCCACGACAGGGCGATCCAGAACTCGTCCTCTTCCCAGACCTCGCCGGGATTCGCCTGCCAGGTCCACTCGACCGGCTCGCCGGCGAGTTCCTTGACGCGGCGCAGCACCGGCTGGCGGAAGCCGATCCATTTGGCGGCGTGCGTCTCCTGGCTCATCAGGTCGTGGCGCTCGGTGGCGACACCCATGGGCAGGACGTAGTCGGCCCAGCGCGCCGTCTCGTTCCACACCGGCGTGAGCGCGGCGTGGCAGCCGACCAGGCTCTCGTCGCGAAGGACCTCGACCCAGACCATGCCGTCCGGGTTGGTCCACACCGGGTTGTAGACGCGCGTGAAATACGTGTCGATCTTGCCGCGGCCGTCCTTGAGGAGGTGGGGCAGCAGGAAGGACAACTCGTGGTGGGCGAGGGGCCACTCGCGCGGATAGAGCAGCTCGCTCCACACCTGCTGTGGGCTCGGCGTGCTGTGCGGCCGCGGTACGAACTTGTCGTGGCCGTTGGGGCTGGTGCCGCCGACGCTGCCGATGGCACCGAGCATCGCACCCAGCACGGCGAGCGCGCGTGCCACTTCCCAACCGCCCTCGTTGCCGCTGGCGGTGTTGCGCCACACGTGTGCCGAGAAGGCCGGGCCGGCAGCGCCGATCTCGGCGGCGACCGTCTCGATCTGAGTGGGCGTGAGGCCGCACACCGCGGCCACGTGCGCCGGCGAGGCGAAGGCGTAGTAGTCGCGGAGGTCGGCGAGGAACGCGGCGAAATCGCCGGTCTTGTCGCGCGCCGCAAGCCAACCGCGCCAGTCGACCCACGCGCGCACGAAAGGCTCGTTGGTCTTGCCGTCGCGCAAGAGCACGTGCAGGAAGCCGAGCAGCATCAGCGCTTCGGTGCCGGGCCGCGGCGCCAGCCAATGGTCGGCCATGCTGGCCGAGTTGGACAGACGGATGTCGCAGACGGCGATGCGCGCGCCCTTCATCTTCGCTTCCTGCACGCGCTGGGCGTGGGGATTGAAGTAGTGCCCGGTCTCCAGGTGGGCGCTGATCAGCAGGATGAACTTGGCGTTGGCGTAGTCGGGCGACGGGCGGTCGAACCCCGTCACCAGGGTGTAGCCGACGCGGGCCGACGCCGAGCAGACGTTGGTGTGCGAGTTGTGGCCATCCACGCCCCAGGCCTGCAGGACCCGCTCCATGTAGCCGTCGTGGCCAGGCCGGCCGACGTGGTACATGACCTCGGTCTTGCGGCCGTCGACGATCGCTTGGCGCACGCGCGCGCCCAGGGTCGTGAGAACCTCGTCCCAGGTGGTGCGCTCGAAGCGGCCGCTGCCGCGCGGGCCGACGCGCTTCATCGGGTAGAGGATGCGGTCGGGGTCGTGCACCTGATTGAGAGTCGCCGGCCCCTTGGCGCAGTTGCGCCCGCGCGAACCCGGGTGGAAGGGATTGCCCTCGAGCTTGCGGATGCTCTGCGTCTGCTTGTCGACGTAGGCCACCAATCCGCACGCCGCCTCGCAGTTGAAGCAGATGGTCGGCACCAGCTGGAAGGCCTTCTTCACCCGCTTGGGCCACGCCTGCGCGTCCAGCTCTTCCCAGTGGTCCCACGCCTCCGGCGGCGGGAAGTTCTCGAGCGGAGTCACGGACATTCCGTCTGGCAGCGTCATATCAACACAGTGGAGTCAGACACCAAACTTCGTACGTCGTTACGCGGGCGTAGCAGTCAGGAGAGGGGGGGGAGCTGGCCCGCGCGGATGTAGGCGCGCTCCCAGAAGAAGGTGCCGGCCACGAGGGTCAGGGAGGCTGCCAGAGCAAGCGGCACACTCACGGTCGCGGTCGAGGCGGCGATCAGCAGGCCGAGCGCGGCGGCGGCGGCCGAGATGGTCGCGGCCAGCAGGGCGGAGACGCGGGCGCCGGGCCAGGCCGGGATCACACCCAACAGGGCCGCGGCTTGCTTGGCGTTGTCGGTGGCGTGGGATCCGCTCTTTTCGCAGAAGATGCAGACGAAGTGCAGGCCGACGGCGATCGCCGTGAGCCAGGCGAGTCCCGCACCCGGCGCGGCCAGCAGGAAGACAGTGCCTCCGAGCATCACCGCCTGCACCAGGAGGTGGGGCAGGAGCAGGCCGGTCTTCTGCCAGAGGTCACGGCCTTCGCACTGACGGAACAGGAGCGCGGTGTAGCCGGCCGTCGCCGCGCCGAGCAGCGCCAGGGGCCAGCGCACGGCGTCGGCAGCGGCGTGCAGACCCGATACCCGCAAGGCCACCCCCGCCGCCGCGAGCGCCATGAAGCCGCTCAGGACCCAACCTCCCTTGACCAGCCAGCTCTTGGTGTTGGGCCGCGTGAGCAGGCGGAAGAAGAGCAGCGGACGCTTGAGGTCCGCGACCAACAAGACGCAGGTGATCGCGGTCAGAGCGAGCGCCACGGCTTCCGGCAAGTAGGCGAGCGCGTTGCCGGCCAGGCCCAACGCCGCGGCGAACGGAGCCAGCATGCCGGCGCCGGCGGCGAGGCCCTTGGTGACCAGGTAGGCGTCGACGCGCCAGCCCCAGTGCGCCGGGTGACTGGTGTCGAGCACGGTACGCGCGTGCGGCGCCAGCTCGATCGCACCTTCGGGGTACGGCGGCGGTGGTAGGCGCCGCTCGCTCCACAGGTAGGTCGCGGGCTCGGCGGCGCGCCCCGGGTGCAAGGACACCGCGTCCATGCCCAGATACCACACGTTGGGTCCGGTGCCCTGCTCGACGCGACGTGCGACCGCGTCGGCTTCGTGCTTCATGCGGCTGACACGGCTCGCCTCGTCGTGCATGTCGCCCGAAACGATCGCCTCGGTGGGGCAGACGATCTCGCACGCGGGCTTGAGACCCTGCTCGACTCGGTGCGCGCAGAAGTGGCACTTCTCGGCGCCACCCGTGTCCTCGTTCAGAT
The DNA here is from genome assembly GCA_041398565.1 of Planctomycetota bacterium. Lineage (GTDB taxonomy): Bacteria > Planctomycetota > UBA1135 > UBA1135 > UBA2386 > DATGPD01. The sequence goes on along the minus strand of JAWKUN010000004.1, from coordinate 82,347 downwards.
AGAGCGCGTCGTAGGGGCACGCCTGCATGCACGCCTTGCAGCCGATGCACGCGTCCTTGTCGAGGTCGACGATGCCGTCCGGTCGCTTGGCGAGCGCGTTCACCGGACAGATGGTCACACAAGGAGCGTTGGTGCACTGGTTGCAGCGCAGCACGGCGAAGTGCCGGCGCACCTGCGGGAAGGTGCCGATCTCGGTGTACTTCACCCAAGTGCGGAAGCTGCCGACCGGCACCTGGTTCTCGGACTTGCAGGCGACCGTGCAGGCGTGGCAGCCGATGCACCGGCGGTGGTCGATGACGAAGCCGTACTGCATGAGCGCGCGGACTGTAACGCCGCCGCCTGGCAGCACCTCGATCAAGTGCCGGACCCTGGGTGCGAATCTTGCTACCTCGGACCCGGCCGCCTGGTCGGGTTGCGCCACAGCGGCTAGGCTCGGTCACGCACCATGGCCAGCCACGCTCCCCAACCGACGAGACCCGACCGCGTGGCGAGACGTGTGCCGAATCCAGGCAGGTATGCGCTGGCGTTGTTGGCTTGCACTCCCGGGCTCGGCGCGCAAGCGCGAGTCTCGCTGCCCGACGCGGCGGCTCGTGCCTCGGCCCACGACGCCTTCCTCGAGGTCGTCGCACGCGTGAGCGTGCAGCCTGCCGGCGCCGAGAGTGCGATCGCCGCCCTGCTGCGGGCTGCGCAGGAGGAGGCCCCGGCGGTCGGCTTCCTGCTGCTCGACCAGGCCGAGCGTTGCGCGCGCGCGGCGCACGATCTGCCCTCGGGGCTCGCGGTCGCGGACGTCCGTTCCGAGCGGTTCTCGATCGAGCCCCGCGCGGCCCGGGCGCAATGCTTGGCCCGTTTCACCGCTGCGGCGGCAGTGCCGGCGCAGGTCCTCGTCGGCGCCCATCTCGACGAAGCCGAGCGCTTGCTCGAAGACCCTGACGACGCCGGCCTGGCGCACCTCGAGGCGGCACGACGCCTCGCCGTCGGCGCCACGTCGCGCGCCCTGGCCGACTGGACGGCGCGCCGCAGCGCGGAATTGCGCGGCGCGCGCCAGGCGTACGCGGCCTGCGCGGCTGCCCCGGACGACTCGGAGCGCCGCGCGCGCTACGAGGCTTGCTTCCGCGGGCATTGGTCGGCGGGCCTGCAGGCCATGCAGGGCGCCGGGGGCCGCCCGCAGCGAGTGGCCGCGTTCAAGCTCGGGGCGGAGGCGCCGCGCGACGAGAACGTGTCGGGAGCACGCGCCCTGACCGCGGCCGCCGAGGAGTGGCTGAGCCAGAGCGTGCACGAATCGGCGCTCGGCGCCCGTCGCAGCCTGCTGCGGCGCTCCATGCAGCTTCTGGCGCAGGCGCAGCGCGTCCCCGAGGTGGTGGAGGAGGACCCCCTCGAAGGCCAGCGGAGCGCCGCCCTGCTGGAGCGGACCACGACGCAACTGGCCGGGCTCGCAACACCCGGCGTCGACACGCTGCGCTTCACGGCGACCGACGCATGCGAGCAGATGCTGATCACCGGCGGCGAATGGCGACTCGACGGTGGCTGTCTGGTCGGTCGCAACACCGGCGCGGCGACCCGGGCGACCACTCGCTTCGCCTGGCGGTCGATCGACTGCGTGCGCATCCTCGGAGGCATCCGCTCGGCCGACGCGCTGAACTTCCGCGTGGCCGTGGGTAGGGTCAACCTGCTGTTCAACTGGGAGGTCGCCGACGAGAACCACTTCTACGTCGGCGAGTCGTGCTCGAAGACTTCCCCGCGCCGCCTGCAGGCAGGCCGCGAGCACCGCATCGAACTCCGGCAGGTCGGGGACGAGGTCGTGGTCACCGTCGACGACACTCTGCTCGGTGCGATGACGGGGACGCTCGCCGGTACCGTCAGCGTCTATCCCGCTCTGGGCAGCGAGATCTTCGTGCGGGCCATCGACGTGGTGGGGGACATCGATCTCGGCACGGTCGTCAGCGGCCCCAGCGCGCCGGCCCGTTGAGGCCGCGGGGCGTTCCCGGCCGGCCCGGCGTCCAGCAGGCACGAGTGTCAGCGAGCGAGGCAGCGCCGCGTGGCTTCGAGGGCGAACGCCACGTCGTCGAGCGAGTTGTGCCAGTGCGGGGAGAAGCGCAGGAAGCCGTCGGGCGAGGCGCAGGCCACGCCCGCGTCGTCGAGCGCCCGCCAGAGCGTCGGCAGCTCCACACCGGCCGGCGGCACGACGCTGAGCACGCAGGAGCGTTGCGACGCCTTGGCCGCGCGCGCCGAGGTGAAGCCGAGCGCCAGGAGGCCCTCCTCGAGGGGATCGAGCAGGCGCTGCACGTGATCGTAGATGGTCGCGATTCCCAGCTGAGTCAGGGTCGCCACCGAGGCGTGCAGGGCGGCGAAGGCGAGCGAGCCCATGACTCCCAGCTCGACGAAGTCGGCACGCTGACGCAGCGGACGGTCGTAGCGCAGGTGGCCGGCGCCCTCGAACAAGAAGCGGGTGGCGTCCTCGTGCGACAGCCAGCTGGCGAGGTGCGGGCGCAGCGCGGCCACGCGCTCCGGCGCCACGTACAGGAAGCCGGCGCCCTCCATGCCCATGAGCCACTTGTGGGCGCCTGCAGCCAGGTAGTCGACGCCGTCGGCGGCGACGTCGACCGGCACGGCGCCGACGGCCTGGATCGCGTCGACGAACAGCTCGGCCCCATGAGCGTGGCAGATCTCCGCCATCGCCCGCACCGGCATGCGCAGCCCCGTCTGGAACTGCACGGCGCTGACCGCCACCAGGCGCACGCCGCGTTCGAGTTCGAAAGCCAACTTGGCCAGACCGTCGCCACCGCCGGCGAAGGCGCTGGCGTCGAGCCAGACGAGGTCGAGTTCGAACACCTGCGCTGCCCGCTGCCACGGCGTGACGTTGGTGGGGAACTCGCCGCGCAGGAGCACGACGCGGTCGCCGCGCTGCCAGGGAAAGCACATCGCCACCGCGAGCACGCCGTGGCTGGTGTTGGGCACGAAGCCGATGCTGTCCGACGCCGCACCCAGCAACGCCGCCAGGCGCCGGCGGAGGTCGTTGCGCTGCTCGGCGTAGTGCATCCAAGCGCCGGCGCCGGCGCGCGCGTAGGTGTCGGCGACGTCCTGCACCGCGGCGCGCACCGCCAGCGACGGCGGCGAGACCGCGGCGTGGTTGAGGTAGGCGTGCGCCTGCAGGTCGGGGAAGAGATCGCGGCTCCCGAGGCGTGGAGTGCTCATCGCTCCAGGACAGCGTCGCTGTTCGACGCGAGCTTGCCAAGGCCGGAGGTTGGCTCGTCGTCGGCGTCGATCGTCTTCCCGCGCCAGCGTAGGCGCACCACACCTTGCGCCGCCACGCGCCACACCGCGACGCCACAGGCTCCGTCCACCGGCCCGACGATCACCTGCAAGAGCTCCGGCCAGGCTTCGGCGCGATCGCGCGCCGAGGGCTCGGCCACGCTGGCGACGTGGCTGTGCCACACGCCGACCAGCGCCCAGCCGGAAGCGTGCGCCAGCGCCAGCGCGCGCACCACGTCGTCGGGGTCGACGACGAAGCTGGTCGAGCAGCGCGCCAGATTGCGCGCCACGGTGACGTGCGCCACGTGCACCGAGCCCGACCGCCGAGAGCCGAGCACCAGCCCGCACGCTTCGCGCGGCGCCGCCGCCCGACTCCAGGCGACGAGTTCGTCCGCCCAAGGCGCGGTCACCGGCATCTACTTGAGCATCTCGTCGAGGGTCCGGGTCGACACGGCGTGGTAGCGCGGGCGCGCGCGGGCGTAGATCGCACGTGCCCGCGCCTTGCCGGTCTCGGTCGCGGCGAGGGCCTCGTACAGCGGCTTGAGGAACTTGCGCCGGCCGACGCGCAGCAGGAAGGCCTCGGTGGCGTCGTCGACCGCGGCGTAGCCGTTGCGGATGGCGACCACAGCCCAGGCGGCGAAGATCTCGCTGTTGCCGGTCTTGGTGAGCCCGTTGGCGCGGTCGAGCTCGGCCAGCTTGGTCTCTTCGACCTGGGCCGGCAAGCCTCCGAGAAAGCGCAGCCAGAGCTGCGGCGTCCACGCCGCGGTGCCGAGGTCGGTCGTGGCGAGCGAGCCGTCGAGCCACCGCGCCCGCGCGTCGTCGAGTTTGGCGAAGGCGTCGCTGGCCGGGCGCACGACGTCGTCGGGCAATCCCGGACTCCGCACCCAACGGTCGACGTCGATCTGCTTCGCCGCGGTCGCATCGGTCGCCAGCAAGCGCTGCTGCAGGTCGCGCAGGAAGTCCTCGGTGGTGATGCTCTGGAAAGCGTGCGCATCGAAGTAGGCGTGCAAGAACGCGTCGAGGCGCGGGCGGCCGAAGACCTGTTCGAGACGGTGCAGGAAGGCCGCACCCTTCTCGTACGGCACCGCCGTCATGTTGTCGTCGGGGTTGCGCCCGGCCAGATCGATGTGCAGCACCTGGTCGGACGCGGGCAGGGTCTTCAGCTCGCTGGCAAGCTCCTCGAGGCCGAGCAAGATGTCCATGTCGGCCCGCTCCTTGCCGTAGACGATCTCCATGATGCGGTGCTCGAGGAACACGGTGAAGCCCTCGTTCAGCCAGAAGTCGCGCCACGTCGCGTTGGTCACCAGGTTGCCCGACCACGAGTGCGCCAGCTCGTGGGCGATGAGCGCCACCAGCGACTTGTCGCCGGCGAGGATCGTGGGCGTGGCGAAGGTGAGGCGCGGGTTCTCCATGCCGCCGAACGGGAATGCCGGGGGCAGGACCAGCACCTCGTAGCGACCCCAGCGATAGGGGCCGAAGACGCCCTCGCAAGCGACGAGCATGCGCTCCATGTCCTCGAGTTCGCGAGCGGCGCGTGGCAGCAGCCCCGGCTCGGTCCACACCCCGCAGCGCTCGCCGATCGCCTGGAAACCGAGGGATCCGCACGCCATCGCGATCAGGTAGGGCGGGATCGGCTTCTGCATGGTGAACGTGAACGCGCCGTCCGCGTCCTTGCCGGTGCGCTCGGCGCTCATCAGCACAGTGAGGTCCCGCGGCGCCCGCACCCTGGCGTCGTAGGTGACGCGCACGCCGGGCGAGTCCTGCAACGGGATCCACGTGCGCGTGAGGATCGCTTGGCCCTGCGTGTACAGGAACGGCGCCTCGCGGTCGTGGGTCTGCTCCGGCTGCAGCCACTGCAGCGCGTCGGCTTCGGGTGACGTGCGGTATGTGACGCGAATGGTGCGGACCCCCGGCGGCAAGTCGACGGTGATCGGACGCCCCATGTGCGGCTTGCCCTCGCCCAAGGCGAACGCCACCGGCTGCGTGGCCGCGCCATCGACCGCCTCGACCCGCTCGAGGATCAGGCCGTTGCCGTCGAGGATCGCCGGAGCTCGGGGGTCGGTGCGTTTCAACCTGAGGTCGGCGTGTCCGCGGAGCTCGCGGCGTTCGAAGTCCACGGTCAAGTCGAGGCCGATGTGCTCGACGGCCACGGCCGCCGGTTCGGCGAAGCTGTGGATGTCGGAGGAAGGCGGCGTCTGGGCCATCGCGGGGAGCGGAAGAGCGAGGGGAAGCGCGCGGGCGACCCGCACGAGGCGTTGCCGGTGCATGCGAGCAGCGAAGCACGGTGGCCGGCCCGGCGCCAGAGGCGCGGGGTCGGACATCGGCGCGGGGTGCTCGGGCCGCGCCGCCCCGTGGGGTCCGGGAGTGGGCGGCGTTGGGTGGCCGGCGCCGATTCGGGACCCAGGACATCTCCCCAGAGAATCTCCCGCGAAAGGCGCGCTCCGGCCGGAACTCCCTACGCTCCGGCATGCGACCGCGGGCGTTTCCCAGACCCAGGCATGAACAACGACTTCCTCCCCCCTGACTCCCAGACCCCAGCCGTCGACCGTCGCCAGCTCTTGCGTGGCGTCGGCCTGGCGGGCGCGGGTGCGGCCCTCGCCGGTTCGCTCACCCCGACGCAACTCGCGGCTGCCGCGCGCGCCACGCAGGTCGGGGCCGGCGCCCCGGCCGGTCTGCAGCCCCTGCTGACTCGGATCGGCGCTCCGTCGGCGGTTCTCGGGCGCGTGTGCACTCTCACGCCCCAGCAGACCGAAGGTCCCTACTACCTCAACAACCGGCTGACGCGGCAGGACATCACCGAGGGGCGACCGGGCCTCGAGCTGTGGCTCTTCTACCTGGTGGTGCACGCCGATTGCTCGCCGGCCGCCGGCGCCGTGGTCGACGTCTGGCATGCGGAAGCCCTCGGCGTCTACTCCGGCTTCTCGCAGCAGGGCACTGCCGGCCAGACCTGGATGCGCGGGGGGCAGACCACCGACGGCAACGGTCTCGTCGCGTTCAGGACCCTCTACCCCGGCTGGTACCCGGGTCGTGCCACCCACGTGCACGTCAAGGTGCACCTGCAGAACAGCACCGTGCTCACCACGCAGACCTACTTCGACGACCCTCTGACGACGTTGGTCTACGACAACATCGCGCCGTACACCCAGCGGGGCTCGGCCGGCCGCACCCTCAACACGCGTGACGGCATCTACGACGCGCGCAACCAGAAGGTGATCCACCTGAACCCGGCCGGCGGCCTGTCGCTGTGGGCCGGCATGATCATCGGCATCGCCTGAAGGCTCGCGATCGCGAAGGCGTCGCGATCGCGAAGGCGATCGCCAGCCACGCCCAGGAATGGAGCCGGCGCAGGGGCCCGCCGCTACGGCGGCGGGCAACCCACGGCGCCAGGCAGGTTCAGCGCACGAACAGGTTGAACTCGAGCCCCTGGCTCGCGCCCATGTTCAGCGGTCCACCGACGTCGTAGACGAAGGCCTGGGCGTTCAGGGTGGAGCCGTCGAGGTGCGACAGGTTGGGCACCGGCAGCGGCAGCGACGCCTTGCCGGCGGCGTCGGTGTTGATGGCGACGAGGACTGGCACGCCGCCGAACGGGTCGACGTTGAGCTGCAGGCCGGCCACGTTGACGTTGGCGCGCCCCGAGTTGAGCAGCAACACGCCCGGTGCGCTGGCCGGCGCCGCCTCGACCTCGAGGCCGAAGTTGGCGTTGCCGAGGTAGGCCGAGCCGAAGCCGTAGATCTTGGGCCGCGCGCCGCTGCCGCCGGCGGTGTCGGTGCCGTAGCGCGCCACCGAGGCGGTGGGACGGATCACGTACAGGCCGGTTTCGATGTCACTGATGTAGACGATGCCGGACGGCTGGAACGGATAGCAGCCCCACGCGCCGTGGTAGCTGCTGCTCGCCCCGGGGTAGGTGTCGTACTGGCCGACCACCACCGGATTGGCGGGGCTCGACAGGTCGATGCCGACGTAGCCCTCGGTGTAGTAGGAGATGTGGCACACGCGGTCGCGCATGTGCGTGTTGTGCACGATGGCCGTCGACGGCGCCGGGTGGATCGTGGCGATCTGCAGGGGCAAGCTCTTGTTGCGGATGTCGTAGATCGACACCGGACCGCCGGAGGTCTCGTTGGTGCCGGCCGCGTAGTTGTCGTCGCGCGTGGCCCACACGTTGTGGAAGTAGCGCGTGCCAGGCGCGCGGATCTGGCCGACCACCGTGATCGTCGCCGGATTGCTGACGTTGCCGATCAGGTAGTTGTTGCCGTAGATGTCGCACATGTGTGCGTAGCCGTTCTGCACCTGCAGGTCGTGGATGTAGGGCGAACCGAAGGTGCCGATGCGAGTCGGGTTGGTCGGGTTCTGGCGCAGGTCGATGATGACCGTCCCCACGTTGGTGCCGCACACGTAGGCGATGCCGACGCCCTCGTCGATGCAGATGTTGTGGGCGTTGCCCCAAAACGACGAGCCCCAGGTGCCGATCAGGGCCGGCGTGTCGGGGGTGCCGAGGTCGAGGATCTGCATGCCGCCGCCACCCTCGGTGACGATGTACGCATACTGGCCCCAGGTCTTGGCGTCGCGCCAGCTGGAGTTGGGCCCGGAGAAGAAGCCGCGCTGGATCGGGGTGCCGGTGGTGCAGTCCATCACGTAGGTGCCGCGCGTCGTCAGGAACAGCGCGTACTCCTTGCCCGTGGTCGGGTCGCGGTAACCCCAGATGTCGTTCGAGCTGTGTCCGGGGTTGAAGGATCCGAGCAACTGCGCGTTGCGGATCTGAGCGGGGAGGGCGCAGGCCAGCAGGGCCAAGGCAGAGAGAGTTCGCATCGAGCTACGGGTGTTTGCAGGGGAACGGGCGGCACCGTTGCGGGTGCCGAGGCGAGGCAGGGCGGAGAGCATAGCATCCGGCCGGAGCCCTCGGGGGCAGGGTTTCGCTCCGACGCGTGACCTCGGCGACGGCTCGGTCGCGTTCCGCGGGCCGTCCGCACGGGCTCGATGTCGACGTCCGCGTCAGGGGACGGTCACCGGGGGCGGACGGTCAACCGTACTCGGGGATCGTCGTCGCTCCAGAACGCAGCTTCGCCGCCGCTGTCGACCGCCCACTGCAGGGTGCCGCCGACGGGGTCGGACAGGGCTTCGACCTCGGCGCCGCGCGCGTACTGCGTCGCCATGCGCAGGAGGCGCACCCGCGCGATCGTGTGCAGGCGGTTGCGCAGCGTCGACTCGACGTGGGGGAGGTCGAGCCCTGGGACGGAGGACCTCCCGTGCCGGAAGTCGGCGAAGCGTCGCTCGATGGAGCCGAGCTCGAGAGCGTCCGCGCGCCGCGACATGCCCTGCACGTCGCACGCCAGGCGCAGGCGCGCGAGCCCGTAGTTGGCCAGGAGCAGGCGCGGCGAGAAGCCGCTCTTCCAGGACCTCCAAGTCAGGTCGCCCAACAGCTCGTCCCGGGCAGCAGGGGTGCCGTCGATGTGGTGGGCGAAGTAGACGGTCTCGCTGGCGAGCCAGTCGGAACCCAGCGGCAGCGAGGCATCGAGGCGAGCCAGGCCGTCGGCGAAGAGGGCCAGCGCGTCACCGTCCAGGTGCCGCAGGAGGTTCGCCCACGCCAGCGTGTCGGCGCACACGATCGTCAGCGTCGCGCAGCCGACCATCTGCTCGATGAGGACCGGCGACTGCATGCGGTCGCGGCCGAGCTGCAAACCGTCGAGGAGCAGGTGCACGGCCTCGACGTGGCGGCCGTCGCGAGTCGCCGCGATCGCCGCGACGACCGCCGCGTTGGCCAGGGCCCGGTCCTGCAACAGGTTCAGGACGGGCATGTTGAAGCCCGCGGCCCAGTCCGCGGGCCGGCGCGGGTCCCGACGGTGCGCACCCTCGCGCAGCGCCACCAGGGCGTCTCGGTGGCTGGCGAGCACTTCTTCGAGGCGCGGCAATCCGGCACCCTCGGGGCCCCCGGGGCTGGCCGGCGAGGCAGGCGTCGCGGTCGGCGGCGTCTCGTCCGCTCTTCCGGGCGCGCCATCACCGAGCCCGGCAGACAGCGCCGCCCCCGCCTGGCGACCGAGACTCGCCAGGGTATGACCCGCGTCGCCAGGTGGCATGAGCGCCAGGGCGCGCGCGTAGCACGTCCACGCCGAGCCGTCCTGCGCCTCACCCCACAGGACCGGGCGCGACGGCTCGCGCGCCTCGAGGGAGCCTTCGACCGCGGCCGCCTCGCGACGGAACCGCTCCCACTGGAGCTGCCCGCGCCAGCGGCCGATGCCGACGTAGGCCGCCAGGAGAAGGACGAGCGCGGCGCCGAGCTGCCACAGCAGCCGCGACCCGGGGGCGTGTCCGACGGCCCGGGTGCCGGCAGTCCCCTGGCTGGCGTCGGCCTCGACCGAGTTCGGGCGGGGAGAGATGACGGGGTCCCGGGTCTCCATGGCTGCGACAGTCATCGAGTTTGGCGGACGCGGTTCTGCAGACCAAGTGCGGTCGCCGCGGCCCGTGGGATGCGGCCTTGGCACTTGGGGGCACCGGTCTACGACGATGGGGCAGGCTCGGCCTTGCACTAGAGGCTGCTGAGTTGGTGGCGCTGCGTGGAGTGGCCGACCGCTGGCGTCCGCCGGCCCAGCGTTCAGCGGTGGAGTCTGACTCCATCCGCTGCAACGCTGGGCGCGATGGCGGCGACCCCGTCGCCCGCCATCGCGGATAGTGGACGAATGGGACCGACGACGCCTCCGCCCCGCACCGCATCCGACCGCCCGCGGCCGACGGTCCGAGATGCGCGTCTCACGCGCGCCATGGTCCTGTCGGCCGCGGCGCTCGCGGTTGGCCTGGCCGCCGGGTTGGGGCTGCGGACGCTGCTGCACGCGCCCGAGGTCGAGCTCGGCGGCCCGGGGACGCCACCCGCCACACCAACGCCGGCGCGGGCCGGGGTCGTGCTTCGTGGAACCGTCGTCGGCCCGACGGGCGAACCCGTGGCCGGCTGCGTCGTCGAACTGGCTGCGGCGGACGGACCGGAGGCCAGCGCGGCGCCACCGCCGGATCCGCTCGCGACGACCCTCACCGGCGGCGACGGGCGTTTCGTCGTGCGAGCGCCGGCACCGCCGGACGCGGCCGTGCTTCGCCTCGTCGCCAGCGAGTGGGTGCCCATGGAGTGCCCTCTCGAAGAGTTGGACCGAGAGGAGGACATCGAACTCGGCACGCTCGAGCTGCTGCCCGGCACTCGCGTGCAGGTCACCGTGCGCGACACCGTGCGCGACCCGTTGCCCGGCGCTCGCCTGTGCTTCGAGTGCCTGGCACCTGCAACGCAGGTCGAGCGTCGGGCACGGGGGGCGGCGCGGATCTGGGGCCAGTGTGACGACGGCGGTCGTCTCACGACACCGCCCTTGCACCCGGGCCGGTACCGCCTGCGGCTCGAGGCGGCAGGCGACCGGCCGAGCTCGCCGAGGCCGACGGCGTCCGCGCCGATCACACTGACGCCGAGCGAATTCGAGGTCGAAGCCGACGCTGGCGTGCAGACCCTGACGGTCGTCGCGCAGCGGTGAAAGAGCCGTGCGTCGACTGTCGAGGTGCATGGTGGGCTGGAAGTGCTGCGAATCCTCGCGGCGCGCGCGGAATCTGCAGGACGTGCGATTCGTGACAGTGCCGGGTTCGCCACGCCCGAGCAGCACTGGAAGCCCCAGGCAATAGAGCGGCCTGCGGCCCTCTCTGGTCGGCGCGCAGCGCCGACTCGCACCTTTGGTGCGGCCGCAGGCTGCGTCGGAGCGCCCTCGAGCGGCGCGCCGCGCCCGGCCGTTGCCGTCCGATCCAGCCAAGACACCCTCGCGCCTCGCGCCGCGACGGCATAATCTCCGCCCCGCCGATGGCCGACTCGATCCACATCACCTTCCCCGACGGTGCGACCCGCGACTTCGCGGCCGGCACCACGGGCCTGCAACTCGCAGAGGGCATCAGCAAGAAGCTCGCCAAGAACGCGGTGGCGATCCGCGTCGATGGCGAGGTGCGCAGTCTGCAGGTGCCGCTGACGTCGGGCCGGGTCGAGATCATCACCCGCGACCAACCCGCGGGGCTCGAGGTGATCCGGCACTCGGCGGCGCACGTGATGGCCGACGCCGTGAAGCGCCTGCGGCCGCAGGCCAAGCTGTGGAAGGGGCCGGCCATCGAGGATCCGCGCTACGGCTTCTACTACGACATCGATGTCGGCGACCGGCCGCTGGCGCCGGACGACTTGCCCGAGATCGAGAAGCTCATGGGCGAGATCATCGCCGCCGACCACCCGTTCGTGCGCGAGAGTCTGCCGCGCGCCGACGCGCGCGCGCTCATGGTCGCGAACGGCGAGGACTACAAGGTCGCCACCATCGACAAGATCCCGTCCGACGACGAGATCAGCTTCTACCGCAGCGGCGACTTCGTCGACCTGTGCCGGGGCCCGCACGTGCCGTCGACCGGGCGCATCGGCCAGGGGGTGGCGGTGCTGGCGCTGGCCGGTGCCTACTTCGGCGACGACGCGCACAACAAGATGCTCACCCGCGTCTACGGCCACGCCTTCGCCGACAAGGAGGCGATGGAGACGCACCGCAAGAACCTGGAAGAGGCAGCGAAGCGCGACCACCGGCGCCTCGGCAAGGACCTCGACCTGTTCTCGACCATGGGCGACCTCGGCGCCGGCCTGGTGCTGTGGCACCCCAAGGGCGGTTTCGTGCGGCACAAGATCGAGGAGTTCTGGCGCAACGAGCACCTCCAGGGCGGCTACGACATCGTGTACTCGCCGCACGTGGCGCGCAGCACGATGTGGCAGACCAGCGGCCACCTCGACTTCTACAAGGAGAGCATGTACTCGCCGATCGACATCGACGGCATGGAGTACCTGCTCAAGCCGATGAACTGCCCGTTCCACGTGCAGATCTTCAAGAGCAAGCGCCGCTCGTACCGCGAGCTGCCGTTCCGCTGGGCAGAGCTGGGCACGGTGTACCGCTACGAGAACGCCGGCGCCCTGCACGGGCTCTTGCGCGTGCGCGGCTTCACCCAGGACGACGCGCATCTGTTCATGCGGCCCGATCAGCTCGATGCGGAGATCGGGCGGGTGATGGATTTCGTGCTGCACATCCTGCAGTCGTTCGGCTTCAAGGACTTCCACCTGATGCTGGCGACGCGGCCGGCCAAGTCGGTGGGTACCGACGCGATGTGGGACGCGGCGACCAGCGCACTGCGCAAGACGCTCGACAAGCTGGGTCTGCCGTACGAGGTCGACGAGGGTGGCGGGGCCTTCTACGGCCCCAAGATCGACGTCAAGATCAAGGACAGCCTCGGTCGCTACTGGCAGTGCTCGACCGTGCAGGCTGACTTCAACCTACCCGAGCGCTTCGACTTGACCTTCGTCGACAAGGACGGGTCGTTCACGCGCCCGGTGATGGTGCACCGAGCGCTGCTCGGCTCCCTCGAGCGCTTCTTCGGCGTGTTGGTCGAGCACTACGGCGGCTCGTTCCCTACCTGGCTGGCGCCGGTGCAGATGTCGTTGCTGGCGGTCGGCGAGCGCCACGCCGCGCGCGCGGAAGAGATCGCCGGGGAACTGCGCGCGCAGGGCTTCCGGGTCGAGGCCGACGTCGGGCCGGAGAAGATCGGCAACAAGATCCGGCACCACCTGTACGAAGAGAAGGTGCCGTTCGTCGGCGTCGTCGGCGACAAGGAGGTGGCCAACGGCGGGGTCAGCGTGCGCCACCGCATCGACGGCGAGTTGGGCGAGTTGAGTGTGACGGACCTCGCCGCGGCGCTCGGCCAGAAAGTGGTGTCGCACACGTAGGCTCCGAGAACGCACCGGGCGTCGTGTCGAGCAACCCGGCGTCGCGGACACCCCCGTGCGCGGGTTTATCCGACGCAAGGGAGGCCGGGTTGGCGCTGACGCCGGCGACGGCGGCGGGTAGACTCGCGGCCCGCTTCGTTCTCTCGTTCTGCGCCGGACCGGAGTCCGCGCGCACCCGTGTGCAACGAAACCTACAACAGAAAGGAAGACAGCATGTCGCAGAGGAAGTATGGCTCGTGATAGCGGTCCGCGCGGGCGCGGTGGCCCCCCCGGTCCGCGCGTGAACAACCAGATCCGGATTCGACAGATTCGCGTCATCGGCGCGGATGGCGGGCAGCTCGGGGTGCTCGAAACCGCGGTGGCGCAGCAGATGGCCAACGAATCGGGGCTCGACCTGGTCGAGATCGCCCCGAACCAGCGGCCACCGGTCTGCCGGATCATGGACTTCGGCAAGTACAAGTACGAGCTGAAGAAGAAGGAGCAGGCGAGCCGGCGCAAGCAGCACCAGACGCAGCTCAAGGAGGTCCGCGTGCGCCCGCGCATCGCCGAGCACGACATGCAGGTGAAGATCCGGCACGCGCGCGAGTTCCTCGAGGCCGGCGACAAGGTGCAGGTGAACTGCTTGCTGCGCGGCCGCGAGATCATGCATCAGGACCTGGCGCTGAAGGTGATGAAGCATGTCTTCGAGTTCCTGTCGGACATCGCCAAGGTGGAGCGGGAGCCGCGCCTCGAGGGCAAGCGGCTGGTGATGATCGTGGCCAAGAAGTGATGGGCGACGACGCACGGACGATCGACTTCGAAGCGTTGTTCGGCGTCAACGCCGGCTACGTCGAGAAGCTCTTCGCCGACTACCGCCAGGCGCCGCAGTCGGTGGCCGAGGAGTGGCGACACTTCTTCGAACAGCACTTCGGCGGCGGCAACGGCGCGGCTGCGGCCGCGCCCGCCGTGCGCTCGCCGGCGGTCGATCTGCCCGCGGGGATCGAGCCGCTGCGCGGGGTCGCGGCGCGCATCGTCACCAACATGGAGGAGAGCCTGCGGGTGCCGACGGCGACGTCGACCCGCGTCATCCCGGTGAAGGTGCTCGAGGAGAACCGGCACGTCGTCAACCGCCATCTCGCCGCCCAGCACCTGGGCAAGGCGAGTTTCACCCACTTCGTCGCCTGGGCGATGGTGCGCGCGCTGCAGCGTGTCCCGGCGATGACCGTGGCGTACGTCGAGATCGACGGCAAGCCGCACCGACGCACCGTCGGCGCCATCAACCTCGGGATGGCCGTGGACGTGCAGCGTGACAGCGGCCGCCAGCTCGTGGTACCGAACATCAAGGACTGCGGCAGGATGACGTTCGGGCAGTTCCTCGACGCCTACAACGCACAGATCCACAGCGCCCGCACCGGCAAGCTGACGCCCGAGGACTTCCGAGAGACCACCTGCACCCTCACCAATCCCGGTCCTCTCGGCACGGTCAGCTCCCTGCCGCGGCTGATGTCCGGCCAGAGCTTCATCTTCGCCACCGGCGCCATCGACGTGCCGGCGGAGTACCAAGGAGCCTCGGAGAGCACGCTCAACGAGCTGGGTGTCAGCCGGGTGATGACCGTCACCAGCACGTACGACCATCGCGTCATCCAGGGCGCCGATTCCGGCGAGTTCCTGGCACAGATGCACGCCTTGCTCACCGGCGCCGACACGTCGTTCTACGACGAGGTGTTCGCCGACCTGAAGATCCCGTTCCGTCCGCTGGGCTTCATGCGCGACCGGCGTCCGGCCGTGGGCTCGCCGCTGCGACGCCAAGACGACATGGAGCGCGCCGCGCGCGTGCTGCAGTACGTGCGCGCCTACCGCGTGCGCGGCTATCTGCTCGCCAACCTCGATCCGCTCGAGTACCAGATCCGCTCGTTTCCCGAGCTGGAGATGAGCCACTACGGGTTGTCGCTGTGGGACCTCGATCGAGAGTTCTTCACCAACAACCTGGCGGGCAAGCCGATCGCCAAGCTGCGCGAGATCCACGAGGTCCTGCACGCGACCTACACACGTCACGTCGGCGTCGAGTTCATGCACATCGCCGATCCGGAGCAGAAGGAGTGGCTGCGCACCCGTCTGGAGGGCACCCGCTTCGAAGACGAACTGCCGCGCGAAGTGACCTTGCGCGTGCTCGACAAGCTGGTGGAAGCCGAGGCGTTCGAGCGCTTCCTGCACACGCGGTTCGTCGGCCACAAGCGCTTCTCGCTCGAGGGTTGCGAGACGGTGATCCCGGTGCTCGACGCCCTGCTCAACCACGCCGCGGACGCCGGCATCGAGCGCGCCGTGCTCGGCATGGCGCACCGTGGCCGCCTGAACGTGCTGGCCCACATCCTCGGCAAGAGCCTGCAGCGGATCTTCTCCGAGTTCGAGGGACACATCGACCCGAAGACCACGCAGGGGTCGGGCGACGTGAAGTACCACCTCGGATCGAGTTCGTCCTACACCACCATGTCGGGCAAGGCCATCGACGTCGAGCTGGCCAGCAATCCGAGTCACCTCGAGGCGGTGGACCCGGTGGTGGAGGGCATGGCGCGGGCCCGCCAGGACCAGCTCGGCGGCGACGACCGCCGCGCCCACGTCCTGCCGGTGCTGGTGCACGGTGACGCCGCGTTCGCTGGCCAGGGCGTGGTCGCCGAGATCCTCAACATGTCGCAGCTGCGCGGCTACCGCACCGGCGGCACGGTGCACATCATCGTCAACAACCAGATCGGCTACACGACTCTGCCGGCCGATGCGCGCAGTACGCCGTTCTGCACCGACGTCGCCAAGTCGATCCAGGCGCCGGTGTTCCACGTCAACGGCGACGACCCCCTGAGCGCCGTCCGCTGCATCCGGCTGGCACTGGAGTACCGTCAGCGCTTCGAGCGCGACGTGGTCGTCGACATCGTCGGCTACCGCCGGCACGGCCACAACGAGGGCGACGAGCCCAGCTTCACCCAGCCGCTGATGTACAAGACGATCGAAGCGCACCGCACGGTGCGCGAGATCTTCCAGGACTTCCTGGTGCGGGCGAAGGTACTGCAGCCCGACGAGGTGGAGCGCTTCAACGAGGTCTTGCACGACCGCTACCGCACGGCGCTCAAGGAAGTGCGCGACACGTCGGCGCCTGGCACTCCGTTGCCGCGGGCCGAGGTGCGCGAAGACGACCTGGCGTGGGAACATGCGACCCCGGCCGTGGCGACGTCGGAGCTGCTCGAACTCGCTCAGCGCCTCGCCCAGTTGCCCGCCGACTTCGATCCGCACGACAAGGTGCGGTCCATCCTCGACCGCCGGGTGAAGATGGCGCAGGGCGAGCAGCCGGTGGACTTCGCGTTGGCCGAGACCCTGGCGTTCGCGACCCTGCTCCGCGACGGCGTGCCCGTGCGCCTGGCCGGACAGGACAGCGGTCGTGGCACCTTCTCGCAGCGCCACTCGGTCCTTCTCGACGAGAGCAATGGCCACAAGTACATCCCGCTGAACTTCCTGAGCGACAGCCAAGCCAAGTACGTGGTGGTCGACAGCCTGCTGTCTGAGGAGGCCGCGCTCGGCTTCGAGTACGGCTACAGCGTCGCCGCGCCCCGGGGCCTGACCCTGTGGGAAGCACAGTTCGGCGACTTCTGCAACGGCGCGCAGATCCAGATCGACCAGTTCATTGCCGCTGGCGAAGCCAAGTGGGGGCAGGCGACGTCGCTGGTCCTGCTCTTGCCGCACGGCTACGACGGGCAAGGCCCCGAACACAGCTCGGCGCGCCTCGAGCGCTTCCTGCAGCTGTGTGCCGAAGACAACATGCGCGTCGCGTACCCGTCGACGGCGGGGCGGTACTACCATCTGCTGCGCCGGCAGGCCCTCGATCCACGCCGCAAGCCGTTGGTCGTCATGACCCCGAAGAGCCTCCTGCGCGACCGAGCCGCCGGCTCGGCCATCGACGAGCTCGGCGCCGGCGCGTTCCAGGCGGTCGTCGAGGACCCCGTCGTCGAGCGCGGGTCGGCGCGACGAGTGATCCTGTGCACCGGCAAGATCTACCACGAGCTGGCGGCGGCGCGCCGCGAATGGGACGTGCGCGACGTGGCGCTGGTTCGGGTCGAGCTCCTCTACCCTTGGCCGACGGCGGCGCTGCGCGCGCTCTTCTCGACCCAGCCCGCAGCCGAGGTGATCTGGTGTCAGGAAGAGCCGGCGAACATGGGCGCCCTGCGGCACGCGCGCTGGCACTGCGACGCGATCGCCGCGTGGGTCGCACGCCGCCCTTCGGCGAGTCCGGCGACCGGCTCACTGCAGGCGCACAAGCGCGAGCAGGCCGAGTTGCTCGAGCGCGCTCTGCGCGGCTGAAGATCCGGCCGAATCCGGACGCGACCAGACAGCTCACGCCGCCGTCGCGCCTCAGCGCGACCCGAAGCGCAAAGCGACCCCTCCGGTGGTGACAGCGCCCGCCGGGTTGGATGCGGGATCGAACACCAGGGCCTGGGCGTAGAGTTCGACTCGGTTCAGTTCACGCCACACCGGGATGGGCATGGCCAGGTCGGCACCCTGCGCGGACACCTGCATGGAGAGGAGCACGTCCGAGCTGTCGAGAAGCTCGCAACCGGACATGCCGAAGGCACCCAGGTCGGCAGGTAGGCTGGCTCCACGCCAAGTCGTGCGCGAGACGCCGAGCGACAGCACCGCCAGGTTCGCGGGCGTGTCGCCGCGCACGCGCCAGGCCAGGGTGTCGCCGAGCCATGGGCGCTGCCCGTCGGCCAGGCTCAGCGCCGGCGGGACCGATGTCGGTCCGCCACAGCCGTGACCGAAGGAGGCGGCCGAAGCTGGTGCCACAGGGCGGTAGACCCAGGTGTCGCCGTAGCGAACCTCACCGCCGTCGTAGCCGCCGAAGATCACCACCTCACCGCGCACCTCATCGAACGCCATGGTGTGGGCGTGCCGGTCGGTGGGCAGTGGCGGCGGGATGGTGCGCTGGACCCAGGTGTCGCCGTCGCGCTCCCATGCGCTGCTGGCCGGCTGGCTTCGCCCACCCCACAGGACCAGGCGGCTGCGGTGGGTGTCGTACACCATGCGCAAGTCCGACATGGCGGGGCCGGCCGGCGTGGTGGTCGCGTTCACCCAATTGATCCCGTCGTACTCCCACTGGTCGGCGAACCATCCGGACTCGTTGGTCTGGCCGCCGTAGAGCACGACGCGCTGGCGCACCGGGTCCCAGCACATCGCGTGCTGCGTGCGTCTTCCGGGCTCCCGGTAGGGGAAGCGTGGGCGCCAGTTCGTGCCGTTCCACTCCCAGGTCTCGCCGATCTCGCGCGTCGCCGAGTCGACGCCGCCGTACATCACGACGAGCTGGCGCACGGGATCGAAGGCCATGGCGCCGTAGGCGCGCGCGAACGGCACCGTCGCCGGCGCCATGGGATGCCAGTCGACGCCGTCCCACTCCCACGTGTCGTTGAGGAAGCGGACGTTCACGTCATGACCACCGAACAGCACCACGCGGCCCCGCACCGAGTCGAACGCCATCATGTGGTCTTCTCGCGCCGGGGGGCGATGCAACGGCTGCCTCTCGGTCCAGCGGGTCCCGTCCCACTCCCAGGTGTCGTTGTGGTAGGCGGCCAAGTCCTCCTGGCCGCCGAACAGCACGACCCGCTCGCGCACCGAATCCCACACCATGACCGCATACTTGCGGGTCACGGGCGCGGTGGAGGGATTCGGATTGACGAGCTCCACCTGCGCACGCGGGGCAGGGAGCGAAACGGCGAATAGGACGAAAGCGGAAACCAGACGCATAGGAGTTGCAAAAGGCCGAGGTGGACAAGCCGCGTCTAGGCAGGAATGCTTGAGTCTACCTCCGCGGCGGCGCGGGTAACTCGGTAGCAACCCGCGTTCCGGCCGCTGCGAGACTTCTTGGCGGATGCCGTGTCCGTCACGTTCGGGCCTCGGGCGGCCGCTTGCCCCTCATCTCACCATGCTGTCGACCGTTCACAAGGTGCGTGCCCAGCTCGACCCCGCCGCGGTCGGCCACGAACTCCACGCCACCATGGCGCGTCTCTTTCCGATCTGCCGGAGCATCACCGGGCCTGGCCTGCGCCAGACCCTGGCCTTGCTGGCGGAGGAGGTTCCTGGCCTGTCGGTGCACGGCGTCGCGTCCCTGTCGCAGGTGTTCGACTGGACCGTGCCGCCCGAGTGGCGAATCCGCGATGCCTGGATCAAGGGGCCCGACGGCGACAAGATCGTCGACTTCACGCGCTGCAACCTGCACGTCGTCAACTACTCGACGCCGGTGCGCTGCACTCTGTCGCTCGAGGAGTTGCGGCCGCACCTCTATTCGCTGCCCGACCAACCCGACTGGATCCCCTACCGCACGAGCTACTACAAGCGTGATTGGGGCTTCTGCCTGGCACACCGCCAGCTGGAACGCCTTCGGCCCGGGCAGTACGAGGTGTGCGTCGACGCCGATCTGGACGAGGGTGGCAAGCTCGAGTGGGGCGAGGCCCTCCTGCCCGGCGAGAGCGACGAGGAGATCCTGCTGTCGACGCACGTGTGCCACCCGTCTCTCTGCAACGACAACCTCTCCGGGGTCGTCGTGCTCGCCGCGCTCGCCCGCGCCCTCGCTGGCGCCAAGCGGCGCTACTCGTACCGCATCCTGTTCATCCCCGGCGGCATCGGCTCGGTCGCCTGGCTGAGCCAGAACCAGGAGCGCGTATCGCGCATCCGGCACGGCCTCGTACTCAACTGCCTGGGAGACGAGGCCCCGTTCACCTACAAGCTGAGCCGGCGCGGGGACGCCGAGGTCGACGCGGCGGCGCGCTGCGCACTGCGCGACGCGCGAGTGGCGTACCGCGTGATCGGCTTCACGCCCTACGGCTACGACGAGCGCAACTGGTGCTCGGCGCGGTTCGATCTTCCGGTCGGGTCGCTCACGCGCTCGACGCACTCCACCTTCCCCGGCTATCACAGCTCGGGGGACGACCTCGACCTCGTGCGCCCGCAGGTGCTCGGCGATTCTCTCGCCATGTACCTCGACGTGCTCGGGGTACTCGAGCGCAACCAGCGCTACCAGAGCCTGGTCCCCGACGCCGAGGCGCAGCTTGGCAAGCGGGGCCTGTACGGGTTGCAGGGGGGGTTGCCGCGACGGGCTCGTCCGGAGGTCGCAATGCTCTGGGTGTTGAACCACTCGGACGGCCACCACAGTCTGCTCGACACTGCGAGGGCCTCGGGTCTCACCTTCGAGGAGCTGGCCGACGCGGCCGACACGCTGCTGCAGCACGGCCTCCTGCGGCCGGTCTGACTGGCGGCGCGACGTGTCCCACCGTCACCAAGCGTAGGGAGCCCCGTCGCGGTCGCGGGGCGACACGGTCGGCGTCGGCACCGGCCAGGCGATGCCGAGGTGCGGGTCGTCGTAGCGCACGAGACCCTCGGCCCCGGGCTGGTAGGGCTCGGACATGTGGTAATAGACGAGCACGTCGGCGGCGAGAGTCTGGTAGCCGTGTGCGCACCCCTCGGGCACGTAGAGCACTTCGGGGCGCTCGGCGCTCAGCTCGAGGGCCAAATGCGTGCCGTAGGTCGGCTGCTCGCGACGCAGGTCCACGACCACGTCGTGGATCGCGCCCGTCAGGCAGTGGACGAGCTTGACCTCGGCATGCGGCGGTCGCTGGAAGTGGAGGCCCCGCAGCACACCTCGGGCGCCGTTGCACACCAGGTTGCTCTGCGGAAAGTCTGCCACAAGCCCTTGCGAGCGAAGGAAGTCGCGACAGACGGTTCGCAGAAAGGTGCCGCGCGCGTCCGCCTTCGGCTCGAGCTCGATCCGAAACACTCCCGGCAGAGGCGTGCGGTGCAGGCGCATCTTCGAGGATTGCAAAGGGAACGCGGGTCGGCTTCAACATGGGGTCCTGGGTTTGTCGATCCCAGTCCTACCGACCGGATGCTCCCTTTCACCGTCTCCAGCCATCCCGCCGGCGCCCGGATCCTCGTGGTCTCGCAGCGGCGGCGCGCACCGCACATCTCGCGGTGCACGCTGTACGAGTTCGAGGAGCTCATCACCCGCTTCGACCGCGCCGACCTCGTCTACCCCGAGGTGCCGCCGATCCGGATGTGGAAGCGTCGTTTCCTGCGCCGGGGCTACGACCTGCTCGGCCGCCAGCCCCAGCTCCGCGAAGCCGCGCCGCTGGTGTCGCGGCAGTACGACCTCGTGTTCGTGTGCTGCGAGGACATCGGTGACCTCCTGGGACTGGGTCCGATCGCCGCCTGGATCGGCAACGGCCGCAAGAAGATCTGCTACGTCGAGGAGATGTGGTCGGCCGACCTGCCGCGGCGGCGGCACGAGACCGTGCTCCTCCGTCAGTTCGACCACGTCTTCCTGTCGTGCGCCGGCGCGGTCGAACCCTTGCAGCGCGACATCGGCCGCCCGGTGTCCTTCATGGCGCCGTCGGTCGACGCCGTCACCTTCTTCCCTGGCGAAGATCCACCGGCGCGTGGGATCGAGGTCTACAGCATGGGACGTCGCTCGCCGACGACCCATCAAGCCTTCCTGCGCCTGGCACGCGAGCGGGGCTGGTTCTACGCCTACGACACGTTTGCCGCCAACCGCGTCATCGACCCTCTCGACCACCGCTTCCTGCTCGCCAACATGATCAAGCGGTGCAAGTACTTCGTGGCCAACCGTGCCAAGATCGACCACGCGGAGACGCGCGGGCAAGAGGAGATCGGCTCGCGCCACTTCGAGGGCGCCGCCGGCGGTGCCGTGATGATCGGTGAGCCGCCGCAGTGCCAGACGTTCCTCGACAACTTCGACTGGCCCGACGCGGTCGTGCCGATGAACTGGAACACCGATCGTCCCGAGGCCGTGATCGAGGCTCTCGAGGCCGACCCCGATCGCGTCGCACGCATCCGCCGCGCCAACATGACCAACGTGCTCCAGCGTCACGATTGGGTCTACCGGTGGGAGCGGATCCTGCAGGCCGCGGGCCTGCCTCTCGCCGCCGAGGCGATCGAGCGCAAGAAGCACCTGCAGCACCTCGCCGGCTTCGCCCACGCGTGCTCGCAGGCTGCCCGGGTCTGAGCCCGGAGGGCTCGCGGTCGCAAGGGCGACCGCCAGCAACACCGAGCAAGGAAGCTGGCGCAGCCTGCTTCCTTGTGAGCGCGCGGACCGCTCGGCCGGACGGCGGACAGCCGGTGCCACCGGGCGTTCCGGCGTAGGCACCGAGGGTTACCCGGGCACTCCGCCGGGCTAAGAGTGCGCATGCAGGCTCTCCTCCGACTCGTCGGTTGGTCCTCCGTTCGCACGCCGAGGGACGAAGCGCCCCGTGCTGCCGAGATCCGTCCGCAGGCTCTCCGTTCGCAGAGGGGCCGCCTGCAGGGGATCCGCCTCGGGTCGGCCGCGGCCGCCGGGCTCGCTCTCGCCGGGTGCTCGGGAGGCGGCCAGGGATCGGCGCCGGGCGCGCAGGCACCTGCGGTCACCCCCGCCGAGGGCCAGTGGGTGGGTGGCGACGCCGTGCCGCAGGTGCGGCTCCTGCACGAGGTCGACCCCACCTCGGTGTCGGACCGCACCCTCATCCTGCTCGACGGCGCCGCGCTGCGCGTGCCGGGTCAGGTCGAGGTCGATGGGAACGTCGTGCGCTTCCGACCCGCCGCCGACCTGGCGGACGACGAGTATGCGTTGAATTTCGAGCGCGAGGTGTACGCGAAGGACGGCGGGCCCATGGCGTTGCCGACTTCGCCGGTCCGCTTCTCCGTGCGCCCGCGCGGGCCGTCGTGGAGCGCTCCGGCGGTCGCTCTCGGAGGCGCCGGGGATGCACCGCCGATCTTCGCTTCGGACCTCGTCGGTGGTGGGGGCTCGCTGGCATGGATCCACGAGGGCCAAGTCCTCGTCGCCGAGTACGACCGCGACGCGGGTTGGCGGCCAGCGTCGGTGATCGATCGAAGCGTCGGCAGCTCGACCCCGGACCTCCATGTGGCCCGCGGCGCCGGCACCGTCGTGGTGGCGACCGTCCTTCCCGACCCGTTCTCGGCCGACCTCGTGCTGATCCGGGCGTGGCTCAGCCGTCGCTTCGGCAGCGGCGGCACGCGCATTTGGGACCCGTTGCCACCGATCTCGGCCGCGATCGCCGGTGTCCTGCGCCTGCACGTGAGCGCCACCGGGCAGGCGGTCCTCCTCCTCGCATCGACGATCCAGACCACGAGTGCGCTGCGTGCATACTGGCTCAGCGACCAGGGCGGCAACGTGGACATGGTGAGCGGCCCCGGCGAGCGCTTCGCGCTCGACGGACTCTACTCTGGCTCCCGCGGCGAGCTGGCGGTCGCGTGGACGGTGACCGCCCGGACCGAGCGCCAGTCGCACGTGCGCGTCTGGCGACAGGCGGGTTGGGAGACGGTTCGAGCGCTGCCTGGCGCACCGACCGACGGCGGCATCGCCCTCGACGGCAACGTCTGGCTGCGGGTGCCGGACTCGCCGTCGAGCAGCCGCTACGTGCGGCAGGAAGGTCTCGCCTGGCGCAGCGATACGCCGGTCGTGCCTGCGGGCTGGGCCGCGCGGGTCGACCGTAGCGGGCGCCTCGTGGTGCTCGACTGGCGTTCCGACGCGGCCGGCGAGAGCGTGCGATCCTTGCTCTACGAGGGCACCGGCCAGCTCGTGTCGGAGCAGACCATCGCCGGTCCGACACAGGAACCGCTGAGCTTCATGGCCTTGCTGGGGGACGTCGACACCGAGCTGATGGCGGTTTGGCGCGAGGGGCAGACCGTGCAGCATGCAATCCGCCGCAGCGCGAACAGTCGTTGGAGCGAGGCGTCGCCCTGGCGGCGGGCGTTCCTGCCGGTGCCGGTCGAACGCGCGGTGCTCACGCCGGCCGGTGCGCGGACCTGGGTCAGCTGGGTCGAGGGCGAGTTCCTCGAGACCACGCACGTCACTCCCTTCGCACGCGCGCCGCGCCCGAGCGTGAATGTCCGCGTCTCACCGTCGCCGACACCGCTGCGCGACGAGATGTTGTTCGGCACGAGCACCGGTGCCTTGCTGGTCGTGTGGGCGCAGGACGGGTACTTCCACGCGCAAGACGTGCGCGACTGAAGCCTGCCACGGCGCGAACTCGCCCGCGCACCAAGGCGCGGGCATAATCGCGTCGAGGTCCAAGCATGCCCATCCTCCGCCTCCTCTCAGTCCTCTTCGTGGCGCTTCTCGGGTCCCTCGCCTCCGGGCAGAAGAAGGCCGAGTTCCTGGTGCCGATCCCCGAGAAGCTCGAGCGCGCGACCGAACCCGACGAGCAGGGACTGTTGCAGTTCGTCGCGCACAAGGCCGAGCGCTGCCCGAACTGCAAAGGGCGTCAGGTCATGCCGTGTCTGCACTGCGATCGGTTCGAGGAGGGGGACTGCGACAGCTGCCCGGAGTGCAAGAACACCAAGGAGGCGACCTGCCGCATCTGCGCCGGCACCGGCGAGACGGTCGACATCTTGCAGCGGGCCCCGTGCCCGACGTGCTTCGGTGCCGCCGTGACGAACTGCTTCGTGTGTGGTGGGCGCGGCAAGTTCCCGGTGCAGGGCGGCGGTAGCCGCAAGCAGAAGTGTGGCTGCTGCGGTGGTGCCGGGGCCTACCCCTGCACGACCTGCAGCGGCAAGCGCTATGTCGACCTGCCGGCGTTGAAGCCGAGCGCGTCCGACGCCAAGACAAGCGACCTCGAAAAGGCGCTCGAGGCGATCGACGCGGTGGCAGCGGAGTTGGACAAGTTCCTCTCCACCGGCGATGGCCGCAAGGACGCCAAGGCGCTGGCCACGGTGACGGCCGCCGGCGGCAAGGTCCTGCCGGTCATGCGGCGCGTGCAGAAGCACTTCGAAGACACCGCCAAGAAGCAGGCCAAGGGCTCGGTGTGGACGCACTACGCCGACTCGGTCAAGGCCGACGTGGCGGGTCTGCGCCAGGCGCTGAGCTACTACCTCAAACACCAGAAGCGCGTCCTCGAGCTCTGCCTGGCACGGGCCCGGCACAACGAAGAGGCTCTGGCCGGCAAGAAGAAGTAGGCTCGCCTCGCCGCCCGTCGTTCCCGCGCCTCCACCCCATGCTCGCACCCCTTGCGCGTGACCCGCGCGCGCTGCTGCTCGTCGGCTGCGCGACCATCCTCACCCTGGGCGCGCTCCCGTGCGTCGCGTCGCAGCCTCCCGTCAACGCGACCCTGCTGGCGCCGGCAGCGGACGGTCGGCCGGCCGGCGGACCGATGGCCGCCGCCGTGGCCCGCGCCCGCGATGCCGTGGTCCACGTGCTGGTCGAGATCCGCGGCCAGAACACCTTCGCGATCGAGCGGCCAGGCAGCGGCGTCGTCGTCACCGCGAGCGGCCTCGTCGCGACCCATTGGGACCTGGTGCGCGAAGCCGACAATGCCAGCGACAAGGCCGTCTTCGTCCTGGGCTGCGGCCCCCGGCCCACCGCGACGGAGAGGCGGCGGGCCACGATCGTCGCGCACGACGATGGCTCGGGCCTCGCCCTCCTCCAGGTCGACCTCGAGCCCGGCGCGACCCTCCCTGCAGTGCCCCTTGCGCCGGATCCGCGCCCGGGCGACGCGGCCCTCGTGCTCGGTTTGCACGACGGCGAGGACCTGGTCGGCTTCGCCGGTGTGGTCACGCCTGCGCTCGGCGACGTGGCGCTCGCCAGCGACAGCGAACGGCGAGTGTGGAAGCGTGCCGAGATCCTGCTCACCGACGCCGCCATCGAGGTCCGCAGCCACGGTGCTGCGCTGCTGTCTGCGACCGGTGGGCTGCTCGGCCTGTGCAGCGCCGTTCGCGTGCTGCCGATGGACGCCGAGCCGACCCTCGCCGACCTCAAGCGTCCGAGTTTCGGCTTCGTCGTGCCGACCCGCGTGCTGCGCCGCGCCTTCGCATCCGAGTTGGCGAGCGCCGAACTGGCCGCACCAGATCGGTCGGTCGAGGCCGACGCGGTGGCGCGGGTGGGCCCCAGCGTGGTGGGCGTGTTCGGCGGCGCCGAGGAGCCCACCGCACTCGGAGACGACGATCCGTACGCGACGCGCCGGCGCGCCGGCCACGGCTCCGGCGTGGTGCTCACCGCCGACGGCCTGGTCCTCACCAGCCGCCACCTCGTGCGCGGCAGCGAGTCCGTGCGGGTCACCCTGCCTGACGGCACGGCAGCGGCCGCCGACGTGGTCCGCGGCAACGAGCGCACCAACAGCGCCTTGCTGAAGGTGCGTCTGCCGGAGGGCAAGGCGCTGGTGCCCTTGGAGTGCGGTGACAGCGACGGTCTGGCCGTCGGCCAGCGTCTCCTGGTCGTCGGCCGTCCCGACGGCACCGACGTGAGCGTGCGAGCCGGCGCGCTGTCGGCCAAGCGCGGGCGGGTGCTGCAGGTCGACGCGGGGATCGGCAACCACAACAGCGGCGGCGCCATCGTCACGCTCGACGGTCTGCTGGTGGGCCTGGCCGACGCCGGCACGCGCGACCAGATCGACATCGCGTTCGAGCACCGGGGCGAGCGCGCCAAGGTCGACACCAGCTTGGACCTGTCACCGAGCATCGACCTCCTGCGCGCGGCGTACCGGCTCGAGTTCGACCGCCATGGCTCCGGCAACGAGACCCTGGCGCGGCCGCGCACGCCCGGGCCGAGCGCGGCGCTCGGCAGCGTCGCCGACGTGGTGGAGGCCACCGCCGGCTCGTTGCTGAACGTGTACGTGCAGACCACCACTGCCGCGGCGGACCTCGACGACAACCCCTTCGCCGAGGGCAAGGGCCAGACCTCGACCGAAGGCCTAGGGTCGGGCGTGGTGGTCGACCGCAGCGGGCTGGCTCTGACCAACTGGCACGTGGTCGACTCCGCCACCGAGCCCGACGGCTCCATGCGCCGCGACCACGTGGTGCGCGCCTCGCTGCGCGACGGGCGCAGCTTCCCGGTGACCGTTCTGAGCATCTCGCGCGAAGAAGACCTGGCGCTGCTGCAGCTGCACCTGGGCGAGGGGGACGCCCTCGACGCCGTGGAACTCGGTGCGTCGGACACCTTGTCGGTGGGCGACCTCGCCATCGCCGTCGGCAATCCGCTGGGTCGTGCCAACACGGTCACCGCCGGGGTCGTCAGTGCCAAGAACCAGTCGATCCGCGTGCGCGGCCGCTGGCGCAAGCTGCCGCACCTCGTGGAGACCGACGCCGCCATCAATGCCGGCAACAGTGGCGGCGCACTCCTCGACGGCAAGGGTCGCCTGATCGGCATCAACAGCGCCGGAGGCAGCCTGCGCGCAGTGACCGGCTACGCGATCGGCGTCGACCACGTGCGCGCCAAGTTGCAGGCCCTGCTGCTCTCGCCCGAGAAGCTGCGCTGTCCGTACGTCGGGCTCTCGGTGGTGGACAAGAACGGCAAGGTGGTGGTGCAGGCCGTCGACGCGCCAGGGCCGGCAGCGGCCGCCGAAGTGCAGACAGGAGACGTCCTGCGCACCCTGGCGGGTGCTCCCGTTCGCTGGAGCGTCGGTTGGGCGCTGGCGTGGCGGCAAGCCGCTGCCGGCGAGCCGACCGCCGTCGAGATCGAGCGGGACGGCAAGGTCCGCCATGTCGAGCTGCGACCCTGGTCGGCAGCGACGTGGGCGGCCTATCGCCAGACCGGTGTGCAGCTCGACGACGTGTCGATCGCCGACGCGGCAGCGCTGGTCACGGATGCGGCAGTGGCGCTCGCGCGTCACTTCACCGACGATCCGCAGGCGGCGCCCGGCGAACTCCCGGCCGGAGTCGTGCGCGTCACCGCCGTGCATCCGGCGCTGGCGGCGAAGGCAGATGTGCGGCCCGGCGACGTGCTCCTCGGGGTGATCTGGCGCGAGGCCGGCCACACCGGCGACGCCGGGCGCCTCGAGCGCTTCGTACGAGTGGCGGACCTCCAGCGCTTCGTCAACGCGCACGGCAGTTACGACGGCGAGACCTTCGAGGTGTGGCTCTACCGTGCGGGCCACGTTCACACGGCGCAGCTGGACTGCAAGCGCCTACCCTGGTGACCGGCGCCGTGGCGCGCGCCGTCACTTGGTCGTGAAGTCGGCGCTCAGCTCGTTGGGGCGGCCGTCGACCTCCCAGGTCCAGCGCACGTTGATCTTGCCGTGCGGCAGCGGTTCGAAGGGGTAGAAGGTGACCATGCCGGGCGCGGTGGAGCGCCGGATCTTGCCGGAGTCGAGCAGGATCGCTCCCTCCACTTTGTTGCCGCGGGGGTCGACCACGCTGCAGCGGTACGAGTGGCGGTCGCCCTGCACGTTGCTGCCGAAGTGCATGGTCAGCGGGTAGCCCACGACCTTCTGCGGCTTGCGACCGTTCTTCTCCAGGAGCTCGACCAGTTCCGGACCGATGTCGGCGACCGAGACCTCGGTGGGGACGCCCGAAGCCCCCTTCCACGGGTGGCACAGGTAGCCGCTCTTCTTGGACCGCGGTGCGCCGAGCCCGGCGGTGGCGTTCAGCACGAAGATGTCGCCGTCCTGGTAGATGCCGACCGACAGAAGGAAGTCGTGCACCAGCGCGTCGCGGTAGCCCGGAACCCGCAGCCAGCTCTCGAACATCTTCTTGGCCTGGCCCAGGTTGGCCCCGGTCTCGACCAGCGCCATCTGCGCGAACATGCTCCCCAGGTGCGAGCCCCCGAGTTCGGGCAGCTCGCGGTGCTCGGCCGCCGGCCCGCGCTCGTTCTTGTTGGCCTTGAGGTAGAGAGCGTGCTCGTAGCAGCGCGTCGACAACTGCGACGACCAGGTGACCGGTGTGGCGTGGTTCTGGGCGCGGGCAGCGTTGAACGCCTGCAGCCACTTCTCGACGTTCTTGCTGATCGCCTGCAGCGGCGGCGTGTTGTTGCGGATCGCGGCGAGCACGGGCGTCGCCTCGGTCCAGAAGTCCTCCCACTCCTTGTCGAGTTGGGCGATGCTGACCCCGGCCTGTTCTTCGAACTTCTTGGCCAGCTCCACCGGCTGCTTGCGCCGCTGTTGCTGTGCCTCGGCCCCGAGGCGGTCGAGCTTGCGCAGCAGCTCCGGGTCGCGCCGAGTGACGTAGTCGCAGAACGACCACGCCTTGATCCGCTGTTCGTTGGTGAAGGTGGCGGCCTCGCAGTAGGGCAGGTCGATGGCCGGCACGCCGCCGGTCTGTTTCCACGCCATCTCCAGCGCCAGGTTCTTCCACACGTCGAAGTCGGGGGAGGTGTACTCGTGATCTTCCTCGCTGGTGACCGTGGCCTCCTCGTCTTCCTTGACCTTGGCGACCACGAACAGGCGGTTGTTGTTGAACATCATGCCGACGAAGGTGTGGCCGATGCCCTCGCGCAGGCCGTCGGTGACGAAGCCGGCCCAGTCGCGCGTGACGTCGCGCACCATGGCGTCGTACAGGGTCTGCGTGCTGCCGGTGGCGCCGACTCGGAGGCCATCGAGGTTGGCCGCCGAGCTGTGCTCGAGCATCCACTTGAGGTCCGGCAGGCGGTCTGCGTGCGCGTTGAGGATCTGCTTGTAGGTGTCCTTGCCGACGAAGTACGCCGACTTGCCGCGCACCTGCGCCTGCCAGGGCAGCGCCACCGCGAGCACCGGCAGGGTTCGCTCGGCCCACACCAGCGCCTCCTTCAGGTGGTCCTCCTCGCCGGGGTCGCCGTGGAGCAGGAAGTTCTCGGACTTGAAGCTGACGTACTTGACCTGGGCGCGGTCGAGCACCGGCTCCTTCACCTCGACCGCCTCCACCGGGTAGGTCTTCGCCGTCTGCTCGGCGACCACCTTCTCGATGGCCTTCGACCGCTCGTACAGAGTCTGCTCGAGGTCGGTGCCGGTGACGCCGCCGACCTCGTGGTGGTCGAGCGCCTTCTGCGCGTCGACATCGTCCTTGCTCCAGCGCAGGACCATCTGCCAGTGCTGGTTGGCCTTGTCGGCGCGCCCGGCCTTGGCCCAGGTCTGCGCCTGACGCTTGTGGGCGCCTGCGAGGTCCTTCTTGAGGGTCTCGTAGGCGCGAAACAGGGCGGCGCCGTCGCTGCCGCTGCCGGTGTCGGCGAGCGAAGGCTGCAGCTTGGGATCCGGAGCCCACGACGACCCCACCTTGACGTGCCCCAACCCCTTGCGCGCCTCGGCATGGTCGGGGTCGTAGAGTTTCACCACCTGCATCCAGAGCAGGCGCGCTTGCCGTGGGAATCCCTTCTTGCTGGCGTTCTTGGCGAACTGGTTCAGCTTGTCGGCCTGGCTTCGGTTGAACGCGGTCTCGTCGTCCTGGGCGCGCGCGGGCGCGACTACGGCCGCGAAGAGGAGCGCCACGACGGCGCCATGGAGGAGTCTGGTCATCGAGGAAAGCGCATGCGCGTGGGACTGCTTCGCCCGCGGAGAATAGCAGCGGCCGCGCCTCGGCTCTGCTTCGGTCCGAGCCCCTGGCGTCGCCGCCTGGTCGCGCAGGGCGTGCCCGCGGGTCTCACTTGGCGCTCGACCCACCGCGCAGCCGCTGCAGCAGGGCTCGTCCCTCCTCGTCGCGACACAGCGCCTCGAGGTACGGGTCGACGGCGGGCGGAGTCGGGCACCCGGCGTCGAGCGCGTGTCGCAGGAGGCGGCGCGCCTCGGCCCGCGCCACGGCCCCGTCCTTGGTCGACGCCAACGGCTGGGCGCAGCGCGCCAGGAGCTCGGCTGCACGCAGGCAGAACTCGGCATCGTCCGTGGCGACGGCGGCCAGGTCGCTGGCCTGGGCGAATGCTTCTTCGAAGCGACCCAGCGCACACAGCGCTGCGCCCGAACGCGCCAGACCCGCGCGCACCTGGCGCTTCTGCAGCCACTCCAACGATCCCGTGTCGAACTCGGGGCGCAGAACCTGCAAGGGCGGCGCCAGAACCCGCACCACGGCGTCCGGCGCCGCGTCCTCCAACTCGAGTTCGGCACGGCCGAGACGCGCGCAGGCACGGTGGTAGAGCAGCGCCGGGTTGTCCGGAGCTGCCTCGAGTTCGGCGTCGAGCGCCTGCTCGGCCGTCGCGTACTCCTGGCAAGCTCGGCGGCCGTACGCTGCCCGCGCGGCGGGGTCGTCCTGCGCGGCCGCTGCGGCCATGCGCAGGACGTCGCCAGCGGCGATCGGCATCCGCCGATCACCGGCCCCCAGGCGCAGGACTTCGTCGGCGAGTCCGGCCGCGCCGCGGTGGTCACCCTGCATGGCGAGCACGAACCCACGCACACGGAGCAGGAGGGCGAGGGTGTGACGGTACACCGCCTCGTCACTCGTGGCGCGCGCCGCGTTCATGGCGGCACAGCCGCTGTCGGTGGCGGCGAGCGCCACGCGCAGCTCGCCGCACGCCATGGCTGCCGAGGCCGCCACCAGCGCCGCGTCGGCCAGGTCCACCTGGTTGCCGGCGAAGTCCGGATGACTGGCGGCCTGGGCGCTTGCCGTTTCCAGCGCAGCCGTGGCCACGGGTAGCGCTTCGCGCTCGCGGCCATTGGCCAACAGGAGGTTGGCGAGCATCGTGCGTGCGGATCCGAGGTTCGCCGCCCACTCGTTGGAGTCGCGGTCGCCGGCGCGCAACTGCTCCAGCAGGTCGACCGCGCGCTGCGCGTGCGGGATCGCTTCGTCGTTCGCGGTGCGGACGCCGAGGCGCAGCAGGTGTGTCGCCAGGTTGAGGCTCTCCTTGGCGAGCGCGCCGCGCACGCTCGCCGAGGCGGGGAACTCGTCGGCCAGCTGTTCGAGGTCGCGCACGCAGGCGCGGAACTCGTCTTCGCTGCCGGCCTTGTCCGCCATCGACAGCACGATGCCGAGGTGGCTGTGCGCGAGGGCGAGCTCGCTGCGTGGACCGGCCAGGCGCGGGTGTGCCGTCGCCATCGGCCGGCGGACCTCGAGCTCGAGTCGGGCGAGCCTCTCGGCCTCGTCGAGGTCGCCCGCCGCGTAGCGGCGAAAGAACAAGGCTCCGATCGTGCGCGCGTAGAGGTCGGTCGCTTCTTCGTCGAGCTGGCCGCCACTGCGTGCGTTCTCGAGCTGCTGACGCAGCGCCGACAGTTCGGCTTCTGCCTCGCCGTGGCGACCGGCGGCCAGGAACGCCACCGAGCGGCCGAACCGCGCCCGCTGCTCGAGGCGATGTGCCGCCGGTTCATCGGCGTCCGCGTGGCGTCGGGCTCCGTCGATGGCGGCGTCGTAGTCGGCGAGGGCAGCCTCGACGTCGCGGCGCCGCAGGAACTCGCCGCGGGCAACGTGGACGCCGGCCAGACGCAGCTCGAGCTGACGCGCTCGGGGCAGCGCGAGCACCGCTTGCTCGCACTCGCGCACCAGCATGTCGTAGGTGGCCCGGGCAGCTTCCCCGCGGTTGAGCACGACCTCGGCCTGGGCGCGCCGACCCAGCGCCTCGAGCAAGCCGACGTGCGGGCCGAGTCGGGCGCCGTCCGCGGCGAGGAGGTGGCGGAAGCTCGCGACCGCGGCGCCCGCCGCGTCGAGCGCATTCTCTCCATCGCCCAGAGCCAGACATACGCCGGCGATGGCGACCCGCGCTCGCGCCGCATCGTAGAGGGTGCGCGGATCGTCCTTCCGCTCGGCCAGGAAGCCCCGGTAGAAGGCCAGCGCGTCGTCGAGGATGGCGCGCCGCACTTCTTCCATCTGCGGGAGATCGGCGAGCTTGTCGCTCGCCACGTGCAAGAGCAGGCGGTCGACCGCGTCGAGGGCGCGGCCGAAGTTGGCCTCGGCCACGGCCCGAGCCTCCGTCTCGCCGCGCAGGGCCTGCTCGGCGGAAGTGGCAGCGTCGCGGGCGCGCTGCCAAGAGTGGAGGCTGACGCCCAGGCCCGCCACCAGCGCGAGCAGGACCACCGCGAGCGCGGCGATCTGCCCTCGGTTGCGTCGCGCGAACTTGCGCAGGCGGTACCAGGTGCTCGGCGGGCTGGCGAGGACCGGCTCGTCGGCCAGATAGCGACGGATGTCGGCCGCCAAGTCGTTGGCGGTGGCGTAGCGCCGGTCGCGCTCCTTCTCGAGCGCCTTGAGGCAGATCCAATCGAGGTCGCCGCGCACCTGTCGCTCCAAGGCAGCGGGCTCGGTGGCCCGGCAGCGCGCGGCCGTGGCCGCCGTCGCCGCCTCCACGCGCAGCCGATGGCTCGGGGTGCGGGGGTCCTCCTCGCGCAGGATGCGCTGCATCTCGACGAAGTCGGTGCGCAGCCGGGTCGCTTCGAAGGGCAGCGTGCCGGTGAGTAGCTCGTACATCAGCACGCCGAGCGAGTACACGTCGCTGCGGGTGTCGATGTCGATCGCCCCGCGCCCCGCCTGCTCGGGGCTCATGTACTCGGGGGTGCCGATGACCATGCCGGCGACGGTGTGCAAGGTGGCGTCGGTGAGGCTGCCGGTGACGGCCTTGGCGACGCCGAAGTCGATGATCTTCGGCACCGGCCTGCCGTCTTGCTCGGCGACCAGGACGTTGGAAGGCTTGAGATCGCGGTGGACGATCCCCTTGTGGTGGGCGTGCTGGACCCCGTCGCACACGGCCAGAAGCAGCGCCAGACGTTGCTCGTTGGTCAACCGGTGTCGATCGCAGTACTCGGTGATCGGCAGGCCGGGCACGTACTCCATGACGAAGAACGGCCGGCCGTCGCCGCCGACGCCCGCGTCCAACACGAGCGCGATGTTGGCGTGGTTCATCAGCGCCAGGGCCTGACGCTCGGCGCCGAAGCGGGTCACCACCTCACGCGTGTCCATACCCGCCCTGATCAGCTTGAGCGCGACCTTGCGTCGCACCGGCTCGCGTTGCTCGGCCAGATAGACGGTGCCCATGCCACCGTGGCCGAGCGGCTCGAGGATGCGGTAGGCGCCGACGCTCTCCGGTGCTGGCTCGGTGCCGGCGGCGGTCGCGTCGAGAAGGCCCGCCCGCTGCAGGAAGGCGAGCTGCTGACGCGCCTGCGATGCCAGATCCGCGTACTGGGCCAGCAGCGCCTCGACCGCGCCGCTGCCGCCGCTCGCCCTGGCTTCGATGCAGGCCGCAACCAGACTCTGGACCGGGTCGTCGGGGTCGGTTGGGTTTGCGTCCGCGGCGCCGGGCATGGCGGCGCCGATGGTAGCCGCGCTGCTGATGACCGCACACCGGGAGCACAACGCAACGGTGTGGGGGTGTCGTCCGACGTTCGCTTGGGCCCGACCCGCCTGGCCAGGCCACGACGGCGCGTGGCCGCGGGACGGCGATGCCCCTACCGCTCGCACGCGAACCCGCAGAGACGGGCAAGCGGTATCTTCTTGCGCATGGTGTGTCCTGATCACCAAGCCCCGCTCGGAGCGGGGTCAAGCTGTGTCGAACTTGCGGGTGCGAGTCCCGCCGCGGTAAGCGCCGAAGCGCCGCGTAGCAGGCTCCAGTCGTCGGGAGAGATCTCGGCGGCCAAGCGGAGCGTCAAGAGCCCGCGTCGAGGCGTATGCCTCGGACGGGGGGAGCAAAGTCGCAGGCCCAATCCGAAAGGGTGAACCTTGCAGCCTCGTGAGATTAGAGACCCGAAAGGTGGGAAGGCCGAGCCGCTCATGTCCCGGCGAAGGCAACAGACTGCGTCCGAGCACGGAGCGGCGCAGGACTTCCCCGGGGTAGGGAGGAGGGCATGCGACGACAGCTCGACACGGAACAGGAGAGGCCCTACCCAGCGGCCGACGTCAGGCGAAGCGCGCACCCATAAGCCGAGTGTGAAAGGGCGCCGTGCTGGGAGGGAGTCCGAAGGGTCCGTAGTACTGCCGATCCCGGCGGCCACAACGCCGGGGGAGGGAAGGGGCCCGACTTTGGTCGCGCGCGTGGATGGGGGTAAGTGCGAGGGCATGGCCACAAGGCCCAACAACCCCGTAGACAAAGTACGAGAACTCCAACACGCGCTCTTTCGTGCCGCCAAGCGAGATCCTGGGCGGCGTTTCCACGCGCTGTACGACCGGATCTGGAGGAGTGACGTCCTTCGGAAGGCGTGGGAGCGAGTGCGGAGCAACGATGGCGCTGCCGGCATCGATGGCATGTCGCTGACGATGATCGAGCAGCGGGGCGTCACGCAGTTCCTCGCGGAGCTGGGCGACGAGATCCGACGAGGCGAGTGCCGCCCGCAACCGGTGCGGCGCGTGTACATCGAGAAGTCGGGCGGCAAGTGGCGACCGTTGGGCATTCCGACGGTCAAGGACCGGGTGGTGCAGATGGCGACGAAGATCGTGATCGAGCCGATCTTCGAGGCCGGTTTCGAGCAGTGCAGCTACGGCTTCCGCCCTCGGCGGAGCGCCACGGATGCCCTGGAGAAGCTGCGCATCGAAGGCGGGCGAGGCCGCTCCTTCGTCATCGACGGCGACATCCAGAGCTTCTTCGACACGATCGACAAGACCGTGCTGATGGACCTGGTGGGCCGTCGCATCTGCGACCGCCGCGTGCTGAAGCTGATCCGGAAGTGGTTGGACGCGGGCGTGATGGAGGAAGGCAACGTGAGACACGAGGCCACGGGGACTCCCCAGGGCGGCGTGATCTCGCCATTGCTCGCCAACATCTACCTGCACGAACTCGATCGCGAGTGGCAGCGCGACTGCCAGCATCTCGGCGTCCTCGTGCGATACGCGGACGATTTCGTGGTGCTGTGCAAGAGCGAGTCGCAGGCGAACGAGGCGATGCGACGGCTGCGCGAGCTCTTCGCGCGCCTGAAACTCACGCTGCATCCGGAGAAGACGAAGCTCGTGCAGATCGGGCTCGGCAAGGACGGCTTCGACTTCCTCGGCTGTCACCTGCGGATCGTGAAGTCCCACTTCAAGGGGCGCACGTATCTGTTTCGGTGGCCGTCGGTGAAGTCGATGAAGACGGTCCGTAGCCGGGTGCGCGAACTGACGGACCGCCGTCGCCGGGCTGGTCTGAAGGATGTCGACGAGGTGATCGCTGACCTCAATCCCCGTGCTGAAGGGCTGGGGCAACTACTTCAGGACCGGCAACGCGAGCAAGCAGTTCACCCAGATCGACCACTACGTCTGGCGGCGCATCACGCGCATGCTCGGCAAGCAGCGTGGCTCTCGCGGCCATCCGCTCGCCTGGCGCGTGGCGCAGCAACGGCGTGCGTGGCCGATGGCGAAGCTGCGCGCGCGCGGCCTGCACAAGTTGCTCGGCACGATCCAATACCCAGGGAGCAAGACGGCATGAACAAGACCATCGGTCAGCCGTGTGCGGGAAAACCGCATGCACGGTTGGAACGGGGGGCTTGGTTGCTGTGGCCTGGCTTCTTCAACTTGACTCAGTAACCAAGCTCTACCAATGCTCCGCGCCCTCCTTCGTCTCGGACTGGCGGCTGCCCTGCTCGCCCGTCCCGTGCTCGCCACCTGGTCCATCATCCTGATCGACACGCGCACCGGTGAGATCGCGGTGGCGTCGGCGACGTGCCTGCAGAACTTCGATCTCGCGGTGTGGGTGCCGGTGGTGGTCGTCGGCAAGGGGGCGGCCTGCGCGCAGAGCTTCGTCGACCCATCGGGCGCCAACCGCCTCTACATCCGCGACCAGCTCCTCCTCGGCACGGCGCCCGACCAGATCCTGGCCGGGCTCGCGGCCAGCGACCCGGGCCACCAGTCGCGGCAGTACGGGTTCGCCGATGTGCAGGGACGCACCCGCGGCTTCACCGGCACCGGCGCCGGCGCCTACGCCAGCGACCGCACCGGCCGCGTCGGCGACATCGTGTACGCGATCCAGGGCAACGTCCTCACCGGTGGCCCGGTGCTCGCCGCCGCGGAGATCGCCATCTACGCCACCCCCGGCGATCTCGGCGAGAAGCTGATGGCGGCGATGCAGGCGGCGCGGCAGTTCGGCGGCGACGGCCGTTGCTCTTGCAACGAGGGGAACCCGACCGGCTGCGGCTCGCCACCACCCAACTTCACCAAGTCGGCTGACGTGGCCTTCATGATCGTGGCGCGCCCGGGGGACGTCGACGGTCTGTGCAACCCGACCGTCGGCTGTGCCAGCGGCAGCTACACCATGCGTCTGAACGTGGCCAACCGGGTGCGCACGGATCCTGATCCCGTGGTGTTGCTGCAGGGACTCTACGACCAGTGGAAGGTGCAGCAGCGTGGGCGCTTCGACCAGTTCCGCTCGACCCTCGAGTTCGCATCGCCGAGCCTGCCGATCAACGGGCTCACGGTGGTGAACGCGCGGTTGGTGCTGCGTGACCGCGAAGGAACACCGCTCGGCCGACCGGCCACCTCGGTGCAGATCGTGGCGACGACCGGCACGACCACAAACGCCACCCTCGGTGCCCTGCGCGACAATGGCGACGGCACCTACGACCTGCCGATCACCGCCGGCACCGCGCCGGGACGGCTGGTGCTCCGCGCCACGGTCGACGACGGCAACGGTGCGCGCCCGTTGCCCGAGGTCCGGATCGACACCAGCGGCCTCAACGACCGGCTGTGGGCCAGTCGCGTCGAGATCTCGGCCACCGCCGGCGGCGTCGTCGACTTCGCTGTGCAGCCGGGCCCGTTCTTCGGCGCCAACAAGACCTGGGTCCTGCTCGCCTCGCTGTCGGGAACCCGTCCCGGAGTCCAGATCCCGCCGTTCTACAATCTGCCCCTCAACTACGACGCCATGCTCGAGCTGACCGCGCTGGCGGCGTTCGGTGGCTTCATGCCCGAGCTCTCCGGACAGACCCCGGTGAGCGGGCTCAGCGCCACGGCCGTGCGATTCCCGCCCGGCCTGTACGCGCTGCCGGTGGGACGCGAGCTGTCGTTCGCCTACGCGCTCGTCAACCCGACCACGATGACCAGCAACCCGGTCAGCATCCGGATCGTCCCGTGAGCGAGGGACGCGGCGCGGCAGCGGTCGGTGGGCTCGACCACGCTGGCCTGCACGTGCGCGACCTCGACGCCAGCCTGCGCTTCTACCGCGATGTCCTGGGATTGACCGCCCTGCCGCGCCCCGACCTCGGCTTCGGCGGCGCTTGGCTGCGGGTTGGAGCGCAGGAACTGCACCTGATCGCCAAGGACCCTGCCGCGCCCGGGACCCATCGCGGCCAGCACGTGGCCCTCGCGGTCGACGACGTCGAGGCGTGGCGCCTGCGTCTGCAGGCGATGGGGGTCGCGTGTGCCGGCGTGCAGCGGCGCCCGGACGGCGCGCTGCAGGTCTTCGTGCGCGACCCCGACGGCCACGTGTTGGAACTCGTGCAGCGAGCCGCGACGCGCGCCTGACCGCTACTCGCCGGTGGGACGCAGCTCGACCGGGGTGAGCGAGAACGCCGCCTGACCCTGCGACAACGAGCGCACCGCTGTCGCGTAGCCGAACATCCGGCGCAGGGCGACGGTGCCATGGATGGTGCGCAGGTCGCCGTCGGCGACGACGTCGTCGACCTCGGCTCGGCGTTGGCTGAGATCGTTGAGGATGCCGCTGGCGAACTCGGCGCGCGCCTCGACCTCGATGCGCATCCACGGCTCGAGCAGGTCGATGCCGCTCTGCTCGAGGGCGGCGCGCAGTGCCTTGGTGGCAGCTTCGACGAACGCCACTTCGCTGTCGTGCGCGCGGTCGATCCGCGCGCCGACCACGGTCACCCGCGCGTGCACCAGGGGGTAGCCGAGCCGAGGGCCGACATGGCACTCCAAGCGCAGCGCCTCCTCGATCGCCGGGCGGTATTCGCCGGGAACGGGGCACCCGGGGGCCCACTCGATCTCCGGCCGGACGCAATCCGGGTCGGGTTGCACTTCCACCTCGACGTCGCCGACGATCGTCTTGGCGCCGACGGCGTGCTCGACGTGCGCTTCGGCGCGCGCCGGGCGGCGCGGCGCCTCCCGGTAGGCCACGCTCGGCGCGCCGACCGCGCAGGCCACGTGGAAGTCGCTCTGCAAGCGGTGTCGCACGACCTCGAGGTGCAGTTCGCCCATGCCCGACATCAGCCAACGCCCGGTGTCGGCGTCCTCACGCACGCGCAGGCTGGGGTCTTCGTGCGCCAGGCGCAGCAGGGCCTGGTGCAACTTGTCGCGGTCGGCGGTGGAACGGGGCTCGACCCACAAGGTCAGCACGGGATCGGGCACGGTGAGACTCTCGAGCACGATCGGTGCGTCCTTGGTGCACAGCGTGTCGCCGGTGGCGGTGTGCCTGGGGCCGACCAGTGCCACGATGTCTCCGGCCTGCGCCCGCTCGAGCGGCTGGCCGTGCTCGGCGTGGATACGCAGCACGCGGGTGACGCGCTCGTGCTGGCGGAGGCGTGGATTCCACAGCCCGCTGCCGGGGACGATGGTCCCTGCGTACACGCGCACGAAGGTCAGGTCGCCGTGCGGAGTGAGCTGCACCTTGAAGGCGAGCGCGCAGGCAGGCGCGTCAGCTGCCGGCGAACGCTCGATGCGTTGCCCGTTGCGCGGATCCTGGCCGATCACCGGCGGCAGGTCGAGCGGGGATGGCAGCAAGTCGACGATGGCGTCGAGCAACGGTTGGATGCCGAGGTTGCGCAGGGCGGCGCCACACAGCACGGGAACGAGGGTGCGGGCGAGCACCCGCCGGCGCAACGCACGGAGGGCGACCTCGGGGACGATGGACCGGCCCGCCGTCAC
Source organism: Planctomycetota bacterium (assembly GCA_041398565.1). Classification (GTDB taxonomy): domain Bacteria; phylum Planctomycetota; class UBA1135; order UBA1135; family UBA2386; genus DATGPD01. The sequence continues at coordinate 42,962 of JAWKUN010000004.1, read as the reverse complement.
CGCCTCGAGCAGCGTCTCGTCGTCGCCTGCCAGGTCCTCGAGCAGTTCGGCGCGCAGGACGCCGACCTCGTCGGCGCAGGACGCCGGAACGGCATCGGCCTGCGCCGTCGCCCGCACCCCGTCGCCGTCGAACACCCAGGTCCGTAGCGCCAGCAGGTCGACCAGGCCGCTGAGCCGTTCGTTGTCGAAGAGGGGGAACTGCAACGGTCGGACCCTGGCGCCCAGGCGCTGGCGCGCTTGCCGCACGACCCGCAAGAAGTCGGCGCCCTTGCGGTCGAGCTTGTTCACGAACACGAGGCCTGGCACCTGGTGCCTCTGCATCTGGCGCCACACCGTCTCCGACTGGGCCTGCACGCCCGCGACGCCGTCGAGGACCAGCACCGCCCCGTCGAGCACCCGCATCGAACGCTCGACTTCCACGGTGAAGTCGACGTGGCCGGGAGTGTCGATGAGGTTCAGCTGATGGTCGCGCCACGGTACCGTCGAAGCGGCGGCGGTGATGGTGATGCCCCGCGCCCGCTCCTCGGCCATCCAGTCGAGGACGGTGTCGCCCTCGTCGACGTTGCCGCAGCGGTGCTGGACCCCCGCATCGAAGAGGATGCGCTCCGAGACGGTGGTCTTGCCTGCGTCGATATGGGCGACGACGCCGAAGTTGCGCACGCGGGAGAGATCCATGGCGACCGGTCCGAGGATAGCCGTGGTCGGGTCCGCGCACGAACGTCGCCAGACGGAACGACCGCGGCTCTGGCCCCCAGGCTGCCGAGCCGTCCACGCGCGTGGGCGAGGGCTCACGCACGGTCGAGCTGCGCCGCCTTCGTCGACTTGCCGGCGGTCGCCCTCGCGGCCGTGAGCCCCCCGAGTTCAGTGTCGCTTCCGGTGGTCTGCCGGCGGGGTCACGTTCTCTGGTCGCGCCGGAGTTCGGTCGGGAGCGGATGAGGCTTGCGCGTCGAGGCGGGCGGCTTGCTCGGCGACGAGTTCGTCGGCGAGTGGGCGCTCGAACCAGGGAGCGACGAAGCGCACCTGCGTCCCACGCGGCGGCAGCACGGCGACCGCGGTGCGGAACAGACCGTGCTTGGCCGCTTGCTGCAGTTCGTCGGAAGCGGTCAACGCCAGCACACTCTGCATCTCGGCGTGTCGCTCGGCAGCGGTGTCCGCGCTCGCCCGAGCGCCCGCCGGTGGCCCTGGCAGACGCCGCCGCAGCGCGCGGGCAGCGGGGGACTCGGCTTCGGCGCTGACGGTCGTGCCGCCGGCGCGCACCATCAGCACGCACAGCGCCAGGTGCTCGGCGCGCACCGCATGTTCGAGGAGGGCGAGTTCCTCGGGACGCAGGCACGGACCTGGGGATGCGAGAACGAGGACGTCCTGGCGTTCCAGGCCGAGCACCTCGTGTGGCTCGACGTCCGCTTCGGCGTCGACCACGACCGCCACGACCCAGCGCCCGGCACCCGCCGGGCGCGGCGGCGAGCGCCGTCCGACTTCGTGCGCGCCGTGCGCGTTGCCGTGGCTCTCTCCCGCCGCAGCAAGCAGCTTGTCGTCGTGATGCGCGCCAGCTCCGCCCGCCTGGGTCGCTGGCCCTTCCGTCTGCGCATCCGCGTCCCGGCAGGCCTGGAGCCAGGCCATGACTTCGCGAGGTGCGGGATGCGTCGTGGCGCGGTGGAAGTCGGTCGCGTCGCGCGCGGGCGAGCGGCGGCGCCCGGACGCCCGTGGTGCGTCCGACTGGGCCGCCAGCGCCGCAGACAGCAAGCCGGCCGATGCCCAGACCACGACGCGTACTCCCACCGAAGATCGAGACCAGCGACGCACTCCGGCCCCTTCTTCGGTGGCGCCCCGAGTCGTCCTTGACCCCGTCGCGGCCGGCTCCTCCCTCGCTCCCGTGGGAGCGTCAGATGCAGCCCGCGATGCCGGGGGCGCCGCGGAGTCGTGCGGCGCCCTTCCGCCTGGCGCCGGGGTCGCTAACCTGTTGCGCTTCTCATGCGTCGACTCCCGACCGCAATCGCCGCGCTCGTCTTGCTGGCGGCTTGCCGCGCGCCCGCGCCGGTGACGGCCGCGCATGGCTTCGGATCTGCCGGACTGGCCGCGTTGCTGCCACCCCGGCCGATGCAGTGGCGCTCGACGGAGTCCGGACGCTTCGACCGGGCGGCAGTGCTCGTGGCGGCCGACTCCTACGCCGAGCACCCGGAGTGGGCGCTGCCCGGGGCGCGCACGAGCATGGAGCGGCTCGGGTCCGCGCTCACCGACGTGTGCGGCGTGTCTCCGCGCGCACTGACCACGTTGCGGGGGTCGGAGGTGCACCGCGACGCGGTGTTGGCCGCGCTGGGGCGGGCTGCCGACCAGCTCGGCGGCCCGAGCGCGGTCCTGTTCGTGGGCTATGCCGGGCACGGCTTCGTCGACGGCGAAGGCGACCCCGTCCTGTTCGGCCACTACACGACGGCCAACGACGGCGGCGGCTTCCGTGCCGCGATCGGCCGCCGCGACCTGGTGCAGGCGGTGGGTGACGCGCGCGACCGCGCCGCCGGACGCGGCGTGCTCCTCCGGGTCGTCTTCGTCATCGACGCCTGCCGCACCAGCCTGGCGGCGCCGCCGCCGAAGGCGATCCTGCGCGACGCGCCGATCTGGGAGCTGTGGGGGACGCGGGCCGGCACCTACGCCCGCGCCGGCGACGGTGAGGCGGCCTTCCCGTTCACGGTCGCCCTGTGCGCGGCAATGCGCGCCTTGGCCGACACCGCCAGCGAGGTCGACCTGCGGCGCGTCGCCGACGAAGCGCGCACCCGCACCCTGGCCGCCACCGCTGGCGAACAGGAGCCGGAGCTGCTCGGCCCGCGCCTCGCGGCCGACCCGCCGGCAGCGATCGTCAGCGGTTCGGTCTCCTTCCGGGTCACGGTCGAGGACGCCGTGTCTTCGGCGCGCGTGCCGACCTTCTCGGTGAGGATCGGCAACCGCACCTTCCTGGCCGCGGGCGACGGCGAAGCCCTGGTCCACGCCGTGCCGGGCCGGCAGAGCGTCGAGGTGGTCGCCGACGGGTACTTGCCGCGGGTCGAAGACCTCGAGGTGGGTGCCGACCACGCGGGGGCGGTGCTCGACACCAAACTCTATCCCGCGCTGGTGATGGTCTCGGGGCGGGTGACGCCGCCCGCGGTGGTGGCGGTCCGCGCAGTGGGTGCTCTGGCCTTGGCACGTCCCAACTACCACCTGGTGCAGACGGTCACCGGGCGCGACGGTGCCTTCCAGCTGCGCCTGCCGCCCCTGGCCGCGGGCATGTCGCTCGAGTTCCTGGTCGACGGCAAGGTGACGCACACGGTCGACCTGCCGCACGCTCCGACGGAGAGCGTGCTCGCCCAGGGCCTGCCCGCAGTGCCGCGCGTCGACCTCGAGGTGCCCTTGGTCGGCGCGACCCCTGCCCTCGACCTCGCTGGCGCTCAACCCGGCCAACCGTCGACCCTGCCGCGAGGGCGAGATCCCTTGGCCGACGCCGAACTCGGCCGCGTCTTCGATCTGGTGCGTGCGGGCCGGTTGGACATGGCGCGCGACGCCCTCGCCGCCACCGAAGTCGCCGCCGGCGACGAAGATCTGCGCCAGCAGTGGCTGACCTGGCTCGAGCTGCGGGCGGCCTGCGATGCACCTCCCTCGGCTGGCCTGGCCCGTCTCGCGGCCCTGCACGAACGTGGCGCTCCCGAGGACCTGCGGCGGTCCGTCGCCCTGGCCCTTCTCCAAGGCATGGTCGATCGCCACGACTGGCAGGGCGTGCTCGATCTGGACTCCCTGCAGGACAGCCACGGTTGCGCCGACGATCCGGCCTGGGCGGCGAGCGTTCGGCAGGCGTTGCCGACCGCCGTAGAGCAGGTTCTGCGGGCGGGCTTGCTCGAGGGCGTGCAGGAAGGCACGTGGACGGCTGCCGACGGCGTTGCTGCGTGGCTTCTCGACGCGCGTCACCTTTGGGTGTTGCAGGAGCGTCCCGCCATCGCGGCCCTGCAGCAGGAAGTGCAGCGGGAACGCATCGACCCGGTGATACGGACCGCGTTCGAGCGGGGCGAGATCGCGCTCGTCGAGGGCCGCCTGGGCGACGCACGACAACAGTTCGTACGGGCACGGGGGGGAGCGAACGAGCACTACCGCCAGCGCATCGACGAACACCTGCAGCAGCTGGACCTGTCGGTGTTCGAGGCGTCGATGCGGACCGGGACCGCCCACGAACTCGCCGGCCGCCGGAGCCAGGCGTTGGCGGCCTATGCGCGCGCCTACGCACTCAACCCGCGTGCCTCCGAGTCGGTGCGCCGCGTGCTGCACGCGAGCTCACCGCGCGATGCCGACTTCGAGCGCATGTACGAAGACATCCTCGGGCACGTGCTCGAGCGGGTCGCACGCGACAAGACCGCCGGCGCGTGGGCCGAGCTGAGCCATCTGTTCGCCGACGACGCGCGCGCGCGCGAGGCGATGCGCCAGGGGTTGATCGCGCCCTGGGCCGACATCGTCGACGGCGAGGTCGGGCCGAGCGGTCTGCCGCGCGTCGTCCGCGACCGCAAGAGCGGCCTCGTGCTGCGGCTGATCGAGCCCGGCACGTTCGTGATGGGGGCGCCCGAGAGCGACGAGCTCGCCTCCGCAGTGGAGCGCCCGCGACATCGGGTGACGCTGCTGGAGCCCTTCTACCTGGGGGAGACCGAAGTCACCTGGGAGGCGTGGCGGCGCTTCGCCGCGGAAACGGGGCTGGGCTCGCACGCCGAGGCCGGTTCGATCCGCCACCCCGTGGCTGGCGTGAGCTGGCGCGAAGCGACGGCGTTCTGCGCGTTCTTCGGCCTGCGGCTGCCGACCGAAGTCGAATGGGAGTATGCGGCACGCGCCGGGAACGGTGAGGTGTACCGGCGCTACCCATGGGGCGATGACCCGGAGAAGGCGACCGGCAACCTGCGGGGCCGCGAGAGCGGCGACCGCGACGCGGATCGATTTCCAGGGTCCGATGGCCACCCCGGCGCGGCGCCGGTGGGTTCGTTCGAGGCCAACGCGTGGGGCTTCCACGACCTCGTCGGCAACGTGCGCGAGTGGTGCGCTGACACCTTCGATGCTCGCGCCTACCGTCGGGATGCCGATCGGCGCGATCCGCAGTCGAGCCGCGACGACGGCGCCAGCGTCGTCGCCCGCGGCGCCAGCTTCCAGGACGGGCCGCGGACTGCCGGCGTGGCGACGCGCTTCGAACTGGACCGCGACGCCCACCTGCCGTGGGTGGGGCTGCGCGCTGCGCGCAGCGTGTGGTAGCGCGGCGCGCCGCTGCGCGCTCAACGGCCGTGTTCGATCTCCTTCCAGCGATCGTTGAACACGAAGGTCGGTGACTGCTCGAAGTCGTGGCACCGAAGACAGGGATGCGGTCCGACCCTGCCCATGAAACCCTTGTCACCTTCCTTGGGCTCGAGGCCCTCCGCGTAGGCCTCGATGTGCTGGTCGCCCGGTCCATGGCAGGCCTCGCAACCGACGTCGCGCAGCCCCGGAGTCTTGTCGGCGTTCACGAATCCTGAGCGCTCCCCGTAGCCGACGACGTGGCAACCCACGCAGTCCGGGTAGGCGGTCACCGGCCAGCCGTAGCGCGTGCCGCTCTCTGCCTTCTCCAGGGTCGCCCAAGCCTGCGCATGCTTGCTGGCCTTCCACGCCTTCGTCGCCGCTTCGTGGCAGTCGGCGCAGGCGTCGGAGCCGACGTAGCGCCGGCCGCCGGGCGCCGGCTTCTGCTCGGCCATCCGCTCGCGCAGGCCCAGGGTCTGCACCTGGTGGCGGTGGTCGAGGATCATGGCGCGGGTCTCGCGGTCCTCGGCAGCTCCCGGCGCCGTCTTGCTGCCGGCGAGGCCAACGACTTCGTAGCGGGTGAGCTCGGGTGTGCCGTCGCTCTCGCGCCGAGCCAAGGTGACATCGAGGAGCATGCGTCCGCGGATCCCAGTGAAGACCACCGGCACGCCGTTCACCGTCTCCGGCTGGCCCGGGGGCTCGTTGAACGCCTGGGACACCCCGACGACGAGGTCGGGGCGCGGCGCGTAGCCGGCCGCAGCGCGCACCTCGTGTTCGTTGCCGTGCACCAACAGGATGCGCAGACGTTCGGCCGGACACTCGGCCATGGCCTGGCTCCACGCCCGCTCGGGAGGCAGCAGGGAGAAGTGCTTGCCCGCGTCGCCCGTCGGCAGGTGCATGACCAGCGACGCGATGCGCGCCGGCACGGCGCCCTCGTGGTCGCGATAGGGCTTGCTGGGGAACGCCTCGCCCGCGTTCACCGGCGCGTTCTCGACCAGGTCGGAAGCCACGGCGGTCACTGCGAAGCCCTGCAGGTACATGGCGAGATCGCGCGGAGGCAGCAAGAAGTCGTTCTCGCCGAGCCCCAACACGGCGTAGCCGCGCAGGTCGAGGACCGAAAGCGCGGTCGCCAGCTTCTCGCTCTCGAGCGGGGAGCCGTCCTTGACGGCGTTGCCGCCCTCGATCAACAGGTCGTAGTTGCGATCCTGTTGTAGGTAGAAGGCTCGCCGCGCCAGGCCTCCCAGCTGGCCGCTGGCGCAGCCGCACGGCTCGAGGCGCCCCTCGAGATTGCCGGAGATGCGCATGCGCAGGCGCGGTCCGAGCTGAGCGGACACGGCCGGTGGCGAGGAGACTCCGGACTGCGGCCGCTCGCACAATGCGAGCAGAGGCGTCAGGAGGGCGACGCCGACCGCCAACGGGCGGCGGCGCAGCCAAGGGGGCTGATCATTCATTGCCGAATCCAACGAACTCGATGCTGACGACGCTCCCCGGCTGGCCGCGCTTGCCGAGATCGACGAAGCCACGAAAGGCGCGGGTGGCGCTGTACGTGCCCTTGTAGCGTAGCACCAGGCGGGCACTGCGCTCGTCGCCATCGATGGTCTGCAGCACGGCGTCGAAGTGGTTGGCAAGATCCTTGCCGACCACGCCGCGGATGCCGAGCACCACGAATTCGGCGGGGCGCGAGGTGTCGTGGTCGCGCAGGATGACCTCCCCGGTCTGCTCGCTGCCGAGATCGATGCGACCGAACGAGATGCGCTCCATGGGCCGCACCTCGATGTCGTCGACGACCTGCCCGGTGACCGGGATCGGCACCACGTAGCCGCCTTCGAGGTCCGTCTCCACCGAGATCAGCGTGCGCATGGCTCCGAGGCCCAGCCCCCGATCCGGCACGACGCGCACGTCGAGCACGGTGACTGCCCCGTCCTGGCGCAGCGACGCGTGGACCCGTGGGTCGTCGACGTGCACTGGCCCGAAGCGCGCGTCGGGTTTGCCGCGGGCCCGGAGTTCGAGGCTGACGGAGTAGCGCCGCGACAGGGGCAGCGCGCCGAAGTCGACGTGCGCGAACGGGGACAGCTCCACCGGAGCGTCGATGCCGTACGTGAACGAGACCGGAATGGCGACGCGGCCCTGCGTCTCACCCAGATCGACGAGCAGCACTTCGCCCGAACTGGTGATCTTGGCCTGCTCCGCTGCCTCCTTGCGCCGGGTGTCCAAGCTCAGCTCGAGGAACAAGGACTCGTCGGGCAGCACGGCGTGCTCGACCGCAGCTCGGCCCAGCGAGCGGCGCTCGCTCCCGTCCTTGGCGACGGCGACGAACGCCCACGACGCGCACGAGCAGTTGCCGCGGAACGCGAGAGGAACCATCGGGCCGCGATCGCGGGGGAAGTCGATGGCCACGCGCTTGGTGGAGACCTCGCCGTGCGGGATCATGCCGAAATCGACGGAGGTCGGCCGCGGTTCCCACGGCGCCGTGCCTGGGGCGGGGCTGCAAGCAGCCAGGCCGGCCAGGACCGCGAGCAAAACCAGGTCCGGACAAAAAAGCGCGAGGGCCACTCCGGGGAGTGGCCCTCGGGATCCGTTCGGGCTGAGTCGGCAGTGGGGCATCGCTTTGCAAAGGGCCGGCCGGACGCACGCGAAGATCGGCGCGAGCCCCCAGAGCGTAGGCCTTGTGCCGGTGTGACGGTCGAAAACAATGTCGGTCTCCGGGTCGGACTCGGCGTGCTCTGCCGCGGTCGTCGGCCACCTATGGCGCGTCTGCCATGGTGGCGAGGCCATGGCGCTTCAGCTTCCGGTGCAAGGTGGTGTAGTCGATCTTGAGCGCCCGTGCCGCCGCCGCCTTGTTGTTGTGCAGGCTCGCCAGGGTGTCGCGCAGGATCCGGGCCTCCAGCTGGTCGACGGCACGGCGCAGGCGTTCGCCCAGGGGGAGCGAGGCGTCGGCGAGAGGTTCGGCGGCGTCGGCGGCGTCGGCGCTCTCGACGCGGCCGAGGTCGAGGTCGCGCGCCTCGATGGCATCGCCGTGTCCGAGCAGCACCGCGCGGCGCACGGCGTTGCGCAGTTCGCGCAGGTTGCCGGGCCAAGAGTGCGCACGCAGGGCCGCGTCGGCCTCCGGTGCGAATCCCGTGCAGTGCTTGCCCAGTTCGGCACAGGCCTCGGCGAGGAAGCGCCGAGCGAACACCGGAATGTCGTCGGCGCGCGCGCGCAGCGGCGGCAGTTCGATGCGCAGCTCGGCGATGCGGTGGAAGAGGTCGAGGCGGAAGGTGCCGTGCTGCACCGCGGCGTCCAGGTCGACGTTGGTGGCGCACACCAGCCGCGCATCGAAGGGCACCGCCGCGTCGCCTCCGACGGGGACGACCGCGCGTTCCTGGAGGGCACGCAGGAGCCGCGTCTGTAGGGCAACGGGCAGGTTGCCGATCTCGTCGAGGAACAGCGTGCCGCCGTGCGCTTGCACGAACAGACCCGTCCGGTTGCGGTCGGCGCCGGTGAACGCACCGCGACAGTGGCCGAACAACTCGCTCTCCATCAGCGCCTCGGGCAGGGCGCCGCAGTCGATGGCGACGAAGGGGCCATCGCGCACGTCGGACCGGCGGTGGATCTCGCGCGCGGCGATCTCCTTGCCGACGCCGGACTCGCCGACCAGGAGGGTGGCGACGTGCGCATGGCGCGCCACCAGGGTGAGCATGCGGTCGACCTCGCGCGCTGCCACCGACGTGCCGAGATCGAAGCCCACGCGCTGACGCAGGTCGGCGACTTCGCGGGCGAGCTGACGCTTCTCGGCGCCTCGCCGCACCGCTTCGAGCAACCTCGACCGATCGAACGGCTTGGCCAAGTAGTCATAGGCGCCCAGCTTCATCGCGCCGACCGCGGTGGCGATGTCCTCGACCGCCGACAACAGCACCACCGGCACGTCGGGGTCGAGAGCGCGCGCGTGACGCAGCAGCTCGACCCCGTCGCCGCCGGGCATGCGCACGTCCGAGAGCACGACGTCGACCGGGTTCTGTTCCAACCAGCGCCGCGCCTCGACCCCATCGGCGGCGGTCGCAACCTCGTACCCCGACTGCGCGAAGAGGTCGCGCAGGACCCAGAGCATGTCGGGCTCGTCGTCGACCAGCAGGACGCGCGGGCGGTTCATCGCCGGGTTCCAGAGGCGGCCAGGGACGCCTGGCGGGGGCTCGCGGCCGCCGGCAGATACAGGAGTGCGCGCGTGCCGCCGCGCGCGCGGGGATACAGGCGCACGTCTCCCCCCATCGCCGCCACGATGCGTCTGGCCGACAGCAGGCCGAGACCGGTGCCACGCTTCTTGGTGGTGAAGAACGGGCGGAACAAGCGCGAGCGTTGGTGCCGGGGCACCCCGACGCCGCGATCCTCGATGGCGACCCACAGGCGGGCGACGCCGGCGAAGGTGCGGTAGCGCCCGCGCAGCACGACGACGCCACCCTGCACGCTCGCCTCGACCGCGTTGGTCAGCAAGTTGACCAACGCACGCACGGCGGCAGCACGGTCGACCTGCAGCGGCCCGACGCCCGCCAAAGCCACGCGAACCTCGAGGCCGCGCTCGGCTGCCGCCGGCAGCACGATGTCCTGCGCGTCGCTCAGGAGCTCATCGGCGGCGGTGGGTGAGGGCGTCGCCGGTCCGGTGCGTCCCACGTCGAGCAGGGATTGGATGGTCGCCTCGGCGCGGGCGAGATTGCGCGCGATCACGCGGAAGTGCTCTTGGTGGCCCGATGCAGCCACCTGTTCGGCAAGGCCTTCGACCGTGGCCTGCACGATGGACAGCGGGTTGCGCAGGTCGTGGGCCACTCCGGCCGCAAGCTCGCCCACGGCCCGCAGCGCCTCCGCCTCGAGCAGACGGTGCTCCATCGTGCGCCGGGCGTGTTCCGAAGACTCCAGGGCGCCACGGGTGTTGGCGTACGTGCGTTCGAGCTTCTGCTGCCGCCCCAGCAGTTCGGCGATCAAGAGCACGATCCCGTACGAGAGCAGGCTCACCCCGAGCAAGAACCCTGGGCCCTGCTCGAGCGCCGAAACGGTGCGGTCGACGGCCTCGGGATTGGCTTCGACCGGCAGGATCCGCACCACCGCGCCGATGACGAAGGTGGCGGTGAGCAGCAGGAACCCGATCTCCACCAGGAGGAAGGGCGAGGCCCGCGGCAGGCTGCTGCGCCGGCGGATCACCCGGAAGCAGATGTAGAGCGTGCCGGTGTAGAGCGAACGCAGCGCGGGCATGACCGACTCGTCCGCTGCGAACACCGTGCTCAAGACGGTCAGGGTCGTGAGCAGGGCGCACGTCACCGTCGCCGCCGGAACGATGTCCAGCCCGTGCGGTCTCTTCAGCGGCTCGAGCGTCTCCACCGACGACAACATCGGCGGCGCGGTGCTATCGGCGTGAGGCGAGATCGGACAGGAACGCCGACGAACGTCCGGGGCCGGAGAGCCGGCACGCCCGTTGTGGACTCGGCGGCAAGCGGAACGGCATCGCCGAATTCGCGCGTGGCGCGACGATTCGCAGCCCTTGCAGCTCAGCTCTGCGCGGACCGTTCCATCCGCCGGCGGATGTCGTTCATCACCGCCTCGAGCCGGGGGCCCGGGCACTCGGTCGCCTTGAAGCGCCGGTGGGGGTAGATGTGAGCGGCGTCGATCCCGTACTCCTGTCCGAGCCAGCGGAGGAGTCGTTCGAGGCTCTCCGCCTGCTGCGGCGATGGCTCCTGCCCGTCTCCTCCGCGCAGGAAACGGCCGAGCAGGCACACGCCGATGTTGCCGCGGTTGGCAGTCCCACCGGCGTGGGCCCCTTGCCAACGCAGCTCGCGGCCTTCCCACACCCGGCCGGCACGATCGATGAGGAAGTGGTAGCCGATGTCCGCCCATCCGTTCGAGCGCTGGTGGTCGCCCTGGATCTGGTAGAGCTGAGCGGCCGCCACCTTGGCGCTGGTGCTGTGGAGGAGAATGGTCGTGTGATGGACCGTGATGCAGGTGGGGCGGCCCAACGGCAGCACGTCGCCGCGATCGATGGGCCGGGCGTTCCAGGTGGCGCGAGGCAGGATCGGTGGCGCGGTCCACGCCGTCCCCGTGGGCTCGACCGGGGCCGGCGCGGCCACGACCGTCGCGCGTCCGCCGGCGAACTCGGCATCCAAGAGTGCCAGGAACGCCGAGTCCGCGGTCAGCTCCCGGGCGCGCTGGACGTCGGCGTCGACCTCCTCGGCCGACGTGACTCCCCGACTGGCCCGGGCGCGGACGTAGCGTGCCAGCGCCTCCGTGGCAGCGGTCGGTGGTTCCTCGCCGTACAGGAGGCGGTTGGCGATGGCGACGGCGCCGTTGCGGTCGCCGTTCTCGCTGAGGATGAACGCGCGCCGGAGCTCGTTGGCCGGACTCGGCGGCAACCGCTGCAAGGTGGCCAACTCCCCGAGACCATCGCCGCGCACCGGCCCGGTGATGGAGTCGACGGTCAGGCTCGGCGTGCGCTCGAAGACGCCACGCTGCACGATGCGGCTGGTTGGCCCGGCGCAGGCGCCGAGGAACAACGCCGCGACGAGTGCCGCCGCGAATAGAGCCGCCGATGCGACCGACCGCTTGATGCCCTCCCAAGCGCTCATGAGGCGCGCGATGGTAGGGGACGGCAGGTGAAATGCGAACGAAAACGCCCCAGCGCTCCCTTGGCGCCGGGCGTCCAACGCCGGCGCGCGGGCCCGGTCAAGGTCGGCCCGGCCCCGGCCGATAGGGACACGGGAGATACGGAGAGAGCGTCGAGGAACCATGCAGTCAGACCCGATGGACACGAACGCAATGTTTGCGAACGTTGAACTGCGCCTGTGCGGATCGATGGATCACCTGCGCATGGTCTGGCAAGCAGGCGAGGCGTTGCTCGAGTCGGTGCCCTTCCAGGATGACCCCGAAGGCACCCGCTACAACATCTTGGTGGCCCTGCAGGAGATGGTCACCAACGTGTACCGGCACGCCTACGACGGCGACGACTCGCGGCCGCTGATCGTCCGCTTCGTCACCGACCGGCACGGTTTCTCGGTGTCGCTGCGCGACGAGGGACCGCTGTTCGACCCGCGTACGGCGCCCGCGCCGGAGGTGTCCGACGATGCCCTCCCGAGCGACAGCGGCGGCTTCGGTATCATGATCGCTCGGGCGGTCATGGACTCACTCGAGTACGAGCGGGTCGACGGCTGCAACGTCGTCACCATGCGCAAGGCCGCGAGCGCGCGCTCCGTGTCCACCCAGCCCTCGGCGGCGAGCTGAACTGGCGCCGGCCTTGAACGCGTCCTCGACAAAGCTCGGCTGGCTGGCGGCCCTGCCTCGCGCAGTGCACGGCGAGGTGGTCGTGCACGTGCTCGAGCCCGGCGGTGACCTCGCCCAGCGCTTCGCCGCCGACGGCGCCAGCGCCGTGCCGGCCGCCGCCGTCGACGCCGACGGTCGGGGCCTGCGCGCGACGCTCGACGAGCAGGAGTTCGTGTTGACGCCGGCGACCGGCGCCAGTGACAGCCTCGGCGAGTTCCTCGCCGGGGTGGTCGAGCTGGCCCAGGAGCGCGAGCAGCTGCAGCGCGACCTCGAGGGCATGTACCCGACGTCGCTGGCGTTGCTGGAGGAGGCGTCGATGTGGGGCGACGTCCTGCCGACCCTGCCGACCGGCCGCACGGAAGAAGAGGTGGCCGAGACCGGAGCGCGTGCGCTGGTGGTAGCGTCGAGTGCCGAACGTGTCCTCTACGTGCGGGCGCGTCCCGACGGCAGCTGTGAGATCCTGGTCCACATCGTCGCCGATGGCGGCGGGCAACCGCGCGCGGTGCCGACGCCGGCAGCAGGTCGCTTCGTCCCCGGCAACGGGCTCGTCGGCCAGGCCTTGCGCGGCTCCGGTGCCGCCCTGCTCGCCCACGTCGACGAGCTGAAGGAGAAGGACGGTCCCGAGAGCCTGGCGAAGCGCGAGCTCATCGCCGTGCCGGTGCGCTACGGCACCGGCGCCAACACGCACACGCTCGGCGTGCTGTTGTTGATGGACAAGGTGGCCAACAGCTACACCTCCAACACCGAGCTGTCGTCGCAGGAGACCAAGCTGGCGCACGCCGTGGCCGCCATGCTGGGCTCGGTTCTCGGCACCCGCCGCGTCGCCGAGCTGGGCAAGGAGCTGGAGACGGCGCAGGAGATCCACCGGCAGATCCAGACGGCGAGTTCGGTGAAGGTGGCTGGCTTCGACATCGCCGGCTGCAACCGTGCCTGCGGCACCGTCGGCGGCGACTACTTCGACTTCCTGGGCATGGCCGACGGCCGCACACTGGCGGCCTTGATGGACGTGTCCGGTCACAACCTCGCCAGCGGCATGCTCATGGTCAGCGCGCGCATGTCGCTGCGCGTGCTCGCCGGCCGATCGTCCTCGCCGGGAAGCGTCTTGACCGAGCTCGGGCAGGTGATGCACGAAGACCTCATGCGCACCGAGCGATTCATCTCGGCCGTGGGGGCAGCGCTCGCGCCGAACTCCGGGACGGTCGAACTGGTGAACGCGGGCCACCTCGACACCTTGGTCGTGCGCGCGAACGGCCGCCCGATCGACACCTACGAGAGCGAGGACGTCGTCCTCGGGTTCCTGGCAGGTACGCGCTACCAGGGATGCACCCTCGAGTTGGCGGCCGGCGATCTGCTCTTGCTCTACACCGACGGTCTCACGGAGGCGTGCGATGCCGACGAGAACATGTTCGGCGTCGAGCGCCTGTGCGCGGTGCTCGAGGAGCACCGCGGGGCGTCGGCGGAGACGGTCCTGCAGGCGGTGCTCGGCGCTGCCGACGCCTTCCGCGGTCCGGTCCCGTGGGCCGACGACGTGACCCTGGTGGCGATTCGGGCCTGCGGCCCCGAGGAGCACGCATGAACCAGACCCGCGTGCTGGTCGTCGACGACGAACCGTTCATCTGCCGCTCGCTGTCCTTCGTGCTCCGCAAGGAGAAGTTCGAGGTCTTCGAGGCGCGCAACGGCGAAGAGGCCCTCGAAGCGGTGCGCCAGCACCGGCCGCACCTGGTGTTCCTCGACGTGATGATGCCGAAGATCAACGGCTTCGAGGTGACGGCGCGGATCAAGGCGGACCCCGAGCTGCGCGACACCAAGATCATCCTGCTGACCGCCAAGGGGCAGGACTGCGACCGCGAGACCGGCGTTGGCGTCGGCGCCGACGACTACCTGACCAAGCCGTTCAGCCCGAGCAAGATCCTGCACCGCGTGCGCGAGATCCTCGGCCTGCCCTCGGCCTGATCGGCGCGCCGGAACGACCGTGGCTGCCGCGCGGCCGTGGCACAGTTGCCGCGCAGTTGCACTCTGGCCCGCCAGGCGCGATCTTGGGTCCCATGACGCGGCTGGGTTCGCCCGAGTTGTCCTTCGCCTCTCTTGCCCTGGCGCTGGGCCTGCCTTTGGCCTCGGCACTGCCTGCCCAGGACACGGCACCGTCGCAGCCGCGCTGGATCTGGACCCGCGCCCGCGCCGGAGCCGACGAGGTCTGCCGGTTCCGTCGCGTGCTCGACCTGCCCGAACCGGTGCGGCGTGCCAAACTGCGCATGACGTGCGACAACGAGTTCGAGGCACGGCTCGACGGTGTGTCGGTGCTGAAGGGCGACCAGTGGCAGCGCGGCTACGCCACCGACGTCACCGAGCGCCTGCACCGAGGCAAGGTGACGCTCAGCGTGCGCGCCGAGAATCAGGGAGGCCCCGCTGGCCTGATCGGCCGTCTCGACATCGAGCTGCGCTCGGGGACGCGCCTCGTCGTCGTCACCGACGCCAGCTGGGAAGCCGCGCCGGGGGGCGTCGAGGAGGCCGCGGCGTCGTGGCAGCCAGCCCACGACCTGGGGCCGGCGGACACCGCCCCCTGGAAGGACCCCTTCGTGCCGAAGGTCGCGACCCCGGCGGCGAGCCTGCACACCAAGTCCGGGTACTCGGTGGAGCTCATCCGCTCGGCGCAGGACGACGAAGGGTCGTGGATCAGCATGACGTTCGGCCCGTCGGGCGAGCTGTACCTGGGGGTCGAGCGTGGCGGCATCCTGCGCCTGCGCGATCCGCGTGCGAGTCTGGAAGCGCTGATCCTGCCGCCGGAGGTGCGCAATCCGCACGGCCTGGCCTTCGCCTTCGATGCCCTGTGGGCCAACGTCAACGACAAGAAGGGTGGCCTGTTCCGGCTGCGTGACGCCGACAGCGACGGCGAGTTCGAGGACGTGCAGAAGCTGGTCGCCTGGAACGGCAGCGGCGAGCATGGCTCGCACGCCGTCGTGCCTGGCCCCGACGGCAACCTGTGGGTGGTGAACGGCAACATGACGTCGTTGCCCGCGGGGGTCGCCGCCGACTCCCCGCACCGTCTCTACGCCGAGGACGTGCTGCTCGAGCGCTACGAGGACCCCAACGGCCACGCCGTCGGGGTACGCGTGCCCGGCTCGCACGTGCTGCGCATCCGGCCCGACGGCACGCGCATCGACCTGTGGGCCGCGGGCATGCGCAACGCCTTCGACCTGGCCTTCGACGGCAACGGTGACCTCTACACCTTCGACTCCGACATGGAGTGGGACGTGGGGTTGCCCTGGTACCGACCGATCCGCGTCTGTCGCATCGTGTGGGGCGCCGAGTTCGGCTGGCGTTCGGGGTCGGCGAAGTGGCCGGTCGAGTCGTTCGACAGCCTGCCCGGCCTGATCGACCTCGGCCGCGGCTCGCCGACCGGAATCACGTTCTGGCGCCAGGGACTGGTCCGACCGGAAGACAGAGGCGCCCTCGTCCTCGCCGATTGGGCGTTCGGCCGCATCCTGGCCGCGCGGACGCACCCGGCCGGCGAACCCGCCGCGCCGCTGGTCTCGGGCAAGCCGCTCAACGTCACCGACGTCGTGGTGGGGCCCGACGGGGCGCTGTGGTTCGTCACCGGCGGCCGTGGCACGCAGTCGGGGCTCTACCGCCTGGCCGCCGACACCCGTCCAGACGCCCGAGGCACGGACGTGCAAGCCACGGCCGCCGGCCTGCCCTCGCCTGCGGACCAAAGCGCCGGTACGGGGTTGCTGCTGGGCCCGTTCGGGGGCCGGCGCTTGGCCAACGACGCCGAGGCCATCGACCTGGCCTGGGTCGACCTCGGCGATGCCGACCGCGAGCGGCGCCAGGTCGCTCGCGTCGCCCTCGAGCGCGCGCCGGTCGAGCTGTGGCGCGCACGCGCGCTGAGCGAGTCGGAGCCGGCGCGGGCGATGGCTGCTCTGCTGGCGCTGGCGCGCGCCGGCGTCGACGCCGACCTCGGCTCGATCCTGGACCGCCTCGACCAGCTCGCGTACGCCGACCTGCCGCGCGCGCGCCGGCTGGAGTGGCTGCGCGTGGCGAGCGTGGCGATGGCTCGCCGCGGCGACGCCACGGGCGAGCGCCGCCAGCGCCTCGTCGAGACGCTGACCCCGCCCGCCGGCGGACCGCTGCCGAGCGGCGACTTCGCCCTCGACCGCGAGCGCGCCACGGTGTTGGTGGCGCTGGACGCAGACGGGCTGGTGCCGGCGCTGCTCGCCGCGTTGGCGGGCACCCCGTCGCAGGTCGAGCAGATCGCCTGGGCGCAGCTGTTGTGCCGCACGCGCGTCGGCTGGAGCGAGGCGGACGCCACCCGCTTCTTCGAGTGGACGCTCGACGTGCGCGCGCGCGGCGAAGGCGGCAACAGCTTCGGCGGCTACCTCGACGCGATGCTCGACACCCTGCTGGAGCGCTTGGGTTCGTCGGAGCTCGTCGCCCGCTTGCAGGCTGCGCGCGCTGCTGCGGTCGAGGCTCGCGCCGAGCGCGCGGCCAAGCCCGGTCCCTTCGTGCGCGCGTGGACGACCGAGGAGCTGGTCGACGCGTTGCCGGCGGTCGCCGCCGGACGGTCGTTCGCCGGTGGTCAGCGTGCGTTCGCCACGAGCCAGTGCGTCACCTGCCACCGCTTCCTGGACAAGGGAGGCGCCATCGGTCCCGATCTCACGGGCGTGAGCCGACGTCTCGACCGTCGCACGCTCCTCGAGTCGATCCTCGAGCCGAGCAAGGTGATCTCCGACCAGTACCAGCTGGTGACCTTCACGTTGCGTGACGGCCGCGTGCGCACCGGGCGGGTGCGCGCCGAGACCGACGAAGAGGTCGAAATCGTCGTCGATGTCGAAGACGGCAGCATCACGCGCTTGCGCAAGGCCGACGTCACCGACCGCTCGCCATCGCCGGTTTCCGCCATGCCGCCCGGTCTGGTGTTCACCCTCACCCGCGAACAGATCCTCGACCTCCTGGCCTACCTGGAGAACGACGGGGACAAGGACGCCGACGCCTTCAAGTGAGGCGCGCATCCTTGTCCGATGCCGTTGCCGGGTCGAACATCGCGCCATGATCGATCCGCGCATCGGCGAGTTCCTGTCCGGCGGTCCGTTCGCCGTGGTCGGCGCCTCGAAAGACCGCACCAAGTACGGCAACAAGGTCCTGCGCGCCTACCTCCAGGCGGGCAAGCCTGTCTACTGCGTGCACCCGCGCGAGACCGAGATCGAAGGGCAGACGTGCTACCGCTCGCTCGCAGACCTGCCCGAGACGCCGACGGGGGTCTCCATCATCACGCCGCCACCGATCACCGAGCAGGTGGTGCGCGACGCGCACGCCAAGGGCGCGACCTGGGTGTGGATGCAGCCGGGAGCGGAGTCGCCGGCGGCGATCGCGGCCGCCGAGGGCTTGGGCCTGCGGGTCATCGCCGGGGGACCGTGCGTGCTGGTGGCGCTGCGCTACCGCGAACCGGCGTGACCCGGCGTCGGACGTTTCGCTGGCCGCACCCTTGTGCGCAGGCTGGCCCACGGCGACAACGCCGGGGTGCACGTGGTCATCGTCGGCGGTGGATTCGGCGGCCTCGCGGCAGCGCGGCACCTGGCGCGCGCGCGCGTGCGCATCACCCTGATCGACCGGCAGAACTACCACCTGTTCCAGCCGCTCCTCTACCAGGTGGCCGGAGCAGTCCTCTCGCCCGCCGACATCGCCTCGCCGCTGCGCGCCATCCTGCGGCGGCAACGCAACGCCGCGGTGCGCATGGCGACGGTGGACGCGGTGGATGCGCCGGGCCGTGCGGTCGTTCTCGACAATGGCGACCGTGTCGACTACGACGCGTTGATCCTCGCCGCCGGCGCCCGCAGCCACTACTTCGGGCACGAGGACTGGCGCAGCGCGGCGCCGTCCTTGAAGACTCTCGAAGACGCCCTCGACATCCGCCAGCGGGTGCTGGCAGCGTTCGAGCGGGCCGAGTGGGCCGAGCGCGACGCCGAGCAACGTGAGCTCTTGACCTTCGTGGTGATCGGCGGCGGCCCCACGGGCGTGGAGCTGGCCGGCACGCTGGCCGAGCTTGCCCGGCGCACCCTGGCGCGCGAGTTCCGCCGCATCGATCCGCGCACCGCGCGTGTGCTGCTGGTCGAGGGCGAAGCCGGCGTGCTCAAGGGCTTCCCCGACGAGCTGCGCGAACGCGCGCTCGTCGACCTGCAGGCCCTGGGGGTCGAGGTGCGCCTCGGCAAGCACGTGCAGAAGATCGAGCCGGGCCGGGTGGTCGTCGGCGACGACCCCATCGCGGCGGGCACGATCCTCTGGGCGGCGGGCGTGCAACCCGTGCCCATGGTCCAGAGCCTGGGCGTGCCCCTCGACCGCGGTCGCGTCCTGGTGGCCGACGACCTCAGCGTCCCTGGAGAGCCGCGGATCTTCGTCGTCGGCGACCTCGCCGCGGTGCGCCGACCCGACGGCGAATGGGTGCCTGGGGTGGCACCGGCCGCCATCCAAATGGGGCGACACGCTGCCGCCAACGTCCTCCGCCTGCAGGCCGAGCGACCGACCGAGCCCTTCTCCTACCGCGACCGGGGCACCCTGGCGACGATCGGCCGCCGGCGCGCGGTGGCCGTGCTCGGCAAGCGACGGTTCACCGGCTGGTTGGCCTGGCTGGTGTGGCTCTTCGTGCACCTGATGGCGATCGTCGGCTTCCGCAGCCGGCTCGTCGTGTTGATCGATTGGGCTTGGAGCTACGTGACCTTCCAGCGGCACGCCCGCATCCTGCGGCGCGTGCGACCCTGGGAAGCCGACAAGGGCGCGCCGGTCTAGGCTGGCGAGTGGTGCGGGGGGAGGGACTCGAACCCTCACGCCTTGCGGCCGCAGATTTTAAGTCTGCTGCGTCTGCCAGTTTCGCCACCCCCGCGTATGCCGGCGGCGGGCGACGGTAGCGCATGAGTGCGATCGAGTCGCGCGGCAAGGCGTCCGCCGCAGCCAGACCGGTCCTCGATTCCTTGCGGTCGACCAGGACACCTGCGTCCCGTGCCGATACAGATCCATGTCCGACACCGGCCCCCGCCGAGACCGACTCCTCCTCGACGTCCTGGTCGTGGCCTGCCTGTGCGCGCTCGTCGGACTCTGTTCGTTCCGGCTGCGCGAGATCTACCCCGACGACGCGCTGATCGTGCTCCGCTACGCGCGTCACCTGCTCGACGGCCACGGCTGGGTCTACAACGTCGGCGAGGCGGTCAACGCCACGACTTCGCCGTTGCACGTGATGGTGGTGGTCGGGCTGGCGGGGATCACGGGCGACCTGCTGACCGCCCAGCCGCTGGCGTTCGCACTGCCGCTCGCGGCCGCCACGATCATGGCCTTCGTGCAGTTCCGCCACCTGGGACGCCTGCCGGCCACCATGGCCGGGGTGCTGGTCGCTCTGACGCCGCGCGTCTACACCACGCTCGGCATGGAGTCGTCGCTGCTCATCGCCTGCGCTCTCGGCGCGTGCGTCGCCAACGAGAACGCTCGCCCTCGCCTGGCCGGTCTGCTGGCGGGCGCCGCCGTGCTGGCGAGGCCGGACGCGGCCCTGCTGGGCGGCATTCTGACCCTGCGCGCCTGGCGCAGCCAGGGCTGGCGAGCAGCGCTGGGCCTGGCGCTCGGTGCCGGCCTCGTCGTCCTGCCCTGGGTGTGGTTCGCGACCGCACGCTTCGGCTCGCCGCTCCCCAACACCTTGGCGGTCAAGCTGGCGCAGCGGCACTTCTTCAAGGATCCGCCGATCTTCCTCAACGGTGCCTGGCGCGAGCTGCGGTGGCTCGACGAGCGGGCGGTGGGGGTGCCGCCCTGGGCGGTGCTCGCGGTGGCTCTGGGTGCCACGGCCTGCCTCGCGTGGCATGCCCGTCGCCATCGCGCCAGCGCGTGCTTCGCCGCCTTCGCGTGGCTGCAGTTCGCGACCTACGCCGTGTTCGACCTGCCGCCCTACCACTGGTACTACGCGCCCGTGTTCGGCGCGGTGGCGTTGGCCCTGGCGACCACGTTCGCCACCACCTGGGCGACGCAGCGCCCCTTGCCGATGCTCGCGGGCATCATCGTCACCGCGGCATCACTCGCCGTGGCGCTGCCCGAGCTCGTCGCTCCGCAGCCCTCACGGCCGAACTACCCCTTGGCCGGCGTGTGGTTCGCCGAGCACACCCCGCCCGACTGCACCATCGCCGTGGCCGACATCGGCATCGTCGGCTTCCACGCCTATCCGCGGCGCATCCTCGACATGCAGGGCCTGGTGACCGCGGGCGCCGCCGAGGCGATCGCCCGCGGCGACACCGGCTGGTGGTTCGACCGCGAGCGACCCGACTACGTGCTGGCGCACACGGTGCCGTGGCCGGACTTCGAGGTGCCGGTGTTGTCACGGCCGGACTTCCTTCGCACCTACCGGCGGCTGCCCGGCACGCACTTGCGCGGTCTCGAGGTCTGGGAGCGCGTGGCGCGCGACTGACGACGCGAGCGAGACGGTCCGGTGAACGCCGCGGCGCCCGATCTAGGGCGTCCCCGGATGCGGCCGCGCCCCGACCTTGGGCGCGAGGCAGCGGGCACCGGAGGCACGCGCGCGTTCGTCGAGCAGACGGGTCAGATCGGCGACGGCGATCGTCACCGCAACCTCCAACTCCGTCGCCGCCCGGCTCAGGTCGCCCGGCGCGCTTCCAGCGCTGACCGCGGCCTCGAGCTCGGATGCGACCTCGCGCACGACCACGGCGCCGACGTTGGCGCTGCTCGACTTGAGGGTGTGCGCCGCCAGTGTCACCGCATGCGGGTCGCCAGCGGTGATGCCTTCGCGGACGCGCCGCAAGAGGTCGGCCGCGTCGACGAGGTAGCGCTGCAGGATGCGCTCGACGAAGTCGGTCCGACCGGGCCGCTGCATGCGCTCGAGGACGGCCAGTGCCGTCTCGTCGATGGCGCCGCGCGCTGGCGCACCCGGAGTCGGTCCCGAGCCGCTGGCATCGGGGCAGGCCGGCGCCGACGCGGAGGCTCGCCCACTCGGCGCCCAACGGCCGAGCACACCGAGCAGACCCTCCTCCGAGAAGGGCTTGCTCAGGTAGTCGTCCATGCCGGCTTCGAGACAGCGCAGGTCGTCTCGAGCCATGGCGCTGGCGGTGAGCGCGACGATCGGCGTGTGGCGGGCACCTTGGGCGCGCTCGTGCGTGCGGATGCATGCCGTGGCCTGCAGACCGTCCATCCCCGGCATGTGCCAGTCCATGAGGACGAGATCGTACGACTCGGCGCAGGCCGAGGCGACGGCAGCCCGACCGTCGCTCACCACGTCGACGAGGCAGCCGTGCATCTCGAGCATGCCCAGCGCGACCTCTTGGTTCACCACATTGTCTTCGGCCAGAAGCACACGCACGCCGTCGAAGGTGTGGGCGGGCGCCGAACCGGAGTGGGCGCTGCCTTCGCTGGCGACGCCGAGAGCCTTGGTCACCGACTCGAGCAGGCGCCGGCGTGTCACCGGTCTGGCCAAGCACACGCGCCCGCGCGCGGGGGGGGTGGACGGCTCGGCGCCACTGAGCACCACGACCGCGCAGTCGGGCCCGGCGACGTTGCGGACGAGTCCCTCTTGTTCATCGCCGGCACCGTCGAGCACCACCACGCGGCGCTCTCCAGGCACGTCGGCGCACGCCCAGGCGCGCAGGTCGGCGACGGAGCCGAGTTCGGTGACGTCGATGTGCCAGCGCGCCAGCAGGGCGTGCAACCCCGTGCGCACGCTGTCGGCCCCGACCCACAGGGCCACGCGTACGCGCGCCAGGCGGGCACCGGCGGTCGCTGCGGCGTCGGAGATGCTTCCCACCGCCCGCGGCATGGTGAACCAGAACGTCGACCCGGTGCTCTGGTTCGAGTGCACACCGATCTGCCCCCGCATGCGGGTGACGAAGCCCTTGGCGATCGACAAGCCCAGCCCGGTGCCCCCGAAGCGGCGGGTCGTGGACCCGTCGGCTTGGGTGAAGGCCTCGAAGATCTTGCACTGGGCCGGCTCGGGGATGCCGATGCCGGTGTCGCTCACCTCCACGCGCAGGTAGTTGCCGTCGTCGTCGTCGAGCACTCGCACCGCAACCGTTCCCGCGGCGGTGAACTTGATGGCGTTGCCGACCAAGTTGATGATCACCTGGCGGGTGCGCTTGGCGTCGCCGTGCGCGCCCATGTCTACGTCGGCCGGGAATTCGCACACCAGCTCGACGCCCTTGGCCAGGGCCTGGCTGCCCAAGAACTCGACCACGTCCTCGACCACGTCCCGCATGTCGAAGTCGAGCGACTCGATCTCGAGCCGGCCGGCCTCCATCTTCGAGAAGTCGAGGACGTCGTCGATGATGTGCAGGAGCGCGCCGGCAGAACGACGCAGCGTGCTCACATAGGCGCGCTGCTGCTCGCTGAGTACCGTCTTCGACAGCAGCTCGCCCATGCCCATGACGCCGTTCATCGGCGTGCGGATCTCGTGGCTCATGTTGGCCAGGAACTCCGACTTGGCGCGGTTGGCGGCGTCTGCCGCCTCCTTGGCGGCCGTCAGCCGAGCATTCGACGCCTCGATGTGACGCAGGGCCTCTTCCAGGGCCGCGGTGCGCTCGCGCACCTTGCCCTCGAGAGTGGTAGCGGCCTGGAACAGCGAGAACGCGTCGTCCTGCAGGTCCATGCTGCGCTCGACGCGGTCCATGAGCACGGCATTGACGCGACGCAGCTTGTCGATCTCCGCCTGTAGCGCTTGGAACCGCTCGTCGCCGGTCATGGCGCAGCCCCGGACTCCGGACCGATGGCGACGCCGGTGAACGTCTGGTTGACGTGCATGGCCTCGAACTGCTCGCCGTAGGTGCTGAAGCCGACGACGTTGTTGTTGGCGAGGATGGTGCCGACGCGTTCCTTCAGCCCCTCGCGATCGAACTCGAGGTGACGCAGGATGCAGTCGCAGCCGATGACCAGCTCCGGCGCCCCGACCTCGGTGCGCACTCGGCCGAACGTCTCCTCCAGGTCCTGCACGATGTCGACGCCGCGCGCGGCGGTCAGCACGATGCCGGCGTCGATGGCGCAGAAGAAGGTGAGGCTGCCGTCGTCGTTCACCTTCTGGATCGAGCGCACGTAGTACTGGCCGCCGACCCGCACCATCACCGGGTGGGTCGCGAACACGAGCGGCGTCAGCTCCCCGACATCGACCCCCAGGACCCGCGCGTACTCGCGTCCGGCCGGCACGCCGTTGATCTCGGTGACGATCCGCTTGGCCGGGTCGGCTTCGGTGACGACCATCTTCTCGTTCGACGGGACGAAGTGCTGGGTGCGGAACACGGTGAAGGGCCGGTCTGTCTGCACCAGCAGCAGGACCGCGCGATCGGTGCGGAACTCGCTGTCGGCGTAGACCAGGGTCTCTTGGAAACGCGTGCCGTCGCCAGCCGACCCGCCGAAGACCGTGAGGTTGCCTAGCCCGCGGTAGACCGCCGACACCACCAGCTCCTCGCGCATGCACAGCCCGTCGATGAGCAGGAAGGCAAAACAGTTGCTGCGCGTCGCCTTGCGCCCCAGTTCCTCCACGCGCGCCACCGCGGCGGTCGTGCGGTCCGAGATCTCGGCGGCCCGCAGGTCGGACACGCCGTCGAAGCGCTCGACCACCACGCGGAAGTCGTCGCCAGCGAGACTCAGACCGGTGATCGTGCCGCGCAGGTAGCCCAGCGGCGTGATCTCGCCTGCCGTCGTGCAGCCGACCACCACTGTGTCGCCGAACATGCGACGCAGCTCGCGGCCGAGCGCTTTGGTGTCGTACTCGGGCGCACAGTAGAAGAGCACGAGGTGGGCATCGGGCTGGAACAGCGCCTCGAACAGCTCGCGTGCGGCGAGGGCGGGGTCGGTCGCGGTGGACACGCCGCGTCGGATGGATGTCGTGCAGTTCTTGGTCATGACGGCCTCGATGTCTGGGAAGCGCGGGAGTAGAGCTCGGCGAGGGACGCGACGGGCGGCGTCGCGATCCCCAGATGCGGTCCCATCACCTCGAAGCGCTCGACCAGGTCCGGGAAGAGATGCGAGGCGAGTTCGGTGCCGATCCCGAGCTCACCGAGGACTCGCATGGCGTGGCGCAAGGCCTCGCGGTCGACGTCCTGGTGCACCATCAAGCGGGCGAGGAGGGCGCCGGCGCCGCAGACCGACACGGTGGCGTCTTCGCGGCGCGCGGTAGCCGGGTCGCGGCCAGGCGCCTGCCGCGCCGCGTTCGACAACGCGGGCAGGCCCCAGGCGAACAGCATGCGCGCCGAAAGCTCCTGTGCGTCGATGTCGAAGACCGCGGCCTCGGCCTCGGCCAGCTCGCTCGGATCGACGGTGCGCAGGGCGAGCAGCATCTTGCGGTAGGTGTCGGGCCAGACCGACACCAGGGCCAAGCGGCCGATGCCGGCCAACAGGCCGTAGGTGAACGCCTCGTCGGGTTGGACGCCCGCCACCTGCGTGGCGACCACCTGCGCCGCGACCGCGCGCGCCAGCGACTCGGCCCAGAACGCGCCGTAGTCGAACTCCGCCAGTCCGGAGCGGTTGCTGTCCAGCACCGAGGTCTCCAGGGCGATGCGCGCGATGGCGCGCAAACCGAGCGCCATCAGCGCCCGCTCGAGCGACGCGGTCGGGGCGCGAGCGCCTCGCGCCACGGTGTTGGCGGCACGCATCACCCGGGCACACAGAGCCGGATCGGTGGCGACCACGCGCGCGACCTCGTCGAAGTCGGCGTCCGGACGACGGCTGAGCGCGGCGAGCTCCATGGCGACCGGGCCCGGGGTCGGCAGGCGATCGCTCGCCATCGCCGCCGCGTAGCGGTCCTTCAGCGGCATGGTTGCACCGTCACCAGTTCGTGGATGGTCCGGATCAACGCTTCACGGTCGATCGGCTTGGCGACGAAGCGATCGCAGCCGCTGCGCGCGCAACGCGCGCGATCCTCGGGCATGGCGTGCGCCGTGACGCCGATGATGGGCGCGGTGTAGCCGGCGGCGCGCAGCCGAGCGGTGGCTGTGTAGCCGTCGAGCACCGGCATCTGCATGTCCATCAGGACGACGCCGAACGGCGAACCCTCGCTGTGCGCCGCCAGAGCCGCCTCGACGGCCTGTTGTCCGTCGCCGACGACCACCACCCGCGCACCGGCCTTGTGCAGCACGAACGACAGCAATCGTTGGTTGTCGGCGCCGTCCTCGGCCAGCAGGACCCGACACTCGATGCGTGGCAAGCTGCGGTCAGCGCTGCCCGCACGCGGCAACCGCACGCCGGTCAGGTCGTTGCAGAGCGGCACGCCATCGATCGGACCCGTGGCGACGCTCATCGTGAACGTGCTGCCGCGACCGCGCGTGCTGCGGATGGAAAGGTCGCCGCCCAGCATCCGCGCCAGGTGACGGCTGATCGACAGACCGAGACCCGAGCCGCCGAAGCGGCGCGTGACGCTGGCGTCGGCCTGCACGAAGGGTTGACACAACGCATCGATGCGCTCGGGATCGATGCCGATCCCGGTGTCCACGACGTCGACCTCCAGCCGCGGCGCGTCGCCGCCGACGAGGCGGGCCAAGACGCGGACGCCACCCTTCTCCGTGAACTTGAGTGCGTTGCCCACGAGGTTGACGAGGATCTGCTTGAGGCGGGTGCGGTCGCTCTCGATGCGCGTCGGAATCGCTCCCTCGCACTCGGCGGTCAGCGCCAGGCGGCAGCTCTCGGCCTTGGGCCGCATCATGTCGACGACTTCGGCGATGATCTCGACGGGGTTGCACGGCGCCCGTACGACGCTCACCCCACTCGCCTCGAACTTCGACAGGTCGAGGATGTTGTTGATGAGTTCGAGCAGGTGCTGCCCGTTGCGCCAGATGGCGTCGATCGCCTCGTGACGCGCCTGGTCGCTGAGCGCCTCGTCGCGCAGGTTCTCGGCGTAGCCGAGGATGGCGGTCATCGGCGTGCGGATCTCGTGGCTCATGTGGGCGACGAAGTCGCTCTTGGCGCGCGATTCGTCCTGCGCCGCCTTGAGAGCCAGGAACACGTCGACCTTGGCGCTCAGCTCGTCGGGATCGAACGGCTTGACGACGAAGTCGCTGGCACCGACGGAGTAGCCGCGCAGGCGCTCGGCCGTGGCTCCTCGCGCCGACACCAGGATCACCTTGGTGGCCTGGCTCTCGGGGCGCTGGGTGATGCGGCGGCAGGTCTCGTAGCCGTCGATGCCCGGCATGAGGACGTCGAGCAGCACGAGTTCGGCGTCGAAGGCGGCCAACGTCGCCAGGGCTTCCTCGCCGGACCGGGCCCGGCGGAGGTCGAAGCGGTCGCCGAGCAGCTCTTCCAAGATGTCGAGGTTGAGCTCGTTGTCGTCGACGATCAGGATCTTGCGGCGGCTGGCGATCATCCCGGCCTCGGCCGCGCGCATACAGGCCGCGACCGCCTCTCCACGAACCGAGGGGTCTATCGGCAGGCGGCGGCTCCGGTTTGAGCGACTCCGCTACGGACGGCTGGCGATCGTGGCCACCGGCCGAAACAGCGCACGAGCGTGCGACACACCGGCGGGGTGAAGGGCGCCGGGCGCACCCCCGACGTCCCGCGTTCCGGGCTCGGTCCCGATCTGGCTGTCTCTGCTTTTCAGGAATCGCGGCCTGGCGTGGAGGCGCAGACCTCCAGGCCTCTCAGGCACGCGGCGCCGCGGCGCCGCGAACTCAGCTCTTCTTCTGTCCGGCCTCGCGCAGCTCCTTGGCCTTGCGCTTCATGCGCTTGATGTGCTTGTGGTGCTTGCGACGGACGGCTTGGGTCTTGGAGTTCGGCATCGGCTCAGGAAACGAAGGCCGGGATTGTCCGGAGCGACCCGCCGTCTGGTCAAGCGTTCCTTGCTCTCCCGGCGGCCCTTCCGGCCAAAGTCGTCGCGCAGACGGCTCCGGTCCGCGCCAGGCGAGGCGATGGCGGGGGAGTAGGCGAGCGCCGAACGAGCGGCCGCGTGCGCCGGCCGGCTCCCTCTCGCCTGGGGTCGGGTCCTTCCATGGCAGCGGCGCGGCGCCAACGGGCACGCCATCGGTCACCCGCCAGTCGGTGCACTGCGCGCTCCTCACCGATCCGGCGACGCGGGCTGTTTCGACCCCGGGGTGCGTCCCCGGGCAGGCCCGGCTAGACTCCCGACCCGACGCATGAGCCTCCCGCACGCCGACGAATGTCTTCGGGACGCCGACCTTCCCGGCAACCCCGGTTCCGATGGGTGTGCAACGCGCAGTCGCACGCGCCTGCGTGGCGTCCGCCGTGCGGCGACCACTGCTCTCGCCCTCGCCTGCCTGAGCTTCGTGCCGCGTGGAGAGGACCCGGTGGAGACCTCCTTCACCACCCTGGCCGGCTTCGACTTCCAACCGGGCATGACTCTGCCCGCCGAGGTCACGGCGCTCGACGGCAAGACGGTCATGGTGCAGGGCTTCATGCAGCCCGAGACCGACGGCGAGACCGACCTGACGTATTTCCTCCTGATCAACGATGCCTGCGGCTGCCAGGGCACACCCAAGCTGAACGAGATCGTGTACTGCGCGATGCCCGACGGCGAGACCACCAAGCTGTTGCCCGGGATCGTCAAGGTCACGGGCACGCTGTACGTCGGCGAAGAGAAGGAGGGTGAGGAAGTGGTCGGGCTCTACTACCTCGATGTCGACGAGATCCACTGAGCGCTCGGCGGCCGGCACCACCGGACACGGCCAGTCTTGCGAACTCCGCGCCGCGTTGGCGTGCCTGGTCGCCATGGCCGCCGGCCTCGGCGCCCAAGAAGCTGGCACCACCGTCGGCGGCGCCGACTGGGTTGCCAAGGTCAAAGTGGCGGTGGAGGGCCCGCGCTACGCGTTGCAGCGGGCCGCCAGCAACGAAGTGGCTCGGTCGGGTGATGCGGCCGTCCCGGCATTGCGTGCCTACGCCGAATCGCACGGCAAGGATCGCCTGCCGATGCTGCTCGTCGACGCGATCGCGCAAGCCCGCACGGGCAGCGAGGCGACGACCGCGCTGCTGCGCGAGTGGGCAACCGACGCCGCGTTCAACTGGCGCGCTCAAGCTCTCACTGGCCTGGCGCTGCGCGAGAGCGCGGCCGATGCGGAGCTGTTCCGCTCGGCCCTCGGCGACCCGTCGCACCTCTACCGCGTGGCCGGCGCCAAGGGCGCGTTCGCCCTCGCCAAGCGCGGCGATCGTGGGTGGGACGAGGCCAAAGCGGTGCTCGCCGATCCCGACCCGCGCGCGCGCGTCATGTTCGCCATGCACCTGTGGGAACGGCGTGAGCTGTCGGCGCGCGCGGTCTTGTTGGAGGCCGTCGCGGACGACCGCGCGTTTCTCGACGACGACTGGGGCCGGCGCTTCGCCGTGCAGGCATGGCGTGCGCTGGCGGCTGCGGCCCAGACCGACTTCGGCTACCGCCCAACGGCGTCGCTCGCCGGCAACCGCGACGCCATCGCCAAGATGGCTGCGTGGGCCGAGCTCGAGATGCCGACGCTGCGGGAACGCGGCGACGAAGTCGACCTCGGCGGTATCGAGTTCCGCTCGTGCCGCCACGGCGACCTGTTCGTCCGCTGGACGGCCGACGGCTTCGACTTCGACCTCGATCGCGGCCGTCGGGTCGACCTGCCGGTGGACGACCGCGCTGCGTTCGAGGCGGCGGTGCAGGAAGCGGCGCGGGCGCACCCCGAGCCGCGGGCCGTGATCGGAAGCGTCGTCTGCGACTACGTCCAGATCACCCTGCGCGCACCCGCGCACGTCTGGAAGGTGGCTCCCGGCGAACTGCCGCCGGCGTTGCTCGACCTCGTCCGCGCGCTGCGCCAGGCGCTACACGACCACGACGCCGAGGCCATGGCGGCCGAGATCGACGCACGCCTGCCCCAGTTCGTCGCACGCCGTTGAGCGCCACGCGGCAGGCGTCATACTGGGCCCATGCCGCGCTGTCGTAGGCTTGCCCTCCTCACGCTCTCCCTGTGCTCCGCGCCGTTCGCTGGCGCATTGGCGTCGCAGGACGAGCCCTACCGACCTGCCATTCTCGGACCGTCGAAGGAAGGCGAGCTGGCGCTCCGCAAGTTCGTGCATCCCGACGACCTCGAGGTGAGCCTGTGGGCTGCCGAACCGAAGCTCGCCAACCCGGTGGCCTTCTGGATCGACGGGCACGGGCGCGTCTACGTCGTGGAGACGTTCCGCCTGCACAAGGGCGTCACTGACAACCGCAAGTACGGACGGGCCTGGGTCGACCAGGAGCTCGCGTGCCGCACGGTCGAGGACCGCATCGCCCTCTACCGGCGCGAGTTCGCCGACAAGCTGCCCTCGCTCACCAGCGAGCACGAGCGCGTGCGCCTGCTTTGGGACGCCGACGACGACGGTGTGGCCGACCACGACGAGGTGTTCGCTGACGGCTTCCACCAGCTCGAGGACGGCATCGCCGCCGGCGTGCTCGAGCACCACGGCGACGTGTTCTTCACCTGCATCCCCAAGCTCTGGCGCTTGCGCGACACCGACGGCGACGGGCGCGCCGACCAACGCACGGTCCTGCACGACGGCTTCGGCGTGCACACGGCCCTGCTGGGCCACGACATGCACGGACTGGTGGTGGGGCCGGACGGACGCCTCTACTTCAGCATCGGCGACCGCGGCCTTTCGGTGCCTACCGCCGGCGGCCGCATCGAGGTGCCGGACGAGGGCGCCGTGCTTCGCTGCGAGCTGGACGGCAGCGGACTCGAAGTCTTCCACCGGGGCCTGCGCAACCCGCAGGAGCTGGCGTTCGACGATTTCGGCAACCTGTTCACCGGCGACAACAACAGCGACGGCGGCGACCGCGCGCGCTTCGTCTACCTGCTGCCGGGCGGCGACTGCGGCTGGCGCATCGGCTACCAGACCCTGGGCGACCGCGGTCCGTGGAACCGCGAGAAGCTGTGGCATCCGCCGTTCCGAGGTCAGGCGGCCTACATCAATCCGCCTGTCGACAACTACGCCGCCGGTCCGTCCGGTCTGTGTTTCGATCCCGGCACCGGGCTGCCGCCGCGGTGGCGTCGCCACTTCCTGTTGTGCGACTTCCGCGGTTCGAGCGCCAACAGCGGAGTCTTCGCGCTGCGCCTGGAGGCCAAGGGAGCCGGCTTCGAGCTGTGCAGCGAAGGACCGGTCGTACGGTCGGTGCTCGCCACCGACGTCGACGTCGGCCCCGATGGCGCCATCTGGATCAGCGACTGGACGGAGGGGTGGGATCAGCCGATGAAGGGCAGGATCTACCGTCTACAGCGGCCGGAGAACGCGCGCGACCCGCTCGTGGCCCAGACCAGGCAGTTGTTGGCCAGCGACCTGCGCAAAGTGTCGACCGCCGAATTGCTCGATCTCCTCGGGCACCCCGATCGGCGCGTCCGTCACGAGGCGCAACTCGTGCTGGCGACCGGCGACGACGCCGTGCGCACGGCGCTGCGCGATTTGGCGTTGCGCCCGGCAGCGCCGCGCATGGCGCGCATCCATGCCATATGGGCGCTCGGCCAGGTCGCCCGGCGCGGTCAGGCGGCCGTCCTCGATCCCCTGCTGCCGCTCGCCGAGGACGCCGACCACGAGATCCGCGGCCAGTGGGCGCGCGTGTGCGGCGACGCCCACAACGAGCAGGCCCTGCGCCCCCTGATCGGTCGCCTGCGCGACCGCAGCGCACGCGTCCGCTCGTTGGCGGCGTTGGCTCTCGGCGAGATCGGCAACGCCGACTCTCTGCCACCGCTCCTGCGCATGCTCGCCGACAACGACGACCGCGACCCCTGGCTGCGTCACGCGGGTGTCGTGGGCCTGGTCGGCGTGCGCGATGCGGCAGCCCTCGCTGCCCATGCCGACGACGAGAGCCCGGCGGTGCGCCTGGCGCTGTGCGTGGCCTTGCGTCGCTTGGCCAGTCCGGAGGTAGCGCGCTTCCTCGACGATGCCCTGCCAGCGGTGGCTCTGGAGGCGGCGCGTGCGGTCTACGACCAGCCCATTGCGGAGGCGTTGCCGGCCCTGGCGCAGCGCTTGGAAGGGGCCGGCGCCCGCGACCCCGAGTTCTTGCGGCGCGCCATCGCCGCCTGCCATCGAATCGGTGATGCGGCCAGCGCCGACCGGCTGGCGGCATTCGCCGTGTGCACGGACGCGGTCCTCGAGATGCGCGAGCAGGCGCTCGCGGCTCTGGCGGAGTGGGCACACCCCGGCGGGCGCGACCGCATCCTAGACCTGTGGCGGCCGATCGCCGACCGCGGGCCGGACCTGGCCCGAGCCGCGTTGGCGCCGCACGCCGCCCGCCTGCTGCGCGATGCGCAAGACGGGGTCGCCCGAGCCGCGGCCCGTGCCGCGGGCGCCTTGGGCTTGGCGGAGGTCGCTCCGGATCTCGAAGCCCTCGCGCGGGACTCCGCGCGCAGCGGCGGCGCGCGTGCGGCCGCGCTCGCCGCCCTCGAGAAGGTCAGTGCCTCGAGCGCCGCGTCGGCTGCCAGCGTCCTGGCGGCGAGCGACGACCCGACCCTGCGCAAGGCCGCGACGCGGGTGGTGAGCCGCCTGGACCCGGCGATGTCGGTCAAGGTCCTCGACGCCCTGGTGGCGAGCGCTCCCGTCGACGAGCAGCAGAACGCGCTGCTTGCACTCGGCACGTGCAAGGCGACCGAGGCCGATTCGGCTCTCCTGCGTTGGCTCGAGGTGAGCACCGCCGGCGAGCTGGCGCCGGAGCTGCGCCTCGATCTCCTGGAGGCTGCGGCGAAGCGCGACGACCCGCGGATCAAGGCGCGCCTGACCGCCCTGGACGCCGGGCGCGCCGCCGACGACCCCCTGGCCCCCTGGCGCGAGGCGCTGGTGGGTGGGGACGCCAAGAAGGGCGAGCACCTGTTCTGGAACCACGAGGCCGCGGTGTGCACGCGCTGCCACGCTCTCGGCGACAGTGGCGGCAACGTCGGACCGCCGCTCGACCACGTGGGCGCACGCCTCGGTCGCGAGCAGATTCTCGAGTCCCTGGTGCTGCCGCAGGCCCGCATCGCCGACGGCTACGGCACGGTGGTGGTGACGCGCCGCAGCGGCGAGCCGGTTGCCGGGGTCCTGCGCCGCGACGACGGCAAGGTCCTGTGCATCCAAACGCCCGACGGCGACCAGGTCGAGGTGGCCGTGGACGACGTGACCAGCCGTTCGCCGCCCGCCTCCGCCATGCCACCGATGGCGGCGATCCTCGGCAAGCGCGAGTTGCGCGACGTGGTCGAGTTCCTGGCCACGCGCAAGTAGGACGCCGCCGGGTCGGCCCTGGTGCGGACACGGCGCGCGGATCGCGCGCGGATTCACAGCGTTGGTGCCTAGCGCGGCCGGCGGCCGCAACCCAAAGGGTTGATGTCGGCGCAGCGCCGACCAGAGGGGGCCGCCGGCGCTGTTGTTGCTTGGAGCTTCCAGGGCTGCTCGGGCGTGGCCTGGTCAGCTCTGTGGCAACGGAACAACACGGCCGAATTCGCGCCCGACGCGACGATTCGCAGCCCTTGCAGCACAGGTGGAGTGCTTGGTCTCGCCGGCGATTCCCACCGCGTCCTTCACCTGCGTCTCGTCGTTGTGGCTGTGGGTGAAACCGCGGCGGCGCTCCTCGGCGATCGTCGCTTCGCTGCGGAACGCGACGATGTAGGCGCGCCGCCAGCCGTCGCTGTCGTTGCCGCCCGAGCCGTGCAGGACGCGCTCGTTGTGGACGGTGATGTCGCCCCGCGCGATCTCGGCCAGACGCACGTCGTCGCGTTGCGGGTCGACCTCGGTGACCAGCGTGTGCGACGTCTCGCGGTCGCCGTGCAGCGGTCGGTGCGGCCTGAGCTGTGCCTCGAGGTGCGAGCCGGGGACGAAGCGCATGCAGCCGTTCTCGCGGGTCGAAGGGTCGATCGCCAGCCAGCAGGTGGCCGTGCGTCGGTCCGCGGTGTCGATCCAGTAGGCCATGTCCTGGTGCCACCCGAACACCGCCTTCGCCTCGTGTGGCCGCTTGGCCAGCAGCTGGTCGTAGTCGATGGCCATCCCGTCGCCGCAGAGCTGCTGGGCGATGGAGGCCGCCCGCCGCTCGTACACGTTGCCCTGCCACGCCGGCCAGTAGCGGCGGGGCAGCATGACGTTGACGATGGCGAAGTCCGCCGGCTCGCGCCCGTACTCGCCCGACATGTCGCAATAGTCCTTGCCCGGCACTTCGATCTCCCGGCGCAGGAAGCGGTCGTAGACGGTCTCGAGCTCGCCCACTTCCTCGTCGCTGAGGACCCCGCGCAGGTGGACGTAGCCCTCGCGCGCGAAGAGCCGCTTCTCGTCGTCGCTGACGCGGTAGAACGAACCCTGGCGCCGGTCGTCGGACATCGCCCGTGGATGGTAGCGACCCCGACGACGGACTGGCTACATTCCGCCGTGTGAGCCTGCAGCTCGTCGCCCTCCTGACCAATGTCGGCCTGGCCGTCCTGAAGTTCACGGTGGCAGTGCTCTCCGGCTCGCGCGCTCTGCTGGCGGACGCCTTCAACTCGGCTGGCGACGTCTTCGCCACGTTCGTCGCGTGGGTCGCCTTCCGTATCGGCCGGGTCCCGGCCGACGACGACCACCACTACGGCCACGAGAACGCCGAGGCCCTGGGCGGGCTCGTCCTCGGCGTGATGCTGTGCGCGACCGGCGGGTTCATCTGTCTCGAGGGCGTGCGCGCCTGGTTCGAGGAGACCCACGAGGTCGCTCCCCAAGCCATGGCGCTGTGGGCTGCGGCGGTCACCGGCGTCGTCAAGGAAGCTCTCTACCGCGCTTCGATCCGGGTGGGCCAGCGCACCAACTCACCGACGCTCCTGGCGTCGGCGCGCGACCATCGCGCCGACGTCGTCACCAGCGCGGTCGCGTTCGTCGGCATCCTCCTGGCGCGCGCTGGGCACCCCCGTGTCGACGACCTGGCCGGCGGGCTCATCGGCATCTACATCCTCGCGCTCGGCGCCAAGCCGGTGCGCGACAACCTGCGCGTGCTGATGGCCGGAGCACCCCCCGACGTCGCCGCCATGGCAGCCTGGCACGCCGCCCGTGCCGACGGCGTGCGCGCCGTCGGCCGGGTTCAGGTCTTGCCCATGGGCGGCCGCTATCAGGTCGACCTCGTGCTCGAAGTCGACGGCCACCTCACGGTGGCCGAGGGGCACGAGATCGCCCACCGCGCCGAGGAGGCGATTCGGCGGGCGATGCCTGGGGTCACCGCGGTACGCGTGCACGTGGAACCGCGCGACGCGCACGCGGCATGACCGCGGCGCGAGCGAGGCTCAGCGCACCCGGAACTCGGCGGCCTCGCCGATCTTGATCGACAGGGACGGCGACACCGCGAACCCCTGCAGGATCAGATTGGAGAAGGCGCCGTTCGGCACCGGCAAGGGGAAGGTGGCCACGCCGGCGGCGTTGGGCGCGGTCGGCGGGATCAGGTCGGCGAAGAACGGGAAGCCGGTCCACACGTTGCAGCCGTTGTAGGGGAACGGCGCCGGCGACAGCGTGGCGCTCAGCAGGACACCGGCCGCGATCGCGCTGGCGTCGTTGCCCCGGGTCTGCAGCTCGAAGCGCTGGTTGCCGGCGAACGGCGTGCCCTGCGTGCCCTCTTCCAGCTTCTCGCGCTTGAAGTCGATCTCGATGGTCTCGCCGCCGCCCGTGCTGCACACGGCTGGCTTGAGGGTCACCATGCCGGAACGCGAGTAGAAGGTGTGGCGGAAGCCACCGCTCAGCGAGTCGGGCACGATCTCGAGGCCGCGGTTGAACGCGCCGGTGGGGTGGATCATGACCATCTCGGCCTCACCGGCATCGACGGCGTCGCCGTCGCCGTTCTTGTCGACGAAACGCCAGACGGTGAGATCGGCGAAGGTGGTGAAGCCGCACGAAGGGCGCGGGTTGTTGCCGTCGGCATCGGCCACGTACACGAACTGCTCGTCGCGCTCGATGGTGCCGTTGCCGTTGAGGTCGATCGTGCCGACGTCCATGCCGCTGGTGAACTCGGGGCGGGTCGGATCGGCCAGCATCGACGGGTCGCTGAACACCGTCACCTCGCCGAGGTCGTTGACGTCGCCGTCCAGGTTCAGGTCCTCGCAGCGGAAGATGAAGCCGTTGCCCTGCCCCGCGGTCTGGCTGTTGGTCGATGCGATGTAATAGACATCGCCGCTGGCGAAGCCGGCGGCAGTCACCGACTCGATCAGGTTGAGCGCGAAGTAGGGGCCGGCGATCGACGGGAAGCCGGCGGTCTGGAAGTCGGCGCTCTGGGTGAAGGTCGAAGTGGCGGCGTAGGTCAGCCAATTGCTCACCTCGCCGGTCTCGGCGATGCCGTTGCTGTTGCCGTCGAGCCAGCGGAAGATCGTGCCGAGCGACGTCTGGTTGACCAGCACGGCGCCGTAGCTGTCGACGTGCAAGCACTCGAACTCGGTGTGGTCGACGTTCTGCGACTCGACCTGCACCACCGGCGTCGTGCCGGTCCAAACCGCCGAGAACTCGCCGGCACCGATCTGATCGTCGCCGTTGCTGTCGGTGAGGCGGAAGACGCCCTGGTTGGTGGGGCTGCCGGTGGTCCCGGACTTGTCCGAGATCCAGTAGGCGCGCCGCGTGCCGGTCGGGTCGTAGGCGATGCCGTCCGGGCTGTAGTTCTCCGCGTTGATCAGCACGTTCGGGTCGAAGAAGACCTGCAGCTCGGTGGGACCAATGTTCCCGTCACCGTTGGCATCTCGGCCGATGAAGGCCTGGTCGCTGCCGTCGGAGGTGAAGAGCAAGGCAGGCGTGCCGCCGAAGTTCGGGGCGAAACTCATGTCCTGCACGAAGTTCATGATCGACGTGAAGGCGCAGGCGCCGGTGACCACGCGCGCATCGGCGCAGAAGGCGACGTTGCGGTTCGTGCTGCCCGGCTGCCAGACGTTCGCCGGAGTGCCGGAGAAGCAGCCGGTGGCGGTGGCGGCGAGGTTGATGTCGGTCGACAACTCGGCAGCACTGTCCAGCGGGTCGGCGCCGATCGACTCGATGTTGACGTCACCGTAGTAACCGTTGCCGTCGAGGTCGGTGGCACGGTCGATCTCCAGATTGGTCGCCGCCGAGGCCGGCGGGTTGCAGAACACACCCTGGATCATGAGGATGTCGGGCCAGGCCGATCCGATGGCACCGTTCACCGACTTCACGATGTAGTCGCGCTGGATCTGGCCGCCGCTGAAGCTGGCGTGCGACAGGGTCACCGTGAAGCGGCGCGGCGGCAGGTTGGCCTGGGACGAGGTCACGTCGATGCCGAAGCCAACGTAGCCACGCGTATCGACGGTGACCGTCGCCGGGGCCGCGAAGGTCAGTCCCGTCGCGGCGGACACCGACACGCCGACCGACGCGCCGATCTGCGCGCCGGTCAGCTTGAGGCCGATGGTCATGCGGTTGCCGGCGTAGGTGAAGGCCGTCGAGCTGAGCAGCTGCGCGGTCACAGGGCTGGCGCCGAGCATGAGGGCGCCGAGAGCGGTGAGGACGAGGGATCGTTTCATGGAGAGAGTTGCGGACGGACGGAGAGGCCCGGCGGCCGGGGGCCGCGGGTCACATTCCGAGACAGGAGAGGATGGTAGGAGGTCACGGATGAAGGCGGCCTGCGGCTTCGCTGAAGGTTCGCCGCGACACGGACTTTCGCGTTTCGGTGCTCCGACTCGGCTGGGGCAGCCGGCGCGCCCGGAGCTCCTGCGCTCGGTCGACGCCCTGTCGCCGACTGCCGCCGCGCAGCGTGCCCGCGAACGCGCCTGGTTGGCGCCCGACCGTGCCGCCGAACCATGGACCCGAACCATGGACCCGAACCGTGGCGACCGTTCGGTGGCGCCCGATCGGCTGCGCCTGGTCGGGGCTCCCGGTCAGGGGTTCCCGGGTCAGGGGCCCCCGGTCGGAGGCGGCCGGTCGTGGCGCGCGGCTCACGTCCTCCAGAGCGCAGCGCCGGCGACGCCGGCGAGCTTCGGTAGCGCTTCGGTGCGAGGCGACGGCGATGGACCGGGCGCGGTGGATATCCGAGGCGATTGTGGAAATCACTGGCCTGGCGTCTCGCTTCCTGCCTGCCGGCCGCCTACCTTGCCGCGCCGGCATCCTGAGCCCCTCGGGCTGCCGGCTGCTCCACCATCAGAATCGAGACACGCGACGGCCGACGGCGAGCCCCGCCGGCGGCGTCTTCGGTTGCCCGTCCCGGCGCCGAGGATCGGGGTCGACCCGAGCGCCGCCGGTCCTCGCCGACGTGGCTGGAGCGAAAAAGGCCTCGTGGTGGGCAGCGCTCTTTTGTCGAGGGCTCTCTTCCCGAGGCCTCACCTCCCCGAGGCAGCTTCGGTCTTCTGCCACGCGGGCGTCCCCACGCAACGGGGACGCGTCGCAATTTCGCTTCAGGCCGAGCAGCGACGAACGACGAAAAACCGAGAACTGGAACAGCACACGATGATGGCCGAAGGCGCGTTGGGGGAACGACGTCGGATCGACTGGGTGAACTTTCCGTTCCTGGTCGGCGCCCACTTGCTCGCGGTGTTCGCCATCGTCTACCTGGCAGCGATCCACTTCTCGTGGTGGACTCTCGGGTTCGGCGTCCTCTGGGCGATGCTGTGCGGACTCTCGATCACCGGTGGCTACCACCGACTCCTCTCGCACGGAGCCTACACTGCGTCGGCGCCACTGCGAGTGCTCTACCTGCTGTTCGGCGCCGCGTCGGTCCAGAACTCGGCTCTGCGTTGGGCTGCAGACCATCGCGCCCACCACGCCAACGTCGATGGCGACGACGATCCGTACAACATCACCCGTGGGTTCTGGTGGGCGCACGTCGGGTGGATCGTGTTCAAGGCACCGAGCGGCAAGAACATGGCGCTCGTCCGCGACCTCCAGCGCGATCCGCTGGTGCGCCTGCAGGACCGCTTCTACGTGCCCTTGGCGATCCTGATGGGGGCGGTGGTCCCCATGGTCATCGGCGCCCTGTGGGGTGACGCCATCGGCACCATGCTGGTCGCCGGCTGGCTGCGCCTGGTCCTGCAGTGGCACGCCACCTTCTCGGTGAACTCGCTGGCTCACTGCGTCGGCCGACAGCCCTACTCCACCCGCAGCAGCGCGCGCGACAGCTTCCTCGTCGCTCTGGTGACGCTCGGCGAGGGCTACCACAACTTCCACCACCACTTCCAGATCGACTACCGCAACGGGATCCGCTGGTACCACTTCGATCCCACCAAGTGGTTCGTGTGGCTGGCAGCGAAAGTACGCCTGGCCAGCGACCTGAGGCGAGCGTCGAGCGAGCAGATCCGGCTCGCCCGCCAGTCCGCGCTGCGCGCGGCGGCGACCAGCTAGCCCACACGGGCAGCAGCCCAGACCGGCAGCGCACCGGGCGGCCAGCGGACCGGCACGAGTTCGGTCCGCAGGTCATGGCGGCTCTGCATCGTTGCCAGAGCCCGCATCGTTGCCAGAGCCACAGACCCGTGGGTTGGGGGCCTCCCTCGCCGCGGGTGCAGCGCGTGTCGAACGCGAAGCCAGCTCGGACCTACGCACGTCGTAGCGGTGGGGCACGACCTTGACCGCAGGCGCTCACCCATGCGCGTGGAGAACGAAAGCCACGAAGCCAGCGACGAGTTCATCGGGACGAGAAGGTCGGCGGTGGCGCGACCTTCGCACGAGTCCGCAAGACGGAGTCCGACCATGAACAGCTTGACCAACCGTCCGACCTTCCCCACCCAGAGCCTCGCGCATTGGATCCAGAGGTTCTTCGACAACGACTGGATGGCCGCTCCGGCGACCAGCCGTCTTCCGGCGGCGTTGACCGGCGATGTGATGCCCGCGGTGAACCTCGGCGAGACCGACAAGGAGGTCACCGTGAGCGTCGAGCTGCCCGGCCTCGAGGAGAAGGACATCGACGTCTCCTGGAGCGGCAATCAACTCTGCATCAAGGCCGAGCGCAAGTTCGAGGCGGAGAAGAAGGAGAAGCACTACCACTACGTCGAGAGCCAGTACGGCACGTTCGCGCGCACCCTCGTCATGCCCGAGGGCCTCAAGCGGGACCAAGTGGATGCGCGCTTCAAGAACGGCGTGCTGACGCTGACGATCCCCAAGGTGGAGCCCACCCCGGCCACCAAGGTGAAGGTGAAGGCGGGCTAGCCTAGTCGGCCCAGGGCGCGAACCCGCTGCAGTGCCGCGCACCTCACGCGCCGCCCGATGAGTTCGGGCGATGGCTTCTCGGGCGATGGGCTGGGTCGATGGGCGCGCGCGAGTCCTCACCCGAGCCGCGGACGACGAGCGCTAGGCCTCGTGATCCGCGGCGCTCCCGCTCACTGGAAGGTCACGGTCAGACCGTTGGTCAGCGTGAGCGGTGTCCGCCGGCCGCTGCTCGAATCGACCACCAAGGCCTGGAAGTGCAGGCTGTGGCCGATCATCGAGCGCACATTGGGGAGCGGCACCGGGAAGGTCACGTTCCCCTCGCCTCGCGGGGCACTGCCACCGCTGGTGGTGCCGGCAAAGGTCGCGACCGGGTCGACGAACAGGAAGCACCCCGACACGCCTAAGAAGGTCAAGTCGATGCCGGGGTTGTACGCCGTCACACCGAGGAGCAGCGACGCGGGACTGCTCGGAGCGGCGCCCCACATCTCGATGGAGAAGCTGGCATTGCCGACCGAAGGCGTCTGCCGCGAGCCGGCGACCGGGACGTTGCCATAGCTGCCGACACAGCTCGTGCCGTACGCGACGACGCCGGGCGCGTTCACGAACATGCGCACGGGCGTCGATTGCGTGGCGGCAGGATCGGAACCGAAGAAGGCCCAGGAGTCGCCGCTGGACCCGGACCCGTTCGAGGCCATGGCCACCGTGTACAGATCGACCGGACCCGGAGAGCTCGGGGCCGTGTAGCCGAAAGTCCAGGTACGCGCGCTGTTGTTCGAGTGGGTGAGCCCACCGTTGGTGATCGTGGTGTTGGTTCCGGGCGACAAGGTGCCCGCCGTCACGTCACAGGCCATGCCGCCGGTCGTGCCCGACGGGCCCGAGACGCGCACGATGATCGACGTTGCCGCGCTCGCCGACAGAGAGCGCTGGATGGGATCGACGAAGACGCTCACCCCACCAGGATTCGAGCTGTGGCACGAACCGCACGACGGCGTCGAACGCGTGACAGTCGAGGAGTAGTACCCGGTTCCGCGAGAGAACGCGTCCGTGCTCAG
Source organism: Planctomycetota bacterium (assembly GCA_041398565.1). GTDB lineage: Bacteria > Planctomycetota > UBA1135 > UBA1135 > UBA2386 > DATGPD01. The sequence goes on along the minus strand of JAWKUN010000004.1, from coordinate 2,379 downwards.
GGCGAGGACGGCGGGGACGGAGAGAAGGAGAACGCGATGGGGCTTCATGGGCATCCGGTTCGTTGCAAGGGTTGGAGAAGAGGTGACCCTCGTCACGCACGGGTGCTTGTGTCGCGTCGGCGCTTCGAACTCGGGCCCGGGCTTCGGTCTTTCGTTTGCCCGGTCCTTCGTCGCGACGCCGACCACCCCGAGGCCGACGTCGCCTGACGGCACGACGCAAGCCGCGCGGCACCTTCGGCTGTCTGGCCCAGCAGCGGCACGCGGCTCCGTCGACCTTCGCGGACGACGACTCTCAGGGGTTTGCGTCGGCCCCTACGCCCTCGGGCCGGGGCCGGGCCTGCACGTTCGTGCAATCCTGTTGCACATCCTGCAGGGCAGCTGAGCTCCTCGGGCGCTAGCGCCGGCGTGGTCGGCTGCGTCCATTCGCCCTGGCCTGCTCCAAGAGCCCCCGCAGCTCCTTCACCACGTCCGGGTGCTCGCCGTACACGTTCGTGGTCTCGCCGGGATCGGCATCGAGGTCGTAGAGCTGTCCTGGCGCGTCCGGCTGGCGCTCGGGGATGGCCAGCGCGTCGAGCGGCGCCTTCGAGTAGTCGTTGCCGCCCGAGCCGCGGTGGTCGAGGTACTTCCACCGACCCCGACGGATCGACAGCTGCAGGGTCCAGGTCTGTTGCAGCACGTAGGGGCGCATCGGAACCTCACCCTGCGTCCCGTCGAGGATCGGCATCAGGTCGAAGCTGTCCTCTCCGGCGTCGTCGGGCAGCTCGGTTCCGACAACACTGGCACACGTCGCCAGCACGTCGGTCAGGCTCACGGGCTGGTCGGTCTCAGTACCTGGCTGCACGCGACCCGGCCAGCGCACCAACAACGGAACGCGGTGCCCGCCCTCCCACTGGTCGCGTTTGAGCCCGCGCCACGGACGCGCGGGATCGTGCGCGTGGTCGGCCCGCATGCGCAGGGCGGTGAGCACCTCGGGCCCGTTGTCGCTGGTGAACAGCACCAGCGTGTCGCCGGCCAGGTCCAGGCGTTCGAGAGTCGCCATCAGCTCGCCGACGATCGCGTCCATCTCGTGGATGAAGTCGCCGTGTGGTCCCGCCTGCGTCTTGCCACGGAAGCGCTCGGCCGCGAACGACGGCAGGTGGACGGCCTGCATGGAGTGGAAGAGGAAGAACGGCCGGTCGCGATGGTGGGCAGCGTGGTCTTCGAGGAAGGCGCGGCTCTTGGCCAGGAACTCGAGGTCCACCTCTTCGAGGTCGTAGCCGGGGGCCTGGAGTCCGCGCCGGTTGTCACGCGAATACGGGTGCTGCGGCAACTTGCTGCGGTCGAGCAGGACTGTCGGCGGCACGGGGACGCGGTCCTGGTCGATGAACGCGTACAGCCAATCCGTCGTCGGGCAACACGCCGTACCGAAGAAGCGATCGAAGCCCCTGTCGATCGGCCCGTCGGGGATCCGCCGCGAGAAGTCGACGCGCCGCACCGCGTCCACCCCGCCTCCCGTCACCCGTCGCCCGTGTTCGTCCTCGAACGTGAGCCCGACGTGCCACTTGCCGACACACGCCGTCCGGTAGCCCGCGTCACGCAACAGCGACGCCAGAGTCAGCCGTTCGGGTTCGATCAGTGAGGGGCCGCCGACACCCACGAACACGCCGCGGAAGCCGGTGCGGAAGGGCATGCGCCCGGTGAGCAATCCGTAGCGGGACGGCGTGCACACCGTCGACGCAGCGTGCGCGTCGACGAAGCGCATCCCCTCGCTCGCCAAGCGGTCGACGTTGGGGGTCGCGCACTTGGCCTCGCTGTTGTAGCAGCCGAGATCGCCGTATCCGAGGTCGTCCGCGAGCACGACCACCACGTTGGGGAGCCGCCGCGGCTCAGCCTCCTGGAGCGCGGCCGGCAAGGGCGACGCCGCGAACGACGAGGTCAGCAGCAGGACAGTGACGCAGGGTTTGGTCATGGACACCTCCGGTTGGCGCTCGGCGACCGCCGCTTACGCGATCGCCGCGCAGCCACACATGGTGCCGAGGATTCGCTTCGAGCGAGCTTGTTCGCTCGCACAGAATCCTTCATCGCCACCGACGTCCGCCGCTACGCGGCCACCGTTACGTCGCTGCCGCCCTAACCGAGGATTCGCTTCGAGCGAGCTTGCTCGCTCGCACAGAATCCTTCATCGCCACCGACGTCCGCCGCTACGCGGCCACCGTTACGTCGCTGCCGCCCTCGCCGAGGATTCGCTTCGAGCGAGCTTGCTCGCTCGCACAGAATCCTTCATCGCCACCGACGTCCGCCGCTGCGCGGCCACCGTTACGTCGCTGCCGCCCTCGCCGAGGATTCGCTTCGAGCGAGCTTGCTCGCTCGCACAGAATCCTTCATCACCACCGACGTCCG